>NC_012803.1 GCF_000023205.1 Micrococcus luteus NCTC 2665 | reverse complement strand
CATGTCAGAGCCTCACCGGTCCTTCCCCCTGGTCCACCTGCTCAGGTCGACGGTCGAAGGCACACAACACGTCGTGGAGAGATCACAGTGACCAAGCGCACGTTCCAGCCCAACAACCGCCGTCGTGCCCGCAAGCACGGCTTCCGTGCCCGCATGCGCACCCGCGCCGGCCGCGCCATCCTGTCCGCTCGCCGCGGCAAGAACCGCGCCGAGCTGTCCGCCTGAGGACCTCGGTCCAGGGACGGCGCGCCCCGTGCTGCCCCGTGACCGTCGCGTCCGCACGCCCGCGGAGTTCCGTCACCTCGGTCGCACCGGCACCCGCGCGGGTCGGCGCACCGTCGTGGTGAGCGTCGCCACGGACCCCGATCAGACCCGGTCCACGTCGCCGAGCGCCCCTCGGCCGCGGGCCGGGTTCGTCGTGTCCAAGGCCGTGGGGAACGCGGTGACCCGCAACCGGGTGAAGCGGCGGCTGCGCGCCGTCGTCGCGGAGCAGATGCGCCTGCCCCCGCTGCGCGACCTGCCGGTTCTGGTGCAGGTCCGCGCGCTGCCTGCCGCCGCCGAGGCGGACTACGCGCTGCTGCGCCGCGAGACCGTCGGCGCGCTCGGCAAGGCCCTGAAGCCGCACCTGCCCGCCGCCTCGGAGCACGCGTAGATGACCGTCACGCCCTCGCCCTTCGTCGTGCTCGAGCCCTCCCGTGAGTGGGGGCCGCTGCGCGCGCTGCCGTCCGCCCTGCTGGCGGGCCTGCTCACGGTCTATCGGGCCGTGGTCTCCCCGCTGTACGGACCCGTGTGCCGGTTCTTCCCCAGCTGCTCCGCCTACGGGCTGGAGGCCGTGCACGTGCACGGCGCGGTGAAGGGGTCGTGGCTCGCCGCGCGGCGCATCGGCCGGTGCCATCCCTGGAACGACGGCGGCGTGGACCCGGTCCCGCCCGGGCACCGACGCTGGCCGCCGGGCCGGCAGCCGCGCATCCTCGCCCTAAACCACCCTCCCATCCCACCTGATCTCCCGCAGGAGGATTGACCCCCATGTTCGAAGCCATCCTCTCCCCGTTCCGCTGGCTGATGTCCTGGCTGCTCGGGGCGTTCCACAGCATCCTGGAGTTTGCGGGCCTGCCCGCGGACTCCGGCTGGACGTGGGCCCTGTCCATCCTCCTGCTGGTGGTGCTCATCCGCACCCTGCTGATCCCGCTGTTCGTCAAGCAGATCAAGGCGCAGCGCGCCATGCAGGCCATCCAGCCCGAGCTGCAGAAGCTGCAGGCCAAGTACAAGGGCAAGAAGGACCAGCTCTCCCGCCAGGCCATGGCCATGGAGCAGCAGGCGCTCATGAAGGAGCACAAGGCGAACCCGTTCGCCGCCTGCCTGCCGCTGCTGATCCAGATGCCGTTCTTCTTCGCGCTGTACCAGGTGCTGATCGGCGCCCGCGGCGCGGCCGAGCGCGGCGAGGCCATGGACGCCCTGTCCGCGGACCAGATCCGCTCCTTCGAGGGCTCCACGATCTTCGGCGCCCGCATGTCGGACACCTTCATGAACTCGCTCGGCGCGCCGGGCAGCGGGCCCGTGATCGTCACGGCGATCGTGCTGATCCTGCTCATGTCGGGCTCGATGTTCTTCATGCAGAAGATGCTCATGACGAAGAACATGACGCAGCAGGCCCTCTCCGGCCCGATGATGCAGACGCAGCAGATCATGCTCTACGCCATGCCCCTGATCTTCGGCATCGGCGGCATCAACTTCCCCATCGGCGTGCTCCTGTACTGGACCTACTCCAACTTCTGGGCCGTCGGCCAGCAGTGGTGGATCATCCGCAACAACCCGACCCCGGGCTCCCTCGCCGAGAAGGAGCTCAACGAGCGCCGCGCCGCCAAGGGCCTGCCCCCCGTGGGCCAGAAGGTGTCGAACGCCGAGGCCACGCCCTCGTCCGCACACACCCAGGCGGGCCGCGGCGGTGCCGTGCTGAACGGTGAGGTCGTCCGCCAGTCGGGTCAGCGCGTCCAGCCCCAGCGCAAGAACCGCAGGAGGAAGTGAGCATGTCCGCCGAGAACGTGACCCCGGCCCCCGAGGCCGAGGACGCCGTCGTCGAGACCCCCGCGGGCCAGGGCTCTCGCGTCGCGGAGCAGGACGATGCCGCCGTCTCGGAGGCGGTGCGCCGCCTCGAGGAGGAGGGCGACGTCGCCGCGGACTACGTCGAGGAGCTGCTCGACATCGCGGACCTGGACGGGGACATCGACATCGAGGTCCGCGACGGGCGCACGTACGTGTCCGTCGTCTCCGAGGACCACGACGAGCGCCTGGACGGCCTCGTCGGCCCCGACGGCCGCACCCTGGAGGCCCTGCAGGAGCTCGTCCGGCTGGCCGTGCTCGCCGCCACGGGGCACCGCTCCCGGCTGATCCTGGACGTCTGCGGGCACCGGGAGCGCCGCAACGTCGCCCTGCGCACCGCCGCCCAGGCGGCCGTCGAGCGCGTCCGCGACGGCGAGGGTCCCGTGCACCTCGAGCCCATGGGCGCGTACGAGCGCAAGATCGTCCACGACGTCGTCGCGGACGCCGGCCTGACCTCCGAGTCGGAGGGCGAGGGCGCCCGCCGGCACGTGGTCATCTCCGCCGATGACTGAGCGGGGCTCGGCCTACGAGCGGCGCCCCGGGCTGGATCCGCAGGACCGGGGCGACCGCCCCGCGCCCGTGGGGCAGCCGGCGCCGCCGCTGACCGACGCGCTGCGGCCGGCCGCCGTCGAGCTGTTCGGCGAGGCCCTCCCCCGGGCCGAGGCATACGTGGCCCACCTGGCGGACACCGGCATCGAGTGGGGCCTGATCGGCCCGCGCGAGGCACCCCGTCTCTGGGAGCGCCACGTCCTGAACTGCGCCGTGGTCGAGGAGCTCCTCCCGCAGGGCGCGCTCGTGGCCGACGTCGGCTCCGGCGCGGGCCTGCCCGGCCTGTGCCTCGCGCTCGCGCGCCCCGACTGCCAGTTCCTGCTCATCGAGCCGCTCGAGCGGCGCGTGGAGTGGCTGGACAGGGTGGTCGCCGACCTCGGCCTGGAGAACGTGGACGTGATCCGCGGCCGCGCCGAGCAGGTCTCCGGGAACCTCGACGTCGACGTCGTGACCGCCCGCGCCGTGTCCGCGCTGAAGACCCTCGTACCGCTGACCATGCCGATGCTGCAGGGCGCCGGGGAGCTGCTGGCCATCAAGGGCCGCTCCGCGGCCGACGAGATCGCCGCCGCCCGCAAGGTCCTGCGCAAGTATGGTGGTGCCGAGCCCGAGATCCTCACGGTGGGCGAGGGCCTGCTGCCCGAGACCACCACCGTCGTGCGCGTCAGCGCGCGTCCCCGCTGACCCCTCCCCCACCGGGACGGGACGGGCCGGGCGGCAGCAGATCCGCACACCCGCGACCCAGGAGGTAGAGCCGCATGGCGCAGGAGCAGGAGAGCCGGGGTGGGGCCTGGAGGGCCCTGCGCCAGAAGTGGACCGGCCGGACCGCCGAGAAGGGCGGCGCCGACGCCGAGGAGCCCGCGCGGCTCCAGCGTCGCCGTCTGACGCGCCCCGACCGCACCCGCGTATTCACGACGTCCAACCAGAAGGGCGGCGTCGGCAAGACGACGACGACGGTCAACCTGGCCGCGGCCCTCGCCCGCGCGGGCATGCGGGTGATGGTGGTGGACATCGACCCGCAGGGCAATGCATCCACCGCGTTGAACATCCCCCACACCGGAGACGTGGCCTCCGTGTACGACGTGCTCCTGGGCGAGATGGAGATCCAGGACGTCGTGCAGGACGCCCCGGACGTGGACGGCCTGCAGGTGGTGCCCGCGACGATCGACCTGGCCGGTGCCGAGATCGAGCTGGTCTCGCTGGTGGCCCGCGAACAGCGACTGTCGCGGGCGCTCGAGGCGTACACCGCCTGGCGCGAGGAGGTCGGGCAGGAGCGGCTGGACTACGTGTTCATCGACTGCCCGCCGTCCCTGGGCCTGCTGACGGTCAACGCGTTCGTGGCGGCTGAGGAGGTGCTCATCCCGATCCAGGCCGAGTACTACGCCCTCGAGGGCCTCTCGCAGCTGCTCAAGAACGTGCAGATGATCCAGAAACACCTGAACCCGCGCCTCAAGGTGAGCACCATCCTGCTGACGATGTTCGACGCGCGGACCAACCTCGCCGTGCAGGTGGCGGAGGAGGTCCGGACGCACTTCCCGGAGCAGCTGCTGAACACCGCGATCCCCCGCAACGTCCGCATCTCCGAGGCCCCCAGCTATCAGCAGACGGTGCTGACCTACGACCCGGCCTCGGCCGGCGCCGTGGCGTACCGGGAGGCGGCCGCGGAGATCGCCGGCCGCGGTGCGCCGACGGCCCTGAAGGGCTGACGCGCAGGCGACCCGCTGCTGCGGTGGTCGCCGGGTGGCGCTGCTGACGACGACGAAGCCCGCCGGAGGGAGCGATCCCCCGGCGGGCTTCGTCGTGAGTGAGTGCGGCCCGGGAGATAAGCGGCAGGAAGACAAGCGGAATCGCTGGGCATAGCGGACGACCGTGTTTCACGTGAAACGACCCCCTCCGAGGGTGCGAGCGTCGTGCCGCCGCGATGGGACGATGGGGAGGGGTGCCCGTAGTGGACCGCTCCCGTCTGTCCCGCTCCCCTCTCCTCCCCTGGGCCGAGCCCTCTGCCGCTCCGTTGTGGGCGGGGCGCATCTGTCGCCAGGCGTGGGGGCAGCCGGGGGCGGCGACGCACGAAGTCACGGGGAGGACGGTTTCGCCCTGGGGCGGGACCGCGGCTGTGATGGCCGGCCGGCGGTGCACCGTGCGTTGAGGTGCGCCTCGGGAGCTGCGCGGTTCGTAGGGAACGTCCTAACCGGCGGCTGCGGACGTGCAGGGCATGGCCCGTCCCTGCCGCCCCAGGCGGGCTCGTGGCAGCCCCGAGAATGCAGCCGTCGAGCAGGCCGGGTGCCGTGGCTGGGTGCCCCCTCCCCCATGTCAGACCTCCTCGCCGTCGGTGACGTGCAGGGAATCGGGGGCCAGAGCGGAGCACGAGTCAGAGTGCCGTCGCGGGGGTGCGCGGCCGGTCTGTCAGTCAGCGTGTGCGAGAGGGGACGTCAGCGGCGAGGGGGTCTGCTGTGATTCGTCTGAGTTGGAGGGGCCGATTGGCGGCGCCTGAAGGACAGTTCTGCTGTGCATTCCTGTGTGCGGAGAAAGAGAGCCTCCAGTGAGGAAGAGCGGTCGTGTGCCCCCAATGTATACAGAGGCAAGTGGTTGAACTGGCCAACAGGCGTCTTGACGTGGTCACCAGCGAACGTTGATGTTGATATGTGGACAACATCTGTGGACAAGGGACGTCTAAGGTGTGCGGCGGTAGATGTCTCTGCGGTGTTGATGAGTCCTGCTCAGTCTCCTGTGGCGTCTGACGGCTGGGCACGGGGACGGCGTGTCAATGGTGACTGCGGTAGAGGCCCCCCGGGGAGCCCGCGGCGGCTCCGTGCGGGATGGGGCGGGCCGTGTGGTTCTGTCGCTTGCAGCGACGTGGGAACCAGGGCGTCGAGTAATCGGCCGGTCACCGGGGGTTTCACGTGAAACACGGTGGTCCGCGCTCCCCTAGCGTCGGTTCCTGACCGCAGCTGTCCGCGGATGGACGTCATGAAGACCCAGTTTCCACACGAGGCGGTCCTGAGACTTTGATGGGCGGCCTCAGCTGACAGGACGAATGGATTCGGTAGGTCGGGTGGAGGGCCAGCCGCGTCACTGTACTGCCGCCCGTGACATCGGCGACCACATCGAGCAATACCGTCGATGGCGGAAGTGGGTGCACGCTGCCCCGGCACCGAACCCGCGACCCGGCGTTCCCTCCCAGCACGTTTCACGTGAAACCGAACGACTGGTGGTCGGCGCTCACTGGATCCGAGCCAGTTTTATCAGCGACGCGGCGAGACTGAACCTCTCAAGATATAGTGGCCCCTGCGCACGCCAGCCTCGGGATGCGACCCGCTTGGGGGCGGGCTTCCACGGCATGAGCGCGCGGTGGAATCTTCGAACGATACGTTTCACGTGAAACGAGCTCCGGGACAAAGGGCCGTGCCGCGAGGTCGCCACCTCGGGCGATCCAGGGAGCACACGTTCCGTGCCGGGAGCGAGCTGACCGAGAATGAAGCAGGAAGGTGGCACTGACTCGCGGGTGAGCGAGCACGTGGCCCACCACGAACTCATGTCGTACTTGGATGACAGATTCGTCCGTGTTTCACGTGAAACGCGGATGGCCAAGCAGCGTTCAATTCGTCAGCTGCGCGGGTGCGAGGAAGCACTGACGGCGAAGCGACGAGTAGCCGAGCTCATCCGTTCGCTGATTCGAGTGTTCACCTCGCACCGCGGGGGAGTGAGACGAGTGCTTCGTTGCTGGTCCGGCATTTCACACAAGATGAGGCACATCATCATGCGGGTAACCAGCAATCTGAGTATCGTCCGCACGGGAGCTGATCGGCCGGGGAGCACATGGAAAACAAACCGAGCAGCCGTGATTCTGATACCGTCCGCTCGTCGACGCGGGCTCGCGTTTCATGTGAAACGAGTGAACCTCGAGAGGGAACACGAGGAGGTCTTGGGGATTGCAGCGGCATCCTTCCGAAGCGCCCCCACTCGGAGTGTTCCACGTGAAACACTCACGCTCGCGGCAGGTGCTGTCCGCGCGCCCACCTCCTGCCGTCCGGGCCCAATACGGACGTCTCACCCCAGAACCGGGGCCCGAACCTCGCCGCGCCCCTTGCACGTGTCAGGCCCTCGCGCGCCCCCCGGCGGTCAGGGCCAGAGCACCTTGAGAAGTGTCTTCCCGCCGCCCGGGACCATCGAGACCAGGCCGCTCACCTACACTGATCCCAGACCCACTCACTGCAGGAGGACCCGTTGAAGACGAGCCGTCGAGGAGGCCTGGGGCGAGGCCTCGGCGCCCTGATCCAGAGCACTGTAGAAGCCCCGGAAGAGAACGCCGAGGCCACCTCCCCGAAGGACTCTGCGGTGCCGGTGAAGAGCGGCCCGAAGGCTGCCGCGGCAGCGGAGGCCACCACGACATCGACGCGGAGCACCGCGACGACCGAGACGCCAGGGGAGTCCAACGAGCCCGCCCCGTCGGCCTCGCAGCGGAAGACCGCGGGCCGAACGACACAGGCCGGGAAATCAACGGCTGCGACTGGCAGGAACGCCACGTCCGCCACGAAGGCAGGGCCCACCTCGTCGAAGCGTGCCTCGCGACCCGCGCAGCGTCCCGTCGACGTGTTCTTCTCCGCAGACTCCGAGGATGCACCCGCGGCGCGGCCGACCAAGGGGCGTCCGGCCATGCCGACGGTGAAGGCGCCCAGCAAGCGTGCCACCTCCGCGACGTCGTCGAGGAACGAACCGGGGGACTCGAGCGTTGAGTCCGCCGCGACCGAGGGGACCGTGTCCGCGGACATCGCGGTCCTGCGGGAGATCCCGGTGGGGGACATCCACCCCAACCCGCGGCAGCCGCGTGAGGTGTTCGACGAGGACCACATGGCGGAACTGGTCACCTCGATCCGCGAGGTCGGCATCCTGCAGCCGATCGTCGTGCGCGAGGTGGACGGCCCCACCCCCTATGAGCTGATCATGGGCGAGCGCCGGTGGCGCGCCACCCAGAAGGCCGGCCTGGACACCATCCCGGCGATCGTCCGCCAGACCCCGGACCAGGACCTCCTGCGGGATGCTCTGCTGGAGAACCTGCACCGCTCCCAGCTGAACCCGCTCGAAGAGGCCGCCGCCTACCAGCAGCTCATGGAGGACTTCGCCTGCACGCAGGAGGAGCTGTCCCAGCGCATCGGCCGCTCTCGTCCGCAGATCTCCAACACGCTGCGGCTGCTCAAGCTGCCGCCCCTCGTGCAGCGCCGCGTGGCCGCCGGCACGCTCTCGGCCGGCCATGCGCGTGCGCTGCTCGGTCTCACGGACCCGTCGGACATGGAGCGTCTGGCGCAGCGGATCCAGTCGGAGGGCTTGTCCGTCCGGTCCACGGAGGAGGCGGTCGCGCAGCTGCAGGGCGGGCTCCGGCCGGGCCGCACGCCGCGGCGCAGCACGGACGACGCCCGCCACGAGCGCCTGGACCACTACGCCACCGCGCTCACCAGCCGCCTGGACACCGCCGTGAAGATCACCCTCGGCGCGCGCAAGGGCCGCATCGCCATCGACTTCACCACCGTAGAGGACCTGAACCGCATCATGGACCTCATCCAGGGCGGTCAGGACGGCAAGGGGAAGGGCAAGAAGTCCTGATCCGGAGTTCCCGCGGACGGCGTCCACGGGCACCCGCCGCTGGTCCTGAAGATCAACGCACGACGGCCCCGTCACCCTCTGGGGTGACGGGGCCGTCGTGGTGAGTGGGGGAGGGGCTCAGCCGAGCAGGGCCGAGAACTCCTTCTCCAGCGCGGCCTTGGGCTTGGCGCCCACGGACTCGGCGACCTTCTCGCCGTTCTGGAAGCCCACGACGAGCGGGATGGAGGTGACGCCGTAGCGCGCGGCGATGGCCGGGTTCTCGTCCACGTTGAGCTTGGCGATCACGGCCTTGCCCTCGTGCTCCACGGCCATGTCCTCCAGGACGGGCCCGAGCATGCGGCACGGGCCGCACCACTCGGCCCAGAAGTCCACGAGGACGGGCAGCTCGGACTGGAGGACCTTCTGGTCGAAGTCGGCGTCGGTGACGGTGATGGTGCTCATGGCAGCCTCCTGGGGTTTGTTCTGTGTCTGACGAGGGTGGACAGGGGTGTTATCGACATGACCCATGACGATCCGTCAGGGGTCATGAGTCGGTGGCTCATGCCGGGTTCGCGTCCGACTCGGGGCCGGCCGGCGCGGCCTCCTCCACATCGGCCACGGTCGCGAGGTAGTGCTCCACGTCCTGGGCGGCCACGCAGCCCGAGCCGGCGGCGGTGACGGCCTGGCGGTAGGTGTGGTCCGTGACGTCGCCGGCGGCGAAGACGCCCGGCTGGGAGGTCCGCGAGGACGGATGGTCGATGCGGATGGTGCCGTGCTCCGTGAGCTCCACCTGGCCCTGCACCAGGTCCGTGCGCGGGTCCTGGCCGATGGCCACGAACAGGCCGGTCACGTCCAGCGTGGACGCCTCACCGGTGCGGGTGTCGCGCAGGCGGAGGGTGTTGACCTTGTCGTCACCGGTCACCTCCGTGACCTCGGTGTTCCAGCGGAACTCGATCTTCTCGTTCTCCATGGCGCGGTGGGCCATCACCTTGGAGGCGCGCAGCTCATCCTTGCGGACCAGCACGGTCACCTTGGACGCGAACTTCGTGAGGAACAGGGCCTCCTCCATGGCGGAGTCGCCGCCGCCCACGACCGCGATCTCCTGCTCGCGGAAGAAGAAGCCGTCGCACGTGGCGCACCAGCTGACGCCGTGGCCGGAGAGGCGCTCCTCGCCGGGAACGCCGAGCTTCCGGTAGGCGGAGCCGGTCGTGAGGATGACCGCGTGGGTGCGCAGCTGGGTGCCGTCGCCGAGCGTGAGCACCTTGGGGTTCGACGTCAGGTCGGCCTGCACGACGTCGTCGTAGACCACCTCCGTGTTGAACCGGCGGGCCTGGGCCTCGAGGTTCGCCATCAGCTCGGGCCCCTGCACACCCTCCGGGAAGCCCGGGAAGTTCTCCACCTCGGTGGTGTTCATCAGCTCGCCGCCCGCGGTCACCGCCCCGGCCACGAGGACGGGGGAGAGGTCGGCGCGGGCGGTGTAGATCGCCGCGGTGTATCCGGCGGGGCCGGATCCGACGATCACGACGTTGTGGACGCTCTGGTCCTGGGCGGTGGGGGCCACGGGTTCCTCCAGTGGATCGGGGTGGTGGACGCTCCTCCAGGACAACGGCGGAGCCACGGGCGGGTATTCCGCGGTGTCGGGCCGCGGTGCAGCGTCGTCCGGCGACGGCGGCCGGAAGGTCCGGCGCGCCGTCGCCTGGGCGCGGGGTCAGCGGACGGCGATCTCGCCGAGGCGCAGGCCGAACGGGAGGTCCGACGTCGTGCCCTCCAGCTGGGGCAGCGAGGTGAGGCTGACGATCACGTACTCGGCCTCGGCCTCGGTGCCCTCGAACGGCACGGGGATGGAGACGGTGTCCTGGTCGAAGGTGCCGTTGCCGATCTCCTGGGCGTTCGCGCCCTCGGGGGAGTCGGCGATGTAGGCGAACCAGGCGCCACCGGTGGCCCCCGTGCTCTGCAGGGTCACCTCGTTCACCTCGGTGCGGTCCTCAAGCTGGACCACGAGGTTCATGCTCTCCACATAGCCGCCGAAGTTCGGCCGTGCGTAGGCGAAGGTGCGCCACACGGTGGTGGGGTCGCCGTCGATGAGGTTGGGCAGGTCCGCGTCGTGCTCGGCCTCGTGCTCCGGCAGGTCCGGCACCGAGCGCAGGGCCTGGACGGGCTGCGGGGCGGCCGCGGCGCTCTCGCTGGTCGGGGTGGGGGAGGGGCTGGTGCTCTCCGACGGCGACGGGGTGTCCGATGCGGACCCGGACGACGCAGACTCGGACGACGCGGCCGCGGCCTGCGGGGCCGGCCCGCCGCGCAGGTTCTGGGCCAGCAGCACCCCGCCCACGACGAGTGCGGCGAGCAGGCCGAGCACGAGGAGCAGGGCCAGCGGGCCGCCGCTCTTCCGGCTGTCCCCATCGCCTGGATCGGCCACCGTGGCGCCCTCGCCGCCCCCGGCCGGCGGGGCGGACGCGGCGGTCGATGCGTCCGGAGCCGCGGCGGCGGCCGTCGACCCCGCGGTCGCGGCATCCGCAGCGCGCATGGCCGCGGCACCGGCGGCCACCGGCGCCGCCGTGCCGCGGGACTTCTCGTCGACCGCCGGCGCGGACTCGGTCTCCAGCACGCGGCGCGGGACGGGACGCTGGCGACGCACGGGGATAGCCTCGGTGTCCGGGGCGGCCGGCTCCGGTGCGTCGGTCTTCTCGGCCGCCACGGCCGGAAGCGCGGCGGTGCCCGCCTGGGCCTCGCGCTTCTCAGCCTCGCGCTCCGCGGCCTCGCGTTCCTGGGCTGCGCGCTTCTCAGCCTCGCGCTCCGCGGCCTCCCGGGCCCGCTCCTCCTCGGCACGACGGCGGGCCTCGGCCCGGCGCTCGAGCTCGCGGCGCTCGGCCTCCTCCCGCTCCGCGGCCAGCCGGGCCTGCTCGGCCTCCCGCTCGCGCGCGGCCCGCTCCTCCGCCTCCTGCTCCGCCTGGCGACGCGCGCGCTCGGCCTCGGCGCGGCGCTCCTCCTCGGCACGCTCCTCCGCCTCCCGACGTTCGCGTTCTGCGCGTTCGGCGGCTTCCTTGCGCTCCCGCTCGACCCGCTCGGCGGCCTCCCGTTCGGCGCGGGCCTTCTCCTCGGCCTCCTTGCGCTCGCGTTCTGCGCGCTCGGCGGCCTCCCGCTCCGCCCGCTCGCGCTCCTCCTGCTGCTTCCGGGTGGCGGCGTCCGCCGCGGCCAGGGCCGACGCCCCGGCGGCCGCCTTCGCCGCGGTGCCGTCGGAGGGACGGACCCGCTCGGCGAGGCGCTCGGAGAGGCGGTTCAGGAACCCGGGACGACGCTGGGCCTCGTCCTCGTCCGCGCGGAGCCGGCGGTCGAGGTCGGTGTAGTACGCCTCGTCGTCGTCGTAGGCGTGGGGGTCTCCGGTCCGCGACTCGCCGAACAGCTCGGAGCCGAGGCTGTCCGTCTGGAACGGCTCCACGTACAGCTCCTGCGGGTACGCCAGACCCAGCAGGACGTCCGGGTCGGGGTCCCCGCCGGCGATCAGGTACGTGCGGCCCTCGGACAGCCCCAGGTCGAGCACCTGCACGTCGTCGGTGCGCTCGCCCGTGGCCAGCTCCCGCGCGGACGAGGCCACCTGCGTGGCGTTCTCACGTGAGGCCACGAGCACGGTGACGCGGCGGTTGAGCACCTGGTCCGTGCCCAGGAACACCATGTCCTGGTCCGCGGACGTCACCACGTGCTGGGTGATGCGATAGCGGCCGCCCAGGACGGCGCCGACGGCGATGGGCTGGGGCACGGGCTCTTCTCCTGACGACGGGGTCGGAATCCGATGATACGTGGCGTGGCCGTCGCGGCCAGAGATCAGCCGACGCGCAGCAGACGACCCAGCGCCGGCACGCGGGCGACGAGCGGCCGGAGGGCGTCGTCCAGCTCGGGGAACCGCATGGCCCGCAGCACCATCAGGTACACCGGACCCATCGCCACGGCCGCCACCGCGCACGTGAGCAGCGCCGTCCCGATGGAGTTCCACGCGAACCCGCCGGTGTACCCGCCCAGCAGCCACACGACGACGACGCCCGCGGCCGCCGCGGCCAGCGCGGCCAGGCCGGTCTGGACGTGGGCACGCAGCACGGATGCGAGGCCGTAGTCCCCGAACCGGCGCACGGTGAGCACATGGGTCAGGACGAACTGGTACACGTACGAGACGGACGAGGCGACCGCGACCCACAGGGCCATGGACCACAGCGGCAGCAGCATCGCGCCCGCCCACGAGAGCAGCAGCATCAGGAGCGAGCCGCTGACCTGGACCACCATCGGCACCTTGGCGTCCTCGGCGGCGTAGAACACGCGCAGCAGGTAGAAGGAGCCCGAGCGGAACGGGATGGACAGCGCCAGCGCGAGCAGGACCGAGCCCACCGCGACGCCGGCCACCATCGCCGTCTCGGCCGTCGAGCCGAAGACGCGGCCCAGGGGGCCCGCCAGGACCACCACGCCGGCGAGGCAGAACATCAGCGGCACGGTGAACGCGCGCAGACCCTGCGCCGTCGTGCGCCGCACCGCGGACATGTCCTGGCGGCCCATGGCGCGGGCCAGCCGGTTGAAGAGCACGGTGGCCAGGGAGAGCACGAACACCGAATGGGGCAGCACGGCCATCAGCATCGCCATGTTGTACGCGGCCACACCGGGGATGGCCGCCTGCGCCATCTCGGCGCTCCAGGTCTCCGTGCCGGGGATGCGCAGCTCGCCGCGGTCGCGGGCCTCCGTGGCGGAGGTGACGTACCGCTGGCACAGCAGGAGCACCACGTTCGTGGCGACCATCGTGATCAGGGTGTACCCGGCGATCCGGCCGGTGTCCCGCAGGCCGATGCCCTTCCAGCCGAACCGCGGGCGCAGACCCAGGCCGAGCCCGCGCAGCGGCAGGAAGAGGATCACGGCCTGCAGCACGACGCCCAGGGTGTGGCCGCCGGCCAGCACGACCGTCTGTGCGCTCGTCCACCCAGCGAGGTCGTCCCCGGCCCGGTACGCCCCGAACATGCCCAGGTACAGCACGATCGCGCCGATCGCGACGACGTTGTTCAGCACCGGCGCCCACATGTAGGCGCCGAAGCGTCCGTTGGCGTTGAGCACCTGCCCCACCAGCGCGTACATGCCGTAGAAGAACACCTGGGGCAGACACCACAGGGCGAACACGGTGGCCATCTCGAGCTTCTCCGGCGACCAGCCGCGGGTCAGGGCCGTCATGAGCGGGGCTGCCGCCAGCATGACCACCACCGTGCCGGCGAGCATCACGAGCGTGCCGAGCGTCATCAGGCGGGAGGTGTAGTCCGCGCCCCGGTCGGCGTCGCGGGCGTGCTTGATCAGCTGCGGCACGAGCACGACGTTGAACACGCCGCCCACCAGGAGCAGGTAGATCACGTTCGGCAGGGAGTTGGCGATCTCGAAGATGTCGGCCATGTCCGCGGACAGGCCGATCGCCACCGTCACCAGCGTCGCACGGACGAGGCCCAGCACGCGGGAGAGGAGCGTGCCGGAGGCCATGATCGCGGTGGACCGGCCGGCGCGGCGCTCGCCCTCGGGGGTCTCGTCCGCGGGGTCCACGGCGGCCGGATCCGTGGCGGGGGCGGGGTCCGTCGTCGTCGGCTCCTCGTCGGCGACGCCGGCGTGGGCGGGGTCCTGCGCTCGGCGCGGGGCGGGTCTGCTGCTCAAGGGTCACCCAATCGTGGTCGGAAGGCCCCGTGCCGGGGGCGGTGGATCAGGGGCGGGGGCCCCGGGCACCGCCCGGGGGGAAGTGCTGGTCGACCACCTGGCGGGCCAGGTCGACGATCCGGCGCTCGTTGGCGAAGGAGAGGCGGCGCGCGACGTCCTCGAGGCGCACCCATGCGACGTCCACGGCCTCGTGGTCCGGGTCGTTCTCCGTGGTCAGCTCGCCGCCCGTGGCGCGCAGCAGGAAGTGGTGCACGGTCTTGTGGACGCGGTGCCGGGCGACTGTGAACCAGTAGTCGATCGCGCCGAGCGGCTCGAGGATGTGGCCGGCGATCCCGGTCTCCTCCTCCACCTCGCGCACGGCCGCCTGCCGGTGGTCCTCCTCGCCCTCGGGATGGCCCTTGGGCAGGCACCACTCGAGCCGGCCACCGCGGTTGTAGCGGGCGATCACGGCCACCTCGAGGCCGCCGTCATGCTCGCGGACGATGACGCCGCCGGCGGAGACCTCCTCCACCGTGGGCAGGGAGGCGGCTGCGGCGGAACGGGGTCCCGCGGGGGCCGAGGTGACGGGGCGCAGAGGCGGCTGCGGCCGGCGACGCCACGCCCCCAGCGCGGAGGGCAGGGGGGCGCCCCGGTGCGCGGAGGGATCGGGGCGGGTCATGCCGTCAACTCTAGCCCGGCCCGCGCGGGCCCGTGCCGGGACCGTCTGGCACCCTTGTAGGCATCATGGATCTGACCACCGCCACCCACGCGCTGCCCCCCGGCTTCCCCGCGGACGCCACCCTGCCCGCCGTCGTCGTGGAGCTGGGGCGGAGGTTCGAGGCCGCCGGCCACGAGCTCTCCCTGGTGGGCGGCCCGGTCCGCGACCTCTTCCTGGGACGGCCGTCGCCGGACCTGGACTTCACCACGGACGCCGACCCGGACGCGTCCGAGGCCGTCGGCGCCGGCTGGGCGGACGCCACGTGGGACGTGGGGCGGCGGTTCGGGACCATCGGCTTCCGCAAGGCCGGCTGGCAGCTCGAGGTCACCACCTACCGGGCCGAGCAGTACGACCCGGCCAGCCGCAAGCCGCAGGTGGCCTTCGGCGACAGCCTCGAGGACGACCTGCTGCGCCGCGACTTCACCGTCAACGCCATGGCCCTGCGCCTGCCCGCCCTCGAGCTCGTGGACCCCTTCGGCGGCATGCGGGACCTGCACGCCGGCGTGCTGCGCACCCCCGGCACCCCTGAGGACTCCTTCTCCGACGACCCGCTGCGCATGATGCGCGCCGCCCGCTTCGCCTCCCAGCTCGGCTTCGCCGTGGCCCCCGAGGTGGAGCAGGCCATGACCGCGATGGCCGAGCGGATCACGATCATCTCCGCCGAACGCGTCCGCGAGGAGCTCGTCAAGCTCGTGTGCGGTGCGCACCCGCGCGCCGGCCTCGACCTGCTCGTGCGCACCGGCCTGGCCGACCACATCCTGCCCGAGCTGCCCGCCCTGCAGCTCGAGTCGGACGAGCACCACCGCCACAAGGACGTCTACGCCCACTCCCTGACCGTGCTGGAGCAGGCCATGGAGCTGGAGGGCGAGTACGCGCCGTCGACCCCCGACCCCGTGCTGCGCCTGGCGGCGCTGCTGCACGACGTCGGCAAGCCGGCCACGCGCCGCTTCGAGAAGGGCGGGGCCGTCACCTTCCGGCACCACGAGACCGTGGGCGCCAAGCTCGTCCGCAAGCGGCTGCGCGCCCTGAAGTTCGACAACGACACCATCAAGGCGGTGGCCCGCCTCGTGGAGCTGCACATGCGGTTCTACGGCTACGGCGACGCCGGCTGGACCGACTCCGCCGTCCGCCGGTACGCCCACGACGCCGGCGACCTGCTGCCCCGCCTGCACGCGCTGACCCGCTCGGACGTGACCACCCGCAACCGGCGCAAGGCCGAGCGGCTGGCCCACGCGTACGACGACCTCGAGCGGCGCATCGCCGAGATCGCCGAGGCCGAGGAGCTCGCCGCCGTGCGGCCGGATCTGGACGGGCAGCAGATCATGGCGCTGCTGGGGATCCGCCCGGGCCCGGTGGTGGGGCGGGCGTACAGCCACCTGCTCGAGTGGCGTCTCGACGAGGGCCCGCACGAGCAGGCCGAGGCCGAGGCGGAGCTGCGGCGCTGGTGGGCCGAGCAGCCGGAGGCCCAGCAGGGCTGAGGCGGCGCGGCGGGCCTTCCACCCGTCGTCGGGCCGGGACCACACTGGCCGCATGGCTGAGAAGAAGACCGAGAAGAACGGTGCCCCCATGGGCCCCGGCACGTCCAGCATCAAGGACCCCGAGGTCTACGAGGCGCTGCGCCGCGAGGGCGCGAGCGAGGAGAAGGCCGCGCGGATCGCCAACGCGTCCGCCCGGGACGGCCGGGACGAGGTCGCCGAGCGCGGCGGCGAGGCCGGCTCCTACGAGGACTGGACCAAGGACGAGCTCGAGAAGCGGGCCCGCGAGCTCGACATCGAGGGCCGCTCCACCATGACCAAGGACGAGCTCATCGAGGCGCTGCGGAACCACTGACCGGCGCCCGCCCCCCGCTTCCGGGGCGGAAACCGGTGCTTTGGGAGCGGAATACCGCCGGAAACCGCCCCCAACGCGGTGGGGCGGGTGGGGATAGCCGGAGGCTTTGGCCCATCCAGGTCCGGATGGGATGATCGACCGCTGTGAGTTCCGACCAGCGCACCGCGCCCGTGCCCCGCCATGCCCTGTCGCCCCAGGACGGCGCGCCCGCCGTCAAGGTCGGCACGCGGGTCAGTCGCGGCCCCGGCCGGGTGACCGCCCTCGACGGGCTGCGGGGGATCGCGGTGCTCGCCGTGCTCGTCTTCCACGCCTGGCCCACCTTCCTGCGCGGCGGGTTCGTGGGCGTGGACATGTTCTTCGTGCTCTCCGGCTTCCTCATCACCACCGGCCTGGTCCGCGGTGTGGACGCGGGCCGGGGCGTGGCGCTGGGCACCTTCTGGATGAAGCGCGTCCGACGCCTCATCCCGGCCATGCTGATGGCGCTCGTGGGCACCACCGCGCTCGCGTGGCTGGCGGTGGACGAGTTCCCCGCGGGCCTGGGCCGCCAATGGTTCGGCGCCCTGACCTACACCAGCAACTGGGTGATGATCCTCGAGGGCGGGGACTACTTCAACCGCGCCTCGCCGCCTCTGTTCGAGCACCTGTGGTCCCTGGCGATCGAGGAGCAGTTCTACATCCTCTGGCCCCTGCTCCTCTGGGGGCTGCTCCTGCTCACCTGGCCGCCGCGCAGCACGGTGAACTCGGGGCGGGTGGCGGACCGACGCCGCATCCTCGCGGTCGCGGTCGCGGCCGTGGCCTCCGCGGCGTGGATGGCCTGGGGCTCGTGGCACGGGTTCGAGCAGGCCCGCCTCTACTTCGGCACGGACACCCACGCCTTCGGCCTGCTGTTCGGCGCGTGCGTGGCGATCGGTCTGGCCCACGTGCCCCGGCCCGAGCACGGCGGCCCCGAGCCGCGGACCTCGGCCACGCGGGTGGCCGTCGCGTGGGGCGCCGTCGCGGTGCTCGCGGCGGGCTTCGCCCTGGTCGACGGCGGCCACGCGAGCACGTACCGCGGGGTGCTGGCGGGCCTGTCCGCCGTCGTCGCGTTCATCGTCTGGCACGTGGTGCAGGGTGACCGGCGCGACTCGCTCTCGCGCGTGCTGGGCAACGGGTTCCTGCGCTGGTGGGGGCGCCGCTCCTACGCCGCGTACCTGTGGCACTGGCCGCTGCTCGTGATCATGCGCGTGATGGTGCCCGTGGACGCCCCGGGTGGGCCGAACCCGTGGCCGCGGGAGCGATCCTGCTGCTGACCGCCCTGCTCGCCGACCTGAGCACCCGGCTGATCGAGGAGCCCATCCTGCACGAGGGGTTCAGGGGCGCCTTCGGCCGCTGGGGCGCGGCCGCGCGGCGGGCGTTCACGGGCGGGGCCGGGCCGATCGGCCGGTTCGCGGCCGCCGCCACGGTGCTGGGGCTCGTGGCCGTGCCCGCGGCGGCCATGGCCGCCGTGGTGCACTCGCCCGCGCAGACCCAGCTCGAGCAGGACATCGCCCAGGCGGAGGAGTCCCTCAAGGCCGCCGAGGCGGCGCAGCAGGCGGCCCGCGAGTCCCGGGCGGCGGAGCAGTCGAAGCGGGCCGAGGCCGAGGCGTCGGCCTCGCCCGGCTCACCCGCCCCGGGGGACGCGGAGGGCTCCGCGGGCGCGACGCCCTCGCCCGGATCGTCCGCCGAGCCGTCCGGGCTCGGGCTCGGCGACCCGGCCGTCGCGCGCCCCACGTACTCCAAAGAGCAGCTCACCGCGGCCCTGCCGCCGTCCGAGCTCGGCCCGGACGTCACCCTGATCGGCGACTCCGTCTCGCTCTCGGCCGCGCCCCAGCTCATGGAGCAGCTGCCCGGGATGCTGCTCGAGGCCGAGGTGGGCTACCAGATCTGGGACGCCGCGGACGAGATCGAGAAGCTCAAGGCGGACGGCCAGCTGAGCGACGTCGTCGTGGTGGCCCTGGGCGCCAACGGCACCACCCATCGGGGCGACTGGGAGAAGATCCTGGCGGCCGTCGGCGAGGACCGGCTGCTCGTGCTCGTGGTGCCGCACGGCCCGATGGACTGGATCGCCGACGTGCAGAGGCAGATGGAGGCGCAGGCCACGGCGCACCCGGATCGGATCGTCCTGGCGGACTGGGACGCCGTGGCGAAGCAGCACGTCACGGACTTCTCCGCCGACGGCGTGCACCCCCGCGCCGACGGCCAGGCCATGTACGCCCAGCTCGTCCGGCTCACCATCGAGGACCGGCTCGGCGTGCGGCGCTGAGCGCGGTGGCCGGGGCGGCACGCGCCCCCACGACGACGCCGGCCCGTCACCTCCACGGGGAAGGTGACGGGCCGGCGTCGTGCGCGGTCTGCGGGGGACCGGGCGGGTTAGCGCTCGATGTCGCCGCGGATGAAGGCCTCCACGAGCTCGTGCGCCGCGTCGTCGTTGTGCTGCACGGGCGGGGACTTCATGAAGTAGGACGAGGCCGAGAGGATCGGCCCGCCGATGCCGCGGTCCAGGGCGATCTTCGCGGCGCGCACGGCGTCGATGATCACGCCGGCCGAGTTGGGGGAGTCCCACACCTCGAGCTTGTACTCGAGCGAGACGGGGGCGTCGCCGAAGTTGCGGCCCTCGAGGCGCACGAACGCCCACTTGCGGTCGTCGAGCCAGGCCACGTAGTCGGACGGGCCGATGTGCACATCCTTCTCGCCCAGCTGCGCGGAGGTGTTGGAGGTGACGGCCTGCGTCTTGGAGATCTTCTTGGACTCCAGGCGCTCACGCTCGAGCATGTTCTTGAAGTCCATGTTGCCGCCCACGTTGAGCTGGTAGGTGCGGTCCAGGGTGACGCCGCGGTCCTCGAACAGCTTGGCCATCACGCGGTGGGTGATGGTGGCGCCGATCTGGGACTTGATGTCGTCGCCCACGATCGGCACACCCGCGGCGGTGAACTTCTCGGCCCACTCCGGGGTGCCGGCGATGAACACGGGCAGGGCGTTCACGAACGCGACGCCGGCGTCGATCGCGGCCTGGGCGTAGTGCTCTGTGGCCCGCTGCGAGCCGACGGGCAGGTAGCAGACCAGCACGTCCACCTCCGCGTCGCGGAGGGCCTGGGCCACGTCCACGGGCTCGGCCTCCGACTCCTCGATGGTCTCGGCGTAGTACTTGCCGAGGCCGTCCAGGGTGGGGCCGCGCTGGACGGTGACGTCCGCGTGGGGCACGTCCGCGATCTTGATGGTGTTGTTCTCGGAGGCGGTGATGGCCTCGGACAGGTCCAGGCCGACCTTCTTCGCGTCCACGTCGAACGCGGCCACGAACTCGAGGTCCGACACGTGGTAGTCGCCGAACTGCACGTGCATCAGGCCTGGGACCGTGTCCGTGGCCTTCGCCTCGCGGTAGTACTCCACACCCTGGATGAGGGATGTTGCGCAGTTGCCCACGCCGGCGATGGCGACGCGGATGGGATTGGTGGCCACGGTCTGGTTCTCTCCTCGACTGTCCGGAACGGGTGCGGGCACGCGGCGCGCGCAGGGGGGCCCACACCGTTCGGCGGGGCGCTCACCCGGGGATCAACCCCGCCAGTCTACGACCGACGACGGCGGCCCCGCCCGTCCGGTGTCCGGGCGGCTTCCTAGGATGGGGGCATGAGACCGGCCCCCGCGCACGCCGCGACCCCCAGCGAGCCGCCCACTCACGCCGCGGACGGCGCCCCGAGCGACGCCGTGACCGCCCCGGGTGTCCCCGCCGGGCGTTCCGCTGACAGCGCACCGTCCGGGACCCTGCCCGCCCCCGGCGAGCGCGGCGGACGCTTCCAGCTCGCCGGCGGCCTCGCGGCGAACGGCCCCGGACGGGGGACCGGCTCCTGGGCCGGGCCCGTGGCGCTGACGGGGCTGCTGGTGGCTCTGGCCGCCGTCGTGACCGTGCTGCAGAAGTCGCCGTGCCTGCTGCACGGCTGGGGCGCCCCGGACGTCTACTACGCGGGCTGCTATTCGGACTGGGCCGCGCTCTACGGCGGGCGCGGGTTCGCGGCGGACCCGTGGGCGCCGTTCCGGGCGGGCTCCACGTTCGAGTACCCCGTGCTGATGTCCGTCGTGGGCTCGGTGGCGGCCTGGATCACGCAGGCGCTGCCGTTCTCGCCGGAGCAGGGCACGGTGGTGTTCTGGCTCGTGAACTTCGGGTTCGTGGTGGTGCTGTGGGCCGTCGTCGCGGTGCTGACCGTCCGGATGGCGGGGCGCCGGTGGACGGACGGGCTCATGGTGGCCGTGGCCCCGGGGATCGTGCTGGCCGGCACCATCAACTGGGACCTGTGGGCCGTGGCCCTGCTGGCGTGCGGCATGTACGCGTGGTCGCGCGGCCGGTCCCTGACGGCGGGGGTGCTGTTCGGCCTCGGCGCGGCCATGAAGCTGTATCCGCTGCTGATCCTGGGGCCGCTGCTGATCCTGGCGGTGCGCTCGCGGCGGTGGCGGCCGTTCCTGCTCGCGGCCGGGGGCACGGTGGCGGCGTGGGCGGCGGTCAACGTGCCGCTCATGGTCGTGAACTTCCAGGCGTGGTCCGTGTTCTTCACCTTCTCCGGCGAGCGCGGGCCGGGCCTGTCCAGCGTGTGGCACGCGTGGGACGTGACCGCCGCGCAGGCCGGGTGGGCGTTCGTGCCGGAGGACTCCCTGACCCTGCTGGCCTACGGGACCTTCGCGGTGTGCTGCCTGGGGATCTTCGTGCTCGGCGTGCGGGTGCGGCACACCCCGCGGCTGGCCCAGCTGACGTTCCTGGTGGTGGCGGCGTTCGTGCTCACCAACAAGGTGTACTCACCGCAGTTCGTGGTCTGGCTGATCCCGCTCCTGGCGCTCGCCCTGCCGCGGTGGCGGGACTTCTGGGTGTGGCAGACGGTGGAGGCGCTGCACTTCTTCGCCGTGTGGATGTATTTGGCCAAGGGGGTGGCCGAGACCCCGCCGCAGCACTCCATGGACGACTCCGTCTACGTGGCCGCGATCCTCGCGCACATGCTCGCGGTGCTGTGGCTGTGCGGGCGCGTCGTGTGGGAGATGCTGCACCCGGCCGAGGACCTCGTGAAGCGCGACCACGGCGGCCACCCGGACACCGACCCGCTCGCCGGCGCGTACGCCGCGGACTCCGGCCCGGCCCGGGGGCGCTCAGGCCGGCCGGCCGCGGTTCAGGCGTAGTCCCAGCGGTGGATCGGGCAGTCCGGGGACGACGGCGGCGCGGTCGTCCCCGTCTCGGCGGCGCCGTCCTCGCGGGGCGGCGGCGGACAGACGCACTGCGCCCCGGAGGCGGCCGTGGCCGCCTTCATCTGCTCGCGCCACATCACGTGGGGGTCGGTGGCCGGGTCCGCGGCCGCGCCGGGGTGCACCGGACGCGCGGCGCCGTCGTCGTGGGCGGGGGTGCGGGCCGCGTCCCCGTCCCGGGTGAAGCCCATCCGCACGATGGCCCAGCCGCCCACGGTCCACGCCACCAGGAGGAAGACCCCCACGGCGACGGCGATCATGATGTCCACGGCGGGCTCCTCCTGCGCTGACGGGGCGGGCGATGCGGCGGGGCCGCTTCCGGGCCAGGGTAGCCGGAGGGGGTGGTGGGGCGCGGTACGGTCGGGGCATGACCCCCGTGACCCGTGACACCGTCGCCGAGCTGCCCGCCCACCTGCGGGACCTGGCCGAGTTCGTGACCGCCTCACCCTCCAGTTACCACGCCGCGGAGGAGGTCGCACGCCGCCTGGAGGCCGTCGGCTTCACCCGCCTCGACGAGACGGTCGACTTCCCGTCGGCCCCGGGTGGCTATGTCGTGGTGCGCGACGGCGCGGCGGTGGCCTGGATCGTGCCGACGGGTGCCGGCGCGCTGGGCCGGGACGAGGGCGCTGAGGCGCGCGCGGCCGGGCCGGACGAGGCGGGGCCGAACGCCGGCGTCGTGCCGGTGTTCCGCGCGCTCGGCGCGCACACGGACTCGCCGGGGTTCAAGCTCAAGCCGAACCCGGCCACCGTGACGGCCGACGGCTGGGTGCAGGCCGGCGTCGAGGTGTACGGCGGCCCGCTGCTGAACTCGTGGCTGGACCGCGAGCTGCGCTTCGCCGGGCGTCTCGCCCTCGACGACGGCACGCAGGTGCTCGCCGCGACCGGGCCCGTGGGGCGTATCCCGCAGCTGGCCATCCATCTGGACCGCGAGGTCAACGAGGGGCTGAGGCTGAAGCGGCAGCGGCACACGAACCCCGTCGTGGGGGCGCTCGCCCCGCGCGGCGAGGACGCCGGCGAGGCGGAGGCCGACGGTCTGGCCGCCCGCGTGCCCGGTGACGTGCTGACCGCGCTCGCGGCTACCGCCGGTGTGGACCCGGCCGCGGTGCGTGGGCACGACGTCGTGGTGGCCGACGCCCAGGCGCCGGGACTCTTCGGGCTGGCGGGCGAGTTCTTCGCGTCGGGTCGGCTGGACAACCTGAGCTCGGTGCACGCGGGCCTCGTGGCGCTCGAGGAGCTGGCGCGCGAGCACGGCGGCGCCGAGGGGGCGATCGCGTACGAGGGGACCGTCGCGGGCGGGGTGGCCGGTGAGGCGTCCGGCGCCCCGGTGATCCCGCTGCTCGCCGCGTTCGACCACGAGGAGCTGGGGTCGGCGTCGCGGTCCGGGGCGGCCGGGCCGCTGCTCGAGGAGGTCATGGGGCGCGTGCTCGAGGCGCTCGGCGTGGCCGGGCAGGGCCGGGCGCGGGCGATCGCGGGGTCCTGGCTGCTGTCCGCGGACGCCGGCCACCTGGTGCACCCGAACTACGCCGAGCGGCACGATCCCGTGAACCACCCGCGCGTGAACCACGGCCCGCTGCTGAAGATCAACGCCAACCAGCGCTACGCCACCGATGCCGGGGGAGAGGCCGCGTTCGCCCGCTGGTGCGGCGTGGCGGGGGTGCCGTTCCAGGAGTTCGTCTCGAACAACGACGTCCCCTGCGGCTCCACCATCGGCCCGATCTCGGCGACCCGCCTGGGCATCCGGACCGTGGACGTGGGCCTGGGCCTGCTGTCCATGCACTCGGCGCGCGAGATGTGCGGTGTGCGGGACGTGGAGCACCTGACGGCGGCCGTGCGGGAGTTCTTCCGCGGGGTGTGAGGCTGCGCGTGGGGGCGCGAGCCAGAGATTTCTGCTCCTGGATGGCCGCGAGCCAGAGATTTCGGTCGTAGAAGCGGCCGGAAAACGACTGAATCATCTGGCTCGCGGGCTCGACGCGCGGGAGGCGTCGGCGCGGGAGGCGCCCGCGCACGTGGACGCCGCGCCAGCGCCCCTTCGTCGAACTGCTAGGATTCATCAGGTTGTCTGTGTGCCGCCGAAGAGCGCGGAGCATCGCACGGACGACGAGCACAGAACCTCCTGCCGCGGAGATACCGCGGCCGCAAGCCCAGAGGAGGTGGGTTCGCATGCGTGCTTATGAGCTGATGGTGCTGATCGACCCTGAGGTCGACGAGCGCACCGTGGAGCCGACCCTGAAGAAGTACCTCGAGGTCGTCACGAACGCCGGCGGCACCGTCGACAACATCGACGTGTGGGGTCGCCGCAAGACCGCCTACGAGATCCAGAAGAAGTCCGAGGCCATCTACGTGGTCGTCAACTTCCAGTCGGAGCCGGCCGCCACCCAGGAGCTGGACCGTCTGCTGAACCTCAACGAGACGATCCTGCGCACCAAGATCATCCGTCCGGAGGAGCAGAAGATCACCGCTGAGTGATCCTCGTACCGTGTCCGGAGGGTCTGAGAGCATCGGATCAGTCCCCGACGCCCCCACCGGAACCCCGCTGAGCAGTCCCGGATCCCCGGATCCGGTCACTGACCGGCAGAACCCCCGAAGACAGGAGTGACCATGGCAGGCGAGACCGTCATCACCGTGGTCGGCAACCTCACCGCCGACCCGGAGCTGCGCTTCACCCCGAACGGCGCGGCCGTCGCGAACTTCACCGTCGCGTCCACGCCCCGCACGTTCGACCGTCAGACCAACGAGTGGAAGGACGGCGAAGCGCTGTTCCTGCGCTGCTCGGTCTGGCGCGAGGCCGCGGAGAACGTGGCGGAGTCGCTGACCAAGGGCATGCGCGTGATCGTGCAGGGCCGCCTCAGGGCGCGCTCCTACGACGACCGGGACGGCAACCGTCGCACCAGCTGGGAGCTGGACGTGGACGAGGTCGGCCCGGCGCTGCGGTTCGCCACGGCCAAGGTCACCCGCGCCCAGCGCGGCGGTGGCGGCGGCGGTGGCTTCGGCGGCGGCCAGCAGGGGGGCGGCTTCGGCGGCTCCCCGGCCGGCGGCGGCGCCGGGGGGAACAACGACGGCGGCTTCGGCGGCGCCCAGCAGGGCGGCGGCTGGGGCGGCCAGCAGCAGGGCGGCGGCCAGGCCGCACCGCAGGACCCCTGGTCCGGCGGCGGCGGTGGCGGCGGATGGGACACCCCGTCCTCCAACGAGCCCCCGTTCTGATCCTGCACTGACCGGGCGCGGCCCCCACGGCCGCGACGGACACGGAACACCACGGACCTCTCCGTCCGGGCGCACGTCGCCCGGAGGGCCGCCCCGGCGGCCCATCCCACCCGCGACCCGGCACCGCCGGGCCGCACCGCACACGGCCCCGTGCCCCGCATGGGACGCCGCGTGATCCCATCCCGCAGAACCGTTCTGCGGGCTCCAGAGAACTCTGAAGGAGCACCACGATGGCGAAGGCTGAACTCCGCAAGCCCAAACCGAAGTCCAACCCGCTCAAGGCCGCCAAGATCACCGAGATCGACTACAAGGACGTGGCCCTGCTGCGCAAGTTCATCTCCGACCGCGGGAAGATCCGTGCCCGTCGCGTGACCGGCGTGACCGTCCAGGAGCAGCGCAAGATCGCCCAGGCCGTCAAGAACGCCCGCGAGGTGGCCCTGCTGCCCTACGCCGGCGCCGGCCGCGGCTGATCGAGCGAGCGAAGGAAGGAACACCCAGATGGCAAAGCTCATCCTGACCCAGGAAGTGGCCGGTCTCGGCACCTCCGGTGACGTGGTCGAGGTCAAGAACGGGTACGCCCGCAACTACCTGCTCCCGCGCGGTTTCGCCACCGTGTGGACCAAGGGCGGGGAGAAGCAGGTCGAGTCCCTGCAGAAGGCCCGCGCGGCCCGCGCCGTGGCGAACCTGGAGGACGCGCAGGCCCAGGCCGCGCAGCTCCAGTCCGCTCCCGTGCAGCTCGAGCGCACCGCCGGTGCGGAGGGCCGCCTGTTCGGCGCCGTCCAGACCGCCGACGTCGCCGAGGCGATCGAGGCCGCCGGCCTCGGCTCCGTGGACAAGCGCTCGATCACCCTGCCGGCCCACATCAAGTCCGTGGGCAACCACGAGGCCCAGGTCCGCCTGCACGAGGACGTCATCGCGACCGTCCAGCTGCAGGTCGTGGCCGCCAAGGCCAAGAAGTGATCATCCGCTTCTGAACGCGTCGAGTACGCGTCATCCGCCCGATGATGCCCCGCCCGTTCCACTCGAACGGCGGGGCATCATCGTGTGTAGGGCGCGATAGGGTGGTGCCAACTGTTCGGTGTCCTATACACTGAACTGACGACCGGGAGGGGTTCTCAACGCCCCGTGGCTCTCAATAGGGAGCCCCCGGTTTCTTTTTCACGCAGATTCAGTCGAGACCGCTGTCCCAGTCGTGTCGCCAGACGAACGTTGGCGCGCCGTCATTTCGCCACCCCAATGTCGCTCCGGGATACCGAGCAAACTCGATCTGATGGATCTCGCGGTCAACGCTGCCCCAAGGGGCAGATCGCCGGGCGGGCCCGGCGAAACGCCCGAAGGGATAAACCTTGACCCCATATCCATTGGGATCTCCGGACGGAGAGCAGGCCGTGCTGCGCAGGAACGTCCGGACATACCCGGGGTCGTTTGAGTTGAAGTAGCGGGAGATCGCGCCCGCCGCCAAGTCAGCGACCTGAATTCCGATGCTCTCTTCGGATGGGATGAAGGCGATGGTGTCCAGGATCCGGTCATATTTCAGGAACTCGGACCCATTCCGCATCACCTCCCGTAATGCCTTGTCATCGGCCTGTTCCTCGTCCATGAGGACCAACGCATGCGTCGCGTGCTTCTTTGCGTTCATTTGAATGCGCTCGAGGAGGGGGGTGAGGGCCTCCTTGAGTGGGTGAGCCTCCTCGCGCAATTGCCTCTGGTCTACGACAACGCACAGGAATTCGACGGAGGGCACTTGAGCTGCCTCACGCAGTGCCGAGTACACGAACGCGCGACGTTCATTCGGGTCCGTCAGCCCAGCGCGGATCATCCAATGCGGCTTGCGCGGCTTGTTGTCCTTGCTTCGCCCGACCTGATTGAACTTCAACTCGACGGGATGCCCCAGCGGCATGCCGTAACGCTCCGCCACGGCGCGGATCTTGCTGCCCAGCTCCGGGACCCGGGCAGCCTCGATGCCGAACCCTCCGAGCGCGAAGTAGGGCTTCGTGGGATCCCCACTGCGGTCGCCGGAGTCGTCGAAGTAGTAGACTCGCACATACCCTCCTCATTCCGTCTGCACATCATCCCATCCGATCCGGAGCATGAGGCGATCAGTGATCTGGTGGTCCCCTGCGCGAACCTCAGGCCGGATTCTCTTCGGGGCCTCGTGCTGTGGGGGAACATGGAGGCCATGCCCTCCGCCCCACCGCCCTCCGACCCCGCCGGCTCGACGGCGGCCCCGCGCCCGCCGCTGTGGACGCGCCCGTTCATCCTCGTCAGCGCGACCTACCTGTTCGTGGCGATGATCTTCTACACGCTCATGACCGCGATGGCGCTCTACGCCGTCACGTCCTTCGGCGCGTCGGACGCGGAGGCCGGCGTCGTGGTGGGGGCGTTCGTGCTGGGCGCGGTCCTCACCCGCATGACGACGACGCCCGCCACCTTCGCGTGGGGGCGGCGGCGGGTCCTGCTCGTCGCCTTGGCCTGCTACGTCCTCACGACGGCGGCGTACCTCTGGGCGGACTCCCTGGCCACGTTGACCGCGGTGCGGCTGCTCAACGGCATGTGCTTCGGTGCGGCCGGCACCGTGCTGGCCACGGCCGTGCAGCGGATCGTCCCGCCGGTGCGCCGCTCCGAGGGCACCGGCTGGTTCTCGACGTCCATGACGATCGCGGGCGCCGTCGGGCCGATGGTGGCGCTGCAGCTGAGCACGGCCCTCGGCTACGACGCCCTGTTCCGGGCGTGCATCGGCTTCACGGGCATGGCCCTGCTGATCGCCCTGTTCCTGCGCGTGCCCGAGCCGCCGCTGACGGGCCGGTTCCGGCTGCACCGGGCGGACGTGTTCTCCGCGGAGGTGGCGCCGGCGGCGGGCGTGGCCCTGGCCTCCGGGTTCATGTACGGCGGCATCCTCGCGTTCATGGCCACGTTCGCGCAGCAGCAGGGCTACCCGGCGACGGTGCCGAGCCTGTTCTTCCTGCTCTTCGCCGTGGGCACCATCGTGGGCCGCACCGTCCTGGGCGTGCTGCACGACCGGCACGGGGACAATGCCGTCGTCTACCCGATCCTCGCGGGGATGGCTGTCTCCTACGCGGTGCTGGCGCTGTGGCGGGAGCCGGCGGGCATGCTCGTGGCCGGCGCCCTGCTGGGGCTGACCTACGGGCCGGTGGTGAGCGTGTTCCAGACCATCGCGATCAAGGTGGTCCGACCCACCGAGATCGGCGTCGCCACGGGCACGTTCTTCCTGCTCCTGGACCTCGGCACCGGCCTCGGCCCCATGGTGCTCGGCGCGGTGGCGGCCGCCGTCGGGATCCCGGTGATGTACCTGCTCTCCGGCGGGGTCGGGGTGGCGCTGCTGCTCTACTACCGGCTCGTGCACGGCGGCCGGGCCATCGCCCGGCGCCCGTCCCCGGCCTGAGCGGGGCGGCTCCGGCGCGCGGACGGCGCCCCGCGGCCGCTCATGCGTCCCATCCTCCGATATGCACGAGGGCGTCGCCGCGGTGCACCAGGGGTGCCTCGGTGCGGCCGATGACCACGCCGGTCAGCTCGGCCTTCACGTGCGCGAGGCGGCGGCCGAACGAGTTGTAGAGCGCGCCGATCCGGTCCCCGGCGCTCACGCGTTCGCCGAGGGAGACGTGCAGGTGCACGAGGCCGTCCGCGCGGGCGCGCACCCACGTGGACTGCCACACCAGGTACGGGGCGTCCTGCTCGCCGTCGACGACGTCGGGGTGCACGGCGGCGGTGTCCTCGCCGGTGGCGTCGGTCGCCTCGGGCACGTCCGTGGTCCGCTCCTCGGGGACCTCGCCGGGCAGCGGCCCGGGGGCGTCGACGACGGCGTCCGGCCCGGGCTCGGTGAGCCCGACGTCCGCGGGGTCCACCATGTCCAGGGCGGCGAGCACGCGCAGGACCCCGTCCACGCCGGGGGCGATCGCGTACTCGTCGAACCGCCAGGCCTCGCCGGCCTCGTAGAGCAGCACGCGGGCGCCGGTCTCGCGGGCCGCGGCGCGCAGGGAGCCGTCCCGCAGGCGGGCGTGGAAGAGCACGGGGGCACCGAACGCCTCGGCGAGCGCGCGGGTCTGGGGGTCCTCCAGGTCGCACCGGATCTGCGGCAGGTTGGAGCGGCGGTCCGCGCCGGTGTGCAGGTCGATGCCCACGGTGCAGCGGCCGATCACCTCGGTCATCATCAGGTGTGCGATGCGCGAGGCCAGCGAGCCCCGGGCGGAGCCGGGGAAGGAGCGGTTCAGGTCGCGGCGGTCCGGCAGGTAGCGGTCCCCGGCCATCACGCCGAGCACGTTGACGATGGGCACGGCCAGCAGGGTGCCGCGCAGCTGCGTGGGCTGCAGGCGTTCCAGGACGCGGCGGATGATCTCGACGCCGGCCACCTCGTCCCCGTGGATCGCGGCGGAGACCCACACGGTGGGCCCGTCCTCGCGGCCGTGCAGCACGTGCACGGGCAGGGTGACGTCCGCGCCGGTGACGAGCTGGGAGATCGGCAGGGACAGCTCGTGGCGGCGGCCGGCCGCCACCTCGACCCCGCCGAACGCGAAGGGGGCGCGGGCGGGGCGAGGGCTCACGCGCGTCCCCGGTTCCGGCGGCGCACGCCGCGCGGCGGCTGCCCGCCCACGTACGAGGCGGCGGGGTCCACGAGGAGGCCGCCGGCGGCCAGCGCGGTGCGGCCCACGAGCATGCGGAAGCCCATCTCGTCCCGGTGGGTCAGGGTCACCTCCGCCTCGATCGTGCGGCCGGCCAGGGTCAGCGGCATCACGACGACGACGCGCTCCTGCGCCGTGCCGTTCGAGGAGCGGACCGTGCGCAGGTCGGCCACCGGCAGCTCGGCCGTCCGCGCGTCCGCGGCCGAGGTCTGCCACGGGTGCACCTCGAACCGCGCCCACGCGGCGCCGTCGCGGGTGAACCGCTCGATGCCGAAGGCGTGGAGCGCCGAGGTGCGGGCGCCGGTGTCGATCTTGGCCTTGATCCATGGGGTGTGGGCGGCGGGCAGGCCGACCCATTCGCGCCAGCCCACCAGCCCCGGGCGAGCGGCGCCGTCGTCGGTGGGGGGCACGCCGTGGGGGGCCGGGGCCGTGTGCTTAGATGCAGACACGCCCCTCATCCTCCCAGGAAAGCGGTCATGAAGCTCGCCATCCTCTCCCGTTCCCTGCGCGCCTACTCGACGCAGCGCCTGAAGACCGCGGCGCTCGAGCGCGGCCACCAGGTGAAGGTCCTGGACACCCTGCGCTTCGGCATCGACCTCAGCTCGGACGAGCCCGATCTGATGTTCCGCGGCCGCCCCCTCTCCGGCTACGACGCCGTGCTGCCGCGCATCGGCAACTCGGTGACCTACTTCGGCACCGCCGTGGTGCGCCAGTTCGAGCAGATGGACGTCTACACGCCCAACACGGCCGCCGGGATCATGAACTCGCGGGACAAGCTGCGGGCCACACAGATCCTCTCCCGCCACGAGATCGACATGCCCGCCACCGTGTTCGTGCGCAACCGCGGCGAGGTCTCCACGGCGATCGACATGGTGGGCGGGGCACCCGTGGTGATCAAGCTGCTCGAGGGCACCCAGGGCATCGGCGTGATCCTGGCGCCGACCAAGAAGGTGGCCGAGGCGATCATCGAGACGCTGCACGGCACCAACCAGCAGGTGCTCATCCAGCGGTTCGTGGAGGAGTCCAAGGGCAAGGACATCCGCGCGCTCGTGGTGGGGGACCGCGTGGTGGCCGCGATGCGCCGCCGGGCCCAGGGGGACGAGTTCCGCTCCAACGTGCACCGCGGCGGCACCGTGGAGCGCGTCGAGCTCTCGCCCGAGTACGCGGAGACCGCCGTGCGGGCGGCCCACATCATGGGCCTGCGCGTGGCGGGCGTGGACATGCTCGAGGGCGAGCACGGCCCGCTGGTCATGGAGGTGAACTCCTCCCCGGGGCTGCAGGGCATCGAGGCCGCCACGGACCTGGACGTGGCCGGCGCGATCATCGACTACGTCGCGGACCAGGCCGGCTTCCCCGACATCGACGTGCGCCAGCGCCTGGCCGTGTCCACCGGGTACGGGGTCGGTGAGATCACCGTGCACGCCGGCTCCGGCTGGGTGGGCCAGTCCATCGAGGACTCCGGGCTGCTCGCGAAGGACCTGCAGGTGCTCACCCTGCACCGCGGCACCTCCGTGTTCCCCAACCCCGCGGACACCAAGGTCCTCGAGGAGGGCGACCGGCTGCTCTGCTTCGGCAAGACCGAGAACATGCGCGCCCTCATCCCCGCCCGCGCCCGCCGCCCCAAGCGCGTGCGGAAGCTGCCGGCCACCCCGATCCTCGCCTCCGTGGCCGAGGAGGCTCCGGCGCCCGAGGCGCCCGCCGACGACGCCTGAGCCCGGGCGCGGGGCTCAGCGGGCCGGGGCGAACGCGCCGATGCCCGTGAGGTGCCGGCCGAGCGTGAGCTGGTGGACCTCGTCCGTGCCCTCGTAGGTGCGCACGGACTCGAGGTTGTTCGCGTGCCGCAGCGGCGAGTGCTCCAGGGTGATGCCGTTGCCGCCGAGCATCTCGCGGGCCTCCCGGGCGATGCCGATGGCCACGCGGCAGTTGTCCAGCTTGCCCGCCGAGATCATGGCGGGGGTGAGCGGGCCGGCGTCCTTGGCGCGGCCGATCTGGTGCGCCAGCAGGTAGCCCTTGCCGATGGCCACGGCCATGTCCGCGAGCTTGGCCTGCGTCAGCTGGTGGGAGGCCAGCGGCACCCCGAACTGCTGCCGCTCCATCGCATAGTCGAGGACGGCGTCGAAGGAGTCGCGGGCCGCACCCATCGCACCCCAGATGATCCCGTAGCGGGCCTCGTTGAGGCACTGGAAGGGGCCCTTGAGCCCGACGGCGGAGTCGGCCGGCAGCATCGCGGAGGCGGGCAGGCGCACGCCGTCGAGGTGGATCTCGCACTGCACCGAGGCGCGCATGGACAGCTTCTGGGTGATCGCCTCCGCGCGGAATCCGGGAGTGTCCGTGGGGACCACGAAGCCGCGCACCCCGCGCCCGTCGCCGGGCTCGCCGGTCTGCGCCCAGATGATCGCGACGTCGGCCAGGGTGGCCAGCCCGATCCACCGCTTGACCCCGTCGAGCACCCAGTCGCCGCCGGGCTCCTGGCGGGCCGTCGTCGTCATGGAGGCCGGGTCCGAGCCGGCGCCCGGCTCGGTGAGGCCGAAGCAGCCGACCGCCTCGCCGATGGTCATGCGCGGCAGCCACTGCGCCTTCTGCTCCTCGGAGCCGTGCTTGTGGATCGCGCCCATCGCGAGCGAGCCCTGCACGGAGACGAAGGTGCGCAGGCCGGAGTCGCCGGCCTCGAGCTCCTGGGCGGCGAGGCCGTACTCCACCGCCGAGCGGCCGGGCATGCCGTGGCCCTCGTAGGGCATGCCGAGCACGCCGAGACGGCCCAGCTCGGGGACGATCTCGCGGGGGAACACGGCGTCGTCGTACCAGCGGGCGATGTGCGGGCGGATGTGCTCGTCCACGAAGCCGCGCACCTGCAGCGCGACGGCCTTCTCCTCGGCGGAGAACAGGGAGTCCAGGCCGACGACGTCGGCGCGGCCGAGGAACGAGTCGGCTTCGGCGTGGAACGGGGTGGTCATGGCGGGGGTCCTCTCTGCGGGGTGGTCAGCGGGCGTCGAGCCAGGTGTTGACGGCCGCCGTGTCCGCGCCGAGCGCGGGGGGCGCGTGGCGCGGGTGCGCGACGGGCGGGTCCCACTGCACCGGGTGGCGGAACTGCCGGCCGGCGGGGGCGCCGGAGCGGTCCTGGACCTCGACGGTCGGCTCGAGTCCGAGGGACTCGGCCAGCTCGACGCCCTCGGCGACGGTGGACACGAGGCCGACCGGGAGCCGTTCGGCCTGCAGCACGTCCCGCCAGTGGGCCGCCGTCTCGGCCGAGAGTGCGTCCTCCAGGGCGGTGCGCAGCTCCTCGCGGTGCTCGACGCGGTCCGTGTTCGTGGTGAAGCGCGGGTCCTCGGCGAGCTCGGGGACGCCGAGGGCTGCGGCGAAGGTGCGGAACTGCGCGTCGTTGCCGATGGCGACGGCGAGCGGCGCGTCCCGGCACGCCAGCAGCTGATAGGGGGCGATCGAGGGGTGGTCGTTGCCCATCCGCCGCGGGACGACGCCGGCGCCGAGCCAGGCCTGGCCCTGGTTGGCGAGCGCCCCCTGCAGCGAGGAGAGCAGGTTCAGCCGCAGGTGGGCGCCCTCTCCGGTGCGCTCGCGGCGCAGCAGGGCCGCGAGCACGCCGGCGGTGAGGTCTTTGGCCGTGAGCACGTCCACGAGGGCGACGCCCGCCTTCATCGGGGCGTCCGGTTCGCCGGTGATGCTCATGAGACCGCCCGCGGCCTGGACGATGAAGTCGTAGCCGGGCAGGTCCCGGCCCTCGCGGTCGCCGAAGCCGGAGACGGCGGCGTAGACCACGGACGGGTTCTCCCGCGCGACGTCGTCGTAGCCCAGACCGAGGCGCTCCATGGTGCCGGGCTTGAGGTTGTGGACCACGACGTCGGCCCGGGCGGCCAGGGCGGCGGCCCGCCGCTGGTCCTCGGGGTCCTTCAGGTCCCAGCCGACCGACTCCTTGTTGCGGTTCACGGACTCGAAGTAGGTGGCGCCCGTCGCCGAGCGGGGCGGGGCCCAGCCGCGGGTGTCGTCGCCGCGCTTGGGGTGCTCCACCTTGATGACGCGCGCCCCGAGGTCCGCCAGCGTCATGGTGGCGAGCGGGCCGGCGAGGACGCGGGAGAAGTCGGCGACGAGGACGCCGTCGAGGGGGAGCGAGGCCGGGGAGGGAGCGGTGGTGGCCGGGGGCACGGCGGACTCCTCACTGTGGCGGACGACACGACGACGGGTTCCACCCAAGCACCGTGCTCACGTTCCGTCCAATGACTCTGGGGCGGGTCACCGACGTGCGTGAGTCATCGGTGCCGGGCGGTCCGGGGCGGCCGGGAGAGGTGGGCACGGGGAGGACCCGGGGCCGCGCGCAGACGCTGTCAACTTCGCCGTCCCCAGATCCGGGCACCTTGTCCACAGGAGTTGTCCACAGATGTGGAGGGTGTGGATGACGGTGTGGATAGGCGTGTACCAGGCGGTGTGATGAGGGCGCAAACGAGGGTGCTGTCAAGTCCCGCGGTCGGGCCCGAAAGGGGGGGCGGAGAATCTTCCTCCACAGCTCTGGGGATCGCATCGTCCCAGGTCAGAGCCGGATTCTGGGAGTGGCTGAGCGGTTGTCCCCAGAGCGGTCCCCAGGCGATCCACACGACACGCCGCCGAATCCACACGTTGTCCACAAGGCCTGTGGGAAACGCGGTTGCCCAGCCTCCACGGCGCGCGTAGTGTCGCGTGGTATCCCCAACGCGAGGGCGGGTATTGGCCGCAGGTGACCACTGACAGGCGCGCATCCGCTCGGACCGTCGCCCCGGGGACCGTCGCACCGTCCGCCTGCAGGAGGGTGCGACGGCACGGGCGGTGACAACAGAGGAATCAGGGCCGGGAAGACCGGCGAGGGCCGCCGTCGTGCGGGCTGTGGGAAGGGAGTCTCCGGACGTTGACTGAGAACTACGGAGACTCGGGCTCCTACGACGGCGGCCGTTCCTCTGAACGCTTCCTGCCGCCCCAGGACCTGGAGGCGGAGCGCTCGGTGCTGGGCGGCATGATGCTCTCCAAGGACGCGATCGCGGACGTGGTGGAGCTGCTGCGCGGCCACGACTTCTACCGGCCGAGCCACGAGATGATCTACGAGGCGATCATCGACCTCTACGGCCGCGGTGAGCCCGCGGACGCCGTCACCGTGGCGGACCTGCTGAACAAGCGCCAGGAGCTCAGCCGCGTGGGCGGCCCCGCCGTGCTGCACGAGCTGATCCAGTCCGTGCCCACCGCCGCCAACGCCAGCTTCTACGCGGAGATCGTGGCGGAGAAGGCCGTCCTGCGGCGCCTCGTCACCGCCGGCACCAAGATCACCCAGCTGGGGTATCAGGGCGACGGCGAGGTCGAGGAGATCGTCAACGAAGCGCAGTCTGAGATCTACAAGGTGGCGGAGAACCGCCAGTCCGAGGACTACGTGCGCCTCGCGGAGATCATGGAGCACGCCGTCGACGAGATCGAGGCGGCCGGCAACCAGGGGGAGGGCCTGACGGGCGTCCCCACCGACTTCTACGACTTCGACGAGCTGACGCAGGGCCTGCACGGCGGGCAGATGATCGTGATCGCGGCGCGCCCCGCCGTCGGCAAGTCCACGCTCGCGCTGGACTTCGCGCGAGCCGCGGCCATCCACCACAACATGGCCACCGTGTTCTTCAGCCTCGAGATGGGCAAGAACGAGATCGCCATGAGGCTCTTGAGCGCCGAGGCGACGATCGCGCTGCAGGACCTGCGCAAGGGCACCATCCGGGACGACCAGTGGTCCAAGATCGCGGCAACCGTGGGGCGACTGAACGAGGCGCCGTTCTTCATCGACGACTCCCCGAACATGACCATGATGGAGATCCGCGCCAAGTGTCGGCGGCTCAAGCAGAAGAACAACCTCAAGATGGTGGTGCTGGACTACCTGCAGCTCATGAGCTCGGGCAAGAAGGTCGAGTCCCGTCAGCAGGAGGTCGCCGAGTTCTCCCGTGCTCTCAAGCTGCTGGCCAAGGAGCTCGACGTGCCGGTCATCGCGTTGAGCCAGTTGAACCGTGGCAGTGAGCAGCGCACGGACAAGCGGCCGCAGGTGTCCGACCTGCGCGAGTCCGGCTCGATCGAGCAGGACGCGGACATGGTGATCCTGCTCCACCGTGAGGACGTGTACGACAAGGAGTCCCCCCGCGCCGGCGAGGCGGACCTGATCGTGGCCAAGCACAGGAACGGCCCCACGAAGACCATTGTGGTGGGGTTCCAGGGGCACTACAGTCGCTTCAGCAACCTCGCACAGGATGGCGGGGGTTCTGGGGGGTTCTAGGCCCCTGATGGATGGCTAAGGAGCCCTAGGTGAGCAAGTTCCACGTGGACCAAATCGCAACTCGTATCCGCGAGCTGTACTCGACGGATTATTGGGACGCAAACCTTTCGGATGTAAATAACCTTTCCCGCTTGCTTGCCCGCTATGCCGTAGATCTCACGATTCCTGAGTCAAGCGACAGTGGGAATCAGCGTATTGTCGAAGTAATCGACGGTGGCGAGGACCGCGGGATCGACGCGATTGGGATTGATTTTGTGTCCCAGTTGGTCGTTCTGGTTCAGTCAAAGTGGCGTCAGGACGGATCGGGCACAATGGACCTGGCCGGACTGCTAAAGTTTCGCCGCGGAGTCGAAACCCTGCTAGGCATCAGGACGGATAACGTCCCCGTGAGTGCATCTCCTGAAATGCGTATGGCAGTATCGGATATTTTGAAGAAACCAGGCACCCGGATGCGCTTCATTGCTGTAACAACTGCGCAGGAAGAGCTCCCCACGGAACAGCAAGAGTCTATGAATGAACTTTTGTCATCAGTTAATGAAGGGGGAGCAAGTGAGCCCATTGCGAGTTTTGTACACTTGGGTCAAGGTGCTCTCTTTGACTCTATTGTTGAGCGAGAGCCTATGGATCTTGACCTCAACATGCAGATTTTTAATTGGGGGAAGATCGATGAACCCAGGCGGATGGTTTACGGGCGTGTAGACGCTGCCCAGATTGCCCAGTGGTATCGTGACCATGAACACAAGCTTTTCGCAGAGAATATTCGCCTAGTTATCCCACGGTCCGATATCAACGACGGCATTAGAAAGACCCTCACATCCGAGCCTGAAAACTTTGCCTACTTTAACAACGGAATTACTATGGTGGTCCGTGATATGCAGGTTGCTCCCGCGGGGTCTGCGACCCGCGAAGCGGGGTACTTCACTGCCAAGGGTGTATCTATTGTGAACGGGGCCCAGACCGTCTCTACGATCGGACGGATTTCTAAGAGCGAGGGTAGCCTTGATTTTCTCGAGGCAGCCTCGGTAATGATTCGTTGTATTGTCGTGAGTGATGAAGAAGCCGAGTTCGGTAGGCTCGTAACTCGATACGCCAACACCCAGAATGATGTTTCTACCCAAGATTTCGCATTCCTTGACGCCGAACAGCATCGCCTTAAGTCCGAAATTAAGGTAATGGGTTTCGAGTATCTTTTGCGGTCGGGCGAGGATGTTCTCACGGAGTCCTCCGATAAGAGAATTGACGTCCGCAGCGCGGCAATCGCTCTGGCCTGCGCGCACCGGGATGTGGAACTGAGTGTCTTGGTCAAACGCGAGATTTCACAACTCTTCTCGGACAGGTATAGAACGATTTTTAATCCTTCCACTGATCCGCGACTCCTTGTTTCATCTGTGCTGGTGAATCAGGTAGTCGAGAATAAGCTCGGTGAGCTAGAGCCTCTTACGGAGGGGGTGAAGAATGGAGTTATAATTCATGGCAAGCGTGTAATTTCGCACCTGATCTTGAGGGGTATTGGAACTACTAATCTAAGTTCCTCTGAGTTTGCCATCGAGAACTATGATTCGTGGATCGAGGACGAGTGCGAGAGGATCGTCGCCGCGCTTGTGGAGAATTTTCCGGATAATTCGTACCCTGGTAATGTTTTTAAAAACACCATTCGTGTACGTGCTTTGCTTAACGAGAGTTCCCTCCTGTGAGCTCGGGTGTTATGTGAGGGCTCGGATGGGCTGCGTTGCGAGGAACTTCAAGCAAACACTTGGCATCGGAGGGCGCTACCTCGTGATGGTCAACGCGGCGAGCATGTTGTTCAGGTTGCCCTAGGGCGTGTTGCTAAAGGGTTCGGGGACGTGGATGCGCGAGTCTGGGGTCATGTCGCGTGATGTCATCTCGGACGAGGTCTGGGCCGTGATCGGCCCACTGTTCCCCGAAGCCAAGACCACCGGGCGTCCGCCCGTGGATCGGCGCGCGGTGGTCGAGGCCACCGCGTGGCGCTTCCGCACCGGGGCGCCGTGGCGGGATCTGCCCGAGCGGTTCGGGAACTGGAACACGATCTACAAGAACTTCAACCGGTGGGCCGCCCAGGGCGTGTGGGAGCGGGTGCTGGAGAAGACCCAGTCCATGGCACAGCAGGCTGGCGAGCTGGACTGGGTGGCCTCGATCGATTCCACGATCGTGCGCGTCCACCAGCACGGGGCGACCCTGCCCCGCCCCACAGGGGGCCTGGATGAACTACAAGAAATCCGGGGACGAGCCGGCTGATCATGCCATCGGACGCTCCCGCGGCGGTCTGACGACGAAGTCTCATCTGGTCTGTGATGGCAAGGGCAGGGTGCTGGCGTTCGTGGTGACCGGCGGCCAGGTCGCGGACACCTCGATGCTGGCCACCACGATGGAGCAGATCAGCGTTGCCGGGGCCCGTGGGCGGCCCCGGATACGGCCTGACCGCCTGATTGCGGACAAGGGCTACCCCTCGAAGGCGAACCGGGCTTGGCTGCGCCGGCATGGCATCGCGGCCACGATCCCCGAGCGGGCCGATCAGATCGCGCACCGGCGCCGCCGCCCAGGAAGACCGATCGACTTCGGTGAAGACCAGCGCCAGCGCTACCGGGGACGCAATGTCGTGGAGCGGTGCTTCAACCGGCTCAAACAGTGGCGAGGGATCGCGATGCGTTCGGACAAGTACGCCCGGAACTATCACGCCGGGCTCAGCCTCGCAGCGACACTGCACTGGCTGACTACCCTACTTTAGCAACACGCCCTAGGGACTGTGGTGCGCCCAAATAGCAGACGCTATGCGGGTAGTCAGTGTCAGTGAACGGCTTGACATCCAGGTAGCAGGACATAGTTTGTACCGCCTCATTGCGTTACATAAGGGCAACGAAGCCGGTGACTTTTGGGCCAGCCCGTCCCGCGCACAGCGGCGCCGGACCACTCCAAGGGTGCGGCGTCATCGGCGTCCGTGGGGGCAGGCAACCTCAGCCCGCTCGCACCGCCGCCTCGTCCGTCACCCGCAGCCGCTCGCCGATTAAGGCGCCGATTGCGGACAGCGGGGAGCTGACCACGAGGATGATGAGATGATGGCCGGGGTGAACGTCTACACGGGGTTGCGTGACGATCAGCCAGGAGGCTTTGGAGCGCAGGAAGTCGGAGGTTGCGCCGGCCGGGTTGTAGCCGACAGTGGTGTCGGAGTTGCGGTACTCGGCCGGGAATCGCTCAGTGAGAATGCTGCCCGTCACCGCGTAGGTGATGGACAGCAGTCCGATGCCTGTGGACGCGGCCGAGGTGATGGCCCATGCCTGGCCGATGTCGATCAGGGGCGAATAGTGGCCACGCCGCTGGCGCCGTGTTGATGCCGCCAGCCATGGTCACTCGGTCCGGGCCCCAGGACGCATCCACGCGGCCGACGAGCAGGATCACGAGAATTGGCACGACGGCGGCTACCAGGGTCGCGTTGATCATGGCCAGGCGGTACACACCGAGCGTGTTGGTGGCGTAGCTGAACGCTAAGGTGTTCGTCGCGTAGAAACTGCCAGAGCCCAGAAGCGCGGCCATGATCGCCATGATTGGGCGGCCGCCGAGATTCTGGAGCTCCTCGCAGACCGGCGACCCCTACATCTTCACCCAAATGCACAGGGCGATGGCCAGGATCGGCATGCGAAGAGGAACAGTAAGCGCCAGCCCCATGCGTCTACGAACTCCGTGGGGAGCATGAGCGCCAGCGCGAAGACGCCGGAGGGGATCAGGGTCCCTTGCGGGGAAGCCGAGCTGCATCATGGCGGCGTAGCGGCCGCGCTGCGCGTAGTGCGTGCTCGATCGCGACGGCGGCGGCCCGCATCAACCGCCGCTCACGGCCAGGCCCTGTAGGAGGCGCAGGACGGCCAGGATGATCGGCGCAGCCAAGCCGATGCATGCGCAGGTCGGCAGCAGGTCAATGGCCCCGGTCGCGGCGCCTCTCAGCACCACGGGGAGGACCAACGTGGGGCGTCGGCCTCAGAGGTCGTCGAGGATGCTTAACCTGAACGCGCCGACCGGACGGGCCGCGAAGCCCATGCCGAAGATCACTAAGAAGCCGCGGATCGCCGCTGTTGGGTTTAGCTTGGTGAAGAAGATAGAGCGTATGGCGATCGCCCTGCAGATGACCCACTTGTAGGCGCAGAGCCCGTACTTCACCGAGAGTTCCTCCCTGGTCCGCAGGGTGGGCAAAGGCCTCGGCCTGAACGGCGTCGACGTGCTTGCCGTGGCAGGCCATGGCTTCACCAACTGCAAGGAGGTCGTGCCTACGCCATGCTCTTCGTGCCCTCCGTGGACGGGATCCCTCACGAAGAGTGCGAGCTGAACAGCGACGAGGACGTGCCGGCCGACGTCGAACTGCTGACCGGGGTGCTGGCGCGCATAGTGGAGGGGATTTGGAGGGGTCGGGATAGGCAGCGCGGCGGGCAGTCCCGCCCCAGGCTAGCGGTGCTGGTCTCCTCCGAGGGCTGATCATGGGACTGGCCCCCAGTACGCCTTGGCCTCCATCCAGGCGAGGACATCGAAGACCCGGAGTACCGAGACCTCGGTGGGCAGTGACGCCGCCGAATGGTAGGACGCGAGTCGCTTCCAGAGGGTCCTGTCTTGGGCCGAGAACTCCGCATGCAGCAGCTGACGCCCCCTGTGGGTGTCCTGCCGCACCTCATAGAAGACGGTCTGGCGCAGCTCGGCGTCGACGATCGGGAAGAGTCGCGGCCGCTTGCGGGCGACCAGCTTGGAGGCGATTGTCGGCCCGACCTTCGGCAGGGTTTTCAGCGCCTCGTAGAGCTCGTACACCGGTGCCATGTCCTTGCCGGACGGGTCCGGGTCGACGTCGATGAAGTCGCGGTCAGGCCCGACGGCCCTGAGCAGCTCCGAGAAACGCTCCCTCTGGCTGATGAGCAGATGCGCGACGGCACGACCTGGCACTGGCGTGTTCAGCAGGGCGGCGGAGGCGACGTCGTCGGAGGTGAACACGTTCGCAGACACTGCGCGCGTCCCGCTCGGGTCGAACCCGTCCCATTGGCTGCCGATGAACTTCCTGGATTCGAAGTAGACCTTCAGCAGGTCGACGGCAAGCTCGGTCTGGTCTGAGGCGACGGTGCGGGGCAGGTGCAGCTGGGGAGCGGTCATGGGTTCCTCTTCCGCTGGAAGGCGTCACGGTGATTGTGGCTGAGGGCTCATCGCAATGGAAGGGCGATCAGGAGTCCTCGGCAGAATGGGGTTCCATGGAGTCCCCCCAGCTCGTCCCCGAGCCCTTCGTCCTCTCCCTCGGTGCGGTCCTCGGCGCCGCCGGCCTCGACCCGCACGACGTCCTGGCCATCCGGCACACCTACAAGGAGTCGGGGCTGCCATCGCGGGCGGCAGCCACTCCGGAGCGCGTGCTCGCCTACACGCGGGAGCAGCACCACGTGGGGAAGTTCCCGAAGGAGCCCGCCCGCCACTGGCTGATCTTCATGGGGGAGGGCGGGCGTCGTTCTCGCCTCACCGCCGTGTACGAGAACCGCGGGGAGGCCGTGGCTGAGCGCACGGAGCGGCACCGGTACTACGACGTTGCGCCGGTGCCGCTGTTGGCCTCCCTCGAGGAGCGCCTGGTGGTGGAGTGGTCCGCAGACCCCGTGAACTGGGCCAAGCGCGGCCCCCTGGCGGCGCGGTTCCCCGTCCTCGAGATCGCGGACCCCAGCACCGAGGCGTTCCCCGGCTTCGACCACGTGCTGCTCAGCTACGGGGACCTGCAGTCAATGGTGACCCCCGCTACGCAGGCTGGCGCACCGCCCTGGAGGCCGTACGCGGGATCTACCTGATCGCCGACGAGACCGCGGGCCAGTGCTACGTGGGCAAGGCCGACGGTGAGCGTGGTGTGCTCGGACGGTGGGAGGCCTACGGCCGTGACGGGCATGGCGGGAACGTCGCCCTCCGGGATGCCCTGGAGCTCGGGGATGCCCTGGAGCTCGACCCCGCCCAGCCGGAGCGGTACACGTTCAGTCTGTTGCGCGTGTTCGGCTCCAATACCCCGCAGGCCCAGATCGACGCCGCGGAGAAGCACTACAAGGAGGCTTTGATGACGCGCCGGTTCGGACTGAACCGGAACTGAACGGACGTCGTTGTCCGGGGGGGGGGGGGGAAGAGAGGGCAAAGGTCAGACGGGGGATGGAATGCTCGCGCCGAGCCTCGGGGAGGAGGGCAAGTGCGCCATCCAGGCACAGCAGCCACCGCTGAGTTCCTCGAATGTGACCGCCCACGAGCATACGGGGCACCTGCAAGCCGCCCGCATTGATGTCGTCGCGCGGGCCGACGTCGTCGAGGCGGGCGGGCCAGGTCTGATGGGTGTGAACGGCCTCCCCGGAACCGGCAAGACGACGACGCTCCGGGACATCCTGGCGTCCAACGTCGTCGAACGAGCACGCCGATTGTCGGCGTGTGAGAATCCATTCGACGCCCTCACCGAACGCACCCATGAGTGGACCGGCGAGGGCAGGATGCGACGACGGGCGCGCGAACTCCGGCCTGAGGTGGTCGGCTTCGAAATGGTGGTGGCCTCGGCGAACAACGCGGCCGTGGAGAACCTCTCCGAGGAGATTCCACAGCGGAGCGCCATCAAGGACAGCCGGAACGTGGATGCGGACTACTTCGCCTGCCTGGCCACCGCCGCCTTGGGCGGAAGCGGCGGGGGAAGAGGCCGCCCTGGGTGAGGACAGCTTGACGTCGGAGCAGCCGGGCACCTCGGGCCTGGCCACTGCGCCGATGGCAACGGCACCGAATCCACCCCGCTCCGCGCGCAGGCGGCCGACGAGGGGGTAGTGCTGCTCGGGGTCCTTCTGGAGGGCCCGGACCGGCCCGGACCGGCCCGGGGCCGGCCGGACCGACCTACGGACCGGACGGCTCAGCCCTGGGCCGACTCGACGTCCTCGTCGACCCAGTCGCGGGAGCGTTCCACGGCCTTCTTCCACAGCCGCAGGGCGCGCTCAACCTCCTCCTCGTCCGTGGTGGGCTCCCAGCGCTTGTCCTCTTCCCAGTTGGCCACGAGCTCGTCCTGGGACGCCCAGAACCCCACCGCCAGGCCTGCGGCGTAGGCGGCGCCGAGAGCGGTGGTCTCGATGACCTTGGGGCGCACGACGGGCACGCGCAGCAGGTCCGCCTGGAACTGCATGAGCAGCTCGTTGGCGACCATGCCACCGTCGACCTTCAGTTCGGTGAGGTCCACGCCGGAGTCCGCGTTCATGGCGTCCAGGACCTCGCGGCTCTGGAAGGCGGTGGCCTCGAGCGCCGCGCGGGCGATGTGCCCCTTGTTGACGTAACGGGTCATGCCCACCATGACGCCGCGGGCCGCGGCGTCCCAGTGCGGGGCGAAGAGGCCGGAGAACGCGGGGACGAAGTACACGCCGCCGTTGTCCTCCACGCCGGCGGCCAGGGTCTCGACCTCCGGGGCGCTGCCGATCATCCCGAGGTTGTCCCGCAGCCACTGGATCAGCGAGCCGGTGACGGCGATCGAGCCCTCCAGCGCGTACACCGGCTTCTGGTCGCCAATGCGGTACGCCACCGTGGTGAGCAGGCCGTTGTCCGAGTGCACCGGCTCCTCGCCGGTGTTGATCAGCATGAAGTTGCCGGTGCCGTACGTGTTCTTGGCCTGGCCGACCTCGAAGCACGCCTGGCCGAAGGTCGCCGCGTGCTGGTCGCCCAGGATGCCGGTGATCGGCGTCTCGCGCAGCAGCTGCTGGCCGGATACGGTGCCCACCTCGGCGGAGGAGCTGACGATCTCCGGAAGCATGGACATCGGGATGCCCATGTCCGCGCAGATCTCCTCGTTCCAGTCGAGGGTGTCCAGGTTCATCAGCATGGTGCGGGAGGCGTTGGTGACGTCGGTGACGTGCCGGCCGCCCTCGCCGCCGCCGGTGAGATTCCACACGAGCCACGAGTCCGTGGTGCCGAAGATGAGGTCGCCGTTCTCGGCGGCCTCCCGGGCACCGTCCACGTTCTCCAGAATCCAGGCCACCTTGGGGCCGGAGAAGTACGTGGCCAGGGGCAGCCCGACGCGCTCCTTGTAGCGGTCCGCGCCGACGTCGCCGGCGAGGCGCTCGCAGAGGCGGTCGGTGCGGGTGTCCTGCCACACGATGGCGTTGTACACCGGCTTGCCGGTGTTGCGGTCCCACACCACGGTGGTCTCACGCTGGTTCGTGATGCCCACGGCGGCGACGTCGTGCCGGGTCACCTCGGCGCGGGCCAGGGCCTCGCCGATGACCTCGCGGGTGTTCTTCCAGATCTCCACCGGGTCGTGCTCCACCCAGCCGGCGCGCGGGAAGATCTGCTCGTGTTCGCGCTGACCAGTGGACACGATGGCCCCACTGTGGTCGAAGAGGATCGCGCGCGTGGACGTGGTGCCCTGGTCGATGGCCATCACGTAGCGGGGGGTGGTCATGTCCTACTCCTTCGGAGGTGGTCACGGGGGTGTGGGGGTGGCGGGCAGACCGCTCAGACGAACAGAGGCGCGGCGAGGCCGGCCAGGACGGCGCCGACGAGCGGGCCGACGATCGGCACCCAGGCGTAGCCCCAGTCCGAGCCGCCCTTGTGCCGGATCGGCGCGACGGCGTGGAACAGGCGGGGGCCCAGGTCGCGCGCCGGGTTGATGGCGTACCCCGTGGGGCCGCCCAGGCTCGCGCCGATCGCGACGACGAGCAGGGCCACCGCGAGCGGGCCGAGCCCGGAGGGGGTGGAGCCGAAGAGCAGGATCACGAACACCAGGACGAACGTGGCGATCACCTCGGTGACCATGTTCCACAGCGGGTTGCGGATCTCGGGACCTGTGGCGAACGTGCCCAGGATCGCGCCCTGGTCCGTCTCCGCCTGGTAGTGGTCGCGGTAGGCCAGCCAGGCCAGGGCCGCGCCGAGGAAGGCGCCGATCAGCTGCGCCGCGAAGTACGCGAGCGTGGTGCCGAGGGTCACGGCGATGCCGGGGGCGTACTCCTCGGCGCCGCTGACGAGCAGGCCGACGGTCACGGCGGGGTTCAGGTGCGCACCGGTCGCGGCAGCGACGTAGACGCCCGCGAAGACGCCCAGCCCCCAGCCGAAGCTGATGAGCAGCCAGCCTCCGCCGTTGCCCTTGGTCTTCGTCAGGACGACGTTGGCGACGACGCCGACGCCGAGCAGGAGGAGGATCGCCGTGCCGGCGATCTCATGCAGGAAGATCGTGCCCATGGACGGGCTCCTTTCCGTGGACGGGGGCGGCGTCGGCGGCTGCGAGCGCGGCGGCGGCGGTGACGTCGTCGTGGGCGGTCTCACCGCGGAGGCGGGCGGCGACGAGGTTCTTGTACGCCCGGATCTCACCGGCGATGCGCTCTTCATCCCAGCCCAGCTCGGGGGCCACGAGGGACGCGATCTCCTCGGCCGCGGCGACGCCGCGGTCGCGGACCTCGGTGGACAGGCGCGTGCGGCGCTCGATGACGTCGTCCAGGTGGACGACGCCCTCGGCTCGGGCCGCGTAGACGATCTCGGCGCGCAGGTAGCGCGGCGCCTCGGCGAGAGGGACGCTCAGGGACGGGTCGCCGTCGATCAGGTCGAGCACATGGCGCAGCACGGTGCCGTAGCGGAACAGGAGCCGGTCCACGCGGGCCTCGTCCAGGCCGTAGTCGGCGGCGATGCGGTCCGCCTCCGCCTCGATCTCCGAGTAGCCGAGGCCGCCGAGCACGGGGATGTGCTCGGTGAGGCTGGGACGGGTCGGGTGGGTCTCGCGCACCACGAAGTCCACGACGTCCTCGGCCATGGCCCGGTACGTGGTCCACTTGCCGCCGGCCACGGCGGTGAGGCCGGGGGCCACCTCGGTGACGGTGTGCTCACGGGAGATCTTGGTGGAGCCGCCGTCGGATCCGGTGACCGGCTGCAGGAGCGGGCGCAGGCCGGCGTACGTGGCGATCACGTCGTCTCGCGTGAGGTCCTCCTTCAGCACCGCGTTGGCGTGCTCGAGGATGTAGTCGATGTCGTCCGCGGTGGTGGCCGGATGGGCCACGTCCTCCGCCCACGGGGTGTCCGTGGTACCGATCACCCAGTACTCGTCCCACGGGATGAGGAACAGCACGGACTTCTCCGTCTTGGTGATCACGCCGGTGGCGGCGTCGGCGCGGATGCGGTCGCGGGGCACGGTGATGTGGGCGCCCTTGGACGCGAGCACCTCGAGGCCGCCGTCGGCCTCGGCCAGCTCCTGCTGCTCCTGGGTCCAGACGCCCCCGGCCAGGATGACGGCGCGCGCGTGCACGTCGAACTCCTCGCCGGAGGTCTCCTCGCGGACACGCACGCCCTGCACACGGCCGTCGTCGCCGCGCAGGTAGCCGGTGACGGCGGTGTAGTTGGCGGCCACGGCGCCGTGGTCCACGGCGGAGCGCACGAGCATCATGGCCAGGCGGGCGTCGTCGAACTGGGCGTCGGCGTACTCCACCGCGCCGACGATCTTCTCGTCATCGAGGGAGGGGAAGGTCGCGGCCATGGAGCGGCGGCTGAGATGGCGGTGCGCGCCCATCGCGCGGCGGCGGCCGAGCGACTGCATGGCGTCGTACATGGTGACGCCGGCGCCGATGAAGCCGCGGTCGATCACCTTGTGGAAGAACGGGAAGACGAAGCGCAGGGGGCGCACCAGGTGGGGCGCGGTCTGGGTGAGCAGCAGGTCGCGCTCCCGCAGCGCCTCATACACCAGCTTGACGTCCAGCATCTCGAGGTAGCGCAGGCCACCGTGCATGAGGCGGGAGGAGCGGGACGACGTCCCGGAGGCCCAGTCGCGGGCCTCGACGATGCCCACGTCGAGGCCGCGGGTGGCCGCGTCGAACGCGGCGCCCACGCCGGTGGAGCCGCCGCCGACGATCAGGATGTCGAGGGGGGCCTCCGGGCTGGTGGCCCGGAGGCGGGCGAGGTGATCCTCCCGCGTGGCGGCGGAGAGGGAGACGGTTCGCAGGGTCGGCATGGAGGGGTTGCTCCTTTATCGGTGGAGGCACAGTGTAGTGGCGTGGCTCACGATACCTGGTGTCACATCACGAGATCCGGTATCAGCGCGAGCCGAGGTCCATGATGTCACTCCCGGGTCGCGGGTGCCCACGCGCCGGGTACGGTCTCGCGGAACCCGAGCCGCTCGCACAGGGCCACGTCGGTGCGCGTGGAGGTGGCCCGTCTCGCACGGTCCCCGGACTGTGGCACCTCACCCTGTTCCGCTGGAGCGAGGGCGGCGCGCCCCGGGTGACGCGCGCCCCGGGCGGTGTCACTGCTGGCTCTGGAGCATCTCCACGACGTACCCGATGAACAGGGCGAGCGGGAAGCTGACGACAGCCAGCGCGCCGGACAGCAGCGCCAGTAGAACGCGTTTCGCCGCAGTGAAGCAGAGCGCGGACAGTGCGTAGCAGCCGATGATCAGGGCGAAGAAGGCCAGCGTCTCCCGAGGCGTCTCCGAGCCCGTGATCAGCAGGAGAACGAGGATGCCGGTGGAGATAGCGAAGGCGGCCAGTCCCGCGATGGTGAAGGCTCCCGTTCGCGTCATGGCGTCGATCCTATGTACGCGGTGAGGGTGAGTTGTCCGGGCCTTCACTCGCCTGGCCTCAAGTCCAATCCCCAGCATCACCGGTGAAGACGCCCCGCGCGCCCTCGGGTGAGGCCCCGCCCCTACACTCCGACCATGGACATCACCGTCGGCGCCGTCGGCCGCGCCTCGCTCTCGGACTGGGAGCAGGAATGCTGCGGTGACTCGATCGCCGTGGGGGAAGTCCACGAGCTGATCCTGCTGCCCTCCCGGGGAGTGAGTCAGGCTGGGCCCCTGGCCTCTGCAGGCTGGGTCGTCACCTATCACGACGACGGCAGCCCCGCCGGGTCGATCCCGTTGCGTCGTGTGCGGGCCGTTGTGAGGGCGGTACACGAGGTGTGGCCCTCGGGGCGGCTCGCCGAGATCGACCGCGTCCCCGGCCACGCTGACCTGACGATCCTGGAGCCGGAGGAGGCCACCGGCCTCGGCTTGGGGGAGGTCGTCTACGTCGGCGCCTACGAGCCGGTGCTCCCCGAGACTCCCCGCCCTGACGAGTGGCTTCTCGACCTGGAGATCCTCGAGGATCTCGGTCCGCGCACCTGGTGAGCCTCACGAGTCCATCCCCTCACGGTCTCGAGCTACATGGGGTGAGCGTAGAAGTCCGTTCGTCGTCATAGATGGCCCCTCACCCCCCGGTCGCTCGCGAGCATCGCGTAGACGAGGGTGTCCGTCCACTCGCCCTTGCTCCACCAGTTCTGGCGGTGGTGTGCCTCTCGACGCATACCGAGCGTCTCGGCCAGTCGGGCGGACGCCGTGTTGCGGGCATCCATCTGTGCCACCACCCGGTGCAGGCCAGACGTCTCGAACCCCAGGTCCAGCAGCGCAGCCGCGGCCTCCCGGGCGAAGCCCTGACCAGCATGCCGCGGATCCAGAGCCCAGCCGATCTCCGCGACACCGCGCTCGCGGTCCGTCAGCCACAGGATCACGTCACCCACGGGGACGCCCGCGTGCTCCACCACCAGGGACACCGCCCCGGACGGGCCTCCGAGGTCGTCCCACGTGATCCGCTTGGCCAGCTTCTCCCGCGCGGTCGCCTCGTCCCAGGGCTCGTCCAGCAGGTGGTGCACCACCTCGGGCTGCGTGTACATCTCCTGCAACCAGCCGCGGTCGTCCTCCCGGTGCGGCCGCAGCGTCAGCCGCGCGGTGGGCAACGGCCAGTCAGGGGCGCGGCCGCCCGCAGCCGCGCCCTCCTTGCGCCCCGCCGGAGGCGGGGCGTCGACGTCGGCGGGGACCGGCGTCGTCGTGCCGGACGCCCAGTCCTGGCGCAACATTGCGTAGGCCACGGACGCGAGCGGCTCGCCGCCGTCCACGGGCCAGCCGCGCCGGTAGTGCGCCTCCTTGACCCAGCCGGCCCGGCGGAAGGTGCGCAGCATGGGGACGTTGTCCTCGCGGGTCTGGCCCTCGAAGCGGTCCACCGCGGGCATCGTCTCGAAGACGCGCCGGGTGAGCGCGGTGAGGATCTGCGCGCCGAGCCCGCGCCCGCGGAACAGCTCCGCCACGCGCAGGTCGAACAAGGGGGTGGGGTCGGTAAGGTCCTCCAGGCGCACCACGCCGACGCGGCCGTGCTCGGGATGCTCGATCCAGAAGGTGCGGTGGTCCTCATCCTCCCAGGCGCCGCCGTCGACGGCCTCCTCCGCCTCCGGCCGGGTGACGTGCGGGCGCGTGTGGAACGGCCACGCGTTCTCGGTGAGCAGGGCGACGAGCGCGTCCCGGTCGGCGCCTGCCGGGTCGAGTGGAGTGAAGGTGACGTCCATGGGGCCGAGAGTAGGGGAGGGGACGTCACCGCCGCCCGTTGCCGTGACCCCATGGCCACGCCCCTCCTCGACCTCGCGGCGCACCGCGCGAGGAAGCCCGGGACGCGCAGGCCGAGATCGGCTGGACCATAGCCCAGGCCCACGCCGGCCGGGGCCGCGCCACCGAGCTGGCCTGTGCCCTGCTGGACCTCGCCTTCGCAGGCCTCGGCGTCCGACCCGTGGAGGCTCACGCCTTCGCGGACAACGCGCCCATCCTGCGCGTGATGGAGAAGGTCGGCCTGCGCCACGAGGGCACCTTCAAGGAGGAGTCACTGCACCGCACCCGCGGCTGGGTGGACGGCGTCACTTACGCGATGCTCGCCTCGGAGCATCGGGCCCGGGGCTGACGGCTTTCCACCTCACGACGCCCAGAAGTACGCAACGCTCTAGACATAACGTTGCGTAAGGTGGCGGCATGAGCAACGATCCGCGCCCGACCCCGTGGGCCGTCGGCTGGGAAGAGCGCCCCTGGGCCGCGGGCCCGGATGACGCCGGGCTGCGCTCCCGCAGCGCTCGCGTGCGTGCAGCAGGCCCATATCGAGCCGCGCTCCCGGCCCGTATCGCCCGACTCGGGCTCGACCTGCCCTCTGATCTGGCGACCGAGGTCGAGGAGGCGACGGCCGCCGTCGTGCGCTTCGACGCCGAGATCAGCCACGCCCTCCCGGGGCTCACGGGAGAGATCGCCCCGATCGACGCGGTGCTCCTGCGCACTGAGTCCGCGTCCTCCTCACAGATCGAGCACATCACGGCGGGCGCGCGAGCCCTCGCCCTGGCGACTCTCGGCGAACGCACCCGCCCGAACACAGCGCTCGTGGCGGCGAACGTGAGGGCCATGGGCGCTGCTTCCCGGCTGGCCGCCGACCTGGAAGAGCCCGCCCTGCTGGCCGCCCATCGTGCCCTCATGGACGGTCAGGAGCATGCCCGGCCGGGCGCCTACCGCGACGTGCAGGGGTGGATCGGGGGCGGGGCGCCCACGCCGCACACGGCGCAGTTCGTCCCGCCCCACCCGGAGCGCCTGCGTGCCGGGATGGACGATCTCTTCGCCTATCTGCGACGCACGGACGTGCCCGCCCTCGTGCAGGCCGCCATCGCGCACGCCCAGTTCGAGACCATCCACCCGTTCGCGGACGGCAACGGCCGCACCGGGCGGGTCCTCGTGCACGCCGTGTTGCACCGGGCCGGCGCGATCACCCGCATGGGGGTGCCCCTCTCCGCGGGACTCCTCACGGACACGGCCGGATACTTCGACGCCCTCACCGCCTACCGCGACGGCGACCCCGCGCCCATCGTGCGCCGCTTCGCACAGGCCGCCCTGGCCGCCGTCGGCAACGGCCGAGAGCTCGTCGCGGACCTGGACGAGGCCCTGACCGGCTGGCGCGAGCGGCTCACCGCCCGGCGGGACGCGGCGGTCTGGCGGGCGCTCGCGGTGATCATCGCGCAACCGGCCGTGACCGTGGACCATCTGGCCCAGGCGCTGGGTGTCTCGCGCCCGGCCGCCCAGCGGGCCGTGGACCAGCTTGTCGAGGCCGGCGCTCTGCAGGCCGCGTCCGCTCAGCGTCGGAACCGGGTGTGGCTGGCCACCGAGGTGCTCGCCTGTCTGGACGAGTTCGCCGCGCGTGCGGGCCGGCGGGGTTGACCGGGTGTGGACTACCGGGCTGACCAGCCTCATGCCGCGTGTAGTGTCCCGGCCATCCGGGCGGGCGTCGGGTTGCGGGCGTCCATCTGCGCCACCACCCGGTGCAGGCCGTACGTCTCGAACCCCAGGTCCAGCTGGGACACCGATCCGGCAGGGCCGGCGAGGCCGTCCTCCCGGTACGGGCGCAGCGTCAGCCGCGCGGTGCGCAACGGCCAGTCAGGGGCGGGGCCGCCCGCAACCGCGCCCTCCCTGCGCACCCCTGACCGGCACAGAACTCGGCTGACAGCCGCTCCGCAGGCCCGCTTCGACAGGCGCCGGCACCTTGTGCCCCTCCCCACCCGGGCGCCTTCCGAGTCCGACACAATACATACATCCATGCATGCATCTGATTATTCTGGCGCGCATGACTCCACTCTCCGACCCCTTATGGGGCAGTCGTGCCACGGCTGCCGGCCGCCTGGCCCACGACGTCGCCTGGCGCATCGTCCGCGGTGAGATCGCCGCGGGGGAGATGCTCACCGAGGTCCAGCTCTCCACGGAGGCCGGCATCTCCCGGACGCCGGCCCGGGAGGCCCTCCTCCAGCTCGAGCGCTGGGGCCTGGTGCGGCTCCTCCCCAAGAAGGGCGCGGCCGTGCAGGCCCTCACGCCGCAGAGCGTGGCCGACCTCACGGCCCTGCGCGGCCTCCTCGAGTCCACCGCCCTCGCCACGGTCGCCGCGCGGCCCGACGCCGTCGGGCCCCTCGTCGCCACGCTCACCGCCAACCTGGAGCAGCAGCGCGCCGCCCTGGACGCCGGCGACCTCGCGGCGTTCTCCGCGCTGGACGTGCGGTTCCACCGGGACGTGATCGCCACGTGCGGCAACGCCGCCTTCGACGAGGTCGTGCGCACCTTCGCCCCCCGCCTGGCCCGCCTCATCCACGCCGCCACCGGCGGATCCGTCGACGCCGCCCGCCGCCTCCTCGATGGGCACGCCGAGATCTGCGCCCAGCTGGCCGCCGGGCGCGCCGCAGACGCCCAGCGCGCCCTGCAGGCGCACCTCGACGCCGCGGGGACCGGCGTCGTCCCCGGCCTGCCCCCCGTGGGCCCGTCCGAGGCAGGTGAACCCCGATGATCGAGGGCCTGCTGATCCTGCTGCTCTGCCAGCTGGCGGGCACGCTCGTGGCCGACACGTTGCACCTGCCGATCCCCGGGGCCGTGCTGGGCATGCTCCTGCTGCTCGGCCTGCTCGCGTGGCGCCGGCCGGCCGAGGACGCGCCGGTGATGACGGCGAGCCATCACCTGCTCCAGCACCTGCCGCTGCTGTTCGTCCCGGCGGGCGTCGGCGTCGTCGCGGTGCTGGGCCTCATCGGGGAACACCGGGCGCTGATGCTGGTCGGCTTCGTGGTGCCCTGGCTGCTGGGGCTGGTGGTCACCGCCGGCGTCGCGGCCCCGCTCGCCCGCCGCCTCACGGACAAGGAGGACGCACAATGAACGCCGCCGAACTCACCGACTCCCTCGCCGAGGCCTGGGACGCGCTCCTGCACACACCGCTGTTCGGCATCGCGCTGACCCTCGCCGTCGCCGTGCTCTCCCGCCGCCTGTGGCTCGCCGCCGGGCAGACCGCCCTGCTCACGCCCGTGCTCGTGACGATCGTGCTGGTGGCCGCGTTCCTGGCCCTGACCGGCATCGACTACGAGACCTACATGATCGGCGGCAGCTACCTCACCTTCCTGCTGGGCCCCGCCACCGTGGCGCTCGCCGTCCCCCTGTACCGGGCCGGCCCTGACATCCGGAAGCTGCTGCTGCCGGTTGCCGTCGGGGTCACCGTCGGCTCGCTGACCGCCATGGTGAGCGCCGTGCTGATCGTGCGGGCGATGGGCGGGGACGCCGCGCTGGCCGCCACGTTCGCCCCCAAGTCCGCGACGACGCCGATCGCCATGGCGGTGGCCGACGCCGGCGGCGGGATCGTCTCCCTCGCCGCCGTGCTCCCCGTGCTCACCGGCGTGCTCGGCGCCGTGCTCGCCCCCTGGGTGCTCGACCGGCTGCGCGTGCGCGACCCCCGCGTGCGTGGCCTGGCCATCGGCGTGAGCTCCCACGGCATCGGCACCGCCCGCGCCCTCGCCGAGGGGCCGAAGACCGGTGCGTTCTCCGCCCTCGCCATGGCCTGCTCCGGCGTGCTCACCGCCCTGCTGGCCCCGCTGGTGCTGGCGATGACGGGGTGAGGGGCCGGGCGGCCGCCCCCCCGGCCGGGCAGCCGCCTCGACCCGCTCCGGCCGCGGCGGCCTCCTTACCGTGTCCGCCCCGCCTGCCACCCTGGTCCTCTTCCTTCCCCGCGGGCCGCCCGCCGGCCCTCGCAGGCGCGGTGACGCGGCCCGGTCCTGCGAACGAGAGGACCCCACCCATGATGGGTCCGTCCCACGCGGCGACCGGCGCCGCGGCCTGGCTGGCGCTGACCGGCCCGGCGTCGCCGATCGCGTCCCTGCACCTGCCCCCGGAGCTGCAGCTGCTCGGCGCGCTCACCACCGCCGGGGCCGCTCTGATCAGCGACTGGGACCACCCGCGCGCCACCATCGCCCACGCCCTGCCGCCCGTGACCGAGCTGATGGCGCGCGGCATCCGCAGGGTGGCCGGCGGGCACCGGAGGGGCACGCACTCGCTGGCGGGGATCGCCGTGTTCACCGCGCTGTCGGTCGCCGCCGCGGCCATTCAGGTGCCGGTGGCCGGGCTCACCTACGGCGTCGGTCAGGGCGTCATCGCCGCGTTCCTCGTGGCGGTCGCCGCCACGGCGCTGCGCCTGCTGCCGCGGGGCGGGCGGGTGTCCGCGTGGGCGCTGGGCGTCGTCGCCGCGGTGCTGGGCACCGTCCTGGGGGACGGGCTGTGGTGGATCCCCGCGTCCGTGGCGATCGGGGTGACCGTGCACATCCTCGGCGACGCCCTCACCAACAACGGCGTGGCCCTGCTCTGGCCCCTCCGGCCGGACCCGCCCTGCCGCCTCTGGTGCTGGCAGCCGGGCGGGCGGTTCCGGCTCCCCCTGCTCGGCACCACCGGGTCCTGGCGGGAATGGGCGTTCGTCTCCGTGCTGACCGCGTTCACCGTCGTGCGCGCCGTGCACCTGGCCCCGCCCGCGGCCCGCGGGGTGGCCGGGCTGCTGGGAGCGGGGGCCCCGTCATGACGCGATCCGCCGACCGTCCGCGTCCTCGCCACCGGCGGCACGATCGCCCGCGTCGCAGAAGACGAAGTGCGCGTCCAGCGCCGAGAGCGCGTGGTCCCACCCGACCCGCTCCTGCTCGAGCCGCACGTCGCCCTCGGCACGCAGCCGCTCCAGCGCGCGCGCCTCGTCCGAGGTCAGCGTGGCCAGCGCGCCACGGAAGGGCGTGGGATCCGGGACGCACAGGTCGCGGAACGCCTCGAGGGTCCGGACGTCCATGAGCACGCTGCGCAGCTGCGGCAGGCGGGTGCGGTACCGGTGGAGGATCGCGAAGCCGTGGGAGTCCAGGTCGCCCCAGTAGTGCAGCTCCGCGCCCCGCAGCCACGGCAGCACTGTTGCCGCGGTGTCGAAGCCCCGGCCCCACACGGCGACGGCGCCCGGGGCGTCCGGCAGACACAGCAGCGTCTCGCTGTTCTCCACCACGAGCACGCGCGCGGGCGCGATCGGCCACGCGGCGGCCTGCTCCAGCGGGACCTCCAGATCACGCAGTCCCTCCGGGCGCAGGGCCGGATCGAGGATGCGGACGCGCACCGTCGGGTGGGCGTCGACGATCCCGAGACCGCCCTCCTGTGGCGCGTGCAGCGCTTCCAGCAGGGTGCGGTGCGCCCCGAACCACTTCGAGTCGACCCCGCGGATCGGCAGCTGACGCGGCCGCAGGCCCTGCACGGGCGTGGTCCGCAGCCACTCCAGCACCGCGACCACGCGCAGGAAGTCCGGCTCGCTCAGGTCGGTGAGGCGCTGCGCGTGGCGCCGCAGTGCCGCGGCGAGTGTCAGCTCGCGGGGGTCGGCGGCGGCCTCGCCGTCGTCGTCCTGTGTCTGCGGGGCTGACCCCGCCCCACCCGCAGCCGACGGGCCCGACCCGCCCCACGCCTCGGCCAGCCGCCGCATCGCTGCGACGCGCTCCGCGAAGACCCGCTGCTCCCGCGCCTCGCGCCCGCCGACCCACGCCACGAGCGCGTCCGGGGTGACCGCGTGGACGCGTACGGGCACCTGTTGCCGCCCGACGCTGCGCCAGCTGCGCTCGGCCCACTCCACCCGGATGCCCGCGGGCAGGGTGGCGGCCCGCCAGCCCCGTGCCCAGGACTGCGCGGCCTGCGGGTCGGCGAGGACGACCTGCTCCGTGGGCGGCTTGAGCGGCAGCGACCACGCGGGGGTGGGCACCTCGCCGAGGGTCCACCCGCGATGCGACCGGGCCAGGGCCCGACGCGCCAGCTCGCGCGCCGCCTCCGGAGCCACCATCGGCCAGGCCCCCGTCCCATCCCGGCCCCGTCCCGTCGCCCCGCTCACTTCTCCTCGTCCTCCCACATCACCTCGGCGATCTGGGTGAGCCGCCGCGTCGGGTTCTCCACCGTGGTGATGCCGCCGACGTAGGGGGCGATGGTCTGCAGGAGCTTCTGAGGGGTGGCGAGCACCATCTGGAAGCCGAACTCCACGAACACGTCCATGGCCATGCGCGTGTAGCGGGCGTCGGCCTTGTCGAACGCCTCATCCAGGATCACCGTCCCGTACCGCGGGCGCGGGTCCTCGGGGGCGGCCAGCTGGTAGCGCAGAGCCGCGGCGAGGCAGAAGACCACGAGCTTCTGCTGCTGCCCGCCGGACATCGCGGCGCCCGAGTCGTACGTGGCGTGGACGGCGCCGGCGTCGTCGACCTCCTGCGCGAGGAAGGTGACGTGCTCGCGCGTGTCCAGGCACTGCTGCCGCCACACCCGGTCCACGTGGTCCGAGGAGGCGAGGCGGTCCATGATCCCGGCCAGCGCGGTGTAGCGCCGCTCGGCATCGTCGAGGGAGTCGTCGGCCCACGCGTTCTCCGCCACGGCGGAGAGGTCGCGGAGGAACTGCTGCGCCGCCTCGGGACGACGCACGCGCACACGCAGGTGCAGGAACCGCCCCTCGTCGAAGGGGGAGCGCCGCAGCGCCGAGTTGATGGGGTCCACGCGGTCCTCGATCTCCCCGGGCGCGGTGCTGATGGCCCGGTGGAGCTCGCCGAAGAGCACGGAGGAGCGCTCGTGCAGGATCTGGTGGAACCGGTCCTCGTGCTCGGGCAGCCCCTGCCCCACGATGCGCTCGAGGATCGCCAGGTACGTGCCGCGGTCCTCGACGCCGGGCGAGGCGTCCGCGGCCGCCACCGCCCACTGGCGGGAGAACTGCGTGGTGAGCACGGTGCAGCGCTCCCCCGCCTGCGCACCCGCGGAACGCGCGCGTTCGGCCAGCGCGCTCACGTCCCGGCGCACGAGGTCGGCGCTCTCCGTCAGGGCGGAACGCGTGGCGGAGCGGCGCACGGCCCGGAAGCGGGCGTCGAGCTCGGCGGTGAGCTCCGCTGGGAGCGGCTCGCGGCCGGTGCTCTCCGCCTCGAGCTCTCGCGCCTCCTGGGTGAGCTCGGCTCGGCGGCGCTCGGCCTGGGCGGCGGCCAGTCGGGCCTCGTCAGCGGCCTGGCGGGCGGTCCGGAGGTCCTGCTGGGCGGCCTCGTCCCTGCGACGGGCGGCCTGCAGATCGCCGCTGGCGGCGCTGAGCTCATCCGCCTGCGCCCGGAGGTCCGCGATCCGGCGCTCCAGTGCCGCGTGGTCCACGTCCGTCCACGGGGTCTCGAGCACGCTGCGCAGAGTGGCGCGGCGCCGGCGCTCCGCATCGGCCCGCTCCTGGGCCCGCTGGACCTCGCCCTCGACGACGGCGAACGCCGCCTGGCGCGCGGCGCGCTCCTCGACCAGCACCTCCAGCTTCGCCGCCGGATCGCCGAGGACCCAACGGGAGCGGTCATCCACGCGGAACCGGTCGTCCTTCTCGTACCGCGTGGCGGAGAGCTTCACCTGGCCGGCCGCCGTCACGGCCCGCTCGTGCCGCGCGAGCTCGGCGGCCGTACTGACACACGCCAGGTCGAACCGCTCGGAGAGGCGGGCCTGGAGCCAGTCGTGGAACACGCCCTGCTTCACCGTCACCTTGTGCACGAGGGAGTCCTGACTGCTCGCGGGCCGGATGGCGGCCCGCGTCGGCCTGACTTCCTCGAACCGCAGTCGCACGCCCAGGTGGCGCCGGTCGATCCAGGTCCGGGCCGCCGAGAGCAGCCGCGTGGGGATCAGCAGGGTCAGCGAGAGCGGGGCGAGCACGCGCTCGATCGCGCCGGTCCACTCCTGATGGCGCGCGTCGACGTCGAGCAGCTCGGCCACGAAGGGCACCGCGTCCGTCCGCACGCCCAGGTGCTCCGCCAGGTCCTCCCGGACCGACGCCAGGTGCCGGGGCACGGTGCTGCCGCGGCGGCGCAGGGCCGTGATGTCCGCCTCGAGCTCGCGCACCGCCTCCCGCAGGCGGCTGAGCTCGGTCAGCTGGGCGTGGCTCGGCCCCGGGTGCTCGGGCGGCGCCTCCAGGTCCGCGGCGATGGCCGCCTGGAGCTCGCCGAACTCGACGGCGGTACTCGGCTCCGCGTCCACGTCCGCCGCGCGGAGGCGGTTCGCCAGGACGGCGCGCCGAGCCAGACGCTCCCGGTGCTGCTCCCGTGCCGCGTCGATCTGCCGTCCGAGCTCCGCGACGCGGTCCCCGCCCACGCTGGCGAGCGCGATCAGGGCGTGCTGGCGCCGCTGCTCCGCGCGCTCCTGCTCGGCGTCGGCCTCGGTGCGCGCCGCGTGAAGGCCCGCGAGCGAGGCCTGCACCTCCTCGAGCGCCCGCCGGATCTCCGCCAGGAACCTGGCCTGGTGGTAGGGGTGGATGGCGGCCTCGAGGCGGCGCAGCCTGGACTCCTCGGCGACGGCGGCCTCGTACTCCTGTGCGGCCGTGCGCACCTCGAGCAGGTGGTCCCGCTGCCGGCGCAGGTCCACGACGCGCTCGTACGCGGTGCGCAGCGCGCCGAACTCCTCGACCGCGCGGTCCGCCATGGCGAACGTCGGCGGCCGCTCCAGCATGTGGTTGCGGAACAGCTGGTCCAGCGAGTCCAGCCCCTTGGCGGACTGGGTCCGGTGCAGCAGGTGCAGCGCGGCGTCGTCGCGGATGCCGAACACCGAGCGCAGGCGCGCGTAGAACGGGCCGTGACCGCCGTTCGTGGTGACGACGGCCTGCGGCCAGCGTGCCTGCACACGGCGGGTCCTGATGCCGTCGTCGATCAGCGTCTGCAGTTCGGCCAGGTCCACGGCAGAGCGCTCGAGCAGGCACAGGTCCTTCATGTCGGCCCGGGACATCGCGGTGCCGCGCAGGAAGAACTGTCGGCACAGCGAGACGACGCCGCCCGCGCCGTCGCGATACGTGAGGACGACGCCGGCCCACGTGGCCCCGGGGCGCAGGTACGCGGAGACCACGCGGTCCTCGTCCTCGTCCTGCCGGCGGGTCCACGCGCCGCGCACGTAGGAGACCAGGCCGCGCGTGGCCGTCCGCTCCGCCCCGCCCTGCGCGGCCTGGTTGAAGCGCAGCCACTTGTCCGGGGTGAGGACGGCGGCGATCGCGTCCAGGATCGAGGACTTGCCCGAGCCCGAGGGCCCCGTGATCAGGTGCCCGCGGCGCGAGACGGGGAAGCGGTGGATGCGACCGTCCATGGTGCCCCAGTTGGCGATCTGGACCTCCTCGAGGCGCCACTGGCGGATGTCCGCTGTGTCGCGGCCGGGGAACTCGATGCCGAGGTCGAACGTGTCCTGCTCCTGCGCGGGATGAGGTGCGGTCATCGGTCGTCCTCCTGGGTCGTGACATCCGCGTCGTCGTCGTTCTGCCCCGCCGCGATCTCGCGGTACAGCTCGGTGAACGCCCGGGCCTCCTCCGGGCCGATCATCACCTTGAGCACCGGCGAGACCTCGGCGCGGTCGTCCTCCAGCTGCTGGAGGACGGAGAAGCTGTTGAGCATCTTGGTCCACGAGCTGTTCAGTCGGCGCGCCCACCCGGAGTCGTCACCCTGCTGGTACACGGCCAGCTGCTCGAAGACCTCGTCCCGGCCCACGATCACGCGGCGTTCGCCGGCCGCCGTCAGCAGGTGCTGGCGCAGGACCAGGAGCATCGCGGTGTCCAGGAACGTCATGGACTTGGAGCGCAGGGCGGCCGGCACCGCGATCTCGTCCGTCGCGACCCTGCGTGTGAACGCGAACTCGTCATGCTGGTCGATCACCACGTCGAGGAACAGGTCGTGCAGCCGCGAGCGGATGGCGGCCTCGTCGGCGATCAGGGCCTGCCACAGCTGGGGGCGACGGCGGCCGGAGAGGTACGGACCCTGGAGGAGTTCGAGCAGTGCGCGTCGTGACTGCTCTCCGAGCGTGCCGAGATCGCCCTCCCACAGCGTGGGCGCGGCGCCGGCGGTATGCGCAGCGTCCGTGGCGGGCGGAGTCGCCGCGTCGTCGGAATCCGGGGTCATCAGGGGAGCCTTTCGGTGAAGCGGTGGCGGATCACGTGCGCGGAGTGCATCCCGGCGGCGGCGGGCCAGCGGAGGAGGTCGACGGCGTCGGGGTCCACTTGGCCGTGCTGCGCGGCGAGGGAGAGGAGTCCGACGACGCTCGCCACCCCCTGCGTGGCGGGGTGCAGCTCGAGGACGTCGGCGACCGTGGCCGAGGCCGGCGCGCCGTCCTTCCCCTCGAGGGTGCGGTTCACGTTCTCGCGCAGTTCCGTGAAGTCGATCTCCGTCTCACGGGCGAGCGCACGCAGGGCGGCCATGTCCACCGTGGCCACGGCGGCGTCCGCGAGGGCAGGACCGACGTCGAACTCGCGGGGATCGTGCAGGGAGATCTCCCCGACGGAGCGCAGGGACATGCCGGTGAGGTCCAGGTCCCGCCCCGTCTGCCGGTAGGGACGCGTGGCCGGGGCGGCGTCGGCGGCGGCGCTGAGCGCCTCCCGGAGGGCCACGTGCAGACGGCGGTCCCGGTGGTACTCCTGGGAGAGGACGTAGCGGCGCAGGCCGCGGGCGAACTCCGTGAGCGTGTCCTGCACGGCGGACGAGCCGTCCTGCAGGGTGCGTGCGAGGCCACGCACCGCACGCCGCGTGGCGGGCGGCAGATCCGCGGCGAAGTCGCGCTCGAGGACGGCCCGGATGTCGGCCTGGAACGCCGCGGACATCGCGGGGTCCCGCACCATGCGGGAGAACGCGGCGAAGGTCTGGCCCTCGTCCGAGGACTCGATGAGGTCCACGCCGCGGAACACGTTCTCCAGGACGTCGCCGGGAAGCCCCTCGTCCGTGAGGATGCGACGCCGCAGCTCCTGATTGAGCTCCCCGAACCGTGCCCGGACCCGGGCGAAGTCCACGGGGAGGTCGGCCGCCTGGGTGAGCACGTCGTCGAGCCGCTCCACCGCGCGTCGCTCATCCAGCACGGTGTCCTCACCGGAGGCGATGCGCTCGATGCGCTCCGCCAGGGCCTGCTGCTCAGCCCGCAGGGCGGCCAGCCGGCGGGAGGTGTCCGGGTCGGTCTCGAGGGCCAGCTGATGGAGCGCGGTGAGGAGGGAGACGAGGCGGGACTCGGTGACGCTCGCGCGCGGTGCGAGGAGCTGCTCGACGACGCGGAGCCCCTGCCGCGCGGCCGGCGTCAGCTCGTAGACCTCCTCGCGGGCCTCGTCCGCGATGCGCCGCTCGAGCAGTCCCGCCTGCCGCCAGTCCTCGCAGTACGCCTTGGCTGTCCGCCCCGAGAGGTCCAGGTGGTCCCGCAGGGTGTCGAGCTCGGCGTCGAGGGCGTCATGCAGCTCGTGCGTGGGCAGGCTCGCGTTCGGGGCGCCCAGATGGGTGGCGAGGACGCCGGCCACGAGGGGCAGGGAGTCCATGCGCAGCATGCGCAGGGCGACGTCGTCCTGCACGAGGCGGTGGACCCGGAGCGCCTGGGCGAGAGAGGACATGGGACCAGTGTTCCAGGTGGGTGTCAGTCCAGGTCGTTCGCCGGCAGCCTCACTCCCACGGCACGGGCGTCGTCGTGCCGTTCTCCCAGTCCTGGCGGAGCATCGCATAGGCCACGGAGGCCACCGGCTCCCCACCCTCCACGGGCCAGCCCCGCCGGTAGTGGGCCTCCTTGACCCAGCCGGCCCGCTGGAAGGTGCGGAGCATCGGCGAGTTGTCCTCGCGGGTCTGGCCCTCGAACCGGTCGACGTCCGGCATCGTCTCGAACACGTGACGGGTCAGCGCGGTGAGGATCTCGACGCCGAGGCCTCGGCCGCGGAACCGCTCGGCCACGCGCAGGTCGAAGAGGGGAGTGGGGTCGGTGAGGTCCTCGAGGCGCACGACGCCGACGCGACCGTGCACGTCGTGCTCGATCCAGAAGGTGCGGTTGTCCTCGTCGCCCCAGCCGCCGTCGTCGATGGCCGCGTCGACCTGCTCCCGGCTGGGGTGCGGGCGCATGTGGAACGGCCACGCGTTCCCGGTGAGGAGGGCGATGAGCGCCTCGCGGTCCGGGCCGGCGGGGTCCAGCAGGGTGAGGGTGGTGGTCATCACTGCATCGTAGAGGAGAGCACCCGGGACGGGGGCCAGGCGAGGGTGCCGGGGGACGTGCTGGGGGAGGGGCGCATCGCACGCCGCCACCGGTGCCGCAGCCTGGTTGGCCCTCACGGGCGGGTTCTCGCCGGCGGACGCCGGCAGGGGACGCACTCGTTGATCGGGATCGCCGCGTTCACGGCGGCGGGGCGCTCGTCCTCCAACGCTTCGGTGTAGGCCAGCCGGGTGTGCCCATCGATCGCCGAGTGCAGGGAGGTGTACCCCACCTTCGCGCCGGGTCCATGCTTGGCGGCCCGTACGGCCCGTGCGGCCTCGGTGCCCCGCCCGTGGGCGCGCGGGCCGCCCCCGTCGGGGATCTTGCCGATCTTCTTCACGTCCAGGTGCACCATGTGTCCCGGGGCCCGGGCGGTGATCTTCTGCGGTGGCTGGCGCAGGTCTTCCCCGGTGGGGGTCAGGGGTGCGTGAGCGTGGGTCACGAGCGGGCTCTGTTCTCCGTGGATGTGGTAGTTGAGGAACTTCCATCCCGCGGGACGGGGCCCGCTCGTCTCATCTCAGGCCGCTGGTCATGCCAAGAACCTCATGACCCACAACATCTAGACCCGGCCTTGACCCTTCCACCGTGTCACCCCACACGCTGTTGCCATGGTCACGCACACGGACCTCATGACGATCGGCGAGTTCAGCTCGCTCTCCCGCCTCTCCGTGCGGATGCTCCGCCACTACGACGCCCACGGCGTCCTGGTGCCGGAGCACGTCGACGCGCACAGCGGGTACCGCCGCTACGCCCCCGCCCAGCTGCGGGACGCCGCGGACATCCGGAACCTGCGCGACGTCGGCCTCGGCGTCTCGGCCATCACCGCCCTCCTCGCCGCCCGCGGCACCTCGACCTGGACCGATGCGCTCGCCCTGCAGCGGTGCACCCTGGTCGAGGAGCTGCACGCGGCCCGGGAACGGCTTTCCCTCATCGACCGCATGCTCACCCCAGGAGAGATCCCCATGACCATCCAGCTGAACCGCACCGCCGTCCCTGCCATGACCGTCGTCGCCCTGCGCGGCACCGTCCCGTCTTACTCCGACGAGGGCCGCCTGTGGGAGAGGCTCATGCCCGCCCTGCAGCAGCAAGGCATCAGGCCCGTCGGCCCGTACACGCAGATCTCGCAGGCACACGACCTGATCGTCCAGCGCATGGAGGCCGAGGGGCTGGCTGCCCGGCAGGACGGGACCCTGGCCTCCAAGGTATTCAACCGCTATCTCGTGACGCCGGACCAGGCCGCGCCTGAGGATCTCGTGACGGAGGTGTGCAGGCCGCTGGCGTGAGGCCCTGGTGACATGCACCAAGGGCCGCGGGGGGAGACCCCGCGGCCCGTCGATTTGCAACCTGCGAGGGCTCGCAGTCTCTGACGAGCTGGCCCTTTACATGAGCCGGTAAAAATGGGGTGGGGCGCGTCAGGTCACGGCCTACGGCGCGCTGGACTCCCACCTGATCCGCTCGGCTGAGGTCTTGCCCTCAATCCCGTACACTTCAACCGTGTATGAGTCGCCGTCAATAGCTCTGAATGAGAACTCCCAATGGTCAAGTCTCTCAGCCTCTGACCGCAACTTCAGGTCTTTCCGACGATCTGTGGCATATCGGCGGAGAACGGCAGCTTCAGCTCGTCTCCGCGCCGAAAGGCGGTCGTCCAGGGGTGGGTTTTCTCTCCGCAGTTGCTTTAATAACCAGGCAACACTCGGGACCATTTTTGTGACGCCGAGAGCTACGGAGAGAGTGACCGGCCCGTCCGCACCGATGCCGCCTGCTCCCTTGCGGTATTGCTCTTCTATGCCGGTGTACCACTGCTGGTCATCCCGCAGGTGTTCAGTGAGTTCCTCCAGGGCCCCGAGCGACCAGCCCTCCCCCGGGGTGCAGATCAGGATCTCGTCTTCCGGGGTCTGACCCAGATGCCCCAGGTAGATTTGATAATCGAGGAAGGTGTTTGCGAAGTCGTGAACGGATGTCTCGAAGCTCTCTGACATGCCCATGACCGCAGGGTAGGTGTCGGTGTCTGACTTGTCCAGCGTCGTTGCGCAGGGTGGAGACCCCCATCCGTTGACCCACCTCTCCCGCCCTTGTCACGCTGGCACGCATGAGCCCAGGAGCCTCCCGATGACCCGCGTCCACGTCCTCGCCACCGGCGGCACGATCGCCTCGCGCTCCGGCGAGGGCTCCGGCGCCACGGCCGGAGACGCCGCGGAGGCAATTCTCGCGGGCATGGACGCGACCGCCGACGTCGAGATCACCGGCGAGGACGTGATGACGGTCGGCAGCTACCGGCTCGGGCTGCCGGAGCTGGCCACGATCGCCCGCACCGCACGTGAGCGCGCGGCGGACCCCGGCATCGACGGCGTCGTGGTCACGCACGGCACAGACACCATGGAGGAGACCGCGTTCCTCGCGGACCTGCTGAACGGCACGGACACCCCCGTGGTGTTCACGGGCGCGCAGCGCGCCGCCGACCACCCGGACACCGACGGCCCCCGCAACCTGCGCCAGGCCGTCCTCGCCGCCGCCCAACCGGACGCCCGCGGGCTCGGCGTCCTCATCGCCTTCGACGGCGCGCTGCTGTCCGCACGCGGCACCCGCAAGGGGCACACGATGGCCAGCCAGCCGTTCACCGGCGGCACGCTCGTGGGCACGACGCACGGGGACGGGTTCCACCTGCACGCCCGCCCGCATCGCCCCGGCACCCTCGACCTCCCGGACTCCGGACTGGACGGCACGCGCGTGGACCTCGTGACCGCCCACCCCGGCGCCGACCCCGCCGCGCTGACCTGGGCGGCGGACCGGGGCGCCGACGTCGTGGTGCTGGCCGGCACCGGCCTGGGCAACGCGGGCCCCGGGCACGCCGAGGCGGTGGCGGAGCTGGCGGACCGCGGCGTGCCGGTGGTGCTCGCCACCCGCACGCTCGCCGGGCCGGTCCTGGGCGTCTACGGCGACGGCGGCGGAGCGGACATCCTCGCGGCCGGCGCCGTGCCCGCCGGGGAGCTGACCCCCTTCCAGGCCCGGATCCTGGCGGCCACCGTCGCCGCCTCCCACCCCGACCCCCCAGAGTTCAGGGCGCAGTTCGAACGGCTGCGCTGACCCGAGAGGAAGGCAGGACCATGACCAAGAAGATCTACGTGAGTGTGGGCATCGACGTCGACGCGGTCGGCGGCTGGCTCGGCTCCTACGGCGGCGAGGACTCCCCCGGGGACATCTCCCGCGGCATGTTCGCCGGAGAAGTGGGCGTGCCCCGCCTGCTGCAGCTGTTCCAGCGCCGCGACCTGCCCGTCTCCTGGTTCTGGCCCGGGCACTCGATCGAGACGTTCCCCGAGCAGTTCGACGCCGTGGTCGAGGCCGGACACGAGATCGGCGTCCACGGCTACTCCCACGAGAACCCCATCGCCATGACCCGCCAGCAGGAGACCGAGATCCTCGACTACTGCACCGAGCTCATCGAGAAGCGCTCCGGCACCAAGCCGGTGGGCTACGTGGCGCCCTGGTGGGAGTTCTCCAAGGTGACCAACGAGATCCTGCTGGACCGCGGCTTCCTCTACGACCACTCGCTCATGCACGACGACCACACCCCGTACTACGTGCGCAAGGGCGACACCTGGACCAAGATCGACTACGACGCCGACTCCGCCCACGCGTGGATGAAGCCGCTCGAGCGCGGCGAGGAGACCGACCTCATCGAGATCCCCGCGTCCTGGTACCTGGACGACCTGCCGCCCATGATGTTCATCAAGTCCAGCCCCAACAGCCACGGCTTCGTCTCCCCGCGGGACATCGAGCAGCTGTGGAAGGACCAGTTCGACTGGGTGCACCGGGAGATGGACTACGCCGTCTTCCCCATCACCATCCATCCGGACGTGTCCGGGCGCCCGCAGAACCTGCTCATGCTGGAACGGCTCCTCGACCACATCCAGGACCACGACGGCGTCGAATTCGCCTACATGAAGGACGTCGCCACGGACTTCGCCCGGCGCCGTCCGCGCACCCAGGGCTGACGCGGCGGTGTGCGGAGCCTGCGGCCGCGCCGTCGCCTCCCCGACGACGGCGCGGCTGAACGCGTCCGGGCTCAAGCGGCGCGCCCTGGCCCGACTCCGCGCCGGCCTCGCCCCCGGGTGCCGGCTCAGCCTGGACGGGGACGGCTGGACCCTGACCCGCCGCTCCGGGCGAGGGGAGTCCCACGTCGACGTCGAACCGCTGCTGGTGAGCCTCGAGGGCGCCGCGTCGGGGGAGTGGCGGGGCGAGGCCTCCCCGCGTGAGGTCCTGGCGCGGGTGCTGCGGGAGAGCGGCTGAGGCGAGCGGGCCCACCGCCCCCTCACCCCGCCGGCGTCAGCTCCCGCTTGAGGATCTTGCCGGTGGCGGTCTTGGGCAGCCCGTCCCGCACGGTCACGGTGCGCGGGTACTTGTAGGGGGCCACCCGCGCCTTCACGTGCTGGATCAGCTCCTCCTCCGTGGCGTGCGCGCCGGGGGCGAGCACCGCGTGCGCGGCGACCTCCTGGCCGAGCTCCGGGTGGGGCACCCCCACGACGGCGGCCTCCGCGACGGCCGGGTGCTCGTAGAGCACCTCCTCGATCTCGCGCGGGTACACGTTGAGCCCGCCGCGCAGGATCATGTCCTTCGTGCGGTCCACGATGTAGTAGTTGCCCGCGGCGTCGCGCCGGGCGAGGTCGCCGGAGCGGAACCAGCCGTCCTCGGTGATGGCCTGGGCGGTGGCTTCCGGCTTGCCCCAGTAGCCCTTCATCACGTTCTCGCCGCGGATCCACACCTCGCCCAGGGTCTCCTCGTCGCCCTCGGACACGACGGCCCCGTCCGGCGTCACCAGCTGCAGTTCGCACCCGCGGACGGCGCGTCCGATCGAGCCCGGCTGATGCGCCTCACCCGGATGGTTGAAGCACGCGACCGGGGAGGTCTCGGACAGGCCGTAGCCCTCGAGGATCTCGCAGTCGAAGGTGGCCTCGAAGCGGCGCAGCAACTCCACGGGCAGGGCGGATCCACCGGAGACGCCCAGGCGCAGGCTGGCCAGGTCCTCCGGATGGTCCTTGGCCGCGGCCAGCACGGCCCCGTACATGGTGGGCACGCCGATGAACACGTCCACCGCGCGCTCCCGGACGGTCTGCGCGGCCACGGCGGGATCGAAGCGGGGGATCAACGCCAGGCTGGCGCCCATCGTCACGGGCGCCATGAGCGCGCACGTCAGGCCGAAGACGTGGAACAGCGGCAGGCAGCCGAGCACGGTCTCCCCGTGCTGGAGCTGGATCAGCGTCTCCGCCGCGGTGTCCGCGTTGGTGCCCATGTTCCGGTGGGTCAGCTGGGCGCCCTTGGGGCGGCCGGTGGTGCCGGAGGTGTAGAGGATGACGGCGTCGTCCTCGAGGTCCCGCTCGACGGTCTCGGTCACCGGGCCGGGGCTCTCCGCGAGGTGCGGGGCGAGGCCGTCCTCGCCGAGGGTGCGCAGCGGCACACCGCGCTCGCGGGCGCCCTCCACGGCTTCCTCGGACGGCACGGACCACAGCATCGACGCGCCCGAGTCCTCCAGGTAGTACTCGATCTCGCGGCGCTTGAACAGCGGGTTCATCGGGACGACGACGGCGCCCAGCTGCAGGGCCGCGAAGAACACCACCGGGAACGCCGGGATGTTCGGCACCATGAGCGCCACGCGGTCCCCGGGGCCGATGCCCTCCTGCCGCATGAGCCCGGCCAGGCGCTGGGACTGGTCCTGCAGCTCCGCGTACGTCATGCGGTTCTCGCCGAGGATCAGGGCGGTGGAGTGCGGATGCTCGGCGGCGGTGCGCTCGAGGCGGGCGGGCAGGGTGAGGGTCACGACGGGCCTCCGGGGGGAGTCGGATGTGATGGGAACCACAGCGTAACGCCCGGCGGTGCTCGTTCGCTGTGAGCCGAGTGGGGTGTGTCGGCCGACCTCACGCCAGCGACATCACCGCGGTTCTGCCCGGCGGTGATGTCGCTGGCGCGCGGTCATCCACCGGCCCCGCCCGCGTCGCCGATGTGTCGTCTCCACGGCTCAGGGGCGCAAGACTGGTCCCCGCACACCGCCCGGACCGCCGGGCCAGACCGGAGGACAGACCATGACCGCACAGACCCCCGCCACCCCTGCCATCCCCAAGACGATGAAGGCGGTCGTCATGCGCGCGCCGGGCGACGTCGTCGTGGAGGAGGTGGACACTCCGCGCGTCGCCCAGCCCACGGACGTGGTCCTGAAGCTGGCCGCCGCGTGCGTGTGCGGCTCGGACCTGTGGCCCTACCGCGGCCACAACGACGTCGACCACCGGCGCATGGGCCACGAGTACGTCGGCACGATCGTGGAGAAGGGCGAGGACGTCGCCACCCTCGAGGTCGGCGACTTCGTGATCGGCTCGTTCATGCTCTCGGACAACACGTGCGAGATCTGCCAGGCCGGCTACCAGTCCCGCTGCGTCAACGCCGGCGAGTACACGGGCAGCCAGGCGCAGTACATGCGTGTCGAGCTCGCGGACGGCTCCCTCGTGAAGGTGCCCGGGGGTGAGCCCTCGGACCCGGACCGCCTGGCCGACTACCTCGCCGCCTCGGATGTGCTCGGCACCGGCTGGTACGCCGCCGTCGCCGCGCAGGCCGGCCCCGGCAAGACCATCGCCGTGGTCGGCGACGGCGCCGTCGGCCTGTGCGCCGTCCTGGCCGCCAAGACCCTCGGCGCGGAGAAGGTCATCGTGTTCTCCCGCCATGAGGATCGGGCCGCGCTCGCCCGGGAGTTCGGCGCGGACGTCGTGATCGCCGAGCGTGGCGAGGAGGGTGCCGCCCAGGTGCGTGAGCTCACCGGCGGCTACGGAGCGCACGGGGTGTGCGAGGCCGTCGGCACGCAGGGCTCCATGGACCAGGCCCTGGCCTCGGTGCGCCCCGGCGGGTATGTCGGGTTCGTGGGCGTCTCCCACGACCAGACCCTCGACGGCTCCGATCTCTTCGGCCGTGAGATCCACCTCGAGGGCGGGCCCGCGCCCGTCCGCCGCTTCCTGCCCGAGCTGATCGAGCGCATCCAGTCCGGGGAGATCCAGCCCGGCCGCGTGTTCACCGCGCGCATGCCGCTCGACGACGCCGCCGAGGCGTACCGGGCCATGGACGAGCGCCGCGAGATCAAGGTGCTGCTGGAGGTCTGAGGCCCTCCGCGGCGGGCGGAAGTGCTGAGAGGCTCCTCCGCCCCTCAGCCCTTCTTCACGGTGATCGTCCACTCCGCGGCGCCGCGCTTCACGAAGTCGGTGACCTCGTGGCCGTTCTCAGCGGCCCAGCGGGGCAGGGAGTCGGTGGCCTGGGTGCAGTCGAAGTCGATCACGAGCTCATCCCCCGTGGGGATCTGCTCCATCGCCTGGTTGGCCTCCACGAGCGGGAAGGGGCAGACCTGGCCGTCGGTCTCGAGCAGGTGCTTCGCCATGATGTTCTCTCCTTGGTGTCGGTGGTCAGAGGTCGTTCGTGGGCGGGTCGGCTCAGCCGATCGGCGTGAGCTTCACGGGGCGGGCCGCCCCGGCGTCCGCCGCCGCGCCCTCGGCCGAGGTGAGGCCGGAGGCGGAGGCGGGGACCGGCGTCGTGCCCTTGCCGCGGTGGTTGAGGATGAAGACCTTCGCGGCCAGGCCGGTGCCGAGCACCATGAACACGAGCGCGGTCCAGCCCTGGAAGCTGAAGGTCGCGGTGTTGACCATGGCGTTGCCGATGGTGCAGCCGCCGGCCCACGCCGCGCCCCAGCCCATCCCCACGCCGCCGACGATCGAGCGGAGCGTGGTCCGCGCGTCGGGAACGCGGACGCGGAACTCGCCCGAGGCCTTCGCCGCCACGAACGAGCCGATCAGCAGGCCCGTCACCATCAGCACGCCCCAGTCCACGAGCTCCATGTCCCCGGTGCCCAGGAACGCGCCGATGTTCGCCGACGGGCCGGTGATGCCCAGCCCGGACTCACGTCCCGTGGCCCAGGACAGCGGCCACGCGATCACGGCCAGCACGCCGATGACCGCCGCGGTGACGAACGGATGCCACGCCTTCTCCGTGAGCACGTGCGCCAGACCGGTCTTGGCCGCCGGCAGGCGGAAGCGGGTCATGGCGGCCTCACGGCGCAGGTGATGACGCACCGCCAGAGCCACGCCCGCCACCAGCAACGCCACGAACACCCACGGGGACAATCCCGTCAGCTGCTGGAACGAGCCGGTCTGCGTCTCGACGGAGCGGACGGCCTCGGTGGTGCCGGCCAGCGGGCCCTTGCGGAATGCGGTGGCGCCCACGATGTAGAAGATCAGCGCGAACCACGAGCCCACGAGGCCCTCGCCCGCGCGGTAGTACGTGCCGGTGGCGCAGCCGCCCGCGAGCACGATCGAGAAGCCGAAGATCAGGCCGCCGATGATCGTGCCCAGCCACGGGAACGTCTCCGCCTCCAGGGTGATCACGCCCAGGGCGTCGAGGGCGAACACGCCCACCGACTGGACGGCCACGATCACCATGAACGCGGTGAGCCATCGGGTGGACCGGATGGTGAACAGGTCGCGGAAGGCGCCCGTGACGCAGAAGCGCCCGCGCTGGAACACGAAGCCCAGCACGAGGCCGAGGAGGAGTCCGGTGATGATCATGCGGGCTATCACACAGGGTGAGCGGGGTGCCGCGCGCCCGGCAGGACACGCGAGGTCACACACGTGAGCCGGACGAGGCGGGGGCGAGGCGGGGGGCTGCGGTTTGTGGGCCGGGGGTGAGGCGGGGGAGTGCGGTGCCGAGCATGCCGCGGCCCGGGGGTGAGGGTGGCGGCTCATGCGGACGGGCTTGAGTCTCCCCCTAGAGGAGCGCCCACGCTGGGGTCATGGCCCCGGAGCACGCCGCGGGTCGGCCCCGGCGCCCGGCGCCCGCACGAGAGGATCACCCCATGACCACCCTGATGAGCATCGGCGAGTTCGCGCTCGCCACAGGCCTGTCCGTGAAGGCGCTGCGCTTCTACGACGACCGCGGCCTGCTGGCCCCCGTCGACGTCGACCCGCACTCCGGCTACCGCCGCTACGCGCCCGCCCAGGTCCGCCCCGCCGCACAGATCCGCGTGCTGCGCACCGCCGGGCTCACCGTCGAGGACGTCCGCGCAGCCCTCGACGCACCCGATCGGCTCCCGGCCCTTCTCGCCGAGAGCGTCGAGACGCTGCGCCGTCGTCGCGACCTAGAGGACCGCGCGCTCGCGCTCGCGGACGCGCAGCTCGCCGCCGATCCCGACGCCGTCCCGGCCGGCCGAGAGCGCGAGGCGCCGGCAACCGCCTGGGTCGGCGTGGCCACCGAGATCGAGGTCGGACCGAACCTGGACGCGGACACGGCGAACGGCGAGGCGGACGAGCAGTTCGCGGCGCTCGGCCGCGCCGTCGGTGAGGCGGGAATGCGGCCGTCCGGCCCGCCGTGGACCGCCATGCGCCCCGGTCGGGGCGGGGGGAACGCCGTGGAGCTGGTCCTGGCCCTACCCGTGGAAGGAGCACTGCCATCGTCGTTCCAGGTGCCCGGCCACCGCACCGTCACGGGCCTCCTGCCGCGCCGCGTCGAGCGGTACGTCGAGGTCCTCGCGGACGCGGACCAGCCCGACCTGCTCGAGGACGCCCCCGGCGGTCCGCTCCCGCACCCCGCCATGCTGGACCTCCTCGACGCGTTCGACGGCGGCGCTGAAGGGGAGCTGCGCCAGGTCCTCGTCGACCCGGCGGCCGGCCACGTGGATATCGCCGTCACGGTGCGGAAGCTCGATGAGTGAGGGGCGGGCCCCTGCACTTTGGGGCCGAATCCGGCGCATACACCCCTGAATCAGACGCGGGACGGTCGCTTTCGGCCCACAAAGTGAAGGAGCCGGACGAGGCGGGGGCGAGGCGGGGGCTCCGCGACGCCTGAGACCTCCCGCCCCGGGCGGGCGTGTGATGGGATGCACGGATCGTCTGTCGACCCGGGGGGAACCCATGGAGCAGTTCATCACCGCCGCGAACGGGATCTTGTGGAGCCTCCCCATGGTCTTCGGACTGCTGGCCCTCGGCCTGTACTTCACCATCCGGATGGCGGCGCCGCAGGTGCGCCTCATCAAGGACATGGTGGGGCAGCTGGTGGGCGGCGGGTCCTCGTCGGCGGGCATCAGCTCCTTCCAGGCGTTCGCCATGGCCCTGGGCGGCCGCATCGGCGTGGGCAACATCGCCGGCGTCGCCGCGGCCATCTACCTCGGCGGCCCCGGCGCCCTGTTCTGGATGTGGGTGACGGCGATCCTCGGCGCCCCCGTGGCGCTCGCGGAGAGCTCCCTCGCGCAGCTGTACAAGCACAAGGTCCGCGGCCAGTACCGCGGCGGCCCGGCCTACTACATCCTCGAGGGGCTCGGCCGGCACTGGCGGTGGCTGGCCATGGCCTACGCCGGGGCCACCGTGTTCGCCACCGTGGTCACCGGCCCGCAGATCCAGGCCAACGCCGTCACCGCCGCCACCACCGCGGCCTGGGGCTGGGACCCGCTCTGGGTCGGCCTGGGCATGGCGGCGCTGTTCTGCCTCATCGTGTTCGGCGGCATGCACCGCCTCGCCCGCACCGTGGGCCTGGTGGTGCCGTTCATGGCCGCCGCGTACATCGCGGTCGGGCTCGTCGTCGTCGCGGTGATGTGGCAGGAGGTCCCGGCCATGTTCTCCCTGATCTTCACCAGCGCCTTCGCCGCCGACTCCGTCTACGCCGGCATGCTCGGCGCCGCCATCTCCTGGGGCGTGCGCCGGGCCGTGTACTCCACCGAGATCGGCACCGGATCGGGCGCCCAGGCGTCCGCCGCCGCCCACGTCTCCCACCCCGTGAAGCAGGGTCTGGCCCAGGCGTTCTCCGCCTACGTGGACACCCTGTTCGTCTGCACCATGACCGGCCTGGTGATCCTGTCCACCAACAGCTTCAACGTGCTCGGCACGGGTGAGGGCCCCCGATCGTGGAGCATCTGCCCGGCGTCGAGGAGGGCCCGGCCTGGGTGCAGATCGGCATCGACGCCGTCCTGCCGTCCTTCGGTCCGTCCTTCGTGGCCGTGGCGGTGTTCCTGTTCTCCTTCACCACGCTGCTGTCCTTCGCGTTCTACGCGGAGACGAACCTGGCGTACCTGATCCCGAGCAAGCCGGTGCAGCGCATCTGCATCGCGGCCGCCCGCCTGCTGCTGGCCGCCTCCATGGTCATCGGCTCCGTGCAGACCTCCGCGTTCGTGTGGTCCCTTGCGGACTTCGGTGTGGGCCTGTACACGTGGGTGAACATCCTCGCGCTCGTGCTCCTGAGCCCCGTGGCCATCCGCCTGCTCAAGGACTACGACCGCCAGCGCCGCGCCGGCCAGGACCCCGTCCTGGACCCGGCCGCCATCGGCGTCCGCAACGCCCACCTGTGGGAACAGATCCACGCCGCCTACGAGCGCACCGGGGACGTGGACGAGGCCATGGACCACGTCGCGGACACTGCCCCGGACACCCGGGCCATCACCGTGGTCCCGCGCCGGGAGGGCTGAGGACCGACGACGGCGGCCCGGGGCGCCGGACGTCCGCGACGACGTCGGGCCACGGGCCAGGGCTGTCCGCGCGGCCTGAATCCCGGCAGGCTCACCCCATGGACCACAAGGAGATCCTCCATCAGGGGCTGCGCCGGCAGCGCGACGCCCTCTTCGCGAAGCTGGACGGCCTGCCCGAGCGGGAGGTCCGCCTGCCCCGCACCCCCACCGGCACCAACCTGCTGGGCCTGCTCAAGCACGCGGCCACGTGCGAGCTCGAGTACTTCGGCGAGGTCTTCGGCCGCCCCGCCGGCATCCCCCTGCCCTGGGACGCGCCGGGGGTGGGCGAGGAGGACGGCGCGGACCTGTTCGCCGCCGAGGACGAGACCCTCGAGGACGTCCTCGACTACGCGCGGCGATGCTTCGCGCACGCGGACGCGACCATCGAGGCCCTCGTCCTCGACGCGCGGGGGCGGGTCCCCTGGTGGCCCGCGCACCTGGCCGAGGTGACTCTGGCGCAGATCCTCTCCCACGTGGCCCTCGACGCGGCCCGCCATGCCGGCCACGCCGACATCCTGCGCGAGGGGATCGACGGGCAGGCCGGCCTGCGCGGCCCCGGGGACAACCTGCCCGGCTGGGACGCCGAGCGGTGGGCCGCGCACGTGCGGCGGCTCGAGGGGATCGCCCGGGGTGCGGGCCCGGTGCGCTAGCGTCCGCGGTGATGACTCCCCGCTCGCTCGCCGGTCTGGCCCTCACCGTCGCCGCCCTGATGTCCGCCTTCGTGCTGATGGCGCCGACGGCGCCGGGGCTGTTCGTCGGCGTGCTCACGGTGGGGACCTTCGGGTTCGGCCCGTTCTACGGGGAGCCCTCGCGGCAGCTCGTGGACCGGCCGTGGCGGCGGGACACGCGCTGGCGCGATCTCGCCCGCCGGGTCCGCACCGACTGGCTCTCCCGGCAGCTGGGCGCCGCCGGCTGGAACGCGGCCATCAGCCGCCGCATCACCGGCCGGGCCGACCTGCGGCGCATCCGCACCGCCGCCGTGGGCTCCCTCGTCAGCCACGCCGCCTCCGCGGGTCTGCACGCGGTGGCGGGCGTGGCGCTGGCGGCCGTCGGGCATCCGGTCTGGGGCGTGGTCGCGGTGGCCCTGGGGCTCGTGGTGCACGCCTGGCCGGCCCTGCTGCAGGTCTCCGTGCTCGGGCGTATCGACGGACTCCAGGCGCAGATCCGCGGGGACCAGCTGCTCTGGTGACCGGCCGGCACCGGGCGGCCCGGCCGAGCACTTTGTGGGCCGAATCCGACGGATGAGCCCCTGAATCGGGCACGGGAGCGTCGCATTCGGCCCGCAAAGCGGTGGGGAGGGGGCAGCGGGGAGAGGGCGGCGAGGAGAGGGCGGCACCGCGCGCTCAGCCCTACGCTCGGACCCATGACCGAGCACACATCCGAGCACACCCCCGAGAACCCCCACGTCGTCCGCCGCGGCTCCGGCGTCCCGCTGATCGCGGTGCACGGCACCAGCGTGGACCACCGGCTGCTGCTGCCGCTCGACGACGCCCTCGCCGAGGCCGGGGAGGTCGAGCGGATCTACGTGGACCTGCCGGGCTTCGGCCGGACCTCGGCCCTCCAGGACGACGGCGGCCTCCCCGAGCTCGCCGCCTGGCTCGTGGACTGGATCCGCGCGGAGGTCGGCGAGCGGCCGTTCGCGGTGCTCGGCAACTCCCTCGGCGGCCTGCTCGCCCGGCACGTGGCGGCCGAGTTCGGCGCGCAGGTGTTGGGGCTGGGGCTGCTCGCGCCCGTCGTCGACCCGGACGAGGACCGGCGCACCCGCACCGACCTGGTGGTGCGCGAGCGCGACGACGCCTTCATGTCTACCCTCGACCCCGACGACGCCGCCCCGTTCCTCGAGATGTCCCCGCGGCTGACGCGGGACACGTGGGAGCGGTTCCGCGAGCACGCGCTGCCGGGCGTCCGCGCCGTGGACGAGGAGGCGCTGAAGCGCCTGTCCGCGCGCTACGTCCTGGACGCCGTGCCGGAGGAGGCCGCGCCGCCGTTCGAGGGGCCCGCCCTGATCCTCACCGGCCGGGAGGACCACCTCGTGGGCTACCGGGACCAGGCCGCGCTCCTGGAGCATTACCCGCGCGCCACCTACGCGGCGCTCGACGCCGCCGGCCACAACGTGCACCTGGACCAGCCGGAGGTCGCCGAGGCGCTCGTCCGCGCGTGGGCGGTGCAGGTGGGACGGGCGACGACGACGGCCTGAGCCGCGCCCCGACGTCCCGGGCCGCGCCCCGCCCCGGCCCGCACACGGCTCAGGGGCGGGTTCCTCTGCCGTCCCGTACTCCCGCGCCCGCCCCCACCCCGACGCCGGCCCGCGCCAGCAGGCCGTCGGCCACCCGCAGCAGGGCGGCGACCGCCACGGAGAACACGAGGATCGCCACCACGTAGACGGCGACGCCGTCGTAGCCCAGCCGCGGGACGTCCAGGATCGTGTACGGGTACCAGTCCAGCCACGGCCCGCGCAGCAGCGTGAACGCCAGCCAGGCGAGCGGGATGAGCGTGGACAACCACACCACCCGCCACGTGATCTGCCGCCGCGGCCCGAAGACCGCCCACAGCACCGGGGTGAGGATCGGCGTGACGATGTGCTGCAGGGTGTCGTTGAACCGCTCGACGGCGGTCATCGGGTCGGCGTCCCGCAGCAGCACGTTGAACACCACGCCCGTGATCACGATGCACACCACCCCCGTCACCCGCAGCACCCGGAACAGCGTGCCCGGCCGGTGCAGGCGCAGCGCCAGCAGCAGGGACGTCACCCCCACCAGGAAGTTGGAGAGGAACGTGAAGTACGTCGGCTGGTTGAGCATGTGCTCCCAGCCGCCCTCGAGCACGCCCGCGTAGCCCGCGTCGGCCGGCAGGTCCGAGGGCTTCCACGAGCCGATCCACAGGGAGAGCAGGTTGCCGCCCAGGGACAGCGCCGCGGCGACGGCGAAGGCGAGCCGCGCCGTCGTCGCCCGGGGCTCGGCGGGGGTGGGGAGGGTCATGCGCCCATCCTGCCGGAGCGCGACGCCGCCCCCGGTGCACTGGCCGAGCCGCTCGGGCCGGCGGGCGTGTCCCGGCCGGCGGTCCGGACCCTACGCTCGGCACCATGATCCGGACCCCCTGGACCCGCACCCCCGCCGGCGCGAGGCGCGCGCGCCGCCCCCGACAGTTCCGCCGCGTGACGACGACCGGGCCCGCCGCCGTGGACGTGGCCTGGGCCCGCTACGCCGACCTGCGCCTGTGGCCGCGGTGGGCTCCGCAGATCCGCGCCGTGGAGGCGCCACGGCGCCGGCTGCGGGCCGGGCTTCGCGGCGTGGTCCACGCGCCCCTGGGGCTGCGCGTCCCGTTCGTGGTCGAGGAGGTCGACGACGCCGCCCGCACCTGGCGGTGGACGGTGCGGGTGGCCGGGACGGCGGTCTCCATGACGCACGACCTCACCGCCACCCCCCGCGGCACCCGGGCGGGGCTGACGGTCCACGGGCCCGCCGTCGTCGCCCTGGCCTACCGACTGCCGGCCCGCGTGGCGCTGCGGCGGCTGTGCCGGGCGCACCTCTGAGGGCGGACCGCCGGGCCGGGCCTGTGGCCAGGGGCCCCGCCCGCCTCACACCGCCGCGGCGTCGGTCCGCAGCTCGACGCGCGGCCAGTCGGCGAGGTCGGCGAGCATCTGCCGGTCGTGGGTCACCACGACGACGGCCTGCTCCGTGACCTGCAGGGCCTCGGTCATCTCGTCCACGAGCGCGGGGGAGAGGTGGTTCGTCGGCTCGTCCAGCAGCAGCACGTGGGGGCGCTCGATGAGCACCATCGCCAGGTGCAGACGGGCCTGCTGCCCCTGGGACAGGCGTCCGACCGGGGTGTCCGCGGCCTCGGCGGTGAGCAGCCCGAGCGAGGGCAGCGTGGGGGCCGGCAGGGGACGGCCCAGGTCGTCGACGCCGGCCTCGTCCGCGCCGACGCGGCGCACGTGCTCCTCGAACACGGCGGCGGCGGTGCGCTCCTCGTCCCACGCGGGGGTCTCCTGCGCCACGAGGCGCACCCGCACGTCCTTCCCCACGGTCACCGAACCGCTCGTGGGCGCCAGATCACCGGCGAGCACGCGCAGCAGCGTGGACTTCCCGGCCCCGTTCGGGCCCGTCACCAGCACGCGGCCGCCCGGCACGAGGGCCGCGCCCATCGGCTGCTCGAGCCGCCCGGCCACGCGCACGGCGTCCGCGGTGAGCAGGACGTCGTCGCCCGCCGTGCCCGGCCCGCCCGCCGTGCCCGGCCCGCCCGCCGTGCCCGGCCCGCCCGCCGTGCCCGGCCCGCCCGCCGTGCCCGCCGCCGCGTCCGCGCCGTCCCGCGGGTCGCCGTCGGGCATGTCCGCGAACGGCCAGTCCAGGCGCAGGGGCGGCTCGGGCACGGTGATCCGGTGCGCCTCCAGCTCGTCGAAGCGCCGGTTGAACATCTGCACGATCCCCGCCGACCGGCTCGAGCGCTGGTGCTTGCCGGTGCCCTTCGGGGGCCGCCACGAGCCCTGCAGCTGCTCCCGCGCGTCCTCCACGGCCAGCTCCAGCCGCTCCCGCTCGGCCGTCTGCTCCGCGTACTCCTGCTCCCACGCGGCGCGCGCCCGCCGGCGGCCCTTCGCCCAGCCGGCGTAGCCGCCGGAGTAGCGGCGCGGCCGCCCGTCCTGGCTGGGATCCAGGTCCACGATGTCGGTGCACACGGCGCGCAGCAGGGCGCGGTCGTGGCTGACGACGGCGACCCCGCCCGGGTGCTCCACCAGCCGGCGGGTGAGGAAGTCCAGGGCGACGTCGTCCAGGTGGTTGGTCGGCTCGTCCAGCAGCAGCAGGTCCGGCCGGGAGCCGAGAGTGACGGCCAGGCGCACCCGGTGGCGCTGACCCACCGAGAGCGATGTGAGGGGGCGCTCGCGGTCCGTGCACGCGTGCAGCCCCTCGAGGTCCATGTCCACGCGCCGGCCGGCGTCCCAGGCGTCGAACAGGGCCACGCGTTCGAGGGCCTCGGCGTACCGGTGCGCGGCGCCGGCGTCGTCGGGGGCCTCGGCCAGGGCGGCCGCGGCGGCGTCGAGGGCCTCGAGTGCGGCGTGCGGGCCCGCCAGGGCCTCGCGGACCAGGTCCCCGACCGTCCGGGACATGCCGCCGTCCCGGGCGCGCAGCGCCTGCGGCACGAACGCGAGCGTGCCCGCCCGCGTCACGCGGCCGACGTCGGGCGTGATCCGGCCCGTGAGCACGTGCAGCAGGGTGGTCTTGCCGCGGCCGTTCTCGCCCACGATCCCGAGCCGCGAGCCGGCGTTGATCCGCACCGTGGCGTCCGTGAGCACGCGGTGCCCGCCGAGGCTGACGGTCAGGTGCTCGCCGCGCAGATGGGCGGCGGGTCCTGCGGGCAGGGCGGGGGAGGGAGGGCCGGAGGTCATGTCCGCCAGTCTAGGGAGGGGGCGCGCTGCCGCGTCCGGGGTCGGGACTACGCTCGGGGCCATGTCCGCCGCCCCGCCGCCGCCCGCCTTCGGCCCCGTCCTGCACCACCGCGCCCACGGGATGGCCCCGGGGGAGTCCATCTCCCCGCCGCTGGTCCACGCGAGCGCGTTCCACCTGCCCGGCGCGGACCCGGACGGCGCCCCCACCGCCCCCGGCGCGGACGTGCCTTTCCAGTACGCGCGCTGGGCCACGCCCACCTGGTCCGCGCTCGAGGCCGCCCTGGGCGCGCTGGAGGACGCCGACGTCGCCGTGGTCCCCTCCGGCATGGCCGCGATCGCCGCCGTCCTGCTGCCCCTGCTGCACCCGGGGGACCGCGCCCTCCTGCCCGCGGACGGCTACGGGCCCACCCGCGCCCTCGCCGCCGAGCACCTCACGCCCCGAGGCGTGCACGTGGACCTGGTCGCCACCCAGGGGCTCGCCCATGCGGACCTGAGCGGCTACGACCTGGTGCTCGTGGAGACCCCCTCCAACCCGGGGCTGCGCGTGGCGGACCTGGCGGACGTCGCCGCCCGCGCCCACGCGAACGGCCGCCGGGACGGCGCGGGGGCCCTCGTGGTGGTGGACAACACGCTGCTGACCCCCCTGGGGCAGCGCCCGCTGGAGCTGGGGGCGGACGTGGTCGTGGCCTCGGACACGAAGGCCGTCAACGGGCACACGGACGCCCTCGGCGGGCACGTGGCCAGCCGGGACCCGCAGGTGATGGCGCGGGTGCGCGGCTGGCGGACCCTGGCCGGCGGGATCCTGGGCACCCACGAGGCCTGGCTCATCCACCGCGGTCTCGAGACCCTCGAGGTCCGCTTCGCCCGGATGTGCGCCTCGGCGCAGGCGGTCGCGGAGCTGGCCGCGGGCCACCCGGCGGTGCGCGCCGTGGTCTACCCGGGGCTGGCGGACCACCCGGACGCGGAGGTCGTGGCGCGTCAGATGACGGCGGCGGGCGGCCTCGTCGGGCTGCGGTTCGCGGACGCGGCGGCGGCCGAGCGGTTCATCGCCGCGGCGCAGTACGTGGTGCCGCAGACCAGCTTCGGCGGCACGCACACGGCGGCCGAGCGCCGCGCCCGCTGGGGCGACGACGTCCCGGACGGTTTCGTGCGTCTGTCCGTGGGCGTGGAGCCCACCGCCGAGCTGCTGGCCGACCTGGAACGCGCGATGACCGCCGCGGGCGGCGGGCCGACCGCCTGACCCGCGCCCTCCGCACTTTGTGGGCCGAATACGACTCTCCCGGGGGCTCTGGGGCCCGGGAGAGTCGTATTCGGCCCTGAAAGTGAGCGCCGCCGAGACCTCATCCTGACCCGCGTCCCGGCTACGCTCGCGGACGAGGCCGCCCACCCGCGCCTCGCCCGCCCGCCCCGTCCCAGGAGGCCCCGCCCCATGCAGCTCGACCTGATCGTGGAGAACGCGCACCTGATCACCGGCGACCCCGCCCGCCCGGCGGCGTCGCGGCTGGGGGTGTGGCGGGGCGCCGTCGTCGGGGTGGACGAGCAGCTCGACGGCCTCACCGCCCGCGAGCGCCTCGACGCGCGGGGGCGCACCGTCCTGGCCGGGTTCAACGACGCGCACGCGCACAGCGTGTGGTTCGGCCAGTCGCGCCTGGACGTGGACCTCGAGGGCGCGCACACCGCCGAGGAGGTCTACGACCGCATCCGCGTCCGTGCCGCCGAGCTCACCCCGGGCGCGTGGGTGACGTGCACCGGCTTCGATCCCGGCCACCTCACCGGCCCCCAGCCGGACCGCGACGGGCTCGACGCCGCCGCCTCCGGGCGTCCGGTGCTCATCCGCCACAACACCGGCCACGCCTTCACCGTGTCCGGGGCGGTGCTGTTCATGGCGGGCATCAGCGAGCAGGTGATGCAGCAGCCCGAGGGCGGGCGGATCATCACGGACGCCGCGGACCGGCCCACGGGCCTGCTCGAGGAGACCGCCATGAACCTCGTGACCCGGCTGCTGCAGCCGGAGTCCCACGAGCACATCGGCGAGTGCCTGCAGCGGGCCTCGCAGGAGTACGCGGCCGAGGGCATCACCTCGGTCACGGACGCGGGCGTGGCCGGTGGGTGGATCGGGCACAGCCCCCTCGAGTTCGGCGCCTACCAGCGCGCTCGGGACGAGGGGCTGCTGCGCACCCGCTTCCAGACGATGGTCACCCTGGACGCGCTGCGCCCGGTGGACGGCCACGCCGACGACGGCACGCACCTCACCCTCGACGCCGGCGTGCGCACGGGCGTGGGCGACGAGTGGCTGCAGATCGGCCCGGCGAAGGTGTTCACGGACGGCTCCATGCTGGGCCAGACGGCCGCGATGACGCAGGACTACTGCGGACACGGCCACGGCCGCGGCTATCTGCAGCAGGACGCCGGGGAGATGCGCCGCGCGTGCCTGGGCGCCGCGGCCGCCGGCTGGGCGCTGGCCCTGCACGCGATCGGCGACGCCGCCCTCGACTTCGCGCTCGAGGTGATCGCCGAGGCGCGGGCCCGGTTCGGGCGTCCGGTGATGCCGCACCGCGTGGAGCACGGCGGGGTGGTCCGGGACGACCAGGTGGCCCGCATGGCGGAGCTTCAGGTGGTGATGACCACCCAGCCGAACTTCATCAGCGCGTTCGGCGGGTCCGTGCGGGAGCGGATCGGTCCCGCGCGGGCGGCGCTGTCTTACCCCGCCGGCCGGCTGCTGCGCGCGGGCCTGGTGCTGCCGGGCAGCTCGGACCGGCCCGTGGCCGGCGGCCGTCCGCTGGACGTGATCCAGGACTTCGTGTTGCGCCGCACCGAGACCGGCGAGCAGTACGGCCCGGAGGCGGAGCGGCTGACCGTCGCCGAGGCGCTGCACGCCTACACGGTCGGCTCCGCGGAGGCGACCGGCTGGGGCGGGCGCAAGGGGCGGCTGGTCGAGGGCCAGCTCGCGGACTTCACGGTGCTCAGCGAGGACCCCCGCGCGGTGCCGGCCGAGCAGATCGCGGCGATCGACGTGGTCGCCACCGCCGTGGGCGGGGAGTTCGTGCACGGCGGGCTGTGACGCCCGCGCCTCAGAGCATGATCGTGCCGTCCACCACCACGGACGCCCGCCCGCCGATCCAGATCCGCGCGCCGTCGTCGTGCACGTGGACGCGCCCACGCCGGCCCACCCGCGAGCCCTGCGCCGCCGCGTACCGCTCAGGCACCAGCCCCCGCCCGCGCAGCCACTGGGCCAGCGCCCCGTTGAGGCTGCCGGTCACCGGGTCCTCGGTGCCGTAGGCGAACGCGCGCACCTCGCAGGCGGTCTCCGCGCCCGGCCCCTCCAGCCCGACGACGCCGACCTTCAGCTCCGCGTGCCCGCGCGGCTCCAGGGCCCGCACGGCGTCGGCGTCGGCCAGCCGGACGAGCTGCCACGGCGGGCCGTTCTCGCCCCACGCGTGGTCCACGATCGCCTCCCGCTCCACGCCGAGGCCCGCCGCGATGCGCACGACGTCGGCCTCGTCCAGCGGGCCCGAGCGGCGCAGGGGCGGCGTGGCGAAGGCGAGGACGCCGTCGTCGGCCACGGTCACCGGCACCAGGCCCACGCCGCACTCCTGGACGAGGCGCCCGGGCGTGCGCGGGGTCCCGCCGGCGTGCAGCCAGGCCAGGGCGCTGCCGAGCGTGGGGTGGCCGGCGAAGTCGAACTCCTCGCGCGGGGTGAAGATGCGCACCCGGTAGTCGGCGTCGGGGTCCGTGGGCGGCAGCAGGAACGCGGTCTCGGAGAAGCCGGTCCACGCGGCCAGGGCCTGCATGCGCCCGGCGGACAGGCCCTCGGCGTCCACGACGACGGCCAGCGGGTTGCCCGTCAGCGGCCCGGTGGCGAACACGTCCACCTCCAGGAAGCGGCGGGCGGGGGCGGCGGGGACGTGGTCGGGCGAGGGGCGGTATGTGGTGTGCGGTGTGGTGCGGGATGTGGTGCGGGGCGCGGGCGCGGCGGTCTCGGGCATGCGCCCATCCTGCCGTGCCCGTGCCCGGCAGTGGGAGCGCGTGCTCGCCGCGCTCACCCGGGGCTCCTGAGCCGCTCGACGCCCGGGGCTACCCTGAGCGCATGAGCACCCTCTCCGAGATGCACGTGATCGACTTCCCCGGCTTCCCCACCGTGGTGGTGCGCGGGCCGGAGCAGTCCACCGCGGACCTGCCCGGCTTCATGGACTCGTCCTTCCGTGCGATCGGGCAGGCCGTGCGCCAGGGCGCCTTCGCCCCGGCCGGCCCCGCGTTCGCCCTGTACCGGGGCATCCTCGGCGACGGCCTGGGCGAGACCGTGGACCTCGAGGTCGGGCACCCCGTAGACGTCCCGCTCGCGGGGCCCCTCGAGGTCGACGGGGTGCGCGTCGAGCCGTCGTCGCTGCCCACGGGCCGCCTCGCCGTCGCGCAGCACACCGGCCCCTACGACCTGCTGCCCGAAGCGTGGGGCGCGTTCCTCGACGCCCTGCGCGCCGACGGCCACGAGCCCGGGGACCTCTGCTGGGAGGCCTACGACACCGAGCCGGGGCCCGACGTCGACCCCGCCACTCTGGTGACCGGGCTCGCCGTGCCGGTGCGCAGCGCCCACTGACCTGCGACGACGAACCGTGGCCCCGCCACGGGGACGCTCCCTAGGCTCGGTCAGGACGGCGCGCGGACCGCGCGTCGCCCCCCTGACGTTGAAGGAGCACGCCGTGGCGAACGACGACGCGAACACCACCACCACCGACCAGCTCACCCTGCAGGACCCGGTGAAGCGCTACCCGGCGATCACCCCGCCGGAGGAGTACCTGCCGGGCACCGGCCTGGACGCCGAGATGACCCCCAAGGCGGACCTCGGCGAGCACTCCTACCGCGGCACCGGCCGCCTGACCGGCCGCAAGGCGCTCATCACCGGCGGCGACTCCGGCATCGGCGCGGCCACCGCCATCGCGTTCGCCCGCGAGGGCGCCGACGTGGTGGTCACCTACCTGCCCGAGGAGGAGACCGACGCCCAGAACGTCCTCGAGGTGCTCAAGGCGGAGGGGCGTACCGCCGTCGGGATCCCCGGCGACCTGCGGGACAAGCAGTTCTGCCAGGACGTCGTGGCGCAGGCCGTCGACGCCATGGGCGGGCTGGACGTGCTCGTGAACAACGGCGGCAAGCAGGTGGCCCAGAAGGAGTTCGAGTCCATCGACGACGAGCAGCTCGAGGCCACCTTCGACATCAACATCCTGGCGCAGTTCCGCCTGGTGCGGGCCGCCCTGCCGCACCTGAAGCCCGGGGCGTCCATCATCAACACCACCTCCGTGGTGTCCTACATGCCCCCGGAGACCCTGATCGACTACGCCTCCACCAAGGCCGCGATCAACAACTTCACGAAGGGCCTGGGCCAGCAGCTGGCCCCGAAGGGCATCCGCGTGAACGCCGTGGCCCCCGGCCCCATCTGGACGCCGCTGCAGCCCTCCGGCGGCCAGCCCACCGAGGAGCTGCCGGACTTCGGCAAGTCCACCCCGCTCGGCCGCGCCGGCCAGCCCACCGAGCTGGCCCCCGCGTTCGTGTTCCTGGCCTCGGCCGAGTCCTCGTACGTGGTCGGCTCGACGATCTCCGTCACCGGCGGCATGCCCACGCCGTGATCGGCTGAGCGCTCGCCGCCGGTCCGGGTGTGGCCTCACGCCCTGACGGTTCTGGAACCGATACGACCCTTCTGGCACCCCGCGCGGGGCTCAGAAGGGTCGTATCGGTTCCGAAGATCCCCCGGGGCGAGCGGGAGCGGGAGGGCTCAGGTGTCGAGGATGCAGAACTCGTTGCCCTCGGGGTCGGCCAGGACGGCCCAGCCGAGGTCGCCGCGGCGGTCGTCCACCATCGTGGCGCCGACCCGCAGGGCGCGCTCGACCTCCTCGTCCCGCGTGCCGTCCTCGACGGCGAGGTCCATGTGGGCGCGGTTCTTCACCCGCTTGGCGTCCGGGACCCGGTAGAAGAGGATCGTGTACCCGTGCGGGGTGACCAGGTAGCACTCGTCCGAACCGGGCTCGTAGGCCTCGGGCTCGGTGACCTCCCAGCCCATCAGTTCGCGCCAGAACTCGGCGATCGCGTAGGGGTCCAGGGCCTCCCAGGTGGTGTGAGAGAGGCGCAGGCTCATGCCGTCATCGAACCACCGCGGCCCGCGGCGGGGGAAGGCCGGGCGGCGCGTCCTACGATCGGAGCGTGCCCCACGACCCGCACCTGACCCACGGCCGGATCCGCCTGCGTCCCCTGACCCCCGACGACGCCCCGCGGCTGCGCGCGTTCCGGCGGGCGGCGGACGGGACGGTGGCCGACGCCGACCACGTCAGCGTCACCGCTGCGGAGTGGCCGGCGGTGCGGGCCGGTCTCGCGGCGCGGCTGGGCGGCTGAGCCCCGCCGGGTCCAGGTCGGCGACGGCGGGCCCCTCCAGCAGGCGGCCGTCCGCGGCGAACCGGGAGCCGTGCAGCGGGCAGTCCCACGTGCGCTCGGCGTCGTTCCAGGCCAGGACCCCGCCCAGGTGCGGGCAGATCCCGGAGACCGCGCACGTGACGCCGTCGACCGTGGAGGTGGCCACGGGCCGGAGGCCGCGCCGGCCGACCACGCCCTGCCCCTCCGCCGGGGCCTGCTCGGGTGCGGGGCGCAGGCCCGCCCGGGCCCAGTCCCCGACCAGGTGGGCGCCCACCGCGGCGTTGTCCTTCAGGCCGGTCAGCAGGTCGGCGGGGGTCGTCGGGACGCGGCGCAGGCGTGCGGCCCAGTCCAGCCTGCCGCCCAGGATGTGGGTGGAGAGCTGCAGGGCCGCGCTCACGGCGTTGGTCATGCCCCACTTCTGGTAGCCGGTGGCCAGCAGGATGTTCCCCCCGCCGCGCGGCAGGACGCCCACGAAGGGGACGCGGTGCGCCGGACGGTAGTCCTGGGCGGACCAGGCGTGGGTGCGCCGCGCGCCCGGGAAGTGCCGCTGCGTCCACTCCTCCAGGTCCTCGACCGCGCGCCGCTCGGAGTCCGTGCGCCCCACCACGTGGTCGTTGCCGCCCACCAGCAGGAGCTGACCGCCGTCGTCGTCGGCCGTGCGCAGGGAGCGGCTGGGGCTGTCCGCGCTGAGGTACATGCCCTGCGGGATCGGCCCCGGCACCCGGTAGGACTGGGCGTAGGAGCGCTGGGGGCTGAGCTGGGCGAAGTGCCCGCCGCGGTCCAGGACCGGGACGCCGGTGGCCAGCACCAGCCTCGTCGCCCGGACCGTGCCCGCGCTCGTGCGGACGGTGAGCGGGGAGCTGCGCCCCGCGCCGGTGACGCGCACGCCCTCGTGCAGGGCGCCGCCGCGCTCGACCAGCTCCGTGGCCAGCGCGTCCAGGACCTGCATCGGGTGGAACTGGGCCTGCTCCTCGAGGGCGATCGCCCCGGCCACCGGGAACGGCAGCTCCGTCTCCTCCGTCCAGGCCGCCGGCAGGCCGGCGGTGCGGCAGGCCTCGAGCTCCGCGCGCAGCGAGGAGACGCCCTTCTTGGACGTGGCGTAGGTGTAGGCCGTGCGCCGCTCGACGGGGATCCCGTAGTCCTCGAGGTAGCGCAGCAGCCAGGCCTGGCCCTCGCGGTTGCCGGCCACGTAGGAGCGCAGCACCTCCTCGCTCTGGTGGCGGCTGATCTCGGAGAGCACGGTGCCCTGCAGGAGGGACAGCTTGGCGGTGGTGTTGCCGGTGGCGGCCGCGCCCACGGAGCGGGCCTCGAGGACGGCGACCCGCTGGCCCGCTCGGGCCAGCAGCACCGCGGTGGTGAGCCCGGTCAGCCCGGCGCCGGCGACCACGGTGTCGTACTGCGCATCCGTCGGGAGGGGACCGGACACGGGGGCGGACACGCGATGGGTGTCCAGCCAGAGGGACGTCCTGCTGTTCATGGGGGTCTCCGTGCTCGTGCGAGGCGCGAGGGCTGTCCCCCGCGGGGCCGTCCCATCCAGCGTGGGCCCTGGCGGGGTGCCGCGTCCATGCCGTGCGGCCGCGCCGCGCCGTCGTCGTGTCGCCCCCGTTGCCGCGCCGTCGTCGTGTCGCCTTCCCGACGGCGTCGCCCCGGTCGGTCGTCTCGGAGTGCGGACGCATATCTCATTTAGTGGACGTGCTTGGTCGACTCGGTGAACGCCGGTTCACTCTGGGGTGCATGACCATCACCGCCGCTGAGACCCAGTCCCTCACCGCCGAAGCCACCGCCGTGCTGGCCGCCATGCCCGGCGTGCCCTACGCGCAGTTCCTCGCCGAGGCCCCGGAGGTCCCCGGCATCGTCGCCGTCGTGGCGGAGGAGTCCGCCCGCGCCCGGCTCGGCGTCGAGGCCGAGGACACCGGCCTGCTCGCCGTCGCCGTGGCCCCCCACGGCCTGCGCGCCCGCGACGTCCGCGCCGCCTTCCAGTCCGGCCGCACCGCCGTCTCCCCGCTGCGCCAGGCGCTCGCCGCGCTGCTCGCGGACGAGCTCTCCCTCGACGTCGAGCGCACCAGCCCCGGCGCCGCCGGCGCCGGCTTCACCCTGACCCCGGAGTCCGAGGACGCGCTGACCGCCTGGATGCGCGCCCACCTCACCCTCCGCGCCTGGGCCACGCAGGACGCCTCGGTCCTGGCCGACGTCGCCGACCAGGTGAACGCAGACCTCGCCCCCGCCCTGGCCCTGGACGGCGTCGCCGCCCCCTCCGCGCACCTGCGTGAGCGGCTCGCCGCGCTGACCGCGGCCGCCCGCCGGTCCGCCACGATCTGAGGGACGGCTGGGCGTCGCCGTCAGGTGGCCTTCGACGACGCCCGGCCGCTCCCTCTCCCTCCCCCCGGAGATGAACGAGTCCCGCACAGTTGGGGTTATCCGCGCGGATAACCCCAACTGTGCGGGACTCGTCGCGTGGCGCCGAGCCCTGGGACGAGCCGGGGCCGCGCGCGTAGCGTCGAGGGCATGACCTCAGTGCTCTTCGTGGTCTCCGCGGCCGACGCGTGGACCCTCCAGGACGGAACCACCCACCCCACCGGCTTCTGGGCGGAGGAGCTGGCGACGCCGCACCGGCTGTTCCGCGAGGCCGGCTGGGAGATCGTGATCGCGACGCCGGGCGGCGTGCCCCCGACCGTGGACCAGGTGAGCCTCGGCGAGGCCGCCGGCTCCGACGAGGACCGGCGCGAGCTGGAGGCCTACCTCGAGTCCATCCGCACCGAGCTCGCGGCCCCGCTGCGGCTCGAGGACGTGGACGACCGCGAGTTCGACGTCGTCTTCTACCCCGGCGGCCACGGCCCCATGGAGGACCTCGCCGAGGACCCCGTCTCCGGCGCGCTGCTGGCCCGCCGCGTCACCGCCGACGCGCCGGTCGCCCTGCTCTGCCACGCCCCCGCCGCCGTGCTCGCCGCGAAGGACGCCGACGGCGCCAACGTGTTCGCCGGCCGCCGCATGACCGCCTACTCCGACGAGGAGGAGCGCGCCGGCGGCCTCGCCGACCAGGCGAAGTGGCTGCTCGAGACGGAGCTGAAGGAGGCCGGCGTCGTGTACGAGAAGGCGGACGAGCCCATGGCCCCGAAGGTCGTGGTGGACGGTACGGTCTACACCGGCCAGAACCCCGCCTCCTCCGCGGAGCTGGCCCAGCGGCTCATCGCGGACCTCGGCTGAGCCGCCCCGAACCCCACGTTCACACGACGAGTCCCGCACAGTTGGGGTTATCCGAGTCGATAACCCCAACTGTGCGGGACTCATCGCATGGGCGTCACTTCGCGTCGTCGTACATCGCGATGTAGCGGCCGATCACGCCGCCCTCGCGCAGCTTCTCGATCGCGTCCGGCATGTCCGCCTGGGTGATGTGGTTGATCGGCGGGTTCAGCTCGCCGCGCTGTATGAGCTCGTAGATGCCGGCCAGGTCCTCCTTGGTGCCGAAGCCGGCGTAGTCCACCACCAGCTCCAGGCCCACGTCCTCGAACTCGAGGATGGACTCGGCGACGGCGGTCAGGCCCATCTCGTCCTTGAGCTCGCGGGTCTTGGGGTTGACCTCGGCGCCGTACACTTCGGCGCCCATCAGGGACGCCACCTTGGCGCCGATGTAGCCCAGCCCGCCCAGGCCGATGATGCCGACCTTCATGCCCTTCTTCACCCCGCCCTTGGCGACGACGGCGTGGTAGGCGGTCAGGCCGGCGTCGGTGGCCATGGCGCCCAGGTCGAAGGGCACCTCGTCGGGCAGCTTCACCAGGTTGTCGTCGGTGGCGCGGAGCTTGGGGCCGAAGCCGCCCTCCCAGCTGTGGTAGCCGATGGCCTCGCCCTTGCTGTTCATGGGGGCCAGGCCGACGCGGTCGCCGACCTGCCAGTGGTCCATGCCCTCGCCGACGGCGGAGATCACGCCGGCGTTCTCGTGGCCCATGGTGTGGGGGAGCTCGGGGAAGAGGGGCATCCAGCCGGCGTCGTCGATCGCGGAGACGTCCGAGTGGCAGATGCCCGCGGCCTTCACGTCCACCACGACCTCGCCGGGGCCGGGGGTGGGCTCAGGACCTCGTTGAGCTCGAGGGGCTTGCCGGTGCCGTTGAACTGCCATGCCTACATGGGGTCACTCCTTCGCTCGGGACGGGGCGGCGGGGGGATCCGCCACCCTCGACGTCTGCCATCAACTATTTCAGATTTTCAGGTCTTCGGCCAGGGTCGGGCGCCCGCCGGCGGGATCGCGCACGGGGGCCGGGCCCGGGAGTCGACGCGCGGGGGCGGCCGTCCGGGCCCCGGGCCACGCGCTCGCGCGGCGGCTCAACCCCCGCGCGGTGTAGAACTGTCGGGTGTCCTCCACTCCTTCCGGCCCGCGGCCCGCGCGCGCCCGTCGACGCCGGCCTGCCGGCGCGGCCGTCCCGTCCGCCCTCGCGCTGACCGCCGTCCTGGTGCTCGCCCTCAACCTGCGTCCCGGCGCCACGACGCTGGGGCCGGTGCTCCAGGAGCTCTCGGGCTCGCTCGGGCTGACCGGCAGCCTCGCGGGCCTGCTGGCGGCGCTGCCGGGGCTCGTGTTCGGGGCGGTGGGCTTCGCGGCGGTGCGGGTCGGGGCCCGGCTGGGCATGTCCACGTCCCTGGCGGTCGGGGCGGGGCTGATGGCCGTGGGCCTGGGTGCGCGGGCCACGGTGCAGGACGCGGGCCTGTTCCTGGCGCTGACGGTGGTCGCGCTGTCCGGCATGGCGCTGGGCAACGTGCTGGTCCCGGCGTGGATCAAGCTGCACGCGGCGCATCGGACCACGGCCCTGATGACGGTCTACAGCGTGTTCCTCACGCTCGGCGGGTCGGCGGGGGCGCTCGTCACGGCGCCGATCGCCGCCGCGGGCCCCGACGGCGGCGAGGGCTGGCGGTGGGCCCTGGGGGTGTGGGGCGCGGTCGCCCTGGTGCCGCTGGTGGTGTGGGCGCTCGTGGCACGACGCACGGGCCACGACTTCCCGGCGGTCGGCGCGACGGCGGGGGCCGGCGGGAGCCTGCTGCGCTCGCCGACGGCGCTGGCGCTGACCCTCCTGTTCGGCGTGCAGTCCATGAACGCGTACGTCCAGTTCGCGTGGGTGCCGCAGATCCTGCGCGACGCCGGCCTGCCCGCGGGCGTGTCCGGCGCGGCGGTCGCGGTCACGGCGGGCCTCGGGATCGCGGGGGCGCTGCTGATGCCCACGGTGATCAGCCGCGCGCGGACGCTGGCCCCGTGGATGGTGCTGTTCGGCGCGATGACCTCGCTGGGCTACCTGGGGATGCTGTGGGCCCCGACCGCGGGGGTGTGGCTGTGGGCCGTGATCCTGGGGATCGGCGGCTTCGCGTTCCCCACGGTGATCGCGCTGATCCCCGCGCGCAGCCGGGACCCGCACGTCACCGCGCGGCTCTCCGGGTTCGCGCAGCCCGTGGGCTACGTCCTGGCGGCGATCGGCCCGTTCCTCGTGGGGCTCGTGCACGATCTGACGGGGGGCTGGACCACCGTGCTGGTCCTGCTGGCCTGCTCCGGCGTGGTCATGACGCTCGCGGGACTGCGGGTCTCCGGGCGGGTCTACGTCGACGACGAGCTGGTGCCCCGGGCCTGACCCGGCCGTCGTCGTCGGGCGCGCCCGGCGAGGAGGTCCGCCGCCGTCGCCCCGGCGACGCCGAGCGCGTAGAGCGCCAGGTCCGCCGCCATGAACGAGGTGCCGAACACCAGCCGCGCCGGCGGGAACGCCTGCGCCCAGGCCAGCGGCAGGCCGGTGAGCTGGAACAGCTCGATCGCCGTGCAGAACGCCAAGGCGAGCGCGCCCACGGTCCACGGCGAGCGCCGCGGCAGCAGGAACGCGATCCCCAGGTGGACGAGCACGGCGTAGAGCACGTCGCCCGTGGGGCCGGTCCACGCCCCCGTGAGCAGCAGGCGCACCCCCAGCCCGGTCAGCAGCACCACGACGGCGGCGGCCGCCACGAGCGCACGACGTCGGCCCGCCCGCGGCGCGGCGGGGGCGGGAGGGTCCGCACGGTGGGTCATGGCTCCACCGTAGGCCCCTTGCCGCGGCGGGCGCGGCGCTGGAGAGTGGCCGCATGAGTGAGAACGCACCGGACCCCCGCCGTCGCCTGTCCACCCCCGAGGTCGCCGCGGAGGAGCTCGCCGACTGGCGGCTGCTCGCCGGCCGCCTGCACGCCCGCTTCGTCCCCGCGGACTACGCCACCGGGTTGGAGTTCGTCGCCCGCATCGGGGCCGCCGCCGAGGCCGCGGACCACCACCCCGAGACCACCCTCACCTACGGCGACGTGCTCCTCACGCTCTCCAGCCACGACGTCGGCGGGGTGACCTCGCGCGACGTGCGCCTGGCCCGCCGCGTCAGCGCCCTCGCCGAGGAGCTGGGCATCCGCGCCGACCCCGGCGGCCTCTCCCGCGTGGAGATCGGCCTGGACACCGCCCGCGGCGAGGAGCACGCCCGGTTCTACGCCGCCCTGCTCGGGGCGCGGGTCATGCACGAGGGCGAGGTCGCCGACCCCAGCCTGCAGGCCCCGACCCTCTGGTGGCAGGGCCCCGCCGCGGAGGGCTCGGCGGGCGAGGCGCCGCTGCCCGGGCCGGAGGTGGAGCAGCGCTGGCACTTCGACGTGTGGGTGGCCCCCGAGGAGGCCGAGGCGCGCCTGCGGGCCGCCCTCGACGCCGGCGGGCGGCTCGTCAGCGACGCCGCGGCGCCCTCGTTCTGGGTGGTCGAGGACGTCGACGGCAACCGGTCCTGCATCTGCACGTCGCAGGACCGCGCCTGACTCAGCCCGCGGGCCGGCCTGCGCCTGACTCAGCCCGCGGGCCGGCCTGCGCCTGACTCAGCCCGCAGGCGGGCCGGCGTCGTCCTTGTCCGCCCACGCGGCGGCCAGGGCCCGCTCGAACACCTCGAGCGGCTGGGCGCCGGAGATCGCGTACTTCCCGTCCACCACGAAGAACGGCACGCCGCCGATCCCCAGGCGACGTGCGGCCGCCACGTCCGCGTCCACCGTGTCCGCGTGCGCGTCCGAGGCGAGCGCGTCCAGCGCGGCCTGGCGGCCCAGGCCGACCTCGGCGGCCAGGTCCGCGAGCACCTCGTGGTCGGCCACGTTGCGCCCCTGCGTGAAGTAGGCGCGGAACAGGCGCTGCATCATCGCGTGCTGCAGCCCCTGGTCCCCGGCCACGTGGCTGAGGCGGTGGGCGTCGCGGGTGTTCACGGCCAGGGCGATGTCCTGGCGGAACTCCACGCCCACCTCGGCGCCGCGCGCGGTGATCTGCCGGTCCATCTCCTCGACCTGCTCGCGGGGCATGCGCTTGGCGTCCACGAGCATGTCCAGCACGGGGCGGGTGCGGTCCGCGGGCAGGTCCGGCTGCAGCTGGTACGAGTGGTAGCGCACCTGCACAGGGTGGTCGGCCCGGGCGGCGGCCTGGTCGAGCAGGCGGTCGCCGATCAGGCAGAAGGGGCACATGACGTCGCTCCAGACGTCCACGCTCACGCGGTCGTCGGCGGTCTCGAAGAGGCTCATCAGCAGGTCCCGTCCAGTCGGCAGGCGGCCGCGTCCCCGCCCGTGGCGGGGTCGGCGGTGAGGAAGGTGAAGGCGGGCGGCGCCTCCGCGGGGGCGGGCGCGGTCTCGGCGGGCGCGTCCGCGGCGAGGGCGGCGTGGTCCGTGGGCCGGGCCCCCGCGAGGGTGTCCTGGGTGTCCTGGCGGTCCATGTCCCCACCCTAGGCACGACGACGGCGCCGCGCCCGGGGTTTCACGGCGGGCACAGCGCGGCTCAGCGGCCGGTGGTCCGCCGTGCCAGCGCGGCCGACTCGGCCTCGTCCAGCACGGCGCCGGGGTGCGGGCCCCGGGCGAGCAGGGCGGCGGGGGTGAGCGGGCCGGCGTCGTCGGCATCGCTCCGGGCGTCGCCGACTGGGCCGCCGCGCAGGGCGGGCCCGGCGGCGAGGACCGCATTGCCGAGCTCGAGCCGCTCGAGCATCGCGGTGGACGCCAGCGTCCACGGCCCGGGCACGTCCGCCTCGGCGCACGCCGCCTCCATCTCCCGCAGCTCGCGGCCGAGGAAGCGCAGGCCGTCGTCGTCGCCGATGTTCACCAGCAGCACCCCCGCCTCGGTCAGCAGGCCGAGCAGCTCCCCGTAGAACTCGGCGCCCCGCAGATGCGCGGCCCCGTCCTCGCCGGTGCCGATGTCCAGCACGACGGCGTCGAAGCGCTCCCCGTCCATCAGCAGGTCGACGGCGGCGAGGCGGGCGTCCGCCACCACCGAGACCAGGTCCGTGCCGGCCGGCAGGGGCAGCTCGGCGAGGACGAAGGAGACGAGCTCACGGTCCAGGTCCACGGCCGTCTGCTCCGAGCCGGGGCGCGTGGCCTGCACGTACCGCGGCAGGGTCAGCGCCCCGGCGCCCAGGTGCAGGACCCGCAGGGGCGCGCCCGCCGGGGCGACGCCGTCGAGCACGTTGGCCACCCGCCGCAGGTACTCGTACCGGACGGCCGTGGGATCGGCCTGGTCCACGTGGGACTGCACCGCGCCCCCGATCTCCAGGATGAGACCGCCGAGCTCGTCCGGAGCGATCCGGGCGTCCTCCCCGGAGGCGGAGAGGTGGACGGTGCGGCCGGTGGGGGAGGGGTGCGCGGGCATGGGACCAGCATCCCACCCCTCACTACGCTGGCCCCATGAGCCAGAACGCCCCCGCCCTCACCGTCTACGGCGCCGACTGGTGCCGCGACTGCCTGCGCACCAAGCGCCAGCTCGACGAGCTCGGCGTCGCCTACGACTACGTGGACCTCGTGGCCGACCCCGCGCAGGCGGACGCCGCCGAGCGGATCTCGGGGCGCACGAACATCCCCGTGGTGGTCTTCCCCGACGGCGAGCACCAGGTCGAGCCCACCAATGAGGAGACCGCGGCGAAGCTGACCGCGCTCGGCCTGATCTGAGGCGGGGCCGGCCCGGTCAGAGCAGGGAGCGGGCGAGGTTGAAGATCGGCCCGTTCGCGTAGCCCAGGGTCTCCCAGAACGCGACGCCCTCGGCGTTGTGCGAGTAGACCTGCACGTTCACGCGCGGGCAGCCCTCCGCCGCCAGGCGCTCCTCCGCCGCGCGCACGAGCCGGCGGGCCACCCCCAGCCCGCGCAGCTCCGGCAGCACCGCGAGGGAGTAGAGCCAGCCGCGGTGCCCGTCGTAGCCGCCGAGCACGGTGCCCACGATCCGCCCGTCGCGCTCGGCGACCCACAGCATGTCGTCCCAGGCCAGCTTGCGCTCGATGCTCCCGCGCGGGTGGCGCTGCGGGGCCGCGGGGTCGTTGTACTCCGGGAACACGGCGTCCCAGACGGCCACGATCCCGTCGGTGTCCGCGGCGGTCGCCGTGCGGACGACGACGGCGGCCGGGGCGGCGTCGGGGGTGGCGGCCGGGGCGGCGGCGCGATCAGCGGTCACGGCTGGAGAGGACGCAGAACTCGTTGCCCTCGGGGTCGGCGAGGACCGTCCAGGTGACGTCGCCCTCGTCCTGGCCGACGTCCACGCGCGTGGCGCCGAGGTCCTCGAGCCGGGCGATCTCGGCGTCGCGGTCCTGGGAGGTGTGCGGGGCCAGGTCGATGTGGAGGCGGTTCTTCACCGTCTTGCCCTCCGGCACGGGCACGAACACGAGGCCCTGCCCGCGTGCGCGCCACTCGTCCGGGTCCGCGACGGGCTCCTCGCCCACCCCCTTCGGGACGGCCACGGCCTCCTCCGGGGTGTCGTGCACGACCTCCCAGTCCAGGGCCCGCGCCCACCAATGGGCCTGGGCCTGGGGATCCCGGCAGTCGACGACGAGGGTGTACCACTTCAGTGCCATGGCCGGAGCGTACCCCGGGCCCCGGACACGGCACGGGCGGGGAGGCCGGCCGGGAAGGCGTCGCCGGGGGTCGGAGGGCTTATCGTGTCCGCCGCGTTCTTACTGTGAGGCAGGTGAGCGCTCGCCGAGCGCTTGCTTCCCATCGCCGGAGGCCTCCGCCTCCAGCCCCATAAAAGGAGAGCGCCATGCTCCGTCCTCGCCACACCCGACCCGCCCTGCTCCTCACGGCCGGCCTCACCTCGCTGGCCCTGCTCACCGGCTGCGCCGACGGGGACCCGGCCCCCGGCGCGGCCGCGACCACCGCGGCCGCCACGACCGCGGCCGCGACGTCCTCGGCTCCGACCACTCAGGCCGCGTCGTCGTCCCCGCGCACGTCATCGGCCGCAGCCTCGTCCTCGGCGAAGGCCTCCGACGCCGCCGCGGCAGCCTCGTCCTCCGCGGCCGCGGCCAGCGCGAGCGAGGCCGCGGAGTCCTCCCGGGCGGCCGAGGCCGAGGCGGAGGCGTCCCGCGAGGCGGAGGCCGAGGCGGAAGCCGCCCGTGCCCGCGAGGCGGAGGAGTCGGCCGCCGCGGAGGCGGAACGGGAGGCTGCGGCCGAGGCGGCTGCCGCCGCGGAAGCCGAGTCCGCAGCCGCCGAGGAGGAGGACTCCGCCACGACGGTCGGCGCGGACCTGACCGCCGCGGGTCGGCAGGCGGTGCGCAGTGCGCAGTCGTACCTGGACTTCACGGCCTTCTCGCGCTCCGGGCTGATCGATCAGCTGGAGTTCGAGGGCTTCTCCACTGCGGACGCCACCGCGGCCGTGGACAGCCTGGACGTGGACTACGCGGCGCAGGCGGTCAAATCGGCAGAGTCCTATCTGGACTTCACGGCCTTCTCGCGCCCCGGGCTGATCGACCAGCTGGAGTTCGAGGGCTATTCGACCGCCCACGCCACGGCGGCCGTGGACGGGCTGTCGATCGACTACAACGAGCAGGCGGCCAAGGCGGCGGAGTCGTACCTGGACTTCACCGGGTTCTCCCGGTCGGGCCTGATCGACCAGCTCATGTTCGAGGGGTACACGGCCTCCCAGGCCGAGTACGGGGTGGACGCCGTCGGCCTCTGACCCTCGGCCGGCTCCGGGGGCACGACACCCCGCATCGCCCACGGGCATGCGGCGTGTCGTGCCTCCGAAGCGCGGGGCTGGGCTGGGCAGGGCTGGGCTGGGCGGCGCTGGAGGCAGTCGGCGACGGCGGCGGCCCGGTCCGGGCCCGCCCGTCCGCAGGCCGGCTCTCCGGCGGTGCGCGCCGCGCGGCCTACCCTGACCGCATGGAACACATCGACGAGACCGCCCTGCCGGCACCTCAGGACCGCGTGACCACCGCGAGCCGGGAGGTCGACGCGCCCGCCGGCGTCGTCTTCGAGCTGATCGCGGACCCGGCCCGCCAGCCCGAGTGGGACGGCAACGACAACCTCGCCCAGGCCGAGCCCGGCCAGCGGGTGACCGCCGCGGGGGACGTGTTCGTGATGACCCTGCGCAAGGGCGTGGACCGGGCGAACCACGTGGTCGAGTTCGAGGAGGGCCGCCGCATCGCGTGGAAGCCCTCCGAGGTCGGCGGGGAGCCCTTCGGCCAACTCTGGCGCTGGGAGGTCGAGGGGATCGGGGACGAGCCCCGCTGCCGCGTCACCCACACCTACGACTGGACCGAGCTGACCGACCCGGGCCGCATCCGCCGCGCCCTGCGCACCGGCCCCGAGCAGCTGCGCGCGTCGATCGACCGCCTCGCCGAGCTGGCCCGGACGCAGCCCCAGGCCTGAGCGGCTCCTCCGCCCCGCGGCTCAGCGGTTGAGGCGCTCGCCCGTCTCGGCGTGGAACAGGTGCACGCGCTCCGGGTCCGGGACCACGTGCACCACGGAGCCCTTCTCCGGCGCCGTGTAGCCCACCGTCCGCAGGGTGATCAGCCGCTCCTCGCCGCCGATCGTCGCGTGCCCGTACACGTAGGCGTCGGCGCCGAGCTCCTCCACGGTGTCCACCTCGACGGGCAGGCCGGCGGCGTCGTCGCTGATCACCAGGTTCTCCGGTCGCACGCCGAGGTCCACCGCGGTGCCGGCGTCGGCCAGGTCCTCCCGCGGCACGGGGATGACCGTCTCGCCCCAACGCACGCCCTCGGCCGTGGCGGGCATGCGGAAGATGTTCATGGCGGGGGAGCCGATGAACCCGGCCACGAACACGTTCACCGGGCGCTCGTAGAGGTTGCGGGGGGTGTCCACCTGCTGCAGGCGGCCGTCCTTGAGGACCGCCACGCGGTCGCCCATGGTCATGGCCTCGGTCTGGTCGTGGGTCACGTACACGGTGGTGGTGCCCAGGCGGCGGGTCAGGTTCGCGATCTGGGCGCGGGTCTGCACGCGCAGCTTCGCGTCCAGGTTGGACAGGGGCTCGTCCATGAGGAACACCTGCGGGTCGCGCACGATCGCGCGGCCCATGGCCACGCGCTGACGCTGGCCGCCGGAGAGGGCCTTCGGCTTGCGGTCCAGGTACTCGGTGAGGTCCAGCAGCTTCGCGGCGTCCTCGACGCGACGACGCCGCTCGTCCGCAGAGACGCCCGCGATCTTCAGCGCGAAGCCCATGTTGTCCGCCACGGTCATGTGCGGGTACAGGGCGTAGTTCTGGAACACCATCGCGATGTCCCGGTCCTTGGGGTCGACGTCGGTGACGTCGCGGTCGCCGATGAGGATGCTGCCGCGGGAGAGCTCCTCGAGGCCGGCGAGCATGCGCAGGGAGGTGGACTTGCCGCAGCCGGAGGGGCCCACGAGCACGAGGAACTCGCCGTCGGCGATCTCCAGGTCGAGGGAGTCGACGGCGGGGCGGGGCGCGCCGGGGAACTGGCGGCTGGCGGAGCGGAAGGACACGGAGGCCATGGTGGGGTTCCTTTCACGGGCAGGTACGTGCCCGACGATCCGGGGTGAAGGAGTGCGGTGGGCGGGGGGTCGGGTGTGCCGGTCTACGGCGGGGCGGTGCTCGCCCGGGGGCGCAGCGCCAGGTGGTGGGTGATCCGGTGGGGGTGGGTGGTGCCGTCGAGGGCGCCGAGCGCCAGCCGGACCGCGCGCCGGCCCTGGTCGAGCGGGGTCTGGTCCACGGTGCTGATGCCCAGGCGGGCGGCCTCGGGGTGGCCGTCGAGGCCCATCACGGAGACGTCCTCGGGCACGCGCAGCCCCAGGGAGTGGGCCGCCATCCAGGCGCCCATGGCCATCTCGTCCGAGATGCACATGACCGCCGTCGGCCGGTGCTGCGGGTCGGCGAGGAGGGCGCGGGCCCGATGGTAGGTGCCGCCGACGGTGAAGTCCGCGGGCACCATCCAGTCCGCCGGCGTCCGCACCCCGGTGGCGGCGAGGGCGTGCAGGAATCCGCGGGTGCGCTCGGTGCTGACCTGGAACTCGATGTCCTCGTCCACGCGGCCCACGTAGGCGATGTCCCGGTGGCCGAGCTCCAGCAGGTGCTCGGTGGCCATCCGCGCGGCGCGGGCGTGGTCCACCTGGATCGCGGTGAACCAGTCCGGCAGCGTCTCACCCGCCGGCAGGCGGCCGCCGACGGCGATGACGGGCCGGCCGAGGCGTTCGAGCCCGGCGAGCTCGAACACGCTCAGCCGGAAGGAGAGGGTGATCAGGGCGTCCAGCCGCCGCCGGGGCAGCAGGTCGGCGATGACGCCGGCCCGGCGGTCGGGGTCCTGGCCGACGTCGTAGAGCGTCAGGTCGTATCCGTGCCGGACCAGCTCGTCCGCGGCGCCCTCGAGGACGGCGGCGAAGAACCAGCGGTGGACCGAGGGGGTCACGAGCCCGATGTTGCGGGTGCGGCCCGAGGCGAGCGACGAGGCGGCGGAGTCCGCCACGTAGCCGAGCGTGGCGACGGCCTCCTGGACGCGGGCGCGCGTCGCGGCGGCCACCGGGCCGGAGCCGGTGAGCGCGCGGGACGCGGTGGCGGTGGACACGCCGGCCATGCGGGCGACGTCCTTGATGCCGGCCATCGGCGGTCCTCCTCCTGCGGTCGTGGGGCTCTGCGGTGGGCTGGGCGCACGACGTCGGCGGGCCGGGGGTCGATGCGTGGCACCAGCGTACGGCACCGGCGCCCGGGCGGTGGAAGCGCTTCCACCGCCGTGCGCGGGTGATCCGGGGCACTGCGCGGCCTCTCCATCCCCGGCACCATGCGGGATTGATCCACTGTGTAGCCCCTCACAGTGGAAACGTTTACACTTCTGGGGACTGACCCCCTCAGCCACCGGAGGCGGGCGCCGTCTCAGCACGGGGCCCGCCGCCGGCGGCGCACCGGCCGGCGCTCGCCGCGGGCCGCCACCCCTCGTGAAAGGCACACCATGCAGTCGACGACGACCGGCGGTCTCCGCCGTCCGCTCAGCCTGACCCTCACGGCGGCGTTCTCCGCCCTCGCGCTCACCGCGTGCGGCGGCGGCTCCCCCGCCCCGGCGTCCTCCTCCCCGGCCGGCGCGACCGACCAGGGCACGGCCGCCGCGTCCCCCAGCCAGGACCTGTCCGAGGCCGGCGCCACCACGATCACCATGTGGGTGGACCAGAACCGCCAGGAGCCGCTGCAGGCCGTGGCGGAGGACTTCAAGGAGGACACCGGGATCACGGTGGAGCTCGTGGTCAAGGACAACTCCACGATGAAGGACGACTTCATCACCCAGACCCCCACGGGCGAGGGCCCGGACGTGATCGTGGGCGCCCACGACTGGATCGGCTCGCTCGTGCAGAACGGCACCATCGAGCCCCTCGAGCTCGGCGACGCGGCGGACGACTTCGTGGAGTCCTCCGTGCAGGCCGTCACCTACGAGGGCCAGACCTGGGGCGTGCCGTACTCCGTGGAGAACATCGCCATCCTGCGCAACACCGAGCTGGCCGAGTCCACCCCGGCCTCCTTCGACGAGATGATCGCCGAGGGCCAGAAGGCCGTCGACGCCGGCGAGGCCGAGTACCCGTTCGTGGTGGGCCTGGACGCCGTCAACGGCGACCCGTACCACCTGTACCCGTTCCAGACCTCCATGGGCGCCCCCGTGTTCGAACAGGCCGAGGACGGCTCGTACGACGCCGGCTCGCTGGCCATGGGCGGCGCCGAGGGCGAGGCCTTCGCCAAGAAGCTGGCGGAGTATGGCGAGTCCGGGGTGCTGAACCCGAACATGACCGCGGACATCGCCAAGGAGCAGTTCAACGCAGGCAACGCGGCCTACTTCATCACCGGCCCGTGGAACGTCGAGGAGGCCGAGGCGGCCGGCGTCGACTTCGAGGTCGAGGCCATCCCGTCCATGGGCGACCAGCCCGCGCAGCCCTTCGTGGGCGTCAACGCCTTCTTCGTCTCCTCGGAGTCGGAGAACCAGCTGGCCGCCAACGAGTTCGTGGTCAACTACCTCTCCACCGAGGCGGCCCAGGACGCGCTCTACGCCGAGGGCAAGCGTCCCCCGGCGCTGACCGCCTCCTTCGACAAGGCGGCCTCGGACGAGACCGTCAAGGCGTTCGGCGAGATCGGTGAGGACGGCGTCCCCATGCCGGCGGCCCCCGAGATGGGAGCGGTCTTCGAGTTCTGGGGCGGCGCCGAGATGAGCATCATCAAGGGTGAGGGCGATCCGGTCCAGACCTGGCAGAAGATGATCTCCGACATCGAGGGCCGCATCGGCCAGTGATCCGGTGACCCGGTGACCCGCTGCGGTCCCGTCCGGCGCCCACGGGCGCCGGACGGGACCGCGACCCCGCGCCGGGGCGGCGCGCACCCCCCTCCCACGGCAGGCCCTCGGGCCGGATGAGGAACTATGAGCTCGTCTTCCACCACGTCGCACCGGTCCGGCACCGCCGTCGACCTCGACGACGGCGCGCGCCGCACCGGCCGGGGCCGGCGTCGTCGTGCGGACTCCCGCGGCCCCGAGGGCCTGGGCGGCACGCTGACCAAGATCGTCCTGCTGGGGCTCGTGGACGCCTTCGCGGCGTTCCTGCTGTTCCAGCTCGCGGCCGCGGGGGACTGGGTGGTGTTCGCGGTGACCCTGGCGGTCACGCTCGGCATCAACTGGATCTACCTGCGCCGCGGCGGCCTGCCGGCCAAGTACCTCGCCCCGGGACTGTTCTTCCTGGTGCTGTTCCAGGTGTTCGTGGTGGTCTACTCCTCCTACATCGCCTTCACGAACTACGGCGCCGGGCACAACTCGGACAAGGCCGCGGCGATCGAGATCATCCAGCGATCCTCCTCCATCCGCGTGCCGGAGTCCCCGGTGTACGACATCACCGTGCTGGAGGAGGGCGGCGAGCTGTACCTCCTCACCGAGCGGGACGGCCAGCCCGTCCTGGGCGGCGCGGACCAGGAGCTGGAGCCGGTCGAGGCCCTCATGCAGGACGGGGAGCCGGTGGGGGTGGAGGGCTACACCACCCTGCGGTTCGGGGACCTGCTGCAGCGGCAGGACCAGGTCACCCAGCTGAAGGTCCCCCTGAGCGACGACCCCGCGGACGGCACCCTGGAGACGCGTGACGGCTCGCGCGGCTACGTGTACTCGCCGCGCCTGGAGTACGACGAGGCGCGGGACACCTTCACCGACCTCGAGAGCGGCGCGGAGTACCGGGACAACGGCGAGGGCCAGTTCCAGGCGGCCGACGGCAGCACGTTGCAGACCGGCTGGCGGGTGTTCGTGGGCCTGGACAACTTCACCCGGGCGTTCACCGACCCCGAGCTGCGGGACCCCCTCATCCGGGTCACCGTGTGGACCTTCGCGTTCGCGTTCCTGAGCGTGGCCACGACGTTCGCCGTCGGGCTGCTGCTGGCGATGGCCTTCAACCGCGCGGACATGCGCGGCAAGAAGGTCTACCGGGTGATGATGATCCTGCCGTACGCGTTCCCGGCGTTCCTGTCCGGCCTCGTGTGGGCGGGTCTGCTCAACCCGGAGTTCGGCTTCGTCAACAACGTGTTCTTCGGCGGCGCGGACATCCCGTGGCTCACGGACCCGTGGCTGGCCCGGCTCTCCGTGCTGGTGGTGAACCTCTGGCTGGGCTTCCCCTACATGTTCCTGGTGACCACGGGCGCCCTGCAGTCGCTGCCCGAGGACGTGGACGAGGCCGCCCGCATGGACGGCGCCGGCCCGTGGCGCATCTTCCGCGCCATCAAGCTGCCCCTGCTGCTGGTCTCGGTGGCGCCGCTGCTGATCTCCTCGTTCGCGTTCAACTTCAACAACTTCAACATCATCTACATGCTGACGGGCGGCGGGCCGCGCTTCCCGGACGCGGGCTCGAACATCGGCGCCACGGACCTGCTGATCACGGTGGTCTACAAGACGGCGTTCAGCGGGGTGGGGCGTGACTACGGCCTGGCCTCGGCCCTGTCCATCGTGATCTTCCTGATCGTGGCCACCATCTCGGCCATCAGCTTCCGGCAGACCAAGGCGCTCGAGGAGATCGACAAGTGAGCATCCCCCAGGATTCCGGCCGGCCCCGGCCGGGCGCCCCCGAGGCGGCCGCCCCCACCTCGCCCCTCGCCGCCGCCCTGGCGCAGCAGGAGACGGACCCGCTGCGCTGGGGGGAGGACCCGGCCCCGCCGCGACGGCGCCGCTCGTTCGGCCGCTGGATGCGGGAGCTGGGCTGGCGCCACGTCGTGGGCGTGGTGGCCAGCGCGTTCGCGCTGTTCCCGCTGCTGTACGTGCTCTCCGCGTCGCTGGACCCGACCGGCACGATGGCCAGCTCGAACCGGCTGTTCTCCTCGTTCAGCGGGCAGAACTACGTGGACCTGTTCAACGACCCGAACCGGCCCTTCGGCCGCTGGTTCATCAACACGATGGTGATCGGGATCGTCACGTCCGTGATGACGGTGTTCCTCGGCGCCCTGGCCGCGTACGCGTTCTCCCGCATGCGGTTCACCGGCCGGCGCGTGGGGCTGCTGACGCTGCTGCTGGTGCAGATGTTCCCGCAGCTGCTCGCGGTGGTGGCGATCTTCCTGCTGCTGACCTACATCGGCAACCTGGTGCCCGTGCTGGGCATCGGCTCGCAGCTCGGCCTCATCCTCGTGTACCTGGGCGGCGCCCTCGGCGTGAACACGTACCTGATGTACGGGTTCTTCAACACCATCCCGCCCTCGCTGGACGAGGCCGCCAAGCTCGACGGCGCCTCGCATGCGCGGATCTTCTTCTCGATCATCCTGCGCCTGGTGACCCCCATCCTCGCGGTGGTGGCCCTGCTGTCCTTCATCACCACGGTCTCGGAGTTCGTGATCGCCTCTGTGGTGCTCACGGACCCGTCCGCGCAGACGCTCGCGGTGGGGCTCTACGGCTACGTCTCGGAGACCCGCTCCGAGAACTGGGGCGTGTTCGCGGCCGGCGCCGTGCTGGCGGCCCTGCCCGTGATGGCGCTGTTCCTCTTCCTGCAGCGGTACATCGTCTCCGGCCTCACGGCCGGCGGCGTGAAGGGCTGACCCCACCATGACGGCGGGAGGGGACGCACCCCTCCCGCCGTCGTCGTCGTGCGCCTGAGCGGCTCACGGCAGGGCGAGCCGGAACACCTTCTTCCACGCGGAGCCGACCTGCTTCAGCAGCGGGCCCGTGGTGTAGGGCAGGCCGTAGCGGGCGCAGATCTCGCGGACTTTCGGCGCCACCTCGCCGTACCGGTTGGAGGGCAGGTCCGGGAACAGGTGGTGCTCCACCTGGTGGGAGAGGTTGCCGGTCATGAAGTGCATGAGCTTCGAGCCGGAGATGTTCGCGGAGCCGATCATCTGGCGCACGTACCAGTCGCCGCGGGTCTCCCCGTCCACCATCTCCTCGGAGAACGTCTCGGCGCCCTCGGGGAAGTGGCCGCAGAAGATCACGGAGTGCGCCCAGATGTTGCGCAGGCCGTTGGCGAGCAGCCCGGCGATCAGCGCCGCCTTCCCGGAGCCGGTGAGGAACTCGGCCACGGCAGGGGTGGCCACGTAGTCCTTCGCGAACTGACGCGAGGCCTTCACGCCCACCGAGCGCAGGTCCGTCATCAGCTCCGCGCGGGACTTCTCGCCGGCCCGCACGCGGTCCAGCTCGAGGTCGTACAGGGCGATGCCCCACTCGAAGATCGGGGCGAGGCCCGCGTTGATCACGGGGTTGAGCACGTGACGGGGCCGCCACGGCTCGGACTCGTCCATGCGCAGCACGTTGTAGCCCACGTCCCGGTCCTTGCCGATCACGTTGGTCCAGCGATGGTGCAGGTCGTTGTGGGTGTTCTGCCACGCGCGCGACGGCGTCACGAAGTCCCACTCCCAGGTGGTGGAGTGGATGTCCGGGTCGCGCATCCAGTCCCACTGGCCGTGGAGCACGTTGTGGCCGATCTCCATGTTCTCCACGATCTTCGCGACCGTGAGCATCGCGGTGCCGGCCACGAACGCGGCCGGGTGCTTGGCGTTCAGCAGGGCGGCGCGGCCGCCGATCTCGAGCCAGCGCTGCAGGCGGATGACGCGGCGGATGTAGGCGGCGTCGGAGGCGCCGCGGCGGGAGAGGACGTCGTCGCGGATGGCGTCGAGCTCGCGGCCGAGCTCGGCCACCTGCTCGTCCGTCAGGTGCGCGGCGCCCGGGGGGCGCACGGCCGGGCTGCCGACCTCGCCCAGCAGGCCCGGCTTCGCGTTCGCGGCCGGGCGGGTGGCGGCGTCGGGGGTCTGGGGGGCGACGTCGGCGGTGGCGGCGTCGGCGGGGGAGTCCGCCGGGGACTCCGCGGGACGCCCGGCGTCCTGCGGGGCCCAGCTGGTGGTGTCCGGGCGGTCCGCGGGCAGGACGCGCGCGGTGCGGCCGCGCACCGTGGTGCCCGGGATGGCCAGGCGCAGGTCGTCCGGGGCGGTGGCGCCGGGGCGATCGGTGGTCGGGAGGGTCTGTGTCATGAGGTGCTCCTTCGGGATCGGGAGGCGGGAGGAAGGTCGGGGGCGCGGTCCGGTCGGCCGGAACGCGGGGCGCGGGAGGTCAGAGGTCGAGGCTCACGGGTCCGGCGGCGGCGCTCACGCAGGTCTGGATCAGCTCGCCGGGCTCGCCGTGGACTTCGCCGGAGCGCAGGTCGGTGACCTGGCCGGAGCGCAGGGGGGTCAGGCAGGCGTGGCAGATGCCCATGCGGCAGCCGGACGGGGCGGCGACGCCGGCCTCCTCGGCCACGATCAGCAGCGGCACGTCACCGGGGGCGTCGGCCTCGGCGTCGGCGTGCTCGAACACCACGCGGCCGCCCGCGCCGGCCACGCCCGCGGCGAAGTCCGCGCGGAAGCGCTCGATGCGCAGGTCCTCGCCGGCCTCGCGTCGCCAGAGGTCCTCGGCGTCGTCCAGGAACTCGGCGGGGCCGCACGCGTAGGCCGCCCGGTCGCGCCAGTCGGGGCACAGGTCCTCGAGCTCGGCGGGGGAGGACAGGTCCAGGCGGCCCTCGTCCGCGGTGTGGCGGTGCACCACGCGCAGGCCCGGGAACTGGTCGGCCAGCTCGGCGAGCTCCTCGCGGAACAGGGCGTCCTCGGGGGTGCGGGAGGAGTGGATGAGCACGACGTCGGCGTCCGCGCGGGCCGGCACGAGCGTGCGGATCATGGACATCACCGGGGTCAGGCCCGAGCCGGCCGTGAGCATCAGCAGGGCGCGCGGCTCGTCCGGGAGGGTGAAGTCGCCCTCGGGGACGTCGAGGAACAGGACGTCGCCGGGCTTCGTGCGGCGCACGAGCGTGCCGGAGACGAGGCCGATGTCGGACACCGTGATCTCGGGGTCGGCGCCCGCGGGAGCGGAGAGCGAGTAGGAGCGCCACTGGCGCACGCCGTCCACGTCCACCCCGATGCGGGCCCACTGGCCGGCGTCGTGGGCCCGCCAGCCCGGGCCCGGGCGGAAGGCGATGGTGGCGGTGCCGGGCGTCTCGCGCGTCACGGAGGTGACCACGCCGCGCAGCTGCCGTGAGGATTGCACGGGGTCGAGCAGGCTGAGGACGTCCTGCGGGGTGAGCGGGTGCAGGAGCGTCGACGCCAGACGGGAGAACAGAGACGGGCCGACCATGGCTCCAGTCTATGGCTCGGCATGCCGCAGTTCTTCGTCTTCAGCGTACGATCTGGGCCATCACTTCATCGCGAGGAGACAAGATTGAGTGTGACGCAGACCACCCCCGCCCCCGACTGGCGCCCGCCCTGGCAGTCCCTCCCGGACGACCTCGCGGAGCGCCTGGCCACGGCGATCCCCGGGATCATGGAGCGCATCATCCAGACGGTCCCGGACCAGATCCCGGCCTACGCCGCCGCGCGCGACGGCCACTACGGCGAGAACCTCACCGCCGGCGTGACCACCGCCCTCGAGCGGCTGATGAGCCTGCCCGGCACCACCCGCCCGGCCCTGAACAGCGAGTCCCGCGTCCTCATGGCCCGCCTGGGGGCCGGCGAGTTCCGCGAGGGGCGCTCCATGGACGCCCTGCTCGGCGCGTACCGCACCTCCGCGCGGATCGTGTTCCGCGAGCTCTCCGCCGAGTGCGCGCGCCTGGGCCTGGAGATGTCCGTGGTGATCGAGCTGGGCGAGTCCATCTGGGCGTACATCGACGAGCTCTCCTCCGTCAGCGCCCAGGCGTACGCGGAGGCGCAGTCCGCCCAGGCGGGCGTGCTCGAGCTGCACCGCGCCGCCCTCGCCACCGCCCTGGTCCGGGGCGGGACCGAGGAGAAGGAGGTGCAACGGCTGGCCGCGCTCGCGGACTGGCGGCTGCCGCGCCGGCTGGCGGTGGTGGTGCTGCCCGCGGACGCCGGCGTCGCCGTCCGGGAGAGGCTGGGCCGGGCCGGGCTCGTGGTGGAGCGGGACTCGGAGGTGGTCGCCGTGATCGACGCGACGCCCTCCCAGGGCCGCCGCGAGCGCATGCTGCGCCTGCTGGCGGGGACGGCCGCCGTCGTCGGGCCGGCCGTGGACTGGCCGCTCGTGCCCCACTCCTACCGCGTGGCCCGCACGCTGGCCGTCCAGGAGGCGGCGGGCCGGACGGCGGAGCCCGCGCAGGGGGAGGACGACGACGGCGCCCCGTCCCCGATCCTCGCCGCGGACCACCTGGCGCGCGTGGTGCTGGGGGCCGAGCCGCGCGTCGTGACGCAGCTGGCCGAACGCGTGCTGGCGCCCCTGGACGAGGTGAGCGAGGCGAAGCGGGCGGTGCTGGAGGAGACCCTGCTCGCCTGGCTCACGCACTGGGGCCAGCGGGCGCCGATCGCCGCGGAGCTCGGCGTGCACCCCCAGACCGTGGGGTACCGGGTGGGCCGGCTGCGCGAGCTGTTCGGGGAGGCCCTCGAGGACCCCGACGCGCGGTTCGACCTGGAGATCGTGCTGCGGGCGCGGCGGGACGGGGTCGGGTGAGCGGGGCGGCAGGGGGTGCCGTCTGACGGGGGCCTTCACTAGCGTGGGTGGACCACGCATCCCGACGAGGGACCCCGACGAGAGAAGAGGGACAGTGCCATGACGAACGCCCCGAACCGCGACGAGCTCCCCCTGCCGGACTACGACCACATCCCCAACGGCACGCTGCCGACCCGGATCACCGGCCTCGACGAGTCGCAGGTGGAGCAGCTGCTCGCCTACGAGCGCGCCCACGGCGACCGCCTGCCCGTGGTGCAGGTCCTCGAGACGCGGCTCGAGGCGCTGCGCTCCGGCGCCCAGCCCTCCGGCGATCAGGTGCCGGACACCCCGGAGGTCGGCGGCTCCCGCACCGGCTCGCCCGTGACCCCGGAGACGAGCGGCCCGCCCGTGGAGCCCCTGAGCCGCGGCATCCCGGCCGACCCGCAGCACCCCGGCAACCGCTGAGCCGGGCGGGCAGGACTGTGCCCCGCCGCCGTCGATGCGCCACCCTGGTGCGCACGCCCCGGTGGGACAGACCCGCCGGGCGCCGACCCGAGAGGACGTCATGACCCATCACGAGCGCGACGACCGCCAGGCCCTGGCCGCCGGCGAGACCTACCTGATCCACGTGCTGGAGACCTCCGACCCGCCCGGCAACCCGGACCACTACCGGATCACCGACGCGGTCGAGGCCCACCACGCGTCCACCGGCTCCTACGACGTCGAGGCCGGCGGCCTGGACGCCGCCCGCGAGCTGCTCGCCCGCCACGCCAAGTGAGCGACCGGGGCTGAGACGTCCGGCCGGGCCGCGCCTCACGCGCCCGGCCGGAGCCTCATCCCCAGCACGGTGCGCGCCTCGAGCCCCAGAGCCGCGCGGGCCTCGGGCGCGCCGGTGCGGTCCTCACCCACCACGGTCATCCCGATCCGCTCGGCCACCCGGCGCGAGGCCGTGTTCTCCGGGTGGATGATCGCCACGAGCTCGTGGTGCCCCAGCACGTCCCGGGCGTGGTCCCGGCAGGCGGCGGCCGCCTCGGTCGTGTAACCGCGCCCCCACAGGTCGGACCGCACGTGGTAGCCGACCTCCAGGCGAGGCTCCCCGTCGACCTCCTGCCAGGTCAGGCCGCAGTCCCCGACGAAGCCGGGCCCGGCGTCGTCGTGGGTCTCGATGATCCACAGCCCGTGCCCGTCCTGCGCGTACCGGCGCCGGTTGCCCGCGATCCACGCCGCCGCCTCCGCGCGCGTGCGCGGGGCGGGGTAGAAGCGCATCACCACGGGATCGGCGAGGAGGCCGGCCAGGTGGTCGAGGTCGGCGTCGGCCATCTCGCGGAAGCGCAGACGGGCGGTGGGGGCGGGCGGCATGCGCCCAGGCTAGCGCGGCGGGCGGATGCGCCCCGCCTCTTGTCTGCGCGGGGCCGGGCTGGTCGACTGTGCCCATGCCGCATTCCCTCTCCCTGCGCCCGTTGCGGGTGGATGACGCCGAGGCCATGGCCGCGGTCCTCGCCGACTCGGACCTGTACACGTTCACCGGCGGGACGCCGCCGGGCGAGGAGGAGCTGCGGCAGCGGTACGCCATCCTCACGCGCGGTCGCTCCGAGGACGGCGCGGAGGACTGGGCCAACTGGATCGTGGTGCTGGAGCCGGAGGGCCGGCCGGTCGGCTACGTCCAGGCCACCATCCCCGTGGACGGGGGACCCACGCAGATCGCCTGGCCGATCGGCACGCCGTGGCAGGGCCGCGGGCTGGCGAAGGAGGCCGCCGGCCTCCTCTAGGGCGAGCTGCGGGACCGGGGGTGCGGCGCCTCGTGGCGGACGTCCACCCCGAGCACACGGCCTCCCAGCGGGTCGCCCAGGCGATCGGCCTGACGCCGACGGACGAGGTCGTGGACGGGGAGGTCCGCTGGGCCGGGTCCGTGGACGACGACGCCGGCCCGGTCACCGGCTGAGGCCGCGGCGCCGCTCCGGGTAGGAGCCGCCGAGCTCCACGCCCCGCTCGGCCAGGTAGGCCTCCGGGTCCACCGGCTCGCCGTCCACGCGCAGCTCCAGGTGCAGGTGCACGCCGGTGGCGGCGCCGGTCTGCCCGACGCCGGCCAGGTGGTCCCCGGCGGAGACGCGCTGGCCCGCGTCCACCACGGTGGAGTCCGGGGCGGCGTGCAGGTAGCGCCACACGTGGCCGTCCCCGGCGTCCACGGCGAGCAGGTTGCCGCCCGCGTCCCCGCCGGCCTCCACGAACAGGACCCGGCCGTCGGACACCGAGTGGAAGGGCGTGCCCTCCGGCACCCCGCCGAGGTCCACGCCGTCGTGGCGGGTCAGGGCCTCCTCGGACACCCCCGAGGGCACCACGCCCTCGCCGAACGGGTTGGGGCGGGGCCCGAAGCGGGAGGTCACGCGGCCCTGCACGGGCTCGGCGTACCCCTGCGCGTTCACCGTGGGCGGGGCGGGGGTGAAGCCGCCGTTCCAGCGTCGCCGCTCGGCGCCCGCGCCGGCGTCGTCCCGGCCGGCCGGACCGAACGCGAGGACCAGCGCCAGGACGGTCGCGATCAGGGCCAGCGCCCCCACCGCGGCCAGCACGCCCCCGGCCACACCGCTGCCCGGGGAGCCGGCGCCGGGGGTCGGGGTGGTCATCCCCTCAGTCTGTCATGCAGGGTCGGGACGGCCCCGGCCTCCGCCCACGGCATCCCGGCCCGACACCAGCTCCCGCCCGCGCTCGTAGTCCTCGTCCGCGTTGTAGGTCAGCACGCCCACCACGCGGTCCTGCGCGTCCGTGTACCAGAGAGTGAACCCGCCGGTGCGCTCCACCATGCGGGCCTGCTCGTGGCCGTCGCCCCACGCGGCGTGCTTGAGCGTGTGCTCGCCGATGGTGCTCCAGAACCCGGGCACGGCCTCCCACCGCCGCAGGGACTCCGGGTCCGCCGTCGCCGCGTGGGCCAGCACGGAGGCCTGGCCGGCGCCGCCCGGCACGCCGACCTCGGTGCGGGCCGCGTTGTGCCCGGCGACCTCGCCCATGCCGAGGGCGTCGCCCCAGTGCTCCACGGGGATCGGCCGGCCGGCCACGGCGTGGTGGGCGCGGGCCACGTCCCCGGCCACCCACACGCCCGGCGCCGCCGCCAGGTGCTCGTCCGCCACGATCCGTCCCTCGTGCACGGTCAGCTCCGTGCCCTCGAGCAGGCCGCCGCCGGGCTCGATGCCCACCGCGGCGAGGATGAGGTCCGGGGCGAGGGTGACGCCGTCGTCCAGGTGGATGGTCCGGGGGGCCTCGATGCCGCTCACCCGCACGCCCGTGCGCAGCGTGACGCCCGCGCCCGTCAGCCACTCGGCGATCCGCTCGCCGGCGGCGCGGCCCAGCCGTCTCTGCTGCGGGACCTCGTCCGGGGTGACCAGCGTGGTCTCCACCCCGCGCAGCGCCAGCGAGGCCGCCGCCTCGCAGCCGATGAACCCGGACCCCACCACGACGGCGGAGCGCGCGTGCCCGGCCGACGTCACCAGGCGGCGGGCGTCGGCGAAGGAGCGCAGCAGGTGCACCTCGGCGTCGGCCTCGACGTCCGGCAGGGGGACCGGACGGGCGCCCAGGGCCAGGATGAGCCGCTCGAAACGGATCGGCTCCTCGGCGGCCCACAGCGTCCGCGCCCCCAGGTCCGCGTGGGTGACGGTCACGCCCCGGCGCAGCTCGACGGCGTCCGGCAGGTCCTCCAGCACCGTCGGCTCCGGTTCGGCGGTGCCGCGCAGCAGCTCCTTGGACAGCGGCGGGCGCTCGTAGGGGTGGTCCACGTCCGAGGTGAGCATGAGGACGGGGCCGGGTCCCCCGGCGTCGACGTAGGCGCGGGCGGCGCTGACGCCGGCGGGGCCGCTGCCCACGATCACGAGCGGGAACGGGGTGGAGCTGTGCTGGGCCATACGGCCAGCATGCGCACCCGTCATGGGCGGAAGCCAGGGCCGACGGACACCCCCGGCTCCGGCATACTGCCCGCATGGACCCCTCCCTGGTGTGGCTGCCGGCCGTCGTCGCGCTGGCCGCGATCACCCTGGGCGGCACGCTCCAGCGGGTGAGCGGAATGGGCGTCGGCATGATCGCCGCACCCACGCTGTCCCTGCTCCTGGGCCCGGTGGCGGGGGTGACGCTGTCCAACGTGGCGGCCTCGGTGTCCGCGGTGCTGCTGTTCGCGATGCTGCAGAGGCATGTGGACTGGCCGCGCTTCGTCCGTCTCGCGCCCCTGCTCGTGGCCGGCTCGTTCGCGGGGGCGTGGGCCGTGCGGGTCCTGGACGCCCACGCGCTCGAGATCCTCCTGGGGTCCTCCGTGCTGGTGGCCGTGGCCGCCGTCCTGGGCCTGCAGCAGCGCTTCACCGCCCAGGGGAACGGGGCCGTGTTCGCCTCCGGCGCCGTGGCCGGGTTCATGAACACCACCGCGGGCATCGCCGGGCCGGCGCTCGCGGTCTACGCGGTGGCGAGCCGGTGGGACCAGCGCTCGTGGGCGGCCACCCTCCAGCCCGTGTTCCTGCTGGCCAATCTCACCTCGCTGGTCACCAAGTCGCTGTTCGGCGCGGCCGTGCCCGCGGGGCTGCACGTGCCGTGGCCGGTGTGGGTCGCCGTGGTGGCGGGCGGTCCGCTGGGTGTCCTGCTCGGTTCGGTGGTGGCCCGCCGGGTGGACCCCGCGAAGGCGCGCGTCCTCGCGATCTGCCTGGCCGGCGTCGGGGGCACGGTGGCGCTGGTGCGCGGTGTGGCCGGCGCCCTGGGCTGAGGACGGGCCGGCGTGCGGGCGTCAGGGCAGGAGGGAGCGCACGGCCGCGGCCAGCGTGTCCCGCACGTCGTCCACCGTCAGGTCCTCCGGGGCCAGGTGCCGCTCGACCGACAGCGTGTACACGAGCATCAGGAGCATGGCCGCGGTGTGCGTGACCTGCTCGTCCGGGACGTCGGCCAGCACGCGGTGCTCACGCAGCAGGCCGGCCAGGAAGTCTCGCCGCCGGACGGTCAGCGTCCGGTAGGCTCTCCCCACGGCGGGCTCGCGCAGGCCCACGGCCTGGAACTCGTGGAGGAGCAGGGGCCAGGAGCCCGTGGTCTCGAGCACGACGTCGGCCAGGGCCTCCGCCACGCGGGCCACCAGGTCCTCGCGCGGCAGGTCGGGGTCGTCCAGGGCGTCGGCGACGCCGTCCATGGCTCGGGTGGTCGCCCGCTCGAACTGGACGGTGCAGGCGGCGGCGAAGAGGTCCGGTTTCCCCGCGAAGCCGGAATAGACGGCGCCCTTCGTGTAGCCGGCCTCCGCCGCGATGCGGGCGAGGGAGGCGCGCGCGTAGCCCTCCCGTCCGAACACCCGGGCCGCGTGGTCGAGGATGGCCGCGCGGACATCCTCGCGGCGGGGTCGGGTGGCCATGTTGCCCTCTCGATGCCGATGGTATTGAATACCGATGGTATTGAATCCGCCTCGACTCGGCAAAGAGGGCCCATGTCTTCCACTCCCACCGACGCCGATCACCATGGCTCCGGGCCTGCCCCCGTCCCGGCGCACCTCGACGACCTCCCGCCCGCCACCCTCGTGGCGCGCGGTCTGACCCTGCGCGGCGGTCGCGGGCCGGTGTTCGGCCCCCTCGACCTCGTGCTGCCCCCGCAGACCCACCTGGCCGTGCTCGGAACCCAGGGCTCGGGCCGCTCGACCCTGCTGCTCGCCCTCACGGGGCGCCTGCAGGGCGTGCGGGGCGAGCTCGTGCTCACCGGCGGCCCCGTGGACGTCGCCCTGGACGGCACGGAGAGGCCCGCCGCCCGCGCGTACCGCCCCCCGATCGACGCCGCGCGCCACCCGCACGCCCTCTGCGCCCGCACCGCCGTCGCCCACACCACCGACCTGGTGGAGCTCGAGCCGGCGCTGACCGCGGCCGAGGTCGTGGACGAGCGCTGTCTCGCCGACGGCGTGCGCCGCCGCGCCGGCCGCGCACGCTTCGCCCTCCTCGCCGACGCGGTGAGGCTGACCGTGGCGCCGGAGGCCGTCGTCGGGGAGCTGTCCGCGCCCGATCGCGCGCTGCTGGCCGCCGTCGTCGCCTGCCTGCGCCCGGCCCGCCTCGTCACCTTCGACGACGTGGACGCCACCCTGACCCTCGATGAGCTGGCCGCGCTCCACGCGGCCCTGGACGTCCTCAGGGACCACGGCCACCCGTTCGCGGTGAGCGCCGTGGCCTCCGCGCCCGTGCCGCGTGACGCCGTCGTCCTCACCCTGTCCCCCGTCCGGGAGAACTGATGCTGTTCCGCTACGAGCTGCGACGCTTCCGCCGTGGCCTGCCCCTGCTCGCCCTGCTGTTCATCTTCCTCGTCCCCGCCATCTACGGCGCCCTGTACCTGTCCGCGAACTGGGACCCCTACGGGGCCATGGACCGTCTGCCGGTGGCGATCGTCAACGAGGACGAACCCGTCCAGCGCGGCGACACCACGCTGCGCACCGGCGCGGACATGACCGAACGCCTCAAGGACGACCGCGCCTTCGACTGGCGCGAGACCACGCGCGAGGAGGCCGAGGAGGGACTGCGGGAGGGCCGGTACTACCTCGTCCTGGAGATCCCCGCCGAGCTCAGTCGTGACCTCGTCAGCCCCGAGGGCGGCGGGACACCGCAGCAGGCGCAGATCACCCTGCGCCGAGACGACGCCAACGGCTTCGTGATCGGCTCCGTCACGAACGCGAGCCAGGCCAAGGTCGAGGCCGCCGTGAATCGGTCCGCGATCGAGGCGTACTTCGAGGCCGTCTTCTCCAGCCTCGGCGAGCTGCGGTCGGGCATGGTGGACGCCGCCGACGGCGCCGCACAGCTGGCCGACGGCACGGCCTCCGCGAAGGACGGCGCGAGCCAGCTGGAGGACGGGATCGTCCAGGCCCACGACGGCTCCGGCAAGCTGGCCGAGGGCGCGGGCCAGCTCGCCACGGGTGCGGGTGACCTCGCGGACGGCGCCGCCCAGGCCGACGACGGCGCCCAGCGACTCGCCGAGGGCGCCGCGTCCGCGCAGGACGGGGCCGGCCGCCTGGCCGACGGGCTCGACCAGGCGCGCGAGGGCTCCCAGGCCCTCGCCGACGGCGCCGGGCAGCTCGCCGAGAACGCCCCCGCCCTGCGTCAGGGCGCCACGGACCTCTCCGACGGGCTGGCCCAGCTGCAGACCGGATCGGCCGAGCTCACCGACGGCGCCACGCAGGTGGCCGACGGCACCCAGCAGCTCTACGACACGGTGATCCCCGGCCTGGACCAGGTGATCGAGCGGCAGGACGCGGTGGCCGCCGACGTCGCCGCGGTGGACGAGGACGTCCAGCGGGTCGCCGAGGTGGCCGGCACGGCCGAGGACGGCGCGGGCGCCCGCATCGCCGATGCGCAGGCCGCCCTGGCCGAGCTCGCCGACGAGGATCCGACGCTCGCCGAGTCCGAGCAGTACGCCGCGCTCCAGGAGGCGCTCACCGGCGCGGACGAGCGGGTGACCGCCGTCGCCGGCCGCGCCGAGGAGGCCGCCGCGACCTCCGCGGCCGCCAACGAGCGCGTCCAGGGCTTCGTCGAGGACGACGTCGCCGCCTCCGCCAAGGCGGATCTGACGGACCTCAACGACGGCGCCCACGCCGTGGCCGCGGGCGCCGAGAAGCTGCAGGGCGGCATCGGTGAGGCGAAGGACGGGGCCGACTCCCTCGCCGACGGCGCCGGGAGGTTCGCGGACGGCCTCGAGCAGCTGGGCTCCGGCGCGACCGAGCTCGACGGCGGCCTGGCCCAGCTCCAGGACGGCGCCGGAGAGCTGCAGTCCGGCCTCGGCGAGCTGACGGACGGGGCGACCACCCTCGCCGAGGGCAACGCCGCGCTCCACGACGGGGCGCTGACCCTGCAGGACGGTGCGGGCCAGCTGGAGTCCGGCGCGACCGAGCTCGACGGCGGCCTGGCCCAGCTCCAGGACGGCGCCGGGGAGCTGCGCGCCGGCCTCGGCACCCTCGACGACGGCGCCCACGAGCTCGCCTCCGGGCTCTCCGACGGCGTCGACCGCGTCCCCGCGCTGACCGAGGATCAGCGGGACGAGGCCGCCCTGGTGATGTCCCGGCCGGTGGAGGCCGTGATGCAGGTGGACAACTCCGCGGAGGTCTACGGCCGCGGCATGGCGCCGATGTTCTTCTCCATCGCGCTGTGGGTGTTCGGCATCGCCGCGTTCAACATCATGCGGCCCATCAGCGGGCGGCTGCTGGCCGGGCGCCGCAACCCGGTGGCGATCGCGCTGGCCGCGTGGCTGCCCGTGGGCATCGTGGCCGTGGGCGGCGGTCTGCTCATGCTCGCCGCCACGCTGCCGCTGGGCCTGGCCCCCGTGCACCCGGTGCGGGCCGTGGCCCTGACGGTGCTCGTGGCCGTGGTGTTCTCCCTCATCGCGCACCTGCTGCAGACGGCACTCGGCACCCCCGGTTCGGCGCTGCTGCTGGTCCTGCTGATCCTGCAGCTGGCCTCCACCGGCGGCACCTACCCGGCCGAGGTGCTGCCCGGCTTCTTCCAGGCGTTGCACCCGTTCATGCCGATGAGCTACTCCATCGAGGCGTTCCGCAACGCGATCTCCGGCGGTCTGGACCAGCGCTTCTGGGTGTCGGTGGTCGTGCTGATGGGGGTCGGGGCGGTGGCGCTCGCCCTGGACGTGCTCGTGGTGCGGCGCCGGCGTCGGTTCCGCATGAAGGACCTGCACCCCGCGCTGCAGGCCTGAGGAGCGGGGATGACCTCCGCACCCCGCGCCGCCGTCGTCCGTCCGGCCCGCCCCGAGGACGCGCCCGCGATCGCCGCGATCGCCGCGGCCACCTTCCCGGACGCCTCCCCGTCCTCGCTGCCGCGTGCCGCGGTGGAGGCGCACATCGCGTTGCACCTGAGCGAGGCGGCCGTGGCCGCGTGGATCGCGGACCCGGAGCGGATCGTGCTCGTGGGCGCCGCGGCCGACGCCCCGGAGGCCCTGCTCGGCTACGCCATGTACGAGACCGCCGCGGCCCCCGAGGCACCCGTCACGGAGCGGCTCGGCGACGTGCCGGCCGGCCACCTCTCGAAGCTGTACGTGCTCGCCGAGGGGCGCGGCACCGGGCTGGCCGAGGCCCTCGTGCACGACGGCGTCGAGCGGCTGAGGCGGCTGGGGTTCCGGCACGTGTGGCTCGGCACGAACGCGCAGAACACACGGGCCAACCGGTTCTACGAGCGCCTCGGCTTCGCGACGATCGGGGCGCGGCAGTTCGTGGTCGGCGGGGAGCGGGTCGAGGACGACTGGGTGCGGCTGCTGACGGTGGAGTGAGCCCGCCGCCGCTCAGCAGGCCTCCGGGCCGTCGGGGTCGTCGTCGGGATCGATCCACGCCGACGGGTGGTAGTGCACCGCGGCCAGCCCGTCGTCGTCGGCCAGGTGGGTCTGCGCCTCGGGCACGGAGTCCGTGTTCTGCCCGGCCACCGCCTCCCACGCCCCGGCCTCGGTCCGGCGCACCACGAGCAGCAGGACGCCGGTGCGCTCGCCGGCCTCGTCGCCGTCGAGCGCGGTCTGCCCCGACATGGTCCACGGCGCGTGCACCACCGCCACGTCCCCGAGCTCGCGCACGCGCACCTGCCCGAGCACCAGCCGGGAGGCCGGGAACATCCAGCGGAAGCCGAGCGCGTGGTTCACCCGGATCTGCCGCCGCCGCGTCCACCACACACCCACCACGTTCACGAAGTCCGCGTCCTCGGCGAACAGGTCGGCGAGCGCGTCGGCGTCGGCGGCGTTCCAGGCGGCCGCGAAGGCCTCGGCCACCGCGGCGGGGCCGGCCGGTCGGGCCGCGACGTCGGCGGTGGGGTCCGCGGGGGACATGGCTGCTCCTGGATCGGGGAGGGACGGGTTCAGCGGGCGGGCCCGTAGACCAGCATCAGCACGACGGCGGCGAACAGCACCGCCATCACGGCCAGGACCGCGAGCACGGCGCGCAGGGCCGCACGCGTGCGCGGGTCGGCCGGGGGTGGTGCATCCGGACGTCGGGTCACGCTCGCCAGTGTGGCACGCGGCACGGCGCGAGGGGCGCGTGCGTCGGCGCGCGTCGAAGGCGCCTCCCAGCCGGGGCTCAGTCGACGCTGAAGCTGCGGATGCGGTTGCTGAACACGAAGCGGTCGAACGCGGTCCGCGCCGAGCTCGGGTCGTCCGCGTGACCACTCCGGGCCGTCTACGGCGGATCGAGCCCCGCCGCCGGCCGGCCTCCCATGTCCGGCCGGTTCCCACCTCCGCCCGCCCGCTCGGCAGGGGTGGTCTCGGGCCGGGCGGCCTTGGGATGATGGGTGCCCCCGGAGAAAGGTGACCGATGCCCCCGCCCGTGCCGCAGCCGACCCGTCGACAGATGCTCCTGGCTGGTTCCGCCCTGCTCGGATCAGGGCTGCTGGCCGCCTGCGGGCAGGACGGGGAGGACGCGGCGGCGTCGTCGTCCGTGCCGACCTCGTCTGCGCCCACCTCCGCCGCCCCCGCTGGCCCGCCCCCCGCCGGCGACCCGGTGGCCTGGCCGGACGTGGCCCGGGTGCCGCACCTGTTCTTCCACTCCCTGGTGGTGGACCCGGCGCGCGCCTTCGACGGCGACGACAAGGCCGGCGGCTACCTGGACTTCATGGTCACGGTGGACGAGTTCGACGCCGTCATCCGGCAGGCTTACGACCGCGGCTACGTGCTGGTCTCCCCGCACGAGCTGTACGAGGTGGGCGAGGACGACGTCGTCCGCCCGAAGACCCTCATGGTCCCCGAGGGCCGCACCCCGCTAATCCGGCTCTTCCCAGTTGAGCGTGGGGGTGTCGTGAGTCAAGGGCCCGTGCCCTTGCAAGAGGATGGATTTTGCGAAGAATCTAACCTCGATCACGAAGGACACGAGCCATGTCCCAGCGTACGCGCGCTGCCTTGCCCCTGCCTGCCCACGCCGCTGCCGAGCACCACGTCCGTGCGGCGGCATCGGTGGTGTTCAACCTGGAGGGATACACCGTCCTTCAGGCCCTCGACCGGCCACTGGGAGGTAGGCGTGTCGTTGTGGCCGCCGATGCCGCCGAGGGGGCCTGCCCGGGCTGCGGGGTGTTCTCGGGCCGGGTGCACCAGCGGGTCCGCCAGTCCGTGAAGGACATCCCTGTCGGTGGGGACCTGTTGGAGTTGGTTGTCGTCAAGCCCAGGTTCCTGTGCGCCGAGGGGGCCTGCCCGCGCCGGACCTTCACGCAGACCACGGACCAGTTGCCGGCCCGGGCCCGGTGTACCACCCGGTTGCGGGAGGCCGTGGTGGCCGCGGTGCTGGACTCCGGCCGGGCCACCGCGGAAGCCGCCAACGCGCATGGCCTGGCGTGGGGCACCGTCAACGCCGCCATCCTGGGCCACACCATGGTCTTGCCGGAGGTCGACAAGGTGCCGGTGCGGGCGCTGGGCATCGACGAGCACCGGTTCGCCACCGCCAAGTGGTTCAAACACCCCGACACGGCCGTCTGGTGCCGGGTCGAGCCGTGGATGAGCACCTTTGTCGTCGCCGACACCGGGCACGTGCTCGGCGTCGTCGACGGACGGTCTTCCCGCAACGTCACCGCCTGGCTGGCCGAACGCTCCGAAGCCTGGCTGGATCGGCTCGAGGTGGTCGCCATCGATCCCTCGGCCACGTTCCGCACCGCGATCCGCAAGGTGCTGCCGACCGTGGACATCAGCGTGGACCACTTCCACCTGGTCAAGCTCGGCAACCAGATGCTCACCGAGGTCCGCCAACGCGTGGTGCGCGAAGTCCTGGGCCGGCGGGGCCGCAAGCAGGATGCCGTGTGGGCTCACCGGATGTTGCTGCTGCGGGCCGGGGACCGACTCACCGAGGCCGGCCTGCGCCGACTCGAGCACGTCCTGGACGACGATGCCTATGAGCAGGTCGCCGCCGCCTGGGCGGTCAAGGAGCACCTGCGGCGGATCCTGAACGCCCCCACCGTCGCAGCGGCCCAGAACGCCCGGATCGACTTCGAGCTGACCGTAGCCGCCGCAGGACTGCCGGAGGCTGACAGGCTCTCGGCCACCGTGGGGAAGTGGTGGGTCGAGATCAAGGTGTTCATCCGCACCCGAGTCACGAACGCCCGCACCGAGGCGGCCAACACGGCCATCAAACAGGTCAAGCGCACCGGCCGCGGGTTCCGCAACCAGACCAACTACCAGTCACGTATTCTGGCCAGGAGCTTCCGACGGACACGCCGACGCTCCCAGATCCACCCTCGAGCAGGACTCCACGCTCAAGTGTGAAGAGCCGCTAATCCTCTCCCTGGACGACTGCTCGTACTACCTGTACATGGACGGCGACGGCTTCGCGGACCGCCTGATCGTGGCCGAGGACGGCCGCGTCCGCAACGAGTACACGGACGCCGAGGGCACCAGGCACGTCGGAGCGTTCGACGTCGTCCCGCGTCTGGACGACTTCCTCGCCGAGCACCCGGACTTCAGCCTCAACGGCGCCCGCGGCGTGCTCGCCATGACCGGCTACGACGGCGTGTTCGGCTACCGCACCTCGGCCCGCGAGTTCGGAGACAGCCCCACGTTCGACGCCGACGTCGCGGCCGCCACTGAGGTCGCCGACGCGCTCAAGGACAGCGGCTGGGCGTTCGCCTCCCACACGTGGGGCCACCGGACGGTGCCGAAGCTGACCATGGAGGAGCTCGAGTTCGACATGGGGCACTGGCACCAGGAGGTCGAGCCGATCCTCGGCCCCACGGACATGCTCATCTACCCGTTCGGCGCGGACGTCACCGGCCCCGGCACGTACACGGAGGACAACGAGCGGTACCGCTACTTGCGCGACCTCGGCTACCGCTCCTTCTTCCTCGTGGACGGCACCTCCAAGGCGTGGGGCCAGCTCGAGCCCGGCTACTACCGCGGCTCGCGCATCAACGTGGACGGCATCAGCCTCGCCGCGGCCGTCTCGGGCGAGCGGCCCGTGCTGGAGGAGTTCTTCGACCCCCGGTCCGTCCTGGACCCGGCCCGCCCCGAGTCCATCCGCGGCCCGAAGAAGCCGAGCGCGGCGCCGTCGTCGTCCGCCGCGGCCCCGAGAACCCCGCGACCCTGAGGAGAGCACCATGTCCATCCCCGCCACCGAGGTCGAGGCCCGCTGGAACGCGGCCGCCGAGCCGTTCACCGCCGTCGTCCGGGAGGTGCGGGACTGGGACGCCGCCACCCCGTGTGAGGGCTGGGACGCGCTGGACCTGCTGGACCACGTGATCGCCGGTCAGCGCGACTTCGCCGCCCGCCAGGGCCGTGAGGTGCCCCTCTTCGACGGCTCCCGCCAGCAGCTGGCCACCCAGTGGGCCAAGCACGCCGCCGCCATGTCCGCCCTCGCCGGTGACGAGGAGTTCATCCTGCGGCCCATGAAGACCGCGCTGGGGGAGATACCCGTGGGCGAGGCGTTGATCCGCTTCCACGCGTTCGACCTGATCGTGCACCGTTGGGACCTGGCCCGCTCGCAGGGCGTGGACGCGCAGTTCACGGACGCGGAGATGGACTGCGTGGAGGAGTCGCTGGAGCTGTTCGGCGACGCCGCCTACACGCCCGGCATCCTGGGCGAGCCCGTCCCCGTGGCCGACGACGCCGACCGGCAGACCCGCCTGCTCGGTCGCCTGGGCCGTCGGGGCTGAGACCAGGGCAGGACCCGTCCCCGAACCCGACGAGTCACCGTGAGCGAGTCCACCGGCTTCAGCGCCGCGGAGCAGGCCGCGATCGCCGAGCGCGCGCAGGAGCTGCGCGCCCAGCGCGGCGGGAAGAAGAAGGCCGACGCCCTGCAGGACCTGCTGGCGAAGATCGAGGAGATGCCCGAGCAGGACCGCGCCATGGCGGTGGCGGTGCACCGGATCGTCACGGAGGTGGTCCCGAAGCTCGACGACGGCGTCATGTGGCCGACGTCGTTCGCCCTGACCGCCCTCGACGACGACGTCCGGGCCCGGATCGCCGATCTGGTGCGCCGCGCCGTCGGCTGACGTCCGGCGCAGAGTGGTCACGACACGCCGCGTCGCGCACGGGGAGATGGCGTGTCGTGACCACTCTGCGGGCCCGTCGGCTCCTCCGCAGACCGGGTGGCCCGTCGCCAGTGGCGCACCGCCCACAGGGTCAGACCGCCCACGGTCAGCCAGCCCACTCCGAGCAGCACGCCGTTCACGACGCCCGGGCGCACCGCGAACGCCCCCATCGCCACGAGGGAGAGCTGCCCGGGGATCACACCGACCGCGGTGGAGCCGGCGAAGATCCCCAGCGGCACGGCGAGCGCGCCCGCCCCGTAGTTCACGGGCCAGTACGGCAGGCCCGGGGCGAGGCGCAGGGTCAGCAGGGCGAGGAACCCGGTGTCCTCGAGCCGCCGCTCCACGGTCTCGGCGTGGCGGCCGAGCCGGCGCAGGACCACCTCGCGCCCGACCGCGCGCGCGATGCCGTATGCCCCGAGCGAGCCCAGCAGGGCTCCGACCACGGACAGCACCGTCCCCTGGATCGCGCCGAAGAGCACCCCGGCGGTGACCGCCATGATCGTCACGGGGATGGGGGTGAGCGCCACGGCCGCGTACAGCACGGTGAACGCCAGCCAGCTCCACCAGCCGAAGCCGTCCAGCTGGGTGCGCAGCTCGTCCACGCCGGGCAGGCGCACGGTGAGCGCAAGCCACACGAACGCCGCCACCACGAGGACGAGGGCGGCGGTGCGCAGGATCGACACCCCGCGGTGCCCGGTGCGGGCGGGCAGGGTGGAGGCGGCGCCGGAGTCGCGCGGCGGCACGGCGGTGGAGGGCATCGGCCCAGGCTACCGGGAGTCGCCCCGCCCCGTTCCGTCCGCATGTCCTCCCTGGTCTGCGGTCACGCCCTGCTCGGCTTCGGTGGATCACACGCGTGTGACTCATCCACACCTGTGGACAACTCTGTGGAGAACCCTGTGCACGCGGCCCGCCAGGTGTGGACGGAGGGGCTCAGACGGTGGACGCGCCGGGCGCGTCGTCGCCCGGTTCCGCGTCGCTTGGCCCTGCGGCGCCCGGCTGCGCCTCGCCCGGCCCCGCCGCCGGCTCGTCCTCGAAGGCGGGACCGCCGTCGTCCTCCCAGGCCGCGGCGGCGTCGTCGTCCCGGTCGGTCTCCTGCACCTGGTCGTGCAGGCGCTCCATGCGGGTGTCCAGATCCGCGGCCACGCGGGCGGCGGCCACGAGCTCGGTCGCGATGTCCGGGGGCACGCCGCCGTCGAACTTGTAGTTGATCTTGTGCTCGAGCGTGGCCCAGAAGTCCATGGCGCTCGTGCGGAACTGCATCTCCACGGTCACCGGGATCGTGCCGGTGGACAGGTGGATCGGCACCTGCACGAGGCAGTGCAGGCTGCGGTAGCCCGAGGGCTTGGGCCGGGAGATGTAGTCCTCCACCTCGAGCACCCGGATGTCCGGCTGCTGCGTGAACTGGCGGAACACGCGGTACACGTCCCGGGCGAAGCTGACGATCACGCGCGCCCCGGCGATGTCCGTGACGTTGGTGCGCAGCGCGTCCAGGTCCAGGGACAGCCCGCGGGCGGAGGCCTTGCGCAGGATCGACTCCGGCGACTTCACCCGCGTGACGATGTGCTCGATGGGGTTGTAGTCGTGCAGGTGCGTGAACTCGTCCCGCAGCACCTCGAGCCGCGCCTCCACCTGGAGCAGGGCCGAGCGGTACTCGAGGTCGAAACGCTCGACGTCCTTGCGCAGCCGATCCAACGCCACGGACATCACGGGGGAGAGCTGCGTCAACTCGGACACGGGGGTGCCGCGCAGCGCCTCGACGTCCGCCGAGGGCGCCGGCGCGTCCGGGGAAGGGTCCTGCTCCATGGCCTCAGAGCCTACGGCGGGATCCTGCGAGACGGCTGGCCGTCCACAGGCCCGACGGCGGCCCGTCAGTCCTCGGCGGGGATCAGCACGCGCTCGAAGACGGCGCGCTCCTCGTCGGAGACGGCCACGGGCCGCCCGGCCGCCGGGTCCACCTGCACGAACACGGCGTCGCACAGCACGCAGCGCCGCCCGTCCTGCCACAGCTCGTGGCGCAGCGTGAAGGACGTCCGGCCGATCCGCAGGATCCACACCCGCGCCGTCACCTCGGGCCCGACGTAGACCACGGGCGCCTCGTACTGGACCTCCATGGACCGCACGACGCGCTGGACGTCCCCGGACGCCGTCGTCGTGGCCCACGCGCCCAGGGCGCGCACGCGCGCCTCCTCGGTGAGGGTGAGCAGTCGGGCGTTGTTGACGTGGCCGTAGCGGTCCTCGTCGGACCAGCGCAGCTGCAGCCCGACCTCGAACGGGGTCGGCGTGCCGGCGTCGGCGGGGGTCTCGGGGGTGGTCGGCTGCGTCACGGGGTGAACACCTTTCCTGGGTTGAGGATGCCGTGCGGGTCGAACACGGCCTTGATGCGCTGCTGGAGGTCGTGCTGGGCGTCGCCGAGCCCGTCCCGCAGGAACGCGCGCTTGAGCAGGCCCACGCCGTGCTCCCCGGTGAGCGTGCCGCCGAGTCCCAGACCCGCGCGGAACAGCTCGCCGGCGGCCTCCCACACGTCCGCCGGGATCGACGCGGCGTCCTCGGCCGCGCCACCCACCTGCGCCGCCGCGCCGAACAGCAGGATCGGGTGCAGGTTGCCGTCCCCGGCGTGGGCCGTGGTGGGGATGGCGACGCCGGTGCGTGCCTCGATCTCACGGATCCGCGCGAACATCTCGGCCATGCGGCTGCGCGGGACGGCCACGTCCTCCACGAGCGGGGTGCCGAGGCGCTCGAGTGCGGGGAACGCGGTGCGGCGCAGGGCCATGAGGGCCTCCCCCTCGGCGGGGTCCACGGTCACGGTGACGTCCCCGCCGTGGGCGCGCATGAGGGCGGCCATGGCCTCACCGTCCGCCTCGGCGCCGGCGCCGTCGGCCTGCACCAGCAGGAACGCGCCGGACTCGGGCAGGGCGGCCCCGCGTTCGGGCCCCGCGTACGCGCGCACCGCGGCGAGCGTCGCCTCGTCCATCAGCTCCATCAGGGCGGGCACGTGACCGGCCCCGGTGATCGCCTCGGCCGCGGCGGCGCCCGCGACGACGTCCGGGAAGAACCCGCCGAGCGTCACCGGCACGCCGCACACGGCCGGCCGCAGCGCCAGCGTCGCACCCACGATCACGCCGAGCGAGCCCTCCGAGCCGATCATCAGCGCGACCAGGTCGTAGCCGGTCACCCCCTTGACGGTGCGGTGGCCCAGCCGCAGCAGGGTGCCGTCCGCGAGCACCACGTCCAGGCCCAGCACCGCCTCGCGCGTGACGCCGTACTTGGCGCACAGCAGCCCGCCGGCGTTCATCGCGATGTTGCCGCCCACCGTGGAGATGTCCTTCGACGCGGGGTCCGGGGCCCACCACAGCCCGTGCTCGGCGAGCGCGGCGTTCAGCGCCCCGTTGAGGATCCCCGGCTCGACGACGGCCACGCGGTCCGCGGGGGAGACCTCCAGGATCCGGTCCATCGCGGTCATGTCCAGGACGATCTCGCCCGCCCCCGCGACAGCGCCGCCGGCCAGCCCCGTGCCCGCTCCGCGGGTGACCAGCGGGGTGCGGGTCCCGTGCGCGATCCGGCACGCGGCCTGCACGTCCTCCACCGTCCGCGCGCGGACCACGGCCAGCGGCGCGGCCGGGGAACGACGCCCCGAGCGGTCCGCCCGGGCGGCCTCGAGTGCGGCGAGGGAGACGTCCACGCGGCCGGGCAGCTCCGCCTGCAGGCGGGCGACGACGTCTAAGTCAAAGATCGACGTCGGCATCCTCGTCGTCCTTGGCCGCGACGGAGGCGCTGCTGAGGTTATCCGCGTGCAAGGGGTCCCTGAGATTGTCGGGGTTGGGCCGTACACACTGCCACAGGCCGTCGATATGCTCGTGGAGGCTGTCGGTGATCTGGGCCCACATTGGGTCTAAGACGAAATCAATGCCGGATCGCCGGGCGTGTTTACCAGCTGGGACGAAGTCGCTGTCTCCGGAGATCATAATGATCTGGTTCACGGGCTCCGTGGCGGCCAAAGCCGCGATGTCGAGGCCCACCCGCATGTCCACGCCTTTCTGGGTTATGTCGAGGAGAAAGTCGTCCGCCTCGAGATCGGCGACGGAGATCTCGCCCCGGAGCAATTTCTTCAGCGGCTGGGCCTTGATCTGGTATCCAGACTGTGTCTCGAGGGTTTCCCCCCGCCGGAGCGCGACTTTGCGTTTCTTTAGAAGGGCAGCATGGAAATCCGTCATCCAACGATAGTCATCGGTCTTTGCCAGATTGACCGACTTCTGGGTTAGTGGGTGGTATACGACCTTCTCCGAGGGTGGGCAGTCGTAGTAGAAGATCCGATACAACCGTGAGCGGGTCTTACGCGTATGCCGACGGCAGTATTCGAGCAGTTCATCCGCGCGTGCCTCAGGATCTTTATGGCCGAAGAGCCGCGCCGCTCGCTTCCGGTAAAAACCGCCGTCCACGAGGATGGCCGTGACCACCTCCGTTCGCACAGGAAAGGCTGGTGCTCGAGGACTGGGGGCGACCAGGAGGTCCTCTCCTCGACCGGGTGCCGTGGGGCGGGAAGGGACGGGCGGATGGGGCTTGGGCACGGCGACCTTTCGTAAAGAAAAGGCTCTCGTCGTCGGCGATCCCAGTATCAGGAGGGAGGTCAACGGCGAGAGCGCGTAGGGTCATGCTACTCCCCCGACGGCCCAGGTGCAAGGAGTCGGCGAGTGCCGTCATACATCCGGGTATACGCGGCGGGCGGGGCGTCCGCGGCGGGGGCCGGGGCGAGCGGTGCGGAGGAGTCCATGCCCACCAGTGTCGCCGATCACACGGGGCGGAACGCACGTCGGCCGGTCCGATGACGCGCCCGGCCCCGTCCCTAGACTGGGGGCCATGACCTCCCCGGACCCCGCGCCCCCGCGCCCCCGCGTCCACGTGCTCACCCTGCGCCCGGATGGAGCCCGCGAGGACACCGCCCGCCGCGTGGGCGCCGTCCTCGCCGAGGCCTTCGCCACGGACCCGTACACGCTCGGGCTCGTGCCCGAGGACCGGCGCGAGGCCCGCCTCGAGCGCAAGTTCACCATCGCCGTGCGCCACGGGCTGCGCGCGGGGGCCGACGGCGCCCCGCTCGGCGCCGTGGACGTCGCCGTGGACGCCGACGACGGCACGCTGCTCGGCGCCGCCGTGTGGACCTCCCCCGCCGCCCCCCGCGGGGTCGACGTGCCGGGCCTGGTGGCGGGGCTGCCCACCGCGGTCGCCGTCCACGGCCGCCACACCCTCGCCCTGAAGCGCATCCAGGCCGCCTGCGAGCGGGCCCGCCCGGCGGGCCGGCACTGGTACCTTGAGGAGGTCGGCGCCGTCCCGTCCGCCCGCGGACGCGGGGCGGCGAGTGCGCTGGTGCGCCACGGCCAGCGCCGCGCGTCGGGCCTGCCCGTGCACCTCGAGGCGTCCGTGCCCGCCACCGTTCCGTTCTATGAGCGGCTCGGCTTCCGTGCCACCGGCCACGTGCCCGTGCCCGGGGGCGAGCCCCTGACCTGCCTGCGCTGGGAGGCCTGAGATGAGACACCCGATCCCCGACTACCTGGCGAGCCTGATCACCGAGCTCGGCGCCGTGAACCCGGGCGAGACGGCCCAGTACATCCCCGTGCTCGCGGAGGCGGACCCGGACCGCTTCGGCATCGCGCTGGCCACCCCCACCGGGCGGCTGCACTTCGCGGGGGACGCGGACGTGGAGTTCACCATCCAGTCCGCGTCCAAGCCGTTCACGTACGCGGCCGCGCTCGTGGACCGGGGCTTCGCCGCCGTGGACCGGCAGGTGGGGTTGAACCCCTCGGGCGAGGCCTTCAACGAGCTCTCCCTCGAGGCGGAGTCGCACCGCCCGGACAACGCCATGATCAACGCCGGCGCGCTCGCGGTGCACCAGCTGCTCGTGGGACCGCAGGCGAGCCGGGAGGAGCGGCTGGACCGGGCCGTGGAGATCATGTCCCTGCTCGCCGGGCGTCGGCTCTCGGTGGACCGGGAGACGTACGAGTCCGAGATGGCGGTCTCGGACCGCAACCTCGCCCTGGCGCACATGCTCCGCAGCTACGGGGTGCTGCAGGACTCCGCCGGGGAGATCGTGGCCGGGTATGTGGCGCAGTGCGCCGTGCTCGTCACCGTCAAGGACCTCGCCGTGATGGGCGCGTGTCTGGCGACCGACGGCATCCACCCGATGACGGGCGAGCGAGTGCTGCCGTCCATCGTGGTGCGGCGCGTGGTGTCCGTGATGACCTCCTCCGGCATGTACGACGCCGCCGGGCAGTGGCTCGCCGACGTCGGGATCCCGGCCAAGTCCGGGGTGGCCGGCGGTGTGCTCGGCGCGCTGCCGGGCCGCGTGGGGATCGGCGTGTTCTCGCCGCGCCTGGACGAGGTGGGCAACTCGGCGCGCGGCGTGCTGGCGTGCCGCCGCCTCTCCGAGGACTTCCGGCTGCACCTCATGGACGGGGACAGCCTGGGCGGCACCGCCGTGCGCTTCGTGGAACGCGAGGGTGACCGCGTGTTCCTGCACCTGCAGGGCGTGATCCGGTTCGGCGGCGCCGAGGCGGTGCTGGACGCGCTCACGGACCTGCGCACCGGTGCGGAGAAGCCCGGCACCGGCTGGGACGCCGCCGTCTACCCGCGGTGGCAGGAGGCCGCGGCGGACAGCGCGGCGCTCTCGGCCGCGACCGGCGGCGGGGCGGTGCACGAGGCCGCCGCCGTGGCCGCCCAAGACGAGAACGACGGGCCCATCCGCACCGTGGTGCTCAACCTCGAGCGGGTGGACTGGATCGACGACGTCGGCCGACGGCTGATCGCCGAGGGCGTGCGCCGGCTGCAGGCCGACGGCGTGCGCGTGGAGGTCGAGGATCCGGAGCGCATCCTGCCGCTGGAGGAGGCCGGCGCCCACTGAGGCGGCGGGGCGGGCAGGAGGGGGCGCGGCGATGTTCTCCGTCTCGCTCCCTTTCGTTCAACTGCTGTTCATGTGAGAATGGGCGGTCTCATCCCTTGACCCCGCTGTTCGAGGACGACCCCCATGCCCCTGTCCACCCTCCGCGTCAGCCTGCCCTCCCTCCGCCGCACCCGCCCCGCCCCACAGGGGGTCCGTGAGCGGATCGCGCACGTCGTCGTGTCCCGGCTGCAGCCGCGTCCCGTGCCGCCGGTGGACCGTCGGAGCCGCCTGGCGTGGCAGGTCTCGGGGGCACTGCCGCTGATCGGGTGCCTGACCTCGTTCCCCATCGGCATGTCCAAGGACTCCATGGTGATCCCGGGCGTCGGCTATCAGGGCGGTTTCCCCGCGGGCTGGTCCCACGCCCTCAACCAGCCGGCGTACTTCACGTGGCTGTCCAACGCGCTGGTCGCGGGCACGTCGCTGACGCTGGCCGCGCGTCGTGAGGCGCCCACGTCGGACCTGTTCTGGGCCGTGCGCACCGCCGGCCTCGGCTCGGTGATGGTCACGGGGATCGTCTACAACGCGGTGCTGCGCGGCCGCGAACAGGACACCTTCCTCTACCGGTTCAACGACGCGCTGCAGCACATCGTCAACCCCGTGCTCGCCCCGGCGGTGTGGGCGCTGTTCGACCCCCGCGGGCAGATCACGCCGCGGCGCGCCGGGCTGGCCTCGGTCATCCCGCTGATGTGGGCGGCGGCGACCATGGCGCGCGGGCCCCGCATCGACTGGTACCCGTACCCGTTCCTCGACGTGCCGCGGCTCGGCCGACGCAGCGTGGGCGTCGTGCTCGCCGGGATCCTGGCCGGCTTCACCGGGCTCATGGGTGTGCTCGGCACCGTGGACCGCCGCCTCGGCCTGGCCTGAGGGGCGGTCCCCGGCGCTGGCGGCCGGCGCCCGGCGCTTTCGAACGTGAGAGAGGGCCTATCTCACGTTCGAAAGCCCCCATTCGCCCCCTTCCACGTTCGAAAGCGCGGGTGGGAGGGCTGACGACGGCGGCGGCGCGTCAGTCACCGCGGACGGCCTCGGCCACGGGCACGTCGCCGTCCACGAAGTCGATCTTCCGGCCCACCGTGCCCGGCTCATTGAGCACGGCCACGATCGCCCGGGCGACGTTGCCGCGGCTGGCCCCACGCTGCGAGGCGTCGGAGTCGGAGAGGTCCGGGTCCACGGTGATGCGGCCGGACGGCTCCTCGTCGGTCAGGGCGCCGGGACCGAGGATGGTCCAGGCCAGCCCGGAGTCCCGCAGCGCCTCGTCCGCCTCGGCCTTGGCCTGCGCGTAGGTGTAGAAGGGGTCGTCCTCGGGCACGTCGTGGTGCAGGGACGCGCCGAGGTAGGACACCATCACGTAGCGCCGCACGCCCGCGGCCTCGGCGGCGCGCATGCTGGCGACGGCGGCGTCGTGGTCCACGGCCCGGGTGCGCTGGGCGTCCCCGCCGCCCGCGCCCGCGGAGAACACGACGTTGTCCGCGTCGCGCAGCGCGTGGAGCAGCTCCTCCTGGTCCGCCTTCTCGATGTCCAGGACGAGCGGTTCGGCGCCGGCGGCGCGGACGTCCTCGGCGTGGTCGGGGTTGCGGATGATCGAGACGACGTCGTGGCTGGCCTCCGCCAGCAGAGGTGCGGCGAGCAGGGCCACCTTGCCGTGGCCGCCGATGATCACGGTGCGGGTCATGGGGATCTCTCCTTCGGTTCGATCGGGTGCTGGACTTCCACAGTAGGGAGAGCCCGCCGCCGGTGCGAGGGCGGAGCGGCGCGCGACCGCCACCCCACTCCTCAGCTCTCCGCCTGGCCCTCCCGCCAGTAGCCCATGAAGGAGACGTGCTTCTTCGGCACGCCGCCGGGGCCCACGCTGAGCCGGCGCAGGGCGCGCACCATCGCGGACTCCCCTGCGAGGAACACGTAGGCCTCGGGCCGTTCGTCGGCCTCGAGGGCGGCGACGGTCCACTCGCGCTCGACGGAGGCCGCGGGCGGCGCGACCGGCCCGCCGGCGTCGTCGGGGTCCACGCCCAGCAGGGCGGCGAGGCGGGCGTGCGCCCAGGACCCCGACGGCGCCCCCGGCGCCCGGCGGCCCACGTGCAGGCGCACGCGGCCCCGGTCCGCCAGCTCCGTCACGGCCCGCCAGTCCCACGGCTCGGGGACGGCCAGGCGCTCGGCGATGAGGTCGGCGGCCTGACCGTCGTGGGGCAGCTCGAGCACGAGGTCCGCCTCGCCGTCGAACCCGCCGAACGGGTCCGCGAGCTCCTCCGCCACGGACACCAGGGCGGGGACGGCGGTCTCGTCGCCCACGGCCAGCACACGGTGCGCCCCCGTCTGCCGCCAGCCGGACCACGTCGGCGCCTCCGCCGAGGGCACCAGGACGTTGACCGCGTCCCCCGCCTGGACGGCGCGCGCCCAGCGCAGGCCCGGCCCCTGATGCGGGTCGGCGGGGTCGTCCGGGTCGCCGTGCAGCACCACGTCCACGGTCAGCGAGGGCACCTGCCGCCCGTCGAGCCGCACGAGCCCGGCCGAGCGCACCGTGTACGTGCGCATCCAGCCGCGCTCCTCCTCGGGGATGGCCAGGAACCCGGCGCGGAACCCGGCGGACAGGTCCGGGTCCGCCGACGTCCCGCCCGGCGGGGGGATCAGCAGCTTCACATAGGCGTCCCGGCGCGGCCGCGCGCCCCGGTACAGGGCGTGCAGGTCGGCGACGCCGGGCGGCAGCAGTCCCAGCAGGTCCCCGCTGGCGGCCTCCAGGTCAGGCCCCGCCAGCACGATCCGCCGGAACCCGCGGCACGGCTGCTCCACGGACACCACGCGCGTGTGCGCCACGATCATGCCGTCGGCGCTCATCGGCGGTCCCCGTTCCCGCGCGGCAGCACCACGGGGTGACCCAGCAGCGGGTCGGCCACCACGTCCGCGTCCAGGCCGAACACCTCGGCCAGCACCTCCGGCACGATCACCTCGCCCGGCGTGCCCTGCGCCACCACCCGGCCCGCGGCCATCGCCACGATGTGGTCCGCGCTGCGCGCCGCCAGGTTCAGCTCGTGCAGCACCGCGACGACGGTCGCCCGGCCCCCGCCACGCGGGTCCGGGAGCGCCCGCACCAGGTCGAGCACCTCCACCTGATGGCTGAGGTCGAGGTAGCTCGTGGGCTCGTCGAGGAGCACCACCGGGGTCTGCTGGGCGAGCACGAGGGCGAGCCACGCCCGCTGCCGCTGCCCGCCGGAGAGCGTGCCGGCCTCACGCTCGGCGAGCTCCACGAGGCCGGTGCGCTCGAGCGCCGAGGCGATCGCGGCGTCGTCGCCGGCGGCCCGGCCGCCCAGGAGCCCGCGGTGTGGGTGACGGCCGCGCGCCACGAGCTGCGCCACCGTCATGCCCTCGGGCGCCACGGGATGCTGGGGCAGCAGCGCCACGGTGCGGGCGTAGTCGCGCGCGGACACGCGGGCGGCGTCCCGGCCGAGCACCTCGATGCTCCCGGCGCGCGGGGCGAGCTGGCGGGTCAGGCCGCGCAGCAGCGTGGACTTGCCGCAGCCGTTGGCGCCGATGATCGCGGTGACGCGCCCGGCGGGCACGTCCAGGTCGAGGTCCTCGACGATCGGCGGTGCCGAGGCCGGGCCGTAGCCGAGCGTCAGGCCGCGCAGGCGGATCGCGACGTCGTCGGCGGCCCCGGTGCGCGGTGCGGCGGGGGACGGGACGGTGAGCGGGGGAGCGGTCATGCGGAGCGCACGCCTCCTGGGGTCCGGCCCTGGCGCAGCAGCAGCCAGAGCATGAGCGGGGCGCCGGCGGCGCCGGTGAGCACACCGGTGGGCAGGGCGGCGCCGGTGAGCAGGGGGACGGCCTCGCCGGCCACGAGGTCCGCGAGCAGCACGAGCGCGGCGCCCGTGAGCGCCGCCGCGGGCAGGGAGGGCAGGCCGCGGGTGAGCCCGCGCGCCACCGGGGTGGCCAGCAGGGCCACGAACGCCAGCGGCCCCACGACGGCGGTCGCCACGGCGGCCAGCACCGCGCCGAGCCCCAGCGCCGCGGCCGAGGTGGGGCGCGGTCGGGCGCCGAGGGCGTGCGCGAGGTCCGGGCCGACGTCGGCGGGGGCCAGCCGCGCGTGGAGCACCCCCGCCAGCGGCAGGGCGGCCACGAGCACGCCCGCGAGCATCGCGATGCGCCCCCACGTGACGCCGTTGAGCGAGCCGGCGATCCAGACGGTGGCCGACTGCAGGTCGTGCTGGGCCAGCGAGAGCATGGCCCCGGCCACCACGGCCTGGCCCGCCGCCGCCACCGCGATGCCGGCCACCACGAACCGTTCGCCGCCCACCGAGCGGGCCGTGGCGAACACGGCGACCACCGCCGCGAGGCCGCCGATCAGTGCCGTGGCGGCGCGCGTCAGGTCCGATCCGCCGCCGGTCTGCCCGGCGGTCGCCAGCATCCCCAGCACGACCGCCGCCGCGGCGCCCTGGGTGACGCCCAGGATGTCCGGCGAGGCCAGGGGGTTGCGCAGGGTGCGCCGGTAGAGCGCGCCGGCCGCGCCCAGGGCGGCGCCGGTGAGCACCGCGGCCACGGCGCGGGGCAGCTTCTCCTCCAGCACGATGAAGCTCGCTCCCGGGATCGTCTCCCCGGCCAGGATCCGCACGAGGTCCGGGACGGTCACCTGGTACGTGCCCCACACCACGCGCAGCAGGGCGAGGACCAGCACGGCCACGGCGAGGCCCGCGCAGGCCCCTCCGAGGCGGCGCCGGTCGGAGCGGCGCAGGCGGGCGACGACGTCGTCCGAGGCGGTGCGCTGGAGGCTCATGCGGCCACCCCCGGGCGGCGCAGCAGCGCCAGCAGCACGGGCACGCCGAGCAGGACGGTGGTCACCCCGAGGTGGATCTCCCCGGGCGCCACGACGAGCCGCCCGGCGAGGTCCGCGAAGATCACGAGGACGGCGCCCCACAGGGCGCAGCCGACCATCAGGGCCCGCGTGCTCGACGGCCGCAGACGGCGCAGCGCGTGGGGCACGAGCAGCCCCACGAACCCGACCGGCCCGGCCAGCGCCACGGCCGCGGCCGTGAGCAGCACGACCGCGCCCAGCAGCACCGCGCGCACCCGCTCCGGGCGCCCGCCCAGGCCGTGCGCGAGATCGTCGCCGAGGGCGAGGGCGTCGAGCCCGGGGGCCACGGCGACGGCGGCGAGCAGCCCGACGGCGATCACGGGCGCCAGGGCGAGCGCCTCGCCGAGGTCGGCGCGGGCCACCGTGCCCACGGCCCAGAACCGCAGTCGGTCCTGGACCGTGGGGGAGAGCACGAGCAGCGCCGTGGTGCCGGCGGTGGCGCCGGCGGTGAGCGCCGCGCCGGCCAGCACGAGCGCCATGGGGGAGGGGGCGCCGGGCGTCCGGCCCCTCCGCGTGGCGGCCGCCGCCACCGCGTAGCCGAGCGCCGCCGCGATCAGCGTCCCGACGGCGGCCAGCGCCAGCACCCCGAACGTGGAGCCGGCGACGCCGAGCGCCATGCCCGCCGCCACGGCCAGCCCCGCGCCGGCGGAGAGCCCGAGCAGCCCCGGGTCGCCGAGCGGGTTGCGGGTGGCCCCCTGCAGGGCGGCGCCGGCCACGGCCAGCGCCGCCCCCACCAGCGCCCCCGTCACCACGCGGGGCACGCGGGAGGCCACGGCCGCCGCCTCGATGCCCTCCGGCACGGGGTGCCCGGTGAGGACCGCGCCCAGGGTGTCGAGCGCCGTCGTCGCCGGCACGGTGCGCGCGCCGAGGGCGACGCCGGCCACGAGCGCCGCCAGCAGCAGCGCCGCGGGCAGGGCGCCCATCAGCACGCCCGCGCGGACGCGGGTCGGGGAGGAGAGGGCCGTGGACGGCATGGGGAGGGATCAGCCCTGCGCGGTCTTCGCGGCCTCGGCGATCGGCGGGACGACCTTCTCGAGCGCGAACGGGATGGACAGCGGGGAGATCGCGGAGACGGAGAGGACCTCCTGCTCGTCCGTCTGCAGGACGAGGGTGCCGGCCTTCACCGCGGGGATCGAGCCCAGCAGGGGGTCGGACTCGATGGTCTCGCGGACCGAATCCTGGGCGGCCCAGGAGACGAACACGTCCGACTCCAGCTCGTCCGCGCGCTCGGGCGACCACGTGAAGAAGAACGCCTGGTCCTCCGGGGAGTTCTCCGTCACCACCGGCGCCTGTTCCATGCCGAGCAGCTCGAGGAACTTCGGGCGGTTGTCCACGTCCGTGTAGATGCTGATCTGGTCCGCGGCGGCGGGGTCGATGGTGCCGTAGACGAAGGACGCGCCCTGGAGGTCCGCGTGCTTCTCGCCGGCGTCCTTGATCTGCTGCTCGAGGTCCGCGATGAGCTCCTCCGCCTCCTGCTCCTTGCCGAGCACGCGGCCGATGACCTCCGTGGACTGCTGCCACGAGGTGCCGTAGGCGGGGACGTCCTTCGGGTAGGCCACGGTGGGGGCGATCTTCGAGAGGCGGTCGTAGTCCTCCTGCGTGATGCCGGAGTAGACGGCGAGGATGACGTCCGGCTTCACGGCGGCGATCGCCTCGGCGTCGATGCCGGAGGCCTCGGACCACTGCACGGGCTTCTGGGCGCCCTCGGTCTCGGCGAGCTTCGCGTCGAACCAGTCGGTGGACTTCTCCGCGTTCCCGCCGAACTCCACGGCGGCCATGCCCACCGGCACCACCCCGAGGGCGAGGGCCACGTCCTGGTTCACCCAGGACACGGTGGCCACGCGGGTCGGGCGCTGCGGGATCTCGGTGGTGCCGTAGACGTGCTCGATGCTGCGCGGGAACGCGGCGTCCCCGCCCGCGGCGTCCGACGACGACGCACCGGCCGACGAGGACGAGGCCGAGCCTCCGGCCGGGCCGGTGGAGCACGCGGCGAGCAGGAGGGTGAGGCCGACTCCCCCGCCGGCGAGGAGGGAGCGGCGGGACAGGGGGGACGGTGCCATGGTGGTGGCCTTTCACGGTCGCGACGCGCGGGCGCCGGGCGGAGGGGGTCGGGTCTGCGGTCGGAGGATGCGTCGGCCCGGCTGGGCCTGCATTAGCAAACACCGACGTGAGGTAACTCCGGAAGGTTAGGACAACCTAACGCCTCTGTGCAATCCCGGGGAGGGGCGTCGTCGGGGGAGGTGGGCGGGATACGGTGGCCTGGTGAGCCAGAACCCCCTCCCCGCCCCGCGCGGCGACGCGCAGCGCGGCGCCGCCGACCACCACGACCGGGTCTCCGCGATGTTCGACGCCATCGCCGGCCGCTACGACCTGATGAACGCCGTCATGACATGGGGTCAGGAGCCGCGCCTGGTGCGCCACACGGTGGCGCGGGCCAACATCCCCGCGCAGGCCCGCGTGCTCGACCTGGCCACCGGCACCGGCGACCTCGCGTTCGAGGTGCTCAAGCAGCACCCCGACGCACAGGTGGTGGGCGCGGACATCGCCGCCGAGATGATGGAGGTCGGCCGTGCCCGCGCGGGCGGGGACCGCATCGAGTGGGTCGTCGCGGACGCGACGGACCTGCCGTTCGAGGCCGACTCGTTCGACGCCGTGACCCACGGCTACCTGCTGCGCAACGTCGCGGACATCCCGGCGACTCTCGCCGAGCAGTTCCGCGTGCTGCGCCCCGGCGGCTGGGTCGCGGCCCTCGAGACGTCGCCGGCGCCGGACAACGTGCTCAAGCCCTTCTCCTCCTTCTACATCCACCGGGTGATGCCACAGCTGGCGAAGCTGATGGCCGACCGGCCGGAGGCCTACGCGTACCTGTCCTCCTCGACGAAGGCGTTCCACACGCCGGACGAGGTCGCGGACCTCTTCGCGGACGCCGGCTTCGTGAACATCGGGCACGAGACCCACATGTTCGGCACCCTGGCCACGCACTGGGCCATGAAGCCGGTCGACTGACGCCGGCCACGCGGCGCGGCGTGGGCGTGAGGCGGCCCCGGTGGCGCCGCCGGATGCGTCAGGGCTGTGACGAGTCACGCTGATGTCCGCGTTCCGAGAAGACTCTGGGCCGACCCGGCTGGTCCGCGTAGCATGGGGCTCCGTCGAGGGGGGATCCGCGCACCCCCCGGCCTCCGGTCGCCGCCCGTCCGCCATCCCCCGGAACGGCGTCGCCCCTCCGTCGCGAGGCGCTCGTCCCCCGCAGCCCGCGACGTCCGCGTGGGCACCGTGAACCGTCTCTTGAACGTAGAGGAACCTTGTGAGCCCCATCCAGAGCACCACCGGCCCGTCATCCATGGCGGAGCTGAAGAAGGTCCTGCCCGAGCTCTCGCACCCGGACGGCGCGCCGGTGCGGGTGCTCGTCGTGGACGACGAGCCGATGATCGCCGACCTGCTCTCCATGGGCTTCACCCTCTGCGGCTGGGAGGTGATCGTGGCCCACGACGGCGCGACCGCCGTCGAGCTGGGCACCGCCGGCCGGCCGGACCTGGCGATCCTGGACGTCATGCTGCCGGACATGGACGGCCTGGACGTCCTGGAGCGCCTGCGCGCCCACTGGTCGGAGATGCCCGCCATGTTCCTCACCGCCAAGGACGCGACGGAGGACCGCGTGGCGGGCCTGGCCGCCGGCGGCGACGACTACGTGACCAAGCCCTTCTCCATGGAGGAGGTGCTGATCCGCGCCCACCGGCTCGTGCAGCGCTCCGGCGTGGTCTCGGGCGGCTCCGAGGTGCTCGTGGTCGGCGACCTGGTGATGAACACCCGCACCCACGAGGTGACCCGCGGCGGCGACGAGATCGAGCTGACCGCCACGCAGTACAACCTGCTGAAGTTCCTCATGGCCAACGTCCGCACGGTGCTCTCCAAGGAGCGCATCCTGCAGGACGTCTGGGGCTACGACTTCGGCGGCCGCGCGAACATCGTCGAGCTGTACATCTCCTACCTGCGGAAGAAGATCGACGCGGACCGGGATCCGATGATCCACACCATCCGCGGCGCCGGGTATGTCATCCGGCCTGCCTGAGACCGCCACGGTCCCGTCGGGGCACGGCAGCACCCGCCGCACGCGACCCACGTCGCTGGCCCGACGCATCGGCGCCGGCGTCCTTCTGATCCTGGTGGCCACCATCACGGCCTACTCGTTCTTCGCGGCCGGCATCACGAAGGCCCTGCTGACCGAATCCGCCTCTCGGGACGCCTCCGAAGCCTGGATCCGCGCCTCGGAGCAGCTGACGGCCCCCTCGCCGGGCGGAGGGGGCGACGCCGGCCCCGGGGAGGGGTACCTGCGCGCGCCGGGCACCCTCGGCCAGCCCGAGGGCACGGTGGTCGCGCTCGTCCCGCTCTCCGGTCTGGAGGCGCATTAGCAGGACGCCCTCACCGGGCACCGGGTCGGTGACGCCGGGGAGTCCGTGCCGCTCACGGCGCGGGAGGCCCACGACCTTCTGCACGCCCTCCGGGACCGGCCGGGCGGGCCGATGCTGGACGCCGTCGTCGACGACGTCTCCTATCGTGTCCAGGCCCAGACCCTGACCGCGCCGGGCCCCTGGGTGGCCGCGGACCAGGTGCTCGTGGTGGGGGCGCCGACGGGCGCCATGTCCGACGTCGCACGGCAGGCGCTGATCGCGATCACCGTCGGACTGTCCGTCACCGTCCTCACCACCGCGATCCTGGTGACCCTGTGGCTGCGTCGGGGCCTGGCCCCGCTCCGCGAGGTCGCCGCCGTCGCCGAGCGGGTCGCCCAGGTGGACATGGCCCGCGCCGGGCTCGACCCGGAGGACTCACGCATGCCGCCTCGGCTCCTGCAGGGTCCGGACGAGGTGGCCGTCGTCGCTCAGGCGCTCGACCGGTTCACCGGCTCGGTCGAGGCGGCCCTGGAGCAGCGCCGCGTGCAGGAGCAGCAGATGCGCCGGTTCATGGCGGACGCCTCCCACGAGCTGCGCACGCCGCTCGCCTCGGTGCGCGGCTACGCCGAGATGATCGCGATGACGGAGGAGCTCTCCGCGACCGGCCGGCGGTCGCTCGGCCGGGTGCTGTTCCAGGCCGACCGGATGGCCACCCTCGTGGACGACATGCTCCTGCTCGAACGGCTCGAATCCGTCTCGCGCGGCCGGGCGATGGGCCTGGAGCCCTCCGGAGAGGTGGCGCTGGCCGAACAGGTGGACCTGTCCGAGGTGGTCCTCGAGGGCGTGATGGACGCCCGCGCCGCGTGGCCGGACCACACGTGGGTGGTGGACCTGCCCGAGGGGGCGGAGCCGGGCACCCAGCGGTCCGTCACCGGCGACCGGTCGCAGCTGGCCCGCGTGGTCGGCAACCTGCTCTCCAACGCGGCCAAGCACACCCCCGTCGGGACCACCGTCACGGCCTCCGTGCGGCAGGACCAGCCCCGGCCCGGCTTCATGCTCGTCAGCGTCCACGACGACGGCGGCGGCATCCCGGCCGACCGACACGCCACCCTCTTCCACCGCTTCGTCCGCGGCCCCGGGACGGGCCGGACGGACACCCCGGGTACGGAGCCGTCCACGGGTCTGGGTCTGGCCATCGTGCGCTCGATCGCGCGCAGCCATGGCGGAGACGTGACCGTGGCGTCCGAGGGCGGGTGGACGCGCTTCGACGTCGTCGTGCCCTGCGCCCCGGGGCGCGCCGGGCCGGGGGCTGCGGGCTCCTGCTGCGGCCCCGCCCGGGCCGGCCGGCCCTGACCCCGGGTCGGCGACCGTTGACGGCCCCCCATCCTCCTGTGCGTACGGTGCTTGTGCATGACCCAGAAAGGGTCGTCCGGGACTTCCGGCCGATCCTTCCCGACGCCGGTCGGCGCAAGCCGCCGGTGAGAGGAGCACGATCATGACCGACATCCGCCGCACCGCCACCGCCCTGACCCTCGGCGCCGCCGTCCTCACCGGCCTCGGAGCCCCCGCCGCCGTCGCTCAGACCACGGCCCCGGCCACCGAGACCGCCACCACGGCGCCGGCCTCCCAGTCGCCCGCTCCCCAGCAGGAGGAGAAGGACGACAACGGCAACTGGGGCCTGTGGGGCCTGGCCGGTCTGCTGGGCCTGGCGGGCCTGGCCGGCCGCCGCAAGCGTGAGGTGCACGCCGAGCCCGTGCGCCGCGACCACCACGTGGCCGGCGCGCACCGTGACCATGACGTGCACCGCGTGGACGACCGCGCCGGCGACGTGCGCACCGAGGGCGTGGACGCCCGCCGCCGCGAGGCCGACGGCACCCTGGGCGACGCCACCCGCCGTCCGGGCACCGGCGACGGCCGTTGACCCGACCCCGGCCGCGTCGAGCGGCCCGTGACCGCGACCCCCGCCCCTGAGGCGGGGGTCGCGGCGTGTCGGGGGCAGGTCTCGAATGCGCTCCTCAGTCCGCGGCGTCCCCCGCCGAGGGCGCGGCGCGCAGCACCGCGTCCGTGAGGCGGTCCAGGGCCGCGGTCCCGGCCGTCCAGCGCTGCCAGTGCAGGTGCACGTCGGCCGCGCCGAGGGCCGGGATCGGCTCGAGGTCGGGGTGCCGGCCCTCGAGCACGCCCGGCGGGATCTGCGCCGAAGGGAGCATGCCCCAGCCCAGCCCGAGCTCCACCGCCCGCAGATAGGCGTGCACGGAGGGCACCAGATGCGTCGGCGGGACGATCGCGGGGCGGCCCCGGGTGACGCGGCGCAGCACCGTGCGCTGCAGCCCGTCGCGGGGGCCGTAGTCCACGATCGGCAGCGAGCCGAAGTCCACCCGGCCCCGCGCGTCGCGGTGCAGCTCCAGCAGGAAGGACGCGCACACCGCGTGATAGCGCATCGTGCCCAGCGGGGTGGAGCTGCACCCGGCCACGGGCGTGGGGTCGTCCGTCACGGCGGCCACGACCGCGCCGTCCCGCAGCAGGACGGCGGTGTGCTCCTGATCCTCGGACTGCATCTGCAGGACGACGTCGTCCCACGTCGCCGCCTCGCGCAGCACGGGCTCCCACCACGTGTCGAGGGAGTCCGCGTTGAGGGCCACGCGCAGCGGCACGCGGCCTCCGTCGCCCCGGCCGAGCGCGGCGAGCGCCTCGTCCTCGAGTGCGAGGGTCTGCCGGGCGAGACGGAGCAGGCGCTCTCCGGCCGCGGTCGGCCGGACGGGGACGGTGCGGGCCAGGAGCACCTGGCCCACCTGCCGCTCGAGGGCCTTGATCCGCTGCGAGAAGGCCGAGCCGGAGATCCGCAGGGAGTCCGCGGCGGCGTCGAAGGTGCCGTGGTCGACGGCCGCGACGAGGGCGCGCAGGTGGTCGGAGTTCATGCGGTCCAGGGTAGGGGTGGTCATGAAGGATGTCTTCAGATCTTGAAGAAGATCGCGATGGCACGGACGTGGGACGGCTCCTATCCTCGCTCGGTGACCATCTTCGCCACCGGATTCCTGACCTACCTCGCCCTCATCGTCGCCATCGGCGCGCAGACCCTGTTCCTGCTGCGCCAGATCGTCCGACGCGACCGCGTGTGGACCGTCCTGACCGTGTGCTTCGTGGCCGATGTGGCGCTGCTCGTGCTCGGCGCCGGCGGCGTGGGCGTGGTGGCCGAACGCTGGCCGTGGCTCGTGCCCGCGCTGACCGTGGCCGGCGTGGTCTACCTCCTCGCGTTCGCCGTGGGCGCGCTGCGCTCCGCCTGGCGCGGGGACCGGACCCTCACCACCGCGGCCGCGGACGTCGAGGGGACCGGGCACGGCCCTGACCGCATCGACCTCGCGGTCCTCACCGGCGAGCTGCCGCTGATCGACCCGGCGACCGGCCGCCTGGCCGATCGCGAGCCGGCCGGGGCCGGCGTCGGCCGTCACGACGACGGCGCGCCCGGCTTCGGCACCCCCTCGGGCGGTGGGTCGGTGGCGGTGCGGCAGCGCGTGCAGCCGCGCCGCGTGGCGTTGGACCGCCCGCAGACGCCGCTGCCGCGGATCATCCTGCTGGCGCTGTCCGTCTCCCTGGTGAACCCGCACGCCATCCTCGACACCGTGGTCATGATGGGCACCTTCGCGCAGACGTTCGGGGCGGCGAAGTGGGCGTACGTGGGCGGCGCGGTGGCGGCCTCGCTCGTCTGGTTCACCGCGCTCGGCTGGGGCGGGACGAAGCTCGCCCCGTCCATGGACTCGGCGCGGACGTGGCGGATCGTGGACGCCGTGGTGGGCGTGCTCATGCTGGGAATCGCCGTGAAGGTGGGGCTCACGCTCCTCTGAGCCGCCCGGGGAGGATGATGGGGGCATGAGTCCTTCCCCCTCCGACTCCGCCCGCACGCCGACCGTCGCGGCCGGGGAGGTCATCCGCGTCTCCGCCGTCGTGCTGGCCCGCCCGGACCGCCGCGTGCTGACCGTCCGCAAGGCCGGCACCGCCATGTTCATGTTCCCCGGCGGCAAGCACCTGCCCGGCGAGGCCCCCGTGGACACCGCCGTCCGCGAGGTGGCCGAGGAGACCGGGCTGCGCCTGCGCCCGGACGAGCTGACCCGCCTCGGCGCGTGGGACACCGCCGCCGCCAACGAGCCCGGCGCCGCCCTGCACTCGGAGGTGTTCGCGCTGTGGCGGCCCGTCGCCCGGCACGAGGTCCCCGAGCCGACGGACGAGATCGTCGAGCTGCACTGGATGGACCCCGCCGCCCCGGCCGCACCCGGCGGGCACGGCGTGGCCCCGCTGCTGCACCCCGTGCTCGCCGCCGTCGCCGCCACGCCCCCGTTCTGATGTCCTGGCGGGCCGACCGGCCCACCGAGAGGTCCGCCCCGGCCACTAGCCTGGCCCGGTGACGTCGCTGCTCCGCATCCTGCGCTTCGCGCCCCAGCTCCACCGCCTCTACCTCGGCATCGCCGTCAGCTCCGTACTGGCCGCGGTGCTGGCCCTGGCCACCCCGTTCCTGATCGGTGCGGCCACGGACCGGATCGTCGCCGCCGTCGCGGGGGAGACCGGTGTGGCCGAGGCCGTCACCGCGGTGACCTGGCTGGCGGTCGCGTTCCTCGCCGTCGAGGTGGCGACCACCCTGGTGGTGAGCGTCGGCGGCTACTGGGGCGACGTGATGGCCGCGCGCATGCGCACCATCCTCTCCACGCGGTACTTCGAGCAGCTGCTGCACCTGCCCCAGCGGTACTTCGACACCGCGATCACCGGGCGGGTCGTCAACCGGTTGAACCGCACCATCAACGAGCTCACCCAATTCCTGCAGTTCTTCGCCAACAACGCGTTCACCATGCTCATCACCACCGCCGCGGTGCTCGTGATCACGGCGTTCTACTGGTGGCCGCTGGCGATCCTGCTGGCCGTCGTCTTCCCCGTGTACATGTGGCTCACCGCGCGGACCTCCGCGAAGTGGCAGGTGTGGGAGGGGGAGAAGAACACGGAGGTGGACATCGCCTCGGGGCGGTTCGCCGAGGTGGTCTCCCAGATGTCCGTGGTGCGGGCCTACAACCGGCAGGATCACGAGCTCACCGGGTTCCGCGACCGGTTCCTGCGGACCGTGGGGATCACCCGGCAGCAGTCCCGGTTCTGGCACGGCATGGACGCCGGGCGGCGGCTCGCCCTGAACGTGGCCTTCGGCGCGATGTACCTGATCGTGTTCGTCCGCACCGCGCAGGGCCTGTTCTCCGTGGGCGACATGGTGATCCTCCTGCAGCTGATGAACATGGCCCGGCAGCCGATCTTCTCCATGAGCTTCCTCGTGGACTCCGCCCAGCGCGCCGTCGCCGGGTCGAAGGACTACTTCGAGGTGCTCGCCGAGGAGCGCGAGCGGGCCGGCGGGGCGGCGCTCGCGGTGGTGGGTGCGGACGCACCGCGCGTGCCGGCGGAGCCGCGGGCCGACGTCGTGCCGGGTGCGCCGGACATCCCCGCGGACGTGCCGGCCGTGCGCTTCAACGAGGTCTCCTTCGCCTACGACGCCGACGCCTCCCGCCCCGTGCTGGACCGCGTGTCCTTCGACATCCCGCAGGGTGCCAGGGTGGCGCTCGTGGGCGAGTCGGGCGGCGGGAAGTCGACCATCGCGCACCTGCTGCTGGGTCTGTACCCGGTGACGAGCGGACGCATCGAGGTGTTCGGACAGGACGTCGCCGGGCTGGACCCGGCCGCGCTGCGCGGGCGGATCGCCACCGTGTTCCAGGAGCCGAGCCTCTTCTCCGGGACGGTGCGCGAGAACATCGCCTACGCGGACCCCGGCGCCTCCGACGAACGTGTCCGGGCCGCCGCCGAGGCTGCGTACGCGCACCGGTTCGTGGAGGCGTTCGACGACGGCTACGAACAGGTGATCGGCGAGCGCGGGCTGCGGCTGTCCGGCGGGCAGAAGCAGCGGATCGCGGTGGCGCGGGCCGTGCTCAAGGACGCGCCGATCCTCGTGCTGGACGAGGCCACCTCCGCACTGGACACGAAGTCCGAACGGCTCGTGCAGGCGGCCCTCGAGGACCTGATGGTGGGGCGGTCGAGCCTGATCGTGGCGCACCGGCTGAGCACGATCGCGTCCGTGGACCGGATCGTCACGCTGCGCGGCGGGCAGGTGCAGGAGATCGGGACCCCGGCCGAGCTGGCCGAGTCCGGCGGGATCTACGCGCAGCTGCTCGAGCTGCAGAGGGCCGGCACCAAGGAGGCCCGGAAGATGCTGAAGGAGTACGGGCTCAGCGGGTGATTCAGGAATCTTCTGCGGATCCGACCCTTCCGAGCGCTGCGCGGCGGCTCAGAAGGGTCAGATGTGCAACGGATTCCCCGCGAGCGGCAGGACGCCCACGACGACGTCGGCCCGGCGCCGCCGCACGGCCTGTGGACAACCCGACCCGTCGGCGTCGGGAGCGAGCAGGATCGGGGCCATGCGCGTGCCCGGACCCTTCCCCGCCCACCTCCAGGACGCTCCGTTCACGCGGGCGGAGGCGCTGGCCGCCGGGGTGTCGGGGTCGCGGCTGCGCAGCCGGGACGTCGAACGCGTCACGCACGGCCACTACCGCTGGATCGGCCCCGTCACCGGGGCGACGCCGCCCGCGCGTCCCCTCGCCACCGAGCTGTCCCGGCTGCAGGACCTGGCGGCGATGCGTCCCGACGTCGTGGTGACCGGAGAGTCCGTGGCCCGGCTGCTGGGCTGGCCCCTCCCGGACGACGTGAAGGCCCGGGTGCGCCCCACCGTCCTGCGGTCCCGCACCCGCCGGGTGCTGCGGGAGCCCGGCGTGCGCACCCGGCTCGTGGACCTGGACCGCGTCCTCGTGCGGCGGGACCGGCTGCATGGACTGCGCTGGACCTCTCACGCCGACACCTGGTTCCATCTGGCCACCGTCCTGGACCGGGACGCGCTCGTGGCGGTGGGGGATCGGCTGGCACGGGAGGACGAGCGGCGGGGGAAGGTCGCGCTGGCCACCCGCCGCGAGCTCGGTGCCGCGCTCGAGCGGCACACGGGCGAGGCCGGGATCGTGCGGGCGCGGGAGGCGCTGGCGCTCGTGCGCACCGGTTCCGACTCCCCGGCCGAGACCGAGCTGCGCCTGGCGCTGATGGCCGCGGGGCTGCCCGAGCCGGACCTGCAGATCGAGCTCTGGGACCCCGACTACTCGCTCTGGCACCCCGCGAGCGCGGACCTCGGCTACCGGCGGTGGCGGATCGCGATCCACTACGAGGGCAAGACCCACGACGGCGCCGCGCAGGTCGGCAAGGACACCCGCCGGGACGCGGTGTTCCTGCGTCAGGGCTGGCTCAACATCCGGGTGGCGGGGACGGACCGGTGGCGGGGATTCGTCGAGACGGCGGCGTTGGTGCGGGCCGCGATCGCGGAGCGTGGCGGTCTCGACGCCGGTGGCGCGGAGGATCGTCTGCGGACCTGACCCTTCTGGGGCGGGAGCGGACGTCCAGAAGGGTCAGGGGCGCAGAAGATTCCGGAAGGCCGACGACGGCGCCGCGTCACGCGACGACGCACCGCGGCCCCGCTCTTACCATGACGGGATGACCGCACCGGATCCCGCCCCCACCGACGCCCGCCGCGCGGAAGACCGCTCCGCGCGCATCGCCGTCACCGTCTTCCCGCTGCTGGTGCTCGCCGCCGCGCTCGTGGGCTTCCTCGCCCCGACCGCCGCGAAGACGCTGCTGCCCCAGGTCAACCTGTTCCTCGGGATCATCATGTTCGGCATGGGCCTGACGCTGACCCTTCCGGACTTCGGCCTCGTCGCCCGCCGGCCGCTGCCCGTGCTGCTGGGCGTGGTGGCGCAGTACGCGATCATGCTGCTGCTGGGGCTCGGCGTCGCCGTCGTGCTCCAGCTGCCGCCCGAGCTCGCGGCGGGCGTGATCCTCGTGGGCTCGGCCCCGGGCGGCACCTCCTCGAACGTGGTCAGCTACCTCGCCCGCGCCGACACAGCCCTCTCCGTGGCCATGACCTCCGTGTCCACGCTCCTGGCCCCGTTGCTCACGCCGCTGCTCACCCTGTGGCTGGCCGGCCAGTACATGGCCGTCGACGGCGGCGCCATGGCGAAGTCCATCGTGAACATCGTGCTCCTGCCGGTCCTGGGCGGACTCATCGTGCGCCTGCTGCTGGGCCGCGTCGTCGACCGCGTGCTGCCCGCCCTGCCGTGGGTCTCGGTGGTGTTCATCGCACTGGTGGTGGCCGCCGTCGTCGGGAACAGCGCCTCGCGCGTGCTGTCGGCGGGCCTGCTGGTGTTCGCCGCGGTGGTGCTGCACAACGGGCTCGGCTACCTGCTCGGCTACGGCGCGGCGAAGCTGTTCCGGCTGCCCACGCCCGTGGCGCGCACGGTCTCGATCGAGGTCGGCATGCAGAACTCGGGCCTCGCCGCGGGCCTCGCGGCGCAGTACATCTCGCCGGCGGCGGCCCTGCCGGGCGCCGTGTTCTCGATCTGGCACAACCTCTCCGGGGCCGTGCTCGCGATGGCCTACCGCCGCTCCGACGGCCGCAGGGCCGCGGGCGTCCCCGGCTCGGCCCCGGCGAATCGTCTGCGGAACTGACCCTTCCGAGGCGGGATCGGACGCCCAGAAGGGTCAGATCCGCAGACGATTCCGGACGGTCGACGGTCGACGGTCGTCGGTCGACGACGGCGGCCGTCAGCCCTCGGCCGGCGGCTCGTTGATCTGGAACGTGGCCCCGGCGGGGTCCTGCACGGTGGTGACGCGGCCGAACGGGGAGTCCTGGGGGCCGTCCAGGACCGTGCCGCCGTGCTCGCGGATCACCTCGAGCGCGCGGTCCGTGTCCGCCACGGCGATGTACATGCGCCAGTACCCCACGGCGTTCGGCGGCAGCCAGGCCCGCGCGTCGCACAGGCCCGCGGTCGCGCGGTCGAACGGGTGGTTCGTCGCGTAGCGGGGGCCGTCGTGGGCCGCGTCCTCGGCGTCGGCCGCGGTCTGCGTGTCCTCCGGGGCGTCGTCGTCCCCCATCAGGGTGGGCTGCCAGCCGGCCACGGCGCGATAGAACTCGGCGGACTCGTCGAAGCGGGTGGTCATGAGCTCGAACCACACGGAGGTGCCGGGGGTGAGCGGCAGATCGTGGCCGGGGAAGGTGCCGGACTGCCAGAAGCCCACGACCTCGTGGCCCGGGCCCTCGGCCACGGCCATCACGCCGAGGTCGCCGACGGGCATCGCGTCCACGAGCACCGCGCCGCCGTTCTCCCGCACCGCGGTGAGGGTGGCGTCCATGTCCTGCGTGCGCAGGTAGACGGTCCACGCGGCGGGCGGGGCGTCCTCGCCGGTCATCCGCGAGAGCTGGTCGGCGTCCATGGCGCCGCCCACGGAGGCGCCGTCCTTGGTGATCATCCGGTAGTGGCCGAACTCCTCGCCGGAGTCGGTGAAGGTCCAACCGAAAAGGGCCTCGTAGAAGGCCCGCTGGCGGGCGAAGTCGGGGGCGGTGTAGTCGATCCAGGCGGGGGATCCGGCGGGGGCGGGCGGGGTGGCGTGGGTGCTCTCGCTCATACGGCTCAGCGTAGGGTGCGCCCGGGACTCCGTCACGAGGTCTCGGGCGCGTCGCCGGGACGGGATCTTCTGCGGAACTGACCCTTCTGAGGCGGGATCGGACGCCCAGAAAGGTCAGTTCCGCAGAAGATTCCCAGCGGCACCGCCCCGCCCGCTCACACCGCGGCCAGTCCCGCCACGGGGCTCAGCCGGGCCGCCCGACGCGCGGGCAGCAGCGACGCCGCCAGCCCGGCCAGCGCCGCCACGGCCACCACCAGCCCGAGCTCGAGCCACGGCACGACCGGGCGCACCGCGGTCCCGGCGCCCGCGGTCGCGGAGAGGTCGGCGAGGACCAGCTGCGCCCCCGCCCAGCCGTAGAACACCCCGAGGGCGCAGCCCAGCACGGCGGCCACGGCCGCGATCAGCACGGCCTCGATCGCGATCGCCCCGCGCAGTCCGCCTCGCGTCAGACCGAGGGCCCGCAGCAGCGCGTTCTCGCGCGTCCGCTCGATCACGGACAGGCTCAGCGTGTTCGCCACGCCGATCAGCGCGATCAGCACGGACACCGCCAGCAGTGCCACCACGATCCCGAGCATCGCGTCGATGATCCGGGCGTAGAGCGCGCGCTCGCCGGCCCCGCCGTCGATCACGGCCGCCCCGGCGCCCGCGGCCCGGGTCACGTCCTCGCTCAGGCCCTGCAGGCGGTCGACGGGGACACCGGGGTCGAGCGCGACGAGCAGCTGGCCCGGCACGGCGGCGTCCGCGGCCCCGTCCCACCCGGCCTCGCGCAGCGGCTCGGCCGCCACGTACACGCCGGAGCTCAGCGAGCCCGCGCGCACCGGGACGAACGTCCGCTCGGTTCCCGCCACCTCAGCGCGGACCGGATCCGCGTCGACCCAGTCGGGCACGAGCGCCGTGCCGGGGTCGCCGAGGCCGGTCACGCCCTCGGGCAGGCGCGCGACGACGGCGCGCAGGTCCGCGGCCGGCGTCGCCAGCACAGGGGACCCGTTCTCCGTGGCGCCCACCGGGGTGGCCAGGGCCACCGCCTGCACGTCCTCCGTCGCGGCGACGGCCTCGGCCGCGCGGGCCGGGTCCGCGTCGGCGGGCAGCTGCACCACGAGGTCCACCGGGTAGGCGGTGTCCAGGGCGAGGGCCGTCTGCTCCTGGGCGGTGCGCCCGCCGGTGAGGAACAGCGCCACGAGGGTGGTGCCCACGAGCAGGGCCGCGGCGGTGGCGGCGGCGGTGGCGGCGGTCCGGGACCGATGGCGCACCGCGTTCAGCCCGGCCAGGCGACCGGGGACGCCCGCCGGACGGGCCAGCACCGCCGCCCCCCGCACCGCGGCGGGCACGAACAGCCGCGCCAGCAGCAGCACGCCCACGAAGGACAGCGCGCCGCCGCCGATCGCCGAGACCGGCTCCCGGACGGACACGCCCCCCAGCATGAGCGCGGTGCCGCCGACGGCCAGCACCAGCCCGATCGCCGTGCGGACCCGGCCGCCGCGCGATGCGGCGGTCACCTCGTCCTTGGGCCTCAGGGCCTCGAGCGGGGCGACGCGCGTCGCGGCCACCGCGGGGGCCAGCGCGGCCAGGACCGTCACCGCCACGCCCACGGCCACCGAGACGGCGAGCCCTGCCGGGTGCAGCCCGAACGTGAGGAACGGCAGGTCCAGCATCGCGCGGGCGGCCGCGGCCACGCCGGCCACGATCGCCACGGCGAGCCCGGCGCCCAGCACGGAGCCCACCACGCCCACGACGGCGGCCTCGGTCAGCACGGAGGCCCGCACCTGGGCCGTCGTCGAGCCGACGGTGCGCAGCAGCGCGAGGTCACGGGTGCGCTGGGCCACGAGCACCTGGAAGGTGTTCGCGATGACGAGCGCGGTCACCAGCAGGGCCAGCGCCGCGAAGCCGCCGAGCACCCAGCCCAGCAGGTCGGTGCCGCCGCTCAGCTGCGTCACCGCGGAGCGCACGGCCTCGTCCGGGGTCGCGACGTCGACGTCCACCCCGGCCGCGGTGGCCTCGGCGCGGGCGGCCTCGGCGACGGCGGGGACGTCCGCCCCGTCGGCCAGGCGCAGCAGCAGGTGGGGGGTGAACCCGGCCTCCCCGTCCTCGCCCTGCACCGCGGTCAGCGCCGCGGGCGAGGCCCACACCTGCGCCTGCCCGGAGAGCATCGGGTCGGGTGAGGGCTCGGTCAGGCCCGTGACCACCGCGTCGACCGGCGTGGTGGCCGAGGCCGGCCCGGACTCGCCCGCCAGCGCGACGACGTCGCCCACGGCCACCCCGTGCCGGTCCGCGGTCTGCGCGTCGAGGGTGACGCCGCGGGCGTCGTCGGCGGCGGGCAGGGCGCCGGCGGTCACGGTCAGGCCCGCCAGGGCCGGGTCGCGGGGCAGGGGCATCACCGTGGCACCGAACTCGGCGTCCGCGGCGCGGGCCGTCGCCCACGCCATCCGCAGGGCGTACGCCTCCTCGACGCCGTCCAGGCGGGCCAGCGGGCCGGGCTCGGCGGAGAGGTGCCGGCGAGGTCGGACACGTCCTCGGACCCGCCCGGCAGGACCACGAGGTCGGCGCCGGCGTAGGTGCTGCCGAGCGTGGCGCGCAGGGTGGCCTGCGCCGTCGAGGAGACGAGGAAGGAGGCCGCGAGGAACAGGGTGCCGATCAGGATGGCCAGCACCAGGGAGACATAGCGGCGCGGCTGGGTGCGCAGCTGGGAGAGGGCGACGGTCCACACGGTCAGCGCACCCCGCCCTCGGCCGGGGCGGACAGGGCGGTCAGGGCCGCGGTGACGGACTCGACCGTGGGGTCCACGAGCTCGCCGGCCAGCCGGCCGTCCGCGAGCAGCACGACGCGGTCGGCGGCGGAGGCGGCCACGGGGTCGTGGGTGACCATGATGACGGTCTGGCCCATCTCCCGCGCGGACCGGCGCAGCAGGCCGAGCACCTCGGCGGAGGTGGCGGTGTCCAGGTTGCCGGTGGGCTCGTCCCCGAACACGACGTCCGGTCGGGTGAGCAGGGCGCGGGCGACGGCGACGCGCTGCTGCTGACCGCCCGAGAGCTCGTGCGGGCGGTGGCCCAGCCGGTCCGCGAGGCCCAGGGTGCGGGTGATCTCGTCCAGCCACGCGCGGTCCGGGGCACGGCCGGCCAGCTCGAGCGGCAGCACGATGTTCTGCTCGGCCGTGAGCGTGGGCACGAGGTTGAAGGCCTGGAACACGAAGCCCACGCGGTCGCGGCGCAGGCGGGTCAGGGCGGTGTCGTCCAGCCCGGTGATCTCGGTGCCGCCGATCCGCACGGAGCCCGAGGTCGGCGCGTCCAGCCCGGCCAGGCAGTGCATGAGCGTCGACTTGCCCGAGCCCGAGGGCCCCATGATCGCGGCGAACGCGCCCGAGGCGAAGTCCACGTCCACCCCGCGCAGGGCGTGCACCTGCGCGTCACCGCGCCCGTAGGCGCGGGTGAGGCCGCGGGCGCAGACGGCGGGCGCCGTCGTCGTGGTGGCGGACGACGACGGCGTGCCCGGCCCCGGCGTGACGGGGCCGGGGGTCGTGGGGGAGGCGGGGTGCGAGGTGGGTGGGGTGTCCATGGCGGCCACTCTCCCGCGCGGACCCGGCGGGGCGGATCGGAGGAGGGGACCACCTCCGCGGGCGGCGGGTCATGCCCGGGGATGAGGCGGGCCGCCGGGGCGTGGACCCGAGGGCGTCAGGCCCCCGCCGCCGGGCGGTGCGGGGCGGAGTGGGATGATGGGGACATGAGAGCCGACGCCCGCGCCAACCGCCAGGACCTGCTGGCGGCCGCCGGCCGTCTCATCGCCACCCAGGGGGCGGCGATGTCCCTGCGTGGGGTGGCGCAGGAGGCCGGGGTCGGCGTGGGCACGCTGTACCGGCACTTCCCCACGCGTCGGGATCTGTTGGACGCCGTGCTCGAGGACGTCGTGGCCCGCACCGGGGGGATCCTGCAGGCCTTCCTCGACGGGGCGGGCGGGGCCGAGCACGGCGGCGGGGCCGAGGCGCGGTGGCGGCGGCTCGCCGAGGACCTGGGGGCCGTGAACCTGGCCTCGCTCGCGGCGGCCCGGGACGACTTCGACCCCGCCGACCGGCCGCCGGAGGCCCTCATCGCCGAGGCCGAGCGTGTGATCCTCGAGCTCGCGGACCAGGTGGTGGCCGAGGCACGGCGGGCCGGGCTCGTGGGCCCGGACGTGACCGGGGCGGACTACCTGTTCGGCCTGCTCATGGTCACCCGGTCGCCGGAGTGCGCGCTGCCGGGCCACGGCCCGGACCAGCAAACCTGGCTGCTGGGCACGTACCTGCGCGGCCTGCGGCCCTGAGGGCGCGGCACGGTCAGTCGCTGGAGGCGTCGTCCTCCAGGGCGGGGCGGGCGGTGGCCCACGCGACGGCGCCGGCGAGCAGGCCGGCGCCCGCGGTGAGCGCCAGGCGGAGCAGCCCCTCGACCCCCGTGAACAGGCTCAGGCCCAGCATCACGACGGCGGCCGTCACCAGCGCGACGAAGAAGGCCACGCATTCGCTGTCCCGCTGCGCCTGTTCGGCGGCTGGGTCGGAGGCGCGGGACGTCGTCGGGATGGGGTGGTCCAGGATGCTGCCGGTCATGGTGCCTCTCCTCCAGTGCGCGTCGGGCCGGGGCGGCCGTCGGCGCGTGCACCCCGGCGGCGGACCCGCTGCGGGGCCTGCGTCCAGCATCGGGGAGCGGGTGGGCGCACCGGCAGGGCCATGAGGATGAACCTCGGGGCGCCCGACTCATACCCAGGTATGACCTGTGATTGTGCTGGCAGGTGCCTGGGGGGAGACTCAGGGAGGGGCCCCGCCGCCCAGGCCGACCGTCGAGGCCCGCAGACACGCCGCTACGACGTCGGCGTAGCGGCGTGTCTGCGGGCCTCGACGAGGGGTGGGGCAGGGGTGGGGCAGGGGCTGGAGCGGGGGCGTTCCGGAACGGCAGGTCAGAACTGCACGAGGCCCGCGCGGTGGGCGATGAGCACGGCCTGCACGCGGTCGCGGGCGCCGAGCTTCGCCAGCACCCGGCCGACGTGCGTCTTCACCGTGGCCTCGGAGAGCACGAGCTCGGCGGCGATCTCCAGATTCGCGGCGCCCTGCGCCATGAGCACCAGCACCTCGCGCTCGCGCGGGGTCAGCGACGCCACCGCCGCCTGCTGCTCCTCGCACTCCGCGCTGCGGACCTGGTCCGAGCGCAGGCGCGGGGCCATGTGTGTCAGGAGCCGGCGCGTCGTGGACGGGGCGATCACGGCGTCGCCCCGGTGGACGGTGCGGATCGCGGCGAGCAGCTCCTCGGGCGGGGCGTCCTTGAGCAGGAAGCCGCTGGCGCCCGCCTCGATCGCGTCGAACGCGTACTCGTCCAGGTCGAAGGTGGTCAGCACCACGACGCGCGGGGCATCCGGCCGGCGCAGCAGCGCGCGGGTGGCCTCGATGCCGTCCATCTCCGGCATGCGCACGTCCATCAGCACGACGTCGGCACCCGCCACCGACACCGAGGCCACCGCCTCGCGCCCGCTGCCCGCCTCCGCCACGACCGTCAGGTCCGGCTGCGAGTCCACGAGCATGGCCAGCCCGGAGCGGATCAGCGCCTGGTCGTCCACCAGGGCCACGCGGACGGGGGCGGTCTCCTCGGAGCTCATGGGGTCATCCTCTCAAGTCGGGCGGGGTGAGCGGGCGGGGCGGGGGCGGCCACCCCTCACACCGCCGAGTACGGCAGGTGGGCGGACACGCGGTACCCGGCCCCGACGCGCGGCCCCGTCTCGAGCGTCCCGCCGAACAGGGCCACGCGCTCGGCCACCCCGCGCAGCCCTTGACCCGACCCCCGGGTGCCGGGGTCGGCGTCGGCGCCGCGCCCGTCGTCGTCGGCCTGGACGTCCAGGCCGCGCCCCGTCCAGGCGAGGGTGAGGAACGCGCTGGCCTGCGGGCCGCCGTGGCGCAGCGTGTTGGTGAGCGCCTCCTGCACGATCCGGTACGCCGCCAGCTCCCCGCCCGGCGGCAGCGGGCGCCGCGGGGCGCCGGTCTCCAGCAGGGACACCTCGAGCCCGGACAGGCGCATCGTCTCGATCAGGGCGGGCACGTCCGCGAGGGTCGGCTGGGGGTGGTGGCCGGGAGGCTGACGGGCGCCGCGCCCGTCGCGGGAGGCGACGTCGGCGGGCAGCCGGGTCCGGCCCGTGCCGGGGGTCGTCCCCCCACCGCTCGTCCCCGCGCCCGCCGCCCCCTCGTCGGCCGCGCCCGCCGCCGGGCCGGGGGCGCCGTCGTCGGGGGCGACGCCGGGCACCCCGGCCACGGTCTCGCCGGTCTCGCGGAGCACCCCGAGGAGCTGGCGCATGTCCGCCAGGGCGGCCCGGCCGGTGAGGCCGATCGTGTCCAGCGTGGCCACGGCCAGCTCGGGCTTGGCGGCGGCGGCGTACCGGGCGCCGTCGGCCTGGGAGATGATCACCTGCAGCGAGTGGGCCACGATGTCGTGCATCTCGCGGGCGATGTGGTTGCGCTCGTCCGAGGCGGCGAGCCGGCGCTCCTGCAGCGCCATGGTCTCCAGGCGCCGGTTCCGATCCTCGAGCGCGCGCACGGCGAGGCGGCGGTGGCGGACGACGTCGCCGAACGCCCACGCCGTGAGCACCACGGCCGCGCAGCCGAACACCATCACCAGCAGCGCCTCGAGGCTGGGGTCCACCGGCTCATAGACGCCGTCCGGCCGCATCACGGGATCCGGGAAGAGCCCCACCCGGATGCCGTTGGCCACCCCGCCCAGCAACGCCGCGACGAGCCCCGTGAAGGACGCCCAGCGCGGCGCGTTGGCGGCGAGGTTGTAGACGGTCATGGGCACGAGCACGAGGGCCAGGCTGAACTCCGGGCCCGCCACCAGGTGGGCCACGGCCGCGGCGGCGACGGCGGCGGCCGAGGCCACGGGCCGGACCCGGCGGAACGCCCACGGGGCGATGAGCGCGAGCGCGATCAGGATCGAGGCGACGATGCTGCCCGGCGTCGGGCCGGCGAGCGAGCCGAGCATGACCCACGGGGTCAGCCCGAGCACCGCGAACAGCAGCACCGAGACGAGGACGTCCGCGCGCACCGGGTGGGCGCGCATCCACTGGTCGATGCGGTGCAGGGGGTTCACGCGGGCCAGCCTAGGCGGCGGCCCGGGGCGGGGGCGTCAGCCCGCAGGATGACCCGCCCCGTGCTTTCGCTCGGGAAATCGTCGCTACGACGGGCCGGAATCGGGCCGGTAGCGACGATTTCCCGAGCGAAAGCGGGGAGGGGGATGGGGAAGGGGGAGGGGACGGGGAGGGAGCTCGGTCAGGGGGTGAGCCCGGCGACGACGTCGGCCGCCCCCGCCTCCCGGGCCGTGTGGGCCTGCGTGCCGGCCCACAGGTGCACCCGCTCGAGGTCGCCGGCGGTCGCGGCGGCGGCCCGCAGCCCCGTGGTGAGGGCGTTCAGCTCGGGGTAGGCGGCCGGGGCGTCCGGGTGGGCTGCCGCGAAGTCCGTGGCCAGCGTCCGCGCCCAGCGGCCCGTGTACGCCCGGGTCAGCACGGTGCGGGCGGCGCCGTCGGGCCCGACGAACCCCTCGCCCGTCGCGCATCGGCGGATCCCGGCCCGGTGCGCGGCGGAGGTCCCCGCCTCGGCGGTGAGCAGGAACGCGGTGCCCGCGGCCACGGCGTCCGCGCCCGCCACGAGCAGCGACCGCACGTGCGCGGCGGCGCCCACCCCGCCGGCGGCCACCACCGGCACCCGCGTCCCGACGACGGCGCGCACCTGGGCCAGCACCGAGGGCAGCTCTCGCTCCACGGGGTCGGCGGCCGGGTCCAGGGTGCCGCGGTGCCCGCCCGCCCGGTGGCCCTGCACCACCAGGAACGCGACGCCGTGCGCCCGGGCCGACCGCGCCTCGTCCGCGTCCGTCACCGTGACGCCCGCGGGGATCCCGGCGGCCGCCAGGCGCGCGAACACGGCCGGCTCGGGCAGCCCGAACGTGAAGGAGACCAGCGGCCACGCCTGCTCCTCGGCCGCCGCCAGCATCGCCGCGAACTCCGCCCGCTCGCGCGCCGGGTCCGGGGTGACGTCGTCGGAAGAGGGCAGGGTCGGCGCACCGCCCGCACCTTCCGCCGCGGCCCCGCCGGCCGCCCGCTCGCCCTCCGCCGTGAGGCGCTCGCGGTACGCCGCCACGGCCGCCCGACGCTCGGCGCGGGCCCGCTCCGTCCGGGCGGCGCCCGGGATCGCGGTGTTCACGGCGTCCGGCACGAACAGGTTCACGCCCCAGCGCCGGGCCGCGTCGGACCCGTCCACGCTTCCGTCCCCGCCGCCCAGCAGCCCGCGCAGCGCGTCCACCTGCTCGCGCACCTGCGCGACGGACCGCATGCCGCCGGCGAGGAACCCGCCGCCTCCCGCCCCCACGACGGCGGCCACCAGCTCCGGCGTGCTCGGGCCGCCGGCCATGGGGGCGGCCAGCACGCGGGCCGGCGGGATGAGGCGGGCGCGGACGACATGGTCGGGAAGCTGCGCGGCAGACATGGGGCCAGCGTAGGACGACCCGCCCCGCGCTTTCGCTCGGGAAATCGTCGCTACACCGGGGCGACATCGGGCCGGTAGCGACGATTTCCCGAGCGAAAGCGGGGATGGAGGGGCGCAGGGGCGGGGATGGAGGGGCGCAGGGGCGGGGATGGAGGGGCGCAGGGGCGGGGATGGGGGACCCGCCCCGACGCACCCGGCCCCGACCCCCGGCCCGCGGCCTACACTTACATTGGTCCCGTCCGTGGTCCGATCAGGGGGTGCCGGTGCAGGTCCTGCTCGCGCTCACCCCCATCCTGCTGACGCTCGCCCTGCTGCTCACCCGCCTGCCGGCGTGGGTGGCGCCGGCCGCGGGCGGCGTCCTCGCCGCCGCGTTGGCCCCCACGGTGTTCGGGGTGGACCCGGGCGTGCTGGCCGCCGAGGTGGGCCGGGGCGTGCCGACCGTCGTCGAGATCCTGGCGATCATCGCCGGCGGCATCACCCTGTCCCGCGTGATGGAGCACTCCGGTGCGCACGCCCGCCTGGCCCTGTGGCTCTCCGCCGGCAACGGCCCCACCCTCGCCACGGCCCTGCTGATGGTGCACGGGATCATCCCGTTCCTGGAGACGGTCACGGGGTTCGGCGTCTCGCTGATCGTGGGCGTGCCGCTGCTGCTCGGCCTGGGGTTCACGGCGTTCCGCTCGGCGCTGCTGGCGGTGCTCGCCCTGACCATCGGCCCGTGGGGGTCCATGGCGCCGGGCACCCTCATGGGCGCGCGGCTGTACGACCTGGACTTCCAGGCCGTCGGCGTCACCGCGGCGCTGTTCAACCTGCCCGCGTCCCTCGTGGCCGGCGCCGCCACCGTGCTCCTGCTGCGCGGCGCCCAGGGCATGCGCGGGGACGGCGAGCCGGCGCGCACCGTCCCGTGGCTCGCCGTGGGCCTGCTCTCCGGGGCGGCCCAGTGGGCGCTGATCCTGGGCGCCAACCTCTCGGTGGGCACCGCGCCGGCGGGCGCCGTCGGCACGTTCGTGCTCACCGTGGCCTGGCTGCTGGTGATCCGCCGCGGCCGGCTGACCCCCGGACCGGGCCGGGACGTGGTGCCGTACGTGACGCTCATGGCGGGCACCGTGCTCGGCACCACCGTGGAGGACGCGCTGGGGCTGACGGGGGTGCTCTCCGTCGTCGGGACGCCGGCCCTGTGGTCCTTCGTGGCCGTGGGCGCCGGGGTGGCGCTGCTGGGGCTCGGCCCGCACGCCCGACGCACGGTCCCCGGCGAGGCCGCGCGGCTGTGGGTGGGCACGGCCATCCCCAACGCCCTCTACGTGGCGTTCGGCCTGACGCTCTCCGCGGGCGGCGTCTCCCAGGCGCTCGCGGGCGCGCTCAGCGGGATGGGTCCGGCGTACCTGGCGGCGATCCCCGTGATCGGGGCATTCTCCGGGTTCGTCACCGCCTCCAACACCGGCGCGATGGCGCTCATGGGGCCCCTGCAGATGGACACCGGCGCGGCGCTGGGGGTGCCGCCCACGTGGACCAACGGCCTGCACAACGCGGCGGCGGGCTGGGGCATCATCGCCGGCCCGGCCCGCATCCAGGTGGCGCACGCGATGGCGGTGGGCGCCCAGACCCCCGAGATGCCCGGCTGGGCCGTGAGCCGCCGCGCCCTGCTCGCGGTGCTGCTGCCTGCGATGGTCGTGGGCATCGCGCTCATGTCCCTGCTCGGGCTCGCCGTCCTGCCCCGGGTCTGACGGACGACGACGGCGCGGCAGGTCTCGGGGCGGGCTGCGGTCCGCGGGGGCGCACCGACGGCGCGGCGGGTCAGGCCTGCGCCGCCCGCTCCTGGGACGGGAGGGTCACGTCGAGCACCCACGAGCCGTCCACCGGGCCGTGGGTGATCCGCCCGTCCAGGATGCGCACGCGCTCGTCCATGCCGGCCAGCCCGTACCCGGAGTGCGGTGCCGGCTCCTGCCGGCGGCGCGCCGGCAGCGGGCTGCGCGCGAGGACGGAGGTCTCGCAGCCGTCGTGGCGGATCTCGACGTCGACGCGCCCGCCCGGCTCGGCGTGGCGCAGGACGTTGGTGCTCGCCTCCTGGACGATGCGCCGCAGCGTGTGGCGCAGGGAGTCGGGCACCTCGGCCTCGGCCTCGAGGCGGACGTGGACGTCGAAGCCGGCGGCCGTGAGCCGGTCACGGTACTCGGCCACCAGCTCGCGGACGGGCAGCGGCGGCTCCGCGTCCTCCGCGGGGCCCAGGCCCGGCGCGGAGCCGCGCAGCACGCCGAGCATGGTGCGCAGGTCCGTGAGCGACTGCCGGGCGGTGTCGGCGATCGCCTGCTCCACCTCCGTGCGCTGCACGGGGGAGGTCACGGTGGGCAGCATGCCGGCCTGGAGGGCGATCACGGTCAGGCCGTGGCCCACCACGTCGTGCAGCTCGAGGGCCAGGCGGTGGCGCTCGTCGCGCTGGGCCTGCTCGAGCTGGGTCTGGCGCTCCTCGGCCAGGCGCAGGGCGGAGTCGAAGCGGCGGGCCAGCCAGCGCAGGCCCAGGCCCGCGGCCACGCCGAGGGCGGCCGAGACCGCGAACGCGACCGCCGCGGCCGTGGAGAAGGAGCCGAGGACGGGACCGGCGATGACGAACCACGCGGCGAAGAGCCCTCCGGCGAGCAGCAGCAGGCCGCGCTGCGCGCTCAGCCCGAGCATGAGCGCGGCCCCGGCGAACACGATCGAGAGGGCCTCGTAGTCCCACCACCGCGCCCCGGCGGTGAAGGCGATCGCGTAGGCGATGACCCCGAGCGGGGCGTGCTGGGTGATCAGCCCGATCAGCAGGTACTCGCCGGCGAGCTGGGGGAGTGCCTCGGCGGCGGTCACCCCGGTGCCGGAGAACGCGAGGACCACGTCGATCCCGAAGACGACGGCGAGGCTGATCCACACGATCAGCCGGATGCGCAGGCTGAGGCGGCGGGCGCCGAAGGGGCCCCACACGGGGGAGTCGGGACGACCGATCGACACCGTCGCCATGGCCGTCCTCCCCCCGTCTCCGCCCCGCCACGTCCGGCGGGCGCACCGCGACTCCCGTCCATCGGGACGGTGCCACTTTTGTCTTGAGGACGACTCTACCTGTGGATCATGTACAGGAACCGAGCCGTCACGAAGATGGAACACGTCACGAGGAAGACGCCGGAGCAGCAGGCCCGGCGACTCGGACCCCGCACCTCAGGAGTCGCCATGAAGAAGCTCGTCACCGCCCTCGCCCTCACCGCTTCGCTCGCCGCCGCCGGGGCCGCTCCGGCCGCCGCGCAGGCGACTCCGGTCGAGGGGTTCCCGGTGACGGCGCCCGTGTCGGCCAAGGGCCAGGAGGGCGCGGACAACATCTGGTGCCTGATCCTCAATCGCTGCCGCTGAGCCCGCCGCGCCGCCCCGCTCCTCCGTCCGCCCGTCCTGCCTCGAGCAGGGCGGGCGTTCGTGCGTCCGGGGGCGTCGGAGAAGGCCGCGCCGAGCCGGTGCCGCGCCGAGCGGAAGTGAACCGACGTCGCGGCGAACCCGCCCGTCCGGCGTCGAACTGGCATGGAGGCGAACCCGCCCGTCCGGCGTCGGGGGCCGCCGGGCCCGTCAGTCGTCGAAGGAGACGAGGCCGGCCCGGCTGGCGCGGATGAGCACCTGGACGCGGTCCCGGGCCTGCCACTTGTCCATGATCTTGCCGAGGTGGCTCTTGACGGTGGCCTCGGCGAGGAAGAGGGCCTGGGCGATCTCCGCGTTGGAGGAGCCCTTGGCCAGCTCGGTCACCACCTCGAGCTCGCGGGGGGTGAGCTCCTCGAGCTCGGTGAGCGCGTGCGCGGCGGCGGACTCCCGGCGCTCGCTCTGCTGGGTGACCGTCTCGATGAGCTCGCGGGCGACGCGCGGGGAGAAGACGGCGTCGCCGCGGTGCACCTGGCGCACCGCCTCGACCACCTCCTCCGGCGGAGCGTCCTTGACCAGGTAGCCGGAGGCCCCGGCGCGCAGGGCGGGCACCAGGTAGGCCTCGGAGCTGAACGTGGTGATCGCCAGCACCCGGACCTCGGGGGCCTCGGCCATGATGGCCGTGGTGGCCTCGATCCCGTCCATGCGGGGCATCTGCATGTCCATCAGCACCACGTCGGGGCGCAGGTCCTTGGCCATCTCGACGGCCTCGACGCCGTCGGCGGCGGTGCCGACCACCTCGAGGTCCTCCGCCGTGGACACGAAGTGCGCCAGGGCGGTGCGCATGAGTTGCTGGTCGTCTGCCACGAGCACTCGGATCATCCCTCCAGCGTAGGCGAGCACCCCCGGGGATCGCGTGCGACTCAAGTCGGAGCCGCGTTCATCCCCACGGCCCTTCTTCCGCGGGCGCCCCTGGACCACGATGGTCCGATGACTCCATCCCAGCACCACCCCCGGGGGACCGGAGACGGACCCGGGCGCGCCCCCGACGGCGGCGATCGCCGCCCGGGCGTCCCCAGCACGACGACGGCGGTGGAGCAGGAGCAGATCGCCGACGACCTCCACGCCGGCCTGGCCCAGAGCCTCACCACGCTGTCCATGCAGGCCGCGCTGCTGCCGAGCCTGACGGCATCGCCCGAGCGGGCCGACGCCGAGCACCGGATCCGCGGCATGGCCGACCAGGCCCTCATCGACGTGCGCCGGCTGCTCACGGTGCTGCGCGGCACGGACCGCGTCGCCGCCGACCTGCCGTCCGGCTCCGGCCCGGGCGACCCCCTCGACCCCGCCGCCGTCGTGCCCGCGGGATGGGTGTGGGACGTCGCCGAGGAGGACCTCCACGCGCTCTCGCCGAGCATCCGGGTCGCCGTCCTGCGCCTCCTGGAGCTCTTCGCCTCCCTCGCCCGGGATCCGGAGCTGGCGGACGGCGTCGTGCGCCTGGGGCCCGCCGCGGACCGGGTGGCGCTGAGCCTCGTCGCCCGCCGCGCCCCCGACGCCGGCCCCCGGCCCCGCAGTGCCGGCGCGGCCGGCCTGCGTGGGCTGGAGGAGTCCCTGCGGACCCGGGTGGACGCCTACGGCGGCGAGTGCGCCGTCCGGGCGGACGCCGACCGGCTCCGCCTCGAGGTGCTGCTGCCCCGCCGCTGAGCGCACCGCCTCCGCACGCCGCGAGGGGCTCCGGACCGACCCCCAGGGGGGACGGACCGGAGCCCCTCGTCTCGTGTCCGGACGGCTCGTGTCCGGACGGCGCGCGTCCGGACGTCTCAGGTCGGAACGGCTCAGGCGCGCAGCGGCACCGAGGAGTGGCGCACCATCGCCTGGAGCGCCTCCACGGCCTCCGGCGCGGTGACGAGCGCCATGGCCCGGCGGGGGGCGCCGGCGAAGTAGAACACCGTGGGCAGCCACGCGGTGCGCCGGCCGCGTGGGGTGCGGGCGTGGTGCAGGTGGTGCGCCGAGATCCCGTGCAGGCGGGTGGCCCGGACGGCCGTGACCCGCTCGCCCACCGTGATCCGGCGGGTGAGGAACAGCCCCGCCGCGGGGTCGGCGTAGAGGCGCGCGGTGGCCACCGCGATGATCCCGGCCACGACGGCGGCGGCCGCGAGGCAGGCGCCGGCGGCGAGCGGCCACGGCCACCCCCACGTCTGGGCCGTGAGCACCCAGGTCCCCGCGAAGGCCGCCGCGAGGGCGAGAAGGGAGACCAGGTTGACGGCCGGCGTCGCCAGGCCGGTGGACAGGCGGCGGGCCGTGCCGGCGAACTCGGGCAGGTGCTCGGCCACGATGGCCCGGGCCCGCTCCACGGGCATCGAGGGCAGCACGAGGTTGCCGCCCAGCTGGGCCGCGCTGTCCAGGGTGAGCACGGACAGCCGGGCCCGGCCCAGCAGCTGCTCGGCCGCGTTGCGGTGCCACACCACGCCCTGCACGGCGCCGGGTGTGATGACGCGCTCGTGCGTGGAGACCAGCCCGTAGCGGATGCGCAGCCGACCCTCCGGCGTCGCGAGCACCGTGAACCCGTGGAACTTGACCACGGTGGCGGTCAGCCCGACGACCACGGCCAGGGCCACGATCAGCAGCGCCGTCGGCCAGGAGCCGAGCCCGGAGAAGAGCAGGGACTCGAGGCGCTCGGTGAGGCCCAGCACGTCCGTCAGCTCCATGAGGCCGAACGCCACCGGCGGCACCAGCAGCAGCACCTGGCCGTAGACCAGGCTCAGCACGAGCAGGTCCGCGAGGGTGGTGCGGTGGACGACGGCGGCCGGGGCGGCGGCGTCGGCGGCGTCGGCCTGGCCCGTGGGGGCGCGGTCGGCCTGGTCGGCGGGGGCGGCCCCGGCGCGATCCGCCGGGGCGCCGTCGTCGTCGACCCGCGACGCCGCGATGTCCTCGACGCGCGAGGACCCGGCCTGCGCGGACCGGCCGAGCGCCGCGGCGGCGTCGGCATGCCGCTGGAACGCGGCGAGGTCGGCGGGGGCCAGGCCGTCCAGGCGGACGCGGGACCCGTCCTCGCCGGTCTGGGTGCACGTCACCTCGGTGATGCCCAGCAGCTGGAACGCCCAGGGCTGGCGGTGGTCCACCGACGTCACGAGGTCCCACGGCAGGGACTCGAAGCGGCGCGAGAGCAGGCCGCTGTCCACCTGGACGCCGTCGGCGGAGACGTGGAAGCGGGCCGTGCGCCAGCGGATCACGGGGCCGAGCACGAGGGAGGCGACCCACAGGAGCATCAGCGCCTGGACGAGGGGCCCCCAGGGGGCGGGCCACTGGGCGATCCACGTCAGCGAGCCGACGAGCCCGATCGCCATGGCCGGCAGGTCCGTGATCCAGCGGGCGAGCACGTAGCGGGGGGAGTCGGAGAACGACGCCGGCGCGGGCCAGGCGTCGGGGCGGGCGACGGCGGCCTTGCCGGTCCGGGGCGCGGCGTTCACGGCGCGACCTCACCGGCGGCGACGAGGGCGGTCGCCGACTCCTGGCGGCGGGCGGCGAGCCCGCGCAGGACGACCTCCTTGACGCGCTGCGCCTCGGCGAGCTCCACGGGGCCGAGGGACTCGGCGTCCACCACGCTCACGAAGCGCACCGTGGCCAGGCCGAGCGCCCGCTGCAGGGGGCCGCGGACCACGTGCACGCTCAGGACCTGGGGCACGGCGACGTCCACCGTGTGGCGCACGAGGGCGCCCTTGGCGATGTACACCTCGTCCTCGTCCACCGTGTACCTGTAGCTGCGGTGCCGGACGCGGTTGACGACGGCCAGGTCGGCGAGGGCGACCGCCGCCGTGAGGGCCACGAGGATCCACAGCACGGGGCCGCCCACCGGGTGGTCCCACCACAGCGCGACGGCGGCCAGGACGGCGGCGATCGGCAGGGCCGTCGCGCACGTGGTCGCCTGCCACACGCGCAGCGCGAGCCGGGGCAGCCGGGTGACCCCGGCGTCGCCGGCCGGGCGGGCGGGCGCGGCCGGGGCGTCCTCGGGCGACGGGGCGGCGTTCGGGTGATCGAGCATGCGGGGTCTTCCTCGGGATCGGTGGCGGGCGGTGTGCGCCGCCGCGTCCAGTCTCCCGGAGCGCCGGGGGTGGGACCACGGACCTGAGTCGGGCGCGGAGTGCGACGAAAGGCGGAGGGCGGGCGCGCCGAAGCCCTCGTCGCGGGGGCGACGAGGGCTTTCGGGGGTGGGACGTCCGCTCAGAGGACGCCGATGGCGCGCAGGACCTGCTCGACGGCGCCGGCGTAGCCGAAGCGGACGATCCAGCGGTCGATGGTGGCCTTGTTGTTGCGCACGAAGGTGATGGCGCGGTTGACGGCGGTCCGGCCGTACTTCCAGGCGAGGGCGGACAGGCGGGCGATCACGGTGAACATGGGTTTCTCCTAGGGCGTGTTGCTAAAGTAGGGTAGTCAGCCAGTGCAGTGTCGCTGCGAGGCTGAGCCCGGCGTGATAGTTCCGGGCGTACTTGTCCGAACGCATCGCGATCCCTCGCCACTGTTTGAGCCGGTTGAAGCACCGCTCCACGACATTGCGTCCCCGGTAGCGCTGGCGCTGGTCTTCACCGAAGTCGATCGGTCTTCCTGGGCGGCGGCGCCGGTGCGCGATCTGATCGGCCCGCTCGGGGATCGTGGCCGCGATGCCATGCCGGCGCAGCCAAGCCCGGTTCGCCTTCGAGGGGTAGCCCTTGTCCGCAATCAGGCGGTCAGGCCGTATCCGGGGCCGCCCACGGGCCCCGGCAACGCTGATCTGCTCCAGCGTGGTGGCCAGCATCGAGGTGTCCGCGACCTGCCCGCCGGTCACCACGAACGCCAGCACCCGGCCCTTGCCATCACAGACCAGATGATTCTTCGTCGTCAGACCGCCGCGGGAGCGTCCGATGGCATGATCAGCCGGCTCGTCCCCGGATTTCTTGTAGTTCATCCAGGCCCCCTGTGGGGCGGGGCAGGGTCGCCCCGTGCTGGTGGACGCGCACGATCGTGGAATCGATCGAGGCCACCCAGTCCAGCTCGCCAGCCTGCTGTGCCATGGACTGGGTCTTCTCCAGCACCCGCTCCCACACGCCCTGGGCGGCCCACCGGTTGAAGTTCTTGTAGATCGTGTTCCAGTTCCCGAACCGCTCGGGCAGATCCCGCCACGGCGCCCCGGTGCGGAAGCGCCACGCGGTGGCCTCGACCACCGCGCGCCGATCCACGGGCGGACGCCCGGTGGTCTTGGCTTCGGGGAACAGTGGGCCGATCACGGCCCAGACCTCGTCCGAGATGACATCACGCGACATGACCCCAGACTCGCGCATCCACGTCCCCGAACCCTTTAGCAACACGCCCTAGGGGTGGTGTGCGGGTCCTGGCTCTCCGGTCCAGAGGGGTCTGTTCCTCTCGGGAGTCGTTCTCCAGGTGAGTCGTGGTGACTTCTTGTCCTTCGCTCCGGAGGTGTTTTCCGCCCTTGCGATGTCTCAATACTCCCGCTCGGACAAGGGGTGGAAACACCGCCATGAGGTGGAATGTCCGTCCGCATTGAGGCGGCTCCGTGAGGAGATCAAAGTGGGCGTCTCCGGTCGACTCAGGTGCCGGGCCCGCCGTCGTGGGTCTAGGGCAGGGCGCCGCCGCCCCGACCTTTGATGGACGGCTGGAGTGGCTCGGTTGCCGTCATCGCCGCTGCGGGGCCGATCCGAGGCGATCCGGACGCCCCTGGGGCGCGGGATGACGCGCTCCCGGGGCCGTGGCCGGTGGCCGTCCGGGGCGCGCGTGGCGATCGACGGCGATCCGCGCCGGCCTGCGCTGACCTGCTCCGAGCCGTCCGCCGGCCGGCCACTGGCCGCCGCGCTCCGGGGGCCGTCGGCGGTCCGTCTTTCCGGGGCCGTGGAGGGGATGCCGGCAGGCCGTCCTCCGGGTCGAGGCGGGCAGGCCGTCCCCCCGGGTCGCGCCGGCCGGAGGCCCTGGCGCTCGGGGCGCGGAAGGGGATCCGAGGGAACAATTCAATGCACCTCGAGAGGGGCAGGCAATCGGTGTGAAATGTCTCGATACCGGGCACATGAATGCTCTCCGGTGCGTACGCGGAAGGGCGCAGAAAAGCCGCCGCCCTGCCTGCGTCTGAGACGCGGGCAGGGCGGCGGCGGGAGGCGGTCCCGGCGCGGCGGGACCCTCAGGCGGGGAGCGTCAGGCGTCCCTGCGTGCGACCACGGCCACGGCGGCGAGCACGGCAGCCGCCGTCCAGCCGACGAGGACCGCCAGGCGGCCGACCAGCGGGAGCAGCGCGGCGGGGGTCACGGGGTCGAGCTGGGACACCGCGGCCGCGCCCGTCCACGCCTGGGCGGGCAGCCACGCGCCCGCCGCCGTGACGGCCGAGCCGATCGCTTCGGGCAGGAGCATCGGGGCCATGGTCATCGCCAGCGGGAGGACGACCATCACGCCCACGAAGGCCAGCAGCGCCACGGGCAGGGAGCGCACCGCCGCCGCCAGGCCGCCGGCGAGGACCACGAGGGCGGTGCCGGCGAGCACCGCCAGCAGCCCGGCGAGCCCCACGGCCCCGGCCGGGACGACCCCGCCGGTCAGGCCGATGGCCGCGGCGGTGAGCACCGCCGTCGCCGTCAGGGCCGGCAGCGCGCTGCCGGCCAGGGCGCCGAGCTGGGCGCCGAGCAGTCGTCCCCGGCGGGGCACGAGCAGGCTGCGGGCGCCGAAGGCCGCGCCCTGGTCCCGGCTGGTCCGCACGACGGCGGCCAGGGACATCACCAGCGCGGCGACCGCCACGGCGGACTCCACCCCGGTGGCCGCGGCGGTGTGGGCCGCGGCCGCGGTGCCCTCCGCCAGCTCCGGCGTCGAGGACATCCAGCGGGAGGCCGCGTGCATGCCGAGGCCGGCGACGGTGCCGAGCGCCGCGGCGGCGACGGACGGCACGACCATCCCGCCCGGGCCGGCGGCGCGGCCGGCCTCGGCGCGGAGCACGTGGCGCAGGGTCTGCGGGGCGGGGGCGGGCAGGGACGAGGGGGCGAGGACGGTCTGCATGGGGGTCTCCAGGGTCAGGGGCGCAGGGCGCGGGGGCGCGGGGGTGCGGGAAGGGCGGGTGCGGGGGTTCGGACGGCGGTCAGCCGTGGACGAGGTGCAGGTAGGCGTCCTCGAGGGTGCGGCCCGAGGACTCGAAGTCGGACAGCGGGCCCGCGGCCACGAGGCGGCCGCCGCGGATCATCACCACGTGGTCCACCACCCGCGCCAGCTCGGCCATCAGGTGCGAGGACAGCAGCACGGTGTTGCCGCGGGCCGCGTAGTCGGTCAGCAGGGAGCGCAGCGCGAGGATCGCGTCCGTGTCCAGGCCGTTGAGGGGCTCGTCCAGCACGAGCAGGCGGGGCTCGCCCAGCAGGGCGGCGGCCAGCCCGACGCGCTGGCGCATGCCCAGCGAGAGCCCCTTGATCCGACGTCGGCCGGCGTGCGGCAGGCCCACGGCCTCCAGGACCTCGCGGACCCGCCGGCGGGGCAGGCCCTGCGTGGCGGCGGCCCACCCGAGGTGGCCGCGGACGGTCATGTGCCCCGGCAGGGACTCCGCGCTCAGCAGGGCGCCCACGGTGCGTCCGGGGGCGGCGGCGTCGGCGAACGGCGCGCCGTCCACGGTCACCTCGCCGGCGTCCGGGCGGGTGAGGCCGAGGGCCATGCGCAGCACGGTGGACTTGCCCGCGCCGTTGGGGCCGACGAAGCCGGTGATGCGGCCGGCGGGGACGTCGAAGGAGACGTCCTGCACCGCGGGGACGCCGCCGTAGTGCTTGGACACGTGGCGGATCGAGAGCATCGGCGGGGCCGGCGGTGCGTCGGACGCGGGAGCCGCGGGGATCGCGGGGGCCTCGGTGCGGCCGGGGGAGGGGAGGGTGAGGGCGGTGTGCGTGTTCATGGTGACGATGCTCGCGTCCGCCGGGTGGCCGGGGGCAGGGGCGTGAGGATGGTTCCGGGGGCGACGACGGTCGGAACCTCGGTGCGACCTGGGGCGGACCGCACGGGCCTCCCCGCCTGGCGGACCCGCCAGTGCTCCTCATCCGAAAGTCGGGCCGAGGAGCCGACCCACGGGGCACCCGATCCCGCCTCAGGTCCCTTCAGTGCGGCGGCGGGCGCCGGAAGGATGGAGCCATCACCAGGACGGACCGCCGGCCCGTCGCCACCGACTCCCGAAGGAGCCCCCCATGACCACCCCCGCCGCCTCCACCGAGTCCCGCGCCGTGCGCCGCGCCGAGCGGACGATCACGTTCCTGCTGATGGCCCTGGCGACCGCCGTCGTCGTGGTGCTCGGGCTGACCACCGAGCTGACCACCCTGCCCCGCCTGGGCATCACCCTGGGCGCGCTGGTCGTGGCCTACCCGGTGCTGCGGATGCTGCTGTACCCGCGCTCCGCCTGACAGCCCCACCCCCCCAGACGCGCTCATACCCCGTTACCTTCTTCGTGGCTCCTGGATCCGGCAGGATCAGGGAGTGCTGACCGGCCGGTCCTGGGCATGATCGTTTGCCCCCAGTCATCCATGATCCGGGGGGTGTTGTCACCCAGGACCGGTCCGGTGGTCACGGATCGCTGATAGAGGCAGGACCCGGCTGACAAGGGCCTTCGTAACGTGGATGCCGAGCGTGATCACCTCCCGGCCGGCCAGCACACGCCACCGGCGCACCAGAAGGGAACGATCATGACAGCACAGCAGCACCCGGCCGTGTTCATCGGCCTTGACGTCGGCAAGGCCGAGCACCACGCCGTGGCCCTCACCGCGGCCGGGAAAAAGGTCTACGACAAGGCCCTGCCCAACGACGAGACCCGCCTACGCGGCATCCTCGACGAGCTCGCCCGCGCCCACGGGCCCGCGCTGCTCGTCGTCGATCAACCGGCCACGATCGGCGCCCTGCCCGTGGCCGTGGCCCAGGCCTGCGACGGCGTTGAGGTGGCGTACCTGCCCGGGCTGGCGATGCGACGGATCGCTGACCTGCACCCCGGCTCGGCCAAGACCGACGCCAAGGACGCGGCGATCATCGCTGAAGCAGCCCGCACGATGCCCCATACGCTGCGCTCCATCCGAGTCGATGAGGAACAGATCGCCGAGCTGGCCATGCTCGCCGGGTTCGATGACGACCTCGCCGCGCAGATCACCGCGACCTCGAACGGGCTGCGCGGACTCCTCACCCAGATCCACCCCGCGCTCGAGCGCGTGCTCGGGCCCAGGATCACCCACCCCGCCGTGGCAGACCTTCTCGGCCGCTACCCCACCCCGGCACAGCTCAGAACGGCTGGGCCGGGGCATGTGCGGGCCAGGCTGCGCAAGCACGCCCCACGCCTGGCCGCTTCTCTCACGGAACAGATCTTCCAAGCCCTGGACGAGCAGTCCGTGGTCGTGGCCGGCACGCAGGCCGCGGCCACCGTGGTCCCGATCCTGGCAGAACAGCTCGCCGGCCTGACCCGTCAGCGGGCCGGCCTGGCCTCCCAGGTGGAGGCTGCAGTGGAGGCCCACCCTCTTCACCCGGTCCTGATCTCGATGCCCGGAGTAGGGATCAGGACCGCCGCACGCATCCTCACTGAAGTTGTGGGCAAGGACTTCGTCGATGCCGGGCATCTGGCCTCCTACGCCGGGATCGCCCCGGTCACCCGACGCTCCGGGACCTCGATCCGCGGAGAGCACGTAGCCCGGGGCGGGAACAAGCGACTGAAGCGGGCCCTGTTCCTCTCAGCGTTCGCTTCGCTGTCACACCCGCCTTCCAGGGCGTACTACGACCGCAAACGAGCCCAGGGCAAACGCCACAACCAGGCGCTGATCGCGCTGGCCCGGCGCCGCACGGACGTGCTCTACGCGATGCTCCGCGATGGCACCCTGTATCAAGATCCGACCGCCCCGCCAGCACCATCATCAGTCGCTCTCGCGGCTTGAAGAAAACCATAGAGGCACCCCCCAGACGCGCTTTCGCTCGGGAAATCGTCGCTACCATCCCAGGATTTCGGGATGGTAGCGACGATTTCTCGAGCGAAAGTGTTTCCGGCTGGGACCCGGCTCCGGATCAGGCCCCCGGCTCAGGCTCCCCGGCTCAGCCCAGCGGGACCGTGATCTCGGCGCCCGGGGACAGGGTGTGCTCCTGGCCGGCGATGATCATCGGCACGTCGTGCCACATGCCGCTGCCGGCGCGGACCGTGACCTCCGAGCGGCGCATGTGGATCTGCACCGGCTGCTGGCGGAACCGGATGGTGAAGCTGGCGCCGGGCAGCTGGGAGGGCATGCGCGGGTCCACGCGCACCACGTCCTCGCGCGTCTCCAGGCCCGCGTAGCAGCGGATCACGGTGTCCACGGTGCCGGCCATCAGGCCCAGGTGGATGCCCTCGCGGGTGGTGCCGCCCTGGGTGTCGGAGAGGTCCGACTCGAGCGCCTCCGTGAACAGGTCCCACGAGCGGTCCGGATCGGTGCGGGCCGCCACCCAGGCGTGCACCAGCCGGGAGAGCGTGGAGCCGTGCGTGGAGCGGGCCTCGTAGTACGTCACCATGCGCTCGAACGCCTCCTGCGGCAGCTCGTAGCCCATGCGGCGCAGGATCCCGTCCAGCTCCTCGGCGGAGAACAGGTAGCCGAGCATGAGGGTGTCCGCCTGCTTGGAGAGCTTGTACCGGTTGGTGGCGTCGCCCTCGGCCTGCAGGATCAGGTCCATGCGGCCGATGTTGCCGTACTTGGCCCGGTAGGCCTCCCAGTCGAACTCCTTGAGGTCCTGGTAGCCCTCGAACTGCGCGAGGATGCCGGCCTCCTCGCCGTCCTCGAAGAACGGCACGGTGAGGCGGGCGCTGACGTCCTCCCAGCGCTCGATCTCCTCCTCGGTGATCTCCATGATCTCGGGCAGGCCGTCGTCGAGGGTGTCCAGCCAGCGCACCAGCCGGGCGGTCTCGGAGAGCACCCAGGAGGTCAGCACGTTGGTGTACGCGTTGTTGCGCAGGCCCGAGCCGGGGGTCTCCGGGTAGCCGTCGTGGAACTCGTCCGGGCCCATGACGCCGTGGATCTCGTAGCGGTCCGTGACGGCGTTGTGCAGGGTCATGGACATGAAGAAACGGGAGATCTCCACGAGCATCTCCGCGCCGTAGTCCGAGATGAAGGAGGTGTCCTTCGTGATCTCGATGTACCGCAGCACCGAGTAGGCGATGTCCAGGGAGACGTGGCGCTGGTTGTGCGAGTTGTCCGGCATCCACATGCGCGAGCGCGGGTTCCACAGCTCGGTGGGCGTCTCCTCGGAGCCGTCTGCCCCGGACTGCCACGGGTACATGGCGCCGGCCCAGCCCGCGGCCTGGGCGTTGGCGCGGGCCTCGTTGAGACGCCGGTAGCGGTACATCAGCAGGCCGCGGGTGATCTCGGGGCGGCGCAGCGTGAGCATGGGGTAGACGTAGATCTCGTCCCAGAAGATGTGGCCGCGGTAGCCCTCGCCGTGCAGGCCGCGCGCCCCCACGGAGGCGTCCAGGTCCCGGCGGCGGCCGTAGGCCGTCTGCAGCACGTGGAACGTGTGCAGGTTCAGCGCGAGCTGCTGGCGCAGCGACGCGCCGTCCTTGCCCATCGGGACCGCGGACCCCACCGGGGCCGAGTGGCCGGCGTCGACGACGGGCGGCGCGTACTCGCCGCCGGCCTCCGCTGCCGTGGAGCGGCGGTGGTGCCGGTACGGCTCGGCCAGGTCGATGCGCACGGAGAACCGGTCCCAGTTGGTGCCCCAGCGCTGCTCGTGCAGGGTCAGCAGGTTGCGGAAGTTCTGGGCGCGCTGGACGTCCTTCACCGCCGACTCCCACACGGAGGCGTTGGCGTGGTCGTGGCTCGTGGCGACGGCGGCGATCTTCTCCAGCACGAGCGGCACGCCCTCGTCCACGTGGAGGAGGATGTCCTGGCCGACCACCAGGTCCGAGCCGTCCACGGGGCGGCGGATGGGCTCGTGGTGCCCCACCGGCGCCACCTGGCGGGTGCGGGTGGCCAGGGCCACGTGGATGCCGGACTGGTTGGTGGCGGTCTCGAGCAGGACGGTCTCGCCGTCGATCTCCCGGGCCTGGACCGGCTCGAGGTGCTGATTGGCGAGGGTGCGGTCGTCGGAGACGTTGAGGTTGGCCACGCGGCCCTCGATCTTCGAGCGCACTGTGAGGTCCCCGGACCAGTTCTCCGCCACCACGGTCAGCTCGATCGCGGCGAGGTGCCGGTTGGCCAGCGAGGTGAACTGCCGGGTGTGGAGCGTGGTGCGCCGGCCCTGCTCGTCCTCAAAGGTCATGGTGCGGGAGAGCACGCCGCGGCGCAGGTCCATCTCCTGGCCGTACTCCACGAGGTTCTCCTCGCCCGGCAGCAGCGGGCGGCCGTGGCGCGGCGTCACCACGAGCGGGGTCCAGTCCTGGATGTTGACCATGTGCTCGGTCTCCACGACCCGGCCCTGGACCATCGAGGTCAGCCGGTTGAACACCCCGGCCATGTAGGTGCCGGGGTAGTGGACGGAGGAGATACGCGTGCCGGGCACGGCGCCGCGGGTGCCCCAGTACCCGTTGGCCAGGGTGCACAGCACCTCGCGCGTGCCCTCGGAGGCCGGGTCGAAGCGGTCCCAGCGCAGCACCCACGCGGGGTCGAACGGGGTGGTGGTGCGGTCCTCCAGATGCAGGGTCCCGTAGTCCTGGACCACCAGGTGGGCGCCGGCCGCCTTGAGTCGGCCCTTGCCGAGCTCGGGCTCGCGGTCCACGCCGATCACGAGGCCGAAGCGGCCGTCCGAGGCGGCCTTCACACCGGAGACGGCGTCCTCGAGGACCATCGCGTCCGCGACGTCGACGCCCAGCTCGCGGGCGGCCTCCCAGAACATGGCCGGGTCCGGCTTGCCCGGCAGCTCGCGCTCGACGGCGGTGTTCCCGTCCACGATCACGGGGAAGAAGTCCAGCACGCCGCCGGCCGTGAGCACGGCGCGGGAGTTCTTGGAGCTGGTGACCAGCGCGACCGGCACGCCCTTGGCCCGCAGCCGCTCGAGGAGGTCCTGGGCCTCCGGGAACACGCGGACGCCGTCGCGCTCGAGCACCTGCTCGAAGTAGCCCTGCTTGCGCTCGGCGAGGGCGAGGACCGTCAGCTCCGGCATCGCGTCCGCCTCGGGGGAGTCGGCCTCCGGGACGTGCAGGCCGCGGGAGGCGAAGAACGTGCGGACCCCGTCCTCGCGGGGGCGCCCGTCCACGTGATGCAGGTAGTCGGCGGCGGCGTCGAAGGGACGCAGCACGTCCGGGTCCGCGGCGACGACGGCGGCGTTGGCGGGCAGCGCGCCGACGTCGGGCAGGGCCGCGTCGAAGAGCTCCTTCCACGCGGCGGCGTGCACGCCGGCGGTGTCCGTGATGACCCCGTCCATGTCGAAGATGACGGCGCGGTAGCGGCGGAGCCGGTGGCGGCGGGCGTTCAGGTCCTGCGGAGCGGCGGGGGTGAGCGTCTGCGACATGGGAACCAGCCTACGGGCGGGGAAGTGGGGCCGCACGGGGAGTGCCGCGGCGATGTTCACCGCAGCGAGCGCGCAGTCGTTCCGGTCGACCGCACCGCAGCGACATCACAGCGGTTCTCAGCTGCGGTGATGTCGCTGCGGCGCGGTGGGTTCCGGGAATAGGGTCGTGCCGACGGGGCGGACGTGTGCCCCCGCGCGCCGGAAGCGTGGCCCGGGAACGAGCAGGACACACTCGGCGGAGATGGCCGGGGGGCGGAGGGCTCATGAACTGGATGAGGAGCAAGTGATGGATGCGAAGCCGACGCGGTTGCGGAAGAAGGCGACGCGGGAGGAGATCCTGGCGAGTCTGCCGGTGCAGGCGCGGGTGCGTCCGGCGCGGTGGCTGTTCCTGTGGCTGATCGTCGTGGTGTGCATCGCGGTGTTCGTGTGGGTGATCTTCCGGCCGCCGGAGGATGTCTCGGCCGGGTTCGGGGTGTGGCGTGTGGCGTCGTTCATCGGGTTGGCGCTGGCGTTGGCGGTGCTTCCCTCCGCGACGATGGGTCTGTTCCGGCCTCGGCATGTCACGTTCGATGAGCGACGGGTGTGGACGCGGGACTGGTCCGTGGACTGGGCGGACGTGAAGGAAGTCCGTGCTGTGGCGCCAGAGTCGGAGCACACGATGAAGGTGGCGCTCAAGGTGGACGAGCGGCTGTGGAACGAGGGTGGTCTGCGCAAGGCCAACCGGTGGGACTCGAGACGGCCGTTGCAGGGTGGCGGGTTGACCCGTGCGCAACCGCTCGTGCTCACGCAACCCGCGCTCGCGCCGTCGGCTCTGACGCTGCTGCAGGTCTTCGTCGAGTTGAAGAAGCGGAACCGTCGGGCGGGGAACCCGCGGTGACGCGCCCCGGCTTCCGTCACCGCCGGGTCAGCAGCGTGAGCACCTCCGCGTGCCGGGTCTGCGGGAACATGTCGAACACCTGCACCCGCGCCACCCGATAGCTCGGCATCCGGGCCAGGTCCTGCGCGAGCGTCGCCGGGTTGCAGCTGGAGTACAGGACGGTGGGCACGCCCGAGTCCTCCAGCGCGTCGGCCAGTTCGGCGCCGATGCCCCGCCGCGGCGGATTCACGACGACGGCGTCCGGGCGGGCCCGCCGTTTCTCGAACGAAAGCGCCTCCGGAGCCCGCCGTTTCCCGAACGAAAGCGCGGAGGTGGCGTCGCCGGCGGAGAAGCGCGCCCGGTCGGCCAGGCCGAGCTCCGCGGCCGTCTCCCGGGCCGCGGCCACCGCCTCGGCGGAGGACTCCATGCCCCACACGTCCCGCACGCCGGCCCGGGCCAGGTGGAACGCGAACCCGCCCACCCCGCAGTACAGGTCCCACGCCGTCGCCGGCAGGCCGGCCTCGGCGACCCACGCCGCCGCCGTCGCGTACAGCCCCTCGGTCACCGCGGTGTTCGTCTGGAAGAACCCCTGCGGGCGCAGCCGCAGGCCCACCCCGTTGAGCCGCATGGTCAGCGTCGGCCCGCCGGCGAGCACGATCTCCTTGTCGCCCTCGGGCAGGGCCACGTGCTCCGGCAGCAGGTTCGCGCTCACCACGGCCGCGGGTGTCCCGCGCGCCGCGAGGTCGTCCAGCAGCCCCGGCACCGCCGCGCGCAGCGCGTCCAGCCGGTCGGCTGAGCGCAGCACGAACCGGACCATCGCCTCCCGGTCGGGGGAGAGCGTCACGATCACGTTCTTCAGCTCGCCCGTGCGGGCGGCGACGTCGTAGGGCTCCAGCCCGGCCGCCGTCACCGCCGCCGCGCACGCCTCGAACACGCCCTCCATGCCGGCCTCGTACAGGCCGCAGTCGCGCAGGTCCACGCCGGCGCCGTCGTGATGGCGGGGGTGCTGCCGCGGGTCCAGGATGCCCAGCCGCGGCGCCGCCGCCGACCCCGTCACCACGAGCTTCGCCTTGTTCCGGAACCCCGCCTCCGCGGAGGCGAACGGCTCGGCCACGACCGTGTCCGCATCGACCGCGTCCGCCAGCGCGGCCTGGACCGCGGCCTGCTTGTCCGCGAGCTGCCGGGCGTACGGCACGCCCATCAGCGGGCAGGAACGGCACTCGCCGACGTCGAAGTGGGGGCACTGCACGGGCGTCGCCTCAGCCCTCGAGGCTGACCCGCAGGCCGGGCCGGTCCAGGCGGATCGCGAGCTGCTCGAGGGCCAGCTCGGCGGCCGCGGCCAGGTCCGCGTCCACGTCCATCACCATGCCGGTGAGCACGGGCAGGGCGGACTCGAGGTCCTCGGGGCGGGCGAGGGCGCCCAGCGCGGACGCGGCCGACGCGCGGACCTCCGGGTCCGGGTCGGCACAGCCGGCCCGCACCGCGTCCACGAGGGCGCGGTCGACGGCGGCGTCGCGGCGCAGCGAACCGGCCCGGGAGGCGAGCACGAGGTGGGCCGCCGAGCGGACGTCCGCCTCGGGGGCGGTGAGCGCCCCGGTCAGGGCGGGCAGCGCGCTGCGGTGCCACGCGTGCATCAGGGCCAGGGCGCCGGTCGCGGCGGGGCTGAGGTCGCCGTCGTCGCCGGTGAGGGCGCGGGCGGCGCCCGAGGTGACGTCATCCGGGGTGGCCGCGCCGGTCATCAGGCGCACCGCCAGCCCGGCGACGGCGGCCTCCCCGCGCTCGGCGACGGCGGCCTCGGTGCGGTGGCGCAGGCGGTCGTGCGGGGTCTGGGGCTCCGCGGGCAGGGGGAGACGGTCGAAGGCGGTCATGGGTCCATTGTCCCCCGTGCGCGGACCCGCCTGGGGCGCGGCCGGGAGGTTCCCCGCAGACTCCTGGACGGGGCGTGACCGGCCGCACAGGGCCCGGAGTCGGGTGATACGTTCGACGGCATGAGACCCCCCGGAGCCCTCGCCCTCGAATTCCGGGCGGACAGCTTCGATCATCCCACCGGCCTGGTGGACGCCGGCACCGTCATCTCCTGGATCGAGAAGGCCGGCTACGCCGTCGCGGCGAGCTGGGCCGGGACGTTCGTGCGTGCCCGCTACGTGGGGCACACCCAGTTCCGGCACCCCGTGCCGGTGGACCGCCGTGCTGTGGTGCAGGCGCGCGTGGTCCACACGGACGGCGCCGAGGTGCACGTCCAGACCCGCCTGCTGCTGCCGGAGATCCGCGACGACGACGGCGACCCCGTGGTCGCCACCTCGTCCCTCGTGGTCTACGCCGCGGAGGAGGGCGGGGTGCCCGTGACCGTGCCGGTCTGGGAGCCCTCGACCCCCGGCCAGATCGAGCGCGACGAACAGGCCCGCCGCTCCACCGTGGCCCGCCGCGCCGTCGAGCGCGGCATGGCCCGACTGCCGTTCCCCGCGCCCGGGGAGGCCCCCGAGGAGATGAGCACCCTCGCGTTCCTGGCCCCCAACGCGGAGGCCACCGTGGGCGGCACCATCAACGCGGGCGCGATCCTGCGCTGGGTGGACGAGGCGGCCGCCGTCTTCGCCGCCCGCTGGACCGGACATGAATCCGTGGTCGCGGTGTTCGGCGGCGGTGTGCGCTTCGTGCGGAACATCCACGTAGGCGACCTCGTGCGCGTGGAGGCCCTCCTGGTGAACACCACGGAGCGGTCCATGCATGTGGCGCTGCGCGTCTACGCGAGCCGACGCACCGGGGCGGAGTCCCGCCTGGTGGCGCACTCGATCGCCGTCATGGTGGACGTCTCCGCGGAGGACCAGGCCCAGCGGGTGCGGCAGTACGTCCCCGAGAGCGAGAGCGCCCGGAGGCTGCAGGAGACGGCGATCGAACTCGTGCGCATGCGCTCCGAGGTGAGCGCGGCCTGGACCGAGACGCGCCGCTCGACCTATCCGCGCTGACGGGGCCCTGAGTAGACTGAGCGAATGCGTCGACCGTCCCTGCCGTCCCTGCCCCGCCTGCCGGTCCGTCGTCTCCTCCGGGGAGCGGCCGTGGCCGCGGGCGTCGGTCTCGTGGGACTGCCGCTGACGGTCGCCGCCGGGCTCACCGGCGTGGATATGGTCAAGCGCCGCGGCCGAGTGCGCCGACCCGCGCCGAACCCCGGCGTGTTCGACGCCCACGTGGAGGGCTCCGAGCTGCGCATCTTCACCTCGGGTGAGGACCTCTACAAGGAGATGATCGCCGCGATCGACGGAGCGCAGCGGATCATCAAGTTCGAGACCTACATCTGGAAGAGCGACCCCACGGGCCAGCGGTTCATGGACGCCTTCAACCGGGCGGCCGCGCGCGGCGTGGAGGTCTACGTCTCCTATGACGGGTTCGGGAACCTCGTGGTCCCGCCCCGCTTCTACCGTCAGCTGGACCCGCGCATCCACGTGTTCCGGCTGCCGGCCTTCGCCCGCCCGATCTGGCGAGGCGTGGTCCGACACAGCGGGTTCAACCACTCGAAGATCATGGTGGTGGACGACGAGGTCAGCTTCGCAGGCGGCTTCAACATCGGCGACGACTACGCCCGCTTGTGGCGGGACACTCACGTGCGCGAGCGCGGCCCGGCGGCGTGGGGGCTGGACCGGTCGATCTCCATCAAGTGGAACGCGCACCACCGTGCGGGCGAGCAGATGTCCTGGCGCCCCCCGGACACGTGGGACCCGCGCATCACCGTGGCCGCGAACCAGCCGCCGCTGCTGGTCTACCCGATCCGGCTGAGCTACCTCGACGCCATCCAGCGGGCGCAGCACCGCATCCTCATCAACACGCCGTACTTCATCCCGGACCAGCAGGTCCTCGAGGCGCTGCTGCACGCGGCCCGGCGGGGGGTGGACGTGCAGGTGATGGTGCCGGAGGACTCCAACCACATCGTGGCGGACTGGGCCTCGCGCGGCTTCTTCGGGAAGATGCTCGAGGCCGGCATCACGATCCTGCTGTACAGGGCCAGCATGATCCACGCGAAGACCGCCACCGTGGACGGCATCTGGTCCACCGTGGGCTCGGCCAACGTCGACCGCCTCTCCCTGGGCTTCAACTACGAGTCCAACGTGGTGGTCGTGGACCGCGACTTCGCCGCCCGGATGGAGGAGATCTTCGCCCTCGACGCCCAGCGGGCCGTCCGGATCGACACCCCGCGCTGGAAGGACCGTCACCGCCTCGCCCGCGTGGTCGAGGTCCTCCTGGTCCCGCTGCGTCCCCTGCTCTGAGGGGCCCGGGCGCTGAGCCAGACGTTTCTGCGGTTCTGACGCCCGATCCGCAGCAGAAACGTCTGGCTCACGCCCCCCGCCGCGTGAGCCAGACGTTTCTGCAGTTCTGACGCCCGATCCGCAGCGGAATCATCTGGCTCACGCCCCCTGGCGACGTCTCCCGATCGTGCCATCCCTTCCCGTCGCCGCCCGGGCCCCACCCTCTCTCTTGCATACCCCTGGGGGTATAGTTTACGCTCGTTCTCGATATACCCCATGGGGTATCGAATGGACGTCGAGACCCCTGCCCCCGACCCGGAGGAGAACCATGCTGCTCGAGCGCATCTACGACGAGGACCTCGCCCAGGCCAGCTATCTCATCGGCTGCCAGGCGAACAACGAGGCGATGGTGGTGGACCCTCGCCGCGACATCCAGGTGTACCTGGACCTCGCCGCCCAGCGCGGCATGACCATCACGCACGTCACCGAGACCCACATCCACGCGGACTACCTCTCCGGCACCCGCGAGCTGGCCCACGCCACCGGCGCCCGGATCCACCTGTCCGGCGAGGGCGGCGAGGACTGGGCCTACGGCTTCGAGGGTGACCTGCTCACGGACGGGGACATCATGGAGCTCGGCAACATCACCGTCGAGGCCGTGCACACCCCGGGTCACACCCCCGAGCACCTGTCCTTCCTGGTCACCGACGGCGCCTTCGCCGACGCCCCGGGCTACATGCTCACCGGCGACTTCGTGTTCTCCGGCGACCTTGGCCGCCCGGACCTGCTGGACGAGGCCGCCGGCGGCGTCGACACCCGCTTCGAGGGCGCGAAGCAGCTCTTCGCGTCCCTCAAGGCCAAGTTCCTGACCCTCCCGGACCACGTGCAGGTGTTCCCGGCCCACGGCGCCGGCTCCGCCTGCGGCAAGGCACTCGGCGCGTTGCCCTCCACCACGGTCGGCTACGAGCGCGAGTACGCCTGGTGGTCCGACTACCTGAAGAACGACGACGAGCAGGGCTTCATCGACGAACTGCTCGACGGCCAGCCCGACGCCCACGCCTACTTCGCCCGCATGAAGCGCCAGAACAAGCAGGGGCCAGCCATCCTGGGCGAGCTGCCCGAGCTCGAGGAGCTGGACGCCGGGGGCGTGCAGGCGAAGCTCGCCGACGGCGCCGTGTTCGTGGACACCCGCGCCGTGGACGAGATCCTCGCCGGCACCGTGCCGGGCGCGCTGGCCTTCCCGTCCCGGGGCAAGGTCGCCACCCACGCCGGCTGGGCCTACGACCCGGAGAGCGACGACGCTGCCCTCGTCCTGCTCGCCGAGGACCGCGAGGACGCGCACACGATGCGCGACCACATGATCCGCGTGGGCGTCGACGCCGCCGCCGCGTTCACCACCTCCGTGGACGGCCTCACGCTGGAGCCGGTGCCGACCGTGCAGGCCGACGAGCTGCAGTCCCGCATCGAGGCCGGCGAGGTCGGCGCGGAGCAGGACACCGTGCTGGTGGACGTGCGCAACAAGACCGAGTTCTCCCACGGAACCGTGGCGGACGCCCGGCAGCTGAACGCCGGCAAGGTGCTCTTCCACCAGGAGGAGCTGCCGAAGGACAAGACCTTGGTGACCTTCTGCCAGTCCGGCCTGCGCAACATCGTGGCCGCCCAGGCGCTGCGCCGCGCCGGGTTCGACGTGGTCGAGCTCGACGGCTCCTATCTCGGCTGGCTCGGCCTCGACCGTGCCTGAGTCCGCCCCGCCCGACCGCCCGACCCCCCACTCACCCGAGGAGACCCCCATGACCCAGGCGACCCTGGCCCCGCTCAGCCCCGAAGTGCTGCGCGAACGCACCGAGTCCGGCGCCGCCGTCGTGATCGACGTGCGCACCCCCGCCGAGTTCGCCGTGGAGCACATCGCCGGCTCGTACAACGTCCCCCTGGACACGCTCAAGGAGCACACCGGCGACGTCGCCGCCCGCCTGCCCGGCGACGTCGTGCTGGTCTGCGCCTCCGGCATGCGCGCCACCGACGCCCGGGAGCGCCTGGCCGCGGCCGGCTTCACGCAGGCCGACGTGCTCGCCGGCGGGGTCAGCTCCTACGCGAAGGCCGGCGGGGATGTGGTGCGCCGGGCTGGTGGCTGGGCCATGGAGCGCCAGGTCCGCATGACAGCGGGCTCGCTCGTGCTCGTCGGTGCGCTCGCGGCCCAGGTCGGCTCGCGCCGCCTCGCGCTGCTGTCGGCGGGGGTGGGCGGTGGACTGGTGTTCTCCGCCCTGTCGAACACGTGCGCCATGGGGTCGGTCCTGGATCGCATGCCGTGGAACCGCAGGGGCCGGGAGCGGCCGGCGGCCGAGGTGCTGCGCGGCATCCCGTCCCGCGACGCACGGCGGGCATAGGCATGGGCTGGCTCGCGCTCCTCCTGGCCGCCGCGGTCGGGCTGCTGCTCGGCCTGCTGGGCGGCGGCGGGTCCATCCTCATGGTGCCGCTGCTGACCTATGTGGCCTGGCTCGATCCGCAGGAGGCGATCGCGGGCTCCCTGTTCGCCGTCGGGGTCACTTCGCTCGTCGCGGTGGCCCTGCACGCTCGCGCCGGCAACGTCCGCTGGCGCACCGGCGGGCTGTTCGCGGCCGGCGGCGTGGTGGGGGCGGTGCTGGGCGGCCTGCTCGGCTCGGCGTTGCCCGGGCCGGTGCTCATGGGGGGCTTCGCCGTGATGATGCTGCTCACCGCCCGCGGCATGATCCGCGGCCGCACGGGGGACGACGACGGCGGCCCCACCGGCGACGACGCCCCACGCCTCCGCGTGGGTCGGCTGCTGGTGGTGGGTCTCGGCGTCGGGCTGGTGACCGGCCTGGTGGGCGCCGGGGGAGGGTTCCTGATCGTCCCCGCGCTCGTGCTGCTGGCCGGGCTGCCGATGGCGGCGGCCATGGGCACCTCGCTGCTGGTGATCACCGTGCAGACGCTGGCCGGGTTCGTGGGCAAGCTGCCCGCGGTCGAGCCGGACTGGCCGTTCCTGCTCGCACTGACCGGGGTGTCCGTGGCGGGCGCGCTGGCGGGCGTGGCGCTCATGCAGCGCGTGCCCGCGGCGACACTGCGCCAGGCCTTCGGCTGGTTCGTCCTCGTCATGGGCGTGGCAGTCCTGACCGTCGAGGGGGCGTCCCTGCTCGCCTGACCCCCGCCCCACCCCGCCGCTTTCGTTGACGAAACGGCGCCTCCCGGAGCGTTTTCGTTCGAGAAACGGCGCACTCCGTGACCCCGCGTGACCGCCCGCCGCCGTCGCCCACACCCCCGGGGGTATTCTGGCGCCCCGTCCGCTCCGCCCCTGCCACCGAAAGGACCCGCCGTGCGCACCGCCGATGCCGACACCCAGCGCAAGATCCTCAACCGCCTCAAGCGCGCCCGCGGGCAGCTCGACGCCGTGATCCGCGAGGTCGAGGGGGAGGGCTCGTGCCGCGACGTCGTCACCCAGCTCTCGGCCGTCTCCACGGCTCTCGACCGGGCCGGCTTCGCGATCGTCTCTGCGGCCATGCAGTACTGCCTCGCCGACCCCGAGAAGGCGGAGGACGAGGAGAAGCTCACCGTCGCCGACCTCGAGAAGCTCTTCCTGACCCTGGCCTGACCGGCCACCCCGAAGCCCCCCACCGAAAGAACCCCTCATGTGCCGTCCTGCGCGCTGCCGCGTCTGCCGCAGGGCCACCTGGGCCGGATGCGGCTGGCACGTCGAGTCCGTCAAGGCCGCCGTCCCGGCAGGGCAGTGGTGCGATGGCCGTCACTCCGACGCCGAGCGCGAGGCAGCCCGCGCGGGCCGTGCCGGGGCCGCAGGGTTCTTCGCGAGGCTCTTCGGGCGCTGAGCCAGACGTTCCGGGGGCGTGAGCCGGATGTTCATGCTGTTCTGAGGGACCCTCAGCAGCGGAAACATCTGGCTCACGCCCCCGTCTGGCGTCGCTCAGTCCTCGTGCGGGTCCGCCAGCAGGTGGTTCGGCAGCCGGTTGTCCGGGGTGCGCCCGGGGCGTCCGACGACGACGCGCGGCGCCGGGTTCACCGTCGAGGGGCCCGAGATGAGCACGATCCCGCCCACCCGCTGAGGGGGCGGTGCCCCACAACGGCCGGGCGCCGTCACATCGACGACCGATGCTCCCCGGGCCTCCCCGCCCGCGGCTGGGGCACAATGAACCCGGCCCCCCTTCGGCCCATCGCACTGCGGCCCACGCGGTCGCGCACCCATCCCGACTCCCTGGGAGCCCCATGCTCTGGACCCTGCTCCGCCGTTACGGCCGGCGCTATCGCGGCGCCGTCGCGGCCGTCGTCGTGCTGCAGCTGATCAGCACGCTGGCCATGCTGTACCTGCCCAGACTCAACGCCCGCATCATCGATGAGGGCGTGGCCCGCGGCGACACCGCCCGCATCTGGGACATCGGCCTCGTGATGCTCGGCGTCGCGCTGGTGCAGGTGGTCGCCGCGATCGCCGCCGTGTGGTTCGGCGCGAAAGTCTCGATGGGCGTCGGCCGGGACCTGCGCCGTGCCGTCTACACCCGCGTGGACGCGTTCTCCGCGGAGGAGCTCGGCCGCTTCGGCGCCGCGACCCTCATCACGCGCGGCACCAACGACGTCAACCAGGTCCAGATGCTCACCCTCATGGCCCTGAACTTCATGGTGGCCGTGCCGATCATGGCGGTCGGCGGCATCATCATGGCCATCCGCGAGGACCCTGGCCTGTCCTGGCTGGTGTGGGTCTCCGTGCCGGTGCTGCTGGTGATCGTGGCGTGGATCGTCGCGCGTCTCATGCCGCTGTTCCAGCGGATGCAGGACAACATCGACGACGTCAACGGCGTGATGCGCGAGCAGATCCAGGGCATCCGCGTGGTCCGCGCGTTCGTGCGCGAACGCCACGAGACGCGCCGGTTCACGGACGCCAACGCCGCCCTGACGGAGACGTCCGTGCGGATCGGCCGGCTGTTCGTGCTGCTCGGCCCGGTCATCACGATGATCCTCCACCTCGCCACCGCCGCCGTCCTGTGGTTCGGCGGCGAGCGCGTGGACGCGGGGCTCGTGCAGGTCGGCGCGCTCACCGCGTTCATGCAGTACCTGCTGCAGATCCTCATGGCGGTCATGATGGGCACCTTCATGATGATGATGCTCCCGCGCGCCGTGATCTCCGCCCGCCGCATCGGCGAGGTCCTGGACACCGTCCCCACGCTCGGTGAGCCGGTCCGCCCGGTGACCCCCGCGCGTCGCGACGGCGCCGTGGAGCTGCGCCACGTCACCTTCCAGTACCCCGGCGCCGAGGCGCCGGTGCTCGACGACGTCAGCTTCGCCGTCGCACCCGGCACCACGACGGCGATCATTGGCTCGACCGGCTCCGGCAAGTCCACGCTGATCAGCCTGCTGCCGCGGCTGTACGACGCGACGTCCGGCGAGGTGCTCGTGGACGGCGTGCCGGTGACCGACCTGGCCCGGGCCGAGCTGACCGAGGCCGTGGCCCTCGTGCCGCAGAAGCCGTACCTGTTCTCGGGCACCGTGCGGGAGAACATGCAGTTCGGGGCCCCGGATGCCTCGGACGAGCGCATCTGGGCGGCCCTCGAGACGGCCCAGGCCGCCGACTTCGTGCGCGCCCGCACCACCGGCAAGGGAGAGGCGGCGGCTTCCGGTCTGGACTCGCGGCTGTCCCAGGGCGGCACGGACGTCTCCGGCGGCCAGCGCCAGCGCCTGTCCATCGCGCGTGCCCTCGTGGCCGAGCCGCGGGTCCTCGTGTTCGACGACTCGTTCTCCGCCCTGGACGTCACCACCGACGCGCGGCTGCGGGCGGCGCTCGACCGTGCGGCGGCCGGGGTGACCCGGATCGTCGTCGCCCAGCGGGTGGCCACCATCACCGACGCCGACCAGATCATCGTGCTGGACGAGGGCCGCGTGGTCGGCCGCGGCACCCACGCCGAGCTGCTGGCGGACAACCAGACCTACCGGGAGATCGTGGACTCCCAGCTGACCGCGGAGGACGTGGCATGAGCGAGCACCTGACGGACGAGGAGATCCTCGAGATCCAGGAGCAGGGCGCCACCGACGACTGGGGCGGCGGGCCGGCCCGCAAGGCCAAGGCGTTCTGGCCGTCCGCGAAGCGGCTCATGAGCCTGTTCCGCACGGAGAAGCTGGGCCTGGTGGTGGTCGCGCTGATGGTGCTGGTCGCCGTCGTGCTCAACGTGTGGGCCCCGCACGTCCTGGGCCGGGCGATGGACGTGATCTTCGGCGGCGTGGTCTCCGCGCAGATGCCCGGCGGGCTGAGCCGCGAGCAGGTCATCGACGGGCTGCGCGCCCAGGGCGAGGACCGGGCCGCGGAGATGCTCTCCGGCATGGCGTTCACGCCGGGTGAGGGGATCGACTTCACCGAGCTGGGCCGGCTGATTCTGATCGTGCTGGCCATGTACCTCGTGGCCCAGCTGTTCATGTGGCTGCAGGGCCGCGTGCTCAATGACATCGTCATGCGCATCGTCTTCCGCCTCCGCGAGGAGATCGAGGCCAAGATCAACCGGCTGCCGCTGAGTTACTTCGACCGCGGGCAGCGCGGCGACCTGCTCTCCCGCGCCACCAATGACGTGGACAACGTCCAGCAGGCCCTCCAGCAGGCGTTCGCCTCGCTCGTGTACTCGGTGCTGACCGTGATCGGCATCGTCGGCATGATGTTCTGGCTGTCCTGGCAGCTCGCGCTCATCGCCCTGGTCGCCCTGCCGGTGGCCGGTGTGGTGGTGGGCGTGATCGGCAAGAAGTCCCAGGCGCTCTTCTCCGCGCAGTGGCGGGAGACGGGCCGGCTCAACGGGCACATCGAGGAGTCGTTCACGGGGCACGAGCTGGTGACCGTGTTCGGCCGTCAGCGGGACATGGCCGCGCGCTTCGACGAGCGCAACGAGGAGCTGTACGAGGCCGCGTTCAAGGCGCAGTTCTACTCGGGGATGATCATGCCGATCATGCAGTGGGTGAACTGGCTGGGCTACGTGGGCATCGCGGTGGTCGGCGGCCTGCGCGTGGCCAACGGGCAGATGACCCTCGGCGCCGTGACCGCGTTCATCCAGTACTCGCGCGAGTTCAACCAGCCGCTTGGGCAGATCGCCGGCATGTCCAACATGCTGATCTCCGGCGTGGCGTCGGCCGAGCGCATCTTCGAGCTCCTCGACGAGCCGGAGGAGACCCCTGACGGCACCCCCGCCCGCACTTTCGTTCGGAAAACGGCGCCCTCCGAGAGCACTGTCGTCCGGGAAACGGCGCCCTCCGCCGCCTCCGGGCCCGACGTCGTCGCCCACCTCCCGCGCCCGCTGCGCGGTCGCGTGGAGTTCGAGCATGTGCGCTTCTCCTACACGCCGGAGAAGCCGCTCATCACGGACCTGAACTTCGTGGCGGAGCCGGGGCAGACGGTCGCGATCGTCGGGCCGACCGGTGCCGGCAAGACCACCCTGGTCAACCTGATCATGCGGTTCTACGAGGTGGACGGCGGGCGGATCCTGCTGGACGGCGTGGACACCCGCACGGTCAGCCGCGGCGAGCTGCGCGCCGCCACCGGCATGGTGCTCCAGGACGCCGTGCTCTTCGGCGGGACCATCCGGGAGAACATCCGCTACGGCCGGCAGGACGCCACGGACGAGGAGGTCGTCGCCGCGGCGAAGGCCACGTTCGTGGACCGCTTCGTGCACACCCTGCCCGAGGGCTACGACACCGTCATCGAGCACGACGCCTCCAACGTGTCCGCGGGCGAGCGACAGCTCATCACGATCGCCCGCGCGTTCCTGGCCCAGCCCTCCCTGTTGATCCTGGACGAGGCCACCTCCTCCGTGGACACCCGCACCGAGGTGCTGGTCCAGGGCGCCATGGCGGCGCTGCGCTCGGACCGCACGAGCTTCGTGATCGCCCACCGGCTCAGCACCATCCGCGACGCCGACGTGATCCTCGTGATGGAGCACGGCGACATCGTGGAGCAGGGCAACCACGCCGAGCTCCTCGCGGCCAGGGGCGCCTACCACCGGCTCTACATGAGCCAGTTCCAGGGCGGGGAGGACGACGACGGCGCGGCCTCACGAGACGACGCCCGGTGATGGCTGCAGCAAGCGCAAAGGGAATCGGGACGGCCTGAGGAGGCCAGGAAGAATCCCTTGCCGTGGGAGGCCTTAGCGCCTAGTGTGTGACGCGGCTCATATTTGAGCTTGAATCCTGAGGAGGATCGTCATGGGTATGAAGCAGCGGGTTACAAAGGTCGGGGCCGGTATCGCCGTCGCGGGATTGTTGGCCGTTTCTGGGGCAGTGCCGGCACAGGCATTGACGGACTCCGGGCGACAGGACTGCAGTGCCGGAGGTGGATATGTCGGCGTCCGTGGCGAGCAGCAGCGGTACGGGGATTACCTCACGGTGTCGGTTGGGGGAGTGTCGAGTACCAAAGCCAACTACTACGTGAGGTACTGGGAGCCTGGTCTCCGAGGCACCCAGACCTGGAAGGCCGATTCGGTCTCATTGCTTCTTTCGGGTAGCAATGGCTACTGCTACTACCCCTACTGATATTTTCTCTGCGAGCGCTGGGGTGTCTTGTGCCTGAGGGGCGAATGACAAGCGGTTTCGCTGGTGCCATGGTCGGACTCGTCGGGGCCCTCTTGTTGGCGGGGTGTGCTTCCGGCGCGGACGCAGGAGCGTCGGCGCACGCGGAGACAGGCAGTACCCCCTCAAAGGTGTGGGATGCCGCCACATGGAAACCGACCGAGGTCATCGAACCCGTTCTGGCGACGGAGCCGGAGAAGGAAGCGGCCTATCGAGAACAGATGGACCGCCTGGCAGAGAGCGGGGGAACTCCCGAGATCCTTCAGGTCCAGCGGAAGGACTGGTCCACGACTCCCCTGGAATCAGATCAGAAGGTCGCCTCGTGCATGAGGGCAGACGGATTCCCCGTCGAGGTCTCGCCGACGGGCGGTCTCCGATACTCCACGCCGCCGGCTGCGCAGGCTCGCGCCTGGGCGCTGGCGATGAACACCTGCATCGCCCAGCACCCAGTCGACCCGAGCTATACCCAGGATTGGAGCGAACCGCAGCTTCGCCTTGTCTATGACTACTGGGACCAGTACCTCATCCCCTGTCTCGAAGCGCAGGGGTTCACTGTGGACACCAGCACACGGCCGTCCAAGGAGTCCTTCGTGACGGCCTTCTTCACACCAGGCCGCCATGACTGGTGGCCCTTGCAGGCGACCATGAGAGGCGTGCCCGAGGAGCGCCAGACGCAGGTCGTCCAGACCTGCCCGGAGCTGCCCCCGCAGGACGTCTTCTGGGGCACCTCCGGATGACCCGGCCGCTCCGCTGGGCCACGCTGGCCGGGGTGCTCCTGATCGTGGCCGTCCTGGCCTTCTGGGCCGGCCGGGCCACGCTCACCCCTCCGGCCCAGGCCGAGCAGCGTCCGTCCGAGGACGCTCTCGTCACCGTCGCCGAGCAGGAGCTCGGCCGCGTCATCACCCTCGGCGTCTCCGTGACGCGCGAGCAGGCGCCCGCCGCCGTGAACGCGCTGTCCGGCGTCGTCACCCGGGCCGGGGAGTCCGGTGAGGTGGCCGCCGGGGACGTGCTGTACGCCGTCGCGCAGCAGCCCGTGATCACCGTGCAGGGCGAGCTGCCCCAGTGGCGGGCGCTCGGCGAGGGCGCCACCGGCAGCGATGTCGCCGCGTTCCAGCGCATGCTCGCCGCCACGGGGGCGAAGGTGGAGGTCACCGGCACCTGGGACGAGGCCACCGCTGTCGCCTGGAACGGCTGGCTCACCGAGCGCGACTACCCGGCCGCGGACACCGTGGAGCTGGGCCAGCTCGTGGTGCTGGAATCACTCCCCGCCGCGCTCAGCGTGGACGCGAAGGCCACGGCCGTCGGCGGCGCGCTCGCGGGAGGCGAGACCATCGTCGCCCGCCCCGGCGACGAGCCCACGTTCGCCATCGAGGTCAACCAGGACCAGGCCGCCATGATCCCGGCCGGCACCGCGGTGACCGTGCCCCACGGCGAGCACGAGTGGGAAGCCGTGGCCGGCGAGTCCACCGCGGACGACCAAGGGCTGATCCGCATCCCCCTGACCGCCCCCGACGGCGGCGCGGTGTGCGGCGCGGACTGCGACTCCCTGCCCGCCGAGGCCTCCACCTCCCTGCTCTCGAAGGTCAACGTGGTCCCGCCCGTCACCGGGCCCGTGGTCCCCGTGTCCGCGCTGCGCACCCAGCCTGACGGCGCCGCGAGGGTCACCGTGGTTCGCGACGGCGTCCCGGAGGAGCGCACCGTCACCGTCCGCGGCTCCGCGGACGGACTGGCCGTGGTGGACGGCGTGGACGCCGGGGAGACCGTGCGCGTGCTGAACGGCGCCCCGTGAACGCGGAGCTCTCCGTGGCGGACCTGCGCTTCGCGTACACGCGCGGCGCGGAGGAGCTGTTCGACGGCCTGACCCACCGCTTCACCCCTGGCGCCGTCACCGCGCTCACCGGCCCGTCCGGGCGCGGCAAGTCCACGCTGCTGTACGTGCTGGGGCTTATGCTCACGCCCTCGGCGGGCGTGGTGCGCCTGGGCGACGTCGACGCCTCCGCCCTCCCGGACCGGCGCCGGGCGCGGCTGCGGGCCACGTCCGTGGGGTTCGTGTTCCAGGACGCCGAGCTGGACCCGTCCCGGCCCATCCTGGACTCGGTGGTGGAGCCCGGCCTCTACGCCGGCCTGTCCCGTCGCGAGCTCGAAGGCCGGGCCAGGATCCTGCTGGAGCGGTTCGGCCTCGGGCACCGGGCCGAGCACCGGCCGGGCCAGGTCTCAGGCGGGCAGGCCCAGCGCGTGGCGGTCTGCCGGGCACTCGTGAACACCCCTGCGGTGGTGCTGGCCGACGAGCCCACGGGCAACCTCGACCCGGACAACGCCTCCCTCGTGCTCGACGCGCTGGCCGAGGCCGCGGGGGAGGGGCGCACCGTGGTGGTGGCCACGCACGACCCGGCCGTCGTCGCCCGTGCGGACGAGGTGGTGCGACTGTGAACCCGGAGGCCCGCCCGTGAACCTGAGGACCCTGCTGCGCGAGGCCCTCACCGCCGCCCGCACCGCGCCCGTGCCCTCCGCCCTCGTGCTGTTGGTGGTGGCCGCCATGTGCTTCGCGGCCGTCGCCACGGTGGGCCGTCAGGCGGCCACGGAGGCCGCCGTCGCCGCGGAGCTCTCCGGGCCCGCGGCGCGCGTGCTCACCGTGACGGACTCGGGTGGCACCGGCTTCCTCACCGGCGCCACCGTCGCCACCCTCGCCGGTCTCGACTCCGCCGAGGCCGCCCTGGCCCGCGACATGCCCGTGGACACGGTGAACGCCGCGATCGGTGCGGGCGGGACTCGCGTGGCGGTGACCCACGTGGTGGGCACCGTCGACCGCGGCGTCGAGCTCACGCGCGGCCGCCTGCCGGGCCCCGGGGAGGTGGTGGTGCCCGAGGCGAAGCTGGCCGAGCTGGGCCTGGCCCAGCCCTCCGGAGCGCTCGAGTCCGGAGACGGACGCCAGTGGGCCGTGGTGGGCGCGTTCGAGGCGCTCACCCCGTTCGAGGACCTCGCGGACTACGCGATTGCCGTGCCCGCCGCGCCGGCCTCCCTCGTGGTCCAGCAGGTCCGTGTCCTGGCCCCGGACACCGCCGGCACCCGCGCCATGCAGGACTCGGCCCTGGCCGTGATCGACCCCGACCCTCGCTCCTCGCAGGTGCAGACCGCGCGGGCGCTGGCCGCCGGGAACGCGACGATCACCGGGGAGCTGGCCGGACTCGGCCGGTCCCTGCTGCTGCTCATCCTCGGGGCGGGCGCCTTCTTCGTGGCGATCGTGGTGCTCGCCGACGTGCTCATCCGTCGCCGCGACCTCGGCCGCCGCCGCACCCTGGGCATCGGCCGCGCGGACCTCGTGCTGCTCGTGGCGGTCCGCACCGCCGCGCCGGCGGTGCTCGGGGCGGTGGTGGGCGCGGGGACGGGCTACGCCGTCGTCGTGGGGCAGGGCGGGGCGCTGGGGCTGGACTTCGTGGCGGGGGTGGCCGTGCTCGCCGCGCTGACCGCCGTGGTGGCGAGCCTGCTCCCGGCGGCCTTCGCGGCGTTCCGCGACCCCGTGCGGGTGATGCGCACGGCGTGACGGGTGCGCGCGGGGGTGGCCCGTTGCCTGCGGGGGTGGGTGCCGGCGCGGGTGCTCCCTGGCGATGCCGCCCGAGTCGCCTCTCGGGGTTCCGTGGGCAGGGCAACCGGTTCCGTGGGCGGGTCAGCCGGTTCCGTGGGCAGAAGAGTGACTCCTTCCGCCCACGGAACCTGAATCGCCGCCGGTTCTGCCCACGGAACCCTGCCCACGAAGCCCTGCCCACGAAGCCCTGCCCACGGGACGCGGGGATTCTGGAACACTGGGACGCACGCCTCATGCGGCCGGACCGCGGCGGGCGGAGAGGAGGGCCATGACGCGCACCAGCACGTACGGGTTCCGGGAGGGGACGCTGGACACCGTCCGGCGCAGCATGCGGACCGTCGCGGTGCATCGCGACGACGGCGAGCTCGTCGGCCGGGTGGTCCGTGGGGAGCTGGCGGGCTGCGAACGCACCGGCACGTTCCGCTGGGAGTCGATCGGCGGTGCCGCCACCACGGTGGGGATCCGCCGGGCCACGTGGCGCAGCGCGGTGGGCCGCCTGCTGCGCCCGACCTATGCCGTGACGCATCGACCGGACGTCACGGCACCGGCCGAGGGGGAGCCACCGGCGCCCGTGCATGACGAGCTCAAGGAGATCTGGGGCGAGAACGTGCTCTACTTCGCCGTCGACGGGACGGTCCAGGGGCGTCGCGTGGTGGCCCGCGCGGACTGGGACGGCTCCGTGGAGGTGCGGGCACAGGGGGAGGACGGCGGCCGGCCACGGCGGGTCGCCCGGTTCCACTCGGGTGGGATGTTCTCCCTGACCCGCGTCGAGGTGGATCACGAGGCCGCCGGCACCACACGGGACGGTGCGCTGTTCGGCGTGCTCATGCTGCTGCCGTTCGTGGCGCGCCTCCATCGGGAGGAGTCCTCGCTGATCGAGGAGCTGCTCGGCTGAGTGCACGCTCCGCGTCGTCCGCGCCTGCCGCGTCCGGGGCCGCCGCTACCCTCGACGCATGCCCTCCTCCGCCTCCGTGGCCGCGCCCGACCGCGCGCCCACGCCCCTGGAACGCCAGTCCGTCCTGCGCACGCTCCGCACCCCGCGCTGGCTGCGCACCGAGGTCCTCGCGGGCCTCGTGGTGGCGCTGGCGCTCATCCCGGAGGCCATCGCGTTCTCGATCATCGCGGGCGTGGATCCGCGCGTCGGGCTGTTCGCGTCCTTCACCATGGCCGTCACCACCGCGATCGTGGGCGGCCGCCCCGCCATGATCTCCGCGGCCACGGGGGCGGTGGCGCTGGTCGTCGCGCCGCTGTCCCACGAGCACGGGGTGGGGCACCTGCTCGCCGCGATCATCCTCGGCGGCGTCATCCAGATCCTGCTCGGCGTGTTCGGGGTGGCCCGGCTCATGCGGTTCGTCCCGCGCTCGGTGATGGTGGGGTTCGTCAACGCCCTGGCCATCCTCGTGTTCACCTCGCAGCTGCCCGAGCTGATCGGCGTCCCGTGGCTCGTGTACCCGCTCACGGCGTTGGCCCTGGCGATCGTGGTGCTGTTGCCGCGGCTCACCACTGCGGTGCCTGCGACGCTCGTGGCCGTCGTCGTGGTCACCGCCCTGGTGATGGCCGCCGGCCTGGCCGTGCCGCGCGTGGGGGACCGGGGCGCGCTGCCGGATGCGCTGCCCGTGCTCGGCCCGCCGGACGTCCCGCTGACGTGGGAGACCCTCCGGTTGATCCTGCCGTTCAGCGTCGGCATCGCGTTCGTGGGGTTGCTCGAGTCCCTGCTCACCGCGAAGCTCGTGGACGACATCACCGACACCCGCTCGGACAAGACGCGCGAGTCCTGGGGGCAGGGGGTCGCGAACGTGGTCTCGGGGTTGTTCGGCGGCATGGGCGGCTGCGCGGTGGTGGGGCAGACCATGATGAACGTCAAGGCGAACGGCGCCCGCACCCGGATCTCCACGTTCCTCGCGGGCGTGTTCCTGCTGGTGCTCGTGGTGGCCTTCGGCGGCTTCGTGGCGCAGATCCCCATGGCCGCGCTCGTGGGCGTGATGATGTTCGTGGCCGCCGCGACCTTCGACTGGCACTCGGTGCGCCCCGCCACCCTGCGCGCGATGCCGCGCTCGGAGACCGCCGTCATGGCCGTGACCGTGGCGGCCACGGTGCTCACTCACAACCTCGCGATCGGCGTGGGTGTGGGTGTGCTCACTGCGCTGGTGCTCTTCGCCCAGCGCGTCTCGCGTCTGGTCACGGTGGCCCGCGAGGTCCACGACGACGGCGGCGCCGTCACGTATCGCGTGCACGGCGCCCTGTTCTTCGCGTCATCGAACGACCTCTACTCGCAGTTCGAGTACGCCCTCGATCCGCCGTGCGTCGTGATCGACATGGGTGCCGCGCACGTGTGGGACGCCTCCACTGTGGCCGCGCTCGACTCGGTGCTGACCAAGTACGCCCAGCACGGGATCCACGCCGAGGTGACGGGGCTGAACGAGGCCTCCGCGGCGATGCACGCGCGCCTCACCGGGCGGCTCGGCACCTGAGCCGGCGGGCTCAGGCGGTGATGAACTCCCACTGGTGCCCGTCCGGGTCGACGATCTCGCGGGAGTGCATGCCGGAGTCGGCCATCTCCTCGCGCAGGTCCTCGGGCAGGGGCACCTCGGCGGCGCCGAGCTCGATCGCCCGGTCCGCCAGGGCGTCCACCGCCGCGGCGTCGCCGACGGTCAGCGCCATGAGGGCGGAGTTGGTGGTGAGGCAGTCGGCGATCTCACGGTTGCCGATGAAGTCGGTGTAGTAGCCGGGGCTGAGGTACATCGCGTACGTCGACTCGGTGAGCTCGATGCACACCGAGTGCTCGTCCGAGTAGTCGTCCATTGCGGTGGCGCCCAGGGTCGTCCAGAACTCACGGATCCGCTCGGTGTCCGTCGTCGGGAGGTTGATGAACACCGGCTGGGAGAACAAGGCCATGGGGAGCACCGTAGACGAGGCGTTCGGTCCGCCGCCACCGCGCGCGTGTCGCGGGCGCGCGGGCGTGGCGTGGGCCACGGAGCCGCTCCCGACGACGGCGCCCGCGGCCTGGCGCGTCCGCCCCCGTTGGTAGCGTGGCCGCCATGAGCGTTCCTCCCTCTGGCCCGCCGGCCGGTCCGCCCGCCGGCTGGCCGCCGTCGGGCCGGCCGTCCGCCCGCCGCGCCGCCGTCGCCCCGAGCCTGCACGGGCACCCCGGCGCCCCCGGTGGCGTCCCCGCCGGCTGGCCCGGCCGCCGGCCCGCGGCCCGCCCCGCGCCGGACTGGACCCCGGGTCGGTTCCACTGGGGCGACGCCGTCGTGGTGCTCGTGTACGTGGCGCTCATGGTGCTCGGGCTGGGGCTGTGGCTGGCGGTGTCGCTCGGCCTGGTCCCCGGTGACCTCGAGGCGTTCGACCTGGTCCGCGACGGGTTCACGGTGAACATCGTCAGCTACGCGATCCTCGTGGTGCTCGTGCTGGCCGTGGCCTGGCGCCCGCTCGTGACGTCGCTGCGGGTGTTCCGCACGGGCACGTGGTGGAAGCTGTTGCTGCTGCCCGCCACGTGGCTGGCGTGCATCGTCGTGAACGTGATCGTGCTGAGCCTCATCGGGGAGGCGCAGACCAGCGCCAACCAGGCCGCGCTCGAGGAGATGACCACGCAGGCCCCGCCCGTGCTCATGATCCTCATGACCGTGGTGGCCGCCCCGCTCGTGGAGGAGTACCTGTTCCGCCACCTGCTGATCGGCAAGCTCTCCCGCTGGATCAACGTGTGGGTGTGCGCCGTGGTCTCCGTGCTCGCGTTCACACTCCTGCACTTCCTCGGCACCGGCGGCGACTTCCGGCTCGTGGAGACCGTCCCGTACCTGACCCTCGCGGTGGCGATCACGGTGTCCTACATCCTGATGGGCCGCTCGTTCGGGTACGCGGTGCTGCTGCACATGGTGAACAACGGCATCGCCATCGCGATGCTCTACCTCGTGGCCCCCCTGCTGCCGGACACGCTGCCCGAGCCCACGGCCCCGACCACGGCGCTGGCCCCGCTGCTGGCCCTGCTGGGCTGACATGGCGGGACCCTCCGGCTCGACGGCGGCGCCCGCCCCGCAGGACGCGCGCGCCCTCACGCGGCGCATCCTCGCGCTCGCGGTCCCCGCGTTCGGCGCGCTCATCGCGGAGCCGCTGTTCCTGCTGGCCGACACCGCGATCATCGGGCACCTGGGCACGGCCCAGCTGGCCGGCGTCGGGATCGGCACCACCATCCTGCACACGCTCACCGGCCTCATGATCTTCCTGGCCTACGCCACCACCCCGGCGGTGGCCCGGCTGATCGGGGCGGGGAACCCGGCCGCCGCGATGGACCGCGGCCGCGACGGGATCTGGCTGGGCCTGCTGCTCGGCGCGGTGCTGGCCGTCCTCGGCTGGCTCGCGGCCCCCGCGCTGACGGCGGCCCTCGGCGCGACGGGCGAGGTGCAGGCCCACGCCGTCGCCTACCTGCGCTGGTCCATGCCGGGGCTGCCGGCCCTGCTGGCCGTGCTCGCGGCCACCGGGGTGCTCCGCGGCCTCCAGGACACCGTGACGCCGCTCGTGGTGGCGGGTGTGGGCTTCGGCGCGAACATCGGGCTGAACGTGGCCCTGGTGTACGGGCTGGGCTGGGGCGTGGCCGGCTCGGCCGTCGGCACGTCCGTGGTGCAGTGGGCGATGCTCGTGACGTACCTGTTCGTGCTGGCCCCGCGCTTCCGCCGCTCGGGCACGGCGTGGGCGCCCCGCGCGTCGGGCATGCGGGCCACGGCCCAGGTGGGCTCGTGGCTGCTGCTACGCACCGCGAGCCTGCGCGCGGCCATCCTCATCACCGTCATGGCCGCCGCCGGCGCGGGCGACCTCACCCTCGCCGCGCACCAGCTCGTCTTCACGCTGTTCTCCACGCTGGCGTTCGCCCTCGACGCCCTCGCGATCGCCGCGCAGGCCCTGATCGGCGCCGAGCTCGGGGCCGCCCGACCGGACGCCGCCCGTCGCCTCACCCGGACGATGGTGCGCTGGGGGCTGGGCTTCGGCGTCGTGACCGGGGCCGTGCTGGCCCTGGCGGCACCGGTGCTGCCGGGGCTGTTCACCACGGACCCGACCGTGCAGGCCGCCGCCACCGTGGGCCTGTGGGTGCTGGCCGCCGGGCAGCCGGTGGCCGGCTACGTGTTCGTGCTGGACGGCGTGCTGATCGGCGCCGGCGACGCCCGCTACCTCGCCCTCGCCGGCCTCGTGAACCTCGTGGTCTACGCGCCGGCGCTCTGGGTGCTCGCGCAGCTCGCCACGGGCGGGTTCGGCTGGACCGCGGCCTGGCCCGGACCGCACGCCGCCGTGCCCGACGCCGGCGTGCAGCTGGGCCTGCTCTGGCTCGGCTTCGCAGGGGTCTACATGGGGATGCGGGCGCTCACCCTCGGGTGGCGGGCCCGGCGCGACGACTGGATGCGGCTCGGCGTCGTGTGAGCGCGTCCGGGCGGTGACGCGCGGGCCGGGCCGCGGCCGCACGGCTCCTAGACTGGGGCGGTGGCTACCGTGCAGACCCCCCTCGAGATCTCGTCCGTGGTGTTCAAGCCGATCCTGATCCGCGCCGTGGTGGCGCTGGCGTTCGGCCTGACCACCGTGTTCGTCGCCGAGCCGGGCCTGACGTGGATGAAGGTCATGTTCGCGCTGTACCTGGCGTTCTCCGGCTCGGCGATGTGGGAGTACCTGCGCCGCGACCCGGTGCCCGTGGCCATGCGCTCTCCGCTGTCCCTGGCGGCGGCCGCGTGGATGCTCGGCGTGATCGTGCTGCTGTTCCTGGGGTCCCCGGCCGCGGTGGGCGTGGCGGCCGGCGCCGCCCTCGTGCTCGGCGGCGTCGCCGAGCTCGTGGCGTGGGCCCGCCACCGCCGCGAGTTCATCCCCGCGCGGGACCAGCTGTGGACCGGGCTCGTGGGCCTGCTCTCCGGGGGCGGGGTGGTCGTGGCGGCCCTGCAGGGCTTCGGCCCGCACGCCCTGCTCGGCATCGCCGGCGGCGGGGCGATCCTGATCGGGGTGCTCCTGATGGTCTCCGGGCTCGGCTTCCACCACGAGGTGCGCCGCGACCGCGGCACGGCCAGGGGCCTCTGAACCGGGTCGACGTCGCCGTCCTGACCCGCGGGGCGGACGTTCGCCGGGGGAGGACCTCGGGGCCTCGAGGGGCCACCCGCCGACCGGACGCGTAGACTGGCTCCGGTCCGCCGCGCCCCGAGGGCCTCAGCCCCGGGCGCCTGCGCGGGCCGTGCCGCCCCAGCCGCCCCCAGCCGTCAGGAGTCCCGCCGTGAGCGCACCGTCCCCCCGCCCGTCCGCCGATCGCGCCGGATCCGGCCGCCCGGCACGCGGCGGTCTGCGCACCACGGTCAAGGGCCCGCTGGTCTTCTCCGCTGTGCTCGGCGTGATCGGCGGGGTGATCGCCGGCATCACGGCCTCCGGCGGCACGCAGAACCCGCTGCGCATCGACATCGCGCTGATCGCCTTCGGCGTCTTCTTCATGACCTCGCTCGTGGTGGTGGCCATGCTGCAGCTCGCCGCGCGCGAGAACCCGGACCACCTCTCCCAGGGCTCCGGCGTGAACCGGTCCTCCGAGGAGATGTTCCGCAAGGCCGCCGCCGACCGCCGCGCCCAGGCCGCCCGGGAGCGCCGCGAGCAGGGCGGCACCGGAGGCGACGCCCCCCGCGCCTGAGGCCGGCGCCTCAGAACCCGAGGCTGCGTGCCTCCCGCCGCAGCGCGTCCGCCGAGGCGTGCAGCGCCCGCATCTCCGCGTCGTCCAGCTCGGGCTGGATCACGCGGGTGACGCCGTCGCGCCCCACCACGGACGGCATGGACAGGGCGACGTCCGAGAGCCCGTGGACGCCGTCGAGCACGGTGGAGACCGGCAGAATGGCGTGCTGGTCGCGCAGGATCGCCTCGAGCAGGCGGGTCGTGGCCACGCCGACCGCGTAGGTGGTGGCGCCCTTGCCCTGGATCACCTCGTACTCGGCGTGCACCACGGTGTCCGCCACCTCGTCCAGGTCGGCGCGGGTGAACAGCGGGTCGGCCGGCGTCGGCCACTCCAGGATGGGCGTCGGGCCGATGCGCGCCGAGCTCCACGCGGGGAACTCCGTGTCCCCGTGCTCGCCGAGGATGGCCGCGTGCACCGACGACGCGTGGACCTGCGCCCGCGACGCCAGCAGCCACCGCAGGCGGGACGTGTCCAGGAGGGTGCCCGAGCCGATCACCCGGCCGGCAGGCAGACCGGTGAGGCGCTGGGCCACCAGCGTGAGGACGTCCACGGGATTGGTGACGAGCACGACCAGCGCGTCCGGCGCGTGCGCCTGCACCTGGGGCAGCAGACCGCGCAGGATCTCCACGTTGTGCGCGCCGAGGTCGAGGCGGGTCTGCCCCGGCCTCTGCTTGGCGCCGGCCGTGATCACCACGACCTCGCAGCCGGCCAGGACGTCCGGGTCCGCGCCGCCGGTCATCGCGGACGCAGAGGTGAACGGGGTGCCGTGGGCCAGGTCGAGGACCTCGGCGCGGACCTTGGGCTCGTCGATGTCGTAGAGGGCGACCTCGCGGGCGACGCCGCGGATCAGCGTCGCGTAGCAGATCGCCGTGCCGACGCCGCCGGCCCCCACGACGCCGACCTTGCGGTGGGCGGGTCCGAGGGACGCGGGGGAGTGGACGGGGGTGTGCTCGCTCATGCCTCGCAGGCTAGGTGTTGTGGGGCATGAGGTTCTTGGCACGAGGGCCGGGCTGAGATGAGACGAGTGGGCCTCTCCCGCAGGATGGAAGTTCCTACACCACCCACCTGCCCGAAAAGAGACCCACTCATGACTCACGCTAATGCACCCCTGACTCCCACCGGCCGTCTCAGGATGGTCCAACGCCACCTGAACGACGGGATCCCACAAGCGCACGTGGCCGCCGAGTTCCGCGTCAGCCGCCCCACGGTGGCCACCTGGGTGGCCCGCTACCGCGCCCAGGGAGAAGCCGGTCTTCAGGACCTGCCCAGCCGGCCGCACCGTTCACCTGCCCAGCTCGATCCGGTCCTGGTCGCCCAGATCCACGCCCTGCGGCGGGAGCGCAAGTGGTCGGCCCGCCGGATCCATCACCACCTCGTCTCTGAAGGCCACCGGGTGTGCCTCCGAACGGTGGGCAGGTGGCTGCACCGGCTGGGCATCTCCCGGTTGCCAGACCTCGCGCCCACGGGTGAGGACCTGCGCCAACGACCGCAGAAGATCACCGCGAGAGGGCCGGGGCACATGGTGCACCTGGACGTGAAGAAGATCGGGAAGATCCCTGACGGGGGCGGCTGGCGTGCTCACGGACGGGACTCCGAGAACGCGCGAGCAGCCAAGCGCGGGCCTGGCCGGCGGGTCGGGTACACCTACCTGCACTCGGCGATCGACGGGTTCACCCGCCTGGCGTACACCGAGGCGTTGGAGGATGAGAAAGCGGTGACCACGATCGGGTTCTTCTGCCGGGCGAGGGCGTTCTTCGCCGCCCACGGCATCACCGTGGACCGGGTGGTCACGGACAACGGGAACAACTATCGGGCCGCGGAGTTCACCGCCAAGGTGGTCTCGCTCGGGGGCCGGCACCACCGGATCCGCCCATACACGCCCCGCCATAACGGGAAGGTCGAACGCTACAACCGGCTGATGGTCGATGAGGTCCTCTACGCCCGCCCGTATACCTCAGAGACAGCTCGGCGTGAGGCGTTGGCAGTGTGGGTGAACCACTACAACTACCATCGGCCTCATACCTCCTGCGGAGACGCTCCTCCGGCCTCACTGGCCCCGGCCCGAGTCAACAACGTCATGACCTCCTACAGCTAGGGGTGTCCGGCCGGCCGACGGAACCAGAGGCGGCCCCGTCCCCCGATGTTCAGCGCCGGACCACCTGGCGGGCCGGGCCGGGTCAGTCCTTCTTCTTGTCCGACTTCTTCTTGCCGGACTTCTTCTCGGCCTTCTTGCGGGCCTTCTTCTCCGCCTTCTTCTCCGCCTTCTTGCGCTCCTTCTTCTCCTTCTCGGTCTCCTGGCGGGGCTCGTCGCCCCCGGCGGCCTCGGAGTCCACGACGGCCTCCGGCGCCTCCGCCTCCTCCGGCCCGGCCGGCCCGGCCGGATCCGTCGCGGGTGCGGCCTCCGCCGCCTCGGCCAGGCGTGCCCGGTAGGAGCGCACGTGGGTGCGGTTGGCGCAGTTGGCCTCGTCGCAGAAGCGCTTGGACCGGTTCCGGCTGGCGTCCACGAGCGCGTTCTCGCAGTCCTCGCCCTCGCACACGCGCAGGCGGGTCAGCTCGCCGTCCATCGCGGTCTCCGCCAGCGCGAGGGCGGCCATCGCGGCCAGCCGCTCGACCGCGTCGGCGGGGACCTGTGCCGGGGCCAGCCCGACGACGTCGCCCCCGGCCGTCAGCCGCAGCGGCCCGGCCGCGGCGAGGAGGGCGTTCACGCGCTCCACGGCGGCCGCCTCGTCCACGGCGGCGAGGGCCCAGACCTCGGCCAGACGGCCGCGGAGCTCGCGGCCGCGCACGGCCGCGGCGGCGGCCAGGCGGAGGCGGACCTCGTCCTCCTGGAGTTCAGGGACGAGGGAGGGCAGCTGCGTGGCGGCGGTGAACCGCTCGTCCGCCGGCTGACCGCCCCGCAGGCCGGGGGCGGTGTTCAGGAACGCGGCCAGGGAGGCGAGGCGGGTGAGCGTCGGCGCGGAGAGCATGGGGAAATCGTACGGCGGGCCCGCCCTCCCGTCACCGGCTTCACGCCGCGTATCGGGTCGCCTCCGGCGCCGCCCCGTCCAGTACCCTGACCCCCACGGACCCCGTCTGCGCGGCGGGGTGCACCCACGGGGCCGGAGGGGCCCCCGAACCAGCACAGGAGACCTCCATGTCCCAGACCTCCCAGGCGACCGGTCGCCTCTCCGCCGGGCACGTCATCGTCAAGACCCTCGAGTCCCACGGCGTGAAGCGCGTCTACTCCGTGCCGGGCGAGTCCTACCTGGACGTCCTGGACGGCCTGCACGACTCGGGCATCGAGAACGTGGTGTGCCGCCACGAGGGCGGCGCCACGTACATGGCCGAGGCCGACGGCAAGATGAACGTGGTCCCTGGCGTCGCCATGGTGACGCGCGGCCCGGGCGCCGCGAACGCCCACGTCGGCCTGCACACCGCGTGGCAGGACTCGACGGCGCTCGTCCTGTTCGTCGGCCTGATCCCGTTCGAGCACCGCGACCGCGAGGCCTTCCAGGAGTTCGACCCGCACGCCTGGTTCGGCACCGGTGCGAAGCGCGTGATGGTCCTGGACCACCCGGAGCGCGCCTCCGAGATCGTGGCCGAGGCCATGTTCGCCGCGAGCTCGGGCCGGCCCGGGCCCGTCGTCGTCGGCCTGCCGGAGGACGTGATCCGTGAGGAGATCGATGCGCACCTGCACCCGCAGATCCCCGTGGCCCCAGGCGGCATGACCGTGGAGGACTGGAAGTCCCTGCACGCCGCGCTCAAGGAGTCCCGCAAGCCGCTGTTCATCACCGGTGGCAACGACTGGACGGACGAGGGTGCGCAGACCCTGACGACGTGGCTGGAGGAGCACAAGATCCCCGCCGCCGCCGAGTGGCGCACCGAGGGCACCGTGCCGTTCTCCTCGCCGTCCTACGTGGGCCCGATCGGCTACGGCCGCCCGAAGCCGACCTACGACATGCTCGAGGAGACCGACCTCATCGTGTTCGTCGGCACCGTGCCGGGCGACGTCGTGACCAACGGCTTCACCATCCGCCAGAACTGGGACAAGAAGAACTTCCTGGTCACCATCGACCCGTCCCTGCGCGGCCGCTCCGGCCCCGTGTCCCACCAGATCGTGGCCAAGCCGGACGTGTTCATCCGCGACCTCGTCCGCATGGAGCTCGAGGTCAAGCCGGAGTGGGAGGAGTGGACCTCCCGCATGCGCGGCGAGCAGGAGAAGTTCGCGGCCCTGCCCCCGGCCGAGCCGTCCGAGGGTCGGGCGAAGATGGCCACCCTCATGGCCAACCTGGTGCCGAAGCTGCCGAAGGACTCGATGATCTCCCTCGGCGCGGGCGAGCACACCAACTGGGCGCACCGCTACTTCCCGACCGAGGGCTACCGCGCCATGATCTCGGCCCGCAACGGCTCCATGGGCTACTCGGTGCCGGGCGCCGTGGCCGCGTCCCTGAACTTCCCGGACCGCACCGTGGTGACCATCGCCGGCGACGGCGAGTTCCTCATGAACGGCCAGGAGCTGGCGACCGCCGCGCAGTACGGCGCCACGCCCCTCGTGATCGTCATGGACAACCAGGAGTACGGCACCATCCGCACCCATCAGGAGCGCGAGTACCCCGAGCGCGTCTCCGGCACCCAGCTGAAGAACCCCGACTTCGCCGCCATGGCCCAGGCGTTCGGCGGCTTCGGGGTGCGCGTGGAGCGGGACACGGACGTGCCGGCGGCCGTGGACGCGGCGCTCAAGGCCGTCCAGGAGGAGGGCCGATTCGCGCTCATCCACCTGATCGTGGAGCAGCGCGTCAAGGCCTACTGAGGCCGGCGGCGCGGCGCGATCCGCGCCGCCCCTCCGGTCAGGCCGCCGTCGTGGGGACGTCGAAGCGCAGCTTGGGGACGGGGAGGGGCGCACCGTCGAGGCCCGCCTCGACCCGGTCCCGCAGCACGCCCCCGCACGCACGGATCGTGGCCACGGAGGCGGTGTTCGTCTCGTCGCACGTGAGCAGGGCGGCGGACACCCCGCGCGCGGCCAGCAGCGTCAGCGCGCCCCGCAGCAGGCGCACGGCGTGCCCCCGCCGCCGGAACGCGGGGCGCACCGCGTAGCCCACGTGCCCGTTGACGTGCCGCAGCGCCTCGTTCAGCTCCCACCGCACGGACACCCGGCCCACCAGCTCGCCGTTCTCGTCCACGCCCACGTAGAAGGACGCGGGCACCCGGCCGGGTTCGACGTCGCCGCGCGCCTCGGCGGCGAACGCGCGGCGGATCGCGGGGAAGGAGCGGGTGCCGGCCATCAGGAAGTCGAACCCCTCCCGATGCAGTTCGGCGTCCGCCTCGCGCGCCGCGATCTCGTCCGCGGCGCGCAGCGGGCGCAGCAGGAGGCCGTCCACGGTGACGGTGGGGCTGGGGTCCGGGAGCATGTGCCGAGTGTACGAGGGTGGATGCCGGGCGTGGCCGCGTGAGCCGCCCGCCGCCCCAGCCCTCCTCCCCTCCCCACCCCCTGCGCCGTGAGCCAGACATTTCGGTCGTGATCAGCCCCTGATTGCAGCCGAAACGTCTGGCTCGCGGCGAAGCACCTGGCCCTGCGCGCGGCCCTGCGCGCGACCCAGCCCCCCGGTGCACCCTCCGGGGCGCTCCCATGACGCCAGGTGGGGTGACGTGGATCACGTTGCAGGCTAGGGTGGGGGGGGGACCGACGATCGCCCATCCCCAGGAGGCCGCGATGACCGTGCCGTCCTCGTCGGCGGAGCATGCGCCCGCGCTCGAGGCTCGCCCCGAGATGCCGGGCGAGACCCTGTCCCGCGTCGCCATGACGTCCGCGGCGCTCGAGCTGATCCGCCGACTCCTCCCGATCCATGGCCCGCTCATGTTCCACCAGTCCGGCGGTTGCTGCGACGGGTCCGCGCCCATGTGCTATCCCGCCGGCGACTTCACGACCGGCGCCGCCGACGTCCTGCTGGGCACCTTCGCGCTGCCGGCCGAGGGGGACCAGGCCGCCGTGGAGATCCCGTTCTGGATGTCCGCCGCCCAGTTCGAGTACTGGAAGCACACCCACCTCACCCTGGACGTGGTGGACGGGCGCGGCTCCGGCTTCTCCGTCGAGGCGCCCGAGGGCAAGCGGTTCCTGATCCGTTCGCGGTTGATGGCCGGCTCAGGATGAGCTCGACCCTCGCCACCGGCGCCTACCGACGCGCCGTGGACCGGGCCCACGAGTCCCTCGACTCGGTCCGCCTGTCGCTCGCGCCGTCGTCGTCCACCGCTCCGACCGGCGCGGACCAGGGCCTGCGCGCCGCCCTCCAGGGGCTGCGGCGGGAGATCCGCGAGTCCTGGCTGCGCTCCCTCGGCGCCCTCACCCCCGCGGGGTCGGCCCTCGACGCCGGGGCGTCCGCGACCGCGGCCGCGGTGCCCGGTCAGACCGACCCGGCCACCCTCTCCGACGACGACCTCGCCGCCGCCCGCCGAGACCAGCGCCTCGCCGTGGCCCTGCCGGTGGTCCGACGCATGCTCATCCACCCCGCGGCCGAGGCCGGGATGCTCGCCGCGATCGGCAACGCGCGCGGCCACCTGCTGTGGGTCGAGGGCGACCGGACCGCGGTGCGCCACGCCGAGACCATGGGCTTCGTGGCCGGCGCCGACTGGTCCGAGGCGTCCATGGGCACCTCCGCCCCCGGCATCGTCCTCGCGACCGGCGCCCCCACGCAGGTCAGCCGCGGCGAGCACCTGAGCCCGCGCGTGCACCCGTGGAGCTGTTCGGCCGTCCCGCTCACGGACCCGGCCACCGGGCGGCTCGTCGGGGTCCTGGACCTCACGGGCGGGGAGGACGCCGTCAGCCACCTCGCCCTGCCGCTGCTCCAGGCCACCGTGGACGCCGTGCACGCCGCCTGGCGGGACCTGCCCGCCCCGTCCCGGGGCCGTTCCCGCGGCACCGTCCCGACGCCGGGCCCCTCGGCTCCGCCGTCCGCCTCGCCGGGGCCGAGCCCCGCCGGCGCGCCGCACCGCCACGACGAGGCCGCGGGCCTGCTGCGCGTCACCGGCCACCTGCCGCCCACGCTGGACGGGGTCGAGCTCACCGGCCGGCACGCCGAGATCCTCACCCTCCTCGCGTGGCACGGCCCGGGCCTGACCGGCGCCGAGCTCGAGGTCGCGCTGTATCCCGAGGAGATGGCCGGGCCCCGGTCCGCGCCGGGCGACGCCCCCGCCCGCGCCATCTCGCTGCGCGCCGAGGTGCATCGACTCCGCCGGGCGCTGCGGGACGTGGGGGCGCCGGTGGAGCTGCTGTCCCGGCCGTACCGGCTCGTGGGGGAGGTGCACGCGGACCTGCTGTGCGCGCGGGAGGCGCTGCGCGCCGGGGATCTGGACCGTGCGCTGCACGCGGCGGTTGGGCCGGTGCTGCCGCGGTCGGCGTCCCCCGGTGTCGCCTCGATCCGCGCGGAGCTGGGGGAGGCGCTGCGCGAGGCCGTCGCCCAGGACGCGGATGTCGAACAGCTCTGGGCCTACCTGGGCCGCCCCGAGGCCCGCGACGACGTCGAGCTCTGGGGCGCCGCCCTGCGTCTGCTGCCGACGGACTCGCCGCGGCGCGCGCTCGCCGTGTCCACGCTCGAGCGGATCGAGCGGGACCTGGCCTGACCCGGCCCGCCCCTCACCCCCGCCCGGCTGCAACCTTCGTGCAACCTCCTTGTGACTAGGGTCACAGCCACGGCAGGGCGCCACCCGGCGCCGAGGCAACCGCAGGCAAAGGAGCCAGCACTATGACCGTCTACGCATTCCCGGGCACCGAGGGAGCCAAGGTCGAGTTCAAGTCCCGCTACGAGCACTTCATCGGCGGAGAGTGGACACCCCCGGTCAAGGGCCAGTACTTCGAGAACGTCACGCCCGTGACGGGCAAGGTGTTCTGCGAGGTCGCCCGCGGCACGGCCGAGGACATCGACGCCGCCCTCGACGCCGCCTGGAAGGCCGCCCCGGCCTGGGGCGCCACCTCGCCGGCCGAGCGGGCGCTCGTGCTGCACCGCATCGCGGACCGCATGGAGGAGAACCTCGAGATGCTGGCGGTCGCGGAGACGTGGGACAACGGCAAGGCCGTCCGGGAGACCCTCAACGCGGACGTCCCGCTGGCCATCGACCACTTCCGGTACTTCGCCGGCGCGATCCGAGCGCAGGAGGGCCGCCTGTCCCAGCTGGATGAGGACACCGTCGCCTACCACTTCCACGAGCCGCTCGGCGTGGTCGGCCAGATCATCCCGTGGAACTTCCCGCTGCTGATGGGGGTGTGGAAGCTGGCGCCCGCGCTGGCCGCGGGCAACGCCGTCGTGATCAAGCCCGCGGAGCAGACCCCGGCCTCGATCATGGTGTTCATCGAGCTGATCGCGGACCTGTTGCCGGCCGGCGTCGTCAACGTGGTCAACGGCTTCGGCCTCGAGGCCGGCAAGCCGCTCGCGCAGTCGCCGCGCATCCGCAAGATCGCGTTCACGGGCGAGACGACGACGGGCCGGCTGATCATGCAGTACGCCTCGGAGAACATCATCCCGGTGACCCTGGAGCTGGGCGGCAAGTCGCCCAACGTCTTCTTCGAGGACGTCATGGCGGCCGACGACGCCTACTGGGACAAGGCGCAGGAGGGCTTCACCCTGTTCGCGCTGAACCAGGGCGAGGTCTGCACGTGCCCGTCGCGTGCGCTCGTGCAGGAGTCGATCGCGGAGAAGTTCCTCGACGCCGTCGTGGAGCGGACCTCGCGCATCGTCACCGGCAACCCCCTCGACACGGACGTGATGATGGGCGCCCAGGTCTCCAACGACCAGCTCGAGAAGATCATGTCCTACCTGGACATCGGCCGTCAGGAGGGCGCCGAGGTGCTGATCGGCGGCGCCCGCGCCGAGATGGAGGGGGAGCTGGCCGGCGGCTACTACGTGCAGCCCACGATCTTCCGTGGGGACAACTCGATGCGCATCTTCCAGGAGGAGATCTTCGGGCCGGTGGTCTCGACGACCACGTTCACCGACTTCGACGACGCCATGCGGATCGCCAACGACACGCTCTACGGGCTCGGCGCCGGCGTGTGGTCCCGGAACGGCAACACCGCCTACCGCGCGGGCCGGGCGATCCAGGCCGGCCGCGTGTGGGTGAACAACTACCACGCCTACCCGGCCCACGCCGCGTTCGGTGGGTACAAGTCCTCCGGCATCGGCCGTGAGAACCACCTGATGATGCTCGACCACTACCAGCAGACCAAGAACCTGCTCGTCTCCTACTCCGAGGACAAGCTCGGGTTCTTCTGAGCCGACTCCGGCACTGCACGCCCCCTCCCCACTCCACGAAAGGTGATCCCCCATGACCACGATGAAGGCAGCCGTCGTCACCCAGTTCGGCACAGAGGCCGACGTCAAGGAGGTCGAGCGTCCGACGCCCGGCCAGCACGAAGCGCTCGTGAAGCTCATCTCCTCGGGCGTCTGTCACACGGACCTGCACGCGATGGAGGGCGACTGGCCGGTGAAGCCGACCCCGCCGTTCATCCCGGGCCACGAGGGCGTGGGCATCGTCGAGGAGGTCGGACCCGACGTCGAGAACCTCAAGGTCGGGGACATGGTCGGCAACGCGTGGCTGTGGCGAGCGTGCGGCCACTGCCAGTACTGCCGCACCGGGTGGGAGACGCTGTGCGAGGAGCAGGTCAACGGCGGCTACTCCGTGGACGGCTCGTTCGGTGAGTACATGCTCGTGGACGCCCGCTACGCGCCCGTGATCCCCGAGGGCGCGGACCCGATGGAGGTCGGCCCGATCCTGTGCGCCGGCGTCACGGTGTACAAGGGGCTGAAGCAGACCGAGGTGCGGCCCGGGCAGTGGGTCGTGATCTCCGGCATCGGCGGCCTGGGGCACATCGCGGTGCAGTACGCCGTGGCGATGGGCATGCGCGTGGTGGCCGTGGACGTCGCGGACGACAAGCTGGCGCTCGCCTCCCGGCACGGCGCGGAGCTGACCGTGAACGCGAACGTCGCGGACCCCTCCGTGGAGATCCAGGAGAAGATCGGCGGCGCCCACGGCGTGCTCGTCACGGCCGTGCACCCGCAGGCGTTCGGCCAGGCCATCGCGATGACCCGCCGCGGCGGCACGATCGTGTTCAACGGCCTGCCCCCGGGCGACTTCCCCGCGCCGATCTTCGACATCGTCCTCAAGGGCCTGACCATCCGCGGTTCGATCGTGGGCACCCGGCAGGACATGGTCGAGGCACTCGAGTTCTACGCGGCCGGGAAGATCCACCCGACGTTCCACACCCGTCCGCTCACCGAGATCAACGACGTGTTCGACGAGATGCGCCACGGCAAGATCGAGGGCCGCGTCGTGATCGACTACGCGATGCAGGACTGACGTGTCGCCTGGGCGTCGGCTGGGCGCGGGGTAGTATCGACACATCACGCGCACCAGTGCGACGGCGGTCGTCCCACCCGGAGATCCGGGCCGGGGCGGCCGCCGTCGTCGTCGCGGGGACGGGGCGGGCCGCAGCGCGCCCGACGCCCGAGCCTCAGCGGGCCGCGTCCGGGGCGACCCCGTCGCGCAGCCACTCCAGCGTGGCCGGCCAGAAGGTCGGCGCGGACCGCGCGTGGAACAGTCCGAAGTGCCCGATCTCCGCGACACCGAGCTCCTCCGGCCGCACCCGCCAGCGCACCGTCCGCCGACCCGGCGAGTAGGCGTCCGCGCGGTCGAGGGCGGCGTCGGTGCCGAAGTCATCGTCCACGGGCGCCACGATCAGCGCGTCCGCCGTGAACGCGGCCAGACGACGGCGCAGCTCGTCCCGGCCGGCGGTGGTGCGGGCGCTCGCGGTGAAGTCGCGGCGACTGCGCGCCCAGTCCAGGGCGACCCCGCGCGGCAGGTCCTCGAGCCAGCCGAGCCGCCGCCCCGGGAAGTGCCCGCGGGCCAGCGTGATCGCCGGCATCGCCGCGTGCCAGCGCGCCCACATCCGCGCCCTCCCCGGCCGCGCCCGGTAGTCCCGCCAGTAGGCGTGCTGCCCGCCGACGGCCACGTGCCGGGCCACGTGACGCGCCTCGTCCGCGAGCCCGACGCCGAACCCGCCGAAGCTGTGGCCCACCGTCAGGAGGGGGCCGGGCAGGCGCGTCCGGGCCCAGCCGAGCACGGCGTCCGCGTCGAGGGCGCCCCAGTCCGCCCACCGCGCCCGCCGCGCCACGGCGAACGGCTCACGGGACTCCCCGACACCCCGGTAGTCGAACGTGACCGCGTGGAACCCGTGGCTGGCCAGGAACTCGGCGTAGCGCCGGTAGTACGTGGCCTTCACCCCGGTCGCCGAGGCGATCACCACGGTGCCGGCAGGCGAGGCCGGGGGCGTCGTCATGGGGGCCAAGTGGCGGGCCGCGAGCACGAAGCCGTCGCGGGCGCGGAGGCGCACGAGGGTGGAGGTGGTCTGCGTCACGCCGCCACCCTAGGCGCGGAGCGGCGCGACGTGCGACACAATGGGCCCATGACTGAGACTCCCCAGAGCTCGTCCGGCCAGAGCCGGGACGAGATCCTCGCCCGCCTCGAGGAGATCTACGCGAACGACCCCGCGGTGCGCGAGCACGGCGTCACCCTCGGCGAGGTGGCCGAGGGGCGCGTGGTGCTGCACCGCGAGGTCACCGCGGACATGGTGAACTCGCACGAGATCTGCCACGGCGGCTTCCTGTTCCACCTTGCGGACTCGGCGCTGGCGTACTGCGTGGCGACCTTCGGTGCCGCGCCCGTCACCCGGCGCGCCGAGATCACCTACGTGGCGCCCGCCAGGCTCGGCGCGCACCTCGTGGCGACCGCCCGCCAGTCGGTGGAGTTCGGTCGCGACCGCATGATCGAGGTCGGCATCGAGGCGGACGGCCAGCTCGTCGCCTGGTTCACCGGCCACTCCACGAGCCCGCGGGTGCACGCATGAGCGTCGGGCAGGACGCGACGACGGCCGGGCCGGTCGTCGAGTCGGTGGAGCTGCACGTGGCCGCGGGGGCGGAGGCGGCGTTCGAGGCCGCCGTCGCCGAGGCCGAGCCGCTGTTCCGGGACGGGGGCGCGACGTCCTTCGCGCTGTCCCGGCAGGTGGAGGACCCGGCGCGCTACCGGCTGCTGATCGGCTGGCGCACGCTCGAGGACCACACCGTGGCCTTCCGCGAGTCCGACTCGTTCCTCGCGTGGCGTGCGCTCGTCACCCCGCACCTGGCGCAGCTGCCGGCCGCGACCCACTGGTCCGCCGTCTGACCCCCGCACCCCCCGCTTTCGTTCGGGAAACGGCGGTCCCCAGCGCGTTTTCGTTCGAGAAACGGCGTGAGGGCCGCCGTTTCCCGAACGAAAGTGCCCGACACGCCGCCGTTTCCCGAACGAAAGTGCGGAGACGCGGTCGGTTCAGAGGTGGCGGCCCGCCAGCCGCGTGAGGCTCGACTGGATGCCCCGCCCGTTGTCCGCCGGCACCCGCAGCAGCTCGTACGCGCGGCGCACGGCCGGCCGGGCCCACGAGTAGTCGAAGGTCTCGGTGACCTCGGTGGTGCCGTCCCCGTTGTCTCGGAACGCCCAGCGCCACCGATGTCCGCCCGGGTGGGCCCACTCCACGAGCTCGTCCTCGTCCACGGCGGTGGCGGTCAGCGGCATCGTGTACGGCACCCCGTACTTCCGCATGGCCACGCGGAACCGGTCGCCCACGGCCAGCCGGTGCGGCCCGCTCACCTTCGGCCGCACGGTCCCGGACCCGTCCGCCTCGTGATGGCGGTGCGGGTCCGCGAGCATCGCCCACAGCTCGTGCGCCGGCGCGGCCACGGTGACCCGGTAGGACACCTGGTGCTCGCCGGTCTCCACGCGCTCGGGCCACGCCGCCTGCGGGGCGGCCTGCGGCAGCCCGGACGACGACGGCGCGGCGGGCTCGGTCTCGGGGGCGGCGGACGAGGGGGTCGGCTCGGTGCTCATGCCGCCCAGTCTAGGAACCGCCGCGGACACCGGAAGCGGAGGCGACGGCACCCCTCGGCGGGACACCACAGGACTCTTGCCGGGGGCCCGCCCCGGGCCTAGGGTCAGGTCATGGGTGCATGGGGCAGAAACGTCTTCCAGAACGACACCGCGCTGGACATCGTGGACGAGGTCCTCGACGGCACCTTCGACCTGGACGAGTTCCGCAGGAACTTCCGTCGCGACGAGGACGAGGGCTACCTGACCGCGAGCCAGGGCGCCGCACTCCTCACCCTCGGGGCGCTCGTGCGGATCGCCCGGAACGAGGACCACGCGGACCTCGAGGCCCTGCTCGAGCACGCGGAGACGGACGAGGTGGACCTCACCGCCTTCATCGACCAGTTCTCGGACGAGGACATCGAGACCCTGCGCGAGCTGATCGGCGTGGTCATCCGCGAGCCCTCCTGCTCCGAGCTCTACCAGCTCTGGGAGGAGTCCGGGGAGCTCGAGCAGTGGCTCGAGTACTCCCGCGAATGCCTGCCCTGACCGGCCGGCCGGGCCGGGGTGGACCCGGCCCGCGCCCCGCCCCGGCTCAGCGCGCGTAGCGGGTGAGCCGCAGCGAGTTCAGCACCACGAGCACGCTCGAGGCCGCCATCGCGCCGCCGGCGATCATCGGGTTGAGCAGGCCCAGGGCCGCGACCGGGATGCCGAGCACGTTGTAGAGGAACGCCCAGAACAGGTTCATCCGGATGATCCCCAGGGTGCGGCGGCTCAGGTCGAGCGCCTGGACCACCTGGTGCAGGTCGTCGCCCATCACGGTGATCTGCGCGGCCTCGCGGGCCACGTCCGTCCCCGAGCCCATGGCGATGCCCATGTCCGCCGCGGCGAGCGCCGGGGCGTCGTTGACGCCGTCGCCCACCATGGCCACCACGGCGCCCTCGGACTGCAGGCGCGTCACCACGTCCACCTTGTCCTCGGGGCGCACGCCGGACACCACGTCCGCGGCCGGGATCCCGACGGCCTCCGCCACCTGGGCGGCGACGGCGGCGTTGTCGCCGGTCACCAGCAGCGGGCGCAGGCCCATCTGCCGCAGGCGGGCGATCGCGTCGGCGGAGGTGTCCTTCACGGTGTCCCGGACGGACAGGACGCCCGCCACGCGGCCGCCGACCGCGACCCACACGGCTGTGGCGCCGGCCTGCTCCGCGGCCTCGAACGCGGCCCGGTGCTCGGCGAGGATGCCGCCGTCGAGGGCGGTCTCGAGGACGGAGCCGCGGCCGACGGCCACGCGGACCGGATCCGGGCCGGCGGCGCCGTGCGCGCCGGAGCCGAGGGCGCCGTCGTCGTGGGGGAGGGCGACCAGCCCGGACACGCCGCCGCCGGCCGTGGAGGCGAAGTCCGCCACGCCGGGCACGGTCAGGCCGCGCTCCTCGGCGCCGGCCACGATCGCGCGGGCGATCGGGTGCTCGGACCCGCGCTCGACGGCGGCCGCCAGGGTCAGCAGGACGTCGGCGGCCTGGTCCGGCGCCGTTTCGTCAACGAAAGCGCTCCGGGAGGCGCCCGTTTCGGCCACGAAAGCGGGGTCGAGGACGAGCACGTCCGCCAGCGCCATGCGGCCCTCGGTCACGGTGCCGGTCTTGTCCAGCACGATCGTGTCCACGGTGCGCGAGTCCTCGAGCACCTCGGGGCCGCGGATGAGGATGCCCAGCTGCGCGGCGCGGCCGGTGCCGGCCAGCAGGCCGACCGGGGTCGCCAGACCGAGGGCGCACGGGCACGCGATCACGAGCACGGCCACGCCGGCGCGCAGCGCGGACGGCAGGTCGCCGGTCACCAGCATCCACACCGCGAAGGTCAGCACGGCGATCCCGAGCACGATCGGCACGAACACGGCGGAGATGCGGTCGGCCAGCCGGGCCACGCGGGCCTTGCCGGTCTGCGCCTCGGAGACGAGCCGTCCCATCTGGGCGAGCGTCGTGTCCGAGCCGACCCGCGTCGCGCGGGCCACGAGCCGGCCCGAGGTGTTCAGGGTGGCGCCGGTGAGGGCGTCCCCGGGGCCGACCTCCACGGGCACGGACTCGCCGGTGAGCAGGGAGGCGTCCACGGCCGAGGTGCCCTCGAGCACCTCGGCGTCCGTGGGCACCTTCTCGCCGGGGCGGATCAGCACGACGTCGCCCGGCGCGAGGGACTCGGCGGGCACCGTGCGCTCGTCGTGGGTCTCGGGGTCGTAGAGGGTGGCCTGGGCCGCGCCCAGGTCCAGGAGGGCCCGCAGTGCGGCGCCGGCCTCACGCTTGGCGCGGGCCTCGAGCCAGCGGCCCAGCAGCAGGAACGTGGTGATGACCGCGGCCGCCTCGAAGTACAGGCTGTGGTGGGCCATCTCCGCCATGGTCCCGCCCACGTGGGCGGTCATGTCCGGCGCCAGGATCAGCTCCACGGCCGAGAAGGAGAAGGAGACGAGCACGCCCAGGGACACGAGGGTGTCCATCGTGGACGAGCCGTGCCGGGCCGCGCGGAACGCCGCCGAGTGGAACGGCCACGCCGCCCACAGCGCCACGGGCGCCGCCAGGGCGAACGCGACCCAGCCCCAGTGCGGGAACTGCAGCGCCGGGACCATGGAGATCAGCACGAGCGGCACCGTCAGCACCGCCGCGCCGATCAGGCGCGGCTTGAGCATGTCCTCACTCGGACCGTGGGCCATGTGGTCGTGGTGGTCCACGCCGTCATGGTCCGCGGCATGCTCCTCGCCGTGCTCGGAGGTGTGCGCGTGCCCGGCGTGTCCGGCGTGTCCGGCCGGCGGGGCGGGACGGCGCACGGTGGCGCCGTACCCGGCCTTCTCGACGGCGGCCACGAGCTCCTCGTCCGAGACGCCGGCGGGCGCGGTGACGGTGGCCTGCTCGAGCGGCAGGTTCACGGACGCCGTGACGCCCTCGAGCTTGCCCAGCTTGCGCTCGACGCGGCCCACGCACGAGGCGCAGGTCATGCCGGTGACGTCCAGGTCGACGCGGCGGGTGGTCCCGGCCGGCGGGCCGGCCGGGGTGGAGGAGGCGGGGTGGGTCATGGGGTCAGGCCTCCACCAGCGTGTAGCCGGCCTCCTCGACGGCGGCGCGCGCGGCGGCGGGGTCGAGGGGGCCCTCGGAGGTGACGGTGGCGGTGGACACGCCCCCGGCGTTCAGGTCCACGTCCACGGCGGAGACGCCGGCGATCTCGCCGAGCTCCTCCCGGACGGAGGCGACGCAGTGGCCGCAGGTCATGCCGGTGATCTTCAGGTCGGTGGTGGTCATCTCGAACTCCTGTCGGGGTGGGGGGAGCGACGGCGCCGGTCAGCGCAGCAGGCGGCCGAGGGCGGCCGTCGCCTCGGCGACCTTCTCGTCGATGAGCTCGGTGCGGCCTTCCGCCTCGGCCTGCACCGCGGCCTCGGCCACGCAGTGACGCAGGTGCTCCGAGGTGAGGTTCAGGCTGAGGGACTGCAGCGCCTTCGTGACGGCGGCGATCTGCGTGAGGACGTCGATGCAGTACACGTCCTCGTCCACCATGCGGTGGAGGCCGCGCACCTGCCCCTCGATGCGGCGCAGTCGCGCCAGGTGCTTGGCCTTGTCCCGGTGGACCTCGTGCGGGGGCCGGTGGCCGTCGCAGGCGTCCGCCGCGGCGGACGGAAGGGGCGAGGCGGCGGCGGGCGCCGTCGTCGTGCTGTCCGTGCTCATACCCCCTGTTCTATACCCCAGGGGGGTATGGGTCAAGGGGTCAGTCGGCGCGGGTGTCCGCGCTCGGCAGCGGGGCGGCGGGGGCTTCCCCCAGATCGGCGATCAGACCGCGGACCTGCAGGTCCAGGGCGTCGCGCACGCCGCGCACCTGCTCGAGGCTCATGCCGCGGATCGACGGCACGGACCACTTCTGCACCTGCGCGCCCTCGGGGATCTCGAACTGATCCACGCCGTCGAAGAGCACCACGATCTCGGCGGCCCGGAGCACGTCCGGGTCCAGGCCCTTGGTGTACGTGTGGTGCAGCGGGATGCCGATCTCGCTCATCGCCTCGAACGCGGTGGAGATGACCTCGCCGGCGGGCTCCGTGCCGGCCGAGCGGGCCCTGACCTCGCCGTGGGTGCGGTTCTCGAGCAGGGCCGCGGCCATCTGCGAGCGGCCGGCGTTGCCGTGGCAGACGAACAGCACACGCGGGTGGCGCGACTCGATGCTGCCCTGGTTGATCGCCCTGGCGCGCAGGCGCGAGGCGGCATGCTGCACCGCGGTGGTCGGCAGCATCTCCGGGTGGCGGCTCGTCGCGGCGAGCTCGGCGTAGGAGTCGAACAGGAGCTGACGCACCGTCGCCTCGTCCGCCACGCCGGGGAAGCGCGCCATCAGCGGCCCGACCTCGCGCTCCAGCACGTGCGCGGCCATCCCGTGCGGCACCGGGTCCACCGCGGCGGGGGTGTCTGGCGCAGCCGTCGTGTCCAGCGGCATGTCGTCCACCGCCGGTGCGTGATCGGCGTGGGGGTCCGGGGGGATGGGGGTCATGGTGCGAGTCCTCCGGGGAAGGCGGTCGGTTGAACGCGAGGTGAACGGGTGCCCCCACCCTGCGACGTCGGGTGTGCCGGCGCAAGCCTTGACGGGATCCCTCCGCGCACGACGACGCCGCTCGCCCCCGCCGTCGGGGCGGCGGCCGAGGCCCGGGCCCGGAGCGGGGTCCGCCGAGGTGGGAGAGAATGGGGGCCATGTCTGCCCGCTCCCTGCTCCCGGACCTCGGCACCCCCGCGACCGGGACCCCCGAGGCCGCCGTCCCCCCGTTCGCCCGGGCGGTGCTGTGGGCGCACGGGGACGACGCGTGGCGGGGCGAGGGCGGCTGGACCGTGCTCCTGGACGGCACCGACCGGCTCCGCCGGCTCTCCGCGCTGTGGCAGGCCGCCGTCGCCGGGCGACCGGACCCGACGGCCTCGCTGCGGGGCTGGATCTCCTCGACCTTCGCCGATGACTCGCCCGAGCCCGCGGTCCTGCGCATCCCCGCGGATCTGCGCCGCGCCACGCCGTCCGGCGTGCGGGACGTGGCCCAGCACGTGGACGCGGACGCGCTCGCAGCCGCCGTCGCCGCGGACCGCGGAGCCCGGCTGCTGGCCGACGGTGCGGTGCCCCTGCCCGCCGACGTCGCCGACCGCGCCTGGGACGACGTCGGCTACGCGGCCGGGGTGCGCGAGCTGCTGACGCGGATGGCCGACTCGGGCGGGGAGCTGGCGAAGGTCGTGATCAGCCGCACGATGACCGTCCCCGCGGACGACGCCGACCTGTGGCGGGCGATCGGGGCCCTGCGCCGCGAGTACCCGCAGACCTGGGTGTTCGCCGTCGGCGGGCTGCTGGGCGCCACGCCCGAGGTCCTCGCCACGCGGCACGCGGGGCTCGTGGGCTCGCGGGTGCTGGCGGGGTCCATGCCGCGCGGCGCGGACGAGGTGGAGGACGCCGCGCTGCGCGAGCGTCTGGCCTCCGATCCGCGGCTGGCGGAGGAGCACCGCTGGGCCGCGCGGTCGGTGCTGGACGCGCTGGCGCCCGTCGTCGACCTTGCCGACGACGACCCCGTGCCCACCGTCCTGACCCTGCCGAACGTGCACCACCTGGCCACGTCCGTGCGCGGCCGGCTGCGGGACGGGCGGGGGACCGTGCTGGACGTGGTGGCCGCGCTGCATCCGACGGCGGCCGTCGGCGGGACCCCCACGCCGGACGCGGTGCGGGTGATCGCGGAGGTCGAGCCCGTGGACCGCGGCCGCTACGCCGGGCCGGTCGGGTGGCTGGACCAGGACGGCGACGGCGAGATCGCCCTGGCGCTGCGCTGTGGCCAGCAGGTGCCCGGCGGGGTGCGGCTGCAGGCCGGGGGCGGGATGGTCCCGGGAGCGGTGCCCGAGGAGGAGGTCACGGAGATCCGGGCCAAGTTCCTGCCGATGCGCCGAGCGCTGGGCGTCGCCGAGGACTGAGGCCCCCCGCGCTTTCGTTCGGGAAACGGCGGCGTGTCGCGGTGCTTTCGTGTGGGAAACGACGCCGCACGCCGGATTCGCGTGGGCGGCGATGGAACGGCGCCCCGGAGCGTTCACGCCGTTTCCCGAACGAAAGCGTTCTGGCACCCGCCGTTTCCCGAACGAAAGCGTCCTGGGAGGCGAGAAGACCCGCCGGCCACGGCCCCTCGCGGGGCGGGCCGACGGGTCTTCGCGTCGATGTGAGGGATCAGGCGGCGACGGCCATGGCCTCGTGGGCCGGCGTCGCGGCCTGGAGGCGGCGGGTGGCCTCGCGCTCGGCAAGGGCCGGCAGGAAGGTGGTGATGCGGGCGCCGCGCTTGAGGTCGGCGACGACCTCGCGGACGACCGAGCGGACGGTCTCGGCGGTGACGGTGCCCTCGAAGCGGCGGAGGAGGGTCTCCTCGACGCGCTGGAGCACGTGGCGCTGCATGAGGGGGCTCGGGGCGGTGGGCAGGTGGTGGCTGGTCGTGTTGATGCTCACGGTGAGCACCTCCTTCGGTTGCCGGACCATGAGTCCGGCGGATCGTCGCGGCGGGGCCGCGGGTGATGAGTTCGGTGGAGTCCCGACCTCGCGTTCCGTAAACGCTAGGTGAACTGCTTGTGAACAAGTTTACAGATTCCCTCCCAGGGTGCAACTCCGTGTTCACCAACGTGACCTGAGGCACTCCGCCGCGCATGCCTGCATGCTGCGAAATCGGCGCAATCATGCGGTTTTCGGATCGAGGTGCCACGAGCGGCAGGCGAACAGCAAGATGAACAGAAGCTGAACGGCGCCGTTCATCTCGGCCCCCTGCCCCTCCGCCCGGCCCGGTGCGAGGCTGGGACCATGCGCCCCGACCGCCACTCCGCCCCGACCTCCGCGGCCGCCCTCGCCCGCGAGGCCGTGATCCTCGCCGGCGCCGGTGCGGCGATCCTGCTCCAGGTGGCGCACCGGCCGGTGGGGGCCGGCGTCGCCGTCCACTCCCGGTTCACCGAGGACCCGATGCGCCGGCTCCGCCACACGCTCGCCTACATCTACGCGGTCACCCTCCCCGAGGCCGCGCCGTTGCGCGACGCGGTCGTCGACCGGGTGCGGGCGGCGCACCGCCCGGTCCGCGGGCTCGACGCCGGAGGCCACCCCTACGACGCCGCCGACCCGGACGCCCAGCTCTGGGTGGCCGCCACCCTCTATGCGATGGGGGAGCAGGTGCGCCGCCGGATGTGGGGCGCCCTCGACGCCGAGGACGCCGACCGCCTCTACCGCGGGTACGCCCCGCTCGCCACGAGCCTCGAGGTCCCCGCCTCCGCCTGGCCGGTCGACCGCGCGGCGTTCGCGGACTACTGGGACGACCGGGTGGCCCGGCTCGAGGTCACGGACGACGCGCGGCGGGTCGCCGCCGACCTGTTCTCCGGCCAGGGCGTCCCCGCGCCGCTGCGGGCGGCTATGCCCCTGGCCCGGTTCGTCACCGCCGGTCTCCTCCCAGGCCGCGTGCGCGCCGGCCTCGGTTGGTCCTGGACTGGGCGGGACTCCGTCCGGGAGGCACGCCTCTGGGGGCTGGCGCGCACCCTGTACCGGCCGCTGCCGGCGACGGTGCGCAGCGTCGTCGTCCGCTGGGTCCTGCGGGGGCTGCCCCGGACGCGGAATCCGCGCGGCGCCGTCGACGTGGAGGCGACCCGCCGCGAAGTCCGCCCCGTCTGGGAGAATGGTGCCGATGTCTGACTACCAGCCCCGCCGCCCCGGATCGAAGCCCACCCCGAACCGCCAGAGGGACCGCGCCGGCAAGCCGGCCCTCGGCCGCCCCGAGCGCGGCCTGATCGACGAGTCCGAGGCGCGCCAGCTCGCCGAGGACCGAGAGCGCATGCGCCGCGCCGGCGTCGGCCACCAGCTCTCCGCGCCCAAGCGCCGCGAGGCCGCCACCGCCGAGCGCCCCCAGGTGATGCCGAAGACCGAGGGCTGGACCCAGCCGATGGGCCCGGACGGCCGACCGCAGCTGCAGTTCAAGCAGCCGCGCGTCTCCCAGCCGCCCACCCACCTGGCCGACCTCACGCTGAAGGAGCGGCAGGAGAAGGCCAAGGAGATCGGGCTGCCGGCGTTCCGCGCCAAGCAGCTCTCGGTGCACTACTTCGAGCACTACACCACCGATCCGGAGCAGATGACGGACCTGCCCAGGGACAAGCGGGAGGCGATCGCGGAGGCGTTCTTCCCGCCGCTGCTCACCGAGGTACGGCGCATGGAGACCGACCGCGGGGACACCATCAAGTTCCTGTGGCGGCTGTTCGACGGCGCGCTCGTGGAGTCCGTGCTGATGCGGTACCCCGGCCGCGTGACGCTGTGCGTGTCCAGCCAGGCCGGCTGCGGCATGAACTGCCCGTTCTGCGCCACGGGCCAGGCCGGGCTGACCCGCAACATGTCCACGGCGGAGATCGTGGAGCAGATCGTGCTGGCCAACCAGGTGATCGCCCAGGGCGGACTGGGCGGCAAGCGCAAGGACGGCGGGCACGACGCCGACCGCGTCACCAACGTCGTGTTCATGGGCATGGGTGAGCCCCTGGCCAACTACAAGCGCGTGATGGCCGCCGTGCACCGCATGGTGGACCCCTCGCCCGAGGGCCTGGGCATGTCCGCGCGGAACATCACGCTGTCCACCGTGGGCCTGGTGCCGGCCATCCGGAAGCTGGCCGAGGAGGGCGTGCCGCTGACGTTCGCGCTGTCCCTGCACGCGCCGGACGACGAGCTGCGCGACGAGCTGATCCCCGTGAACTCGCGCTGGAAGGCGGACGAGGCGATCGACGCCGCGTACGACTACTTCGTGGCCACCGGCCGCCGGGTGTCCATCGAGTACGCGCTCATCAAGGACATGAACGACCACGCGTGGCGCGCCGACCTGCTGGCCAAGAAGCTCAACGCCCGGGGCAAGGGCTGGGTGCACGTGAACCCGATCCCGCTGAACCCGACGCCGGGCTCCATCTGGACCGCCTCGGAGAAGGACGTGACGCGCGAGTTCGTGGACCGGCTCAACGCCGCCGGCATCCCCACCACCCTGCGCGACACCCGTGGCAAGGAGATCGACGGCGCGTGCGGCCAGCTGGCGGCCGAGGACGTCGACTGACCTGCCGAGGCCCCTCGCGCGGCGCTCACCGGCCCGTCCGCGGAGGAGCCGCGGGGCCGGCGTCGGGAGGCGCCGTCAGAAGCGGACGGTCTCGCTGTCGCCCGGCTCGGCGGTCCCGCCGGTGACCTTGGCCTTCACCATCTCGACGGCGGTGGCCACCGCGCCCGGTGACTCCCAGAACTGGGCGGTCTGCACATCCACGCGCACGAGCACGATCTGCGGATCCTCGGGGCTCGAGCCCTCACCGAAGAACGCCTCGGTGGCCGGGTTCCAGAACTCCTTCTTGCGGGCGTCGTCGCGGACGAGCTGACCGTGGCCCGCGAGGGAGGCCCAGAAGTCCTTGTCCTGCACGGCGACGTTGACCGGGCGCTGCGGAGCGTCCGCGGCGACGTCGGAGGTGGAGCGCGTCATGAACCAGAGCGTGCCACCGTCCTCGGCCTGCTGCAGGCCCATCGGGCGGGTGACGAGCGTGCCGTCCCGCTCAGCGGTGGTCAGCATGCAGACGTGCACCTTCGCGAGCCTCTCGAGCAGACGGGCGCGGGGATCCTGGGTGCCCATGGCGTGACTCCTTCGTCGTCGGGTGCCGGCGGCCTGAATGCGGCCACCGGTTCGTAGCACCGACCCTAGGCACGGCCAGGCGGGGTCTGACCAGCGCTCAGCGGCGCACAGCCGCGGCGAGCCAGTCGACGGCCAGGGCGTAGCCCTGGACGCCCGCCCCGGCGATCACGACGTCGGCGACGGCGGAGACGTGCGAGTGGTGTCGGAACGCCTCGCGCCGGTGGATGTTGGAGATGTGCACCTCGGCGATCGGCCGGTCCACGGCGGCGAGGGCGTCGCGGATCGCGATGGAGGTGTGCGAGTACGCGGCGGGGTTGATGAGGACGCCCGCGTGGGAGGTGCGGGCCTCCTGGATCCAGTCGATGAGCTCGCCCTCGTGGTTGGACTGTCGGAAGTCAACGGTCAGCCCGTGCTCGGCCGCGCGGGCCTCGGTGAGCGCATGGACGTCGTCGAGGGTGGCCGTGCCGTAGACCTCGGGCTCGCGGGTGCCGAGCAGGTTCAGGTTGGGGCCGTTGATCACGAGCAGGGGCAGGGCGGGAGTGGCGGTCATGCGGTCAGTCTAGGAAGCGACGACGACGGCGCCCGTCTCGGCCACGACAGTGCGTGGAAGGCACCCGTTTCTCGAACGAAAGTGCCGGGACACGCCGCCGTTTCCCGAACGAAAGCGGGGGTGGGGCGGAATAGGTGCGGCGGGGCGTCCGTTGTGGTCGGCAGGACGATCGCCGACGCGCTCGCGTCGGCCCCGCTGACGAAAGGACCCACCGTGGCCACCAAGGACCTGACCCTCGAGGAGTTCGGCTCCACCGTCGCCGAGAACGACACCGTGCTCGTGGACTTCTGGGCCGGCTGGTGCGGCCCGTGCCGCCAGTTCGCCCCCGTGTTCGAGGCCGCCTCGGAGAAGCACGACGACGTCGTGTTCGCCAAGGTCGACACGGAGGACCAGCAGCAGCTGGCGGCGATGGCCGGCATCACCTCCATCCCCACGCTCATGGCCTTCCGCGGCGGCGTGCTCGTGTTCTCCCAGGCCGGCGCCCTGCCGGGCACCGCGCTCGAGCAGCTGCTCGAGCAGGTCAAGGGCCTCGACATCGCAGAGGTCCACCGCCTGGCCGAGGAACAGCAGGGCCAGCAGGACGAGGCCGAGCCGGGGCAGGACGAGGCCGTGCAGTCCACGGCCGACGACGTCAACGGCCGCTGACGACCCGCGCGTCGTGGCCGCGCCGCCCGCTCACCGCGGGTCGAACGCCCCCTGCCGCCACTGCTCCACGAGCCACGGGCTGAACGCCCGGGGGACGGCGGCCAGGGCGGCGGCCAGACCGGCCGGCTCCACCCAGCACCACTCCGCGACCTCGTCCCGCTCCGGGGCGGGGTCGCCGTGCATCCGGGCTCGGAACACCGGGCAGACCTCGTGCTCCTCCATGCCGGAGGCGTCCGCGGCCCGGTAGCGGAAGTCGGGGAGCACCTCGACGACGTCGGACACCTCCACGCCCAGCTCCTGCGGGGCGCGGCGCAGCACGGCCTCCGCGGGGGACTCGCCGGGGCCGGGGTGCCCGCAGAACCCGTTGGTCCACACCCCGGGGAACGCCGCCTTGCCCAGCGCCCGGCGGGTGAGCAGGAACCGGCCGGCCTCGTCGTACACGTGACAGGAGAAGGCCAGGTGCAGGGGCGTGCCGCCGTCCTCGGTGCGGCGGTGGACCGCGGCCTTGGCCTCCGTGCCCACGGCCTCGCCCGCCGGGGAGAGCAGGACCACGCGCTCGACGTCGTCGGGGCCTGCGACCGGGACGTCCGAGGCCGCCATCCACGGTCGGACGACGGGGGAGGGGCGGTCGTGCGGGGAGGGCGTGGCCGGGGTCTGCATGCCTCTCAGTGTGGCAGGCGAGCCGGGCCGCCCATCAGATGTGGGCCACGTCACCTCGGCCCGATCCCGACGGCCGGGCGTGGCTAGAGTGCTGAGGTCGGCGCCACACCCCGGCGCGTCCCACGTCACTCCAGGAGAGCATCCCATGGCCTTCGCCGCCCTGTCCCGTTCCGCCCGTCTTGCCGGCCTGTCCGCTGCCGCGCTGCTGGCCCTCACCGCGTGCGGCGGTCAGGACTCGTCCGACGCCGACGCGTCCGCCTCGACGACGGCGCCCGCCTCCGCGTCCACGCAGGGTGCGGAGTCCTCGTCCGCCTCGGCGTCGTCGCTGTCCGCGGCCCCGGCCGACTACGAGGCCGGCACGTGCTTCACCGCCCCGCTCGGCGCGCGTGACCTGTCCTCCTTCGAGACCACCGACTGCGAGGGCGCCCACACCGCGGAGTACCTGTGGGCCGTGCCGGCCGTGGCCGAGGGTGAGGAGGCCGACCCCGCCGCCGCCCAGACCTGCACCGCCCAGGCCCAGCGCCTGAGCGAGGAGAAGGAGGACCAGCTGAACGGGGCCGTCCTGACCTCCTCCGAGCTGGGCAACTACGGCACCGACGAGAAGCACTGCGTCGTGTACGGGGTCTCCGGTGAGTGGGAGGGTCAGATCGTGGACCCGGAGATCACCCTGGAGACGGCGTCCGCCGACGCCTGATCCCGCCGGCGGCCCCGTGCGTCGTGAGATCGCGCCGCCCGGGACCGCCGCGGATGGACGCGGGACCGGCGCGGCCCGTAGTGTCTTCTGCGTCCAGAAGTTAGACGGTCGAACAGGTGCGGCGGTCGGTGCCGCGTCGTGTCCGCCACCGAGGAGGCGCCATGGGTGAAGCGAGGACGGGCGGCGAGGCCGCGCTCTCCGGGGTGACCGCCGAGCTGGACGCCGCGCTCCGACACGCCGCGGCCCAGGCGCCCGGATCCGCCGCCTTCGCCGAGCTGCTCGACTCGCTCCACGTCCATGTGGGCGCCGGCAAGCTCATCCGCCCCCGTCTCGTCGAGCTCGGCTGGCGCCTGGCGACCGCCGACCCGGTCCCTCCGTCCGGCCGCGCTGCCGTCGACCGACTCGGGGCCGCCTTCGAACTGCTGCACACCGCGCTGCTCGTCCACGACGACGTCATCGATCGGGACGTGCTGCGGCGCGGCCAGCCCGCCGTGCACGCCTCCGCCCGGCACCGCCTCGAGGCCCGCGGGGTGCCCGCCGCGGACGCCGCCCACGCCGGGGTCGCCGTCGCCCTCATCGCGGGGGACGTCCTGCTCACCCAGGCGTTCCGGCTCGCCGCCACCTGTGCCGCCGACACCGCCCGGGCCGCCGAGGCCGCCGCCGTCGTCTTCGACGCCGCCGCCGTGACTGCGGCCGGCGAGCTCGAGGACGTGCTCCTGGGGCTGTCCCGCCACACCGGTGAGGAGCCCGATCCCGACCGCATCCTCGCCATGCAACGGCTCAAGACGGCGCACTACACGGTCGGCGCGCCCCTGCGCGCCGGCGCCCTCCTGGCCGGGGCGGATCCCGACCTCGCCCGGGCGATGGGCGAGGCCGGCGCCGACCTCGGCGCCGCCTACCAGGTGATCGACGACGTCCTCGGCGTGTTCGGCGATCCCGGGGAGACCGGCAAGTCCGCCGACGGCGACCTGCGCGAGGGCAAGGCCACCGTGCTCACCGCCCACGGCCGCCGCATCCCCGCCGTCCGCGCCCTGCTCGACGCGGGCCCGGCCACCCCCGCGGACATCGAGGCCGCCCGCCGCGCCCTCGAGGCGGCCGGTGCCCGGGAGCACGCCCTCGACGTCGCCGCCGAGCTCACCGTCCGCGCCCGCGAGCGCATCGCGGCCCTGCCCCTGGACGAGACGGTCCGGGCGGAGTTCGCCGACGCCTGCCACGCCGTGCTGACCCGGAGGTCCTGAGATGGCCGCGCCCACCCCGAGCCCTGCCGCGCTGTACACGCGGACGGCCCACACCGCAGCGGCCCAGGTGATCCGCCGCTACTCCACGTCCTTCTCCTGGGCCTGCCGCACCCTGCCCCGGCAGGCACGCCAGGACGTGGCCACGATCTACGCCATGGTCCGCGTCGCCGACGAGGTGGTCGACGGCGTCGCGGTGGCCGCCGGGCTCGACGAGGCCGGGGTCCGCGCCGCCCTGGACGACTACGAGCGGGCGTGTGAGGCCGCGATGGCGTCGGGCTTCGCCACCGACCCGGTCCTGCACGCCTTCGCCGACGTGGCCCGTCGCCACGGCATCACCCCGGAGCTGACCCGTCCCTTCTTCGCCTCCATGCGCGCGGACCTGGGGATCCGCGAGCACGGCGCCGAGTCCCTGGACGCCTACATCCACGGCTCGGCCGAGGTGGTGGGGCTGATGTGCCTGCAGGTCTTCCTCTCCCTCCCCGGCACGCGGGCCCGGACCCCGGGCCAGCGGCAGGAGCTGCGCGCGCAGGCCTCCCGGCTGGGGGCGGCGTTCCAGAAGGTCAACTTCCTCAGGGACCTGGCCGCGGACCACCACGAGCTGGGCCGCACCTACCTGCCCGGTGCCGCACCGGGCGTGCTCACCGAGGCCCGCAAGGCCGAGCTCGTGGCCGAGGTCCGCGCCGACCTCGACGCCGCCCTGCCCGGCATCCGTGTCCTGGACCCCGGGGCCGGGCGCGCCGTGGCCCTGGCGCACGGACTGTTCGCGGCCCTGGTGGACCGGATCGAGGCGACCCCGGCGGCCGAGCTGGCCCACCGCCGTGTCCGGGTGCCGGACCATCAGAAGGCCCGGATCGCCGCCCGCGTCCTGGCACGGGGCCGCCGGGGAGGCCGCCGATGAGCGCCCGGGACACCGCTCTCGGCCCGCGCACCGTGGTGGTGGGCGGCGGTTTCGCCGGACTGGCCACGGCGGGCCTGTTGGCCCGCGACGGGCACCGGGTGACGCTGCTGGAGCGCGGCGCCGTCCTGGGCGGCCGTGCCGGACGCTGGTCCGAGGCGGGGTTCACCTTCGATACCGGGCCCTCCTGGTACCTGATGCCCGAGGTGATCGACCGCTGGTTCCGCCTCATGGGGACCTCCGCCGCCGAACGGCTGGACCTGCGCCGTCTGGACCCCGGCTACCGGGTGTACTTCGAGGGGCACCTCCACGAGCCCCCCGTGGACGTGCGCACCGGCCACGCGGAGACGCTGTTCGAGTCCCTCGAGCCCGGCGCCGGGCGCCGGCTGCGGGCCTACCTCGACTCCGCGTCCCGGATCTACGGGCTCGCCAAGGAGCACTTCCTCTACACGGACTTCCGCCGGCCGGCCGCCCTGGCCCACCCGGACGTCCTGCGCGCCCTGCCGGCCCTCGGGCCCCAGCTGCTGGGGGGCCTGCGCTCCCACGTCGCGGCCCGCTTCCAGGACCCCCGGCTGCGCCAGATCCTGGGCTACCCGGCGGTCTTCCTCGGCACGTCCCCCGACCGTGCCCCCGCCATGTACCACCTGATGTCCCATCTGGACCTCGCCGACGGCGTGCAGTACCCCCTCGGCGGGTTCGCGGCCCTCGTGGACGCCATGGCGGAGGTCGTGCGCGAGGCCGGCGTGGAGATCCGCACCGGGGTCGAGGCGACCGCCGTGGAGGTCGCGGACCGTCCCGCCCCCGCCGGCCGCCTCGGACGCCTGGCCGCCCGCCTGCCCAGGCCGGGAGCAGCCCGCGGGGACGAGGGCCGACGTCGCCGCCCGGGCCGGGTGACCGGCGTCGCCTGGCGGTCCGACGACGGCGCCGCGGGACGCCTCGACGCCGATGTGGTGGTGGCCGCCGCGGACCTGCACCACGTGCAGACCCGTCTGCTGCCTCCCGGCCGGCGCGTCGCGGAGTCCACGTGGGACCGGCGCGACCCCGGCCCCTCCGGCGTGCTCGTGTGCGTGGGGGTGCGCGGATCCCTGCCCCAGCTGGCCCATCACACCCTGCTGTTCACGGCGGACTGGGAGGACAACTTCGGGCGCATCGAGCGGGGGGAGGACCTCGCCGCGGACACGTCGATCTACGTCTCGCGCACCTCCGCCACGGACCCGGGCGTGGCCCCGGAGGGCGACGAGAACCTCTTCATCCTCGTCCCGGCCCCCGCCGAGCCGGGGTGGGGGCGCGGCGGCATCCGGGTCCGTGACGGCCAGGGCTGGCGGGTGGACCGCGCCGGGGACGCCCAGGTGGAGGCCGTGGCGGACCGGGCCCTCGATCAGCTGGCCCGCTGGGCCGGGATCCCCGACCTGGCCGAGCGCATCGTGGTGCGGCGCACCTACGGGCCCGGTGACTTCGCCGCGGACGTGCACGCCTGGCGGGGTTCGCTGCTGGGCCCCGGGCACACGCTGGCGCAGTCGGCCATGTTCCGCCCCTCGGTGCGGGACGCGGACGTGGCCGGCCTGATGTACGCGGGCTCCTCGGTGCGCCCGGGAATCGGGGTGCCCATGTGCCTGATCTCCGCCGAAGTGGTCCGGGACGAACTGCGCCACGACGCGCGCAGGGCCCGGCCCGCGGGCCCCGGGGGGAGCGGCACATGATCCGCACCCTCTTCTGGGTGTCCCGGCCGGTCAGCTGGGTGAACACGGCCTACCCGTTCGCCGCCGCCGCGATCCTGACCGGGGGGCTGCCCGCGTGGCTGGTGGTCCTGGGCGTCGTGTTCTTCCTGGTGCCCTACAACCTGGCCATGTACGGCATCAATGACGTGTTCGACTTCGCCTCGGACCTGCGCAACCCCCGCAAGGGGGGTGTGGAGGGCTCCGTGCTGGGCGACCCCGCGGTGCGCCGCCGGGTGCTGGCGTGGTCGGTGCTGCTGCCCGTGCCGTTCGTGGCCGTGCTCGCGGGCTGGTCCGCCGTGCGGGGCGAGTGGGCCGCCGTGCTGGTGCTCGCGGTGAGCCTGTTCGCGGTGGTGGCGTACTCCTGGGCGGGGCTGCGGTTCAAGGAGCGGCCCTTCCTGGACGCCGCCACCTCCGCCACCCACTTCGTCTCCCCCGCGGTCTACGGCCTCGCGCTGGCCGGGGCGACCCCCACGCCCGCCCTGGCGGCGCTGCTGGGGGCGTTCTTCCTGTGGGGCATGGCCTCGCAGATGTTCGGGGCGGTGCAGGACGTGGTGCCGGACCGGGAGGGGGGCCTGGCCTCGGTGGCCACCGTGCTGGGCGCTCGGCGCACCGTCCTGCTCGCCGCCGGCCTGTACGCGGCGGCGGGCCTGCTGCTGCTGGCCACCGACCCGCCGGGCCCGCTCGCGGCGCTGCTGGCCGTGCCCTACGTGGTGAACACCCTGCGCTTCCGCCGCATCACGGACGCCACCTCGGGCGCGGCCCACCGCGGCTGGCAGCTGTTCCTTCCGCTGAACTACGTGACCGGCTTCCTCGTGACCCTGCTGCTGATCGGGTGGGCGCTGACCCGGGGGGCGGCGGCATGATCTACCTGCTGGCCCTGCTGGGTGTCATCGGCTGCATGCTGCTGGTGGACCGGCGCTTCGAGCTGTTCCTGTGGCATCGCCCGCTCCCGGCGCTGCTGGTGCTGGCCGCCGGGGTGGCCTACTTCTTCGCCTGGGACCTGTGGGGGATCGCCGAAGGCGTGTTCCTGCACCGGCAGTCGCCCTACATGACCGGGGTGATGCTCGCCCCCCAGCTGCCCCTGGAGGAGGGGTTCTTCCTGCTCTTCCTCAGCCAGATCACGATGGTGCTGTTCACCGGGGCGCTGCGCCTGCTGCGCGGCCGGCGAGGTGACGCCCGTGCCGCGACGGCGGCCGATCCGACCGACCGGGGGAGCCGGTGACCTTCCTCGACCTCGTCCTCGTCTTCGTGGGCTTCGCCCTGGCCGTGCTCGTGGGCGCCGCCCTCGTCGGCCGCGTGCGGGGCGAGCACCTGCGGGCCGTGGCGGCCACCCTGGTGGCCCTGTGGGCCCTCACGGCGGTCTTCGACAACGTGATGATCGCCGCGGGGCTCTTCGACTACGGCCATGAGCTGCTGGTGGGTGCCTACGTGGGCCAGGCGCCCGTGGAGGACTTCGCCTACCCGCTCGGCTCCGCCCTGCTGCTGCCGGCGCTCTGGCTGCTGCTGACGAGCCGTCGTGCCGATCGGCGCGGCCGTCGGCCGGGACGCCGCCCCCACCCGGACGATCGCTGACATGCTGCCGTTGATCCCCGCAGACCTGCTGCGCGCGCTCGGCCTGATCCTCGTCCCGGTCGCGGCGGTGCACGCCGGATGGCCGTCCGCGGCGGCGATGCTGCTCGTGTTCGGCTCCCAGTGGCTCACCCGCTGGCTCGCCCCGGGCGGCGCCCTGGACTGGGCCGCGCAGGCGGTCCTGCTGCTGGCCGGGTGGCTGAGCGTCATCGGCCTCTACCCGCGGGTGCCGTGGCTGGACCTGCTCGTGCACGCCGCCGCCTCCGCCGTGGTCGCCTGTCTGACGGCACTGGTGGTGGGGGCGTGGCTCCGGCGTCGGGGGACCGAGGCCGGGCAGGCCGTGGCGCTGCTCGGCCCGGGCCTGGCCGGGCTGGGGATCGCGGCCGCCGCCGTGGCCCTGGGCGTGGTGTGGGAGCTGGCCGAATGGTGGGGGCACACGGCGGTGACCCCGGAGATCGGCGTGGGCTACACGGACACCATCGGCGACCTCGCCGCCGATCTCGTCGGCGCCGGGGTCGGCGCCGCCCTCGCCGTGTGCCGGGGGCGCACCCGGTGACCCCGGCCCGCCCCACGGTCTCCGTGGTCGTCCCGGTGCTCGACGACGCCGAGCACCTGCGCGTGTGCCTCGCGCTGCTGGCCGCCCAGAGCCGGCCGGCGCTGGAGGTGGTGGTGGTGGACAACGGCTGCGTGGACGACTCGGCGGTGCTCGCCCGCGCCGCCGGCGCGCGGGTGGTGCGCGAGCCGCGCCGCGGGGTCCCGGCCGCGGCGGCCGCCGGCCTGGACGCCGCGGTCGGGGAGCTGCTGGTGCGCTGCGACGCCGACACGCGGATGCCCGCGGACTGGCTCGAACGGATCGTGGCCCGGTTCGACGCCGACCCCGGGCTCGACGCCCTCACCGGGCCGGGGACCTTCCACGACCAGCCCGGCCTCCGGGGACAGGTGCGGGCGGCGCTCTACACCGGCACGTACCGCTGGGGGGCGGGCGCCGCGGTGGCGGCCACCCCCGTCTGGGGCTCCAACTGCGCCCTGCGCGCCGAGGCGTGGCAGGCTGTGCGGACCCGCGTCCACCGCGAACGCGGGGACGTGCACGATGACCTGGACCTGTCCTTCCAGCTGGCCCTGGCCGGCCGCCGGATCCGGTTCGATCCGGACCTGCGGGTGGAGGTCGCCGGGCGCATCTTCCACTCCCTGCGCCAGCGGGTGCGGCAGGGCCGGATGGCGGTCACCACCCTGCAGGTCAACTGGGCCCGACTGTCCCCCGGGCGGCGTTGGCTGCGCCGGGCGGCCCGGGCACACCCCCGGTCCCGCTGGGGGCGTGGCCCCGACGGTCAGTCCCGGGACTGAGCGCCGTCGGCGTCGCGCGCTCGCCTGTCCAGCGGGTTGCGACGCAGGGGCAGCCGGTCCACCAGCGACCGCAGCAGGCCGCGGGTGCGGGGACGCTCGCCGCCCTCGTGCCGGCGTTGGGCCTCGGCCAGGATGTTCGCGGCCATCTCCGGGAACACCACGGCGTGGAAGGGCAGGATGGCGGTCCAGTAGGCGCGTCCGAGCAGGCCGTCCGGCATGAAGACCGCCCGCTGGCGGTAGACGGAGCCCCCGCCCTCCCGCGGCTCGGTGGCCAGCTGCAGCCAGGCCCGCCCGCCGGCCTTCATCTCCGCCCGCAGCGTCAGCCGCCGCCCCGGCTCCACGTCCTCCACCCGCCACCAGTCCACCACGTCGCCGCGTCGCAGGTGGTCCGGGTCCCGCCGGCCGCGGGTCAGGCCGGGCCCGCCGACCAGCTTGTCCATCAGCCCGCGGATCTTCCACAGCAGCGGGGTCGAATACCATCCGTTCGCGCCGCCCACCGACTCGATCACCGGCCACACCTCCTGCGCGGGCAGGTCGGACTCGCGCTCGCGCTCGTCCGTGTAGACCGTGGTGCCGGCCCACTCGGGATCCGAGGGCAGGGGGGCGGCCGGGCCCGCGGAGCTCTGGAGGTCCGCGTCGAAGGTGACGTCCAGGGGGCCCTCCTTCTCCCGCTTCAGCGCCAGCCGCACGGCGTCCATGTAGGAGGTCAGCCCGCCCGGCGGGTCCGGGATGAGGTCGCGGACCGAGCGGTCCTCCACGACCGCCTCCTCGGCGAGCGATGCGGCCAGGGGCAGGGCCACCGCGACCGGGATGGGGGTCACCATGCCGATCCAGAAGCCCGCCAGGGTCTTCAAGGGCAACGGGGTGGGGATCACGATGCGCCGGGACAGGCCGGCGGCCTTGGCATAGTCCACCAGCACACTCGCGAACGACTGGGGATGTCCGTTGCCGATCTGGGCCCTCAGCTGCACGGGCTCCGGGAGGGCGCAGGCCTGCAGCAGGTAGTACAGGACGTCGCGGATCGCCAGCGGCTCCACCCGGTTCTTCAGCCAGGACGGGCCGGGCATCACGGGCAGCCGCTCGGCGAGGTGGCGGATCATCTCGAACGAGGTGGAGCCCGAGCCGATGATCACCCCGGCCTCGAACGTCAGCGCCGGGGTCGCCGCCCGCTCGAGACGTTCGGCCACGAGCGCGCGGGAGCGCATGTGGTCGGACAGCTCCGCGACGGGGATCGTGTCCGGGTGCAGGCCGGAGAGATAGACGAGCTGGGCCACGCCGGCCGTGTCCGCGGCGGTGCCCACGATGTCCGCGATCCGCTGCTCCTGGGCCACGAAGTCGCCGCCCCCGCCCATGGAGTGCACGAGGTAGAGCACGGTGTGCACGTCCTGCATGGCGGCTTCGACGAGGTCCGCCTCGGTGAGGTCGAGCTCCACCGCCTCGATGCTGTCCGACCACGGCCGGTCCGCGAGGTCGGAGGGGTTGCGGGCGCCGGCCCGGACGTCGAAGCCGGCGGCGAGCAGCTCGGGGATGAGGCGCCCGCCCACGTACCCGGTGGCACCGGTGACGAGGACGCGACGGCCCCGGCCTTCCGGCAGGGACAAGCCGAGGGGGGAGGTGTGGGGCGCCGGCGTGGCACCGGCGGGGACGGGGGAGGGCTGTGTGGACGCCATGGGCGCACTCTAGGGTCCGGGGCGGGCCGGCCTGAAGGTCTCGGGTGTGCGGAGCCGGGGCCCGGGGGTCGGCACGCCCCCCCGGGTTGGCGCAGGCCGGAGCGGGTCCGGCACGGTCCGTGAAAGACTGCTCGCTATGGCCACTGCAGATTCCGGAGACGTCCTGCCGCACCTGCGCACCGAGGCCATCCGCGCCGTCGTCGGGCCCACCAGCGCGGACCGCGGCTTCGCCGTGGCCGCGTCGGGCGCCGTGGGGCGCCTGCGCTACGACGCCGCCACCGGCCGTCTGAGCGCCTCCGTCCAGGGCACCGCGCCCAGCCCCTACCGGGTGCAGGTGCAGCTGCAGGAGGCCTACGACGACGCCGCCGAGGACGGCGCCGGCGCCCTCATGGAGCCGGTGGGCGGGCGCTGCACGTGCCCGGTCGGGACGGACTGCAAGCACGTGGCCGCCGCGCTCTACCAGGTGGTCCGCCTCGACGCCGACCAGGCCCTCGACGACGCCCGCCGCAAGCTCGCCGAGATGGTCACCACGGCGGACGCGCTGCCCGCGCCCGCCGGACGGGGCCACGACGACGGCGGCCCGGCCGGCATCGACGCCCCGGCCGCGGACGGGGCGGCACCCCCACCCCCTGCCGGCCTGGACTGGCGACGGGTCATGGAGCCGCTGGCCGGACTCCACGGCCCGCGCCGGGTGGGCACGCCGCCCGCGCTGGCGATCGGCGTGGAGCTCGTGGCCGAGTCCTCCCGCAACGCGTTCCAGCAGTGGGGCCCGGCGACCGCCGGGGAGGAGCAGGTGCGCGAGGGCCGCCCGCTGTACGTGACCGTGCGCCCGCTCAAGCGCGGGGCCAAGGGGACGTGGATCAAGGGCGGGCTGACGTGGAAGGCGTTCCAGTTCCCGCGCGCCGAGTTCGCCCCCGCCCAGGAGCGGGCGATGCGCCTGATCTGGCGTCAGGTCCAGGCCGAGGACTCCTACCCGGGCGACGCCTGGTTCGGTCTGCACGTCTTCGACTCCCCGCGGATCTGGCAGCTGCTCGCGGAGGCCCGCGAGGTCGGGGTGGAGCTCGTGCCGCTGGGGCTGCTGACGGACGTGGTGCTGGAGGCGCCCGTCGCCGTCGGGCTGGACGTCACCCGCGCCCCCGACGGCGGTCTGGACGTGGCCCCGTCCCTGGACCCGGCCCCGCCCGGCCCCGGGCTGAGCGGTGTGCACGCCGTGGGAGGCATCGGCTTCTACCGCGTGGAGCTCACGGACGAGGAGGCCGTGCTCCACCTGATCCCCGCCGCACGCCCCGTCCCCGAGGCCGTGCAGCAGCTCGTGCTCGCCGGCGAGCCCGTGCGCGTGCCCGCCGCGGACCGCGAGGAGTTCCTCGGCCGGATCTACCCGCGGCTGCGTGGCGCCCTGCCCGTGACCAGCGGCGACGCCTCCGTGGAGCTGCCCGAGTTCGAGCCGCCCGTGCTGCGGCTGCGCGCCGACTTCCGACCCGGCCACGAGCTCGTGCTGCGCTGGTCCTGGCTCTACTTCGACCCGCCCCGCGAACTCGGCCTCGACGCCGGCGGCGACCCCCTGCGGGACACCCGGCACGAGGACGCGGTGCTGCGCGCCGTGGCCGAGCTCTGGCCGCGCGCCGGCCGTGCGGAGGAGCAGGTCCTCGAGGGCGTGGGCGCCGCCCGGTTCTCCGAGCAGGTGCTGCCGCTGCTGCAGCGCGCGGACCACGTGCGCGTGGACGTCACCGGCGACCGCCCCGACTACCGCGAGCTGAAGGCCGCCCCGCGCATCGAGGTCGGCACGAAGGCCACGCAGAACGACTGGTTCGACCTCGGCGTGCAGGTCTCCGTGGACGGGCACGTGCTGCCGTTCGTGGAGCTCTTCACCGCGCTCGTGCAGGGCAGGACCACGCTGATCCTCGCGGACGGCTCCTACCTGGGCCTCGACCACCCCGCCTTCGACCGGCTGCGCGCCCTGCTCTCCGAGGCCGCCACCCTGCAGGAGTGGACCCCGGAGCACACCCCCGTCTCACGGCACCAGGTCGGCTTCTGGGAGGACCTCAAGGAGCTCGCGGACGAGGTGGACGAGGACCCGGAGTGGACCGCCGCCGTCGGGCGTCTGGCCGCCGTCGAGCGCCTCCCCGAGGCCCCGCGCCCCGCCGGCCTGAAGGCCGACCTGCGCCCCTACCAGGAGGAGGGCCTGCGCTGGCTCGCGTTCCTGTGGGAGCAGGACCTCGGCGGGATCCTGGCCGACGACATGGGCCTGGGCAAGACCGTCCAGACCCTCGCGCTCTTCGCCCACGCACGCCAGGCCCGGCCCGAGCGGCCGCCGTTCCTCGTGGTCGCGCCGAGCTCCGTGGTGTCCGTGTGGGCGGCCGAGGCCGAGAAGTTCACCCCGGACCTCGACGTGCGCGTCCTGGACACCACCAGCCGCAAGCGCGGCACCGCCGTGGCGGACGAGGTGGCGGGGGCGGACGTGGTGGTCACCAGCTACACGCTCCTGAGGATCGACGCCGGCCAGTACGGCGGACTGGACTGGGGCGGGGTGGTCTTCGACGAGGCGCAGTTCCTGAAGAACCGCGCCGCGAAGGTGCACACGGTGGCCCGCGACCTGCGCGCCCCCTTCCGGCTGGCCATCACCGGCACGCCGATGGAGAACTCCCTCAGCGACCTGTGGGCGCTGCTGGGCGTCGTCGTGCCGGGCCTGTTCCCGAGCCACCGCCGGTTCCGCGAGACCTACGTGACCCCCATCGAGACCGGGGGGGACCCTGAGCGGATGGCGGCCCTGCGCCGCCGCGTGCGCCCGTTCATGCTGCGCCGCTCCAAGGAGCTCGTGGCGAAGGACCTGCCGTCCAAGCAGGAGCAGATCCTCCAGGTGGAGCTCGAGCCGGCCCACCGCAAGCTCTACGACCGCGTGCTCCAGCGCGAGCGCCGCAAGGTGTTGGGCCTGCTCGGGGACATGGACGGCAACCGGTTCACCATCTTCAAGTCGCTCACGCTGCTGCGGATGCTCGCGCTGGCGCCGCAGATCGTCGACGACCAGTACGCCTCCGTGCCCAGCTCGAAGCTCGAGCGGTTCCTCGACGACCTCACCGAGGTGATCGGCGAGGGGCACCGCGTGATCGTGTTCAGCCAGTTCACGAGCTTCCTGCGGGTGATCGCCGAGGAGCTGGACCACCTGGAGATCGAGCACGCGTACCTCGACGGCTCCACGCGCGGGCGCGCCGACGTGATCCGCGGCTTCCGCGAGGGCGAGGCGCCGGTGTTCCTGATCTCCCTGAAGGCGGGCGGCTTCGGCCTGACCCTCACCGAGGCGGACTACGTGTTCCTCATGGATCCCTGGTGGAACCCCGCCGCGGAGGCGCAGGCCGTGGACCGGGCGCACCGGATCGGGCAGGAGCGGACCGTGATGGTCTACCGGCTCGTGTCCGAGGGGACGATCGAGGAGAAGGTGCTCGAGCTGCAGTGGCGCAAGGCCGAGCTGTTCGGCGCGCTCATGGACGAGTCCGACGACTCCGGCGCCGGCGCCTTCACCGACTCCCTCACCGCCGAGGACATCCGGGAGATGCTCGGCGCCGAGGAGTGAGGGCCGCGCGAGGCGGGCCGGACGTTTTCGTTCGGGAAACGGCGGCGTGTCGAGACGTTTTCGTTCGGGAAACGGCGGCCCTCCCGCCCGTTTCGTCAACGAAAGTGGTCCCCGGGGCGCCGTTTCCCGAACGAAAGCGGGGGGTAGCCTCGGGCCATGCGTCGCCCGCCCCGTTCCAGCACCGCCGCCCCCGCCAGCACCGCCGCCCCAGCCCCTGCCCCCACCACCCCCACCTTCGTGCCGTCCGCCCGGTCGCAGGTGCCGCCGTTCACGGTGATGAGCATCCTTGGCCGGGTCGCCGCACTGCGTGCTGCCGGCCACGACGTCGTCAGCCTGTGCGCGGGGGAGCCGGGCGGGGGCGCCCCGCCCGCCGTCGCCGGCCACTACCGCCGCTGGTACGGGCTCGACGTGCGCCCCGAGCAGGTCGCGATCACCACCGGCTCCTCGGGGGCGTTCATGCTCGGCTTCCTCGCGGCGTTCTCCCCGGGGGAACGCGTGCTCCTGTCGCGCCCCGGTTACCCCGCGTACCGCAACATCCTCACGGCGCTCGGGGTGGAGGTGGTGGACGTGGACGTCGACGCCGGCACCCGCTACCAGCCCACGGTCGCCCACCTGGAGGCGGCGCTCGCGGAGGGCCCGGTCGCGGGGCTCGTGCTCGCCTCCCCGGCCAATCCCACGGGCACGATGGTCAGCGCCGACGAGCTCGCCGAGCTCGCCCGCTGGTGCGAGGAACGCGGTGTGCGGCTCGTCTCGGACGAGATCTACCACGGCATCGTGCACACGGACGGGCAGGGGCCCGGCGCCTGCGCATGGCGCACCTCCCGCACCGCGCTCGTGGTCAGCTCGTTCTCCAAGTACTGGGGCATGCCCGGCTGGCGGCTGGGCTGGATGCTCATGCCGGAGGACCTCGCCGGCGCGATCGACGGGCTCGCCGGCTCCGTGGCCCTGTGCCCGCCCGCGGCGGCGCAGCGCGCGGCGGTCGAGGCATTCGGCGAGGACGCCTACGCGTTCTGCGAGGAGCAGGCCGGCGGCTTCACGGCGACGCGCGGCGTCGTGCTGGCCGCCCTGCCCCGGCTCGGCTGGGCCGACGCCGCCCCCGCCGACGGCGCCTTCTACCTGTGGGCCCGCCTCGCCCCGGGCATGCTGGCGGAGTTCGGCAGCGCCGTCGGCTACTGCGCCGCCCTGCTGGAGGAGGCCGGCGTCGCGCTGACCCCCGGCGACGACTTCGACGCCGTCCACGGGCCCGAGTTCGTCCGCCTCTCCTTCGCAGCCGGCCCGGAAGCCGTCCACGAGGCGCTCGAGCGGATCGCCGCCTGGCACGCGGCGCGCGGCCTGGCCTGACGGGCCCCGCCGCGCGCCGCACCGGCCGGCGCCTCAGCCGCCCAGCCGGTAGTGGCGCTCGAGCGGCGTGCCGTTGACGGCCCGGTCGCCGCGTCGAGGGCGTCACGTGCCGGTTCCCGCGACGGGGCGGCACCCGCCGTCATCATATTGCGAAGCATCCGCATCAATCGTTATTGGGAATCAGTCGCATCTTCTCGCCCTCGTGAAAGGCTCCCCGTGTCCCACTCCGCCCCGCAGCGCCGTGCCGCGCGCGCCGCCACCTTCTCCGCCACCCTCGCCGCCGCGGCCATCGCCCTGACGGCGTGCGGCGGGGACGCCGCCCCGTCCGGCCCGACGTCGGCACCCGCCTCCGCCTCGGGCGGCTCCGAGTCGCCGGCGGGTGAGGCGACGGCGGCCTCCTCCGTCTCCGAGGAGGACCGCGTCGACCCGACCCAGACCACCGAGGTCTCCTCGGTGACGCCGCGCATCCTGCTCTCGCACGAGGACGGGCTCACGCTGCTCGACGCCGAGTCCGGTGAGGTGGTGAAGGAGCAGGACGTCACGGGCTTCACGCGGCTGAGCAACGCCGGCAACGGCAAGGACGTCCTGGTGACCACCGGGAACGGCTGGGAGGTGTTCTCCACCGGCATCCAGGCCAAGGCCCACGGCGATCACGTCCACAACTACGAGTCCGCGCCCGGCATGACCGGCGTGACGTTCCCGGGTGAGCATCCCGGCCACGTCGTCACCCACAACGGCAGGACCACCCTCTTCGCGGACGGCACGGGCGTGATCCGCACCTTCGACTCGACCCACCTGGACAAGGCGACCCCGGACCTCATGCCCGTCATGACGGAGTCCGAGACCGCGGACCCGCACCACGGCGTGGCGCTCGAGCTCTCCGACGGCACCCTCTTCACCACGGAGGGCACCGAGGACTCCCGGAACACGCTCCAGGTGATCGACCCGAAGACCGGCGAGGTCACGGCCGAGACCGACGACTGCCCCGGCAGTCACGGCGAGGCCGCGGCCCAGCCGACGGAGGCGGGCGACGTCGTCGTGATGGGCTGCGAGAACGGGCCCGTCGTGTACCGGGACGGCGAGTTCCACAAGGTGGACGTCGAGACCGAGTACCAGCGCTCCGGGAACCTGTTCGGGCTGCATGACTCGCCCATCGTCCTGGGGGATCACAAGGTCGAGGAGGAGCCGACGGAGGCCGTCGAGCGGCCCACGGGGATCGCCCTCATCGACACCCGCACCGATGAGCTCACCACCGTGGACCTCGGCTCGTCCTACTGGTTCCGCTCGCTCGGCCGCGCTGAGGACGGCTCCGCGGTCGTGCTGACCTACGACGGCGAGGTCACCGTGATCGACGAGGAGACCGGTGAGGTCACCGCCGAGCACCCCGTGATCCAGCCCTGGAAGGAGAAGGACGAGTGGCAGGAGCCCGGTCCGATCCTGAAGGTCGCCGGGAACACCGCCTACGTGACGGACGCGGAGAACCGGAGGCTCGTGGCCGTGGACCTGGAGACCGGTGAGAAGGTCCTCGAGAAGGAGCTGGACTTCGCGCCCGTCGAGATGGCCGTGGTCACCGGCGAGCCCGAGTCCGTGAAGCCCGAGGAGGGCGCGCACGGTGACGAGGACCACGACGACGACGGCCACGAGGGCCACGACCACGGCGCCGAGCCCTCGGAGGGCCACGAGGGGCACGACCATTGATCGTGTGACGAGACTCCGGCCGGGCGCCCTTCGTGGGGAGGGGTGCCCGGTCGGCGGCCGGGGGCGTCGTGGGGACGCTGACGGCCAGGGCCGGCACCTGCCGCCGGCCCGTGGATGGAGGAGGGCGGGGTCGCGTCGTGGGGACGCGGCCCCGCCCGCCTGTCCGCAGGCCCCGCTCCGGGAGGGCCTGCCGGATCCAGGAGGGCCTGCCGGAGAGGATGCCCCGGGGATGGTGGGGTCAGTCGGCCACCGGATCGTGGTCCGTGATCACGCTCAGGCGGTACCGGGTGCCCTCGGGGGCCTCGGCGCTCACCACCAGGTCCTCCGCGTCCGACTCCGGCACCATGACGACGTATCCGCCGCAGCGGTCCGACCACCCCAGGGGTTGGTAGGCGGCGAAGCCGTCCGCCCCGAGGATGCCCACCGAGGACGGGCCGGCGTCCGGGTCGTCGCACAGCAGCATCAGGCGCAGGGTGCCCTCGGGGCGTTCGCCGCCCATCGCCGCGCCCCCCTCCCCGGGGGTCTGGAGGCCCTGCAGCTCGGAGGCGATCACGTTGACGTCCGTCGTGGGCGTGCCGGGCAGCTCGACGCCCTCCAGGGCCCGGGCCAGGGGGTCCTCCGTCGGACTGCCCGCCCGGTGCGTGACGGCGGCCTCCGGGAGGGCGGCGAGGAAGCCCTCGCTCAACGGCAGAGCCCCGTTCCTGGCGGGATCGGCGCCCTCGGGCACGAACCCGGCACCGGCGGTGGAGCCGCCGCCCGAACCCTGCGTGGCGCTCCCGGAGGCCGGCGCCGGAGTGCTCGGCGCCGTGGTGCCGGAGGCTGGCCCGCCCGCGGACGGCGTGGTGGTCTCGGACGTGCTCGACGGGGACGGCGTCGTGTCGGAGGACGCCGCAGGGGAGGGTGTGGTGCCGGACGCCGTCGCTGGGCCCCCGCCGCCGGAGCAGCCGGCGAGCGTTAGGGCCAGGGTCAGGGCCGCCGTCGTGGCCGGGAGGGCATGGCGGGCGGAGCGGAGGGAAGGGGGTGAGGGGGTCAAGGCGGACCTCCGTCGGTCGGGGGAGCCCGTGCTCCCGGACGCCGGCCCGACCGGTCGTCGTGCAGTGCGTGAGGGGAGACTATGCATCGCATGGGTCCCCGTCTAGCCCCCGGTGTGAGGGACGCCGGATGTGCGCTTCGCGCGCGGCGGGGAGGAGTCCTCAGGCGGCCGGTGCCTGACCCCGCACCTGCCGCAGCACCTCGGGGGCGACCGCCGCGGCCCAGTCCTCGTAGCCGGCGCCGTTGGGGTGGAACAGGTCCCGGGCCAGGCGGCTGACCTGGTGCCTCAGATTCCGCCGCCACGTGGCCGCGTGCACGTCCGCCACGCCGAGGCCGTGCCGGGCGGCCACCCGCCGCACCACCGTGTTCGCCCGGCGCACGCGGGCCTCGAACGGCGGGATGCGGAACGTCGGGACCAGGCCCAGCGTGGCGCCGGCGGGCAGGGCGCGGGCGATCGCCTCGAGGGGCTCCTCGAAGGCGGCCTCGCGGAACCGCCAAGCCCAGGTGACGTCGTTGCCGCCGACGACGCACGTCACCGCGTCCACCCCGCTCGCCGGCATGAGGGGCAGCTGGTCGGCGAGCACGTCCTTCGCCATGGCCCCGCTGACGGCGAGGTTCACCACCCGCACGGGCCGGCCGGTCTCGGCGGCCACCCGCTCGGCCACCTGGGCCACGTACGTGCGCTCCACGCTCTCGGCCCCGATCCCGACGGCGGCCGAGTCGCCCAGCACCACCCACGTGAGCGCGTCGGGGTCCGCGCGGGCGGCGAGGGCGTGCCAGTGGGCGCGGTAGTCGGCGTCGTGCTGGGCCTGCCAGCCGGAGGGGGAGGGCATGCGCGCCAGGCTACCGGCGCCCTGACGTGCGGACACGCGGGAGGGCCTCGACTCGGGCCACCTCTTGGGCCAGGATCCGGCCATGACGTTCCTCCGGGCCGTGGGCCGCTTCTACGGACGCTACGCGCAGTTCGGCGGCCGGGCCGGGCGCGCCGAGTTCTGGTGGGTGGTGCTGTACCTGTCCCTCGCGTCCCTCGGCATCACCCTCCTGTTCGGGGCCCTCGGGGCGGACACGACGACGGCCGCCCCCTCCGCCGTCGTGTTCCCCGGCTTCGCGGTCGGCGGTCTCAGCGTCCCCGCCGTCGACTCGATGACCGAGGCCTACCAGGCCTTCTCGGGGGTCTGGGGCCTGCTTCATCTGGTGCCCGCCTGGGCGCTGACGGCCCGGCGCCTGCACGACGCCGGGCTCAGCCGCGCCTGGCTGCTCCTGGCGCTGCTGCCCGTGCTCGGTGCGATCGCCCTGCTGGTGATGGTGCTCCAGCCCTCGGATCCGCGGGTGGCCGCGGAGGCCGCCGCGCCGAGCGGTCAGTCGTCGACGACCTGAACGTCCACGCGGATGGTGCCGCGGGTGGCGTTGGAGTAGGGGCAGACCTGGTGGGCGGCGTCGGCGAGCTGCTGCGCCTCGTCCTGGGGCAGGTCCGGGATGACGACCTCGAGGGTGACGGCCAGGCCGAAGCCCTCGCCGGCCTTGCCGATCGAGACGCGGGCGCCCACGGAGGAGTCGCCGAGCTTCTTCTTGGCCTGGCGGGCGACGCTCTGCAGGGCGGAGTGGAAGCACGCGGCGTAGCCGGCGGCGAAGAGCTGCTCGGGGTTGGCGCCGTCGCCGCTGCCGCCCATCTCGGCGGGGATCGCCAGGTCCATGTCGACGCGGCCGTCCGCGGTCCGGACGTGGCCGTTGCGGCCGCCGCCCGTGGCGATGGCCTCGGTGGTGTAGAGGGGCTCGATCTCGATCACGGTGTGCTCCTTGACGGTGTCTGGCCCGGGGTGCCGGGGGCCGCTCGACGGCGGCCACGGTCCAAGGTAGTCCGCGATCAGGTTGTGTGCAATCCAGTTGTCTGCGGGGTAGGTTGTCCGGGTGGACGTCACCCCCCTCGACCTCGACCGCCAGCTGTGCTTCTCCCTCTACCGCGCCAGCCGGGCGGTGACCCGCGCCTACCGGCCCCTGCTCGAGGAGCTGGGCCTCACCTACCCCCAGTACCTCGTGATGCTGGTGCTCTGGCAGGAGGACGGGCCGGTGGGCGTGAACGACATCGGCGCGCGCCTGGGACTCGACAGCGGCACCCTCACCCCGCTGCTGCGCCGCCTCGACCACGCCGGCCTGGTCACCCGTGCCCGCAGCGCCGACGACGAGCGGCGTCGCCTCATCTCCCTCGCCCCCGCCGGCCGGGACCTGCGCGAGGCCGCCGCCGACATCCCCGCACGCATGGCCGACCTCTACCCCGGGCCGGCCGGACAGCGGGAGGAGCTCAAGGCCTTCCTGGACGAGCTGGCCGCGGGACTCGACTGAGCCGGGGCGCGGGCGGGGGCGCAGGATCCCCGCGACCGCCTGCTGTGCTCAGGACCGCGTCATGAGGACGCGGTCCTGAGCACATCGAGCGGTCTTCTCAGGACGCCGCCCGGGCCACCACACCGCCCCGCCCCGACCGCACCGGCGCGGTGCGGCGGTACCAGTCCAGGCAGAAGACGGCGATCAGCACGAGGTCGATCCAGTCGCCGCCGTAGTACATGAGCTGGGCGCCGGCCTGGGCCTCCGCCACGCCCACGCCCGCCGGCGGATGCGCGTAGACGTGCTTGGAGAGGATCGCGTGCAGCGCGAGGAACGCCACGAGCACACCTGCCCGCAGCGGGTGTCCGTGCGGGTGCGGTGCCGGGTCCACCTGCAGGATCGCGGCGGTGAACACCCACCCGGCCAGCAGCACGTGCACGTGCACCAGCAGATGCCCCACCGCGGAGGCATGCATCCAGGCGTGCAGGGGTGTGGTGTAGAGCAGCCACAGCCCGCCGATGTTCAGCAGCCCCGCCACCACCGGGTGCGAGACCACCCGCACGTACGGCGTGGACAGCACCCGGGACAGCCGCCGCGCCCACGCCACGGGCAGGCCCCGCAGGGCCACGGTCACCGGCGCGGACAGCACCAGCAGCAGCGGGGCGAGCATGCCCAGCAGCAGGTGCCCCCACATGTGGGCCGTGAAGTCGTGGTGGCCGAGCACCCCCAGCGGTCCCACCGCCACGACGCCGGCCACCACCCCCGCGGCCGCGCTCAGGGTGCGCGCGTCGGACCAGGCGCGGCCCCGGCGTCGTCCGGCGCGGACCAGCGCCGCATAGGCGACCAGGAACAGCAGGAGTCCGCCGCCGATGACGACGCCGGCCAGCGGGAACGGGGCGCTCGCCGCCTGGGCGCCGAGCTCCGCCCCGATCCCGCCGGGGTGCTCATGCACGGGCGGCCGCCCGGCGGGAGCCGCGCCGCCACGCCAGGGTGCCGATCACGAGGAAGGCGATCGCAATGGCCATCCACACGAGGTCGTACACGAGGATGTCGTCCACGGGCGCGTACGGGCCGGTGCCCTGCAGCTCCGTGGGGATGACCTCGTACCGGATCTGGTGGATCCTCATGAGCTTGTGCTGGACGGTGCCGTCCCACGCCTGGAACGCGCCCGCGCCGATCAGCACCGCCGGCCACCACCGGCCGACGCCGGGGCCGCCGCGGCGTCGCACGTCCGCGAAGAGGAACAGCCCGGCCACGGCGGCGAACCAGCCGAAGGCGTGGAAGAGTCCGTCGGAGACCAGGCCGACGGCCGCGGTGGACAGGTCGTAGAAGTGGTGCCAGTGCAGGAGCTGGTGCAGGACGACCTCGTCGACGAAGGCGGCCACGCCCACCCCGAAGAGGATCCCGGACAGCAGCAGGCGGCGGTGGAGGTCGGGGGCGGGGCGGCCGACGGGCCGAGCCGTGACGGAGGGGGAGGCCATGGCGCCCACGCTAGCGGCAGTTCCCAGCGAATGCCCAGGTCACGGGCGTCATCCACGCACCGGCCGCAGTGGCGGTCCCGTGAGGCGATGATGGTGCCCATGGCCGCCCACTCCTTCGCCCTCGTGCCCTCCTCCTACGTCCTCTTGCTGCGGGGACGGGAGGTGCTGCTGCAGCGCCGGCATCACACCGGGTACATGGACGGGTTCTGGGTGGCGGGCGCCGCCGGGCACGTGGAGCCGGGGGAGGCGGCCCGGCAGGGGGCGGTCCGGGAGACGGCGGAGGAGCTCGGCGTCGAGATCGAGCCTGCTGCCCTCGAGCTGCTGACCGTCATGCAGCGCACGGACGGCACGGACACCCCGCGCGAGCAGCGCGTGGACTGGTTCTGGGCCTGCCGGTCCTGGGCGGGTGAGCCGCGGATCTGCGAGCCCGGCAAGGCCTCCCACCTGGAGTGGTTCCCCCTGGATTCGTTGCCGAGCCCGATTCCGGACTACGAGCGGCTCGTGCTGGAGGGCCTGCGCGACGGCGACCTCACCCCGGACACGGCGGTCGGGTTCGGGGGCTGAGGGGCATAGGGGCTCGCCGTCCACCGCCCGGTCAGTCCCGCACCGCCTCCACCACCATGAGCGGGTGCTCGGCGGGGTCGAAGGCCGTGCGGTGCCAGTCTCCGGAGAGCCGTTCCACCCGCAGCCCCGCTGCGGCCAGGTCCGCGCGCACCTGCTCCGCGGAGCGGAACTGCAGGTGCTGGTCCACCTCGGACACCTCCCCGGAGTCGAGGAACTCGGTGCGCACGCGCATCGTCACCACCCCGTGCCGGTCCGGGGCGGAGGTGCGCTCCGACTCGAGGACCCGCCCGGCCGGCATCGTGCGCTCCGTGGGGTCCTGCTGCCAGCCCTCCCACGCGCGCCGGACGGGGTTGCGCGTCTCGAAGACCAGGCGGCCGCCGGGCACGAGCCCCGCACCGATGCGCCGCAGCGACGCGTGCCAGTCGTCGTCGACCAGGTGCATGGCCACGTTGCCGCTCATCACCACCAGGTCGGCGGAGTCCGGCGCGATCAGCCCCGCATCCCCGTGTCGCCACTCGACGCCGTCCCCGCCCGGGCGCGCGCGGGCCGCCGCGAGCATGGCCTCGGCCGGGTCGATCCCGACAACGTCCCGCCCCGGGCCCGCGAGCGTCACCGTCAGGATGCCGGTGCCGCAGCCGAGGTCGACGATGCGGGTGCTGGCCCGCGCGGCCGAGACCTCGTCCGCGACCCGGCGGAAGAACGCGTGGTCCTCGCCCGCGGGGTTGTCCACGTCGTAGATCGCGGCGAGGCGGGCGTCGTCGTAGGTGCGCCGGTTGGCCTCGGCGCGGGAGGGGGCGTCGGTCATGCGCGCAGTCTGTCACCCGGGGCGGGCGCCCCCTGCCGCAGGGCCTGCCCCGCCACGATCAGCAGCATCGCCGCGCCGGCCGCCGCGGCCCCGGCCGGTCCCGCGGCGGGCACGCGGAGCATCGCCGCCAGGGCGCCGACCAGGCCCAGGACCAGCATCGACCCGCCGATCCACCGGAACACCGGCGCGCCGAACGCGCGCGCGAACGGCAGGAAGTGCGCGCCCACCACGGCCGCCACCAGGGCGATCTGCGCCGGGGGCGGCAGGGCGGGCACGGTCCGGCGGCGGAGCAGGACCGCCGCGAGGGCGAAGACGGCGAGGGCGACCGCCGCACTGCGGAGCATGCTCTGAGCGTCGCCGGGCAGCCCGGCGATCCCGGCGAGCAGGAAGGCCATGCCGCCGACCACCCCGATCAGCCCGCCGAAGACCACCGGATGACCCGCCCGGCTGATCCCGCGGACGCGCTGGCCGTCCACGATCTGCCTGTGAGCGTTGCCTGTGTGCACCTGTGTCATCGTTCCCCTCCTGCTGTGTGCGACCGGGGCCATCGTGTCACGGCCGTTAGCCTTCTCCCATGCCCTCCGCCTCGATCGACCACGTGCGGCAGGCCCGCCGCGTCCTGTTCCACGGGGTCACGGGGGCCGGGAAGTCCACCGCGGCCGTGCGGCTCGGCGCTGTACTCGGCCTGCCGGTCACCCTCGTGGACGAGGAGTTCGGCTGGCTGCCGGGCTGGGTCCCGCGGCCGGAGGCCGAGCAGACCGCCCTGGCGGACTCGGTCACGGCGGGGGAGGCCTGGGTGCTGGACTCCGCCTACGCCTTCTACCGGCCGATGGTCATGAAGCGGACCGACGTCGTCATCGCCCTGGACTACTCGCGGGCCCGGACCTTCACGTGCCTGGTGCGGCGCACGATCCGCCGGGTGGTGGGGCAGGGGGAGATGTGCAACGGCAACCGCGAGTCCTGGCGTCGGGTGCTCGGGGAGGAGTCGATCCTGCGCTGGCACGCCGCCACGTTCGACCGCAAGCGGGCATGGGCCCGGGAGCGGGAGGCCGCGGCGGAGGGGGCGCCGGTGCTGCGCCTGAGCACGCCGCGGCAGTGGGAGTGGGTGCTGGCCCGGCTGGAGGGCAGGCGGCAGGCTCCCTGAAGCACGCTGCTCCTCCGGACCTCACGTCGTGCTCAGGACCGCGTCCTCAGGACACGGTCCTGAGCAGAAGGGGAGGTCCTGCGGCCGCCTCGCCCTTCGTCCCGCGCTCTGACAGGGTGGGGCCATGGACGGGATGGAGCGGGAGAAGGTCTGGCACGTGCGGATCGCCGTCGCGGCGGCGCTCGTGGGATGCGCCGGCGTCGTGTCCGGACTGCGGCACGAGCTGGGGCTGGGATGGGCGGTCGGGCTGCTGACGGCGTGCCTCCTGGGCGTGGCCCTCGCCCTGCGCGACGTGCACCACCGGGTGGACCAGGAGGAGGCGGGGCGTCAGGTGTTCTACGCCGGCCGGGGGAGTACGGCGTGGTTCGCGGTGGTGATGGTGGGGGTCGCGATCGTGCCGGGCATGGTGATCCCCCTGCTCGCGGACGGGGCCGCCACGGCGCTGGGTGTGGGACTCTTCGCCGCCGTGCTGACCGCGGCGGCACACGGCGTGCTCGCGGCCACCACCACCGGGGAGCCTCAGCCCGAACCGGTCCCGGTGCCGTTGCGCCGCGAGGACGGCTGAGAATCCGCTGCGGAAGTGACCCTTCTGAGGGCGGTGGCGGTCGCCAGAAGGGTCAGTTCCGCAGTGGATTCGGCGACGCCGGAGCACTCAGGAGCACGTCGGGCGCCGGGCGTCGGACGCTCCCGTGGCACCATCGGCTCATGCCCGAGCGCCCCGCCCCCACGCCGCCCGCCGCCACACCCGGCCCCGCCCCTGCCGTCCATGCCGCGGGCTTCGACGAGCTCGACCGGACGACGGCCTACCGCCTCTGGCAGCTGCGGTCGCTGGTGTTCGTCGTCGAGCAGGACTGCCCCTACCTGGACCTGGACGGCCGCGACCTCGAGCCGGCCATCGTCCACCTGTGGGTCGAGGACGAGGCGGGCACGCCCGTCGCCACGCTGCGGCTGCTGGACGACGGCGACGTCGCCCGCATCGGCCGCGTCGTCACCCACCCCGACGCGCGGGGCCGGGCCCTGGCCGGGGCGCTGCTGGACGAGGCGGTCGCCCGGATCGGCGGGCGGCCGAGCGTGCTGGACGCCCAGGCCCACCTGGCGCACTGGTACGCCCGCTGGGGCTACGCGCCGGACGGGCCGGAGTTCCTCGAGGACGGCATCCCGCACGTGCCGATGCGGCGGGCGGGGGCGGGTGCGACGGACGGGCGTCGCGCGCACACCTGAGAATCGACTGCGGAAGTGACCCTTCTGGGGGTGTCAGCGGGCGTCAGAGGGGTCACTTCTGCAGTCGATTCCGGACGTCGCCGCCCGACGTCGCCTGGGTCACCGTCGCCTGCAGCTCCGCGGCCGTCTCTGGATCCGGGGTCACCACAGTGAACCGCTGTCCGTCGTGGGTGGTGAGGACCAGCCCGGCGGGGCCGCCGAGGTCCAGCCGCACGCCGCGGCGGGAGCGGGCCCGCCCCGTCACCGGCCAGTTGATGTAGGCGCCGCCCGGCCCGACGTCGTCCTGGTGGCTATGTCAACCCCACTTGGCCCCGGGGTGACGGCCAGGAATGGACCCACCTTGCGCGAGACCAGCGGCATGAGCGAGCGAGGTGATACCCCGGTCGCGGCGGGCCTTACCTACTTTCGACGCGAAGCCACCGCGAGGCCAACGAGAGCTAGGGCGTGTCTGAGAATAGATGCACGAGTCAGCTGAGACCCTGGGGACATGTCCCGGTTCCAGATGCTCTCCGACGCCCAATGGGAGTTGATCGCCCCGATGCTCCCGACCCGGACCGGCCGCGCCGGCAGGCCGTTCGCCGACGCCCGCACCATGGTGGAGGCGATCATCTACCGATACCGGTGCGGAATCGCTTGGAGGGATCTGCCCGAGGTCTACGGGCCCTGGCAGACCGTGTGGACCTGGCACCGGCGCTTGGCCGAAAAAGGCACCTGGGACACGGTGCTGGCCACGCTGACCGCCGCCGCGGACGCCGAAGGCCTGATCGATTGGTCGGTCTCGGTGGACTCCACGATCGCCCGCGCCCACCAGCACGCGACGAACATCACCCGCCACACAGGGGGATGGATCGAACTACAAGAATCCGCGTGAGGAGCCGGCCGATCACGGCATCGGGCGCTCCCGTGGCGGGCTGAGCACGAAGATCCATCAGCTCGTCGATGGGACCGGGCTGCCGCTGGTCAGCCTGATCACCCCCGGCCAGGCAGGGGACTCCCCGATGCTGCTTCCTCTTCTGGAGCAGCTGCGCGTGACCCGGCCAGTAGGGCGGCCCCGGACCCGCCCCGAGGCCGTGCTGGGCGATAAGGCGTACTCCTCCCGGGCGATCCGCACTCACCTACGTGCCCGTGGGATCAAAGCGGTCATCCCCGAACCGGCCGACCAGCAGGGCCACCGCAGACGGCGCGGTGCCCGCGGCGGGCGCCCCGTCAGCCTCGACGCGGACGCCTACAAGGGCCGCAACGTCATCGAGCGTCAGTACGCTCACCTGAAGCAGTGGCGGGGTCTGGCGACCCGGTATGACAAGTACGCGATCATCTACAGGGCCGCTGTGGTCCTGAATGCTGTGCTCGCATGGTCAAAACGATTGTCAGACATGCCCTAGGTGTGATGTCCAGGGAGGTTGTTGAGCCTGGTGGCAGGCGCGGCGCCGATCGCGGAGTGGACGCGATGATGATTGTAGAAGTGCAGCCATCCAGGCAACGCGGCCCTGCGCTCCGTCTCTGAGCTGTAGAACCGGGCGTAGGCCCACCCGTCAGCGAGCGTGCGATGGAACCGCTCAATCTTCCCGTTCGTCTGCGGCCGGTAGGGCCGAGTCCGCTTGGGCTTGATCCCGAGCTCGGTGCAGGCATCACGCCAGGCATGCCAGCGGTAGGCCGAGCCGTTGTCCGAGAGCACCCGCTCCACCTCCACGCCCAGGCGCGCGAAGTGGGCGACCGCGCGGCGCAACACCGCGATGGCCGTCTGGCTGCGTTCATCGGAGTGAAGCGCCCTGGGTTTCGTTCCGAGGTCAGGACGCAACGGGCGCTGAGTCCTGGTCGTGAGTGTAGGCCGCCTCGACCTCCGCCGGAGTGCGGTAGCCGAGGGCCTCATGCAGGCGGGCGGTGTTCCACCAGTGCACCCACCCCATGGTGGCCAGCTCGACCGCCTGCACGGACTCCCAGAGCCGCTTGGAGTGGATGAGTTCGGCCTTGTAGAGGCCATTCACGCTCTCGGCCAGGGCGTTGTCGTAGGAGTCGCCCACGGTGCCCACCGAAGCGCTCACCCCGGCGGTGATCAGCGCGTCGGAGTAGGCCAGGCTGACGTACTGGGCGGGTTCAACCGGTCGTTGCAACACCGTGCGTTGAGAGCGAGCGTAGCTGCTCGGCGAAGACCTCCGCGGGAGTCTTCCAGTCCAGGACCTTCCTGGGCCTGTTGTTCAGCGTGTACGCGACTGCTGCGAGGTCCTCGGCCGACCATCTCGACAGGTCCGTGCCCTTGGGGAAGTACTGCCGCAGCACCCCGTTCGTGTTCTCGTTCGTCGGCCGCTGCCACGGCGAGTGGGGGTCAGCGAAGAACACCTTCGTGCCCGTGGCCATCGTGAACTGGACATGCCCGGCCAGCTCCTTGCCCCGATCCCACGTCAAGCTCTGACGCAGCTGCTGCGGCACCGTCGCCATCGCCTTGATCAGGGCCGCGGTCATCGCCTCAGCCCCGTACCCACCCAGCGACGGCCCGTTCTTCACCGGCGGCCGCTCACCCCATCCCTCCAGGCGGGGCAAGTGGACCAGGATCGTGGCCCGGCTCTTGCGCTCGGCCAGAGTCCCGATCGCTGAACGCTCGGTCCCGATGATCAGGTCCCCTTCCCAGTGCCCGGGCACAGCACGATCAGCGGCCTCGGGTGGGCGCTTGCTGAACACCACGTCCTCGGTGACGTGGCCCTGGGGCTTGTTCCGGGTACGTGCCCGCGGCTCGCGCAGAGCCCGCCCGGTACGCAGGCACGCGACGAGTTCACGCTTGAGCGCCCCACGCCCCTGGATGAACAGGGACTGATAGATCGCTTCATGAGAGATCCGCATGGACACATCATCCGGGAACTCCAGGCGCAGCCGGTGGCTGATCTGCTCAGGGCTCCACGCCGTGGACCACCGCCGGTCCGCCCGGCGCGGTTTCATCTTCCGCCCCTTGAAACCGGGCCCGACCGGTCCCGGCACGGCCACGCCATCGGGGCCCAGGACCACCCCGTTCAGGCGTGCCTGGACGTAGTCGTGCAGTCGCTGGTTCGTGGCCAGCTTCGCCGGCTTGGGCCGCCTGGCAGCTTCCTGGGCCTTCCACTGCGCCACCGTGGCCCGGTACTCCTGCTTCCCGGAACGAGTGGCGCAGTTACGGCGCAGCTCACGGCTGATCGTGCCCGGGTCACGTCCCAGCGTGCGTGCGATCTGACGGACCCCCTGGCCCTGGGCATGGAGGATTGCGATCTCTTCACGCTCAGCGAAGGACAGATACCGGCCGGTGGGCTCGGCTAAGGACAGCGGGGTCATCCCGCCAGCGTGACGGAACCAGCGCGCCCCGACGGGCCAGGACACGCCCACAGTCAGGGATGCCTCGACCGTGGTGACACCGGTGGCGATTACACGCCAGAACTGGCGTTGGACCTCCCGTGAGGGCTGCGGCCTGCCAGGAGAGCGCATCGGGGCCCGCAAGGCCCGATCCGCTCTCCACTGCCGACGTGTCCCCTCGGGCACGTCACTGATCTTCCTCGCCCAGTCCTTGCTTGCCATCGCCCATACCTCCAGTGATTCCGAGAGGGTGTTGCGACGACCGATTGAATCCACCGGTGATGAACCCACACGCTGTCGCACTAAGGGTGCGGCAGATGGCCTCGACCCCGAAACGATCGCGGTGTTCGTCGATGAACGCGATCATCTCGTCGTGGGGCGGTCGAGTTCCCTGGCGAAAAAAGCCGAGGCGGCCTTGAGGATCTCGTTCGCCCGCCGGGCCTCGGCAAGCTCACGCTTGAGCCGGCGAATCTCCTCGGCCGGACTCTCGCCAGCAGGCACTGGTGCTACCTCGTGGCCGTGGCGATGGCACCACATCCGCAGCGTCTCTTCACCGACTCCGACCTGCGGGGCGATGGCTCGGATGGAATGCGAACGAGGCCCTCCCTGCGTGGCTTGGCGTTCCAGGACCATCCTGATCGCGCGCTCACGCAGCTCGGGGCTGAACTTCTTGGGCATGTTCCGATTCTCCTTCAGTTGGATCGGAACGAAACCCAGGGCGCTTCAAGGTGGACGTCGAGACCGAGTACCAGCGCTCCGGGAACCTGTTCGGGTTGCATGACTCACCCATCGTCCTGGGTGATCACAAGGTCGAGGAGGAGCCGAAGGAAGCCGTCGAGCGGCCCACGGCGATCGCCCTCATCGACACCCGCACCGATGAGCTCACCACCGTGGACCTCGGCTCGTCCTACTGGTTCCGCTCGCTCGGCCGCGCCGAGGACGGCTCCGCGGTCGTGCTGACCTACGACGGCGAGGTCAACGTGATCGACGAGGAGACCGGTGAGGTCACCGCCGAGTACCCGGTGATCGAGCCGTGGAAGGAGAAGGACGAGTGGCAGGAGCCCGGCCCGATCCTGAAGGTGGCCGGGAACACCGCCTACGTCACCGACGCGGAGGCCCAAGAGCTCGTGGCCGTCGACCTGGAGACCGGTGAGACCGTCCTGGAGAAGGACCTGGAGTTCGCCCCGGTCGAGATGGCCGTGGTCACCGGCCAGCCGGAGTCCGTGAAGCCCGAGGAGGCCGCTGACGCCGAGTCCGGCCATGACGAGCACGCCGACCACGATCACTGATCGGGCCGGACACGGCTGCGGGGGTCAGCGCCGCGCGGCCGTGGCCCCCGCCGGAACCGGGTCCGACGCAGCGGCGGGGTGTCCGAGGCGCGGGGTGGACGGCTGGAGCGCGAACACGAGGAGTGTGAGCGGGCCGACGAACGGCACCAGCCCGAGGAACAGCCACGCGCGGCTGAAGCCGGCGTCGTGGAGGCGCCGGGCGAGCAGGGCGAGCGAGGGGAGTGCGTGCGTGATCCCCACCAGGAGGACGGCCGCGTCGCGGAGGGACAGGTCCGGGGAGCCGAGGAGGAACACGTCCAGGACGGTGGACACGAAGTGAACGACGGCCTGCAGGAGCCAGACGTAGAGCGCCGCGAGCCAGAAGTCGGCGCGGGAGGCGCGCCCGCTGAACTGCGCGTAGCCGGCGTAGTAGCGGCGGATGGCCTGAAGCATGTTCATGGTCCGGCCCTCAGTCCTGCCGAGGGGACGCCAGCAGCCCCTGTGCCGCGACGATCACGAGCATCGCAGTTCCCGCTGCGGCCGCCCCCGCGGGCCCGGCCACGGGATCGCCGAGAGCCGCGAGTACGGCACCGGCGAGCCCCAGCATGGCCATCGCCCCGCCGATCCACCAGAACACCGGGGCCTGGAATGCCCGGGCGAATGGGAGGAAGTGGCCGCCCACCACGGCGGCCACCAGGGCGATCTGCGCCGTCGGTGCGTCGAGCGCGAGTGCCACCACGTGCGTCACGGGGAGGAGCGCCAGCATCGCGACGACGGCGATCCCGTAGACGCGCCGCGGGCGGGCGTCGGCACGGTGGGCAGCATCCGCCGGCGCAGCAGCACCACCACCAGGGTGAAGCTGATGAGCGAGATGGCGACGCCCCGCAGCGTGCCCTGGTGCTCTGCTGGCAGCCCCGCGATCCCGCCGAACAGGAAGGCGCCGCCGCCGACCACCCCGATCAGCCCGCCCGACACCACCGGGTGTCGGAGGTGGCCGATCCCGCGGACGGGCGGGTCGTCGTCGTGGTGGGTCGGCCGCATGGGGCGGGCCGTGGTCGTGTCCGTCATGGTTCCCCCTCACATCACGTGTGGCATGCGTCATCCTGCCATGACGGGTGGACGGGTCAGGCCCCCTGTGGACAGGCCTCGATGATCATCAACGGGTGCTCCGCCGCGTCGAATGGGCGGCCGTGCCAGTCGCTCCAGACGCGGCCCACCGCCAGGTCCGCCGACGCCGGCTCGATCAGCTCCGCGGTGCCCCGCCGCCACTCGACGCGGCCCCCGCCGGGGCGCGCCCGGGCGACGCGCAGCATGGCCTCGGCCGGGTCCGGATGCATGGACGGCACCGTATCTTGAAGATGACCGCATGCACCGCCAGCTGGACCACGAGGAGTTCGACCAGCGGCTCGAGGGCTGAGCCGGCGCCGTCACCGCTGAGCCGTGGCGTGGCCCGGCCCGCTCACCCCACGAACACGCAGAAGCGCCTGGCCGGCTGGACGCAGGGCGTGTCTTCTCAATGGGCACGCACCCATGGCGGCAGTTCAGTTCGTCATGCCTCGTGGCCGTGGCTGCTGTAGACCACGATCGGCGCTCCGCTGGGATCACGCGTGCTCTTCCACACGGTCATGCCGATTCGTTCGGCCACGCGACGGGAAGCCATGTTGTCGGGGTTGATGATCGCGGTGACCATCGTTGCGTCGAGTGTCTCGAACCCGTATCGCAGGCAGGCAGAGGCCCCCTCGGTTGCCAGTCCTTGTCCCTGACGTTCTGGCAGGACGTGGTAGCCGACCTCGAGGACCTCTTGGCCGTCGACGTTCTGCCAGGTCAGGCCGCAGTCACCGATGAAGTCGCCGGTGGTTCGGTGTTCGATGACCCACAGGCCGAACCCATGCGTGGCGTAGTTGTCCTTCGACCAGTTGATCCACCGCTGCACCTCGTTGCGCGACTTGGCTCGCGGGTAGTAGCGCATGACCTCCGCGTCTCCGAGGAGCCGGCACATGTCGTCGAGGTCAGCGTCGGTCATGCACCGGAACGTGAGTCGATCGGTGGGTTGCGGGATCACCCGACGACCTTACCGACGGCACTGAGCCGTGCCGCGGTCTGCCGCGCTCACCCTACGAAGACGCAGAAGGGGTGGCCGGCCGGGTCCGCGAACACGTACAGGGGCTCGTCCTCGTCGTCGGAGCGGTCCAGGACGAGGCGCCCGCCCAGGCGCAGGGCGTGGCCGTGGGCCGCGTCGAGGGAATCGCGGTCCGGCACGGTGAAATCCAGGTGCAGCTGCATCGGCACCTCGGGTGACGGCCACGTGCTGGGCTTCAGTTCCTCGGTGCGCTGGAATGTCAGGACGCGGCGGCCGTCGTCGTCCAGCAGCACGAGCCAGTCCGCGCTGTCCGGCTCGCGGCCGTCCGCGAGCTCGTCGCCCGCGCGGTAGTGGAGGCCGAGGAGCTCGCGGTAGAACTCCGCGACGGAACGGATGTCGACGGCGTCGATCACCGGCTGCTGGAGCACGGGGCGGCTGACCATGGCCACACATTAAGCGACCTCGGCGTCCGCGTCAGCGTCTCGGCCTCAGTCGACGTCGTCGCGCCCCGCATCCACCCACCGCGCGGCCGGCACGACGGCGGCCAGCGAGACCACCGCCAGGACCTGCCACCCCGCGAGCGCCCAGCCGACCCCGAGCGTCGCCCCGAGCGCACCTCCCGCGAGGGTCGCCAGCGGCACGGAGCCCCGGGTGAGGGTGCGGCGCATCGCGGTGACCCGCCCGAGCGTGCCCTCGGGGCAGGCGCGGGCGGTCACGGCGGCCTGGGTGATGTTCCCGAGCAGGACCATGAACCCCCAGAGGGCCGCGCCGGCCAGCAGCCACGGCCCGGCATGAGCGCGGTCGACGTAGGCCAGCAGGTGCAGCCCCACGGCCACGGCGCAGCCGACCGAGCCGAGGAGGATGCACCGGCGCTCGCCCAGGCGGTCGATGGCCCGGCCCGCCAGGGACGAGGCCGCCAGTGCCCCGACCGCGCCCGCGGTGATCTGGACGCCCAGGAACTCCGGCCCGAGCCGCAGGTCGGTCAGGATCCAGACCGCCTCGACCGGGGCGAAGAGGGCCATGCCCACATTGGCGGCCACCGACCCCATCGTCAGCAGCCACAGGACCGGGGTGCGCCGCAGGACCGTCCACCCCTCCGCGGCGTCCTTCCCGAACCGGGCCCAGCGGGAGAGGACGTCCGCGACGCCGGGGTCCCCGTCGTCGTCCGGAATGTCCGCCGCGGCGGAGGGCTGCAGCCGTACCCGGAGTGCGACGATCGCCGCCGCGAAGAGGAACGCCGTCGCGATGCCGAGCACGGGTCCCGCGCCCAGCGACCCGACGAGGACGCCCGCCGCGGCGGGCACGATCAACACGAGGGCGGCGTCGGCGGACTCGAGCCGCGCCGTCAGGCGGGCGACGGCGGTGGCCGGCACGACGCGCGGCACGAGCGCGGTCTGGGTGGTCTCGGCCAGCACCGTGAGCACGCCCAGCAGGGCCATGACGGCGGCGAGGTGACCGAACGTGAGCGCGTCGAACGCCCACGCCACGACGAGCGAGCCGAGCACCGCCGCCTTGGCGAGGCCGGTGGCCGCGAGCAGCTGCGGGCTGAGGTGCCGGTCCACCACGATGCCGATGGGCACGCCGAGCAGGAGGAATCCCAACCCGGAGAGCGTCATCAGCACGCCCATGCCGTCGGCGCCCACGCCGAGCAGGAGCACCGCCAGGACGTCCAGGGCGACGTCCGTGGCGGACCGGCCACCCGCGTCGAGGGCGTTGGAGGCGACCAGCCACCGCGCCCGTCCTTCCGGCGGCGGGGGCGTCTCAGCGTCAGGGGTGCGGGGGGGCAGGCGTCTGACGACGCGGGTCCGTGCTCACCGCCACACGTGGAGCAGGTAGCCGTAGCTCAGCGACGTCGTTGCGGGGTGCTCGGCGAGCCACGCGTCGGCGACCCCTCGCTCGAACTCCAGCCGCAGGACGGCCTCGAGGTCGGCGCGGGAGTCGAAGGTCCACGAGCTCATGACCTCACGGGTCTCGGCCCCGATGCCGGCCCACCACTCGCGCGCGTACGTGTCCTGGCCCTGCGCCGCCGCGTTCGTGCTCGCCCGCAGCAGCTCGGCGAACTGGCCGCGCTCGGTGTCGTTGTCGATCACCACGAGCGCGCCGCCGGGCCGCAGCACCCGGGTGACCTCGTCCAGGCCGGGTCGGACGTCCCAGCGCGGGTGCGGGAAGAAGTACGCGAACCGGGCGTGCACGACGTCGACGCTCGCCTCCGGCAGCGGGATCTGCTCGGCCGAGCCGTAGAGCACGCGCGCCCCGCCGGGGCGGGCGCGGGCGGCCCCCAGCAGGCGCACGTCCGGCTCGACGGCGATCGTCTCGGCCGCGTCGGCGTAGCGGGGCAGCCAGAAGCCGGTGCCCGCACCGAGGTCGAGCAGCGTCCGCCCGGCCCAAGGCGCCGCCTCCTGCAGCGCCGCCCAGAGGGCGCCCTCACGGTCCATGGCCGCGTTCTCGATCTCGTACAGCGCCGGGTCCACGCCCTGGTTGCCCGAGGGCCGGAAGTCGGGCAGGTCCGTGGCCGGTCCGCCCGGTGTGCTCTGTGTCATGCCCGGGAGTCTGACACACCTCCCTCTCCACGCCAGTCCGTCACACGGGTCTGCCTCGGCCCGCCGCGCCCCGGAGAGGCTCCGGCCGGTCCTGGATGGCGCGGGGGCGGCTCATATGACGCGCGAGCCGGCCGCCCGCTGGACTCTCGGCGGCCCACCGCGTGGGATGGGCTCACCACCCATCCAGAGCGGCCGAGAGATCTGGCTCGACGACGCCGCAGCAACCCGCCCGCCGGACTCGGACCCCCGGGAACGGCAGGCCCGGTGCTACCGCCAGGACCGATGGAGGAGAGCAGATGCCCCGTCATGCCACACAGCAAGTCCACGCCGGCTACGAGCCCGCCGCGCCCCACCGGCCGGTCGTCCCGCCCATCCACCAGACCACGGCGTTCCGTTTCCCGGACCACGCCACAGCGGCATCGATGTTCCGGCTCGAGACCCCCGGCTTCACCTACAGCCGCACGGGCAACCCGACCGTCGCGGTGTTCGAGAACCGCCTCGCCGCGCTGGAGGGCGGCATCGGCGCGATCGCCACGGCCACCGGCCAGGCCGCCGTCGCGCTGTCCCTGCTGGCGCTGCTGCAGGGCGGCAAGCACCTGGTCGCCTCCAGCCAGCTCTACGGCGGCACCGTCGACCTGCTGACGGACACGTTCGCGGACTTCGGCATCGAGGTCACCTTCGCGGACCCGGCGGACCCGCCCGCGTGGGCCGCCGCGGTCCGGCCCGACACCCGCGCGTTCTTCCTCGAGGCCATCACCAACCCGCTCGCCACCCTCCCGGACCTGCCCGCGCTCGCGGACCTCGCCCACGCGGCCGGCGTGCCCGTGGTGGTGGACAGCACCCTCGCGACGCCGGCCCTCTACCGGCCGCTGGAGCACGGCGCCGACGTCGTCGTGCACTCGGCCACCAAGTTCCTCGGCGGGCACGGCGCGGTGCTCGGCGGCGCGATCGTGGACGGCGGCACGTTCGACTACGGCGCGGTGCCGGACCGGTGGCCGCAGCTGGCCCGGCCCAAGGCCCGCTACGGCGGGCAGACGCTGGTGGAGCGGCACGGCCGCGGCGCCTACCTGACGCTGGCCCGCAGCAAGTTCCTGCACGACCTCGGCCCCACCCTCGCCCCCGCGAGCGCGGCGCAGTTCATCCAGGGGCTCGAGACGCTCGACCTGCGCGTGGCCCGCCACACCGCCACCGCGCTGGCCGTGGCCGAACACCTGGCCGGGCACCCCGCCGTCGCGCGGGTGCACCACCCCGGCGTGGCCGGGCATCCCAGCGCGGCGCTGGCCGCCCGTGACTTCCCGGACGGCGTCGGCTCGGTGTTCTCCTTCGACCTGGCCTGCGGCCCCGAGGCCGTGGCCCCGTTCCTCGACGCGCTCGAGCTGTTCCAGCTGGTGGTCAACGTCGGCGACGCCCGGTCCCTCGTCTCCCACCCGGCGACCATGACGCACTGCCGCCTGACGCGGCAGCAGCGCGAGGCCGCCGGGATCGCCGAGACCACCGTCCGGCTCTCCATCGGGCTGGAGTGTCCCGACGACCTGATCGCGGACCTGGACCGTGCCCTGGCCGTGGTGTCCGCCGCCGGGCCGGCCGTCCCCGCCGCCACGCCCGCCGTCCCCGAGACCGCCGCCGTCACCCAGGAGGTGCGCTGAGATGACCGCCGTCCACCACACCACCCGCTCCGTCTCCCGTCCCGCCGTCCGCGGCTTCACCACCACCGCCGTGCACGCCGGCCAGGAGCCCGACCCGCTGACCGGCGCCGTGGTGCCGCCGATCTACCAGACCAGCACCTTCGTGCAGGACGGCATCAACGTGCTGCGCGCCGGGCACGAGTACAGCCGCGGCTCCAACCCGACCCGGAACGGCTTCGAGACCCAGCTCGCCGCCCTCGAGCACGGCGACCGGGCGTTCGCGTTCGCCTCCGGGCTCGCCGCCGAGGACGCCCTCCTGCGGGCCGTGCTGCGCCCCGGCGACCACATCGTGCTGGGCGGCGACGGCTACGGCGGCACCCACCGCCTCATCACCACCGTCCTCGAGCCGTGGGGCGTGTCCAACACCCCCGTGGACATCACCGACCCGACGGCGGTCGCCGCGGCCGTCCGCCCCGGCCGCACCGCGCTGCTGTGGGTGGAGACGCCCTCCAACCCGCTGCTCGGCATCGCGGACCTGGCCGCCTGGGCGCAGATCGCCCACGACGCCGGCGCGCTGCTGGTCGTGGACAACACGTTCGCCTCGCCCTACCTCCAGCGGCCCCTCGACCTCGGCGCGGACGTGGTGGTGCACTCCACCACCAAGTACATCGGCGGGCACTCGGACGTGCTCGGCGGCGCCGTGGTGGTGGCCGACCGCGAGTTCCGCGGCCGGGCGCTGGCCGAGGCCGTGGCCTACCAGCAGTTCGCCGCCGGCGCGGTCGCCGGCCCGCAGGACTCCTACCTCGCCGCCCGCGGCCTCAAGACGCTCGGCCTGCGCATGGACCGGCACGGCGCCAACGCCGCCGCGCTCGCGGGCTGGCTGCAGGGCCGCCCCGAGGTCGCCCAGGTCTTCTACCCCGGGCTGCCCGACCACCCGGGCCACGCGCTCGCCGCGCGGCAGATGGACGGCTTCGGCGGCATCGTCTCCATCCGGCTGGCCGGGGGAGAGGCCGCGGCCCGCGCGTTCGCCGAGGCCACCGAGCTGTTCGCGCTCTCGGTCAGCCTCGGTGGGGTCGAATCGCTGCTCTGCTACTCCTCCGAGATGACCCACGCCTCCGTGCGGGGCACGCCCCTGGCCGTCCCCACGGACCTGGTCCGGCTCTCCGTCGGCATCGAGGACGTGGCCGACCTGCAGGCGGACCTCGAGGCGGGCCTCGAGTGCGCCGCACGCGTCGCCGCCGGCCGCGGGGCGCCGTCGTCGTCCACGGTGCCCCGTCCCGCCCACCACCGCACCACCCGCGCCCGCACTCCGGAGAGGACCCGATGAGCCACGCCACCCTTGTCCCGAGCACCGTGCCCACCCGCGTGGACGACCTGACGTTCAGCATCCACACCACGCCGTTCGACGAGGACTACACGCCCGCCGCCAGCACGCGCGCCACCACGAACTTCGCGAACCTCGCCCGCGGCGCGGACCGGCGGGAGAACCTGCGCGCCGCCCTGGCCATGATCGACGGGCGCCTCAACGACCTCGCCCCCTGGGACAACCCGGAGCGGGACCGCTACACGGCACGGATCGAGATCGTCTCGATCGACGTGCACTTCACCGCCGACGACGGCGCAGACGTCGACTTCCCGCTCATGGAGATGCTCGACGTGCGGGTGGTCGAGCGCGCGACGGGCGCCGTGCTCGGCCGCAGTGTGGGGAACAACTTCTCCTCCTACGTCCGCGACCACGACTTCTCCGTGGTGCTGCCCGCGCACGCGGCGACGTCGCCGGGGACCGAGGAGCCCGACGGCTTCGGCGACCTGCACGGGCGGCTGTTCCGGCACCTGCTCGACTCGCAGGCGTACCGGGATCGGTTCCCGCAGCCGCCCGTGATCTGCATCAGCGTGTCCACGAGCCGCACCTACCGGCGGCTGACGAACGAGCACCCGGTGCTCGGGGTCGAATACCGCCAGGACGAAGCCTCCCGCACGGACCGCTACTTCGGCCGGATGGGCCTGGGGATCCGGTGCTTCCTGCCGCGCGGGGCCGTGGCGCCGCTGGCGTTCTACTCGCGGGGCGACCTGCTCAACGACCACGCGAACCTCTCCCTGGCCGGGCTGATCGCCACCATGGAGACCTTCCAGCGGATCTACCGGCCGGAGATCTACAACGCGAACGCCGGGGCCGGCGAGGTGTACCGGCCGCGCCTGGACCACGGCGACTTCTCGCAGACCCGGATCGCCTACGACCGCGAGGAGCGGGCCCGCCTCGGCCGGGAGCAGGGGGAGTACACGCAGGAGCACTTCGTGGGCCCGCACCGCGACCTGCTGGAGCGCTGGGCCGCCGCCCACGCCGCACGAGACACCGAGGAGACCCGATGACCACCCTGATCCCCACCGCCCTCGTCGGCAGCCTGCCGAAGCCCGGCTGGCTCGCCGAGGAGGAGACGCTCTGGTCGCCCTGGAAGCTCGAGGGGGAGCAGCTGCGCGAGGGCCAGCTCGACGCGCTCGCCCTCGCCGTGGCCGACCAGGAGCGCGCGGGCGTCGACATCGTCTGCGACGGCGAGCAGACCCGCCAGCACTTCGTCACCACGTTCATCGAGCACCTCGGCGGCGTGGACTTCGACCGGCGTGAGACGGTGCGGATCCGCGACCGGTACGACGCGAGCGTGCCGACCGTCGTCGGGGAGGTGGGCCGACCGGCGCCGGTGTTCGTGGACGACGCGAAGGCCCTGCGCGCGCGGACGGACCGGCCCATCAAGTGGACCCTGCCCGGGCCGATGACCATGATCGACACCCTCGCCGACCGCCACTACGGCAGCCGCGAGAAGCTCGCGTGGGAGTTCGCGCGCATCCTCAACGAGGAGGCGCGGGAGCTGGCGGCGGTGGGCGTCGACGTCGTGCAGTTCGACGAGCCCGCGTTCAACGTGTTCTTCGACGACGTCCGCGACTGGGGCGTGGCGACGCTCGAGCGTGCGGCCGAGGGCCTGACGTGTGAGACGGCCGTGCACATCTGCTACGGCTACGGGATCAAGGCGAACAACGACTGGAAGGCCACGCTCGGGGAGGAGTGGCGCCAGTACGAGACGTCGTTCCCCCTGCTGCGCGAGTCCACGATCGACACGATCGCCCTGGAGCGGCACCACTCCCGGGTGCCGGCGGAGCTCATCGGCCTGCTGCGCGGCAAGAAGGTGATGGTCGGCGCGATCGACGTGGCGAGCGACGAGATCGAGACGCCCGAGGAGGTCGCGGCGACCCTCCGGGAGACCCTCGAGTTCGTGGACGCGGACAAGCTGATCGCGAGCACCAACTGCGGCATGGCGCCGCTGGCTCGCTCGGTGGCGCGGGACAAGACGGCGGCGCTCGTGGCCGGTGCCCGGCTCCTCCGGGAGGAGCTGGGCGGGGAGTGAGGGGGCCTGGTGGCCTTGCCTGGCCGGCGGGGCCCCGTCTGGATCGTCTGCATGGATCCTGATGCGAGCCCCCGTGTCCGGCTCACCGCTGACGATCCCCGGCCGGGCGGTCGTCCCGCGACGTCGACCGAGGGGCCCCACCGACAGCTTGATCAGCGATCATCGCCGGAGCTGTGGGGCCGTCTGGTCGCTGCGGTGTTCGCCCTCGACGGCGTCGAGGAGGGCCACAGCACCGTCTCGCCAGCAACGTCGCGCGCCGTCCACCTGACAGGCCGGCCGGAGGAGCGCACCCCGGAGGTCAACCTCTCACCAGGCCGGCGCTGGGAGCCGGTGCACCTGCATGGGGTGGACGACACGTCAGTGCACCTCGTCCTGGCGCCCGAGCGCGGCGTCCGTCTGGCCGAGCTCGGATGGCTCGAACCGCATGGCTACGCGGACTTCGGCACGGAGTGGATGCTCTACGGTCCGCGGGACGAGGCAGAGCTGGCCGTCGTCGTCGGGATCATCGAGGAGTCGCTCGCCTACGCGCGCGGTTGACGCAGCGCCCCGGAGCGGGGAAGCGGACGCGAGAGGAAACTGCGAATTTTTCGTTTTCGCGGGTAGTCTTGTTCCATGACTGCGACGGTGAATGACAAGCACACGGTGCTGCCGCCGACGGACCTCGAGGAGATGCTCGACGTCGGCAGGTTCCTCGACGGCCTGACGCAGCCGGCCGCCCTGGTCGGCCCTGATGGGCAGAAGGTCCCCCTGCCGCCAGAGGCTTTCAACGTCCTGCGGGACGTCGTCGAGGCGATGCGGGTGGGCAAGGCCATCACGGTGGCACCCGTCGACCAGCTGCTCACGACACAGGAGGCGGCGAACTTCCTCGGCATCAGTCGTCCCACGCTGGTGAGGCTGCTCGAGGAGGGCGCGTTGCCGTACGAGAGGACGACCGGTGGTCGGCACCGACGCATCCGGCTCCAAGACGTCGTGTCCTATCAGCAGCGGAAACGCGGGGAGCGGCGTGCCTCGCTGAGCGACCTCGTAGGGGAGGCCTCGCCTGCGGGGCTCTACGACCAGAAGGCGGAGTCCTACCGCGAAGCGTTGCGTCAGGCTCGCGCCGACCTCCGGGGTGAGCGCGGGTAGTGGCTCGTGCCGGAGGCGCGCTCCGGCGTCTGCCGGCTCAGCCCCACACGTCGGAACCGGCGATGAGCCGGACCGCGAGCACCGCCATGACCACCGCGATCACCACGTCCACCACGCGCCACGCCTTCGGGTCGGCGAGCACCCGGGCCAGCAGGCGCGCGCCGTAGCCGAGCGCGGTGAACCACAGGACCGAGGCGGCGACGGCGCCGGCGGCGAAGACCCACCGCGCGTCGGGGCCGTGCTGGTTGGCGAGGCTGCCCAGCAGCACCACGGTGTCCAGGTAGACGTGCGGGTTGAGCCAGGTCAGCGCGAGCGTGGTGGCGATGACCGAACCCGCGGTGCGCGGCGCCTGCTCGGCCATGAGCCCCTGCGGGCGCAGCGCGGCACGCAGGGAGGAGACCGCGAACCAGAGCAGGTACAGGGCACCGCCCCAGCGCAGCACCTCGAGCAGCCACGGCACGGCCTGCACGAGCGCGCCCACCCCGGCGGTGCCGGCCAGGATCAGCACGGCGTCCGAGGCCATGCACACCAGTACGACGGCGCCCACATGCTCTCGGCGCACGCCCTGGCGGAGCACGAAGGCGTTCTGGGCGCCGATGGCGACGATGAGGGCGAGTCCGGTGAGCAGGCCGGTGCCGGCGAGGGTCCACATGGGTGAGGACGCTAGAGCCCGGCCGGGCCTGAGCCAAACGAAGAGAACTGCAGGTGCCTAAGCTCTGCTTCATGAACCTGGATCAGCTGCAGGCGCTACGTGCGATCGCCGACGAGGGCTCGTTCGAAGCGGCCGCGTACGAGCTCGGCGTCAGCGCCTCCGCGGTCAGCCAGCGCATCCGCGCCCTGGAGCGGGAGGTGGGCCAGGTGCTGCTCCGGCGCGGCACACCCTGCGAGCCGACCGAGGCCGGCATCGGCCTGGTGCGCGTGGCCCGGCACATGCGGGTGCTCGAACAGGAGGCGTGGGCCGGGCTGGGCCGCACGGCGGCCGGGCGCAGCGTCACCTCCCTGGCCGTGCCCGCCGACGTGCTGGGCACGTGGTTCGGGCCCGTCCTGGCCGAGGCCGCCGACTGGGACGACACGGTCCTGGACCTGCACGTCGAGGACCAGGACCACAGCGCCCGGCTGCTGCGCCGGGGCGAGGTGCTGGCCGCCGTCACCACGGAGCCGCAGCCGGTGCAGGGGTGTGCGGCGGAGCCGCTGGGGAGCATGCGCTACGTCCCGCTCGCTTCGCCCGCCCTGCTCGCCCGGCACGCGGCGGGCGACGTCGTCGACCTCGGCGCGATGCCCATGATGCGCTACAACGCGAAGGACGACCTGCAGCGCCTCGCGCTGAGCGGCGCCGGGCTGGACGTCGCCCCGCCCACGCACCTGGCGCCGTCGTTCGACGGGTTCCACCGGTCCGTCCGGGCCGGCCTGGGGTGGGGGATGCTCGTGGACGCCCAGGCCGTCGAGGACGTGCGCGCCGGCCGGCTGGTCCGCGTGCCCGGGCTCGACGACGTCCTCGTGCCCCTGTACTGGCAGGCGGCCACACTGCCCGTGACGCGCCTGGTGCGGCTCACGCGGGCGGTGCGGGAGGCGGCCCAGCGGACGCTCGAGCGGGGGTGAGGCGGCGCCGCGGGTCGCGGGCCGTCAGCGACGTCGCAGCGGTGCCGGCGCTTCCATGGACGCCTCGGCCAGCACGGGCCGGAAGCCCAGCGCCTCGTTGACGTCGAGCATGTGCCGGTTCTCCTCGGCGTTCCACGTGATGATCGCGCGGGCCCCGGGCAGCGCGTCGCGCACGGCGATGAGGTTCGCCGCCTTCACGCGCATGCCGAGGCGGTGGCCGCGGTGCTCGGGCAGCACGATGGTGTCCCACTGGTCGATGAGCCCGTCCGGGCGCGAGCGGGGCGCCACCAGCTCGCTCAGGGCAACGATCCGACCGGTGGCGCGGTGCCGCGCCACCGCGCGGAAGAGGCGCCCGGTCGTGAGGATCTGCTCGTCCATGCGACGCACGCGGGCCGCGTCCCACACCTGCTCCACCACGGTGCGTTCCCCGGAGGGCACGTCCGTGGCCATGCGGGCCTTGAGGACGGCAAGGTCGTCCTGCAGGGACGCGTCGGCCGCGCCCTCCCAGGCGTGGAGCTCGTAGTCCGACGAGACGCGTTCGGCCTCGGCCAGGGCGACGGCGGGGTCGATCCCCGGATCGGCGAAGTCATACCGGCTCACCCGCTCGATCTGGACGAGCGCGAAGCCGTAGGACTGGGCGAGACGCACACCCGGATGTTCGGCGGACACCGCGCCGGCGCCGTTGGGCGGGGTGAGCGTCCGTTGCCCGGCCACCGGCCGCGGCGTCAGCGGCCAGGTCTCGAAACGGGTGAGGCCGGCGGTGTCCAGGACGAGCCGCTCGGCCAGTGCCCGGCCGTGGCCGCGTCCGCGGTGCCGCGGGTGGACGTAGACGTTGAGGGCGGCCGCGTCAGGGTCGTCGACCTGGTTGATCAGGACGCGGGCGTAGCCGACCGCCTCGCCGTCGACGTACGCCAGGTAGCGGCGCAGCGTGTGGTCGGTCTCGGCGGCGGCCTGGATGAGCGCGTCCGTGGGGGTCTCGTCCCACTCGGTCGTGCCGATCAGTTCGTGGTTGTACTCGTCTCCGAGCTGGCAGTAGGCCCGCCAGTGGGGGTCGTCCGACGAGACGGGCAGGGGGAATTCGATGATGTCAGGCATGCGGTGACTGCTTTCTGAAGAAAGGGGTGGGCGCAGAGGCACCCGTCGAGCCGTGCTCGAGACGGGCGCGCGGGGAGGCCGGTGGTGGGTCGTCGGACCCACGGCGTCACTGCTGCTGCATCATGGGGTGAACTGTGTCACGATGCGGATCGGTGGGCAAGGGCCTTTGCTGTCGAGATGCAGGCAAGGTTCCACACGACGCGCGGTGGACTCTTCGCGTATCGGGCGGGATCCGGTCGGCGTGACACTGGGTGTCCAGGTGGGCGCCCCCGCGCACCCCAGGGCTCGCTCGAAACGTACGGACGGCTGCCGCTCTAGCGGGTTGGTTGTGGCGAGCCGTGCGGCGGGCGGGCAGGGCCGGAGGTGGCGCACACGGCGCATGGCGGGGCCCCTCGTCACTAACGACCGATTTAGCCGGATGAGCGTGCTCTGATCGACCGGACATCCTCAACCAGGCGGCTCGCCTGGTCGTGATCGTCCACTACGACGTTGAAGAGCGACCCGTCACGGGTCCGGATCGTGACGCGGGCCCGACCGCCGTTGTTGATGCGGACCCCGCCGGGGGCTGAAGCGCGGCCCGTGACGAACCAGTTGAGGAGTCCGTGGTTCATGCCGTCATCACTGGCTGAAGTGATGTCGGAGATCTCCGAGACGGGAATCGCTCGCCTGCAGAACGGCGCGTGAATCCGCACCTCTGGCGTCGGACCCTCAGGGACGTCGACAGTGATTCGAGCCCCTAGGCTCACCAAGCGGTTTCCACGGACTGTCACTCTCATGCGCCCACGATCCGGCATGATGCGGTTCCGACACCAGGGCGGAGGGCAACAACTCACCCGCCCCAACTTCTCCAGCTGAGGTTATGCCGGACAGCGATCTGTGCGAGATACCGGACATTCATCGGCGCAAGTCACACCGCCTAGCAGGCGACGTGGGGAGACTGCCGGAGACATCTGGGGCGCGTGCCACAAACGGTCGTTATCTAGAGTGCGTCGGCAGGAAATAGTCCCTGACCTGCCGCTTCGTGTCGTAGACCGGCGTCCACGTCGTGAGGCTGGAGCCAGCAGTACGAACCGTCTGATCGGGGCACGTCAGCATCCTGGACATCCTCTATCCAGAATGGTGTAGCGTGTTGAGTATGCAGTTGCCGAACGGTGTGGAGTGGACGGCCCACTGCCTGGTGGTGCTGGAACAGTTCGGATCGACCCAACCGGTGCCGAGCGCAGCACTGGCCGAGGCGTACGGGCTGTCCCCGACATACCTGAACAAGCACCTTCAGAAGCTGGCCGCTAACGGCCTGGTGACCTCTACTCCCGGTCAAGCCGGAGGTTTCGCGTTGGCACGCCCAGCCCAGGAGATCACCCTGGCTGACGTCGTTGACGCCCTCGATGGTCGCGGTCCGATTTTCCGCTGCACCGAGATTAGGTGTCAGGGGTTGTTCAAGGAACGCTCGGCTGAGATCAAGGCCAGCGGTCCCTGCCGCATCGCCTCAGCCATGAGACAAGCCGAAGACGCCTGGCGGTCCAGCTTGTCCCAGGTTTCGATCACTGACCTGGCCGCCGGTGTCGATGCCCACAGCCGTCAGCAACTGTCCGAGTTCATCGACCGCAAGCATCCAGAAGGAGAGCATCAACCATGAAGATCGCTGTCATCGGAGCGACGGGAACCGCCGGCTCCCGCACCGTCGCCAAGCTCAAAGACCGGGGCATCAGCCCCGTTGAGGTCTCACGCGCTACCGGGGTGGACCTGATCACCGGGGAAGGCCTGCGCGAGGCGCTGGAAGGAGTCGACGTCGCGATCGACGCCTCCAACGCTTTCCCGCCGGATGAGACTGTCGGCCTGCACGAGGCCCTCACTTCGGCTACGCGCAACGTCGTCGAAGCGTGTGCCGCCCAGCAGGTCGGACACCTCGTGTTCTTATCCATCAGTGGAGTCGACAATCCCGTCTTCGACGACTTTCCCTACTACCTCGCCAAGCGCGCCCAAGACGAAATCGTGGCCGCCAGCGATGTCCCGTCGACAGTTGTGAAGTCCACCCAGTGGCACGAGTTCGCTACCAACCCATCGGCCACCACGTTCGAGGACGATGAGGTTCGGGTAGAGGACTGGCTCGTTCAGCCCGTGGCTGCCGATGCAGTTGCTGATGTTCTGGTCGAGGCTGCGCTGGGGCGCGCAGGCACAGCGACCAGGACGGTCACCGGGCCAGAGGTGGTGCGGTTGCCCGAGCTCACGACCAAGCTGCTGAACCGGCTCGGTGACGCACGCCCCGTCCGCGTCACCGCTCCTGCGCTGCCGGCGCTGTCAGAGGGAGTTCTCCTGGCTCCCGACAACGCCACCGTCCTCGGGCCGGATGTTGACGCTTGGCTCCACACGGTCGATACGTCGAGCTGATGCAGGACGCCCAATCTTCATTGGGCAGTCGGGGGCTGACACTACGAAACGACGCGTGCAGCCGCACGGACCGGGGCTTACTCGTTCAGCGGGTGCTCTCCCCGGTCGATGCCGTGGAGTCGTGGACGGTGCTGGGTGATGACGGTGCCCCGGTGGCTCCGATCGAGCGGTATCTGGCGTACTTGACCCAGATCGAGCGGTCGTCGAACACGGTTAAGGCCTACGCTCACGACTTGAAGGACTGGTTCGTGTTCCTCGGCGTCCAAGGCCTTGGCTGGCGTGAGGTGCGATTGGAGAACGTCGCCGAGTTCGTCGCCTGGCTACGCCGACCGCCGCAGCTGCGCGACGGGACGGTACCGGTGTTGCCGTCGGTGGAGCACCACTGCACTGAGTCCACGGTCAACCGGAAACTCTCCGCGCTCAGCGCGTTCTACCAGCACGCCGCGCGCCACGGCGTCGACCTCGGAGAGCTGCTCAGGGCGTGGCAGCCGGCCGGAGGTCGTGGCTCGGGGTGGAAGCCGTTCTTGCACCACATCAGCAAGGGCAAACCGCAGGCTCGGCGGGCCATCGTGCTGAGCGCGCAGAGCAAGCTCCCGCGCGTGCTCTCCGCCGCCGAGGTGCAGACGATCCTCGATGCCTGTGATCATCTGCGGGACCGGTTCTTGTTCGCGGTGCTGTTCGACACCGGGATGCGGATCGGTGAGGCGCTGGGGCTGCGGCATGAGGACATTGCCGCTGCCGAGTCCCAGATCACGGTCCAGCGCCGGGTCAATGACAACGGTGCCCGCTCCAAGTCATGCGCACCGCGGACGGTGCCGGTCAGCGCGGAGCTGGTCCGGCTCTACGCCGACTACCTTCACCTGGAGTACGACGATCTAGACTCCGACTACGTCTTCGTCAACCTCTGGGGCCGACCCCACGGTCACCCGCTGACCTACACGGCCGTCTACGACCTGGTCAAGCGTCTGCGGCGGCGCACCGGGATCGACTTCGACCCGCACTGGTACCGCCACACCGCCGCGACCCGGATGCTGCGCGACGGTGTGCCGATCGAGGTGGTCTCCAAGCTCCTCGGCCACGCCGACATCACCACCACCACCGCCGTCTACGGGCACCTGAGCGCCGAGGACGCTCGCAAGGCGCTGGAGGAAGCGGGTTGGTTCACCGGCCGAGAGGTGCGACTGTGAGTGCGCCGAGCCCGCTGGCGCCCGAACAGCCATCAAGGGCCGGGCGTGAGCGGCGCCGAACGTCCCTTCAGACCAACAGCTGGGATGCTGAGTACGGCAAGGACGTCTGGCGGCTGCGTGAACTTGGCATCAAGGACAGACGGCTGGCCCGGATCACCTTCGAGGACATCCCGCAGCCCTGGCTCAAAGCCTTGGCCAAACGCTGGGCCCGCTGGCGCCTGGCCACGGGCCTCGGGGTGGTCAGCGTCTCCTCGGGCACCCGGGCGATCGCGCACTTCGGGCAGTTCCTCGCGGACGTGGCACCCTCCGTCCAGGGGCTGGCAGACCTGGACCGGGACCTGCTGGAGCGCTACCTCGCGCACCTGCACGCCCGGTTCTCGGGCACCGTGAAGCACCGCATGTTGATCGGCCAGCTGAACCTGTTCTTCACCACCATCCGGCAGCACGGCTGGGACGATTCCCTGCCTTCGACGGTGATGTTCTTCAGCGAGGACTTCCCCAAGGAGGCCATCCGGCAACCGCGCGCGCTGAGCGAAACCGTGATGGCTCAGCTGGAGAACCCGGACAACCTCGCCAAGTGGAACAACGCCGCCTATGAGCTGATCACGCTGATCCTGATGGGCTGCGGGCTGCGCATCACCGACACCGTCCGTCTGCCGACCGACTGCATCGTCTACGACGGCGAGGGAGCGCCCTACCTGCGCTACCTCAACCACAAGATGAAACGCGAAGCCCTGGTGCCCATCGACGCCGACCTCGCCGAAGCCATCACTGCGCAGCGTCGCCGTGTGCACGAGCGGTGGCCGGGCGGGGAGCCGGTGCTCTTCCCGCGAGTCACGGACAACGACGACGGCCAGGAGTCGGTCGGGGACGGGGTCTACCGCAAGGCGCTGCACAGCTGGCTCAAGCGCTGCGATATCCGTGACGAGCACGGGCGCCCCGTTCGCGTCGTCCCGCACAGCTTCCGGCACACCCTGGGCACCAGGCTGATCAACCGTGATGTCCCCCAAGAAGTGGTCCGGCGGATTCTCGACCACGACTCCCACGTCATGACCGCCCACTACGCCCGCCTCAGTGACACCACGATCCGCCGGCACTGGGAAGCCGCGCGGAAGGTCAACATCAAGGGCGAGACGGTCACCCTCGACCCGGACGGACCCTTGGCCGAGGCGGCCTGGGCCAAGCAGCGCGTCGGACGCGCGACCCAGGCCCTGCCCAACGGCTTCTGCGGGCTGCCGGTCCAGCAATCCTGCCCGCACGCGAACGCATGCCTGAGCTGCCCAATGTTCATCACCACCTCCGAGTTCCTACCCGAGCACCGCCAGCACCGCCGGCAGGTCGTGCAGATCATCACCGCTGCCGAAGCCCGCGGCCAGCAACGACTCATCGAGATGAACCAGCAGGTCCTGGGAAACCTCGACCAGATCATCAGCACGTTGGAGGACGACCAGGACGGCGAGGCAAGCACCTGATGCACGCCGATAACAGCCATCATCTGATCGTCGCTGCCCAGCGACGTCACGAGACGACCCGCGCCAAAGCAACCCAGGCCCTTCGCGACCTCGACCGCGAGGGCGGCACGGTCACCTTCCAGATCGTCGCGGAGAAGGCGCAAGTCTCGCGATCCTGGCTCTACACCCAGGACGACCTCTGCTCCGAGGTCCGACGACTCCGCGACCTCCGGCAAGTAGCCGGCGGCGTACCGCTGCCCGCGTCTCAACGTTCCACCGATGCATCCCTGATACGCCGCCTCGAAGTTGCCAATGCGCGCGTCAGTGACCTCACCGCCGAGAACCAGCGACTCCGGAAACAGTTGGAACACGCCCTCGGGCGACTACGGATATCGAACCAAGAGCGGTAACGGAGTCCGAGCCGCTTCATAGACGGCCCCAAGATAACTGCGTCCACCAGGAAGACCTCCGATCCGCTGAGCCTCGTGCTGGACGTCATGGGCACCTCTGACCAGACTCCAGATAACGACCGTTTAAGCCGCGTGCCTCTGAGAGTCACCTACCCGCCGCATCCGCAGGCGGAGGATGGCGAAAGCGCTCACCCCCCGAGTGGGGCTGGCGTCCATGGCGCGGGTGGTGACCGATGCAGTTCCGGCGTGGGTCAGCACTACACGGGTCGGTCAGACCCGCGTAGCGTCGATGCTGTCCGGCGTGGAGCCCCTCGGGCCTTCACGCATCCGACTTGATCGAGGGGAGTCCTCTCTTGTACATCCACAATGCAGAAGCTTCAGCACGTCTCCAGTCCTGAGAAGCCTGACGCGGTCTACGCCCGCAAGCTGCAGGAGGTGATCGGCGGGCAGTACGGCGAGATCACCGTGGCCATGCAGTACAGCTTCCAGGCATGGAACGCCCACATTCCGGGCAAGTACCGGGACCTGCTCTTCAGCACGGCGGCCGAGGAGTTCGGTCACGTCGAGATGCTGGCAACGATGGTGGCCCAGCTGCTGGAGAAGGCCCCGGTGGGGATCACCACCGACGCCATCCAGGATGACCCGGCCGTGGCCGCCGTCATCGGGGGCACCGATCTGCAGCAGGCCATCGTGGCCGGTGCCGGTGCTCGCCCCGTGGACAGCATGGGGAATCCGTGGACCGGAGCGTATGTCACGGCCAGCGGCAACCTGCTGGCCGACATGACCGCCAACCTCAACGCGGAGATGCAGGGGCGGACCCAGGTGGCCCGGCTCTATCACATGACCGATGACCCGGGCATCCGGGAGCTGCTCTCCTTCTTGCTGGCCCGGGACACGATGCACCAGAACCAGTGGGCGGCGGCTGTGAAGGAGCTGCAGGAGGACGGCCTGGAGGAGATGCCGGTGCCGAGCAACTTCCCGCAGAAGAAGGAGGCCACGGAGCACTCGTACACGCACTATGAGTTCTCTGACGGTCAGGCCACTGCGGAGGGTTCGTGGGCTGCAGGCCCCACCCCGGACGGCAAGGGCGAGTTCTCCTACTCGTCCGAGCCGCCGGCGGGGGTCCCCATGCCCCCGCCCACCCACCCGGACTCCCGTTTCTACGGGACCACGGAGGTGCCCAACCGCGTCGAGAAGCTGGCGGGCACGGTGCAGGACAAGCTGCACCGCGAGTGACCTGACCTTCCCGATGAGGGAGTGCACGGGCCCGTCTGCTCCGGCAGGCGGGCCCGTGTCGTCTGTCCCTGTACGGGTCCGCATCTACCTGGCAAGCGCCGTGGCGAGAATGTGCCTCGCCATTCTTGAGGGGATGCGGGCGCTTCGGACAGGGCTGCGTGGTCGCACGGAGTGTTCTTGACCCACGTCCACGCGGGTATACCCCTTTACACGCCCTGCCCTGTGGCTTCGTTCGCTTGGTGGCGGGGTTTTTGCAGCGCTCCGTGGCGGTCTTGTTGCCGCGATCACGCAGGACTGGCTGCAGGTAGGTGTCGCGGTCTGAACCGAGAGGGGTGCGCCCGGTCGGGGCCGTTTGGATCGCTGCCGCTACGTCAGAGTCCGAAGGCTCCGCCGCTGACGAGGATCACGATGCCGAGGCCGATGAGAACGATGGGGAAGAGGATGTTCTCCCAGCGTTCGAGCACTTCGGCGATCGGGGGGCGGGTGGCGACGAACTTTGCCAGGGCCACCAGGACCGCGACGAGCGCGAGGAAGACGATGCAGTAGGCGACTACTGCGAGAGGTTCCACGCTGAGGAAGAGAGGGGTGTAGACGCCGATGTTGTCGCCGCCGTTGGCAAGGGTGACGCCTGCGACTGTCCACACGCCGACCTTCTTGCCGGCAACCTTGGCCTCGTCGTCATCGTCGTCATCGTCTCCGCGCCAGGCCTGCCATGCGGCCCAGAGGCCGAGGCCCAGAGGGATGAGGCCGAAGTACGGGATGGCTGCCGGGGGCAGGAATGCTCCGGCGCCGATGGTCACCAGGACCGCGGCACCGAGGATGCCGGCGAATCCGAGGTACTGGCCGGCCAGAATGCGGGCGGTAGTGCCGCGCTGGCCTGCCCCTCGCGCGAAGAAGAGGGAGAGCACGATGATGTCGTCGATGTTGGTCGCTGCGAACAGGCCCATCGCCTGCAAGACCGAGGTGAGGCTCATGCGCCCTCCCCAGCTGCGTCGCATCCGGGAAGCGAGCAGGCGGGATCGATGCACGGAGCACTCTCATCCACCGCGAGGGTGACCTCGACCAGAGCAGTCAGCGCCCGCGCCAGGTGTGCATCGGCGATCTCGTATCGGGTCTGGCGGCCCTCGGCCACGGCGACCGCGATCCCGCAGTCCCGCAAGCACGCCAGGTGGTTCGACACGTTCGACCGGGTCAGCCCCAAGTCTCGCGCTAGTTCGGCCGGGTACGCCGGCCGTTCCAGCAAGGTCATCAGGATCCGCGACCGGGTGGGGTCGGCCATCGCTCGGCCCAACCGGTTCATCACATCAACACGAGAGGCGATAGTCAGCATTCACTGAACTATACAGTATGAGCTGAACTTACAGTGTCGCCTCGTAAAGCTATACCCCAGCGGGGCGGCACAGAACGTCGTGCCGTCCCGCTGTTTGCTCATCGGCCGACGGGGAGCTCGATCAGTTGCGGGCTGCTGCAGCAGGCGTCGCCGGCTGTGGCTGGGGCGTCGCAGCCGCCGCCGAGGTCGGTGGTGCATACGCCGGTCTCGGGTAGTTCGAGGTGGACTGCGTCGGCTGCTTTGCGGTCGCCGGCCAGGGCTGCTGCGATGGAGCGGACCTGTTCGTAGCCGGTGGCCATGAGGAAGGTGGGGGCGCGGCCGTAGCTCTTCATCCCCACGATGTAGAAGTTCGTCTCCGGGTGGGCGAGGACTCGCTCACCGTGAGGCTCGACGGATCCGCAGGAGTGGAACTCGGGATCGATCAGCGGCTCCAGCTGGGACGGTGCTTCGACGGCCGGGTCCAGGGCCAGGCGGAGTTCGGAGAGCATTCCGAGATCAGGGCGGAACCCGGTGGCGGGCACCAGCACATCGACGCTCACTTCTCGCTCCCCGTCCGGGGTCACAGCGTGGACGGTCAACGTGTCGTCGGCTCTGAAGCGAGTGCTGGTGAAGGAGGTGAGGACCGCGATGCGTCCGGAGTCGACCAGCTGGCGCAGTCGCGAGCCGAGCGCTCCTCGGGCTGCGAGTTCGTCCTGGTCGCCGCCCCCGTAGACGCGGGTGAGGTCTGCGGTGCGAGCGGCCCACATGATGGTGGTGTCGGCCTCCAGGTCCGCGAGGTCCAGCAGGGTATTGGCGGCTGAGTGGCCGGCACCGGTCACCATGACTCGCTTGCCGGCGAAGCGGTCACGGTCGCGGCCCTGCACGTCAGGCAGCGGCGCGGTGATGTGGCCCGCGGCGCGGGCCTGCTGCTCGCCGGGAGCAAGGAGCCCGGCCTGTCCGAGGGGGTTGGGCGTGGACCAGGTGCCGGAGGCGTCGATGACCGCGGAGGCGAGCACGTCTTCGCTGTGCCCGTCGGTGGTCTGGATCCGGACGAGGAAGGGGGTCTCCTCGCGGCGTGCGGTGCGGGTCTTGTCGATGCCGGCGCGGGAGACGGCGGTGACCCGCGCCCCGTAGCGGATCGACTCGGCGAGCTGGGGAAGCTGCGCGAGCGGTTCGAGGTAATGCTCGCGCAGTTCGTGACCGGTCGGGAGAACGTCGGCGTCGGGTGCGGTCCAGCCGGCAGCTTCGAGGAGACGCTGTGCGGCGGCGTCGAGGTTGTGCTGCCACGGCGAGAAGAGCCGCGTGTGCCCCCACTCGGCGATCGCGGCTCCTGCCGCGGTCCCGGCCTCGAGGATCAGGAACGGCAGGCCGCGCTCAGAGAGGTGGGCAGCGGCGGCAAGGCCGATGGGGCCAGCGCCGATGACGACAATGGGATGTGAGTTCGTTGCGGTGGTCAAGATGATGAGTCTCCTTGCTGCGGGGCGGTCAGTTCGCGGTGCCGGTGAGGTCGGTCAGGAGCTTGCGGACGTGGGTGTCGATGTCGTCGCGGACCAAGCGCATCCGCTCCATCCCTTCGATGCCGCGCTGAGAGGGCTCATCGGTGTGCCAGGTCGTGACCGGCGCGGTCATGCCCTCGACGGGTTTGATGACGGCTTCGTCGCCGATGACGATCACGTGGTCGACGCTTCGCAGCAGCTCGGGGGTGACCGGCTGCGGGACGGCGGAGGACATGTCCGCGCCGACCTCGGCGATCGCCTCCGCGGACTGGGCGTTGATGGCGGTGCCCGGGCGGGTGCCGGCGGAATGCACGTCGACCTCATCCCCGGCGTGATGGCGCATGAGGGCGGCGGCCATCTGGGACTTGCCGCCGTTCTTCACGCAGACGAACAGGACTGAAGGGCGCTTCGTGGTCATGGCGAGGGGATCCTTCTGTGGGGTCATCGGGTGGGGGCGGTGGTGTCGCCGGGGAACAGGCGCCGCCCCATAGCGAGGGCGACGTAGACGAGGGCGACGAGGACGGGGACTTCGATCAGCGGGCCGACGACGCCGGCGAGGGCCTGGCCGGAGGTGACTCCGAAGGTGCCGATGGCGACGGCGATGGCGAGCTCGAAGTTGTTGCCCGAGGCCGTGAACGCGACGGTCGTGGACTTCGCGTAGTCGAGGCCGATCGCGCGGCCGAGCAGGAAGGACCCCAGGAACATGACGACGAAGTAGACCAGCAGCGGCAGGGCGATGCGGGCCACGTCCCCCGGTGCGGAGATGATCGCGTCGCCCTGGAGGGCGAACAGCAGCACGATGGTGAACAGCAGCCCGTACAGCGCCCAGGAGCCGATCTTCGGGAGGAACCGCTCCTCGTACCAGGTCCGACCCTTGGCTCGCTCACCGAGGATGCGGGTCAGGAACCCTGCGACCAGCGGGATCCCGAGGAAGATCAGCACGCTGAGGACGATCGCGCCGATCGAGAACTCGGCCGACGTGGTCGGCAGCCCCAGCCAGGATGGCAGCGCCTGGAGGTAGAACCAGCCCAGGGCACCGAAGGCGATCACCTGGAAGACGGAGTTGATCGCGACCAGCACCGCGGCTGCTTCTCGGTCACCGCAGGCGAGGTCGTTCCAGATGAGGACCATCGCGATGCAGCGTGCGAGTCCGACGATGATCAGGCCGGTGCGGTACTCTGGAAGGTCGGCCAGGAAGATCCAGGCCAGGGCGAACATGAGTGCCGGGCCGACGATCCAGTTCAGCACCAGCGAGGTCACCAGCAGGCGTCGGTCCGCGCCGATACGCCGGGTCTCGTCGTAGCGGACCTTCGCCAGGACCGGGTACATCATCACCAACAGTCCGATCGCAATGGGCAGGGACACGGATCCGATCTTCACCGCCTCCAGCGCGGTGTTCAGGCCGGGGATGAACCGCCCCAGCAGGAGACCCACTGCCATGGCGGCCAGGATCCACACCGGGAGCCAGCGATCGAGGAAGGACATCTCCTTCATCACGCGGGGCTGCTCCACATCCTTGGTGGTCGTACTCATGAGGGGGGCCGAACCTTCCATCGACGGATATCGATGCGAACGCTATGCTTCACATCGATGACTGTCAATGTAAGGTGGGGGCATGTCCACGACGACCGCGATCACAGCTGCCGGGCTCGAGACGATGAACGGCCCTGAGGAGTGCTGCACGCTCTCAGCGGGGCCCGTCGACAGCGTCGAGGCCGAGAGGATCGCGTCCTTGCTCAAGGCGCTTTCCGACCCGACCCGTCTCCGGCTTCTGTCCCATGTCGCTGCTCAGGGCTGCAATTCGGTCTGCGCCTGTGATCTCACCGAGCCGCTGGGCATCAGCCAGCCGACCGTGAGTCACCACATGAAGAAGCTCGTCGACGCTGGCCTGCTCACGCGCGAGCAGAAGGGCCGCTGGGCGCACTACTCCGTCGTGCCGTCGGCCTTCGCCGAGCTCCGTTCCTTCCTCGACATCGCCTGAACCCCCGCCGCCGACTTTGGAGATCCTCCTGACCGCACGGCCCAGTGTCCAGGTCGTCTGCGTCCACAACGCCGGTCGCTCGCAGTCCGGTTAGCCGGCGACGCGTTGGTCCGCTGCCACCGCCGGGTCCAGCAGGACCTGCATGGCCACCGCGGCCGCACGGGCGACCCGCTCTACTCCGCCCGTCGAACCCTGCACGCCGGAACCGGGTTGCTCACCGACAAGCAGAGGGCCCGGCTCGAGGCCACTTGGGGGACCTGCCAGCGGATGATCAGCGCCTACCGCGAACCCGACAGGGCTCGAGGAAAGGAGTCGATGGATGGCGTGCACAGGTTCAGGAGGAGGTGACAGGCAGGTCCTTCGGAGACTTGCGCTGACCGGAGCGCTGCCCGGACTGCCCGGACCGCCCGGACCGACCGGGCTGCGCCCTTGGGCAGGGTCACAGCATTTCCAGTGGTCGCGGTCCGCTCGGGGGCGGAAACGCACGGTCCAGAGCATCCAGGTCTTCGCGGGTCAGCTGCACGTCCAGTGCTGTGGCGTTGTCGCGCACGTGCTGCGGGCTGCTCGCCTTGGGGATCGTGCAGAGCGAGTCGCGGCGCAGCACCCAGGCAAGGGCCGCCGCCGCGGGGCTGACGCTGTGACGGGCCGCGACGTCGTTCAGCGTCGTGTCGTCAAGGATGCGGCCCTGCTCGATCGGCGAGTACGCCATGACCGGCAGCTGGTGGTCGGTGCACCACGGTCAAGTCCCGAGTAGTGGTGTAACGCTCTGATCCTCCATTGGTGCTGTTAGGCGCTGAGTTCGAGGGTGGTTTCCGGTTCGGCGTTCACCTCGTTCTCGGTGTCGTCCACGGTGGTGAGGCGGCAGCGGGCCAACACCTCGAGGCCGAGGTAGCGGCGGCCCTCGGCCCACTCATCGGTCTGCTCAGCCAGCACCGCCCCGACCAGGCGCACGATCGCTGCCCGGTTCGGGAAGATGCCCACGGCGTCGGTGCGACGCCGGATCTCGCGGTTGAGCCGTTCGGCCGGGTTGTTCGACCAGATCTGGGTCCACACGTCCTTGGGGAACGTGGTGAACGCCAGGATGTCCGCCCGGGCACCATCGAGGTGTTCGGCCACCGCGGGCAGCTTTTCGCTGACGTAGTCCAGCAGCCGGTCGAACTGGGCGTCCACGCTGGCGGCGTCGGGCTGGTCATACACCGAGTGCAGCATGGCCTTCACGGCCGGCCACATGGACTTGGGGGTGATGCCCATCAGGTTCGCCGCGTAGTGGGTCCGGCACCGCTGCCAGGTCGCTCCGGGCAGGTTCGCGGCGATGGCGTCCTTGAGCCCGGTGTGGGCGTCGGAAGTGACCAGGCGGACTCCGGTCAGGCCCCGGGCCACCAGGTCGGCGAAGAACTCGTTCCACGCCGACCCCGTCTCCGAGGTGGCCACCCGCAGGCCGAGGACCTCGCGGTGGCCGTCACCATTGACCCCGGTGGCCAGCAGCACCACGGCGTTGACCACCCGGCCGCCCTCGCGGACCTTCATGCTCAGCGCGTCGGCGGCCACGAACGTGAACGGCCCAGCCTCCCCGAGCGGGCGATGACGGAAGGACTCGACCTGCTCGTCCAGCTCGGTGGCCATCCGCGAGACCTGGGACTTCGACAGCGCGTTGATCCCGAGGGTCTTGACCAGTTTGTCCATCCGCCGGGTCGAGACCCCGGCCAGGTAGCAGTCGGCGACCACCGTGATCAGCGCGGATTCGGCCCTTTTGCGGCGCTCGAGCAGCCACTCCGGGAAGTACGTGCCCGACCTGAGTTTGGGGATCGCCACGTCCAGGGTCCCGACCCGGGTGTCCAGGTCCCGGTGCCGGTACCCGTTGCGCTGGGTAGCTCGGCCCGGGGTGGGTTTACCCCATTCGGCGCCGACCACCGCGTCGGCGTCAGCGGAGAGCAGGGAGTTGATCACGGTCTGCAGCAACGAACGCATCAAATCCGGGGATGCTTCGGACAGGGCTTCGCCGAGCAGGCCGGCAGGGTCGACAATATGAGGAGCGGTCATCGTGATGACTCCGTTCGAGGATTCTGTGGAAGGTTGACTCGAAGGATCACACGGTGGCCGCGTCCACATCCGGAACGACGTGCCCAGTCACCGTGCGCTACACCACTCTATGGGGCACTACTTGCACCACGGCAGCAGGTCGTACTCCGGTCCTCGCCGCGACAGGTTGTACAGCACCTGATCCGTGGCCAGCCCGCTGCTGCCCGGCACGTCCTGCAGCTCGGCGAGGGCCCGGTGGTCGAAGTTGCTGACGCCCCAGTATCGGATTTTCCCGTCCTCGACGAGCTGGTGGAAGGCTGCGACGGTGTCCTGCAGCGGGTACCTGCCCTGCCAGTGCAGCAGGTAGAGGTCGATCCGATCGGTGCCCAGGCGTTTCAGGCTGCGTTCGCAGGCCGCGATCGTGCCGGAACGGGAGGCGTGGGACGGCAGGACCTTGCTGACCACGAACGCCTCGTCGCGGCGACCCGCCAATGCTTCACCGACCACCTCCTCCGCGCCGCCGTCGGCGTACATCTCGGCGGTGTCGACCAGCGTCATGCCCAGCTCGAGGCCGGCGTGCAGCGCGGCGACCTCGTCGCCGCGGCGGCCGGGGTCCTCACCCCAGCCCCAGGTGCCCTGGCCCAGCACAGGGATGGACTCCCCGCTCGGCAGCGTCATCCGTCGCATCCGCGATCACTTCCTTCTGGTTGTCCTGAGGTGGGACGTGGGCTGAGATCCTCGAAGGGCCGGCGCGTCCCCGGCCGGTGCTGGCTTATAGGAGGGTTGCGGGTACCGAGGTGCCGGGTGTCGAGCCGGTAGTCAGCCCCGCCTGTGCCATGTGGCGTACCGGGCTGCTCAGGAGCGGTTTCCGGCGCCGGTGGGCTGGACGGTACCACCACGGCGGAACAGAAGGCAGAGGTCATCGGGTGAGCGGCTGGTGGCCAGGTTCCCGTCTCGGGCGGCCTCTTGGTCCACCACGTTCACGCCGGCGTTGCGCAGGTCGGTGCGGATGCTGGGGAATGAGGTCAGGGCCCGGCCGGTCACGAGACGTCATGGCCCTGCCCGGACTGCCCGGCCACCCCGCCTTACGCCCCCGCTCGCCAGTACTGGCCGCGGTCCGCGAGATGCTCGGCGGGCCGCAGACCTCGTTCCTGCTGATCGCCGGTCAGCACAACGCCCAAGCCGACCGCTGCCTCGGTGTCGCCCCGGGAACGCACCCCGGCCGCCCACACCTCCGCCCCTGCAGTAGACTCCTGAACACTGTTCAACTCGTCGGGCACTCGCCATGCGCCCCGCGCCTCGGCTGAGCGCCCCCTCGCACTCGCTTCCGCACCAGGAGTCCCTCCATGAGCACTTCCGTGCCCTCGTCCCATGACGGCCACGTCCGCCCCGCGGCCACCACGACGGCGGACCGCCCCACCGACGCCGGCCGCCCCCGTCGCGGTTCCGCCGGCGGCAGCCTCGCGCGCATCGCGGTCATGACCGCGTTGATGGCCGTGCTCGGTCTGGTGCCGCCGATCGCCGTCGCCGGTGTGCCCGCCCCGATCGTGCTGCAGAACATCGCCGTGATCCTGGCCGGTGTGATCCTCGGCCCGTGGCGCGGGGCCGCCTCGATGGCGCTGTTCGCCGGCCTCGTGGCGCTCGGCCTGCCGCTGCTCAGCGGCGGCCGCGGCGGCCTGGGCGTGTTCGCCGGCCCGACGGCCGGCTTCATCCTCGGCTGGATCCCGTCCGCGCTGATCGTCGGCCTGATCTTCTGGGCCCTCACCTCCCGGGCCCGTCCCGGCCTCGGCGCCGGACGGGTCGCGCTCGGGGCGGCCGTCGCCGGGCTGATCGGCGGCGTCGTGATGGTCTACTTCTTCGGCGTGCTCGGCTTCGTCGGGATCGCCGGGATGGAGTTCGGCGCGGCCGTCCTCTCCATGGCCCCGTTCGTGCCCGGTGACCTGATCAAGCTCGTCGTGTCCGTCATCCTCATCGTCGGCCTGTGGAAGGCCTACCCCCGCGCCTTCCGATGAGCCCGGACCGTTCTGTCACCCTCACGGGCGTCCGCGTCGAGGCCGACGGCCCCGAGGGCGTCGTCGTGCTCCTCGACGGCGTGGACCTCACCCTCACGGCCCCGCGTGTGGCGGTGATCGGGGAGAACGGCTCCGGCAAGTCCACGCTGGCCCGCGCGATCGCCGGGCTGGCCGACGTCGTCGCCGGGGAGGTGACCGTGCACGGGGTGGACGCCGTCCGGGACGTGAAGGCGCTGCGCCGCACCGTCGGCTTCGTGTTCGCGAACCCGGCCGCGCAGATGGTCATGCCCACCGTCCGGGAGGACGTGGAGCTGACCGTGAAGTCGCTCAGGGACGACGCCGGCCACCGCCTGACCCAGGACGACGTCGCCGCGCGCGTGGCCGCGGCGCTTCAGGAGCACCGGCTCACCGCGCTCGCGGACCGGGCCTGCCTGTCCCTGTCCTCGGGGCAGGCGCAGCGGCTGGCGATGTGCTCGGTGCTGACCGCCGGGCCGTCCCTGGTGATCGCCGACGAGCCGACCTCCCTGCTGGACGGCCGGCACCGGCGGATCGTGGCCGACCGGCTGCTGGCCGCCGACCCCTCGGCCCCGGACGGGTTCCAGCTGCTGCTGGTGACCCACGACCTCGAGCTGGCCCGTGCGTGCGACGAGGCGGTGTGGATCCACGGCGGCCGTGTGGAGCGGACCGGCCCGGCCGAGGACGTGGTCGAGGCGTACGAGCGCTTCCTGGACCACGCCGTGGCGGCGGAGCTGCGCTGATGCTCTCCCTGTACATCCACGGCGACTCGCCCCTGCACCGCGCTCGCGCCGGCCTCAAGACGGGCCTGTTCGCGGCGTGGGTGCTGGCCCTGACCCTGCTGCCGCTGTCCCTGTGGGCCGCGGGCGCCGCCGTCGTGGGTGCCGTGACCGCGTATCTCGTGGGCTTCGGGCTGCGGCGCGGTGCGGCGATGATCGCCTCCGACCTGCGCGCTCTGTGGCTGTTCTACGTGGTCCTGTTCGCGGCGCAGTGGATCTTCACCGACGCGTTCGCGGCCGGACTCATGGTGGCGCGCGTGCTCGGGCTCGTGCTCACCGCGCAGGTGTTGACGCGCACCACCCGGATCGCGGACATGACCGGGGTGGCCGAGGCGGTGCTGCGGCCGGTCGAGCGGATCCCGTGGGCGGGGCCGCGCCTGGCGCGGGCGGGGTTCCGCGCCGACCGCGTGGGCCTGGCGATGGGCCTGGTGCTCTCCTCGATCGGCCACCTGCGGGCGCTGGCCGAGCAGATCCGGCATGCGCAGGCCGCCCGCGGGGTGCGGATGGCGCCGTGGGCCTGGGCGCTGCCGCTGCTGGTGCTCAGCTTCAAGCACGCGGACGACGTCGGGGACGCCCTGGCCGCCCGCGGGATCGACTGAGCTGGGGTCGGCTGAACCGGGGTCGGCAGGCACCACAGGCACCACCGGCACCGCCGGCGCCACCGGCCGGCTGTCAACGCGGTGTTGACACCTCCGGATGCCGGCCATAACCTCGGTCACATGGCTCGCACGCTCACCGCCACCGTCGTCTCCATCATCTTGATCCTCGTCACCCACGGCCTCACGTCCGACGCCGACCCGGGGCCGGCCCTGCTCACGGGCGCCATCATCGGCCTCGCCTACACCGTGGGTGCCTGGGGCGCTCCGCTGATGCAGGCCCGCGGCGGCGCCCTGGCTGGCTCGCTGTTCAGCCGCTGGCAGCCCGCCTGGGATGGCCCGAAGGCCATGCAGATCCTGGCCGGGGCCGCCGTCGCGGCCGTGCTGACCGTGCTCAACATCTTCGAGGGCGCCACGGCCGTGATCTTCGGCATCGCGGTGGCCATCGGCGCCGGTGCCCTCCTTCCGGTGTCCGCCGGTGAGGCAGACTCGGAGGATGCCCCGCGATCCCTGTGAGGAACTGACCGCCGCGCTGGCCGCCCAGGCGGCGGCCGAGCGGCGGCTGCATCACGCCGTCCACCGTGCCCGTGAGTCCGGGTGGACCTGGGAGGAGATCGCCCAGACCCTCGGGGTGAGCCGTCAGGCCGCGCACCGTCGTTTCCAGACCGCCGCGGACCCGGGTGCGGCACCCACCGCCGGTGCGGCACCACAGGGCGGCTGGCCGGAGGCGGCGCGCCGGAGCGCCGACCGTGCCGTCCGCGCCTGGTTCACCGGGGACCTCACCGCGATGCACGCCCTGATGACCAGCACGGCCCGCGCCGCCCTGCCGCAGACCGTGCTGCGGCAGACCATGCAGGAGATCCAGGACCTCGCCGGTCCGTGCACGCCCCCGGCGGATCTGACCGTGCACGAGCTGGACGGCGTCCCGTTGCCCACAGACCCGCACGCCGCCGGGAGTCGGCGCGCGGTGGTGGTGCGGGGTGTGGCGGAGGCCGAGCGGGCGGACCCGGTCGTGCACGTCCTGCTCGGCCCGCGCGGGCGCGTCTCCGGGGTGAGCATCCGACTCGGTGAGTCCCTGGAGGTCTGGCCGCTCTGACGTCCCGGGGACGCTCGGCCGCGTCCTCCGGCTCGGCCCCGGCCCCCGCCACCGGCCCTCCCGCGTTGGGGGCAGAACTCGGCGGTATTCCGGGCGGGGATCCCCGAGTTCCGCCCCCGGACCGCGTGGGGTGGCGGGCCGGCTCAGAGGGGGCCGTCCAGGGGCAGACGGTCGCGGTCGTAGGTGATCTCGGTGAAGCCGTGGGGCACGGGCTTGCCGTCCTCGCCCAGGGACACGAACACGATCTTGTCGATGGTCAGGATCATCTCGCCGGTCACGATGTTCCGCACCTTCGCCCGCATGGTCAGGGACGTGCGCCCGAACTCGGTGGCGCGCAGGCCCATCTCGATCATGTCGCCCTGCTTCGCCGAGGCCAGGAAGTTGATCTCCGAGATCAGCTTCGTCACGCACCGCGGGTTGCCCAGCTGCAGGGTCGCGTAGATGGCCGCCTCCTCGTCGACCCAGCGCAGCAGCGAGCCGCCGAAGAGGGTGTTGTTCGCGTTGAGGTCCTCCGGCTTGACCCACTTGCGGGTGCGGAAGTTGACGTCGTCGTGGGCGGCGCGGTCGGCCGAACGGGTGAAGAGCGTGGAGTCCATGGCCCCACGGTAGAGCGACGCCGACGCCGGCACGAGGGAGGGCGCCCGATGCGGAGACGTGCTCGAGCAGGCCGTAGGGTCGCCGGAAGGGATCCGCAACGGAGCACACAGGAAGGACCCGGCCGATGACCATCCGCCCCCACTCCGACCCCGTCACACCCGACGCCACCTGGCGCGATGTGCCGGTGCTCGGCTTCACGGTCGCGGCCGGCATCGCAGTTGAGTCCCGCATAGTGGTGTAGCGCCCGGTGGTCGGGCACGTCGTTCCAGACGTGGACGCGGCCACCGTGTGATCCTTCGAGTCAACCTCTCACAGAATCCTCGAATGGAGTCATCACGATGACCGCTCCTCATATTGTCGACCCTGCCGGCCTGCTGGGCGAAGCCCTGTCCGAGGCCTCCCCGGACATGATGCGCCACCTGCTGCAGACGATGATCAACACCCTGCTCTGCGCTGACGCCGATGCGGTGGTCGGCGCCGAATGGGGCAAACCCTCCCGTGACCGCACGGCCCAGCGCAATGGGTACCGGCACCGGGACCTGGACACCCGGGTCGGCACCGTGGACGTGGCCATCCCGAAGCTGCGCTCGGGCACCTACTTCCCGGAATGGCTGCTCGAGCGGCGCAAGCGGGCCGAATCGGCGCTGATCACCGTGGTCGCAGACTGCTACCTGGCCGGTGTCTCTACCCGGCGGATGGACAAGCTGGTCAAGACCTTGGGCATCAATGCCCTGTCGAAGTCCCAGGTGTCCCGGATGGCCGCGGACCTCGATGAGCAGGTGGAGGCCTTCCGCCACCGGCCGCTCGGGGAGGCGGGACCGTTCACGTTCGTTGCCGCGGACGCGTTGACGATGAAGGTGCGTGAGGGCGGGCGCGTGGTCAACGCCGTGGTGCTGCTGGCCACCGGGGTCAATGGTGACGGCCACCGCGAGGTCCTCGGCCTGCGGGTGGCCACCTCGGAGACGGGGTCGGCGTGGAACGAGTTCTTCGCCGACCTGGTGGCCCGGGGCCTGACCGGAGTCCGCCTGGTCACTTCCGACGCCCACACCGGGCTCAAGGACGCCATCGCCGCGAACCTGCCCGGAGCGACCTGGCAGCGGTGCCGGACCCACTACGCGGCGAACCTGATGGGCATCACCCCCAAGTCCATGTGGCCGGCCGTGAAGGCCATGCTGCACTCGGTGTATGACCAGCCCGACGCCGCCAGCGTGGACGCCCAGTTCGACCGGCTGCTGGACTACGTCAGCGAAAAGCTGCCCGCGGTGGCCGAACACCTCGATGGTGCCCGGGCGGACATCCTGGCGTTCACCACGTTCCCCAAGGACGTGTGGACCCAGATCTGGTCGAACAACCCGGCCGAACGGCTCAACCGCGAGATCCGGCGTCGCACCGACGCCGTGGGCATCTTCCCGAACCGGGCAGCGATCGTGCGCCTGGTCGGGGCGGTGCTGGCTGAGCAGACCGATGAGTGGGCCGAGGGCCGCCGCTACCTCGGCCTCGAGGTGTTGGCCCGCTGCCGCCTCACCACCGTGGACGACACCGGGAACGAGGTGAACGCCGAACCGGAAACCACCCTCGAACTCAGCGCCTAACAGCACCAATGGAGGATCAGAGCGTTACACCACTACTCGGGACTTGACCGGCATCGCCGTCCTGTTCTGCCTGGTCTGGCTGCTCCGGGACGGACTCACCACCGACTACACGTGGGGGCTGCTGCTGTCCCCGGTGCTCATGAGTGTGCCCGGGGCGGCGGTGATGGTCCTCTGGGAGCGGCTCCTCGCCCGCGTCCCGCGGCTGGCCGCCACGCTGGTGGCCGTCGCCGCCCTCCTGGCCCTCGGGCTGGTGCTCGCATGGTGGCTCGTCGAGGTGAACGCGCAGACGCACCTGTTCACCGGGAGCACGTTCTGGCTGCTCGCCGTCGCCCCGGTCTGCGCGGGCCTCGCCTGGCTCGCGCACCGGCTGCTCCCGGCGGCCCGCCGTCCCGTGGAAGAGCCCCCCGCCGCCCTCGACGACGACGCCTGGGCCCGCCGCCTCGCCGGCGGGCCTGGGCGGTCACCGTGTTCGTGGTGCTCATCCTGGCCGCCCGTCTCCCGGGCGTGGTGGCCGGGGAGCGGCCCAGCGCGTGGGACGTCGCGTACCTGCTGCTCGCCGTCGTCGTGCTGGTGTCGGAGTGGTGCGGCTACCGGGCGGCGGTGCGCCGGGCCCGCCGCTGAGGGGTCTCAGGCCCCCGCGGCGGCCAGCACCCGCGCCACGTGGCGGCGGTGCACCTGGTGGATGATTTCGATCAGTCCGCACCCGAGCGCCGCGATCACCAGCGCGGCCACGAGCACGTCCGTGGGCGGGACCTCCATCCGGTGGTACCAGCGGGAGGCCGGCACCAGCACGACGGCGGCCAGCACCGCGTACATCGCCAGGATGAGGACCACCACGCGCGCGCTCAGCGGCCGGGACATCACGCTGAGCACCCACAGGCCCAGCAGGGTCAGGGTGATCATGAAGGCGGCCTGCTGGCGGGGCAGGTCGACGTCGCCGGCGGTGAGGCGCACGTACGTCTGCAACGTCACCATGGACAGCAGGATCACCGCGCCGGAGGGGATCGCGAACCGCAGCGCCCGCCCCAGGAAGCCGGGCACGTAGCGGCGCGGGTTCGGCAGCAGGGCGAGGAAGAACGTGGGTGCGCCGATCATGATGAAGTCCACGGTGGAGGCCTGCCGTGGCAGCAGCGGGAACTGCCACGCGAACAGGGAGAACACCACGCCGAACAGCAGCGCGTACGTCGTCTTCGTCAGGTAGATGTGGGCGAGCCGCTCCATGTTGGCGATCACCTGGCGGCCCTCGCCGAGCACGCGTGGCAGGCGGTCGAAGCGCCCGTCCAGGAGCACCATCCGGGACACGGCCTTGGTGGCCGGGGCCGCGTTGCCCATGGCGATGCCCAGGTCGGCGGTCTTCAGGGCCAGGGCGTCGTTCACGCCGTCGCCGGTCATGGCCACCACGTGCCCGCGCGACTGCAGCGCCTGCACCATCGCCTTCTTCTGGTCCGGGCTGACGCGGCCGAACACGCTGTGCTCCGCCATCACGTCGGCGAGCTCCCCGGGCTCGTCCGGCAGGGTGCGCCCGTCGTAGGCCTGGCCCGCCACCTCGAGGCCCACCTCGCGGGCCACGGCGGCCACGGTGCGCGGGCTGTCCCCGGAGATCACCACGGTCCGCACGCCCTGGGCGTGGAAGTAGTCGAGGGTCTCGGCGGCGTCCGGGCGCACGTTCTCGCGGAACGTCACGACGGCGACCGGGACGCCTCCGGCGGGCAGCGCCTCCCCGATCAGGGGCTCGTCCGTGCGGGCCAGCAGCAGCACGCGGCGGCCGGCGTCCGCGTCGGCGTGGACCTGGGCGCGGACGGCCTGGGCGGCATCGGGGCCGAGGAGCCGCTCGTCCACGAGGGCCTCGGGCGCACCGAGCAGCCACGTGCCGGCCGCCGCCCCGGCCTCGGGGCCGAACGCGACCGCCGACCACCGGCGCGCGGAGGAGAACGCCACCTGGGCCACGGGGTCCACCGCCGGGACGGCCGTGAAGGGCTCGCGCAGGGCCGCCGCGGTGGGGTTCACGTCCGGGTCCGCGCCGAACCAGGCGAGCACGGCCCGAGGCCCATCGCCGACCTCGGCCGGGGCGCCGTCGTCGTGGGCGTCCGGGGACGCGTCTGCCGAGGCGGGCGCGGTGAGCCGGTCGAACCGGACGCCGCCCTCGGTGAGGGTGCCGGTCTTGTCCAGGCAGACGGTGTCCACGCGGGCCAGGACCTCCACGGCGGGCTGCTCCTGGATGAGGACCTCCTGCGGGGCCAGCTTGAGCGCGGCCACGGCGAACGCGATGGTCGTCATGAGCGCCAGGCCCTGCGGGATCATGCTGGTCACCGCCGCCACGGACGCGATCAGCGCGGGCTCCAGGGCGGCCTCGCGCGGCTGGGAGAGGGCGAGGGACCAGCCGCCGACGGCCGTCATCTGACCGTGCACGATCACCGCGATGATCGGCACCAGGGCGATCGTCAGCCAGCGGGCCACCTTCTCCAGGGCGCCGCGCAGCTCCGAGTGGATGGCGGAGTAGCGGCGGGCCTCGGCGCTCAGCCGGGCGGCGTGCGAGGCCGAGCCCACCGCCGTCGCGCGCACCAGGCCCGCGCCGGCCACGACGGCCGAGCCCGAGAGCACGGCGTCCCCGGGGGTCTTGGGCACGGGGTCGTTCTCGCCGGTGAGCAGCGCCTCGTCCATGTCCAGGCCGTCCGAGACGAGGACCTCGCCGTCCACGGGCACCTGGTCGCCGCGGCGCAGCACCACGACGTCGTCCCGCACGATCTGCGCCATCGGCAGGGGCACGCGCGCCCCGTCCCGGATGACGACGACGTCGTCCTGGTGCAGCAGCGCGATCCGGTCCAGCTTCCGCTTGGCCGAGTACTCCTGGACCACGCCGATCACCACGTTGGCCACGGCCGCCAGCGAGAACAGCAGGTCCAGCCAGCGGCCCATCAGGATCACGACGACGGCACACAGCGCGATCGCCAGGTTGAACATCGTGAACACGTGCACGCGCAGGATCTCCCCCAGCGAGCGAGACGTGTCCCGCGACTGGACGTTGACCAGGCCCGCGGCCTCCCGCTCGGCGACCTCGGCGGCGGTGAGCCCGGTGATCCCCGCCACGCCGGTGAACCCCAGGCCCGTCCCGCTCTCGGGGGCGGACGGGTGCGCGGACGCAGGGGAGGGGGAGGCCATGGCACAGAATCTACCCAGCCGGCGTGGGGCCGGGCATCCGACGAGGGGATGAACCCGGGTGCGACCGCAGGCGGGACCGCGGGTGGGGCGGGCTCACTCGCCGGTCTGGCCGTCGATCCCCTCGCGCAGCAGGTCGGCGTGGCCGGCGTGGCGGCCGTACTCCTCGATCATGTGGGTGAGGATCCACCGCAGCGAGACCGGGTCGCGCCCCTCCCGGATCCGGTGGGCGCGGGCCAGGGCCGCGGCGCCGTCGTCGCCGTCCGCCGCGAGCAGGTCCACCACGATCTGCCGGGACCGCTCCACCTGGCCCTGCCAGAGGGCGCGCAGGTCCGCCGCGGAGTCCTGCGCCGCGCTGTGCCAGTCCCAGTCGGGGTCCGCGTCGAAGTCCGCGCCCACCCAGGGCGCCGAGGTGGGCTCGCCGAGGGCGACGGCCTCGAACCACCAGAACTCGACGAACGCGAGGTGCTTGAGCAGGCCGCCGAGCGTCATCGCGGACGGGTGCCCCGGCAGCCGGCGGTGCAGCGCGGCCGTGTCCAGGTCCGCCGTCTTCCACTCGATCGTGGCGCGCAGGAAGTCGAGGAAGCCCAGCAGGGTGGCGGCCTCGCCCGCGGCGAAGGGCGGCTCGGGGCGGCCCTGGTCGTCGTAGAACACGGTGGTCATGGCGGCCAGGCTACGCCCCACCTCGCGTTTTCGTTCGGGAAACGGCGCGTGCGGGGGCGGGGCGCCCGCGGACCTGGAACGCGTGCGGTCGCTCTGAGCCTGAAAAGTGCGCTCATACCGACCGCAGGCGTTCCCGGAAGGGGCGGGCCGGCGTCGTCGGCGCTCCGGTGCGCCACCCGCGCCCTTAGAGAGACGCACGTCACAATCGGACCTGCGGGCCCGGCCTGCCGCGCCCCGTGCCCACCATGGGGCATGGACCTCACCTCTGCGCTGGACGGCGTCTCCGTCGTCACGGTCGCCCTGAATCTGCCCGGCCCCGCCGCCGCGGCCCGCCTCGGAGAGCTGGGTGCCGACGTCGTGACGGTGCTGCCCCCGGCCGGTGACCCCATGGCCACCATGAGCCCCAGCCTGTACGCCGAGCTGCACGCGGGGCAGCGGGTGGTGACGGTGTACCTGAAGTCCGATGCCGGCCGCGCCGAGATGGAGAAGCTGCTGGCCGCGGCGGATGTGTTCATCACCTCCCACCGGGCGGGGGCCCTGCGACGGCTCGGCCTGGACGCCGCGGCCGTGGCGGCGCGGCACCCGCGGGTGTGCCAGGTGGACATCGTCGGGTTCGCGGGGGAGCCCGCCGACGTGCCCGGGCACGACCTCACCTACCAGGCAGAGTCCGGCCTCCTGCCGGTGGACGACGCCGGGACTCCCGTCCTCCCGCGCGCCCTCGTGGCGGACATGCACGGGGCCGAGCAGGCGGTGAGCGCCGCGTTGGGGCTGCTGCTGGCGCGCGGCCGCGGAGGCGACGACGCGGCCGGTGGGCGCGCCCAGGTGGCGCTGGCGGATGCGGCCACCGCGGTCGGGCTGCCGACCCGGCACGGCCTGCTCGAACCCGACGCGATCCTCGGCGGCGCGACCCCCTACTACGCCGTGTACCCGGCGGCCGAGGGGCACGTCGCAGTCGGCGCGCTCGAGCCGCACTTCGCCGAGGCGCTGCGGGCCGAGCTGGACCTGCCGGAAGGAAACGGCGACGACGTCGCTGCAGCTCTGAGTGCCGCGCTGCGGTCGCGCTCGGCGCGGGACTGGCAGGCGTGGGGAAAGCAGCGCGGGATCCCGCTGGCGGAGGTGGGGTGAGGGGTGCTCCGGGTGCGGTGGCTACCTCAACTTGGATTAAAGATGTCCATTACGCCTCCCGAGGGCGCGAGGCCGGCCGTGCGCCAGGAGCGCGACGCTGCTTGCTGAGCCAAGCCACCCGGGAGGATGGCCTGCCGGGGCGGCCGGTCCAACGTACGCGGGAAATAGCGGCAGGACTCGTGGGGAGGAATAAACGAGCGACGGGAAGAGCCAGCGTAAGTTGTTGGCCACTGCCAGCGGGGCCCGCGTTACAACACTTTCCGCGCACGGCCGACCTAAGTAAGCGTGCACTTCGGCCGGACGCGGTGATCCGGCTCCACGCGGTGCACCGAGAGAGAGGGACAGCAGAGTGAAAATCGTCAAACGGCCGTCAAGAGGACGCGGCGAGTATGAGCTAGCAGGGACATCCGGTCAGCACCATGCTTCGGCCCTCGTCGGCCGACGGATTTACCTCGACGTGGACGGCGTCGCCTTAGACAGTGGAAATCAAATCCGGGACTTGGACGGAAAGATTCGAATACGCATCGCCGGAGGGCTAGCTGGACAGGTAGGTCAACTGACGCCATCCCTGGCCGCATATTTTCTTCTCCCAGAACCTACTCGCGTTGATCAGAAACTGTATGACGGCCTGCCTGTCATTCGCGAGAAGAAGTATATTCTGGATCTAGAGGTGGGTGTGAATCGGGTAGATGACCTTGATGTCATCTTCTTTCCGGAAAGATTTATCGCACGTTCCGGGGCGATACATGATGACCCGGTTGTTGAGGAGATCAACCTAAAGCAGCGAGGTAAGCAGATAAATAGCCTTATTGGAAAGATTGCCGGCTCTTCACACTTGAGCGTGGAGTCCTGCTCGAGGGTGGATCTGGGAGCGTCGGCGTGTCCGTCGGAAGCTCCTGGCCAGAATACGTGACTGGTAGTTGGTCTGGTTGCGGAACCCGCGGCCGGTGCGCTTGACCTGTTTGATGGCCGTGTTGGCCGCCTCGGTGCGGGCGTTCGTGACTCGGGTGCGGATGAACACCTTGATCTCGACCCACCACTTCCCCACGGTGGCCGAGAGCCTGTCAGCCTCCGGCAGTCCTGCGGCGGCTACGGTCAGCTCGAAGTCGATCCGGGCGTTCTGGGCCGCTGCGACGGTGGGGGCGTTCAGGATCCGCCGCAGGTGCTCCTTGACCGCCCAGGCGGCGGCGACCTGCTCATAGGCATCGTCGTCCAGGACGTGCTCGAGTCGGCGCAGGCCGGCCTCGGTGAGTCGGTCCCCGGCCCGCAGCAGCAACATCCGGTGAGCCCACACGGCATCCTGCTTGCGGCCCCGCCGGCCCAGGACTTCGCGCACCACGCGTTGGCGGACCTCGGTGAGCATCTGGTTGCCGAGCTTGACCAGGTGGAAGTGGTCCACGCTGATGTCCACGGTCGGCAGCACCTTGCGGATCGCGGTGCGGAACGTGGCCGAGGGATCGATGGCGACCACCTCGAGCCGATCCAGCCAGGCTTCGGAGCGTTCGGCCAGCCAGGCGGTGACGTTGCGGGAAGACCGTCCGTCGACGACGCCGAGCACGTGCCCGGTGTCGGCGACGACAAAGGTGCTCATCCACGGCTCGACCCGGCACCAGACGGCCGTGTCGGGGTGTTTGAACCACTTGGCGGTGGCGAACCGGTGCTCGTCGATGCCCAGCGCCCGCACCGGCACCTTGTCGACCTCCGGCAAGACCATGGTGTGGCCCAGGATGGCGGCGTTGACGGTGCCCCACGCCAGGCCATGCGCGTTGGCGGCTTCCGCGGTGGCCCGGCCGGAGTCCAGCACCGCGGCCACCACGGCCTCCCGCAACCGGGTGGTACACCGGGCCCGGGCCGGCAACTGGTCCGTGGTCTGCGTGAAGGTCCGGCGCGGGCAGGCCCCCTCGGCGCACAGGAACCTGGGCTTGACGACAACCAACTCCAACAGGTCCCCACCGACAGGGATGTCCTTCACGGACTGGCGGACCCGCTGGTGCACCCGGCCCGAGAACACCCCGCAGCCCGGGCAGGCCCCCTCGGCGGCATCGGCGGCCACAACGACACGCCTACCTCCCAGTGGCCGGTCGAGGGCCTGAAGGACGGTGTATCCCTCCAGGTTGAACACCACCGATGCCGCCGCACGGACGTGGTGCTCGGCAGCGGCGTGGGCAGGCAGGGGCAAGGCAGCGCGCGTACGCTGGGACATGGCTCGTGTCCTTCGTGATCGAGGTTAGATTCTTCGCAAAATCCATCCTCTTGCAAGGGCACGGGCCCTTGACTCACGACACCCCCACGCTCAACTGGGAAGAGCCAGATTGCCGCCCATGGCGGCGACATCGATGAGGAGCTGGAGGCAGATTTTCTGAAATGGTCTCAGCGCCGAGGGGGCCCAGACGGGCTGCGGGACAAAACGCAGGCCAGCCTTGTTCGTAGAATTATCAGGTCACTATACAGAATTGACGACTACTATGTTCCCCTGTCTGACCCACTTGGATCACTGCTCCGTTTGGCCGGACTTGAGCAATTGGAGGTGGAGGGGCTCCCCGATCTGTCCAAGGTGGACGGGGCTCCCGAGGTTCGCCACCGAGTCGAGAAGCAATATCGACTAGTAGCTCAGCGAGGAGCGGCTGCGCGCTCTTTTGCGAAAAAGGTCTTGCTTGCGTACAACGGAGTTTGCGTTATATGCGGTGAGTACCTTGCAGGGGGACCTGGAGTCTCCAGCGGTATCGAGGCCGCACACATCCTTCCCTGGTCGAAATTCGACCTTGATGAGGTTCGTAACGGCCTCGCATTATGTAAGCAGCACCATTGGGCTTTTGATTCTGGCCTATTGTCCGTTTTATTTGATTTCGATGAAGAACTATATGTAGTGGCAGTTGGCCCCCTGTTCTCAGACGACCTGGATGCTCGGATCCAGGAATGGGTGCTGCGCTGGGTGGGCGAAATCCCCCGGTCTCATCTACCTGTTCGAAGCGTGGATTACCCTGATCCTGTGCTCCTCCTCAAGCTCGAGGAGATTCGGAGAGGTTGGTGACACTGTTGCCCGCAGGGTTCTCACGCCCGGCGGGCAACAACAGTCAATGGCCGAGTGCCGTGGAAATTCGCCGTGCCAGCCATTCCGCCACATTGACGGTAACGGCGTTACCGCAGGCGTGGTATCGAGCCGAGTCCACTGCTTCTGTGGAACCGGCAAGCGGAACGTTCGTCCAATTATCGGGAAACCCCTGTAGGCGTTCAGACTCCAGTGGCGTCAGTCGACGGACTTGCCCCTCCTCTGGGTAGGAGACATAGTTTCGACTCCAGTCTGTTCCTGTGTGACGGGGCCCCTCGGCGTAGACGCAGTGGGCGAGTTGCTTGGCGTATCCGCGCTCAGGATCTCCAACGCTGATCTTAAAGGGGGAAATAGGCTTCGGCCCATTCGATCGGCTCTTCTCAGAATTCCTGTCGCCGCATTCGGGCTCAAAAAGTATCGAAGCGGCGGCTTCTGGGTTTCCATAAACTCCGCAAATGAAGACTCTTGTGCGTGACTGGGGGACGCCGAAGTGTCGACTGTCAAGAACTCGCCACCCCACGCCATACCCGAGGTCGGCCAGCGACCGAATGACTGTTGCGAGATCTCGTCCTTCGTTGGAAGAGAGGAGACCCGCAACGTTTTCGAGGAGGACAACTTTGGGGCGACCTTGCTCAAGTAGTCTTTCAAACTCAAAGAATAGTCTGCTTTGCGAGCCATGAAGACCCTTTCTCTCGGACGACATACGGGCAAGTGAAATATCTTGGCATGGAAACCCGCCCGTCCAAATATCCGCCTCGGGGATATCGTCGGGATTGACCAACTCAATATTGGTTCCACGGGGAATTTCCGGCCAGTGGTACTCTAGTACTTGATTGCAGAAGTCCTTAATTTCACATTGATATACAGTCCGGATTCCTGCGTTTTCAAACCCCAGGTCGAATCCGCCTATCCCGGTAAAGAAGGAGGCCATGCGGAGTGATGTATCTAGCATTAGCTGCTCACCTTGTGACATAAATTCTGCTTCTCTCGCGTGCTCTGAACATGGTTCCCAGGGTACGGTGGCGACCGGACACGTTAAGCGGCCGCATCTCTGCAGGGCCCATAGAGTCTAAGCCACCGAGTAAGCGCCGCAGGTGACCCTCTGTGGGCTCACGTCACAAGCTGGCTTCGACTCGCGTGGCGTTCTGCAGCCGGCCGGTCTGGCGGCGGGCGGAGGGATCCCCCGCCACGTCCCTCAGGTATCCGCGGCGGTTCCGTTAGCCACTCCCTATTGTCCGCGCCAAGGGTTGACGCCCAGGGGTCGCCCGTTTCGTCAACGAAAGCGACCGCCCGAACCGCCCCTGCCTCACCGCTTCCGGTACAGCGCCTTCTTCTGGAACTTCGGCTCGCTCGTCACGAGCATCCCCAGGGACCGGAAGATGCCCTCGTCCACGGAGCCGAGGATCGTCGTCGTGTGCACGTCGCAGCCCTCGAGGCTGGCCAGCTGCTCGACGGCTGCCTTCGCGTTCTCGTCGGTCGCCGCGGACACGGACAGCGCGATCAGCACCTCATCCGTGTGCAACCGCGGGTTCTTGGAGCCCAGGTGCACCGTCTTGAGCGTCTGGATCGGTTCGATCGAGGCGGGGGAGAGCAGGTGCACGTCGTCCTCGATGCCGGCCAGCACCTTGAGGGCGTTGAGCAGCACCGCGGCGGAGCAGCCCAGCAGCTCCGAGGTCTTGCCGGTCACCAGGGTGCCGTCCGCCAGCTGCACGGCCGCGCCGGGCTCGCCGGTGCGCTCGGCCACCAGCTGCGCGGCACCCACCACCGGGCGGTCCTCCGAGCTCAGGCCCAGCTTGGACATCACCAGGGCCACGCGCTCGGACTCGGTGTCGTCCGCGCCCTCCAGGGCCTCGTTGACCTGAGCCTTGTAGTAGCGCCGGATGATCTCCTGCTTCGCGGCCGCCTGGCACACCTCGTCGTCCACGATCGCCGCGCCGGCCATGTTCACGCCCATGTCCGTGGGGGACTTGTACGGGGTGGTGCCCGTGACCTTCTCCAGCAGCGCGGACAGCAGCGGGAACACCTCGACGTCGCGGTTGTAGCTCGTCACCCGCTCGCCGTACTCGGCCAGGTGGAACGGGTCGATCAGGTTGATGTCGTCCAGGTCCACGGTGGCGGCCTCGTAGGCGGCGTTCACCGGGTGCTCGAGCGGCAGGTTCCAGATGGGGAACGTCTCGAACTTCGCGTAGCCGGCCGGGATGCCCCGCTGCCGATCGTTGTACACCTGGCTCAGGCACGTCGCCAGCTTGCCGGAGCCCGGGCCGGGGGCCGTCACGACGACGAGGTCCCGCGTGGTCTCGGACCACTCGTTGGCGCCGAAGCCCTGCTCCGAGACGATCGTGGACATGGCGTGCGGGTAGCCGGGGATCACGCGGTGGCGGGCCACCTTCAGGCCGAGGCGCTCGAGCTTCTCGAGGAACGCCAGCGCACGGTGGTTGGCGTCCTCCAGCTGCGTGACCACCACGTGCTCCACCAGGAACCCGCGCTCCCGGAACACGTCCACGAGGCGCAGGACGTCGTCCTCGTACGTGATGCCCAGGTCCGCGCGGACCTTGTTCCGCTCGAGGTCCTTGGCGTTGAAGCAGACCAGGATCTCGGTCTCGTCCTTGATGCGGTCCAGCATCGCGATCTTGTTGTCCGGGGCGAAGCCGGGCAGGACGCGGGAGGCGTGCAGGTCGTCGAAGAGCTTGCCGCCCATCTCCAGGTAGAGCTTGCCGCCGAGCTGGCGGCGGCGTTCCTGGATGTGCTGGGACTGGAGCTCGATGTACTTCGCGCGGTCGAAGCCGATCGGGTGGGTGGCCGCGGCGGCGGCGGTGGCCATGGTGGGGACGCTGTCAGCGGTGCCGGTCATGGACCTCCAGCATAGCCCGTCTCATCGGCCGAGCCGGTGTCCGCCACCCAGTCCGTCTCCGGGTCGTCGTAGGAGCGGGTGCGGCCGGTGCGCAGGTCCGTGACGTCCATGACGCCCGTCTCCGGGTGGTACCGGACCGACTGGTGGGAGGCCTGGTCCACCACCGTGATGGCCTGTGTGTCCGGGTCGAAGTCCGCCACGCGCACCCGGCCCTCGTCCTCCTCGGCGGGGCCGAACACCGGAAGCGGCATGCGCTCCCGCGCGCGGGCCGCGCGTCGGACGGCCCGCGCGTGCGCCTGCTCCGCGAGCCGGCGCAGGCGGTCCAGCTGGTCCCTGTCCTGGCTGACGTCCGCGCCGGGCAGGCGCCACTGGTAGCGGTACGCCAGCATGCGCACCGTGAAGATGAGCAGCGCGATCAGGAAGCCCGTGAACGCGTTCAGGGCGCCGCGCTGCGCCACGAGCTCCGCCACGGCCGCTCCCACCACGGCGGGCATCACGTACACGCCGCGGGGGTCGAAGATGGACGGCACCTCGTTGGCCACGATGTCCCGCAGCACGCCGCCGCCGAGGGCGCCCACGGTGGCCACCACCACCACGGACACCGGGTGCACGCCCATCGCGTGGGCGATCATCACACCGGAGACCGTGAACAGGGCCAGGCCCGCCGCGTCGAACAGCGTGATCGTCAGGTTCAGGCGGTTCGGGTGGATCGCCTTGACGTACACCAGCAGGGACACCAGCACGGGCGGGGCCAGGTAGATCGGGTCCTGCAGCGACGCCGGCAGGCCCCGGTCCAGGACGATGTCCCGGGTGATGCCGCCGCCCAGGCCCGCCAGCAGGGCCAGCGCCACGGAGCCCACCAGGTCGAAGTCTTTGCGTGCGGCCAGCAGGGCGCCGGAGACCGCGAAGAAGAACACCCCCACCAGGTCCAGGGCGGTCAGCAGCCAGGGGACGTCGGCCAGCTCGGCGAACAGCTGCGGCAGGGCCACGGCGGCTCCTTTCCAGGGGGAGGGGTCAGCGGCGGGAGGCGGCGTCGTCGCCCTCGACGGCGCGGTCCATGCCATTCTCCTCGACCTGCGGGGTGGGAGTGGTGGGCTCCTGGCCGCTCTCGCGCGGCGGGTCGTCGGGGCTGCCCTGGTCCCGGACGTCCGGCACGGGCGGGGCGTCGTCCGGGTCCATGCGCTGGCGCTGGGTCTCCCCGGTGATCTCCGCGCCCGGGGCCATCCACTCCCAGCGCAGGGAGACCACGCGCAGCGCCAGGACCGCGAGCATCACCGCGAGCATCGTGTAGATGCTCAGCCACTCGGCCTGGCCCAGCGCGGAGGTGGCGGCGGCGCCGATCAGCGCAGGCACGGCGTACCAGCCGCGCCCGCCGAACACGGCCGGATGCTCGCCCGCCACCACGTCCCGCAGCAGGCCGCCGCCCACCGCCGTGACGAGACCGAGCACCGCGGCCGAGACGGGGGAGAGCCCCCCGAGCAGCGCGATCCGGGTGCCGACCACGCAGTACACGGCCAGGCCCACCGCGTCCACGAGCATCACGGCGTGCTTGCCGCGCTCCCCGTCGAACACCTTGAAGAACACGGCAAGGCACGCCAGCACGGGCAGGATCAGGTACCACGGGTTGCGGAACGCGGCCGTGACGTCCTGGTTGACGATCAGGTCGCGGATCACGCCGCCGCCGGTGCCCACCATGAGCGCCAGCAGCAGCGAGCCGACGATGTCGTACCCCTTCCGGACGGCCAGGATGGCGCCGGAGATCGCGAAGAAGAACACGCCCACCAGGTCCACCGTCGTGACGATCTGGGTCACGGCCTGGGCCACCTGGCCGGTCTCGTCGACGGCGGAGGGCAGGTCGCGCTGGAGCTCTTCCGGGTTCTTGGGGGTCGTGGTCAGCAGCCAGACGGCGACGGAGGAGGTCAGCATGGGGTCACGGTAGCGGGGACGCTCCTGTGGTGTCCGCGCAGCCCGGGGCGGCGCCCGTCATGTCAGGGGAGGCGGGTAGGCGCTCCAGTCGTCGTCCGGAGCCGACGCCGGGCCCCTGTCGGTCAGAGAGCGGATGTAGGCGCCGAGGTAGGGAAGGGCGAAGCGGAGGTACCCGTGTCCGTCCGGTTGCACGTAGCCGCTGTCGATGAGTCGGTTCCGATACTGATTCACATACTGGCTGTAGGAGCCGAGGCGCGCGGTGATGTCGCCGATGCGGGATCGCTCCTCGTCGACAGCCATGGCGCGGAGGAACTCCTGATCCTTGGCGGAGAGGTCGTTGAAGACCTTTGACAGCACGCGGTCCATCACCGCCTGCAGCCCCCGGGCGCGGGCTGCCTCGGCGGCAGACAGGTCGATCCGGGGCTGGTTCGGCCGGTGTCGCCACGCGTAGTCGCCCAGCAGCTGGACGAGGTAGGGGTAGCCCTGGGCCGCGGCGATCAGCATCTCCAGGGCTTCTGCGGTGAACTCCCGGCCGCCGAGGCGTGCCGTCTCCGCGAGGACGTGGCGGGTCTCCTTCGGAGAAAGTCGGTGGAAGTCGGCGGTCCGGGAGCGGCGGAGAAAGGTCGTGTGCTCCTGCCGTACGAGTTCGTCGAGGTCGACCTTGATGCCGGCGAATGCCACGACGATGTCTGCTCCGCGGCTGATGGCATGGGAGATCTCCCGTGCGACGGCGCTGACCTCTCGCAGGCGCGTCTTGCCCGAGGAGACCTCGTCGATCGTGATGAGGATTCCGCGCACCCCGGCATGTTGGGCAACGGTCACCAGATCATTGCGCATGAGTGGACGAGAGGGACGCTCTGTGACCTCCCACGCGGCGGAGAAGTGCCAGAGCCCCAGTTCCTTGAGCTCACGTTTGGTCTGCCGGGGTAGGGAATTCACGACGTCTGGCAACGTGCTCTCCACCAGCCGGCGTTGGAGGCCCGCGCTGGCATCCTCGCTGATCACGAGCCAACCAGCATCTCGGGCGAGGTCTTCGATCCGCTGCAGCATGGAGGTCTTTCCGGCGCCCCTCAGCCCGGACAGGAGGACGGACTGGTTCTCGCCGAAGTCATGGTCTTGGAAAACTCTGCCCATGTCGCGGAGCAGGTCTTCGTGGCCGCCGAACACGAGGGGACGCCGCCCGTACCCCGGCGTGAAGGGGCTGTTCGGCTGGTCTGGGCAGGGCACGGGATCGCGCATGCTCACATCGTATTTGTTTTTTTTGTTCGGCAGACCCGTCAGCGCCCGCCGAACTCGGCGGCCAGGCGCGCCGCGAGGCCCGTGTAGCCGGCGGGCGTGAGGGCGAGCAGGCGCGCCTGGGCCGCCTCCGACAGGCCGAGGCCCTGCACGAACTCGCGCATGCGCGCCCCGTCCACGCGGTGGCCGCGGGTCAGCTCCTTGAGGCGCTCGTAGGGGTTGTCCATGCCCTCGACGCCGGCGATCGCCTCGGCACGCATCACGGTCTGGACGGCCTCGCCGAGCACCTCCCAGTTCGTGTCGAGGTCCTCCGCCAGTACGGGCGCGGCGACCTGGAGCTGGCCCATGCCCTTGGTGACGTTGGTCAGGGCGAGCACCGAGTGGCCGAGGGCCACGCCGATGTTGCGCTGCGACGTCGAGTCCGTGAGGTCGCGCTGCCAACGGGACTCCACGAGGGTGGCGCCCAGCGAGTCGAGCAGGGCGCAGGAGAGCTCGAGGTTGGCCTCGGCGTTCTCGAAGCGGATCGGGTTCACCTTGTGCGGCATGGTGGAGGAGCCGGTCGCACCGGCCACGGGGATCTGCGCGAAGTAGCCGATGGAGATGTAGCTCCACACGTCCACGCAGAAGCCGTGGAGGATCCGGTTGAAGCGCGCGACGTCGGCGTACAGCTCCGCCTGCCAGTCGTGGGACTCGATCTGGGTGGTCAGCGGGTTCCAGGTGAGGCCGAGGTGCTCCACGAAGGACCGGGACAGGGCCGGCCAGTCCGCGTCCGGGGCGGCGGCGAGGTGGGCGGCGTAGGTGCCGGTGGCGCCGTTGATCTTGCCCAGGTACTCCTGGCCGGCGATGCGCCGGGTCTGGCGGGTCAGACGGTGCACGAACACGGCCATCTCCTTGCCCAGCGTGGTGGGCGTGGCCGGCTGGCCGTGCGTGCGGGAGAGCATGGGGGTCTCGGCGGCCTCGGCGGCCATCGCGGAGACGGTGGCCACGGCGGCGCGGGCGGCCGGCAGCCAGACCTGCTCGACGGCGTCGCGCACGCCCACCGCGTAGGCGAGGTTGTTGATGTCCTCGGAGGTGCACGCGAAGTGCACGAGCGGCTTCAGCCGGCCCAGACCCAGCCCCTCGAGGCGGTCGGCGATGAAGTACTCGACGGCCTTCACGTCGTGCACCGTGACCTTCTCGGTGGCCGCCAGCTCGGCCACGGACTCCGCGTCGAAGTCCGTGACGATCGCCCGCAGGCCCGCCTGCTGCTCGGCCGTGAGGGGCGTCAGACCCGGCAGCACACGGTGCTCGGCCAGGTGGATGAACCACTCGACCTCCACGTGGATGCGGTTGCGGTTCAGCGCCGCCTCGGACAGGTGCTCCACGAGCGGCTCCACCGCCGCACGGTAGCGGCCGTCCAGGGGGCCGAGGGCGATGCCGGCCTCGGCGAGGGAACGGCGGTGGGCGGTGGACGCGGGCTGTGAGGTCATGGCCCCCATTCTGGCAGGCGCCGCGGACGCCCGACGAAGGCGAGGGCCGGGTCCGTCCTCAGCCGTCCGTCGACGCCGGCCACCAGTCGCGCCGCAGCACCGCGAGTTGCACCGAGTCCCATCGCCGGCCCTCCCAGGAGCGCGCCTCGGGGATGCGGGCGACCTCGGTGTACCCGACGCGGACCGCCGACGCGATCATCCGCGCGTTGCCGGACCACGTGACCAGGCTCAGCAGGTGCGCGTCCGTCTCCGCGAACGACGCGTCCGACCACAGCGTGAGCGCCGCCCGCCCGACGCCGCGGCCCCACGTGGTCGGGTCGAACAGCAGGATGCCGAGCTCCCACCAGCCCGCGCCCGCCGGATGCTGCTCCGTGCGGGTCACGAGACCGACGGGGGTGCCGTCCACCGTGACGACCCGGACGTCCGGGTCGCCGACGCGCCGGCGCGCGTGGTCGGCGTCGAAGTCCGCGCGGCTCGGCGGGGCGGCCGTGTCCGCGGCGTGGAAGTAGGGGGCGTCCCACGACTTCCACTCGGGGTCCTCGGCGCCGTGGATCCAGGTCCACAGGAAGTCGGCGTCGTCGGCGGCCACCGGGCGCAGCGCGACGTCGGTCCGGGGCGGGGCGTCCGCGCGCGTCCCTGAGGGGCGAGGGGTGGCGGGATCGAGATCAGTCATGGCGCCATCCTGCCCTCAGCCGCGACGGGGTGGCGAGTGCAACATGCGGACGCGCCCGGTGGCCCGGGGCGCGGCGGACCTACCGTGGTTGACGTCGCCGTCGCCCGGCGTCGGCGTGCCGAGAGGGATGAGGAGACCGAGATGACGGAACGGACCGGGCAGGCCCACGAGGCCGGGACGATCGACCGGCTGATGGCCGGGTGGGTCGCCGACGTCGAGACCCCGGACGCCTGCGCCGCCCACCTGCTCTGCGACCGCTGGCCGGCCGACGCCGTGGCGTTCCGGTTCGTGGCGGAGGACATGTCCGCCGTCGACCTCACCTTCGGCGAGCTGGCCGACCGCTCCCGCCGCCTCGCCACCGGCCTCGCCGCCCGCGGCGTCACGCGCGGCGACCGAGTCCCCGTGATGATCTCCAAACGGGAGGAGCTCGTCATCACGCTGCTGGCCCTGTGGCGGCTCGGCGCCGTGCACGTGCCGCTGTTCACCGCGTTCGCCGCGGGCGCCGCCCGGATGCGCATCGAGGGCGCGGCGGCGCGGCTCGTCGTCGCCGAACCCCGCCAGGCCGAGAAGCTCACGGACATCCCCGGCATCGAGATCATCCGCACCGGCCCGGAGTGGGACGCGCTCGCGGACTCCGCGCCGCTGGGCGAGGACGTCGCCGTCGGCGGGGACGGGCCGATCGCCCTGCTGTTCACCTCCGGCACCACCGGCCGCCCCAAGGGGGTGCCCGTGCCGCTGCGCGCGGCCGCCGCGTTCGCCGTCTACCTCACGTGCGCGGTGGACCTGCGCCCCGAGGACCTGTTCTGGAACGCGGCCGACCACGGCTGGGCGTACGGGCTGTACTACGGGATCGTCGGCACGCTGATGCTCGGGGCGACCTCGGTGCAGTACCGCGGCGCCTTCTCCCCGGCGACCATGGTCGAGGTGATCCGCTCGCAGGACGTCACGAACCTCGCCGGCGCCCCCACGATGTTCCGCGCGCTGGCCAAGGCCGGGGAGGTCACCGAGGACGCCCCGCTGCGGCTGCGGCGCGTGTCCACGGCGGGGGAGCCGCTGCCGCCGACCGTGCTCGAATGGGGCCGGACGGCCCTCGGCACCGAGATCCGCGACCACTACGGCCAGACCGAGCTGGGCATGGTCATCTGCACCCTCGCGCACCCCGAGCTGGCCGCGCCGCCCCGCCCGGGTTCGATGGGTGTGCCCCTGCCGGGGATCGCCGCCCAGATCCGGGACGGGCAGATCGCGATCGACGCGGCCTCGCCCCTGTTCTGGTTCCCCGGCTACCTCGGGGAGCCGGAGAAGACCGCGGAGCGCTTCACCCCGGACGGCCGCTGGTACCTGACCGGGGACACCGCCCGGCAGGACGACGACGGCTGGTTCTTCTTCTCCTCCCGGGACGACGACGTGATCCTCGCCGCCGGGTACCGGATCGGCCCGTTCGACGTGGAGTCCGTGCTCATCGACCACCCGCGGGTGCAGGAGGTCGCCGTCGTCGGCCTGCCGGACCCGGAGGGGGTGCGCGGCGAGGAGGTCGTGGCGTTCGTGGTGCCCGCCGGGGCCGTCGCGGACCCGGACGCCCTGGCGGCCGAGCTGCAGGCGAAGGTGGCTCTTCACGAACGAGGGTGTAGTCGGTTGAGCGCGTCGGTGGCCGGGTAGGGGTCGAGGTCTCCCGGATGATGGAAGTTCTTCACGCTCGCCATCCCGAAAGACCTCGACGTGCTCCACCCTACTTTCGCGACCCCTGACCTGACCACGTTCTGCCGCCTTGACGAGCTCGGCCTCGTCGCCGTCGGCCAGCTGATCGAGCCGGATCGGGCCACGATCGAATGCCGCGTCGTCGAGGACGACCCGTGGTGTCGGAAGTGCGGTGTCGAGGGCGTGCCGCGGGACACGGTCACGCGTCGACTGGCGCACGAGCCGTTCGGGCACCGGCCGACGACCCTGCTGGTGCGGGTGCGCCGGTACCGGTGCGGACACTGCCGGCGCACGTGGCGGCAGGACATGACGCGGGCAGCGGCGCCGCGTGCGAAGATCTCCCGCGGCGGCCTGGAGTGGGCGCTGCGGGGCATCGTCATCGACCACCTCACCGTCACCCGCGTCGCCGCAGGTCTCGGGGTGTCCTGGAGTGCCGCGAACGCCGCCGTCCTCGCGGAAGGCAAGCGGCGCCTGATCGACGACCCCGCCCGGTTCGACGGGGTCACCACGATCGGTGTCGACGAGCACGTCTGGCGACACACGAGGCTGGGCGACAAGTACGTCACCGTGATCATCGACCTCACCCCCGCGAGGAACAAGACCGGGCCGGCGAGGCTGCTGGACATGGTCGAGGGCCGCTCCAAGGCGGTGTTCAAGCAGTGGCTCGCCGCCCGCCCTGCGGACTGGGCGAAGCGGATCGAGGTGGTCGCGATGGACGGCTTCGCCGGGTTCAAGACCGCTGCCGCCGAGGAACTCCCCGACGCCGTCCCCGTCATGGACCCGTTCCACGTGGTCCGCCTCGCCGGCGACGCGCTGGATGTCTGCCGGCGTCGGGTCCAGCAAGACACCACCGGTCACCGCGGGCTCAAGGGCGACCCGCTCTACAAAGCCCGCCGCACCCTGCACACCGGGGCGAGCCTGCTCACCGACCGGCAGCGGGCACGCCTGGACGCAGTGTTCGCGAGCGAGGAGCACATCGAGGTCGAGGCGACCTGGGGCATCTACCAGCGCATCGTCGCGGCCTACCGGGAGCCCGACAAGAAGAAAGCGAAGGCGATGATGCAGGAGGTGATCGCTACGATCAGCAGCGGCGTTCCCGCGGCGCTCGTCGAGGTCCGCAAGCTCGGCCGGACCATGAAGCAGCGGGCGGGCGACATCCTCGCGTTCTTCGACCGCCCCGGCACCAGCAACGGCCCGACCGAGGCCATCAACGGGCGGCTCGAACACCTCCGCGGCTCCGCCCTCGGCTTCCGCAACCTCACCCACTACATCGCTCGGTCACTGCTCGAAGCCGGAGGGTTCAGACCCGCGCTACACCCTCGTTCGTGAAGAGCCGCGAAGGTCCGCGACGAGTACTCCAAGCACGCCTACCCGCGCCGGGTGCACTTCGTGGACCGGCTGCCCAAGACCCCCTCCGGCAAGCTGCAGCGGTTCCTGCTGCGCCAGGGCGCCGCCGACTGAGTCAGCGGTGCACGAGCCGCAGGAACGCGCCGATCATCGGCAGGTCCTCGGGCCCGGTGGGCAGCGCGTCCGCGAGGGCGGGGGAGTGGACGAGGTAGGCGGCCCACTGTCCGCGCGAGATGGACACGTTGAGCCGGTTCCGGTTCAGGAGGAAGTCCAGCCCGCGCGGCACCTCCTGCGGTGAGGACGCGGCCATCGTCAGGATCGCGACGGCGGCCTCCCGGCCCTGGAACTTGTCCACGGTGCCGACGGTGGTGCCCTCGAGGCCGGCGGCGTCGAGCGCCTCCCGGACCGTGGCGACCTGCGCGTTGTACGGGGCCACCACGATCACGTCGGACGGCTCGAGCGGCCGGCCGGGGTCGTCCGGGCCGGTGGACCAGGTGCGGCCGAGCAGTGACTGGATGATCTCGACGACGGCCGCGGCCTCCTCCGGCGAGGACACCGCGTTGCCCGTGTGGGAGACCGGCCACGGGTGCAGCCCGGGCTCCACGCCGTCGAGCCGGCGGGCGTCCGTGACCTCCTCCCGCGCGCCGAGCCGGCCGGCGTAGGAGAGCTCGGAGACGGCGTGGGTGAGCGCCGAGTGCATGCGCCACGAGGTGTCCAGGAAGAAGCCGCGGTCGGCGCGGAGCACGGGGGCGCCCTCCGCGATCCAGGTCAGGGCCGCGTCGCCGATGGGCTGGGGGTGCTCGCCCCTGCTGACCTGGGGGAGCTGCTGCGGGTCACCCAGCAGCAGCACCGTCTCGGCCAGGGCGCTCGCGCCCAGGAGGTGCGCGAGGGAGAGCTGCCCGGCCTCGTCCACCACCAGGAGGTCGACCGGCTGGGCCGCGGCGTTCGCGAAGGTCCACGCGGTGCCGCCCAGGACCCGGCCCGGTGCCAGGAAGGCATGGACCTCCGATGAGCTCAGGGACGTCCAGCGGTGCGGTCCGTCCGGGTCCTTGGGCTCCTTGCCCACGCGGTCGGGGTCCACACCGACGCCGATCAGCTGGTCGAGGAAGTTCTCCACCACCGCGTGGGACTGGGCCGTGACACCGACCGTCCAGCCCCGGTCCAGGAGTTCCTTCACCGCGCGGCTGCCCACGTACGTCTTGCCGGTGCCGGGAGGGCCCTGCACGGCCACGTAGGAACCGCGTGCGGACTCGACCGCCTCGACCAGGCCGCCGACGCCGTCCCGCCGGCCGTCTCGTACGTCCGCCCCGATCGCGGCGAGGGTCCGGCCCGTGGTGCGCGGGGCACGGCGCGCCAGGATGTCGAACACCGCTCCGTCCGGCAGTCGGCCGCGGCGGGCGGCCGCGTCGGCCTGCTCCCGGATGCGTTCGAGGAGGCCACCGGGCCGGACATAGTTGAGGTGGAACACCGCCATGGGCACCTCCGCGTGCGGTTCCGGCTCGTACTTGGCGCTGAGGCGCTGCAGCAGGTTGACGCGGAACCGGCCCGGTGCGATCTCCTCCACCTCGGCCACGTCCACGGGCGATCGGCTCTGCCAGCGGACGGCGTTGGGGGCCAGCTCCGCCCAGCGCGGCGGCTGCTCGTACAGGGCATTGAGCTTGAACCTCTCCTGGCTGTTCCGACGCGGCCGGACCTCGGTGCCCGGCTCGAGGCGCCCGGTCACGGTCAGCGTCCGGGCGGGGTTGCTCCTCGGGGTGGGACGTTCCCATGCACCCACCGACTCGACGGTGTCGAACACCAGGTTCGCGCGCGGCTCCTGCCACTCGTCCGGGGCGGACACCGCCCGATCGAACATGGCCCACCACAGCGGCTTGTTCTCCCTCGCGAAGTAGCCCAGGCCCGCGGCCAGCAGGGCGATGCCGCGCCGCCCGCCGTCGAGCTCCGCCTCCGGGGCCCCCGTCCCGCCCGCCTCGTCCCTCTCGCCGTCCGCCAGCGCCTGCAGCGAGGCGGCGAGGGCCGCGTCCTGCTCCTGGAGCGACGGCGCGGCCTCGACCAGCGGCTCGTTCTCGGTCGCGGCGTCGTCGGCGGGACGGTCCGCGACGGCCGCCTCCTCGGGCTCGACCTGCGCCAGCAGCCAGTCCCGCAACCGCGCCGTGGAGACGCAGTCGTACCGGTTGTAGTCCTCGATGTCGGCGCGGATCGCCCTCGCGACCTCGGTGTCCCCGGCCTCCATCGCGGCGACGTACCGGTGGTACTCGGTGACGCTGTCCGCCGCCGTCGTGACGCCGTCCTCCGCCCGGTGCTCCGCCCCCATGTAGAGGGGCTCCAGCTTCTTGATGGAGTAGCTCGGCACACCGGCCCGCAGGGCGGCGCGGACCGTGGAGTAGAGGTCCACGAACAGCCCCGCGCGCAGCCAGTCGTCCAGCTCGCGCTCGCCCACGCCGTGGCGCACGGTCAGGCGTCTCAGCGCGGTGACCTCGTACGCGGCGTAGTGGTAGATCCGCATCCCCGGGTGGGCCGCGCGCCGCGCCTCCACGAACGCCACGAACCGCTCGAGCGCCGCCCGCTCGGCGGCACGGGTGTCCGCCCACAGGCCCGTGAACCGGAAGTCGGCCGAGGCGGTGCGCGCGGTGTCCCCGCCCGGCGCCTCGACCCAGCCCCACAGATACTCGAGGCCCTCCATGCTCCCGTCCGCGGAGACCCACAGCGGGTCCCCCTCGAAGTCGAAGAAGACGTCTCCGGCGTCCGGCACGGGCAGCCCCGCCACGGCCCGCGGGTCCACGATCCGATGCGGCGGCAGCCCGTCCGCCCCGGCCGGCTCCAGCTGGATCGCCGCCTGTTCCCGCAGTGCCTCCCACGTGCGGCGGGCCATGCCCTCCGGCGGTGCGACGGACGCCGCGAGCTGCTCGATGGTCGTGATGCCGGCCTCGCGCAGCCGGGTGCGCTGCAGCCGCGTGGCCCCCGCCGTGAGCAGCACGTCCCGGTGCTCGGTGACGGCCTCCTCGCACGCCTCGCATGCGCCGCAGACGCTCAGGCGGTCGTCACCCCAGCGGGCGGGCTCCCCGGCGGCCACGTGATCCTGCAGCAGCGCCTCCAGCCGGGCGCGCTGGTGCCGGTACACCGGGATCACCTCGTCCAGGTCCGCGACGTGCCGGGAGCCGTCCCCGAGCCACAGGCTGCCCTGCCGCGCCCGCGGCACGCCCATGCCGTCCAGCAGGTCCGCGTACGCGGCGATCTGCAGCAGCGCCGTCACCCGCGCATGTCGGGCCAGCTTCGTGTCCACCACCTCGTACGCGCCCTCGGGGTGCTCCTCGTCCGTGCGGAGCACGAGGAAGTCGGCCAGGCCGCCGAACGCGCCGTCGTGCAGCATCCCCTGGAACACGACGGCGGGGCGCGCGGCCAACGCCGCCGCGGTGCGCTCGCGGGCGGCCCGCACGCCCTCGGGCGTGTAGCGCTCCGGGCGGTCCAGCCGGACGACCTGGTCCGCGCCGTGCTCCGCCTCGAGGCGCGCGAGCACCCGGGACTCGTGGTCGTCCCCGAGGCGGGAGACCCGCCCCAGGAACGCGTCCGCCACGCCGATCCGCGGGACGCGTCCGAGCTTGGGGTCCACCGTCCCGCGCAGCCACCCGTACGTGCACGTCGCGGCGGCGGTGATGTCCGAGGGGCTGAGCATGAAGGAGGCGCGGTCCGGCGCGAAGGTCACCATGCCGTCACCCTAGACAGGAGCCGCGGACGCGATGGGCAGGGCCGCGCACAGGATCCCGGTGCGCCTCGCCCCGGCAGCGACAGTGCGGCGCGCGTCACACGCCGGACCGGACTTGACGTGGGTCACATCCAGAGAGTTACCTAATGATCGTTCAGTAATTCTCTGCGCCGCCGCGCCGGCGCGCCCGTGCCCGCAGGGAGGCCCGACCATGACCGAGACTGCCCACCACCCCATGCTCGCCGAGGACCGCGTGGCGCGGTGGCTCGGCGTCACCCTCGAGGCCGCCGAGAAGGACCACGCGCGCATCCGGATGACGCTCACCGAGGACCAGCACAACGGCTTCGGCCTGGCCCACGGCGGCGCCGTCTTCGCGTTCGCGGACACGTGCTTCGCGCTGACCTGCAACGACCCCGCCTCGGACGGCTCGACCCTCACCGTGGCCTCCGGCGTGGACGTCAACTTCCTCGCGGCCACCCGCGCCGGGCAGACCCTCGTCGCGGAGGGCCGCCTGGTCGCCGCCACCGGCCGCTCGGCCGTCTACGACATCACCGTCACCACCGACGACGGCACCTCGGTGGCCGCCTTCCGCGGCCGCTCCCGCACCATCCCCGCCCCCGGACGCTGACCGACGGGCGCACCCGCCGGTGCGCCGCCGTCGTCGACCGCCGCCCGACCCCGCATCCCCAGGAGAACGCCATGCTCGAGGCCTCGATCCCCAACCCGTACACGCCGGCACCCCTGCCCGCCCCCGCCGACCGCGGGGCCCCGGACCCCGAGGAGACGATGAGCCGGGACCAGATCGAGGCGCTCCAGTTCGAACGCCTCCGCTGGACCCTGCACCACGCCTACGAGAACGTGCCCGCGTACCGCGAGCACTTCGACGCGCACGGCGTCCACCCCTCGGACTTTCAGGAGCTCGGGGACCTCGCCAAGTTCCCCTACACGGACAAGGAGTTCCTGCGGAAGGGCTACCCGTTCGGCGCATTCGCCGCCACGGGCCCCGAGCTGCGCCGCATCCACGCCTCCTCCGGCACCACCGGCCAGCCCACCGTGGTCGGCTACACCGACGACGACCTGGCCACGTGGGCCACCCTCGTCGCCCGCTGCTTCCGCGCCGGCGGCATCCGCCCCGGTGACCGCGTGCACAACGCGTACGGCTACGGCCTGTTCACCGGCGGCCTCGGCGCCCACTACGGCGCCGAGCGCATCGGGGCGGCCGTGATCCCGATGTCCGGCGGGCAGACGGAGAAGCAGGTGCAGCTGATCACCGACTTCCAGCCGCGCGCCATCCTCTCCACGCCCACCTACCTGCTGACCATCGCCGACGGCTTCAAGAAGCTCGGCCTGGACCCCCGCGAGTCCTCCCTCGAGGTCGCGATCCTCGGCGCCGAGCCGTGGACCGACGAGATGCGCCGCGAGATCGAGCAGACCTTCGACCTCGACGCCCTGGACATCTACGGCCTCTCCGAGGTCATGGGCCCGGGCGTTGCCGGCGAGTCCGCGGCCACCAAGGACGGCTCCCACATCTGGGAGGACCACTTCCGCCCCGAGATCATCGACCCGCTCACGGACGAGGTCCTCGAGACCGGCCGCCACGGCGAGCTCGTCTTCACCTCGCTCACCAAGCAGGCGCTGCCGATCATCCGGTACCGCACCCACGACCTCACCCGCCTGCTGCCGGGCACCACGCACCCGGGCCACCGCCGCATGGGCCGCATCACCGGCCGCTCGGACGACATGATCATCCTGCGCGGCGTGAACCTGTTCCCGTCGCAGATCGAGGAGCTGGCCCTCAAGGAGCCGGCCCTGTCGCCGCACTTCACCCTCGAGATCACCCGCCCGGACCGCATGGACCAGATGGCCGTGAACATCGAGCGCCGCGATCATGCGACCCTCGAGGAGGCCCAGGCCTGCGCCGCGCACCTGCGCATGGAGATCAAGACGAAGATCGGCTCCTCGTGCGTGATCAACGTGGTGGAGCCGGAGTCCCTGGCCCGCTCCTCCGGCAAGCTCAAGCGGATCTACGACCTGCGCGGCCAGGCCTGATCCCGCCCCCGCGGCCGATCCCGACGCCGGCGTGCCCGGTAGAGTGGACCGGTGCACCGTCGTCGTCGTCGGCGTCCGCCCGCCCCCGAAGGAGCCCCGTGCCCCAGAGCAGCCCCACCCCGCGCCGCGGCCGGCCCGGCTATGACCGGCAGACGCTGCTGGCCGAGTGCGTCGAGCTCTTCAACCGGCACGGCTACGAGGCGACGTCCATGGGCATGCTCGCCACCCACCTGGGCATCTCCAAGTCCGCGATCTACCACCACGTGGAGTCCAAGGAGGCGATCCTGGACCACGCGGTGACGGAGGCGCTCGACGCCCTCGAGGCGTGCCTGGACGATGTGGTGGCCAGCGGGGCCGACGCCGGCGCGCAGGTCGAGGCGGCCATCCGCGGCACGCTCGGGGTGCTGGCGGAGAAGCAGCCCGAGGTGACCCTGCTGCTGCGCCTGCGCGGGAACTCGGCGGTCGAGGTGGCCGCCGTCGAGCGTCGTCGTGAGATCACCCGGCGTCTGGGCGACCTGCTCGAGGCCGCCCAGGCCGCGGGTGCGGTGCGCTCCGACGTGACCGCCCGCAACCTCGCCCGCCTGGCGCTCGGCATGATCAACTCGATCGTCGACTGGTACCGGCCGGATCGCGGTGTCCCCGGCCAGCAGGGACCGGGTCAGATGATCGACGCCGTCACGGGCGTGGTGCTCGGGGGTCTGCGGGGCTGAGGGCCCTCTGCCCTCAGCCCTCGCCGTCGAGCGCGGCGAGCACGTCGGTGACGATCGAGGCCGCACGGTCCTCGGCGTCCGCGGGCACCCCGCCGTCCGCGTCGGCCTGGGCCACGGCCACGGTCCGGGCGCCGTCCTGCACGGCCGTGAGGTGGGCGTAGACGGACCCCCCCGGGGCCGGGAGCGCCGTGTACCCGGTGCCGCCCTCGTGCTCGGTCCGCGTCACGCTCTCCACGCCGAGCCCGGCCAGGTCCACCCCGGTGCAGGCCTGCGCCGCCGCCCGGGCGTCCTCCAGGGCGGCGCGGGCGGCCTCCTCCGTGGGGTACACGGTGACGCGCACGCCGAGCGGAGTGACCTCGGCGTCGGGGGACGCCGTGAAGGAGGGCGCCGGCGTCGTGGTGGGCCCGCCGCCCGTGGTGGCGGCCGTCTCTGGCTGGGCCGTGAGCCCCAGGTCCGCGGCCCCGGCCTCGGCGTCCCGCTCCAGGGCGGAGCGGGTGGCGTCCAGGCAGGCCTGCTGTTCCGCGCTGCGGGTGGGAGCCGGGCTCGCGCCGGCGTCGACCGCCTGCTCCAGGCCGGCGGCCCGCTGACGCAGCTCCGTCTGCCGCTCCAGCGGCGAGGCGGCGCTCAGCCCCACCTCGGACCCCGGCCCCGCGGCCCGCTGCACGGCGGCCTGCACCGCCAGGGTCCGCTGCCCGTCCAGCGCGGGGGGCATCTCGAGGGACAGACTGCCCGAGGCGGAGGCGCCGGCCGTGCTCTCCGTGGAGGTGCTGGCCGCGGGCGACGTGGACGCGGACGAGGCCGCCGTCGTCGTGGACGACACCGACGAGGGGGCGGGGGAGGAGGGCTCCGCACCGCCGCCGCCCGCGCACCCGGCGAGGGCGAGCGCGCCCACGGCGAGGGCGCCGAGCAGGGGGAGTCGGGAGGTCGTCATGGCCCGACTCTACGTGCGCTGTGACGGATGCCACAAGGAAGCGGCGGGGGCATGCGTCGGGGCCGCCCGGTGCGTGATGCGCACCGGACGGCCCCTGATCCGTCAGCGGAGGAGGTCAGCCGAGCGGGGTGTCCTTGTCGCCCAGGTTCCAGTCCTCCACCGGGCCGAGGTTCTCCCCGTCCGGCCCGTAGCGGTAGAAGCCCTGGCCGTCAGCCACGCCGCTGTGGCCCTCGGCGATGCTCTTCTCGAGCAGCTCAGCGAAGCCGAGCTGCCAGTCGACGCCCGTGTTGCGGGAGACGTTGGCGGCCACGTGGAAGCCCACGATGTCGTAGGTCTGGAACGGGCCGCGCTCGTTGCCGGTGGCCACGCGCCAGGTGCGGTCGATGTCCGCCGGGTTGCCCACTCCGTGCATGTACAGCTTGGAGCCGGCCTGCAGCCACGGGATGAGCAGGGAGTTGAGGAAGTAGCCCGGGATCTCCTTGCGCACGTGCACGGGGACCATGCCGGTCTCCTCGGCGAACTGCAGGGCTCCCGCGACGGCCTCCGGCGAGGTGGCGGCGGTGCCCATGACCTCGGCGGTGTTCTGCGCCCAGATGCGGTTGGCGTAGTGCAGGGCCAGGAAGCGCTCCGGATGGCCGCTGGCGTCGGCGAAGTCCGAGGGCAGCAGGGAGGAGGTGTTCGTGGCGAACAGGGTCGTGGCGGGGGCGAGCTCGCCCACCTGGGCCCACACCTTGCGCTTGAGCTCCAGGTTCTCCGGGACGGCCTCGATCACGATGTCCGCATCCGCCAGGGCCTCGCCGAGGTCGGAGGTCGGCGTGATGCGGGCGATGGCCTCGTCGAAGCGCTGCGGGTCGTAGCCCTCCCCGAGGTCTGCTTCGTAGCCTTGGCGGATCCACGCCCAGCGGCGCTCGATCCCCTCGAGGGCGGCGGGGACGGCGTCGTAGGCCATCACCTTCTTGCCGTGGTACGCCGCCTGCATGATGATCTGCGAACCCAGCACGCCGGTGCCCAGCACGGCGACCTGCTCGAAACGGGTGAACTCGGACATGTGTGTCGACCTTCTTCTCTCGCGGTCCGAATGGGACGTACAGGTGAACGTCCCGGGCACGCTCCTTGTTCCCGGGGACGACGACGGGCCGCCCGGCGCGCAGCGGGCGCACGGGACGGCGCAGGGGGGCTCAGCCCTGGGAGGTCTCGGACGAGGCCATCGGCCAGGTCTTGGCCACGAGCGTCAGCACGTCGTACTGGGCGCAGAGCTCGTCCTTCTGGTTGTGGATCCGGCAGTCCCAGACCACCTCGCCGTACTCGTCGCTCACGCGCGGGGTGATGCGCTTGGCGGTCAGGGTCACGCGGATGGCGTCGTCGTAGGTCACCGGCGTGATGAAGCGCAGGTTCTCCAGGCCGTAGTTGGCCAGCACCGGGCCCGGATCCGGGGCCACGAACAGCCCCGCGGCCCACGAGACCAGCAGGTAGCCGTGGGCCACCCGGCGCGGGAAGAACGGGTTGGCCATGGCGGCCTCCTCGTCCGTGTGGGCGTAGAACCTGTCCCCGGTCTCCTCCGCGAAGGCGGTGATGTCCTCCAGGGTGACGGTGCGCAGGCCGGAGGCGAACTGGTCGCCCACCGTCAGCTCGGCCAGGGACTTGTAGAACGGGTGCACGGCCGTGCCGGCCTCCACGTCCTCGCGGGTCACCGTGTGGGCCGCGGCGCCCTGATGCCACACGCCGGTGATGGCCGTGAGCATGTCCGGGGAGCCCTGGATCGCCGTGCGCTGCATGTAGTGCTTCACGGCGCGGACCCCGCCGAGCTCCTCGCCGCCGCCGGCGCGGCCGGGGCCGCCATGGATCAGCACCGGCACGGGGGCGCCATGGCCCGTGGTGGTCGCGGCGGTCTGGCGGTTCAGGACATGCACGCGGCCGTGGTGGGCGCCGATCCCGGCGGCGAACGCGCGGGCGATCTCACCGTCGTTCGTGGCGACCGTGGCCACGAGCGACCCCGAACCCAGGGTGGCCAGGGCCACGGCGTCGGCCACGTCCGTGTAGCCGATCACCGAGGTGACCGGACCGAACGCCTCGACGCTGTGCACCTCGGGGGTGCGCGCGTCCTCAAAGGTGAGCACCGTGGGGGCGAAGAACGCGCCGGACTCGGCGTCGGCGTCGCCGGTCGAGCCCTCGGGGCCGCCGAGGCGGACCTGACCGCCGGCGTCGACCAGGCGCTGCACCGCGCCGCGGACCTCGCCCTGCTGCTCCTTCGAGGCCAGGGCGCCCATGGTGGTGCCCTCGACGCGCGGGTCGCCCAGGACGACCTTCGCGGCCAGGCGCTCGGTGAGGGCGGCGGTCACGGCCTCGACCCGGTCCTGCGGGACGATCACCCGGCGGATGGCCGTGCACTTCTGGCCGGCCTTGACCGTCATCTCCTGGAAGACGACCTTCACGAACGCCTCGAACTCGGGGGACTCCGGGTCCGCGTCCGGGCCGAGGATGGCGGCGTTGAGGGAGTCGGTCTCCGCGGTGAAGCGGACGCCGCCCTCCTGCACGTTCGGGTGCTTCTTCAGCGTGGCCGCGGTGGCGGCGGAGCCGGTGAACGCGACGTGGTCGCGGTAGTCCAGGTGGTCCAGCAGGTCGCGGGCGGAGCCGGAGATCAGCTGGATCGAGCCCTCGGGCAGCACGCCGGACTCGAGCATCAGCTCGACGCACTTCTGCGTGACGTAGCCGGTGGGGGTGGCCGGCTTGACCACGGTGGGAACGCCCGCGACGAAGGCCGGGGCGAACTTCTCCAGCATGCCCCACACGGGGAAGTTGAAGGCGTTGATCTGCACGGCCACGCCCGGGATGCGCTGGTAGATGTGCTCGCCGATGAAGGAGCCATCGCGGGAGAGGGGTTCCACGTCGCCGTCGATGATCACGTTGGAGTTCGGCAGCTCGCGGCGGCCCTTGCCGGAGAACGTGAAGAGGGTGCCGATGCCGCCGTCGACGTCGAAGGCATGGTCGCGCTGTGTGGCGCCGGTGGCGAAGGAGACGTCGTAGAGCTCCTGGACGCGGGAGTTCAGGTAGAGCGCGAGCTCCTTGAGCTTGAGGGCGCGCTCGTGGATGGTCAGCTCGCCCAGGGCCTGCTGGCCGACGGTGCGGGCGTGCTCGATGGCGGCGGCCGTGTCGAGGCCGTCGGTGGAGACGCCGGTGAGGCGCGCGCCGGTGTTCGCGTCCGTCACGTCGGTGACCTTGGACGGGTGCGACGGCGTCCACCAGCTGCCGGCGACGTAGCTGGGGAGGATCTCCGGGAGGGAGGGGGCGGTGACGGTCACGGGGTCTCCTGGTGTCGGGGGCGCGGGCGAGTCCCGACCGATCGGTCGGTTATTGCTCCTCACCCTAGCCGAGACGTGGATCACGCGGGAGGGGGGAGCCGGGCCGGTGACGCCGTCGTCGTGGAGAGGGCTTCGCCGCGCAAGCCGTGGCGCCGAGGCCCGCAGACGCGCCGCTACCGCCAGGACGTAGCGGCGTGTCTGCGGGCCTCGGCGGGGCGTCGTCCACAGATCCCAGCGGACGACGACGGCGGCCCGTCCGGATCGGGCACGCTCGGCGCATGCCCCGCTCGCCCGCGCCCCTGCCTCCGATGCGCTGCGGACTGGACGGCCTCCTCCGCTCTCCGACCGTGTTCTCGACCCCGGCCGCGCGCGAGGCGGGGGTGAGCGCGGCCCGGCTGCGGCGCGGGGACGTGGTCTCCCTCGGCTGGGGGCTCTGGGGCCTGCGCGGCGTCGAACCGGACCCCATGGACCATCTGCGGGCGCTGCAGGATCTGCACCCCGAGGGCGTGTTCAGCCACGTCACGGCCGCCCGGGTGCTCGGCCTGTGGCTGACCGGGCCGCTCGCCGCCGACCGGTCCGTGCACACCGCGACCCCGCGCGGCCACGGCACCGCGTCGAGCCGGGCCGGGATCCGCTCACACCGCCTCCGCGCCGACGCACCGGTGCGGATCGTGGACGGGGTGCGCGTGACCGCGCCGGGGTGGACCTTCGTCGACCTCGCCGCGCAGGCCGGGCCGCTCGAGCATCTCGTCGCGCTGGGGGACAGCATGGTGCGGACCGCCCCGACGGAGGCCCGCCGCCGTCGGCTGCCTCCCGGGGTGACGGACGTGGCCGAGCTGCGCGCCGCCGTCGGGGAACGCGGACGGGTGCGCGGGATCCGCGCGGCCCGGGAGGCGCTTGAGCTCGTGCGGCCCGGGTCCGACTCGCCGCAGGAGAGCCGGCTGCGGGCGCGGCTCGTCCTGGCCGGCGTCCCCGAGCCCGCAGTGAACCCGTGCATCCGCCTCGCCACGGGGCAGCTGCTCCGCGTGGACCTGGTGTGGGCGGAGGCCAAGGTGGCCGTCGAGTACGACGGCGATCAGCACCGCACGGATCGCCGGCAGTGGCGTGAGGACCGCGAGCGGGACGCGGCCCTGCGCGCGGAGGGGTGGGAGGTGATCCGGGTGACCGCCGACGTGTTCCGGCCGGGGCACTGGGAGCTGTTCGTGCGGCAGCTGCGGGGCCTGGTGGCCGCGCGGACGCCGCCGGGCCGAGTGCCGCCGTCGTGGATCTGACCCGCCCAGGCCCGCAGACGCGCCGCTACCGCCGGGACGTGGCGGCGCGTCTGCGGGCCTCGGCGAGAGGGGCGGGAGCCTCAGGCCGGCGTCGACCCCCTGCCCCTCGTCTCCGGACCGGCGTAGAATCGAGCACCGGTCCCCTCGGACCCGCCCCACCCCCTCATCCGGAGAGTTCTGCCGCATGCTGCGCACCATGTTCCACGCCAAGATCCACCGGGCCACCGTGACCCAGGCGGACCTGCACTACGTGGGCTCCGTGACCGTGGACCAGGACCTGCTGGACGCCGCGGACATCCTCCCCGGCGAGCTCGTGTCCATCGTGGACGTCACCAACGGCGCGCGACTGGAGACCTACACCATCGCGGGCGAGCGGGGCTCCGGCGTGCTCGGCATCAACGGCGCCGCCGCCCACCTGGTGCATCCGGGGGACATCGTCATCCTCATCGCCTACGGGCAGATGGACGACGACGAGGCCCGCCACTTCCAGCCCAAGGTCGTCCACGTGGACGCGGACAACAGGATCGTGGAGCTCGGCATCGACCCCGCCGACGGCCTCCTCGACGGCCTCTCCCGCCCGCCGCTGTCCCGCGAGTGGAACGAGGCCCAGGCCGAGCTCTGAGCCGGCCGGGGCGCCGGGCCGTCATGGACGAGACGTGCGAGCGGGATCAGCGGTCGCCACGGCCTTCGCCCCGAGCGCCCGACGCGCGGAGCGCATCGCGGCCGCGTGGCTGAGGCCCATCGCGGCGCGGGCGCCCGGCACGCGGGCCACGGCGCGCATCCACGGCGAGGTCAGCACCACCTCCTGCTCCCACGCCACGGTGCAGCGCGGCGCGTGTCCGGCCGGGGCGCCGTCGTCGTGGACGGTGACCCACACGGTGCCCATCAGGTCCCCTCTCAGGTGCGCGACCAGAAGGCCGCGGGCGCGGTCGTCGATGAGACGCTCCATCGTCAGACGCACCGGCACGAACCCGCGCAGCCGGACGGCGGCGCGGTCGGGGCCCAGGCGACGGGCGCGCGGGACGGCCGGCCACCAGCGTGGGTAGCCGGCCGGGTCGGCGAGCAGGGCCAGCACGGACCGGGCGTCCGCGGGGACGGCCCAGCGGTGGGTGAAGCGGAAGGGGCGGTCGGCCGACATCAGGCCCGGCCGAAGGTCTCGGGGTCCACGGGACGCCGGGTGCGGGGGAGCTTCGCGACGACCAGCAGGTACGACTCCGTGACGAGGTCCCGGACGAGCTGCTCGTCGAGGTCCGGGTGCGCGGCCAGGCTGAGCCAGTGCCGCTTGTCCATGTGATAGCCGGGCGTGATCGCCGCGGGCAGGGCCGCGCGCAGCTGGGCGCCGTCCTCCGGGCGGGCCTTGACGTTCACGAGGCGGCGCCCGTCGTGGTCGATGAACACCACGAACAGCTTCTCCTGCACCTTCATGACCTCGGTGTCCGGGCCGAAGGGGTGCGACGCGGCGCTGCCCGGCAGCTCGAGGGCGCGGTCGCGGGCGACGCGCAGCAGCGTGGGCTCGTCCATGCCCGTCACGTTAGCCGCGCCGACCCCGCCCCCGCACTTTCGAACGTGATATCGGGGGAATGGGCGCTTTCGAACGGGAGATAGGCCCTATCTCCCGTTCGAAAGCGCCTGCCCCGGGGGCTCAGCGGTAGTCGAAGAAGCCCTTGCCGGACTTCCGGCCGAGCTCGCCGCGGGCCACCATGTCCCGCATGAGCTGCGGCGGGGCGAAACGCTCACCCAGCTGGGACTCGAGGTACTCCGCGATGCCCAGGCGCACGTCCAGGCCCACGATGTCGGTCAGGGCCAGCGGGCCGACCGGGAACTTGTAGCCGAGCACCATGGCGGCGTCGATGTCCTCGGGGGAGGCCACACCCTCCTCGACCATGCGGATGGCCTCGAGCGCGATCGCCACGCCCAAACGCGACGAGGCGAAGCCCGGGGCGTCCTTGACGACGACGGGGGTCTTGCCGAGCCCGCGGACGCACTCGGTGGACAGGGCCTGGAGCTCCGCACCGGTCTGCTCGCCGATCACGACCTCCACGAGCTTCGAGGCGGGCACCGGGTTGAAGTAGTGCAGGCCGCAGAAGCGCTCGGGGCGCTGCAGGTGCGTGGCGATCTCGTCGATGGACAGGGAGGAGGTGTTGCTGGCCAGCCAGGCGTCCTCGCGCAGGTGTGCCTCGACGTCGGTGAGCGCCTCGATCTTCACCTGCATGTCCTCGAACACGGCCTCGACCACGAGGTCGCAGCGGGCGAAGTCGGCGCGGTCCACGGAGACGGTCAGGCGCTGCGCCCACTCGTCCAGGTCGCCGTCGATCTTGCCGCGCTCGAGGGAGGCGGCCAGGTCGGCCTCGATGCGCTCCCTGGCGGCCTCGGCCGACTGTGGGTCGCGCTCGACGACGACCACCTCGGACGAACCGGCGACGAGGAACGCGTGGGCGATGCCGCCACCCATCCGGCCGCCGCCGAGGACGCCGACGACGGCGGGCACGGAGGACGGCGCGGTGTCAGGGGTGTGCTGCTGATCGGTCATGTCAGTCCTCACTTCTTCTTGCGGTCCAGGAACGCCTGCATGCGCTCGAACTTGGCCTCGGACTCGAACAGGATGGCCTGCGCGATCTCGTCCACGTGGGGGTGGGCCTCGCGAGGGAGGTGGAAGACGCGCTTGGACAGCCGCACCGCCAGCGGATCCTGCTGCGCGATGCGGTCGGCGAGGGCGTCGGCGGCGTCGAGGAGGGCCTCCGGCTCGTGCAGCTCGGTGACGAGCTTGAGCTCGAGGGCCTCCTGCGCGTCCAGGATCCGTCCGGCGAGCAGCAGCTCGAGGGCCACGGGCTCACCCACCAGCTCCTTGAGCCGCCACTGGGCGCCCGCAGCGGCGGTGATCCCCAGACTCGTCTCGGGCTGGCCCATCTTCAGCGCCGGGGTGGCGATGCGGAAGTCGGCCGCGTAGGCCAGTTCCGCGCCGCCGCCGAGGGCGAAGCCGTCGATCGCCGCGATCACGGGCATGGGCAGCCGGTGGATGCGGTCGAAGACCTGCGAGTTCACGCCGCGCAGGGCGTCGTCGCGGCGGCGCTCGCGCAGCTGTCCGATGTCCGCGCCGGAGGCGAAGATGCCGGAGAACGTCCCCGGCTCGCGCTTCGACTCCACCTGCGTGCCCGAGATGATCAGGATCTTCGGCTCGCGTTCGAGGTGGGCGCAGAGCTCGTGGAACTCGTCGACCATGGTCTGGTCGATCGCGTTGCGCACGCCCGGGCGGTCCATGCGCGCGTGGACGCGGTCCTCACGCTCCTCGACGCGCAGTGCCGTGAAGTGGCTGAAGTCGTCCATGCGCTCAGACCTTCTCGACGAGCATCGCGGAGCCCTGGCCCACGCCCACGCACATCGTGGCCAGGCCCCTGTCCGCGCCCTCGCGCTCCATCCGACCGAGCAGCGTGACCACGAGGCGCGAGCCCGAGGAGCCGAGCGGATGGCCCAGGGCGATCGCGCCGCCGTCGGCGTTGACGGTCTCCGGGTCCAGGCCGAGGCGCCGCATCGAGGCCAGGGACTGGGTGGCGAAGGCCTCGTTGAGCTCGACGGCGCCCAGGTCCGCCACGGACCAGCCGGAGCGCTCGAGGGCCTTCTCGGTGGCCGGGACGGGGCCCAGGCCCATGATCTCGGGGGCCAGGCCCGCCGAGGTGGACTCCACGACGCGGGCCCGCGGGGTCAGGCCGTACTTCTGCGCGGCCCGCTCGGAGACGACGAGGATCGCCGAGGCGCCGTCGTTGAGGGAGGAGGAGTTGCCCGCGGTGACCACGCCGCCCGGCTTGATGATCGGGCGCAGGCCGGCGAGCACCTCGGGGGTGGAGCCGGGGCGGGGGCCCTCGTCCGTGTCCACGACCGTCTCGGCGCCCTTGCGGCCCGTGACGACGACGGGCACGATCTCGTCCGTGAAGCGGCCGGCCTCGATGGCGGCCAGCGCGCGCTCGTGCGAGCGGGCGGCGAAGGCGTCGGCGTCCTCGCGGGTGATGCCGTCCACCTCGCCGACCTCCTCGGCGGTCTCCGGCATGGAGAAGGTGAACTTCTCCCCGAACTCGCCGTCCGCGAAGCGGGGGTTCACGAAGCGCCAGCCGATCGCGGTGTCGAAGGCCGCGCCGGGCTTGGCGAACGCCGTCGTCGGCTTCTCCATCACCCAGGGGGCGCGGGACATCGACTCCACGCCGCCGGCCACGACGACGTCGGCCATCCCGGAGCGCACCATCGCGGTGGCGATGCCGATCGCGGACATGCCGGACGCGCAGAGGCGGTTCACGGTGATGCCCGGGACGGTGTCCGGGAAGCCGGCCAGCAGCCAGGCCATGCGGGCGACGTTGCGGTTCTCCTCGCCGGCGCCGTTGGCGTTGCCGAGGATGACGTCGTCCACGACCGACGGGTCGATGCCGGCGTCCTCGATCACGGCCTTGACGGTCAGGGCGGCGAGGTCGTCGGGGCGGACGGAGGAGAGGGCACCGCCGTACTTGCCGACGGGCGTGCGGCGACCGCCGACGAGCAGGGCCTGGGACTGTGCGGACATGGAGACTCCTTGAGTGACCGACGACGGGGCGGGCGCGGCGAATTACCGACCGTGCGTTCAGGTTCAGTATCCCGGGCCGGTGTGATGGGGGTCAACTGCGGGGGCGGGTGTGACGGGACAGCGCGCCCCGCGCTGAGGCCCGCAGACCCGCCGCTTCGTCCCCGACGTGGCGGCGTGTCTGCGGGCCTCGGCGCCGGTCCGGTCCGGCCCGCGCACCGCACGACGACGGCGCGCCCTTCCGGAGGGGGACGCGCCGTCGTCGTGGGGTGGGGACGGGCGCAGCCCGTCAGGCGGGCCGGATCAGGCCGGCACCACCGGGTTCGAGCGCGTGGCCACGACCTGCTCATCGTGCAGCTCGCGGTCCTGGATGCCCTTGGGGACGAACAGGACGGCGATGAGCGAGACCGCGGAGATCGCGATGATGTACCAGGCCACGTTCTCCCAGCCGGTCTTCACGAGCTGGTCGGCGATCAGCGGGGCGAAGGCGCCGCCGATGATGGTGCCGAGCGCGTAGCCGATGGAGACGCCGGAGAAGCGGACGCGGGCCGGGAACATCTCGGCGTACATCGCCGACTGCGGGCCGTAGGACGGGCCCAGGCCGAGGGTCAGAACGAACAGGCCCAGCGAGAACAGCGGCAGAGACGCGGTGTTGAGCAGCCCGAACAGCGGGAAGGCCCAGACGATCAGGAAGCCGTAGCCGAGGACGAAGGTCAGCTTGCGGCCGATCTTGTCCGAGACCCAGCCGCCGAGCAGGGTGAAGATGAACCAGCCGACGCCGCCGATGAGGCTCGCGATGAGCACCTCGGAGGAGGTCATGCCCAGGCCCTTCGGGCCGCCGTACTTCGAGAACCACGCGATGAGCAGGTAGCCGACGCCGTTGTTCGCGGCGAAGATCACGGCGGCGAGGATGACCTCCTTGGTGTGGTGCCGGAAGAGCTCGCCCAGCGGGGCGGACTCGTCCACCTTGAGCTGCTGCATCTCCTTGAAGACCGGGGACTCCTCGACGGCCTTGCGGATCAGGTAGCCGACGACGATCAGCACCACGGAGATCAGGAACGGGATGCGCCAGCCCCAGGCGAGGAACTGCTCCTCGGACATGGTGGAGCGCACGATGAACAGCACGCCGGTGGCCAGGATCATGCCCAGCGGCACGCCGATCTGCGGAGCGGAGCCGAACAGGCCGCGCTTGCCGTGGGGGGCGTGCTCCACGGACAGCAGCGCCGCGCCGCCCCACTCGCCGCCGGCGGACAGGCCCTGCAGCAGGCGCAGCACGACGAGCAGGATCGGGGCCCACACACCGATCTGGGCGTAGGTGGGCAGCAGGCCGATGAGGGTGGTGGCCAGGCCCATGCCGATCAGCGTGAGGGACAGGACGAACTTGCGGCCGAAGCGGTCGCCGAGGTGGCCGGCGATGATCGCGCCGAGCGGGCGGATGAGGAAGGAGATGCCGAGGGTGGCCCACGCGGCGATCTGGGAGCCGTTCTCGCCCATCGGCTGGAAGAAGAGGGCGGCGAAGACGAGTGCGGTGGCCTGGGCGAAGATGAAGAAGTCGTACCACTCGATGGTGGTGCCGACGACGGTGCCGGCGATGACCTTGCGCTCCTCGCGGCGGTCACGCGCGGGGGCGGTCGCCGCGGGGGATGCGACGGTGTGGCTCATGGATGCTCCTGGGATGCGGGGCGGCGGCCGACCGTGAGACGGCGGCGGGACGGTGTGGTTCCCGACCGATCGGTCGGGAAGTGACACCCGTCACCGTATACGATCCTCTGTGACTCACGCCACGATCCCAGCTGATGACGGGAATGTGACGCGGCCAAGCCGGGACGACGACGGCGCCGCGCCCTTCACGCAAAGGGTGCGGCGCCGTCGTCGGTGGCGGGGTGCGGCGGCTCAGCCGCGGCCGGTGAACTCCGGCTTCCGCTTCTCCTGGAAGGCCTGGAAGCCCTCGGCGTAGTCGGCGGTGCCGCAGAGCTCGCCCTGGGCGATGTTCTCCGCGCCGAGGGACTCCCACAGGCCCACACGGTGGTCGCGGACCTGGGCCACGAGCTCCTTCGACGCGCGGAACGCGAGGGTCGCGCCGGAGGCCACCTGGGCGACCTTGGCGCGGGTGAACTCGAGCAGCTCGTCCGCGGGCAGGGCCCGGGAGAACAGCCCGGCCTGGACGGCCTCGGCGCCCGAGAGGAGCTCGGCCGTGTAGATCAGGTCCAGGGTGCGGTGCGCGCCCAGGCGCTCGGTGAACAGCCAGTGGCCGCCCGAGTCCAGGGTGGCCCCGAGGTTCGCGAACGGCGAGCCGATCTTCGCGTCCTCGGCCACGTACACCACGTCCGTGGCGATCGCGAGGCCGAGGCCCACGCCCAGGCAGGCGCCCTGCACCGCGGCGAAGGTGGGCACCGGGATCTCGGACATGGCCCGCAGCACCGGGGTGACCCTGTCCCGCAGGTAGGCGGTGGCGTCGTCCTCGGCCGGGACCACGGCGGAGATGTCGCGGCCCGCGCAGAAGCCGCGGCCCTCGCCGCGCAGCAGCACGGCCCGGACCTCGCCGGACTCGACGCCGGCGGCGGCCCGCTCGTAGGCGGCCTGGAGTTCGGCCAGCGCGGCATCGTCCAGGGCGTTCATCCTCTGGGGGGCGTCCAACACGATCTCGGCGACGCCGTTCTCGACGGTGATCTCGATCATCGGGGGCTCCTTCGGTCTCGTGGGCGGGCGCTCAGGCGTCGAAGTCGAGCGTGATCGAGTCGGAGGTCGGGCGGGTCTGGCACGTGAGCACGTAGCCCTTCTCCACCTCGTCCTTCTCGAGCGCGTAGTTCTCGTCCATCTCGTACGCGCCGTCGACGACCTTGGCGCGGCAGGTGCCGCACACGCCGCCGGCGCACGCGAAGGGCACGTCCGAGCGGACGCGCAGCGCGGCGTTGAGGACCGTCTCGTGGGCGGACTTGGGGGACTCGACCTTGGCGGTGAGGCCGTCGAGGTTGAACTCGATGGTCACGTTGTCGCCCTTCGGGTCCACCTCCACCACGCGGCCGGAGTGGCCCTGCGGGTTCTCCGGGCGGCCGGTGGTGAACAGCTCGAAGCGCACGTCGTCCTCGGACACGCCGCGGGCGGCGAGCGTCTCACGGGTGAGCTGCACGAGCTCGAACGGGCCGCAGAGGAACCACTCGTCGGTGCCCTCCACGTCGATCACGCGGTCCAGGAGGGTGGTGAGCTTGTCCTCGTCGATGCGGCCGGAGAGCAGCGGGGACACGCGCTGCTCTCGGGAGAGCACGTGGTGCACCGTGAACCGGGCCGGGTACTTGTCCTTGAGGTCGCCGATCTCCTCGGCGAACATCACGTCCATGGCGGAGCGGTTCGCGTAGACCAGGTCGAAGCGCGAGGTCTCGGAGGCCGCGAGCACGGCCTTGGCGATCGCCATGATCGGGGTGATGCCCGAGCCGGCCGCGAACGCCACCAGGTGCGTGTCCTTCTTCTCCGCGACCTTCTCCGCCGCCACCTTCTGGGCGTCGTTGAGGGAGGTGACGTGCGTGCGGGACGTGAACGCGCCCTGCGGGTTCATCACGTCGATCTTCTCGCCGACCTCGAGGCTCTCGTTGGCCCACGTGGAGAACCTGCCGCCGATGTCCTTCTTCACGGCCACGCGGATCTCACCGCGCTTCGGGACGGCGCAGATCGAGTAGGACCGGCGCACCTCGGCGCCGTCGAGCTCCTTGCGCAGGGCCACGTACTGGCCCGGCACGTAGTCGTAGTCGTCGGCGAGCTCCTCGGGCACCGCGAAGGTGACCTCCACGGAGTCGTCGGTCAGGCGGCGCAGCTCGGACACCTCGAGGGTGTTGAACGTGGCGCGGCGCTTGCCGGTGGTGGGGGCGTCGGTGGTCTCGGTCATCAGTGCACCTTGAAGTAGTCGAAGGGCTCGAGGCACTCCCGGCAGGTGTAGAGGGCCTTGCAGGAGGTGGAGCCGAAGCGGGTGATCTCGCGGGTGTTCAGGGAGTGGCAGCGCGGGCACTTCACGGCCATGCCGATCCGGACCGGGCCGTCCGTGGTGCGCGCGACGGGCGGGGCGATGCCGTACTCGTTGAGCTTGGCCTTGCCCTCGTCCGTCATCCAGTCCGTGGTCCACGCCGGCTGGAGCACCAGGCGCACCTCGGCGTCGGGGAACCCGGCGCGCCCGAGCGCGCGGGCGACGTCCGTGGTGATGGTGTCCATGGCGGGACAGCCGGAATAGGTGGGCGTGATGACGACGACGGCCCTCTCGCCCTCGACCCGTGCCTCCCGGAGGATCCCCAGGTCCGCGATGGACAGCACGGGGATCTCCGGGTCGTGCACGGTGGAGGCCGCATCCCAGACCCGCGCATCGGCGGGATCGGCGGGGCGCAGCTCGCCGGCGGTGGTCACCAGGTCGCTCCCGGGTGACGGCGCGCCAGGGACTGCATCTCCGCGAGGATGTACCCGCGGTACTCGCTCATGGCGCCGGAACGGTCGCCGCCGCGGGCGGTGCCCGTCGTCGGGACGGTCAGGCCGGCCTCCTCGATGGCCGCGCGGATGCGGGTCATCGTCGGCTCCTCGAGCGAGGACGGCAGCACGGCGACGCCCTGCTCGGCGAGGGCGCGGACGACGTCGTCGTCGTGGAAGAGCTCAGCCACGTAGGGCCACAGCTCGTCCAGGCCGCGCTGCATGCGACGCTTCGACTCCTCGGTGCCCAGGCCCAGGCGCTGCAGCCACAGGGCGGCGTGGTCCTGGTGGTACAGGACCTCCTTGAGGGCCTTGTCCGCGATGGCGGCGAGCGTGGGGTCCGTGGACTCGCGCAGGCGGGTGTACAGCTCGTACGAGTAGAACGAGTAGTACAGCTGGCGGGCGATGGTCTTGGCGAAGTCGCCGTTCTCGGCCTCCACGAGGCGGACGGAGCGGAACTCCTCCTCGTCGCGGAAGTACGCGAGCTCGTCCTCGGTCCTGCCCCACGCCGTGCCGGCGTAGGAGAGGAGGAAGCGGGCGTGGCCCACGAGGTCCAGGGCGATGTTGCCCAGGGCGATGTCCTCCTCGAGCTCCGGGGCGCGCGAGATCCACCAGGACAGGCGCTGGCCGAGCATCAGGGCGTCGTCACCGAGGGCGAGGGCGTAGCGGGCGACGTCGTCGCTCGTCTTCTGCTCGCCGGCCGCGATCTCCTCCGCGGTGATGGCCACGCCCGCGGAGTGCTTCGTGGCGGAGTCGTTGGTCGCGAAGCTCACAGGTGCGGCACCCCCTCGGACTGCTGGTAGTAGGTGGCGTGACGGTAGGACTTGCCCTGCGGGGACTCGAAGAAGCCGCCCTTGGAGTCCGGGTCGGAGGCCGCGATGGCCTCGGCCGGGACGACCCACACGGAGGTGCCCTCGTTGCGGCGGGTGTACAGGTCCCGCGCGTTGCGCAGCGCCAGGGTGGCGTCCGGGGCGTGCAGCGAACCGGCATGCACGTGGGAGAGGCCGCGGTTGGCGCGGACGAAGACCTCCCACAGGGGCCAGGCGTGGGAGGCGGCGGTGGTCTCGCTCATGGGTCAGGCTCCGATCAGGTGGGTCTCGGCCGGCGCGTTCTGCTCGGCCTGGCGGCGGGCGTAGGCGGCGGCGGCCTCGCGGACCCAGGCGCCCTCCTCGTGGGCCTGGATGCGGCGGGCCATGCGCTGGGTGTTCATGGGGCCGTCGCCCTTGATCACGGACATGAACTCGTCCCAGTCCAGCTCGCCGAAGTCGTAGTGGCCGCGCTCCTCGTTCCACTTCAGGTCCGGGTCCGGCAGGGTGAGGCCGAGAGCCTCGGCCTGCGGGACGATCATGTCCACGAAGCGCTGGCGCAGGTCGTCGTTGGAGAAGCGCTTGACCTTCCACGCCATGGACTGGCGGGAGTTGGGGGAGTCATCATCCGGCGGGCCGAACATCTGCAGGGCGGGGCCGTAGAAGCGGTCCACGGCGTCCTGGGCCATCTGCTTCTGCTCGGGGGTGCCGTGCGAGAGCTTGTAGAGGATCTCCCAGCCCTGGCGCTGGTGGAACGACTCCTCCTTGCAGACGCGCACCATCGCGCGGCCGTACGGGCCGTAGGAGGCGCGGCACAGCGGCACCTGGTTGCAGATCGCGGCGCCGTCGACGAGCCAGCCGATCGCGCCCATGTCCGCCCAGGTGCGGGCCGGGTAGTTGAAGATCGAGGAGTACTTCGCGCGGCCGGAGAGCAGCTGCTCGTTCAGCTCGTCCCGCGGGGTGCCGAGGGTCTCGGCGGCGGAGTACAGGTACAGGCCGTGGCCGGCCTCGTCCTGGACCTTGGCCATGAGGATCGCCTTGCGCTTCAGGGAGGGGGCGCGGGTGATCCAGTTGGCCTCCGGCTGCATGCCGATGATCTCGGAGTGGGCGTGCTGGGAGACCTGGCGGGTCAGGGACTTGCGGTACGCCTCGGGCATCCAGTCGCGGGGCTCGATGCGCGAGTCCTCCGCGATCAGGCGATCGAAGTTCTCCTGGCCGGCCGCATCCTCGGGGGACGGGACGGAGGCCAGGTGCTGGGGGGAGCTGGTCTGCGTCATGGGGATCACCTCACGCTGAGTGCGGGCTGGTTCCGTGGTCAGGGCGCACCGGGGCGCACCGAATTACTGACCGCTCGTTCAGGATAGGCCAGGGTGTGACCTCGGTCAACACGCCGGAGCCGGTGCGACCCGGGTGCGATGCGGCCGCCGGGACGGTGCGGGAGGGTTGGCTCCTGCACAGGCGTTCCGACGGCGTCCCCCATCCCCGGACCGCCCCGCGCCGCGGTCGCGGGACCCGGGCCCTCCCTACGGTGGCCGCATGCCACCCCTCATCGGACCTCAGCAGATCGCCACGGCCCTGCGGGCCGTCGGACTCGACGACGACGCCGCCCGCCTGGCCGCGTGGGCCGACCCCGCCCGGCGCGAGCGGGAGGCCGCCGAGCAGGCCCTCGCCGACCTCGCCGTGGCCCAGACGCAGCTGCGCACGGCGCTGGGCGGGCTGGTCAGCGCCGCCACGGACGTGCGCTCGGCGATGCACACGGCATGGCGCGGGGAGGCCGCCGGCGCCTATGGGGAGGCCGTGCGGCGGGCGGCGACCCTGGCGGCGGAGCTCGAACGGGAGGCCGGGGAGTGGCTCGCCCTGCGGGCCACCGCCGAGCGGGAGGCGGAGGACGCACGCCGAGACGCCGAGGCCCGGGAGCAGGCGGCCGAGGAGACGGCGCTGGCCGTCCTGCGCTCGTTGGCGGTGGCGGCGTGACCGGCGGGCGGGGTGCCGGCCCGGGGGCGGTGGCCTTCAGCACGCACGGCGGACCGGGCTCGATCTACGCGGAGGCCGAGGAGATGCGCGTCGTGGCCGGGCGGCACGAGCACGCCGCCGAAGAGGCGGCCGGAGCCTCGTGGCAGGTCGACGCGGCCGCCTTCGGGCTGGGCCGGTCGGCCACGTGGCTCGCCTCCGCCGCCCTGCTGCAGGAACGGCTGGTGGAGGCGGTCGGTCGGGTGCGGAGCCTGTCGGAGCAGTGCGCCGAGCTGCACCGCGACCTGCTCTCCGCGGCGGCCCGCTACGAGGAGGCCGAGCGCGCGGCGGCCGGCATCATGGCCGCCGAGGACGCCTCCCTGGGGGAGCTGCCGGCGCTGCTCTGGCGGGACGGCCATGACGGCCTCACCACCCGCGAGGCGGAGCGGCTCGTGCAGGACCTCGTCCAGGCGGTGCCCGAGGCCATCGTGTCCGCCGCGCTCGCGGCCACCGGGTTCCCCCTGCTCGCGGCCCTGGCACGGATCGACGTGAAGATGCTGACGAGGGCGCAGAAGCGCGTGCTGAAGCGGCCCGTCTCCACCGCGGCGAAGAAGGGGACGGACGCCGCGTCGGACCTCACCGAGGCGCTGCGGGTCTCCCCGGACGAGGCGTGGACCGTGGCGGCGGACGCCCTGACCCTCGCCGGCGCGGCGCCCCGGGGCGCGGTGACCCCGCACGGGGCGCCGCAGGACCGGCCGACCGCGCCCGCCCTGCTGGACGGCTCGGCCACGGGGCTGGCCTCTCTCATCCCGCGTGGGGAGGGGGACGGGGACCTCACGGTCACGGAGGTGGTGCGGGAGAACGGGAGCCGCGCCTGGGTGGTGGGCCTGCCGGGCACCCGCGGCGGCCTGATCCCGGATCCCGAGTCGACCGACCCGTGGGACGCCGGCGGACTGCTGGACGCCCTCGGCTCCGAGTCCGAGGTCACGGCCCCGGCGGTGCGGGCGGCGCTCGAGGCGGCCGGCGTCCCGCACGGCGCCCCGCTCGTCCTGGCCGGCTACTCCCAGGGCGGGGTGCACGCCGTGAACCTGGCCGGCCGGGAGGACTTCACGTCCGTGTACCCCGTGGCCGGCGTCATGACGATCGCGGCGCCGTCCGGCAACGCGGTGGAGACCGGGCGGGCCGCGGTGCTGGAGTTCTCCTCGGACGGGGACCTGGCCGTCGCCGCGGACGGGGCGCCCACCCCCGTCTCGTCGCGCCGGGCCGAGGTGGTCTTCCACCCGGCCGGCCACGGGTGGGACGTGCCCGGGGGTGGCTTCCGGACCGGCTCTCCGCCGGCGGTGAAGGGCGACCTGGACGCCGCCCACGACTTCGAGGGCCAGGTGAACCTGATCCGGCAGTTCGAGGCCGCCGAGCCCGCGGCCCGGGCGGAGGTCGCCGGGCTCTCCGCCGCGTTGGCCGGGCTGACCGCGGGGACCGTGGCCTCGAGTCGGGCGGTGCGCCTGCGTCGCACGCCGCCGGAGGGGGGCCACCTGCCCCCGGGATCCCGGTGAGCGCACCGGCGGCGGGGTGCCTGCCGCCGCCCGCTCAGTTCGCGTCGAGCAGCACGCCCGCGAAGAACGCGTTCAGGCGGTCGACCTCGTCCAGGCCGAAGACGCCGGAGACGTACTGGTCCGGGCGGACCACGACGACGGCGCCGTCACGGCTGATGCCGCGGGCCTCGAAGATGTCCTCACCGTGCTTGGGCTGGCACGTGGCGAAGATGTTGTTCAGGTCGTGCAGGCCGAGGGGGCCGGTGGTCGGCCGGAAGACCGAGGGCACGTCCGGGTGGGCGAACTCGGTCTGCTTCTGCTGGTACACGACCTTGACGTCGAAGCGCGCGTCCTCGGGGCCGTCCGACGGGGTGTGGCGGTTGCGGAACGAGTGCGGGTCCTCCTCGATCGCCTTCGCCCACGCCGCGACCTTCGAGTCCTCGGCGCGCGGGGAGGCGGCGTCGGCGAACACGTAGACACGCCAGCGGCCGTCCGCGCGGTGCAGGTGGCCCAGGTGCTTGACGTTGGTGTCGCACGAGCGCTCCACCAGGGCGGACTTGAAGCGCTTGCCGATCGGGAAGCCCTGCGCCAGCGCCTGGCCGGTGGCGTCCGTGGTGAGGAGGGAGGGCTGGTACTCCGTCATGAAGCCGGCCGGGAACTCGGCGGTCTTCGTGTAGAACTCGGCCACCTCGTTCGGGTCGCCCAGCTCGGAGGTGGGCTTCGCCATGAGCGTCGACCACTCCTTGTCGAAGTCGATCAGGTTCTTGGCGATCTCCTTGCGCTCCTCCGAGTAGGTCGGCACGAGCTCGGCCGGGGCCATCCCGGAGAGCACCTGGCCCAGCTTCCAGCCCAGGTTCCAGCCGTCCTGCATGGACACGTTCATGCCCTGGCCGGCCTTCGCGGAGTGGGTGTGGCAGGCGTCGCCGAGCAGGAACACGTTGGGGTGGTCCACGCGCTCGCGGTTGTCGAAGCCCGAGGTCAGGCGGTGGCCCACCTCGTACACCGAGTGCCAGGCGACCTCCTTCACCTCCAGCGTGTAGGGGCGCAGGATCTGCTGGGCCCGGCGGATGATCTCCTCGAGCGGGGTCTGGCGCACCTTGTGGTTGTCGTCCGCCGGGACCTCGCCCAGGTCCACGTACATGCGGAACAGGTGGCCGCCCTCGCGCGGGATCAGGAGGATCGAGCCGCTGGACGAGTGGATCGCGCACTTGGTGCGGATGTCCGGGAAGTTCGTGTCGGCCAGTGCGTCCATGACGCCCCACGCGTGGTTCGCGGCGTCGCCGGACAGGGCGTGGCCGATCGACTTGCGGACGCGGGAGCCCGCCCCGTCCGCGCCCACCACGTACTTGGCACGCACCTGGCGGGTCGGGCCCGAGGCCGGGTCCTCGAGGGCGTTGCCCTCGGCGTCCACGGTGCGGCGCAGGGTCACGAGCACGGGGTACTCGCCCTCGGTCGTGTCCTCGAGGCCCTCGAACGCCCAGCCGTAGTCCGGCTCCGCGCGGGTGGGGGAGTTCTTCATGTACTCGGCGAACCAGTCCAGGATGCGGGCCTGGTTCACGATCAGGTGCGGGAACTCGGAGATGCCCTCCGGGTCGTCCTCGGCCAGAGAGGTGCGCACGATCGTGTCCGCGTCGTCAGCGGCCGGGTTCCAGAACGCCATGGAGGTCAGGTCGTAGGCCTCGTCGATGATCTCGCTCGCGAAGCCGAAGGCCTGGAAGGTCTCCACGGAGCGGGCCTGGATGCCGTCGGCCTGGCCGATCTCGAGGCGGTGGGGGCGGCGCTCGATGATGCGGGTGTGGACGTCCGGGAACATCGCGAGCTGGGCGGCGGCGATCATGCCGGCCGGGCCGGAGCCGACGATCAGCACGTCCATCTCGTCGGGCAGCTCGGCGGGGCGGTCGAGGCCGATGCCGGCCGCCACCTGGACGCGCGGGTTCGTGGAGACATAGCCGTGGTGGTGGAAGAGCATGGGGTCCTTTCGCTGCGGGGGATGTCGCTGCGCGGCGCGCGTGCCACCCGGAGTGTGTTCTCTCAGAGAACACGGCGTTCCCCCTGGGAACACGTGTGTGCCAGACTGTACGCCGACGTGACTGCGTTCACAATCGGTGCGCGGGTCTATGACGCCCCGGGCGCGTCGCGTCCGGCACACGCGGTGAGGAGCACGGATGACAGAGCACGACGGCGGCCCCGGCCGGGAGGGCGCGCCCTCCCAGACGCTCTCCCGCGCGCTCACGCTGCTCGAGACGGTCGTGGAGGCGCCCGAGCCGCCCACCATCGCCGACCTCGCCGACGGTCTGGGGGTCCACCGCTCGGTGGCCTACCGCGTGCTGCGCACCTTCGAGGCCCACGGCCTGCTGCGCCGCGACGGCCTCGGCCGCGTCCACGCCGCCCCCGGCCTGGCCGTCCTCGCCCGCCGGGTGGAGCAGGACCTGCGCGCGGCGGCCATGCCGCACCTGACCGCCGTCTCCACCGACCTGGGCATGACCGCGTTCCTTGTGGTGTGGGACGGCGCGCACTGCCTCACCTTGGCCACGGCCGAGCCGCCCAGCGGCAACCTCGTCACCCAGCGGCCCGGGACACGGCATCCCCTCGGGGTCGGCGCGCCGGGGATGGCGATCGCCGTCGCCCTGCCCGGGCAGGAATGGGTACGGCTGCACGGTGACGCCCCGCCCGAGCGGCCCGAGCTCGAGGACGTGCGGGAGCGCGGCTGGGCCGTCAGCACCGACGAGGTCATCACCGGCGTCTCCTCCGTCGCCGTGCCGCTGCAGGCCCCGGGTCAGCTGCCCGCCGCCCTCGCCGTGGTCTATGCGACGCGGCCCGAAGACCCCGCGCGCCTCGGCGACCGGCTCGAGCAGGCGGCCCGGGCCGTGGCCGCCGAGTTCGGCGCAGCCTGATCCCCGGGACCCGTGGGGCGGCTCACAGTGTCCGCGGCCCGCATTACCCTGGTGGCCATGACTGATGACGCACAGCAGGCGCCCGCCGTGGTCGCCCCGCACAAGAAGGTCGGGATGCTCCCGCCGTACGCTGCCGGCAAGCCGCCGGTCGCGGTCCCGGGCCTGCAGCCCTACAAGCTCTCGTCGAACGAGAACCCGTTCGCCCCCGTGCCCGGCGTGATCGAGCGGGTGCGCGAGGTCGTGACCGGCCCGGAGGGCGCGCCCAGCACGCTCTGCCGCTACCCGGACACCCTCTCCACCGGCCTGCGCCAGGCCCTGGCCGCGCACCTGGACGTCCCGGCGGACGACGTCGTGACCGGCGCCGGCTCCCTCGGCGCCCTGGCCCAGGTCATCACCACTTTCGCCGGCCACGGCGAGGCCAGTGAGGGCGACGAGGTGATCTTCGCGTGGCGCAGCTTCGAGGCCTACCCGATCGTGGTGCGCACCGCCGGCGCCGTGGATGTGCAGGTGCCGCTCACCGCGGACCACCGCCACGACCTGCCGGCCATGCTGGACGCGATCACCGAGCGCACGCGGGTGATCCTGCTCTGCACCCCCAACAACCCGACCGGCCCCGTGCTCACCACCGCCGAGGTCGAGGACTTCCTGGCGCGCGTGCCCGAGCACATCCTGGTGGTCATCGACGAGGCCTACGTGGAGTTCGTCCGGGACGAGGACGCGGTCAAGGGCCTGGACATGTACCGCAAGCACGCGAACGTCGTCGTGCTGCGCACCTTCTCAAAGGCCCACGGCCTGGCCAACCTGCGCGTGGGCTACTCGGTCTCGCAGCCGGAGATCACGAAGGCCCTGCGCACCGTGGCCACCCCGTTCGCGGTGTCCACGGTGGCCGAGGAGGCTGCGATCGCCTCGCTCGAGCACCTGGATGAGGTCCTCGAGCGCGTGCAGGTCGTCGTCGACGAGCGCGAGCGCGTCGCCGCCGCCCTGGCCGAGGCCGGCTGGGACCTGCCCGCCTCGCAGGCCAACTTCGTGTGGCTGCCGCTCGGCGAGCGCACGCAGGAGTTCGCCGAGGCCGCCCAGGCCCAGGCCCTGTCCGTCCGGGCGTTCGCGGGCGAGGGCGTGCGCGTGAGCATCGGCGAGGTCGAGGCCAACGACCGCTTCCTGGAGGTCGCGCGCGACTTCCTGAAGTGAGTCGGCGGGGGTGAGCGGCACGCTGGGCCGGCTGATCCGGGTCCTCTCCGCGTTCTACGCGGAACGTCCGGGGTTGACCGTGGCGGCCCTGGCCCGGCGTGGGCTCACCCCGGCGGGCCGATCACCCGCCACATCAGGCGGCGGTACAGCAGCGCGCACGCGGTGAGGACCAGCGCCCCGGTGAGCACCGGGGTGACCAGGTAGTCCCAGTCCGCGTTGCTCAGCATGACCGTCAGCGCGGTGGCGCCCGCGGGGGCGTGGATCACACGGAGCCCGGCCATGACGGCCATGGCCAGGCCCATGCCGGCCGCGAGCGAGTACCAGGTCAGGGGCAGCACGGAGATCACGGCGATCCCGCACGCGGCCGAGACCACGTGCCCCACGAGCACGTTGGCGGGGTGGGAGTGCGGGCCGTGCGGCACGAGGAACACGAGCACGCAGGACGAGCCGAAGGCGCCCACCAGCAGCGGCACGGAGGCCAGGTCCTCGCCGAGGCTGAGGGTGGCGATGGTCAGTGCCCCCGCGATCGAGGCCGCGAGGACCACGTGCCAGGGCAGACGGGGGGCCAGCGGGCGGCGCCACGGGTCCAGGAACCGCGGGCGACGCAGACCGGGCAGGCGGGTCATGCGCTCGTCTCATCTCCTCGTGACTCGGTCGCGGCCCGGGTCGGGCTCCTCCAGGGTAGGCCGCGGGCGGGGTCCGGGGGCGCCCGGGGGCGGAGAGGCCGGGACTGTGACGGCAGCTCAGCGGCGCAGCGCCACGAGGGCGTCCTCGGCGTGCCACTCGTGCCTCGGGGGAACGCCGGTTGACTTATCCCGGGTGCGGCGGCCTACGACCGGTGATAACTCAACCGACGACGTCGGCCCGCACCTGCGCGCGAAGGTGCGGGCCGACGTCGTCCCGGCGGGGTGCTCAGGCGGTGCGCAGCACCATGCCCGGGTGGAGCATGGTCGAGACCGTCATACCGTTGAGGCGTTGCAGGCGCTCCATGGAGACGCCCGTGCGCTGGGCGATGAGCCACCAGCCGTCGTTCGCCTGGACCACGTACGTGGCGGGCGAGGGCGCCGGGGCGGAGGCGGTCTGGCCGGTCCGCAGCACCATCTCCGGGTGCAGCACGGTGGTCGCGGTCATGCCGTTGAGGCGCTGGAGGGTCTCCATCGTCACGCCGGTGCGGTGGGCGATGATCCACCAGCCGTCGCCCTCGCGGACCGTGTACGTGCCCGGGGCGGGGGCCGGAGCGGGCGCGGGCGTGGAGGCCGGCGCCGTGGCGGCCGTGATGAGCACCATCCCCGGGTGCAGGACGGTGGATGCCGCCATGCCGTTGAGCCGCTGGAGCTCCGCGGCGCTGACGCCGGTCCGTCGGGCGATGACCCACCAGCCGTCGTTCGGCTGCACCGTGTACGTGCCGGTGGTGATGGGGGTGGGCTCCGGGGCGGTCGGGTCGGCGACGGTGCGCAGCACCATGCCCGGGTGGAGCACGGTCGACTCGGTCATGCCGTTGAGCTCCTGGAGGGTGGCCGCGGGCACGCCGGTGCGGCGGGCGATGGTCCACCAGCCGTCGTTCGGCTGCACCGTGTACGTGCCGGCGGTCGACGGCGCGGTCGTCGGGGCCGGCGTCGGAGCCGGGGTGGTCGGTGCCGGCGGCTGGCCGGCCGCCGTCGCGATGGCCTCGGCGCGGTCCCGCAGGTCGTCGAAGCGGGCCATCAGGTGCTGCCCCGGGCACGCGGTCGCGGACGTGGCCCGGTGCGGGAAGATCGTGTCCACGGTGACGGGCGTACCCGCGGCGTACTTCGTGCTGCCGCCCGAGGTCAGGGTGACCCGGCCCCGCGCGTCGATGCCGTCGCGGTACAGGTAGTAGGCGGTGGCGCGGGCCATCGCGTCCACCACCTCCTCGGACGGGGCGACCACGTCGTAGTTGCCCATCGTGGAGATGCCCATCGTGCCCCGGTTGAACCCGCCCGCGTGCGTGCCCAGCGGGTTCGAGTCCAGGGCGCCGCGACGGCCCTCGTAGATGTTGCCGAAGCGGTCCGTGATCAGATGGTACGGGAAGTCGCCCCAGCCGAGGGTCTTCGTGTAGTACGCGTAGACGCCGCGCATCTGCTCCACGGCCTGGGCGCGCGTGTAGTCGTTGGTGCCGGCCGTGTGGTGGATGGTCAGCGCGCGCACCTGGTCGAACTGCGGGGAGGACTCGGCCCAGGACTCGTCCGCGCCCCACTGTGAGCGGGTGATCACGTCCGGGAGGATCTTCGCGTGCGCGTGCGCGTGCGCGTGCGCGTCCGAGGCCGTGGCCACGGTGCGGGCCTCGGCGGGTGCGGCGCCCCCGACGACGGCGCTCGACTTCACGCCCCGGGGCAGGCCGGCCGTCTCCGCGGCCTGCTCGGCGGCCACCGCCGGGTGCGCGCTCGCGACGGTCTCGTCCGTGGCGGCCGTGCCCGGGTCGATGAGGGACAGCTCGAGGCCGGCCGGGGCTGCGCCGTCCACGGTGGTCACGCGCAGCTGGGCGCCGTCCGCGCCGAACGCGACGAACGGGTCCGTGCCGGTGCGTGCGGGGGCGGCGTCCTCGGGCAGGACGGGCCGATCCAGGACCTGCCACGGGCCCCAGGCCCCGTCCTGACGCACGCGGATCTCCACGCGCTCGACGGCGTCGTCCGCCGCGGCGTCCCACACGGCGGCGGCCACCGTGAACGGACGGTCCACCACGGGCTCGCCGAGCACGACGCCGGCCGGGGCCTCCTCGGCCGGGACGAGGTTCTCGCCCTCCTGCGGGACGGTCGCGACGCCGGCGCCCTCGACGGGAGCGGCCGACGCGGGGGTCGTGGCCGTCCCGGCGGTCGTGGCACGGGCGGCGTCGTCGAGCGGGCGCGCGTCGGGGGCGCCCTCCGTGGTCGCGGACGGCTGCTGCGGGAGCAGGCCGCCGACGAGGACGGAGAGCGCGGCGACCGCGACGGCGGGCGCGAGCGGGCGGGGGGACGCGGCGGAACCCGGCGGGAGAATCTTCATGCGGATGCCTTCGGAAGGTGGAGTGCCCGAGGAACGACAGGCGCGGGCCGTGCCGCATCCCCGGGTCGGTGGCGTGGTGCGGGCGGGATGAGGGCCGGAGAGCCGTCGTGATCGTAGCGTGATCGACCATTGCCGGGAGCATTTCTCGGAGGCTTGTCGGGTCATTTCACGCCCCGGTGATGTCCGGTTCATCCATTCACAGATGGGCGCGGTGTGGCGCCGGGGCGGAGCACAGCGGAGGGGTGCCGGGTCCGCGCCGGGGGATACGGTGACGGGAGACCACCACGGGCCGCCCGGCCCGGGAACCAGAGGAGGCAGACCATGGCGGAGCCGATCCACATCGGCGCGGCGGCGGACGTCCCGGAGGGCGAGGCGATCGTCGTCCCGGCGGCGACGGCGGGGACGAGGGACGACGTCGCGGTGTTCCACACGGACGCGGGCGAGTTCCACGCGATCGACGACACGTGCACCCACGAGGACGCCTCGCTGGCCGAGGGCTGGCTCGAGGACGACCGCGTGGAGTGCCCGCTGCACGCCGCGCAGTTCTGCCTGCGCACCGGCGAGGCGCTCTGCCTGCCCGCCACCAAGGGCGTCGGCGTGCACCGCGTCGAGGAGCGCGAGGGCCAGCTCTACCTCGTCCCCGGCGCATGAGCCACGACGTCGAGGCCCCGGCGGGCGTGCCCGGCGCGGTCGTCGTGGTGGGCGGCGGCGTCGCGGGCTTCGCCGTGGTCCGCGAGCTGCGGCGCCGCGGTTTCGCGGGTGGGATCGCCCTCGTGGACCCGCAGGGCGTGCCCTATGACCGGCCGCCCCTGAGCAAGGAGTTCCTGACCGGCGACGCGGACGCGCACCGCCTGCTGCTCGCCCCGCCGGCGTGGTTCGCCGAGCACGGTGTGGAGCTGGTGGAGGACGAGGCGGTCCGGGTGGTGCCGGGCGGCGTCCACCCCGACGGCGGCCCCGCGCCCCATCGGGTGGAGACGGCCTCCGGGCGGGTCCTGGACGCGGACGCGGTCGTGCTCGCCACGGGCGGGCGACCCCGGGCCCTCGACGTCGCCGGCGCCGACCACCCGGACCTGATCACCCTGCGCACCCGCGCCGACGCCGAGGCCCTGCGCGACCGTTTGACGTTCGGGACCGAGGTGGCGGTCGTGGGCGGCGGCTTCACGGGGGCGGAGGTCGCGGCCGCGGCGCGCCGCTCGCTCGCCGCGGTGACGCTCGTGACCGGGACGGACGCCCCGGCTCGCGCGGCGGTCGGGCCGGCGCTGGCCGCCCGCCTGCACCGGATGCACGCCGAGCACGGGGTCGCTGTCGAGGTCGGCCGGGCGGCCTGGATCGAGCACCGGGACGCCGACGGCGGCGCCGCGCTGCCGGCCGCCCACCGGCTCCACCTCCACGACGGGCGGACCGTGGACGCCGACGTCGTGGTGCTGGCCGGCGGCACCGTGCCGGACACCGCCCTCGCCGAGGACGCCGGTCTGGAGGTGGCCGACGGCGTGCTCACGGACGCGATGGGCCGCACTGCCGTGCCCGGGATCCTGGCCGTGGGCGACGCCGCGCGCGCCCGGGAGTCCGCGTGGGCACCCTCGCGGCACTGGGAACCGGCCCTGCGTTCCGGTGCGGCCGCCGCGGCGGCGATCCTGGGGGAGCAGGCGGACGCCCCGGGCGCCCCGTGGTTCTGGTCCGACCGGCACGACGCCCACGTGGAGGCCGTGGGGGACATGACGGTGCCGGCCGGCGGGCGGATCGTGGACCGCGAGGTGCGCGGCGTCGTGGTGGCGAGCTTCGCCCTGGCCGCGGACGGGACCCTGCGCGGGGCCGCGTCGATCGACGACCCCATGACCGTCAAGGCCGCCCGGCGCATCATCGACCGGGGGATCGTGGTGGACGCCGCCGCGCTCGCGGACCCGGCCGTGCCGGTCAAGTCGCTGGCGCGGGGGTGAGGGCGCCCGTTTCGTCAACGGAAGCGGTCAGGTGCCGCAGTAGGTGACGAACGGGGCCCCGTCCGCCGGACCCGGCTCCGCGTACCGCTCGAACCCGGGGCGCGGGGTGAAGGGATCCGTGACGGCCTCGAGCAGCCGGTGGACCGGGGCGAGGTCCCCGCCCTCCGCGGCCGTCCGGGCCTCGTCCAGCAGGTGGTTCCGCGGGATGTAGACGGGGTTCACCGCGCGCATCCGGGCCGGATCGGGACCCATCGCCCGCCAGTCCGCGAGCCAGGCGGCGAGCCCCGCGGGGTCCGGGGCGCCGGGGACGAGCCGTGCCGCCTCGGTGCGCGCCGCGTCGTCGTCCACGGGCGCCGCCGTGTGCTCGGCCAGCCGCACCCAGAACGAGGTCCAGTCGGCCCGCGCCGCGGCCAGCCACGGGAACAGGCGGTCGGTGAGCGCGGCGACGTCGTCCTCCGCCACCGACGCCGGGAGACCGAGCTTGTCCCGCAGTCCGCCCCGCCACGCCGCGAGATGGGCGCCGTGGAACCTGCCCAGCGCCTCCTGGGCGAGCGCGACGGCGCGGTCGGGGTCGTCGTCGAGCACGGGCACGAGGGCCTCGCCGAGCCGGGCGAGGTTCCACGCCGCGATGGGCCCCTGATTGCCGTACGCGTACCGGCCCTGGGTGTCGATCGAGGAGAAGCTCGCGGCCGGATCGAAGGCGTCGATGAACGCGCAGGGGCCGTAGTCGATGGTCTCGCCGGACAGGGTCATGTTGTCCGTGTTCATCACACCGTGCACGAAGCCGACGAGCATCCAGCGGGAGACGAGCTCGGCCTGCGCGGCGATCACCGCCTCGTCGAGCGCGAGCGCGGGGTGCTCGGCGTCGGCGGCGTGCGGGTGGTGGCGGGCGATGGCCTCGTCGACGATCCGGCGCAGCACCTCCGTGGGGTGCGCCTGCTCGGGGAGGGCCGCGGCGTACTGGGCCGTGCCGACGCGCAGGTGCGACGCGGCCGTCCGGGCCAGCACCGCGCCCGGCAGCACGGTTTCGCGGCGGACCGGGTGGCCCGTGGCGACGACGGCGAGCGCCCGCGTGGTCGGCACGCCGAGGGCGTGCATCGCCTCGGAGACCACGTACTCGCGGAGCATGGGGCCGAGCACGGCCTGCCCGTCGGCGGTGCCGCGCGCGAAGGGCGTGCGACCGGAGCCCTTGAGATGCAGGTCGTGGAGCCGACCGTCCGGAGCCGTGAGCTCGCCGAGGAGGAGGGCGCGCCCGTCACCCAGGCGAGGGGAGTAGTGGCCGAACTGGTGGCCCGCGTACGCCTGCGCGACCGGCCGCGCGTCCGGGCCGGGCTGCTCGCCGGTGAGGAAGCGGACGCCGTCGTCGGTGGCGAGCCACTCGGCGTCGAGGCCGAGCTCCGTCGCGAGGCCGGCGTTGAGCAGGACGAGCTGCGGGCCGTCCGTGGCCTGGGCCTGCCAGGGCAGGGCGAGCTCGGGGAAGGTGTCGGCGAAATGCGAGCTCAGGGTGGGGGCGGACGCGGTCATGGGGCCACGCTACGTGGGGGAGGACGGGTGTTCACAGGCCGACTCCCACCGGGCCCGTCCTTTCGCGGCGGGAAATCGACCCCATGGGCGTGGACCAGAGCCCCATGACCTGGATTTCCCGCCTCGAAACGAGGGAGCCGTGGCGGACTGCAGTGGCCGTGGATCTCACCGGGTCACCCACTGAACTCGGCCGCCCGGCACCGCACCCGCGCGACGACGTCCGCGTAGTCGTCCCGGGCGTCGGCCCACATGACCTTGATCGAGAGCCAGTCGTGGTCGGCGCACCAGCGGTCGCGCAGCACGTCCCGGGCCTGCTGCTCGGCGGTGCGGTGGTGCTCGCCCTCGTATTGCAACGCGAGGCGCCACTGCCGATACCCCAGGTCGACCGTCGGAGCGCGGCGGTCTGACGGGTCCAGCCGGCACTGCATCTCGGGCTCCGGCAGCCCGGCGTCGACGAGCGCCAGCCGCAGACGCGTCTCGCGCGGCGAATCCGCCCCCACGCGCATCCTCGCCAGCGCCGCCCGGGCCAGCCCGCGCCCCCGGAAACGTCCCCGTTCGGCCAGCGATCGGACGAGCTCCTCCGGGGTGTAGGCGGGAGCCCCGCGTCCGCCGCCGGGCAGCCACGGCGGGCAGAGCAGGGCGTCACCGGCGATGACGACGTCCCGCCCGGTGAGCGCCGACCGTGCCGCGCACAGGTCCCACAGCGTGCGGGCCGGCGTCGTCACGAGCACGCCGCCCCGCGTCATCCGCTGTCCCTCCGGCACTTCGATGCGGTGGGGCACCAGACCCGCCTGGACCGGCCGGCCACCCGAGGTGCCGACGCTGACGTGCACCGCACCGGGGGCCAGCAGCCGTTCGGGCACGGTCAGGCCGTGCAGGCGGGCGGCGGTCTCATGGCTGACGACGACGTCGGGATGGCGCCGCTGGTACGCGCGGACCTCATCCATCGTCCACTCACGCACGGAGACCGCCGCGGGGCCGGCCGGCCCGTAGATGCCGTGGCGCAGCCGCCGCAGGTCTGAGGACTGCAGTCGGGGCCACGTCACGCCCGCCCGGCGCGCGTCGTCGACCGTGAAGGCGGCGGGGTCGATCGACGGCGGCAGCGGGGCGGGGCGACGGGGCATGCGGCGAGCGTGCCCCGTCGGTCGGCATCCCGAGACGGACGAGCGTGGGCCTGGGGACGCACGAGGGGGACCGGCGCGGTTGTGCAGGAGGCGGTGGCGTCCCTCCGGGGCGCCGGCCCCGAACCATTCGAGGCGGGAAATCCACGTCATGGACCAGGATCAGGCGTCCATGGGGTGGATTTCGCGCCCCGAAGTGAGGGGATGATCGGATCAGTACGACGCGCGGGGCGCGCCCTCCCTGTCGGCCGCTGCGTCGGTCGGCGCCGGGCACCAGCGGTCGGCGAGGGCCTCGGCGGCGCGGGCCAGCAGGGCGACGTCGGCGCCCACGTTGACGTAGTCCGCACCGGCGGCGGCGTAGGCGTCGGCCTGCGCGGGCACGAACGCGTTGACGCCCACGATCTTCCCGGCGGCCTTGACCTTCGTGATGACCTCCTCGACCGCGGCCACCACCTCCGGGTGCGACTGCTGGCCGAGCAGGCCCAGGGACGCGGAGAGGTCCGAGGGGCCGATGAAGACGCCGTCGATCCCGTCCACCGCCGCGATCTCGTCCGCGTTGCGCACGCCGGCGGCCGTCTCGATCTGCACGATCACGGAGACGTGGTCCGCCGCGCCGGGCAGGTAGCCGGGGATCCGGTTCCAGCGGCCGGAGCGCGCCAGGGCGGAGCCCACGCCGCGCACCCCGCCCTCGGCGGAGCCGTCCGGGTAGCGGGCGGCGGCCACGGCGCGGCGGGCCATCGCGGCGTCGTCGACCATGGGCACCAGCAGCGTCTGGGCGCCCAGGTCCAGGAACTGCTTGATGGCCACGGTGTCCAGCGCCGGCACACGCACCAGGGTGGGCACGCGGTAGCCGGCGATCGTGCGCAGCTGGGCGAGGACGTCCTGCAGGGTCAGCGGGGCGTGCTCGGCGTCGATGAGCAGGTAGTCGAGGCCCGCGCCGGCGCAGATCTCCGCCGTCGTCGGGTCCCCGGAGGAGAGGAACATGCCGGCGGCGGGGCGGCCCCCACGGGCGGCGACGGCCTCGGGCGTGAAGAGGTCGCGGAACAGCGGCTGCGGGTTGTGGCGGACGGGCATGGGACGTTCCTCCGGGGTTCTCCGCATCCTCCACCCGACGCGGGTTGAGTTGTCGCGGGTGGAGCGGGGTCGTACTGGTGATAGGTCAACCCGCGTTGCAGGCGGGCGGGCGGGGCGACGACGACGGCGGGCGGCTCAGGCGAAGCGGCAGGTGATGGTGCCCAGTGGGCCGTAGTCGGCGTAGACGGTGTCGCCCTCGTAGACCCACATCGGGCGGGTGAAGGAGCCGGCGAGCACGATCTCACCGGCTTCGAGCGCGTCTCCGTGCCCGGCGATGCGGTTGGCCAGCCAGTGCACGCCGTTGGCCGGGTGGTTCAGCACGCCCGCGGCCACGCCGGTCTCGATGATCTCCTCGTTGCGGGAGAGGATGCCGGAGACCCAGCGCAGGTCCACGTCGTGCACGCCCACGGGGCGGCCGCCGATCACCAGGGAGCCCAGGGCGGCGTTGTCCGAGATGGTGTCCGTGATGGTGCGGCCCTCCATCTCGATGCGGGAGTCCAACACTTCGAGCGCGGGCACCACGTACTCGGTGGCGCGCAGCACGTCCATCAGGTTCAGGCCGGGGCCGCGCAGCTCGTCCTTGAGCACGAACGCCAGCTCCATCTCGACGCGGGGGTGGGTGTACTTCTTCCACGCGTAGACGTGGCCGGACTCGAACACTTGGTCGTCGAAGATCACGCCGTAGTCCGGCTCGTCGATTCCGGTGGCGTCCTGCATGGCCTTCGAGGTCAGGCCGATCTTGTGGCCCACCTTGCGGCGGCCCGCCTCGACCTGGCACTCGGCCCAGATGCGCTGGACGGCGTACGAGTCCTCGATCTCCATCTCCGGGTAGCGCGCGGTCAGCCGCGGCACCGGCACGCGGTCGATGCCCGCGCGGTGCAGCTCGTCGGCGATCTTGACGTGGGTCTCGTGGTCCAGCACAGCGGTCTCCTTCACGACGTCGGGCGGGGGCCTGGTCTCGATCGTATACGATTGCGCGGCTCGGCCCCTGGTCCCGTCGCCATCCTGTCACCGCCCCGGATCAGTCCGGGGTGCGCGTCCCGATCCCCAGCCCGGGCTGGCGGCGGTGCACCGTGAGCCAGGCCCGCCCCTCGACGCCCGTCTGCGAGGCGGGACACCCCTGCTCCCCATGCTTCGAGGCGGGAAATCGAGCTCAAACTGGCCCTCCCGGCTCGAATGAGGTGGATTTTCCGCCTCGAACGGCGTGGGGCGGGGAGACGCGGAGGATGGCAGGGAGGGCGGACGCCGACGGCGGGCACCTGCGTGGGGTGCCCGCCGTCGTCATGGTGTCCCGGAGCGGCGCCCGGCAGTGCCGGTCAGAGCTGGTTGCCGAGCTTGTACTCGCCCTGCTTCCACTCCGGCAGGGACTCCTCGCCCTGCTCCTCGCGGGTGTAGGAGAAGCCGTCGGCGCCGATGGTCACGGCCATCTCCGAGTCGTCGGTGCGGGAGACCAGCGGCTGCAGGTTGCCGTCGAGGTCCAGCACGCGGGAGGCGTCGGTGTACCAGGACGGCACGACCGGGGTGCCCCACCAGTCGCGACGCTGGTTGTCGTGCACGTCCCAGGTGACCACGGGGTTGTCCGGGTCACCGGTGTAGTAGTCCTGGGTGTAGACCTCCACGCGGTGGCCGTCCGGGTCGCGCAGGTAGAGGTAGAACGCGTTGGAGACGCCGTGGCGTCCCGGGCCGCGCTCGATGTGGTCGGACATGCGCAGGGCGCCGAGCTTGTCGCAGATCGCCAGGATGTTGTGCTTCTCATGCGTGGCGAAGCACACGTGGTGCATCCGGGGGCCGTCGCCGCCGGTCATGGCGGTGTCGTGCACGGTGGGCTTGCGGCGCATCCACGCGGCGTAGACGGTGCCCTTCTCGTCCTGGATGTCCTCGGTGACGCGGAAGCCCAGGTCCTGCATGTAGCGGGCGGCGCGCGGCACATCCGGGGTCACCTGGTTGAAGTGGTCCAGGCGGACCAGGGCGCCCGGGGTGTAGAGGTCATAGCGCCAGGCCAGGCGCTCCACGTGCTCGACGTCGTGGAAGAACTCGTAGGGGAAGCCCAGCGGGTCCTCGACGCGCACGGAGTCGCCGACGCCCTTGACGAAGCCGTCCCTCCGGCGCTCGACACGGCAGCCCAGCTCCTCGTAGAAGGCGACCGCCTTGTCCAGGTCCTCGGGGGTGCGCACGCGGTAGGAGAACGCGGCCACGGCGGCGGTCTCGCCCTGGCGCAGCACCAGGTTGTGGTGGATGAACTCCTCCATGGAGCGCAGGTAGACGGTCTCCTCGTCCTCCTCGGTGACCACGAGGCCGAGCACGTCCACGTAGAACTCGCGGGAGGCGGCGAGGTCCGTGACCACGAGCTCCATCGAGGCGCAGCGCAGGATGTCCGGCGCCTCGGACGTCGGGGTGGGGAGGGGGTTCTCCGGGTCGATGGGGGCTTCCTTCGTGACGAAGAAGCCGGAGGAGGTCTTCTGGCGGCTCTCGAGGTTGGTCATCGGTGCTCCTTGGTGATGGCGGTGCGCTGTGGCCTGGGACACGGTCACGGGCTCGATCGTATACGATCCAGGCGACCGGCGGGAAGGCCGTCGAGGAACGCGGGTTGAGTTGTCGCGGGTCCGGGGCGCCCGCACCCGCGACAACTCAACCCGCGTCGGTGGGCCGGGGGAGAGACCCGGCCCGGCCCCAGCACGACGACGGCGCCCGCACCGTCGCGGGGACGGTGCGGGCGCCGTCGTGGTCACCGGTCAGTGCGGGTCAGCCGTCGATCTTCGCCGCGGCCTGCTCCTGCTTGCCGAACACCGGGTTGTGGACCTCGCCGAGGTTGATGTGCACGGCCTGCTGATCGGTGTAGAAGTCGATCGAGCGGTAGCCGCCCTCGTGGCCCAGGCCGGAGGCCTTCACCCCGCCGAACGGGGTGCGCAGGTCCCGCACGTTGTTGGAGTTGAGCCACACCATGCCGGCCTCCACGTTCTGCGCGACGTTGTGGGCGCGCTTGAGGTCGTTGGTCCAGATGTAGGCGGCCAGACCGTACTTGGTGTTGTTGGCCAGCTGCAGGGCCTCCTCCTCCGTGTCGAAGGGGGTGATGGCCACGACCGGGCCGAAGATCTCCTCCTGGAAGATCCGGGCGTCCGGGGCCACGTCCGCGAACACGGTGGGCTGCACGAAGTTGCCCTCGGGGAAGCCCTCCGGGCGGCCGCCGCCGGCCACCAGGCGGGCCTCGGTCTTGCCGATCTCCACGTAGGACATGACCTTCTCGAAGTGCTCCGGGTGCACGATGGCGCCGACTTCGGTGGTCTCGTCGTTCGGCAGGCCGACCTTCACGCGGGAGGCCTGGGCGGCGTAGCGCTCCACGAACTCGTCGTAGACGGAACGCTGGACCAGGATGCGGGAGCCGGCGGTGCAGCGCTCGCCGTTCAGGGAGAACACGCCGAAGATGGTCGCGTCGATCGCCGCGTCCAGGTCCGCGTCCTCGAACACCACGGCCGGGGACTTGCCGCCGAGCTCCATGGACAGGCCCTTCAGGTGCGGGGCGGCGTTGGCGAAGATGATCTGGCCGGTGCGGGACTCGCCGGTGAAGGAGATCAGCGGCACGTCCGGGTGCTTCACGAGCGGGTCGCCCGCGTAGCCCTCCTCGCCGAAGCCGTGCACCATGTTGAACACGCCCTGGGGCAGGCCGGCCTCCTCGAAGATCCCGCCCCACAGGGAGGCCGAGAGCGGGGTGAACTCCGCCGGCTTCAGGACCACCGAGTTGCCGGTGGCGATGGCCGGGGCCAGCTTCCAGGACTCCAGCATGAACGGGGTGTTCCACGGGGTGATCAGGCCGGCGACGCCGATCGGCTTGCGGTTCACGTAGTTGATCTGGCGGCCCGGCACCTTGAAGGTGTCGTCGTGCTGGGCCACGATCAGGTCCGCGAAGAAGCGGAAGTTCTCGGCGGCGCGGGCGGCCTGGCCCCTCGCCTGCTTGATCGGCAGGCCGGTGTCGAAGCACTCCATCTCGGCCAGCTGGTCGCCGCGGGTCTCCATGATGTCGGCGATCCGGTGCAGCACGCGGGAGCGCTGGCGCGGCAGGGCCTGGGACCACTCGCCGGACTTGAAGGCCCGCTTCGCGGCGGCGACGGCGCGGTCGATGTCCGCGGCCTTGCCGGAGGCGGCCGTCAGGTACGGCTCGTTGGTCACCGGGTCGAGCACCTCGAAGGTGTCGCCGTCGATCGAGTCGACGAACTCGCCGTCGATGTAGTGGCGCAGGACGTCGGGCAGGCCCTCGGGCGTGCGGGCCTCGATGCTGGTCTTCTCCGTCATGGTGTCTCTTTCGCTGAGTGCTTCGGGGGCGGATGGTCGGGGTCTGGAGCAGTCGGCGTCGGCGCCGGCCCGTCCGGCGGTCACGAAGACGGCTCGGCGCTGTGCTCCAGGTAGGCGTGCAGGGTGTTCAGGCGGTGGGCGCGGGCGGCGGCCTCGATCTCCTCGAAGCGCGCCCCGTCCTCGATCAGGCGCAGCAGGTGCTCGTGCTCGTCCACGGAGGCCACCGCCCGACCGGGCACGTACGCGAACGTGGACGAGCGCAGCGCGGCCAGGCGGTTCCAGCCGCGGTGCACCAGGTCGTGCACGTGCTCGTTCTGGTGATGCTCGAACAGGATCGAGTGGAAGCGGCGGTTGAGCTCGGTGAACGCCACCGGGTCCCAGGCCCTCTCCGACGCCGTCATCGCGCGCATGGTCGCGTTCACCTCACGGGCCGCCGCGAGGTCCTCGGCGGTCACGTGCGGGGCGCACTGGGCGGTGGAGAACCCCTCCACCAGTGCCAGCGTCTCCATGGTGTGGCGGTACTCGACCGGGTCGATGCCCACCACGGTGGCGCCCACGTTGCGCTCGTAGGCCACCAGCATCTCGGACTGCAGGCGGCGGATCGCCTCCCGCACGGGCACCACGGACATGCCCAACTCCGCGGCGATCTGGGACAGCACCAGGCGGTCGCCCGGCTCGTGGCGCTGGTCCCGGATCCCCTCGAGGATGGCCTGGTAGGCGCGGTCCGCCTTGGAGACGGGGGCTCCTGCGAGGCCGACCGTTCCGATGTCCGTCCGGCGCATGCTCAGGCGTCGCCCTCCGGGGCCGGGGCGTCCGGCAGGGTCTTGCGGTACTCGTCGAACGTGGCCTTCCACTCGGCGTTCGGGGGGAACATCCCGTCCACCGGGTGGCCGGCCTTGACCTGCTCGTACGCCCAGGCGTCCTGGAGCTCCTGCTCGTAGGCGTCGTCCACGACCTCCTGGAGCAGGGACGGCGGGATGACCACCACACCGTCGTCGTCGCCGACGATGATGTCGCCGGGCTGCACGGTGGTGCCGCCGCAGGCGATGGTGCCGCCGACCTCCCACGGGATGTGACGGCGGCCCAGCACCGCCGGGTGCGTGGCGCCGGCGTACACCTGGAGACCGACCTCGGCGACGGCGGCGGAGTCGCGGATGCCGCCGTCCGTGATCACGGCGTTCGCACCGTTCACCTGGGCGCGCAGGGCCAGGACGTCCCCGAGGGTGCCGGTGCCGTGCTCGCCACGGGCCTCCATGACCACCACGTCGTCCGGCTGCACCGAGTCGATGGCCCGCTTCTGGGCGTTGAAGCCGCCGCCGAACTCCTTGAACAGGTCCTCGCGCTTGGGGATGTAGCGCAGGGTCTTGGCGTAGCCGAGGACGCGCCGACCCTGGTGGATCGGGCGCGGGCCGTCGATGGTCGCGTTCTGGATGCCGCGCTTCTGCAGCTGGGCGGTGAGGGTGGCCACCGCGATGGCGTCGATCTTGGCGCGCAGCTCCGGGGTCAGCAGGGAGCGGTCCGGCTGCGGGGCGCTCGCGACCCAGTGGCCGTTCTCGTCCACCGCGGACGACGACGGCGCCGCGGCCTGCGGGGCCAGACCGGCGGCCTCGCGGGAGCCCCAGGCCTCCTCGCGCTGCACGTCGTCCACCTGCGGCTGCGCGCCGAACGGGGCCAGGGAGTGCTCCGAGTCGACGACCGTCGTCACCAGGCGGCCGGTGGTCGGTGCGCCGGGGGCGCTGGGGGCGTCCACCTCCACCTCGACGACGTCGCCCGGCTGGGCCACGGAGGACCCGGCGGGGGTGCCGGTGAGGATGACGTCGCCCTCCTCGAGCGTCATGAGCTGCGAGAGGTCGGCCACGAGCTGGCCGAACGGGAAGACGAGGCCCTCGGTGGTGTCGTCCTGGACGATCTCGCCGTTGACCCAGGTGCGCACGCGCAGGGCGGCCGGGTCCAGGCCCGCGGCGGAGATCACCGCGGGGCCGAGCGGGGTGTAGCCGTCGCCGGACTTGTTCTTGACGTTGGAGCCCTTGTCCGCGTGGCGGAGGTCGTAGAGGCCCCAGTCGTTGGCGGCGGTGATGCCGGAGACGTGCGACCAGCCCTCCTTCGGGCTGACGCGCCGGGCGGTGCGGCCGATGATCAGCGCGATCTCGCCCTCGTAGGCGAGCAGCTCGGTGCCGGCGGGGCGCTCGATGGTGTCGCCGGTGCGGGCGAGGGAGGTGCCGGCCTTGAGGAAGTAGCCGGGGGCCTGCGGGGACCGGCCGCGCTGGGCGATGCGGGAGGGGTAGTTCAGGTGGACGGCGAGCACCTTGCCCGGCCGGTTCTCCCGGACGGTGAAGTCGTGCTCGGTGACGGTGGGCGTGGGATCCGGTGTGCTCTGCGTCATGGTCGAGATCGTATACGATCTCGCGGGCCCGGGGAAGGGGTCGCACGTCCGGCGGACGCGCCGGGCCGACGTCGTCGTGGACGCCCGCCGCGGCTCAGCGGGCCCGGGCGATCGACTCGTTCACCGCGGGGGCCAGGCGCCGCACGCCCTCCACGAGCTTCTCGGCCGCCACGAACGAGTACGCCAGGCGCAGGGTGGAGTGCTTGCCCTCGACGGGGGTGAAGGCCGCCCCCGGCACGAACACCGCGCCCGCCTCGATGCCGCGGTGCATCACCTCGAGGGTGTCCACCCCGGCGGGCAGGGTGGCCCACAGGAAGAAGCCGCCCTGCGGGGGGATGAACTCGACCGCCGGGTCCCAGTGCTCACGCACCGCGTCCACGAGCGCCGCGGCCCGCTCGCGGTACAGCCCGGTCACGTGGCGGACGTGGCCCTGCCAGTCCAGCTGCGTGACGAAGGCGGTGGTGAGCATCTGCGAGTACGTGGACGCGTGGATGTAGGCCGATTCCGCGCACAGGTAGAACTCGCGCTGGAGCGCGGCCGGCACGAGCGCCCAGCCGATGCGCACGCCCGGGGAGAAGATCTTGGACATCGTGCCGAGGTGGACCACGTTGTCCCGGTGGTCGGCGGCGATCGGGGCGACGGGCTCGCCGTCGAACGCGATCTGCCCGTACGGGTTGTCCTCCACGATGAGCACGCCGTGCTTCTCGCAGATCGCGCCCACCTCGGCGCGGCGGTCCGGGGGCAGCAGGGCGCCCGAGGGGTTCGCGAACGAGGGGATCGTGTAGAGGAAGGCCACGCGGCGACCCTCGGCGGCCAGGCGGGTCAGGGTCTCGTCGAGGGCCGCGGGCACCAGGCCGTGGTCGTCGGTGCCCGTGGCCACGGCCTCGAGCTGCCAGGTGGTGAAGGTGGTCAACGCGCCCACGAACGTGGGGTCCTCCACCACGACGACGTCGCCCGGGTTCGCGAACGCCCGGCAGGCGGTGTCGATCGCGGCCTGCGAGCCGGGGGTGATGACCACGAGGTCGGGGTCCGCGTCCGGGATGCCGTCGGCGGCCATCACGGCGGTCGCGGCGGCACGCATCTCCTCGGTGCCCTGGCCCGGGCCGTACTGCAGGGACTCCGTGCCGAACCGGGTCATCAGGTCGGAGGCGATCCGGCCCAGCTCGTCGAGGGGCAGGTCGGCGAGCCACGGGTTCCCGCCCGCGAGCGAGACGAGGTTCGGGTCCATCGCGATGTCGAAGACGTCGCGGACCGCGGACTGCTTCACGCCGACGGCGCGCTGGGACAGGTGATCTCGGAGGTTCCGCACGCTCGGCACCCTATAGCACGGCGCGGCCGTGCCCGAACGTCCGATGACGGGCGACGACGGCGGGTCGCCCGGTCAGGGGGCGCTCGGCTCCTGACCGGGGGACCACGTGCCCTGGGTCGGCTCGGCGGGACCCCACGACGACTCCTCGGCCGGCGCCCAGGTGTCGTCCGAGGGCTCGACCGGAGCCCAGGTCGAGGGGTCGGCCGGCGCCCACGTGTCCTCCGACGACTCGCCCTCCGGCGCCCACGTCTGCGCGCCGGATCCGTCGCTCGGCTCCCCACTCGGTATGGGGTCCCCCTGCGGGACGTCCACGGACTCGCCGAGGCGGAGCGGCTCGAGCCCCAGCACGTCGTCGAGGTCCCGGCCGTCCACCTCGAGCCGGACCTGTCCCGCTGACGTGAAGGCGGCGGCGGTCGCCTGCAGCTGGGCGCGGATCCGTTCGGCCGTGCACTCGTCCTCCGGCGTCACGGTGCCGGTGAAGGTGAAGATCTCCACGTCGCCCTCGCGGCGGTGCCCGGTCGGGATGAGGCTCTCGCGCACGTCGAACACGGCGTTCCACAGCGACGGGTCGCCGTGCCAGCCGCGCTCGTCCGCGAACAGGAAGTCCAGGGCGGTGTCCGCTTCGTCCTCGGTGTCCGTCGGCACGGTCTGCACGGGCACCAGCAGATCGCCGCAGCCGAAGGGCCGGCCGCTCGTCCCCGGGACCGCCTCCGCCTCGGCGACGGCGAGGTAGACCGTCAGCGGCTGATACCCCTCCGTCGCGGGCAGGGGCACGCCGTCGTCGGACGCCGAGTCCTCGGCCAGGTCGGGGGCGACCGCGCAGCCGGCCAGCAGGCACGCGGCCGCCACGGCACCCGTGAGCCGCAGGGCTCGGGAAGGGGAGGTCGGGCGCATCGGGTACTCCTGGCGGTCGGGGGGTCGGCGGCGTCGGACGGACCGACGGCCTCTCCATGCTACGACCGTCCGCCTCGCCCGCCGCGAGCGGACGTGAGGCCTCGCACGAGTGGGAAGGGGCCCGCGGGCGGACGGCCGCGGCGGGCTAGGCTGGAGACCATGCCCGTGAGGAACCGTCGCGCCGCCGCCCTGCCCGCCAAGCTCAGCCGCTCCTGGCTGCTGGTCAACGCGGCCACCCCCGACGCGTTCGCCCCCGCCCTGGCCTCCGAGGCCGACTCCGTCATCTTCGACCTCGAGGCCGCCGTGCCGGAGGAGCAGAAGGACGCGGCCCGCCAGCACGTCGTGGACGCACTCTCCGGTGGCATGACGGCGTGGGTGCGCATCTCCGCGACCTCCACGGCCCACTGGCAGCGGGACCTCGAGGCGCTCGCGGGCCTCGACGGCGTGCGCGGCGTCGTGCTGGCCGAGACCGAGGAGCCGGAGCAGGTCACGTTCACCGCCATGCGTCTGCGCGCCGGCACCCCGGTGATCGCCCTGTTGGAGTCCGCCCTGGGCATCGAGAACGCCACGGCCGTGGCCAAGGCGCCGGGCACGTTCCGTCTCGCCTTCGGCGTGAACGACTTCCGCAAGGACGTCGGCGTCGGCGAGGACCCGCTGGCCATGGCCTACGCCCGCTCCCGCATGGTGATCGCCTCTCGCGTAGGCGGTCTGCCCGGTGCGATCGACGGACCGCCCGGCAACACGGACGGTGAGGACGCGGTCATCCGCTCCTGCGCCGTCACCGCCTCGATGGGCATGACCGGCCGCCTCGTCCTGAACCCGGATCAGGTGGACTGGGTCAACCGGGCGATGTCCCCGTCCGAGGACGAGCTCGCGTGGGCCCGCGACCTGCTCGAGAAGCATGCTCAGGGCGCCGCCGTCGGCGACGGCTCGTACCTGCCCCGCGTGCTGCGTGCCCAGAAGATCGCGGACCTCGCGGACTCGTACGGGCTCTGGAACGCGTGAGCACGGCCGGGGCGCGCGCATGAGTCCCCGCCCCGACGGGTGGCTCCGCCCATGATGGCGTGGATCGACGGGCTGCCGCTGCTGTGGTCCATCGGATTCTTCTGGATGCTGGCGATCCTGCGCACCCTGATCGTGTTCTCGCTCGGGCGGGGGCTGGCCTCCGGCGCCGAGCGGGCCCGGTGGTTCGCCCAGGTCATGGAGGGCCCCGTGTACGTCCGCGCCCAGCGGTTCATCCGCCGTCACGGCATGTGGGCCGTCCCGTTCTGCTACCTCACCGTGGGCATCCAGACGGCGGTGATCGGCTCCGCCGGCGTCGCCCGCATGCCGTGGCGGGGGTTCCTGCCCGCCGCCGCGCTCGGCACGTTCCTGTGGGGCGTGGTGTACGGGACCGTGGGCATGGCCGTGGTGTGGGCCGTGATCGGCGCCGCCCTGGGCGAGGGCCGCGGCGTCCTCGCGCTCGCGGCGATCCTCGCGGCCGTGGCCGCGTTCGTGGTGTGGCGCCGCCGCCGCACGCTGCGCCTGCACGGGGCGGCCCGCCGTCGTCGTCCGTGACATTGGACGGGCCGCGGCCCGTCCCCGGGAGGACTAGAGTTGAGCGCGTTTCCGTCCCGACCAGCCGCCCCGCGGCCGGGGCCGCCACCTCTCCGGAAGGACCTCCATGACCGACGAACGCGCCGCCAGCTTCTCCGCCTCCACCGCCTCCGCGGCCGACGACGGCGCCCGCGGCACCGGCACCACCCGCGTCAAGCGCGGCCTGGCGGATATGATGAAGGGCGGAGTGATCATGGACGTGGTCAACGCCGAGCAGGCGCGCATCGCCGAGGACGCCGGCGCCGTGGCCGTCATGGCCCTCGAGCGCGTGCCCGCGGACATCCGCGCGCAGGGCGGCGTGGCCCGCATGTCCGACCCGGACCTGATCGACGGCATCATCGAGGCCGTGTCCATCCCCGTGATGGCCAAGGCCCGCATCGGCCACTTCGTGGAGGCCCAGGTGCTGCAGGCCCTGAAGGTGGACTTCATCGACGAGTCCGAGGTGCTCTCCCCCGCCGACTATGTGAACCACATCGACAAGTGGGCCTTCGACGTGCCGTTCGTGTGCGGCGCCACCAACCTCGGCGAGGCCCTGCGCCGCATCACCGAGGGCGCGGCCATGATCCGCTCCAAGGGCGAGGCCGGCACCGGCGACGTCTCCGAGGCCGTCAAGCACATCCGCACCATCCGCAAGGAGATCGCGCAGCTGCGCGGCCTGGCCAAGGACGAGCTGTACGTGGCCGCGAAGGAGCTGCAGGCCCCGTTCGAGCTGGTGGCCGAGGTCGCCGAGACCGGCACCCTGCCCGTGGTGATGTTCACCGCCGGCGGCGTGGCCACGCCCGCGGACGCGGCCCTGATGATGCAGATGGGCGCCGACGGCGTGTTCGTGGGCTCCGGCATCTTCAAGTCCGGCAACCCGGCCGAGCGTGCCCGCGCCATCGTCAAGGCCACCGCCCAGTTCGACGACCCGATGGCGGTCGCCGAGGCCTCCCGCGGCCTGGGCGAGGCCATGGTGGGCATCAATGTGGGCGACCTGCCCGCCCCGCACCGCCTGGCCGAGCGCGGCTGGTGAGCTGAGGGGCGGGGTGGCACGGGGCCCGTGGCGAGGGTGAAACCGCAGAAGACCGTCGGGGTGTTCGCCCTGCAGGGGGACGTGCGCGAGCACGCCCACGTGCTCGAGGCGCTCGGGGCGCAGACCCGGCCCGTGCGCCGCGCGACCGACCTGGCCGGGCTCGACGGCATCGTGCTGCCCGGCGGCGAGTCCTCCGTGATGGACCGCCTCGCCCGGATCGTGGGGCTGAAGGAGCCGCTGGCCGCCGCCCTCCGCGCCGGCCTGCCGGCCTACGGCACGTGCGCGGGGCTGATCATGCTCGCCCGCCGCATCCAGAACCCCGCCCCGGACCAGGGCACCCTCGAGGTGCTGGACGTGACGGTGCGCCGCAACGCGTTCGGGGCGCAGGCGGCCTCGTTCGAGGCGGATCTGCACGTCCCGGCCGTCAGCGCGGACCCCGTCCACGCCGTGTTCATCCGCGCCCCCGCGGTGCTGGCGCTCGGCGAGGCGGGCGGCGACGGCGCCGACGTCGAGGTGCTGGCGAGCGTGCCGGCGTCGGGCCTGTCCGTGGACCCGGCGGGGCTGGGGCTCGACGCCGGCGCGCGCCTTCCCGTGGCCGTGCGGCAGGGGCACGTCCTGGCCACGAGCTTCCACCCGGAGGTCACCGGGGACTGGTCCTTCCACCGGGCATTCCTCGCCGGGCTCTGAGCCCCGCCCGTCCCGCCCGCCCGTCCCCGAACGCAGACGAGTCCCGCGCAGTCGGGGTTATCGGCTCCGATAACCCCGACTGTGCGGGACTCGTCCCGGCGTGGATGGCGTGGGGGAGGGTCAGGCCCCCGCGAGGACCTGCGACGTCGCCCGCACGTCCTTCTCCGGGTCCAGCCCGAGCTCCCCGGACACCGCCTCGAACACGGAGGGCAGGGTGAGCACGCCGTCGTGGGCGTTCAGGCCGCCGGCGAAGCCCTCGTCCGCGGACAGCGCCGCGCGCCAGCCCTGGTCCGCGATCCGCTTGATGTACGGCAGGGTCGCGTTGGTGAGGGCCGCGGTGGAGGTCTGCGGCACGGCGCCGGGCATGTTGGAGACGCAGTAGTAGATCTTGTCGCCCACCAGGTAGGTGGGGTCCTGGTGGGCGGTGGGGCGGGAGTTCTCGAAGCAGCCGCCCTGGTCGATCGCGATGTCCACGAGCACCGAGCCCGGGCGCATGGCCTCCACCATCTCGGCGGTCACCAGCTTGGGGGCGGCGGCGCCCGGGATCAGCACGGAGCCGATCACGAGGTCGGCGTCCGCCACGGTCTCGGCGATGTTCAGGTGCGAGGAGGCCAGCGTGCGCAGCCGGCCCTGGTGCACGGCGTCCAGCTGGGCCAGGCGCTCGAGGGAGATGTCCAGGACGGTGACGTCGGCGCCCATGCCGGCGGCGATCACGCCCGCGGCCTCGCCGGCCACACCACCGCCGATCACGGCCACGCGGGCGCGGCGCGTGCCGGGGACGCCGCCCATCAGGACGCCGGAGCCGCCGTGGGCCTGGGTGAGGTGGTAGGCGCCGGCGGCGGGCGCGAGCCGCCCGGCCACCTGGCTCATGGGGGCCAGCAGCGGCAGGGTGCGGCCCTGCGTCACGGTCTCGTAGGCGATCGCGGTGGTGCCCGAGTCGAGGATGGCCCGGGTGCACTCGGGGGAGGCCGCCAGGTGCAGGTAGGTGAAGAGGACCTGGCCGCGGCGCATGCGGGGGTACTCCTCGGCCTGGGGCTCCTTCACCTTGAGGATGAGCTCGGCGCGCTCCCACACCTCGTCGGCGCCCTCGACCAGCTCGGCGCCGGCGTCGAGGTAGTCCTGGTCCGTGGTGCCGGAGCCGAGACCGGCCCCCGCCTGCACGAGGACGTCGTGGCCGGCGCGCACCAGCTCCTGCACGCCGCCCTGGGTGAGGGCGACGCGGAATTCGTTGTTCTTGACCTCTGTGGGCACTCCGATCAGCATGCGGGCGAATCTAGCGGTCTGACCGGCCGAAGGGGAGGGGCGCCGCAGGATCTGCGGGGATGACCCCTAGACTGGATGGATTGTTCATGTCCGGCGTCACAGTCAGGAGGATCGGGTGAAGCATCTGCAGCGGCTCGACGGCACGGACCGGCGGCTCCTGGAGCTGCTGCGCCAGGACGCCCGCCGCACGAACGCCTCGCTGGCGGACGAGCTCGGGATCGCGCCGTCCACGTGCCTGACCCGGCTCAAGGCGCTGCGGGCCTCGGGCGCCGTGCGCGGGTTCACCGTGGACGTGGACCCGGCCGCGCTGGGCCACGGGCTGGTGGCGCTGATCTCGGTGCGCATCCGCCCGGGCGCCCGCCACCGCATGGAGGAGTTCTTCGACCGGATGCGCGGCCTGCCCGGCGTGCTGCAGGTCTTCTTCCTCGGCGGCGAGGAGGACTTCCTGCTGCACGTGGCCGTGCCGGACTCGGCGGAGGTCTCCCGCTTCGTGCTCAAGAACCTCTCCGCGGATCCGGCCGTGGCCGCCACGCGGACGTCCCTCGTGTTCCGCCACGAGCACGGCGAGCGGCCGTGGCAGGGCGGGTGAACGCGGGAGCGCCATACTGGACCCCGTGACCCTCGCGATCGTCGTCTCCGTCCTGGCCGTGCTCCTGCTGATCGTCGGCGTGGTCGGAACGATCTACCCGATCCTGCCCGGTTCCGTGCTCATCCTGATCACCGCGGTCGCGTGGGCCTGGATCCTCGGCTCGGCGGCCTCGTGGACCTTCGGGGTGATCGCCGCGGGCCTGGCGATCGCGGGCATGAGCGCCTCCGCCGTCCTCATGGGCCGTCGACTGCTGCGGGAGAGGGTCACCCGCGGCCCGATCGCGGCGGGCGTGGTGGGCGCGATCGTTGGGTTCTTCGTGATCCCCGTCGTCGGGCTGTTCATCGGCTTCGCCGTCGGCCTGTTCGGCTCGCAGTGGGCGCGCACCCGGGACGCCCGCGTGGCCCTGGCCAGCTCGTGGGGCGCGCTGAAGGCCATGGGCCTGGGCATGCTCGTGGAGTTCGGCTGCGCGATGCTCGCCCTCGCCTCGGTGGGCGTGGGCATCCTGGTGCACTTCGTCTTCTGAGCCCGGGCCGCACGACGACGCCGGGCACGTCCCGCGTCCGGTTCAGCCGCCCGCCGCGTCCGGGCCGGCGGTGGTGAACCGGGAGAACCAGCGGATGTGCTCGCGCACGGCCTGCGCCGCGCGGAGTCCGTCCCGCTCGACCGCGGCCGCCAGGATGTCCCGGTGCTGGCGCTGCAGCTCGTCGCGCACGGCGCCCCAGTCCTCGACGTCGGCCATCGCCTCCTCGACGTAGCCGATGGTGGCCTCGCGCAGGGACCGCAGGATGGTCTCGAGCACCACGTTGCCGCTGAGCGTGGACAGCAGCACGTGGAACTCCGCGTCCAGCCGGTGGAACTCGCGGGCGGGCAGGTCCGGGACGTCCATGCGGTCCAGGTGCGCGTGCGCCGTCGCGAGGATCGTGCCGCGGCCGGGGACGTCGTGCTCCGCGGCCTCGAGGGCTGCCTCGGTCTCGAGCAGCACGCGGGTGGTGACGAGGTCCGCGACGGGCAGCGCCCGGGTCGCCACGTGCATGCGCAGCGCCCAGGCGAGCGCCGCGGAGGGCTCGGAGACCACGATGGCCCCCGCCCGCGGCCCCGAGCCGGCGGCCGAGCGCACGAGCCCCATGGCGTCCATGACGCGTCCGGCCTCCCGGACGGAGGACCGGGAGATCCCGAACCGCTCGGCCAGTGTGCGCTCGCTCGGCAGCTTGTCTCCCACCTGGATCCGCCCGGAGCGCAGCTCCCCCTCCAGCCAGTCCAGGATGACCGCGTGGCCGGGGGCGCGGCGTCGGCCCGGCTCGGGTTCGGCGGGCGGGGTGGGCGGGCGGGCGGTCATGGGCTGCTCCAGCGGGGACGGGACGGACGGGGCCGTGGATGAGCCTAGGGCGTGTCTGACAATAGTTTCGACCATGCGATTACCGCGTTCAGCACCACGGCGGCACGGTAGATGATCGCGTACTTGTCATACCGGGTCGCCAATCCCCGCCACTGCTTCAGGTGAGCGTACTGACGCTCGATGACATTCCGGCCCTTGTAAGCGGCTGCGTCGAGGCCGACGGGGCGCCCGCCGCGGGCACCGCGGCGTCTGCGATGGCCCTGCTGGTCGGCCGGCTCAGGGATGACCGCCTTGATGCCGCGGGCCCGTAAATGGGAGCGGATCGCCCGGGAGGAGTACGCCTTGTCACCCAGCACCGCCTCGGGGCGGGTACGAGGCCGGCCTGCAGGCCGTGCCACACGCAGCTGCCCCAGCAGGGGCAACAGCATCGGGGAGTCCCCGGCTTGGCCGGGGGTGATCAGACTGACCAGCGGCAGCCCGGCCCCGTCCACGAGCTGATGGATCTTCGTGCTCAACCCGCCCCGGGAGCGCCCGATGCCGTGATCGGCCGGCTCCTCACGCGGATTCGTGTAATTCGATCCAGCCCCCCGTGAGGCGGGTGGTGTTCGTGGCGTGCTGGTGGGCGCGGGCGATCGTGGAGTCCACCGCCACCGACCAGTCCACCAGACCTTCGGCGTCCGCGGCGGCGGTCAGCCTCGCCAGCACCGCATCCCAGGTGCCCTCTTCAGCCAAGCGCCGGTGCCAGGTCCACACGGTCTGCCAAGGCCCGTAGACCTCGGGCAGGTCCCGCCAGGGGATCCCGCACCTGTATCGGTAGATGATCGCCTCCACCATGGTGCGGGCGTCCGAGAACGGCCGGCCCCGTCGACCGGTCCGGGCAGGGAGCATCGGGGCGATCAGCTCCCATTGGGCATCGGAGAGCATCTGGAAGCGGGACATGCCTTCCAGGGTGTCAGCCGACCCCTGGACTCATTGTCAGACACGCCCTAGGCCCGACGGCGGCCGCGCGGCTCCTTGCGACCGCGCGGTCGGGACGGGGCTCATCCCCACCCACGCGCGCGCCGACGCACCGACCCACGCGCCGAGCCGCCCGCGCACGCGCCGAGCCACGCACCCACGCACGCGCCGAGCCAGAGATTTCCGCCTCGGAGACCGTGATATGACGGCGGAAATCTCTGGCTCGGCGGCCTGGCTCGGCGTCGGACGCCCGACCCGATCACCCGATCACGGCAGCATCCAGGACAGGACGTTGGACTGCAGGAACACGATGGTGCACACCATCAGGAGCAGCGCCACGGACCAGGGGAGCACGGTGCGCAGGATCTTGGACTCCTGCCCCTCCATGGACACGGCGGTGGCGGCGATGGCCAGGGACTGCGGGGAGATCATCTTGCCCACCACGCCGCCGGAGGTGTTGGCGGCCACCATGAGCGAGGGGTCGAGGCCGGCCTCCTCGGCCGCCGTCTGCTGCAGGGTGGCGAACAGGGCGTTCGCGGAGGTGTCCGAACCGGTGACGGCGGTGCCGAGCCAGCCGAGCACGGGGGAGAGGAACGCGAAGGCCGCGCCCACGCCGGCGATGGCGGTGCCCATGGCCAGGGTCTGGCCGGAGAAGTTCATGACGTACGCCAGGGACAGCACCAGCACGATGGTCAGCCCGGACCAGCGCATCTTCCAGAAGCTCCGGCCGATCTCGGCGAGGGCGTCGCCGAAGCGCAGCGGGAACCGTCCGCCGCCGGTGAAGACCGAGTAGATCAACGCCACGAGCAGGCCGGTGATCAGCAGCAGGGTGCCGGGGGAGGAGAGCCACTGGAAGGAGTAGACGGTGCCGGTGATCGGCTCGCCCGCCGCGGTGACCAGGCGGCCGTCGAGGCCGGGCCAGGGGATGCGCAGGTTGGTGGAGGCGAGCCATCCGGCCAGGTCGAAGCCGAGGGTCCAGAGCTTGGCGATGCCGAAGACGGTGATGACCAGCAGGTAGGGGAGCACGGCCATCCAGATCCGCCCGGGGGTGAGGTCGCCGGCGGGCCGGGTGGGCGTGATGCCGAGGCGGGCGTCGGCCTCGGCGGCGCCCTTGGGCCGCCAGAAGCGCAGCAGCACCACGGCGGAGGCCATGGCCAGCAGGGAGGCAACGACGTCGGTCAGCTCGTACGAGAAGTGCGTGGAGGCCCACCAGATGCCGAGCGCGAAGGTGCCGCCGATGGTCAGCAGCGCGGGCCAGGTTTCGCGGATCCCGCGGAACCCGTCGATGATCCACACGAGGAAGAACGGGACGAGCACGGCCACGAACGGGGCCTGGTGCCCCACGATCGCCCCGATCTCGGCGGCGGGGATGCCGGTGAGCTGGCCGGCGGTGGTGATGGGGATGCCCACGGCGCCGAAGGCCACGGGGGCGGTGTTGGCCAGCAGCACCACCACGGCGGTCTTCAGGGGCGGCAGTCCCAGGGCCAGCAGCATGGTGGCGGTGATGGCCACGGGGGCGCCGAACCCGGCGAGGGCCTCGAGCATGCCGCCGAAGCAGAAGGCGATCAGCACGGCCTGGATGCGGATGTCCCCGCCGCCCACGGTGTCGAAGATGGCGCGCATGTCCTCGAATCGGCCGGAGAGGACGGTCACCTGGTAGAACCACAGCGCCATGACCACGATCCACACGATCGGGAAGAAGCCGAACACGGCGCCCTGTGAGGCGGAGAGCAGGGTGAGGTCCGCGGGCATGCCGAAGGCGAGAATCGCCACGAGCACGGCGGCGGTCAGGGAGACGAGGCCCGCCTGCCAGGCCTTGGCCTTGACCAGGAGGAGCATCACGAAGAAGGTCAGCAGCGGGATGGTGCCGAGGGCCGCGGAGAGCCCGAGGCTGCCGGCGACGGCGTCGGTGGTCGCGGTGAACGTGCCCACGGGGGCGCTGGCTTGGATGAGGGGGTCCACGGGGTCTCCTGGTGCTGGGGTGCGTGGTCAGACCACAGTCGTCTGTCCACGGACAGTAAATGGTGCACGTCACACTCGGCAACCTCCGTCCGGTGCGCGCATGCCCCGCGTCACCACGGCGCGGCCGCGTGAGGGGGGTCACAGACGCGGAGGGACTCTGCTATGGTCTGACCACACCTAGGGGCGACGCCCGTCCGCGCCCGCTCCACCACCCGTCGACCCCCGGAGGACGGACATGAGAGTCGCCCTGTTCGCCACGTGCATCGTGGACGCCATGTACCCGAAGGTCGCGCTCGCGACCGTGCGCATCCTCGAGCGCCTCGGCCACGAGGTGGTCTTCCCCCGGGGGCAGGGCTGCTGCGCGCAGATGCACGTCAACAGCGGCTACCTCGACGACGCCCTGCCCGTGGTGAAGAACCACGTGCGCACCTTCCAGGGCGCGGACTACGACGTCGCCGTCGCACCCTCCGGATCCTGCGTCGCCTCCCTCGGCCACCAGCAGCCCATGGTGGCCCGCGCCGCGGGGGACGAGGCCCTGGCCCGCGACGCCGAAGAGGTCGCCGCCAACACCTACGAGCTCGCCGCCCTGCTCACGGACGTCCTGGGCGTCACGGACGCGGCCGCCCAGCTCGGCTCCTGGTTCCCGCACACCGTGACATACCACCCCTCCTGCCACGGCATGCGGCTGCTCCGGCTGGGGGACCGGCAGGAACGCCTGCTGCGCTCGGTGGCGGACATCGACTACCACGCCCTGCCGGACGCGGAGGAGTGCTGCGGCTTCGGCGGGACGTTCTCCCTGAAGAACCCGGACGTCTCCGGCGCCATGGCCGAGGAGAAGATCGGCAACATCGAGCGCACGCAGGCCCGGCTGTGCACCGGCGGGGACGCGTCCTGCCTGCTGCACCTGGGCGGGGTCATGTCCCGGCGCGGGACCACCGCACCGGACGGCTCACCCGTCACCACCCTCCACTTCGCGGAGATCCTCGCCGCCACCCGCGAGAACCCGCTGGACGTCAGCGGCCCCGTGGACCTGTCCATCCCGGCGCAGGGACCCGCCCGCCGCCGTCGTCAGAAGGAGGCCACCCGATGACCCGCACGGCCCTGGGCATGCCCGCCGTCCGCCCCGCGCACGGCCACGGCAACATCGTCCTGGACGAGCCCTTCCCCTCCGCGGCCCGCACCCAGCTGGGCAACGCCCAGATGCGCGCCAACATCCACCACGCCACCCACACCATCCGCGGCAAGCGCGCACGCGTGGTGGGGGAGCTGCCGGACTGGGCCGAGCTGCGCCAGGCCGGCTCCGCCCTGAAGCAGCAGGTGATGGCGGACCTGCCCGCCCTGCTCGAGCAGTTCGAGCAGCGGGTCACCGCGCGCGGCGGCGTCGTCCACTGGGCCCGGGACGCCGAGGAGGCCAACCGGATCATCTCCGGGCTCGTGAAGGCCAAGGGCGTGGACGAGGTCATCAAGGTCAAGTCCATGGCCACCCAGGAGATCGACCTCGAGCACGCACTGCAGGCGGAGGGCATCGCCGCCGTGGAGACGGACCTGGCCGAGCTGATCGTGCAGCTGGGCCATGACAAGCCCTCCCACATCCTGGTCCCGGCCATCCACCGCAACCGGGAGGAGATCCGGGAGATCTTCGTGCGGGAGATGCCGGAGACCGACGAGTCCCTGACCTCGGACCCCTCCGCGCTCGCGGACGTGGCCCGCGTGCACCTGAGGGAGAAGTTCCTCACCACCTCGGTGGCCATCTCCGGCGCCAACTTCGGCGTGGCGGAGACGGGCACGCTGACCGTGGTGGAGTCCGAGGGCAACGGCCGCATGTGCCTGACCCTGCCGGAGACGCTCATCACCGTGATGGGCATCGAGAAGATCGTCCCCACGTTCCAGGACCTCGAGGTCTTCCTCCAGCTGCTGCCCCGCTCCTCCACCGGCGAGCGCATGAACCCCTACACGTCCATGTGGACGGGGGTCACTCCCGGCGACGGACCGCAGGAGTTCCACCTGGTGCTGCTGGACAACGGCCGCTCCGCGGTGCTCTCCGACCCCGAGGGCCGCTCCGCCCTGCACTGCATCCGCTGCTCCGCGTGCATGAACGTGTGCCCCGTCTACGAGCAGACCGGCGGCCACGCCTACGGCTCCGTCTACCCGGGACCCATCGGCGCCATCCTCTCCCCGCAGCTCACGGGCGTGCAGGAGGGGGCCAACGGCAGCCTCCCGTACGCGTCTTCCCTGTGCGGGGCCTGCTACGACGTCTGCCCCGTGGCCATCGACATCCCCTCGATCCTGGTGCACCTGCGCGATCAGGACGTGCGCGCCACCCACGCGCGCAAGAAGGAGGAGTCACGGGTGCCCCTGCCCTCGCAGATGGACCTGCTCATGGCGGGTGCCCGCACCGTGATGTCCTCCGGCACCCTCATGGGCATGGCCGAGCGCGGGCTGCCCGCGGGCCGGGTGGCCGCGGGCCGGGACGCCACCCTCGGGTGGCTGCCGGGGATCGCCGGCGGCTGGACGGACCAGCGGGACGTGCCCGCGCCCCCGCGCCAGTCCTTCCGCAACTGGTGGCGCGGCAACGCCGAGCACACCGAGGAGCGGGTGGCGCGCGATGGCGGACGCCGCGACGTCGCCGCCGAGGACGAGACCACGACGACGGACGGACAGGAGCAGCGATGAGCGAGGCCACCCCCACCACCGTCCCGGCCACCCCGACGCCCGGCCCGGGCGGGCCCGGAGGCGAGGCCCGGGCCGCGATCCTCGACCGGATCCGGCAGGCCCTGCAGGACGGCCCGACGCCGGACCCGGTGGAGCGGACCTACCGCCGCACCTCCGAGGCGGCGCCCAGCGACGTCGTCGAGCAGCTGGTGGACCGCCTCGTCGACTACAAGGCCGGCGTGCACCGCGAGGACCTGAGCACCGTGGCGGACCGGGTCGCGGACCTGCTGGGAGAGGGCGCCCGCTACGTGGTCCCGCCGGGTCTGGACCCGGCCTGGCTGCCCGGGGACGGACAGGGCCGGGTGCGGGTCACCGAGCCCGCCACCGCCGACGCGGGGGCCCTGGGGGTGCGCGAGCTGGACGAGCTGGACGCGGTGGTGACCGGCTCCACCGTCTCCTGTTCCGAGACCGGGACCATCTTCCTCACGGGCCGCCCCGAGGAGGGTCGGCGCGCCATCTCCCTGGTGCCGGACCACCACGTGTGCATCGTCGCGCTGGACACCGTGGTGGAGCTGTTCCCCGAGGCGCTCGCCCGGGTGGAGCCGACCGCCGCGATCACCATGATCTCGGGCCCCTCGGCCACCAGCGACATCGAGCTCGAGCGCGTCGAGGGCGTGCACGGGCCCCGACGGCTGGACGTCATCCTCCTGGACCGCTGAGCCCTCCGGCACCGGCGCGGCGGGGGAGGTCGCCGACCACGACGCCGGGCCGCGCCTTCCTGGGGAAGGTGCGGCCCGGCGTCGGGCAGGGGGCGTCCGCCCGGCCGTCAGATGATCGAGCGGCCCTCGCGGCGTGCATCGCGCCAGTCCTTGAAGAACGCGGCGGCGACGGTGATGAGGACGGCCAGCACGATCACCGGCCACATCAGGACGTACAGGGTGAGTCCGAGGGTCATCGGGGTCTCCTTCGGGGGTCAGATCGGTCGGTCGGTCAGGACGCGCGGGCGCCGGCGGGCTGGGCCACGGGGCGGTCGCCGGCGTCGTCGGCCGTCGGGTCGAAGTCGCCGGTCACCCGGGCGATGCGGTCGAAGTCGAAGTCCTGCCGGGAGCGGACGGACATGCCCCAGCAAACCAGGAACGAGACCGCGTAGGCCACGAGTGAGCCGGACAGGGTCGCGTAGTCGCGCAGGAAGCCGTAGCCGACGAACACCATCGCCGCGGAGGCCAGCGCCCCCACCGCCACGGCGGCCCGCAGCCCGAAGAACCCGAAGGCCATGATCCCGAGGACCACGCCGACGCCGATGATCGCCAGGGTCTCCACCACGATCGCCCAGGCGCCGGTGAGGGGGATCCACTCGAAGCGCACCGGCAGGAACACGACGAGCGCGGCGAGCACGCCCACGGTGAAGGCCGCGTTGGTGACCTTGCGCCAGTAGAAGGACGCGATCACGGGGAACACGAGACAGCCCCACAGGGCGCCCACGAACACGAGCAGGTCGAGGATGTTGAACTGCGCGGTGGCGAAGTACAGGGCGGCGGCGGTGGCCACGATCATGGTGACGCGGCCGATCAGCAGCATGGTCTTCGGGTTCGCGTTCTCGCGGCCCACGGACTGGCCGTAGACGTCCGCCATCACGATCGAGGACAGCGCGGAGAGGTCCGAGTCCGCCGTGGAGGACAGCGAGCCGATGATCATCAGGAACGCCAGGGCCACCACGAGCAGCGGCAGGTAGCTGGAGACCATCTGCGGCAGGAGGTTGTTGACGTCGCCGTCGAGCGGCTCGACGCCCAGGTACAGGGCCATCACGCCGAGCATGCCGACGCCGATCACGGTGCCGCCGTAGCCGAGGGTGGCCGTGACCAAGGTGGGCTTGATGAGGTCCTCACGCACGGCGAAGAGGCGCTGGGCGATGGTCTGGTTGCCGATCGCGTAGGCCAGCACGGCCGCGATGTACGGCGCCCCCTGGTTCATGAACGCCTCGGAGGAGAAGAAGCTCTGCTGCTGGGCCGTGACGTGGCCCGCCTCGACGCCGGCTCGGAACATGTCCGGGCCGCCGGCGACGAAGAACACGGCGGGGGTGATGATGACGGTCGCGCCGAGCATGGCCATCACCTGGGCGAAGTCGGTGAGCACGGAGGCACGGAAGCCGGACCACAGGGTGTACAGCAGCACGCCCGCCGCCACGATCAGGATGCCCGCGCCGAAGGACAGCGGGGACAGCAGGGAGATCAGGGCGCCGCCGGCGATGAAGTTGGAGGTCAGGGAGATGACGGAGCCGAGCACGGGAGACGCCGTACGTGTAGCCGGCGGTCACGGAGGCGTACATGGAGGCGGCCCAGATCCAGGTGGCCGTCATGGAGGCGGCGGACACGCCGAAGCCGATCTGGTTGCCTGCCGTCATGTAGGCGTCGGCGTTCTCCCTCTTCTGGGAGATGGCCACGGACATGATCATGGTCCCGGCGTAGAACAGCACGACGAGCAGGATCACCCCGATCACGCCGAGCTGGGTCAGGGACGCTGCATCCTGGGAGGGCGGCATCGAACTTCCTTTCGCACGAGTGACGACGGACGTCCCGGTCTCCCGGCGCGGTCCGGTCGGGGCACGGCTCCGCAGGGCGGAAGGTGGCGTACCGATCACGTCGCGGCCAGGGGGCCGGGGAGGTGGAGGGCATCCCGCCGGGTCCCGAGTCCACGATCGGCGAGCTCTCTGCTCAAGCCATCGCGGTCCCTCGGCCCTGGGCGGCGCTGTCAACACCGGCATCCCGGCGGGACGAGCCCGCCTGGATGGGTTGAGCATCACATGGTCGGCGCAGAAATGGCAAAAACATAGAGCCTTTTCAGTGAGGTCGGGAGCAGGAGCGCCCGGCACGGAAGTCGGACAGAATGGGCGGATGACCGTTCCCTCCGGCTCCCCGGCCGCCCCCTCCGCCCCCGCTTCCCGACGACGGCGCCGCGCCCTGGCGGCGGCGCTGGCCGTCGCCGTCGTGGTGCAGCTGGTGGTGCTGTACCTGCCGGGCGAGCAGGTGCCGGAGGCCGGGTTCACCGTGCCCGGACTGGACAAGGCGATCCACGTGGCCGTGTTCGCGCTGCCCGCGTTCCTCGCCGTCGCGCGGGGGCAGAGTGGGTGGTGGGCGCTGCCGTTCGCGGTGCACGCGCCGGTGAGCGAGCTCGTGCAGCACGCGTGGGTGCCGCTGCGGACGGGGGACCCGGTGGATGTCGTCGCGGATCTGGCGGGTGTGGTGCTCGGCGTGCTCGCCGCGTGGAGTCGCCGGATTGGAGGATCGGGGGCGTCGGGCGTATGATGGTCCGGTGCGCTCCCGCGGGAGGGCATGACCTGGGGCTATAGCTCAGTTGGTAGAGCGTTTCGTTCGCAATGAAAAGGTCAGGGGTTCAATTCCCCTTAGCTCCACGGACCGTCCCGGTCCGCGATCCCTGAGATCGCGGGCCGGGACTTTCTCGTGACAGGGGCGTGTGCGCCTGCCCTGCCCTCACCCCCGGGAGGGGGGCGGCGCTTCCGAGGGGACCCCCCGGGTGTCTACAGTGCCGGGGTACGTCAGCGCGGACGTGATGCGGTCGTGTCACCGCAGGTCAGTTGCGCTTCTGCCGCCCCGCACGGGGCCGTTCGGCCCGGCCTGGGCCGGGAAGGGGACGCCGATGCGCATCAGCGTGCTCACCCACATGCTCCACCCCATCCGTTCGCCCTACGAGGGCGGGCTGGAGATGCACACGGCCATGACCGTGGAGCACCTCGTGCGTCGGGGCCACGACGTCACCGTCTACGCGCGGGAGGGCACCCGGCTGCCGGGCGACGTCGTCGCCGTGCTGCCTGCCGAGGGCGCCGGCGCGGGCCGCGCGGGCGCCCTCGTCCGCGAGGAGGCCGCCCGCCGGGCCTGCGCGCTGATCCTCGACGACGACTCCGACGCCGTCCTGAACAACTCCCTCTCCCCGGTGCCGCTCGAGCTGCTGCGCGCCCGCCCCATGGTCACCGTCCTGCACACGCCGGCCACGCTGGCGGAGGTGCTGGCCCTCGTCGACGCCCCGGACTGGACGGCCCCCCACCACCACCGGTGGGCCTCGGTGTCCGCGTCGAACGCGCTGGCCTGGCAGCACCGGCTGCCCCGGGTGGACGTGGTGTCCAACGGGATCGAGCTGCACCACTGGGTCTCCGACGCCGTCCCCGTGCGCGGCCGCGCCGTGTGGTCGGGTCGGATCACGGCGGAGAAGGGCCTGCACGTGGCGATCGACGCCGCCCGGATCGCGGGCATGGAGCTGCACTTCGCCGGGCCGATCTCGGACGAGGAGTACCACGCCTGCGAGGTCGTGCCGCGGCTCGGCCCGGACACCGTCTACCACGGCCACCTCGACCATCAGGCGCTGCCGCACATGCTCGCCACGGGCGAGGTCTTCCTGGCCACGCCCCTGTGGGCCGAGCCGTTCGGGCTCGCCGTGGTCGAGGCCATGGCGCTCGGCGTGCCGGTGGCCGCGCTGCTCAGCGGCGCGATGGGGGAGATCGTCGCCCCGCAGGCCGGCGCGCTGGCCGTGCACCACACGGCGCAGGAGCTCGCGGTCTCGATCCGTCACGCCCGCCGCAAGGACCGGGGACGCGTGCGTGCATGGGCCTGTCGGTTCAGCGCGGAGACCATGGTGGAGGGCTACGTGGACCTGCTCGAGCAGGCCGCGGAGGACGCCCGCGACCTCGCCGCCGGCGAGGACACGTACGGGTTCGACCCGCAGGGGGTCCCGCGCCCGTCCGCCGACGCGGCAGACCTGGAGTCCCTCTGATGGCCCCGGCCCGCAGGCGGGTCCTCTACTACGCCCACCAGCACGGGGCGGGGCACCTGCGGCACGCCGCCGGCCTGGCGTCGACCGGGGCGTTCGACGTGACGGTCGTGACCGCCCACCCCCGGGCGGCCGAACTGCTGCCCGCGGACGTCCCCGTCATCCCGCTGCCCTCGGACCTCGTGCCCGGCCACGAGCAGCCGGCCCGCTCGCCCCTGCACTGGTCCCCGGTGGGGCCCGAGATCCGGGCGCGCTTCGACGCCCTCCACGCGGCGGCGCAGCGGGTGGACCCGGACGTGTGCGTGGTGGACGTGTCCGTGGAGGCGGCCCTGTTCCTGCGCCTGGCGGGCTGGCCCGTGCTGCACCGCCGCATGCACGGCGAGCGCACGGACCCCGCGCACGCCCTCGTCTACGCCGAGGCCGACGGCCTCTTCGCCCACTACGCCGCCGAGCTCGAGGTCCCCGCCTGGCGCGCCGCCCACGCGGACCGGGTCACCTACCTCGGGGTCGCGGACGTCACCGGCCGGCTCGGCAGCCGCGCCACGACGACGTCGACGGCCCGCGCCGCCCCGCGCGTCGCCGTGATCGCCGGGACGGGCGGCGGCGGGGTGCGGGCCGCGGACCTGGCCCGGGCGGCATCCGCCGTGCCGGAGGCGACGTGGGAGGTGTACGGCCCGATCGCCGGGGTGGGCGAGCCGGAGGCGCCGGGCGGGCTCGCGGCGGAGGCGATGCCCGCCACCGTGACGCTGCACGGCTGGGTCCAGGCGCCGGCCCGCCGGGCCGCGGACGCCGACGTCGTGGTGGTCTCGGCCGGGCACAACGCCGTGGTGGACGCCGCCCGCTCCGGCCGCCCCGTGGTGCTCGCCCCCGAGCCGCGGCCGTTCGACGAGCAGCGCGTGTTCGTCCGTGAGATCCACCGGGCCGCGGGCGTGCCGTGGTGCGCGTGGGAGGACCCGGACGCCGACTGGGCCGGCGCGGTGCGCGGCGCCCTCGCCGACCCGGCCGCCGCCGACCGGCTCGCGGGCCTGCTGCTCGTGGCGCCGGACGAGTACCGGCGGCGCTGGGAGGCGGCGATCGAGGGCGCCCTGGGCTGAGTCCGGCCCGCGCCCGCCGCCTCGCCGCTCAGTACGCGGCGTCGTCGCGGCGGGCGGCCGTCAGCTCCGCCTCCGTGGGGTGACGCAGCAGCTCGAGCCGCTCGCCCTCGGGCTCCCACGCGATCAGCCCCGCGTCCGCGAACGCGCGCAGCCACCCCTCCATGGCCCACCGGCCGTTCACCTGCCGGAAGCGGCGCGCGTTGACCAGGATGTCCTCGAGGTGGTGCAGCGGCGGGACCATCACGCCGTGGTGCTGGTGGAACGCCTCGGCGGGGCTGAACCGCAGCGTCAGGCCGGCGTCGCGGGCGCGGAAGGCCAGGTCCGTGTCCTCGGCGCCGTAGCCGGTGAAGCCCGCGTCGAAACCGCCGATGCGGGCCAGGTCCGCGCGGCGCAGCGCCAGGATCAGCGTCCACACGAGGTGCCACTCGTCCGAGGGCCCGGCGGTCAGGTGCGCGCGCGCCCGGTGGGGCACGGAGAGGCGGCGCAGCAGGGCGTCGGCGCGGTGCGAGGTCAGGTCGGCCTCCTCGACGGCGCTGGCCCAGCCCGGCCGCAGGTAGCGGGGCCGGCCCATCACCACGGACCCGGAGTGGGCCGCGACCTCGGTGGCCAGCACGCCGACGGTCTCGGCCGCCGGGATGCAGTCCACGTCGAGGAAGACGAGGATCTCGCCGGTGGCGAGCTCGGCCGCGCGGTTGCGGGCCTGCGCCAGCGGCAGGCCGGCCTCGGCGGCCACGTGCCCCACGGTGACGGGCAGGTCCGTGGCCGGGACGCGCCCGTCCGGCTGGCCCATGAACACCACGACGACCTGGTCCGGGCGGCGGTGGGAGCGTTCCAGCCCGGCGATCACGCGGGCCAGGTGCTCGTCCCGGTGCCCCGTGATGACCAGCACGGACACGCCCGGCAGCGCCCCGCGCGCCCGGGCGAGGGCCTCGCGGTAGACGGCCACGTGGGCGGCGGCCACGCGACGGCGCTGTCGGGCCCGGGCGGCGGGATCGGCGGGGGCAGTGCGCGCGCGGGCGCGCACCAGCGTCTCGAGCGCGTCGGCGAGGGAGTCGGGGTCCTCCGGGTCGAACGCGGCGAGCGAGTCGGGGGTCAGCCAGGCGCCGGACTGGTCCGCGATGTGCCCGATGTCCGCGACGGCCACCGGCACCCCCAGGTCCCGGCACATCTCCACCCAGCCCGAGTGGGTGCCGATGCGGTACGGCAGCACGGACACGTCCACGTCACGCAGCAGCGCGTGCAGGGCGGGGTCGTCGAGCCGATCGTGCTGCCACAGCTCGAAGCCGTGGTGGGCGCAGCCTGCGCGCAGCGCGGCCAGGGCGTCCTCGTCCTGCACGGTGTCCTGGACCTCCACGGTCACCCGCGCGTCGACACCGCGCTCGGCCAGCGTCCCGACGGCGGCGGCGAGCACCGGCAGCAGCGCCACCGGGGCCACCTGGGCCCGCAGGTCCTTGGCGTGCACCAGCAGGCGGGCGGGGGCGGCCGCGCCGTCGCCGTCGTCGGACGCGTCGGGGGGCAGCAGGCCGGGGGCGTCGTCGTCGCCCTGCGCCACGAGGTCCTCGAGCGGGACGATGTGCGGGTGGGGGACCACGAGGGCGCGCACGCCGTAGTCGCGGGCGAGGGTCGCCGCGGCGCCGGGGGTGAGCGTGAGCACGGTGTCCGCGCGGCCCAGCAGCACGGCCAGGCGGTCCCGGTGGGGGCCCTGGTCCGTCAGGTGCGGGTTCTCGAGGTCGTGCACCGTCACGACGACGGCGCCCCCGTGCGCGTGCTGCGCGTCCAGAGCGGCGGCCAGCTGGGCGGGGCTGAAGTGCTCGAAGCCGAAGTGCACGTGCAGCACGTCCGGGCGGTGCTCGGCCAGCCACTCCGCGTGCAGGGCCCGGGGCGGCCACCACTGGTGTGCGGGCGCGCCCGGCACCGGCGGGTCCGGCAGGAACTCCACGTCCGGCGCGGCGCCCGGGTCGAGGGGGCGGATCGCGCGGGTGTACGGGTGCTGCGCGGGCACGTGCTGGACGGTGATGCTCACGGGGGAGGGCCTCCTGACCTGGGGGATGCGATGCCGCGCGGGCGGCGTGTCCCCGTCCCGGGTCGGGGGTCGCGAAATCTAGTCTGTCAGGGCAGGATCGGAGAATCGGAGCAGCGGCATCCTGTCCGTTCCGGCGCGCCGCCGCGTCGAGGAGCGCCGCCGCAGGTGAAGGGGATCGTGGACGTGGACTCGCAGCCGCAGGGACGTGTGCTGTACGTGACCGTGGGCGTGCCGGAGCACGGCGTGGTGCGCCATGGCCGGCAGATCGCCGCCGCCCTCCGGAGGGTGGGCGCCGAGGTGGAGCTGCTCAGGGCGGAGGACGTCGCGGCGTTCCGGGGCCTCGTGCCCCTGCTGGAGGAGGCGCGGGCGCTGGGCGCCGCCGTGCACCTGGACGTCACGGACGCACTGTTCGGCCCCACCGCGACCGCCGCCGCGGACCTGCTCGTCGACGTCCTGCCCGCGGGCACCACGCTCACCCTGCACGACATCCCGCAGCCCGCTGAGGGCGACGGCCGCTACCGCCGCCGCGGCGAGGCGTACGCGCGGCTCGCCCAGGCGGTGGCCGGCGTCGTGGTCTCCTCCCAGCACGAACGGGCGCTGCTGGCGGACCTCGTGGACGTGGCCGCGGACGTGGTCCCGCTGCCCGTGGAGGACCGCCGGGCCGCGGCCGCCCGTGCCGAACCGGTGGTGCCGGAGAACATGGCCGGCCTCGACCAGGACCTCGTGCTCTTCGGCTTCGTCTACCCGGGCAAGGGGCACGCCCTCGCCCTGGAGGCCCTCACCGAGCTGCACCGCCAGTGGGGTCCGGACTCCGGGGCGCCGCGCCGGCTGACGGCGCTCGGACCCGTCAGCATCGGGCATGACGGCCTCGTGGCGGAGCTGACCCGCGACGCCGAGGCGCGCGGCCTGGAGTTCCGCGTCTCCGGGTTCGTGCCGGACGAGTTCGCGGACGCGGCCCTGCTCTCGGCGGGCATCCCGTTCGCGGCGCACCGCAACGTGTCCGCGTCCGGGTCCCGGCGGCGTGGACCTCGGTGGGGCGGCGGCCCATCGCCTCCGCCGGCCGCTACACGGAGGAGATGGAGCGCCTGCGCCCGGGCACCCTGCGGCTCGTGCACCCGAACGGGTCGCCGGCCTTCGCGATGGCCGAGGCGATCGCCGAGGCGGTCGAGGACCCCGAGCGCACGTGGCTCGACCCCGCCGTGGACCTCTCGCCCGGGGCCGAGGACTGCGCGCGGATGCTGTTCGACGTGCTCCGCCGCGTGCACAGGTGGACGTGAGCGCCGCCGTCTCCGTGGTGGTGCCCTACTACCGGGCCCAGGCGGACCTCGACCGGCTCATGGCCGCGCTCGCAGCCCAGCGCGGCCTGACCGGCGGGCTGCAGCTCGTGGTGGCCGACGACGGCTCGCCCGTCCCGCCCCGGGTGGACCCGGGCCTGCCGTTCGACGTGGTGACCGTGCGCCAGCAGGACCGCGGGTTCCGCGCCTCGGCGGCCCGGGCGCTCGGGGCGGAGGCGGCCGACGGCGACGTGCTCGCCTTCCTCGACGGGGACATGCTCCCCGAACCCGGGTACCTCAACGCGGCGCTGGCGGCGGTGGCCGAGGCGCCCCGGGACGCCGCGGTGGTGGGCCGGCGGCGGCACCTCGCCGAGGCCTGGCTGGAGCGGGCCTGGGCGGACGGATGGCGGCCCGGGGACGAGGTGCCCGCGGACTCCCGCCTGGCCGAGCCGGCCTGGCTGGGTGACGGGTACCGCGCCACGGACGACCTGCGCCGCGCCGACTCCACCGGCTACCGGTACGTCATCTCGGCCGTGCTCACGGTGGCGCGCGAGGTCTACGAGGACGCCGGCGGCTTCGACCCCGCGTTCGTGGGCTACGGCGGGGAGGACTGGGAGCTGGCGCACCGGCTGTGGCGCGTGGGGGCGGCCCTGCGCCACGCGCCGGACGCCGTGGCGTGGCAGGCTGGCGCCGACTTCGGCGGACGCGGCGACGCCGCCGAGGCCGCCCGGGTGAAGGCCCGCGAGGCGCTCGTGCTGGCCTCCCGCATCCCCGCGACGACGGCCCGCGGCCACGGCCTGTCCCTGGCCGGCCCGCTGCGGGTCGAGGCGCGCGTGCGGGTGCCGGAGGGCGCGGACGGCGCGGCGGCGGCCGTGGTGGCGGTGGACGCCGTGCTGTGCGCGGCACCGGGGGCGCGGGTCGGCGTCGTGGGCGGCCTCGACGAGGCGGCGGCGCGGGCGCTCGGTGACCCCCGCGTGCGGCTGCTGGGCGAGCCCGGCGGCGGCGCGGCGGCGGCCCAGGACCTGCCGTCGACGCCGGCGCGCGGCGACCTCGACGCCGTGCGGTCGGTGCCCGACTGGTCCGTGGACGTGCACGTGCCGCTGCGGCCCGCCACGGCCGGAGCCCGGCCTGACGCGGACGCCGTCGCCGCGTGGCTGCTGCGCCTGGAACGGGCCGGCGTCGAGCGCGTGGAGGTGCTGGGCGAGCCGGGCGAGCGGGGCGCGCGCGACGTGCTCGCCGTGCTGACGTGCGCGCGGGCACGGTGGCGGCGCCGGCGGGGCGGGACGGCGCGGGTGTGGCGGGTGCCCGTCTCCCGGTTGGGCTGGGCGCCCGTGGCCGCCGTGCCGGACCTCGAGGCGTGGTGGGGCGGCTGGGGCTGAGCGGGCCGGTGCCCTGCGGGGCGGGGCTGGCACAATCGCGGACAGGACGGAACACGGGAGGACCGATGAACGAGCTGGACGAGCTGGACTTCGTGGCCGTGGAGATCCACACCGCGGGGGCCGACCCGGCGTCCGTGTGCGCCGTGGACATGGCCCTCGTGCGCGGCGGCGAGATCGTCGCCGCCGAACGGTGGCCCGTGCGCCCGCCGACCGGGCCGACGTCGTTCTCCCGCCTGCACACTCAGCTGCACGGGGTGGACGAGGCCGCCGTCGCCGACGCGCCGGAGTGGCCCGAGGTGGCCGCCCAGCTCGACCTGCTGGGGGAGCACCTGCCGTTCGTGGCGTCCGGGGCGGACCGGGACCGGGGCGCCTACGAGGCGGCCACCCGAGCGACCGGCGGGACGCCGCAGGAGCACGAGTGGCGCGACGCCCTGGCCCTGGTGGGCCGTCTCCGCCCGGACGTCGCCCCGCCCCGGATCGCGACCGCGGCCCAGGCCCTCGGCATCCCCGACGGCGGACACCCGGCCGGCGCCGGGTCCGAGGCCGTGCGGACCGCCGAGGTGGTGCTGGCGCTCGCGCGTCAGAGCGGGTGGGGCACCGTGCGCCGGCTCTGGAGCGAGGCGGCACCGCCCGCCCCGGACGAGCCGATCATCCCGGAGTCCCTGCGCCGGCGCCACGACACGGAGCCGTCCGTGCCGCCGGCGGGCGCGCACCGGTGGGCGCCGCCGTCGCCGGCACCCGTCCCGGCGTCCGGGGCACCGGCCACGCGCGGGGGCGGCGTGGGGTGGAAGCTCGCGGGCACGGCCATGGTGGGGATCGCGCTGGGCGCCGCACTGTTCTTCGTGGCGAGCATCTCGGTGATCATGGAGTACCTGGGGGACGGGCGCGGCTCGGACGCCACCGTGGGCATGGGCATCGCGGCGCTCTGCGCGTTCCTGGCCTGGTGGTTCGGGAAGACGGGTGTCGACTGGATCCGTCGCGAGGACGGCTGAGGAGAGAGGACGCAGGCGTGCAGGAAGACGAGGGACGACGTCGGCACTACGGGCACTTCTACGGGCTCGAGGACCTGCCCGAGGGCGACCTGCTGCTGGTGTGGGGCAACTGCCAGGGCGAGTCGTATCGGCGGCTCCTCGGCGGGGAGCCCGGCACACCGCTGCACGGGGCGGACCTGGTGAGCGTCCGCGTGCCGCCCGCCTTCGAGGTCCAGCCGGACGAGGTCGAGCACCTGGAGCGGCTGCTGCCCCGCGTGAAGGCGCTCGTCACCCAGCCGATCCCGCACGACTACCGGGGCATGCCCATCGGCACGGACCAGCTCGTGGCCCGGCTGCCGAAGGACGCCGCCGTGGTGCGGATCCCCGTGGTGTACGACGTCTCGCGCTTCCCCTGGCAGGTCACCCTCCGCAACTGGAAGGTCGCGCCCGGGGCGGCCGAGCGGCCGGGGGAGGACCCGCCCGTCGTGCCGTACCACGATCTGCGCGTGCTGCCCGAGGCGGCGACGGGCCGTCGTCGGGAGGTGGCGCCGGCGGCGATCCGCGAGGCCGCGGCCGCGTCCGTGCAGGCGCTGCGGGCGCGGGAGGAGGCGAAGGGGACGCTGTCCATGGCGGATCTGGTGGCGGCGGAGCGGGGCGTCGGCTTCTACACCGTGAACCACCCGACCAACACGCTGCTGACCCGCGTGGCCGAGCGCGCGGCCGAGCACCTGCCGGGCGACGTCGCCGTCCAGCCCGTGCCCGCCTCCCGCGTGCTCCTCGGCGGGGTGCGCGCGCCCCTCGAGGCGGTCGTGGTCGAGGCCCTCGACCTCGACGCCGAGCCGACCGAGGACTGGACCGTGGCCGGACAGACCGTCCCGGCCGAGCAGCTGCGACAGACCCACCTGGACTGGTACGCACAGAACCCGCAGGCCGTGGAGGCTGGGATGCGCAAGTACGCCGACCAGCTGCGGCTGCTGGGCCTCGCCGGCTGAACGGCTGACCCCGCCCCGCCAAGCACTTTCGTTCGGGAAACGGCGGCATGTCGCACCGCTTTCGTTCGGGAAACGGCGCGCGCCCCGCTGTTCGCGCCCGGCGCGTTGCGGCGACAGCGGCCGCGGCGCGCCCGACGACGGCCCCTCGCCTCAGGCGATCCGGTGGAGCCGATGCTCGCCGTCGCCGACGCCGAAGACCGCGCGCGTGCGCACCGACGAGCCCAGCTCGCTCACGTAGTCGACCACGCGGAAGCGGGCCTCGAGCATGTGGGCGGAGAGGTCCACGCGGAGGTAGCCGCGCAGGTCGTTGTTGAACTTGATGTGCGGGTTCCACGCGAGCGCCTCCGCGGCGGCGTCCGAGCCGTCGCCGCCCGAGGTGATCGACGTGGTGATGAGCTCGACGCCCACGGACTCCGAGGAGAGGTCGTTGAAGTCCCGCTTGATGTCCGAGGCGAAGGCCTCGTGGATGTCACCGGTGAGCACCACGGGGTTGCGGACGCCCGCCGCGGTCCACGCGCTGACCACGCGGTCGCGCGAGGCGACGTAGCCGTCCCATGAGTCCATGTCGCCCCACAGGAGCGGGCCGGAGGAGCGGTCGTACTGCACGAACGGCACCTGCTGCGTGATGAGGTCCCAGCGGGCGACCGAGGTCTCGAAGCCCTCGCGCAGCCACGCCTCCTGCGCCGCGCCCGTGATGGTGCGCCGCGGGTCCCGTGCGTCGGCGTCGACGACCTTCACCAGGTCCAGGTTGGCCTGGTCCGAGCGGTATTGGCGCGTGTCCAGGAGGTGGAACGTGGCGAGGTCGCCCCACTGGACGCGGCGGTAGAGCTGCATGTCGATGCCGCGGGGCACGGACGACGCGCGGAGCGGCATGTTCTCGTAGTACGCCTGGAACGCGGCGGCGCGGCGCGCGAGGAAGTTCGGGTCCCAGATCTCCGGGGTCTCGTCCGCCCAGTTGTTCTCGAGCTCGTGGTCGTCGAAGATCACGAGCCACGGGGCGGCGGCGTGCGCGTCCTGCAGGTGCGGGTCCGTCTTGTACTGCGCCATGCGGGCCCGGTACTGGGCGAGGGTGCGGGACTCCCCGTTCCTGTGGGCGCGTGGGACGCCCGAGGAGACCGGGTACCCGTACGGCATGATCTCGTAGTAGTAGTCGCCCAGGTGGACCATGAGGTCGGGACGCTCGGCGGCCATGTGGCCGTAGGCGGTGAAGTAGCCGTGCTCCCAGTTGGCGCACGAGGCGACCGTCATGGTGAGGCGGCTCGGGTTCGAGCCGCGGGCGGGCGCGGTGACCGTGCGGCCGACGCGCGAGAGGTGGCCGAGCGCGCGGAACCGGTAGAAGTACTCGGTGCCGGGGCGCAGACCGGTGAGCGTGACGTGCACCGCGTAGCCCTGCGTGCGGTCCGTGGTGACGGCGCCCGACCGGACGACCTTGTGGAAGCCCTCGTCCGTGGCCACCCGGTACTCCACCCTGAACGACTGGTCCGGCATGCCGCCGAGGCCGTCGAGCGCGAGGGGGTCCACGGCCAGGCGGGTCCACAGGACCGCGCCGTCGGGCCACGGGTCGCCCGAGGCGACGCCGAGCGTGAACGGCGTGGGGCCGGTGGCCGCGTGGGCGGTGCCGGCTGGCGTGGACAGCAGCGCCGCGGAGGCGACGACGAAGCCCGCCCCGCCGAGGAGGGTGCGGCGGGAGACGGGGTGGGCGGCCGGGTGCGCGGGGTCAGTGTGCGAGGTCACCCGTGCAGGGTGGCAGGGGCGGAGACGCGGACGTGACCGGGCGGTGACGGCGGGGTGGGCGGTCAGGTGCGACATCGGCCCATAGGGGCTCTTCACACTTGAGCGTGGAGTCCTGCTCGAGGGTGGATCTGGGAGCGTCGGCGTGTCCGTCGGAAGCTCCTGGCCAGAATACGTGACTGGTAGTTGGTCTGGTTGCGGAACCCGCGGCCGGTGCGCTTGACCTGTTTGATGGCCGTGTTGGCCGCCTCGGTGCGGGCGTTCGTGACTCGGGTGCGGATGAACACCTTGATCTCGACCCACCACTTCCCCACGGTGGCCGAGAGCCTGTCAGCCTCCGGCAGTCCTGCGGCGGCTACGGTCAGCTCGAAGTCGATCCGGGCGTTCTGGGCCGCTGCGACGGTGGGGGCGTTCAGGATCCGCCGCAGGTGCTCCTTGACCGCCCAGGCGGCGGCGACCTGCTCATAGGCATCGTCGTCCAGGACGTGCTCGAGTCGGCGCAGGCCGGCCTCGGTGAGTCGGTCCCCGGCCCGCAGCAGCAACATCCGGTGAGCCCACACGGCATCCTGCTTGCGGCCCCGCCGGCCCAGGACTTCGCGCACCACGCGTTGGCGGACCTCGGTGAGCATCTGGTTGCCGAGCTTGACCAGGTGGAAGTGGTCCACGCTGATGTCCACGGTCGGCAGCACCTTGCGGATCGCGGTGCGGAACGTGGCCGAGGGATCGATGGCGACCACCTCGAGCCGATCCAGCCAGGCTTCGGAGCGTTCGGCCAGCCAGGCGGTGACGTTGCGGGAAGACCGTCCGTCGACGACGCCGAGCACGTGCCCGGTGTCGGCGACGACAAAGGTGCTCATCCACGGCTCGACCCGGCACCAGACGGCCGTGTCGGGGTGTTTGAACCACTTGGCGGTGGCGAACCGGTGCTCGTCGATGCCCAGCGCCCGCACCGGCACCTTGTCGACCTCCGGCAAGACCATGGTGTGGCCCAGGATGGCGGCGTTGACGGTGCCCCACGCCAGGCCATGCGCGTTGGCGGCTTCCGCGGTGGCCCGGCCGGAGTCCAGCACCGCGGCCACCACGGCCTCCCGCAACCGGGTGGTACACCGGGCCCGGGCCGGCAACTGGTCCGTGGTCTGCGTGAAGGTCCGGCGCGGGCAGGCCCCCTCGGCGCACAGGAACCTGGGCTTGACGACAACCAACTCCAACAGGTCCCCACCGACAGGGATGTCCTTCACGGACTGGCGGACCCGCTGGTGCACCCGGCCCGAGAACACCCCGCAGCCCGGGCAGGCCCCCTCGGCGGCATCGGCGGCCACAACGACACGCCTACCTCCCAGTGGCCGGTCGAGGGCCTGAAGGACGGTGTATCCCTCCAGGTTGAACACCACCGATGCCGCCGCACGGACGTGGTGCTCGGCAGCGGCGTGGGCAGGCAGGGGCAAGGCAGCGCGCGTACGCTGGGACATGGCTCGTGTCCTTCGTGATCGAGGTTAGATTCTTCGCAAAATCCATCCTCTTGCAAGGGCACGGGCCCTTGACTCACGACACCCCCACGCTCAACTGGGAAGAGCCCCCATAGGACACGCGACAATGCGCAAAATCCATTTGCGCTAATCGTCTATCGACTAAGGCTCACCCCTCTTGTGCTATTCGCGGGCCGGAGTAATCTCGATTCCAGCAGCGCCGCCCCATCCCGGGGCGGGCCCGAACCGGGAGGATCACGCCATGACCACCGCCGTCCGCACCTGCGCCGCCGCGCCTGCGCCTTCAACGCCCAGTCGTCCTGCAACGCCCTGGCCATCACCGTCGCCGGCTCCGACCGCACGCCCGGCTGCGGCACCTTCGTCCAGCTGGACGTCCGCCGCCCGGTGACCGAGGGCACCTCGACCGTCGGTGCGTGCCACCGCCTCGAGTGCACGTACAACGCCGACCTCGCCTGCACCGCCGAGGGCATCGAGGTCACGGACGTGGCCACCTGCGCCACCTACACGATCGACTGACGCCGCCCCTCAGGGGCGGGCGACCCGCGCCGGGATCGCGTCCAGCAGTCGCCGCCAGGCGTGCCGCGGGCTGTGGTCGAGCCGACCCGCGCCGGGCAGGGCCACGTGCACCGCGGTGCTCTCGCCATCGCGGACGCGCAGCAGGGTCACCCCGGCTTCGTCCGCGTCGAGGGCGTGGGCGGGGGACTCGGACAGGGGTGCGGTGCCGACCTGCAACGGGGTGCTCTCGCCCGGCAGCAGGCCCAGGGCGACGGCGTCGGCCAGGTCCGCGAGCACCTCGGGGGCGGTGCCCAGCACGTCGTCCGCCAGGTCTGCGAGCTCGGCCTGGTCGACCAGTCCGCGCGACGTGAGCGGCAGGGTGTGGCGGCAGAACACGGCGACGCCGTCGACGTCGTGCAACAGGATCCGCTGGGTCTCGACGACGCCCACGCGCACCCGCGGGCCGACGTCGGCCACGAGGTCCGCGACGCGACCGCGCAGCCCCAGCTCCGCGACCTCGGCCGAGTCCCGGCACCAGCGCAGGGTGCCGAGCAGATGCACGGACGCCAGGCGGGTGGGGACCGTGAGGTCCAGGGCGTCGCGCAGGACGTCCACGCGCACGTCCAGCGGCGCGGGCGTGTGGAACGCGCCGAGCGAACCGAGGAGGTTGGGGACGTGGGCGACCACGAGGCGGCCGTCCGCGCTCACGCCGTGGACGGCCGTGGTGAGCGTCTCGCCGGCGCGGAAGGCCGTGACCTCGACGGAGCCCTCGCCGCGGAGCAGCCGCTGGGCCAGCAGCAGACGACGGGGCGCCACGGGCGGCAGCGGATGGGCGGGGTGCGTGGAGGCGTGGGCCATGGGGGTCCTTCCGGCGGGGGTCCGAGAACCAGTAAGGCACACCTCAGTGAGATACGCAAGGCAAGTGTTGTGTATTTGCCGCGTGGGGGGGCGGTGGTGCCGTGTGTCAGGGATCGTCTGCGCATCTGACCCTTCTCGGCGGCCGTGGCCGGGTCAGAAGGGTCAGGTGCGCAGAAGATTCCCGAGGGTAGGGGCTGTCACTCCCGGGTCCGCTTCCGGGAACGGCGGAGTTCCTCAGCACGACGACGGGCCTGCTCGAGGTCGTCCGTCGAGGCGATGAACTCGGCCTCCGCCGTGTAGCCGACATCGACGGCGCGCAGGACCTCGCCCGGGCGGCCACCCGGAGGGACGCCGAAGGGCGCTGACGTCACGTCGGGTTCGTCGATGCCCGGGAACCAGCGGGCGAACTGCTCGTGCAGGTCGGGGTCCACCACGTACAGGTAGGTCCCGCGGACGCCGCGGGTCAGGAGCACGTTGTAGATGTTGATGACGTACTCGCGCAGGTCCTCGTCCGAGTAGGTGCGGCTGAGGTAGCCGTTGTTCTTCTTGCCGCCCGTGTCCGCATAGTCGGCACGGGAGAAGACCACCCGCTGGGCCGTGTCGTCCCACTGCAGGTCCGGACCGATGACGACGCCGGCGTAGTTGAGGTCATACCCCTGGAGGGTGTGGATGGAGCCGATCTCGTCGAGTGAGCCGGGGGAGTCGACCCAGTCGGTGTCGGCGACGTTCCACGGCATCCGTACCCCGTCGAGCTCGATGTCCCAGTCCGGCTTCGACGGATCCTTGCGGAAGCCCTTGCTCTGCCACTTCCAAGCAAACCCGGCGGCAAGACGGGCGAGGGTGAACTCGGTGTCGCGCGCACGGATCGCCTCGCGCATCGCGCCGAAGTCCGTGAACAAGCGCAGGTCGTACTCGCCCAGGTCCGGGGCCGGAGGGTGCTCGCCCCGGAGGAGCTTGCCGAAGAAGTCGACGTACGAGTCGGACGCCTTGACGCGGAGCTGTGACACCAGCGCGTGGTGACGGTGTTCGGCGTGCGCCCGCGCGAGGAGGGCGTCCATCGTCGCGGCGTCGAGGTCGGCCGGACGCACCGTCTGGCGCGGGTCCACGAGCAGGACGACGTCCCTGGCCTGCTGGGTGATCCAGTCGAGCTGGGTGTGGGAGACGTCGTCGTCGCCGAAGAGGCGCTGGTTGATGGCCGTGTACTTGTTGTTCAAACTGCCGTTGGACTGCGCCGAGCGCAGACCGAGGCGGTGGGCCTCGTCAACGATCAGGATGTCGTAGCGCTCCTCGGCGTCTCCGACGTTCCACACGGACAGCACCATGGACGGGTGCAGCCCCGGCGTCCGGCGGAAGACACGCTTGAGGGACTGGCGGAGGGACTGCTGCGGTACGACGATCCCGATGCGCAGACCACGGCCCTCGGTGCTGCGCAGCAGGGCGTTCCGGTTGGCGTGGGTGAACAGGTCGAAGAAGTCGTGGTCGGAGCTGAGGTCCACCTCGACGTCCTCCTCCGTGAGGTTCGCGAGGTCCACGAGCAGTTTCGCCAGGAACACGCCCACCACCGTCTTGCCGGTGCCGGGGCCGCCCTGAATGACGAGCGGGCCGCGATCGACGTCGTCATCGGCGACGAGCAGCTGGATGATGTGCCGCAGCGATGCCTCCTGCTCCGGCGTGAGCACCTTGAAGGGCGAGAGCTTGAACAGGGTGCTGTTGAGGATCTGCTCGCGGGAGCGGCTGAACACCTTCTCTGCCCGCAGCCGCTCGAAGATGGCAGCGAACATCTCCTGGTAGCGCGTGCGGTCGTAGTAGTCCGACTCCGTCATGCCGGCGTTGCGGTTCAGGACCTCGCGGGCGCCGTCGCCGCTGAGCATCTGGATGAGGTAGCGCTCCAGGTCCAGGGCGGCGGACTTGTTGAACTCGTCATGAAGCACCACGCGCATCGTCGTCAGGCGAGCCTTGCGCGGGTCCATGTGGTGCTGTCCTCGTCGGGCGACGACATTCGTCGTCTCGCCGACGTAGACCTGCTTCTCATTGTCGATCACGTACACGGCGGGCCAGTCCCGCATGCGCGCGTTCTTCTCCTGCTCGGGGGGAAGGGCGCCCTTGAACGGCAGGCGTTCCAGTGTGTACCCGGGGTTGTGGTCGGTCATGACGACGTCGCCTCCTCGTCCCCGCCTGTCGGCACCGGGTGCTTGACCCGCGTCTTCACCAGCTTGGCCTGGATGATCTCATCCACGTCCCAGCCCATCTGGTCCGCGAACATGAACGCGTAGGTCAGCACGTCCGCCAGCTCGTCCTGCACCTCAGCCATGTCCGCGCCGTCCTCCGTCCACTGGAAGTGCTCGAGCAGCTCTGCGGCCTCGATGCTGATGGACTTGGCGAGGCTGGCCGGGGTGTGGAACCGGGCCCAGTCACGTTCGGCGACGAACTCGCGCAGCTGGGCCAGGGTCTCGTCGTGTTTGTTCATCTCATCCCCACATCCTTCCGTCCTCTGCGGTGCGCAACATCTGGACGGGGCGTTCCAGCACCCGAGCGACGCCAGTATGGTCGGCCAGCCGCGCCGCCAGTGTCGCGCGGGCGAGGTCCAAGGGCAGCATCTCGTGGAACTTCAGACCCCGTACCGCGGCGTCATCGACTAGCGGGTCGACGCCGGCCAGGTCACCTCCGAAATTCGACGTCGCCTGGCGCAGGGCTCTTCCGAGCGATGCCGCATCGACGTCGCCGCGCAACCTGAGGGAGAAGTTGTCGAATCGGAGCTTTTCGCCCAGCAGCTCCGGTGCAACCTGCTCGAGCGCGGCGACCAGGAGCGCGTTGGCCCCCGCGCCTCCCCACGTCCACCAGCGGAGGTCGTCGGCGGTCGATGCGAGGACCGTGTGATCTGCGGCCGCCGTATACCCCTCGGCTTCGCGGTGGTCGGCCAGCGCGTCCTGCGCGCGACCGGTGAGGACGACGCCGGCCGGAGTCCGTCGGCGCCATCGCGTTGCGGAACCGAGGGTGGTGGAGGAACACCGCGTAGTCCACGTACGGGATGATGCGCTGGCGCGCCGCCCCCGGCTCGGCGGCCTTGAGGGTGCGCTCCAGGAGGCTCCGGAACCGTTCCGCCTTCTTCTTGGCGCCGGCCAGGGGGGATCGCTGCGGGGCGTGGCCCGGGCGTTCCCAGCGCAGGCCCGTGCCCGTGAGCGTGCCGGAGTAGTACTTCAGCTCCAGCAGGATCAGCTGAGTGCGTGCCAGGACGAGCGCGTCCACCTCATGCCACTGGCCGTCCTCGTCCGGGAACTCGAAGTTGGTCCACACGTGGAAGGGGGACTCGTCCGGGAGGATCTGGCGGAGGATGTCCAGGCCCTGCTGCTCATGCTCGAACGGGGACGGCGAGACCGCATGCCAGCGGGAATCCGGCAACGGCATGGGGTCTCCTCTCCGGTGAGGGGGCGGCGCCCGCTTGAGGCATCGGCCGGGCGTGGTCAGCCTCTCGATCCTAAGGGGCGACTGACCAGGAAGGGAGGACACCGCACCCGCTTGACGTGGCCACCGTCACAAGGGATCCACAGCATGATCAACTCCGCCAAGGCTCGCCACGTGCATGAGCTGTTCAGCAGCCACATGAAGGCCCACTACGTCGTCCCGCCTTACCAGCGCGAATACTCCTGGCACCGTGCGCAGTGGGAGTCGCTCTTCGCCGACCTGGTGGAGTCGGACCACGAGCACTTCCTGGGGACCATCATCACCCTCAGCCGGACCAAGGATTCCCTCAGTGGCCCCGTTCTGGAGGTCATCGACGGCCAGCAGCGCCTGACCACCCTGACCATCCTGCTGGCGGCCGTCCACTCGCACCTGAAGGACGCCGAGGACTTGGACGAGGACGCTCACTTCGAGGTGATGACGCTGCGCCGTGAGCTCGTCCGGGACGAGGAGAAGGCGCCCCGACTGACCCCTCAGGTCCAGGGCGCCAACCGCGCCGACTACCACGCGATGCTCGAGGATGCCGGCCTGCCGGTGAAGTCCGAGAAGAAGGCGTATTACCCCTCCCGGAAAGTGGCCAAGGCGTTCTGGTTCTTCCGCGCAGCCATCACCGAGCTCGCCGAGGAACGCGGGGAGCCGGTGAGCGCGACGGCGCTTTCCGTCCTGGCCGCCGCCCGGCGCGCGCTGATCGTGAACATCGAGGTTTCCAGCGCGGCCGACGCGTTCGTGCTCTTCGAGTCGCTCAACAACCGCGGTGTCCCCTTGACCCCGGTGGACCTGATCAAGAACAGCTTCCTGGCGGGGGCGGAGCAGAAGGCAGGGATGGAGGTCGAGGAGGCCTTCGAGCTGTGGAACGAAACCCTCGCCCATCTCGGGGACTCCTATGCCACTCATGAACGGTTCCTCCGCCACTTCTACAACGCCTTCCGCGGTGACCTGCCCCCGGTCAAGCTGGCGCCCGTCGCCACCAAGAAGAACCTCATCCGCATCTACGAGTCCCTCCTGGACCAGGACCTCGAGGGGACTGTGCGCTCCTTGGAGCGTGCCGCCCAGGTGTACGGGCGCATCGCGGGCGTCGGGGACGTGGAGGCGCCGACCAGCCTCGACCGGGAGCTGGCCGCCCTGCGCCGTGCCCAGGCTGCTCCCTCCTACGTGCTGATGATGTGGCTGATGGTGCGCCAGGAGAAGGCGGGCTGGAGTGAAGAGGATCTGGCCGCCGTCGCCCGCCTGCTGGTCAGCTTCTTCGTGCGACGCAACCTGACCGGCTTCCCGGCGACCTACGCGCTGCCGCGCCTGTTCATGGACGTGATCGACGAGGTGGCCGGCAGCGAGCCCGATCAGCTGCCCTCCATCGTGCGCGGGTCACTCGTGGCCGCCTCGGCCAGCGATGCGACCTTCCGTGAGCGGCTCGAGGGCCCCGTGTACGAGGAGAACCGTGATGTGACCCGCTTCCTGCTGGCCGCGCTGGCCGAAGACGCGATGACCAAGGAGACCCGGGTGGACCTGTGGGCGCAGTCCGGCAAGACGTTCGTCTGGACGATTGAGCACATCCTCCCCCAGGGGGAGAACCTCCCGCAGGAATGGGTGGACGCGCTGGGCGGACCGGAGGCGGCGGCGGAGGCCCAGAGCCGGTTCGTGCACACGCTCGGCAACCTCACCATCACCGGCTTCAACTCCACCCTCGGCAACCAGTCCTTCCAGCGGAAGCGAGACCGTACCGACCAGCAAGGGCGGGCCATCGGATACCGGAACGGACTCGCGCTGAACGCCGAGCTCGCCGAGAAGGAGACGTGGACCTCGGCTGACATCGAGGCGCGGACGGCCCGTCTCGTGGAACGCGCCCTCGAGAGGTTCGCGCTGTGACCCTCCCGACCGCACGCCGCCGTCTGATCGAGGGGCTGGTGAGACGGAGCGACGTCGCTCCGGTGGACCGGACCACCAGCATGGTCGTGGACTATGCCCGCGGCGCCACGCTGGACGCAATCGGGAAGAAATGGGGTGTCACCCGCGAGGCGGTCCGGCAGATCATCAACGGGAAGTCCGAGGTTACGGTCCCGGAGCTGAAGGAGTACCGGAGGATTGTCGCGCAGGAGGAGCGCAGCTTGCTCCGGGCCGGCCTGCGAGCGTGGTCTGAGTCGAACCGCGGGGTGGGTCTGGAGGTGGCCGCCCGTAAATTCGGTGTCGCTGAGGAACAGGTTGCTGAGCTGCTCGGCAAGCGCGCGGACCTGCACCGCGCCAACCCGCGGCGCCGGACCACGGCGATGCGAGCCACGGAGGAGGAACTGCTCGACCTCCTGCGGCAATTCCACGCCGAGACCGGGCAGACGACGGCGGCCGGCTATACGGCGTGGGCCAGGACTCGGGGAGTCCCCGGGCACCAGACCGTCGCCATCCGGTTCGGTCGGTGGAACGCAGCACTCGCCGCCGCTGGAATCCGTCAGGCGGAACCGGTGCCACGGGAGTCCAGATACACGACCGACGATCTGTGGGCTGCGGCCGTGGAGGCATTCTCGGCACCGGACGGCCCCGTCACCCATCTCGAGTTCGTGGCGTGGCTTCAAGAGCGGGAGGGCATGCCGTCGGATGCGTTGATCCGCAACCGTCTGGACGTGTCCTTCGAGAACCTCCGCCACACGGCTCTGCGCATGGCCGCCACCCGGGAGCTCATCCCTGGGGTGACCGGTGGGGTCTTCGAGCGGCGGCAGTGGAAGGCCAAGACCGACGAGGGCGACGACGCCGCGTCGGCAATCGATGTCGTGCGGCGGGCCATCGAAGACCTCGGGCCGACGCTGTCGTCGGGACGGTACTCGGCGTGGGCCAAGGAGCACCGGTGCCCCAGCGCGACCACCCTGCAGCGCCGCGCGGGTCTGCAGTGGGGCGACCTGGTGGCCGCCGCCGGGGGACTGCCCAACGCCAGGAAGAACACCGGGTACAGCGACGAGCAGCTCACCGAGTGGATGCGGCGTTTCCTGACTGAGACCGGGTCGAGTTCCAGCACGCTCTACACGTCCTGGCAGGCCGCCAATGGAGCGCCCAGCTACATCACCGTGGCCACCCGGTTCGGCGGATGGCCCCAGGCGGTGGCGGCCGCGCGATCGTGAGCCCGCCCTACACTCGCGTCGGATCGCGGCCTCGTCAGCGAGAACACGACCATGACCGTTCGCCGCCCTGTCCGTCTCCTCGCCGTCCGCGCGCTGGCCTCGCTCCTCGCCGGCGCCTGACGGCCACGCCGGCCGCCGCCGTCACGACCCCCGAGCCCACGTCTACGGTGGTGACCGCCTCCACGGCCTGCGCACCGGCACCTATCTGGCCGAGGCAGGGGACACGTGGGCGTTCCAGGCCCCGCGCCTGGGCGTGACGCTCGCCGGCCTGCTGGCCGCCAACGGTGCCACGTCCACGATGCCCCTCCGCCGCGGGGCAGGCGATCGTGGTTCCGGCCTCCTCCATCCACACGGCGGCCACCGCACGGACCGGGACCACCTACTCCGGCCCCATGCCGGTCTCGGCGCAGGGGCCACGCGTGACCGTCGTCGGGGACTCGAGCGCACTGGGATCCACCTCGCTGATGAACCTGGAGATGCCGGGGATCACCGTGGACGCTAAGGAGGACCGCACCTTCGCCGAGGGCCTCACCCGCCTCGGGCAGCTCAAGGCCGCCGGCCGGCTGAGGGACATCGTCGTGCTCGGTCTGGGCGTGAACACCGGCGGCACGGCCGCCGCCCAGGCCCGCCAGGCCATGGACCTGGTCGGCCCGGATCGGGAGCTCGTGCTGGTCACCGCGTCCGGGCCGGTCGCCTGGAGGGCCTTCACTGAGCAGGCCATGCGCGACCTCGCTGCCCGCTACCCGGGCCGGGTGGCGGTGACGGACTGGGAGGCGGCCTCGCGGTACGTCACCGACTTCCGCGCGGACCGGATCCACCCCCGCGCCCAGGGCCTGAGCGTCGACGCGCAGCTGGTGCGCCTCGCGGCGGACCGCGCCACCGGCGCCCGGACCGTGACCGTCCAGGCGGGGCAGACGCTGAGCGGGATCGCGGTGGCCTACGCCGTCCCGGGCGGCTGGTCCGCGATCTCCCGCGCCACCGGCGTGCCGCTCGCTCAGCTGCTCAGCCTGAACGGGCCCACGCTGAGCACAGTCCTCCACCCCGGCCAGGTGCTGCGGATCCGGTGTCCGCTGACCCCCTCACCCCGTCCACCCCACCCAGTACGCTCGCCCCATGAAGATTGGTCTCCGCAAGCCCAGCCTGAAGAAGTCCATCAAGGCCCGCACCACGGGCCGCGCCAAGCGTGCGATCAAGCGCAAGGTCATCCCCGGCTACGGCCGCAAGGGGATGGGCTGGCTGCGAGATCCGAAGCGCGCCGCCTACAACGCCGTCTACCGGCGCACCACGGTCGGCCTGGGCGACGTCCTGAAGATGTTCAAGTGACCTCCACGCCCTCGCGCGCCTGACCGGGGTCGGCCCGGTGGAGGCGCGCCGCCGGCCTGGCCACTGGCGGCCTGGGCCGCGGCCCGCCCCTCACCGGCCCGCGAACGCCTCCACCCGCCGCACAGCCTCCGGGTGCTCGGACGCCGCCGCGATCGACGCCGCCTCCTGCCGCACATGCGCGCGCAGCGCCTCGACGTCGGCCCCGCGCGCCAGCGCCTTGGTCGGCCCGTAGGTGTGTGCCGGACCGGCCACCAGCTCGTCCTCGAGCGCCGCCAGACGCGCCGCGAACGCGTCCCCGGCCACCGCCTCGGTCGCCAGGCCCCACGCGACGGCCTCGGCCCCGTTCAGGCGCCGCCCGCCGAGCAGCAGCTGCGTCGCGCGCACCGGCCCGAGCGCCCGCGGCAGCCAATAGGACACGCCCGTGTCCGGGGTCATCCCGAGCGCGGAGAACGCCGTCACCAGCTGCGCATCCTCGCGCACCAGCACGACGTCGCCGCCCAGCATGAGCCCGAGCCCCGCCCCGGCGGCCGTCCCGTTGACGCCGGCCAGCACCAGCAGGCGAGAGCCCGTCAGCGCCACCGCGACCTCGCCCGCCGCCTCGCCGAGCTCCTGGATCATCGCGCGCCGCTCCGGCCCGGCGGGCGCGGCGGCCATGGCCTGGACGTCCCCGCCGCCGCAGAAGATCCGCCCCGCGCCGGTCAGCGTGAGCACGTGCACGGACTCGTCCGCCTCGGCCGCGGCGATCGCCGCGAGCACCTCGCGCGCCATCGTCAGTCCGAGCGCGTTGCCCTTCGCCGGCCGGTTCAGCGTCAGCCGCACGACGCCGGGCCGCGTCTCGACGAGGACGGCGGGGGCGTCGTCGGAGGAAGAAGGGGTGGGTGCGGTGGTCATGTCAGCTCCTGGGGTCGGAAGGTGGGGGCGGGTGCCGGGCACGAGAGCGGCCGGCCGGGGCTCACGCGAACGCGCTGTACCCCGTCAGGTCCCGGCCGAGGATCAACGCCTGCACGGACTCGGTGCCCTCGTAGGTGTGCAGCGCCTCGACGTCGGCGAAGTGCCGCATCACCCGGTGCTCCAGGAGGATGCCGTTGCCGCCGAGCATGTCCCGGGCGATCTGCGCGACCCGCCGCGCGCCCCGGGTGCAGGCGTACTTCAGCAGGGAGGCCTGCTCGTCACGCAGCCGCCCGGCCGCCTGCAGACGGGCCACGGCCACGCAACGGGTCTGCATCGCGGTCACCTCGTCCAGCATCTGCGCGAGCCGCTCCTGCACCATCTGGTGCGCTCCCAGCGGCTTGCCGAACTGCTCGCGCTGCCGGGCGTACGCCAGCGCGGCCTCGAACATCGCCGTGGCGTGGCCCAGCGCGGACCAGCCCACGTTCACGCGGGTGGCCACCAGCACGCGCGCGGCGTCTTTGAACGTCGCCACGCCCGGCAGCCGCGCGTCGTCGCCCACCCGCACGTCGGTCAGCGTGATCTCGGCCTGGTGGATCGCCCGCAGCGCGCCCTTGCCCGTGATCACCTCGGCCTCGTATCCGGGCGTGGACTGCTCCACCACGAACCCCTTGACCTGCCCGTCCTCGGTGTCGCGCGCCCACACGATCGTGATGCCTCCGGCGGCCCCGTTGCCGATCCACTTCTTGGCGCCGTTCAGCACCCAGCCGCCGGCGCCGTCGGGCCGCGCGGACGTCTCGAGGGACACCGAGTCCGAGCCGTGCAGCGGCTCCGTGAGCGCGAACCCGCCCGGCAGCGTGCCGCGCGCCACCGGCGCGAGGTACCGCTCCTTCTGCTCCGGGCCGGCGCAGTGCACCAGGGCGCGCAGCACGAGCCCGCCCTGCACCGCCGCCGCGGCCGCCATCGACCCGTCCGCCCGGGAGATCTCCATCGCCACCAGGCCAGCCGCCAACGGGGACATCACCGCGTGCCCCGGCACCTCCAGCCCGTCCGTGAGCAGGTCCAGCTCACCCGCCCGCGCCACCAGGTCCAACGGGTACTCCGCCCGGTCCCAGTGCCCGTCGATCCGCTCGAGCACCTCCCGGCCGTAGGCACGGGCGCGGTCCCAGTGAGTGCGGTCCTCGTCCGTGGCCTCCCCGAACGCGTCCAGGTAGTCGACGTCCAGGGGCGTGACGACGTCGTACGTCGGCTTCTGCCTGCGCGTCACCGGGCCTCCTGCGTGCGCTCGGCGCGCAGCGCGCGCTTGAGGAGCTTGCCCGACTGGTTCCGCGGCAGCTCCGCCACGAAGTCCACGCGCTTGGGCACCTTGAAGCCCGCCAGGCGCTCCTTCACGTGGGTGCGCACGGTCTCCGCGGTCAGCTCGGCGCCCTCCTTGAGCACGACGACGGCGGTCACCGCCTCGATCCAGCGCTCGTCCGGCAGGCCGATGACGGCGACCTCGGCCACCTCGTCGAGCTCGTAGATCGCGTCCTCGACCTCGCGCGGGGCGACCAGCACGCCGCCCGTGTTGATGACGTCCTTGATGCGGTCCACCACCTGGATGTAGCCGGCCGCGTCCTGGGTGACCTGGTCGCCGGAGCGGAACCAGCCGTCGTCGGTGAAGGCGTCCGCGGTGGCATCGGGACGGTTCCAGTAGCCGGAGAGCAGCTGCGGCGAGCGGTACTGGATCTCGCCGGGCTCGCCGGGCGCGGCGGGGGCGCCGTCGGCCGTCATCACCCGCGCCTCCACGTGGAACACGGGGCGGCCGCATGAGGCCGGCCGCGCGTCGTGCTCCTCGGGGCGCAGCACGGTGCACAGCGGGCCCAGCTCGGACTGGCCGAAGCAGTTGTAGAAGCCGATGCCCGGCTGGCTCTGGCGCAGGCGCTGCAGCACGGTCACCGGCATGATCGAGGCCCCGTACTGGGCTTTGCGCAGCGAGGAGAGGTCGCGCGTGGCCAGGCCCGGGTGGTTCGCCAGCGGCACCCAGACGGTAGGCGCCAGGAACAGGGAGCCGATGTGCTCGGTCTCCACGAGCTCGAGCATCCGGGGGATGTCCGGGGCGGCCAGCAGGCGCACCGTGGCCCCGAGGCTCAGGTAGGGGAGCAGGAACACGTGCATCGCGGCCGAGTGGTACAGCGGCATGGCCACCAGGGGGCGGTCCTCGGCCGTGAAGTCCAGCGCGATGATCGAGGAGAGGTACTCCGCCACGAGCGCCCGGTGGGACATCATGGCGCCCTTGGGGGTGGAGGTGGTGCCGGAGGTGTAGAGCAGCTGGGCCAGGTCGGTGGCCGACACCTCCGCCTCCGGGGCGGCGGCGTCCAGCGTCTCGTCCTGGGCGGTCTGAAGCACGGAGGGCTCGGCGTGGCCGGCGGGGAGCATGGTCCACACGTGCCGCAGAGCCGACGCGCGGCCCTCGGCCCGGACCTGGTCGACGCGCTCGAGCATGCCGGCGTCGGCCACGAGCAGCTCCGCGCCGGAGTCCTCGAGGGCGTGCGCGAGCTCGCCGCCCTTGAGCGCGAAGTTCACGGGCACGTGCACGTAGCCGGCCGTGACGCAGGCCAGGAAGAGCAGCGCGTAGGCGTCCGAGTTGGTGGCGTAGGCGGCCACCCGGGTGCCGGCCGGCAGGCCGGTGTCCTGGAGGCGGCGGGCCACGCGGTGCGCTCCGTCCCGGAGCTGGGCGTAGGTCCAGTCGCGATCCTCGAAGCGCAGGGCGACGGCCTGCGGGGAGCGGGCGACCGCGCGTGCGAACACGCGGCCGATCGTGTCCTCCGGGGCGGGGGAGAGGTGGGCGGCGGCGTCGGTGGGGTGGGTGATCTGGTCTGGCATGGGAACCTCCGGGGGATGGGTCAGAGACGTTCGATCACGGTGACGTTGGCCTGGCCGCCGCCCTCGCACATGGTCTGCAGGCCGTAGCGGCCGCCGCTGCGCTCGAGCTCGTGCAGCAGGGAGGTCATCAGGCGGGCACCGGTGGCGCCGATGGGGTGGCCCAGGGCGATCGCCCCGCCGTTGACGTTGACCTTCGCCGGGTCCGCGCCGGTCTCGGTCAGCCAGGCCAGCACGACGGCGGCGAACGCCTCGTTGATCTCCACGAGGTCCATGTCGTCGATGGTCAGACCCATGCGGTCGAGCGCGTACGCCGTCGCCGGGATCGGGGCGGAGAGCATCATCACGGGGTCGGCGCCGCGGGCGGAGAGGTGGTGGATGCGGGCTCGCGGGGTGAGGCCGTGGCGGCGCACGGCCTCCTCGGAGGCGAGCAGGAGGGCGGCCGCGCCGTCGGACATCTGGGACGCGGTGGCCGCGGTGTGCAGCCCGCCGGGGACGATCGGGTCGAGCGAGGCGATCTTCGCGGCGTCCGGGGTGCGGGGGCCCTCGTCCGCGGTGAGGCCGGCGAGGGGTAGGATCTCGCGGTCGAAGCGACCGTCGGCCTGGGCGGCGAGCGCGCGCTCGTGGGAGCGCACCGCGAACGCCTCCAGGGCGTCACGGTCCAGGTTCCAGTGCCGGGCCATCATCTCGGCCCCGCGGAACTGGGAGATCTCCTCGTCCCCGTAGCGGGCGGCCCAGGACTCGGAGCCGGTGAACGGGTCGGGGAAGCCGAGCTCGCGGGCGGCCGTGTTGGACCGGGAGAGCGGGATCGCGCTCATGGACTGCACGCCGCCGGCGACGACGAGGTCCGCCGTCCCGCTCATGACGGCCTGCGCGGCGTAGTGGACCGCCTGCTGGCCGGAGCCGCACTGGCGTTCGACCGTGGTGCCGGGGACGTCCTCGGAGAGCCCGGCCGCGAGCCAGGCGTTGCGCGCCACGTCCATGGCCTGCGGGCCGAGCTGGTCGATGCAGCCGAGGATGACCTCGTCGTACTCGGCCGAGTCGATGTCCTGGCGGGCGACGAGCTCGCGCAGCGGCGCGGCCGCCAGATCGAGGGGATGCACGCCGGCGAGCCCCTTCCCTCGGCGACCCACGGGGGTGCGGACGGCGTCGATGATGTAGGCCTCGGGCATGGGGGCTCCTCCGGACGGCGGGGACGTGACGCCGATCACGCTATTGCTTGGACGTCCAACGATCAAGAGTGTGACGGGATCCGTCGCGGCGGCGCGGACGTCGCGGAGGGCGCCGTTTCGTCAACGAAAGCGGCTCGGGGCGCGCCGTTTCGGCCACGAAAGCGCTGGGGGCGGGCGTCGCCTCGCCCTGGTCAGGACCCCCTGCCCCGGGCCTAGCGTGAGGGCCAGCGGCACGCACCCGTGCCGGCGAGACGAGAGGAACCGGCCATGGCCACCCCGCACACCCCCGACCCCCAGGACGCCCGGCGCGCACGCGAGGCGACGGACGAGACCTCCGGCGTCGCGTTCGACGGCGACACGCCCCCAGCCGAGGGTGCAGGCGTCGGCCCGGACAACCCGGGCATGGACGTGGAGCAGACCGGCGAGCGCTCGGCCGGCAAGATCGTGCTCGGGCTGATCATCGCCCTCGTGGTCATCGGCGTCCTGCTGTTCATCCTGGGCCGCGTCGCCGGTCTCGGCTGAGCCGCGGCGCAGACGCCTGGGCACGCCACGACCACGGGGCGGGCACCGATCCGTCGGTGCCCGCCCCGTGGTTGTGTCCGCTCCGCGGTGATGCCGTTCAGCGACGACTCCGCGCCCGCGCAGCGGTCAGAAGCCGCCGCCCATGGTCCGGCGGCCACCCGCCGTGCGTCGGCCGACGGCACCGGACCGGCCGCGGGAGGCGAGGGCCCCGCCGAGCAGCCCGCCCAACAGACCGGTGCCGAGTCCGCCCGTGGACCGGGCCGAGGGTCCGAAACCGCCGCGGTACGCACCGGAGCCGCGCCCGCGCGTCGTGCCCCCGGCGCCGCGGCGCGAGAGCTCACGCAGCGCCAGACCGCCGAGCGTGCCCAGGAGGGCACCGCCCAGGCCGCTGGACCGGCGTCCCTGAGTGCGGGCCTGCCGCCCGAAGCCGGGGGACCGGCCGTCGTGCGCACCGATCGTGGGACGGCTGGAGCGGCCGCCGCCGAGAGTGCGGGTGATGCTGGAGAGGATGCCCATGGTGTCCTCCTCGGACGTCGTGCCGGCCGCTCGGGTGTGGCCGGTCGGGTGCGCCTCAACCTAGGCCCCGACCCCCGCACGGTGTCCAGACCGCGCCTCCTCATGCATCGAGGCGGGATATCCACCCCACGGCCGCCCGCGGCAGCCGGATGGGGTCGATATCCCGCCTCGAAACGCGCGGGAGGGCGGGGGCGTCAGTCCTCGAGCGGGGAGGTCTTCGGCTCGTCCCGCCAGAGGGCCACGTTCCGCGCCTCGGGCAGGTCGGAGATGTGGAAGCCCGGATCCATGCCCGCCTTGAGCTTGCGCTCGTAGTCCCGGAGCAGCTTCACGGCCAGCCCGCCCAGCGGGATGATCGCCACGAGGTTGATGGTCGCCATGAGGGCCGCGAACGTGTCCGCGAGGTTCCACACCAGCGCCACGGAGCCCAGCGCGCCGCCGACCACGCACACCAGCACGAGCACGCGGAACACGGTGATGGCCCGACCCGCGTGGCGGCCGGCCAGGTACCGGATGTTGGCCTCTCCGTAGTAGGTGTTGCCCAGCACGGAGGACCAGGCCAGGAAGAAGATGATGACCGTCAGGGCCGGGCCGGCCCACGCGCCCACGGCCTGCTGGAGCGCACCCTGGGTCACCTGCATGCCGAGCGCCTCCCCGCGCCCGTAGGCCGGGTTGGAGAGCAGGATGATGAACGCGGTGGCCGAGCACACGATCAGGGTGTCGAAGTAGACGCCCAGGGACTGCACGAAGCCCTGCTTGGCCGGGTGGGAGACGGCCGCGGTGGCGGCGGCGTTCGGGGCGGAGCCCATGCCGGCCTCGTTGGAGAACATGCCGCGACGCACGCCCTGCATCACCATCGTCATGCCGACGGCGGCGCCCGCGACCTCGCGCAGGCCGAAGGCGTGGCCCACGATCAGCGCGATCATGCCCGGGACCTCGGTGATGTTGACGACCATCACGATCAGGGCCAGGAGGATGTAGAACGTGGCCATCGCGGGGACCAGCACGTTGGTCACGGCCGAGAGTCGGCGCACGCCGCCGAAGATCACGAGGCCGGTGAGGACGGCCAGGCCCAGGCCCACGATCCACGCGGTGGTGGAGGACGCGCCCCAGTTGGCCTGCACGGACTCGGAGATCGAGTTGGACTGCACGGCGTTGAACACGAAGCCGTAGGTCACGGTGATGGCGACGGCGAACACGGCCGCCAGCCACTTCGCGCCCAGGCCGTCGCGGATGTAGTACGCGGGGCCGCCGAAGTAGCCGTCCGCGCCCTTCTGCTTGTACAGCTGGGCCAGCGTGGACTCGACGAAGGCGGTGGCGCCGCCGAGGATCGCCAGCAGCCACATCCAGAACACCGCGCCCGGGCCGCCGATCACGATCGCGATCGCCACGCCGGCCACGTTGCCGGTGCCCACGCGCGAGGCCGCCGAGATGGTGAAGGCGCGGAACGGGCTCACGCCGTCGTTCTCGAACCCGGTCTGGGACTTGGCCGTCACCGACCGCAGCATCTCCGGGAGCATGCGCACCTGCACGCCCACGGTCCGGATGGTGAACCACACCCCGGCCACGAAGAGCAGCGCCATCACGACGTACCAGTACTTGTCGTTCAGGGCCGTGATGGCCGCTGTGATCTGTTCCACTGTCGCTTCCACAGCCCCACCTTAGAGGCTGGGGCGGAGGACGGGGAATCGGGGGCCGGGGTCAGCCGGTGGCGTCATCCTCGACGCGGAGCTGGATCAGCTGCCCCATCCGCTCGGGCAGGTCCCCCTCGGGGGTGCCGACGCTGGCGTGGCGGGCGGCGGCCCGGGCGAGGTCGTCGGCCAGTTCGTTGCCGTGCACGCCCACGTGGCCCTTGACCCACGTGGTGTCCACCTGGACGTCCGCGGCCTGCGCCAGGTCGACGGCGGCCAGCAGGCGCCGCAGGGTGCGGCGGATGCGCTCGCCCCGGGCGCCGCCGAGGGTGAGCCGCTCGCGGCGGGCGGCGTTGAGCATGGCCAGCGCGGCGCGCGAGTCCGAGTGGATGGTGACCCGGCCGCCGGGGGTGCCCGCCCACGCGCAGATCACGTGCCCCAGCACGAGGGCCTCGAGTTCCACCTCGAGCGGCATCGTGGCCCCGGCCACGGCCTGCACGGCCCACATGTTCGGTCCGGCGACGGCGGCCGCCCCGCCGATGCGGGAGCCGCGCAGCACGGAGCCGTCCACGTACACGTCCGTCACGTCCGCCTCGTCCGTGAACGTGAGGCTGTGGGTCACCCCGGGCAGGTTGCGGCGCAGGAAGCGGTCCGTGCGGCGGCGGGAGAGGAAGACGCCGGAGGAGCGGCGCAGCGCGTCCTCCTCCTCCTGGGCGGCCTCGACGGCCTCGAGCGGGATCCGGGCCGCACCCGTCTGGGCGACCGTCTCCGGGTCCACGTCCGGCAGCAGGTAGCTGGAGCGCTGCGTGCCCACGGGGGACTCGTCGAGCCGGTAGGAGACCACGCGCGTGTCCACGGGGGCGAGGACCTCGAGCAGGGCGAGCAGCTCGGCGTCCCGGTCCGAGCGCAGCCGCACGATCACCGGGCGCTCCGGCGGCAGCTCGACCGTGACGGTGGACCAGAAGGCGCTCAGGTGCGCCGTGCCGATCATGCCGGTGTAGACCTGGCCGCGGACGTCGTCGCCGAGCTCGCGCAGCTCGAGCTCGCGGGCCACGTAGACGATGCCCCCCGTCGTCGGGTGCAGGTCCAGGCGGAGGGCGGGGCCGTGGTCCACGCCGGGCAGCATGGCCAGCGGGCTGGCCACCACGCGGACGCCGTCCCGGCGGATCCGGGTGCGCGGCGGGGCGGGGCGTGGGACGACGGGGCCGGTGCGCGTGAGGTCGACGTCGTTGCGGTCCCGCGGGGCGCCCCGAGGCCGGCGCGCACGGACCACGCGCAGGGGACGGTGCTGCTCCTCCCCCTTGGCGCCCGGACCACGGAAGTCCCAGCCCACGTCGACGAGCGCCGCGGGGTGCGCGGCCTCGACGTCGTGATGCAGCGTCCGGTCCACGACCGTCCGCGGGTGGTTGATCCGTGCTCCCATGGCTTCGCCGGCTGTGTCGAAGGAGACCGCGCCGACGCTGTGAGCCGGGTCCGGCGGGCCATGCTGGTCCTGCGGCGGTCGGGCGGGATCGCCCTGAACGAAGGGGACGACCCGTCCCGACCTGTCCGCCCGACCTTACCGAGCGCACCTGTGAGGAGGCAGGTCTCCTCTCCTCGGCCTCCCGCGCGGCGGCGCCGGACGGGGGCTCAGAGCGGGTCCGTGCGGTGCCGCTGCACGTCCGGGCCGGTCGGCACGCCGAGCGCCTGCGCCTGCGCGCGCTGCTGCCGCAGGGACACGGTGCCCAGCAGCAGCGCCAGGGCCCGCTCCCCGTCCTCCGGGGTGTCCGCCGCCTCGGTGAGCAGACGGTGCAGGCCGAGGCCGCCCAGCCCGAGCGCGAGGGCGGAGAGCACCACGTCCGCCCCGTCCCGGTGCCGCAGCAGGGCGGCCTCCGCGGCCTCGGCGCGGCCCGCCAGGTCCGTGACGCGGCGGGCGCGCACGGTCTCCTCCGCCTCGGCGACGATCCGGTCCGCCACCCGCGCCAGCAGCGACTGCTTGTCCGGCACGTGCCAGTACAGCGCGGAGGCCTGCACGCCCAGCACCGCGGCCACGCGCCGCATGGACAGGTCGCCCATGCCGAAGTCCTGCAGGATCCCGACGGCGGCGTCCACCACGTCCTGGGCGGTCAGCCGGGGGCGGGGTGCGGGCGGGGTCATGCCTGAGAGGCTACCGCCGGGCCGTCCTCCTCCGCCGCGATGCGTCCGCCCGCGCCCAGGCGCACGGTGCGGTCGGCCATCACCGCCGCCTCCGCGAGGTCGTGGGTGACGACGACGCCGGTCGTCCCCGCTGCCCGCAGCACCGTCCGGATGTCCTCGGCCAGGCGCCGGCGCAGGTCCGCGTCGAGCGCGGACAGCGGCTCGTCCAGCAGGAGCACCCGCGGGGCCGGGGCCAGCGACCGGGCCAGCGCCACGCGCTGGGCCTGCCCGCCGGAGAGCCGCTGCACGGGCCGGTCCTGGAGCTCGGTCAGGCCCACCAGGTCCAGCAGCTCGGCCACGCGTGCCCGCCGCCGGGCCCGGTCCCAGCCGGCGGACTCGAGACCGTACGCCACGTTCCGGCCCACGGTCCGGTGCGGGAACAGCTGCCCGTCCTGGAACACCATCCCCACGCCCCGGCGGTGCGTCGGCACCGCGGCCACGTCCCGCCCGTCGAGCTCCACCGTGCCCGCCACGACGTCCTCGAGCCCGGCGATCCCGCGCAGGATGGTGGACTTGCCCGAGCCGGAGGCGCCCACGAGCGCCACGATCTCCCCGGCGGCCACGTCCAGGTCCGTCCCCCGCACGGGGGTGGAGCCGTCCGGATAGCGGATCGCCACGTCCCGCAGCCGGAGGGAGGCCCCCGTCGCCGTCGGCGTCATCAGAGACCTCCCGCCCCGGCCGGGCCCCGGGGGCGCAGCCGCTCGCACACCAGCATGATCCCGGCGCTCAGCACGGCCAGCACCGTGGCCGCCGCGAGCGCCATCCCGTAGTTGTCCGCGCCCGGCCGGCCCAGCAGCCGGGCGATCAGCACCGGCAGGGTGGGCGCGGACGGGCTCGCCAGGAAGCTCGTGGCCCCGAACTCGCCCAGGGACACCGCGAACGCGAAGCCCGCGGCCACGCCCACGCCGCGGGCGAGGAACGGGCCGTCCACGGTGGCCAGCACCCGCCACGGGCCCGCCCCGAGGGTGCGCGCGGCCTCCCGCAGCCGCGGATCCACCGCCGCGAGCACGGGCACGAGCGCCCGCACCGCGAGCGGCAGCGCCACCACCGCCTGGGCCAGCGGCACGAGCACGCCCGAGGCCGCCAGCTCCGGGAACGTGGCCCGCAGGGACACGACGAAGCCGAAGCCCACGGTCACCGCGGACACCCCGAGCGGCAGGAGCAGGGCGCCGTCGAGGGCCCGCTGGGCCGCCAGCGCCGCGCGTGAGCGGAAGGGCCGGGTCAGCAGCAGGGCCAGCGGCACGGCCACCACGAGCGTCACGAGCGTGGCGTCCACGGCCACCCGCAGGGACTGTTCGAGCGCCTGCGCCGGCGTCGACCCGCCCACGAACCCGCTGCCCGCGCTCGTGGAGAGCAGCTCGTAGTTGCCCAGCCCCCAGCCGTGGCGGGTGTGGAAGGAGCGCACCACGAGCGTCAGGATCGGCGCCACCACGAGCGCCACCACCGCGAGCATCACGGCCACCGGGACCGCGTCCGCGCGCGTGAGCCGGGCCGGCGGCGTCTCCCGCAGGCGCAGCGCCCGCTGGGTGCGCGCCGCCGTCACGCCGGAGACCACGACGGCGGCCAGCACCACCGCGAACTGCAGCACGGAGAACACCGCCGCGGTCCGCAGGTCCAGGTAGACGGAGGTCTGCACCCAGATCTCCGACTCGAGCGTGCCGTAGCCGGGCCGGCCGAGCGTCTGGACGATGCCGAACGCGGACGCGCAGAACAGGAACACCAGCGCCGCGCTCGCGGCGATCGCCGGGGCGAGCTGGGGCAGCGTCACGGTGCGGAACGCCCACCACGGCGAGGCGCCCAGGGTGCGGGCGGCCTCGGTCTGGCGCGGGTCCAGCGCGTTCCACAGCGCGCCCACCTGGCGCACCACCACGGACACGTTGAAGAAGACCATGGCCAGCACGACGGCGGTGGTCGTCTGGTCCAGCCCGGTGAAGCCCAGCGGTCCGCCGGGGGCGAGCAGGGCGCGGAACGCGACGCCGACCACCACCGTGGGCAGCACGAACGGCACGAGCACGAGGGCGCGGAGCACGGCCCGCCCCGGGACGCGACGCCGGTGCAGCACGAACGCGGTCGGCAGGCCGAGCGCCACGGAGACCACCGTTCCGGCGGCGGCCATCCCGAGCGTCTGGCCGAGGATGCGCCACGTGCGCTCGCGGGCGAGGGTCTCCCCGAAGGCGGTGAGGTCCACGGCGCCGGTGAACGCGTCCGCGTCGCCGCCGATCCCGCGCCAGAGCATGGCCGCCACGGGCCACGCGAAGAAGACGAGCAGGAAGGCGACCGGCAGGACGGCGGCCACCAGCCACCACGGGCCGAGCCCGTCCCCCCGGCCGCGGGCCCGCCGGCGCGGCAGGTCCGTGCCGGGGGCCGCGACCTCGGTGAGCGCGGACATCAGCGCCGGGAGGCCTCGGACAGGGCGGTCCACTCCTTCAGCAGGTCCTCGCGGCGCTCGTCGATGCGGGCGGGGTCCGGGGTGATGGCGTCCTCGACGAGCGGCGCGTTCTGCGCCCACTCCTCGGGCAGCTGCACTGACTCGTCGATCGGGTACATGTACATCGACTCGGGCAGGGCGGACTGGACCTCCTCGGTGAGCAGGAAGTCCACGAACGCCTGCGCGCCCTCGGGGTTCTTCGCGCCCTCGAGCACGCCGGCGTACTCGACCTGCGGGGTGCAGGAGTCCTCGATCACCTCGGTCTCGGGGGCGAACGCGGGGGAGGAGGAGTAGGAGAGCACCACCGGGAACTGACCCTTGCCCTCGCCGCCGGAGAAGTCCGAGTTGTAGGCGTCGGACCAGCTGTCGGCGACCTTGCCGCCGTTCTCCATCAGGCCCTGCCACCAGTCCTGCCAGCCGTCGTCGCCGTACTTCTCCGTGGTGGCCGCGAGCAGCGCCAGGCCGGGGGAGGAGGCCACGGGGGAGGTGGCGACCGTCAGCTTCGCGTACTCGGGGTCGTCGAGCTGGTCGATCGAGGTGGGGGCCTCGACGTCGTGGTCGGTGAACCACGCCGGATCCGTGTTGAAGCACACCTGGCCCTGGTCCACCGGGGTCATGCGGTCCTCCACCATCCGGTCCTGCGCGGAGGCGGGCAGGTCCTTCGGTGTGTAGGCGGCGACGACGCCCTCGCGGACGAGGCGGTGCGCCGAGTGGTCCTCCACGCCGTAGACGCCGTCCACGGTGGGCTCGTCCTTGGCCAGCAGGAGCTGGTTCACCACGCTGCCGGCGTCGCCGGGGGCCGTGGTCTTCAGGGTGTAGCCGGACTCCTGCTCGAACTTCTGGACGAGCTCCTGGGGCAGGTTGAACGAGTCGTGCGTCATGATCGTCACCGTCGTCGGCTCGCCGCCGCCGGCCCCGGAGGCGGACGACGACGCCCCGTCGCCGGACGAGCCGGACACCGAACAGCCGGTGAGGGCGAGGGCGGCCACCGAGAGGGCGGCGAGGGCGCGGTGCGGGGTGCGGGACATGGCGGTTCTCCTCTGGGACGGCAGAGGGGCCGGGACGAGGCCGCCACCGGAATCCCGGGACGACGTCGACCGGGAGACTCGACTTCCTTCGCCGGTGCGGACCGGAGCAGGTTCGAGGGTCTGCGGCGGACCGCACTCTCAGCGCCGCGCGGGCGCTCCCCTGTCGATGTGGACTGGTCCCGACCCTACCCCGTCCGGCCCGCGCATAGACTGCCCGCGTGAGCGCCGCACAGCCCGCGGGGGTGACCCCGCCGCCCGCCTCGTCCAGCCCCGCCTCCGACTGGGACATCCGCCGCCCCCACCGCATGTGGCCGCGCATGCTGGTGATCGTCCTGACGCTCGCGGGCCTGGTGCTGGTGGTGCAGTTCTTCCAGGGGATCGCCTCCATCGCGGCGCCCGTCTTCCTGGGGCTGAACCTCGTGATCGTGGCCTACCCGCTGCAGGCCTGGCTCATCCGCCGGGGCCTGCACCCCGTGCTCGGCGCCACCACCACCGTCCTGCTGATCGTCGCGGTGATGGGCGTGTTCGGGGGCATGATGGTGTGGTCCGGCCTCGAGCTGGTGGCGGAGCTGCCGAAGTACACGGACCGCTTCCAGCAGATCGTCCTGGACGTCTCGCACTGGCTCAGCGAGCGCGGCGTGACCCCGGACATGGTGTCCCAGCAGCTGGCCTCGATCGACATGAGCGCCGTGACCGGGACGGCCGTCAGCGCCGTCACGAAGATCGCCACGAACGTCTACGCGGTCTTCGGCCTGCTCGTCACCGTGATCATGGGCATGTTCTTCCTGGCGATGGACTCGATGGACGTCGAACGCCGCGTCCGCCTGCTCAGCACCGCCCGCCATGAGTTCGGCCACGCCCTGGTCGAGTTCGCCCAGGGCGTGCGCCGCTACTGGGTGGTCACCACGGTGTTCGGCCTGATCGTGGCGGTGCTGGACGTGATCGCCCTCATGCTGATCGGCGTCCCACTCGCGCTCGTGTGGGGCGTGCTCAGCTTCCTCACCAACTACGTCCCGAACGTCGGCTTCATCATCGGCCTGCTGCCGCCGGCCGTCCTGGGCCTGGCGGCGGGCGGCTGGTCCGACTTCCTGTGGGTGGTGGTCAGCTACTCGGTGCTGAACTTCGTGCTGCAGTCCGTGATCCAGCCCAAGGTGGCCGGCGACGCGATCGGCGTGATCCCCACCGTCAGCTTCCTCTCCCTGCTCTTCTGGGCCTGGGTCCTGGGCCCGCTCGGCGCCATCCTCGCGCTGCCCTGCACGCTGTTGGCCAAGGCCGTGCTGATCGACGCCGACCCGAACGCCCGCTGGATCAACGCGCTCATCGCCTCGGATCTGAAGGGCATGGAGCGCCGTCAGTCCTCGCTCCTGGAACGGCTGCGCCCGGCGGCCTGGCGGTCCGACGCGCACGGGGGAGACGAGGACCGCGCCCCGGCGGACGGTGGAGACGAGGACCGCGCCCCGGCGGACGGTGGAGACGAGGACGGCCCCGCGGCGGACGAGGTCACGGGCGAGGCTGGAGCAGCACCAGGTCGTTGAGCGCGCCGGCCAGCCGCAGCAGCGGCGGGGCGGGGAACGACAGCTGGGGCAGCCCCGGGTGCAGTGCCGCACACGCGGCGGCCGCGGCCTCCTCGCCCGCGGCGTCCTCGAACGCCGGGCGCAGCACCGCCGCGCCCAGCGGCAGAGTGTCCAGGAGGGAGCGGGGGCCCCGCTCGGCCGGGTCGTACGCGGCGGGCTGCGCCGCCCCGGTCACCGTGCGCACGCGCAGGGGCCGTCCGGCGGCGTCGTCGGCGCCCTGCAGGAAGCGCAGCACCGCCGCGGCGTAGGGGTGCTCGGGGTGGAACCGGTCGCCGCGCCAGTGCACGGCGGCCTCGCCGTCGCCCCGCAGCCGCACCCACGAGGCCAGGTGGCCGGGCCCGCCCCACGGCCCGGTGTCCGGCCGCGGTGCCGGCGGCAGCCACAGCACCCGGGTGATCCCCAGCAGGGCGGCGAACTCGGCGGCCACCTGGCCGGGGGTCCACGCGCCGTTGATCCGCCCGTCCAGCAAGGGGTCCGCGGCCACCACGGCCGTCCCCTCGCCGTCGGTCACCCAGGCCCCGCGCGGGGCGCACAGCAGGGGCGTGAGCAGCGGCAGTCCCGCCGCCTCCGCCACGGCCGTCGCGGCCGCTCCGTCGAGCGGCCCGGTCCCGGTCAGGCCCGCGGCGCTGCGCCAGGCGACGGCGGCCAGGCCCTCGGGGCGCCGGACGAAGCTCGGCCCGGTGCGGCCCAGCAGCGGCGAGCCCACGGGCGCGCGCAGCAGGTCCACCTCCGGGGGCACCAGCCGCGCCGCCCCGGCGTCGCGCGGGTGGGCGAGCACGGTCACCGGCAGTACGGCGGCGAGCGTCTCGGCCAGGCCGACGACGGCGTCCCGCGTCTCGTCCAGCAGCGTCCGCACCGGGTGGCGGTGGGGCAGGACGAGCCAGGCCCGCTCGGGCGGGTCCTCGGGTCCGGGCACGGGCACGACGACGTCCCGGCGCTCCCGCGCGTCGGTGGGGACGGGGTCGGCGGCGGCCATGGCGGACGGGCTCCTGGGAAGACGGCGGCGACGCGCGGGCGCGCGGCGAGGGGATGTCCATCGAGCATAGGCGTCTGACAGGAAGCCGCGGCGGTTTGACCTGTGACCCGGCACACGTGCAGAGTGCGGCCATGACCGCGACGTTCTCCGCCCAGGACCACGACGATCTCGACCGGGTCCTCGGCGCGACCGGCGGGATCCCCGACCCCGCCGACCTGCACGCCCTCGCCGACGACGCCGTCGCGCAGGTGAGGCGCTGGCTCGCCGAGTCCCGCGACCATGAGGCCGACTTCGCGGCCCGCCAGCTGGCGGGCGCCCTGAAGGAGCCGGGCGGCCTCGACTTCATCGTGCGCTTCGTGGACCACGTGGTCCGCCCCGAGGACCCCGCGATCGCCGCCCGGGCGCTGCGGGAGCTCGCCGGCCGCGCCCCCGGCTTCCTGCCCCCGGCACTGCGCGCCGTCCTCGGCGCCGGCGGCCGCGCGGCCCCGCTTGTGCCGCGCATCGCCGTCCCCACGGCCCGCCGCGTGCTGCGGCGCATGGTCTCCCACCTGATCGTCGACGCGCGGGACCGGCAGCTCGGCAAGGCCATCACGGCCCTGCGCGACGAGCACACCCGGCTGAACATCAACCTGCTGGGCGAGGCGATCCTCGGTCAGGGCGAGGCGGACCGCCGGCTCGAGGGCATCGCCGCGCTGATCCGCCGCGACGACGTCGACTACGTGTCCGTGAAGGTCTCCGCCGCCACCGCCCCGCACGCGCCCTACGCGTTCGACGAGGCCGTCGCGGACATCACCGAGCGGCTCACCCCGCTGTTCGAGCTCGCCCGGGACCGGGACACCTTCATCAACCTGGACATGGAGGAGTACCGCGACCTCGACCTCACGCTCAACGTGTTCACCGCCCTGCTCGAGCAGCCGGGCCTGCGCGACTACGAGGCCGGCATCGTGCTGCAGGCCTACCTGCCGGACGCGCTCGCGGCCATGGTGCGCCTGCAGGAGTGGGCCGCGCGCCGCGTCGCCGCCGGCGGCGCCCCGGTCAAGGTACGCGTGGTCAAGGGCGCCAACCTGCCCATGGAGCGGATGCAGGCCTCCCTGACGGGCTGGCCGCTGGCCACGGTGGGCTCGAAGCAGGAGGCGGACACCAACTACAAGCGCGTGCTCAACTACGCGCTCACCCCGGAGCATCTGGCCCACGTGCGCATCGGCGTGGCCGGGCACAACCTCTTCGACGTGGCCCTGGCCCACCGGCTGATCGAGCGCCGCGGCCTCGATTCGGCCGCGGTGGAGTTCGAGATGCTGCTCGGCATGGCCACCGGCCAGGCCGCCGCCGTCCGGGCCGACGTCGGCGCCCTGCTGCTCTACACGCCCGTGGTGCGGCCCGAGGAGTTCGACGTGGCGATCTCCTACCTCGTGCGCCGCCTCGAGGAGGGTGCCTCCCCGGAGAACTTCATGTCCGCCGTGTTCGACCTGGGCGCGGACGCGGACCTGTTCGCCCGCGAGGAGGAGCGCTTCCGCGCCTCGCTGCGCCACCTGGACGCGGCCGTGCCCCGTCCGAACCGCGTCCAGGACCGGTCCCGCGGGGAGGACGGGCCGACCCCCGCCCCCGTGGACGGCTTCGCCAACACCCCGGACACGGACCCCGCGCTGCCCGGCAACCGGGAGTGGGCCCGCCGGATCCTCACGGCCGTCCCGGGCTCGGACCTCGGGACGGACACCGTCCGCGCCCACCGCGCCACCACGGCCGACGACGCCCGCGCCGCCATCGCCGCCACCGCCGACCCCGGCGCCCGCTGGGGCGCGCTCACCGGCCACGAGCGCGCCGACGCGCTGGACGCCGTCGGCCGGGCCCTGCACGCCGGCCGGGCCCGTCTGCTGGAGGTGGCCGCCGCCGAGACCGGCAAGACCCTGGACCAGGGCGACCCCGAGGTCTCCGAGGCCGTGGACTTCGCGCACTACTACGCGCGCCTGGCCCGCGGCCTGGACGCGGTGGAGGGCGCTCGCGCCGTGCCCGTCCGCCTGACCCTGGTGATCCCGCCGTGGAACTTCCCCGTGGCCATCCCGGTCGGGGGCGTCCTCGCCGCGCTCGGCGCCGGCTCGCCCGTGGTGTTCAAGCCGGCCCCGCAGTCCGAGCGGACGGGCGCGGTCGCGTGGGAGCTGATCGTGGCCGGGCTGCGGGACTCGGGCCTGTTCGACGACGGCGGCCCGCTCGCCGGGCACGACCCCGCGGACCTCGTGCGCCTGGTGACGCTGGCGGACGAGGACGAGGCGGAGGTCGGCGCGGTGCTCGTGACCGACCCGGCCGTCGAGCGGCTCATCCTCACCGGCGGCTGGGACACCGCACGGCTGTTCAAGGGGATGCGCCCCGACCTGCACCTGCTCGCCGAGACCTCCGGCAAGAACGCCGTGATCGTGACCCCGTCCGCGGATCTGGACCTGGCCACGAAGGACGTGGTCCAGTCCGCGTTCGGTCACGCCGGCCAGAAGTGCTCGGCGTCCTCCCTCGTGGTGCTCGTCGGCTCCGTGGCCACCTCCGAGCGCTTCCACCGGCAGCTGCTGGACGCCGCCTCGTCCCTGCACGTGGCGCACCCCGCGGACCCGCGCGCCGAGATGGGCCCCGTGATCGAGGCCCCCGGCGAGAAGCTGCGCCGCGGGCTCACCGAGCTCGGCCCGGGGGAGCGGTGGGCCCTGCGTCCGCGGCAGCTGGACGAGACGGGTCGCCTGTGGAGCCCGGGCATCCGCTCCGGCGTCCGCCCCGGCGCCGACGCCCACCTCACCGAGTACTTCGGCCCCGTGCTGGCCGTGATGACGGCCGAGACGCTCGAGGAGGCGATCGGGATCGTGAACGCCGTGGACTACGGCCTCACCTCCGGGCTGCACTCGCTGGACCGGGAGGAGATCGACGTGTGGCTGCGCGGCGTGCGCGCCGGCAACCTCTACGTGAACCGCGGCATCACCGGGGCCATCGTGCGCCGCCAGCCCTTCGGCGGCTGGAAGCGTTCCGTCGTCGGCCCCACCACGAAGGCCGGCGGGCCGCACTACCTGCACGGCCTCGTGGACTGGGAGGACGCGCCCACGTGGGCCGGGGGAGAGGGACGGCCCGGGTCCGAGGCCGACGGTGCGGGAGCGTCCTGGCTCGAGACCGCCCGCGCCCTCGACACCCACGCGTGGACCACCGTGTTCGGGGTGGCCACGGACGTCTCCGCGCTCGAGGCCGAGCGGAACGTGATGCGTCACGTCCCCACCCCGGTCCTCGTGCGCCGGCACTCGGGGCCCGCCGACCACCTGTTGCGCATCGTCTCCGCCGGCCTGCGCGCCGGGGCGCCCATGACCGTGAGCCTGCGCCCGACCCCCACCGCGGAGGGGCCCGACGCGGACAGGCTCTCGGCCGAGGCCGTGCGCGGCCGGGTGGAGGAGCTGGTCCGGTCCGTCCGCACGGAGGGTGCCGGCACGGCCGCGCCGGTGGACGTCGTCGTCGAGGACGACGCCGTGTTCCACGACCGCGCCCGGCGGCTGGCCCTGGTCCCGCCCGCGACGGAGGGCGGCGGCGACGCACGGATCCGGCTCGTCGCCGACTGGACCGGCAACCGGGAAGCGGCCGAGGCGGCGCGGACCGCGCTCCACGCGGCGCTCGGCGACACCCCCGACGTGGCGGTCTACGCTGGCCCCGTGGTGAGCGCCGGTGAGGTGGAGCTGCTGCCGTTCCTGCACGAACAGGCCGTGTCCGTGACCGCCCACCGGTTCGGCACGCCGGACCATCTGACCGAGGGGGTCCTGTGACCCCGAGGAGGAACATCCCATGCATCTGATCCCCCGCACGATCTGGGTCGTCGCCCGCGCCCGCCGCCGCCCGCGCGTCGGGCTCTGGGAGCCGACGACGCTGCCGATGCGCGCCCTGCCCACGGACGTGGACATCGCCCTGCACGTCAACAACGGCCAGTACTTCGGGCTGTTCGACCTCGGCCGCTTCGACGCGATGGTCCGCACCGGTCTCTGGGACGAGATCCGCCGTCGCGGCTGGACGCCCGTGGTGCAGGCCGAGCAGATCGCGTTCCGCCGCTCCGTGACCCTGGGGCAGCGGTTCGACGTGGAGACGCGGCTGATCGGCCTGGACGAGCGCGCGGTGTGGTTCGAGCAGCGCGTGGTGGTCGACGGCGACGTCGCGGTGCGCGCGTACATCTGCACGCGCCTGCGCAAGAAGGACGGCCGCCCCGTGGAGAACGACGAGATCCGGGCGATCGCGGCGGCGGCCGGCCACGACCTCGCGGGGGAGCCGACGCTGCCGGAGTGGCTGCACGAGTGGCGGCGCAGCGTGGCCCTGCCGTCGACCCGGACGCCCCTGCCCCACGCGTGGGACCTCGACACAGTGCGGCGAGGATGAACGTTCGAGTGATATGGGGCACGATGGTCGGGTGAACAACAGACTCCTGATCGTCGTGACCCTCTCGCTGGCCGCGCTCGTCGTCGTGCTGGTGGCCGCCATCGGCGGCGGCGCGTGGTGGGTGCTGGCGGTCCTCCTGGTGGCGCTGCTCGTGCTCGCCGTGTGGGACATGACCCAGAAGCGGCATGCGATCCTCCGCAACTACCCCGTGCTCGGCCACATGCGGTACCTGCTGGAGTCGATCCGCCCCGAGATCCAGCAGTACTTCATCGAGCGCAACTTCGACGGCAAGCCGTTCGACCGGGACACCCGCTCGATCGTCTACGCCCGTGCGAAGGGCCTGGACAGCCACAAGGCGTTCGGCACCGAGCGGGACACCTCGGAGATCGGCTACGAGTTCCTGTTGCACTCCACCGCCCCGGTCAACCCGCCGGAGGAGCCCCCCACGGTGCGGATCGGCGGCCCGGACTGCCGCCGGCCCGTGGACATCTCGCTGATGAACATCTCGTCCATGTCCTTCGGCTCCCTCTCCGCCAACGCCGTGACCGCCATGAACAAGGGCGCCGGCCTGGGCGGGTTCATCCACGAGACCGGCGAGGGCGGCCTCACCAAGTACCACCGCGGCAACGGGGCGGACCTGTTCTGGGAGATCGGCTCCGGCTACTTCGGCTGCCGCAACGAGGACGGCACCTTCAGCCCGGAGAAGTTCGCCGAGAAGGCGCTGCTGCCCGAGGTCAAGGGCATCACCATCAAGATCTCCCAGGGCGCGAAGCCCGGTCTGGGCGGCATGCTGCCCAAGGAGAAGATCTCCGCCGAGATCGCCGAGGCCCGCGAGATCCCGATGGACAAGGACTGCCTGTCCCCGGCGTCCCACTCCGCGTTCCGCACCCCGCGCGAGATGGTCAAGTTCATCGAGCAGCTCCGTGAGCTCTCGGACGGCAAGCCGATCGGCATCAAGTTCTGCGTGGGCTCGCGCGTGGACGTGCTGGCCATGACCAAGGCCATCTGGGAGGAGCGGATCGCCCCCGACTTCATCATCGTGGACGGCTCCGAGGGCGGCACCGGCGCCGCCCCGCTCGAGTACTCGGACCGCGTGGGCACTCCGCTGACCGAGGGCCTCATGCTCGTGCACAACGCGCTCGTGGGCACCGGCCTGCGCCACATGATCAAGCTCGGCGCGGCCGGCAAGGTCGCCACCGGTTCGGACATCGTCAAGCGTCTGATCCAGGGCGCGGACTTCACCATGTCCGCCCGCGCGATGATGATGGCCACCGGGTGCATCCAGGCGCAGAAGTGCCACACGAACGAGTGCCCCGTGGGGGTGGCCACGCAGGACCCGCGTCTGATGCGCGCCATCGACGTGGAGGACAAGGGCAACCGCGTCTTCAACTACCACCGCCTGACCGTGCGCGAGGCCGTGCAGATCATGGCGTCCATGGGCCTGACGCATCCGTCCCAGCTGAACACCCGCATGCTGCGCCGCCGCGTGGACCACCTGAGCACCCGCTCGTACGCGTCCATCTACCACTGGCTGCGCACGGACGAGCTGCTCAACGACCCGCCCGCCGGCTGGGCCATGGACTGGGAGGAGGCGGACGCGGACCACTTCGGCGAGCACGCCCGCGTGGACTACCTCACCGAGCGTGACCCCGAGTGGCGCTCCGAGCTGCTGATCCCGGGCCGCGAGGCGGCCGGCGCCCCCGTGCAGGGCTCGCCCATCTCCGGGGCGGGCTCCACGCTGGTCGGCGCCCGGCAGGCCGAGTCCGTGCCGCTGACCACGTCGCCGATGCCGCGCGTCAGCTCGCTGGGTGAAGGGGAGTCGCTGTCCTCGCACGGCGGGCGTCGTCAGACCCCGCAGGATCCGGCAGCCGCCGCCACCGCCGGCGAGACGCCCACCGACGAGAACGAGGGCCTGCCGGCGGAGGCCGGCGAGCGGCCCGAGCGCCAGGATGGCGAGGAGGTCACCCGGCGGGGGACCACCGGCCGCGTGGAGGGCGAGCACCGCGGTGAGGGCCGCGTCGGCTGACCCGCCCCCGCAGTCATCCCCGCCCCTTTCGAGGCGGGAAATCCACCGCACACGACGCCCCCGGGCGCCCATGAGATGGATTTCCCGCCTCGTCGCGTGAGGGGTCGTAGCCTGGGGCCGTGACCCCGCCCGCCCGCGCCGCCGCCCGCCGCCCCTCCGTGGCCCTGCTGTGGGTGCTGCTGGCGGCGATGGGCGCCGGGCCCCTGTTCAACTACGGCGTCTCCGCCTCCTCCACGGTCGTGATGGAGCGGCTCGACGTCACCTCGGGCCAGCTCGGCACCGTGATGACGGTCGTGTTCGCGGCGGCCGCCGTCACCTCCCTTGGCCTCGGCCGGGCCGCCGACCGCCTGTCCGCCCGCGCGCAGCTGAGCATCATCTTCGGGGGCACCGCCGCGGCGCTCGTGCTCGGCGCCGTCGCCCCGTCCCTGCCCGTGCTGTACGCGGCGGCCGCCGTCGCGGGCGTCACGCAGGCCATCTCCAACCCCACCACGAACCGGATCATCCGCACCGTGGTACCGCCGGAGAGGCGGATCGGGTGGGTCGGGGTGAAGCAGTCCGGGGTGCAGGCGGCCCAGCTGGTCGGCGGCCTGTTCTTCCCGGCCGCGTCCCTCGCCCTGGGCTGGACGGGCGCCGCGCTGGCGGCCGCGGGGCTCATCGGGGCGCTCTGGGTGCTCGCCCTGGTCGCCGCCCCGCCGCTGCCCGGGGCGCCGCAGCCAACGATCGCCCCCGCCGGCGGACGACGACGGCGGGACACCTCGCCCCTGCCGGCCACGGTCTGGTTCTTCGCGGCGATCGCGTTCCTCACCGGCCTGGGCATGCAGGCCACGAACACGTACCTGCCGCTGTTCGCCGTCGAGACGCTGGGGATGACGCTCGTGGCCGGCGGTGCCGCGGCGGCCGTGTCCGGGGTGGTGGGGGTGCTCTCCCGGATCGGGTGGAGCCGGCGGATGAGCGCCGGAGACCGGCCCACCACCCTGCTGACCGTGATCTGCCTGGGTGCCGTGGCTGGCGTCGTGGTGTTCCTCGCCGCGGACCTGCTGGACCTGCCGGCCCTGCTGTGGGTGGGCGCCGCGGTGCACGGCCTGACGGTGCTGGGCGCCAACGTCGTGATCAACGCGGGCCTGCTGAGCGAGGTGCCGGCCGAGCGGCTCGGCCGTGCGACCGGGGCGAACTCGATGGGCATGTATGCCGGCTTCGCCCTGGGTCCGCTGGTGATGGGCGTGCTGCGCGACGTCACGGGCGACTACCGGGCCGGCTTCGCGGTCGTCGCCGTCGGGTATCTGCTGGCCCTGGGCGTGGTGCTGCTGCTGCGTCGCCACGTGGGCCGGCGGGGCGCGCCCTGACGTGCAGGGCCAGAACGAGACCCACCGCGGAGGACCGCGCCTCAGCGACATCACCGCAGTGCTGCCCTGCGGTGATGTCGCAGCGCCGCGGTCGAACGGGCGTACGGCGGAGCGCGGAGGCGTGCAGGGCGCACGGAAGCGCATACGACGACGCCCCCGGTCCGTGCGGACCGGGGGCGTCGGAAGCCGTGCGTCAGGCGAAGATCAGAGCTTCGTCACGTTGGCGGCCTGGAGGCCCTTGGGGCCGTCCTGGGTCTCGAACTCGACACGGTCGTTCTCCTGGAGCTCCTTGAAGCCATTGCCCTGGATGGCGGAGAAGTGCACGAACACGTCCGCAGAGTTGTCCTCGGGGGCGATGAAGCCGTAGCCCTTCTCAGCGTTGAACCACTTGACAGTACCGACAGCCATGATGGTGTCCTTTCGATGTGCCCCCGCGGTGCGGTGGCGGTGTTGGACCGCGGCCCGGATGTGGGACGCGGGTGAAGCGGCGAGACTGAACCGCTTGCCCAACACTCATCGACGCCGGCGATGCCGGGCTGACGAGCAGTGAAGATGGCGGGATACAGCTTGATCAACTTCAGGCTCCATCATTGCACGGATCTCGCCGACCGGGAACCAGGGGCCCGATTGTTCACCTGGAGTTCGCTCAGAGCGCGCGCAGGCCGTGGAAGAGATTGCGGTGCAGGGCGGCCGGGGGAGCGGTGTCCGTGTGATCCGCGAAGGCCGTCACCTCGAGCAGCACCACCGTGTGGTCGCCCGCCGGGACCTCGGCGTGCACCCGCGTCTCGAGCCAGAGCGAGGAACCCCCGATCAGCAGGGCGTCGTGCGGGCTGCGGTGCACGTCGAGACCGGCGAAGCGGGCGCCCTCGCGGGAGGCCAGCTGACGGCACAGCGGCGTCTGGTCCGCCGCGAGCAGGGAGACGCCGATCGCCCCGGCCCGGCGCAGGCGCGGCCAGGTGCGGGAGCTGTTCTGCGCGGAGAAGGACACCAGGGCCGGCTCCCAGGAGATGCCCACGCCGAAGGAGGAGGAGACCATCACCTCGGGGACGTCGTCGGCGAGGCCCGCCAGCGCGACGACCCCGGTGGGGAAGGCCGAGAGGCCGGAGCGGAGGTTGCCGAGGGACAGGTCGGTGTCCCACGCGGCGGTGTGGGGTTCGTGGGTCAGGGTCATGGCGCGCGTCCTCTTCCGATGACTGACGCGGCTCCGCAGACGGCGGGAACGCGGATCGCCCGGATCCGCGGAGACGCGGTACTTGCCCGCCGGGGTGTCCGAGGGGCCGAATCATCACCTGGAGCACCCCACTACTGCGTGAGAGGGTTGCCGTCCCGCCGGCCAGGGCCGTGAATGACGGGGACTCGTGATTCTGAGGACCACCCTACGGAGGGGTCCGTGGGGCGGTCAAAGCGCGGCGGTCGCGCGGCGTCATGAGAGTTCCCCCAATGTGATGCTTGACACGCCACGCGTCCCCAGCCAGGATCATCTCACTCGAGAGGGGGGGAGCTCGAGACCGCAGCCCGCGGCCCCCGCAGACGGTTCTCTGAGAGGGATCAGATCATGCGGATGGACATTAAGAAGAAGCTCGCGGCATTGTCGGCCGGCGCTGTCGTCGCAGGTCTCTTGACGGCAGCCCCGAGCGCCGGGGCTGCGCCGACGCCGGCGGGCGAGGACACTCCATCACTGGATGCTTACTGCGCTGAGGAGTATTGGACGAACACCTCAGTGACGTCGAACATCTTCAAGCAATCACACTCTTCTTACTCCTCCGTCTCCGGGGCGCCCGGCGTGACGCTCACTATCGCAACGGGCCGGACTTTCGGCGTCAGCGGTGACATCACGGGCGAGCTGTCGGGTGATGTGAGTGCAATCCTCGCGGGGGTGTCGGCCAAGGCCGGCACCCGAGTGGGGGTCAATTATTCCTCCACCAATACCGTGAGCGGGTCGTGGAAGGTGCCAAGCACCTACACGAATGGCGGCAAGCTCGCCATCGGCGCCAAGCGGGCCCAGGGCACATGGAGCCGTCAGATGCTGAACAAGAGCTGCAATGTGGTCACGCTGCGCAGCGGGTCGTTCTACACCCCGTGGCAGCAGTTCTACTTCCAGCACTACCGCCTCTGACACCTCGAATGGTTCCGGCGCCGGGCGTGCACCGCCGGGCGCCGGAATTTTCACTGCCCATCCATTCACCATCAGAAGGTGCCCCATGTCCTCCTTCCTTGTTTCTCACCCTGCTCGTTCCGTGGCCGCCGTGGTCGCCGCCGCTCTCCTCAGTACCGCCATCTCGGGATGCTCCGCTTCCCAGGGCAGCGTCTCCTCCACCGCGAATGCATCCACCGCTGCGGCGTCCTCCGTCACCCCGACGTCAGCGGCCCCCTCTGCAACCGGGTCGGCCTCCGCCACCAGTTCGTCCGCGTCGTCACCCGCCGGCGAGGAAGCACTCCCCGCCGCGTTGTTCGAGGAGGACGGGATGACGTTGGTCGAGTATACGCGCCAGCATCCGGATGCGGACTATCTCGACCCGGAGAAGGAGTCCGTCCTGGAGGAGGCGGTCGGGACGGGCACACAGCAGATCACCGTGGACGCCCAACAGGGTGCGGTCCTTCGGGTCATCGTGATGTGTCCTTCGGATGCCACCGGTGAGACGGAGATCCTGACCTCACGGGGTGGCGAGGGAACGAAGACCTGGATGGCCGGATCGGAGGCGCTGTGCGGCGGCTGGTCGGCGGAGACTCCCCCTTTGGATGAGGCGGGGCCGATGACGTTCACCGTCACGGTGGACAATGACAAGCCGTTCCGGATGGTGCTGACCGCACCCTCCGCATGAGGCCACCATCACGACGGCGGATGACGCGCCGTGTGAACGCCGGATATGGCCCTCGCCGGTCGACCCCGGCGTGGCCGGCGTTCCCTGCCGTGCAGATGCTGCGTTTGGTGGCCGGAGCCCTCGCCCTGGCTCTCGTCCTGGCCACTGCGGTCCAGGCACAGGCCTCGAGACGGCTCCGGGATCTGGTGGACTCCTCGTGGCGCGGCTCCTACGACCTCGTGGTTTCCGCGCCGGGCGCCGCCCCGAGCCCGGCAGCCTTGGCGGCGCCCTTGGACACCGCCGCGTGGACGAGTTCGGCGGACCGTCTCAGCCTTGCGGACCTCGACCGTATCCGGGCGGTGCCCGGTGTCGAGGTGGCCGCCCCGCTCGGTGATCTCGGCGTGCGCAGCACCACCAACCAGGACGCCGTCATGATCGGGTACCCGGCAGACGGCAGCGTGGAGGGTCCCCACGCGTTCGACCTGGACGCTAGGGTGAGCACGGACGACGGTCTCGGACCCCGCCCCGTGATCGGCATGAATGCCACGCTCATCGGCTCCTTCTCCCACGGCCCGATCCCGGACGCCCGTCCGCTGCTGGACGATCCCGCCGTCTGCAATCCAGCTCCTCCCGAGCCGGGCCCCTGCACGGACGTCGAGCTCCCCACCCTGGCCATGGGACCCCGCGGCGAGACGCCTCCGGCGGCGCAGCGTGAGTCCCCGGCGGGTACGTACTGGGCCGCCCCATGGGCGGAGCCCGACCCGCAGGGGAATCGCATGGTGGTGGTGGACGCGGCTGCCGAGGCGCAGCTGCTGTCCCTCGGCGGGCACCCGGCCGCTGCCGACGCCTTCCGCGTGCTCGCCCAGGCGTCGCCGGCGGCCTCCCTTCCCTCTGTTGTCGACCGGCTTGCTGGGGCCGGGACCGAAGAGGCGGACGCGCTCGTCGAGGCGAAGGACCGGCTCCCCGCCTACCTTCAGAACCTCGCGGATGACGCCGGACGCACGGCGGACTCGCTCACCGCCGTTCCGCTCCTCGCCACGAGCGTGGGCTCCGCGCCCCTGTCCCTCGAGGTGCGCGCCACGCCCTACCCCAAGCCGGTGACGCGACTGGCCATCGAGCAGGCGCCGGTGGATCCCAACAACCCCACCGCGCCCCGCGGCATCCTCGGGACGCCGACGTGGGCGCTGCCCGCCGGAGGGGCCTCCGGGCAGGGGGAGGTCTCCACCTCCGACGTCTCCGGACGGTACGGCGGCCTCGGGCTCGGAGTCACCGTGGTACCCGTGCCAGGGCTGGCCACGGGCCAGGAGCCGATCCTCAGCTATGACTCCCCCCGCCTGTCCCTGGTGCAGGAGACGCGGACTCTGGCCCGACCGCCCTTCGAGGACAGGATCCTCGCCGAGGTCGCCTCCGTGGAGACGGCCTCCGGCACGCTCCCCGGCCGGTCTGACGTCGAGGTCACCCGAGGGGTGCCTGCATCCACGTCCAGGGAGTCCGCGTACTACACGGCCACGGATGACGGCCGCCGGTTCGGCACGGGGGATGCACCGCTGTTGGTCAGCGTGGGCACGATCACCCCTGAGCCGGACGCCGCCCTCGCGGGGATCGCACCGCTGCTCACGGACGTGGAACTACCCACCACCCTGATCGCGGACCCCGACGGAACGCCGAGGGACGTCCGGCTGCGGCCCGCCTCCACCGGGTTCGGCCTCGCCAACCAGATGTCCGCCGCCTACGTGGACGCCGCATCCGCGGGCGCGCTCGGACTAGAGCGGCCCTTCAGCACCGTCCGCGTGCGGGTGGCCGAGGTGGGCCCGGACCTGACCCCCGAGAACCTCGCGACGATCGACGCCGTGGCCCAGCTCCTGCAGGACGCCGGGTTCGCGACGACCACCGTGGCCGCCTCCAGCCTGGCGCCGCGCGAGATGCAGGTGGTGTCCTACCGGTTCGACTCCACGGACGGGGAGCCCCGCACAGGGCCGCTCGGCACCGTGCGGCAGCTCGGCCCGGAGCTCGCCGCATCCCAGCGGGTCTCGGCGGCCGTCGGGACCTCGGGGACCTCCCAGACGATGACCGTGGCGGTCCTGCTGACCGCCCTGGCGGGACTGTGCGTGGCAGCTGCGCTGCCGCCCCGCCGCCGCCGGGCGGGGGTGCTCGCCGTCCAGGGATGGACGCGTGGCGCCACCGTGAACCGCCACCTCCGCGAGGACGCCCCGACACTGCTAGTACTCGCCGCATCCATGGCCGCGCTCGCCGTCGTCGGCACGGTGCCCGGGCGCCTCGGCGTGGCACCGCAGCTGGTGGCCGTGGGCCTCGGGACGACGGCAGGGCTCGCCGCCGCCGTGGCGCTCGCCGCAGTGCTTGCGGCCCGCCCCGCCGCGGCCGCGGTCCGGGAGGGCAGCGACCGGGCGGCATGGCCGGCTCGTACCCCCGCCGCGCTGCTGACCCGGTGGACCGCGCGCACGTGGCCGCGGCTGCTCACGGGGGCCGCATACCGCGCGGCCGTGGCAGTCGGATCTGGACTGCTCATGGCCGTCGTCCTCCAGGCCCGCCGGGAGGCCGGAGCCTCCCTCCTGGCCGGTGTCGCCGTGGCCCAGGACCTGCCGTACCGCCTGGCCGTAGGGGCGTTGGCCGCCGTCGTGGGGATGGCCCTCCTGGTACAGCTGCACCGGGTGGAGGGCCCGCCCGTCCGGGCGGAGGCCACCGTGCTTCTGCTCGCCGGCTGGTCCCGTGCCCGGTTGCTGGGGCGGCACCTGCCCGCCCTGCTCACCCGGCGAGCCCAGCTCGCCCGCGCCTGGAAGGGGCAGCCCGCATGAGAGTGATCGCGCCCGTGCTCACCCTTGACCGCGTGCAGGTCGGCTACCGCCACTCCGACGGCTTTACTCGCGTGCTCATCGAATCCCTGGACCTGACCCTCGCGCCCGGTGACGTCGTGGGGCTGTGGGGCCGCTCCGGCACCGGGAAGTCCTCCCTGATCCGCCACCTCGCCGGGCTGTCGCGGCCATTGGCCGGGCGGATCGCCTACCGCAGCTCCGACGGAACCCTGGAGGGGGAGGTCGCGGACCTCTCGGCCGGGGACCTCGCCCGGTACCGACGCGAGCACCTGGGCTACGTGGACCAGTCCTGCGAACTCATCGGGGAACTCTCCGCGCTCGACAACGCGGGGGTGTGGATCCACGGCGGGCGCCTGGCGGGGTCGGTGCGCGAGGCGCAGGAGACGGTTCGGGGCCAGCTCGAGCGGCTCGGACTGGGGCACCGGCTCGGCATGCCCGCCTGCCGGCTGTCCGGGGGCGAGGCCCAGCGGGTGGCCCTCGTCCGAGCCCTTTCCAAGCGACCGCAGCTGATCGTGGCCGACGAGCCCACCGGTCACCTCGACGGCGTCACGGCGCGTGAGGCCATCGCTCTGCTGCGCGAGCACGCCGATGCCGGGGCAGCGGTACTCGTAGCAAGCCACGACCCTCTCGTCCACGCGGCCGTCGACCGGGCCGTTCGGATCGGGGAGGACTGAGACGCTCAGCGTCGGTCGCGGCCGCGCAGCGCGTCCAGCTGCCGGCGGTCCCGTTTGGTGGGCCGGCCCGCGCCGCGCTCGCGGTACGGCACGGCGAGCAGCTCCCGCGGCACGGGCGGCGGGGAGCGGTCCACATACTGCTGCCGGGCCACGGGGGCACCCACCCGCTTGGCGATCAGCCCCGTGACCTCGAGGATCCGCTCGCGTCCGTCCTGGCGCACCCGCACCCGGTTCCCGACGACGACGGGCGTCGCCGCCTTCACGGGCTCGCCGTCGATGCGCACGTGGCCTGCGCGCACCGCCGCCGTCGCGGCGGACCGGGTCTTGTACAGCCGCACGGCCCACAGCCACGCGTCGATGCGGACGCCGCTCACGCCCGCCCCCTCACGCGAAGCGGGCGCGGATCGCGGCGGCGTGCGCGGGCAGGCGCTCGTCCTCGGCCAGCACGCCGATCCCGTCCGCGACCTCCTCGAGCCCGGTCTCCGTGTAGCAGATGCGCTGCTGCAGGCGCAGGAACGTCACGGTGTTCAGGCCGGAGGAGTGCCGGGCCGTCCCCGAGGTGGGGAGCACGTGGTTGGACCCGGCCGAGTAGTCGCCCAGCGGCACGGGGGCGTGCGGGCCCACGAACACGGCGCCGGCGTTGCGGATGCGCCCCACGAGGGCCTCGGGGTCGCGCGTCTGGATCTCCAGGTGCTCGGTGGCGTAGCGGTCGGAGACCTCCACGGCCTGGTCCATGTCCCGCACCAGCAGCACGCCGGACTGGGGGCCGGTGAGGGCCTCGCGGATCTGGTCCTCGTGGAACGCCCCGGGCACCTGCGCCTCGATCGCCGCCAGCACGTCCCGGAGCAGGTCCTCGGAGTCCGTGATGAGCACGGAGGCGGCCAGCGGGTCGTGCTCGGACTGGCTGATCAGGTCCGCGGCCACCCAGTCGGCGCGGGCGGTGCCGTCCGCGATCACGGCGATCTCGCTCGGCCCGGCCTCGGCGTCCACGCCGATCACGCCCTGCAGGGCGCGCTTCGCGGCGGCCACGTACACGTTGCCGGGCCCCGTCACCAGGTCGACGGGCGCGCAGAGCCACCCGCCGTCGTCGTCCTGGACGCCGTGCGCCAGCATGGCGACGGCCTGGGCGCCGCCGGCCGCGTAGACCTCGTCCACGCCGAGCAGCGCGCACGCGGCGAGCACGGTGGGGTGGGGCAGGCCGCCGTGGTCCCGCTGCGGGGGCGAGGTCACCGCGAGGCTCCCCACGCCGGCCGCCTGCGCGGGCACCACGTTCATCACCACCGAGGAGGGGTACACGGCGCGGCCGCCGGGCACGTACAGGCCCACGCGGCCCACGGGGGTCCAGTGGTTCTCCACGACGGCGCCCTCGCCGAGCTCGACCGTGGAGTCCTGGGGGTGCTGGGCGTCGTGCACGAGCCGGGCCCGGCGGATCGACTCCTCCAGGGCGGCGCGCACCCGAGGGTCGAGCCCGGCCAGGGCGGCCTCGAGCGCCTCCGCGGGCACGCGCAGGGCGGGCGGACGGACGCCGTCGAACCGCTCGGCCAGCTCCAGCAGGGTCTGCTCGCCGCCGTGGCGGACCTGCTCGATGATCGGGGCGACCACCGGCACCACGGAGGACACGTCCACGTTCGCCCGCGGGATGATGCGGGACAGGTCCGCGGTGGCGGTGTCGAGCGGGCGCAGGTCGGTGACGGAGAGCATGGATTCCTCCAGAGGGGCGGCGGCGGGCCGGCGGGACGGGGCGCGACGACGGCCGGGCCCGGACCGCGCGGACGGTCAGGCTCCATTGTGCTCTTCTCCGGGGTGCGTCCGGGGGCGGGTGTCAGACTGTCGTCATGGTCCTCCCCACCCTGCCCGCCCTCGCGACCCCGCCCCTGCTGACCACACTGGACCGCCTCCTGGCGGGCGAGACCGTGCCGAACGGGGTGGAGGGGGACATCCAGGACAGGGCGGCCGCCACCACGCGGGCCTTCGGCGTGGAATGGGGGACGCTGCTGACCGTGCTGATGGTGTTCGCCATCGGCGCGGCGGTCGTGTACCTGGCCCTGCAGGTGGCACGCGTCGTGCTCGTGCGCCGCCCCGCGTTCCAGCACGGCGCCGCGCGGCTGAGTCTGCCGGCCGCCGTCGCCGCCGGCCTGCTGGCCTCCCGGATCTGGCTCGGGGTCATGGCCGAGGAGCAGACCTGGTACCGGCCGGCGTCGTTCCTGATGCTCATCGCCGTGGCCGCCGCGGGCGCGTGGGCCGCGTGGCGCCTGGTCGGCGTGATCGAGGCGGGGATCCTCGGCCGCTACCAGGAGACCGGCGTCGAGCACCGCCGCGAGCGACGCATCCGCACGCAGACCATCCTGTTCCGGCGCATCCTCAACGCGGTGATCGTGGTGGTGGCCGTCGCCGTGGTCCTGCTGGGGGTGCCCGAGGTGCGCTCGCTCGGGGCCGGCCTGCTCGCCTCCGCCGGTGTGATCTCGGTGATCGCCGGCCTGGCCGTGCAGTCCACGCTGACCAACGTGTTCGCCGGCTTCCAGCTCGCCTTCACGGACGCGATCCGGGTGGGCGACGTGGTGGACATGGAGGGCGTGTTCGGCACCGTCGAGGAGATCACCCTGTCCAACGTGGTGCTCTAGCTCTGGGACGGTCGCCGCATGGTCTACCCGTCCTCGCACTTCACCACCCAGCCGTTCGAGAACTGGACGCGGGTGGGCTCCGAGGTCTCCGGCGTCGTGGAGCTGGACGTGGACTGGCGCGTGCCCATGGACGCGCTGCGCGAGCGCCTCGCCCAGCTGCTCGAGTCCACGGACCTGTGGGACGGACGCGAGCACGCGCTGCAGGTGACCGACGCGACCGGCGGCGTCGTGCGCATCCGCGCCGTGGTCTCCGCCCGCAACTCCGGCGACCTCTGGGACCTGCGCTGCCTCGTGCGCGAGGACCTCGTGGCCTTCCTGCGCCACGAGCACCCCGAGGGCATCGTGGTGCAGCGCATGGTGGTCCGGCACCCCGCCCACGACGACGCGGCGCCCGCCTCCGAAGGCTCCGACGCGGGGGCCCGTGGTGGCGACCGGACGGGTGAGCCGGGCCCGGACGGCTCCGGGGTGGCGGCCCGCGAGCCGCGCCCGCGCACCGCCCCGCTGCCGCGCGTCGACGGCGCCGATCCGCGCCCGGACACCCTCACCACACCGCTGACCCGCGTGGGCGACCACTCCGGCCTGTACACCGGCTCGATGACGGCGGTGCAGCGCAACCGCGAACTCGCCGGCCCGGGCGAGGAGGCGTTCGCCGAGCGGCGCGCCCAGCAGGCCAAGCAGGCGGCGGAGGCCGCGGCGGCGGACGAGGCCGGGCGGCGCAGCGGCGCCGGCTCCCTCGCGGACGGCCTCCTCGACGACGCCGTCACGCGCCGCCGTCAGGACGACGAGGACTGAGGCCCGGCGGGAGCGCTCAGCGCTCGAGCGTCGGGTCCTCGGGGTCGACGGGCGTGAGCCGGCGCCGCTCGGCCATCGGCTCGGACGCGGGCAGGCCGTGGGCGGCCGGGTCCGTCTCGGCGACGTGGCTCACGGCCTCGGGCGTGTGGTCCCCGTACTGCCGGTACTCCTTCACGCACAGCACGGGCTGATCGATCTCCTGCAGCAGCTCGTCCGAGACCGAACCCATGACGAACCGGCCGAAGCCGCCGCGGCGGCGCACGCCGATGACCACGATGGACGGGTCCAGCTCCGCGGCCACGTCCTTCATCTCCTCCACCGTGGACCGGCCACGCGCGTACTGGCGGAACTCGGCCGTCACGCCGGAGGCGTCCAACCGGGACTGCACGCCGCGCTGCTGCTCCTCCGTGACGAGGGACTTGGTGCGGTGCTCGCCGCCGGGGCCCGCGTTGACCACCACCACGCGCTCGCCGGTGGAGCGGGCGATGTCCAGGGCGGTGTCCAGAGCGGCGTCCGCGGCCTTCGAGGGGGCGTAGCCGACGAGGATGGTCATGGGGTGCCTCCGCGGGGTCGAGGGGACGGGTCTGAGGTCAGCGTAGTGCGGGCCGGGCCCGCGGCGGAGGGGCTCAGCCCTCGCGCAGGTGGCGCAGGTGCGCGGCCACCGTCTGGACGGCCACGCGGGCCACGGTGCCGGTGAGGCCGGGGTAGATGCGCGGGGCCAGGTCCTCGGGCGTGATCGTCGCCGCCTCGGCCTCGGGCAACGCGGCCAGGGCGGCGCGGATCTGCTCCAGGCGGCCCTCGCGGTGGTGCCGGTAGTCGCGGGCGACGACGTCCAGCGGCTCCGGCACGGGCCCGTGCGCGGGCAGCACCGTGAGCGGGCCCGCCGCCTCGAGGCGGCGCAGGCTGGCCAGGTAGTCGGTGAGGATGCCGTCCGGGTGGTCGAGCATGGTGGTGCCCGAGCCGAGGATGGTGTCGCCCGTGAGGACCGCGCCGTGCGCGCCGGCGTCCGGGACGGCGAACGAGTAGGAGTCCGAGGTGTGGCCCGGGGTGTGCCACGCCAGCACCGGGGTGCCGGCGACGTCGATCCGTTCGTCCGGCGTCAGGACGGCGGCCCCGCCGCGGCACCAGTCCGGGTCCGCGGCCTGCACGGGGGCGCCCGTGGCCGCGTGGAACGCGTCCACCCCGCCGGTGTGGTCGGCGTGCCGGTGCGTCACCAGGATGAGCGCGATCCGGCGCCCCTCGGCCGCCGCACGGACGCGCTCGAGGTGGGCGGCGACGTCGTCCTCCGGGCCCGGGTCCACCACGACGGCCGCGTCCGAGTCCGGTGCGGCGACCACGTACGTGTTGGTGCCCGCGAGGGTCATCGGGGAGGGGTTCTGGGCGGTCACGCAGCGCACCAGCGGGGCGGGCGTGGGGCCGGGTGTGGCGGTGGTCGTCGTCATAGGCTCGAGTGTATGGAGAACCAGCAGACCGGCCAGGCCGCGGACCGCGGCACCATCGACACGCGCGAGGGGCTCACGGGCAATTACGTGCAGTCCGGGGCGGAGTTCACGCGGGACACGAACTACATCGCGGACCGGATCGTGGCGGACCCGGAGGCCGTGCGGGCCCTGCCCGTGGCCGAGCCGTCCACGGTCGGCCGCGTGGGCGGCGGGCTCACCGAGGGGGCGGAGGCGTGGCCCGTCGAGGCGGGCCGCTACCGGCTCGTGGCGGCGCGGGCGTGCCCGTGGGCGAACCGGACGATCATCGTGCGGCGCCTGCTCGGCCTGGAGGACGCGATCTCGCTGGGCACCCCGGGGCCGACCCACGACGAGCGCTCCTGGACCTTCGACCTCGACGAGGGCGGGAAGGACCCCGTGCTCGGCACCGAGCGGATCCAGGAGAACTACTTCACGCGGTTCCCCGACTATCCGCGGGGCATCACGGTGCCGGCGATCGTCGACGTGCCGACGGGCGGCGTCGTGACCAACGACTACCCGCAGATCACCCTCGACCTCTCGACGGAGTGGACCACGTTCCACCGCGACGGCGCCCCGCAGCTGATCCCAGACGCCGGACCGGAGCGGGACGAGATGTTCGAGGTGATCGAGCGCGTGTTCACCGAGGTGAACAACGGCGTGTACCGGTGCGGCTTCGCGGGCTCGCAGGAGGCGTACGACGCCGCGTACGAGCGGCTGTGGGCCGCGATGGACTGGCTCGAGGAGCGCCTGACGACGCGCCGCTTCCTGATGGGGGAGCGGATCACCGAGGCCGACGTGCGGCTGTTCACCACGCTCGTGCGGTTCGACCCCGTGTACCACGGGCACTTCAAGTGCAACCGGAACAAGCTGACCGAGATGCCGGCGCTGTGGGGCTACGCGCGCGACCTGTTCCAGACCCCGGGCTTCGGCGACACGATCGACTTCGCGCAGATCAAGGAGCACTACTACGTGGTCCACGAGGACATCAACCCGACGCGCATCGTGCCCGCGGGCCCGGAGCTGGCGAGCTGGCTGAGCGAGCACGGGCGCGAGGAGTTCGGCGGCGACCCGTGGGGCGGCGGCACCGCACCCGGGCCCGTGCGCGAGGGCGAGCGCGTGGACCCGGAGCACACGCCGCTGCGGTGAGGCCGCCCGGCTCGGCCTGCAACGCGGGTTGAGTTATCGCAGGTCTCGGGCTCGGACACCCGCGATAACTCAACCCGCGTTACCGAGCGGACCGGGTGAGCGTCTGGAGGGCGCGCCGAGGATTGTTGAACAATCCCCCCTCATGCCTCAAGATTGTGTGACCGGCACCTCAGCCGGGCCCGATCCGAGAGGACTCCACTGTGTCTCACGCGCCGCAGATCGACCTGAACTCCGACGTCGGCGAGTCCTTCGGCTCGTGGACGATGGGGGACGACGCCGCCATCATGCCCTCCGTCTCCTCCGCCAACGTCGCGTGCGGCTTCCACGCGGGCGATCCCTCGGGGATCGCCCAGACCTGCCGTGACGCGGTCGCCGCCGGCGTCACGATCGGCGCGCACGTGGGCTACCGCGACCTCGCCGGCTTCGGCCGCCGCTTCCTGGACTGCACGCCCACCGAGCTGGCCGACGACGTCCACTACCAGATCGGCGCCCTCGACGCGCTCGCCCGCGCGGCCGGCGGCCAGGTCCGCTACGTGAAGCCGCACGGCGCCCTCTACAACACGATCGTCCGTCACGAGGCGCACGCCCAGGCCGTCGTCGACGGCGTCAAGGCGTTCGGCTCCGACCTCCCGCTGCTGCTCCTGCCCGGCTCCGTCGCCCTGGACAAGGCGGCCGCCGCGGGGCTGCGCGGCGTCGCCGAGGCCTTCGCGGACCGCGGCTACAACCCGGACGGCACGCTCGTCTCCCGCCGCGAGCCCGGCGCGGTCCTCCACGACGAGGACGCCGTCGCCGCCCGCATGGTGCGCCTGGCCACCGAGGGCGTCGTCACAGCAGTGGACGGCACGGACGTGCGCGTCGACGCCGAGAGCATCTGCCTGCACGGCGACACGCCCGGCGCCGTGGCCATGGCCGCGGCCGTGCGCCGCGCGCTCGAGGGCGCGGGCGTGGCCGTCAAGGCCTTCGCATGAGCGACCCACGTCACTCCGCCACCACACCGCCGGCCCGCCCGATCCGCTGGGTCGGCACACAGGGCTTCCTCGTCGAGTGCGCCTCGCTCGAGGACGTCATGGCCGTCCACGCCCATCTCACGGCCCACCCGGAGCGCGGCCAGCGCCAGGTCATGGCCGCCGCCGCGACCGTCCTGGTGACCTTCACCTCGCAGGCCGCCGCCGAGCATGCCGCACCGCGGGTCAGCACCCTCACCCCGGACGCCGGTGAGTTGACGGGGGGCCGCATCGTCGAGATCCCCGTGGTCTACGACGGTGAGGACCTCGCCGAGGTCGGCCGGCTCACCGGGCTCGGCGTCGACGGCGTCATCCGGGCCCACAGCGAGGCCGACTGGTTCGCCGCGTTCGGCGGCTTCGCGCCGGGGTTCATGTACTGCGCCTCCGAGGCGGCCCCGTTCGAGGCGCCCCGCCGCAGTTCGCCCCGCACGGCCGTCCCCGCGGGCGCCGTCGCCGTCGCCGGGGCCTTCTCCGCCGTCTACCCGCGCACCTCGCCCGGCGGCTGGCAGCTGCTGGGCCACACCACCGCGGCCCTGTGGGACCTCGGCCGCGAGCAGCCCGCCCTGCTGCAGCCCGGCGACCGTGTCCGCTACGTCCCCGTGCGCCCGACGGCGTCCGTCACCTCCGGCACGGACGCGGCGGTCGAGGACACGCCCGCCGACGCCGCGGCCGGCCTCCCGCCCGTGGCCGGCCGCCGCGGTGTCACCGTCGTCGACCCGGGGCTCCTGACCCTGGTCCAGGACCTGGGCCGCCCGGGCCTGGGCGACCTCGGCGTCGTCGCGTCCGGCGCGGCCGACCGGGACGCGGCGCGCCAGGCGAACCGGCTCGTGGGCAACCGCTCACGCGAGGCGGTGCTGGAGACCGTCCTGGGGGGCCTCACCCTCACCGCGCACGGCCACCAGGTGATGGCCCTGGCCGGCGCCGAGGCCGGAGGGACGATTACCGCGGCCGACGGCGCCACGCGCCGGGTGCCCGCCCGCACCCCGTTCGTCGTGCTGGACGGCCAGACGCTGACGGTGGACGAGCCGGCCGGCGGCCTGCGCGTGTACGTGGGCCTCCGGGGCGGGCTCGACGTGCCGCGCGTGCTCGGCAGCCGCTCGACCGACACCCTGTCCGGGCTCGGCCCCGCCCCGCTGGCGGCGGGGGACCGCCTCGCCCGCCGCGTCGGCCCGGATGCGAGGGGCGCCGCCGGCGCCTCGGCCGCGAGCCCGGCCGCCGCCGGCGCCCCCGCCTCGGAGGAGGCCGGCGTCGTGCTGGTGGGGGACCCGGAGACCTCGCTGCGCCCCATGCCCGCGCCCGGACAGGTGGCCGTGCTGCGCGTGGTCCCCGGCCCCCGCGACGACTGGTTCGGCGCGGCGGGCCTGGAGCGCCTGTTCACGCAGGACTGGGATGTGAGCCAGCAGACCGACCGGATCGGGGTGCGCCTCACGGCCCCCGACGGCGGCGCGCCGCTCGAGCGCGTGCGCGAGGGTGAGCTGAAGTCCGAGGGCGCCGTGCGCGGCGCGCTGCAGGTGCCGCCCTCGGGTGAGCCCGTCCTGTTCCTCTCCGACCATCCGGTCACCGGCGGCTACCCGGTGATCGGCGTCGTGGCCCGCGCGGACCTCAGCCTGGCGGCCCAGCTGCCGCCGGGCGCCCGCGTCCGCTTCGTCCCCCATCCCCGCCCCGGCGCCGAGACCGTCGTCGACTCCGCATCGCCCTCCGAGGAGACCCCCGCATGACCACCACCCCCGCCGCCCGCCCCGTCACGCGGGTGCTCATCGCCAACCGCGGCGAGATCGCCGTGCGCGTGGCCCGCGCCGCCCGCGACCACGGCATCGCCTCGATCGCCGTCTACTCGGATCCGGACGCCGACGCCCTGCACGTGGCCGTCGCGGACGAGGCCTTCCACCTGCCGGGCGCGTCCTCGGCGGACACCTACCTGAAGATCGACGCGGTCCTCGACGTCGCCCGCCGCGCCGGCGCCGACGCCGTGCACCCGGGCTACGGCTTCCTCTCCGAGAACGCCGACTTCGCGCAGGCCGTGATCGACGCCGGGATGACCTGGATCGGCCCGTCGCCGGACGCCATCCGCGCCCTCGGCGACAAGATCACCGCCCGCTCCCTCGCCCAGCAGGCGGGCGCCCCGCTCGTGCCGGGCTCGGACGGCCCCGTGCCGGACGCCGCCGCCGCGCGCGCGTTCGCCGAGGAGCACGGCCTGCCGATCGCGATCAAGGCGGCCTTCGGCGGCGGCGGCCGCGGCATCCGCGTGGTGCGTGAGCTCGGCGACGTCGAGGACGCGTTCGAGGCGACCGTCCGCGAGGCCGTGGCCGCATTCGGCCGCGGCGAGTGCTTCGTGGAGCGCTTCCTGGACCGCCCCCGCCACGTGGAGGCCCAAGTCCTCGCCGACGAGCACGGCCACGTGGCCGTGCTCGGCACCCGCGACTGCTCCCTGCAGCGCCGCAACCAGAAGCTCGTGGAGGAGGCCCCGGCGCCGTTCCTCACGGACGAGCAGCGCGAGCGCATCCACACCTCCGCCCGCGAGATCTGCCGCGCCGCCGGGTACACCGGGGCCGGCACGGTCGAGTACCTCGTGGCCCCGGACGGCCTCATCAGCTTCCTGGAGGTGAACACCCGCCTGCAGGTGGAGCATCCGGTCACCGAGGAGGTCTTCGGTGTGGACCTGGTGCGCGAGCAGTTCCGCGTCGCCGCCGGCGAGCCGCTGAGCATCCCCGAGGACCCGACGCCGCGCGGCCACGCCCTCGAGTTCCGCCTCAACGCCGAGGAGCCGGCGTACGGCTTCCTGCCCGTGCCCGGCCCGATCGACGCGTTCGAGGCCCCCACCGGCCCCGGGGTCCGCATGGACTCCGGCGTCCGCACCGGCTCCGTGGTGCCGGGTGAGTACGACTCCCTGCTCGCCAAGCTCATCGTGTGGGGCGAGGACCGCGCCCAGGCCGTCGCCCGCGCCCGCGACGCCCTGGCCGAGCTGCGCATCGACGGCGTGCCCACCGTGGTGCCGTTCCACCGCGCCGTGCTCGAGCAGGACGCCTTCACCTCGGGGGACCGCCTCGGCGTCTACACCACGTGGATCGAGTCCGAGTTCGCCGAGCCGCTGGCCGAGTCCCCCTACCTGGGCGCCGAGGTGCCCGCCGGCGGCCGCACCGCCGTCACCGTGGAGCTGGACGGCCGCGCCGTGCGCCTGGGCCTGCCCGCCGATCTCTACGCGGCCCTCCTCGGAGGCGGCGGTCCGGGTGCCGCGGCCCCGGCCGGCGCCGCGGGCGCCGGGAAGCCCGACGACGACGGCGCCGTGGCCTCGCCGGTCACCGGCACCCTGGCCTCGTGGAAGGTCGAGGACGGCGCCGAGGTGGCCGAGGGCGACACGGTCGCGATCGTCGAGGCGATGAAGATGGAGACGCCGATCCGTGCCCCGCGTGCGGGCCGGATCCAGCTCCTCGTGGCCGAGACCCCGGCCTCGGTGACGCGCGGCCAGGCGATCGCCCGGCTGGGGGCGTGAGGGTGCCGGCGCGCGGCGGTGTCACCGGGGAGGACCTCGCGCCCGGCGCCGGTGACGGGGAGTCCGCCCCGGCGCCGGCTCCCGTGGCCGCGGCCGCGCAGCTGCGGCAGCGGATCGCGGCGGCCGGGCTCGTGCCGGGGGAGCGGCTGGGGGAGGTGGCGCTGGCCGCCGAGCTCCAGGTCAGCCGCAACAGCCTGCGCGAGGCGTTCACCATGCTGGCCTCGGAGGGCCTCGTGGAGCGCCGGCCGCACCGCGGGGTGTTCGTGGCGGCGCCGGGGCCGGAGGACGTGCGCGGGCTGTACCGCACGCGTCGGGTGATCCAGCTCGGCGCCCTCGAGCACGGAGAGCTCACCCCCGGCGCGGCGCGCCACCTGCGCTGTGCCCAGGACCTGCTCTCCGGCGGCCCGGACACCCCCGCGCGGGTCCTGGGCGACGCCAACCATCGCGTCCACGTCGGCATCGTGGACCTGGCCGGCGCCCCCGAGCTCACGCGGCTCATGGCGTCGGTGCAGGCCCGCGTGCGCCTGGCGTTCCATCCGATGGACGAGCAGACGCGCCTGCACGTGCAGTTCGCGGACCGCAACCGGTGGATCGTGGAGCGGCTGCTGGTCGGCGACCTGCCCGCGGTGCACGCCATGTTCGGCGGCTACCTGGACGAGGCGGAGCACTTCGTCCTGGCGCACCTCGCCGCCGCGGGGGACTGATCGCCTCCCCGGGCCCGGGCGGTCACGGGACCTGGAACATCCGGTCCGGCAGGTCCGTGATGAGCATGTGCCCGGGCGCGTGCGTGATGGCCAGCGGCGGGCGGGACTCCATGATCGCCGCCTGCGGCGTCACCCCGCACGCCCAGAACACGGGCAGGTGGCCCTGCGGGACCTCGACGGCGTCGCCGAAGTCCGGTGCCGACAGGTCCGTGATCCCCAGGCCGGCCGGGTCGCCCACGTGCACGGGCGCGCCGTGCACGGCGGGGTAGCGGGAGGTGATGCGCACGGCGTCGGCCACGCGGTCGGCGGGGATGGGGCGCATCGAGACCACGAGCGGGCCCGAGAGGCGGCCCGCCGAGGCGCAGCGCCGCGTGGTGCGGTACATCGGCACGTTCACGCCGGCGTCCTGGTGGGCCATCCGGATGCCCTCGGCCACCAGGGCGGACTCGAAGGTGAACGAGCAGCCGATCACGAACGTCACGAGGTCGTCCCGCCACACGTCGAGCAGATCCGTGGGGCGGTCCGTCTCGACGCCGTCGCGGTACACCACGTACTGCGGCACGTCCGTGCGGACGTCGCCGTCCAGTGCGGGGCCGTTGACCTCGCCGGCCTCGAACACGCCGAGCAGCGGCAGGGCCTTGGGGTTGCGCTGGGCGAAGAGCAGGACGTCGTAGGCGTGGTCCTGCGGGATCGAGACGAGGTTCGCCTGGGCGTAGCCGTCGGCGATCCCCGAGGTCGGCCGCACGAGCCCCGCGCGGAAGCGCTCGCGGGCCTGCGCGGGGGTCGTGGCGCCGTCCAGCGGCGGCAGCGGCGTCGTCGTGGTCATCTCAGGCACCGGTGATCATCGTGACCATCGGGACGAACCCGCGCACCGCGATGAACACGGACACGAGCCACGCGAGCGCGCCCATCACGAGCAGCCACCGGGGGTAGCGGTAGCCGTGCAGCAGGTCGCGGCGGCGCCAGGCCACGTAGAGGAGGGCCGCGAAGCCGACCGGCAGGATCATGCCGTTGAACGCGCCGGCGAACACGAGCAGCGTCTGCGGGGCCTGGCGCAGCGCCAGGTAGAGGGCGGTGCAGACCACGATGAACGCGACGGTCAGCAGGTTGCGGGTGCGGACGCTCGTGGTGGAGCGGGTGACGAAGCTGATCGAGGTGTACGACGCGCCGATCACGGAGGTCACGGCGGCGGCCCACAGGACGATGCCGAACATGCGCAGCCCTATGTCGCCGGCGGCGGCCTGGAAGGCGGAGGCGGCCAGGCTGTCCTTGGACAGGACCGCGCCCGAGGCGACGACGCCGAGGATCGCCAGGAACAGGAGGGCACGCATCAGGCCGGTCACGAGGATCGAGGCCACGGAGCTGCGGGTGATGTCCTGGACGTCGTCCACGCCCTTCACTCCGGAGTCGATCATGCGGTGGGCGCCCGCGTAGGTGATGTAGCCGCCGATGGTGCCGCCCACGAGGGTGACGATCACGAAGAAGTCGACCTCCTCCGGCATCACGGACTGGCGCAGGGCCTCACCCACGGGCGGGGCGGAGGTGATGGCCACGTACAGCATCAGCAGGATCATGACGGCGCCGAGCACCACCACGATCCGGTCCAGGGCCACACCGGCGCGCTTGGAGAGGAAGATCAGCAGCGCGATGAGGGCGGAGACGGCGCCGCCGATCAGGGGGTCGACGCCGAGCATGGCGTTCGCGCCGAGGCCGGTGCCGGCGATGTTGCCGATGTTGAAGACCATGCCGCCGAGGAACACGAGCGCGGCGAGGACCCAGCCGAGGCCGGGCAGGACGCTGTTCGCCAGCTCCTGGGCGCGCATGCCGGAGACGCCGATGACGCGCCACACGTTCATCTGGACGGCGATGTCGATGAGGATCGAGACCAGGATGGCGAACGCGAATGCGGCGCCCATCTGGACGGTGAACGTGGCGGTCTGCGTGATGAAGCCGGGGCCGATGGCCGAGGTGGCCATGAGGAACATGGCGCCGAGCAGTGCGGTGCGCCGGGTGGCGCTCGCAGCGCGGGAGTCGGTCTTCGGCGCGGTGCCCGAGGGGGTCGAGCCGTCCGGTCCGGCGTGGGGGATGTCTGCGTGGGACACGGTGGTCACCTTCGTCGAGGGCGCCAGGCGAGGTGACGGGCGTCACGAGGCGCTGGGGAGACGGTAGCTGTTGTTGAACAATCCTGGCAACAGCGAGACCGGGTGTCGTGGCATCCCCGTCCGAAGGAACGCCTCACCTGCCTGGCGCGCCCCGCCCCGCGCCGCGACCATGGCGACATGTCGCACACGTCTGAACAGTCCTCGCCCCTCGCAGATCAGGTCCCGCCGGGCGGTCCCGACGAGCCGCACGCCACCGGCGGCGTGCATGCCCGCCTCAACTGGCTCCGCGCGGGCGTGCTCGGCGCCAACGACGGCATCGTGTCCGTCGCCGCCACCGTCGTCGGTGTCGCCGGCGCGACGACGGCGCTCACCCCGATCCTGCTGGCCGGCGCCGCCGCCGTGGTCGGCGGCGCCTTCTCCATGGCGCTGGGCGAGTACGTGTCCGTCTCCTCGTCCTCCGACTCGCAGAAGTCGCTGATCGCCAAGGAGCGCCGCGAGCTCGAGGAGGATCCAGAGGGCGAGCTGGAGGAGCTCGTACAGCTCTTCGAGGCGGACGGCCTGAGCCGGGCCACGGCCGAGGCCGCCGCGCGGGAGCTCACCGAGAAGGACGCGCTCGCCGCGCATCTGCGCATGGAGCTGGGCATGGCGGAGGAGGACGTCGTCAGCCCGTGGGCCGCCGCCGGAGCGTCCTTCCTCGCGTTCCTCGTGGGTGCGCTGCTGCCCTTCCTGACGGTCGTCCTGGCGCCGGTGGGCCTCCGCCGTCCCGTTCACGTTCGGCGTCACCCTCGTGGCCCTCGCCGTCACCGGCTGGGTCGGGGCCCGGCTCGGCGACGCGCCCGCGCTGCGGGCGGCCGTGCGCGTCGTCCTCGGCGGCGCCCTGGCGCTCGGCCTGACCTTCGCGGTGGGCTCCCTGCTGGGGGCGTCGGTCGCCTGATCCATGCCGGAGGGGTGGGCCGGCCCAGCGCCCGTGGCCGCGCCGAGCCGTGGCGAGCGGAGCGGCCCTGGGGGCCGAGGACCGTGCGCATACCACAGGCGCCCCCCGTCGAGTTGAAGCGACGCCCACGGTTCGCGTAAGGTGGGACGGCGCACGCCGCGTTGTTCTCGTCGTTCCATCGGTCAGGTGACCGGGCGGACGGCGGGTCGGAAAAGCAACGCGCTCCCGCAGACCGGATCCCGGGACGTCCTCAGGACGGACCGGGGCTCACCGTCCACACCAGCGATCCCATAAGGAACTTCGGTTGGCTCTCACCCAGCCTGGTCCCCCTTTTCGAGAAGTCGCAGTAAGAGTGCGGTGTCCACACCCGGGGCGGGGCTCACAACAGGTGTCCGCGGACAGGTCCGCGGCTCGCCGCCATGCGGGTTCCGCCCGTCCTTTTACTACTACTTGCCACGAGGAGTGATCATGGCAGCTCACTGCCAGGTAACCGGGGCTGGGCCGGGATTCGGCCACAGCATCTCCCACTCGCACCGTCGCACCAAGCGCCGGTTCGACCCGAACATCCAGAAGAAGACCTACTGGGTCCCCTCCCTGCGCCGCAACGTCACCCTGACGCTGTCCGCCAAGGGCATCAAGACCATCGACGTGCGCGGTATCGACGCCGTCGTGGCGGACCTGATCGCGAAGGGAGTGAAGCTCTGACATGGCCAAGGACAAGGACGTTCGTCCGATCATCAAGCTGAAGTCCACCGCCGGCACCGGGTTCACCTACGTGACCCGCAAGAACCGCCGGAACAACCCGGACCGCATCACCCTGAAGAAGTACGACCCGGTGGTCCGCAAGCACGTCGACTTCCGAGAGGAGCGCTGAGATGGCCAAGAAGTCCAAGATCGCCAAGAACGAGCAGCGCAAGGCCATCGTGGCCCGTTACGCCGAGAAGCGTCTCGAGCTGCGCAAGACCCTCGTGGACCCGAACGCGTCGGACGAGGCCCGCGAGGCCGCCCGCCTGGGCCTGCAGAAGCTGCCCCGCGACGCCTCCCCGGTCCGCGTGCGCAACCGCGACGCCATCGACGGTCGCCCCCGCGGCACCTTCCAGCGCTTCGGCATCTCCCGCGTGCGCTTCCGCGACATGGCGCACCGTGGCGAGCTGCCCGGCGTGACCAAGTCCTCCTGGTGACCTGAGGCCCGGTCTCCGGGCGCTCGGCACCACCGCGACGGCGGCGTCCCTCCTCAGGAGGGGCGCCGCCGTCGTCGTGCCTCGGGGATCAGGGCCGCCCAGGTCACGGGAAATCGCGGATTCTCGCGGTTCAGGGGGCGATTCGCCCGCGCAGAGGTGGTACGTTCACAACTGGCAGCCCGGTCCGAACGGCCCGGGAACCGTAACCGACGTCCCATAGGGAGGACCCATGGCCATGAACCGCAAGGAACTCGTCGCCGCCGTCGCCGAGCGCTCCGGCAACACCCAGGCCGCCGTCAGCGATGTGCTGGACGCCCTCTTCGAGGTGTTCACCGCCCAGGTCAAGAAGGGCGAGAAGGTCTCGATCCCGGGCTGGCTGGCCGTGGAGCGCACCGAGCGCAAGGAGCGCACCGGCCGCAACCCGCGCACCGGCGAGGAGATCACCATCCCGGCCGGCCACTCCGTGAAGGTGACCGCCGGCTCCAAGCTCAAGGCCGCCGCCTCCGAGTGATCCCGGTCGCGGTGCGCGTCCCCGGACCCACGCCGCACGCCGCAGGACGGGCGTCCCACCCTCGGGTGGGGCGCCCGTCGTCGTCTCCGGCCGCGTAGGATGGGCGGACGATCGTCCGGCCGACGTGGGCCGGGGCCGTCAGGAGAGGAGTCGTGGCATGCGCAGCGCCGTCGCCGCCGCTCCGTGGGCCCCGTCCGGCCTCGAGGACGCCCCTCCGCGCGTCGTGCGTGGGCCGGCCCGTCTGGCCCGGGGCTGGGCCGGGGCCCTGGCGATGACCGCCCTGGCCGCGCTGTTCCACACCGCCGCCGAGCCCGGCCACGGGTTCCCCGAGGTGGGCGTGGTCGCCTTCGCGGCCGTCCTCGCCGCCCCGCTCTGCACCGCCCTGGCGGGCCGCGCCCTCTCGCTGTGGCGCACCGCCGCCGCCGTCGCGATCGCCCAGGGTCTGTTCCACGTGCTCTACGGGCTCGCCGCCGGCGGACACGCCGTGGCGCCGGTCGCCGGCGTCGACTCCGCCCACCTCGGCCACGCCCGTCCCGGCGCCGGAGCCCTCCTGGCGCCGGGGGAGGCCCTGTCCAACGCCCCCGCCGGCCACCTGACCGACCTGCGCATGCTCGCGGCCCACGTGATCGCCGCGGGCCTCACCGTGCTGGTGCTGCGGCGCGGCGAGGCCCTCGTGCTCGCCATCGCCGAACGCGTGGTGGCCGTCGTCTGCCCGCCGCCGGCCGCGCACGGCCCCCTGCCGACGCCGGCCCGCCTCCGTGTCCCCGTCCCGCCGGTGCTCCGGCCGGTGACGTCCCTCGCCCTCCTCAGCTCTCCGGGGCGGCGCGGCCCGCCGTTCGCCCTCGCGGCCTGAGGACGCCGGCTCCGTCCGCGTCTCGAGGCCCGACCGCGCCCGACGACCCTTCGGAACGGTCCGCCCGCGACTCCCGTCCGGGACCGCGGCAGACCCGTGAGGACACCACCATGCATCACCAGACCACCCCTGTCCGCCGCGCCGCTCGCGCCGCAGCCGGACTCACCCTGCTGCCCGCCCTCGTCGTCGCCGGAGCCGCCCCCGCGGCCGCGCACGACGAGCTCATCCGCACCGCACCCGCGGTCGGCGAGACGGCCACGACGGCGCCGTCGGAGGTCTCACTGACCTTCAGCGGCGAGCTGATCGACGGCGAGGGCATCCAGAACCTCCTGCAGGTCCGCGACGCCGACGGCAACCAGTGGCAGTCCGCTGCCGGCACCGTGGACGGCCCCACCTTCTCCGCGCCGCTGTGCGAGGGGCTGCCCAACGGCGACTACGAGGTCGCCTACCGCGTCGTCTACTCGGACGGGCACTCCGAGGAGCGCTCGTTCGACTTCGCGGTGGACGACCCGGCCGCACCGGCCGCCGGCACCGCGCCCCAGGGCTGCGGCACCGCCGTCGCCGGGGCCTCGAGCGCCGCCTCCCCGGAGGCCACGGCAGGCCAGGGCGACGCCGCCTCGGCCCAGGCGACCGCGCAGGCGGACGGCTCCGACACCGCGCAGCCCGTGGACTCCGACGCGCTGCCCGCCTGGGTGTGGGTCGCCGGCATCGCCGGCCTGGCCGTGCTCGTGGTCGCCTTCCTCCTGATGGGCCGCCGCGCCCGCGCGCTCGGCCACCTCGACGACGGCCGCTGACCTCTGATCCCCGGCCGGCCCCCTGAGGGGACCGGCCCCGCCCTCGCGCGCCCGCACGCCCCGCGCGTCGTCGCGCGCCCGCACGCCCCGCGCGTCGTCGCGCGCCCGCATGACAAGGAACCCCCACAGACATGACCACCACCTCCCCCCGCGCCCCTCGCCGCCTCGGCGCCGCCGCCGTGCTCGCCGTCGCCGCCCTCGGCCTGACGGCCTGCGCCGGAGACGACGCCGGCTCCGCCCCGAGCGCGTCGGACGCCTCGAGCGTCGCGCCGGCCACGGACGCCGCCCCGGCCTCGGATTCCTCGTCGGCCGCGTCCACCGCGGACGGCCAGGCCGCCGGCCTCACGATCACCGACCCCTGGACGAAGGCCACCGAGGAGGGCATGACCGGCTCCTTCGGCATGCTCGAGAACTCCTCGGACCAGGACCTGCATATCGTCGGCGTCCGCTCGGAGCTGGGTGAGACGGTCGAGCTCCACGAGATGGTCTCCGGCGAGGACGGCCAGATGGTGATGCAGCGGAGCCCCGACGGCTTCACCGTGCCCGCCGGAGGGAGCTTCGAGCTCGCCCCGGGCGGCAACCACGTGATGTTCATGGGCCTGACCGACCCGATCGAGCCGGGTGAGGACGTGACCTACGACCTCGAGCTGGAGGACGGCTCCACCCTCGAGGTCACCTCCGTGGTCCGGCCCTTCACCGGCGCCAGCGAGTCGTACCACGGTGGCGAGTCCCACGAATCGGAGGACCATGCCGACCACTGACCCCGCCGGCCGGCCGGACGACCACCACGGGTCGGGCGGGCGCGAGGGCGCCCGCCCGGCCCCGGGGGGCCCCTCCCGCCGCGGCCTGCTCCTCGGGGCGGGCGCGGTGGGCGGCGGCCTGCTGGGCACGGCACTCGGCTACGGCGCCGGCCACGCGTCGGCCTCGACCGCCCCGGGCGCGTCTACCGCGCCCGGGGCGGGGGCCTCGCCGTCCGAGGTCATGGGCGACACCGGCATCGAGGGCGACGTCGGCCGGGCCGGCTGGGCCGAGCCCGGCGGCCAGGCCGCCAGGGTGGCCGTCAGCTCGCCCGTGGGCACGGACACCGTGCCGTTCCACGGGCCGCGCCAGGCCGGCGTCGACACCCCCGCCCAGGCCCACGCCGTCTTCCTCGCCCTCGACCTGCGCGAGGACGCGGACCGGGTGCGCATCGAGCGGATGCTGCGCCTGCTCACCGACGACGCGGCGCGCCTGACCCAGGGCCGCGCCACGATCGCCGACACCGAGCCGGAGCTCGCCGCCGCCCCCGCGCGGCTCACCGTGACGTTCGGCTTCGGCCCGGAGCTCGTCCGCCGCGTGGCCCCGGACCGGGCCCCGGCCTGGCTGCGCCCGCTGCCGGCGTTCGAGCAGATCGACCGCCTGGACCCCGCGTTCAGCGACGGCGACCTGCTGCTGCAGATCTGCGGCGACGACCGGATGTCCGTGGCCCACGCCCGGCGCATGGTCCTCAAGGCGGCCCGGCCGTTCGCCACCGAGCGCTGGGTGCAGGAGGGCTTCCGCTCCGCCCGCGGCGCCCACCCCACCGGCACCACGATGCGCAACCTCTTCGGGCAGGTGGACGGCACCGGCAACCCGGCCGCGGAGACCCCGCACCTCGATCGCGTGGTGTGGGGCGTGGGCGCCGAGCAGGTGGGCGTCACCCCGTGGATCGCGGACGGCACGTCCGTGGTGATCCGGCGCATCGAGATGCTCATGGACACGTGGGACGAGCTCGACCGCCCGGCCAAGGAGAAGGTCATCGGCCGTCGCCTCGGCACCGGCGCCCCCCTCACGGGGGAGCAGGAGCACGACGAGCCGGACTTCGACGCCGTCGGCCCCACGGGCTTCCCGGTCATCTCGGACATCGCGCACCTGCGGCGGGCCCGCGGGGAGGAGCCCGAGTACGGGATGCTGCGTCGCGGCTACAACTACGACGACCCGCGCGGGGCGCTGGAGGCGGGCTCCGGCCTGATCTTCGCCGCCTACCAGGCGGACGTGGACCGACAGTTCGTCCCCGTCCAGGCCCGGCTCGCGGAGTCGGACCACCTGAACCTGTGGACCGTGCCCGTCGGCTCGTCCGTCTTCGCGATCCCGCCCGGCTGCGCCGAGGGCGGGTTCGTGGGCGACGCCCTGTTCGCCTGACCCAGGGGCCCGACGACGGCGGGGCCGCTCCCGCCGTCGTCGGGCGTCCGCATGCTTTGAGAGGATGGACCCCATGTCCGCCGCCACCGCCCCCGCCCGGGGCAGTCATCCCGCCGAGAACGACGACGCCGCCCGCCCCGGCCCGTCGGGGCCGGTCGGTGTGCCCCGGTGGATCTGGGTGCTCGTGGCCGCCGCAGGAGCCGCCGGCCTCGCCGCCGCCGGCTGGCTGACCGGCGTCACCGCCGCACGCCAGCTCTCCGACCCGGGGTGGATCACCCGGTGGGGCGTGCCCGTGGGGGAGCTCGTCTCCAACCTGGCGATGTCCCTGACCATCGCCGCGCTGATCTTCGCGGCCGGGGTCCTGCCGCCGCACGCGGCGGGCACGGAACGGTGGCACCGCTCCGCCCGGCGGCGGCGCGAGGACGCGGACGCCGCACCGCTGCCCGAGCACCCCGCGTTCACCCGCGTGATGCGGATCGCCGCCGTCAGCGCCGGCGTGTGGACGGTGGCCGCGCTGGCCGTCGGCGTGCTGTCCTACTCGGATCTCGCCGGCATCCCCGTCACTGCGGGGCAGGGCTTCACGGACGGCCTGGCGGCCTACGTGGTCGGCATCTCGGTGGGCCAGGCGTGGTTCTGGGTCACCGTGATCGCCGCCGTCGTGACCACGTTGGCGATCGCCGTCCGCTCCCACAACGGCCTGTTCTGGACCGGCATCCTGGCGATGCTCGCCCTCGTGCCCCTGGCCCTGATCGGGCACGCGGCGGGCGGTGACGACCACACCGGCGCCGTGAACTCGATCGGCCTGCACCTGCTCGGCGTCGTCGTGTGGGTGGGCGGACTGCTCGTGCTCGTCGCGATCTCGGACACCCTCGTGGGGCCCAACGGGGCGCAGGGGCGGGGCCGCAGCCTACGCCGGCAGGGCCCGGCGCCCCTGCTGCACACGGTCCTGACCCGCTACTCCGTGCTCGCCGGGCTGGGCCTGGTCACGGTGGCGCTGTCCGGCGTGGTCAACGCGTCGATCCGCATGGACGATCCGGCCCAGCTGCTGAGCCCCTACGGCATCCTCGTGTCGGCCAAGTTCCTGGCGGCCCTGGGCCTCGGCCTGATCGGCCTGCTGCACCGCCGGTGGGTGATCCCCCGCCTCGACGCCGGCCCGGACCGTCCCAGCCCCGCCCCCGCGCGTCGCCTGCTGTGGCAGCTCATCGCCGTGGAGGCCGTGATCATGGGCGCCGTCATGGGTGTCTCCTCCGTGCTCTCCCGGACGGCCCCGCCCGTGCCGGAGGAGATCGCGCCGGACGCCACCCCGGCCCGCATCCTCACTGGCTACGAGCTGCCGCCGGCCCTCGAGGGCGCCCGGTGGATCACGATGTGGCGGTTCGACTGGCTGTGGGTCGCGATCATCGCGTTCCTGTCCCTCTGGTACCTGCGCTCCGTGTGGCAGCTGCGCCGCCGCGGCGACCGCTGGCCCGTGCTGCGCACCGTCGCGTGGTTCGCGGGGCTGGCCGTGCTGCTGTGGGCGACCTCCGGGTCCCCGGCCGTGTACGGCCGCGTCCTGTTCAGCGCACACATGGTGGGCCACATGACGCTGACGATGCTCAGTCCCGTCTTCCTCGTCCTGGGCGCACCCATCACCCTGACGCTACGGGCCCTGCCGGCCCGCACGGATGGGACGCGCGGCCCCCGTGAGTGGATCCTGTGGATCGTGCACTCCCCGTGGGGTCGGTTCATCACGAACCCGATCGTGGCGGGGGTCAACTTCGCCGGCTCGATCCTGGTGTTCTACTACACGGACTTCTTCCGGTTCTCGCTGCAGACCCACGTGGGCCACGAGTTCATGAACGTCCACTTCCTGCTGACCGGGTTCCTGTTCGCCCTGGTCATGATCGGCTCGGATCCGCTGCCGCGCCGGCCCCCGTACGCCCTGCGGCTCGTGCTCCTGATGGCCACGATGGTCTTCCACGCCTTCATCGGTGTCGCCATGACCACCTCCACCGGTCTGTTGCAGGCGTCCTGGTTCGGCAACATGGGCCGCGACTGGGGCCCCACCGCCCTCGAGGACCAGCGCATCGGCGGCGCGGTGATGTGGGGCATCGGCGAGTTCCCCACCGTGATGATGGCGGTGATGGTGGCCGTGCTCTGGTATCGCAGCGACCGCAAGAACGCGGTCCGGCTGGACCGGCAGGCCGACCGTGACGGCGACGCGGAGCTACGCCGTTGGAACGAGATGTACGCCCACATGCACGGCACCCCGGTCACCGACGCCCCGAGCGACGCCGAGCCCGTGGCCCGTGACTCCTCCACCGGCCCCGAGGAGGCCCGTGATGTCCGCTGACCGTCTTCCTCCCCTCGGCCGCCCGGCCGCGCCCCGGCGTGGTCGGCCACGCCTCGTGGCTGCCGTCGCCGCCGGCCTGCTGGCCCTGACGGGCTGCGGGGCCGGGGACGGCGATCCGGCCGCCGCGTCCGTGCCCGCAGACGGAGTCCATGACGACGCCGGCACCGCGGCGCCCACGGAGGCGGCGGCCCCGGAGGGGCTCGGCCTGGGCGACCGTCAGGACGAGCGCGTGGCGGAGGCCGCGGCCGAGCGTGCGGCCACGTTCGGCTTCGTCCGCCAGCGGGCCGCCACGGCGGAGGAGATCGACGCGGCCCGCGAGGACTTCCGGGACCGGCGCGCGGACGCGGACCGGACCACCGTGCAGCCGGCGCAGTGCAAGGCGCCGCTGACCGCCCTGGACTTCTCCCCGATCGCCCTCGACGGGGCCGAGGCCACGCGCGTGGACGTCGGCGCCGACACCTTCACGGGCACGGGCACCGTGGAGGTCGCCCGGCTCACGGGCCAGGGCCGCCAGGACGTCGAGCGGCACATCCAGACCGTCAATGCCCTGCGCGCCGACTGCCGCGAGATGACCATGACCGTGCAGGAGGGGGACGCGACCGTCGACTACCGCCTCGAGGTCTCCGACGCGCCGCTGTCCGACGGCACCCCCGCGCAGTCCGCCCTCGTGTGGGAGCGGACCCTGGCCTCGGAGTCCGAGCCCCAGCTCACAGCCCAGGTGCTCACCGCCGTCACCTCCGACGCCGTGGTGATGGTCTCCTTCGTGGGCCGGCCCGAGGCCGGGCGCAAGGAGTTCACGCTCATCGCCGAGGAGATGCTGGCCGCCGCCCTGGCCGCCGACTGAGCCGGGCCCGCCCGGCGGCGTCGTCTTTCCCCCTGTGACGCCGCCGGCGTCCGCTCACGGCTGACGCGTCCGGTGCGTGCGCCATGATGGTGGACATGACCGCCCCGCAGACCCCGAACCCCGCCCCGTCCGCTGACGCCCCTGCCGCCGTGCCGCGCGGGGCCACCCGGGTGCGCGCGTCCGAGCTCGTGGGCCGCGGCTGGCTGAACACCGGCGGCGAACAGGTGACCCTCGAGGACCTGCGCGGCAAGGTCGTCCTCCTCGACTTCTGGACGTTCTGCTGCATCAACTGCCTGCACGTCCTGGACGAGCTGCGCCCGCTCGAGGAGGAGTTCGCGGACGTGCTCGTCACGGTGGGCGTGCACTCGCCCAAGTTCGAGCACGAGGCGGACCCGGACGCGCTCGCGGCCGCCGTCGAGCGCTACGCCATCGAGCACCCCGTGCTGGACGACCCCGAGCTGACCACGTGGCAGGCGTACTCGGCGCGCGCGTGGCCCACCCTCGTGGTGGTGGACCCGGAGGGCTACATCGCCGCGCACCTGTCCGGCGAGGGGCACGTGGCCGGGCTCTACGGGCTCGTGCGCGAGCTCGTGGCCGAGCACGAGGCCAAGGGCACGCTGCACCGCGGCTCCGGCCCCTACGTCCCGCCCGCGCCCGTGGCCCGGGACCTGTCGTTCCCCGGCAAGGCCGTGTCGCTCGGCGGCCGCGGCTCCCGCCCGGGCTCGTTCCTCGTCTCGGACACCGGCCACCACCGCCTCCTGGAGGTCGCCGAGGACCTGACCACGGTGCTCCGCGCGTTCGGCGGCGGGGACCCCGCCACGGCGGACGCGGGCCAGGCCGAGCTCGCATTCCCCACGCCCGGGGAGAAGGGCCACGCGGACGGCGGGCCGGACGAGGCGCTGTTCCACGAGCCCCAGGGCCTGGCGCTGCTGCCCGAGGACGTCGCGGAGCGCGTCGGCTACGACGTGGTCGTGGCGGACTCCGTCAACCACCGGCTGCGGGGCCTGCGCCTGTCGGACGGCTACGTGAGCACCCTCGCCGGCAACGGCGTGCAGAAGCTCATCGACTCCGAGCGCGCCAAGGAGGCCGCCGCCGTCGACGACGAGGGCGACGTCGCCGTCGACCTCGCGGACCTGCCCGGGGAGCCGACCGCGATCTCGCTGTCCTCCCCGTGGGACGTCGTGTGGCACCCCGCCCTGGGGCGTGTGGTGATCGCGATGGCCGGCACGCACCAGCTCTTCGACTTCGACCCCGTGACGGGCGCGCTCGCGGTGCACGCGGGCACGGCGCTCGAGGGCCTGCTGGACGGCGACGCCGGACGGGCCTGGTTCGCGCAGCCCTCGGGGCTGTCCGTGGGCGCGGACGGCGCGCTGTGGGTCGCGGACTCGGAGACCTCCGCGGTGCGCTGGGTGCGGACCGGGGAGGACGGGCGCCGCGAGGTCGGGACTGCCGTCGGGGCGGGCCTGTTCGACTTCGGCCACGTGGACGGGGAGGCGGACCGCGCGCGCCTGCAGCACGCGCTGGGCGTCACGGCCCTGCCGGACGGCTCCGTGCTGATCGCGGACACGTACAACGGCGCGATCCGCCGGTACGCCCCGGCCGGCGAGGACGCCGCGGGCCGGGCGGTCCCGGCCACGGTGAGCACGGTGGCACGCGGGCTGCTCGAGCCCTCGGACGTGCTCGTGGAGCACGACGCGGACGGGAACGACACCGCGATCGTGGTGGTCGAGTCCAACGCCCACCGGCTCACGCGGCTGGCGGTGCCGGAGGAGTTCCTCACCGTGGACGAGGGCGCGCGGCAGACGCAGCGTCCCCGCACCCCAGTGGTGGCCGGGGACCTGGACCTGACGATCGGCTTCGCCGCGCCCACGGGGCAGAAGCTGGACGACCGCTGGGGCGACCCCACGCAGCTGAAGATCTCCTCCTCCCCGGAGGAGCTGCTGCTCGAGGGCGCCGGCACGTCCACGGGGCTGCACCGGACGCTGCGGCTGAACCCCGAGGTCGAGGAGGGCGTCCTGCACATCACCGCCCGGGCCGCCGCCTGCGACGGGGAGAAGGGGCAGCCGATCCCCGACCACGCCGCCTGCCACCTGTACCAGCAGGACTGGGGCATCCCGGTCACGGTGCACACCCCGGACCGGGCCCCGGAGGGCGCCGAGACCCACCTGGACCTGGACCTGCGCGGGATACACTGAGCGCGTCGTCCGCCCCCGACCCCGAAGGCTGCGCCCCACCATGACCACGCTCATCGTCACCTCGTCCGCCCACGGATCCACGCGCGAGATCGCCGAGCGGGTCGCGGAGGTGCTGCGCACGTCGCAGGCCGTCCCGACCGTGGTGGAGGACGTCGAGGGCGCCGCCGCGTGGCTGGCCACGGCGGACGCGGTGATCGTCGCGGCCCCGGTCTACACGGGTTCGCTCGCCACCGACGCCCGGACGTTCCTCAACACCCGTCGGGCCGAGCTGGCGGACCTGCCGCTCGTGATCCTGGCCTCGGGCGGCGCGCCCGAGCTGGCCCGGCCGGTGCGGGAGAAGCTCGAGTCCTACGGCCCGCGCGAGGTGGCGTACTTCCGCGGGGCGCTCGTCGAGGAGCGCCTGGGCCGGCTGGAGAAGCTCAAGCTCAAGCTCTCCCGCAACGAGCACTACGGCGACTTCCGCGACTGGGACGCCATCGAGGCCTGGGCCAAGACCCTCTCCGGCGCCGGCGTGCGCTGACCTCACCCGCCGCTGTCGTCGACGAGACGGCGGGGGCGGGGGAGCCTCCGCAGACGCTTTCGTTGACGAAACGGCGCCGGAGGCTCTCGTGTCCGCAGCGGAGGCGAGCGGTTAGCCTGGCCGCATGTCCCCTTCCGCCCGTCGCCTCGCCGCGTCCTCCCGCCCCGCCCGGCCCCGCCCGACGACGGCGCCCCTCGCCCTGCCCGACCGGCCCGGCTGGGTGCGGCTCGCCGCGGGTGCGGTGGTCCCGGGCGTCGTCGCGGCCGTCGCGGCGCTCGCGGCCCTGCAGGTGTTCGTCCTCAACCCGTTGGCCGCCGCGCCCGGCGACCGCGGCCTCGGGAGGATCTACGCGGACCTGAGCGCGGCGGGCCAGCTCGGCGTCCCCTTCGTCCTCCCGGTCGTGATCCTGGCCGCCGGGTTCGGTGTGGCCGCGATCCTGTGGTTCCTCACGTGGCGTCGCGAGGAAGTCGACCCCCTGGCGGTCCTCGTCCTGGGCCTCGCCTCGCTCATCGCCGCGTCCCCGGCCTACTTCATGGCCTCGTTCGGGCCGGGCATGGCGCTCGCGGACACCTACGGCATCGGCGGGGGCGACCACAGCCCGTGGGCCTGGCCGATCTACGTGGTCAGCGTGCTGGCGTCGGCGGGGCTGGTCGCCGTCGTCGTGCTCCTGCTGCGCGGTCCGGCGGGCGGACTCGGCGCCCCGCGGCGCCGGGCCTAGCCTGGCGGGACCGACCTGACCACGACCCCGCCAGGAGGACGGACATGACCATCCGCGCCGGCATCGTCGGATACGGGAACCTCGGCCGCAGTGTGGAGAAGCTCGTGAAGCTCCAGCCGGACATGGAGCTGGTGGGCATCTTCTCGCACCGGCCTGGACACGGACACGCCCGTGCTCCCGGCGGAGTGAGCCGCCGAGCACGGCGGGGAGATCGACGTGCTGTTCCTCTGCCTCGGCAGCGCCACCGACATCCCCGAGCAGGCGGCCGGCTACGCGCGGCACTTCACCACCGTGGACACCGACGACAACCACCAGCTCATCCCGCGGCACCGCGCCGAGATGGACCCCGCGGCCCGGGAGGGCGGGCACGTGGCGATGATCTCCACCGGCTGGGACCCGGGCCTGTTCTCGGTGAACCGGGTGCTGGGCGCGGCGCTGTTCCCGCAGCCGCAGCAGAACACGTTCTGGGGCAAGGGCCTCTCGCAGGGCCACTCCGACGCCGTCCGGCGGGTCCCCGGCGTCCGGCGCGGCGTGCAGTACACGATCCCCAGCGAGGAGGCGATCGCCGAGGCCCGCGCCGGCCGGGGCGCCGAGATCACCGGCGCCTCCGCGCACGTGCGTGAGTGCTATGTCGTGGCCGACGAGGCCGACCACGCGGCCATCACCACGATGCCCGACTACTTCGCCCCGTACGAGACCACCGTGCACTTCATCTCCGAGGAGGAGTTCGAGCGCGACCACCAGGGCATGCCGTACGTGCGTGAGTGCCACGTCGTCACCTCGGGCGACCTCGGCGGCTCGCGCAGCGCGGTCGAGTTCGTGCTGGAGCTGGAGTCCACCCCCGACTCCACCGCCGCCGCACAGGTCGCCTACGGCCGCGCCGCCGCGCGCCCGAAGGCCCTGGGGGAGATGGGGGCGCGCACCGTGCCCGAGGTCGCCCCGTACCTGCTCTCGCCCACGGGGCTGGACGAGCTGATCCGTCGGGACGTCTGAGCCGCGGTGAGGCGTCCGGCGCGTGGCACCGGGCCGGGCGCCGCCGTCGTCGTCGGCCTCAGGCCAACAGCAGGGCGACGGCGATCATCGCCGGGATCGCGACGATCGTGGTGACCAGGATCGTGTCCTTCGAGACGCGCAGGCCCGTGTCGTAGCGCACGGCCGTGACGAACACGTTCTGTGCGGTGGGCAGGGAGGCCAGGACGACGGCGACGAACACGTGCCGCGCATCCAGGCCGAACACGAACTGCGCGAGCAGCCAGGCCAGCAGCGGATGCACCACCAGCTTCACCGCCGAGGCGATCAGCACGTCCGCGCGTCGCCCGCCGGCCCGCTCGAGCGGCCGCGAGCCGACCAGGGACATGCCGAACGCCAGGAGCATCGCCGGGATGGACAGCCCGCCGATGAGCTCCACGGACTCCATGAGGGGGCCCGGCAACGACCAGCCGGTGAAAGAGAACACCAGGCCGGCCACCGAGCCCAGGATCAGGGGGTTGGTGACCGTGTGGCGGACCTGGTCGGCCGCGGCGCGGCCGGGGGAGCGGCGCACCGCACGACGCCGGCCCGCCGTCGTGCGTCGCCGGGCCTCGCGCGCGGTGGCGGCGTCCATCGCTGCGACATAGACAGGCGTGTAGATCGCCAGCTGGAAGATGAGCGCCGGGGCGGCCAGGGCGGCGTCGCCGAGGACGTAGGCCGCGATGGGGATGCCGAGGTTCGCCGAGTTCACGAGCGAGGCGCTGAGTGCGGACATGATCCGCTCCGAGGCCGACCTGCCCTTCAGCAGCGGGACCGTCACCGCGAGGTACAGCGCGGCCGCCGCGAACGCGGACAGCGTGGCCACCCACAGCTGGGGGCCCAGCACCGCGCCCACGTCCGCGCGGGAGAGCGTGACGAACAGCAGGGCCGGGTTGCCGATGAAGAACGCCGCGCGGGAGAGCACGGTGCGGCCGTGCTCGCCGAGCACCCCCGTGCGCCCCACCAGGACGCCCACGAGGATGATCACCCACACGACCGCGAAGCCGGAGAGCACCTGAGTCACGGACGGGCCTCCACGGGTCGGGGTGGGGCGGTCCGCGGCGGGGTCAGGGGCATGGCGCGATCCTACGCCGCGGGCGTGGGCTAGCCTGGATCACGACGGCGGCGCCCACCGCCGAGCGCGCCACGCGGCCCGGCCCCGCGCGGCAGGGCCCGGCGGCCCGGCGCGAAGGGGAGCGGATCCTCGGGCCCACCCGCACGCGACGGACGTCGTCCCCGACCCGCGGCGCGGCATGGCCGGGAGCGCGCCGGCGAGGATGCACCATGACCCGTCAGTCCGACCTCAAGACCCTGATCCGCGCCCGCATGGCCGTCACCGGTGAGCGGTACACCGCCGCGGCGGCGGCCCTCGCCGAGGAGTGGCAGTCCGCCGAGCGCTACCACGCGACCGTGCTCGCCCGCTTCTTCGACGGGGACCGGCTGCGCTCCATCCCCGCGCGTCGCAGGCCGCGGGTGGCCGTCCTTCTCGAGCTGCTGCGTCGCTTCAGAGCGGGCCGCGCCTACGCGGAGGCTGAGGTCAACGACCTGCTGCGCCCCGCCCACGAGGACGTGGCCACGCTGCGTCGCGAACTCGTGGACTACGGGTTCCTCGACCGCGCCGACGGTGTCTACCGGTTGGCGGACGCCGGGCCAGACCTCGACCCGCGCTTCGCCGCGGACCTGCCGGTCGACCTGGAACGCCGGCTGCGCGAGATCCACGCGGGCCGTTGAGGGGAGCGGGACCCCGCACGTCGACCTGGAACGCCAGCGGTCGTTCTGACGCGTGAATGTGGCCGCATTCCGACGTCTCGCGTTCCCGGTGCGGCCGTGGCGGGACGGCGTGGACCGACACGGCCCCGGGTCCCTCGCGTGAGGGGCCCGGGGCCGTCGTCGTGGTGTGGAGCGGGCGACGGGAATCGAACCCGCGTATCTTGCTTGGGAAGCAAGCGCTCTACCATTGAGCTACGCCCGCGCAACCGCTCGGTTTCCGCCTGCGGCGCGGGCACCACGATACACCAGCCCGGCCGGTGCACCGGCCCCGCGTCGTCATCGAGCCCCGCGGACCCGTACGTCAGTGCACCGGGTCCGCCGCGCCGACCTCGCGCGACCGCACCCGCCGCGTCGCCGCCCGGACGCGCGAGCGACCGAACGCGTCCGCGTACCGCATGAGCACCGGCCCGGCGACCGCCAGGGCGAGCACATAGGCCGTCGCGAACGCGGTCATCTCCGGTGGCACGCCACCCGCCGACGCGGCGAGCCCGGCGATCACGATGGAGAACTCCCCGCGGATCGTCAGGGCCGCCCCCGCGCGCCAGCGGCCGGCCACGCCGATCCCCGCCCCGCGCGCGGCGAGGTAGCCCGTGGCCACCTTCGTGGCGGCCGTGACGAGGGCCAGGGCCAGCGCGGCCAGCAGCACGGGCGGCAGGGTGCGCGGATCCACGCTCATGCCGAACAGCACGAAGAACAGGGCGGCGAAGAGGTCGCGCAGCGGCTCGAGCACGGCGCGGGCCTGTTTGGCGGCCGCTCCGGAGATCGCGATGCCCAGCAGGAACGCGCCCACACCCGCCGAGACCTGCAGCGCCCCGGCCACGCCTGCGACGACGAGCGCCAGCCCCAGCACCGTGAGCAGGAAGTTCTCCTGCTCGTCCGAGTGCAGCAGCCGCGAGATCTGGGGACCGTACCGCACCGCCACCCCCAGCACGAGGGCGACGACGACGAGCGCGACGCCCGCCGCCTTCAGACCGGAGACAAAGGCGGTGCCCGCCGCGAGCGCCGTCATCACGGGCAGGTAGACCGCCATGGCCAGGTCCTCGAACACGAGCACGGACAGCAGCACGGGGGTCTCGCGGTTGCCGACGCGGCCGAGGTCGCTGAGGACCTTCGCGATGATGCCGGAGGAGGAGATGTAGGTGATGCCGCCCAGCACGAGGGCACCCACCGGCCCCCAGCCGAGCAGCAGCCCGGCCACCGCTCCGGGGGTGAAGTTCAGGACGATGTCCAGCACACCGGCCCGCCAGGAGCCGCGCAGCCCGCCGACGAGCTCACGGGCCGAGTACTCCACGCCGAGCATGAGCAGCAGGAGCACGACGCCGATCTCGGCGGCCAGTCGGCTGAACTCCTCGATGGGCTCCATGGGGTTGTGCGCGACACCGGCGGCGTCGACGCGGGTGAACAGCAGCCCGCCGACGCCGACCATGAGCCCGCCCAGCAGGTACAGCGGGACCGGGGACATGCCGATCTTCCCGGCGAACCGACCGAGGGCGCCGAGCAGCAGCAGCACGGCCCCGAGCTCGACCAGGGCGATCAGCGTGGTGTCCACGGGGGCCTCAGGCGGCCAGCAGCCGCTCGGCCTTCCGGACGCCCTCGCCGGTGCCGACCACCACGAGCAGGTCGCCGCCCTCGAGGAGCATGGCCGGGGCGGGGGAGGCGTGGGTGACGCCGGCGCGGACGACGGCGACGATCGAGACGCCGGTGCGCGTGCGCATGCGGGTCGCCCCGAGCACCTCGCCCGCGTACGGGGAGTCGGACGGCAGGATCAGCTGGCGGGTGGTGATGCCGGGCAGGTCCGCGTGCTCCTCCTGGAGCTGGGAGACCAGTCGCGGCCCGGACAGGAGCGCGCCCAGGGCGGACGCCTCCTCAAGGGTCAGGGGGAGCGAAATCGCGCAGGCGTCCGGGTCCTCGGCGTCGGAGAGGATCAGCTCGGTCTGGCCGTCGCGGTGGGTGACCACGCCGATGCGGCGGCCGTCGGCGAGGGCCAGCTCGCGGCGCACGCCGATGCCCGGCAGGGAGGTCTCGTGGAGGCTCATGCCGCACATCTTAGGTCGCGGCCGCGTCGTCGACGTCATGGCCGCCGTTTCCCGAACGAAAGCGCTCCAGGGGCCGCCGTTTCCCGAACGAAAGTGCGCCAGGGGCCGCTGGTAGAGTCCGAACCGCGCCCGGCCGCGGCCGGACGCGTCCGGCAGCCCCCGTCCCGGAAGGACGTCCCATGCGCGACACCGCGGCCGACGCGGCCCAGGTCCCCGCCCGCCCCGACGACACGGCGGTGTACCGCTACCTCGCGTTCGGGGAGGCGGACCGCCCCTTCCTCGTCGGCGGTCCCCGGCCCGCACCGCTGGCCCCCGCCGCGACGCCGTCCCCGGTCGCCGGCCTCGAGTCGGTCCGCGCCGCGATCCGCGCCCACGGCGGCCCCCTGGCCTCGACCGCGCACATGCGCGGCCGCCCCGCCCCGACGCCGCCGTCCGCCGGCGCGTCCCGTGGTCTGCGCGGCGCCGGGCGCACCCTGACCGCGACCCGCCGCGACGTCGTCGCCCGCCTGGCCGACTCCCGCGAGCGCGCCGACGTGCCCGTCGAGGCGCTGCTGAACTCCGCCTTCGTCGACGCCCACGCGGCCGAGCGCCCGGCCGAGCGCGGCGTGCCGCGCGGTCGTCTCGCCGGCCTCGTGGACGCCGTCCTCCCGCCGGCCCGTCTCGCGGACGACGCCGCCGCGGCCGGCCTGCTGCTCGCCCTGCGCGAGCCGGTCCGGGAGGTGTTCGCCTCCGATTCGTTCGCCGCCCGCCCGTACGCCGACGCGCCCACCGTCCGCGCGCTGTTCGAGGACTTCCTCGCCCATCCGCGCCGGCACGACCCCGAGCGCTTCTGGCGTCTGCTGAACCTCGAGCTGTGGCTGCGCGACGCCGTGGACCCCGATGCCGCCCCGGCCAGCCCCGTCGCCGCGGTCGACGAGGCCGCGGGCGCCCCGGCGCCGGCCAAGCCGGACCACGAGCCGAACCCGGGCAAGGAGCTCGACCTGGTCTCCGCCGAGGACGGCCGCCGCTACCGCCGCTTCCCGGTGCAGACCGGCCTGGTGGACCGGGACACGGAGCTGCAGGCCTACCTGCGCGGCGAGATCGAGGACTTCTTCCGCGACCTGCCCGCGGACGCGATGCCGCAGGACGCCCCGTGGCACTTCTCCGTGTCCGAGAAGATCGTGGCCATCACCCAGGGCCGCTCCTACTACACCTGGGAGGTCCGCCCCTCCGTGGCCGCCCGCGTCCTCTCCCGGCTGGTCACCCGTACGCCCGCGGGCATCGGCCTGGGCGACCCCACCACCATGCAGCTGGCCATCCAGGAGGCCGGCCTGCCGCGCATCGTGCTCTCCGCGGCCGCCGGCGCCGCCGGCAAGGTCGCCGGCAAACGCGGTGTGTTCTACAACGTGGTGGGCGGCAACGTCCGCGCGATCGACGGGCCCACCACCTACTCCACGTTCCCGGCCAACGTCTCCGCCAAGCTGCCCCCGGCCGAGCCGGACCGGGTGGCCGCCGAGGTCTCGGCGATGATCCGGGCGGCGGACATCCCGGCCTGGGCGAAGGCATCCTTCGCCGGCACCGTCGTGATGGATGCCAACGACATCGGCCGCAACGCCCTCGGCAAGGACACCGCCGCGTCGGCCGCCGTCCTCGAGGCCGCCTTCGCGGACAACCCGCTGGGCCAGGGCCGCGAGCGCACCCCGCTGGCCGTCGTCGTGCGAATGGACTGAGCCGTGCTGCTCTCCGACCGTGACATCCGCGCCGAGCTCGACTCCGGGCGCGTGGGCCTGGACCCCCTCGACCCGACGATGGTCCAGCCCGCGTCCGTGGACGTGCGCCTGGACCGGTTCTTCCGGCTCTTCGACAACCACCGGTACGCGCACATCGACCCGCGCCAGGAGCAGGACGAGCTGACCCGGCTGGTGGAGGTGGACCCGGACGAGGCCTTCATCCTGCATCCGGGGGAGTTCGTGCTCGGCTCCACCTATGAGCAGGTCACGCTGCCGGACGACCTCGCCGCCCGCCTCGAGGGCAAGTCCTCGCTGGGGCGGCTGGGCCTGCTGACGCACTCGACCGCCGGGTTCATCGACCCCGGGTTCTCCGGGCACGTCACGCTCGAGCTGTCCAACGTGGCCACGCTGCCCATCACGCTGTGGCCGGGGATGAAGATCGGCCAGCTGTGCTTCTTCCGGCTCTCCTCGTCGGCCCAGTCGCCGTACGGCACCGGGGCCAACCAGAACCGGTACCAGGGTCAGCGCGGGCCCACGGCCTCCCGGGCGCACCGCGACTTCCACCTCACCCGCATCGAACGATGACCGACGTCGCGCTCCCGCCGGTCGCCTCCGCCGCCCCGCGCCGCCAGGTGGCCGCGTGGGCGCTGTGGGACTGGGGCTCGGCCGCGTTCAACGCGGTCATGGTCACCTTCGTGTTCGGCACCTACCTGGCCTCGGACGCGTTCGGGCCGGACGAGCGGGGCACGGCGTGGCTGTCCACGGCCCTGGCGATCGCCGGCGTCGTGATCGCCCTGACCGCGCCCGTGATGGGCCGGCGCGCGGACGGCGCGGGCCGGCGCCGCCTCTGGCTGGGGGTGATGACGGCGGCGGTGATCGCGTGCACCGCGGCGTGCTTCTTCGTCACGCCCCGGGAGTCCTCCCTACTGCTGGGCGTCACCCTGATCGCCCTGGGCACCGTGTTCTTCGAGTTCGCGGAGGTGCAGGTCAACGCGATCCTCGTGCAGATCTCGACGCCGGCCACGATCGGCCGGATCTCGGGGATCGGCTGGGGAGCGGGCTACCTCGGCGGGATCCTGCTGCTGCTGATCGTGTTCGTGGGCTTCGTCTCGGGGGACGCGCACTGGTTCGGGATCACGGAGGACGAGGGGCTGAACATCCGGGTCGTGGCGCTGGTGGCCGCGGCGTGGTTCCTGGTGTTCGCGATCCCGGTGCTGGTGGCCGTGCCGGACCCGGCGCCCGCGCCGTCCCCCGGCGGCGGCCCGCGGCGGGAGTCCCTGGCGGCCTCGTACCGTGCGCTGGGGTCCACGCTGGCGCGGATGTGGCGCGAGGACCGCAACACCCTGTGGTTCCTGCTCTCCTCGGCGGTGTTCCGCGACGGCGTCGGGGCGGTCTTCGTCTACGGCGCCATCCTGGGCACCACGGTCTACGGCCTCGCGGCCTCGGACGTGATCCTGTTCGCGATCGCGGCCAACGTGGTGGCCGCCCTGGGCGCCTTCGTGGGCGGGCGGCTCGACGACGCGGTCGGTCCGCGCCGGGTGATCCTCGGCTCGCTGGCCGCCATGGTCCTCGTGGCCGGGGCGCTGTTCTTCGCCTCGGGCACCCTCGCGTTCTGGGTCGGCGGGCTGGCGCTGTGCCTGTTCGTGGGCCCGGTGCAGTCGGCCTCGCGCGCGTTCCTGGGCCGGCTCACCACGCCGCGGACGGCCGGCGAGGTGTTCGGGCTGTACGCCACCACGGGCCGCGCGGTCGGGTTCATCACGCCCGCGCTCGTGACGCTCGCGCTCGCCCTGCACCCGGACAACCGGGTGGTCATCCCCGTGATCGCCGTCGTGCTCGTGGCCGGTGGGCTGCTGTTCGCCCGGGTCACGGAGCCGATCACGCGGAGCGCGGAATCGGTCCGCTGACCCCGGGTGGGGCGCATCCCTCCGCTAGGCTGGACCGTACCCCCGCCCGTGCCTGACGAAGGGACCGCATGCTCGTCATCCTGACCGCGCTCTTCGTCGTCGCGCTCGCCGCCCCGGTGATCTTCCGGTGGACGGGACGTCAGGGGTTCTATCTGCTCGCCGCCGCCCCCGCGGCGGGCTTCGTCTGGCTGCTCACCCAGCTGCCGCACGTGTTCGCGCTGCAGGAGGCGCTCGACGCCGGCCGGCCGGTCCCGGCCTCGGCGGCGCACCTGGACCGCACCGTGCCGTGGGTGCCGTACCTCGAGATCGAGCTCGCGTTCCGCATGGACGTGCTGGCCGCGTTCATGTCCCTGATCGTGCTGGGAGTCGGCGCGCTGGTCCTGGCCTACTGCGCCCGCTACTTCCGGGAGCACGAGCCGCGCAACGCGGTGTTCGGCGGGCAGCTGCTGGCGTTCGCCGGCGCGATGTTCGGGCTCGTCACCACGGACGACCTGATGGTGCTCTACACCTTCTGGGAGATCACGTCCGTCCTGTCCTTCCTGCTGATCGGCTACTCGGGCCACCGCATCTTCGCCCGCCGCTCCGCCATCACCGCCCTGATCGTCACCACGTTCGGCGGCCTGGCCATGCTCGCGGGCCTGATCATGCTGGCCCACTTCGCCGGGTCCTGGCGGATCTCCGGCGTGCTGGCCGCGGCCCCCGGCCTCCTCGCGGACGACGGCGGGCGCGTCCTGCTCGAGGTCGCCGTCGGCCTCGTGCTGATCGGTGCGCTGACCAAGTCCGCCCAGGCGCCGTTCCACTTCTGGCTGCCGGCCGCCATGGCCGCGCCGACCCCCGTGTCCGCGTACCTGCACGCGGCGGCCATGGTGAAGGCCGGCGTCTTCCTCGTGGCCCGCCTGGCCCCGGAGTTCCACGGCCTCGCCATGTGGCAGGTCCTCGTGATCGGCGTGGGTCTGTGGACCCTGCTGCTCGGCGGCTGGCGCGCCCTGCGGCAGACAGACGTCAAGCTCGTGCTCGCCTACGGCACGGTCTCCCAGCTCGGCTTCCTCATGGTGGCCAACGGCCTGGGCACCCGGGACGCGGCGATGGCCGGGCTCGCCATGCTCCTGGCCCACGCGGTGTTCAAGGCGCCGCTGTTCATGATCGTCGGCATCATCGACCATGAGGCCGGCACCCGCGACCTGCGCAAGCTCTCCGGCATCGGGCGGCGCCATCCGGTCCTGGCCGCCGTCGCCGTGGCGGCGGGGCTGTCCATGGCCGGGCTGCCCCCGCTGTTCGGCTTCGTGGCCAAGGAGTCCGTGCTCGAGTCGCTGGCCGCCCACGGGGCCGCCCACGGCGGCGTGTGGGCCTGGAGCCCGCTCGTGGTCATGGCCCTGGGCTCGGTGCTCACCTTCGCCTACACGTGGCGCTTCCTCTGGGGCTGCTTCGCCGTCAAGCGGGACGAGGCGGGCGAGACGGTGCCGGAGACGCAGTTCCACACCCGCGTCACCACCCTCGAGCTGGCCCCGGCCGCGCTGCTCGCGCTCGTCGGCCTCGTGCTCGCCTTCCTGCCCGGCCCGGTGGAGGGGATCATCACCGCCCACACGGGCTCCCTGCCGCCGCTGGACCCGGCGGAGAAGCCGGCCTACCTGGCCCTGTGGCACGGCTGGACGCCCATCCTCGCCCTCTCCGCGGGGATCTGGGTGCTCGGCGCGCTGCTCGCCCTTGCCCGCCGCCCGTTCGAGGCGCTTCAGGAGCGCACCGAGTCCCCCCTGGACGCCGCCCGCGGATACCGCCGGCTCATCGGCTACGTGGACGAGACGGCCGTGTGGGTCACGGGCCGCACCCAGACCGGCTCGCTGCGCCGCTACCTGGCCATCATCCTCACGACGGCGGCCGGCCTGCCCGTCGCCTTCCTCCTGTTCCCCGCCGGGCGGGAGGACCGCCTCCTGGCCACCGCGTTCCTCGACGGGGACATCATCTGGGCAGAGAGCCCGGCGCAGCTGGTCATCGTCCTCATGATCGCCGTGGCCACCGTGTTCGCCGTCCGCGCCCGCCGCCGCTTCAAGGCGATCATGCTGGTGTCCGTGACCGGCTACGGCGCCGCCGCCCTGTTCGCCCTGCGCGGCGCCCCGGACCTCGCCATCACCCAGGTGCTCGTGGAGACCATCATCCTGGTCACCCTCATCCTGGGCCTGCGCGTGCTGCCGCCGGACTGGTACGACCGCCGCACCGGCTCACGGCGGCTGGGCCGCCTGGCCGTGGCCGTCGGGTTCGCGCTGACCATGATGTGGATCGCCGCCACCGCGCTGGCCGCCCGCACCGCCGAGCGCATCTCGCTGCCCATGCCGGAGCTCGCCTACACGGACGGCTACGGCGCCAACGCCGTGAACGTCACCCTCGTGGACATCCGCGCGTGGGACACGTGGGGCGAGATCACCGTGCTGGCCGCCGCCGCCACCGGCGTGGCCTCCCTGATCTTCCTGCAGCACCGCGACGGGCGCACCCGCAGCATCGACGACGTCGCCCCCGGCTCCGTCGGCGACTTCGGCGCCGACTCCTCGCTCGGGGCCCGCGAGCTGTCCGTCGTGCGCAGCTTCGCTGTGGACGATCGCAAGGGCCAGTGGCTCGTGGCCGGCCACACGATGGCCCCCGAGCGGCGCTCGATCATCCTCGAGGTCGTCACCCGCTTCATGTTCCCGATCATGATGCTGCTCTCCGTCTACCTGCTGCTGGCCGGGCACAACACCCCCGGCGGCGGCTTCGCCGGCGGCCTGCTCGCAGGCCTGGCCCTCACGCTGCGCTTCCTCGCCGGCGGCCGGTACGAGCTGCAGGAGGCCTCCGTGATCCCGGCCGGGCCCATGATCGGCCTGGGCCTGGCGATCGCCACGCTCACCGGGATCGCCCCGCTCTTCTTCGGCGGGCAGATCCTGCAGTCCTATGTGGTGGAGTTCACCGACCTGCCGCTGTTCGGCGACGCCCTCAAGCTCGTCTCGGCCACCGCGTTCGACATCGGCGTGTACTTCGTCGTCGTGGGCCTCGTGATGGACGTGCTGCGCTCGCTCGGCGGCGAAGTGGATCGCCGGGGCGAGGAGGCCCGCCGCGCCCGCCTGCGCGCCGCGGCCCGCCGTCGTCATCCGCGCATGCCCACCCCGTCCACCCCCGACGCCCCGGAGGCCGCCCGATGATGACCGTCGACCTGGCCCTGCTCCTGGCGATGGGCGTGATGTTCGCCGGGGGGATCTACCTGGTGCTCGAGCGCAGCCTGACCCGCATCCTGCTGGGGATCATGCTGATCAACAACGGCGCCATCATGCTGCTGTTCCTCGCCTCCGGCGGCGTCGGCCTGGCCCCGCTGTTCGTGCGCGGCCGGGACCCGCACGAGTACGCGGACACCCTGCCGCAGGCGCTGATCCTCACCGCGATCGTGATCGGCTTCGCCGTGGTCGCGTTCCTGACCGCCATGATCTACCGCTCGTGGCTGCTCATCCGCGAGGACGAGGTCGAGGTGGACGCGGAGGACGTCAAGATCGCCCGGATGCCCGCCTGGGACGCGGAGGACGACGCGGAGCTCGTGGAGGAGTCCTCCGAGTTCCTGGACGACGCCGCGGACCCCAACGCCCACTACGAGCACGCCACGGAGTCCCGACCCCACGTGCGCCACGCCTCGCCTACGCCGCCCGCCCGTCCCGGCCCGGCGTCCGCCGTCCGTGCCCACCGCGCCGACGGGGGGCCGCGCCCGTGAGCATCGGCACCCTCCCCCTGACCGACCTGGCCCCGTTGGCCGTCATGCTGCCCGTGCTGGGCGCGGCCGTGACCTTCATGCTCGTGCGTCGCCCCCGCGCGCAGATCACCGTCACGGTCTCCGCGCTCGTGCTCACCCTCGTGCTGGACGCGCTGCTGCTGGCCGCGGTCTGGGACACCGGGATCGCGGCCGTCCACCTCGGCGGCTGGCCGGCCCCGCTGGGCATCACCCTCGTGGTGGACCGGCTCTCGGCCCTCATGCTCGTGGTGTCCGCGCTGGTCACCCTGGCGGTGCTGCTGTACGCCTCGGCGCAGGGGCTGATCAACCGGGACGAGGGTGGGCCGGTCTCGATCTTCCACCCCACGTTCCTGATCCTCGTGGCGGGCGTGTCCAACGCGTTCCTCGCCGGCGACCTGTTCAACCTCTACGTGGGCTTCGAGATCCTCCTGACGTCCTCCTACGTGCTGCTGACCATGGGGGGCACCGCCCAGCGCATCCGCGCGGGCATCACCTACGTGGTGGTCTCCGTGCTCTCCTCGGTGGTGTTCCTGATCGCGATCGCGATGATCTACGCGGCCACCGGCACCGTGAACATGGCGGACCTGGCCGTGAAGCTGGGCGAGCTGCCCACCGACGTGCAGATGGTCCTGCACGTGCTGCTCCTGGTGGGCTTCGGCATCAAGGCGGCCGTGTTCCCGCTGTCCTTCTGGCTGCCGGACTCGTACCCCACCGCGCCCGCCCCGGTGACCGCGGTGTTCGCGGGCCTGCTCACCAAGGTGGGCGTGTACGCGATGATCCGCACCGAGACGCTGCTCTTCCCGGGGGAGCACGTCAACGCGCTCCTGCTCGTGGTGGCCGCGCTGACCATGGTGGTGGGCATCCTCGGCGCGCTGGCCCAGACGGACATCAAGCGCATCCTGTCCTTCATCCTCGTCTCCCACATCGGCTACATGATCTTCGGCCTGGGCCTGGCCACGGAGGCGGGGCTGGCGGCCACCGTGTACTACGTGGCCCATCACATCACCGTGCAGACCGCGCTCTTCCTCGTCACGGGTCTGATCGAGAACCGCGCCGGCACCGCGAACATCGACCGCCTCGGGTCCCTGGCGAAGGTCTCCCCGTTCGTGAGCGTCCTGTTCCTCGTGCCCGCGCTCAACCTCGGCGGCATCCCGCCGTTCTCCGGCTTCCTCGGCAAGGTCGGCCTGCTGCGCGGCGGCGTCGAGCAGGCCACGCCCCTGGCCTACACGCTGGTGGGCGTGTCCCTGCTCGTGTCCCTGCTGACCCTGCTCGTGGTGGTGCGCGTGTGGACCCGCGCGTTCTGGCGCCGCGTCGAGGACGTGGAGCACCCGCCCGCCCAGCTCGTGGCCGCCTACGAGCGGGCCGTCGCCCGTGGCGAGCGCCCCCGCCCGCTCGAGCCGGGCCTCGTGCTGCCCACCACGGCGCTCGTGGGCCTGACGCTGGTGTTCACGGTGGCCGCCGGTCCGCTGTTCGCCCTGGCCGACGAGGCCGCCACGGACATGCTCGACCGCTCGCCCTACATCGCGGCGGTGCTCGACGACGCCGCGGCCGAGCGGGCCGCGGCCACCCTCAGCGTCGACCCGACGGAGGTGCACGATGCCCGGAAGTGACTCCGCCCGCCGCGGCGTGGTGCGCCCCGACCGGATCCGGGGCATCGTGGCCCAGTGGCCGCTGATCCTCGTGATGGTGGCCGTGTGGTGCGCCCTGTGGCAGGACTTCGCTCCGCACGTGGCCCTGACCGGCCTCGCCTTCGCGCTGCTGATCATCGGGCTCTTCCCGATGCCGGACATCCCGTTCAGCGGCCGTCTGAACCCCTGGTGGTCCCTCGTGTTCACGGTGCGGTTCCTCGTCGACGTCGTGCGCGCCTCAGTCAACGTGACCGGGACGGTGCTGCTGCGTGGCCGCCGCGCCCGCGGCTCGATCGTGGGCGTCCCGCTGCGCAGCCACGACGACCTCATCATCACGCTCGTCAGCCACGCCCTGGCCCTGGTGCCGGGCTCGATCGTGCTGGACGTGGACCGGGTCCGCTCCGTCCTGTACCTGCACGTGCTCGACGCGACCACGGACGAGGACGTGGAGGGCTTCCGCGCCAAGGCCCTCGACGTGGAGGCGGGCATCATCCGCGCCGTCGGCACGCGTGAGGACCTCGAGCTGGTCCGCCGCTTCCCGAGTTCGGCGCCCCCCGCCGCCCGCCCCCCGAAGGAGGAGGCCTGATGGACCCCATGGACCTGGCCACGTGGGCCGGCGGGGCGCTGCTCGTGGTCGGCGCCGTCGGTGCGCTCTACCGGATCGTGCGCGGCCCCTCGCTGCTGGACCGGGCGGTCGCCACGGACGTGCTGCTCGTGGTGTTCTCCGGGATGCTCGTCCTGGAGATGGCCGTGCACCGCCACACCCACCACGTGGTCCTCGTGGTGCTGGCCGCCGCCGTCGGCTTCGTCGGCTCGGTGACGGTGGCGCGCTTCGCGGAGGACCGGCGCCCGGACCACTCGTTCGAGGACCAGGCGCGCGTGCCCGGCACCACGGACGTGCCGGGCGGGGAGGAGGGCCGATGACCGACACCGCCACGCTCCTGGACTGGCTGGCCGCGTTCCTGCTCGTCAGCGGCGCCTTCTTCTCCCTGGTGGCCGGCGTGGGCCTGCTCGTGCTCCCGGACCTGCTGGCCCGCATGCACGCCGCCGCCAAGCCGCAGGTCCTCGGCCTGCTGCTCATGCTCGCCGGGCTGGGGATCGTGTGGCGGTCGTGGGTGTGGCTGCCCGTGCTGTTCCTGGCGTGGGTCACCCAGATGGTCACGGCCCCGGTGGCCTCCCACCTGGTGGGCCGCACGGGCTACCGCACCAAGCACGCCCGCCGTGAGCTGCTGCACCGGGACGAGTTGGCCGCCGTCGTCCGTCGGGCCGAGTCCCCGGCGGACCCCGGGCCGCGCCGCGTCGGCGCCCGGCCTCGTGGGCGCCGCTGACACCACCCCGCACAGCACGACGGCCGCCGTCCGGATCCCTCCGGACGGCGGCCGTCGTCGTGGTGGCGGGGCGGCTCAGACCTCGTGGTCCACGCGGTGCGCGGTGGACTCGGACACCTTGCGGATCGCGGCGCCGGCGCCGCGCTGGCCGGCGACCTTCAGCAGTGCCGCGACGCCCGCGGAGATGAACGCGAAGGACAGGGCCTCGACGAGGGGCAGCGTCTCGTCGGCCGCGTCGTCCGGGGCGCTGTGGCCGGTGACGAGCCGCCAGCCGCCCGCGACCACGCGGGAGCCGACGATGCCGCCGACCAGCGTGATGCCGGCGGACAGGGCCTTCTGGGCGAGCGTGTTCATGGTGCGCCTTCCGTGGTGGGAGATCTCACGTGCGGTTGCGGCCGCGGCCGACGACGCCGGACGGGCCGGTCCCCAGCCTAGCCCGCGGTGGGCACCGGGTCGCCGCTGACGTGCCGGCCGGGATCGCCGTCGGCGTCCAGATGGGCCTGCAGCATGCCGGTGAGCTCGTGGTCCACGGGGATCTCGACGCCGTCGACGGCGCGCACCGGCAGGACGCCGCGCACCGAGGAGACGAGCCAGACGCCCTCGGCGCCCTGGAGGTCCGCCGGGACGAGCGGGCCGTAGCCGAGCTCCCAGCCGTCCGCGTGGGCGGCCGCGAAGATCACGGCCTGCGACGTGCCGGCGAGGATGCCCTTCTGGCGCAGCGGGGTGAGGAGGCGGCGGACGCCGTCCTCCCCGGTGCGCACGATCAGCACCGTGGAGGTGGGGCCCTCGAGCAGGTAGCCGTCCGCGCTGGTGAAGACGACGTCGTCGGCGCCGTGGTCGCGGGCGTGGCGCAGGGCAGCCATGTTCACGGCGTAGGAGAGGGTCTTCGCGCCGGTGAGCAGCCACGGGGAGCGCTCGGGGGCCTGCGAGTCGATGCCGCGGTCCAGCAGCAGCACCCGCAGCCCCCGCCGCCGCTCCTCGTCCTGGATCGCCGGGGCCGGGCTCAGCAGCGCCCACGCGGTGGGCGCGGGCACGCCGCCCGCGGCCGCGTCCGGGCCGCGGGTGACGGTCAGGCGCACGGCGAGGCGGTCCCCGGGGGCGACGTCGTTGGCCTCGGTGAACGCCCGCAGGCCGAGCGCGACGGCGGCCTCCCACGCCGCCGCCTCGGGGGCGGCCAGCTGCAGGGCGGCGGCGGACGCGGCCAGCCGGCCGAGGTGGGCTCCGAGCTTGCGCATGCGCAGGGTCCCGAGCCCGTCGGCGACGGCGAGCGCCGTCTCGAAGATGCCGTCGCCGCGCGTGACCCCCTGGTCCGTGACGCTCAGGTGCGGGACGGCCGGGTCCGCGAGCCGCGGGGCGGGGGCGCCGTCCGCGTCCGTCTCGAGCAGGACGAGGACGGGCGAGCCGGCGGCGGGGGAGAAGGCGGTGGGACGCATCCGCCCAGGATAGACGCCCGCCCCCGGCCGATCGGGGCCGGGGGCGGGCGTCAGGGAGGCGGTCAGGCCCGGTGGGCGCCGCCGTCCAGGGCGGGGCCGGAGGGGTGCGCCGGGGCGTGGGCGCGCTCGAGCTGGGCGCCCTCCACGTCCACGTCCGGCATGATGCGGTCCAGCCACCGGGGCAGCCACCACGCCGCGTCCCCGAGCAGGTGCATCAGGGCCGGCATCAGCAGCAGCCGGACGACGAACGCGTCCAGCAGCACGCCGAAGGCCAGACCGAAGCCGATCGGGCGGATCATCGCGTCCTCGGCGAAGACGAAGCCGCCGAACACGGAGATCATGATGATCGCCGCGGCCATCACCACCGCGCGGCCCGAGCGCAGGCCGGACAGCACCGCCTGACGGGCCGGCAGGCCGTGCGCGTAGGCCTCGCGCATGCCGGAGGCGATGAACAGCTGGTAGTCCATGGCCAGGCCGAACAGCACGCCGACCATGATGGTCGGCAGGAAGCTGAGCACCGGCCCTGGGTTGTGGACGCCGAACAGGGCGTCCAGCCAGCCCCACTGGTAGATGGCCACCACACCGCCCATCGCCGCGAACACCGAGAGCATGAAGCCGCCGGTGGCGATCAGGGGCACCAGGATCGAACGGAACACCAGGATCATGATCAGCAGGGACAGGCCCACCACCACGCCGAGGTAGAGCGGCAGGGCCTCCGCCAGGGTGTCCGAGACGTCGATGAAGCCGCTGGTCACCCCCGCCACACCCAGGTTCGAGGCGTCGCCGGCCGGGTCCAGGGACCGCAGCTCGCGCACGAGCTCCTCCGTGGAGACCGCGTTGGGCCCCTCCTCGGGCAGCACCTGGTACATCGCGACCGTGCGGTCCTCGTTGAAGCCCGCCGGCACCACGGCGTGCGCGTGGTCGAGGGCGACCAGCTGCTCGCCGACGTCGAGCTGGACGTCCGTGGCACGCCCCTCGTCCAGGCCGGCGGGCAGGTCCACGGTGACCACGAGCGGGCCGTTGTAGCCCTCGCCGAACCTCTCGGCCGTGAGCGCGTAGGCGAGCTGGGAGTCCGAGCCCTCGGGCTCGGAGCCGCCGTCCGGCAGGCCCAGGCGCATGGACCAGAACGGCACCGCCACGAGGACGAGCAGGGCCACGGAGGCGAGCGCCGTGGCGAGGGCGGTCGGCGTGGACAGCGTGGCGCGGCGGTGGGCGCGGCGCACGGCGTGGGCGCCCTCGCCGACGGCCGGGGAGGTGTCGGCGAGCCGGGCGCGCTCCCGGCGCGAGAGCACGCGCGGGCCGGCCAGGGCCAGCAGGGCCGGGGTCAGGGTGATCGCCACGAGCACGGCGACGGCCACGCACACCGCGCCCACCGTGCCCATCAGGCCCAGGAAGCCGATGCCGGTGACGTTCAGGGCCGCGAGGGCGATCACCACGGTCACGCCGGCGAACACCACGGCGTTGCCGGAGGTGCCGGTGGCCAGCGCGATCGACTCGTGCAGGCCCGTGCCGCGACGCAGCTCCTGGCGGTGCCGGTTGACGATGAACAGCGCGTAGTCGATGCCCACGGCCAGGCCCAGCATCACCCCGAGCACCGGGGTCACGGAGATCATCTCCACGGCGGAGGAGAACGCGAGCGCCCCGGCGGCGCCCACGCCCACGCCCACCAGCGCGTTGACCAGCGGCAGACCCGCGCCCACGAGGGTGCCGAGCATGACCACCAGCACGATCGCGGCGACCACGAGGCCCACGACCTCGCCCGGGCCGAGCAGGGAGGGCACGGTGGCGTTGAGCTCCTGGGACGGATGCACGGCGACGCCGTCGATGTCCGCGCCGGTGAGGGCGCCGGTGACCGCCTCCTTGTCCTCGGCGGTGACGTCCAGGGTCGGCGTGGTGAAGGTGACGATCCCGACGGCGGTGCTGCCGTCCTCGGACACGGTGCGGAAGTCCTCCGCGAGGGCCAGGGTGCGCTCGCCGCGCTCGGCCTCCACGCGGCCGTCGTCCAGCTCGGCGCGGCCGTCGGCGAGGTCGGCCTCGGCCTGGTCCAGGCGGTCCGCGCCGGCGGCCAGCTGGGCCCGGCCGTCCTCGAGCTCGGCGACGCCGCGCTCGTACTCGGCCCGGCCCTCGTCGATCTTCTGCTGCTGCGCGTCGAGCTCGGCCTCGGCAGCGTCCAGGGCCTGCTGCCGTCCCGCGGCCACCTGCTCGCGGCCGGCCTCGAGCTCGGCCTCGGACTCCTGCAGCTGCTGCCGGCCGGCGGCGAGTCGGGCGGCGCCGTCGTCGGCCTCCGCCTGGGCGGCCGCGAGCTGTTCGGCGCCCGCGTCGGCCTCGGCCTGGGCGGCCTCCAGCTGCGCGCGGGCGGCGTCGGCCTGGTCCTGACCGGCCGCCAGCTGTGCCTCGCCGGCGGCGAGCTGCGCCTCCTGGTCGGCGAACTGCGCGGCGACCTGCTCCGCCGGGATGCCGGCGGCCTCGGCCTCGGCCAGCGCGGCGTCCCGGGCCTGCTCGAGCTCGGCGCGGCCCGCGGCCAGCCGCTCGGCCTGGGCGTCGAGCTCGGCCTGCCCGGCCTCGAGCTCGGTCCACCGGTCGCCGAGCTCGGCCTGCCCGGCCTCGAGCTCCTGCCGCTGTGCGTCGATCTCGGCCTGGCCGGCCTCGAGGCGCTCCGCCTGCTCCTCGAGCTCGGCGCGGCCGGCGTCGAGCTGCTCCTGGCCGTCGGCCACCTGCTGCTCGGCCTCCCGGAGCGGGGCCAGGGCGTCGGTCGGCAGGGCCTCCAGGCCGCGCTCCTCGAGGTCGGCGCGCGCGGCGTCGAGCGTGGCCTGCCCCTCGTCCAGCTGGGCGGCGGCCTCGGCGAGACGCTGCTCGCCCGCGTCGGCCTCGGCCGTGCGCCGCTCGAGCTCGGCCCGGCCGTCCTCGATCTCCTGGCGTCCGTCCGCGAGTCGCTGCTCGCCGTCGGCCAGCTCGGTGCGGCCCTCGTCGAGCCGGGTGCGGGCGTCGTCCTGCTGGGCCTGGGCCTCGAACGGGTCCACGACGCCCTCCACGGCCTCCTGTTCGGCGACGTCGTCCAGCAGGGCGGTGATCTGCTCGCGCTGGGCGTCGGTCAGGGGGGAGCCGTCCTCGGTGGTGAACACGACCTGGCCCCTGCCGCGGGAGGCCTCGGGGAACTCCTCCTTGAGGCGGTCCGTGACCTGGGCGGTGGGCGTGCCGGGGATGGTGACGGTGGAGGAGAGCGTGCCGCCGAAGACGAGGAACCCGCCGACGGCGAGAGCCAGGGCGAGCACCCAGGCGAGGATCACGAGGAGGGGGCGGCGGGCGGCGCCGAGGCCGAGACGGTAGAGCAGTGTCGCCATGGGAAGGGGAGGTCTCCGTGCGCTGGGGTGGGACGCGGCCGGACGCGGCGCGCCGCCTCCGATGCTACACCTAAGCGGAGCGCACCGCTCCGGTCCCGGTGCCCGGCCGGCCCGCACGCAGACCCCCAACGCCCGGACCCCGGGCGGCGCCGCCGTCAGGCGGAGGGCAGGCGCAGGACCAGGTCCGCCGCGGTACGCGGGGCGTGCCGGGCCAGGTAGTCCTCCTCCTGTGCGGCCCAGCGGTCCCAGTGCGGGGCGAAGGTCTCACCGTCCCGGGCCAGCGCCCGCGTGCGTCGCGCGGGGGTCTCGAGCTCGAGCCACACCGCCAGGTCGAGCAGCGGTCGGGCGGCGGTGCTGAGCGCGCCCACGCCTTCGCACACCACGACGTCGGCCGGTGCGGTCCCCCGCGGCGGGCCGGGTGCGGCGCGCTGCCAGTCCCACGTGGTCCAGGTCGCCGTGCCGCCCTCCCGCAGTGCGCGCACGACGGCCGGGTAGGGGCCGTCGTCGCCCACCGCGGCGGCCAGCCCGTCCCAGCCCTGGTACATGGACTCGATCTCGATCACCTCGACGCGCGCGAACGGCGCGATCCGGGCCGCGAGCGCGGCGGCGAGGACGGTCTTGCCCGACCCCGAGCGGCCGTCCAGGCCGATGAGCGCCGGTCGGGTCACGGGTCCTCCGGGGTGGGGTCCGTCAGTGCGGCGGTGGCCGCCTCGAGCACCCGCACCGCAGCCCGCAGTTCCGCGGCGGAGAATCCCTCGAGGGCGGCGCTCAGCCGCTGGGACATCGGCTGAAACGCGCGCTGTCCGTCGCGGCGGGCCGTGTCCGTGTGCTCCACCAGCACGCGCCGCCGGTCGCCCTCGTCCCGGCGGCGGCGGACGTGGCCCGCGGCGGCCAGGCGGTCCACGAGGGCGGTGGCCGAGGCCCGGGTGAGGTGCAGGTGGGCGCCGAGGTCCGAGGCCGTGACGGGTTCACCGGCCGCCGCGCGGGCCATCAGGTACGCGAGGGCCCTGAGGTCCGTGCGGTGCAGGCCGACGCCGCGGCCGGCCTGGTCGACGGCGTGCTCCGCGCTCTCGCTGAAGACGCGCATCGCGTGGACCACGGCGAGGTGCTCCGCGGGGGCGGAGGGGGGCTGCGTGGTCATGGCCGGGAGTCTAGCCAGCCCCATGGTTGTTTGATCATCGAACCATCCCCTACGCTCGGGGGCATGCCCACCCCGCCCGACCTGTCCGCCTTCCGCACCCCCGCCGCCACGGGGCGTCCCTCTCGGGGGCTGCGGCTGGGCCTGGCCGCGGCGCTCGCCGTGGTCTGGCTCGCCGTGCTCGGCCTGGGCGGCCCCGTGTTCGGCGCGATCGGCGACGTCTCCTCGAACGACCAGGCCACCTTCCTGCCGGCGTCGGCCGAGTCCACCCGCGCGGGGGAGGAGGCGGCGGCGTTCCAGGACGGTGAGGCCGTGCCCGCCGTCGTCGTGGGCCCGGCGAGCACCGTGGACCCCGCGACCGCCTTCCCCGCGCTCGCGGACCTCGCGGGCCGGCTGGGCGAGGTGCCGGGGGTGACCGACGTCGCCGGTCCGATCCCCTCCGACGACGGTGCGGCGGTGCAGTTCCTGGCCTTCGTCGACTCCTCGGCCGGGGCCGAGCGACCCGTGGCCGACGTGGTGGCCGACCTGCGGGGGGTCGTGGCGGACCCCGCGGCCGCCGACCCTGCCCTGGCCGGCACCGTGGCCGCGGACACCGAGTGGCACGTGGGCGGTCCGGCGGGCCTGGTCGCGGAGCTGGGCGGGGCGTTCGCGGGGATCGACGGGCTGCTGCTGCTCGTGGCGCTCGTGGTGGTGTTCGTGATCCTCGTGGCGGTCTACCGCTCCGTCCTGCTGCCGGTCCTCGTGCTCCTGACGGCCGTGGCCGCGCTCTGCGGCGCGATCGTGGCCGTCTACGGGATGGCCCTGGCGGGCTGGATCCAGCTCAACGGCCAGGCCCAGGGCATCCTCTCGATCCTCGTGATCGGCGCGGCCACGGACTACTGCCTCCTGCTCGTGGCCCGGCACCGCGAGGAGCTGCTGGTCCGCGCGGACGTCGGGGAGGCGCTGCGGGCCGCCGTGCGCGGGTCCTTCGGCGCGATCACCGCGTCCGCCTCGACCGTGGCCCTCGCCCTGCTGATCCTGATGGCCTCGGACCTCAACTCGACGCGCTCCCTCGGCCCCGTGGCCGCCACGGGTGTGGCCTTCGCGTGGCTCGCCGCCCTGACCCTGCTGCCGGCGCTGCTGCGGCTGACCGGGCGTGCCGCCTTCTGGCCCACGATCCCGTCCCCCGAGCGTGCGCGCCGTCGCGCGGAGCGCCGCGCCGCCCGAGGCCGGGCCTTCACCCCGCCGCGCGACGGCGCGGGCCGGCCCATCGCCGGCCTCGAGGAGGACCACGGGGTGTGGACGCGGGTGGGTGCCGTCGTCGCGCGCCGGCCCCGCCTCGTCTGGGTCGCCACGACGGTCGTGCTCCTCGCCCTCTGCGGCGGCCTGCTGCAGCTGCGCGCGGACGGCGTCGCCCAGGAGGACGTGCTGCTCGGCGACTCCGACGCACGGCAGGCCCAGGCCCTGCTGACCGAGCACTTCGACGCCGGCGCGGGCGCCCCCGCCCAGATCCTCGCCCCGGCCGGGGACGCGGAGGCGGTGCTCGCCGCCGTCACGGAGGACCCCGGCGTGGCCGAGGCCGCGGTCACCACGGACACCCCCGAGGCCGCCGCGGGCCTGCCCCCGGGCGCGCTCGACGCGGAGGGCGGGACGGGCGCCGCGTCCGCGCCGGAGCCGCAGCCCCGCGTGGTGGACGGCCGCGTGCTGATCTCGGCCACCCTGGCGGACCCGGGCGAGTCCCTCGCCGCGCAGCAGACCGTGGCCCGCCTGCGCGACCGGCTCGCGGACCTCCCGGCCACGGGCGAGATCCTCGTGGGCGGCCCGGCGGCCCAGGCGCTGGACACGAACGTCACCACGCAGCGCGACCTGCGGGTCGTCATCCCGCTGATCCTCGCGATGCTGCTGGTCATCCTCGCGGTGCTGCTGCGCTCGCTCCTGGCACCCGTGCTGCTCGTGGCGGCCACCGTGGTCAGCTTCGGTGCGGCCCTGGGCGTCTCGGCCCTCGTGTTCCGGCACGTGTTCGGCTTCGAGGACGCCGACCCCACCGTGCCGCTGTACGGCTTCGTCTTCCTCGTGGCGCTCGGGATCGACTACACGATCTTCCTGATGACCCGGGCGCGGGAGGAGACCCCGCGGCACGGCACGCGGGCGGGCGTGCTGCGCGCCCTCACCGTCACGGGCGGGGTCATCACCTCGGCCGGCGTCGTGCTGGCGGCCACCTTCGCCGCGCTCGCGGTGATCCCGCTGATGTTCATGGTGCAGTTGGCATTCATCGTCGCGTTCGGCGTGCTGCTCGATACGCTGATCGTGCGCTCCCTGCTGATCCCGGCGCTCGTGCGGGACATCGGCCCGAAGGTGTGGTGGCCGGCGAAGGTCGACTGAGGGCGGTCCTCCGCTTCGGCACATGGTGCATAGCCTGCGGCCCCGACGACGTGTCGTCGGGGCCGCAGGCTGTGGGTTCGTGGTTGCACGCCGCACCTCAGGTGTGCGCGTGGCTTTCACCCGGGGATGCCGTCGTCACATCGAGGCTGCGGGCCCCGACGTCCTCCAACGCCCACCACGTGAAGGTGCCCGATGCCACCGCGAAGGCGATCAGGATGATCGGGTACGGGCTCCAATCGACGCGCGGGAGCACCATCAAGCCGACAGCAATGGCCAGGAGCAGGGCTGCCATGCGTGGCGTGGACAGGCGAGGGCGATCGCGATCCCGCCAGTCCAGGGTGAGGAACGCGACAACGCACAGGGCAGGCAGGATCACCCAGATCCCATGGGCGGTTCCAAGGGCCCCGGCGGAGGCCAGAGTTGCTCCAAGGAACACGGCGGTGAGAATTCGCCAAACTTCCATGATCTCCTCATTCCTGAGAACGGGAGGGGTCATCAACCTCGCCGGAGGTCAGCACCCCTGATTTACGTCGATGATGAACCCCCCGATTCCGAACGTGAGGGCGCAGCCGACGGCCGCCGGCGGAACAGAAACGAGCGGTGTGCACATGAGCGCGTTTGCGCCGATCCATGCCAGTGCAGCTGCCCATGCGGAGGGGCACGCGGGAAGATCCTGGGTGGTGGGTTCCTTGGAGGCCGTCAGGTCTTCCGGGTCGAGATGGCTTATCCAGACTGGGGCGCCATGTGTACCTTCGATGATCTCAATGTCTCCGCGAGAGACCATCTCGACAAGCCCCTGCAGGACAAGGGGGTCCTGCACGGTTGCTGCAAACGCCAGTCGATCCATGTCGGTGGAGCCAAGAGTCGACTCATGGGGCAGGCGGAATGTGTCCCCGAGCTGTTCCAGAATTGCGACCCGTCGGGCGAAGCCTGCCGGGTCCTCCATCTCAGCTTGACGAACGAGCCGCATAGCGTCGTCGACCTTGTCAGTCGAGGGTTGTCCTTGGGTGTGGGTCACCTGGTCATCTCGGAACTGCGCCGAGGCCAAGCTCGGTGCGGCGAGGGTCGTGGTCACCACGGCCAGGCCGGTGAGCGTCGATACGAATGTGGTCTTCCAGGTCGACAGGGGGTCTCCTTACTGGGGGCAGGTAGCGTGGCCGCCTGCCTCTTGAGTAAGTGACACAGAACACTATTGTTCCCTGTGTGGTGGATGTCAAGAGGGAGACGTGACGGGCGGTGTGGCCACCTCCACCGTCGTAGCGCTGGCGGCCACCTTCGCCGCGCTCGCGGTGATCCCGCTGATGTTCATGGTGCAGTTGGCATTCATCGTCGCGTTCGGCGTGCTGCTCGATACGCTGATCGTGCGCTCCCTGCTGATCCCCGCGCTCGTCCGGGACATCGGCCCGCGTGTCTGGTGGCCGGCGCGGGCCGCCTGAGCCCGGACGGCGACAGAGGGCCCGACCGGCGGTGCGGTCGGGCCCTCCGGGCACGGGGGCGCGTCAGGGGCGCGCGGTCACTTCTTCTTGGACTTCTTCGCGTTCGAGGCCGTGGCCTTCTTGGCACCCGACTTCTTCGTGCGCGCGCCCTGCGGGGCGGGCGCGGCCTGGTCGTCCTTCACCCGGCCCGCGGCGGCGGCCTCCGTGGCCGCACCCGCGCTGCTCAGGCGGCCGTCGTCCGTGGTCAGGAAGGAGCGCATGAACCACTGGAACAGCTCGAGCTGGGCCACCTGGTCGATGAGGATGTCCTGCGTGACCGGGTCGAGGTCCTCGGTGGCGTCGATCGCGGCGCGGTGGTCCGTCACGACGCCGTCGTAGACGAGGTCCAGCGCGGCCAGGTGCTCCAGGGTCGACGCACGGCCCAGCGTGTAGTCGTCCCACGCACGGGCGGCCACGAGGGCGCCCGGGGTGCCGGCGGGGGAGACGCCGAGGGTGGCGATGCGCTCGGCGACGACGTCCGCCATTCCGCGGACCAGCTCGATCTGCGGGTCCAGCATCTCGTGCACGCCGATGAAGCCCGGACCCACGACGTTCCAGTGGGCGTGCTTCAGGGTGAGCTGCAGGTCGTTGAGGGCGTGCAGGCGGCCCTGGAGGATCTCGGCGGTGCGGCGACCCGTGCTCAGGGACAGGCCCGGGACGGTGTACTCGGCGGCGTTCTTCTCGGCCATGGTGGTGCTCCTTCTCCGTCGGGACGGGCGCGCCGTCGGTGGCGCCCCGTGATCCGCCATCGAACCGCACGAGACCCCCGCGCTTCCAGGGCCGGGCGCCCGCGCCGGGACGGAGCGGAGACGAATCCGGGCCCCGGGAATGGATCGCGGACGGCCCGCGTTGACCCTCGCAGAAGCAGAAGTGAGTGAAATCGACTCAGGTTCACTTGACAGTCCACCGCCCCGGTGGCAACCTGAGTCATGAAGGCTCAAGTCCCTGCGGCGCCGGTGCCCCGGCCCGCGGGTCCGGCCCCCGCTTCACCGTCAGACAGGAAGGACCCCATCATGTCCCGTGCAGTCGGCATCGACCTCGGCACCACCAACTCCGTCGTCGCCGCCCTCGAGGGTGGCGACCCGGTCGTCATCGCGAACGCCGAGGGCGCCCGCACCACCCCGTCCGTCGTCGCGTTCTCCAAGGGCGGGGACGTCCTGGTCGGCGAGGTCGCCAAGCGCCAGGCCGTCAACAACCCCGAGCGCACCTTCGCGTCCGTCAAGCGCCACATGGGCACCGACTGGACCACCGAGGTGGACGGCAAGAAGTACACCCCGCAGGAGATCTCGGCCCGCACGCTGATGAAGCTCAAGCACGACGCCGAGGAGTACCTGGGTGAGAAGGTCACCGACGCGGTGATCACCGTGCCCGCCTACTTCAACGACGCCGAGCGCCAGGCCACCAAGGAGGCCGGCGAGATCGCGGGCCTGAACGTCACCCGTATCATCAACGAGCCCACCGCGGCCGCCCTGGCCTACGGCCTGGAGAAGGGCAAGGAGGACGAGCTCATCCTGGTCTTCGACCTGGGCGGCGGCACCTTCGACGTGTCCCTGCTCGAGGTCGCCAAGGACGAGGACGACTTCGCCACCATCCAGGTGCGCGCCACCGCCGGCGACAACCGCCTCGGCGGCGACGACTGGGACCAGCGGATCGTGGACTGGCTGCTCCAGCAGGCCAAGTCCAAGGGCGCGGACCTGTCCAAGGACAAGATCGCCCTGCAGCGTCTGAAGGAGGCAGCGGAGCAGGCCAAGAAGGAGCTCTCCTCGGCCACCTCCACCAGCATCTCGCTGCAGTACCTGTCCGTGACCCCCGAGGGCCCGGTGCACCTGGATGAGCACCTCTCCCGCGCCAAGTTCCAGGACCTCACCAAGGACCTGCTCGAGCGCACCCGCAAGCCGTTCGAGGACGTCATCAAGGAGGCCGGCGTCAAGGTCTCCGACATCGATCACGTGGTCCTCGTCGGCGGCTCCACCCGCATGCCGGCCGTCTCCGACCTGGTGAAGGAGCTGACCGGCGGCAAGGAGCCCAACAAGAGCGTGAACCCGGACGAGGTCGTCGCCATCGGCGCCGCGGTGCAGGCCGGCGTGCTCGCCGGCGAGCGCAAGGACGTGCTCCTGATCGACGTGACCCCGCTGTCGCTGGGCATCGAGACCAAGGGTGGCGTGATGGCCAAGCTCATCGAGCGCAACACGGCCATCCCGACCAAGCGCTCCGAGACGTTCACCACGGCCGAGGACAACCAGCCCTCCGTGTCCATCCAGGTCTTCCAGGGCGAGCGCGAGTTCACCCGGGACAACAAGGCGCTGGGCACCTTCGAGCTGACCGGCATCGCCCCGGCCCCGCGCGGCATGCCCCAGATCGAGGTCACCTTCGACATCGACGCGAACGGCATCGTGCACGTCTCCGCGAAGGACAAGGGCACCGGCACCGAGCAGTCGATGACCATCACGGGCGGCTCCTCGCTGTCCAAGGAGGACATCGACCGCATGGTCAAGGACGCCGAGGCCCACGCGGACGAGGACAGGAAGCGCCGTGAGGCCGCCGACCGCCGCAACCAGGCGGAGCAGTCCGCGTACTCCGTGGACAAGCTCCTGCAGGACAACGCGGACAAGCTGCCCGAGGACGTCAAGACCGGGGTGCAGGCCGACGTCGACGCCCTGAAGGCCGCCCTGGAGAAGCAGGACAACGACGACGAGGTCGCCGCCGCGTTCGAGAAGCTCCAGGCCTCCCAGGTCAAGATCGGCGAGGCCCTCTACGCCCAGCAGGGCGCGGAGTCGGCCGACGCCGGCGCCGAGTCCGCCGCCCCGCAGGGCGACGACGAGGACATCGTCGACGCCGAGGTGGTCGACGAGGACGACGAGAAGAAGGCCTGACACCCCGGTGTCGGGGCGGGCGTCCCCGCCCGCCCCGCCCGGAGGCCCACGACGCCGGCGGGCCGGCCCGGCAGCGCCCCTGCCGGGCCGGCCCGTCGGCGTTCCCGCACCACCCCCCCCCGCGCGGCGGACCCGCCGCGCCCACCCGCTTCGAAAGGACACACCATGAGCGCCGACCAGCAGCGTCCGCACGGCTCCTCCGATGCCGAGCGCGGCTCCGAGGAGGAGCCCATCGTGTTCAACGACCGTCGCCGCATCGACCCCGAGACCGGTGAGCCCCGGGTCTCCGCCGAGAGCGCGGCCGAGCAGGCCGAGGACGGCGACGCCCTCGCCCAGGCCGAGCGCATCCTCGACGAGGCCGGCGCGCAGGCCGGGACCGAGGCGCCGCAGCCCGCGGCCTCGGACCGCGAGGCCGAGCTCGAGACCGACCTGCGCCGGCTGCAGGCCGAGTTCGTGAACTACAAGCGTCGGGTGGACCGCGACCGCGACCTGGCCAGGGACGCCGGTGTGGTCAAGGCCGTCACCGCGCTGCTGCCGGTGCTCGACGACATCGACGCCGCCCGCGCTGCCGGCGACCTGACGGACGGTCCGTTCGCCGCGATCGCGACCAAGCTCGACACCGCCCTGGCCGGCCTCGGCCTCGAGCGCCACGACCAGGAGGCGCTGGCCGGCGTCGAGTTCGACCCGGCCGTGCACGAGGCCGTGATGCGCCAGCCGCACGCAGAGGTGCCCGCGGACCACGTGGTCCAGGTTTTCCGCAACGGCTATCTCCGGGACGGCCGCGTGCTGCGCGCCGCCCAGGTGATGGTCTCCGCCGGAGACGAGTGACCCCGTCGGCCGGCGGCCCACCCCGCCGCCGGCCGACCCCCCTGACCGATGCACACGAGAGGAGGCACCATGGCCTCGCAGGATTGGATGGACAAGGACTTCTACGCGACCCTGGGGGTGTCCAAGGACGCCTCCGAATCGGACGTGAAGAAGGCCTACCGCAAGCTCGCCCGCACCCACCACCCGGACCAGAACCCGGGGGACGAGGCGGCCGAGAAGAAGTTCAAGGAGATCTCGGAGGCGTACGCCGTCCTGAGTGACCCCCAGGAGCGCCAGGAGTACGACGCGATCCGCGCGATGGGCGGCGGGGCCCGGTTCTCCGCCTCGGGCGGTGCCGGCGGCGGCGGCTTCGAGGACGTCTTCGGCGGCATGTTCGGCGGCGGGGGCGGCCCACGCACCACGCAGTCCGGGCCCGACCTGTCGGACCTGTTCAGCGGGATGTTCGGCGGCGCCGCCGGCCAGACCGGCGGCTTCGGCGACGCCGGCTACGCGCGGCCGCGCCCCACGAAGGGCGCGGACCGCACCGCCACCACCACGATCTCCTTCCGCGGCTCGATCCAGGGCACTACGGTGTCCCTGCGCGCCCCGGACGGCGAGACGATCGAGGTGAAGATCCCGAAGGGCATCCGCGACGGCCAGAAGGTCCGGGCCCGCGGCAAGGGCTCGCCCGGTGCGGCCGGCCGCGGCGACCTGCTGGTCACCGTGCACGTGCGCGAGCACGAGTTCTTCCACCGGGACGGGGACGACCTGCGCATCACCGTGCCCGTCACCTTCCCCGAGGCCGCCCTCGGCGCCACGATCGAGGTGCCCACGCTGGAGCGCCCCGTGAAGGTGAAGGTGCCGGCGGGCTCCCAGTCCGACCGCGTGCTGCGCCTGAAGGGCCGCGGTGTCGAGCGCGGGACGACGACGGGTGACCTGCTCGTGGAGCTGCACGTCACCGTACCCACCGAGCTCGACGACGACGCCCGCGCCGCCATCGAGGCCCTGCAGTCCGCCCTGGCCGGCGACGATCCGCGGCGGGAGCTGGCCCGGAAGGCCGCCTGGTGAGCGCCCGCGACGGCGCCGCAGGCGCGGACCGGGGCCGCGAGCCGGGTCTTGACCGGAACGCCCCCGTCTTCGTGATCTCCGTGGCCGCCGAGATGGCGGACATGCACCCGCAGACCCTGCGCCAGTACGACCGGCTCGGCCTCGTGGTCCCCGCCCGTCAGGGCGGACGGCACCGCCGCTACTCCCTGGCCGATGTCGAGCGGCTGCAGACCGTGCAGGCCCTGAGCCGCGAGGGCATCTCGCTGGAGGGCATCCGCCGCGTGATCGCGCTGCAGCGCGAGGTCGAGCAGCTGCAGGACACCGTGGTCGAGCTGGCGGCCCAGGTGGACCGCCTCCACCACGCCTCCCGCCTGGCCCGCGTCTTCACCGTGGGCTCCGGCGGCGACGTCTCGGCCCGGTACGCCGACCGGATGGCCGCCCGCCGCCAGGCCGCGGCACGGACCGAGGCCGACGCCGCGGGCCAGGCCTCCCCGGGTGTCCTGCGGACGCTGCCCTCCGGCGTCGCAGGCCCCCGACGGGTGCTCACGTGGCAGCCCGAGCAGGACTGAATCGGGCGTCGTTCGGGGCGACCGCACGGTCCCGCGTCCGGGAGCGGCTGCGCGCCGACATGGCCCGGCGCGACGGCCTGGGCCGGCGGGCCCGCAGCGCCCTGGACGGGATCGTCCACGCCCTCAAGCCGGAGGGCATGGACCCGCAGCTGCCCTCCCGGCATCTGCTGGACTACGTCCTCGACGGGCCGGACGGCCCGCGCGCGGTGGTCGCCGCGGGGGACCCCGCGACCGCCACCCACCTGACCTGGCTCGTCTCCGGCATGGGCATCCGCCCCCAGACGGCTATGTGGGGGACGGCCCGGGAGGCCGCCCACCTCGCCGCCGCCCAGCGTGCCGTCGGCGCACCCCGTCCCGTCGTCATCGCGTGGCTCGGCTACCCCGCGCCCTCGCCCTGGCGGGTGGTGCTCGACGGCCCCGGCCGGCGCGGCGGCGCGATGCTCGCCGCGGATGTGCGGGCCTGGTGGGAGTTCATGCGCCACGGGCCGGGGGAGGACGACGCCGCCGCCCCGGCCCTGCGCGCCCGCGGGACCGCCGTGCACGGGGCCATGGAGGCCCACTCGTACGGCTCGCTGGTGGCCGCGCACGCCCTGCGCCTGCTCGCGGACCGGGGCCTGCAGCCCGACGACGCCGAGGCCCCATGGCCGGCCGAGCGTCCCGTCGAGGCCCTCGTGGTCTCGGGCGCGGTCGGCCTGCCCGCCGCCCTGGCAGCCCGGGCCGCGCACCTCGGCCTGCGGTCCGGACGGGTGTTCCGCGCCCTGGCCCCGGGCGACCTCCTCGCCCGGGTCGGCCGTGCGGTGGGCCGTCGTCGGGACTGGACGGACGCCGCCGTGCTGCCGGTGGCCCCGCGGCCCGGCCTGGCGGGGGCCGGCGTCCGCGGCCACCACACGGCCCGCTGGTCGCCGACGACCCCCGGGGACGCCCCGAGGGGCTACCGGGACGCCGGGTCCGTGACGCTCGCGGCGACCGCGCGGGTGACCGCCGGCCTGCCGCTGCCGCCCGTCCCGGACGGCGCCGACCCGGCCGGGCCGGTCGCCCCGGCCTGAGCGGCCCCGTCGGGCCCCGTGCTCAGCGGCGGCGGTACGCCAGGTCGAACACAAGGCGTCCGGCCCGCTGGGACTTCGCCTCGAAGCTCGTGATCGGCCGCCCCTCGAACCGGGGCGCCCAGCCGCCTTCGTGGTCCACGGGGTCCGCGGCCGCCGCGCCGGCCCGCGCCTCACCCAGGCCGGCCCGCAGCGGGCGCTCCTCCTCGGCCGCGCGCTCCCAGCCCGCGGGCAGCGGCTGGGCGCCCACCTCGGTCTCCCTGCCCTCGCGGCGCACCCGCGTGAGCGGGGAGTCCTCGCCGGCGGCGCGCCCGGGGAAGAGGTTCTCGAACTCCGGGTGCGCCTCGAGCACCTCGCGCATCTGCACGGCGTAGCCCGACCAGTCCGTCGCCAGCCGCAGCACCCCGCCGGGGGCGAGCACCCGCGCCACGCGGTCCGCGAAGGCGGGGGAGACCAGGCGGCGCTTATGGTGCCGCTTCTTGTGCCACGGGTCCGGGAAGAACACCCACACCTCGGACACGGACCCGGGCGTGAGCAGGGCGTCCAGCAGCTCGGGGGCGTTGGCCTCCACGGCGCGGACGTTCTCCAGGCCCTGCTGCTCCATGCGCGTCATGAGCGCGGCCAGGCCGGGCACGTAGACCTCGACGGCGAGCACGTTCCAGTCCGGTCGGTCGGCGGCGGCCTGCGCCGTGGACTCGCCCAGCCCGGAGCCGATGTCCACGAGCAGGGGGGCCTCGCGCCCGAACACCCCCGCCCAGTCCAGTCGGGCCTGGGCGTCCACCGAGGTGGCTCCGCGGCCGCGGGGCACATCCACGAGGACCCGCTCCGCCTGGCGGTCCCACACCGCCTGCCGCCCCGCGTTCAGGCGCGCACCGCGCCGGACGAAGGAGACCGGCTCCCGTCGGACGAGGGCGGGGTCCTTGTCCCGATTGTGGTCGTGCGCGTGGACGCGCTCGGCGGGCGGCGGGACGGCGTCGGGGCCGGGTGCGTCCGGGCGGGGGCGAGGGAGGTGCTCAGTCATCGCCCCGATCCTGCCACGGCCGTGCGTCGACGGCGCAGACCGCGGTCGACGACGGCGCCCGGCACCGGGGTCAGGGGGTGTCGCTGGAGCGGTCCCCCGACGTGGGCGACGCGGGCGCCGAGGCCGTCGTGGCGGTCGGCTCGGGCGCGGACTCGGTCGGGTCCGGCGCGGGGTCGGTGGCCGGCGCGCTCGTGGACGGACCGGACGGGCTCGAGGATGTGGGGGTCGGCGTCGCGGTGGTCGGCGTCGGGTCGGGGGTGCTCGGCGTCGGACTGCCGGATCCCGTGCCCGACGGCGAGGACGAGGTGGGGGGAGACGTCGGGGAGGACGGCGTGGCCGAGCGGGTGGGCGCGGGGGTCGAGGAGGACGGGGCCGTGCTGCTCGGCACCGGGGTGGTCGCGCTGGGCGTCGGGGCTGCCGTGTCGGCGGGCGCGGACGGGGGCGGCACGGGTGCGTCGGTGGCCTCCTGCGTCCGCGAGGACGTCTCGGGCTCCGGCTCGGGAGCGGGCTCCGGCTGCTGCTCCTCGGGGGTCGGGGTGGAGCGGTCCGGCAGACGCAGGTCGGCGGGGGCGGAGGCGGCGTCCGCGGCGACGTGGCCCAGGTCGGACAGCCAGGGGGCTGCCGTGTCCCGGGGGATCCGCACCGTCAGCACACCCGCTGCGGCCGGCGCCATGGACGCCTGGTCCGCCTCGAGCATCAGGCTGCCGTCCGGCAGGAAGACCACCGCGTCCCAGACGCGACGGTTCTCCACCTGCTCCGGCGCGTCGACCGCCGAGTCCAGGCGCGAGCGGATCACGTCCGGGTCGTTGGCCATGCGCTGGCGCACCTCGGCGCGGAACGCGTCCCAGCCGTCGGAGGTGAAGAGATCGGCGGTCTCGAGCACGCGGTCCTCGCGGGCCGAGTACCAGATCACGTGCGAGGTGGACACGGAGTCCGTGCCGCGCCGTTCCGTGGCGAGCAGGCGGGCCGCGGCGATGTCCTCGGCCACGACGGCGAGCTGCGGCTGGATCTCCAGGCGCGGGTCCGCGCTGGGGTCGGTGTCCCGGCGGTACTGGTCGATCTGGGCGCGCACGGCCCCGGCCATGGCCTCCGTCCAGGCCGGCGCCCCGGCCACCTGCAGCCACGCCCCGTGGTGGTCCGGGTCCTCACCCTCGAGCACGGCGACGCTCGCCTCCGGCACCCTCTCGAGGTCGTGCGAGGGGACCTCGAGCGTGAACGGGGCCATGTCCATGGACGGCAGGGCGGAGGCCGCCGTCGTGGCGGGCGCAGGCTCGGGCTGCGGCTCGGTGCGAGCACAGGCGCTCAGCGCCACCAGGGCGACGGCGGCCAGGCCGAGGGCCGCGCGGCCACGGCGGGGGGAGGGCAGGACGGGGTGCATGCGATTCACTTCCGGTGGTCGGAGGACTCCAGGATGGCCTCGACGCGGGCGGCCATCTCGTCCGCGGTCGGCGGGCGCCAGTCCGGGTCGTTCCGGCGGCGGGCGTCACGGCGCAGGCGCAGGACCACCCAGATCGCGAGGAAGGCCAGGATCAGGACCAGGACGATGTTGGAGAAGACGTCCGCGTACTCGGAGACGACGTGGAACCGCTCCCCGAGCGCGTAGCCGCCGTAGACGAAGATCGCGTTCCAGATCAGGGAGCCCAGCGCCGTGAACAGGGTGAACTTCGCGAGGTTCATCCGCTCGATGCCCGCGGGGATGGAGATCAGGGAGCGGAACACGGGGACCATGCGGCCCAGGAACACGGTCCAGTAGCCGTAGCGGATGAACCAGCGCTCGGTCTTGGCCACGTCCTCCATGTCCACCAGCGGCATGCGGTCCGCGAGGCGGTACATGCGGTGGCGGCCGAGCCACGCGCCGAGGCCGTAGAGGGCCAGCGCTCCGACGATCGAGCCGACCGTCGCCCAGACCAGCGCGGCATGCGGGCTGAAGGCGCCGCCGGCCGCGGTGAAGCCGGCCAGGGGCAGGATCACCTCGGACGGGATGGGCGGGAAGATGTTCTCCGCGAAGACGGCCAGGCCGACGCCGATCGGGCCGACGGCCTCCATGATGTCCACGACGATGTTGCCGAGCCAGCCGTAGTCGGTGGGCGCGGCGGCGGCCACGGTCAGGGGTGTGATGAGGGGGAGCATGCGCCCCATTGTCCATCATCGACCGCCTCGGCGACGTGGTGGAGGCGGCGACGTCGTCCGCTCTGCGCGCACAGTCGCGCCTCCGGGCGGGCGGGAGCGGGCTGCCGTTGGTAGTGTCAGAGGCGCTGACCGCTCACCGACCGTTCGCGCCACACCCCACTCCACGTGCGTGCCGCGGGCCCTACTGGAAGGAAGACTCCATGAGCATCGTCCAGATTCCGCTGCGCCTGGCCTCCGGCGCGTTCATCCTGAACTCCGGCCTGAACAAGCGCGGCATCTCCGCGGAGCAGGCCCAGGGCCTGCGCGACATGGGCGCCCGCGGCCTGCCCGCGCTGGCCAACCTGTCGCCGGAGCAGTTCAAGAAGTTCCTCGTGACCACCGAGGTCGGCGTGGGCGCAGCCCTGCTGGCCCCGTTCGTCCCGGGCTGGCTCGCCGGCTCCGCCCTGACCGCGTTCTCCGGCGGCCTGTTCTCCATGTACCTGAACACCCCGGAGATGACCGAGGCGGACGGCGTACGTCCGTCCCAGGAGGGCACCGGCGTCGCCAAGGACATCTTCCTGGTCGCCTCCGGCCTGGCCATCACCGCCGACTCCGTGGCCAACCGCCCCGGCAAGCGCCGCAAGGCCGCCAAGAAGCGCGCCGCCCGCATCGAGGGCGCCCGCGACGCCAAGGTGCAGGCCATCCGCGACGCCCAGGACGAGAAGGTCGCCGCGATCCACGCCGCCCGTGAGGAGCAGGTCGCCGCGCTGCGCGAGGCCCGTGACGAGCTGAAGAAGCTGCGCAAGAAGGCCTGACGCCTCCGCCGCACGCGTGAGGGGCCCTGCCCGGACCATGGTCCGGGCAGGGCCCCTCACGCATGTGCCCGCCCACCGGGGCACGGCGGGCGGGCAGGCTCAGAGGTCGATCTCGGTGGGGTGCAGCACGCGGCGCAGGAAGTCCTGGGTGCGCGGCTGCTGGGGGTCGGAGATCACCGCGGCGGCCGGGCCGGCCTCCACCACGACGCCGCCGTCCATGAACACGACCCGGTCGGCCACCTCGCGGGCGAAGCCCATCTCATGGGTGACCACGAGCATGGTCATGCCGTCGCGGGCCAGCTGACGCATGATCGCCAGGACGTCGCCGACGGTCTCGGGGTCGAGGGCGGAGGTGGGCTCGTCGAAGAGCATCAGCTGCGGGTCCATGGCCAGCGCACGGGCGATCGCCACGCGCTGCTGCTGGCCGCCGGAGAGCTGGTCCGGGTAGCGGTCCTCGAGCTCGGCCAGGCCCACGCGGGCCAGCTGTCGACGGGCGATGTCCGCCGCCTCGGCCTTGCCCCGCTTGAGCACCTTGAGCTGGGCCACGGTGCAGTTCTCCAGCACGGACAGGTGCGGGAACAGGTTGAACTGCTGGAACACCATGCCCACGTGGCGGCGCAGCACGTCCAGGTCCACGTCCTCGTCCGTGACCGTGAACTCACCGACCGTGACGACGCCCGAGTCGGGCTTCTCCAGCAGGTTCACGCAGCGCAGGAGGGTGGACTTGCCCGAGCCGGACGGGCCGATCAGGCACACGACCTCGCCGGGGGCGACGTCGAGGTCGATGCCGCGCAGCACGTGGTTGGCGCCGAAGGACTTGTTGAGGCCGGCCACGTGCACGCCGGCGGCGTCCGCGGCGGCCACCGCGCCGAAGGATCCGGTGATGGGGTTCTGCTGGGCCATCTCAGTGCCCCTTCTTGGTCGAACGGGCCTCGAACCGGCGGGCCAGCAGGGACAGCGGCACGGTGATCACGAGGTAGAACAGGCCGGCCACGAGGATCGGCGTCATGCCGGCGTCGAGGGCGGAGATGCCGTCGCGGCCGAACTTGGTGAGCTCGTACTCGTGCGCGGCCAGGCCGAGCACGTAGACCAGCGAGGAATCCTTGGTCAGGAGGATGACCTCATTGGTGAGCGGCGGCAGCACGATGCGGAACGCCTGGGGGATCACGATGGTGACCATGGCCCGCCACGTCGGCATGCCGAGGGACCGGGCCGCCTCCATCTGGCCGCGGGGCACGGCCTGCAGGCCGGCACGCAGGGTCTCGGCGATGTAGGCGGCCGAGACCATGCCCAGGGCAGCCATCACGACGACGGGGATCGGCCAGGACACCCCGAACGCGAAGGGCACCCCGTAGCCGAAGGCGAGGAACACCAGCAGCGCGGGGACGCCGCGGAAGAACTCGACGTAGGCGGTGGCCAGCCACCGGTACGGGCCGAACGAGCTCAGGCGCATGAGCGCGAGCACGACGCCGCCCAGCAGGCCGACGACGAACGAGGTGACCGTGTAGAACAGCGTGTTGCCCAGGCCCACGAGGATCACGTTGGGGAACATCGGGGCCACGGCGGGGAAGTTCAGGACGTTCTCGGCGAGCGCGCCCCAGTCGATGAGGACGGCCAGGACGACGACGGCGAGGACGAAGACGGCCGCCTGGATGATCAGGGACAGCCGGCGACGGCGGCGCGCACGGCCGGGCTTCATGGCCGGTGCGGGCGAGACGGGGGTCTGCGTGCTCATCGGTAGTCCTCCTGTGCCTGACCGAACCAGCGCTCCTGGAGCTCGGCCACGGTGCCGTCGTTGCGCAGCTCCTGCAGCGCGCGGTTCACGGCGGAGCCGAGCTGCGCCTTCTGTGGGCCGACCGCCATGCCGAGCTGCTCGCCCGTGGGCAGCGACTCGACCACCTCGAAGCGATCGTCGTCCTTGAGCGAGTAGAGCAGCACGGACTGGTTGCCCAGGGCGGCGTCCACGGTGCCGGCCTGGAGGGCCTGGATCTGCATGCCGCCGTCCTCGAACTGCACGGGGCTCAGGCCGTTCTGCTGGGCGTACTCATCGCCGGTGGTCGCGGCCTGCACGCCGATCCGGCGGCCCTTCGCGGACTCGACGTCGGTGATGCCGGAGCCCTTCTTCGCGACCAGGACGAGGTCGTCGTCGAGGTAGGGGAGGGTGAAGGCCATGACGCGCTGGCGGGCCTCGGTGATGGAGATCGACGAGGCGTTCACGTCGCAGCCGGTGAGCGAGGCACCCGACTCGATCGCCTCGAAGGAGGAGTCGATCACGTTCACCCCGAGACCCAGCTTCTCCGCCACCGCCTCGACCAGCTGGATGTCGTAGCCGGTCAGCTCACCCTTCTCCTCGAACTCGAAGGGCGGGTAGGGGATGTCGGAGCAGACCGTCAAGACGCCGGGCTGGACGAGGCCGTACGAGGTGCTCAGGTCGTCATCGGACACGATGCCGGCGGATCCGGCGTCGCCGCCGAGGACGGCGCAGCCGGTGAGCAGCGCCGCTGACGCGGTGAGCCCCACGGCGCCGAGGAGGCGGGAGTGGATGCGGGTCATGGAGTGCCTTCTGTGCCGCCGTCGGGAGGACGGGCGTGCGGGTCGGAGGGAGCCGGCAGAGTGACGTGTTCCGCCGTGATTGGTGGTCATCGTAGTGCGTCGGGGGCCGTCGCGGGCGCCGGGAGACGACTCGTCGCCGCGGAGCGAGCCGATCGACCGGTGGCCCTGCCGCGGCCCGCCTCGGCAGACGAAGACTGGCCTTGCGCTGTGGGGATTGTCAGACTGGTCACATCGTCGTCACCCGGTCTGAGAGGTCTCTCATGCTCCGCACCGCCGCCCCCGCTCGCACCGCCGCCCCCCTGTCCCTGCTCGCCGTGGGCGCCCTCGCGCTCGTCGGCTGCGGTGGGGGAGGCGGCGAGGCCTCGTCCTCCTCTCCCTCCTCCGACGCGTCCTCGGCCTCCCCGGCGACCGTCAGCGCGACCGCGAGCCCCACGCAGGACGCGGCCACGTCGTCCTCCGCGGCTCCCTCGGCGGCGGTGTCCACGGCCTCGTCCTCCGCCGTGTCCTCGGTGGCGGCGTCCGCGTCGGCCGACGCGTCGGAGTCCGCCTCGATGGGGGCCGGCTCGGACCTCACGGACGAGCAGGAGGAGCGCGTGGAGGCGCTCGAGGACGTCCTGCTCACGCCCCAGACCGCGCCCGACGGCGTGTTCACGGACATGGAGACCCAGGTCGGCGGCGGGGGTGAGCCGATCAGCACGAGTCTGAACCTGACGGGCGTCACGCCCCCGGGCGCCTGCGCGGACCTCATCGAGCAGATCAACACGCAGCAGGCGCCCGGGCTCGGCGGTGCGCTGGCCCAGTACGAGGTGGACCCGGCCGCCGTCACCGGCCTGGCCGGTTCCCAGGCCGGGGCGTTCGGCATGGTCGCGGTCACCGACGACGGCACCGATCTGCTGGCGCCCTTCGGCAAGCTGGCCGACACGTGCGGCACGTTCGGCGACCCGGACGGCGTCGAGGCGGCCTTCACGAAGGTGCCCGGCGTGCCGGACGCGGTCCACATCGCCCTGGGGAACTCGGGCATGGACACGGCCTTGTTCACCATGACCGTCGGCGGCGTCACGGACGGGGACGAGCTCGTGTACCTCGGCATGGTGGGCCTTGACGAGGAGATCGCGGCCGAGACGCTGCGTGCCCAGGTCGAGGCGTTCGAGGCCCGGGAGCGCTGACCTCTCAGTCGTCGGGCCGGGACGTCGGCTCGAGGCGGGCGCCGTCGTCGGACACCGGGTCCGCGTGGAACGGGCTGCCCGAGCTGACGTCCTCCGGGTTCCGCCGCCCCGACTCGATCGCGAGGAGGCGCCCCTCCTCGGAGAGCAGGGGTGTGGCCTCGATCGTGAGGTCCTCGCCGGCGCGCACGGCGTCGGCCACGAGCCGGGCCAGGCGGCGGTTGCGGGCCTCGTACCGTTCGGAGTCCTCGAGCACCGCGGTGTGCCGCGTCGCCAGCTGGATCTCGACGGAGGCGTCGATGCCGACGGCCAGCTGGCGGGCACGCAGCACCTCCGCGTCGAAGGCGGCCCCGGCCAACAGCACGATGCACGCCACCCACGCGAGGGCGAGCACGCCGATCGCGGAGTTGATCCGCCCGACCACGGCGAACTGGCCGAACCGGTCCGTGATCCAGCCCAGGGCCACGGTGGCGCCGAAGAGCAGGACCACCACGGCCACGGCGCCGAGCGAGAGGGGGCGGTAGCGGGGCTGCCGGACGTTGGGCCCCAGGCGGTAGGCGAGGGTCACGATCAGGGCGATCACCACGAGGATGACCGGCCACTTCACCACGTTCCACGTCTGGACCGTCTCCTCCGGCAGGCCGACGGCCTGGCCGAGGCGCAGGGAGAGGTCCCCGCCGACGACCACCAGGATCGTGATCAGCACGGCGCCGAGCATGAGGGCGAGCGTCTCGACGAAGACCACGAGGCGGAAGTGGAGGAAGGGCCGGCCCTCGCGGGTGTCGTGGATGCGGTGCATGGCCCGGTGGAACGCGCCGACGGCGCCCGAGGCGGACACCACGGTGCCGACGGCCCCGAGGACGACGGCGCCGGTGCCGGGCCCGGCCGAGCCGAGGGTCAGGATCCACTCGCGGACGACGTCGGGCGTCAGCGACGGCCAGATCTCGGCGGCCAGGTGGGCCGCGGCGTCCACGGTCTCCTCCTCGACGCCCAGCAGCGAGACCACGGAGAGCAGGGCGACCACGGTGGGCAGCAGGGACAGCGCCCCGAAGAAGGTCATGGCGGCGGCCACGTCCCAGACCTGCAGCTCGAGGAGCCGGTGCAGGGTGCGGCGCAGGACGTACAGCAGGGACACCCGCGGTCGGGTGTACGTGCGGAGGCGCCGGGGCGCCGCTGTGGAGCCGGCCATGGCACCAACGTACCGGCGCGCCGGGGAATAGCCCTGGCACGAGGAGAGTTGAGCTACATAGACTCAACGTCGTCTCGACAGTGGGAATGGCCCGCTGTCGACGGTTGTCCGACACCCCCGGGACACGGGGGAGAGAAGGAGCGATGCGCACATGGATGCCAAGTTCACCACCAAGAGCCAGGAGGCGCTCTCGGCCGCGGCCATGAACGCCTCCACCGCCGGCAACCCCCAGATCGAGCCGGCCCACCTGCTGAAGGCCCTGATGGACCAGCGGGAGTCCGTCGCGGTGGCCGTCCTCAAGGCCGCCGGGGCCGACCCCGACGCCGTCTCCACGGCGGCCTCCTCGGCCATCCGGCGCCTGCCCTCCACCCAGGGCAGCACGGTGGCCCAGGCCCAGCTCTCGCGCGCCGCACTGCAGGTCGTGCAGAACGCGCGCACCCAGGCCGAGCAGCGCTCGGACCAGTTCGTCTCCACCGAGCACCTGCTGCTCGGCGTGGCCGCGGACCCGGGCGAGGCCGGTGAGGCACTGCGCTCGAACGGGGCGAGCCTCGAGGCGCTCGCCGCCGCCCTGACCCAGGTGCGCGGCGACTCCCGCGTCACCACCCAGGACCCGGAGACCACCTTCCAGTCCCTCGAGAAGTACGGCACGGACCTCACCGAGCTCGCCCGCTCCGGCAAGCTCGACCCGGTGATCGGCCGCGACGCGGAGATCCGCCGCGTGGTGCAGGTGCTCTCGCGCCGCACCAAGAACAACCCCGTGCTCATCGGCGAGCCCGGCGTCGGCAAGACCGCCGTCGTCGAGGGCCTGGCCCAGCGGATGGTGGCCGGGGACGTCCCGGAGTCCCTGCGCGGCAAGACGCTGATCAGCCTGGACCTGGGCGCCATGGTCGCCGGCGCGAAGTACCGCGGCGAGTTCGAGGAGCGCCTGAAGGCCGTCCTCGAGGAGATCAAGGCCGCCGAGGGGCAGGTCGTCACGTTCATCGACGAGATCCACACCGTCGTGGGCGCGGGCGCGTCCGAGGGCGCCATGGACGCGGGCAACATGCTCAAGCCCATGCTGGCCCGCGGCGAGCTGCGCCTGATCGGCGCGACCACCCTGGACGAGTACCGCGAGAACATCGAGAAGGACCCCGCCCTGGAGCGCCGCTTCCAGCAGGTCTACGTGGGCGAGCCCAGCGTGGACGACACGATCGCCATCCTCCGCGGGCTCAAGGAGCGCTACGAGGCCCACCACAAGGTGGCCATCGCCGACTCCGCGCTCGTGGCCGCGGCCGCGCTGTCCGACCGGTACATCACCGGCCGCCAGCTGCCCGACAAGGCCATCGACCTCGTGGACGAGGCCGCCTCGCGTCTGCGCATGGAGATCGACTCCGCCCCGGAGGAGATCGACGTCCTGCGCCGCCAGGTGGACCGCCTAACCATGGAGGAGCTCGCCCTCGAGGGCGAGACGGACCCGGCATCTGTCGAGCGGCTCGAGGCCCTGCGCGCCGAGAAGGCGGACCGCGAGGAGGAGCTCACCGCCCTCACCGCCCGCTGGGACGCGGAGAAGGCAACCCTCAACGAGGCCGGTGACCTGCGCGCCAAGGTGGACGAGCTGCGCTCGCTGGCCGAGAAGGCCCAGCGCGACGGCGACCTCGCCGAGGCCTCCCGCCTGCTGTACGGCGAGATCCCCGCGCTGGAGAAGCAGCTCGAGGAGGCGGACCGCGCCGCCCGCGAGGCCGACCGCTCGAGCACCGAGCCGATGGTCTCCGAGGAGGTCACGGCGGACGACATCGCCGAGGTGGTCTCCGCGTGGACCGGCATCCCCGCCGGCCGCATGCTCACCGCCGAGTCCGAGAAGCTGCTCACCATGGAGGAGCACCTCGGCGAGCGACTGATCGGGCAGCGGGACGCCGTCGTCGCCGTCGCGGACGCGGTGCGCCGCTCGCGTGCCGGCATCGCGGACCCGAACCGGCCCACCGGCTCGTTCCTGTTCCTGGGCCCCACGGGCGTGGGCAAGACCGAGCTCGCCAAGGCGCTCGCGGAGTTCCTCTTCGACGACGAGCGCGCCATGGTCCGGATCGACATGTCCGAGTACGCGGAGAAGCACTCCGTCTCCCGCCTGGTCGGCGCCCCTCCGGGCTACGTCGGCTACGACGAGGGCGGCCAGCTCACGGAGGCCGTGCGGCGTCGCCCCTACTCGGTGGTGCTGCTGGACGAGGTGGAGAAGGCCCATCCCGAGGTCTTCGACATCCTGCTCCAGGTGCTCGACGACGGCCGCCTCACCGACGGCCAGGGCCGCACCGTGGACTTCCGCAACGTGATCCTGATCCTCACCTCGAACCTGGGCTCGCAGTTCCTCGTGGACCCGACCCTGGACGAGGCCGCCAAGCGCGAGTCCGTGATGTCCGTGGTGCGCGCGGCGTTCAAGCCCGAGTTCCTCAACCGCCTGGACGAGATCGTGCTGTTCGACGCGCTCACCGTGGCCGAGCTGACGCGGATCGTGGACCTGCAGGTCGAGTCCCTGCAGGCGCGCCTGACGGACCGCCGCCTCATCCTCGAGGTGTCCGACGCCGCCAAGGCGTGGCTCGCCGAGACCGGGTTCGACCCGGCCTACGGCGCCCGGCCCCTGCGCCGCCTGGTGCAGCGCGAGATCGGCGACCAGCTGGCCCGCGCCCTGCTGGCCGGCGAGATCACGGAGGGGGACACCGTCGTCGTGGACCGCGCCGAGGGCGAGAACGGCCTCACCGTGGCCCGGAAGGGCTGACGCCGGGACCGACGGACCGTGTTCCTCCTCCCTCTGGCACGTCGGGGGCGGTTTCGGGTGGTATCCAGCCTGGATACCACCCGAAACCGCCCCCGACGGCATCTGTGAGACGGACGGAGCCGCTCGGGTCAGCGGGTGCCGAGGGCGTCGGCGTCCTGCTGGAGGGTGCCGATCAGGTTCGCCACCGCGCGGGCCGCGTGGGTCAGCGTGGTGATGGAGACGTTGTCGATGTCGTCCTGGGGCGTGTGGTAGTTGTCGTCGCGGATCGAGAGCAGGCCCGTCGAGGCGATGCCCGCGTCCACGAACGGCGCGTAGTCCGAGCGGCCGTTGCTGCCCTCGGGCTGGTGCGCGTGGCCGTCGCGGTCGAGCTGTGCGCCGAGCAGGGACTCAGCACCGATCGACCCGCGCCGCACCCGGCGCCCCCGCATGCCCCGCCGGACCGGGCCGGCCGTCGTCGTCCGCGGGCCGTCCGGCCGGTCATGTATCCTTGTCCGCACGAACCATATTGACCAGTGAGTACCTCGGCGGGCCCCTGTGCGCCACAGATCCGAGGCGGCGAGAGATGCGAAGGGGGTCACGCTCATGGGGCGCGGCCGTCAGAAGGCTAAGGCCACGAAGCAGGCACGGGAGATGAAGTACTTCTCTCCCGGAACAGACCTCTCGGCACTGGAGCGAGAGCTCACGGGCGGGCGCACGCGCAGCCCGGAGCCGGACCAGGAGCCCGAGTACGAGGATCCCTACGCGGACCTCTACGCGGAGGACGAGGACGACGACGCGCGGGCGCGATGACACCCGCACGGCATCCGGCCCTGGACGGGCACCAGGCCGCCCTGCGGTCGATCGCCAGGGTGGTGGATGAGACAGCACCGCTGCAGGACCCCGAGACGGCGTCTCGGGGTCTGCTGCGTCTGATGGAGGAGTCCCGCCCGCTCGTGATCACCGGGGCCGGCGTGTCCACGGACTCCGGCATCCCGGACTACCGGGGACCGAACGGGTCCCTGCACCGCCACCGGCCGATGACGTACCAGGAGTTCCGGGACGACCCGGCCGCCCGCCACCGCTACTGGGCGCGCTCGTTCGTGGGCTGGCGTCGCATGGACCAGGCCCGGCCGAACGAGGCGCACCGCATCCTCGCGCGCTGGGCGGACGAGGGGCGCATCGCCGGCATCCTGACCCAGAACGTGGACGGGCTGCACGCCGAGGCTGGACGCGCGGCGGGCATGGCGGAGGACCGGCTGATCGAGCTCCACGGGGACCTGGCGCGCGTGGCCTGCCTGAACTGCGGGGCCACCGAATCCCGCCGTGACCTGGACCTGCGGCTCGAGGCCGCCAATCCGGGTTACCTCGAGCGGGTGGCGATCGACCCGTACGCTGTGAACCCCGACGGGGACGTCTCCCTCGACCAGCACTGGGTGGATGAGTTCACGATGGTCGGCTGCCGGGTGTGCGGGTCCGTGAAGCTCAAGCCGGACGTCGTGTACTTCGGCGAGTCCGTGCCCGCGGAGCGGCGCGCGGCCGCGGAGGCGATGGCCGACGACGGCGGCACGGTGCTCGCCGTCGGCACCTCGCTGGCGGTGATGAGCGGCTACCGGTTCGTGCTGCGGGCCGAGCGGGCCGGGCATGAGACGGGGCTGATCAACCTCGGCCCCACCCGCGCCGACGCCAAGGCCCGCTGGCGCTGGCGCGCCCCGGTCGCCGACGCGCTGGCCTGGCTCGACGCCCGCCTCTGACCCCCGCCGGCGGTTTCGTTCGGGAAACGGCGGGCGCCGGGGCGCGGGTGCCCGGTGGCCCGGGGCCACGCACGGCTCCTGCACAGGTGACGCCGCCGACGTCGTCGTCCACGGTGGGTGCTCCCGCGCGGGCGGGGTCGGCCGGGTTGAGCCATCGTTACGGGCATGGCCACGTCTTCCCTGCCCTTGTCGGACATCGTCGAGACCGGCCGGCCGTTCACCCGTGGCGACCTGCGCGCGGCCGGGGTCTCGGAGCGACTGGTCCGCGGCGGTGACGTCCGGCGCGTGACGCACGGGGTCCATCGGTTCCGGACCGACCACCTCGGCTCGTGGGCGGACTTCGGCTATGCCGAGACGCCCGCTCCCTTCGCGCCGGAGGAGACGGCCGCGATCGTGGAGGCGAGCGGGGGAGTGGCCTCCCACCTCACAGCGCTGCTCCTGCACCGCGTGCCGCTGCCGCCGTTCCTGGCGGAGGACGGCACGGTGCAGGTGTCCCGGCCGCACCCGCGCGGGGCGAGCGTCCGACCGGAGATCACCTCGCATGCCCGCCTCGTCCCGGCCGCGGACGTCACAGCCCTCCACGGGATCCGCCTGACGAGCCTGGAGCGATCCTGGGCGGATCTGGCCGCACTGCTCCGTCCAGGCATGCTCGAGCCCCTCGTGGCGGCCGGGGACGCCCTCGTCCGCCGGCCCTGGTCGCCGGAGGGGCGCCGCTCACCGCGGACCACGACGGCGGCCTTGCGCTCCGCGCTCCTGCGTGCCGGGCGGTTCAAGGGAGTGCGCACCGCCCGTGCCGCCCTCGAGCTGGTGCGGGTGGACGCGGACTCCCCGCAGGAGACAGCCCTGCGACTGGCCCTGCTCCACGCCGGCCTGCCCGAGCCGGAGCTCCAGCTGGTGCTGCACCCGGGCCGGGCCCGGTCGCCGGACGCGGATCTGGGGTGGCGGCAGTGGCGCTTGGCGGTCCACTACGACGGCGGCCACCACCTCGACCCGGCACAGGTCGCCGTGGACGCGTGGCGGGACGAGGGGTGGGCACGCGCGGGCTGGACGCAGATCTGGTCCACGGTGGACGACGCACGGGACGACTTCCGGCGCATCGTCGTCGAGGTGCAGGCGCACCGGGCTCGGCTCGGCGGGCGGATGTTCGCGTCGTGAACCGCCGTTTCCCGAACGAAAACGCCCCGGTGCCCGCCGTTTCCCGAACGAAAACGCCCCGGTGCCCGCCGTTTCCCGAACGAAAACGCCCCGGTGCCCGCCGTTTCCCGAACGAAAACGCCCCGTGGGGGTCAGGCGGCGTACTGGCCGCGCATCAGCACGGCGCCGCCGTCGACGCCCTTGGCGCCCTGCACGAAGTCCAGGCCCGCGGCCGCCGCGTCGTCGGTGAGGGCGCCGATGGTGCCCATCTCCCACGCGTCGATGCCGGCGTCCACGAGCACGGAGATCGACTTCGCGGCCACCTCCGGGTCCACCACGGCCACCATGCCCACACCGAGGTTGAGGGTGCGCTCGAGGTCGGACTGCGGAACGCGGCCGAGCTCGCCCACCAGGCGGAACACGGGCGGCAGGGACCAGGTGTCCCGCTCGACGGTCGCCATGAGGCCCCGCGGGAGCACGCGCGCCAGGTTCGCGGCCAGGCCGCCGCCGGTCACGTGGCTGAACGCGCGCACCGGCAGGTCCGAGCCGCCGTCGTGGCCGTTGAGGCGCTGCACCAGGTCGAGGCAGGCGCGGGAGTAGATGCGGGTCGGCTCGAGCAGCTCCTCGCCGAGGGTGCGGCCGAGCTCGGTGACCTCGCGGTCGAGGGACCAGCCCGCGGCGTTCACCACGCGGCGCACGAGCGAGTAGCCGTTCGAGTGGATGCCGGAGGAGGCCATGCCGATCACGACGTCGCCGGACTGCACCCGCTCCGCGCCCAGGACCATGTCCGCCTCGACCACGCCGGTGGCCGCGCCCGCCACGTCGTACTCGTCCGCGGCCAGCAGGCCCGGGTGCTCGGCGGTCTCGCCGCCCACGAGCGCGGTGTCGGCCAGGCGGCAGCCCTCGGCCACGCCGCGCACGATGTCCGCGATGCGCTCGGGCACGACCCTGCCGCATGCGATGTAGTCGGTCATGAACAGGGGCTGGGCGCCGACCACCACGATGTCGTCCACGACCATGCCCACGAGGTCCTGGCCGATGGTGTCGTGCTTGTCCATCGCCTGCGCGATCGCCACCTTGGTGCCGACACCGTCCGTGGACGTGGTCAGCAGCGGCTTGCGGTACTGCAGCAGCGCGGAGGCATCCCACATGCCGGCGAAGCCGCCGATGCCGCCCATGACCTCGGGGGTGTGGGTGGCCTTCACGGCGTCCTTCATCAGCTCGACGGCGCGGTCGCCGGCCTCCACGTCGACGCCGGCCGAGGCGTAGGTGATCGGGGCGGCGGAGGAGGGGGTCTGGTTCGGGGTCACAGCGGGGTCCTGTCCGTCTCGGTGAGCAGCTTCTCGTCGTCGGCGTCCGGGCCGGGCTCGCAGCCCGTGGCGGTCACGGTGGTGGTCTCGCCGTCCTCGTCCAGCACCACGGTGGACGCGGGCGACACGGCGACCGGCTCCAGCAGGCCCTTGCCACGCTCGCCCTCGTCGGCCAGTGGGATCGGGTAGTCGCCGGTGAAGCAGGCGGTGCACAGGCGCTCGCGCGGCTGCCCGGTGGCCTCGATCATGCCCTCCTCGCTGATGTAGGCCAGCGAGTCGGCGCCGATGGACGCGGCGATCTGGTCCACCGCGGCGCCGTTGGCGATGAGTTCGGCGCGGGTGGCGAAGTCGATGCCGTAGAAGCAGGGCCACTTCACGGGAGGGGAGGAGATCTTCACGTGCACCTCGGCGGCGCCGGCCTCTCTGAGCATCCGCACGACGGCGCGCTGGGTGTTGCCGCGCACGATCGAGTCGTCCACCACCACGACGCGCTTGCCGGCCACCACGGTGGACTGGACGTTGAGCTTGAGGCGGATGCCGAGCTGGCGCAGCGTCTGGGACGGCTGGATGAAGGTGCGGCCCACGTAGGCGTTCTTCACGAAGCCCTGGCGGAACGGCAGGCCCGAGGCGTCCGCGTAGCCCACGGCGGCGGGCGTGCCGGACTCGGGCACGGGGATCACGACGTCGGCCTCGACCGGCTGCTCGAGCGCGAGGCGGCGGCCCATCTCCACGCGGGACTCGTACACGGAGCGCCCGGCGATCGTGGCGTCCGGCCGGGCCAGGTACACGTACTCGAACACGCAGCCGGCCGGCTTCGACTCGGCGAAGCGGGTGGAGCGGATGCCCTCGTCGTCGATCGCGATCATCTCACCGGGCTCGACCTCCCGGATGAACGAGGCGCCGACGGTGGCCAGGGCCGACTGCTCGGAGGCCACCACCCAGCCGTGCTCGAGGCGGCCGAGCACGAGCGGGCGCACGCCCTGCGGGTCGCGGGCGGCGTAGAGGGTGCGCTCGTCCATGAACACGAAGCAGTAGGCGCCGCGGATCTTCGGCAGCAGCTCGAGGGCGGTCTCCTCGAGGCGGTCCCCGGGGGCGCCGTGCAGCAGGGCCGTGACCAGGGCGGTGTCCGTGGTGTTGCCCTGCTTCATCTCACCGTGGGTGTGGCGGCCGTCCGCGGCGTGCACCATGCGCAGCAGCTCCGCGGAGTTCACGAGGTTGCCGTTGTGCGCCAGGGCGACCGTGCCGTCGTCGGCGGTGGCGCCCAGGGTGGGCTGGGCGTTGGCCCACTTGTTCACGCCGGTGGTGGAGTAGCGGCAGTGGCCGACGGCGATGTGGCCGCTCAGCGCGGTGAGCGTGGCCTCGTCGAACACCTGGGAGACCAGGCCGATGTCCTTGTAGACGGCGATGCGCCCGCCGTCCGAGACGGCGATGCCCGCGGACTCCTGGCCGCGGTGCTGGAGCGCATACAGGCCGTAGTAGGCCAGTTTCGCGACCTCCTCGCCCGGCGCCCACACGCCGAACACGCCGCATTCGTCCTGCGGCCCCTGGTCCTGGGGGTCGAGGGCGGCGGTCAGGCGGCCGTCGCCTCGTCGGGTGCGCGGTGCGATCACTGCTCGGGGGTCCTTTCGGTGGGGGTGGTGCGGGCGGGCGGGGCGCCCGCGTCCACGCGGTCCAGGCGGACGTCCGCCACGGCCGGGTCGTCGGTGCGCTCGAGGACCACGGTGCGCGCGGTCGACCGGGAGCGGCGGTCCAGCAGCAGCCACACGAGCAGTCCGAGCACGCCGGTGCCGAGCATGCTCAGCAGGGCCGCGAAGCCGAACGTCTCCGAGAAGGAGAGCGGGATGCCGGAGTACGGGTCCGCGGGCGGGGTGGGGGAGGCGTGGACCGCGGTGGTGATCACGAGGGCGATCAGCAGGCCGAGCGCGAGCGCCACCGCGAGCACCGCGGTCAGCCGCGGGGCGCGACGGACGGTGTAGGCGCGCTGATCGGGGGTCGGCTCGGGGGCGGAGGTCATGCGCGCCAGTCTATCGAGTCGGCCGCTGGGGCCAGTCCCGGGTGTCCGGGGCGGGATCGGCAGACCTGCATCCCGGGACGAGGAGCGGTGCCGACGTTCGAACGGTCGGTGCCGCCGAGAGGACTGCCGGGCACCCCTCGCTCACGGCCGCACGAGCGGCAGGTGCGCGCCGAGGTCGGCCCGCACGCCCGAGGTGCGCACGCCCCCGGACGCCGTCGCGTCCTCCCAGGTCGTCAGCCCCGTCGCCAGAGACAGCCATGTCACGGCGTCCATCTCCACCACGTTGGGCGGGGTGCCGCGGGTGTGCCGGGGTCCGGGGAGGCACTGGGCGACGCCGAAGGGCGGCACGCGCACCTCCACCGAGTTCCCGGGCACGCGGGTCGCCAGCTCCTCGAGCGCGAAGCGCACCGCCATGGCCCGCGTGGGGCGCGGCAGCGCGGCGGCCGCCGCGGGGTCCTCCTCGTGGGCGCGTGCCCACGCCAGCAGGGCCGCGTGGCCCTCGACGACAGGCACCCGGCGGCGCGGGACGGAGCCGGTGGTCACGCCCGCGCCTCGAAGGCCGGCAGGACGTCCCCCACGAGGTCCCGTACCGGCGCGGCCAGGCGGATCTCACCGACCGGCTCATCCCGGCCGAGCACCGGGGGCACGACGGCGGCCAGCACGCCCGGCAGCTTCCGGCGGTCCACGTGGTCCGGGGCGAACCGGGCCAGCAGCGCGAGCGCGACCAGGTCGCCGGCCCGCGTGCCGCCGTCGAGCGCCTTGACGGCCACGGCCGTGCCGTCGGGCGCGGCCATGACGAGCACGCCGTCCGCGCCCGCCTTGGCGAGCAGGCCGAGCTCGCGCATCACCACGGTGTTGGAGCTCGTCTCCCCGTGGACGGCCCACGGGTGCTCGAGCATCGCAGTGGCGATAGCGGCCGCATGCGGATCCGCGTCGGCGCGGCCGGGCGCCGCGGCGACCCGCCCGATGCCGCGGGCCAGGCCCGCCAGCGAGACGACGGCGGCCGGGGCGCCGCAGCCGTCCACACCGGTGTGGGCCACAGGCTCCCCGCAGTACTCGGCGATCACCGCGTCCACCTCCCGCTGCAGCGGGTGCGCCGGGTCGAGGTACGTGGCGACGTCGTGCCCGGACGCCGCGCAGGCCGCGAGGAAGCCGGCGTGCTTGCCGGAGCAGTTGAAGGCCAGCGGGGTGGCGGCGGCGGCCTCGCCGTCGCGGCGGACCTGCGCCACGACCTCGGAGGTGTCCGCGGGCCAGGCCGGCGGGCACCGCAGGGCGGACGCGTCGAGGCCGGCGTCCGCGAGCATGCGCTCGGCCAGCGCCTGGTGCCGGAGCGTGCCCCGGTGCGAGCCGCACGCGATGGACAGGGCCTCGCCCTCCAGCGCCGCCCCGTGGCGCAGCGACGCGACGGCCTGGAACGGCTTCAGCGTGGAGCGCGGGTAGATCAGCGCGTCCGCGGGGCCGAGGGAGGCCAGCACCCGCCCGTCGGGGCCGGTCACGACGGCGGCGCCCGCCGTCCGGGACTCGACGAAGCCGTTGCGGACGGTCTCCACGAGCTCGACGGCGTCGGACAGGGCGAGGGTCTCGCCCGCGGGGGCGACGGTGGCGTGGGTCATGCGGTCCAGGGTAGCGAGGGCCCCGGACGCGCCGGGCGTCCGGGGCCGGTGGGCCGGGTCCGGCGGCGTCAGCGGCTCACTCCGCGGAGAGCCGCCCGTCCACCATGGTCAGGGTGCGGTCCGTGGCGGAGAGGAACTCGTGGTCGTGTGTGACCATGAGCGTCGCCACCTGCTCCTCGCGGGTCAGCGTGCCCAGCAGGTCCACGACGGCGGCCGAACGCTCGCGGTCCAGGGCGGAGGTGGGCTCGTCCACGAGCAGCAGCGTCGGCGAGGCCATGAGCGCGCGCACGATGTTCACGCGCTGCCGCTGGCCGCCCGAGAGCTGGTGCGGGCGCTTGCCGGCCTGGTCGGCCAGGTCGACGCGCTCGAGCAGCTCCAGGGCCCGGGCCTTGGCGGCCCTGCGGTCGGCGCGGGTGGCGTCGCGGTCCAGGTGCACGGTCAGCTCGAGCTGCTCGGCCGCGGTGAGGGACGGGATGAGGTTGGGCTGCTGGAAGATCATGCCGATCTCCTGGCCGCGCAGCGCGGTGCGCTCCTTCCGGGACAGTCCGGCCATCTCGCGGCCGGCCACGGACACGCTGCCGGAGGTGGGCGTCACGAGGCCCGCGGCCACCGCCAGCAGGGAGGACTTGCCCGAGCCGGACGGGCCGACCATCGCGGTGAAGGTGCCGGGGAGCAGGTCCAGGCTCACCTCGTCCAGGGCCCGCAGCACGCCGCGCTCGCCGTCCGGGTACTCCAGCACGAGGTCGCGCACGGACAGCGCGGGGGTGGCGTCGGCCGCGGCGGCGGGGCGCTCGCCGGCGATGCGGTGGGCGGCCGCGGCGGTCGGGGTGCGGAGGGCGTCGAGGTCGGCCTGCGGGGCGGTGAGGGCGGTCATGGGGAGGTCCTTTCTCCAAGCGGGGGCGAGGCGGAGCCGAGGGGGACGACGGCGCCGGGCGGCGCCGTCGTCGGAGGCGGTCAGTTGCCGCCGAGGGCGACCAGCGGGTCGATCCGGGTGACGCGGTAGACCGCGACGACGGCGGCCAGCATGCCGAGCACGAGGACCCCGACGGCGGGCACCGCGGTGGTGGCCCACGAGAGCTCGAACGGGACGGCACGCCCCGCGAACGCGCCGATCACGGCGGCCAGCCCGGTGCCCACGGCCACGCCCCCGACGAGCACGAACGCGGCCTGCGCGAGCGAGTCCTTCAGCACCCAGCCGTTCGAGCCGCCGAGGGCCTTGAGCACCGCGATGTCGCGGGTGCGCTGCACCGTCCAGATGGACAGGAACGCGATCACCACGAGCGCCGAGATGCCGTACAGGAAGCCCTGCATGGTCATCAGGGAGCCGTTCTCGGACCGGTAGCTGGGCAGGGCGGCGTAGGAGCCCTTCACGGTCTCGGCGACGGTGCCCGCGGCGTCGTCGCCGGCGGCGGCCACGGCGTCGACGTCGGCGCCGGCGTCGAAGCGCACGAGGCCGGCGGTGCCGAGCACCGCGTCGTCGGCGGTGTGCGAGATGGCGTTCCAGTCCTCGAGCGCCAGCCACGTCACGGGGGAGTGGGAGTAGTACTCGGTCGGCACGACGTCGGCCACGGTGTAGACGAAGCCGGAGACCGCGACGGCGTCACCCGCCTGGGCGTGGAGGGAGTCGGCCACGTCCTGGCTGAGCACGATCTCCCCCGGCTCGACGCCGGCCGGCGCGTCGGAGCCGTCCGGGGTGAGACCGATGAACGCGGTGGTGGCCACGCCGGTGGTGGGCTCGCCGGACACGTCCGCGCGGCCCTGCGGGTCCGTGTCCACGGGGTGCTCGAGCCCGATGGCCCGGCCCTGGCTCACCCCGAGCGGCTCGACGGAGGCCACGCCGTCCGTGGCCGCCCACGCGTCGCGCTGGGCCACGGTGAACTCGGACTGGGTGAACGACGCGGTGGGCTCCTGGCCCGCCGCGCCGCCGAAGACCAGACGCTGCACGCGCTGCTCGCCGAGGCGGTCGATCGCGGCGGTGTTCTGTCCGCCCAGGCCGGCCGTGAGGCCGGAGAGCATGACGAGCAGCAGGCTGATGAGGGCCACCACGGAGCCCATGAGGGCGAACCGTCCGGTGGCGAAGCGGAGGTCGCGGAGTGCGAGGAACACGGGGCGCGTCCTTTCCTGAAGGGGTCTGTCCTGAGGTTGCCTCCACGGTCTCGCGCGGGGAGGGGTCGCGACATCACCCGCGGCGGCTGGACCCGGTCAACCGAATGGTTGATCCCGGCGGCGCACCGGCGCGGCCCCGGGGCCCGGGGGCGTTGTCGCGTCCGGGGCGCGCCCTAGGGTGGAGCCATGTCCGACGCACCCCGCGCCGCCGTGCCCCCCGCGCCCACCGAGACCGGCACCACCGCCGTGCTCGCCGGCCTGCGCGTGGCCCTGCACGTCACGTTCGCCGCGCTGCTCACCGTGGGGCTGGTGCGTGCGCTCGCGGACCGGTCCCCGGACGCGTCCGGTCCGTTCCCGGCCACCACCCTGGTGCTGCTGACCGCCGCGCTGGCGGGCGTCTACCTGGCCGGGACCGTGCTGGAGCGGCGCCGGTGGGCCCGGGGCGACGACGTCGGCCGCGGTCCGGCGGTCGCCTGGCTGGCCCTGGTGCTGATGCTGTGGGGGCTGCTCGTGGCCCACCACGGCGACTTCGCGTGGGTCGCCTTCCCCCTCTTCTTCGTCGTCCTGCACGTGGTCGGCCGGGTGACCCGGCAGGCGTGGGTGCGCCACGTGGTCGGGCCCGTGCTGGTCGTGGCGATGGCCGTCGTCGTGGTGGCCGGGATGGCGGGGGGCGCCGGCGGCGTGCGGGTGCCGGCCGTGATCGGTCCGCTGGTGGGTGCCGCCGTGGCCGTGGTGCTCTCCGAGGCGTACCGTGCCCTGCACGCCGAGTCCGAGCGCCAGCGTGCCGTGGCCGAGCAGCTGCGCGCCGCGCAGGCGGAGCTCGCGCGCACGGAGCACCGGGCGGGGGTGAGCGCCGAGCGGGAGCGGCTCGCCCGCGAGATCCACGACACCCTCACCCAGGGGCTGGCCTCGATCGTGCTGGTCTCGCGCGCGGCCCAGGACGCGCTCGACGCCGCCGACCCCGCCCTGGCCCGGCAGCGCATGGAGACCGTGCGCGCCACGGCCGCCGAGAACCTCGCCGAGTCCCGCCGCTTCGTCCGCGACCTGCGCGGCACCGGGGCGCCGTCCCTCGTCGAGGCGCTCGAGCGCGCGGTCACCGGCTTCGCCGACCGGCAGGCCGCCGCCGGGACGCCCGTGGCCGCGGACGTCGAGGTCGTGGGCGAGCCCGTCGCGGTCGCCGAGGCCGTGGAGACCGCCGTGCTGCGCGCCGTGCAGGCGTCCCTGGCGAACGTCGGCGCCCACGCGGGCGCCCATCGCGCCCGCGTCACGCTGGGCTACCTCGGCGACGAGCTGACGGTGGACGTGGCCGACGACGGCGCGGGGTTCGACCCGGCCGTCGTCGCGGCCCGCACCCGGACCGGAGCCACCGGTGCCGACCCGGGGGCGGGGACCGGCGTGGGACTGGCGAGCGTGCGCGAGCGCCTCGCGGCGGTGGGCGGCGAGGCCACCGTCGAGTCGGCCCCCGGCGAGGGCACTGTGGTGGCGCTGCGGGTGCCGCTGGCCGCCGCCGGGGCCGGCCGGGGCGCGGATCCCGAGCAGACCGAGAGCGAGGAGACCGCATGAGCGTGCGCGTGATGCTGGTGGACGACCACCCCGTGGTGCGGGCGGGGGTGCGGGCCGTCGTCGAGGCGCACCCGGACCTGACCGTGGTGGCCGAGGCCGCCGACGGGGCGGAGGCGATCGGCGTCCTGGAGGCGGGCGAGCCCGCGGTGGACGTCGTGCTGATGGACCTGCAGATGGGCGCGGGCATGGACGGCGTGACCGCCACCCGCGCCGTGCGGGAGCGGTGGCCGGGGGTGCAGGTGCTGATCCTGACGACCTTCGACACGGAGGCGGACATCCTCGCGGCCGTGAACGCGGGCGCCGCCGGCTACCTGCTCAAGGACGCCCCGAGCGAGGAGATCGCCTCGGCGGTGCGGCAGGCGGCGGCGGGGCGCAAGGCCCTGGCCCCGCAGGTCGCGGCCACGCTGATGGGGCGCATGTCCGGCGGCTCCGAGGTGCTGTCCGAGCGGGAGATCGAGCTGCTCGAGCTGATCGCGCGGGGCGCCACGAACAAGGTGGCCGCGAAGGAGCTGTTCATCTCCGAGGCCACCGTGAAGACGCACCTGGTGCACATCTTCCAGAAGCTCGGCGTGGACAACCGCACCCGCGCCGTCGACGAGGCCCGGCGACGGCGCATCATCCGCTGACGCGCAGGCCGGGGCGGCCGGCCCCCGCGGACCCGGTCCTGCTCAGCGGCGCCGCACGTACCGGGTGATCACCGCCGCGGCGACGGCGGCCAGCGCCAGCACGCCGAGCGCGGCGGCCAGGCTGAGGTCGCCGCGCTCGACGCCGAGCCCCCGCAGCGTCCAGAAGACGATCAGGGCGCACGTGAACATCACGCCGACGAACATCCAGGCCGTGCGCAGCCCGGGTCCCAGCCCCGCACCGGGCCGGTGGCGGGGGTCACGGGGGTCACCGTCGTCGCCGGGCTGACCGTGGTGGAGGGGAGGCATCGTCATGCGCTCCACCGTAGGGGCCACGGGCCAGGCCGGGCCAGGGCCACCGCGTAGGCTTGAGGCTCGTGAAGACCCTTGTGCTCGGCAACGGCGGCCGCGAACACGCGCTGCTCACCGCCCTCTCCCGTGATCCGCAGGTCAGCGCCCTCCACGCGGCGCCCGGCAACGCCGGCATGGCCGGCCTCGCCACTCTCCACGCCGTCGAGGCCACCGACCCGGCCGCCGTCGTGGAGCTCGCGCGCGAGCTGGGAGCCGACCTCGTCGTCGTCGGTCCCGAGGCCCCGTTGGCCGCCGGCGTCTCCGACGCCCTGCGCGAGGCCGGGTTCGCCGTGTTCGGCCCCTCGCAGGCCGCCGCGCAGCTCGAGGCGTCCAAGGCCTTCGCCAAGGAGGTCATGTCCGCCGCAGGCGTGCCCACCGCTGGCTCCCGCGTGTGCACCACCGCCGCGGAGGCCGCCGCCGCCCTCGACGAGTTCGGCGCCCCGCACGTCGTCAAGGACGACGGCCTGGCCGCGGGCAAGGGCGTCGTGGTCACCTCCGACCGCGCCGAGGCCCTCGCCCACGCCGAGGCCTGCTTCGCCGCCGGCGGCACCGTGGTGATCGAGGACTTCCTGGACGGCCCCGAGGTCTCCCTCTTCGTGATCTGCGACGGCGAGGACGCCGTCGCCCTCACCCCCGCGCAGGACTTCAAGCGCATCCACGACGGCGACGCCGGCCCCAACACCGGCGGCATGGGCGCCTACACGCCGCTGCCGTGGCTGCCCGAGGGCTTCACGGACGAGGTCATGGACCGGGTGGCCCGCCCCGTGCTCGCCGAGATGGCCCGCCGCGGCGTCCCGTTCACGGGCGTGCTGTTCTGCGGCCTGGCCGTGACCGCCAAGGGCGTGGAGGTCATCGAGTTCAACGTGCGCTTCGGCGACCCCGAGACCCAGGCCGTGCTCGCCCGCCTCGAGACGCCCCTGGGCGGGCTGCTCGCCGACGCGGCGGCCGGCCGGCTCGGCGCGGACCGTCGGCTCGAGTGGAGCGACGACGTCGCCGTGGACGTGGTCATGGCCTCGGCCGGCTACCCGGCCTCCTCCTCGCGGGGCGACGTGATCACCGGGCTGGCCGACGCGGCCGCCCTCGAGGGCGTGCACGTGATCCACGCCGGCACCGCGGCGTCCGGTGAGGACGTGGTGACGGCGGGCGGCCGGGTGCTGGCCGTCGTCGGGCGCGGGACGGACCTGGCCCAGGCGCGGCAGCGGGCCTACGCGGGCGTCGAGCGCATCCGGTTCGACGGCGCCCAGTGGCGCACGGACATCGGACTCAAGGCCGAGCGCGGCGAGATCACCGTGCCCGAGACGGAGGGAGCGAAGTGAGCGGGGAGCGCGTGGGGTTCACGGGGGCCGAGGCCCTCGAGCTGCCGGGCTGGCGGCACGTCTACTCGGGCAAGGTGCGGGACCTGTACGAGCCCGCCGACGCCGAGCCGGGACGGTCCGCGACGCTGCTCGTGGTGGCCTCCGACCGGATCAGCGCCTACGACCACGTGCTGGAGCCGCCGATCCCGGACAAGGGCGCCATCCTCACCCGGCTGACCCTGTGGTGGTTCGAGAAGCTGGCCGAGGGCTACAACGGGGCCCACGCCGAGCCGGTCGAGCACCACGTGGTGAGCACGGACGTGCCCGCAGCCGTGGCCGGGCGGGCGATGATCGTCAAGCGCCTGGACATGTTCCCCGTGGAGTGCATCGCCCGCGGCTACCTGACCGGCTCCGGCCTGGCCGAGTACCGCGCGTCGGGCACGGTGGCCGGCCTGCCGCTGCCCGCCGGTCTCGTGGACGGCTCGCGGCTCGACCCGCCGATCTTCACGCCGTCCGCGAAGGCCGAGGTCGGCGAGCACGACGAGAACATCACGTTCGAGCAGATGGTCGAGCGCGTGGGCACCGAGGCCGCCGAGCGCCTGCGGTTCCTCACCCTGGACCTGTACGCGCGCGCCGAGGCGATCGCCCGCGAGGCTGGCATCATCCTGGCGGACACGAAGGTCGAGTTCGGCGTGGACCCGGCCACCGGCCAGGTGGTGCTGGGCGACGAGGTCCTCACCCCGGACTCCTCCCGGTTCTGGGACGCCGAGGACTACGAGCCCGGCCGCACCCAGGCGAGCTTCGACAAGCAGTTCGTCCGCGACTGGCTCACGGGCCCCGACTCCGGCTGGGACAAGACCAGCGGGGAGGCCCCGCCGGCGCTGCCCGCCGACGTCGTGGCCAAGACCCGCGACCGCTACGTGGAGGCGTACGAGCGCCTCACGGGCCGCCCCTTCGACGCCTGACCCGTGCTTTCGAACGTGGGATAGGCCCTATCCCACGTTCGAAAGTCCCCGGGCCGGGGCCCATCAGGCGAGCGAGTCCTCCCAGGCCCGGTGCAGCGCCGCGAACCGGCCGTCGGCCGCCACGAGCTCGGCGGGGCTGCCGTCCTCGACGATCCGGCCGTCGTGCATCACGAGCACCCGGTCGGCGGTCTCGACGGTGCTGAGCCGGTGGGCGATGATCAGCGCCGTCCGGTTCCCCAGCAGCCGCTCCAGCCCGGCCTGCACGAGCCGCTCGCTCGGCAGGTCCAGCGACGACGTCGCCTCGTCCAGGATCAGCACGGCGGGGTCCGCGAGGAACGCCCGCGCGAACGACACGAGCTGCCGCTGTCCCGCGCTCAGCCGCCCGCCGCGCTTGGCGACGTCGGTCGCGTAGCCCTCGGGCAGCCCCAGGATGAAGTCGTGCGCCCCCACCGCCCGGGCGGCCGCCTGGATCTCGGCCTCGGTGGCGTCGGGCCGGCCGAGGGCGATGTTCTCCGCGATCGACCCGGAGAACAGGAACGCCTCCTGGGTCACCATCACCACGTTGCGCCGCAGATCCGCCTGGCTGAGCTCGCGCAGCTCCACCCCGTCCAGCGTCAGCGAGCCGGCAGAGACGTCGTAGAACCGGGCGATGAGCTTGGCCAGCGTCGACTTGCCCGCACCCGTCTGGCCCACCACGGCCACGGTCTGCCCGGCCGGGATCACGAGGTCGAACTCCGGCAGCACCACCCGGTCCGGCCCGTAGCTGAACACCGCGTCCCGGAACTCCACCCGCCCGGACGCCACGCCCGTCCCCGGTGCGTCGGCCCCGGGCAGCGGCGTGGGCTCGGCGGCCTCCACCACGGTGGGCTCCTCCTCGAGCAGACCGGAGACCTTCTCGAGCGCCGCCGTCGCGGACTGCAGCGACGAGTAGAACATCGCCACCATCTCCATGGGCTGGAACACGCGCCGCCCGGCCAGCAGGAGCGCCACGAGCACCCCCACCTCGAGGTCGCCGTCGAGCACGCGCAGGCCCCCGGTCACGAGCAGCGCCGCCACCGTCAGGTTGCCCGTCGCCACGAGCACCGGCTGCAGGATGCCGAACAGGTTGAGCGTGGCCACCATGTCGTCCCGGTAAGCCGTGGCCAAGTCGCGGTACCGCGCGTCGTTGTCCCGTTCCCGTCCGAAGGCCTGGACCGCGCGGATGCCGGTCATGGTCTCCACGAAGTGCACGATCGACCGTGCTGAGGACACCCGCGACCGCCGGTACGCCTCCTCGGACCGCACCTGGTACCAGCGCGTCACGATCGCCACCGGCACGGCCGCACCCAGCAGCACGAGGAACGACGGCGGGTCCAGCAGCAGGATGGACGCCGCGGTGAACGACATGAACATCAGCCCGGACACGAGCGAGGACACGCCCTGGTCCAGCAGCTCCCGCAGCGCCTCCAGGTCCGAGGTCTGCCGCGAGATCACCCGCCCGGACGTGTACCGCTCGTGGAAGCCGAGGCTCAGCCGCTGCGTGTGCCGGAACACGCGCAGCCGCAGGCTCAGCAGCATGGCCTGGCTCGCCCGCGCGGTGAGCCACGTGTACGCCCCCAGGAGGCCGCCGGAGATGAGGGCCGCCGCCACGTACGCCCCGCCCACGGGGACGAGGATGGGCCAGACGGACTCGCCGGCCCGCACGGCCTCGACGACGCGCGGCAGCTCCGCGTCGATCGCCCAGGCGATGATCAGCGGCCCGGCCGCCCGCGCCGCGTTGGACACGAGCACGAAGACCGCGGTGAGCAGCAGCGTCCCCCGGACCGGCCGCGCGAGCTCGCCGAGCAGCCGGAAGGACCGGCGCCGGATGTGGCGGCGCTCCGCGCGGGTGTAGTCGAGGTCCTCTTCGGCCCCCACGCCGCGCACGCGGCTCACGTCGGCGGCGCTCATGCCTGCTCCTCCGGTCGGCTCGAGATGATGTGCCGGTACACGGCGCTGCGGGCCAGCAGTTCGGGGTGCGTCCCCACGTCCTCGATCCGCCCGTCCGCCAGCACCGCGACCCGGTCCGCGAGGGCCACGGTGGAGGGACGGTGCGCCACGATCAGGGTGGTCGTCCCGTCGAGGACCTCGCGCAGGCGCGCGGTCACGGCCTCCTCGGTGCGCACGTCGAGGGCGGAGAGGGGGTCGTCCAGCACGAGCACGTCCGGGCGCGCCGCGATCGCGCGGGCGAGGGCGATCCGCTGGCGCTGTCCGCCGGAGAGGCTGAGGCCCTCCTCGCCGATCTCGGTCTCGACGCCGTCCGCCAGGTCCGCCACGAAGCCCGCCTGCGCGGTCTCGAGCGCGAGGTCGAGCAGGGCGTCCGCCGCGGGGGAGTGGAGGCCGTCCGCGAGCACGTCCGCCGGGGCGCCGAGCAGCACGTTCTGCCGGATGGTCGCGGAGAACAGCGTGGCGTCCTCGAACGCCACGGACACCCGCCGGCGCAGCTCCTCGAGCGGCATCCGGCGCACGTCCACCCCGTCCACGCAGACGGAGCCCGCCGTGACGTCGAGCAGCCGGGGGACCAGCTGCAACAGCGTCGACTTGCCGGCGCCGGTCGCGCCGACCAGGGCCATCGTCTCGCCGGGCACCAGCTCGAGGTCGACGCCGTCGAGCAGGTCGCGCTCCCCGCGCTCCGGGTCCGCGTCCGGCCAGCGGAAGCGCACCCCGTGGAACGCGAGCGCGCCGGTGGCCGGGGGCACGACGGCGGCCTCCCCGGTGGGCGAGGCGATGTCCACGGGCGTGGCGAGGACGTCCACGTGGCGGTCGATCGCCGTGCGGGCCGAGAGCGTCATGCCCATCAGCTGGCCCACCGACTCGACCGGCCCGGCCAGCACGGCCGCGGTGGCGAAGTAGGCGGCGAGCGCGCCCACCGTCAGCTCCCCGGTCGCCACGAGCCACAGGCCCAGGGCGAGGCCCAGGCCCAGCACCGTCTCCGGCAGGGCCACGATGAGCGCGATGAACCGGGCCAGCACCGAGGCCTTGTGCACCTCGGTGCCCTGCAGCGTGCGGGCGCGCCCGCGGAAGCCGTCGAGGGCGTGCGCGCCGCGGCCGAACGCCTTGAGGACGCGGATGCCGTGCACCGACTCCTCGACGGACGTGGCGAGGTCCCCGGCCTGGTCCTGGGAGAGCCGGGACGCGGCGCGGAAGTCGTTGCGGAACCCGAACGACGCCCACATGATCGGCACGGCCGCGGCGAGGTAGAGCAGGGCCAGCTGCCAGGACAGCAGGAACAGCAGGACGAGGCCGACGGCGATGGTCACCACGTCCACCACGAGCATGACCGAGCCGAACGCGATCCACCGCCGCAGCAGCGAGAGGTCGCCCTGGGCCCGGGAGAGCAGCTGCCCCGAGGGCCACGCGTCGTGGAACGCCACCGGCAGGCGCTGGAGCCGTTCGAACAGGGCGATGCGCGCCCGGTTCTCCACCCCGGCGGCCGGCGGGAGGATGAAGTACCGGCGCAGGCCGATGAACGCGGCCTCGGCGAGGCCGAGCACGGCGAGTAGGCCGGCGGCCCGCCACACGTCCGCGCGGGAGTCGGGGGAGGAGGGCCCGGCGAGCACAGTCTGCGTGAACACGGTGTCCACGAGCAGGTGGATGACCTGCGGGATGGCCAGGGCCACGAGGCCCGCCGCCGTGGCCGAGGCGAGCCCGAGCACCCAGCGCGCCCGCACGCCCTCGAGGTACGGTGCGATCCCGCCCAGGGCGTCACGCAGGGACGAGGCGGCGGGAGAGGTGGCGCGGGTCACGGGGCTCCACTGTACCCGCGGCCGCGGACGGGACAGGCGGCTCAGCCCCGCGGGACCAGGTCCAGCACCACGGCCTCGGGCCGGCACGCGAACCGCACGGGCGCGGACGGCGCGGTCCCCAGGCCGGCCGACACCTCGAGGGGGACGGTCCGCCCCGCGGCCGTCCACGTCGAGACCCCGGAGGCCTGTCGGCGGGGTAGGTCGCAGTTGGTGACGAGCGCGCCGAGGAACGGCACGCACACCTGCCCGCCGTGGGTGTGGCCGGCGAGCAGCAGGTCGGCGCCGTCGGCGGTCATGGCGTCCAGCACGCGGCGGTACGGGGCGTGGGTGACGCCCAGCCGGAACCGCCCGTCGTCGCCGGGCCGCCCGGCGCCGTCGTCGGGCGCGGAGCCGGGGAAGCCGGCCCAGGCGTCCAGACCGAGGTGCGGGTCGTCGGTGCCGGCGGCGAGGACCTCGAGCGTGGTCCCGGCGCGGGTCGGCACGGCCAGAGCGGCGCCCCGGTTCGTCAGGTCGGCCCAGCCGGCGGCGCGGAACGCGCCGAACAGGACGTCGGAGGGAAGCCGGGGCCGGTCCGCGTCCATGCGCGAGGGGCCCGCGAAGTACCGGAGGGGGTTGGCCGCCTTGGGCGCGTAGTAGTCGTTGGAGCCGGGCACGAACACGCCGGGCCGCGCCAGCAGCGGCCCGAGCGCGTCGAGCACGAGCGGCACCGACGCCGCGGCGGACACGTTGTCACCCGTGTTGACCACGAGGTCCGGCTCGAGTGCATCCAATCCGCGCAGCCACGCCCGCTTGGCCCGGTGCCGGGGCAGCAGGTGGATGTCCGAGAGGTGCAGCACCCGCAGCGGCGCCGACCCGGCCGGCAGCACGGCCAGTCGGTGCGTGCGCACCGTCCGGGCCTCGGCCTCGGCGAGGCCCCAGGCCAGGCCGAGGCCCGCCGTCGCGGCCAGCCCGACGGCGGCAGGCGCTGCGGCGCAGAACATGCGCCGGGCGGGGGAGGCGGCGGGGCGCATCGCGGTCAGAAGCCCGGGACCGCCTGGGGCTGCGGCCCGCCCCGGTCCAGGTCGTCGATGGTGAACTGGCGTCCGTCCGGGTGCTCGCCGGCCTCGCCCGGGTCCTCCGACTGCGGGCCGTCCCACTCGGGCAGTTCACCCGGCGGGAACTTCTCCTTGGCCAACTGGTTGTACTCGAGCCAGGACGGGCCGTTGATGGAGGTCGAGTAGAACGGGTTGCGGACCTCGCCGTTGACGGTCTCGCCCGTCATGGACTTCAGGTTGTTGTAGCGGCCGGTCCACACGGCGGTGGCCAGCTTGCTGGTGAATCCGACGAACCACGTGGAGGACACGTTGTCGTTCGTGCCCGTCTTGCCGCCGAACTCGTAGCCGGCGCCCTCCTCGGCGATGTTGAAGCCGCCGATGTGGCGCAGGACCGGCATCAGCTCCCGGACGTGGTCCGGGTCGATGACTTGGTCGCACTGCGGGTCGGCGACGTCGTACTGGTTGCCGGCGGTGTCCGTGACCTCCAGGATGGCGCGCGGCTCGCAGTACAGGCCGTTCGCGGCGATGGCGGCGTACGCGCCGGCCAGGGAGAGCGGTGCCACCGAGTCCTTGCCGAGCAGGAAGGACGGGTCGTCCGGCTGCAGCGGGGAGCTGTCCAGGGCGCGGGTGATGCCCAGCTGGGTGGTGAGGCTCGTGATGTCGCACAGGTCCAGCTGGTACGCGGTGGAGACGGTCGGGGTGTTCACGGACCAGAAGAGGCCCTCGTCCACGCGCACCTGCCGCAGCATGTCGGGGATCACGTTCTTGAACTGCCAGGTGCCGCCGATCGTGGTGTAGCCGCCCGGGCGGCACGAGGCCGCGAAGCGCGTGCCCGTGGGGTAGACGTTCCGGGAGGCGTCCACGGAGTCGACCAGGCGGTTGCCGTTGCGCAGCCACGTCAGGGCCACGAAGGGCTTGAGCGTGGAGCCGGCCTGGAAGCCCTGGCCGCCGCCCCACTGCTTGTCCACATTGAAGTTCAGCGAGGTGTGGCCGAGTTCGTCCTGGATGGCGTACTCGGTGTTCTGGGCCATGGTGCGGATGTTGCCGGTGCCGGCCTCCACCGAGGTGAGCGCGTGGCCGGCGCCCAGCGACTCGTTGTTGGGCACGGAGGCGCGCAGGTTCTTCTCGGTCTCCTTCTGGAGCGTCGAGTCGATCGTCGTGCGGATGGTGAGTCCGCCGCGGTCCAGCAGGGCCTGGCGGGACTGGACGTCCGGGCCGAACGTGGGGTCGGCAAGGATCTGCCGCTCCACGTAGTCGCAGAAGTAGGCGCCGAACTTGGCGTAGAGGCAGCCCGAGGGGCGGGACTCCATCACCACCTCCATCGGCTGGGCGACGGCGTGGTCGTACTCCTCCTGGGAGAGGTAGCCGTTGTCCTTCATCGCGTTCAGCACGAGGTTGCGCCGCTCCGTGGCCTCCTCCGGATTGCGGGCCGGGTTGAACCGGGTGGGGGACTGGACCATGCCGGCCAGCGTGGCGGCCTCCCAGCTCTCCAGGTCGGCGGCGGACTTGCCGAACACGTACTGCGAGGCGGCCTCGACCCCGTAGGCACGGCCGGAGAACAGCACGATGTTGAGGTAGCCCTCGAGGATCTCGTCCTTCGACATCTGCTTCTCGACGGCGACCGCGAGCTTGATCTCCTTGACCTTGTCCGCGATGTTCTTGGAGCCGGAGAGCGTGAGGCGGGAGTCGCCGCGGATCTGCTGCACGTTCACCAGCATGTTGTTCACGAACTGCTGGGTGAGGGTGGAGGCGCCCTGCGTGGAGTCGGAGGTGGCGTTGTTCACGGTCGCGCGGATGAGGCCGCGCGCGTCCACGCCGTCGTGATCGTAGAAGCGCTCGTCCTCGATGGCCACGATCGCGTGCTGCATGTGCTCCGAGATTTCGTCCAGCGGGACCGGGGTGCGGTTCTCCTCGTAGAAGACGGCGATCTCCTCACCGTCCTCCGACAGGATGCGCGACGGGACGGAGACCGGCTCCGCGGGCAGCTCGTCCGGCAGCTCGTCCAGCATCTCCCGGCCCGACGCGGCGGCGACACCGGCCAGGCCCGCGACGGGCAGCAGGAGGGCCGCCACGAGCAGGCCGGCCACCGCCGAGAGGCCCACGAAGGCGAGGAGGCGGCCGAGAGCGCTCGAGGGCGCGGGGAAGCGGGTCGTGCGGGAGGCCATGGGCGCGAGTGTAGCGCGGGCACCTGGGACCTCTTCCGGGGTCCGCGCCGGTGGCTAGGTGTGATGTCCAGGGACGTTGTTGCGTGAACAGCTGACAGGCGAAGGCCTCCTGTTGCGAGAGTGGAGTTGTGGGCGTGTCAACTTGTCTGTGTAAGCGGGGTGGTCACAGGTAGGGGTTGATCCGGTCGGGGTAGGCCGCGGCGAGCTGGGCGAGGGCCTGCTTCCAGTTCGTGACGGCCTGACCTTCGACGAGCCGGCCCTGGGCTTTGCGCTGGCCGGCGGGTTTGCCCCGGTCCCGAGCGCGTTCGGCGGCGCGTTTGTCTTCGATGTTGCAGATCGCCAGCCAGAGCAGCTTCACCGCCGCCTCGGTCGAGGGGAAGTGGCCGCGGTTCTTGGTCACCTTCCGTAGCTGGAAGTTCAGCGACTCGATGCTGTTGGTCGTGTAGATGACCTTGCGGAGCATGGGTGGGAACTGCAGGAACGGGATGAACCGCTCCCAGGAGTTCGCCCAGGTCGCGGCTGCAGACGGGTACTTCGTGCCGAGCTCGGAGGCCTCGAACTCGGCCAGCGCCTTCCTCGCGGTCTCTTCGTTGGGGGCAGTGTAGATCGGCTTCAGCGCGGCGGCGACCTTCTTGCGGTCCTGGTAGGCCACGAACCGCATCGCGGCCCGGATCAGGTGAACCACGCAGGTCTGGACCATCGAGTCCGGCCACGTCGCCTCGATCGCCTCCGGCAGGCCCTTGAGCCCGTCGCAGCACACGATCAGCACGTCCTGCACGCCCCGGTTGGCGAGATCGGCGCAGACGTGGGCCCAGAACGCCGAGCCCTCGGTGTCCTGGACCCAGATCCCCAGCACGTGCTTGATGCCCTCGAGGTCCACGCCGACGGCGATGTAGGCGGCACGGTTGAGGACCTGGCTGTTCTCTCGGATCTTGATCCGGATTGCGTCGAGATAGATCACCGGATAGAACTCCTCCAGCGGCCGCGACTGCCACGCCAGGACCTCTTCGCTCACGGCGTCGGTGATGTTGGAGATCGTCTCGTGCGACAGGTCCGTGCCGATCGTGGAGGCCAGGTGGTGCTGGATGTCCCGGATCGTCATTCCGCCGGCATAGAGGCTGATGATCATGTCATCCAGGCCCCCGAGGCGCCGCTGGCCCTTGGGCACCAGGCGCGGGGTGAACGACCCGCCCCGGTCTCGCGGGACGTCCAGCTCGATCGGCCCGACCTCGGACTCCACGGTCTTCGGGGTGGTCCCGTTGCGGGAGTTGGCGTGCTTCAGCGCCTCGCTCGAGCCCTTCTCGTAGCCCAGATGGCTGGTCAGCTCGGCCTGCAGGCCCCGCTCGAGCGCGGCCTTGACCAGCGCGGGCACGAACCCGCCGTCACCGGTGAGCTCGACGCCGCCCGCGTCGATCTGCGCGAACAGGGCATCAAGCTGCCCTGAGGCTTTCAGCTGCTCGACCAGGTCCTGGCCCGAGGGCTCGCCTGGGTTCTTCTCGTCGGTCATGGTCATGATTCTTACCGTTCCTCTCGGTACGGCTTACACAGACCATCTGACACGCCCGAGTTGTCGAGAAACCGCTCACGCGAACAGAAGGCCTTCATGTCCCACGCTAACGCCGCCCTGACCCCTCGCGCCCGCCTACGCCTGGCCAAGCTCATCGTCGAGGAGCACTGGCCGGTCGCCACCGCGGCCAAGATGTTCATGGTCTCCCCACCCACCGCACGCAAATGGGCCACACGCTTCCGGGCCGAGGGACCTGCAGGGATGGCAGACCGGTCCAGCCGGCCGTCCACGATGCCGACCAGAACACCGCAGGCGGTGGTGAAACAGATCGTGGCCGCCCGATGGCGCCGACGTCTGGGGCCGGCACAGATCGCCGGAGAACTCAGGATGCCGGCCTCCACCGTCCATGCCGTGCTCGTGCGCTGCCGGATCAACCGCCTCGCCCGTCTGGACCGGGTCACGGCAGACCCGGAAGCCAAGGCTGAACGTCGGCGGAAGGTTCTGGTCGGAGCGGGAGCGCTCACCGCCATCGCCGTGGTCGGCGGGCTGGTGACGCTCGCCGTGATTCAGAATCCTCCGCCCCAGGCTCGGGAGGACATTGAGATCGCCGGGCTGCAGACCTTCGAGGGGCTCAGCGCTAACCACGTGAGCACCCCTGTGGACTACGAGCAGTCGCCGCCGGTGGGTGGCGATCATGCCAGCGCCTGGCTCAACTGTGGGGTCTACACCGAACCGGTACCCAACGAGAATGCCGTGCACGCTTTGGAGCACGGTGCCGCCTGGGTCGCCTACGATTCCGAGGCGCTCTCACAGGAGCAAGTCGATGCCCTGCGGACGGCCCTACCGGCCGCCTATGTCGTCCTGGCCCCCTACGAGGGCCTGGATTCGCCCATCGTGCTTTCGGCCTGGCAGGCGCAGGTGGCGGTGGATTCCCCGGAGGATGAACGGATCGAGCAGTTCGTGGCCGAGTACTGGCAGTCCCCCGACGCGCCTGAGCCCGGGGCGGCCTGCACCGGCGGCCTCGACGCCCCTGGTCGGATCGCATAAGCGCTCTTCCCGACACCGACCGTCCGGTCCGACAGGATCCACGTTGAGGCGAGCCCTGCTGGTCCTCCCCGTCGGCGTGGTCCTCAGGGCCGTCGGCCGGGCTGAGGGGCGGCTGGTCACACCTGCGTCATCCCTGCCCGTAAAGGAGTCCGCGGGCCTCCGTGGCCGGCGATCTTCACGGAACCTTCAAGGTTGAGCCCTTCACCCGCGTCGGCGGGGCGGTCTATGGTCGATGGCATGGCGGGGCGGCGAAGGCCGGTGCGTCGGATCAGATCGACGAAGGAGCACATCATGACCCATCACGTGAGCGCCATGCTGGACACCTACCCAAAGAATGTGGGCAACATCGACCGGCAGAAGCTGGCCGAGTGCATCCAGGCCTGCTTCGAGTGCGCCCAGACCTGCACGGCCTGCGCGGACGCCTGCCTGGCCGAGGACATGGTGGCCGACCTGAGGCAGTGCATCCGGTTGAACCTGGACTGCGCCGATGTGTGCGCCGCCACAGGCCGGATGCTGTCCCGGCAGACCGGCAACAACGTCGAGACCACCCGCGCCCTGCTCGAGGCCTGCCGGGCCGCCTGCAAGACGTGCGGGGACGAATGCGAGAGCCACGCCCAGATGCACGAGCACTGCAAGGTGTGTGCCGAGGCCTGCCGCCGGTGTGAGCAGGCCTGCGCGGACCTGCTCGTCACCCTGGGTTGAGCCTGCTGATGACCGTTCCCCCTTGAGGGCGGCCAGTCGTCCATGACGCGCGCAGGGAACCCGGACCACCGTGCTCCCTCGCCGCGGAAGGCTCCCATGGACTCGGAGAAGTATCAGAGGGTCAGGAACGGTGCCGGATTCGTCGCGGCGCTGGACCAGAGCGGGGGCAGCACCCCGGCGGCCTTGCACCTCTACGGGATCGACAAGGATGCCTACTCCGGCCCAGAGGAGATGTTCGACCTGGTACACCAGGTGCGCACACGTATCATCACCAGCCCCAGCTTCGACGGTGAGCGCGTCATGGGGGCCATCCTGTTCGAGAACACAATGAACCGCCAGGTGGAGGGTTCCCCCACGGGCGACTACCTGTGGAACAGCAAAGGCATCGTGCCCTTCCTCAAAATCGACCAGGGCTTGGCCCCGGAACAGCAAGGCGCCCAGCTCATGAAACCCATCCCGCACCTGGATGACTTACTGTCTCGAGCCGTCGAAAAGCACATGTTCGGGACGAAGATGCGCTCGGTCATCAAGCTGCCCGGGGACGGGGTGGGCTCCGTCGTGGAGCAGCAGTTCGGGCTCGCCCGTCAGATCCTCGTTACCGGGCTGGTGCCCATCATCGAGCCCGAGGTGGATATCCGCAGCCCCCGCAAGGCCGAGGTGGAGGACCAGCTCAAGGCGGCAATCCTCGCCCAACTGGACAAGCTCGGAGACGACCAGTCGGTCATCCTCAAAGTGACGCTGCCGGAGCGGGCGGACTCCTACCGCGAGTTCGTGGACCATCCCCGAGTGATCCGCGTCCTGGCCCTGTCGGGCGGCTATACCCGGGCCCAGGCCACCACCCTGCTGGCCCGCAACCACGGCGTGATCGCCAGCTTCTCCCGCGCCCTGACCGAAGGGCTGAGTACGGCCCAGAGCCCAGCGCAGTTCAATGCGGTGTTGGATGAGGCCATCAACGCGATCGCGACGGCCTCTCGCACCTGACCGGAGGCCATAGGACCGCTGCGGTAGTCCGCGGCCGCCGAAGCGGTGTCCGACCACCCCCCATTCCTGGGGCCGGGCACCGCCTCAGCGGCGTCTGCCGCGCAGTTCAACGGGCAGCCACCGAGGAGCGCACGAAGTCCTGGCGCACCCCCAAGGCGCGGTCGGTGCGCCGGATGGACTCGCCGCCGTCGTCGACGGTTCCGGTGAGGGCCCGGATCGCGTCGATGTTCTCGGGGACGACGATCGCCTGGTTGTCCACCGTGTAGGTGTAGTACAGCTCGTTGCCGTCCACGGTGAGGATGTCTTCCCAGAGGGCCACCTCATACATATCACCCCGGGGCCGGCCCAGGTCCTCCATGAGTTCCACGGTGCTATTGACCGCCACGACGCCGTCCGAGCGCCGGACGAAGGCAATCCGCGGCATCGCCCGGAACGCCTCCAACACCTCCTGCTTCTCGGCCGGGCGGGTGAGCTCGATCGTCCAGTAGTGCAGGTGGTTCTGAGTGTGGGCTCCCTTGGCGGCCATGGTGACCACGTCCAGGTCCGGGACCACCGACTGGGCGTCGGGCCCCTGATGGCTGGGGATTCGGCCCTCGGGGACGATGGTGTTCATGATCCCGGAATGGTCCGATTCCCACGGATCGGTGGCCCGGCGGATGAGCACCCCCCGGGCCTTGGACAGCAGTCCGACGTCCTTCAGCGCGGTAAGGGCCCGGACGGTGGCGGTGGTATTGCAGGACACCACCCGGGTGCTGTCCCGGCCCAGGGCGTTGGCGTAGTTGGCGTGGGCGACGAAGGAGTGGCCGGTGAGATCGTGCTTCTCCCCGCCCTGGAACACGGATTTGACCCCGTGGGCACGGTAGAGCTCCAGGTTGCCGGCGCCCACCTGGGCCGGGGTGCAGTCCACCACGACGTCAACGTTCTCGAGCAGGTCGTGCAGGCCTCCGACGACGGGAAGGCCGGCATCCGCCATCACCGGTAGGGCCTGCTCGGTAGAGGCGTAGACGGGGATACCCTTCCCGGCCGCAGTCGCGATCCGGTAGTCAGCGATGACGTCACTGACTCCGACCAGCGCCATGTCCTCCTGGGCCCGGACCGCGTCGGCGACGCGTTTGCCGATGACCCCGTACCCGTTCACCGCGACCTTGATCTTGTCCTGCATGCTCGTCTCCTTTCCTGGAGGACCCGTTCCGGTTTCGGGGTCTATCGCCAGCCGCGTCTCACCGGATGCCCGCAGCGGACGACGGTGCTCAGAGCTTGTCGAGCATCTGTTGCATTTCGGTGATCTCGGCCTCCTGGTCGGCGATGACCTGCTCGGCGAGCTGCACGGCCTGCGGGTTCTGGCCGTCCTTGGCCTCGTCCTTGGCCATGTCCACGGCGCCCTTGTGGTGGGCGGTCATCTGCTCCAGGTACAACCGGGCGGCCTCGGTGCCCTGGGCCTGGTCGAGGGCGGTCATGTCCTCCTCGGACATCATCCCGGACATCCCGCCGTGGTCCATGCCCTCCATACCGTCCATGCCGTCCGTGTCCACGGGGTCTTGGCCCCAGGCGGTGAGCATGGAGTTCATGCGCTCGATCTCCGGCCCCTGGGCGTCGATGACCTTCTGGGCGAACGCGGCCACCTCCGCCGGGACGTCATCCTTGGCCAGCAGCATCTCGCTCATCTCAACGGCCTGCTGGTGGTGCGGGATCATCATTTGGGCGAACATCACGTCCGCGTCGTTGTGCTCGGCGGAGACCTCCTCAGCCGAACCGGTCGCCGTGGTGGACGGTGTCGCGGTGGCCGTGGCCGCAGGGGTGGCGGCCGGGGCGGAGCTGGTCGCAGTGGCCGAGGCCTCAGCGCCGGCGTTCTCGTCCTGGGCGCCGGTGCCGCAGGCGGTCAAGGTCAGGGCGGAGGCCAGGGCCAGGGCGGTCAGCGTCATGGTGCGTTTCATGGTGGGTCCTTCCACAGTGGGTTGAGGGTTCATATCAGAGTTCGCGCCAAGAGGCGCGATCAGGAGGTCGCGGGTTGAAGGGCAGCCTCCGGCCGGGGGGCGCCGAGGGGGGCCAGGTGGCCCGGGTCCAGGTTGATCCGGCGCAGCAGTTGGGCGTTGAGGGCGACCACGATGGTGGAGGCGGACATCAGGATCGCGCCCACCGCGGGGGAGAGCACGAACCCGATCGGGGCGAGCACGCCGGCGGCCAGCGGCACGGCGAGCACGTTGTAGCCGGTGGCCCACACCAGGTTCTGGATCATCTTGGTGTAGCTGGCCTGGGAGAGCTCGATCATCGACAGCACCGCGCGGGGGTCGTTGCTGGCCAGCACAACGCCGGCGGACTCCATGGCCACGTCGGTGCCGGCGCCGATGGCGATGCCGACCTCGGCCCGCGCCAGCGCCGGGGCGTCGTTGACGCCGTCGCCCACCATGGCCACGGACAGTCCCCGGGACTGCAACTCGGTGACCTTGGTGTCCTTGTCCTGGGGGAGGACCTCGGCGAAGACCTCGTCGATGCCCAGGTCCGCCCCGACGGCCTCGGCGACCTGGCGGGCATCGCCGGTGATCATCGCGACCTTGATGCCGCGGGCGTGCAGGGCGGCCACGGCGGCCCGGGACTCGGGGCGGATCTTGTCCTCCACGGCGACCGCGCCGATAACGGACCCGTCGCGGACCACATGCAACACCCCGGCCCCGCGCGCGGTCCAGGAGGCGGTGTGCTCAGTGATCTCCGCCGGCATGGTCAGGTTAAGCTCGCGCAGCATGTTCGGCCCGCCGACAAGGATCTCGGAGCCGTCCACGGTGGCGCGCACCCCGCGGCCCATGGCAGCACTGAAGTCCGTGCCGCGCTTGCGCAACGTGCTGGCCTGCGGGTGCTGCCCGGCGGCGGTGACGATGGCCCGGGCCACCGGGTGCTCGCTGTCAGCCTCGGCCGCGGCGGCGTAGGCCAACAGCTCGGCCTCGGAAATGCCGGGCGCCGCGGCGACACCGGTGACGGCGTGGGCGCCCTCGGTCAGGGTGCCGGTCTTGTCGAACAGGACCACGTCGATGGTCCGCATCCGCTCCAGGGCCATCCGGTCCTTGATCAGGACCCCGGACTTGGCGGCCTTCTCCGTGGAGAGGGCGATCACCAGCGGGATGGCCAGGCCCAGGGCGTGCGGGCAGGCGATGACCAGCACGGTCACGGTGCGGGTGACCGCGTCGGTGGGCTGGCCGATCGCGGTCCACACGATCGCGGTGATGATCGCCGCAACCAGGGCGAACCAGAACAGCAGGGCCGCGGCCCGGTCCGCCAACGCCTGGGCCCGGGAGGAGGACTCCTGGGCGTCGGCGACCATCCGCTGGATCCCGGCCAGGGTCGTGTCGGTCCCGACGGCGGCCACCTTCACCCGCACGGTGTTGTCGGTGGCCACGGTCCCAGCGACCACCGTGTCCCCGGCCTGGCGCAGCACAGGCTTCGACTCCCCGGTGATCATCGCCTCGTCGAACTCCGCGGCGCCCTCGAGGATGGTCCCGTCGGCCGGCACCCGGGCCCCGGCCCGCACTAGCACCACATCGCCCACGGCCAACTCGGTGATCGGCACGGTGATGGTGTCACCGTCCACGACCTTCTCGGCCTCCTCCGGCAGCAGCGCCGCCAGCGCGTCCAAGGCGGAGGAGGCCGCGCCCAGGGCGCGCATCTCCATCCAGTGGCCCAGCAGCATGATGACCACCAGCAGCGCCAGCTCCCACCAGAAGTCCAGCATCAGGTCCCCGATGCCCAGGGTCGTGACCCAGGAGGCGACGAAGGCCACCGTGATGGCCATCGCGATCAGCAGCATCATCCCCGGCTGGCGGGCGCGCAACTCGGTCAGCCCGCCCTTCAGGAAGGGCATGCCGCCATAGAGGTAGATCACGGTGCCCAGCACCGGGGCGATCCACGCCGAGCCCGGGAACTCGGGGACGTGGTAGCCCAGCAGCTGCCCGACCATGTGGCTGAAGAACACCACCGGGATGGAGAGCACCAGTGAGACCCAGAACCGGTTCTTGAACATCGCGGTGGAATGCCCGGCGTGCTGACCGTGGTCGTGGACCTGGTGGTCCTCGTCCAGGGCCGAGTGGGCGTGGCCCTGGGGCATGGCCTGCCCGTGGGTGGCCGCGTCCGCGGGGTGGTGGGCGGCATGGTCGGTGTGGTTGGCGTGGCCGGCGTGGGGGTTCGGGTCTGGGTGTTCGGCGGTCTGGTCGGTGGGGTGATCGTGGTGGTGCGGGGTGCTCATGGTGTTCCTTCTGCTCGGCGGTCTGTTCGGCGACCGGCTCGGCGGTGGGGCGCCGACCTCGAGGGGATGGGTCGGTTAGATCCGGACGCGGTAGCCGGCCGCTTCGATGGCCGTCCGCACGGAGTCCGCGGAGGCGGGCCCGGTCACGGTGACGGGGGAGGCCCCGCCGGCGACCAGTTCGACCCGGACATCGTCCACCCCGTCCAGGGCGCTCACGGCCTCGGCGACGGAGCCCACGCAGTGTCCGCAGGTCATGCCCTCCACCTGGTAGGTCGCGTCGCCGGCGCTCGTCCCGGTTGGGTCGGCACTCTGGTGCCCGGCGGGGGCGGTGGCGTCGGCGGCTGGGGCGCAGCACGAGCAGCCGTTGGTGGCCCCCGGCAGCGGGGTGCGGGCGGATTCGGTCATGACGGTCTCCTTCAGGTCTGAGGGCGGCGCCGGACGGCGCTTCTCCTCTTAGTATATACCCCCCGGGGGTATCATTCAAGGGGTGGAGCGCCGGTGTTCACGGTGGATAAACGGGTGCGCCGGTAGGTGGGCTGGTCGGGGGGCTGCTTGGTGGGCAGGTCGATGGTGAACGTCGCCCCGGCCGTGGTGGAGGTGGCGCTCAGGGTGCCGCCGTGGGTCTGGATGAGAGCTCGGGAGATGGCCAGGCCGACCCCGGAGCCGCCGTGGTCACGGTCGCGGGCGGTGTCCCCGCGGTAGAAGCGTTCGAAGACGTGCGGCAGGTGCTCGGGAGAGATCCCCTCCCCGGTGTCGGTGACGCTGAGCGTGACCCCGGACGGGCTTTGTCGGGCCTCGAGGGTGACCCGGCCCCCGGCCGGGGTGTGGCGCAGGGCGTTGGTGAGCAGGTTGCCCAGGACCTGGCCCATGCGCTGGCGGTCCACGTCCACGGCCAGGCCTGGATCGGCGTCCATGGTCAGGGCCACGCCCTTGGTGGCGTAGGCCTCCTTGTGGGCCTCGGTCGCGGCATGCAGCAGCCCGCTGACCCCTTGGGGGCTGCGGTCCAGTTCGATCCGGCCCTCCTCGACGCGGGAGACGTCGTTGATGTCCTCCACCAGCCGGGTCAACCGGGCCAGCTGCTCGCCCATCAGCTCACCGGTGGGCTCGTCCCAGTGGGACACCCCGTCTTGCAGGGCCTCGTGGTAGACGGTCAGCACGGAGACGGGGGTGCGCAGCTCGTGGGCCAGGTCCGAGAGCATCCGTCGACGGGTGTCCTCGGTGCGCTGAAGCCGTGCGGCCATGGTGTTGAAAGACCCTGCCAGCTCCTCCACCTCGGTGCCGGCGCCCATGGCCGGCACGCGGGTGTCGTACCGTCCACCGGCCATGGCCTTGGCCGCCTGGGTCAGGGCGTTGATCGGACTCTGGATCCGGCGGGCGACATGCCAGGTCAATGCCAGACAACAGATCAAGGCCGTGGCCAGGGCCACGCCCAGGGTCCAGAAATTGGTGTCCCGGTAGGCCTGCTCCACGTGCAGCATCTGGGCTGCATCGTGTCCGGCCCCGGCCTGTTCCAGGTGCTCGTGGAACAGTGGTGGGCCGGCCAGGGAGGCCACCACCACCGCGGCCAGCACGCTGGCCCCCACCACCAGCAGCTGGGCGAGGAAGAACCGGGCCGCTAATCCTTGGTAGCGCCGCCGGCCGGTCATTGCTCCGCCATCCGGTAGCCGACCCCGCGGACGGTGTCGATATAGCGGGCCGGGTTCGCGTCGAGCTTGCGGCGCAGGTTCTTGATGTGCACGTCCACGAGCCGTTCATCGCCCACCCAGGCCGGGTCCCAGACGATATCGATCAGCTGGCGCCGGGAGAAGGCCTGGTGCGGGCGCCCCGACAAGGCGGCCAGCAGGTCGAACTCCGTGCGCGTCAGTTGCACCACCTGGCCCGACACGCGGGCCTCGTGGGCGGCCAGGTCGATGACCAGGTCACCGCAGACCCGTTCCGGTTCGGGGGCTGACACCGTTGTGCGCGGCCGGCGCATGACCGCCCCCACCCGGGCGACCAGCTCCCGGACGCTGAAGGGTTTGGTGATGTAGTCATCGGCCCCCACCGCCAATCCCTCCAACCGGTGGTGCTCATCGCCGCGGGCGGTGAGCATCAGCACATAGCACTCGGAGAAGGCCCGCACCCGCCGGCACACCTCGATCCCGTCCAGCCCGGGCAGGCCCAGGTCCAGGACCATCACGTCGGGCTCGTGAACCCGGGCGGCCTGCACTGCGGCCGGGCCGGTGTGGGTGAGAGCCACCTCGTAGCCGGCCCGCTCCAGGTAGGTGGCCACCATGCGCGCCAGCGGCTTCTCGTCATCGACCACCAACACCCGGCCGGCCGCCGGACCAGTCCCAGTGTCAGTCCCAGTGCCAGAGTTCATGGGTCCAGTCTCGCTCTGTCTCGCGCCCCGGCGGCTCAGAACGGTGCCGGGGCGGGGAATCTTCATCGAATCTTCAAGGCAAACCGCCCCATCCCGGCGCGTCACCGGCCGACAATGGTAGATGCCCCGCCTTTTGGCCCGGGGCGGAAAGGCTCCATGACCCCCCTGACCCGCAGAACCCTGATCGCCGGCGGGCTGACCCTGCTCGGCGCTGGCACCCTCACCGCCTGCGCCGCGCCGAACCCCGCGACATCCCCGGCGGCCGGCACCGGCACGCAGGGCACCGGCACGGCCATCACCCACGTCCATGCCCTCACCCGGGACCCCGAGTCCGGTGAGGTGCTGCTGGCCACCCACCAGGGCCTGTTCCGGCTCCAGGACGGGGAGCTGACCCAGGTCGGTCCGGTCGTGGACTTCATGGGTTTCACCCTGACTCCCGAGGGCCGCTACCTGGCCTCGGGTCACCCCGCGCCGCGCACCGACCTGCCCGAGCCGCTGGGCCTGGCCGAGTCCACCGACCGGGGCCAGAGCTGGACGGTGCTCTCCCGCGGCGGCGCATCCGATTTCCACGCCCTGGCCGCCGGCCCGAACGGGGTCCTCGGCTTCGATGGGCAACTGCGCGCCAGCACCGACGGCCTCACCTGGCAGAGCCTTGAGATCCCCGTCGCCCCGGCATCGCTGGCGATCTCCCCCCAAACCGGGACCGTGCTGGCCACCACCGAAACCGGCATGTTGCGCTCGACCGACCACGGCGCGACCTGGACCACCCTGGACACCCCCCAGCTGATGCACCTGGTCGCCTGGGCCGATGACACCACCGCCGTGGGCGCCGGCACCGAGGGACACCTGCTGACCAGCACCGACGCCGGCGACACCTGGACCGCCAGCGACCGCCCGGTCGGCACGGCCTCCGCCCTGGGCGCCGGCATCACCGACGACGGGCGGACCGAAGCACTGCTGGTCGTCGGCTCGACCGTGCTGTCCACCACGGACGGCGGGAACACCACCGAATCGCTGCTGTGACCTCCTACCGCCGCCCCCTGTCCGGCTGGCCCGCCCTTCGAACCGTTCTGGGCACCCTCGTGTTGATCCTGGGCCTGCTCGGGATGCACGCTGGTACGGGCACCAGCGCGGCTTGGGCCGCCACCGGTACGGCCGCCGCCACAACTGTTCATCACCTCGGGCCGGGGGCCATCGGTCCGGCCGGCATGGTGGCCGAGGTCGTGCTCCCGGCCGAGCCTGCCGGGGATGAGGCAGCCGACCCCGGGCTGCCGGTCTGTGCCCTGGAGGCCGTGGACGATACCTGCGCCTCGGCCCTGACCAAGGCACCTGTCGTGTCCCACTTGGCCTCCCGGGCCCTCCTGCCTAGCCCTGGTGGGGGACTGACCGCACCACCCCTGCCCTGGGTTGCCCATTTCCGGCCCCCGTGGACCCTTCACTGGCTCAACTGGCCATCAGCCGCACCTAAAGCCCCCGGCCGCGCCCCACCGGTGAGCGCAGGGTCCGCCAATACCTCCGGGTGACAGCGGCACGCAGCCCCGGTACGCCACCGGCCTCACCCAGCAACTGATCAGCCATGCCCGGCCCCGTCGCGCCCGCCTGCGACACGGGGCCGGATGACGGAAAGAAGAACCGATGACCTCCTCACTGACCACCCGCCGCACCTTCCTGGGCGCCTCCGTCGGGGCCCTGGCGCTGGCCGGGCTGGCCGCCTGCGCCGATCCCGCCATCAGCCCCCAACCGTCAGGGCGCATCCTGCCCACCGACCCGCTGGTCGCCGAGTACGAGAAACGACGCGCCGCCTCGGGCACCACCGTCACCCACCGGCTCTCCGCCGCACCCCTCGAGACCTCCCTCCAGGGTCGGGGCCTGACCACCTGGGGATACAACGACGGCCTCAACGGGCCGCTGCTGCGCGCCCAGACCGGGGACCTGCTCAAGGTCAGCGTCGCCAACGACCTGCCCGAGGACACGAGCGTGCACTGGCACGGGCTGGCCCTGCGCAACGACGCCGACGGAGTCCAAGGAGTGACCCAGGACCCCATCGCCGCCGGAGAAACCTATACGTACGACTTCCGGCTGTCCCATCCGGGCACGTACTGGTACCACTCCCACTTCGACACCCAGCGCGAACGCGCCCTGTACGGGGCCCTGATCGTCGAGGACCCCAACGAGCCCCTCAGCTACGACCAGGAATGGGTCGTGATCCTGGACGACTGGCTCGACGGGATCACCGGAACACCGCAGGACGTCGTCGAGGAACTCTCCGCCGGGATGGACATGTCCGGCGACATGGAGGGCATGGCCGGCATGGCGGGCATGGACCACGGGTCCATGAGCCAGGACAGCTCCTCGGGCATGCCCATGAAGCACATGCTCATGGGCGCTGAGAGCGACTATCTGGGCGGGGACGCCGGCGACGTGAAGATCCCCGTGCACCTGTTCAACGGCCGCCCCCCATCCGACCCGGACACCTTCTCCAGCACCCCGGGCAACCGGATCCGCCTGCGCTTGATCAACGCGGCCGGAGACACCGCTTACCGGGTCGGGATCCCCGGCCAGGAACTGACCATCACCCACACCGACGGGTTCCCGGTCCAGCCCCGCCAGGCCGATGCCGTCGTCCTGGGGATGGGCGAACGCCTGGACGTGCTGATCACCCTCGGCGACCAGGCGGTGCCCGTACTGGCCCTGCCCGAGGGCAAGACCGGCCACGCCTACGGCATCATCGCAGCCGGTCCAAAGACCACGCTCTCCGGTCGGCTCCCGCAGACCCTGGGCGGAACCGTGCTCGATGGCAGCCGACTGAAGGCACACGAATCCGTCCTGCTCCCGCCCAAGGACCCGACCAGGACCCACGAGGTACGCCTCACCGGGTCGATGATGGAGTACGACTGGGGCATCAACGGGCGACGCTTCGACCCGGCCAACCCCTTCGAGGGCGCCTTCGAACTCCGGTTGGACGAACGCGTGCGGGTCACGATGACCAACGACACCGACATGTGGCACCCCATGCACCTGCACGGCCACACCTTCCAGCTGGCCGACCATGGCGCCCGCAAGGACACGGTCATCATCAAACCCCGGCAAACCATCGTCTTCGACTTCGAGGCGGACAACCCGGGCCAGTGGCTAACCCACTGCCACAACGCCTACCACGCCGAGGCCGGGATGATGGGCGTCTTCTCCTACATCCACTGACCCTCCCGCTGTCCCGCGTCAAGTAGTTGGCAGGATTTCCTTGGTTTTGAATGTCGGGGTGGTGGGGTCGGCCAGGCCCAGGTGCACCTCCTTGGGCCGGTTCCATGAGATGGCCTCGTGGGGCCGGAGCTCGTTGTACTCGATCCGGTAGTCCTCGGCCCGCTCGGCGAGCACGATCGCGTCGTCGATCTCGTCCAGGTAGAGCCGTTCGTACTTCAGCGTGCCGAAGCCGCGTTCACGGGACCCGTTCTGCCCCGGGGTCTTCACTCGGGTGCGCACGTGGTGTAGCTCGGGGTGGGCGGCGATGAAGGACTCGAAGCGGAAGGACCGGAACGGCCCGCCGTTGTCCGTCACGATGGTCACCACGGGCAACAGCTCACCGGTCTCGGGATCGACCGGGCAGGCCTCGACCAGCGGGTGACCGAACATGGCCTCGTAGTCGGCCAGGGCCAACTCGATCGCGTCGATCGCGTCGTGCTGGTTCCCGGTGGGCGAAACGTGGAAGGGGTGCTCGTACTTGGACCAGTAGTCCCGGCACCCGGCCAGCCGCCAGGTCCCTCCGGTGGTGGTCTCGAACTCGCTGAAGTCCAGCTGCCAGACTTGGTTCGGGCCTGAGGGCTCGGTGGCGAACGCGGCCTTGCGCCGCTCGGCCAGCTTCCGTCGCTCCCGTTGGTACTGCGCGGGCAGAATCAGCCCCTCGTCGCGCAGGATCCGCAGCACGGTCGCCTCGGAAACCACATGCCCGTCGTGGCGGACCATCGCCCAGATCTTCCGATGCCCCCACGCCGGATGGGCCAGCGCGTGCTTGACCACCAGTTCCCTGGCGGCCTGCCGTCCCGGTTGCGGCCACGGTCCCTTCACCGCCGTCCCGGTGCGGGCCTTGGCCTGCCAGCGGCGCCAGGTCCGCTCGGGCATGTCGAAGAGCTGGCAGAACCTCGCGGTCGACATGCCCGCTTCCACGCGGATCACCTCGAGGTCCTCGAAGGGCCCAGCCGGCCCTCCGCGGACTTCTTCCACACCCTGGCCTCCAGGTGTGCCTCGCCCAAGGCCTGGGTCAGCTCGGCGACCTCGGCCTCCAGCTGTTCCTCTCGGGAGGATGGTCCGGACCTGCCGGCCACCAGGGCGGTCTTGCCGGCTTCCAGGAACTCGGCCTTCCACCGTCCGATGGACTGCTCACTGACTTTCTCCTTGCGTGCCGCTTCGGCGATGGACATCTCGCCGGCCAGCACGCTCAGCACTATCCGGGTCTTCTTCTCCGCCGGAATCGAGGGTGGTCTACCCATGTCTGACTCTCCTTTAGGGCCTACATAACGGCCCTGCCACTAAGTCTGACGCGCGACACGCTCGTCTCATCTCAGCCCGTACCCCGTGGCAAGAACCTCATGACCCACAACAGCTAGGGTGGGTCCCATGACTCAGCAGACGCAGTGGGAGTACGCCACGATCCCCCTCCTCATCCACGCGACCAAGCAGATCCTCGACCAGTGGGGCGAGGACGGCTGGGAGCTCGTCACGGTGATCCCGGGCCCCGAGGGGAACAACCCCGTGGCCTACCTCAAGCGTCCGAAGGCGGCGTGAACGTGACGGAGCAGTCCTCGGCCCCCACCTGGGGCGACGGCGCCGTCGCGGCCCGCCTCGCGGCGCTCGGCATCGACCGACCCGCCGTCGCGGCGCCGGTCGGCTCCTACGTCCCGGCCCTGCGGGACGGCGACCTCGTGCTGACCTCAGGCCAGCTCCCCTTCGTGGCCGGCGCCCTGCCCGCCACCGGCAAGGTGGGCGCGGAGGTCACCCCCGAACGCGCCCAGGAGCTCGCGCGGGCGTGCGCCGTGAACGCGGTGGCCGCGGTGCACGAGCTGCTGGGCGACCTGGACCGGGTCGCCCAGGTCCTCAAGGTCGTCGGCTTCGTGGCCTCCGACCCCGCGTTCACCGGCCAGCCCGGCGTGGTGAACGGCGCCTCGGACGTGCTGGCCGAGATCTTCGGCGAGGTCGGCCGCCACGCGCGCTCCGCCGTCGGCGTGGCCGTGCTGCCCATGGACGCTCCCGTCGAGGTGGAGATCACCGTCCGTGTCCGCTGATCCGGCCGGCCTGCTGCTGCCGGTCCCGGAGCAGGAGGAGGACCTCACCCGCCAGTGGCTGGACCGGCGCTTCCGCCAGGTGCGCCCGGCCCGGCCCGCGTCGGCCGTGGTGCTCGTACGCGACGGCGACGACGGCCCGGAGGTCTTCCTCCGTCACCGCGCGGGACGCACCCCGCTCGGCCGCGTGGGCCTGCCCGGCGGCGCGCTCATCGAGTCCGACGCCGACTCGTGCCCGTGGTATGGGCCCGAGCCCTCCCAGTGGGCCCACACGTTCGGGACCACGGACCGGCGGCGTGCGCGGCAGCACGTGGTGGCCGCCGTCCGTCAGCTCCACGACGAGGCCGGAGTGCTTCTCGCCGGTCGCTCCGACACGGACGTCGTGTCCACGGCGCGCGTCGAGACCTGGGGCGGGGGCCGCAGCTCCCTCGAGGAGGGCTCGGAGAGTCTGCCCCATCTGCTGGCCGCGCGCGGCCTCGGACTGCGCGCCGACCTGCTGCGCCCCGTCATGCGCTGGCATTCCGCGCCCCACGTCCACCGACGCTTCGACACGGCCGTGTTCGCCACGACGACCCCACCGGTGCAGTCCGCGCCGGCACCCGAGGAACCCGGTCCCGAACTCCAGGCGTGGGTGCCCGCGTGTCGCGCACTGGCCGGCCCGCTGCGGCTGCCCGGACCCGCCGGGGCGGAGGGCACGGCACCCTTCGACCAGGTGGCGACCCCGCTGACGCAGGTGATCGTGCGTCGGGTCGCGGCGCACCGGACGGCCGCCGCCTTCCTGCTCTCCGTCACGCCCTGTGCCCGGCGTGGCCCCGTGCCGGAATACCACCTGGTCACCGAGGCCGGCGACGACGGCACCCCCCGGATGCGCGTGGAGCGGGCCACCCGGGACTGACCGGGGTGGCCCGCTCCAGGGCGGGGAGCGTCAGCGCGAACGCTGGCGCAGACGCTGCAGGTCCAGGATGACCACGGCGCGGTTCTCCAGGCGGATCCAGCCGCGCTGGACGAACTCGGCCAGGGCCTTGTTCACGGTCTCGCGGGACGCGCCCACCAGCTGGGCGAGCTCCTCCTGCGTGAGGTCGTGCGCCACCAGCAGGCCGTCCGCGGCCGGGCGGCCGAAGCGGTCCGCGAGGTCCAGGAGCGCCTTGGCCACGCGGCCCGGCACGTCCGAGAACACCAGGTCCGCCAGGGACTCGTTGGTCTTGGACAGGCGCTGGGCCAGGGCCTGGAGCCGCTGGACCGACACATCCGGCGACGAGGCGATGGCGCGGCGCAGGTTCTCGTGGCGCAGACCGGCCAGGCGCGTGGCGGACACCGCGGTGGCGGTGGCGTTGCGCGGGGCGGGGTTGAACAGGGCCATCTCGCCGAAGATCTCGCCGGGGCCGAGCACGGCCACGAGGTTCTCGCGGCCGTCCGAGGCGGTGCGGCCGAGCTTGATCTTGCCGGACATGATCACGTACAGCTGATCGCCCTGGTCGCCCTCGTGGAACGCGGACGCGCCGCGGGAGAGCTCCACCTCGGTCAGCTCCGAGGTGAGGATGGCGAACACCTCGTCGTCCAGGTTGGTGAACAGCGGAGCCTTCCGCAGAACCTCGAGATCCATGTGTGCGTGTCCTCTCTGTGGCCAGTTCCTCACACCGCGGCGGAGGAGCCGCCCGGTTCACTGGCGTCCATTGTGCCCCATACCCCAGTGCGGGCCGATACCCTGGATCCTCCACCGGGTGCGCGGGCCGTCCCCGTGCGTGGCCGGTGCCGTCACATCCGAAGGAGGTCGCCCATGCCGCTGGGTCTGACGTGGCTGGACGTCCTGCTCATCGTCGCGCTCGCGATGCTCCTGGTCCAGGGTCACCGTCGCGGCCTGTGGGTGGTGCTGGGCAACCTCGTCGGCCTGGTCGGCGGCGCTGCGATCGCGTTCTACGCCCTGCCTGAGGTGGCGAAGTTCGTCACCGCGCCGCAGTGGCGGTGGGCCGCGCTGATCGCCACCCTCGTCCTGCTCGTGGCGGCGGGCCAGTACGTGGGCGCCGCCATCGGCGAGGCGATCCGGCTGCGCGTGAACCTGCCGGCGCTGCGACTCGTCGACCGCCTGCTCGGCGCGCTCGCCACCGGTCTCGCGGGCGCCCTCGTCCTCTGGCTCGTGGCGTTCTCCATCGCGGCCTCCGGCTCCACCGCGGTCACCCGTGAGGTGACCCGCTCGCGGGTGATCGCAGCGCTGGACACCGTGATGCCCGACTCGCTCCTGGCCTGGGCTGCCCGCTCGCGTTCCGCCGTCGCCGACCTGGACGTGCTGCCGGAGCTCGAGCTGCCCGCCCCCGTCCCGGAGACCGACGACGGCGTCCGCGCCGCTCCGGCCCCGGCCGCGACGCCGGGTCTGCCCTCGGCCGCCTCCTCCCCGTCCGCCCCGCCGTCGGCCACGACGACCGCCCCCGCCTCGTCGACGTCGACGGCCGCCCCCTCGACTCCCGCCGCCTCCTCGGCGTCGGCCGCCGTCGTCCGGCTGACCGGGACGGCCGCGCAGTGCAACCAGGTGCAGAGCGGCTCGGGCGTGGCCGTGGCCCCGGACCGCGTGCTCACGAACGCGCACGTGGTCCTCGGCGTGGACGCCCCCACCGTGACGGACCGCGCCCGCGGCGTGCACGCGGCGCGGGTCGTCCACCTGGACACGGCGCACGACCTCGCCGTCCTGGCGGTCGACGACGCGGACCTGCCCGTCATGCCGGTCGGGGCCGAGCTGACGGGCGGCGCGTCGGCCTCCGTCCTGGGGTACCCCGACGGCGGCCCGCTCGCCTCCACCCCCGCGACCGTGCAGGCCGTCGGCGAGGTGCCGCTCGGCGACGTCCTGACCGGTGCCGCGAGCATGGTGGACGTCTACACCCTCGCGGCGGACATCCGCCACGGCTACTCGGGCGGCCCGGTGGTGGACGCCGCCGGGAACCTGGCCGGTCTGGTGTTCGCCCGGGCCCCGGGCTCGGACGCCGTCGGCTACGCCCTGACGGCGGACACCATCGCCCCCGTCGTCGCCGCGGCCCCGGGGATGACAGCCACGGTCCCCTCGGGGGACTGCGTCCCGGGCGGCTGAGCCGGCGCCGCGCCACGCGCCTGACGCCCGCATTCCGGACCGGACTGTCCGGTAACGGCCCGCGTCGACTATTGTGGCATCCGTCACACTCGAGTTTCCCCGACCCTCGGAGGTCCTGCATGTCCAGCACCGTCTCCGCGCCCGCCACGGCGCCGAAGCGCACCCGGGAGGAGTTCACCGGCCGGTGGGCCTTCATCCTGGCGGCCATCGGCTCCGCCGTGGGCCTCGGCAACATCTGGCGCTTCCCCTACGTCGCCTATGAGAACGGCGGCGGCGCGTTCGTCATCCCCTACCTGATCGCGCTGCTCACGGCGGGCATCCCGCTGCTGTTCTTCGACTACGCGATCGGCCACCGCTTCCGCGGCTCCGCGCCTCTGGCGTTCCGGCGCCTGTCCCGGTGGACCGAGGCCGTCGGCTGGTGGCAGGTGCTCATCTGCGTCGTCATCGGGATCTACTACGCCGCGATCATCGGCTGGGCGATCATGTACACCTGGTTCTCCGTGGACCAGCGGTGGGGCGAGGACCCGGAGACCTTCCTCATGGGCGACTACCTGCGGGTCGCCGACGACCCGTCCCCGTCCTTCGACTTCGTCTCGGGCGTCTTCTGGCCCATGCTCGCCGTCTGGGTGATCACGCTGCTCATCATGGGCTTCGGCGTGCGCCGGGGCGTGGCCCTGGCCTCGATGGTCGGCATCCCGCTGCTCATCGTGATGTTCCTGATCCTCGTCGGCATCGCCCTCACCCTGCCGGGCGCCGCCCAGGGCCTGGACGCCCTGTTCACGCCGAACTGGGCCGCGCTCGCGGACCCCGGCGTCTGGATCGCCGCCTACGGCCAGATCTTCTTCTCGCTGTCCGTCGGCTTCGGCATCATGATCACCTACGCCTCCTACCTCAACCGCCGCACGAACCTCACCGGCTCCGGCCTGGTCGTCGGCTTCTCCAACTCGGGCTTCGAGATCCTGGCCGGCATCGGCGTGTTCTCCGCCCTGGGCTTCATGGCGCAGGCCTCCGGCGTGTCCGTGTCCGAGGTGGCCGGCAGCGGCATCGGCCTGGCGTTCATCGCCTTCCCCACCCTGATCTCGCAGGCCCCGCTCGGCGCCCTGATCGGCGTGCTGTTCTTCGGCTCGCTCGTGGTCGCCGGCTTCACCTCGCTGATCTCGATCCTCGAGGTCGTCATCTCCGCCGTGAAGGACAAGCTCGGCTGGGGCCGCTGGACGGCCACGATCGTCGTGATCGGCCTGTCCGGGGTGGTCTCCCTCGCCCTGTTCTCCACCACCACGGGCCTGCAGATGCTCGACACCATGGACGCGTTCGCCAACAACTTCGGCATCGTGGGCGCGGCGCTCCTGTCGGTGCTCCTGGTCACCGGCGCACTGGGCTCGGCCCGCCGCATCACGGCGCACCTCAACGCCGTCTCCTCCTTCAAGGTCGGCCGCGGGTACGTGCTGCTGATCGGCGTGCTCATGCCGATCGTGCTCGCCTACATCTGGCTCTCCTGGATCATGAAGGTGATCGCGGAGGGCTATGAGGGCTACCCGGGCGACTTCCTCGGCGTCTTCGGCTGGGGCATCGCGCTCGGCTCCGTCGCCCTGGCCGTCCTGCTCTCCCTGATCCCGTGGTCCCGCAAGTCCAACCTCTACGCGGAGGACCTGGACAGCGAGATCCACGGCGACCTCATCCCGCACAACGCCGTGCCCGAGGGCACCGTCCCCACCGGCGCCCTGCCGGTGGTGCCCGCGGCCGCCACCCGGAAGGAGCTCTGACCGATGAGCACCGCAGCGATCGTCATGATGTCCCTGGCCATCCTCCTGGTGTGGGGCGGCCTCGCGGTCTCCGCCATCCACCTGCTCCGCCACCCGGACGACTCCTCGGGCGATCTCGCCATCGAGGACGAACTGGCCCCCGCCGTGTGGGAGCGCGAGGATGGCCGTCTCGACGCGCAGCACCGGTGAGACGATGAGGGCCCCCGGTCCGTCCGCGGCGGCCCCGTCCGCGGCCCCGGTCGCCGGCGGGGCCGCGGGCGTGGTCTCCGCCTCCCTGCCGGTCGTGGCGGTGGACGGGAGCCTGTCGGCCCCGCCCTACCGGCAGATCGTGGATGCGGTCCTGGCCGGCGTCGCCTCCGGATCCCTCGCCCGCGGGGACCGACTGCCGCCCGTGCGCGCGCTCGCCGCCGAGCTCGGCGTGGCACCGGGCACCGTGGCCCGGGCCTACAAGGAGCTCGAGGCGCACGGCACCATCCGCACCCGGGGGCGCGCGGGCACGTTCGTGGCCGCCTCGGCCGACGCCCGCGCGGACGCCGCGCACCAGGCGGTGCGCCGCTGTCTCGACACCCTGCTCGAGCGCCTCGGCTACACGCCCGACGAGGCCGTGGAGCTGGTCCGCCGGGACGCGGCCGCCCGCGCCTGAGCCGGGCCCGCCCACCGACGACGCCGCCCCGGACCGCACGCAGCGTGCGGACCGGGGGCGGCGTCGTCGTGCCGGCTCAGGCCTTCGGGGCGAGCGTCTCCACGATGCGCTGCATGACCGTGGGGTCGGCCAGCGTGGTGGAGTCGCCCGGGTCGCGGCCCTCGGCCACGTCCTTGAGCAGACGGCGCATGATCTTGCCGGAGCGCGTCTTGGGCAGCTCGGGGACCACGAGCACGCGCTTGGGCTTGGCGATGGGGCCGATGTCCTTGCCCACGTGCTGCCGCAGCTCCTCCTCGACCTCGGCGACGTCGCGGTCGGCCGCGACGGCGACCGCGGTGAGCAGGACGAACGCGACGACCGCCTCACCCGTGGTCTCGTCCTTCGCACCGACCACCGCGGACTCGGCCACGGACGGGTGCGCCACGAGGGAGGACTCGATCTCGGTGGTGGACAGGCGGTGGCCGGAGACGTTCATGACGTCGTCCACGCGGCCCAGCAGCCAGATGTCGCCGTCCTCGTCGTAGCGGGCGCCGTCGCCGGCGAAGTACATGCCGGGGAAGCGGGACCAGTAGGTCTCCTTGAAGCGCTCCCGGTCGCCCCAGATGCCGCGCAGCATGGCCGGCCACGGCTCGCGCACCACGAGGAAGCCCGCGCTCGTGTCCGTCATGGGCTCGCCGAGCTCGTCCACGACCTCCAGCACGACGCCGGGCACCGGCCTCTGGGCGGAACCGGGCTTGAGGGTGGTCACGCCGGGCAGCGGGGTGAGCATGTGGGCGCCCGTCTCGGTCTGCCACCAGGTGTCCACGATGGGGCAGCGGCCGGCGCCGATGACCTCGTGGTACCAGCGCCAGGCCTCCGGGTTGATGGCCTCGCCCACGGAGCCGAGCACGCGCAGGCTGGAGAGGTCGTACTCGTCCGGGATGTGCCGGCCCCACTTCATGAACGTGCGGATCGCCGTCGGCGCCGTGTAGAGGATGCTCACGCCGTACTTCTGCACGATCTCCCACCAGCGGCCCTGGTGCGGGGAGTCCGGGGTGCCCTCGTAGATCACCTGGGTGGCGCCGTTGACCAGCGGCGCGTAGGCGACGTAGGAGTGCCCGGTGACCCAGCCGACGTCGGCGGTGCACCAGAAGACGTCCGACTCCGGGTGCAGGTCGAAGGTGTCGTGGTGGGTGGCCGCGGCCTGCACGAGGTAGCCGCCGGTGGTGTGCAGGATGCCCTTCGGCTTCCCGGTGGTGCCGGAGGTGTACAGGATGTAGAGCGGGTGCTCGGCGTCGTGCCACACGAGCTCGTGTTCGTCGGACTGGCCGTCCACGACGTCGTGCCACCACAGGTCGCGGCCCTCGGTCATCTCGACCTCGGCCTCGTTGCGGCGGACCACGAGCACGTGCTCGGCGGTGTGGCCCGGCGCGGAGAGGGCCTGGTCCACGGCGGGCTTGAGCATGGAGGGCTTGCCGCGGCGGAAGGAGCCGTCCGCCGTGACGACGAGCTTGGCCTCGGCGTCGTCCACGCGGGAGCGCAGGGCGTCGGAGGAGAAGCCGCCGAACACCACGGAGTGGACCGCGCCGATGCGCGCGCACGCGAGCATCGTGATGACGGCCTCGGGGATCATCGGCAGGTAGACGGCCACGCGGTCGCCCTTGGCCACGCCGAGGGACTCGAACGCGTTGGCGGCGCGCCGGACCTCGGCGGCCAGGTCGGCGTAGGTGTAGGTCCGGGTGTCGCCGGGCTCGCCCTCGAAGTGGATGGCCACGCGGTCGCCGTGGCCGGCCTCGACGTGGCGGTCCAGGGCGTTGTACGCGGCGTTGGTGGTGCCGCCGACGAACCACTTCGCGAAGGGCGCGTCGGACCAGTCCAGGACGTCGGTGAAGTCCTGCTCCCAGTGCAGGATCTCGCGGGCGCGGCGGGCCCAGTAGGCCAGGCGGTCCTCGGCGGCCTCCTCGTACAGGTCGGCTCCGGCCACCGCCTGGGCGGCGAACTCGGCCGGGGGCGGGAACGTGGGGATCTGCTCGTCCATCGACGGGGTCCTTTCGGGGTGGTGCGGTCGGTGCGTGGCGCGGATGTGACGCGTCCCACACTAGTCTCCCGCCTCAGCATGCCGCGCGCGGCGTCGTCGCCACAAATCCTCGGGTCCTGTGTGTCGCATCGCGCCCGGAAGCGGGGGCCGGACCCGGTGTGGACGTCGGCATGCGCCCCGCTCCCTAGGATGGTCGGACCTGAGCGGATCGCACGAGGGCGGGAGGACACGCGGATGGAGACGGAGTCGACGGGCACGCCGACCGGGGAGACCCGGCTGGCCCTGGTGCGCCGGGCGCGGCGGATCGACCGGATCCTGGCCGAGACGTACCCGTACGCCGTCGCCGAGCTGGACTTCGAGACGCCGTTCGAGCTGCTCGTGGCCACGGTGCTGTCCGCCCAGACCACCGACGTGCGGGTCAACGCAGCCACGCCGGCGCTGTTCGCCCGCTTCCCGGATGCCCACGCGATGGCCGCGGCCACCGAGCCCGAGCTGCAGGAGCTCGTGCGCTCCACGGGGTTCTACCGGAACAAGGCCTCCGCGATCCTGCGGCTGTCCCAGGAGCTCGTGGGCCGGCACGACGGCGAGGTCCCCGCCCGTCTCGAGGACCTCGTGGCGCTGCCCGGGGTGGGCCGCAAGACCGCGTTCGTGGTGCTCGGCAACGCCTTCGGCCAGCCCGGGATCACCGTGGACACGCACTTCGGCCGGCTCGCCCGGCGCCTGGGGTTCACGGACGAGACCGACCCGGTGAAGGTCGAGCACGCCGTGGGCGCCCTGTTCCCCCGCCGGGACTGGACGATGCTCTCCCACCGGCTGATCTTCCACGGCCGCCGCGTGTGCCACGCGCGCCGCCCGGCGTGCGGGGCGTGCCCGATCGCCCGCTGGTGCCCGTCCTACGGCGCGGGGGAGACCGACCCCGAGCGGGCGCGCGCCCTGCTGGCCTACGAGCTCAAGCCCGGCCGGGAGGAGCTGCTCGAGCTCCTGCGCGCGGGGCGGACGCGCCGGGAGCTGCGCGCCCTCGGCCACGGGCTGGAGGCCTGAGCGCCCGGCCTGCCCGCTCAGCCTTCGGTGAGACCCGCGAGGATCGCGGCGACCGCCCGGCGCGCGTGAGCCCCCACGCCCGCGAGCGTGGCCGAGGCGGCCCCGCACCAGTCGTCGTAGCCGAGCAGGTGCAGCCCCGGCACGTCCACCGAGGCGGTCGGCAGTGCACGCTCCGTCGCCGGCGCCCCGGAGGGGTGGCGGGTCAGCTCGAGGCCCCGCAGATGGCGCAGGTCCGCCCGGAAGCCCGTGCACCAGACGATGTCGTCCACCGGGTGCTCGGCGCCGCGCACCCGGGCCGCGGCGCGGTTGGCGGCGGGCCAGCCGTGGCTCGCGCCGGCGTCGTGGTCCCAGCGGACGCCGTCCGGCGTGAGCGCGGTGGGCGCGGGGACCGCGTGGAGCCCGGCCCCGTCGCGGGCGCGGATCACCGAGGGCACCATGACGATGTCCCCGAGGTCGCCCACGCGCGCCTCGGAGCGGCCCAGCACGCGCGCCGAGGCCCGATCGAAGAGCACCCGCCCGTCCACGTCGTCCGGCATGAACCGGGGCGGACGCCGGGTGGCCCACGTGGTGGCGACACCCGCCAGCAGCAGGTCCGCCGCGATCTGGGCGCCCGAGTTGCCGCCGCCCACCACGAGGACGTGCCGCCCGGTGAACGCGTCGGGGGAGCGGTACGCGGCGGAATGCCGCTGCGTGCCGCCGAAGTGGTCGACGCCCGGGAGGGCCGGCATGAACGGGCGGGTGAACGAGCCGGTGGCGGAGACCACCGCGCGGGCGCCCAGGGCCGTGCCGTCCTCGAGCTGCAGGGTGAACGGAGGGGACGCGGCGGCGTCGTGCGTCACCTCCGCGACACGCACGCCCCGGCGCACCGGCAGCCCGTAGCGGTCCTCGTAGTCGGCCAGGTACGCGACGACGTGCCCGGCGTCCGGGGTGCCGGGGCCGGGCGACGGCGGCATGGGTCGGCCCGGCAGGGAGGAGTGCTCGGCGGGGGAGAACAGGCGCAGGGAGTCCCAGTGGTGCGGCCACGCGCCGCCGGGCCGGGCGGACGCGTCGAGCAGGACGAACGACGGCGGCGGGCCCGGCCGGCGTCCGCGGCCGACGTCCCGCGCGGCCCGCGCCAGGAAGTACCCGGCCGCCAGTCCGGCCTGGCCGGCGCCGATCACCGCGACGTCCACCGGATCCGGGGACGCGGTGGCCGCCGGGGGCGAGGTCAGGGGAGCCGTCATGTCCCGAGGCTACGACCGGCGGCTAGCGTGGGGGCCATGTCTGAGACCCCCGCGAGCCCCCGCCCGACCTCCCGCGACGCCGTCGGGACGTCCGACGCGTCCCTGGCGGGTGCGCGGGACCAGCTGGCGGAGCTCGTGGCGCGGTGGGGCGCGGCCCCTGCGGACGCGCCCGGTCACCACGACCCGGCCTCGCTCACCACAATCCCGCCCGAGGCCGTGCCGATGTGGGGCTTCGACTGGCCCCGGTCCGGCGATCCGCGCCCCTCCGCCGTGCTGATCCTGTTCGGCGCCCTCGACGACGTCCCCGCCCGTCACGACGCCGAGCGCGTGCACCCGCACGTGGACGTGCTGCTGACCCAGCGCGCCGCCACCCTGCGCCAGCACGCAGGGCAGATCGCGTTCCCCGGCGGTCGCGTCGACCCCGAGGACGCCGACGTCGTGGCCACGGCCCTGCGCGAGGCGCAGGAGGAGACCGGCTTGGACCCGGCCGGCGTGGAGGTCCTGGGCGTGCTGCCGGCGGTGCCGGTGGTGGTCTCCGGGAACGTGGTGCACCCGGTGCTCGGGTGGTGGCGGGACCCCAGTCGCGTGGCGGTGGTCGACCAGGCCGAGGCCGCGGCCGTGTTCCGGATGCCGGTCGCGGACCTGGTGGACCCCGCGAACCGGTGCCGCGTGGCCCGGCCCGGCGGGCGACGCGGCGAGACGCCGGGCTTTCTCGTGGGCGAGCGCCTGGTGTGGGGGTTCACGGCGGCGCTGCTGGACCGTGTGCTGGCACTGCTGGGCTGGGACGTGCCGTGGGACGACTCCCGCGTGCGTGACGCGCGGACCCACCGGATCCTGCGCGGCTGACGGCTGCGCGCCGCCGTCCGCTCCTGCACAGGCGCCGGAGGGCGGGCCCGTGTCCCCAGCGGCGGGGCCGGGGGCGCAGGCGCCCGGGCGGGACGGTGGACTGGACGGGCCGGCGGCCGCGGACCGCGGCCGCCGCCCCGACCCGCAGGAGGCCCGCCATGCGCCCGTTCGTCCCCGCCGCCCCGGCCCGCCCGCCCCGGGGCCGCCGCCGCCGCCCCGCCCCGCCCGAGGGCAGCCGACGGTTCCCGTGGCCCCGCACTGACCCGGCCGAGCCGGAACGCACGCAGGTCGCCGCGCCGCCGCTGGCCGCACCCGCAGCGGGCCCCGGCGGGCTGGACGCCGCCGTCGTGCGCCGGCGCGTGGCCGAGGCCCGTGCGTCGGCCGCAGACGGGGCGGAGCCGCCGCTGGTCCCGCTGATCGCCGAGGCCCTCGACGCGCCGATCGACGACCCGCGCGTGGCGGCGCTGGTCGATGAGCTCGACGGCTTCGGCCCGCTCGCACCCTGGGTGCGCACCCCGGGCGTGACCGACGTGCTCGTGGACGGCGCGGGCGCGGTGTGGACCGACGGGGACGAGGGCCTCGTCCGCCGCCCCGGTCGGCTCGACCCCGAGACCGCCCGGGCGCTCGCGGTGCGGCTGCTGCACCGGGCCGGCCGGCGCCTCGACGCGGCGGTGCCGCTGGCCGACGCCCGCGTGGGCGGCGTGCGCGTCCACGCGGTCCTGCCCCCGGTCAGCGGCGGCGGCACCTTGCTGAGCCTGCGGATCCCGGCCGCGACGACGCCGTCGCTGACCGCGCTGGCCGACGGCTGGCCGGACGGCGCCCTCTGGGCCGACGCCCTCGAGGCGCTCGTGCGCGACCGTGCCACCGTCCTGGTCAGCGGCGCGACCGGGGCGGGCAAGACCACGCTGCTCTCCGCGGCCCTCGGCCGGGTGCCGGGGGACGAACGGATCGTCGTCGTGGAGGACACGGCCGAGGCCGCGCCCGATCACCCGCACGTGGTCGCCCTGCAGTGCCGCGCCGCCAACGCGGAGGGCGCCGGCGAGGTCGGACTGGCCGAGCTCGTCCGCCACGCGCTGCGGATGCGGCCGGACCGGCTCGTGGTCGGCGAGTGCCGCGGCGCCGAGGTGGCCGACGTCCTCACCGCCCTGAACACGGGACACCAGGGCGCGTGGGGCACCCTGCACGCCAACGCCGCCGCCGAGGTGCCCGCCCGGCTGACGGCCATGGCCTCCCTGGCCAGCTGGCGGCCCGAGACGGTGGCCGCGCAGGCCCGCGCCGGCGTGGACGCCGTGCTGCACGTCGCCCGCGACGGCCACGGGCGGCATCCAGTCGAACTCGCCGTCCCGGACCCGCGCGCCGACGGGTTCGCCCTGCTGCCCGCCCTCACGTGGCGGCCCGGGACGGAGGCGGCGGGTGGGCGGACCGTCGAGGGACCCGGCGTGCCCGCGTTCGCAGCCCGGCTGGCGGGGCGGAGCGGCCGGTGAGCACGACGACGGCAGCCGGGCAGGCACGACGGTCGCGCGCTGGGCGTGCCGTGGCGCTGCCGCCCTGGCGGGCGGGGCGGGCGAGGCCGGAGGAGGAGACGGAGGTGCTCGTCGGCGTCCTGCGCCGCTGGGCCGCCCTCGTCTCGGCCGGCCTGACCGAGGAGCAGGCCTGGCGGGAGACCGCGTGCACCCTGCCCGCCTGCGGGTCGGACCCGGGCGAGGTGGGGACCGCATGCTGTGCCCATCACCACGCCCGACGCCGGGCCGAGGCGCTGGCCTGGGATGTGCCGGCGTCGCATGCGCCGACCGGGGAGGCGGCGCGCCGCGGCGGGACCCTGCCCTGGCGGACCCCCGCACGGGACCCGGGCTGGGCGCTGGTCGACGCGGCGCTCGCGGCCGGGGCCCGGGCGGGTGCCGCTCCCGCAGCCGTGGCCCGGCGGCTGGCCCACAGTCTCGAGGCGGACGTGGACGCGGCCCGGGCCCGCCGCTCGGCCGCGGCGGGGCCGGGCGCGACGTCCCGACTGCTGCAGTGGCTGCCCCTGGGCGGCCTCGGCCTCGCGTGGCTGCTCGGCACCTCCCCGTGGGACCTGGTCCGCTCGCCCTTCGGCGCCGTGGTCGCCGCGGTGGGGCTGCTGTTCTGGCTGGCCGGGCGGTCCTGGACGCGCCTGCTGCTGCGTGCGGCCGCGCGCGAGCCGGCGGCGGTGGGCGCCGCCGTCGTGCTGGACGTGCTGGCGGCGCTGCTCAGCGCCGGCCGATCCCTGCCCGCCGCGCTGGACGACCTCGGCCGGACCCTGCCGGGCGCCCGCGGCCTGCGGGCCACGGCGGCGCTGCTGCTGTGGGGCCGGGACTGGGACGAGGCGTGGGCGGGCCTCGACACGGACCCGGTGTGGATCGAGACCGCCGCCCGACTGCGACCGCTGCATCGGTCCGGGATGGCCGGCGCCCGCACGCTGGCCGAGACCGCCGCCGCCGTCCGTCAGCAGACCCGACGGGCCGACGAACGGGCGGCCGAGGAGCTCGCCGTGTGCCTGGTGATGCCGCTGGGGCTGTGCCTGCTGCCCGCCTTCGTGTGCTGGGGCGTGGTGCCCGTCGTCATGGCCCTGCTCAGGGCGGGACCGGGCTGAGGCGGCGGCGACGCCGGGGCGTCCGGTCCTGCACAGGGCCCCGATCGCCCCGGCCCATCCCCGGATCCGCGCCGCCCCCGGCGCGCGAGCCCCCGAGCGGGCCAGCCTGGGACCAGCGGCCCGGCCGGGCCGTCATCACCGCCCCGCACCGCGGGGCCCACTCCAGGAGGACCACCATGACCCACCGCTCCCACACCGCCCAGCCCGCCGTCACCCGCCCGAGCGACCGCGACCGCCTCGCCCGCGTCGTCGACGCCGCGGGCGAGGAGACCGGCGCGATCACGGCCGAGTACGGCATCCTCACGCTCGCCGCCGTGGGCTTCGCGGGCGTGCTGGCCGTCGTGCTCACCAGCCCGGACGTGCAGTCGCTGCTCGTGGACCTCGTCTCCGGGGCGCTCCAGCGTGACTGAGCACCCGACCTCCGCCCCGCCGTCCGCGCGCCGCACGGGCGCCCGGACGGCGGGGTGGTCCCGGGGCGGCGAGACCGGGGCCGTCACCGCCGAGTACGCGGTGCTGCTGCCCGTGATCGCGTTCGTGCTCGTGTCCGTCCTGCTGGCCGGCGCAGCCGCGGTGCAGCAGGTGCGGGGTCAGGACGCGGCGGCGTCGGCCGCCCGCATCCTCGCCCGGGGCGACGACGAGGCGGCGGCCCGCGACGCGGTGGCGCGCATGGCCGGCGACGACGCCTCGCTCTCGCACACCGTCGAGGGCGGCTGGGTGACCGTCGAGGTCGTCCAGCCCAGCCCCGGGCCGCTCGCCTGGGCCGAGGCCCTCACTCTCACCGCGCACGCCGCCGCCCCCGAGCAGCGGCCCGGAACGCCCGCCGCCGGGCCGGAGGACCGGTCATGACCTGCGGGAGGGCGCCCGTGCGGGGCGAACGCGGCTCGGGCACCGTGTCCGTCCTGGGCACGGCCGCCCTGGGGGCGGGGCTGCTGCTGGCCGTCGCGGCGCTGGGGCAGGCCTCGGTCACCGGTGCCCGGGCGGCCGGGGCCGCTGACCTGGCGGCGCTCGCCGCCTCCGACGCCCGGCGCGGGCTCTCCGACCACGAGCCGTGCGTCCTGGCCGGGCGGACCGCCGAACGCAACGGGGCCGCAGTCGTGGCGTGCGAGGCGCGCGAGGACGGGACGGTGCGCGTCGCGGTCGAGCTCGCCCGCGCCCCGCTGCCGGCGGCCACGGCCGACGCCGTCGCGGGTCCGCCGCGGTCTCAGGCCCCGGGCGCCGGGTCCGCGGACCCGCCGGAGGCGCCGCCGCCCGAGCCGTCGGTCGAGGCGTCCGCCGGAACGAGGTGATCGGCGTGGTCCATCAGGAACCGCAGGACGGTCAGCGCGCCGGCCTTGTCCAGCGGGCTGTTGCGGTTGCCGCACTTGGGGGACTGCACGCAGGACGGGCAGCCCTCCGTGCACTCGCACGCCGCGATGGCCCCCGCCGTCGCCTCGACCCAGCGCCGCGCCTGCTCGAAGCCGCGCTCGGCGAAGCCCGCCCCGCCGGGCCGGCCGTCGTAGACGAACACGGCGGGGGAGCCGGTGTCCGGGTGCAGGACCATCGAGACGCCGCCGATGTCCCAGCGGTCGTTCGAGGCGACGAGCGGCATCATGCCGATCATCGCGTGCTCGGCCGCGTGCAGGGCGCCGGGCAGGCGATCCGTGGTCAGTCCCGCGGCGATGAGCTCGTCCGAGGCCGCCTGGAACCACACCGCCGAGGTGAACAGGTCCCGCGCCGGCAGGTTGAGGGGCTCCTCACCGAGCACCTCCCCGGAGACCAGGGCCTTGCGCTGGAAGGACACCACCTGGGTGCGGACCTGCACATCCCCGAGGCACCAGCGCAGCGTGCCCTCGCGCGCGTCCAGGCGCCGGTGCACCGCCACGATCTCGATCTCCGTGACGTCCCGGGCCTGCGTGGTGAAGTCCGGCCAGGCACGCGTGACGACCACCGCGTGCGCGTCCTCGTCCAGCTCCTCCACGAGGTACGTGCGGTCCTGGTGCACGTACACCGCGCCGGGATGCGCCTGGTAGTGGGTCTGGGGCGAGTCCATCGTGCCCAGCAGGGCGCCGGACTCGGCGTCGATGATGTCCATGGGGCCGCCGCCGTCGTCCCGCAGGGAGACCATGCCGGCGGCGTGCTCGGGGTGCGTCCAGAACCAGCCGGCCGGCCGACGGCGCAGCAGCCCCTGCTCGACCAGCACGTCCAGCAGGGCGCGCACCCGCTCCGGCTCCCCGAACCAGCCGAACGCCTCGGGCGTGATCGGCAGCTCCGCGGCGGCCGCGCACAGTTGCGGGCCGAGCAGGTGCGGGTTCTCCGGGTCCACCACGGTGTCCTCCACGCCCAGGTCGAACACGGCCTCCGGGTGGTCCACCACGAACGTGTCCAGGGGGTCGTCCGAGGCCACGAAGAACGCGAGCGCATCCTGGCCGCCGCGCCCGGCGCGGCCGATCTGCTGGAAGAACGACGCGCGGGTGCCCGGCCAGCCGGCCACCACCACGGCGTCCAGCCCCGCGACGTCGATGCCCATCTCCAGCGCCGGCGTCGAGGCCATGCCCAGCAGCCGACCCGAGCGCAGGTCCGCCTCCAGCTCCCGCCGCTCCTCGGGCAGGTAGCCCGAGCGGTAGGCCGCGATCCGCGTGCCGAGCCCCGGCTCGACCTCCTCGAGCTGCCGCTTGGCCGCGCTGGCGATGGCCTCAGCCCCGCGCCGCGAGCGGATGAACGCCAGCGTGCGCACCTGCTGCAGGGCCAGGTCCGTGACCAGGTCGGCGGCGGCGGCCATCGCCGAGCGGCGGACGGGCGCGCCGTTCTCGCCCCGGCGGTCTGTCAGCTCCGGCTCCCAGAACGCCACCGTGACCGCCCCGTGCGGGGACGCGTCCTCGGTGACGGCCGTGGCCGGCGCCCCGATCAGTCGGGCGAAGTGCCCGGCCGGATCCGCCGACGTCGCCGACGCCCCGATGAACACGGTCTCCGGCCGGTCCCCGCGGTAGTGGGTGGCGATGCGCCGCAGCCGACGCAGCAGGATCCCCACCTGCGAGCCGAAGACGCCCCGGTACGTGTGCGACTCGTCCACCACCACGAACGCCAGATTCCGGAAGAACGCGGCCCACCGCTCGTGGTGCGGCAGGATCCCCACGTGGAGCATGTCCGGGTTGGTCATGAGCACGGTGGCATGCTCGCGGGCCCAGATCCGGTCCTGCGGTGCGGTGTCGCCGTCGTAGGGGGCCGCGCGCAGCCCCGGGGCGCCGTCCCGCTCGAGGGCGCGCCAGGAGGTCAGCTGGTCCGCAGCGAGGGCCTTGGTGGGGGCGAGGTAGAGCGCGGTGGCCCGGGGGTCGGCGGCGAGCCGGGTGCCGACCGCCAGCTGGTAGCCCAGCGACTTGCCCGACGCCGTGCCCGTGGCGAGCACGGTGTGCGTCCCCGCGCCGGCCAGGGTCGCGGCGCGCACCTGGTGCAGCCACGGCCGCTCGACGCCGCGCGCCGCGAACGCCCTGACCAGGCCCTCCGGCGCGTCCGCGGGCCAGCCCGTGTGCCGGGCCTGCCGGGCGGGCAGCTCGGTGACGTGGCGGATCTGCTCGGGTAGCTCGGTCCGGCCCAGCGTCGCACGGAGTCCGGCCCCCGCCGGCGTGTCCGGGTGCAGGTCGCCAGGTGCCGTGACGGACAGCCTTGCCACGACGTCGGCCACCACCGCACCGACGGGTTGCGGCTCCGGTCCGGAGAAGTCCGGGGCGTCGTCGACGGGCGGCGCGGCGTCCGCCGTGCCGGGCGGCCCCCAGCCGCCCGCGGGATCCGCCCAGGGATCGTGCTCCGGGAGGTGGCCGGTCACGCCCCCATGGTGCCGGTGTGCTCGGCGGTGGGGTTGTCCTCGGCCAGGCCGCGACCCCAGATGGACACGGGGCCGAGGTCGGTCCAGGCCAGGTGGCTGTACAGCTTCTGGCCGTCCGGGGAGGCGACGAGCAGGCCGCGGCTGATCTCACCCTCGCTCATGACCTCGGAGGTGAGGTAGCGCATCACGAGGGAGCCGAGGCCGCGGCGACGGTGGTTCGGGGACGTCCAGATCCGGTCGTAGACGGCGGTGCCGTCCTCCTCGGTGACCCAGCCGAGGGCGGCGAGCTCCTCCTCGCCCTCGGACACGGTCGAGGCGCCGACGGCCAGGATGCGCAGGCGACGGCTGCCCTCCATCGGCTGGTCCACGCGGGCCTCATAGCCCTCGGGCAGCAGCGGGGGCTCGACGTCCTGCAGCTCGGGGTCCATGTCCATGGTCATGAAGCGCTCCGGCTCGGTCTGGGCCTTCAGACCCATGGCCTTCGGGTCCTCGCCGGCGTCGCCGAACACGGTGAGCAGGATCTGCTCCTGGTCCCGCAGCGCCTCGCGCAGGTCCTCGAGCTCCGCACGGGAGGGGTTCACCACCACGTGCTCCCACGTGGCCGGCACGTCCACCGTGGCGCGGCCGGAGCCGCCGGGGATCATGCGGGCGGGGCGAGGGGTGCGCAGGGCCGCGCGTCGCCCCGCCTCCTGGCTCGTGCGGTAGCCGCGCGATCGCGACCAGGCCGCGAACCAGATGTCGACCAGTGCCGGATCCAGATGCTCAGTCATGTCTGAAGGGTAAGGGGCTCATCCGAATCCAGGGTGTAGTCGGGGTCTGAACCCGCCGGTCTCGAGCAGGGATCTGGCGATGTAGTTGGTCAGGTTGCGGAACCCCAGCGCCGAGCCGCGCAGGTGCTCGAGCCTGCCGTTGATCGCCTCGGTGGGCCCGTTGGAGGTGCTGGGCCGGTCGAAGTAGGCCAGGACGTCGGCGGCGCGCTTCTTCAGCGTCCTGCCGAGCTTGGTGATCTCGACCAGGGCCTTGGGGACGCCGGTGCTGATCGAGTCGATGAGCCGGGCCATCAGCTCGCGGCCGTGGCGCCGGTTCTCGTGGCGGTAGGCGGCGATCATGCGCTGGTAGACGCTCCAGGTGACCTCGACCTCGACGTGGGCGTCGTCGGCGAACAGGGTGTCCAGTCGGTCCTTCTGCTTGTCGTTGAGCAGGTCGACGCCGGTGGACAGGGTCCGGCGGGCGGCATAGAGCGGGTCGCCCTTGCGGCCGCGGTGCCCACAGATGGCCTGCTGAACTCGCCGTCGGCACTCATCGAGCGCCTCGCCAGCGAGGCGCGTGACGTGGAAGGGATCTAGCACGGTCACCACGTCGGGCAGTTCCTCGACGGCGGCGGTCTTGAACCCGGTGAAGCCGTCCATCGCGACCACCTCCACGCCGTCGCGCCAGTCCTGCGGGCGGTCGGCCAGCCAGGTCTTGAACGCCTGCTTGGAGCGTCCTTCGACCATGTCCAGCAGCCGTGCCGGGCCGGTGCCATCTCGCACTGGGGTGAGGTCGATGATCACGGTGACGTACCTGTCGCCGCGACGGGTGTGCCTCCACACGTGCTCATCGACCCCGACGACCTTCACCCCCTCGAAGCGGTGCTCCTCGTCGATCAGCACCCGCTTGCCCTCGGCCAGAACGGCGTCGTTGGCGGTGTCCCAGGCCACCCCGAGCCCCTCGGCAACCCGAGCCACGGTCAGGTGCTGGACCACGATCCCTTCCAGCGCCCACCGCAGAGCGCGCCGAGACAACTTGGCCCGGGGCTCGGCCGCGGCGGTGGTGTCCTGGCGCCACACATACCCGCAGCCGCTGCAGCGGTAACGGCGCACGACGACCTCCAGCGTCGTGGGCCGCCAGCCCAGTGGTTCGTGGGCAAGCCGTCGGACCACGGTGTCACGTGGTCTCCCTTCGCAGCCGCAGCGCCGGCACCACTGGTCGGGCTCGACCACCTGACAGGCCAATACGGCACGATCCGGCTCGAGTCGCTGCCCGGTGACAACGAGGCCGAGTTCGTCGAGGCGGCAGAAGGCAGTCAGGTCGGGGCTGGCGAACGCATCAGCGCGCCCGCCGACGGTAGCGTCGTGCACGTCGAGGTCTTTCGGGCTGAGTGTGTAGGAGCTCTCATCCTCGGGAGACCTCGACCTCTATCCGGCCACCGACGCGCCGGCCCGCCGCGCGACGTGCGCTACACCCTCATCTGGGAAGAGCCGGGTAAGGCGTGTGGCCGGTGCGGGCCAGGCCCCGTCCGCCCCTCACGGCCGTCACGTCCGGGGCTGCGCACTAGCCTGGACCTCGATGAGCACCGCCCCCCTCTCCCGCATCGCGCTGTACTACCGGTTCACCCCGCTCGCCGACCCCGAGGCGGTGCGGCTGTGGCAGCGCACGCTCGCCGCGTCCCTCGGCCTGACCGGCCGGATCATCGTGTCGCCGCAGGGGATCAACGGGACCGTCGGCGGACCGGTCGACGCGGTCAAGCGCTACGTGCGCGGCACGCGGGAGCATCCGGCGTTCCGGGACCTCGAGGTGAAGTGGTCGGACGGCTCGGCGGCGGACTTCCCCCGCCTCTCCGTCAAGGTCAAGCCCGAGCTCGTCGCGTTCGGGGCCCCCGAGCGCGTCACCGTGGACGCGGACGGCGTCGTCGGCACGGGGGAGCGGCTCACGCCCGTCCAGGTGGACGCGCTGGTCGCCGAGCGCGCCGGCACCGCGAACCCCGTGCGTTTCCTCGACGGCCGCAACACGGTGGAGGCGGCCATCGGCTGCTTCGACGGGGCCGTGGTCCCGGACGCGCACACCACCCGCGACCTGCTCGCCGCCGTCGACTCCGGGGCCCTGGACCACCTCAAGGACGCGCCGCTGATCACCTACTGCACGGGCGGCGTGCGCTGCGAGGTCCTCTCCGCCCTGCTCAAGGACCGCGGCTTCGCCGAGGTCTACCAGCTCGACGGCGGCATCGTCCGCTACGGCGAGGCCCGCGGCGACGCCGGACTGTGGCGGGGCGAGCTGGCCGTGTTCGACCGACGCCTGTCCACCCGCTTCACCGCCGATGCCGAGACCATCGGCCGGTGCGTCACGTGCGAGGCACCGACCTCGGCGTTGCGCAACTGCGCCGACCCGGCCTGCACCACGCTCGAGGTCCGCTGCGCGGCCTGCGCCGCCGACGACCCCGAGCGCCGCTGCCCCGTCTGCGTCCACCGCCCCCACCCCGCCGAGAGGACCGAGGCATGAGTCCCGTCCCGACACCCCCGTCGCCCCCCGCCCCGCGGCTGACCCCGGCCACGGCCGTGGCCCTCGCCGCGGACCTGGCGGCCCTGCCGTTCACCACCGCCGCCGTCGAGGGGCTGCTCGGACCCGTGGCCACGCTCGCCCTGGACCGCGAGCACGCCGAGGCCGCCCGCCGCGTCGTCGCCGGTCACCTGGCGGGCCCCGGCCGGCACGACGACGCAGCCGGCCCCGGCGACCGGCACGGCACGCGGGGCCTCGCCGCCGCCGTCGGGGCCTGGCTGCTCGGCGACCCCGTCCCCGCCGCCGACCTCGACGCCGCGCTGCCCAGCCTCGGCCTGGCCGGGGCCGTGGCGGCCGGGCTCGTCGTCGAGGGGCCGGACGGGCGCGTGCGCGGCGCGGTGGACCTCTCGCCGTACGACGCGGACGAGCCGGGCCGGATGTGGATCGCCTCGGACCTGACGGCCCTGCAGCGGCGCGGCCCGCTGCCTCCCGAGCACGTGCTCGGCGTCGGCCGGGCCTCCCCCACGCTCGCCGGCGCCACGCAGCGCCGTCCCGTGGCCCGCGCCCTCGACGTGGGGGTGGGCTGCGGGATCCAGACCCTGCACCTGCTCGCCCACGCCGACCACGTCACCGCCACGGACCTCTCCGAGCGTGCCCTGGCCTTCACCCGGTTCAACCTGCTGCTCAACGCGGACGTGCTCGGCCTCGACCGGGAGCGGCTCGAGGACCGGGTCCGGCTGGCGGCCGGCGATCTGCTGGCGCCGGTGGCGGGGGAGCGGTTCGACCTCGTGGTCTCGAACCCGCCGTTCGTGATCACCCCGCGCACGGACCCGGCCGCGCCCGTGCTGACCTACCGCGACGGCGGCCGCGAGGGCGACCGGATCGTCGCGGAGCTGATCGCGGCCCTGCCGGACGTGCTCGCCGAGGGCGGCACCGCGCAGCTGCTCGCCAACTGGGAGATCCCGGCGGGGGACACCGCCGACGCCGACGCCGCACCCTGGGACGCGCGCCCGCGCTCATGGGTGGCGCCGGGGATGCAGGCCTGGTTCCTCCAGCGCGACCGGCAGGACCCCGCGGGCTACGCGGAGACGTGGCTGCAGGACTCCTCGCTCGAGCTCGACCCGCCCGCCTATGAGGCCGCCTACCGCGGGTACCTGGAGGACTTCGACGCCCGCGGCGTGGCCGGGGTCGGCTTCGGCCACGTGTGGCTGCGTCGGCCCACCGCGGACGGCTCCCAGGGCCGGGGGTGGGTGGTCGCCGAGGAGCTGACCCAGCCCGTGGACGAGGCCCTCGGCGGGGCGTGGGCCGCCGCCGTCGCCCGCCGGGACCGGCTCGCCGCGGGCGCCGGGGCCGGGGACGCCGTCGGGGACCCGGCCCTGGCCGCCCTGCGCGGCCTGCACCTGCGGGTGGCCGCGGACGTGACCGAGGAGCGCCACCAGCGGTTCGGGGCGGAGCACCCCGAGGTGATCCTGGCCCGGCAGGGCTCCGGGTTCCGGCGCGTGGCGCGCCTGGACACCGCGACGGCGGGCGTGCTCTCGGCCAGCGACGGCGAGCTGTCCGTGGGGCAGCTGGTGGGCGCGGTCGCCGCGCTGCTGGAGCTCGACGACGCCGGGCGGGCCGGCCTGCTGGCCGCGCTGCGGGAGCTGTACGAGGACGGGTTCCTCGTGGAGGGCTGAGCGGACGGCCCGGCCCACACCTCAGATCAAGCCGAGCCGCGCAGCGTGGCGCAGATGGCGCACGAACATCTCGTCGTCGGGATCCCCGCGGCGCATCACCGGCACGGCCTCGCCGAAGTCCGGGTCCGGCTCGGGGAAGCCCACGAGTCCCTCGAGGTGCTCGTCCACCATCTGCCCGAGCACGCCCTCCACCTTGAAGCCGGTCACTGCCCCGTCCTCGACCTCGAGGATCGCGGTGACGCGCTGACCCAGTGCGTGCTGGGTGAGGACCAGCCCGTAGGGGTGGTCCTCCTCGGGGACCTGACTCTCCAGCCCTGTCCAGTAGGCGACGTCGGCGCGCTCGGCGCCCTCGTCCCACTCGGCTGCCGCGTCCGCGTCCTCCCGCTCCGACTCGAGGTGCAGGAGATACGCGTCGAGGGAGCCGAAGGCGTGCCGGGCGAAGTGCAGCAGGGTGACGGTGTCCGTGACCGTCCACAGGACCTTCTCCGTGTGGTTGCGCAGCTCCTCGTCGTGCTGCAGATGGCCGCCCGAGAGGATCTCGCGTGCCAGAGGTCTCGCGCGGTAGCACTCCTCCAGCAGGGAGCCCACGTCCGTCGCCGTGGGGTTCGGCCGGGCCGCGGACTCCCAGCGGCGGACGAGGTCCGCCGTCGACCCCGGGGCGGTCAACACGTCCCCTGCCCGGCCACGCCGTAGAACGCGTGGATGCCTTCGGGCTTGCGGTTGTTGCCGTGGTAGTGGCAGTACCTGCCCGAGCCCGACTTGTCCTTCTCCGGACCCACAGGCCTGAGGCCGGAGCGTGCGGACTGGGCGACTTGGGCAGCACCCTGGACCGTGTGGGACGTGGCGCGGGACCGACGAGGATGCATGGCCTGAGCATAGGCTGAGCGTCCGGAGGCGGACAGGAGGACCCGAGCCCGTGTCCGGCGGACGGGCCCGCCCAGGGGCCTGTCAGGCTCCGGGCGTTATCGTGGTCCACGCGCCCTACGATGTGGGGACGTCCGCCCGCGGTGGACGCGGGTCGGCTCGCGTCGGCCCCGGATCCGCAGCAATCCCATCCCAGGAGGACCCGTTGTCCACTCCCCCCGCTTCCGTGACCGCTTCCGTGCCCGAGGGCAAGAAGCTGGTCATCGTGGAGTCCCCGGCCAAGAGCAAGTCCATCGCGAAGTACCTCAACGCGGTGGGCTCCGGCTGGGTGGTGGACTCCTCCGTGGGGCACATCCGTGACCTGCCCAAGCCCTCGGACCTGCCGGCGGACATGAAGAAGGGCCCGTTCGGGAAGTTCGCCGTGGACACGGAGCACGGCTTCACCCCGTACTACGTGGTGCACCCGGACAAGAAGAAGAAGGTCACGGAGCTCAAGCGCGAGCTCAAGGACGCCGAGGCCCTCTACCTCGCGACGGATGCGGACCGGGAGGGCGAGGCCATCGCCTGGCACCTGCTGGACACCCTCAAGCCCACGGTGCCGGTGTACCGGATGACCTTCGGCGAGATCACCCAGGAGGGCGTGCGCCGCGGCCTGGAGAACATCCGTGAGCTGGACACGGCCCTCGTGGACGCCCAGGAGACGCGCCGCATCCTCGACCGCCTGTTCGGCTACGAGCTCTCGCCGGTGCTGTGGCGCAAGGTCTCCCGCGGGCTCTCGGCGGGCCGCGTGCAGTCGGTGGCCACCCGCCTCGTCGTCGAGCGCGAGCGGGAGCGCATGGCCTTCGTCTCCGCCCACTACTGGGGCGTGGAGGGCACCTTCACGGTGGCCGAGGGCGCACAGGCCGCGGACGCCGTGGGCAGCTCGTTCACGGCCCGCCTCAGCACGGTGGACGGCGAGCGCGTGGCCACGGGCCGCGACTTCGACGACGCCGGGCGGCTCAAGGCCTCCGCCGGCAAGAAGGTGACCCACCTGGACGAGGCCGGCGCCCGCTCGCTGGCCGAGGGTCTGCGCGGGGCGGACTTCACGGTCGACTCGGTGGAGGACAAGCCGTACACCCGCCGCCCGGCCGCCCCCTTCACCACCTCCACGCTGCAGCAGGAGGCCGCCCGCAAGCTCCGCATGAGCTCCCGCGTCTCCATGCAGGTGGCCCAGCGCCTGTACGAGAACGGCTACATCACGTACATGCGCACGGACTCGGTGAACCTCTCGCAGGAGGCCGTGCAGGCCGCCCGGCGCCAGGCCACCGAGCTCTACGGGGCGGACGCCGTGCCGGCCCAGCCGCGCGTCTACGCCAAGCGCAACGAGACCGCGCAGGAGGCCCACGAGGCCATCCGGCCCGCGGGGGACTCCTTCCGGACGCCGGCCCAGGTCAAGGCCGAGCTGCGCCCGGACGAGTTCCGCCTGTACGAGCTGATCTGGAAGCGCACCGTGGCCTCGCAGATGGCCGACGCCAAGGGCTACACCGCCACGCTGCGGCTCTCGGCCGCCGCGCAGGACGGCCGCCTCGCGCAGTTCAGCGCCTCGGGCACGGTCATCACGTTCAAGGGCTTCCTCGACGCGTACGAGGAGGGCCGGGACGCCGAGGTCGACGGTGAGAACGCGGAGGCCAAGGACCGCCGCCTGCCGCAGGTGGCCCAGGGCGAGCGCCTCACCGGTGACCCGATCGAGGCCACCGGGCACGAGACCTCCCCGCCGGCCCGCTACACCGAGGCGTCGATCGTCGCCGAGCTGGAGCGCCGCGAGATCGGGCGTCCCTCCACGTACGCCCCGACGATCTCCACGATCATGGACCGCGGCTACGTGTCCAAGCGCGGCACCGCGCTCGTCCCGTCGTGGACCGCGTTCGCGGTGATCGGACTGCTCGAGGACTACTTCGCGACGTACGTGGACTACGACTTCACGGCCCGCATGGAGGACGACCTCGACCGGATCGCGGCGGGCGAGCTCGGCCGCGAGGCCTGGCTGCAGACCTTCTACTTCGGGGCCCCCGCCGCGGAGACGGAGAAGGGCGTCGAGGGTCTCAAGCACGTGGTGGACAACCTCGGCGAGATCGACGCGCGGGCCGTGAACTCGCTGCCGATCACCGAGGACATCACCCTGCGGGTGGGCCAGTACGGCCCGTACCTGGAGCGGTCGCTGCCGGCCGACGCGGAGGCGGGCGCCACCCCGCCGCGCGCCAACGTCCCCGAGGACCTGGCCCCGGACGAGCTCACCCCGGCCAAGGCCGAGGAGCTGTTCGCCACCGCCCGGCCCTCCGAGCGCGAGCTCGGCACGGACCCGGAGACGGGCCGGACCGTCGTCGCCAAGGACGGGCGCTACGGGCCCTACGTCACCGAGGTCATCCCCGAGATGACCGAGGAGGAGCTGCAGGCCTGGCTCGACGCCCAGCCCACCGAGTACTACAAGAACGGCAAGCCCAAGCCGAAGAAGAAGCCGGCCAAGGAGAAGCCCCGCACCGGCTCCCTCTTCACGAGCATGTCCGTGGACACCGTGACCCTCGAGCAGGCGCTGCAGCTGATGTCCCTGCCGCGCGTCGTGGGCGCGGACGCCGAGGGCGAGGTCATCACCGCCCAGAACGGCCGCTTCGGGCCCTACCTGAAGAAGGGCTCGGACTCGCGCTCGCTCGAGTCCGAGGACCAGATCTTCAGCATCACGCAGGAGCAGGCCCTCGAGATCTACGCCCAGCCGAAGCAGCGTGGCCGCGGGGCCGCCAAGCCGCCGCTGGCCGAGTTCGGCGAGGACCCGGTCTCCGGCAAGAAGGTCACCGTGAAGGAGGGCCGCTTCGGCCCGTACGTCACGGACGGGGTCACCAACATCACCGTCCCGCGCGACCGCCAGCCCGAGGAGCTCACGGCGGAGGAGGCCTACCAGCTGCTCGCGGACAAGCGTGCCAAGGGCCCGGCCACCCGCGGCGGTGCCAAGAAGCCGGCGGCGCGCAAGGCCCCGGCCAAGAAGACCACCGCGCGGAAGAAGGCCTGAGCGCCATGCGCCTCGGTGTCCTGGACATCGGCTCCAACACCGTCCACCTGCTGCTCGTGGACGCCCACCCGGGGGCCCGCCCCGTCGCCTACGCGGAGCACAAGCGCTCCCTCCCGCTGATCCGCTACCAGGACGCCGACGGGGCGATCACGGAGGAGGGACAGCGGGAGCTCGTGGACTTCGTCCGTGAGGCCGCCGCGTTCGCGGAGGAGCACCGGGCGGAGGACATGATCTCGTTCTGCACCTCGGCGATCCGCGAGTCCGCGAACGGCGCCGCCGTGCTGGCCCGCGTGCAGGCCGAGACCGGTGTGCACCTCTCCGAGCTCACGGGGGACCAGGAGTCGGCCATGACGTACTTCGCCGTGCGCCGCTGGCAGGGCTGGGACGCCGGCTCCATCCTGAACTTCGACATCGGCGGCGGCTCCTTCGAGATCGCCTACGGCCAGGACGAGCTGCCCTCGCACGCCCTGTCCCTGCCGCTGGGCGCCGGCCGCCTCACCCGCGACTGGGTGCCCGAGGACCCGCCCAGCCCCAAGGCGGTGAAGAAGCTCCGCAAGCACGTGGAGAAGCGACTCGAGGAGGCGTACGCGGCCTTCCCGCGCATCGAGTCGCCCGTGGTGGTCACCGCCACCTCGAAGACGTTCCGCTCCCTCGCCCGGATCACCGGGGCGGCGCCGTCGGCGGCGGGGCCCTTCGTGAAGCGGCACCTGCGCGCGGACGACCTGCACCTGTGGGTGAACCGCCTCGCGGCGATGACCATCGCGGAGCGGGCGGAGCTGCCCGGCGTCTCGGACGTGCGCGCGCATCAGGTGTTCGCGGGGGCGATCGTCGCGCTGACTGCCATGCGCACGTTCGGCATCGCCCAGCTCGAGATCTGCCCGTGGGCGCTGCGTGAGGGCCTGATCCTCAACCGCCTCGACGCGCTCATGCTCGAGGGCCACCTCACCCGGGACGGCCTGCCCGGTGTCGGCCACGTGAACCTCAACCCGGACACCCTCCTGCCGGGACTGAGCCTGGGGGTGCGCTGACCATGGCGGACTCCACCGTGCACCTGGCCCCCGCGGTGCGCTTCGGCGCGGACATCCCCGTGACCCTGTCCTCCTCGTCCGTGTTCCCCCTGGGCACCCAGGACGTGTTCGCCACCGCCGAGGACCTCGGCTACGACGGCGTGGAGGTCATGGTCACGCACAACGCGTGGAGCCAGGACGCGCGGCGGCTGGCGCGGCTGTCCGAGCGGCACGGGATGCCCATCGACTCCATCCACGCGCCCACTCTGCTGTTCACGCAGCAGGTCTGGGGCTCCGCGTGGTCCAAGATCCGCCGCTCCGTCGAGCTGGCGCAGGCCGTGGGCGCGGCCACCGTGGTCGCCCACCCGCCGTTCCGCTGGCAGGGCACGTACGCGGTGCGCTTCGCCGAGGGCATCCACGAGCTGATGGCGGAGACCGGCGTCGTGATCGCGGTGGAGAACATGTACCCGTGGCGGGCCTACGGCCGCGAGGCCAAGATGTACCTGCCGCACTGGAACCCGCTGCCCGAGCCGTACGAGCACATCTGCTGGGACTTCTCCCACGCGGCCATCGCGCGGGCGGACTCCCTGGCGGCCGTCCGCGAGCTCGGCCCGCGGCTGCGGCACGTCCACCTCACCGACGGCGACGACTCCGGCAAGGACGACCACCTGGTCCCCGGCGAGGGCACGCAGCGCGTGGCCGAGACCCTGCGCCACGTGGCGACCGAGGGCCTGGCCGGCGCGGTGTGCGTGGAGGTGGGCACCCGCGGCGTGGAGTACGCGGGCCAGCGCGAGGAGAAGCTGGCCGCCTCGCTCGCGTTCGCGCGCGAGCATCTGGCCGCCGGCGGGACCGACCACCACGACGACGACGGCGCCCCGCGCCCGAGCACGAAGGAGACGGGCCGACCATGAAGTTGACCATCCTGGGCCTGGGCACCATGACCGGCGCGATCCTCGCCGGAGCCCTCGAGGCCGGCGCCGTGCGCGCCGAGGACGTCACCGCCACCACCCGCTCCGCCGCCTCCGCCGAGAAGGCCGCGTCGCAGCACGGCGTCACCGTGACCTCCCAGGAGCGGGACGAACGCGCCAACCATGCCGCGGTCGCCGAGGCGGACATCGTCCTGGTGGGCGTGAAGCCGAAGGACATGGTCGCCACCCTCACGGACCTGGCGCCGTCGCTGCGCCCCGAGGCCGTGGTGGTGTCCGTGGCAGCCGGCGTCACCTCCGCCACCATGGCCGCCGTGCTGCCGGCGGGGCAGCCGATCGTGCGGACCATGCCGAACACGCCCCTGACGGTGGGCTCCGGCGTTGTCGGCATGGCCCCCGGGCCGGGCGTCACCGAGGAGCAGACCACCGCCGTGCGCGCCCTCTTCGAGGGCTCCGGCCTGGTGGTGCCGGTGGCCGAGGAGCAGCTCTCTGCCGTGGTGGCCACCGCCGGCTCCGCCCCGGCCTACGTGTTCCTGCTGGCCGAGCTGATCGCCGCCCACGGTGCGGAGATGGGACTGGACGCCGCCTCCGCCGAGGCCATGGCCGCGGCCACCGTCAAGGGCGCGGGCATCATGCTCCAGCAGGAGGGGGCCAGGGCCGAGGCTCTGCGCAAGGCCGTGATGAGCCCGAACGGCACCACTGAGAAGGCCGTGGAGGCGTTCCTGGACGGCGGCATGGGCGACCTCGTGAACCGTGCCATGGACGCGGCCGCGCAGCGCGACAAGGAGATGGCCGAGGAGTTCGGGGCCTGACGGCTCCGGTGTGCCTCAGGGCCGGGCCGCGAACCGGTCGATGAGGTCCGTGTGCCCGGAGACGATGAGGGTGTCGCGCGGGCCCACCCGGGTGTCCGGCTGCGCGTAGGTGAAGTCCTCGCCCGGGGTCTTCACGCCCACCACGGTCACGCCGTACTTGGAGCGCACGCGGGACTCGGCGAGCGTGAAGCCCACGCACTCGGCCGGCGGGTACATCTTCACGATCGCGAAGTCGTCGTCGAACTCGATGAAGTCGAGCATGCGCCCGTTCACGAGGTGGGCCGCGCGCACGCCGGCGTCGTGCTCGGGGAAGATCACGTGGTTCGCCCCGATCCGCTTGAGGATCGTGCCGTGCGCCTCGCTGATCGCCTTCACCCAGATGTGGGGGATCTCCAGGTCCACGAGGTTCACGGTGATCAGCACCGATGCCTCGATGGAGGTGCCCACGCCGACCACCGCCGTCGCGAAGTCCTGCGCACCGAGCTGGCGCAGGGCCTCGGAGTCGGTGGCGTCCGCCTCCACCACGTGAGTGAGCGAGGGGGCGAAGCGCTGCACGAGGACGGGGTCCCGCTCGACGGCGAGCACCTCGCGGCCCTGCGCGACGAGCTCCTCGGCCGTGGCGGCGCCGAAGCGGCCCAGCCCCACGACGAGCACGGGGGCGTTGGGATCGGTGCGCTGCGGGGTGTCAGCCAATGACCGGCCTCTCGACGGGGTAGCGGTAGAGCACGCGCCGCTGGCGCAGGGCCAGGGCGGCGGCGAACGTGATCGTACCAACGCGGCCCGCGAACATCATGGCCGTCAGGACGTACTTGCCGGTCGGTGGGCTCTCCGCGGAGACGCCCACGGAGAGTCCGCACGTGCCGAACGCGGAGATCACCTCGAACAGGGGCCGCTGGATGGACTCGTCGGTGATGTGCACCAGTGCCAGAGTGGCCACGAGCACGAGGGTGGCACCGAGGGCGAGCACCGCGATGGCCACGCGCAGGGATTCGGGGGCGATCGTGCGGCCGTGCGCCGTCACCTCGCGGTCGCCGCGCGCCTCCGCCACGATCGCGAGGAACATGATCGCCAGCGTGGTCACCTTGATGCCGCCCGCGGTGGAGGCGGACCCGCCGCCCACGAACATCAGCGCGTCCATGAGCAGCAGGGACTCGGGCTGGTGCGCGTTCGTGTCGTCGATCGCGAAGCCGCCGGAGCGGGTCATCACGGAGCCGAAGAGCGAGTGCCCGACCCGCTGCCAGAAGCCCATGCCGGCCTGGGTCGCCGGGTTGTCCGCCTCGAAGAAGAAGAGGGCGACGGCGCCGAGCACCAGCAGTGTCAGCGTCACCTCGACCGTGAGCTTGGTGTGCAGGTTCCACTGCCGGAACCGCCACCCCTTCTCCAGCAGCACCATGACCACGGGGAAGCCGAGCGCACCGAGGAACACGCCGACGCCGAGCACCGTGATGATCACCGGGTCGTGCATGATCTCCGGCAGGCCGTCCACGTGCAGGGTGAATCCCGCGTTGTTGAAGGCGCTGACCGAGTAGAAGACCCCGTGCCACAGGCCGGTGAGCCACGAGCCGGAGATGGCCGCGAACCGCGGCACGAGGACGAGCGCCAGCGCGGCCTCGGCGGTCAGCACCGTCAGGACGACGACGCGCAGCAGCTGGCCGACCTCGCCGAGACTGCCGGAGGTCATGCCCGCCTGCTGCGTCGCCAGCTTCGACCTCAGGCCCAGATGCCGGGAGACGGCCAGCGTGAGCAGCGAGGCCATCGAGAGGATGCCCAGGCCGCCGATCTGGATGGCCACGAGGATGATCACCTGGCCCGCGGGGGACCAGTGCACGGCCGTGTTGACGGTGGTCAGACCGGTCACGGAGAAGGCGGAGACCGCGGTGAACATGGCGTCGTGCAGGGGGGTGGCGTGGCCGTCCGCCGCGGCCCACGGCAGGGCGAGGAGCCCGGTGAACACCAGGGCCATGAGGGCGAAGGCGGAGAGGGCGGCGCGGGCCGGGGAGCCGCCCACCACGGAGCTGACGGCGCGGCCCGAGCGCCGCAGCGCCGTGCGCAGGTCGGTCGAGGACTCCAGCGTGGAGGCCTGGCCGGGCCGGGGGAGTCCGCCGGGCCGGCGCACCCCGCCGCGGCGGTGGGCGTGCGGGGTCGGACGGGGACCTGCCACGGGGCACCTCCTGCACGGGGGACGGGGAACGGACCGGCTCCCAGTATCGCGCGCCCCGTGGCCCGCGCGTCACGCGGGCGAGACATCCGAGGCGATCGTCGCCACCGTGCCGCCCGGAGCCCTAGGCTGGACCGTGATGAGCACCACGTCCGCCCCTCCCGCTCCCACCCCCGCCGCTGTGGTGTGGGACTCCAGCCTGCTCCGCTACCGGTTCAGCGCGGAGCACCCGATGGCGCCCCTGCGGCTGGACCTCACGCACCGGCTCGTGGAGGCGTTCGGCCTGCTGGACGCGCCCCACGTGCGGATCGTGGAGCCGCCCGTGGCCACGGACGAGCAGCTCGCCCTCGTCCACGACCCCGAGTACGTCGCCGCCGTCCGCCGGGCCGCGGAGACGTCGTCGGCCGAGGACGGCCGCTTCGGCCTGGGCACCGAGGACTGTCCCGTGTTCCCGGACCTGCACGAGTCCGCCGCCCGGATCGCGGGCGGCTCCCTCGTGGCCGCGGAGGCGATCTGGTCCGGCGAGGTGGACCGCGCCGTGAACTTCGCCGGCGGCATGCACCACGCCGCCCGGTCCTCGGCGTCCGGGTTCTGCATCTACAACGACTGCGCCGTGGCCATCCAGCGCCTGCTGGACCTCGGCGCGGAGCGCGTGGCCTACGTCGACGTGGACGCGCACCACGGCGACGGCACGCAGTCGATCTTCTACGACGACCCCCGCGTGCTCACCATCTCCCTGCACGAGACGGGCATCAGCCTGTTCCCGGGCACGGGCTTCGCCAACGAGATCGGCGGCTCGGCCGCCCAGGGCACGGCGGTGAACGTCGCGCTGCCCCCGCGCACCGGCGACGCCGGCTTCCTGCGCGCCGCCCACGCCGTGGTCCCGCCGCTGCTGGAGGCGTTCGCCCCGGACGTGCTGGTCAGCCAGCACGGCTGCGACGGACACCTCACGGACCCGCTCGCCGACCTGCGGCTGACCGTGGACGGCCAGCGCCAGCTCGCATTCGACGTCGGCGACTGGGCCGACCGGTTCGCGCACGGCCGGTGGCTGGCCACCGGGGGCGGCGGCTACAACCCGCTGCGGGTGGTGCCGCGCGCGTGGACCCACCTGACCGCCGCCGTCCTGCAGACCCCGATCCCGGTGAAGAGCGAGATCCCCGCCGCCTGGATCGAGCACGTCCGGGCCCTCACCGCGGACGAGCTGACCGGTGACATGTCCGTGCACGTGGGGGACGACGCCGAGCGGGTCCCCACCGTGATGGGCGAGGACGCGGACGTGTGGTGGCGCTCGTGGGAGGTGGGCTACGACCCGGCCGACCCGGTGGACCAGTCGATCATGGCCACGCGCCGCGAGGTGTTCCCGCTGCACGGGCTGGACCCCTGGTTCGACTGAGTCGGTCCCCGTCCCGGTTCGACCGGGGCCCGTGCGGCCGGTATTGTGGCCGAGAACGTTTCCAGGCGTTCCACATCCGGTGGAATGCGGGTCGGCGTGTCCGGCGCCCCGGATGCCTGCGGTCCCACGACCGCCGACCCTCGCCCCGATTCAAGGAGTCCCCATGGGATCTGTGATCAAGAAGCGCCGCAAGCGCATGTCGAAGAAGAAGCACCGCAAGCTGCTTCGCAAGACCCGTCACCAGCGTCGCAACAAGAAGTGATGCCCGCGCCCTCCGGGCGCTGACGAGACGAAGCCGCCGTCCCCTCCGGGGGCGGCGGCTTCGTCGTGGACGGCGATCCGTAGAGTGGGGCCATGACTGCCGATCTGCCCGCCACCACCGCCCGCGTCCAGCTGCTCGTGAAGCCCGGCTGTCACCTGTGCGCCGAGGCCGAGGCCACGGTGGCGCAGGTGTGCGACGCGCGGGGCGAGGCCTGGGAGGCCGTCGACGGCGCCGCGCACCCGGCCCTGCTCGAGCGGTTCGCGGACGAGGTGCCCGTGCTGTTCGTCGACGGCGTCCAGCGCGACTTCTGGCGCGTGGACCCGGCCCGTCTGGCTCGGCTCCTGGACGCCCCGCGGGCCTGAGCGGGCTCAGCGGCGCGCGAAGCGCTGCCAGGCCTTCAGCCGCATGTACTCCGTGGCGTCCGGGCGGTAGGCGAGCACGATGCCGGCGACGCCGAGACCCACCCACACGAGGTCCAGCGGGCTGAACGCCCCCATCACGGCGTTGGAGACCAGCACCAGCACGGACAGGGACGCCAGCACCGTTCCGACGATGCGCGCGGCGCGCGAGCCGCCGCGGATCGCGAACGCCACCCACAGGTAGACGAGGAACGCGAGCACGCCGAACACGGCCGCCGTCGTGGCGAGGGCCGGGAGCATCCCGTCCATCATGGTGCGCATCTGCTCCGCCTGGTCGGCGGGCAGATTCATCTGTTCGACGGACCGGTCCAGCTCCTGCTGGATCGCGGCCTGGCCCTCCGGCTGGGTGATGGCGAAGGCCGCCAGCAGGGTCGTCGCCAGCAGCAGGAGGCCGCCCGAGACGATCAGCCAGAACGCGGCCGTCAGGGAGCGCGGCCGCGGGGGCAGCTCGACCGGGCCGGGAGACTGCCAGCCGGCGGGGCCGTGGGGGGAGGGGGCCTGGGGCATCCCCGCCTGGCCCGGGGCGCCGTACGGAGCCGCCGGCGGTGCGCCGTAGGGGTTCTGGCCGTACGGGCTCGCGCCCGCCGGGTCAGGGGAGCTCGGGGTCGGCCCCTGCGGGGCGGCGCCGTACGGGTTCTGGCTGCCGTGGGGATCGGTGGGCGAGGTGCCGGACATGGGGCCTCCTAGCGACGCCGACGCTCGCGGCGTCTCGGTGCGGACGGGGGTGGCGGCGCGGTCGCGCCGAGCTGTGCCCCACGCTACCGCCGGGGCCACCGGTCCGCCTCTGCCAGACTGGCCCCATGCAGACGCTCGCCACCGTCCACCTGGTCCGCCACGGAGAAGTCCACAACCCCGATCGTGTCCTCTACGGCCGCCTGCCGGAGTTCGGGCTCTCGGAGCTCGGCCACGAGATGGCCCGGGGCGTGGCCGCGTGGTTCGCGGAGCGCGCCGCGCAGTCCGGTCGGGCGCCCGCCGCCGTCGCCGCCTCCCCGCTGACCCGCGCGCAGCAGACCGCCGCGCCCATCGCGGCCGCGTTCGACCTGCCGCTGGTCACCGAGCCCGACCTGATCGAGGCGGAGAACGCCTTCGAGGGCATGTCCCAGGTGGCGGCGTCGCTGAAGCGGAACCCGCGGCTGTGGCCCCGGCTGCGCAATCCCCTGCGCCCGTCCTGGGGCGAGCCGTACCGCGCGCAGGCCGCCCGGATGCTGGCCGTCGTCGACCGGCTCCGCGGCGAGGCCGTGGCCGCCGACGGGCCCGGCGCCGAGTCCGTGCTCGTCTCGCACCAGCTGCCGATCTGGGTGACGCGCCTGGCCGTCGAGGGCCGTCCGCTGTGGCACGACCCGCGCCGCCGCGAGTGCTCGCTGACCTCCGTGACCTCGCTCGTGTACGAGGAGGGGCGCGGGGTGCCGCGCGTCGAGTACCACGAGCCGAACCAGGCCCTGCTCAAGGACGCCTCCTCCCTGCCGGGCGCCTGAGACGGCCGGCGTCGACGGCGCCGTCCCAGGCCCCCACGAGGTGGGGGGTGTGACGTCCAGGGTTCAGTCAGAATGCGGGGCGGACAGTAGACTCCACAGGTCCCCGGAATCCAACCCCGCGCGTCCCGCTGGAGGGTAGCCCGCCATGCAGACCCCCCGCCCGTCCCGTCGCACCGTGCTGACCGGCCTCTCGCTGGCCGGTCTCGCGCCCGTCCTCGCGGCGTGTTCGGGGGACGACTCCCTGACGCGGCAGGCCGGCAACGCGGACGGCAAGAACTACATCGCCGGAGACGGCTCGGTGCTGGAGATCGCCCCGGAGGAGCGCGGCGCCCCCGTCGAGTTCGCCGCCGAGCTCTTCGACGGCAGCCCCGTGACCGGCGCGAGCCTGCGCGGCGCCCCGGCCCTGCTGAACTTCTGGTACGCCGCGTGCGCCCCGTGCCGCGTGGAGGCCCCCCATCTCGTGGCCCTGCACGAGCAGTTCGAGCCGCAGGGCGTCCGGTTCCTCGGCGTGAACGTGCGGGACACCGCCACCACGGCGCAGGCCTTCGAGCGGACCTTCGAGATTCCGTACCCGTCCGTCGAGGACGCCCGCGGCGAGGTCCTGCTGAACATGACCGACCACGTGCCGCCGCAGGCCGTGCCCTCCACCCTCGTCCTGGACGCGCAGGGGCGCGTGGCCGCGCGGGTGCTCGGTGCGGTGGAGGAGTCCACCCTGCGCGCGCTGCTGACCACCGTGGTGGACGAGGCCGCGGCCTGAGTGGCCGCCGTGTCCATGCGGAACAATCCCTTCGCCGAGATCGCGCTGGACGGCTCACTGCTGCTCGCGGCCCCGATCGCCCTGCTCGCCGGGCTCATCTCCTTCCTCTCGCCGTGCGTCCTGCCGCTCGTGCCCGGCTGGCTCGGGTATGTCACGGGCCTGGGCGGGGACGTGCTCACCACCCGGCGCCGCGGCCGTCTCGTGCTCGGCGCCGTGCTGTTCGTGCTCGGCTTCGCCGTGGTGTTCGTGGCGATCAGCGTGGTCTTCACGCAGGCCATGGTGTGGCTGCAGCGGGACGGCCAGTGGGTCACCCGCCTGCTCGGCGTGCTCGTGGCGCTCATGGGTCTGGTGTTCATGGGCGGCGGCGGACGCCTCCAACAGGAGCGTCGCCTCCACCTCAAGCCCGCCGCCGGCCTGGCCGGGGCGCCGCTGCTCGGCATGACCTTCGGCCTGGGGTGGGCCCCGTGCATCGGCCCGACCATGGCGGCCGTGCTCGCCATGTCCACCGTGGGCTCCGGCTCGCTCGGGCGCGGGGCGCTCCTGGCGTTCCTGTACTGCCTGGGCCTCGGCGTGCCGTTCGTGCTCATCGCCGTCGGCATGGAGCGCGGCATGCGGGCGGTCGGGTTCTTCACGCGGCATCGCGTGCTGATCATGCGCCTCGGCGGCGCCCTGCTGATCGCGCTGGGCCTGCTCATGGTCACCGGCGTCTGGACCGCCTGGACCACGCAGCTGCAGCTGTGGTTCGCCAACGAATGGGAGATGCCCCTGTGAGCTCCAAGGCCGCCCGGACGCGCTCCGAGCCCGTCACCCTGCCGCGCCTCGGCCTGGCGGGCACCCTGCGCTGGATCTGGACCCAGCTGACCAGCATGAGCACCGCGCTCATGCTGCTGCTCCTGCTCGCCGTCGCCGCCGTGCCCGGCTCCCTCGTGCCCCAGCGCCGTGCCGGCCCCGAGATCGTGGACCAGTGGATCGAGGACAACCCCGTGTGGGGCCCCGTCCTGGACGCCCTGCAGTTCTTCGACGTCTACAACTCCGTCTGGTTCTCGGCCATCTACCTGCTGCTGTTCGTCTCCCTCGTGGGCTGCGTGTGGCCGCGCGCCATCCAGCACGCCAAGGCCCTGCGCCAGCCCCCGGCCCGCACCCCCCGCAACCTGACGCGCCTGCCGGCCTCCGGCGTCGTCGTCCTCGAGGAGGGCGGCCCGAGCCCCGAGGAGGCCGTGGCCAGAGCCCAGGCGTGGCTGCGCAAGCGCCGCTACCGCGTGGAGCACCGCCCCGAGGCCGGCGGCGCGTCCGTGGGCGCCGAGCGCGGATACCTGCGCGAGATCGGCAACATCCTGTTCCACCTCTCCCTGATCGGCGTGCTCGTGTTCATGGCCTACGGCGGGATGACCAAGTACACGGGGCAGAAGATCATCGTGGAGGGGGAGGGCTTCGCCAACAACCTCGTCGCCTACGACTCCTTCACCCCCGGTGCATACTTCAGCGCGGACACCCTGCAGCCGTTCTCCCTCACCCTGGACTCGTTCGACGCCGTGTTCGAGCGGGAGTCCGAGACCCACTACGGCCAGCCGCTGGATTACACCGCGGTCATGCAGGTCCGGCAGGGCGCCGGCGGCGAGCCGGAGCAGCGGATCCTCAAGGTCAACCACCCGCTGAGCATCGACGGCGTGCGCGTCTACCTCGTGGGCAACGGCTACGCGCCCGTGGTGACCATCCGCGACGGCGCCGGGGACGTGGCCTTCCAGGGCCCCGTGGTCACCCGCGTGTTCGACCAGAACTACGGCTCGCAGGCCACCATCAAGGTCCCCGACGCGCGGCCGGACCAGCTGGGCTTCGTCGGCTTCTTCCTGCCCTCGGCGGTGGAGGACGAGGAAGGCGCCGCGTTCTCCGCGGACCCCGAGCTGCTCAACCCGGAGCTGCAGCTGAACTCGTACTACGGGGACCTCGGCCTGGACACCGGCCGCCCGCAGAACGTGTACGTGCTGGACACCGCATCCCTCACCGAGCTCAACAGCCGCACCAACGAGAACGGCGGCATCGTGCTCAGCCCGGGCCAGACGTACGAGCTGCCCGAGGGCAAGGGCTCCATCAGCTTCGACGGCGTCCGCCGCTACGTCGGCCTGGACATCCACTACGACCCGGGCAAGTGGGGCGTCGGCGTGTTCGCCGGCACCGCCCTGCTCGGCCTGGCGATCAGTCTGTTCGTCCGCCGCCGCCGCGTGTGGGTGCGCGCCCGCACCGACGACGACGGCCGCACCCGCGTGGAGTACGCGCTGCTCGCCCGCGGCGAGGAGTTCGGCCTCCACGAGGAGCACGTGGCCCTGCGCGCCGCCATGGAGAAGTGGTGGCCCATCGTCGCCGCCACCGAGACGGCCGACGACGCCGCGGCCGGTGCCGCCCCCCAGTCCACCTCCACCACCCCCGAGACCCCCGCCGGCCCCGCCGACGCCCGATCAGGAGACTGACAGTGTTCAACCCCACGGCCCCCGTGAACGAGCAGCTGGCGCTGTACAGCGACCTCTTCATGCTCATCGCCGCGCTCGTGTACGCGGCGGCGTTCATCCTGTTCACCATCGACATGGCCACCGCCTCGGCCACCATCCGCCGCCTCGAGGCCGACCTCGCGGCCCAGCGCGGGCAGGTGCGCACCGCTCCGGCCCACGAGACCGTGGGGGTCGCCGTCGGCGGGTCCACGGCGGTCGGCGCGAGCGACTCCGACACGGCCCGGCCGGCCGCCGCCGCCGAGCCCGGCGTCGACGCGGACGGTGACCTCGTGGACGAGGACATGGACTACACGGGCGGCGGCCGCCGCCCGGTCGCCAACGTGGCCGTGGCCGTGCTGGCCGTCGGCTGGGCGCTGCACGCGTTCGCCGTCGTCGCCCGCGGCCTCGCCGCCTCCCGCGTGCCGTGGGGCAACCTGTACGAGTTCATGACCACGGGCGCGCTCGTGATCACGACCGTCTACCTGCTGTTCCTCTTCCGCAAGGACCTGCGCTTCGTGGGCACGTTCGTCACCGGTCTCGTGGTGGCCATGATGTGCGCGGCCACCATGGGCTTCCCGACGCCGGTGGGCCACCTCCAGCCGCCGCTGCAGTCGCCGTGGCTCGTCATCCACGTGTCCATCGCCGTGCTCGCCAGCTCGCTGTTCGCGCTGACCGCGGCGATGTCCGTGCTGCAGCTGCTGCAGGACCGTGCGGAGAAGCGCGCCGCGGCGGGCGAGCGCTCGTGGGCGTTCCTGCGCCTCGTGCCGGCCGCGCAGGGGCTGGAGAACTGGTCCTACCGCCTCAACGCGATCGCCTTCGTGATGTGGACGTTCACCGTGATCGCCGGCGCCATCTGGGCCGAAGCCGCGTGGGGCCGGTACTGGAACTGGGACACCAAGGAGGTCTGGTCCTTCGTCATCTGGGTGGTCTACGCGGCGTACCTGCACGCCCGCGCCACCCGCGGCTGGACCGGCGCCCGCGCGGCCTGGCTGAGCATCGTGGGCTTCCTGTGCATCGTGTTCAACTACACGATCGTGAACACGTACTTCCCGGGCCTGCACTCGTACGCGGGTCTGCCCGGCTGAGTCCGGCGGGGCCCCTCAGGCGCGCGGGCCGTCGCCGTCCGGGTCGGCGTCGTCGTCGCCCTGCTCCCGACGACGGCGCAGCTCCTCCTCGCGGGCGCGTAGCTCGGCCTCGCGGCGGTCCAGGTCCTGCTCGCGGGCGTCCTGGCGGCGCTGCATGCGCAGGCTGCGCAGGAACGCCTCGTCGTCGTCCGGGGCCCCGGTGGGCCGGGGCGCCGGGCGGCCGGCCGCGCCGGCCGGGCGGGCGCGGCCGAGCAGCAGCCACAGCAGCGGCCCCACGAGCGGCACGAGCACGATGACCGCCACCCACGCCGCCTTCGGCAGGCTGCGCACCTCGCGGGCGGGGGTCAGCAGCGCCTCGAACAGCGCGTAGAGGGTCAGGCCCGCGAGGATGATCGCGGCGGGGATGATGAAGCGGCCCATCCTTCCAGTCTAGGCGCGGGCTGGGCGGTCGGCGGGCGGGGCGTCCTTCCTCGTAGGATGGACCGGTGCGCATCTTCTTCTACGGTCTGGTCCGCGTGGTCGTCTTCGTCGCCCTGTGGGCGCTGTTCTACTACGTGATGGACCTCGGGATGATCTTCGGGGTGATCGCGGCCACGATCCTGACGTTCGCGGTCAGCTACCTCTTCCTCGGCCGCCTGCGCACGGGGGCCACCGAGGACCTGTCCGCCGCGTGGGAGGGCCGCCCGGGCCGCCGGGGCCGCACCGAGACCGCCGACGCGGACGCCGAGGACGCCTACACCGAGGGCCGGTTCCGCGAGTGAGCCCCGCGGGGCGACGGGGCGGATGCCGCCGCCGTCGTCATCCCGTGCGGCTCAGAGCAGCGCGCCGAGGGTGAACGTGATCGCGTAGACGATCCCGATCACGCCGGTCGCGCGCAGCACCGGGATCAGCGCCCGGCGGTCGTCGGCGCGCAGCACCGTGCGGATCGGCCGGATCGCGAGCAGGCCGCCGATCGGCACGAGCAGCAGCCCCGGGTGCACCGCCACCCAGAACAGCGGCAGCAGCAGGGCGACGGCCAGCATGACGCCGTAGGACGCCCGCGCGGGTCCGTCGCCCAGGCGGGCGGCCAGCGTCATCTTCCCGACCTCGCGGTCCGTGGGGATGTCCCGGATGTTGTTGGCCATGAGCAGGGCCGTGGAGATCAGCCCACAGCCGATCGCGCCGGCCCAGGCCAGGCCGCTGACGGCGTCGGCCTGGGTGTACGTGGTGCCGAGGACGGCCACCAGCCCGAAGAACACGAACACGAACACCTCGCCGAGGCCGAGGTACCCGTACGGCCGCTTCCCGCCGGTGTAGAACCACGCGGCCAGCACGCAGGCGACGCCGACCAGCAGGAACCACCAGTGCCCCGAGAGCAGGATGAGTCCCAGGCCGGCCAGTCCGGCGAGGCCGAAGGACGCGAAGGCCGCCTGCTTCACCTGGGCCGCGGGCACGAGCCCGGAGACGGTGAGCCGGAAGGGGCCCACGCGCTCGTCGTCGGTGCCGCGGATGCCGTCCGAGTAGTCGTTGGCGTAGTTCACGCCGATCTGCAGCGCGAGCGACACCACGAGGGCCAGCAGCGCCGCGCCGAGGTGGAAGGAGCCGAGCTCCGCGGCGGCGGCCGAACCGACGATCACGGGGGCGATCGCCATGGGCAGCGTGCGCAGGCGCGCGGCGGCGACCCACTGGGAGAGCGTGGCGGCCATGGGCGGGGGTTCCTCCTGGGGAGCGGGGTGGGCAGCGGCGCGCGGCGGGCCGGGTCGACGGCGGCGCGCGGCCGGGGCCCGACGTCGGCCGGGCCCGGGTCATTCTCCCACGCGGGCGGGGCGGCGCTCAGCCGGCGGTGAACCGGGCGGCCAGGGCCTGCCGGTCGATCTTGCCGGTGGAGAGCAGGGGCAGGGCGTCGAGGACGAGCCACGTCTTGGGCACCGCGGCCGCACCCAGCGCCTCGCGCACGTGGGCGCGCAGGACGGCCTCGTCGGGGGCCGCGGCCGGGTGGGCGGGCACGACGGCGGCGCACAGCCGGGCGCCCCACTCGGGATCCGGCACGCCGGCCACGTGGGCCGCCGCGACGCCCGGGTGCGCCTCGAGCACCGCGGTCACCGCCGCCGCGGACACCTTCACCCCGCCCGTGATGACGACGTCGTCCAGGCGACCGGTCACGGCCAGCCGCACGCCGCCGTCGTCGGTGGGGGAGAGCACGCCCGTGTCCTCGGTCAGGAAGGCGCGGGCGCCGTCCGCGGCAGTGACGAAGTGGGCGGCGGTGCGGGCCGGGTCGTCGAGGTAGCCGGCCGCCACCATGGGCCCGGCCAGGCGCACGCGCGGCGGGGCGTCGGGGTCGTCCGGGGCCACCGCGGCGGCGACGCCGGGCAGCGGCACGCCGTCGTAGACGCAGCCGCCGCACGTCTCGGCCATGCCGTAGGTGGCGGTGAGGCGCACCCCCGCCGCCTCGGCCGCGGCCCGCAGCGCGGGATCGAGCCGGGCGCCGCCCACGAGCACGCGGTCGAAGGAACGCAGGGCCGCCCGCCCGGCCGGGTCGGCGTCGGCCGCGAGGAGGCGGGCGAGCTGGGTGGGGACGAGCGAGACGAGCCGGGGGCCGGCGTTGTCGGGCAGGGCGGCCGCCCCGGTGGCGAACGCCGCGGGCGTGAACGGGCCCGGTGGCAGGGCCACGGGTGCGGTCCCGGCCGCGATCGAGCGGGAGAGCACGGCGAGCCCGGCCACGTAGTGCACGCCGAGGGCCAGCAGCCACGCCCCCTCGCCGCCGAGCCGCCGGGCCGTGGCCGCGGCCGAGGCGCGCAGGGCCGCGCCGGTCAGGACGATCTGCTTCGGCGTGCCCGTGGACCCGGAGGTGCGCACCACGGCGACGGCGTCCGGGTCCCCGCAGCGGCGCGGGTCGCGGGCCTCGGGCCGGGGGAGCGCGGCGCCGTCGGCGGTCAGCTCGACGGGGGCGCCGCCGTCGAAGGCCGCGGCGAGGGCGTCCGTGGCGCGGGCGAGGGTATCGGCGGTGGCGGGCATGGCCCCGAGTGTAGGAGGCCCGACGGTCGGACGGACCCGCGCGGCGGACCGGATCCGACCGGCCGGTCAGAGCATGAACGGCACGGTGGCGATCTTGACCACCATGATCAGTGCGAACAGCTGGGCGTACCCCTCGGTCACGCGGGCGTCGGTGGACCGGGAGAGCGCGTAGTCCAGGATCGCCGGCTGGCCCGTGATGCCCGCCAGCGCCCCGAAGGTGCGATCCACGGACTGCCCCAGCAGCCGTGCCGCGGCGATGAGCAGGGCCGCGGTCAGCGCGGTGAGCACGGCGGACATCAGGATGGCCAGCCCGCCGACCCGGGTGAACACCGTCTCGATGAACGCCGGGCCGGCGGCCAGGCCCACCACGCCCAGGAAGAGCATGAGGCCGAACTGCCGCAGTGTCAGTGCGATCTCCGTGGACGGCTCCCACACCGTGGGTCCCGTTCGGCCGATCGCACCGAGGGCGAGGCCGACGAGGATGCACCCGGCCGCCGGGCCGAGGGAGAAGGAGGCCCCGCCCGGAAGCGGGATCGTCACCATGCCCAGCAGGTAGCCCAGCGCCATGCCCGTGCCCAGGGAGATCCAGTCCAGGTCCGAGAGCCCGCGCGTCGAGTTGCCGAAGAAGTCGCGCACCGCCTCCATCCGCGGCGCGGTGGTCACGATGAGCACCCGGTCGCCGACCTTGAGCTCGGTCTGCGGGGTGGCCAGCGACTCGACGTCGTCGCGCCGCAGCCGGGCGACGTCGGTGCCGAAGCGCTCGCGCAGGGACAGCGTGCCCAGGCGGCGATCGGCCAGGGCGCGGGCCGTGACGATGACCATGGAGGTCTGCAGCGGGTTCATCACCCGCGCCGGGTCGGCGCCGGTGCGTCGGCCGAAGGCCTGCACGGCCGCGTCGATGTTCTTCTCCGTGCCGTCCAGGACGACCTCGTCCCCGGGTTCGATCCGGTCGGCGGAGCCGGCGATCCGGGCCACGCCGCCGTGGCGCAGCGCCACCACGCGCACCAGCCCCTCGGCGATCCCCGGGATCTCCCGCACGGCGAGGGCGGAGGTGGCGGCCGCGGCGGTGAAGCGCAGCTTGCCGTCGGTCACCGGCGCCGGATCGCGCGGGGAACTGCTCCACGGGCGGGCGGCGAGCACGGTGATCGCGATGATGGTGCCGACCACGCCCACCAGGTAGGACAGCCCGTAGCCTACGGCCGGGGCCTGCCCGCCGGTGAGCTGGTTCGCCAGCGCCATCGCCGGCGTCGCGGTGAGCGAACCCGTCCACACGCCGATCGCCGTCGGCAGGTCCAGGTTGAGCAGCGCGGCCAGCGGGTGCACCGTGAAGGCGGTGAGGATCACCACGACGACGGCGGCCAGCATCAGGGGCAGGTTGCGGCGCAGGTCCCGGAAGAACACCTTGCCGGCGCCGAGCCCGATCAGGTAGGCGAACAGGGCCAGGCCGAAGCTCTGGAACAGGGCCAGCCGGTCGCCGACGTCGGGCAGCACCGCCCCGACGAGCAGGCCCACGAACAGTGCTCCCGAAGCGCCGAGGCGGATCTTGCCCAGGGGGATGGTGCCGACGGCGGCGCCCAGGGCAACCGTGGCCATGAGGACGAGGATGGGCTGGTCGTTGAGCAGAGCGAGCATGGGCGGGTCTCCGTCCTGCCGTGGTGGTCGGTCAGAAGTGGTACAGGAAGGCGGACCAGTCCGGGTCGCGCTTCTGCAGGAACGCGTCCCGGCCCTCCACGGCCTCGTCCGTCATGTAGGCCATGCGCGTGGCCTCGCCGGCGAAGACCTGCTGGCCGGCCATGCCGTCGTCGGGAAGGTTGAACGCGAACTTGAGCATGCGCAGGGCCTGCGGGGACTGACGGTTGATGTCCGCGGCGTACTCGAGGGCGACCTCCTCGAGGCGCTCGTGGTCCACGGCCTCGTTCACCGCGCCCATGGCCACCATCTCCTCGGCCGAGTACTCGCGGGCGGTGAAGAAGATCTCGCGGGCGCGCTTCTGGCCCACCTGCCGGGCGAGCAGGGCCGAGCCGTAGCCGGCGTCGAAGGAGCCCACGGTGGCGTCCGTCTGCTTGAACTTCCCGTGCTCGCGGGAGGCGAGGGTGAGGTCCGCGACCACGTGCAGCGAGTGGCCGCCGCCGGCCGCCCAGCCGTTCACGACGGCGATGATCGCCTTGGGCGAGGTGCGCATCAGCCGCTGGACCTCGAGGATGTGCAGGCGGCCGGCCCGGGCGGGGTCGATGGTCTCCGCCGTGTCCCCCTCGGCGTAGCGGTAGCCGTCGCGGCCGCGGATGCGCTGGTCGCCGCCCGAGCAGAACGCGTGGCCCCCGTCCTTGGGGGAGGGACCGTTGCCGGTGAGCAGCACCGTGCCGACGTCCGGGGTCATCCGGGCGTGGTCCAGCGCGCGGTAGAGCTCGTCCACGGTGCCGGGACGGAACGCGTTGCGCACCTCGGGGCGGTCGAAGGCGATGCGGACCGTGGGCAGGTCGCGCACCCAGCGGCCCTGCGCGTCGCGCTCCACCTGCCGGTGGTAGGTCATGTCCTCGAAGTCGAAGCCCTCCACCACGCGCCAGCGCACGGGGTCGAAGAGGTCGGAGACCTGCTCGGGGAGGCGGTCACGGTCCAGGCGGTGCTGCTCGCTCATGCCCAGAACAGTACCGGCGGCCCGCCACCCCGCGCCTTCGTTCGGGAAACGGGAGCCCCCAGCGGCGCTCTCGTTCGAGGAACGGGAGCTCAGCCGCGCAGCATCCTCGGCACCGGAACGGCCCTTCTCAGGGACTGAAGAGCGCTGAGAAGGGTCATATCGGTGCCACGGCGCCTCTCGGCCCCGCCCCTCACCCCCAGCCCGCCGGCCCCGCCGACCCGGCCGGGTACTCGTCCAGCGGCACCTCCTCGGCCTCCCACGCGGCGAGCACCGGCGCCAGGATCCGCCAGCACTCCTCGGCGGCGTCGCCGCGCACGCTCAGCAGCGTCTGCCCGGTGAGGATGCCGCGCAGCACCTCCCCGTAGGCGTCCACCTGCTCCTCGCCCAGGTCGGCGGCGAGGGTGCGCCGCTCGGCGTCGAACGGGGTGTCGGCCCCGTCCACGGCGAGCTCGATCCGCACCTCGCGCGGGTCCAGGCCCACCACGATCCGGTCCCGGCCCTCCGCGGGCGAGAGGCCCTCCGGCACGTCCTCGGGCGCCCGCAGGGTCAGCGCCACCTCCCACCGCTTCCGGCCCAGCGCCTTGCCGGAGCGCAGCCGGAACGGCACGCCGCGCCACCGCTCGGTGTCCACGGCGAGGGTGACCTCGGCCAGCGTCTCGGTCCGCAGCCCGGGGTCCACGCCCTCCTCCTCCGCGTAGGCGGGGATCCGCTCGCCGTCCACCTCGCCGGCGGTGTAGCGGGCGCGGCGGGAGGCGGCCACGGGGTCGTCCTGCCACACCCGGGTGGCGCGCAGGACCTCGACGACGGCGTCGTGCAGTTCCTGCGGACGCAGCCGCTCCGGCGGCTCGAGCGCCGCCATGGCCAGCACCTGCAGCAGGTGCGACTGGACCATGTCCTTTAGCGCGCCGGTGCCGTCGTAGAACTCGGCGCGCCCCTCGAGCGCGATCGTCTCGTCCACCACCACGTCGACCCGCTCCACGTCACGCCCGCCCCACACGCGCCCCAGCAGCCGGTTCGCGGTGCGCAGCCCGAGCAGCGCGGTGACCATGGACTCGCCCAGGAAGTGGTCCACGCGGAACACGCGGTCCTCCTCGACGACGTCGGCCAGCACCGCGTTGAGCTCGCGGGCGCTCTCCTCGTCCTCGCCGAACGGCTTCTCCAGGGCCAGGCGCAGCCCGTCCGGCAGGTCTTCCAAGCCGGCGAGCGCGCCCACGGCCTCCCGCGTGATGCCGGGGCCGAGGGCGAAGTACAGCACGGGCGCGGCGTCCGGGCCGGCGGCCTCGCGGGCCGTCTCGAACAGGGCGCGCAGGTCGTCGGCGTCCGTGGCGTCGGCGGTGTGCCACGCGGCGCGCGCGACGAGGTCCTCGACCTCGTCCTCGTCCAGGGCGGCGCCCGCGAGGCCCTCGCGCACGATCGAGCGCCACTCGTCCGTGCTGTGCTCGCTGTGGGAGGAGCCCACGAGCGTCACCCGCGGCAGGTCGTGGGCGGCCAGCGCACCGGCCAGGCCGGGCAGCAGCAGGCGCGAGGTGAGGTCACCGGTGGCGCCCAGGATGATCAGGGCGACATCGTCGCGGTCGGCGGGGGAGGTCATGGGTGTCCTTCGGCGTCGGCGGCGGGCGGTCCCGGCCAGTCTCCCGTCGGCCCGCCGATCCAGTCCATGCGTGCCCGTCCATGCGTGCCCGTCCATGCCCGCCGGGCCGGGCGCGGCCTCAGCCCTGGCCCGCCGCGCGTCGCGGATGATGGACTGGAGGGCATGACCACGACGACCCCCCGCCGCCCGCCGCTCATCGAGGACCACGCGTACCTGTCCAACCAGCACTCGGGGGCGCTCGTCACCCGCGAGGGGGACGTGACGTGGCTGTGCCTGCCCCGGTTCGACGCCCCGTCCGTATTCACCTCCCTGCTGGGCGAGCCGGAGCACGGGCAGTGGAGCCTGCGGATCGCCGACGGCGAGGTCGTGGAGCGCGCCTACCTGCCCGGCACGCTCGTGCTGCGCACGCGCTGGCGCGGCCCCGAGGGGGAGGCGGAGGTCCTCGAGTTCATGCCGCTGACCAGCCATCGCGGCTCCGGCGTGGCGGTGGACGACGACGGCGGCGCGCTCGCCTCGACGGGCGAGGGCGAACAGGCCCGGGCGGACCTGGTGCGGCTCGTGCGCTGCACCGCCGGCCGCGTGAGCGTGGAGCAGCGGCTCCACGTCCGGCTGGACTACGGCGAGGTGACCCCGTGGGTGTCCCGGCAGACCGACCCGGCGGGGGAGTCCTTCCTCGCGGTGGTCGCCGGCGGCGACGCCCTGGCCGTGCACGGGCCGGACCTGAGCCCGGACGGGCTGAGCCACCGCGGCAGCACCCCGCTGGAGGAGGGCGGGTCCGCCGCATGGACGCTCGCCTGGTACCCCTCGTGGTTCATGGCGCCGGCCGCCCCGAACGCGGAGCGGGCCCTCGAGGCCACCGTGGCCGGCTGGGTGGAGTGGCTGGGCGAGCTGGAGGCCACCGGCCCGCGCGCCGACCGGGTGGCCCGCTCCCTGCTGGTGCTCAAGGGCCTGACCCACCGGGACACGGGCGGCATCGTGGCCGCCCCCACCGCGAGCCTGCCGGAGGACATCGGGGGCGTGCGCAACTGGGACTACCGCTACGTGTGGCTGCGGGACACCGCCCTCACCCTCGAGGCGCTCATGGCCCACAACCACACGGAGGACGCCAAGGCCTGGCGGGACTGGCTGCTGCGCGCGATCGCCGGCGACCCGCAGGACGTGCAGATCATGTACACGCTCTCCGGCGGGCGCCGCATGCCCGAGCGGGACCTCGAGCACCTGCCCGGCTACGAGGGCTCGCGCCCCGTGCACGTGGGCAACGGGGCCGCGGACCAGTGGCAGGCGGACGTGATCGGCACGGTGATGCTCGCCCTCGGGAAGCTGCGGGACGCGGGCGTGGGGGAGGACCCGTGGTCCTGGACGCTGCAGAAGCGGCTCGTGGAGCGCCTGCTGGCGCACCGGGACACGAAGGAGCACGGCCTGTGGGAGATGCGGGGCGAGCCCGCGTTCTTCACGCACGGCCGCGTGATGATGTGGGCCGCCCTGGACCAGGCCCTGCACGCCGCCCGGGACCACGGGCTGCCGGCCCGCGACGACGAGCTCGAGGCCTGGGAGCGGGCGCGGGAGGAGCTACGGGAGGAGATCCTCACCGAGGGCGTGGACGAGGACGGCGCCTTCCGGCAGACCTACGGCTCCACGGAGACGGACGCCTCCCTGCTGCAGATCCCCCACACCGGCTTCGTGCCCCACGACGATCCGCACATGCTCGCCACGGTGGCCCGCGTGGAGGAGGACCTCGTCACCCAGACCGGCCTGGTGATGCGGTACCGCGCCACCGGCATGGACGGGCTGCCGGGCGAGGAGGCGCCGTTCATCATGTGCGCCTTCTGGCTCGTGGAGCAGTACGCCCGATCCGGCCGCGTCGAGGACGCGGAGCGCCTCATGGCCCGCCTGGACGACTGTGCCAACGACCTGCTGCTCATGGCCGAGGAGTACGACGACGAGCTGGACCGGATGGCGGGCAACTTCCCGCAGGCGTTCTCCCACCTGGGCCTGATCCGCGCCGTGGACGCCCTGGAGGACGCCCGCGGCGCGGCCGAGGCTTGACCGTCCGCCCCGTCAGTCCAGCCGCTCGACGGCCCCCAGCGCCGTGAGCAGGAACGCGTACTCCCACGCGGTGTCCTCCCAGCCCTGGTACCGGCCGGAGGCGCCCCCGTGCCCACCGTCCATCTCGGTGCGCAGCAGCACGGGCGCGCCGCCGTCGGCCAGCGGCCTCGCCTGGTCCGAGGTGACGGTGCGGCGCAGCTGGGCCACCCACTTGGCCGGCTCGACGTAGTGCACGCGGGTGTCGTTCAGACTCGTCACGGCCGCGATCGCCGGGTAGTCCACCGCCCGCACGTTCTCGTACGGGGTGTAGGCGCGCATGGCCTCATACACGGCCGCGTCCTCGATCGGGTTGCCCCACTCCTCCCACTCGAGCGCGGACAGCGGCAGCTCCGGGTCGAGGATGGTGGTGAGCGCGTCCACGAACGGCACCACCGCCAGGCACGCCCGGTACAGATCCGGCGCGAGGTTCAGCACCGCGCCCATGAGCAGGCCGCCGGCCGAGCCGCCCATGCAGGCCACGCGCGCCGGGTCCGCCCAGCCGAGGTCCACGAGGTGCCGGGTGGCGTCCACGAAGTCCGTGAAGGAGTGCCGCTTGGCCAGCTTCTTGCCGTCCTCGTACCAGCGCCGGCCCAGTTCGCCGCCGCCGCGCACGTGCGCGACCGCGAACACCACGCCCCGGTCCAGCAGGGACAGCCGGGCCACACCCAGCACGGGGTCCATGGACATCTCGTAGGAGCCGTAGCCGTACACCACGCACGGGGCCGTCCCGTCCGGCTCCACGCTGCGGCGCCGGATCACGGTGACGGGGATCCGCACGTCCTCCCCGGTCACCGACGACGGCTCGGACGCGGGCGCCCACACGCGCTCGGCCACGTAGTCGGCCGGGTCGTAGCCGGGCACCTCCGTCTCGCGGCGCAGGTGCACCTCGCCGGTCGCCGCCGAGACGTCCAGCACGCGCGCGGGCGTGATCCAGGACGTGTAGGCCAGCCGCAGGAACGGGGACTCGGCCGCCGTCGCGGACAGGTGGCACGCGTAGAGCTCCTCGTCGAACGCGGGCTCGCGCCAGTGCGCGGCCTGCCCGGCCAGCACGGCGTCCAGCTCGGCGACGACGACGCGCGGGGTCGTCTCCCGGCGCACGGCCAGGGCGGCGTGGGTCAGGGTGACCATGACGCCGTCGACCTTCACGTCCTCGCGGTGCGGCACGACGGTGCGCCAGGCGCCGCGGTCGGCGACGTCCGCCTCGGCGACCACCGAGAGCATCCCGTTGGGCGCGGCGACGGGGGCGCCGTCGTCGTCCAGGGCGCGGTCGTGGACCACGAGCAGCCGGCGGACGCCGTCGGCGTCCGTGACGGGCTCGACGTCCGCGAGCATCCGCCACGCGCGGGGGATCAGCACACGCGGGGCGGGCAGGGGCGCGGCGGGGTCCTCCGGCAGGTCGACCACGAGGGTCTCGGAGACCTCCGAGTTGCCGACGCCGATCAGCAGCTGGGTGCGGTCGGCCACGCCCTCGAAGCCGGTCCACATGCCCGGGTCGGCCTCCTCGTGCAGGAGCACGTCCTCGGCCGGGTCGGTGCCGAGCACATGGGCCTTGACCTGGTACGGCCGCCACGAGTCGTCCCACACGGTGTAGAACACGCGGGTGCCCGAGCGGTCGAAGCGGACGCCGTGGGCCACGTTCTCGACCGCGTCCGGCAGGTCCTCGCCCGTGGCGATCTCGCGCACGCGCAGGGTGAAGCGCTCGTCGCCGGTGTGGTCCACGGCGTAGGCCACCCGGGTGGCGTCCGGGCTGATGTGCAGGCCGCCGAGCGCGAAGAACGGGTGCCCCTCGGCCTCGGCGTTGCCGTCCAGGATCACCTGCTCGCCCGGCAGGGCGGCGTCCGGGGTGACGACGGGCGGGGTCCAGTCGGCCTCGAGGTCGCCGGTGTCGCGTGCGGGCACGCGGCAGTGGATCGGGTACTCGGCGCCCTCGCGGGTGCGCACGAAGTACCACCACCCGTCCCGGCGGGCGGGCACGGAGCGGTCCGTCTCCACCGTGCGGGCCTTGATCTCGCCGACGATCGCCTCGCGCAGCGGCGCCTGGTCCGCGGTCACGGCCTCGGTGTACGCGTTCTCGGCGGCCAGGTGCTCGAGCACGCGGGGCTCCGCCTTGCCGCGCAGCCACTCGAAGTCGTCCTGGAACGTGTGGCCGTGGTGGCGGCGGGCCACGGGCTCGGCGGAGACGGACGGCGGGACGGGGGCGTGCGAAGTGGTCTGGGGCATGCGGCCCATCCCATCACGCCGCGCGGGGCGGGGCCGACACCCCGCGCCGCACACGACGACGGCGGCGCACCGGTCCGGTGCGCCGTCGTCGGGGGTGGCGGGTCAGTTCAGGCCGAGCGAGGCCCGGACCACGCCGAGCCCGAAGTACGTGACGAACGCGAGCGCCACGAACCACAGCAGCGGGTGCACCTCGCGGCCGCGGCCCTGGCCCGTGCGGATCACCGCGTAGGCCACCACGCCGGCGCCGATGCCGTTGACGATCGAGTAGGTGAACGGCATGAGGATGAACGTGAGGAACGCCGGGAAGGCCGCGCCCGGGTCGGACCAGTCGATCTGCACCACGTGCTGGCACATCATGAACCCGACCACCACGAGCGCGGGGGCCACGGCCTCGAACGGCACGAGGTGGATGAGCGGGGAGAGGAACACGGCCGCGAGGAAGAACAGGCCGGTGAACACGGAGGCCAGGCCGGTCCGGGCGCCCTCGCCGATGCCGGTGCCGGACTCCACGAAGATCTGGTGCGCCGAGCCGGAGGCGCCGCCGCCCACGGCGACCGCGAGCGCGTCCGCGGCGAGCACCCGGTTCAGGTCGGGGATGGAACCGTCCGGGTTCACGGTGCCGGCCTCGCGGGCCAGGCCCACGGAGACGCCCATCGCGTCGAAGAACACGGAGAGCAGGATCGCGAACACGAGCAGGGAGGCCATCAGCCCGCCCACGGAGGTGAAGGCGCCGAACAGGTCCACGCTGCCGAGCAGGTGCAGGTCCGGGGCGGTCCACTCGGGCAGGGAGGGGGCGATCAGGGACCAGCCGGTGGGCACGGCGTTCCCGTCGGCGTCCACGGAGGGGCCGATGTGGAACACGGCCTCCAGCACGTTGGCGAGGATCGTCGCCACGACGATGCCGATCAGGATGGCGCCGCGCACCTTGCGGATCACGAGGACCGCGGTCAGCAGCAGCCCGACGACGAAGACCAGCACGGGCCAGCCCTCGAGCTCGCCGCCCGTGCCCAGGCCCACCGGGACCGTGGTGTCGGCGGCGTCCGGCAGCCGCCGCACGAACCCGGCGTTGACGAGGCCGATCAGCGCGATGAACAGGCCGATGCCCACCACGATGCCGGACTTCAGCGACTCCGGGACCGCGTCGAACACGGCGCGTCGGAAGCCGGTCACCACGAGCAGCAGCATCACGAGACCGGCGAGGGTGACGAGGCCCATCAGCTGGGGCCAGGTGAGTCCCGGTGTCGTGGCGATGGTGATGGAGACGAACGCGGAGACGCCCAGGCCCGCGGCCACCGCGAACGGGTGCCGCGCCCACACGCCCATGACGATGGTCATGACGCCCGCCACGAGCGCGGTCACGGCGGCCACGGCGGGGATGCCCAGGGTGTTCCCGGCCGAGTCGGGCCCGGACAGGATCAGCGGGTTCAGCACCACGATGTAGCTCATCGCCAGGAACGTGGCGAGGCCGCCGCGGAACTCCTGGCCCACCGACGAGCCGCGCTCGGTGATGCGGAAGTACCGGTCCAGGGCGCCGCGGGGAGCGGCGGGGGACGGGGCGGGCGAGGGCGGCGGAGAGGCGGTGCGGGAGGCCATGGCACCAGCGTAGTGACCCGGTCCCCCGACGATGGCGCGCGTGCAGTCCCGCTACGCTCGCGGGCATGCGTCCCCGCTCCGCCCCCGCCGCCCGCACCCGGGAGGCGCTGCGCGACGCCGTGCAGATCTACGCCCCCTCCACCGTCTACGCCGTCGGCCTGGGCGCGATGACGCCCGCGCTCGCGGTGGCGGCGCTGGCCCTCGGCCTGGACGCGGCGCGGGCGGCCGCCGTCGTGCTGCTGGTGGGGCTCGGCTCGCTCGTGGCCAACGGGCCGGCCTCGGCGCTCGCGGCCCGGGCGGGTGAGCGGGTCACCATGGTCGTCTCCGCGGTGCTCGGCACGGCGGGCGCGGGCCTGGCCTGGGCGACGACGGCCGGGGTGTCCTCCGGGCCGTCGGCGGCGGGGGTGGCCGAGCCGGGGCGGCTGGCGCTGTTCCTGGCCGCGGTGCTCGCCGTGGGCATGGCCGGGGCCGGGTTCAACCTGGCCCGCCAGGCGTACCTGGCGGTGGCGGTGCCGGCCACGCACCGGGCCCGCGCGATGTCCACGCTCGGCGGGACCGTGCGGATCGGGACCTTCCTGGGCCCGTTCCTGGGCGCCGCCGCGCAGGCCCCGCTCGGGCTGGACGGCGCGTTCGCCGCGGCGGCCGCGGCCATGGCCGTCGGCGCCCTGCTGTGCCTGCGGATCCGGGATCTGCCGGTGCCGGCGTCCGGTCCGGCGGCGGGGGAGCAGTCCGCCCCGGCCGGTCGACCCCGGCTGCTGGACGTGGCGCGCGCCCGGCGCGGGGCGTTGCTCACGGCCGGCTTCGGTGTCGTGGCCGTCTCCGCCGCCCGCGCGGCGCGCAACGCCGTCATCCCGCTGTGGGCCACGCACCTGGGCCTGGACGCGGCGACGGCGTCGCTCGTCTTCGGCCTGGCCGGCGCGGCGGACCTGCTGCTCTTCTACCCCTCGGGTCGGCTCATGGACCGCTTCGGCCGGCGCGCCGTGGCGGTGCCGTGCCTGACCCTGCTGGGGGCGGGGTTCCTGGCGATCAGCCTCACCCGGGAGCCGACGGCGTTCGCGGCGGCGGCGGTGCTGCTGGGCATCGGCAACGGCTTCGGCGCGGGGATCGTGATGACCCTCGCGGCGGACCACTCGCCGCCGAACGCGCGCGCCCAGTTCCTCGGTCTGTGGCGCTCGATGTCCGACGCGGGGATGCTCGCCGGGCCGCTGCTGCTCTCCGGAGCGACCGCCGCGGCCGGGCTGGCCGTCGGCGTCGGCTCCCTCGCGGTCGTCTGCGGGGTCGGAGCGGTCGTGTTCGCCGCGGTGCTGCCGCGCGGGCCGGGGGCCGTGGCGGACCCGCCGCCCGTCGTCGTGCGCCCCCGCTGACCGGGGCACCGGACCGTCGGCTCAGTCGGCGGTCTCGTCCGGGGGGATGGTCTGCCCGGAGGCCTGGTCGTCGAAGACCATGTACGTCTGCGTGTCGACGACGCTCGGCAGGGTCTGCAGTTCGTCGAAGATCACGCGGCGCAGGTCGGCGGTGTCCCGCGCGCGGACCAGCAGGATCACGTCCATGTTCCCGCCCACGAGGGAGACGTGGGAGACCTCGGGGATGGCCAGGAGCGTGGCGCGCAGCTCGCGCCAGTCGTGCTGACGCAGCTTCATGGTCACGTGGGCGGAGGCCCCGAAGCCGACCTTGACGGGGTCGACCCGCACGGTGAAGCCTGTGATCACGCCCGCGTCCTGCAGGCGGTTCAGGCGCGAGTAGCAGTGCGCGCGGGAGATGTGCACGCGCTCGGCCAGGGCCGCGACGGACATCCTCCCGTCCCGCGTCAGTTCGCGGACGATCGCGCGGTCCACGCGGTCCAGCGGCTCGGCGGCCATGGCTCCTCCTGGGGCGGGGCGGACGGGGTCGGCCACGCGGCGGCGGACCGTCTACGTGGCACGAGTCACAATAGCAGTTCGTCCGATGGAGTGCCTGATCTGCGCCGGATCGTCTCGTGATTCCGGGTGGGCGCGCGACACATTGACCCTCTTGGGCACACTGAAGGCCACAGATCGAGAGGACCCGCCATGAGTGACCCCACCCCCGCCGTACCCGGGGCCGCCCGGACCGACGAGGCCGAGACCCGCCCGAACGCCGGCGCCGCCTTCGGCATCTCCCTCGAGGAGTACCTGCTCCCCGCCGCCCGCCGCATCCAGCTGATCGGCGAGGACGGCACTCTGCTGGCCCCGGAGGAGCAGGGCACCGAGCCCGGCCATGAGTATCCGCTGCCCTCCGCCGAGGAGCTGCTGGCCGCCTACCGCCACCTCGTCATCGGCCGCCGCGTCAACGACCAGGCCTACGCCCTGGTGCGCCAGGGCCGCATGGCCGTCTATCCGTCCTCGCACGGCCAGGAGGCCTCCGAGGTCGCCGCCGCCGTCTGCCTGGGCGAGGACGACTGGCTGTTCCCGACCTACCGCGACACCGTGGCCGTGATCGCCCGCGGCGTCCCGCCGCTCGAGGTGATGGTGGCCTACCAGGGCACCTGGCATCAGGGCTACGACCCCCAGAAGCACCGCGTCTCCATCCAGTCCACGCCCCTGACCACCCAGATGCTGCACGCCGTCGGGATGGCCAAGGCCGCCCGCCTGCGCGGCGAGGAGGTCGTGTGCCTGGCCATGGTCGGCGACGGCGGCACCTCCGAGGGCGACTTCCACGAGGCGCTGAACTTCGCGGCCGTGTTCAAGCTGCCGGTGATCTTCTTCGTGCAGAACAACAAGTTCGCCATCTCCGTGCCGTTCGCCAAGCAGTCGGCCGCCCCGTCCCTGGCCCACAAGGCCGTGGGCTACGGCCTGGCCGGCGAGCGCGTGGACGGCAACGACCTCGGCGCCCTGCTGGCCGTGCTGGGCCGCGCCGTGGAGCTGTGCCGGCAGGGCCAGGGCCCCTTCCTCGTGGAGGCGGACACCTACCGCATGCAGGCGCACACCAACACGGACGACCCCTCGCGCTACCGCGACGACGCCGAGGTGAAGGAGTGGGAGGCGCGCGACCCGCTGCGCCGCATGACCGCCTACCTCGAGTCCACCGGCGCCCTCACCGAGGAGGTCTCGGCCCAGATCGCCCGCGACGCCGAGGACGTCGCGCAGCAGCTGCGTGACGCCATGAACGCCGAGACGGAGCTCGATCCGCTCGAGCTGTTCGACCACGTCTACTCCGTGCAGACCCCGCAGCTCGCCGCCCAGCGCGCGCAGCTGGCCGAGGAGCTGTCCCGTTCCGAGCACCAGGAGGCCTGAGCATGGCGACCCTGACCTTCGCCGCCGCGCTCAACGCGGCGCTGGCCGACGAGATGGCCGCCGACGACATGGTGGTGGTGTTCGGCGAGGACGTCGGCACCCTCGGCGGTGTCTTCCGCATCACGGACGGGCTGACCGCGCGCTTCGGCGAGGAGCGCTGCTTCGACACCCCGCTGGCCGAGTCCGGCATCGCGGGCATGGCCGTGGGCATGGCCCTCGGCGGCGCCCGCCCCGTGATCGAGATGCAGTTCGACGCGTTCGCATACCCGGCCTTCGAGCAGATCGCCTCGCACGTGGCCAAGATGCGCAACCGCACCAAGGGCGCCACGCCCATGCCGATCACCATCCGCATCCCCTACGGCGGCGGCATCGGCGGCGTGGAGCACCACTGCGACTCCTCCGAGTCCTACTACGCGCACACCCCGGGCCTGAAGGTGTACACCCCGGCCTCGGTGAAGGACGCGTACATGATGCTGCGCTCGGCCATCCGTCTGGACGATCCGGTGGTCTTCATGGAGCCCAAGAAGATGTACTGGACCAAGGCCGAGCTCGACCTCGACCAGCTGCGCGAAGAGTTCGAGGAGGGCTGGGCCCGCGTCGAGGACAAGAAGGAGCACGGCGAGGCCTGGGCGCGCGCCGCCGTCGTCCGCGAGGGCACGGACGTCACCCTCGTCTCCTACGGCCCCTCCGTCCCCACCTGCCTCGCCGCCGCCCACGCGGCCGCGGAGGAGGGGCTCGCGGTGGAGGTCGTGGACCTGCGCACCGTGAACCCGCTGGACGAGGACACGATGACCGCCTCGGTCGCCAAGACCGGCCGCGCCGTCGTCGTCGCCGAGCCGCAGGGCTTCGCGTCCGTGGCCTCCGAGCTGGTGGCCCGGATCCAGCAGCGCTGCTTCCACTCGCTGGCGGCGCCCGTGGGCCGCGTGACCGGCTTCGACATCCCGTTCCCCGCGCCGAAGCTCGAGGAGCACCACCTGCCGAACATCGACCGCATCCTGGACGCGATCGACGACCTGAACTGGGACCTGGACGCCGAGGAGGCCCGCGCATGAGCAACACCTTCCTGCTGCCCGACCTGGGCGAGGGCCTGACCGAGGCCGACATCGTCCGCTGGCTCGTCGCCGAGGGCGACACCGTGGCCGTCGACCAGCCCATGGTCGAGGTCGAGACCGCCAAGGCCCTCGTCGAGGTGCCGAGCCCGTACGCCGGCACCGTGCTGATCCTGCACGGCGCCGAGGGCGAGACGATGGACGTCGGCAGCCCGCTGATCACCATCGGCGAGGCCGGCGAGTCCGGTGAGGGCTCCGCGCCCGTCGCCGGCACCGAGACCCTCGCCGTCCCACCGTCCACCGGTGCGGCCGCGGCCGAGGCCGCCCGCCCCGGCGCGCTGAGCTACCGCGAGGAGGAGATGGCCGGCGTCCAGCCGAAGCCGGACAAGGCCCGCGGCGGCGACGGCGACGTCGCCGGCTCCGACGACGAGGCCTCCGGCGCCGTGCTCATCGGCTACGGCACCTCCGGCCACAAGGCCACCTCCCGCAGTCGTCCGTCCAAGCGCGGCCGCGGCGCCACCCGCCCGACGCCGGCCCCCACGGCCGAGGCCGGCGCCCCGCGCGTGACCTCCCCGATCGTCCGCAAGCTCGCCCGCGAGAAGGGCGTGGACGTGGCCGCGCTGACCGGCACGGGCCCGGACGGCCTGATCACCCGCGCCGACGTGCTCACCGCGGCCGAGGGCTCCACCCCGCAGGCCGCCCCGACCCCGGCGCCGTCGGCCGCCGCCGCCCCGGCGGCCGGGGCCGCCGCGCAGCCGGGCGCCGTGGACGGGCGGACCGGCCTGGCCGTCGTCGCCCGCACCCCGATCACGGGGGTGCGCAAGGTGATCGCGGACCAGCTCTCCCGCTCGCGCCGCGAGGTCCCGGAGGTCACGGCGTGGCTGGACGTCGACGTCACCGCCCTGCTCGAGCTGCGGGCCGCGCTCAAGGCGAAGGACCCGGAGAACGCGCCCTCGCTGCTCGGCCTGATCGCCCGCTTCACCCTGGCCGGCCTGCGCCGGTACCCGGTGATGAACGCGCGCATCGAGGCGGGGGCGGACGGCAGGGACGAGATCGTGGAGGTCGACGGCGTCCACCTCGGCCTGGCCGTGCAGACCGACCGCGGCCTCATGGTGCCGTCGGTCGAGCACGCGGAGAAGCTGTCCGCGGACGAGCTCACCGCCGCCATCAACGACACCGTCAGCCGCGCCCGCGCGGGCCGGGCCGCCCCGGCCGAGCTCACCCGCGGCACGTTCACGCTGAACAACTACGGCCCGCTGGGCACGGACGGCGCCACGCCGATCATCAACGTGCCCGAGGTCGGGATGCTCGGCATCGGCCGGATCATCGACCGCCCGTGGGTCGTGGACGGGGAGATCGTGGTCCGCAAGGTCACCGAGATGACCGTGACCTTCGACCACCGCGTCACCGACGGCGCCACCGCGAGCGCGTTCCTCACGTTCGTGGCGGACTGCCTCCACGATCCGACGGCGGCCCTCGCCCGGTTCTGATCCGGACGATCCCGGCCCGCCTCAGCCCCTGACGAGCCCTGCGATGTGGCGGCCATTCCTCGCGGATGGCCGCCACATCGCAGGGCTCGTCGTCTGGTGGGCGTGCGGGGAGGGGTCAGTCCGCGCGGCCGCGGCGGAAGGCCGTGCCGAGCGCGCCCCACAGCAGGACCGTGGGGGAGGCGCTGAGCAGGATCCCGGCCGGCTCGGCCGCCGGGTGGGGGCCGGCGCCGCTGGTCGCGGGGGTGTCGAGGGTGAGGGCCAGCAGCGTCAACCCGGCCGCCAGGCCCGCGACGCCCAGGGACCAGAGCGTGGCCTCCACGCCGCGGGCGCCGCGCGGTGCGGGCCGCGGTGCGCCGTCGTACCGGGTGAACGGCACGGCGAGCAGCCCCCAGGCGGCGGACACGAGCGCCGCGGCGGCCATGTCCGACGGCCGGTGCCAGGCCTCCGTGTAGGCGACGGCGCCGGTGCAGGCGCTGACCACGGCGCCGAGGACGATGGTGAGAGGTCGCCACCGGGCGGGCACGAGCAGCAGCGCGGCCACCGCGGCGCCCGTCGCGAGCGTCATGTGGCCCGAGGGCAGTGAGTTGCCGCCGGACCACGGGACCCCGTCGGCGTGCTCGGGCCGCGGAAGCGCCGCCTTGAGCAGCTGCGTGGTGAGGTTGGACCCGACCAGCACGACGAGGGCGAGCAGCCCCCGCCGCCGCCACCGGGCCACGGCGAGCGCGCCGAGCGAGGCCAGCGCCATGCCGACCGCCAGCCCGAGCGGCAGGATCCGCACCACCTGGGAGGCCACGTCCGGCACGGTGTCCGCGTAGCGCTCCTCGACGGCGCGGAACACCTGGTACTCGAGCACCTGGCCGGCGGAGGACCACACCAGGGCGGCGTAGACCAGCACGACGCCGGCCACGCACGCGGCCAGCGCCAGCCACCACGTCCACGAGGGGAGGTGGCGCGGGGCGCGGGCGGTGGGGGGCATGGGGTCCATTGTGGCGGACGCGCAGCCGTCATGCAGGCTTCATCGGACGGTCACGCCCCCGTCGCCGTCCCGTCCTCCGCGCCGCTGAGCCGCCTGCCTAGCCTGGGGCCATGACCCGCGTGCCCCCCGCCCACGGACATCGCCCGGCCCTCCGCGACTCCACCGGGACGGCCCCCGGCCCGGGCGCCGAGCCGGGCGGCCGGCCCCGTCTCTCGGCCGAGGACCTGCTGGCCGCCCGGGACGCCCTGGCCCCGTTCGGCCGGCTGAGCCGGCAGGAGCCCATCGAGTGGGCCGCCGAGGAGCCCCTCGCCCCGGACCTGGCCGACTTCTACCGCTACGTGGGGCCGGAGTGGCTGGAGATCGACACCCTCGGCCTGCCCGTGATGTTCTTCCCGCTGGACCGCCTGTGGGACGAGCAGGCCGGCTACCGGTGGAACCACCGCACCGGTGCGCTGCTGGTGGACTGGAACGAGGACTGGACGGTGGTGGCCAAGCAGGGTGCCGACCCGTTCATCCACGCGGCCTCCACCGGTCAGGTGCTCATGGCCCCGGGAGACGAGGGCTGGGAGGACCGCCTGGACGAGCCGCGACCGGTCTTCGGGGACCTCACGGAGATGACCCGCGCGCTCGCGGCCGTGGGCACGGCGTGGGCGCGCTTCGACGACCCGTTCACCGCCGACTGGCACCTCACCGAGGAGGTGACGGCCGCCGTCGTCGCCGGCCTGGAGGGGGCGCTCGGCGCCCACGACCGCGCCGTGGACCTGGCCCGTGCCCTCGGCTACCTCCGCGCCGTCTGAGCGTCGGCGCCGACACAGACAGTCCCACCCCGCGGCGCCCGTCGGAACGGGAGCCGAGTGCCCTTCCTAGACTGGCCGCATGAGCACCGCCCCCGCCCTGCCCCCGCTGCCCGGCGCGCCGGGCGGTCCCGCCCTGCCGAGCATCGAGGAGCTGCTGGCCGACGCCGTCGCGGTCGCCCTGCCGATGCGCGTGCGGTTCCGCGGCACGGACCTGCGCCACGCCCTGCTGCTGCGCGGCCCGGCGGGCTGGGGCGAGTTCTCCCCGTTCCCGGAGTACGGTCCACACGAGAGCGCCGCGTGGCTCGCCGCCGCGATCGAGGCCGGCTGGCAGGGCTGGCCCGCCCCGGTCCGCCAGGCCGTCCCCGTCAACGCCACCGTGCCCGCGGTGGACGCGGCCGACGTCGAGGCCGTCCTGGCCCGCTACGGCGACGGCATCACCGCGGTCAAGGTCAAGGTGGCGGAGCACGGCCCCGAGGGCGAGCTCGTCCCCGGCAGCCGCGAGGCCGACCTGGCCCGCGTGCGGCGGGTGCGCGCGCTGCTGCCCCACGCGCAGGTCCGCGTCGACGCCAACGCCGGCTGGACGCCCACCGAGGCCGTGGACGTGCTCACCGCGCTGGCCGACGTGGGCCTCGAGTACGCGGAGCAGCCCGTGCCCGGCATCACCGACCTCGCGGAGGTCCGCGCGGAGCTGCGCGCCCGGGGCGTCCCCACCCCGATCGCCGCGGACGAGGCGGTCCGCAAGGCCGAGGACCCCCTCGCCGTCGCGGCCGCCGGCGCCGCGGACCTGATCGTGGTAAAGGTCCAGCCGCTCGGGGGCGTGCGCCGGGCCGCGGCGATCGTGGCGGCCGCGGGGCTGCCCGCGGTGGTCTCCTCAGCGCTGGACACCTCCGTGGGCATTGCCGGCGGCGCCGCGCTCGCCGCCTGCCTGCCGTCCCTGCCGCACGCATGCGGGCTCGGCACCGCGGCCCTCTTCGAGCACGACGTCGTCGCCCCGGCCTGGGGCCCCCGCGCGGGGGCCCTCCCGGCACCGGGGGAGCGGGCACCCGCCCCCGACCCGGGCCTGCTCGACCGCGTCCGGGCGGACGGGGCGCGGCAGGCGTGGTGGGCCGACCGCGTGCGAGCGGCCCACGCGGTGCTGGCCGCGCAGGGCTGACGGGTCCGCCCGGTCCCCGTCGACGCGGGGAATGTGAGCCGGATTACAGCACGTCGACGGGACGAAATCCGGCGGCCGGGAAGAGTTCAACTCGCGGCCACCTGGGCGTGGCTCGCCGCTCGGAGCGAGGGGCCAAGGTGATGGCGGCCCCGGCCGGTCTCACCCCGGGGTCGTCTCCGGCCCGGCACCGGACCCCGGACCATCCCCACGACGCGAAGGACCCCGTCATGCTGAAGCGCCTCCTCCCCATGGCCGGCCACACCCGTGGCAACCGCTCCGCCGTCACGTGCGAGCTCAAGTGCGGCAACGCGTGCGCCCACCCGGTGCCCAACACCTCGGCGAACCCGACCTTCCAGCAGATCGCGGAGACCGCCATCTCGCGCCGCTCCGCCCTGGTCGGCGGCACCGGTCTCGCCGCCGCCGTCGTCATCGGCTCCCAGGTGGCCCAGGCCCCCGAGGCGCTCGCAGACAACGGCCGGCGCCCGACCGGCGGCGGCAAGCTCCCCTTCGAGCCCATCGCCCCGGTGACCCGCACCGTGGACACCATGACCGTGCCGGAGGGCTACGACTGGGGCACCGTGATCCGCTGGGGCGACCCGCTGTTCGCCGACTCCCCGGAGTTCGACATCGAGCACCAGACCGGTGCGTCGCAGGCCGCCCAGTTCGGCTACAACAACGACTACCTGAACATCATCACCGACGGCGGCAACGACCGCTCCGGCTACCTCGTCTCCAACCACGAGTACACCAACGAGAACATCATGTTCTCCCCGGAGTACATCGCCTCGAACTTCGAGGACGTCGTCAACGTCGGCCTCCAGGCCCACGGCCTGTCCATCGTGGACCTCAAGCGTGCCAAGCGCGGCGCCCCGTGGGAGTACGTCCGCGGCGGCCGCCGCAACCGCCGCATCACCGGCACCACCGAGTTCGAGGTCCGCGGCCCGGCCGCCGGCCACGCGCTGCTCACGACCGTCGAGGACCCGACCGGCACCCGCGTGCTGGGCACCCTGAACAACTGCGCCGGCGGCACCACCCCGTGGGGCACCGTGCTCTCCGGCGAGGAGAACTTCAACCAGTACTTCAAGGGTCGCGGCACCGCCGAGGAGAAGCGCTACGGCATCTCCGCCTCCGCCACCCGCCGTGGCTGGGAGAAGGTCCACGACCGCTTCGACCTGACCAAGCCCGGCTACGAGAACGAGGCCAACCGCTTCGGCTGGGTCGTCGAGATCGACCCCGAGGACCCGACCTCCACGCCCGTGAAGCACACCCTCCTGGGCCGCTTCAAGCACGAGGCCGGCACCGCCGTGATCTCCCCGTCCGGCCACGCCGTGGTCTACTCCGGCGACGACGAGCGTCACGACTACCTGTACAAGTTCGTCTCCGCCGAGAAGGTCCGCGAGGGCGACAAGAAGCACAACATGCGCCTGATGGACAAGGGCACTCTCTACGTGGCCAGGTTCTCCGGCGACTCCCCGGCCGCCCAGATCGACGGCAGGGGCTCCCTGCCCTCGGACGGCGCCTTCGACGGCTCCGGCGAGTGGATCGCCCTGGCCGACGAGAAGTCGTCCTTCGTCCCGGGCATGTCCCTGGCCGAGGTCCTGGTCTACACCCGCCTCGCGGCCGACAAGATGGGCGCCACCAAGATGGACCGCCCGGAGGACGTCGAGACCAACCCGGTCACCGGCAAGGTCTACGCGGCCCTGACCAACAACACCAAGCGCACCGCCGTGGACGAGGCCAACCCGGTCGTCGGCAACCGCGACGGCCACGTCATCGAGATCACCGAGCAGGGCGGGGATCACGCCTCCACCGCCTTCACCTGGGTGATCCTGCTGCTCGCCGGCGACCCGGCGGTCTCCTCCTCGGCCTACTTCGCCGGCTACCCGAAGGAGAAGGTCTCCCCGATCTCCTGCCCGGACAACCTGGCGTTCGACTCCGAGGGCAACCTCTGGATCTCCACCGACGGCCAGCCCGGCACCATCGGCTACGCCGACGCGCTGCACAAGGTCACCCTCGACGGCGCCGAGCGCGGCCGCGTCCAGCAGTTCCTCGCCGTCCCGCGCGACGCCGAGACCTGCGGCCCCGTGATCCACGACCGCGACAACTCCGTGTTCGTCAACGTCCAGCACCCGGGCGAGGACGGCACCTGGGGCGCGCACACCTCCTCCTTCCCGGACTTCCTGAGCCCGACCGGCCCGGTCCAGGTGGGCGACAAGGTCGCGGCCCCGCGTCCGAGCGTCGTCCAGGTGTTCAACGCCACCGGGAACAACGGCGTCGGCAAGGGCGCCGGCAAGGAGAAGGGCAACAAGGGCAAGGGCAACAAGGGCAAGGGCAACGGCAAGGGTCCGAAGGGCTGACCCCCGCCTCCGCGAGGACCCTCGACGAGGCCGTCACGGCCGGCGCCACCGCGTCACCGTGGCGGCCTCGCCGCGTCCGGGGCCCGTCCGCGCCCGGGCCTAGACTGGTGGCCACCATGACCTCCGTCGACTCCCTCTCCGTGGCGCGCGCCGTCGCCACCGCCCTGATCGACGCCGGCATGCGGGACGCGGTGGTCTGCCCCGGCTCCCGCTCCGCCCCGCTGGCCTACGCGCTCGCGGCCCTCGAGCGCGCCGGCGAGGTCCGTCTGCACGTGCGGGTGGACGAGCGCTCGGCCGGCTTCCTCGCCCACGGGCTCTCGTTGGCCTCGGGGCGCCCGGTGGGCGTGCTGACCACGTCGGGCACCGCCGTCGGGAACCTGCTGCCCGCCCTGATGGAGTCCTTCCACGCCGGCACGCGCGTGATCGCGCTGACCGCGGACCGTCCGCCCGAGCTGCACGGCACCGGCGCGAATCAGACCACGGACCAGAGGGACGTGTTCGGCACGCACGTCCGCCATGCCGCCTCCCTCGGCTGCGACGCGGCCGACGGCGTGGACGCCGAGCAGCATCTGCGCCACGTGCGGGCCACCGTGCGCCGGGCCCTGCTGGCGGCCGAGGGGGTCGTCGCCGAGGCCGGTTCCGACGACGACGGCGCACCCGGCCCGGTGACGATGGCAGAGGCCCCGGCCGGACCCGTCCACCTGAACCTGCACTTCCGCGACCCGCTCGTGCCGAGCCCTGAGGAGGCGGCCGCCATGGGCGCCGCCGCCGCGGCGCCGCACGCCCCTGTTCCGGCCGTCGCCCCGACCGGCGCGAGCCCGGCCCCCGCCGCCGCGCCGGCCTACCGGGCACCCGGGGCGGTGCTCTCGGGGCTGCCCGAGCTGGACGTCGCCCGCCTGGACCAGCGGCGCACCGTCGTGCTGGCCTGCCACGGCGCCGGCCCCGCAGCCGCGGCCTTCGCGCTGTCCCTGGGCCTGCCCCTGCTGGCCGAGCCGTCCTCGAACGCGCGGTTCTCCGCCAACGCCATCGCCGCGTATCCGCTCCTGCTGGGCGCGGCCGGCGGGCGCGACGCGGACGCACACCCCCTGGCCGCACGCATCGAACGGGTCGTGCTGTTCGGTCGGCCCACGCTCACCCGGACGGTCAACGCGCTGCTGGCCCGCCCCGACGTCGCCATGGCCCTGCACGCCCCCGAGCCCGCCCCGTGGTTCGAGCCGGGCCGGCGCCGGGAGACGCCCGTGGAGACCCTCGAGGAGCTCGCCGCCTTCGCCGGGCAGGGCGAGCCCGGCTGGCTCGCCGCGTGGCAGCACGCCTCGATGCGCGCCCAAGCCGCCGTGGAGGACGTGCTCGTCACCACCGACGCCGGCGACCGGCTCAGCCCGCAGACGGTGGCGCACGTGAGCGCCGCCATGGTCCGGGGCCCGCTCGTGCTGGGCTCGTCCTCGGTGATCCGGGACGTGGACCTGACCTGGCGGCCCCCCTCGGCGCCGGACGCGGAGGTGTACGCCAACCGCGGGCTCGCCGGGATCGACGGGACCGTCTCCACGGCCGCGGGCGTCGCCCTGGCGCGCGGGCTGCGGACCGTGGTCCTGCTCGGCGACCTCACCGCCCTGCACGAGGCGGGCGGCCTGCTCGTGGGCCCCACCGAGACCGAGCCGGATCTCGACCTCGTGGTCGTCAACGACGACGGCGGGGCGATCTTCGCGAGCCTCGAACACGGGGCCGTGGCCGAGGCGCCCGGCATGGCGGAGCCCGTCGAGCGGCTCTTCGGCACCCCGCACGGCGTGGACCTGGCCGCCCTGGCCGCCGCGTACGGCGTCCCGCACACGCGGGTCACCGACCGCGTCGACCTCGTCCGGGCCCTCGCCGACCCGGTACGGGGCCGGCGCCTGCTCGAGGTCCGCTGCGACCGCGCCGACCGCCCGCGCGTCGCCGCCGCCCTGGCCGCGGCGGTGCGCGCCACGTTCCCGCCGGCGTGCCCCGTCCCGGACCCCGCGCCGGACGCCGGCCCGGCCCCCGCCGAGCTCGCCGCCGAGGAGGCCCCCCAGTGACCGACACGCCGACGTCGCCCGCGCCCGACTCGACCCCCGCCGTCGTGCGCCGTGCCGACGTGCTGATCTCCGGCTGCGGCCCCGCCGGCGCCACCGCCGCCGCCCACCTCGCCGCGGCGGGGCTGGACGTGGTGGTGCTCGAGAAGACCGCGCACCCGCGTGAGAAGGTCTGCGGCGACGGCCTGACCCCGCAGGCGGTCCGGGAGCTGCAGCTGCTCGGCGTGCCCCACCGGGGTGAGCCCGGCGACGACGGCGGCTGGCGCGTCATCCGCGGCCTGCGGCTGCGCGCGGGCGAGCGCAGCGTGGACGTGCCGTGGGCGCCCACCCGGACCTGGCCGGACTACGCGCTCACGCGCACCCGCCGGGACTTCGACGCCCTCCTGGCGGAGCTGGCGCGCTCGCGCGGCGCCGAGGTCCGCGAGCGGCACGCCGTCACCGGCGTCGTGCAGGACGAGGCCGGACGCGTGGTCGGGCTGGATGCGGAGCTGATCGCGCCGAACGGCCGCAAGACCGGCCAGACCGCCCGCTTCACCGCGCCGATCGTGCTCGCGTGCGACGGCGTCTCGGCCCGGGCCGCCGTCTCCGCGGGCCTGCACCGCCGCGAGGACCGGCCCATGGGCGTGGCCGTGCGGGCCTACTACACCGCCGGCGCCGCCGCCGACGGGGCGATCCCCGCCCCGCCCGGCGACCGGGGGGAGTGGATGGAGTCCTGGCTGCGCCTGCCGGACGCCGAGGGCAACCCGCTGCCCGGCTACGGCTGGCTGTTCCCGCTGGCGGACGGCACCGTGAACGTGGGCCTGGGCATCCTGGACACCTCCCCGCAGTTCGGGAAGCTGGACTACCGCGGGCTGCTGAAGTCCTGGACCGGGGCGCTCACCGCGGACTGGGGGATCGCCGAGCAGACGCGCACCTCGCGGACCCTCGGCGCGGCCCTGCCGATGGCGTTCAACCGCACCCCGCAGCACGTGCCGGGCATGCTCCTGGTGGGCGATGCGGCCGGCATGGTGTCCCCGTTCAACGGGGAGGGCATCGGGTTCGCGATGGAGGCGGCCCGCCTCGCCGCGGACCTGGCGGTGCAGGCGCACGCGGCCGGGACCGACGGCGCCGCGGACGCGATCCTGTCCCGTTACCCGGTGATCACCCAGCACCTGTGGGGCCGACACTTCGCCCTCGGCGCCCGGTTCGCCCGCCTGATCGGCGATCCGCGCGTGATGAGGGCGGCACTGGGCGCCGGGGTGGCCGCACCCCCGCTGCTGCGGGCCGCGGTGAAGGTCATGGGCAACAGGGTGGACGCGCGGGGCGGCGACGCCGTCGACCGGGCCGTCCGCGTGCTCGAGGCCCTCACCCCCGCGCTGACGACCGCGGGCGGCGCGTCGTTGGGTAGGCTTGACCGGTGACCACCGCAGACCCCGGCTTCGTCCTGCCCTCCGGCTTCGAACCCCTCGCCGAGCACGGCCGTGTCCTGGAGGTCGTGCTGACCGCGCTCGAGCAGGTCGAGGAGCAGCTGGACAGCGCCCTCGGCTTCGACGACCTGTTCTCCGACACCGCCGCCCACCACCTGATGGCCGCCGGCGGCAAGCGGGTCCGTCCGGTCCTGACGGTCCTCGCCTCCCTCCTGGGCGATCCCGCCCTGGCCTCCGGTGAGGTCGCCGACGTGGACGCGCCCGCCCGCCAGGCCGCCGTCGTGATGGAGCTGACGCACCTGGCCACGCTGTACCACGACGACGTGATGGATGAGGCCCCCGTGCGCCGCGGCGCCCCCGCCGCCCACCGGCTGTGGGGCAACTCGGCGGCGATCCTGGCCGGCGACCTGATCTTCGCCCGCGCCTCCCAGCTCATGGCCGAGCTCGGCACGCGGCCCGTGCAGATCCAGGCGGACACCTTCGAACGCCTCGTGCAGGGCCAGCTGTGGGAGACCCGCGGCCCGGCCGAGGGCACGGACCCGATCGAGCACTACTACGCGGTGCTCTCCGGCAAGACCGGCTCGCTGATCGCCGCGGCCGGCATGCTCGGCGCGCTGCTGGGCGGGGCCGACGAGGCCGCCGTCCAGGTGATGCGCGCATACGGCGAGAAGGTGGGCCTGGCCTTCCAGCTCGCCGACGACCTGATCGACCTCACCGGCGACACCGAGCGGATCGGCAAGGTCCCCGGCACGGACCTGCGCGAGCGCGTGCCCACCCTGACCACGCTGCTGCTGGCCCGCGCGGCGCAGGGCGAGGGGCCGGAGGCGGAGGACGCCCGCCGGGTGCGCGCGCTCGTGGACGGGCCGCTCGACACCGACGATCAGCTGGCCGCCGCCGTCGCCGCGCTCACGGGCCACCCCGCCATCGACGAGGCGTGGGCGATCACCCGCGGCTGGGCGGAGCAGGCGAAGCAGGCGCTCACCCCGTTGCCGGACTCCGCCGTGAAGACGGCGCTCGAGGCGTTCGCCGACTACGTGGTCGGGCGCTCGGCCTGACGCCGGGACCCGCGGCGTCGCCGCCTCGATCCGGGGCGGCTGCTCAGTCCAGGCGGGTCGGGTCGGGGTCCAGCGCGGCCGCGAGCTCCCGGGCCTTGCGGGCGCGGACCTCCGGGGCCACCGGGTGGCGCAGCTGCCGGTAGAGCATGTCCCCCTCGAAGCGCGGGAACACGTGCAGGTGGTAGTGCCACACGTGCTGGTTGCCGGCGGGTTCGTTGTGCTGGCGCGTGGAGACCCCGTCCGGGGCCCACGCGCGCTTCATGGCCAGCGCCACCTGCTGGGCCATCAGCGCGATGCGCTGCAGCACGCGCGGGGGCAGGTCGTAGAGGTTCTCGTAGTGCTCGGCCGGGCAGACCATGGCGTGGCCCTCGTGGTCGCCGAACCCGTCCACGGCGATCAGCACGAGCAGGTCCTCGTCCTGGTAGACGGTGTCCCCGAGCTCGCAGCGGTTGCCCGGGTCGGAGACGTCGCCGGCCACGAGCCCGCAGAACGGGCAGACGTAGCCGTCCGGGGCGTGGGAGACCGGGGCGGGCGCGGTCACCGGTCCGGCCCCTCGTCGTCCTCCTCGGGGTCCTCGAAGGTCCACGAGAGCAGGTCCGTGAGGAACTCGCTGAAGGTGCCGCCCTCGTCCTGCCAGTCGCCCTCGGGGGCGTCGGCGCCGGCGGAGCGCCGCCACACCAGCGGGTCCGGCAACGCCAGGTTGTCCACCGGCAGACCCCACACGACCGTCTCGTCCGCGTCCTCCAAAAACATGAGGAAGCCGTCCCGCACCTCGAGGTCCTCGGGGTCCCACACGTAGTGGTCCGTCTCCATGAGGTCGCCGCAGTTGCCGAGGGCGAGGTAGAACTCGCGCAGGGCGGCCGGGATCATGAGCCCGGCGCCGAGCTGCTCCGCCGCGGGGGACTGGGCCAGCCGGGCGTCGACGTCGGCGGGGGCGAGGCCGTCGTCCTCGGCCCAGGCGTCGCCCAGCAGGTCCGGGACGAGCCGCTGGAAGGCCGGGAGGTACACGGGAGCGGGGGGCTTGGCGGGCATGCGGCCAGTCTAGGCCCGAGCGCCGTCCCCGGCCCGGACCGCCCGGCGGTGCAGGCGCGAGGCGTTCAGCTGGTCCACGGTGAACACCGCCAGGGACAGCCAGATGAGCCCGAAGCCCGCCCAGCGGGCCGCGGGCATCTGCTCGCCGAGGACCGTGACCGCCACGAGGAACTGCAGGATGGGCGCCGTGTACTGCAGCATCCCGAGCGTGGTCAGCGTCAGGGAGCGGGCCGCCGCCGAGAACAGGATGAGCGGAACGGCGGTGACCACGCCGAGCCCGGCCATGAGCCAGAAGTGGGCGGGCCCCTCGGTGACCGTGGTGAGCAGCCCGGCCTGCGCCAGCAGCACGCTGCCCACCACGAACACGGGGATCAGCACCACGGTCTCGGCGGTCATCGCGGTCACCGCGTGCACGGGGGAGGGGAAGCGCTTCTTCACGAAGCCGTAGAGTCCGAAGGAGGTGGCCAGCCCGAGCGCGATCCACGGCACCTGCCCCATCGCCGCGGACATCACGACGACGGCGGCCACCGCGATCCCGACGGCCACCCACTGGCCCCGCCGCAGCCGCTCCCCGAGGAAGAGCACGCCCAGCAGGACGTTCACCAGCGGGTTCATGAAGTAGCCGAGCGAGGCCTGCAGCACGTTGCCGGTGGTCACGGACACGGCGTAGAGCAGCCAGTTCACCGCGATGAACCCGGCGGCCAGCGCGGTGGCGCCCCAGCGGCCGGGCGTGGCCAGTGCCGTCCCCAGCTCGCCCAGGCGGCGCATGAGGCCGAGCAACACGAGGCAGAAGATCAGGGCGAAGCCGATGCGCACCACCACGATCTCCAGGGCCCCGGCGGGCGCGAGCACCGCCATGTAGAGCGGCAACAGACCCCACACGAAGTAGGCGGTGAAGCCGAGGGCCAGCCCGCGCGGGTCGTCGGCCGGGGCGGGGGAGACGGTGGGCAGGGCACCGGTGTCCGGGGCGGCGCCCGCGGCGGGCACGCCGGGCCGGGGGGAGGGGGAGGAGGGGCTCACGCGGGCCACTGTACGGTCCGGGTGAGCACTCTCACCCAGGTTCCTCCCGGTTGCGCCGGTAGACTGGGGGGTCGATCCCGCGCGCCGGTGCCGGGCCTCGCCCCGCGCTCCGCCGGCGCGCCCCGCCGTCGTCGAAAAGGACCCACCCGCCGTGACCGTTCGCCCTGACCGCCCGTTGCGCATCGCCATCATCGGTGCCGGACCCGCCGGGGTGTACACGGCGGACATCCTGACCAAGGAGGAGCGGGACTTCCGTGTCAGCATCGACCTGTTCGACCGGTACCCGGCCCCGTTCGGTCTGATCCGTTACGGGGTGGCCCCGGACCATCCGCGCATCAAGGGCATCGTGAACGCGCTGCACAAGGTCATGGACCGCGGGGACATCCGTTTCCTGGGGAACGTGGACTACGGCACGGATCTGAGCCTGGCGGATCTGCGTCGGCACTACGATGCGATCGTGTTCTCCACCGGGGCGGTGCGGGACGCGGTCCTGGACGTGCCGGGGGTGGAGTTGGCCGGCTCGTTCGGTGGCGCGGACTTCGCCGCCTGGTACGACGGGCACCCGGATGTGCCGCGGCACTGGCCGCTGGAGGCCACGCAGGTGGCGGTGATCGGCAACGGGAACGTGGCCCTGGATGTGGCCCGGATCCTGTCCAAGCATGCCGAGGACCTGCTGCCCACCGAGATCCCGGACAACGTGTACCGGGACCTGGCCGCCTCCCCGGTCACGGACGTGCACGTGTTCGGTCGTCGCGGGCCGGCGCAGGTGAAGTTCACCCCGCTCGAGCTGCGCGAGCTGGCGCACTCCCGCGATGTGGACATCGTGCTGTACGAGGAGGACTTCGACTTCGATGAGGCCTCGGAGAAGGCGATCGAGGAGAACAACCAGGTCCGCACCATGGTGGGCACGTTGACGAACTGGCTCATGGAGCAGGAGGACCGTCAGCAGAGCGCCTCGCGGCGGCTGCATCTGCATTTCCTCCAGGCCCCGGAGCAGTTCCTGGACGAGGACGGGGACGGCCGGGTGGATGGTCTGCGGATGCGTCGGATGGAGCTGGACGGCTCCGGTGGGGTCCGCCCGACGGACGAGACGGTGGACTACCCGGTGCAGGCGGTCTACCGGGCGGTGGGGTACTTCGGGTCCCCGGTGGAGGGGGTGGAGTTCGACGAGGTGCGCGGGGTGATCCCGAACGCGGAGGGTCGGGTGCTGGACGCGGACGGTGCCCCGGTGCCGGGGCTGTACGCCTCGGGGTGGATCAAGCGGGGTCCGGTGGGGTTGATCGGGCACACCAAGGGTGACTCCCTGGAGACGATCAAGCATCTGATCGAGGACGAGCCGGGGCTGTGGAGGGCTCAGGAGCCCTCGGAGGAGTCCGTGATCGAGCTGCTGGAGTCCCGCGGCGTCCCGTACACGACGTGGGCTGGTTGGCATGCTCTGGATGAGCATGAGAGGTCCCTGGGTGCGCAGGCGTCGGAGGCCGGTCCGGTGGCGCGGGAGCGGGTGAAGGTCGTGGACCGCGAGGAGATGACCCGCATCTCCCGCGACGGGGCGTCCGTCCCGTCCGTCTGATCCGGGGCGGGCCCTGACCGGCTCCTCGTTCGCGGTGGGCCTGCTCGGGCTCGCCGCGCTCGTGGTCGCGGGCCTGTACGGCGGCGCGATCGCAGACCGGCACGACCGCCGCCGCGTCGCGCTGGCCTCGTCGGCCGTCATGTGGCTGACCACGGTCGGCGTCGCCGCGCAGGCCTGGGCCGGACTCGAGTCGGTGCCGGCGGCGAACGCGCTGAACATGATGACGTTCTCCGTTGCCCTGATGGTCGGCCCCATGCTGGGCGGCGTGCTCGTGGGGACGGTCGGCTACGCGTGGACCTACTCGATCGACGTCGTCACCTGCCTGGCCGCCCTGTACGCCGTGTGGCGGCTGCCGTCCCTGCCGCCGCCGCGGGCCGAGGCCGCGGCCGCCTCGGGCGCGCGCGGGGGTCTGGCCTCGGTGGTCGAGGGCCTGCGCTTCCTCGGCTCGCGACCGTACCTGCGGATGACCTTCCTGGCGGACATCGTGACCATGACGACGGCGTTCCCGCGCGCCCTGCTGCCCGCCATCGGCGCTGTGGTGCTCGGCGGGGGTGGGGCCGCCGTCGGCGTGCTGCTGGCCGCGATGGCGGCGGGTGCGTTCCTCGCGGGGCTGTTCTCCGCCCCGTTCACCCGCCTGCACGCGCAGGGCTGGGGCGTGTACGTCTCGATCCTCGTGTGGGGCGGGGCGGTGGCCGCGTTCGGCGGCGTGGTCTGGTGGGCACAGTCCCTGCCCGACGGCGATCCCCGCCTCACGCTCGCGTTCGCCCTCGCCGCGCTGTGCATGGCGGTGGGCGGGGCCGCGGACTCGCTCTCCGGCGTCTTCCGCGGCTCGATCCTGCAGTCCGCGACCCCGGACCACCTGCGCGGCCGGCTGCAGGGCGTGTTCGTCGTCGTGGTGGCGGGCGGGCCGCGCCTGGGCGAGCTGATCACCGGCGGCGCGTCCGTGGGCCTGGGGGAGGGGCCGACCCTGCTGGCCGGCGGCGTGCTGTGCATCCTCGGCGTGAGCGCGCTGATGCGGTGGCAGCCCGGCTTCCTGCGCTACGACGCGCGGAACCCCACGCCCTGAGCGGGCGCGGGGTTCCGTGGCGGTGGGGAGACGGGAGGCCGCGAGCCAGCGACCGCCGAGGAGCGCCGAGCCAGACGTTTCTGCCCGTGAGCCAGATGATTCTGCTGCAGATCGGGCCGGGAGACCGCCGAATCGTCTGGATCGCGGCGGCCTGAGCCGCCGTCCGCGGGAGCCTCCATGACGACGGCGGCCGGCGGGTCAGCGGTCGCGGTCGGCCTGGAGCGTGGCCGGCACCGTGCCACCCAGGCGCGTCCAGTGGCGGACGAGGTCCTCGTCCGGGGCCGCCTGGAGCGTCTCGCGGGCCGCCTCCTCCGCCTTCTTGATGCGGCGCGCCAGACTCTGGTCCGCGCCCTCGTAGGCGGCCGCGTGCCGGTGGGAGCGCAGCGATCCGACGTCCTCCGTGCGACGCTCCACCACCGCGAGCTGCTCGGCGATCGCGTCCTGGTTGGCGCGCTGGGCCTTCAGGTTCGCGGGGGCGAGCACCTGGGCCACGAACCCGTGGTCGAGGAGGAGGCCGCGCGGGGCGGCGACGCCGTGACGCAGCGCGAGGTCCACATGGTCGTCGAAGGTCAGGAGCATGGCGGCCTTGGTGAACTTCAGGTCGTCGACCGGGCGGCCGTCCACGCGGGCCCGGGCCCGCGCCCGGCCGATCGTGGTGTCGGCGGACCACACGGCCCCGCGAGGGTCGATCAGGTACAGCATGGGGACTCCTGGTGGGATCGGAGGGGAGGCGGCGTGCGGATCAGCGGAAGTTCACGAACTGCAGGTCCGCGTCCTCGAAGTCCTTGAGCATCGCGATGACCGACTGCAGGTCGTCGCGGGACTTGGAGGACACGCGCAGCTCGTCCCCCTGGATCTGGGCCTTGACGGACTTGGGGCCCTCGTCGCGGATCAGCTTGGTGATCTTCTTCGCGGTGGGCTGGTCGATGCCCTCCTTCATGGTCGCCTCGATGCGGTACTCCTTGCCGGAGGCGAACGGGGCGCCGGCGTCGAGGGACTTGAGGGAGATGCCGCGCTTGACGAGCTTGGACTCGAACACGTCCTTGACGGCCCTGACGCGCTCTTCGGAGGAGGCCTTCATGAGGATCTTCTCGCCGGAGAAGTCGATCTCGGCGCCGACGCCCTTGAAGTCGTAGCGCTGGGCGATCTCCTTCTGCGCCTGGTTCAGGGCGTTGGACACCTCCTGGCTGTCCACCTTGCTGACGACGTCGAACGTGGAATCGCTGGCCACGGGTGCACTCCTTCAGGGTCTGCGGACGGGGTGCGCCCGTCGACGACGGCCACTCACGGGCCGCGCGGGCGCTCTGCGGGCCAGCCTACCGGGGACGACGGACGCGGTCCCGGGTCGATTGGCGGTGTGGCGCGGGGATGCTGTACAGTCGACTCTCGCCCGACCGGTGCGGTCGTCCTCGAGACGCCCGGCAGCCGCCGGGTGGCACGGCAGATTTCCCGAGCGGCCAAAGGGGGCTGACTGTAAATCAGCTGGCACTGCCTTCACTGGTTCGAATCCAGTATCTGCCACCGGAACGAAGACCCCGGGACCACACGGTCCCGGGGTCTTCTGCCGTCCGGGGCCGTGGCACACCCCGCGTCCCCGCCCCGGGAGGTGGCGGCCTCCCGCCAGGCGACGTAGCCTGCCTGTGGTCCGTGTCACATCCGATGCCCTCTGCGGTCCGGCGGCGGCACGGCCCTGCATCGTGACGCCGTACGGCGTCGCCCGACCGTCCGCGAGGAGCGCCCGATGACCGAGTCCACCGCCCCCGAGTCCTTCACCCAGGGACCGACCGACGTCGAGCTGCTCGAGCAGACCCTGGCCCAGAACCTCGACGACACCGCCCGCCTCTTCGCCGACCGCGCCGCGCTCCTGGAGTGTGGACCGGACGGGGACCCGGCCACCGGCCGCACCTGGACCTACGGGCAGCTGCGTGAGGAGTCCGTGACGGTGGCCAAGGCGCTCATGGCCGCGGGCTACGAGGCGGGGGACCGGATCGGTATGTGGAGCCCCAACGTCGCCGAGTGGGTCTCGCTGCTCTACGGCGCGGCACGCGCCGGCGTCATCCTCGTGAACCTCAACCCGGCGTACCGCGCCCACGAGCTGACCTACGTGGTCGAGCAGTGCGACATGCGCGGGCTGGTGGTGGCCTGCGCGGACGCACGCATGGACCCGCCCGCCACCGCACGCGCCGTGGCCCGTGAGTCGGCGCCGCACCTGCGGCAGCTGATCATGCTGCCGGCCGGGAGCGGCGAGGACGCCTACGCGCACGTGCAGGCCGGCGACGTGGCCGGCCGACACGCCGCCGATCCCGTGGCCGAGGGCACGTGGGCCGACTTCCTGGCCGGGGCCGCGCGGGTCTCGGACGAGGACCTGGCCGTGCGCGAGGCCGCCACCGGGCCGGCGGACCCCGTGAACCTGCAGTACACCTCGGGCACCACCGGCTTCCCCAAGGGCGTCACGCTGACGCACCGCAACGTGCTGAACAACGGCTTCCACATCGGCGAGCTGCTGGGCTACACGGAGGAGGACACCGTGGTGATCCCGGTGCCGTTCTTCCACTGCTTCGGCATGGTGATCGGCGTGATCGCCACCGTCTCGCACGGCTCGCTCGCCGTCATCCCGGCGCGCAGCTTCGAGCCGGTCTCGGCGCTGCGGGCGGTGGCCGCCACCGGTGCGACGAGCCTGTACGGCGTGCCGGTGATGTTCATCGCCATGCTCGCCCGGCCTGAGGCGGACGCGTTGGACCTGTCCACGCTGCGCACCGGCGTGATGGCCGGCTCCACGTGCCCCGTCGAGGTGATGAAGAAGGTCATCGACCGGTTCCACATGTCCGAGGTCGCCATCTGCTACGGCATGACGGAGACCGCGCCCGTGTCCACCATGACCCGCCGCGACGACTCCCTGGAGGTGCGCACCCAGACCGTCGGCCGGACCATGCCCCACGTGGAGACGAAGATCGTGGACCCCGCCACCGGTGACGTCGTCCCGCGCGGGGCCACGGGCGAGCTGTGCACCCGGGGCTACTCCGTGATGCTCGGCTACTGGGACGCCCCCGAGAAGACCGCCGAGGTGCTGGACGCCGACGGCTGGATGCACTCCGGCGACCTCGCCTCCATGGACGAGGACGGCTCCGTGCGCATCGAGGGCCGCATCAAGGACCTCGTGATCCGCGGCGGCGAGAACATCTCCCCGCGCGAGGTGGAGGAGTTCCTCTACACCCACCCGGACATCCAGGACGTCCAGGTGGTGGGCGTGCCGGACGAGAAGTACGGCGAGCAGCTCATGGCCTGCGTGATCATGAAGGACGGCATCGAGCCGCTCACGGTGGACGCCGTCCGCGAGTTCGCCGCGGGCCGGATCGCGCACTTCAAGATCCCGGCCCACGTCCGCGTGCTCGACGCCTTCCCCATGACCGTCTCCGGCAAGGTCCGCAAGGTCGAGCTGCGCGAGGAGGGCGCGAGGGTCGTCCAGGCCCAGGCCCAGGCCCAGGCCCAGGCCCAGGCCCAGGCCCAGAGCGTGGGCTGACGGCGGCCGTCACCCTCAGGCGGCGGGCAGCGGGAACACGTCCCAGATGGTGCAGACCGCCTCGGGGGCGGCGCCCAGGATGGCGGCACGGTACGTGGTCGACCACGCCCGCGGGTCGGCGTCGCGCAGGCGCCACGTGCCGTCCGTGAGCACCGCGTCCACGAACGCGGAGGTGTCGGCGGGGCTGCCGTCCTCATGGACCAGGGGGCCGCGACGCAGGGCCTCGCCCAGGTCGCCCGCCCGGCCGACGGCGTAGAGCGCGGTCTCGTCCGTGTCCAGCACGAGGCCGCAGTCCTCCTCGAAGGCGGTGATCCAGGCCATCGCGTGCCTCATGGCCTCGTCCGGGTCGGGATGGCGGGTCACGATGAGCACGGAGCCGCGCGCGCCCGGACGCAGGGAGCCGGGCGTGCCGGGGCCGTGCGGGTCGGGCTCGCGCGGGGCGGCGGCGGTGTGCGGGCGGGGCTCGAAGGCGGTGGTCATGGCGGTCTCCTCCCGGGTGGGGACTCATCAGGGTCCCGGTGGCGCCGCGCCGGTCGGGGCGGCATCGCCCACGCTAGGAACGCGGGGCGGGCGGCCGGTCGGACCCGGCCGGGGCTGGGGAGGACACGCCGGGAGCAGCGGCCTGTGCAGGAGCGGAGGGGCCGCCCGGATGCGCCGGCACGGCCCCGGCCGACCCGATGTCGCGTCAGTGGGCGCGGTGGTCGGCCGGGGCGAGCTTGGGCCCGAACGCCTGCTTGCGCTCTCCGGAGAGCCCGATCATCCGCACGACCCGCTGCCGGTGCCCGGCCCACGGCGCGAGCAGGCGGAGCATCCCGGCGTCGTCGGTCCGGCGTCCCGTGAGGACCTGCCCCACGAACTGCGCCAGGTGGTAGTCGCCCACGGAGACGAGGTCCGCCGCCCCGTGGCTGCGCTGCAGCGCCTCGGCCGTGGTCCACGGCCCGATCCCGGGCACCGACTCCAGGCGCCGGGCCAGCGCGGCCACCCCGGCCGTGTCCCCGGGAGCGACGGCCTCCCCGAGCCGGTCGATGCTCGCGGCCCGCCGGGCGACCTCCAGCACGGTCCGCGACTGGGAGGGCTGCACCCAGGCGCGCGCATGCCAGTCCCACGAGGGGATCCGCAGGACGGCGGCCGGGGTCGGCGGCGGCAGCATCCCGACCGGCACGGGGCCGGGGGCGGGCCCGTCGCCGTCGATCCGGGCGGCCAGCCGCACGAGGGTGCGCCAGCCGTGCCGCGCCTGGTCGTGGGTGACCTTCTGCTCGAGCACCACGGTGAGCAGCTGCCGGGACAGCGCGCCCGCCGCCGGCAGCCGCAGCCCGGCCCGCGTCCGCCGCGCCTCGCGCACGTGCCGCGGCAGCGCGGGCGCGCCGGAGTCCGGCCGCAACAGGGCGTCGAAGGCGCCCCAGCCGTCGTCGTGCAGGCCGAGCAGGCGTTCCACTCCGGCGACGGCGGCGCTCGCGCCCGCGCCCCACGCGCGGGCCGTCACCGCGGTGCCGCCCCCTGCGGCCTCCCGGGCGCCGGAGACCAGCAACGACGTCGGCCGGCCCGGCGCGCCCGACGCCGCGTCCGGGGCGGGGGAGCGCAGAGTGAGCCAGACGCCCTGCGGTGTGGCGCGGACCGTGGGGTCGGCCGCGCCGCGCTGCAGGGGGCGCAGGGTGAGCGCGACGTCCACGGGGACGGACACGCGCACGCGGCGCACGGCGTCCGGGGCGGTCATGCCCGCACCGTACACCCGGGCCCGGACAGGACGACGTCGGCCGTGACGGCGCGCACGCCGGGCGTTGCCCCGCGTGTCCGGAGCCCTCCTCCAGCGTCCGGCCCCTGGCGTAGCGTGGGGTGCGTGACTGAACAGACCCCCGCGCCCACCCCTGCGCAGCCCATGCAGTACGCCGAGAACGTCCTCGAGCTGATCGGGCACACCCCGCTCGTGAAGCTGCACTCCGTGACGGAGGGCATCGAGGCCACCGTGCTGGTGAAGGTCGAGTACCTGAACCCCGGCGGCTCCGTGAAGGACCGCATCGCGCTGAAGATGATCGAGGAGGCCGAGCGCGAGGGCATGCTCGGCCCGGGCGGCACCGTCGTGGAGCCCACCTCGGGCAACACGGGCGTGGGGCTGGCCCTGGTCTCGCAGCTCAAGGGCTACCGCACCGTGTTCGTCACCCCGGACAAGGTGGGTCAGGAGAAGCGGGACGTGCTCAGCGCGTACGGCGCCGAGCTCGTCGTCACGCCCACCGCCGTGGACCCGACGTCCGAGGAGTCCTACTACGGGGTCGCCGACCGCCTCGTGCGGGAGATCCCCGGGGCCTATCAGCCCAACCAGTTCTTCAACCCCGCCGCCCCGGCCTCCCACTACGAGACCACCGGCCCCGAGATCTGGGAGGACACGGCCGGCCGCGTCACCCACGTCGTGATGGGCGCCGGCACCGGCGGCACCATCACGGGCACCGGCCGCTACCTCAAGGAGGTCTCGGCGGACCGCCCGTCCGGTCCCGTCCGCGTGATCGGCGCGGACCCCAGCGGCTCGGTGTACTCCGGCGGCGCCGGCCGGCCCTACTTCGTCGAGGGCGTCGGCGAGGACATGTGGGTGGACAACTACGACCCCGCGGTCCCGGACGAGGTCATCGCCGTCGAGGACGCCGACGCCCTGGCCATGACCCGGCGCCTCGCCGCCGAGGAGGGCCTGCTCGTGGGCGGCTCCTCCGGCCTGGCCGTCGTCGCCGGCCTGCGCGCCGCGCGCGAGCTCGGCCCGGAGGACGTCATGGTGATCGTGCTGCCCGACTCGGGCCGCGGCTACCTCGCCAAGATCTTCAACGACCCGTGGATGGACGAGCGCGGCTTCGACTACGACGTCCGCGAGACCGTGCTGCCGGCGTGGGCGCGCGGACGCACCCGCTCGGCGGTCCCGCAGACGGACGACGACGGCGCCACGGGGGCCGCCGGCGGGGCCGACACGCCCGTCGAGGCGCTCGAGCACGCCGACGCCGAGCCGGCGACCCGCGCGGGCGCCCCCACCGATGACGACCGCTGGTCCGCGACGGCGGGGGAGCTGCTGGCCGAGAAGGCCGACCTGTTCCCCGGCTCCGTGCCCACCCTCGTCACCGCGGCCCCGACCACCTCGGTGGCGGACGCCGTGGCGACCATGAACCGGTACGGCGTCGACGCCCTGCCCGTGGTCCTCGAGCCCCGGCACGACCTGCGGATCGGCGAGGTCCGCGGCACCGTCTCCGCGGCCGCGCTCGCGAACGCACTCGCCGCGGGGCGGGCCACCGTGCAGACCCCCGTGGCCGACGTCATGGGCCCCGTGCTGCCCTGCCTGGGAGCGCGCACCCCGCTGCGCGCCGTCGCCCGGCGCCTCGCCCAGGACCCCGTGCTGCTGGTGCTCGAGGCCGGCCGCGTCCAGGGCGTCGTCACCCTGCACGACGTCCTCGCCCACGTCACCGCCTGAGGCCGGCCGCACCGGCCGCACCCGCCCCACCCGACCCGATCTCTCCGAGGAGGCTCCCGAGATGACCGAGCAGAACGTCCACGAGGACCCGCACGCCACCACCCCCGACACCGGCGCCGACGACGCCACCGCCCACCCCCGGGGGGGAGGCTTCGGCACGCGCGCCGTGCACGCGGGCCAGCACCTGGATGAGGTGTTCGGCGCCGTCGTCCCGCCGATCCACCTCTCGAGCACGTACGCGCCCACGGCCGTCGGAGAGCTGCGGCGCGGCTACGACTACGGTCGCGGCACCAACCCCACCCGGGACGCGCTGCAGGAGCAGCTGGCCGCGCTCGAAGCCGGCGTCGACGAGTCCGGCGCCCCCCGGGCCACCGGCCTCACGTTCGCCTCCGGCCTGGCCGCGGAGACCGCGCTGATCATGGGCGCGGGCCGGCCGGGCATGACGATCGTGCTCGGCAACGACGTGTACGGCGGCTCCTACCGCCTCATCTCCCGCGTGCTCGCCCCGTGGGGTGTGGAGCACGTCGTCGTGGACATGGGGGACGCCGAGCAGGTCGCCGCCGCCGTCGAGCGCGCCGCCGCCGCGGGGCCGGTCATGGTGTGGCTGGAGACCCCGTCCAACCCGATGATGAAGATCTCCGACGTCGCCGCGGTCGCCGAGGCGGCCCACGCACACGGCGCCCTGCTCGTGGTGGACAACACCTTCGCGACGCCGTACCTGCAGTCCCCGATCGCCCTCGGCGCGGACGTGGTGGTGCACTCCACCACGAAGTACATCGGCGGCCACTCGGACGTGATCGGCGGGGCGCTCGTGATCCCGGACGCCGCCCTCGCCGAGCAGGTGAAGTTCCAGCAGTTCGCGGCGGGGGCCGTGAACGGGCCCCTGGACGCATACCTGACCACGCGCGGTCTCAAGACGCTCGGCGTGCGCATGGACCGCCACCAGGCCAACGCCCAGGCCGTCGCCGAGTGGCTCACCGGCCGCGCCGAGGTCTCCCAGGTGCTCTACCCGGGGCTGCCGGACCACCCCGGGCATGCGCTTGCGCAGCGTCAGATGCGCGGTTTCGGCGGCATGGTCTCGCTGCGCCTGGCCGGTGGTGCCGCGGCGGCCCGCCGCGTGGCCGAGTCGACCCGCCTGTTCCAGCTCGCCGAGTCCCTGGGCGGCATCGAGTCGCTGATGAACTACCCGGCGGAGATGACCCACGCCTCCGTGGCCGGCACCGAACTGGCCGTCCCGGACGACCTCCTGCGCCTGTCGGTGGGCATCGAAGACGCCGAGGACCTCGTGGCGGACCTGGAGCGGGCTCTGGACAGCCTCTGACCCGCCGACAGCCGTGCCAGAGGTTTGGGGGCGGTTTTGGGTGGTATTCGCGTCGGATACCGCCCAAAACCGCCCCCACAGCGCAGAGGTGGGGAGCACCGGGCGGCGTAGTGTGATGGGCATGACCCTCACCGCCTTCGTCAACGCCCATGTCGTCCCCGTCGCCGCCGAGCCGTTCGACGGCACCCTGCTCGTCGAGGACGGCCGGATCACCGCGCTCGGCCCCGACGTCGAGGCGCCCGACGGCGCCGAGGTGGTGGACTGCGAGGGACGCTGGGTGCTGCCCGGCTTCGTGGACGCGCACGTCCACCTGGGCATGCACGCCGAGGGCGAGGTCGGTGCGACCGCGGACGTCAACGAGATGACGGACCCCGTGATGGCCGGGGTGCGGGCGATCGACGCCGTCGACCCGAACGAGCCGGGCTGGAAGGACGCCCTGGCCGGCGGGGTGACCACCGTGAACGTGAACCCCGGCTCGGGCAACCCGATCGGCGGCCAGGCGGTCGCGTTGCACACCCACGGACGCACCGTGGACGAGATGGTGCTGCGCAGCCCCTCGGGCGTGAAGTCCGCCCTCGGCGAGAACCCCAAGAACGTCTACAAGGAGAAGGGCCGCACCCCGTCCACGCGGCTGGGCACCGCCCTCGTGATCCGCGAGGCGTTCCTGCGGGCGCAGGGCTACATGGCCCGCCGCGCGGAGGCCGAGCGCGAGGACAAGCCCTTCACCCGCGACCCCCACCTCGACGCCCTCGCCCTCGTCCTGGAGCGCACGATCCCCTGGCGCCAGCACTGCCACCGCACCGACGACGTCGCCACCGCCCTGCGCCTGGCCGACGAGTTCGGCTACGACCTCGTCCTGGACCACGGCACCGAGGCGCACCCGCTGGCCGACCAGCTCGCGGCCCGCGGCGTGCCGGTGCTGATCGGCCCGCTGTTCACCACCAAGTCCAAGCCGGAGCTGCGGGGCCGCTCGATGCGCAACCCGGGGCGTCTGGCACGGGCCGGCGTCGAGATCAGCATCATCACCGACCACCCGGTGGTGCCCATCGACTTCCTCGTCTACCAGGCCGCGCTGTCGGTGAAGGAGGGCCTGGACCGGGAGACCGCCCTGCGCGCCATCACCCTGCATCCCGCGCGCGTGCTGGGGCTGGACGACCGCATCGGCTCCCTCGAGGTGGGCAAGGACGCCGACCTCGTGCTCTGGTCCGGCGACCCGCTCGATGTCATGCAGCGGGCCCTGCGCGTGTGGATCGGCGGCCGTCAGGTCATGGAGTACGACCTCGCCACGGCCCGGCCCGTCGTCGCCTCCGCCCGTCCCGTGGAGGACTGAGCGGCGCCGCCGCCCGCCGGCGGGGGCGGGACGCGCGGGCTCAGCGCCGCAGGCGCGAGTGCACGGGCGGCAGCCAGACGAGCGCGGCGCCCAGGAGCATCACGACGGCGAGGATGATCAGCAGGCCGTTGGCCCGCAGGAACGCGGGGGCGGCCAGCAGGACGGCGATGAACGTCAGGGTCCCGATCGCCGAACGACGGCGGCGCAGCAGACCGATCCAGCCCCACAGGGACGCCGCGGCCAGCAGGGCGACGGCGGTGCCCATCGTGAACTGCCCCGTCGCGCCGCCCAGCACGCCCACCGACTCCATGCCGGTGAGCGGATCGATGACGGGCTCGCCGCTGTCCTGTGCGCGGGCCCCGTTCCAGAGGAACGCGCCCGCGATGCCGACCAGCACCACGGTGACCGCGAGCCAGTAGAGGCGCGCGACCTTCAGGAGCGGGTGGACGAGGCCGGCATCGGACTCGGCTGCGTCCCGCGCCGCCAGGTCGCGCTCGCGGTCCGCGCGTCGCCGTTCCACGCGCTCCTCGTCCTCGGCGGTGAGGCGGGCGCGCTCGGCGCGCAGCCGTGCGTCGTCGGCCCGCTGATTCTCCCGGAAGGACTGGGCGGCACGGCCGGCGGCCCGGCCGAGCCCGCGGGCGAGGGGGCGGTCTTCGCTGTTCTGGGGCACGTGCCGAGCCTATCGCCCCGGCCGGTGCGCGGCCGGGGTGTCCGAGGGCACAGCCCGGCCCGGGGTCCGGTGGCGTAGACTGGGCAGACCGGATCCGGTCTCTCCCCCTGTGATGAGTGAGCGTGGACGCGTGTGCCACGCCGGACTGCAGATGTCTGTGCAGATGTGTGTGCGGGCCACGAACGTCGTGGCCCTCGGGGGCTGCCGGGTGGACGGAATCATCTGACCCAGCTGGCCCCTGCGCCCCACGACGTCGACCCGCGACCGACGTCCTCCGGCGTGCGCCCGCGCATCCCCACAGGAGGACCCATGTCCGACATCCTCGATCCCCAGACCACCGCCGAGGCCCCGACCGCCGCGCCCGTGGAAACCGCCCCCGAGGCGGAGACCGTCGCCCCCGAGCTCGCCGAGGTGGAGCAGGAAGCCACCGGGACCGTCCCGCAGGTCGACGCCGCCGAGCCCTCCGCCCCCGAGGCTCCCGCCGAGCCCGACGCCCCCGAGGCTCCCGCCGAGCCGGCCGGCCCCACCTTCCTGGACCTCGGCCTGGACGCCCGCGTCCTGGCCGCCGTCGAGGACCTGGGCTACACCGCGCCCTCGCCCATCCAGGAGGCGACCATCCCCCTGCTGCTCGCGGGCCGCGACGTCGTGGGCCTGGCCCAGACCGGCACCGGCAAGACCGGCGCGTTCGCGCTGCCGGCGCTCTCCCGCCTGGCGGAGGCCTCGGACGTCAACGGGCGCGCCAACGCCCCGCAGATCCTCGCCCTGGCCCCCACGCGCGAGCTCGCGCTCCAGCTCGCCGAGGCCTTCGACGCGTACGCCAAGCATCTCGGCGACGTGTCCGTGCTGGCCGTCTACGGCGGCTCGCCCTACGGTCCCCAGCTGTCCGCACTGCGCCGCGGCGCCCAGGTCGTCGTCGGCACCCCCGGCCGCGTGATCGACCACATCGAGCGCGGCTCCCTGGACCTCTCCCAGCTGCAGACCCTCGTGCTGGACGAGGCGGACGAGATGCTGCGCATGGGCTTCGCCGAGGAGGTGGACCGCATCCTCGCCTCCACCCCCGCGTCGAAGCAGACCGCGCTGTTCTCGGCCACCATGCCGCCGGCCATCCGCCGCATCTCCGCGCAATACCTGAACTCCCCGGAGGAGGTGGCCGTGTCCCGTCAGTCCACGACGTCCGCCACCATCCGCCAGCGCTACCTGCAGGTGGGCCACCAGTACAAGCTCGAGGCCATGACCCGCATCCTCGAGACCGAGGACCACGAGGGCGTGATCGCCTTCGTGCGCACCCGTGCCGGCACCGAGGAGCTCGCCCAGAAGCTCACGCGCGCCGGGTTCAAGGCCGTCGCCATCTCCGGCGACATCGCCCAGAAGCAGCGCGAGAAGACCGTCGAGGACCTCAAGACCGGCCGCGTGGACATCCTGGTGGCCACCGACGTCGCAGCCCGCGGCCTGGACGTCGAGCGCATCTCGCACGTGATCAACTACGACATCCCGCAGGACGCCGAGTCCTACGTGCACCGCATCGGCCGCACCGGCCGCGCCGGACGCCAGGGCGACGCCGTGCTCTTCATGACTCCGCGCGAGCGCTTCCTGCTCAAGCAGATCGAGCGCACCACCCGCCAGCAGGTCGAGGAGATGGCCGTCCCCTCCGTCGCCGACGTCAATGCGGCCCGCAAGCGCCGCTTCGCCGACGGCATCACCCGCACCCTCGAGCGCGCCTCGGAGGAGGAGCTGGCGGTGTTCGGTGAGATCGTCGCCGCGTACGTCGACGAGCACGAGGCCGAGCCGACGCGCGTGGCCGCCGCGCTGGGCATGATGGCCCAGGGCGGCCGCCCGCTGCTGGCCCGCGAACAGGAGATCCCGTTCGGGGGCGGCCGGAACCGCAAGGACCGCGACGGCGGCCGCGAGGGTGGGCGCGACGGCGGCCGTGAGCGCGGCACGAGTGACGGCCGCGGCTCGCGTGGTCCGGCCCGGGAGCCCGCGGCCGGCAACGCGACGTACTGGATCGCCGTGGGCCACCAGGACCGCGTGCGGCCGGGCAACATCGTGGGTGCGCTGGCGAACGAGGTGGGCCTGCCCGCCTCGGCCATCGGCGCGATCGACCTGCGCGGCAACCACTCGCTCGTCGAGCTGCCGGCGGACCTGACCTCGGCCCAGCTCGAGGCGGCGGCCAACGCGGAGATCAACGGCCGTCGTCTCGGCCTGCGCAAGGACACCGGCCGCCCGACCCGCGCCGAGCGCGACGGCGAGGACCGCGGCGAGCGCCGCGGCGGCTTCCGCAAGGACCGCGGCGAACGCGGCGGCTTCCGCAAGGACCGGGGCGATCGGGGCGATCGGGGCGGCTTCCGCAAGGACCGGGACGACCGGGGCTTCCGCGAGGATCGGGGCGGCTTCCGTGGCGACCGTGACGACCGCGGTTTCCGCGGGGACCGCGGGGGACGCCCCGGCGGCCGCAAGCCCCGCTGGGGCGCCCAGGAGCGCTCGGATCGAGGCGCCCGCCGCTGATCCGGCCGGGGTGCGGACCCCGCCGGAGGCCTGAGCCGGGGCCGATTTTGCATCGGTCCCGGGGCCCTGGTAGAGTCTCACCTCGTTGCCCCGATAGCTCAGTGGTAGAGCGCCATCTTGGTAAGATGGAGGTCCCGGGATCGATTCCCGGTCGGGGCTCTGACATGAGAGCCCGCCCTCGCGGCGTGAAAACCGTGAGTGCGGGCGTTCTCGTGTCGTGGCGGCGTAGCTCAGCTGGTTAGAGCGCACGACTCATAATCGTGAGGTCGGGGGATCGAGTCCCCCCGCCGCTACGGAATCGGACGGACCCGGTCACCTCCTCGGAGGGGCCGGGTCCTTTCGCGTTCCGGGGCCCGTCCGTCGCCCCGGTAGCCTGGCGGGCATGTCCACGCGTCGCCCCGCCCACCAGCCCGCCCGCGGCACCGCCGCGCCCCGCGGCTTCGTCTCCCCGTGGGAGCACGGCTCCCGGCTCTACCGGACCCTCGTGCTGACCGGCTCCGCGCTGTTCCTCGTGGGCATCGTGCTGGCGGTCGTCGGCGGGAGCACCGGACGCCTCGCCGTCTCCGGGACCGCCCTGGGCGTGCTCGGTGCGGGCGTTGCCGTGCACCTGTCCGCCCAGCTCGTGCGCTTCCGCCAGGCCGCCCGCCGGCAGGGGGAGCGGCGCCCCGGCCGTTAGGCTGGACGGCAGTCGAGAACCGTCCCGCAGGAGGCCCGAGTTGAGCGTGAACCCCGACGTCGCCGGGCGGAGCTATCCGCCCGCGCCCCCCTTCCAGGTCGGTCGTGAGGCGGTCCGCGGCTTCGCCGAGGCCGTGCAGGCCCAGCATCCCGCGCACCACGACGTCGCGGCCGCCCGGGCCCTGGGACACGCCGACCTGGTCGCCCCGCCGACCTTCGCCGTCGTCATCGCCCAGCGCGCCGAAGCCGCCGTCGTCGCCGATCCCGAGCTGGGCATCGACTTCTCGCGGGTGGTCCACGCGGACGAGCGCTTCGTCCACCACCGCCCGCTGGTGGCCGGGGACGAGGTCGTGGCGACCGTGCGGGTCGAGGCCGTGAAGTCCCTCGGCGGCAACCGCATGGTCACCACCGTCACCGAGATCGCGGATCTGGACGGCGCTGCCGTCTCCACCGTCACGTCCACCCTGCTGGTCCGGGGAGAGGAGTCCTGATGAGCACCGCCCCCCGCCTGTCCGACCTCGCCCGGGGCGAGGTGGTCGGCAGGCGCACCGTCACGTTCACCCGCGCCGACCTCGTCGCCTACGCGGGCGCCTCCGGCGACCGCAACCCGATCCACTGGTCCCAGACGTTCGCAGAGAGAGCCGGTCTGCCCGGCGTCATCGCCCACGGGATGCTCACCATGGGCGCTGCCGTGCAGCTCGTCTCGGACTGGGCGGGCGACCCGGGCGCCGTCGTCGACTACCAGACCCGCTTCACCGGCATGGTGCCCGTCGCGGACACCACGGGGCGCACGGACGACGACGGCGCGCCCATCCCCGGCGCCACGCTCGAGGTCGTCGGCACGGTCGGCGCCGTGGACGAGGCCGCCGGGACCGTGCGGATCGACCTGAACGTCACCAACCCGGAAGCGGCGAAGCCGCGCGTGCTGACCAAGGCGCAGGCTGTGGTCCGCCTCGGCGGAGCCGCGGGGGAGACCGCGTGAGCGAGCGGCTGGCGGACCACACCACCACCCGCGTCGGCGGGCCCGCGCGCGCGTGGGTCACCGCGCGCACCGAGGCCGAGGCGATCGAGGCCGTGCGCGCCGCCGACGAGGCGGGCGAGCCCCTGTTCGTGCTCGGCGGCGGTTCCAACACCCTCATGGCGGACGCCGGCTTCCCCGGCACCGTCGTGCGGCTGGCCTTCGAGGGCATCCACGTGCTGGACGGGCCGGTGCCCGGCGAGGGCGAGACGCCGCCCGCCGGCGACGGGGCCCGGCCCGCGGACCACGAGGGGGAGGCCGTCGTCGTGCGGGTCGCGGCGGGCCACCCCTGGGACGACGCCGTCGCATGGACCGTGGCGCACGGGCTCGGCGGGATCGAGGCGCTCTCGGGCATCCCGGGCTCGGCCGGTGCGACGCCCGTGCAGAACGTCGGCGCATACGGCGCGGACGTCTCGCAGGTGCTCGTCGCCCTGCGCGCGTGGGATCGGGAGGCGGGCGACGTCGTCGAGCTGACGCCGGCGGACCTGCGCTTCGGCTACCGCGACTCCGTCATCAAGCGCTCCATGCTGGAGACCGACGCGCCGAGTCCCCGGTGGATCGTGCTCTCGATCGACCTGCGGCTGCGCCGCGCCTCCTCCGACGCCGAGCCGACGGCGCCGGTCCGCTACGGGCAGCTGGCGGCCGCGCTCGACGTCGAGGAGGGCGCCCACGCCCCGCTCGCGGTGGTCCGCCGCGAGGTGCTGGCCCTGCGCGCCGCCAAGGGGATGGTGTCCGACCTGGCGGACCCCGACACGTGGTCCACGGGCAGCTACTTCACGAACCCGATCGTGCCCGCCTCCGTGCGGGCCTCCCTGCCCGAGGGCGCCCCGGCGTTCGCCGCCGGGGAGGCCGAGGACGGGACGCCGCTCGTGAAGCTCTCGGCAGCCTGGCTGATCGATCGCGCGGGCTTCTCGAAGGGCTTCGGGCTGCCCGAGGTCGCCCCCCGCGAGGGCGGGCCGGACGGCCGCGGAGTGGACGGCACCGGCCTGGCCGGGGGCCGCGCGTCGGTGTCCACGAAGCACACCCTCGCCATGACCAACCGCGGCGACGCGAGCACCGAGGACGTCCTGACGATCGCGCGCACCGTGCGCGACGGCGTGCGCGAACGCTTCGGCGTCGAGCTGCACCCCGAGCCGATGATCATCGGCACCAGCCTCTGACCCCTCACTTTCGTTCGAGAAACGGCGCCCCCAGGAGTGCTTTCGTTCGGGAAACGGCGCCCCTAGGCGGCGCGGGCGCCGTTTCCCGAACGACGACGCCCGAGCACCCGCCGTTTCCCGAACGAAAACGGGGGCACGGGGGCCGGAGCGGGGCCGGGTGGGCGCCTCGGCGCCGGCGTCGCGGCTCAGAGGTTCCCGGTCGCGATCATCAGCATGCGGCGCACGGGCTCGGCCGCACCCCACAGCAGCTGGTCGCCGACGGTGAACGCCGAGAGGTACTCGGGACCCATGTTGAGCTTGCGCAGCCGGCCGACGGGGATCTGCAGGGTGCCGGTCGCGGCGATCGGGGTCAGGTCGGTGACCGTGGCCTCCTTGGTGTTCGGCACCACCTGCACCCACTCGTTGTCCGCGGCGATGATCTGCTCGACCTCGTCCAGCGGCACGTCCCGGGTGAGCTTGAGGGTGAGGGCCTGCGAGTGGGAGCGCATGGCGCCGATCCGCACGCACAGCGAGTCGAAGGGGATCCGGTCCGCCCCGGTCAGCCCGAGCACCTTGTTGGTCTCGTCGTAGGCCTTGCGCTCCTCGCGGGAGACGCCGTCGCCCAGGTCGGAGTCGATCCAGGGGATCAGCGAGCCACCCAGCGGCACGCCGAACTGCGTCGAGTCCAGGCCGCCGCGCTGCAGCTCGATCACCTTGCGGTCGATCTCGAGGATCGCCGACGCCGGATCGGCCAGCTCGGCCCGCACCGCGCCGCCCAGCTCGGCGTACTGGGTGAGCAGCTCGCGCATGTGCCGGGCGCCGCCGCCGGAGGCCGCCTGATAGGTCATGGCGGTGCCCCACTCGACCAGGCCCGCCTTGAACAGGCCCCCCAGGCCCATCAGCATGCAGGACACGGTGCAGTTGCCGCCGATGAAGTCCTTCGTCCCGTTCGCCAGGGCGGCGTCGATCACGTCGCGGTTCACGGGGTCCAGCGCAATCACGGAGGTGTCCGCCATGCGCAGGGTGGAGGCGGCGTCGATCCAGATGCCGTCCCAGCCGGCGGCGCGCAGCTTCGGGTACACGGCCTGCGTGTAGTCCCCGCCCTGCGCGGTGAGGATCACGGGCAGGGCCGTGAGCGCGTCCACGTCGTACGCGTCCTGGAGCACGCCCGGGTCGCCGGCCATGCCCTCGAGCACGGGCGCGGGGCCGCCGGCGTTGGACGTGGAGAAGAAGACGGGATGGACGCGGGCGAAGTCGCCCTCCTCGGTCATGCGCTGCAGGAGGACGGACCCCACCATGCCGCGCCAGCCGACCAGGCCCACGGTGGGCACGGCGGCCGCGTCGGGGGCGTTCACAGATGCGGGGGCAGCGGAAGTCATGCCCTCCAGGCTAGCGGCCCTGCTGCGCGCGCTTCCGCCTGTTCCACGCGATGAAACCGCCCACGGCGAACACCTGGGTCAGCACGAGCAGGAACACCAGGCCGGCGAGGGTCTTGCCCTGCAGCACGAGGATCAGCCCGAACACGGCGCACACGAACGCCAGCACGGGCAGGGCGACGAGCGCGAGGAACGAGACCGCCTGCGGGGAGAGCAGACGCTGGTCGGAGTCGGTCGGGGCCATGTCAGTCGCGTTCCCATCGTTCGAAGCGGTGGCGCGGGCCGGAGGCGGAGTCCAGCCACGCGTCGGGGGCGGGGTCGACGGCGGTGCGCCGCCAGCGGGCGTCGAGCGGCGGGGCGTGCGTGTCGCCGTCGACGTCGGCGTCGATCACGGTCACCTCGGCGCGCGAGGCCACGTCGAGGGCCTGGTCGTAGAGGGTCGCCCCGCCGATCACCCACACGGTGTCACAGCCGTCGGCCTCGGCCGCGGCGGCCAGGGCCGCCCCGAAGTCCGGCACGACGACGGCGCCCGCGGCCCGCAGCTGGGCGCCGGCCTGCTCGGTGGCCGTCAGGGTGCGGGAGACCACGATGTTCGTGCGCCCGGGCAGCGGGCGGAACCGCGCCGGGAACGACTCCCACGTGCGCCGGCCCATGATCACGGGGTGGCCGTGCGTGTGGGCCCGGAAGTGGGCGAGGTCCTCCGGGACGTGCCACGGCATGGTGCCGTCGCGGCCGATGACGCGCCCGGGGGTCTGGGCCCAGATCATGGCGATTACGGGCTCGGTGGGACGGGTGGCCCGGCTCATGGGGTCGCTGCGCATCCTCGGTTCAGACGGCGATCGGCGCCGTGATGGTGGGGTGGTGACGGTAGTCGAGGACCTCGAAGTCCTCGTAGTCGTAGTCGAAGATCGACGCGGGGGTGCGCCGCAGCCGCAGCCGCGGGTACGGGTACGGCTCGCGGGAGAGCTGCTCGCGCACCTGCTCCTCGTGGTTCGCGTAGATGTGCACGTCCCCGCCGGTCCACACGAACTCGCCGGGAGTCAGCCCGGTCTGCTGCGCGACCATCACCGTGAGCAGCGCGTACGAGGCGATGTTGAATGGCACGCCGAGGAACAGGTCCGCCGAGCGCTGGTAGAGCTGGCACGAGAGCCGCCCGGGGGCGCCGTCCTGACCGGGGGAGACGTAGAACTGGAACAGCGCGTGGCACGGCGGCAGCGCCATTTCGTCCACCTCGGCGGGGTTCCACGCGGTGACGATGTGCCGGCGCGAGTCGGGGTTCGTGCGGATCTGCTCCACGACCTTGGCGATCTGGTCGATGTGGCCCCCGTCCGGGGTGGGCCATGAGCGCCACTGCACGCCGTAGACGGGGCCGAGCTCGCCGTCCTCGTCTGCCCACTCGTTCCAGATCCGCACGCCGCGCTCCTGGAGCCATCGCACGTTCGAGTCCCCGCGCAGGAACCACAGCAGCTCGAGCGCGACCGACTTGAAGTGCACGCGCTTGGTGGTGATCAGCGGGAAGGACTCGGCCAGGTCGAAGCGCAGCTGGCGGCCGAACACGCTGCGCGTGCCCGTGCCGGTCCGGTCCGTCTTGACGGCCCCGTGCGCCATCACGTCGGCGAGGAGGTCCTCGTAGGGGGTCGGGATGCTCACCCGGCCCACTCTAGCGATCCGAGCGGACGCGCTGAGCGTCGTCGACGGCCCGGTGCAGGCGGGCCGCATCCCAGCCCGCGGCCCGGACGGCAGGGAGGCGGGTGCCGGCAGGGCAGGGCCCCGCCCCCGGTCAGCCGTCGAAGACCATGTCCTGGTACTCGGGGTAGCGGCGCAGGTAGTCCTCCACGTAGGAGCACTCGGGCACGATGCGGTCACCCTCCGCGCGCAGCCGGTCCAGGACCATGGTCACGAGGGCACGGGCATAGCCGCGGCGGCCGAACTGCTCGTCGATGATGGTGTGCTGCAGGCGCAGGACCACGGTGTCCTCGCCGTCCGCGCCGCGCACGGTCTGCTGGTCGTAGCCGAGGAACCCGATGAACGTCCCGTCCTGGCGCAGCTCGAAGCGCTGACGGTCCGGGTCCCGGGTCACCGTGAGGCGCTCGTGGACGATCTTCTCGGGCTGGCTCTGGGCGGCGGTGTTCTCCATGACCCGAGCCTAGGGCCGGGGGCGGGCCCGCTCAACGGTGGCCCGGTCGTGCGGGCGGAGTCCGGCGCGGGCGGCTCAGTCGTCCCAGGGGTCGTAGACCTCGACGGCCACCACGTCGCCGTCGAGGTCGAGCGCGCGGTGCGCCACGAGCACGGCGCCGGGCCGCAGCCACGGGTCCTCGGTCGGCAGGGCCCGCAGCACGCGGTCCGCCTGGCCGGCGGCCGCGTCCTCGACCACCTCGAACAGGGTCGGCAGCACCGGCCGGTGCGTGCACACGACCAGCGGCCGGGAGCGGCCCATGAGCTCGGCCATCACCTTGCGGGTCTTCTTGGGCTTCTCCCGGGCCGTGGTCTCCGTGAACGCGCCCTTGGTCTTCAGCGGCAGCCGGCTGGACTTCACGAGCGGGGCCAGCGTCTCCACGCAGCGGCGCCACGGGGAGGAGACCAGCCGCTCCGGCCGCCAGGCCGCCACGAGGCCCTCGACGGCGAGCGCCTGCCGCCGGCCCGTCGCCGCCAGCGGGCGCTCCTGCTCGGCGCGGGACCACGAGGAGCGGGGCTTGGCCTTGGCGTGGCGCAGCACCAGCAGCGGCACGGTCCGCAGGCGCCCCCGAGAGGCGGCACGCAGCAGCAGGTCGAGCGGTTCGCGATCCGAGTCGTTCGTCAGCAGCCGCCGGGCCTCGTCCGGCCCGACCCAGCGGACCTCGTCCACCTCGTCGCCGTCGGGGAGGGCGCGCTGGCCGTCGACCTCGGCGGCCCAGTACCAGACCTCCTTGCTCTGACGGGCGCCGCGCTTGCCGGGCACCTCGTACTCGGTCACGCACAGCGGGATGCCCGGCCGCAGCTCGAGGCCGACCTCCTCGCGCAGCTCGCGCACCGCGCACTCCGGCAGCGTCTCACCCGGATCGAGCTTGCCCTTGGGCCACGACCAGTCGTCGTAGCGGGGCCGGTGGATCACCATCACCTCGAGGCCGCCGGGCACGCGGCGCCACGGCAGCATGCCGGCGGCCAGCACCTCGGCGCGGGGGCCTTCCGAGACGTGGTCCTCCGTGGACCAGCGGGCGACGCGGTCGGCGTGGGGCGAGGGCATGGGGCGGGTTCCTCTCGAGTGCGGCGGCCGCGACGACTGCTGGGGCAGGGCACGGGGCGTGGTCGGCCGCGCGGGGACCGGCCCCACCAGGATACGAGGCCGCCGGGATGTGCCCGGCCGGTCCCCGCCCGAGGGTCTCAGGGGCGGCGGTACTGGGCGTCGGCGGCGAACAGCTCGAAGCCGAGGGACGTGTAGAGCGCGACGGCGGCCGTGTTGTCCGCGTCCACGTACAGGTCCACGACGTCGACCCCCTGCTCCGCCATCCGGTGCAGCCCCGCCAGGGTCAGGGCCCGACCGAGGCCGAGGCCCTGGGCGTCGGGGGAGACGCCCACGGCGTACACCTCCCCGACGCGCGGGCCGTCGGCTCCGGCATCCGGCTCCACCTTCGTCCAGTGGAAGCCGAGCAGCCGCCCGTCCGCCTCGCGGGCGGCGAGCAGGAGGCCGTCGGCGTCGAACCAGTCCTCCGCCATGCGGTCGTCGAGGTCGGCGCGGGTCAGGCTGCCCTGTTCGGGGTGGTCCGCGAAGGCGGCGGCGTTCACGTCCAGCCAGGCCTGCTCGTCCTGGCCGGGGACGAAGCCGCGCAGGGTGACCCCGTCGGCGAGCCGCACCTCCGGCAGGGCGGCGAGCGCCGCGTGCGACAGGCGCATCCGGCGCAGCTCGCGGACGGGCTCGAGGCCGTGCCGCCGGGCGAGCCGGACCGCCCCCGGGAGCATGCCGTGGGCCCAGACGCTCGTGGTGTCCTCCCGCGCCAGGTCTCGGACCGCGTCGGCCGCGGCGTCGGCCAGGGCCGTCCCCCGGCCGATGCGGCGTGCCGCCGGGTCGACGACGAGCTCGAGCACGGCCGCCGCGCCCTCGGGCACGAGCACGGCCGCCCCGTCGATCGCCCCGTCCGAACCCTGGGTGGCGCCCCACCAGAGCTGCCCGCCGCGGGCGAGCAGCACGCGCGTCTGGTCCGAGAGCGGGGGATGACCGTCCGCCGCCCCGGCGCGGTCGGCCAGGTCCAGGACGGCGGACGCCTCCTCCGGGCGCGGGGTGACGACGCGCGTCGTTTCGTCGGCGTCGGAGGTCGTGGGGGTGGGGTGTTCGGCCATGCTGGCCACCCTACGGAAGGAGGGCGGTGGCCCGCGAGGTGCGCCCCGCCGTCGCCCGCCCAGGGCCGAGCCGGTGCGCACCTGGCAGGATGGGGCAGGTGATGCGCTTGTCCATGGCCCTGAGTGCGGCCGTCGCCGCCCTCGTCCTGGGCGGTGCCGCGTTGCTGGGCCCGGTCCCCGCCGCCCTCGCCGCCGCCGTCGTGATCCTGGTCATCGCCTGGGGCTGGCCGCGGCAGATGGGGGCGCCCGCGCGCCTCTCGCTCAGCCTCACCCTGGCCGTCGCCGGGGGCGTCGCGGTGCTGCTCATGCTGCTGTGGCCGCCGCTCGAGGACGGCCACAGCGGGGCCTGGACGCTCTTCGAGCCGCTCGCCGTCGTCGTCGCCTGGAGCACCATGGCCTCGTTCGTCGTCCAGCTGGTGCGCGGGACCGGCCGGCCGCTGCGCCTCGAGTCCACCGTCGCCACGATGGGCGGGGCGTTCGTGGCCGTCGTGACGGCGTGCTGGGTGGCCGTCTCACGCTGGAGCGACACCCCCGCGGTCGCCGGGCTGGTCATCACCCTGGCGGTCACGGTGGCCGTGGTCTCCCTCGTCGGCCTCACCCCGTATATGCAGGGCCGGCCGGGAGGCCTGGCGCTCGTCGTCATTCCCCTCGGCACGGTGCTCGCGTGGCCCGTCTCCGCGCTGGCCGGCGTGGGCGCCCGGGACCGGCCGGCCGTGACGGCCGCGGCGCTCGCGGTGGCCGTGCTGGTGTCTCTGACCGCCGCCACGGCGCCGTCCTCGCGGCCGCGGCCCGAGGACCGGCCGGTGGGCACCACCCTGCGCCCGCGCCGGGCGGGCTACGCCCTCGCGTTGGCGCCCGTGGGAGCGGCCGGCGTCGTGGCGCACGTCATGGTGGGCTTCCTGGCCTGACAGGTCCGGCCCGCTCGGTACGATGTCCCGCATGGATACCCTTCTTGCGCTCGAGATCTTCTTCCTGGCCCTCGTGGTCCTGGCCGGCCTGGGCATGGCCGCCGTCGCCGCGGTCGTCATCAGCGGCCTCTTCAAGGGCCAGCGCTGAGGACGCGCGGCCCGCTGGCGGGCCGCGCCGTGATCTGCCATGGCGACTGAACTCCCGTACGACCTCACCCCCGAGCTCGCCCCCCTGTCCTGGCTCATCGGCAGCTGGGAGGGCCAGGGCCGCCTCGGCGACGGCTCCGCCGACACCGAGATCTTCTACCAGCGGGTGGACTTCACCGAGCTCGGTCTGCCGTTCGTGGAGTACCGCGCGGAATCGTGGCTGTGCGAGGCGGACGGCACGCTGCTGCGCCCGCTGACCGTGGAGTCCGGCTTCTGGCAGGTGGACCGGGAGCGGCGCGACGGCGACGTCGGCCCCGGCATGCGCCCGGCGGACATCGTCCCCGCGTTCCGCTCCGCCGAGGACGTCGAGCGGCTGCGCGCCGGCGACGAGGGTTTCGGCCTGACCGCCACCATCGCGCATCCGGGCTCGCTGTCCGAGCTGTACTACGGCCGCATCAAGGGCCCGCAGCTGCAGCTGGCCACGGAGGCGATCCTGCGCGGGTCCGCCGCCGGCCCGTACCACCGGGCCACACGCATGGCCGGTCTCGTGAACGGGCAGCTGTTCTGGCGCTGGGACGTCGCGGACGCCGCGGGTGCCGAGCTCGAGGCGCACGCCTCCGCCATCCTCGACCGCATGCCGAGCGCGGCCGAGGGTCGGCTCGCCCCGGGGGCCGAGCGTCCTCGCGGCGCCGGTGGGCGGAAGCAGGGGGAGCAGTCGTGACGGCCTCCCGCAGCCCGCTGCTGGACCTGGCCGTGGCCGAGCCGCAGGGGCCGGCCGGCGGCGCCGTCGAGGGCCGCGGCCCGGACGGCGGCGTCGCCGCGCACTACGGTCGCCCCCTGCCCGAGCAGCGCGCCCTCGCCCGGGGCCGCGCCCTGGTCGACCTCTCCCACCGCGCCGTGCTCTCCGTGTCCGGCCCGGACCGGCTGAGCTGGCTGCACACCCTCGGCACGCAGCACGTCGAGGCGCTGCCCCCCGGCACGAGCACCGAGATCCTCTTCCTCGACGTGCAGGGGCGGATCGAGCACGCCGCCCACCTCCTCGAGGACGGCGCCGCGGCCTGGCTCGTCACCGACCGCGAGGACGGCCCGGGCCTGGCCGCGTGGCTCACCTCGATGCGCTTCTCCCACGACGTCACGCTGCGGGACCACACCGGGGCGGTCGCCGTCGTGGGCGCCACCGCGCCCGTGCCCGGATGGGAGGACCGCACCGTGTGGCTGGACCCGTGGCCCCGCGTCGGGGCGGGCGGATGGGCCTACACGGCCGATCCGGATCCCGAGGCCCACCCGGGGGCGGACTGGGCCTGGCGCGAGTACCTCGTCACCCGGGCCGACCTCGAGGCCACCGTCCGCGCACTCGGCACGGGTGCGCTCGCGGGCTGGTCCCTGGCGGGCACGACGGCGGCCGAGGCGCTGCGCATCGAGGCCGGCCGCCCCCGCCGGGCCCTCGACGTGGACGATCGCGCGATCCCGCACGAGCTGGACCTGCTGCGCACCGCCGTGCACCTCGACAAGGGCTGCTACCGCGGTCAGGAGACCGTGGCGCGCGTGCACAACCTGGGCCGCCCGCCCCGCCGCCTCACCCGCCTGCTCCTGGACGGCTCCGTCCACGGGCTCCCCGAGCACGGTGCCCCCGTGATCCTCCGGCCGGCCGAGGACACGCCCGAGGCCCGCGCCGCCGCCCGTCCGGTGGGGACGGTCACCGCCGCGGCCCAGCACCATGAGGCGGGCGCCGTCGCCCTGGCGCTGCTCAAGCGCACCGTGCCCGTGGACGCCGAGCTGCTGGTCCGCGAGGTCGCTCCCGGCGAGGACGGTGTCGCCGAGGGCGGCTGGATCGCCGCGAGCCAGGAGCCGCTCGTGTCTCCGGACGCCGGGCAGGTCGTCGGCCGACCGCGTGGCGTGGGCCGCCTGCGCTGACCGACCCGCCCGCTCAGTCCAGCGCGAGCACGGTCCGCGTGCCCGCCGCCTCCAGTCCGACGGCGATCGCCACGTGGTGCGCGGCCGTGTGGTCCGCCGGCACCTCGGCGAACGGCAGCAGCCCCTCCAGTGCCGCCCGGTCCATCGCCACGGCCACCGCGTAGCGGCCGAGCCCGCGACCGCGCAGCAGCGGTGGGGTGAGGGTGCCCAGCGAGGCCAGCACGCCGCCCGTCACGCGATGCCCCGCCGCCGCCACCGCGGCCTCGATCGCCCGTCCCGCGCCGTCGTCGGGAACGAGGGCGACCGAGGACTCCCAGGAGAGGACACCCGCCTCGGCCGCGTCGTCCGCGGGGGCCTGCGCGGGCACGGCGTGGACGTGGGCGGGGTCGTCGGACACGGCGACGGTGCGCGAGGGGTCGACCGACGGCGGTTCCTCGGCTGCGTAGAGCGTGAACTCGCCGCGCGAGCGCACGGCCTCCCCGGCGGCGGCCCGCACCGCGGTCCGCAGCAGGGCCGACTCCACGCCCAGCGCCTCGGCGGGCACGCCGCGGCAGGCACGCGTGAACCACGCCGGCCCCGCCACGACGGTGGCCCAGGGCAGGGCCAGCACCTCCGCCTCGGCCACGCCCTGCCGGGCCACCTCGATGCGGCGCGGCTCGGCGCCCGCCGCCGGAGCGTCGTCGGGCAACAGCGCGGTGTCGGGCAGGCCGTGCCGACGCGCCAGCCCGAGGGCCAGCACGCCGACGGCGGGGTGGTCGGGTCTCACCGGCCGAACAGGATCTTCGCCTCGTCGTAGCGCGAGACCGGCACCTTCTTGAGGCCCTTGAGGGCGGCGCTCATGGGGATGGAGATGATCTCCGTGCCGTTGGCCGCCACCATCTGTCCCCAGCGGCGCTGCGCGACGAGATCGACGGCGCCCATGCCGAAGCGCGTGGAGAGCACGCGGTCCGTGGCGGTGGGGGCGCCGCCGCGCTGGATGTGGCCCAGGATGGTGCTGCGCGTCTCGATGCCCGTCATCTCCTCGATCTCGCGGGTCACCCACTCGCCGATGCCGCCCAGACGCGGCCGGCCGGACGCCTCGACCCCGGCCTCGGCCAGCGGGTCGTCGTGGCCCTCGGGGATGAAGCCCTCCGCCACCACGACCAGCGGGGAGCGGCCGCGGTCGTGGACCTGCTGCACCCACTCGGCGACCTGGGACATCGGGGTGCGGACCTCGGGGATGAGGATCGCGTGGGCGCCGGCGGCCATGCCCGAGTGCAGGGCGATCCAGCCGACGTGGCGGCCCATGACCTCGGCGACCATACAGCGGTGGTGGGACTCGCCCGTGGTGCGCAGTCGGTCCATGGCGTCCGTGGCGATCTGCACGGCCGTGTCGAAGCCGAACGTGTAGTCGGTGCCCTGCAGGTCGTTGTCGATCGTCTTGGGCACGCCCACGATCGGCAGCCCGTCCGCGGCCAGGCGGTTCGCGCCGGCCAGGGTGCCCTCGCCGCCGATGGCGATGACGGCGTCGATGTCCAGCTCGCGCAGGTTGCGGAGCATGTTCTCCGGGCCGCCGCCCTCGGCGTCGTAGGGGTGCGTGCGCGAGGTGCCGAGGATGGTGCCGCCGGTGCGGGCCAGGCCGCGCACGCGGGAGCGGGGCAGGTCCTCGACGTCCTTCTCGATCAGGCCGGACCACCCGTTGCGGATGCCCACCATCTCCATGTCGTACGACTTAATGCCGTGCAGGACGGCGGAGCGGATGACGGCGTTGAGGCCGGGGCAGTCGCCTCCGGAGGTGAGCATTCCGACGCGCATGGGGGTCCTCTCGGGCGTTCTCGTGGGGGTCGGCACCACCCTAGGCGCGCCCGCCGTGTCGCGTCAGGGGACGGGCGACGGGCGGCGGGTCAGCGCAGGGCCACGAGGACGGCGACCTGGAGGGCCGTCGCACCCACGAGGATGCCGCTCGCCGGGCCGAGGGTGCCGGGACGACGGCCGCTGAGCAGAGCGCCCAGCATGACGGGGGCGATCACCGCGAGCGCGGCCACGAGCATCGGCACCGCCAGCAGCGTGGGGGTCGGACCGACGCCGAGCAGCAGGCTGATCCCCAGGGCGGCGAGCGCGGCGAGGACGGCCCCGGCGTAGGCGGCGGCCTGCGCGATCGGCCCGAGGCGCGGCTTCTCGGCCGTGGCTGCGGACCCCGAGCCGGTCGGGGCGGTGGCCGCCCGCGGGGCTTCGCCGGCCAGACGCGCCGCGGCCCGCCGCTCGCGGGAATGGACGTGGTCGCGCCAGGTGCCGGTCGCGGGGTCGATCCACTCGGGACGGAAGCCGTGCGGGTCGGTGACCTCGGCCGCCCGCTCGCGCAGACGTCCGCCGACGTACCAGGCCGGGCGCGGCACGGCGTGGGCGGGATGGTCGGCATCGGGGGCCCGGCCTGGGGCCACGCGGGCCTGCGCCCGGCCGTCCCAGCGGGTCACCAGCCACCAGACGAGCACGGCCAGCGCGCCCAGGCCCACGAGGGAGCCGGGGCCGCCCACGGCCGGGGCGATGAGGGTGAACCCGGCGCCGAGCAGCATGTTGAGGGCGCCGATCGCCCCGATCACGCCGATGGCCACGGTGGCGTCCTGCCACTCCCCGCGGCGCAGGCGGCCGAACTGCACGCGTCCGTCGGCGTCGGGGAGCACGGCCCAGGCGGCCGCGTAGGCCAGCAGGCCCAGGCCCGCGGAGACCATGCACACGGCGACGAACACGCCGCGGGCGAGCAGCGGGTCGATGCGGTAGCGCTCGGCCACCCCGCCGAGCACCCCGCCGACCCACGAGGCCGGTGAGCGGCGCACGCCCCAGCCCAGGACGGCGCGGCGCAGCCAGCCCGGCAGGGCGTCCAGCCCGTCGGGGCCGGTCTCGCCCGCGGCGGCTCCGTCGGGGGCGACGTGGGGGTCGGGGCCGGTGAACGGGTCGTGTGTGCTCGTCATGTCTCCATCCTCGTCCGCCCGCGGCCCCCGCCCATCCGGGAACTCCCGGAATCCTCCCCGGATGTGCCGCCCCGTCCGACGCGGCAGGATGGGGGCATGCCCACTCCGTCCGCGCCCGCGCAGGCCCCGCGTCCGCCGTTGATGCGGCACGGGGCCGACCGTCCGGTGTCCGGCGTCGCCGCGGGGCTCGCCCGGCATCTCGGGGTGCCCGCCGGCCGCGTCCGCGCGGCCCTGGCGCTGCTGAGCCTGGTGGGCGGCGCGGGCCTGGCCCTGTACGTGTGGCTCTGGCTGCTCATGCCGGAGGAGGGCCCGGACGGCGCTCCCGCCGCCGACGCCCCCACCCTCCGTGGTCGCGCCCCCGAGGTGCTCGAGCGGGTGCGCGAGGGCGGCTGGCCGGTCCTGCTGGCCGCCGTGGTGCTCGGCGTGGGCGTGCTGACCGTCGCGGACGGCCTCGGCCTCGCCGTCGACTGGGCGCTCGTGGGCCCGGTGGCCGTCCTCGTGATCGGCCTCGGCCTGGCCTGGATGCAGCTCGACCTGGCGGGTGGGCCCCGGGCCGGGCGGAGCGGACGACTGGTCCGCCTCGTGCTCGGCACGGCCCTCGTGCTGCTGGCGGTGCTGGCCATCGTCCTGGGTGCCGTGAGCTCGGGCGAGCTGTGGCGGGCCCTGCTGGCCGCCGTCGCGATGCTCGCCGGCGCGGCGCTGGTGGCCATGCCCTACGTCCTGGCCTGGCTGCGCCGACGCGACGCGGAGCGGACCGCGTTCGCGGTGCAGGCCCAGCGCGCCGAGATCGCGGCGCACCTGCACGACTCGGTGCTGCAGTCCCTCGCCCTCATCCAGCGCCGCGCCCATGACGCGGACGCGGTGGCCCGGGTGGCCCGCGCCCAGGAGCGTGAGCTGCGTCAGTTCCTCGCCCTGGACTCCCGTGGCGGCCCGCACTCCCTGGCGGAGGCGCTCGAAGAGCACGCCGCCGCCGTCGAGGACGCACACGGGTCCCGGGTGGAGGTCGTGGCCGTGGGGCGGGCCGCGGGAGCGTGGCTCGAGCCGCTCGCGGCCGCGGCACGCGAGGCCATGCAGAACGCGGCCCGGCACGCGGGTGACGCGCAGGTCTTCGCGGAGGCAGATGAGGACGACCACGGCCGCGCCGTCGCGGAGGTGTTCGTCCGGGACCGCGGCCCCGGCTTCGACCTGCACACGGTCCCGGCCGACCGGCTCGGCGTGCGGGAGTCGATCCTCGGCCGCATGGAGCGTCCCGGCGGGACCGCCCGCATCCGGTCCGGCCCGGGCGGCACCGAGGTCCACCTGACGCTGACCGAGCCCGAGGGTGCGCGAGCGCGCACCGGACAGGAGCACCCATGACCGACCCCGCCCCGCGGACGGCCGTCGTCGTGGACAACCACGCGATCTTCCGCTCCGGCCTGCGCGCCGACCTGGACCCGGACCGACTCGCCATCGTCGGCGAGGCCGGGGACGTGGACGAGGCCGTCCGCGCCGTGCTGGACCTGGCGCCGGATGTGGTACTGCTGGACGTGCACCTGCCCGGCGGGGCCGGCGGCGGGGGAGCGGAGGTGGCCGAACGCGTCCTCGCGCGCCGACCCGCGCAGCGGTTCCTGGCACTGTCCGTCTCGGACGCGGCCGAGGACGTCGTCGCCGTGATCCGTGCGGGGGCCCGCGGCTACATCACCAAGACGGCCTCCGGCGCGGAGGTGGCGGACGCGGCGGTCCGCGTGGCCGACGGCGATGCCGTGTTCTCGCCCCGACTGGCCGGGTTCGTCCTCGACGCCTTCCGCGGCACGGCGCCCGCGTCCCCGCCCGTCCCCGCCGCGGCGACGAGCGGCGCTGCGGCCCCCGACGAGGACCTCGACCGCCTCTCGGCACGGGAGCGGGAGGTCATGCGGCTGATCGCCCGCGGCTACACCTACCGGGAGGCCGGGGTGGAGCTGTTCATCTCGGACCGCACGGTCGAGACCCACGTGTCCTCCGTGCTGCGCAAGCTCCAGCTCTCCAACCGCCACGAGCTGACCCGCTGGGCCGCGCGCCGCGGATACGCCTGAGCCCCGCGGCACGCGGCGTCGCGGGGCTCAGGGGCGGGGTGTGCGGCTCAGGCGCTGAGCAGGGCGCGGATGCGCTCGACGCCCTCGGCGAGGTCCGCATCGCCCAGCGCGTAGGACAGTCGCAGATAGCCGGACGGGCCGAACGCCTCGCCCGGGACCACGGCGACCTCCGCGTCGTCGAGGATGAAGGCGGCCAGCTCGGCCGACGTCGTGGGGGTGACGCCGCCGCGGTAGGTCTTCCCGAGCGCCTCCCGCACGTCCACGTACGCGTAGAACGCGCCCTGCGGGGTGGGGCAGTGGAAGCCCGGCACGGCGTTCATGGCCTCGACCATGGCCCGGCGCCGGCGGTCGAACGCCGTCTTCATCTCCGCCACGGCGTCCAACGGGCCCGCGACGGCGGCCAGCGCGGCCCGCTGCGACACGTTGGCCACGTTCGAGGTGGCGTGGGACTGCAGGTTCGTGGCGGCCTTGACCACGTCCAGCGGGCCGGCCATCCACCCGACGCGCCAGCCCGTCATGGCGTAGGTCTTGGCGACGCCGTTGAGGATCACGGACTGCTCCGCCAGCTCGGGCACGGCGCGGACGATCGAGGTGAACGGCATGCCGTCGTAGGTCAGGTGCTCGTAGATCTCGTCGGTGACCACCCACAGCCCCCGCTCCCGTGCCCACTGGCCGATCGCCGCCGTCTCCTCGGGAGAGTACACGGCGCCGGTGGGGTTGGAGGGGGAGACGAACAGGAGCACCTTGGTGCGGTCCGTGACGGACTCGTCGAGCTGGTCCACGGTGACCTTGTAGCCCTGCTCGGGGCCGGCGAACACCTCCACCGGCACGCCGCCGGCCAGGCGGATCGCCTCGGGGTAGGTGGTCCAGTAGGGGGCGGGGACGAGCACCTCGTCCTGCGGGTCCAGCAGGGCGGCGAAGGCGTTGTACACGGCCTGCTTCCCGCCGTTGGTCACGAGCACCTGGGCGGCCTCGAGGGACACGCCGGAGTCGCGCAGCGTCTTGGCCGCGATCGCCTCGCGCAGCTCGGGCAGGCCGGAGGCGGGGGAGTAGCGGTGGTTCTTCGGGTCCCGGGCCGCGGCGACGGCGGCCTCCACGATGTAGTCGGGGGTGGGGAAGTCGGGCTCGCCGGCGCCGAAGCCGATCACCGGGCGCCCGGCGGCCTTGAGCTCCTTGGCGCGGGCGTCGACGGCGAGGGTGGCGGAGGGCGCGATGGCGGACAGACGGGCGGAGACGCGGCGGGCGGGCGCGGCCATGGGGACCTTCTTCGAGCTCGACGGGGAGGGCGGGGCGGAGCGGGGCTCCGTCCTGCCAGGGTACTGACTGCCCGGGGCCCGTTCGACTCCCGCCGCCCGATGGCGTATCCTGGATCTCCGGTGCCGCGTTCACGGTCGATCCCGCGAGGGTTCGGCCGGCCCCGTCGGTCCGAAGGGTAGTGGCGCAATTGGTAGCGCAGCGGTCTCCAAAACCGCAGGTTGCAGGTTCGAGTCCTGTCTGCCCTGCTCGATGCCGGGCCCCGTGCTCGGCATCGGACGTGTAGAAAGCGATTCGGCGATCCGACGAGTGAGGCCACGTGACTGAGATGGCGGCGAACGGCGGGGGACCCACCCCCACGCCTGGCAGGCAGCGTCGCGGGCTGTTCGCTCGGATCGCGCTGTTCCTGCGCCAGGTGGTGGACGAGCTCCGCAAGGTCGTCACCCCCACGAGCGAGGAGCTGCTGCGCACGACCGGAGTGGTGCTCGCCTTCGTGGCGTTCATGATCCTGCTGGTCATGGGGCTGGACTGGGTGTTCGGCACCGTGGCGGGTCTCCTGTTCGGCGCCGGCGGCCTCTGAGCCCGGCGCGGACGGTCCCGACGTCGCAGGACGCGTCCACCGCACGCCCGTGAGGGCCCTCCCCGACGGCAGGGCCCGCCGTCCGTCAGCAGAAAGCAGGAACCGTGTCCGAGCAGGAACTGGATCGTCAGCCCGCCGAGGAGTCCGCCCCGATGTCGGAGGACGCCCTGGACGAGGCCGCCGGCAGCGGTGACGAGACCGCCGAGGCCACCGTACAGGAGGCCGACCTGGCCGTCGCCGAGGGCGAGGACGCGCCGACCCCCGTCGAGGAGCAGGCCGACGACGAGCCCGCCGTGGACCCCGCCGAGGAGCTGCGCACCCGCCTGCGCCGCCAGCCCGGCGACTGGTACGTCGTCCACACCTACGCCGGCTACGAGAAGCGCGTGAAGACGAACCTCGAGGCCCGCATCCTGACCCAGGACATGGAGGACTCGATCTACGAGATCGAGGTCCCCATGGAGGAGGTCGTGGAGATCAAGAACACCACGCGCAAGATCGTCTCGCGCGTGCGCATCCCGGGCTACGTGCTCGTCCGCATGGACCTCGACGACGCCTCGTGGGGCGTCGTGCGGCACACCCCGGGCGTCACGGGCTTCGTGGGCAACGACGCCCACCACCCGCAGCCGCTCAGCCTGGACGAGGTGTACGAGATGCTCGCCCCGTCCGTGATCCAGGAGGCTGCCCGCTCCGCCGAGAAGGCCGGCCTGGCCGTCCCCGCCTCGGCCGAGTCCGGTGCGCCCGCCGCCCCCGCGATCCACGTGGACTTCGAGGTCGGCGAGTCGGTCACCGTCAACGACGGCCCGTTCGAGACCCTCCCGGCCACGATCTCCGAGATCAAGCCGGAGGCCCAGCAGCTCGTGGTGCTCGTCTCGATCTTCGAGCGCGAGACCCCCGTGACGCTGTCCTTCAACCAGGTGACCAAGGCCATCTGAGGACACCCGACGCTTCCGCACCGGGCCGGCCGCCTGCCGGCCCGGACGCGGCACCGGCCGCCGCGCCACGGCGGCCACCGCCCCCGGTGCGCTCCTGCGCCGAGGGTCCCCCAGTGAGAGAAGGATCCACTCATGGCTCCCAAGAAGAAGGTCACCGGTCTGATCAAGCTTCAGATCCAGGCCGGCGCCGCCAACCCGGCCCCGCCCATCGGCCCCGCCCTGGGCCAGCACGGCGTGAACATCATGGAGTTCTGCAAGGCGTACAACGCCGCCACTGAGTCGCAGCGCGGCAACGTGGTCCCGGTCGAGATCACCGTGTACGAGGACCGCTCGTTCACCTTCGTGACCAAGACCCCGCCGGCCGCCGAGCTCATCAAGAAGGCCGCCGGCGTCGCCAAGGGCTCCGCCACCCCGCACACGGCCAAGGTCGGCACGCTGACCCAGGCCCAGTGCGAGGAGATCGCCCAGACCAAGATGGAGGACCTGAACGCCAACGACGTCCAGGCCGCCGCCAAGATCATCGCGGGCACCGCCCGCTCGATGGGCATCACCGTCGAGGGCTGACGCCCACCCCCACCCCCTTCCAGTGGCAGGGCCGAGCGCGGCCCGCAGACCACGACTGCACAAGGAGAAGAACGCAGATGGCACAGCGCAGCAAGGCATACAAGGCGGCCAAGGCCGCGATCGGCGAGGACCTGTACTCGCCGGTGGAGGCGATCCGCCTCGCCAAGGAGACCAACCCCTCCAAGACCGACGCCACCGTGGAGGTGGCCCTCCGCCTCTCGGTCGACCCCCGCAAGGCCGACCAGATGGTCCGCGGCTCCGTGAGCCTGCCCCACGGCACCGGCAAGACCGCCCGCGTCGTCGTGTTCGCCACCGGTGACCGCGCCGAGGCCGCCCGCGCCGCCGGCGCGGACGTCGTGGGCGACGACGACCTGATCGCCCGGATCTCCGAGGGCTGGGTGGACTTCGACGCCGCCGTGGCCTCCCCGGAGCTCATGGGCAAGGTCGGCCGCCTGGGCAAGGTGCTCGGCCCCCGCAACCTGATGCCGAACCCCAAGACCGGCACCGTGACCCCGGACGTGGCCAAGGCCGTGACCGACATCAAGGGCGGCAAGATCGACTTCCGCGTCGACAAGCACTCCAACCTGCACTTCATCATCGGCAAGACCTCCTTCGAGGCCAAGGCCCTGGTGGAGAACTACGCCGCGGCCCTCGAGGAGATCCTGCGTCTGAAGCCGTCCTCCTCCAAGGGCCGCTACATCTCCAAGGCCACCGTGGCCACCACCTTCGGCCCGGGCGTGCCCATGGACCCGAACGTGACCTCGGTGGACTCCTCGGAGCTCTGAGCCACGCGGCCCCGGTGACCGGGGCCCCACGACGCCGGCCGGTCGTCCCCGCAGCGGGGCGACCGGCCGACGTCGTCCCCGGTCGATTTTGTGAGCCCGCCCCGGACGTGTACGCTGGTGCCTACCGAAGACCGCCGGTCGTGGTGCCCTGCCTCCGGGTGGAGCCCACCGAAGGATCTCCCTGACGGAGACGGCCCGCGCAGGTGAACGTGAGCCCCGCTCGCATCCGCACGTCGACCCTCCGGGCCCGACCGCGTCGATGCTCCTGCTGCGCCCCGTGCATCTGCACGGGGCGTTTTCTCGTCTCGGGGTGGCGGTTCCCACGCATCATCGAGAGGAGTGCCATGGCGACGTCCGCGAAGGAGTCGGCGGTGGCTGAGCTCACGGACCTGTTCCGTGAGTCCAGCGCTGCTGTTCTGACGGAATACCGTGGCCTGACGGTGACGGAGCTCAAGCAGCTGCGTGACTCCATCCGTCAGGACGCGACCTACGCCGTGGCGAAGAACACGCTGGCCGAGATCGCGGCCAAGGACGCCGGTCTGGAGGGCCTCGAGGCTCACCTGTCCGGTCCCACCGCGATCGCGTTCGTGACCGGGGACCCGGTCAACGTCGCGAAGGCCCTGCGTGACTTTGCCAAGGATCACGAGAAGCTCGTGCTCAAGGGCGGCTACATGGATGGCCAGCCCCTGGACGAGGCTGGCATCAAGAAGCTCGCGGACCTCGAGTCCCGCGAGGTGCTGCTGGCCAAGTTCGCCGGCGCGATGAAGGGCAGCATGTCCAAGGCTGCCGCCCTGTTCCAGGCGCCGCTGTCCAAGACCGTCCGCACGGTCGAGGCGCTGCGCGCCGCGCAGGGCGAGGCTGCCTGAGCAGTCCGCCCCGGGCTGCACGGCCCACCACTTCACACGTAGTCAAGACGTACCCGTAAAGGAGCCATCATGGCCAAGCTGACCACCGAAGAGCTGCTCGCCGCGTTCGAGGAGCTGACCCTCATCGAGCTGTCCGAGTTCATCAAGGCGTTCGAGGAGAAGTTCGACGTCACCGCCGCCGCCCCCGTGGCCGTGGCCGCCGCCGGCGGTGCCGCCGGTGGTGCCGAGGCCGCCGCCGCCGAGGAGAAGGACGAGTTCGACGTCATCCTCGAGGCCGCCGGCGACAAGAAGATCGGCGTCATCAAGGAGGTGCGCGCCCTCACCTCCCTCGGCCTGAAGGAGGCCAAGGACCTGGTGGACGGCGCTCCCAAGCCCATCCTCGAGGGCGTCAACAAGGAGACCGCCGAGAAGGCCAAGGAGCAGCTCGAGGGCGCCGGCGCCACCGTCACCCTCAAGTGATGATCGCGGCCTGAGCCGCATCACGCTTCCTCACGAGGCCCCCGGACCCGCACTGCGGACCGGGGGCCTCGTGGCGTCCCAGGTCACGCACCCGCGGCTGGACAGGGGCCACGGGCGCGGATAGGATGGATCTTTGCATCTCCCCTGTTCCGTGCCGCCCGCAGGACCTCGCGTCCCGCCGTGGCCCGCACGGTTCCGCACGGCCTTCATATAGCGGTGGGCCGGCGCCGCCGTCTCGCGGCAGGGGAGCGAACGGAACCCAGAAGGCCTGTGGAAGGATCCTACGTGGTCGCCTCGAGCACCTCCAACGAAACCGCTACCGTCTCCCCGCGATCCGGCGCCTCCGCCGGACGCGTCTCTTTCGCCAAGATCTCCGAGCCGCTGGACGTGCCGGACCTGCTGGCGCTGCAGACCGAGTCGTTCGACCGCCTGATCGGCAATGAGCGGTGGGCCGCGCGTGTCGACGCCGCCCTGGCCGCCGACGACCACTCCGTGCCCGTCACTTCGGGACTGACGGACATCTTCGAGGAGATCTCCCCGATCGAGGACTTCCAGGGCACCATGTCCCTGTCCTTCGCCGAGCCGGAGTTCGCCGACGCGAAGATGACGGAGGAGGAGTGCAAGGATCGCGACGCGACCTTCTCCGCCCCGCTGTACGTCAAGGCCGAGTTCATGAACAACACGACCGGCGAGATCAAGCAGCAGACCGTCTTCATGGGCGACTTCCCGCTGATGACCCGCAACGGCACGTTCATCATCAACGGCACCGAGCGCGTCGTCGTCTCCCAGCTGGTCCGCTCCCCGGGCGCCTACTTCGAGCGCACTCCGGACAAGACCTCGGACAAGGAGATCTTCTCGGCGAAGATCATCCCCTCGCGCGGCGCCTGGTTCGAGCTCGAGGTGGACAAGCGCGACCAGGTCGGCGTCCGCCTCGACCGCAAGCGCAAGCAGCCCGTGACGGTGCTGCTCAAGGCCATGGGCTGGACCGAGTCCCGCATCCTGGAGGAGTTCGGACACTACGACTCCATCCGCGCCACCCTCGAGAAGGACGGCACCGCGGACCAGGACGAGGCACTGCTCGACATCTACCGCAAGCTGCGCCCGGGCGAGCCGGCCGCCGTCGACGCCGCGCAGACGCTGCTGAACAACCTGTACTTCACCCCGAAGCGCTACGACCTCGCCAAGGTGGGCCGCTACAAGCTCAACCGCAAGCTCGGCGTGGACGTGCACCTCGGCGACCCCAACGCGTCCGTGCTCACCGAGGACGACATCGTCCAGATGGTGCACTTCATCGCCGCGCTGCACGCCGGCGAGACCGCCATCAATGGCACGCGCGACGGCGAGCCGGTGGACGTGCGCGTGGAGGTCGACGACATCGACCACTTCGGCAACCGTCGCATCCGCGCGGTGGGCGAGCTGATCGAGAACCAGATCCGCACCGGCCTGTCCCGCATGGAGCGCGTCGTGCGCGAGCGCATGACCACCCAGGACGTCGAGGCGATCACCCCGCAGACCCTGATCAACATCCGCCCCGTGGTGGCGGCGATCAAGGAGTTCTTCGGCACCTCGCAGCTGTCCCAGTTCATGGACCAGAACAACCCGCTGGCCGGCCTGACGCACAAGCGTCGCCTGTCCGCGCTCGGCCCGGGCGGCCTGTCCCGCGACCGTGCCGGCATGGAGGTCCGTGACGTCCACCCGTCGCACTACGGCCGCATGTGCCCCATCGAGACCCCGGAAGGCCCGAACATCGGCCTCATCGGCTCGCTGGCGACCTTCGGCCGGATCAACTCCTTCGGCTTCATCGAGACCCCGTACCGCCGCGTGGTCGACGGCCGGGTCACGGACACCGTGGACTACCTGACCGCCGACGACGAGCTGGCCTTCCAGATCGCCCAGGCGAACGCCCCGGTGGACGAGGACGGCCGGTTCGAGGAGGAGCTCGTGCTCTGCCGCCAGCGCGGCGGCGACGGCGAGCCCGTGCTCTCGACCGTGGACGAGATCGACTACATGGACGTGTCCCCGCGCCAGATGGTGTCGGCGGCCACCGCCCTCATCCCGTTCCTCGAGCACGACGACGCCAACCGTGCGCTCATGGGCGCGAACATGCAGCGTCAGGCCGTGCCGCTGCTCCGCTCCGAGGCCCCCTACGTGGGCACCGGCATGGAGAAGTACGTGGCCGTGGACGCGGGCGACTCCGTGACGGCCACCCAGGGCGGCGTCGTGACCGAGGTGGCCGCGGACCTGGTGACCGTCATGAACGACGACGGCACCACCACGCACTACCCGATCATGAAGTTCGCCCGCTCGAACCAGGGCAACGCCTACAACCAGCGCGTGCGCGTGTCCGAGGGCGAGCGGGTGGAGCCGCTGAGCATCATCGCCGACGGTCCCGCCACGGACCACGGCGAGCTCGCGCTCGGCAAGAACCTCCTCGTCGCGTTCATGCCCTGGGAGGGCCTGAACTACGAGGACGCGATCATCCTGTCCCAGCGCATGGTCTCGGAGGACGTCCTCACCTCGATCCACATCGAGGAGCACGAGGTCGACGCCCGCGACACCAAGCTGGGCGCCGAGGAGATCACGCGCGACATCCCCAACGTGTCCGAGGAGGTGCTGTCGCAGCTCGACGAGCGCGGCATCATCCACATCGGCGCCGAGGTGGAGGCCGGTGACATCCTGGTCGGCCGCGTGACCCCGAAGGGCGAGACCGAGCTGACCCCGGAGGAGCGCCTGCTGCGCGCGATCTTCGGCGAGAAGTCCCGCGAGGTCCGCGACACGTCCCTGAAGGTGCCGCACGGCGAGTCCGGCACCGTCATCGGCGTGCGCATCTTCGACCGGGACGAGGACGACGACCTGCCCCCGGGCGTGAACCAGCTGGTGCGCGTCTACGTGGCGCAGAAGCGCAAGATCACCGACGGCGACAAGATGGCCGGCCGCCACGGCAACAAGGGCGTCATCTCGAAGATCCTGCCGATCGAGGACATGCCGTTCCTGGCGGACGGCACCCCGGTGGACATCGTGCTGAACCCGCTCGGCGTCCCCGGCCGCATGAACCTCGGCCAGGTCATGGAGCTGCACCTGGGCTGGGCCGCCTCGCGCGGCTGGGACATCCAGGGCGAGCCGGAGTGGATCAAGGACCTGCCGAACTTCCCGCGGCAGTCCGGTCCGGTCAACGTGGCCACCCCGGTGTTCGACGGCGCCGAGGCGTACGAGATCACGGGCCTGCTGGGCCACGTGAACGTCACCCGCGACGGCGACCGTCTCATGAGCGACAGCGGCAAGGCGCAGCTGTTCGACGGCCGCACCGGCGAGCCGTTCCCGGACCCGGTGTCCGTGGGCTACATGTACATGCTCAAGCTGCACCACCTGGTGGACGACAAGATCCACGCCCGTTCCACGGGCCCGTACTCGATGATCACGCAGCAGCCGCTGGGCGGTAAGGCCCAGTTCGGCGGCCAGCGCTTCGGCGAGATGGAGGTGTGGGCGCTCGAGGCGTACGGCGCGGCGTTCACCCTCCAGGAGCTGCTGACCATCAAGTCGGACGACATCCACGGCCGCGTGAAGGTCTACGAGGCCATCGTCAAGGGCGAGAACATCCCGGAGCCGGGTGTTCCCGAGTCCTTCAAGGTGCTCATCAAGGAGATGCAGTCCCTCTGCCTGAACGTGGAGGTCCTCTCCGCCGACGGCCAGGCCATCGAGATGCGCGACGCGGAGGACGAGGTCTACCGCGCCGCCGAGGAGCTGGGCATCGACCTCTCCCACGCCGAGCCCAGCTCGGTGGAGGAAGTCTGAGCCGGGCCCGATCCCGCATCCACAAGACGTCACCTGAGAACCACTGAACCAAGGGAGTTCACCGGAGCATGAGCGTGAACAGCATGTCCACTGACAACTCTTTCGGCCTGATGCGCATCGGCCTGGCCACGGCGGAGGACATCCGCCGCTGGTCCTACGGCGAGGTCAAGAAGCCGGAGACCATCAACTACCGCACCCTGAAGCCGGAGAAGGACGGACTCTTCTGCGAGAAGATCTTCGGCCCCACCCGTGACTGGGAGTGCGCGTGCGGCAAGTACAAGCGCGTGCGCTTCAAGGGCATCATCTGCGAGCGCTGCGGCGTCGAGGTGACCCGCTCGAAGGTGCGCCGCGACCGCATGGGCCACATCGAGCTGGCCGCGCCGGTCACCCACATCTGGTACTTCAAGGGCGTGCCCTCGCGCCTGGGCTACCTGCTGGACCTGGCGCCGAAGGACCTCGAGAAGGTCATCTACTTCGCGGCCTACATGATCACCTCGGTGGACGAGGAGGCCCGGCACCGTGACCTGGCCAACCTCCAGGCCGAGTACGACCAGGAGACCCGTGTCCTGGCCGACCAGCGCGACTCCGACATCGCTGCGGTGGCCGCCGACCTCGAGAAGGATCTGGCCAAGCTGGAGTCCGAGGGCGCCAAGGCCGCCGAGAAGAAGAAGGCCCGCGACGCCGCGGACAAGACCATGGCGCAGATCCGCAAGCGCGCGGACGCGGAGCTGGACCGCAAGGAGCAGGTCTGGGACCGCTTCAAGAACCTCAAGGTCGCCGACCTCGAGGGCGACGAGGGCCTGTACCGCGCCATGCGGGACAAGTACGGCCAGTACTTCGAGGGCTCGATGGGCGCGGAGGCGATCCAGCGTCGCCTGCAGACCTTCGACCTCGAGGCCGAGTCCGAGATGCTGCGCGAGACCATCAAGACGGGCAAGGGCCAGCGCAAGACCCGCGCCCTGAAGCGCCTGAAGGTCGTCAACGCGTTCCTGACCACGGACAACTCGCCCGAGGGCATGGTCCTGGACGCCGTCCCGGTGATCCCGCCGGAGCTGCGTCCGATGGTGCAGCTGGACGGCGGCCGCTTCGCGACCTCCGACCTCAACGACCTGTACCGTCGCGTGATCAACCGCAACAACCGCCTGAAGCGGCTGCTCGACCTCGGCGCGCCCGAGATCATCGTCAACAACGAGAAGCGCATGCTGCAGGAGGCCGTGGACTCGCTGTTCGACAACGGCCGCCGCGGCCGGCCGGTGACCGGCCCGGGCAACCGCCCGCTCAAGTCGCTCTCCGACATGCTCAAGGGCAAGCAGGGCCGCTTCCGTCAGAACCTGCTCGGCAAGCGCGTGGACTACTCGGGCCGCTCGGTCATCGTGGTGGGTCCCCAGCTCAAGCTGCACCAGTGCGGCCTGCCCAAGCAGATGGCGCTGGAGCTGTTCAAGCCGTTCGTGATGAAGCGTCTCGTGGACCTGAACCACGCGCAGAACATCAAGTCCGCCAAGCGCATGGTGGAGCGCTTCCGTCCGCAGGTCTGGGACGTGCTCGAGGAGGTCATCACCGAGCACCCGGTCCTGCTGAACCGCGCCCCCACCCTGCACCGTCTGGGCATCCAGGCCTTCGAGCCGCAGCTCGTGGAGGGCAAGGCCCTGCAGCTGCACCCGCTGGTCTGCTCCGCGTTCAACGCGGACTTCGACGGCGACCAGATGGCGGTCCACCTGCCCCTGTCGCCGGAGGCCCAGGCCGAGGCGCGCCTGCTCATGCTCTCGAGCCACAACATCCTGAAGCCCTCGGACGGCCGCGCGGTCGCCGTGCCGGCCCAGGACATGATCATCGGCCTGAACCACCTCACCACGGTGCGTCCGGACGAGGTCGGTGCGGGCAACCTGTACGCGACCGTCGGCGAGGCCATCATGGCGTTCGACGGCGGCGACCTGCACCTGAACGCGCCCGCACGGATCGGCGTCGAGGGCTTCGTGCCGTCGGCGGCCGTGCCGGCCCCCGAGGGCTGGTCCGAGGGCGAGATCGCCCTCATCGAGACCACCCTGGGCAAGGTGCTGTTCAACGAGCTGCTGCCGGATGACTACCCGTGGCTGGACAAGCAGGCGACCAAGGGCACCCTCGGTCAGCTGGTCAACGACCTGGCCGAGCGCTACCCGATGGTCGTCACCGCGCAGACGCTGGACAACCTCAAGGACGCCGGCTTCCACTGGGGCACCTGGTCGGGTGTGACCGTGGCGATCTCGGACATCACCTCCGACTTCGACAAGGCCGCCATCATGGAGGGCTACGAGGAGCAGGCCCAGCGCGTGCAGCAGCAGTACGACAAGGGCCTGATCGCGGACGACGAGCGTCGCTCCGAGCTGATCGACATCTGGAACAAGGCCACCGACGAGGTCGCCGCGGCCATGAAGGACGGCCTGCCGGAGCTCAACACCATCAACCGCATGGTGTCCTCCGGTGCGCGAGGCAACTGGCTCCAGGTGCGCCAGATCGCGGGCATCCGCGGCCTCGTGGCCAACCCGAAGGGCGAGATCATCCCGCGTCCGATCAAGTCCTCGTACCGCGAGGGCCTGTCCGTGCTCGAGTACTTCTCCGCCACCCACGGCGCTCGCAAGGGCCTCGCGGACACCGCGCTGAAGACCGCGAACTCGGGCTACCTGACCCGTCGTCTCGTGGACGTGTCCCAGGACGTCATCGTCCGCGAGGACGACTGCGGCACCGAGCGCGGCCTGTCCGTGACGATCGCCGCGCCGAACGCCGACGGCGAGCTGGTGGCCCACGAGCAGGTCGAGAACTCGGCCTTCGCCCGCACGCTGGCCCAGGACGTCACGGGCGAGGACGGCACGGTGCTGGCCGCGGCCGGTGCGGACGTGGGCGACGTGCTGATCGGCGAGCTGGTGGCCGCCGGCGTCACGGAGATCAAGGTCCGCTCGGTCCTGACCTGCGAGTCCGCCGTGGGCACCTGCGCGAAGTGCTACGGCCGCTCCATGGCCACCGGCCAGCTGGCGGACATCGGCGAGGCCGTCGGCATCATCGCGGCCCAGTCGATCGGTGAGCCGGGCACCCAGCTCACCATGCGCACGTTCCACACCGGCGGTGTGGCCTCGGCCGACGACATCACGCAGGGTCTGCCCCGCATCCAGGAGCTCTTCGAGGCCCGCACGCCGAAGGGCGTGGCCCCGATCTCCGAGGTCGCCGGCCGCGTGACCATCGAGGACACCGAGACGTCCGTGCGCCTGCTGCTCACGCCGGACGACGGCTCCGAGGAGATCGCCTACCCGGTGCTGCGCCGTGCGCGCATCCTCGTGGCCGACGGCGAGCACGTGCCGGTGGGCACGCAGCTCGTGGCCGGCGCCGTGGACCCGAAGCAGGTCCTGCGCGTGCTCGGCCCGCGGGCCGCGCAGCGGTTCCTCGTGGACGAGGTGCAGAACGTGTACCAGTCCCAGGGCGTGGGCATCCACGACAAGCACGTGGAGGTCATCGTCCGGCAGATGCTGCGTCGCATCACCGTCATCGAGTCCGGTGACACCGACCTGCTGCCGGGCGAGCTCACGGACCGGGCGCGCTTCGTGGCCGCCAACCGCGCCGCCGTCGCCGAGGGCCGCCAGCCGGCATCCGGCCGCGACGAGCTGATGGGCATCACGAAGGCCTCGCTGGCCACGGACTCGTGGCTGTCGGCCGCGTCCTTCCAGGAGACGACCCGCGTCCTGACGCAGGCGGCCATGGAGGGCAAGTCCGACCCGCTGCTGGGCCTGAAGGAGAACGTGATCATCGGCAAGCTGATCCCGGCCGGCACGGGCCTGGACCGCTACACGAAGACCGTCGTGGAGCCGACGGAGGAGGCGAAGGCCAACCTGTTCGCCTCGCCGGCCGGCTTCGCGGACTTCGACTACCCGGGCCTGGACCAGTCGCTCGGCGAGAACGACTTCCACGCCGTCTCGCTGGACGACTACGACCGCGGGGGCGACTTCCGCGCCTGATCCGCGTCCCCCAGGGGGCCCGCCGTTCCGCCGCTCACGCGGGGGAGCGGCGGGCCCCTTGGCGTGCGGGGCCGGCTCGTCGACGGCGCCGGGGCGTGCTATGCTGTCAAGGATTGTTTTTCGTGTGGCAAATTGGACGCTGTCCGGGTCGCGGGGTCATTGCGCGGCAGATGCCACACTTTTGCACGCCTGCGGACGTCTGCTCGTTGCGAGCCCCCACAGGGAGAGGCAAAGCAGAGGAACGAGCAGCCGGCGCCCCGGGCGCCGGTCGATCACGTCAGCGATCACCGAAACACAGGAAGGCTGAAGAGTGCCTACGATTCAGCAGCTGGTCCGCAAGGGCCGCTCACCCAAGGTCGTCAATACGAAGGCCCCTGCCCTGCAGGGGAACCCCATGCGTCGTGGCGTGTGCACCCGTGTGTACACCACCACGCCCAAGAAGCCGAACTCGGCGCTGCGCAAGGTCGCCCGTGTGCGCCTGAACGGCGGCATCGAGGTCACCGCCTACATCCCCGGCGAGGGCCACAACCTGCAGGAGCACTCGATCGTGCTCGTCCGCGGCGGTCGTGTGAAGGACCTGCCCGGCGTGCGCTACAAGATCGTGCGCGGCGCCCTCGACACCCAGGGCGTGAAGAACCGCGGCCAGGCCCGCTCCCGCTACGGCGCCAAGAAGGAGAAGAAGTAATGCCTCGTAAGGGTCCTGCGCCGAAGCGCCCCCTCGTCGTCGATCCCGTCTACGGCTCCCCGCTGGTCACGCAGCTGATCAACAAGGTGCTCGTCGACGGCAAGAAGTCCACCGCCGAGCGCATCGTGTACGGCGCGCTCGAGGGCGCCCGTGCCAAGAACGGCGCCGATCCCGTGGCCACCCTCAAGAAGGCCATGGACAACATCAAGCCGGCCCTCGAGGTGCGCTCCCGCCGCGTCGGCGGCGCCACCTACCAGGTGCCCGTCGAGGTCAAGCCGGGCCGCTCCACGGCCCTGGCCCTGCGCTGGCTGGTCGGCTTCTCCAAGGCCCGCCGTGAGAAGACCATGACCGAGCGTCTGATGAACGAGATCCTGGACGCCTCGAACGGCCTGGGCGGCGCCGTGAAGCGTCGCGAGGACACCCACAAGATGGCCGAGGCCAACAAGGCCTTCGCCCACTACCGCTGGTGATCCGTGTGGCCCGGGGCGCGCGATCCGCGCCTCGGGCCGCAGGTGCGTCCTCTCGGACGGGCCACCCACCGCATCCACCTCACGAGCCCCCCATTCCACCCGACCAAGGGAGACACCGTGGCACAGGACGTGCTGACTGACCTGCACAAGGTCCGCAACATCGGCATCATGGCTCACATCGATGCCGGCAAGACCACCACCACCGAGCGCATCCTGTTCTACACGGGTGTCAACCACAAGCTGGGCGAGACCCACGACGGCGGCGCGACGACGGACTGGATGGAGCAGGAGAAGGAGCGCGGCATCACCATCACCTCCGCCGCGGTGACCTGCTTCTGGAACGACCACCAGATCAACATCATCGACACCCCCGGCCACGTGGACTTCACGGTCGAGGTGGAGCGCTCGCTGCGCGTGCTCGACGGCGCCGTCGCCGTGTTCGACGGCAAGGAGGGCGTGGAGCCCCAGTCGGAGACCGTGTGGCGTCAGGCGGACAAGTACGACGTCCCCCGCATCTGCTTCGTCAACAAGATGGACAAGCTGGGCGCGGACTTCTACTTCACCGTCGACACGATCGTGAAGCGCCTCGGCGCGCGTCCGCTTGTGATGCAGCTGCCGATCGGCGCCGAGAACGACTTCGTGGGCGTCGTCGACCTGATCTCCATGAAGGCCTTCGTGTGGCCGGGCGACGCCAAGGGCGACGTCACCATGGGCGCCTCCTACGAGATCCGCGAGATCCCCGCCGAGCTCCAGGAGAAGGCCGAGGAGTACCGCAACGAGCTCGTCGAGGCCGTCGCCGAGACTTCCGAGGAGCTCATGGAGAAGTACCTCGAGGGCGAGGAGCTCACCGTCGAGGAGATCCAGGCCGGCGTGCGTCAGCTGACCGTGAACGCCGAGGCTTACCCGGTGTTCTGCGGCTCCGCGTTCAAGAACCGTGGCGTGCAGCCGATGCTGGACGCCGTGGTCGCCTACCTGCCGAACCCGCTGGACGCTGGCCCCGTCAAGGGCCACGCCGTGAACGACGAGGAGGTGGTGCTGGAGCGCGAGGTGTCGAAGGAGGCCCCGTTCTCGGCGCTCGCCTTCAAGATCGCCACGCACCCTTTCTTCGGCACGCTGACCTTCATCCGCGTGTACTCCGGCCGCCTGGAGTCCGGTGCGCAGGTCCTCAACGCCACCAAGGGCAAGAAGGAGCGCATCGGCAAGCTGTTCCAGATGCACGCCAACAAGGAGAACCCGGTGGACGAGGTGGTCGCCGGCCACATCTACGCCGTGATCGGCCTCAAGGACACCACCACGGGCGACACCCTGTGCGATCCCGCGAACCCGATCATCCTCGAGTCGATGACCTTCCCGGAGCCCGTGATCTCCGTGGCCATCGAGCCGAAGACCAAGGGTGACCAGGAGAAGCTCTCCACCGCCATCCAGAAGCTCGTCGCCGAGGACCCCACGTTCCGCGTGAACCTCAACGAGGAGACCGGTCAGACCGAGATCGGCGGCATGGGCGAGCTCCACCTGGACGTGTTCGTGGACCGCATGAAGCGCGAGTTCAAGGTCGAGGCCAACGTGGGCAAGCCCCAGGTCGCGTACCGCGAGACCATCAAGCGCAAGGTCGACAAGGTCGACTACACGCACAAGAAGCAGACCGGCGGCTCCGGCCAGTTCGCCAAGGTGCAGCTGTCCTTCGAGCCCCTGGACACCGCCGAGGGCGAGGTCTACGAGTTCGAGAACGCCGTCACCGGCGGTCGCGTGCCCCGCGAGTACATCCCCTCGGTGGACGCGGGCATCCAGGACGCCATGAAGTTCGGCGTGCTGGCCGGCTACCCGATGGTCGGCGTGAAGGCAACCCTGCTCGACGGTGCGTACCACGACGTCGACTCCTCGGAGATGGCGTTCAGGATCGCCGGCTCCCAGGCCTTCAAGGAGGGTGTCCGCAAGGCCACCCCGATCATCCTCGAGCCGCTGATGGCCGTGGAGGTCCGCACCCCCGAGGAGTTCATGGGCGACGTCATCGGCGACCTGAACTCCCGCCGCGGCCAGATCCAGTCCATGGAGGACGCCACCGGCGTGAAGGTGGTCAACGCCCTCGTGCCGCTGTCGGAGATGTTCGGCTACATCGGCGACCTGCGTTCCAAGACGCAGGGCCGCGCGGTGTACTCGATGACCTTCCACTCCTACGCCGAGGTCCCCAAGGCCGTGGCGGACGAGATCGTCCAGAAGTCCCAGGGCGAGTGACCGCAGGTCACCTGCTCTGAACGACCTGCCCCGGGTCGGCCGCCGCAGCCGCGGCCGGCCCGGGGCGACCGGACCGCCCTCCCCGGCGCGGCGGTTCGCGATCAGGACGGGTCAGGTCCGGTCCGCTTCCGGCGGTCCCGACGGCCTGGAACCGGACTGGCCCTCGTGAGGCCGGGATTTCCCCAACCCCGTACCATCCGAGTAGACTCAGTCAAGTTGTCAGCACGTCCCAGGCGGCTGAGCAGTCTTCTTGACGATGAACCAGTTCTTAGGAGGAACTAGTGGCAAAGGCAAAGTTCGAGCGGACGAAGCCGCACGTCAACATCGGCACCATCGGCCACGTTGACCACGGCAAGACCACGCTGACCGCCGCCATCTCGAAGGTCCTGTACGACAAGTACCCGGACCTGAATGAGGCCCGTGACTTCGCGACGATCGACTCCGCCCCCGAGGAGCGTCAGCGCGGCATCACCATCAACATCTCCCACGTGGAGTACCAGACCGAGAAGCGTCACTACGCCCACGTGGACGCCCCCGGTCACGCCGACTACATCAAGAACATGATCACCGGCGCCGCTCAGATGGACGGCGCGATCCTCGTGGTCGCCGCTACCGACGGCCCGATGGCCCAGACCCGTGAGCACGTGCTCCTGGCCCGCCAGGTCGGCGTGCCGGCCCTGCTCGTGGCCCTGAACAAGTCGGACATGGTGGAGGACGAGGAGCTCCTCGAGCTCGTCGAGATGGAGGTCCGCGAGCTGCTGTCCTCCCAGGAGTTCGACGGCGACGAGGCCCCGGTCATCCGCACCTCCGGTCTGAAGGCCCTCGAGGGCGACCCCCAGTGGGTCAAGTCCGTCGAGGACCTCATGGATGCCGTGGACGAGTACATCCCGGACCCGGTGCGCGACAAGGACAAGCCGTTCCTGATGCCGATCGAGGACGTCTTCACGATCACCGGCCGTGGCACCGTGGTGACCGGTCGCGCCGAGCGCGGCACCCTGAAGATCAACTCCGAGGTCGAGATCGTCGGCATCCGCGACGTGCAGAAGACCACTGTCACCGGCATCGAGATGTTCCACAAGCAGCTCGACGAGGCCTGGGCCGGCGAGAACTGCGGTCTGCTGCTGCGCGGTCTGAAGCGCGACGACGTCGAGCGCGGCCAGGTCGTGGTGGAGCCGGGCTCCATCACCCCGCACACCAACTTCGAGGCGAACGTCTACATCCTGTCCAAGGACGAGGGTGGGCGTCACAACCCGTTCTACTCGAACTACCGCCCGCAGTTCTACTTCCGCACCACCGACGTCACCGGCGTCATCACGCTGCCCGAGGGCACCGAGATGGTCATGCCCGGCGACACCACCGAGATGTCGGTCGAGCTCATCCAGCCGATCGCCATGGAGGAGGGCCTCGGCTTCGCCATCCGCGAGGGTGGCCGCACCGTGGGCTCCGGCCGCGTCACCAAGATCACCAAGTGATCTGACGCATCCCGTCTTGTGGCTCCGTTGAGCCGCTGACGTGCGACGCCCCCGTCTCCGGGTCTCCGGGAGGCGGGGGCGTCGCCGTGTCCGACGACGGCGCGGCGGCGGCCGCTAGGCTGAGGACATGCCTGAACTGCTCATCCTCATCGTGGTGCTCGCCGTGGCCGCCGTGGCCGTGCGCTGGACGCTGCGGACCTTCCGTCCCGAGATCGACCGTGCCCGGCGCATCCGGCGGGCGAACCGCGGCGGGGAGCTGGAACGATGAGCTTGCCCAGCCCGCGCCGCCTGTTCGCCATCACGGCGATGGCCGAGATGTTCACCTGGGCCGGCCTGCTGATCGCCATGGGCCTCAAGTACGGCGGAGTCACGGAGCGGGTGGTGCCGGTCGCCGGCGGCGTCCACGGCTTCGTGTTCCTCTGCTACCTCGTGGTGACGGTCGCCGTGTGGATCGACGGGCGATGGCCGGTGACCCGCGGGCTCCTCGGCCTCGGCTCGACGATCGTCCCGTTCATGACGGTCCCGTTCGAGCGGGCCCAGCGGCGGCGCGGCGAGCCGGCCCCGCGGTGGCAGGTCGTGGACCGTGCGCCGGGGGAGCGGAGGCCCCTCGAACGGCTCCTCGTCGTGGTGGTGCGTCATCCGGTGGTCAGCGCGCTTGTGGCGGTCGCCGTGGTCGCCGTCGTCTTCACGCTGCTGCTCAACGCCGGCCCGCCCACCGAGTGGGGCCGCTGAGCCCCGGGGGCCGCCGGGCCCGGCCCGCCGATTGGCGGACCGGGCCCGGTTCTGTCTATACTGATTCGGTTGCTCAAGCGCCATTGCGCGTCGTCGTGTGTCTCGCGGCGGCAGCTCGGCCCAGATGTGACGTCACCACTCCGATCCGCCGCAGGCGTGTGCCCTCCCAGGAATGCGACACGCCCGACCGCGTGGACCGGAGTCCGGCGGCGGCGAGGAACCCGGTCCGACCGGATTCGCCCCGCGCGGGTGGAGGACACGAAGGCGGACCCGATCCGCCGTACAGGGACAGGAACAGCACACCCGACGAGAGAGGCGTGACGCCATGGCGGGACAGAAGATCCGCATCCGGCTGAAGTCGTACGACCACGAGGTCATCGACGTCTCGGCCCGCAAGATCGTTGACACGGTCACGCGCGCAGGCGCGACGGTGGTCGGCCCCGTGCCGCTGCCGACGGAGAAGAACGTGTACTGCGTTATCCGTTCTCCTCATAAGTACAAGGACAGCCGCGAGCATTTCGAAATGCGCACCCACAAGCGGCTCATCGACATCATCGACCCGACCCCGAAGGCCGTCGACTCGCTCATGCGACTGGACCTGCCCGCGGACGTCAACATCGAGATCAAGCTCTGAGAGGGAGGTGCTGAGAGACTATGACCAACACCCAGAACATCAAGGGCCTGCTGGGCACGAAGCTCGGCATGACCCAGGTCTGGGATGAGGACAACAAGCTCATCCCCGTGACCGTGGTCAAGGCAGACCCGAACGTCGTCACCCAGCTGCGCTCCGAGGAGACCGACGGCTACACCGCCGTGCAGATCGCCTACGGCCAGATCGATCCCCGTCGCGTGACCAAGCCCCTGGCCGGTCACTTCGAGAAGGCCGGCGTGACCCCGCGTCGCCACCTCGTCGAGCTGCGCACCGCCGACGCCGCCGAGTACTCGCTCGGCCAGGACGTGACCGTGGAGGTCTTCGAGGCCGGCCAGAAGGTCGACGTCGTGGGCACCACCAAGGGCAAGGGCTTCGCCGGCGCCATGAAGCGCCACGGCTTCGCCGGTGTGGGCGCCTCGCACGGTGCGCACAAGAACCACCGCAAGCCCGGCTCCGTGGGCGGCGCGTCCACCCCCGGCCGCGTGTTCAAGGGCCAGCGCATGCCCGGTCGCATGGGCGCCGTGCGCCAGACCACCATGAACCTGACCCTCCACGGCATCGACGTGGAGAACAACCTCCTGCTGATCAAGGGCGCGGTGCCCGGCTCCAAGGGCCAGGTCGTGCTCGTCCGCAGCGCCGTGAAGGGAGCCTGAGACCATGGCTGAGAACTCCGTGAAGACCATCCAGGTCGATCTGCCCGCCGAGCTCTTCGACGTGCAGTCCAACGTGCCGCTCATGCACCAGGTCGTCGTCGCCCAGCTCGCCGCCGCCCGCCAGGGCACGCACAAGACGAAGCGCCGCGGCGAGGTGTCCGGTGCCGGTCGCAAGCCGTTCAAGCAGAAGGGCACCGGCCGCGCCCGTCAGGGCTCCATCCGGGCCCCGCACATGACCGGCGGTGGCGTCGTCCACGGCCCCACCCCGCGCGACTACTCGCAGCGGACCCCCAAGAAGATGAAGGCCGCCGCCCTGCGCGGTGCCCTGTCGGACCGCGCCCGCAACGGCCGCGTCCACGTCGTCGAGGCCCTCGTGTCCGGGACCACCCCGTCCACCAAGGCCGCCAAGGCGGGCCTCGCGTCCCTGAACACCGGCCGCAAGAACGTGCTGCTGGTGATCGACCGGGCCGACGACGTCGCCGCCCTGTCCGCCCGCAACCTGCCTGCGGTCCACACCCTGTACGCCGACCAGCTGAACACCTACGACGTGCTCGTCTCCGACGACGTCGTGTTCACCCAGGCGGCCTACGAGGCGTACGTGGCCCAGGCTTCCGGCGCCAAGAAGGAGGATGCCCAGTGAGCGGCTCCATCAACAAGGATCCCCGCGACGTGATCATCGCTCCCGTCGTGTCGGAGAAGAGCTACGGTCTGATCGACGAGGGCAAGTACACCTTCCTGGTCGACCCCCGCTCCAACAAGTCCGAGATCAAGCAGGCGGTGGAGCGCATCTTCAACGTCGACGTGGCCTCGGTCAACACCCTGAACCGTTCCGGCAAGCGCCGCCGCACCCGCTTCGGGTGGGGCCAGCGCAAGTCCACCAAGCGTGCCATCGTCACGCTCAAGGACGGGACCATCGACATCTTCGGAGGTCCGCTCGCCTGATCGGCGTGCGGAGACCACTTAATCGAGGAACTGACACATGGCTATCCGTAAGTACAAGCCGACCACCCCGGGCCTGCGCGGCTCGTCCGTGGCCGACTTCGCAGAGATCACCCGGTCCACGCCGGAGAAGTCCCTTCTCCGTCCGCTGCACAAGACCGGCGGCCGCAACAACACCGGTCGCATCACCACTCGTCACAAGGGCGGCGGCCACAAGCGCCAGTACCGCCTGGTCGACTTCCGTCGCCACGACAAGGACGGCGTGCCCGCCACCGTCGCGCACATCGAGTACGACCCGAACCGCACCGCCCGCATCGCGCTGCTGCACTACGCGGACGGCGCCAAGCGCTACATCCTGGCCCCGGCCAAGCTGAAGCAGGGCGACGTGGTGGAGGCCGGCCCGAACGCCGACATCAAGCCCGGCAACAACCTGCCGATGCGCAACATCCCCGTGGGCACCACCATCCACGCGGTGGAGCTGCGCCCCGGCGGCGGCGCCAAGATGGCCCGCTCCGCCGGCGCCTCCGTGCAGCTGGTCGCCCGCGAGGGCAAGTACGCCCAGCTGCGCCTGCCCTCCGGGGAGATCCGCAACGTCGACGTGCGCTGCCGCGCCACGATCGGCGAGGTCGGCAACGCCGAGCAGTCGAACATCAACTGGGGCAAGGCCGGCCGCATGCGCTGGAAGGGCGTGCGCCCGACCGTCCGCGGTGTCGTCATGAACCCGGTCGACCACCCGCACGGCGGTGGCGAGGGCAAGACGTCCGGCGGTCGTCACCCCGTCAACCGGAACGGCAAGCCCGAGGGCCGCACGCGTCGTCCGAACAAGGAAAGCGACAAGCTCATCGTGCGTCGCCGTCGTACCGGCAAGAACAAGCGATAAGGGAGCAGGGAAGACATGCCTCGCAGCCTGAAGAAGGGCCCCTTCGTCGATCAGCACCTCTACCTGAAGGTTCTGGCCGAGAACGAGAAGGGCAGCAAGAACGTCATCAAGACCTGGTCCCGCCGGTCGATGATCATCCCGGACATGCTGGGTCACACCATCGCGGTCCACGACGGACGCAAGCACGTCCCGGTGTTCGTCACCGAGTCCATGGTGGGTCACAAACTGGGCGAGTTCGCCCCGACCCGGACCTTCCGCGGCCACGTGAAGGACGACAAGAAGGGCAAGCGTCGCTGAGCCTGAGGGCACAGCACGCTTGACCTTCTCGAGAATCGAAAGAGAGAAGCAATGGAAGCCAAGGCAATTGCGCGCCACCTGCGCGTGACGCCGATGAAGGCCCGGCGCGTCGTCGACCTGGTCCGTGGCAAGCAGGCCACCGAAGCACTGGCCATCCTGAAGTTCGCCCAGCAGGGTGCTTCGGAGCCGGTGTACAAGCTGGTGACCTCCGCGGTGGCGAACGCCCGTGTCAAGGCGGACCGCGAGGGCCAGGCCTTCGACGAGGACGCCCTCTACATCACCGAGGCCTTCGTGGACGAGGGCCCGACCATGAAGCGGTTCCAGCCCCGTGCTCAGGGCCGCGCGTACCGCATCAACAAGCGCACGAGCCACGTGACCGTGGTCGTCGCGTCCAAGGACGAGAAGGGTGGGAACTGACAATGGGACAGAAGATCAACCCCAACGGGTTCCGCCTCGGCATCACCACCGACCACGTCTCGCACTGGTTCGCGGACTCCCACAAGGAGGGCCAGCGCTACGCTGACTTCCTCAAGGAGGACGTCAAGATCCGCGAGCTGATGACCACCGGCATGGAGCGCGCCGGCATCTCCAAGGTGGAGATCGAGCGTACCCGTGACCGCGTGCGCGTGGACATCCACACCGCGCGTCCGGGCATCGTGATCGGTCGCCGCGGCGCCGAGGCCGACCGCATCCGCGGTGAGCTCGAGAAGCTCACCGGCAAGCAGATCCAGCTGAACATCCTCGAGGTCAAGAACCCCGAGACCGATGCCCAGCTGGTGGCGCAGGGTGTGGCCGAGCAGCTCGCCTCCCGCGTGGCGTTCCGCCGTGCGATGAAGAAGGCGATCCAGTCCGCCATGCGCGCCGGCGCGCAGGGCATCCGCATCCAGTGCTCCGGCCGCCTCGGCGGCGCCGAGATGAGCCGCTCGGAGTTCTACCGCGAGGGTCGCGTGCCGCTGCACACCCTCCGCGCGAACATCGACTTCGGCAAGTTCGAGGCCAAGACCACCTTCGGCCGCATCGGCGTGAAGGTCTGGATCTACAAGGGCGACCTGACCGCCAAGGAGCTCGCGGCCAAGGAGGCCGCGCAGCCCTCCGGCCGTGGCCGTGGCGGCGAGCGCCGTGGCGGCGGCGAGCGTCGTCGTCGCAACGATCGCGCCGAGCGTGCTCCCCGCCAGGAGAACGCCGGCGCCGGCGCCGAGACCCCGGCCGCCGCTCCCGCTGAAGGAGGCAACGCCTGATGCTGATCCCCCGTCGCGTCAAGCACCGCAAGCAGCACCACCCCAAGCGTTCCGGCGCCGCCAAGGGCGGCACCACCGTGACGTTCGGCGAGTGGGGCATCCAGGCGCTCACGCCGGCCTATGTGACCAACCGTCAGATCGAGGCCGCCCGTATCGCCATGACCCGCTACATCAAGCGTGGCGGCAAGGTCTGGATCAACATCTACCCGGACCGTCCGATCACCAAGAAGCCCGCCGAGACCCGCATGGGCTCCGGCAAGGGCTCGCCGGAGTGGTGGGTCGCCAACGTCAAGCCCGGACGCGTGCTCTTCGAGCTGTCGGGTGTCACGGAGGACGTCGCCCGTGAGGCGCTCCGCCTGGCCATCCACAAGCTGCCGCTGAAGGCCCGTATCATCCGTCGAGAGGGTGGTGAGTGATCCCATGGCGATCGGCACCAAGGATCTGAACGTCGAGTCCCTGGACGGGATGGACAACGCCCGCCTGCTGGAGGCCCTGAAGTCCTCCAAGGAGGAGCTGTTCAACCTGCGCTTCCAGGCCGCCACCGGCCAGCTGGACAACGCCAGTCGGCTGAAGTCCGTCAAGCGTGACATCGCGCGCATCTACACGATCCTGCGCGAGCGCGAGCTGGGCATCCGCGGCGATGTCGCCGCCGAGGCGCAAACCGAGAAGAACGAGGAGGCTGCCAAGTGACCGAGCAGACCCCGGCCGTCTCCGAGGAGCGCGGCTACCGCAAGGCCCTCCGTGGCATCGTCGTGTCCGACAAGATGGACAAGACCATCGTCGTCGAGGTCCAGGACCGCAAGAAGCACTCGCTCTACGGCAAGGTGATGAAGACCTCGAAGCGCGTGAAGGCGCACGACGAGGAGAACACCGCCGGCGTGGGCGACCGCGTCCGCATCGCCGAGACCCGCCCGCTGTCCGCCTCCAAGCGGTGGCGCCTGGTGGAGGTCGTCGAGCGCGCCAAGTGATCGACCCGGCCCCCTGAGGGCCGGCGACGCAGAGGGCCGCCCCGTGCACTGGCACAGGGCGGCCTTGTGCGTTAGACTCTGATATTCGTGCGCCCTCTCGTTGGCAGGACCATCCATCCTGTGTGCCGGGGGCCGCGCACACCGATCCCGGATCCGCCTCGGCCCTGCCCTGCGCGCCCCTCCGTTCTCGACCTCCCCGACGCTGTCTGAACACGCGTCGCCGGGGGACGACGGCGGGCGGCCCGCCTCGGGGGAGGGGTAAGCGTCCCGGGATGCCCGTTCAACCGTTCCGCAAGGCTCGCCCATCGTGGGGGAGAACCGGCGCGACGCTAGGAGAGACAAGTGATCCAGCAGGAGTCGCGGCTCAAGGTCGCCGACAACACCGGTGCGAAGGAAATCCTGACCATCCGTGTTCTCGGCGGTTCCGGACGCCGCTACGCAGGCATCGGCGACACCATCGTCGCCACCGTGAAGGACGCCATCCCCGGCGGCAACGTCAAGAAGGGCGACGTCGTCAAGGCCGTGGTGGTCCGCACCCGCAAGCAGTCCCGCCGTCCCGACGGCTCGTACATCAAGTTCGACGAGAACGCGGCGGTCATCCTGAAGACCGACGGCGAGCCCCGTGGCACGCGCATCTTCGGCCCCGTGGGTCGCGAGCTGCGTGACAAGAAGTTCATGAAGATCGTGTCGCTCGCCCCGGAGGTGATCTGACCTCATGGCCAAGATCAAGAAGGACGACCTCGTGCAGGTCATCAGTGGCAAGGACAAGGGCAAGCAGGGCAAGGTCCTGCGCGTGTTCCCGACGGATGAGCGCGTGCTCGTCGAGGGCGTGAACCGCGTGACCAAGCACCTGCGCGCCGGCCAGGACAACAACGGTTCCACCGAGGGCGGCCTGCAGGTCGTCGAGGCCCCGATCCACATCTCGAACGTGGCCGTGGTGGACCCGGAGACCAAGAAGCCGACCCGTGTGGGCTACCGCTTCGAGACCGTCGAGAAGGACGGCGTGAGCAAGACCGTGAAGGTCCGCTTCGCCAAGGCCTCGGGGAAGGAGCTGTGATGACCGAGGTGCAGCAGACCGAGAAGGTCACCCCGCGTCTGAAGACCAAGTACCGCGAGGAGATCCGCGGCGCCCTGCAGGAGCAGTTCCAGTACGGGAACGTCATGCAGGTGCCGGGCCTCGTGAAGGTCGTCGTCAACATGGGCGTCGGCGAGGCCGCCAAGGACTCCAAGATCATCGACGGCGCGGTCACCGACCTCACCGCCATCACCGGCCAGAAGCCGATGATCACCAAGGCCCGCAAGTCCATCGCGCAGTTCAAGCTGCGTGAGGGCATGCCCATCGGCACGCACGCCACCCTCCGTGGCGATCGCATGTGGGAGTTCCTGGACCGCCTGGTCACGCTCGCGCTGCCGCGCATCCGTGACTTCCGCGGCCTGTCCGACCGCCAGTTCGACGGCAACGGCAACTACACCTTCGGCCTGTCCGAGCAGACCGTGTTCCACGAGATCGATCAGGACAAGATCGACCGCGTGCGCGGCATGGACATCACCGTGGTGACGACCGCCAAGAACGACGACGAGGGCCGCGCGCTGCTCAAGGCGCTGGGCTTCCCGTTCAAGACCGACCAGTAAGACCTCCACGCCACAGGTCCTCCACCGGTGAACCGGTGGCGGAAACCACGGCGAGAAAGGGCGTGAAGCCCACATGACCATGACCGATCCCGTCGCAGACATGCTGACCCGTCTGCGCAACGCAAACTCGGCCTACCACGACACCGTGTCCATGCCGTCCTCGAAGCTGAAGACTCGCGTCGCCGAGATCCTCAAGGCCGAGGGCTACATCCAGGACTGGCGCGAGGAGGAGGCCGAGGTCGGCAAGAAGCTGACCATCGACCTGAAGTTCGGCCCGCAGCGTGAGCGTGCGATCGCCGGCCTGCGCCGCATCTCCAAGCCGGGCCTGCGCGTGTACGCGAAGTCCACGAACCTGCCCCACGTGCTGGGCGGCCTCGGCATCGCCATCCTGTCCACCTCCTCTGGTCTCCTCACGAACCAGCAGGCCGCCAAGAAGGGCGTGGGCGGAGAAGTCCTCGCCTACGTCTGGTGACGGGCAAGACGGAAGAAAGGCTGAACTGACATGTCTCGAATCGGACGTCTCCCGATCACCATCCCCGCCGGCGTCGATGTGACCATCGACGGCGACCGCGTCTCCGTGAAGGGCCCCAAGGGCCAGCTCGAGCACTCGCTGCCCACGCCCATCACGGCCACCCTCGAGGAGGGGCAGGTCACCGTGGCCCGCCCCGACGACGAGCGTGAGTCCCGCTCCCTGCACGGTCTGACCCGTACCCTCATCAGCAACATGGTCGAGGGCGTGACCAACGGCTTCTCCAAGCAGCTCGAGGTCGTCGGCACCGGCTACCGCGTGCAGGCCAAGGGCCAGGACCTCGAGTTCGCCCTGGGCTACTCCCACCCCGTCCCGGTGAAGGCGCCCCAGGGCATCACCTTCACGGTGGAGGGCAACAGGGTCACCGTCGCCGGTATCGACAAGCAGCAGGTCGGCGAGACCGCCGCCAACATCCGCAAGCTGCGCCGCCCCGACCCGTACAAGGGCAAGGGCGTGCGCTACGCGGGCGAGCAGATCCGCCGCAAGGCCGGAAAGGCAGGTAAGTGATGTCTACTCTGAAGGTGAAGGGCAAGGGCAAGTTCAACGCCCGCACCCGCCGCCACCTCCGGGTGCGCAAGCGGATCTCCGGCACCACCGTCCGTCCCCGCCTCGTCGTCAACCGCTCTGCACGGCACATGTTCGTGCAGGTCGTGGACGACACGCAGAGCCGCACGATCGCGTACGCCTCCACCATGGAGGCCGACGTGCGTGCGCTCGAGGGTGACAAGACGGCCAAGGCCAAGCGCGTGGGCGAGCTCGTCGCCGAGCGTGCCAAGGCGGCCGGCATCGAGGCCGCGGTCTTCGACCGCGGCGGCAACAAGTACCACGGGCGCGTCGCGGCCGTGGCCGACGGTGCGCGAGAGGGTGGGCTGCAGCTGTGACCGAGAACATCAACCAGAAGGACACTCAGGTGACCGAGAGCACCGAGACCACCGTCTCCGAGACCGGGTCGGGCTCGGCGAGCCAGACCACCGAGCGCGCCACCGGTGGCCGCGGCGGTCGCGACGGCGGCCGCGGTGGCCGCGACGGCGATCGTCGTGGCGGCCGTCGCGACGACCGCAACCGTCGTGGCGCCCAGGACGACGAGAAGGACCAGTTCCTCGAGCGCGTCGTGGGCATCAACCGCGTCTCCAAGGTCGTCAAGGGCGGCCGCCGCTTCTCCTTCACCGCCCTCGTGGTGGTGGGTGACGGCGACGGCACCGTCGGCGTCGGCTACGGCAAGGCGAAGGAGGTCCCCGCTGCGATCCAGAAGGCCGTGGAGGAGGCCAAGAAGTCCTTCTTCCGCGTCCCCCGCGTCGGCTCCACCATCCCGCACCTGGTGCAGGGTGAGGACGCCGCCGGCGTCGTGCTGCTCCGCCCGGCCTCCCCGGGTACCGGCGTGATCGCCGGCGGTCCGGTGCGCGCCGTGCTCGAGTGCGCCGGCATCCACGACGTGCTCTCCAAGTCCATGGGCTCCGTGAACGCGATCAACATCGTGCGCGGCACCGTGGACGCCCTCAAGAAGCTGGAAGAGCCCCAGGCCGTCGCCGCCCGCCGCGGCAAGGCCCTGGACGAGATCGCCCCCCATGCGATGCTGCGCACCATGGAGAACGATCGCGCCCAGAAGAGCGCGAAGGCAGGTGCGTGAGCCGTGTTTGAGTCCACTCGCAAGAACATCCAGCCCTCGGACGCCACCCTGGTCATCACCCAGACCCGCGGCGTCACGGGCTCCAAGCAGAACCATCGGGACACCCTGCGCTCGCTGGGCCTGAAGCGGATCGGCCACCAGGTCACCCGCAAGGCCGACGCGGTGACGGTCGGCATGGTCAACACCGTGCCGCACCTGGTGTCCGTGGAGGAGGTCAACAATGGCTGACAACGACGCCATCAAGGTCCACGACCTGCGTCCGGCCCCCGGTGCCAAGACCGCCAAGACCCGCGTGGGTCGCGGTGAGGCGTCGAAGGGCAAGACCGCCGGTCGCGGCACCAAGGGCACCAAGGCCCGTTACCAGGTCCGTGCGGGCTTCGAGGGCGGTCAGCTGCCCCTGCAGATGCGTCTGCCGAAGCTCCGCGGCTTCAAGAACCCGTTCCGCACGGAGTACCAGGTCGTGAACCTGGACAAGCTCTCCGCGCACTTCCCCGAGGGCGGTGAGGTCACCGTGGACGCGCTCGTGTCCAAGGGCCTCGTCCGTCGTGGCCAGCCCGTGAAGGTGCTGGGCACGGGGGAGATCACCGCGGCCGTGCAGGTGAAGGCGAACGCCTTCTCTGCGTCCGCCGTGGAGAAGATCCAGGCCGCCGGCGGGTCCACCGAGACCCTCTGACACGCCGACCCATCGACCGAGGGCCCTGGCCCGGAGCAGCCGCTCCGGGCCAGGGCCCTCGGTCCGTCCGTGTAGACTCGCACAGCGGCCGCCCCGGTGTGGCCGCCGTCTCGTGCCCCCGCCCCGCGGCCGGCGCACGCCCCACAGGACCACCGCAGGAGGACTCGTGCTCAAGGCCATCGCCCGGATCGTCCGGACGCCTGACCTGTTGCGGAAGATCGCCTTCACGCTCGGGCTCATCGCCGTCTATCGGATGGGCGCCTTCGTGCCGGCCCCCGGGGTGGACTACCCGGCGGTGCAGCAGTGCCTGGCAGCGGGCAACGCCCAGGGCGGCCTGTACTCCTTCGTGAACATGTTCTCGGGCGGGGCGCTCCTGCAGGTGTCTGTCTTCGCGCTGGGCATCATGCCCTACATCACGGCGTCGATCATCGTGCAGCTGCTGCGCGTGGTGATCCCGCGCTTCGAGCAGCTCCACCAGGAGGGCCCGCAGGGCCAGGCGACGCTGACGCAGTACACCCGCTACCTGACCCTCGCCCTCGCCCTGCTGCAGGCGACCACGATGGCCTCGCTGGCCCGCACCGGGGCCCTGCTCGGATGCAGCCTGCCGCTGCTGCGCGACGGCTCCATCCTCACGGTGCTGCTCGTGGTCATCGCCCTGACCACCGGCTGTCTCATCGTCATGTGGTTCGGGGAGCGGATCACCGAGAACGGCGTGGGCAACGGCATGTCCCTGCTCATCTTCACCTCCATCGCGGCAGGCTTCCCGGCCGGTCTCGGCCAGGTGGTCCAGACGCAGGGCTGGCGCGTGTTCGCGATCGTCATGGGGATCGGCCTGCTCACCATGCTGGCCATCGTCTTCGTGGAGGAGTCGCAGCGCCGGATCCCGGTCCAGTACGCCAAGCGGCAGATCGGCTCACGGACCGTGGGCGGGTCGAGCACCTACATCCCGGTCAAGGTGAACATGGCCAACGTCATCCCGGTCATCTTCGCCTCCTCCGTGCTGATGCTCCCGGGCATCCTCATCCAGTTCAACACGCCGCAGGACGGCAGTGCGCCGGCCCCGTGGATCACGTGGCTGAGCCGGTACTTCGGCTCCGGTGACCACCCGGTGTACATGGCCCTGTACTTCCTGCTCATCATCGGCTTCACGTACTTCTACGTGTCCATCACGTTCAACCCGGTGGAGATCTCGGACAACATGAAGCGCTACGGCGGCTTCATCCCCGGCGTCCGCGCCGGCCGGCCCACCGAGCGTTACCTGCAGTACGTCATCAGCCGCATCACGTTCGTGGGGGCCCTCTACCTCGGTATCGTGGCCATGATCCCGCTGATCGCCTTCGCGGTGATCGGCACCAGCCAGAACTTCCCGCTCGGCGGCACGTCCATCCTCATCATGGTGGGCGTCGGCCTCCAGACCGTGAAGCAGGTCAGCGCACAGATGGAGCAGCGCCACTACGAGGGCCTGCTGCGCTGAGCCCCGACCCGATCCCGCAACGCCGTCCGTATCGACAGTGAGGAACACACGATGACCCGCATGCTGCTCATGGGCCCTCCCGGTTCCGGCAAGGGCACCCAGGCCACCCGGATCGCCGACAAGCTGGGGATCGTCCCGATCTCCACCGGTGACATCTTCCGCCACAACGTGAAGTCGATGACGCCGCTCGGCGTCGAGGCCAAGAGGTACATCGACAACGGCGACTTCGTCCCCGATGAGGTCACGAACCGCATGGTCGCGGACCGCATCGCCCAGGCCGACGCGGAGCACGGCTTCCTGCTGGACGGCTACCCGCGCACGAAGGGCCAGGTCGAGGCGCTGGACGCCATGCTCGCCGAGGCCGGCCAGTCGCTGTCCGCCGTCGTCGAGCTGGAGGTGCCCGACGAGGAGCTCGTGGAGCGCCTGCTCAAGCGTGCCGAGATCGAGGGCCGCGCGGACGACACCCAGGAGGTCATCGAGCACCGCCTGGACCTGTACCACCGCGAGACCGAGTCCGTCATCCAGGAGTACGTGGAGCGCGGCATCGTCGCCCGCGTGGACGGCACCGGCCAGATCGACGACGTCACCGAGCGCCTGCTGCAGGCCGTGTACTCCGTGCGCTCCGCCACGGGCTCCCTGCCCGTGATCCAGCCGGGCGCGGAGTCCTGACCCCGTGATCGGCCGCCGCTCGCTCGAGCTCAAGACCGCCCCCCAGCTGCTGGCCATGCAGCGCGCGGGGGTGGTCCTGTCCGAGGCACTGGACGCCGCGCTGGCCGCGGCCGCGCCGGGCGTCACCACCGCGGAGCTGGACGCCGTGTTCGCGGGTGTGCTGGCCGAACGCGGTGCGACCTCCAACTTCCTGGGCTACTACGACTTCCCGGCCTCGATCTGCACCTCGGTCAACGAGGAGGTCGTGCACGGCATCCCCGGAGACCGGGTCCTGCAGACCGGCGACGTGCTGAAGGTCGACGGGGGCGCCATCGTGGACGGCTGGCACGCCGACTCGGCCCGCACGGTGATCCTGGGCTCCTCCGCGGCCGGCACCGCGGACCCGGCCGACGAGCGCCTCTCGGCGATCACGCGGGAGGCGCTCTGGGTCGGCATCGCGGCCTTCGCCTCCGCCACCCACGTCGGGGACATCGGGGACGCCATCGACGACTTCGTCTCCGCGCAGCCGGGCGAGGAGCTCGGCATCCTCGAGGAGTACGTGGGGCACGGCATCGGCTCGGCCATGCACCTGCCGCCGGACGTGTTCAACTACCGCACCGGCCACCGGGGGCCCAAGATCCGCCCCGGTCTGGCACTCGCCATCGAGCCGATGCTGGTGCGCGGCTCCATCGACACGAAGGTGCTCGCGGACGACTGGACCGTGGTGACCCTCGACGGCGCCCGCGCGAGCCAGTGGGAGCACTCGGTCTGCCGGCACGACGGCGGCCTGTGGGTGCTCACCGCGCCCGACGGCGGCACCTCCGAGCTCGCCCGGTTCGGCGTGGTCCCGGTCCCGCCGGGGGAGTGAGGGTCCCGAGCTGTCGGCCGTCCGTCCCGCCCGTCCGGCGGACCGGGCGGCCGTCGTCGTCTGTGCTGGTCCGCACGCCGAGAATGCGGTATCATCGAACGTTGTTCGTGTGCGCGCACTCGTGTGCGCCCGCGAGCAGACCCGTTCCCGCCCCGTCATCCGGCCCTCCGCGGCCGTGCCCGGGGCATGACGATTGTGGAGGACATGGCTAAGAAGGAAGGTGTCATCGAGGTCGAGGGCACGGTGTCGGAGGCATTGCCGAACGCGATGTTCCGGGTCCGTCTGCAGAACGAGCACGTCGTGCTCGCCACGATCTCCGGAAAGATGCGTCAGCACTACATCCGCATCCTCCCCGAGGATCGCGTCGTGGTGGAGCTTAGCCCGTACGACCTCAACCGGGGTCGGATCGTGTACCGATACAAGTAAGAACCCCCGTCCAAGCGAGCGCAGGAGGAAGAGCCGTGAAGGTTCAGCCGAGCGTGAAGCGGATTTGTGACAAGTGCCAGGTCGTGCGCCGTAAGGGCCGCGTGCTGGTGATCTGCTCGAACCCGCGCCACAAGCAGCGCCAGGGCTGATCGCCTCCCCGGGAGCCCGGGGAGCGACGCCGTTGCGTTGACCACACCACCCACCGGCCATCGGGCCGAACAGCAGGGACAGCGGTCCACCCCGTGAGGGGAGGGCCCCCACCTCCGGCCGCAGGGGCCGGAGACCGACGACGGCGGACTCCCGCCGCGGAGCACGCCGGATCTTCCCCGGCGCCGCGACGACGGGTCCGCGTGGCCGAGTGCCGCGTCGTACGGGACGTCCCTGGTGCAGACCCCTGCTGCAGAAGAACAGGAGGACGGCCACATGGCTCGTCTTGCAGGCGTTGACATTCCGCGCGAGAAGCGCGTGATCATCGCACTCACGTACATCTACGGTGTGGGCAAGACCCGCGCTGAGGAGACCCTCGCCGCCACGGGCATCGACCCGAACATCCGCGTGAAGGACCTCTCCGCCGAGCAGCTGGTGCAGCTGCGTGACCACATCGAGGGCAGCTACAAGGTGGAAGGCGACCTCCGCCGCGAGGTGGCCGCCGACATCCGTCGCAAGGTGGAGATCGGCTCCTACGAGGGCCTGCGCCATCGCCGCGGCCTGCCGGTGCGCGGCCAGCGCACGAAGACCAACGCCCGTACCCGCAAGGGCCCCAAGAAGACGGTCGCCGGCAAGAAGAAGTGATCCTGCACCGGCGGTGACCGCGTCCACGTCCGGACGCCCCGCCCGCAGCATCAGCACCAGCAGCTTTCCCGGAGGAGAATCCCATGCCCCCCAAGACTCGCGCATCGGCTGCCCGCAAGCCGCGTCGCAAGGCCAACAAGAACATCACCGTGGGCCAGGCCCACATCAAGAGCACGTTCAACAACACCATCGTGTCCATCACGGACACCACGGGTGCCGTCATCTCCTGGGCCTCGTCCGGCGAGGTCGGCTTCAAGGGGTCTCGCAAGTCGACCCCGTACGCCGCGCAGATGGCCGCCGAGCAGGCCGCCAAGCGTGCGCAGGAGCACGGCATGAAGAAGGTGGACGTCTTCGTGAAGGGTCCGGGCTCGGGCCGCGAGACCGCCATCCGCTCCCTGCAGGCCGCCGGCCTCGAGGTGGGGTCCATCCAGGACGTCACCCCCATGGCCCACAACGGCGCTCGCCCGGCGAAGCGCCGCCGCGTCTGACCTGAGCGCTGTGTCCGCGTCCGCCCCGCCCGGGACGGACGCGGACAGGTCTGCGGACCTGCCCCCACCCCGTCCTCGTTTCCACCCACCGCGTGCGTCATATGGCGGACGCTCGCCGAAAGGAAATGTCCGTGCTCATTGCACAGCGCCCCACGCTGACCGAAGAGGTCGTCTCCGACCATCGTTCCCGGTTCGTCATCGAGCCCCTGGAGCCCGGCTTCGGCTACACCCTCGGCAACTCCCTGCGCCGCACTCTGCTCTCGTCGATCCCCGGTGCTGCCGTGACCAGCATCCGCGTGGACGGCGTGCTGCACGAGTTCAGCACCGTCAACGGAGTCAAGGAGGATGTCACCGAGATCATCCTCAACATCAAGAAGCTCTCCGTCTCCTCGGAGAACGACGAGCCCGTGGTGGCCTACCTGCGCAAGCAGGGGGCCGGCGTCGTCACCGCCGCGGACATCACCGCGCCGGCCGGCGTCGAGATCCACAACCCGGACCTGCACATCGCTACCCTGAACGCGAAGGGCAAGTTCGACATGGAGCTGACCATCGAGCGCGGTCGCGGCTACGTGACCGCCGCCCAGAACAAGTCCGCGGATGCGGAGATCGGCCGCATCCCGGTCGACTCCATCTACTCGCCGGTCCTGAAGGTGACCTTCAAGGTCGAGGCCACCCGTGTGGAGCAGCGCACCGACTTCGACCGTCTGATCCTGGACGTGGAGACCAAGGAGAACATGCTGCCGCGTGACGCGGTGGCCTCTGCCGGCTCCACCCTGGTCGAGCTGTTCGGCCTGGCCCGCTCGCTCAACGTCGAGGCCGAGGGCATCGACCTGGGCGACGAGCCCGAGGTCGTCGAGGGCTCCGCCGACCTGGCCCAGCCGATCGAGGAGCTCGAGCTCACCGTGCGCTCGTACAACTGCCTCAAGCGCGAGGGCATCCACACCGTGGGCGAGCTCGTGGGCCGGTCCGAGGCCGACCTGATGGACATCCGCAACTTCGGCGCGAAGTCCATCGACGAGGTCAAGGAGAAGCTCCAGGAGCTGGGCCTGTCCCTCAAGGACTCGCCGGCCGGCTACGACCCGCAGGCGCACGCGCGCCAGATGGACGACGACCCGTTCTCGGACTTCTGAGCCGATCCCGCACCACCTGACATCTTCGACCCGACGCCGCAGCCGGCTGAAGGGTCCCACCGGAGGAGAAACACCATGCCTACCCCCACCAAGGGTCCGCGTCTGGGCGGCAGCCCGGCCCACGAGCGCATCATGCTGGCGAACATGTCCGCCCAGCTGTTCGAGCACAAGTCGATCACCACGACGCTCACCCGCGCCAAGCGCCTGCGCCCCTACGCCGAGCGTCTGATCACCTTCGCCAAGAAGGGCGATCTGCCGGCCCGCCGCAAGGTGCAGGGTCTCATCGCCGCCAAGAACCGCACCAACAAGGCGGTCGTGCACGAGCTGTTCACCGTGATCGGCCCCGCGATGGCCGAGCGCAACGGCGGCTACACCCGCATCACCAAGATCGGCAACCGCCATGGCGACAACGCGCCCATGGCCGTGATCGAGCTGATCATGGACCCGATCTCCGGCAAGCAGGCCGTGGTGCGTGAGGCCAAGCAGGCCGCCGCGTCCGCGCCGGCCGCCCCGGCGGAGTCCACCCCGGTGGAGGCCGTCGACCCGGCCGCCACCGAGGAGGTCACCGTGGCCGAGTCGCAGGAGACCGCCGCCGAGATCGACGGTGCCGTGCCCACCAACGAGGACGGCTCGGCTCCGGCGGAGGCCACCATCAAGGGCAACGCCAGCTCGAAGAAGTACCACGTCCCCGGCTCGCGCTGGTACGACCAGACCACCGCCGAGGTCTGGTTCTCCACCGTCGAGGAGGCCAAGGCCGCGGGCTTCGAGCCCGCCGGTGGCGAGGCCGCCCAGAAGATGGCCTGACGCCATCGCGTGAGTCCGCGTCCGTCTCCGTGACGACGCACCGGCGAAGGGCCGCCCACCAGTCGGTGGGCGGCCCTTCGCCGTCCCCGGCCCCGCCCCGCCTAGAGGAGCAGCATGAGCGAGCAGCACTGCCCGGACGCCCCGCCGGCGCCCGGGGAACCCGCGTCCGTGCGAGTCCGCCTGGACCTGGCGTACGACGGCGGCGCCTTCCACGGCTGGGCCCGCCAGCCCGGTCTCGACTCGGTCCAGGGTGCGCTGGAGGACGGGCTCGAGCGGATCCTGCGCCGGCCCGTGCGCACGGTGGTCGCCGGACGCACCGACGCGGGGGTGCACGCGCGCGGCCAGGTCGTCCACCTCGACCTGGCCGAGACGGAGTGGGCGGGCCTGACCCGCGGCCGGCCCGGCCTGGAGCCGGCCACCTCCCTCACCCGACGCCTCGGCGGGGTGCTCTCCGGGTGGGGCGGGGCCGTCGTCGTGCACGGGGCCCGGCGGGCCCCCGCGGGCTTCGACGCGCGGTTCAGCGCGCTGTGGCGCGAGTACGAGTACCGGATCGACGACGTACCCGCCGCGCGTGATCCGCGCACGCGGGGCTTCACCCACTGGCACGGCGCCGCCCTGGACGATCGCCTCATGGCGCTGGAGGCCGACGCCGTCCTCGGGCTGCACGACTTCCTGTCCTTCTGCCGGCCCCGCGCGGGCGCCACGACCATCCGCGAGGTCCAGCACCTGGAGGTGCGACGCGATGAGGACGGCGTCGTGCGCGTCCGGATCCGGGCCGACGCGTTCTGCCACAACATGGTCCGGGCGATGGTCGGGGCGCTGCTCCAGGTGGGGGAGGGGGTACGCGAGCCCGGCTGGCTCGCGCACCGGGTGGCGAGGCCGGCCCGCGATTCCGAGGTGCGCCTCGCCCCGCCCGGGGGGCTGACGCTGCTCGCCGTCGGCTATCCCGACGAGGCGGAGGAGCTGCGCCGGCGCGCCGAGGGCACCCGGGCGAAGCGGACCCTGTGAGCCGGGGTGGCCCGCGGCGGCGGCTTTTGGCTCCGGGGCCCGCGTTCGGTAGGATGGGGGGACGTTGCGCATGCCCGCACCCGGATGCGTCGTGCCGCGAGTGGCTCAGTTGCATGGCCTTCAGCTCGCGCCGCACCCCCGGGGCATCGGGCCCGGACGCCTTCCAGCCCTCACCTGGGGGACCGGCGCGCACGGAGAACTGACAGCGCGAGCGCGCCGGAATCACGACCCGGCGGGCAGGTGCTGTGGACCACCACCGACCCTGAAGGCAGACAACGTGCGTACGTACTCTCCCAAGCCTGGCGACGCCGACCGTCAGTGGCACATCATCGATGCCACCGACGTCGTCCTCGGCCGCCTGGCCTCCCACACCGCCACCCTCCTGCGCGGCAAGCACAAGCCGACGTTCGCCCCCCACATGGACATGGGCGACTACGTCATCATCGTGAACGCCGAGAAGGTCGCCCTCACCGGCGCCAAGCTCGAGAAGAAGCGCGCCTACCGCCACTCGGGCTACCCGGGCGGCCTGAAGTCGCAGTCCTACGCCGAGCTGCTCGAGACCAACCCGGTCCGCGCCGTGGAGAAGGCCGTCAAGGGCATGCTCCCGAAGAACTCGCTGGCCGCCCAGCAGCTCTCCAAGCTGAAGGTGTACAAGGGCGCCGAGCACCCGCACACCGCCCAGCAGCCCCAGACCTTCGAGATCGGCCAGGTCGCCCAGTGACCCCGGCGGGCCACTGACGCAGACCTTCCCTGAGGAGAACCATGAGCATCAACGAGAACGACGACGTGGAGCTGACGAGCTACACCTCTGAGTCCACCGCCACCGCCGAGGCCCCCGCCGCCTCCGAGCGCCCGGCCCTGACCGTGCCCGGCTCCGCCGTCGGCCGCCGCAAGGAGGCCGTGGCCCGCGTGCGCCTCATCCCCGGCTCCGGCCAGTGGACCATCAACGGCCGCGCCCTGGAGAACTACTTCCCGAACAAGCTGCACCAGCAGGAGGTCTCCGACCCCTTCACGCTGCTGGAGCTGACCGGCGCCTACGACGTGATCGCCCGCATCCACGGCGGCGGCCCCTCCGGCCAGGCCGGTGCGCTGCGCCTGGGCATCTCCCGCGCCCTCAACGAGATCGACCGCGAGCACAACCGCCCGGCGCTCAAGAAGGCCGGCTTCCTGACCCGCGACGCGCGCGTCATCGAGCGCAAGAAGGCCGGCCTCAAGAAGGCCCGCAAGGCCTCGCAGTTCTCGAAGCGCTGATCCTGCGCCGCACGGTGTCCCCACCGTGCCCCCCGCCGACGCCCCGTCCTGCTCCTCACGAGCAGGGCGGGGCGTCCGCCGTCTCCGTGGGCCGGCGGCACCTGACCCAGAGGTAATATGAAGACGCATGGCGACGACGCCATGACGGGCCGCTCGCCCGTCCGGTGCGCGGTCCGGTCGAAGACACCCTCAGGAGCCGCCGTGGCCGAGAACACGAGTCCTACGCCCGACCCCCGCACCCGTGGCGAGCACGGCACGGAGCACGCCGCGCAGGCCCCCTTCGCCGTAACCCGTGACTACGCCGCCGAGGTGGACGAGATCCGGGAGCTCGGCCGCAAGCTCGGCGGGGAGAAGAAGACCCCCACCCCGGACCCGCAGGCCTGGCGTGAGGGCTACCCGTACAAGACCAAGCTCAGCCGCAAGAGCTACGAGCGACGCAAGCGTGAGCTGCAGATCGAGCTGCTGAAGATGCAGCTCTGGGTCAAGGAGACCGGCCAGAAGGTCCTGATCATCTTCGAGGGCCGCGACGCCGCCGGCAAGGGCGGCGCCATCAAGCGCTTCAACGAGCACCTCAACCCCCGCGGCGCCCGGACCGTGGCCCTGGAGAAGCCCACGGAGGAGGAGGCCTCGCAGTGGTACTTCCAGCGCTACATCCAACACCTGCCCTCCGGCGGCGAGATCGTGATGTTCGACCGCTCCTGGTACAACCGGGCCGGCGTCGAGCGCGTCATGGGCTACTGCACGGCGCAGCAGTACCTCGAGTTCATGCGCGAGACCCCTGAGCTGGAGCGCATGCTCGTCAACTCCGGTGTGCACATCATCAAGTTCTGGTTCTCCGTGTCCCAGCGTGAGCAGCTCAACCGCTTCGCCGCGCGGGAGACCGACCCCGTGCGTCGCTGGAAGCTCTCGCCCACCGACCTGGCCTCCCTGGACAAGTGGGACGACTACACGAACGCGAAGGAGGCCATGTTCTTCTACACGCACACGGCCGACGCCCCGTGGACCGTCGTGAAGTCGAACGACAAGAAGCGCGCCCGCCTCGAGGCCATCCGCCATGTGCTGCACACGCTGCCCTACCCGGACAAGGACGAGCGCATCGTCCACCGCCCCGACCCGCAGATCTGCGGCCCGGCCAACGCGCTGGCCGAGTACGGCGAGGTCTCCGGCGGCTCGTTCCCGCGCGTGCGCTGACCGGGCGGCACACGACGGCGCCCCTCATCTTCCGGTGAGGGGCGCCGTCGTGTGCGGGGGCGGGTTCAGCCGCGCTCCTCCTCCACGTACTCCGGGGTGACGTGTGCGTCGTCGAAGAGGTTGTCCGCCCCGAAGCCCTCCGAGACGTGGTACTCGCCCGAGGCCAGGGAGAGGCGGACGTCCTCGCGCAGGATCGGCAGCTTGGCGTAGAACGCGTCGCCGCAGCAGCTGGTGGCGGTGACGTCGCGGTGGCCGATGATGCGGGACGGCGGCAGCTCGTACTGCTGGCAGATGTAGGCGACGAGCGGCACCAGGCCGGCGTAGAGGCTCTGCGGCGGCGGGTTCAGCATGTACAGCCCCTCGCACTCGATGCCGAGCGCATACGCGTTGAAACCGAGCGCGTGGACGCCGAGCATGAACGTCTGTCCGCCCTCGAGCGCGTGCCGGGAGCCGTGGCGGCCCTCCATCGCGAAGCCGCCGCGGGAGACGGTGAAGTGCTGCCCGGTGTCGCCCCAGTCGTTCGCGGGGCTCATGTGCGCGTTCTGGACCACCTGCGCGATGCTCTCCGCCGCCTCCCGGGAGCCGTCCGTGACGTTCGGCGTGGTGGTGTGGTGGATCACCAGGTACGAGGGGCGCTCGTTCAGGGTCTGCAGGTAGTAGTTGGGCTGCATGGCGCCCCACTGCGCGGTGGTGATGATGTCCGGGGCGGGCAGGCGGGTGGTCTGCTCGTCGCCCTCCGAGCTCTGCTCGGCCTGCTCATCACGCCCGCAGCCGGCCACGCCGGCGGCGATCGCCAGGCCCGTGCCGCCCAGCACGCTGCGGCGCGTCCAGGAACGGGAGGGCGGGGGCGGGGTCACGTCGGGCATGGATCGAGGTCCTTCGGGTTCGGGGCGGGGCCTCCCGGGCGGATGTGAGCGGACGGGCGCGCGGCCGCGGGGGCTCGACCGCTCCGATGCTACCGCCCCCGGGCCCGTTTCGTGACCCGCCCGTGATGCAGGCCGCAGGGGCGGCCCCTACACTGACTGATCATGTCGAGATTGTTCGGAACCGATGGCGTCCGTGGCCTGGCCAACGAGACCCTCACCGTGGAGTTGTCCGTCCAGCTGGCCCAGGCCGCCTCGCCCGTCCTCGGTGCGGAGGCCTTCGACGCCGGCCGACGCCCGGTCGCCGTCGTGGCCCGGGACCCGCGCATCAGCGGCGAGTTCATCGCGGCCGCCGTGCAGGCGGGCCTGGCGTCCTCGGGCGTGGACGTGTGGGATGCGGGCGTGCTGCCGACCCCCGCCGCCGCCTATCTCGTGGGGGACCTGGACGCCGACTTCGGCGTGATGATCTCCGCCTCCCACAACCCGGCCCCGGACAACGGCATCAAGTTCCTCGCGCGCGGCGGCGAGAAGCTGACCGACGCGCAGGAGGACGAGATCATCCGTCACCTCGAGGGCGTGACGCCGCGGCGGCCCCAGGGCGCGGACGTGGGCCGCGTGCGCGTCTTCGCGGACGCCGAGGACCGCTACGTCCTCCACCTCCTGCAGACCCTCCCGCACCGGCTGGACGGGCTCAAGGTGGTCCTGGACTGCGCCCACGGTGCGGCCGCCGGCTGCTCGCCCGAGGCGTTCCGCGCCGCCGGCGCGGAGGTCGTCGTGATCGGCGCGTCCCCGGACGGGCTCAACATCAACGACGGCTACGGCTCCACCCACCTCGAAAAGCTCCAGGCGGCCGTGCGCGAGCACGGCGCGGACCTCGGCATCGCGCACGACGGCGACGCCGACCGGTGCCTCGCCGTGGACGAGCGCGGCGAGGTCGTCGACGGCGACCAGATCATGGGTGTCATGGCCGTGGCACTCAAGGACCGCGGCGTCCTGCGCGACGACACCCTGGTCGTGACCGTCATGTCCAACCTGGGCCTGAAGCTGGCCATGGGCCGGGAGGGCGTCCAGCTCGTCGAGACCCAGGTGGGCGACCGCTACGTCCTGGCCGGCATGAAGCTCGGCGACTACTCGCTCGGCGGCGAGCAGTCCGGCCATGTGATCTTCTCGGACCACGCCACCACCGGCGATGGGGTCCTCACCGGCCTGCAGCTCGCCTCCCGCGTCGCCGAGACCGGCACCCCGCTCTCCGAGCTGGCCGCGGTGATGGACCGGCTGCCCCAGGTCCTCGTGAACGTGCGCGGCGTGGACAAGTCCCGCGCCGCCGAGGACGAGGCCGTCCAGGCGGCGGTGGCCGAGGCGGAGGCCCGCCTCGGCGAGACCGGCCGCGTGCTGCTGCGCCCGTCGGGCACGGAGCCGGTCGTGCGCGTCATGGTCGAGGCCCCGGACGAGGAGACCGCCGGCCGGGAGGCCCAGGTGCTGGCCGACGTCGTGCAGCGCGAGCTGCGCCTGCACGACTGACCGGACCGATGACGTCGGACGCGGCCCCCCGGCCCCGCCGCTGGACCCTGTTCGCGGGGCTGCTCGCGGGGCTGGCGGTCCTGTGGTCGGCCGCGTTCCTCGCCGTGGACGCGCCCGTGTGCGCGCGGCAGAGCGCCCCCGTGGAGTGGCTGCCGTGCCTGGATCCGGACCGGCAGGACTCGGAGGTCGCCCCGGACGCCGGGTCCAGCGCGGACCGGACGACGTCGCGGCCCTGAGGGTACGGCCCCGGTGCCGCCGAGGGCATGAAGGAAGGGCCCGGGGCGACTCGCGTGAGTCGTCCCGGGCCCTTCGGCGTCGGACAGGGGGTGATCAGAGGGCGGTGGTCCCGGAGGTGGGGCCGCCGCGGCGCTCGGCGAGCAGGTCGCGGATCTCGGTGAGCACGGCGACGTCGGCGGCCACCTCCTCCTCGGCGGGGTCGATGCCGAGGCGGCGGTTGCGGGCCTCGACCATCTTGTTCATCGGCATCACGATGGCGAAGTACACGGCCGCGGCGATGAGCAGGAAGTTGACGATGGCGGTGATCAGCACGCCGAACTTCACGTCGTTGCCGTTGACCGTCAGCACGGCGAACGAGTCGAAGTTCGGCGAGCCCACGGCGGCGGCGATGAGCGGCATGAGGACCGCCTCGACGAGCGCGTTCACGATCTTGCCGAAGGCGGCGCCGATGATGACGGCGACGGCAAGGTCGAGGACGTTGCCCTTCATGATGAAGTCTTTGAATCCCTGGATCATGGGGAGAATCGTACATGTGACGAGGTCGGCGCGGTACAGGGTCGAGCGAGTCGTGCGTCTCAGTCCGCGTAGTCCGGCGCCGGAGGCAGACCCCACGCGGTCTCGAGGACGCCGCCGGCCGCCTCGACCCGGGCCGCCTCCGCGGACCCGACGTAGCGCAGGTGCCAGGGCTCGTGGGCGAAGCCCGTCTCGTCCTCGGCCCCGGCGGGATAGCGGATGACGAACCCGTGCTCGGCGGCGTGCGCGGCCACCCAGCGGCCCGCGGCGGTGTCGCCGAAGCACGCCTCGAGGTCACACGTGGGGGTCGCGGCGTCGCCCACGTCCCAGGCCAGGCCGGTCTGGTGCTCGGAGTACCCCGGACGCGCCGAGACGCGGTCGGCCTCGGCGCGGCCCAGCTCGTCGACCCAGTGGCCGTACGTCCGGACCTGGTAGTCGTACGAGCGGTAGGCGCTCAGGGTGGTGAGGTCGTGGCCCGCCGCCGCGGCCGCATCCAGCAGGTCACCGGCCGCCGTCGCGGCCTCCGCCCGCAGGGGCAGCTCGCTGCCGGGCACGGCCACCAGATCCGAGGGCGCCCAGTCGGGCGGGGCCACGGGGCGGGTCTTGTTCACGACGACGTCGAGGGCGGCCGGGTCGGCGTGCGTGCTCGACGACGGCGCCGTGCTCGAGGCGGCGCGGGACGACGCGGCCGCGCTCGAGGAGCCGGAAGCCGGCATCGCCGAGGACGGGCCTGCGGCGGACGTGCCGCAGCCGGCCGCGAGCAGCGCGAGCGCGGCCAGCGCGGCGCGGGGGAGGGGGGCGACGCACGGATCAGACCTTCCTCAGCAGCACGCGGGTCACCTCGTGCTGCGCGTTCTTCGTGAGCACCAGCCGGGCGCGTCCGCGGGTCGGGCGCACGTTCTGCTCGAGGTTCGGGCCGTTGATGGAGTCCCAGATGGACTCGGCCGTCGCCTGAGCCTCGGCGTCCGACAGGGAGGAGTATCGGTGGAAGTAGCTGCGCGGGTCGGCGAAGGCCCCCGAGCGCAGACCCATGAACCGGTCGATGTACCAGGACCGGATCCAGGACGCGCGTGCGTCCACGTACACCGAGAAGTCGAAGAAGTCGGAGACGGAGAGCCCGGCGGTGCCGTCGGCCCGCGTGCGCGGCGGGGCCAGCACGTTGAGCCCCTCCACGATCAGCACGTCGGGACGGTGCACCACCTGCTCCTCGCCCGGCACGATGTCGTAGGTGATGTGCGAGTACACGGGCGCGCGCACCTCCTGTGCCCCGGACTTGACGTCCGCCATGAAGCGCAGCAGCGCGCGGCGGTCGTAGGACTCGGGGAAGCCCTTGCGGGACAGGATGCCGCGCTCGTGCAGCACCGCGTTGGGGTGCAGGAACCCGTCCGTGGTGACCAGCTCGACGCGCGGCGTCGTCGGCCAGCGGCGCAGCATCTCCTGGAGCACGCGCGCCGTCGTCGACTTGCCGACGGCGACCGACCCGGCCACCCCGATCACGTACGGGGTGCGCCCCGTCCGCTCGCCGAGGAACGCGTTGGTCGCGCTGCGCAGGGCCGCGGAGGCCTCCACGTTGATGCTCAGCAGGCGCGAGAGCGGAAGGTAGACCTCGGCGACCTCGCGCAGGGACAGATGCTCGCCGAGGCCGCGCAGACGCTCCACGTCCGCCTGGTCGAAGGGCTGCGCCATCTCCGAGGCGAGACGGGCCCAGGTCTGGCGGTCCAGCTCCACGAAGGGGGAGCGCTGGTGGCCGTCGGGCACGGCGTCCGCGGGCTCCTCGGGGCCCACGAGGGACAGCTCGGAGGTCGGGGGGGTGTAGGTCACCCGATCCATTATGGCCGCGGCCCGCCCGGAGCGGGCCCCCGCGTGACGTCACAGGGCACGGATAGGATCGGCCCATGCGCGTTCTCGTGACCGGCGGCGCCGGATACCTGGGATCCCATACCGTGCTCACGCTGCTCGAGGCGGGCCACGACGTCCTCGTCCTGGACAGCCTGGTCACGGCGACGACGACGTCGCTCGAGCGCGTCGCCGAGCTCGCCGGGACGCGCCTGGGCGGGTCGCGGCTGCGCCTGCACGTGGCCGACATCCGCCGACCCGAGGACTACCGCGGGGCGCTCGCGGACTTCGGCCCGGCCGCACTGGTGCACTCGCGGGGCTGAAGTCGCCCACCGAGTCGATGACCCGCCCCGCCGCCTACTACGACGTGAACGTGGGCGGCACGGCCGCCGTCGCCGAGGCCGCGCTCGCGGCCGGCGCCCGCACGGTCCTGTCCTCCTCCTCCGCGACCGTGTACGGCGACCGCGCGCCGGTGCCGGTCGCCGAGGAGGCCGCCACAGACCGGTCTCGCCCGACGGGCACTCCAAGCTCATGGCGGAGCAGGTGCTGCGCGACGTCTGCGCCATGGTCGACGGCGGCGGGCTGGCGATGCTGCGCTACTTCAACCCGGTCGGCGCGCATCCCTCCGGGCGGCTGGGCGAGGACCCGAGCGGGGTGCCGGCGAACCTCATGCCCTTCGTGGCGCGGGTGGCCTCCGGCGCCTACCCCGAGCTGCGGGTGTTCGGCGCGGACTTCGACACGCGCGACGGCCGCGCCGTGCGCGACTTCATCCACGTGATGGACCTCGCGGAGGCGCACGTGGCCGGACTCGAATGGCTCGCGGCACGGGTGGCGACCGGGGGCGGTACGACGACCCGGGTCTGGAACATCGGCCGGGGCGAGGGCGTCACCGTGTTCGAGATGGTGCGCGCCTTCGAGGCGGTCACGGGCGGCCGCATCCCCTACCGCGTGGTCGAGCGCCGGCCCGGGGACATCGCCGAGTCGTGCGCCGAAGTCGGGTCCGGCCCGGTATTCTCGTGCGCATGTGCGGAATCGTCGGATACATCGGCCAGCCCCAGTCGGATCGTGAGCACGGCGCTCTCGACGTCCTGATGGAGGGCCTGCGTCGTCTCGAATACCGCGGATACGACTCCGCCGGTGTGGCCGTGGTGGACGGCGGTCAGCTGTACCACCGGAAGAAGGCGGGCAAGCTCGCCAACCTCGCCGAGGAGCTCGCCGAGCACCCCATCCCCACCGGCCTCGTCGGCATCGGCCACACCCGGTGGGCCACCCACGGTGGCCCCACCGACCGCAACGCCCACCCGCAGGTGGCGGACGAGGGCCGGCTGGCGCTCATCCACAACGGCATCATCGAGAACTACGCCGAGCTGCGCGAGGAGCTGCTCGCCAAGGGCGTCGAGTTCCTCTCCGAGACGGACACCGAGGTGGCCGCCCACCTCCTCGCGGACGTCTACCGGCACGCGGCCGGCCAGGACCTGACCCGCGCCATGCAGTTGGCCTCCCAGCGCCTCGAGGGTGCCTTCACCCTGCTGGCCGTGCACGTGGACCACCCGGACCGCGTGGTGGCCTCGCGCCGCAACTCGCCGCTCGTCGTCGGCCTGGGCGAGGGGGAGAACTTCCTGGGCTCGGACGTCTCCGGCTTCATCGACTTCACCCGCGAGGCCATCGAGCTCGAGCAGGACCAGGTCGTGACGATCACGGCCGACGCCGTCGAGATCTCGGACTTCCGGGGCGGCCCCGCCGAGGGCAAGCGCTTCACCGTGGACTGGGACGCCTCGGCCGCGGAGAAGGGCGGCTTCGAGACCTTCATGGAGAAGGAGATCCACGACCAGCCCCAGGCCGTGCAGGACACCCTGCTGGGCCGCACGGACGCCGCCGGCGCGCTGATGCTGGACGAGCTGCGGATCGACCCCGAGGAGCTCAAGGCCGTCGACAAGATCATCGTCCTGGCGTGCGGCACGTCCGCCTACGCGGGCACGGTGGCCAAGTACGCCATCGAGCACTGGTGCCGGATCCCCGTGGAGGTGGAGCTCTCCCACGAGTTCCGCTACCGCGACCCGATCATCGACCCGCACACCCTCGTGGTGTCCATCTCCCAGTCCGGCGAGACCATGGACACCCTCATGGCGGTCCGCTACGCCAAGGAGCAGGGCGCCCGCACCGTGTCCATCTGCAACACCAACGGCTCCACGATCCCGCGCGAGTCGGACGCCGTGCTCTACACGCACGCCGGCCCCGAGATCGCCGTCGCCTCCACCAAGGCGTTCCTGGCGCAGATCACCGCCGCCTACCTGCTGGGCCTGTACCTGGCCCAGCTGAACAAGAAGCTGTTCAGCGGCCAGATCAAGGACATCCTGGCGGACCTCGGGGCGATCCCCGGCAAGATCGAGGAGATCCTCGCCGGCAAGGACCAGGTCAAGGAGCTCGCCCGCTCGATGGCCGACGCCACCTCCGTCCTGTTCCTCGGCCGCAACGTCGGCTACCCGGTGGCCATGGAGGGCGCGCTCAAGCTCAAGGAGCTCGCGTACATCCACGCCGAGGGCTTCGCCGCGGGCGAGCTCAAGCACGGCCCGATCGCCCTGATCGACGACGGCCAGCCGGTCTTCGTGGTCATGCCCTCGCCCCTGGACCGTCACTCGCTGCACGCCAAGGTGGTCTCGAACATCCAGGAGGTCCGTGCCCGCGGCGCCCGCACCTTCGCCGTCGCCGAGCGCGGCGACGCGGCCGTGCGCGGCCAGGCCGAGGTCGTCTTCGAGGTCCCCGAGACCCAGCCGATGCTCATGCCGCTGCTGACCACGGTCCCGCTGCAGATCTTCGCCCTCGAGCTCGCCACGGCGAAGGGCTACGACGTGGACCAGCCGCGCAACCTCGCCAAGTCCGTCACGGTGGAGTGATCCGCCGCTGAGGCCACCGCGACCTCTCCTGCCGGGCCCGGCCGCCACACAGCGGCCGGGCCCGCGACGCGTCCGGGGATGGCGTCCGCCCGCGCCAGTAGACTCCCCGAGGAGGCCCGCCGCACCCGGCGGGCCGCACGACGAGACCCCGGAGAGTCATGCACACAGTGGAGATCGGCCAGCCGTACCCCCTCGGGGCCACCGTGGACGAGACCGGCACCAACTTCGCCCTCGCGGTCTCCCGCGAGGTGGAGGCGGTCGAGCTGTGCCTCGTCGCCGACGACGGCACGGAGACGCGCATCCCTCTCGAGGAGCGGCACGGCACCACATGGCACGCCCACGTGGCGGGCATCGGGCATGGGCAGCGCTACGGCTACCGCGTGCACGGCCCCTGGGACCCCGCCCGCGGCCTGTGGCACAACCCGGCCAAGATCCTCGTGGACCCGTACGCGCGGGCGTTCACCGGCGACTACGAGTGGGGCCAGCAGCACCACTCGTACGACTTCGACGAGCCGGACCGCATCGACACCTCGGACAACCTGGGCACGAGCATGCTCGGCGTCGTCGTCGCCGAGGACTTCGACTGGGGCGATGACGCCCCACCCGCCGTCGAGCTCACGGACACGGTGATCTACGAGACCCACGTCAAGGGCATGACCAAGCTGCACCCCGCCGTCCCCGAGGAGCTGCGCGGCACCTACGCGGGCATGGCCCACCCGGAGGTGGTCCGCCACCTGACCGAGCTCGGGGTGACCGCCGTCGAGCTGATGCCCGTGCACCAGTTCGTCAACGACGCCACCCTGCAGGAGAAGGGGCTGAGCAACTACTGGGGCTACAACACGCTCGGCTTCTTCGCCCCGCACGCCGCCTACGCCTCCTCCTCGGAGGTGGGCGGCCAGGTCCGCGAGTTCAAGAAGATGGTGAAGGACCTGCACGCCGCCGGTCTCGAGGTGATCCTCGACGTGGTCTACAACCACACGGCCGAGGGCAACGACAAGGGCCCCATGCTCAGCCTGCGCGGGCTGGACAACGCCGGCTACTACCACCTCGTCGAGGGCGACGAGCGGCACTACATGGACTACACGGGCACCGGGAACTCGGTGGACCTCTCCAGCCCCAAGGCCCTCCAGCTGGTCATGGACTCCCTGCGCCACTGGGTCACCGAGATGCACGTGGACGGCTTCCGGTTCGATCTGGCCACCACCCTGACCCGGGTGGAGGGGGAGCAGGGCCCGGACATGTTCTCCGGGTTCTTCGACGTGGTCCGCCAGGACCCGGTGCTGCGCACCGTCAAGCTCATCGCCGAGCCGTGGGACGTGGGCTGGGGTGGCTACCAGGTGGGCAACTTCCCCGGCCTGTGGTCCGAGTGGAACGGCATGTACCGGGACACGGTGCGTGACTTCTGGCGCGGCGAGCCCGGCACGCTCGGCGAGTTCGCCACCCGCCTGACCGGTTCGGCCGACCTCTACGAGGGGGACGGGCGCAGCCCCGGTGCGTCCGTCAACTTCGTCACGGCCCACGATGGCTTCACACTGCGCGACCTCGTCTCCTACAACGAGAAGCACAACGAGGCCAACGGCGAGGACAACAACGACGGCGACGCGCACAACCGCTCGTGGAACTGCGGCGTGGAGGGGGAGACCGACGACCCCGAGGTCGTGACGCTGCGCGCCCGCCAGCGCCGCAACTTCCTGGCCACCCTGCTGATCAGCCAGGGCGTGCCCATGATCAGCCACGGCGACGAGCTGGGCCGCACCCAGGGCGGCAACAACAACGCCTACTGCCAGGACAACGAGATCTCGTGGATTGACTGGTCCGCCATGGACGACTCGCTCGTGGCGTTCACCCGCGACCTGATCGCGCTGCGCCGTGACCACGCGGTGTTCCGCCGTCGCCACCACTTCGACGGCCGCCCCGCGGCCCGCGACATCGAGGCGCCCCTGCCGGACATCGTGTGGCTCGAGCCGGACGCGACCGCCAAGACGGAGGACGACTGGCGCGCCGAGGCCCGGTCGATCGGCTTCTACCTCAACGGGCACACGCTCCCCCGCGGGGACGAGGACGGGGAGGAGCCCTACCGGGACTTCTACGTCCTCATGAACGCGTGGTGGGAGCCCGTGCCGTACACCCTGCCCGGGCCCACGTTCCCGGCCGAGTGGGAGGTCGTCGTGGACACCTCGTCCCACGTCGCCCCGAGCGGCGCGCACCCCCGCGTGCGCGCCGGGGACGTGCTCGAGGTCCAGGCCCGCTCCACCGTCGTGCTGCGGCAGGTCCCCGAGGGCGCATGAGCCCGCAGGTCGACCGGGGGCGCGTCCGCCGTGGCCTGCCGCGGTGGGCGCGGGTCCTCTGCGCCACCGTGGCGACCCTGGCGGCGCTGGGACTGGCCTTCGGCGCGGGGTGGGCCACGCACGCCGTGACGGACCCGCACCCGGACGACGCACCGCGCGTGGACGCCCTCCTCGTCCTCTACAGCCGGCCCCGCGTCTATGACGCCGCGACCGAGCTCGCCGCGTCCGGCGTCACCGACCGGCTCTTCGTCTCCACGTACCTGGGGCCGGACGGGCACGAGAAGCTGTGCGGCGGTCCGGAGGAGCGCGACCCGCGGCTGGCCGGGGTCACCGTCGAGTGCTTCGCGCCCGATCCGGTGACCACCCAGGGCGAGGTCATCCATGCGGCCGACCGCATGCGCGAGCTCGGCCTGCACCACCTGGGCGTGCTCACCTTCCACCAGCACGTGGAGCGCGCGCGGCTGCTGGCGGAGCGGTGCTTCACCCCCGAGGAGGGCCGTGTGTCCCTGTACGCGTTCGACGCCGGCTTCGACCGGCTCGGCCGCCTGCAGCACGGCGTCTACGGCGTGCTGGCCTACGGGAAGGTGATGCTCACGCCGGGCTGCGACCAGCAGCTGCCCGGCGTGCTGCAGTGGCCGCTCGACCTGGCCAAGCGACTGCGCGGGCAGCCCGTCGGGGACGAGGCCGGCGCCGTCGTCGTGGGCGCCCGGCGGGCGGGGGCGGCGTGATCGTCGGCGTGGGGGTGGACGTGGTGGACGTCCCGCGGTTCCGGGCGCAGCTCGAGCGCACGCCGGCGCTGCGCGCACGCCTGTTCACCGAGGACGAGCGGGACCTGCCGCTGCGCTCGCTGGCCGCGCGCTTCGCCGCCAAGGAGGCGATCGCCAAGGCCATGGGCGCCCCGCCCGGGATGATGTGGCACCACTGCTGGATCCCGCGCCCGGACCACGGCGACGGCCGCCCCACCGTGCACCTGACCGGCACCGTCCAGGCCCAGGCCGAGGCCCTGGGCATCACCCACTGGCACCTCTCCCTCAGTCATGACGGGGACGTCGCCACCGCCTACGTGGTCGCCGAACGCCGCGCGGCCGAGGAGGAGTCCGCATGACCGCCGATGACCTGACCCGCATCGCCGTGACCGGCTCGGCCGTGCGCACGGCCGAGGAGCCCCTGCTCGCGGCCGGGCGCGGCCCGGAGCTGATGCGCGCCGCCGCCTGGGCCCTGGCCGAGCACGCCGCCGCCCTGCTGCGTGAGCGCGGCCCCGTGGCCGGGGCGACCGTGGCCGCCCTCGTCGGCCCCGGCAACAACGGCGGGGACGCGCTGTTCGCCCTCGCCTTCCTGCGCCGCCGGGGCGTGGCCGCGGTCGCCGTGCCCGTCCGCCGGGACGACGACGGCGCCCCGCGCTGGCACGCCGAGGGCTGGGCTGCGCTGCAGGCGGCCGGGGGACGCCGCGCCGACGCGGTGCCGCCCGAGGCCGCGCTCGTGGTGGACGGCGTGCTCGGCACGGGCTTCACCGGCGAGTACGAGCTGCCCGCCGCGGCGCGCGCGCTGCCGGCGGACGCGCTCGTGCTGGCCTGCGACGTGCCCTCCGGCGTGGACGCGGACACCGGCGAGGTGCGGGGGGAGGCCCTCCGCGCGGACGCGACCGTGACGTTCGGCGCCCTCAAGTCCGGTCTCGTCCTCGGGGAGGGGGCCGCGCGCGCGGGCACCGTGCACGTAGTGGACATCGGGCTGGGACCGCACCTGCCGACGTCGCCGGCCGTGCGGCTGGGCGTGATGGACGAGGCCGCCGCACGAGCCGCCCACCCGGCCCCCGCAGCCGAGGCCCACAAGTACACGCGCGGCGTGGTGGCCGTCGTCGCCGGATCGGAGCGCTACCCGGGGGCCGCCGTGCTCGCGAGCGCGGGCGCGCTGCACACGGGCGCGGGCATGGTGCACCACGCCGGCCCGCAGACCACCCGGGACCTGGTGCTCACCGCCCACCCCGAGGCGCTGGTCTCGGCGAAGGGGCCCGAGCCGTCGCGCGCGGACGCCTGGGTGGCCGGCCCCGGCCTGGACACCGAGCATGACGCGCGGCGGCGCTGGGCCGGCGTCCTCGCCGCGCTCGAGGAGCGACCGGAGGCGGCCCTGCTCGCTGACGCCTCGGCCCTTGCCCTCCTCACCGCCGCCGAGCTGCGGTCGCTGCGCGCGGCCGGCACGCCCGTGGTCCTGACGCCGCACGCCGGGGAGTGGTCCCGGCTGCGCGAGCGCGTCCCCGCGGACGGCGCCGACGCCGCCGACCCGCTCGCCGCCCTCCGCGCGTGGACGGCCGAACACGGCGCCACGGTCCTGCTCAAGGGCCCGCGCACCCTCGTGGTCGCCCCGGACGGCGAGGCGTGGGTCGTGACCGGCGGCGGGCCCGACCTCGCGATGGGCGGCACCGGCGACGTGCTCTCCGGGGCGATCGGTGCCGTCCTGGCCGCGGACGTGGCGCGGCGCTCGCGGGCGCGCCGGGCCGGGGAGGATCCCGGCCCGGCGCCCACGGCCCGGCTCGCGGCCGCCGCCGCCTGGCTGCACGCCCAGGCCGGGGCCGACCAGGCCCGCGCCGGGCGGATCACCACGGCCACGCTGCCGACCGCGCTGGGCGCGCGCGTCGCGCGCCTGTGGTGGCCGGACGACGCCGAGCCGGAGGCCGTCCAATGAGCCGCGCCGACGTCAACCCGGCGGACACCGAGCGCGCCGTACGCATCGACCTGGCGGCCGTCCGGCACAACGTGGGCGTGCTGCGGGAGCGGATCCGGCGCCCCGACGGCAGCCGGCCGCTGCTGACCGCCGTCGTCAAGGCTGACGCCTACGGCCACGGCGCGGTGGCCGTCGCCCGCGCCGCCGCGGCCGCCGGCGCGGACCGGCTCGGGGTGGCCCATGTGCGCGAGGCCCTGGCCCTGCGCGCGGCGGGGGTGCCCCTGCCCGTGCTCGCGTGGCTGCACACCGGGGCCACGGACTTCGCCGCCGCGGTGGAGGCGGAGGTGACCCTCGGCGTCTCGGGCTGGGACCTCGACGCCGCCGCCGACGCCGTCCGCGGGCTGCGGGCCCGCGGCGGGGCCGGACCCGAGGCCCGCGCCGTCCTGCACCTGAAGGCGGACACCGGCCTGGGCCGCCACGGCTGCACGCCCGAGCGGTGGCCCGCGTTCGTCGCGCGTGCCGCCGAGCTCGAGGCCGCGGGCCTCGTGCGGGTGGAGGGCGTGTTCTCCCACCTCGGCGTGGCGGACGAGCCGGACCGGGCCGCCGAGACCACGGCGCAGCTGCTGCGGTTCGAACGGATGGCCGCCGAGGCCGCCGAGACGCTCGGCCACCCGCTGCTGCGGCACCTGGCCAACACGCCCGCCACCCTCGCCCGGCCGGACACGCACCTGGACATGGTGCGCGTCGGCCTGGGCCTGTACGGGCTCTCCCCGTTCGCGGAGGTCACCGCCGCCGAGCTCGGGCTGCGCCCGGCCATGTCCCTCGTCACCGTCCTGGCCAACGTCAAGGCCGTCCCCGCCGGGCAGGGCGTGTCCTACGGGTTCCGCCACGTCACGGCGGAGCCCACCACCCTCGGGCTCGTGCCCGTCGGCTACGCCGACGGCGTCCCGCGCGTCGTCGAGGGCACGCGCGTCCACGTCGGCGGCCGGACCGTCCCCGTGGTGGGCCGCATCGCGATGGACCAGTTCGTGGTGGACCTCGGCCCGGACGCCGCGGACGCGCCCGGCGACGCCGTCGAGCTGTTCGGACCGGCCTCCGGCATTCCGGTGGAGGAGTGGGCCGCGGCCGCCGGGACGATCAACTACGAGCTGGTGACCCGCATCGGAGGCCGCGTGGACCGGCAGCACGTGGACCCCACGCCGACCCAGGAGGCCCGCCCATGAGCGACCACGCGATCCCCGCCCCCGGCCCGACCCTGCCGGAGCCCGTGCTGACGGCGACGGTCCCGCTCGAGGGCGCCGACGGCACCCGGGCGTTCGGCCGCGCCCTCGCCGGGGTGCTCCGCGCCGGCGACGTGCTGATCCTCACGGGCGACCTCGGCGCGGGCAAGACGACCTTCACCCAGGGGCTGGCCAGCGGATTCGGCGTGGCCTCCGGCGTGGTCTCGCCGACGTTCGTCCTCTCCCGCGTCCACCCCGCCCCGGCCGACGCCCCGGCGGGCACCCCGGACCTCGTGCACGTGGACGCGTACCGGCTGCGCTCGGCGGGGGAGCTCACGGACCTCGACCTGGACGCGAGCGTGGACCGCTCCGTGACCGTCGTCGAGTGGGGCCGGGGCATGGCCGAGTCCCTCGCCGGGTTCCCCGAGGACCCGGACGCCTCGTGGCTGGACATCGAGATCGTCCGGGCCCGCGGGGGTGAGGACGGCCCCGCGGCCTCGGCGGGGGAGGAGGACGGCATCGTCACCGACTTCTCCGACGAGGACGGAGGCCAGGCCGAGGAGTTGCGTTCGGCCGTCGTGACCGGCCGCGGCCCGCGCTGGGCCGGCGTCGTGCTTCCGTAGACTGGCGGCCATGGCCCTGCTCCTCGCGATCGACTCCTCCGCCGCCGCCTCCGTCGCCGTCCTGCGGGACGGTGAGGAGCTCGCGCGCTGGGCCACGGACGACACCCACGCCCACGCCGAGGTGCTCGCCCCCGCGGTGCAGGCCGTGCTCGGCGAGGCCGGCGTCATCGGCACCGCGCTGGACGCGCTCGCGGTCGGCGTCGGCCCCGGGCCCTTCACGGGACTGCGCGCGGGCCTGGCGACGGCGGCCGCCCTCGGCCTGGCGTGGGACGTGCCCGTGCACGGGGTCCGCAGCCTCGACGCGCTCGCCCACGAGGCCGGCGTCGACGCCTTCCGCCACGGGATCGAGGAGTTCGTGGTCGCCACGGACGCCCGCCGCCGCGAGGTGTACTGGGCCCACTACGCGCAGGTCGGCGGGCAGCCGACCCTGCTGCACGGTCCCTTCGTCTCGCCCGCGGACGAGGTCACCCCGCTGCCCGTCTACGGCGCGGGGGCCGGGCTCTACCCGGAGGCGCTGCGCGCGGTGCCGGACTGGGAGACGGCCACGCCGTCCGCCGTCGGGGTGGGGCAGGTGGCCGAGCTCGCCCTGCGGCGCGGCCGCGGCCTCGTGCCCGCCGAGCCGCTCTACCTGCGCGAATCCGACGCCAAGGTCCCCGGCCCCCGCAAGCGGGCGGGCGCGTGAGCCCGGCCGAGCAGGCCCCGGCCGGCGACGGGCGCCCCGCCGAGGACGGGCACGGGCTGCCGCCCGGGTACCTGCTGCGCCCCATGACCGTGTGGGACGTCCCCGAGGTGCTCGCCCACGAGGCCACGCTCTTCCCGCTCGACGCCTGGCCCGCGCACTTCTACGAGGAGGAGCTCGCCCAGACCGGCCCCGCCGGCGGGCGGGACGCGCACGGCCGCCCGCCCACCCGGGACTACCGCGTGGTCGTCCGCGACGCGGCCGCGCCCGGCTCCGCGGACGACGACGGCCCCGCCCCCGGCGCGATCGTCGGCTACGGCGGGATCATGGTGGTCGGCGACGTCGCCGACGTGCAGACCGTGGGCACGGTCGCGGCGGCGCAGGGGCGGGGGATCGGGGCGGCCCAGCTGCGCTGGATGGCCGCGGAGGCCACGGCGCGCGGTGCGAGCGCCCTCATGCTCGAGGTCCGGGCCTCCAACGCCGTCGCCCGGCGACTCTACGCGCGCCACGGATTCGAGGAGCTGCACGTGCGTCGCCGCTACTACCCGGGCGGCGAGGACGCCGTGATCATGCGCAAGGCCCTGTGACCGGGCCGCTCACTAGACTGGAGCCCATGCCCACCGCCACCGCAGCCCCCCTCGTCCTCGGCATCGAGTCCTCCTGCGACGAGACCGGCGTCGGCATCGTCCGCGGCACCGCCCTGCTGGCCCACGAGGTCGCCTCCTCCGTGGAGGAGCACGTGCGCTTCGGCGGCGTGATCCCGGAGATCGCCGCCCGCGCCCACCTCGAGGCCCTCGTGCCCACGATCCGCCGCGCCCTGGACACCGCCGACGTCACCCTCGCGGACCTCGACGCGATCGCCGTCACCTCCGGCCCGGGTCTGGCGGGCGCGCTCATGGTGGGGGTCGCGGGGGCGAAGGCGCTCGCCACGGCCCTCGGCACGCCCCTTTACGGCATCAACCACCTCGTGGCGCACGTGGGCGTGGGCATGCTGGACGGCGTGCGGCCCGCGCAGTGGGACGACCTGCCCGCGGACCTGGGCGCGCTGCTCGTCTCCGGCGGGCACACCGAGATCCTGCGCGTGGGCCGGATCAGCTCCGAGGTCGAGCTGCTGGGCTCGACCATCGACGACGCGGCCGGCGAGGCGTACGACAAGGTCGCCCGCCTCATCGGGGCGGGCTACCCCGGGGGCCCCGTGATCGACCGGCTCGCCGCCGAGGGCGATCCGAGGGCCTTCCGCTTCCCGCGCGGGCTCACCGCGGGCAAGTTCGTCGGCAGCGCCGAGGAGCCCGGCCCGCATCGGCATGACTGGTCTTTCTCCGGGCTGAAGACCGCCGTCTCCCGGGCCGTGGAGCAGTTCGAGGCACGCGGCCTCGAGGTGCCGCGCGCGGACATCGCCGCCTCCTTCCAGGAGGCCGTCGCGGACGTGATCACCGCCAAGGCCGTCCGCGCCTGCCGCGAGCACGGGCTCACCCACCTGATGCTCGGCGGCGGCGTCGCGGCGAACTCGCGACTGCGCGCCCTGCTCGCCGACCGGTGCCGCTCCGCCGGCATCGAGCTGACCGTCCCGCCCGTGAACCTGTGCACCGACAACGGGGCGATGGTCGCCGCGCTCGGCGCGCGCCTGGTGCGCGACGGCGTCGCCCCCTCCGACGCGTGGTTCGGCGCGGACCCGGGACAGCCGGTCGAGGTCGTCAGCGTCTGAGCGCGCCCGGTCTCTTGCCGCGACGCCCACGCGTTCCGTAGACAGGGCCCATGACCGGCCATGAGCACCCCCGCCCCGAGTCTACCTCCGCCGCCGTGGACGAGCAGATGCTGGAGGACTTCCTCAATCAGCACCTGCTCGGCTCCCGCTCCGGTGTGAAGGCGTTCCGCGCCGCCGAGCAGACCTGGGCCGGCACCCCGCAGGAGGCCGCGCTGCGCCGCCTCGGCGACGCCGTCCAGGACGACCAGGACCGCCTCGAGGCGCTCATCGGCGAACTGGGCCTCCGCACCCCGCTGGTGGACCGGGCCGCCGGCGCGGCGGCCGAGGTCGGCGGACGTCTCAACCCCGTGAACGCGCTGCGCACGCGCGGCTCCGGCTGGACGCAGATCGAACTGGACCTGCTGCAGGGCATGCTCCAGGCCAAGTCCGCGATGTGGCACGTCCTCGAACAGCTCGCGCCGCACCTGCCGGCGGTCGACGCCGCCGAGATGCACGCTCTGCGCCAGAGGACCGCCGACCAGCAGCGCGAGATCCAGCGCATCACCTCCGCCACCCTCGAGGGACAGTTCCTCAACGGCTGAGGCCCGGGCTACTCCTCGCCCGTCTGATGCTCCCCGGACCGGCCGCCGTGCACCTCGGCAGGCAGCTCGTCCACCGGGGCGACGACGACGTCCTGCAGCTTCCAGTCCAGGGCGGCGATCGCGTCCCGCAGCGCGCAGCAGCGGCCCACCGTCACGTCCGCCCCCTCGTGCGGCACCACGAACATCTCCACGTGGAACACGTGGCCCTCATCCCGGACGCGGGCGCCCGCATGGCGCACCCACGGCTCCGCCCAGGCGACCCGCTCGGCACGGTCGATGAGCGGGTGCGGCCGGGCGCCGTCGATCGTGGCGGCGGGGCGGTCTGCCAGGTTCGTGACGGCCTCCTTGAGGTTCTTCCAGCCGTCATGCACGATGCTCACGCCCACGAAGATCGCCGCAGCGGAGTCCGCCCACCACCAGCCCAGGCCGATGCCGGCCACGCCGACGATGGTGGCCACGCCCGTCTGCCAGTCCGCCTTGTTCATGTCCGCGTCCGCGTACAGCACGCGGTCGTGGAGCTGCTCGGCCAGCTTGAGCTTCTTGTGGCCGAGGATCATGGGCCCGGGCACGGACAGGGCCATTACCGCCATCATGAACCAGCCCTGCCACACGGTGTGCCCGAACAGGTCGAACGTGCCGATGGGCGGGTGCTCCGCCGTCACCAGGCCCAGGATGGAGTCGCCGACGAGGACCACGCCCATCACGGACAGGGCGACGGCGGCCACGAGGTGCCCCACCCCGACGGACCGGTGAGAGCCGTAGGGCCGGGCCCGCGTCGGGGCCATGCGGGCCACGCGCAGGGCGACGAGGAACGCGATCGGCGGGATCAGGGAGAGCAGGTCCTCGATCCACGCGGCCCGCATGGCCTGCGAGGAGCCCATCACGATCGCCACGAGGACGATCGTGACCACGAGCACCCCCAGCGTCACCCATTCGAGCCGCTTGGCCTGCTGGACCACGCGCTCGATCTCCGGGGGCAGCTCCGTGGCGCCGAAGCGGCGCCCGCTCGGCCCCGTCTCCCGGGTGTCCTGCCGCGTCATCGGGAAGCCTCCGCTCCGTGCTGGTCGAAGTACGTCTCGAGGGCCGTGAGCATCTGATTCTCACCCAGGGGCACCGCCATCACGAGCTTCACCGGCTCGCCGTCCGGGCCCTGCGCCTCGGCGTAGTCACGGGTCATGCTCGCGTGCGACGTCCACGGGGACGCCGAGGTCAGGCCGCCGGCCACCAGGTCCACGTCGCCCTTCTCCAGCGCGGTCATGAGCGCCTCCTCCCCGGCCACGGTCCACTCGACGCGTGCGTCGTGCGCCGCGGCGAAGCCGCGGATCAGGTCGGGCTCGGGGCCGACGGGCTCGGCGCCCGAGGCGTCCACGTGGGGCGGGTGGTGCACGACGCCGGCGCGCAGCACCCCGCCCGTGACGCGGTCCAGGGTGCCGTCCGGGTCGGCGGGATAGCCGGAGGAGGTGCAGGCGGTGAACCCGAGGGCGGCGCCCCCGAGCAGGCCCGCCAGGGCGGCCCGGCGGGTGATGGTCATCGTCCTCATTCCGTGGGCGAGTGCGAGCGGTGCCCGGCGTTGCCGAGGCCTTCGGCGCCGTCGAGGTGGTCGAGCACGAGGCGGACCGCCTCCCGGGCGTCGGTGGTCTCGGACCAGCCGGTCGCGGCGCGCAGGGCCGTGGTGTCCATGATGGGCACCGCCGCCGCCATGTCCACCCACCCCGGGTCGGTGGGCTGCAGCCGTGCCCGGTAGGTCAGCGCCGCGGCCGCTCGGAACAGGCCCACGGGCAGCTCCAGGATGCGGCGCGCCCCGAGGACGGTGCCCATGGTGTGTGCGTCCAGCACGGGTTCGGCGGCCACGTTGAAGGCCCCGCCCGCCCGATGGGCGATCACGCGCCAGTACGCGTCCGCCACGTCCTGGGCCGTGAGCGCCTGGAATCGCAGGCCCCGGGGGAACGGCAGCACCGGAGTGCGCAGGCGGGCGACCAGCCGGGCGGGGATGAGGTCGCCCAGGAAGTAGTCCTTGATCTCGGGCCCGGCGGCGGACTGGAAGATCAGCCCGGGGCGCAGCCGGGTCACGAGCACCTCGGGGTGCTCGGCCTGCACGCGGTCGAGGATCGACTCGACCTCGGCCTTCTGCGCGGCGTAGTGCGAGGTGGGGACCCCGGTGGTGGGGTGGGACTCGGACACGGCGCGGCCCTTCGGCCCGGGCCCGTACGCGCCCACCGAGGACGCGTAGACCAGGTGGGGCACGCCCGCCTCGGCCACGGCCCGGAACACCCGCTCGTTGCCGGCCACGTTGACGGCGCGCAGGTGGTCGCGGTCGCGGTTGGGGCGGATCACCCACACCAGGTCGACGACGGCGTCGGCGCCGGCGACGATCTGGCGCAACCGCCCCGCCGCCGTGGGCTCCGCGACGTCCAGGCGGTGCCACTCGACGCCGTCGTAGGGCGCCCCGGCCCGGTCCGGGCCGCGCCGGCTCACGCCCACGATCGAGCTCGCCTCGGCCGCGGCCTGGAGGCGGTGCAGGACGGCGGTGCCGACGTTGCCCGTCGCGCCCAGGACGACGATCCTCACGGCTTCAGGACCACCTTGATGCAGCCGTCCTCCTTCTTCTGGAACGTCTCGTAGAGCGCGGGCGCGTCCTCGAGCGGGGCGGTGTGCGTGGCCAGGTCGAGCACGCCGAGGGGGTCGGACGGGTCGTCGAGCAGGGGCAGCAGGTCGTCCACCCAGCGACGGACGTTGCACTGGCCCATCGTCAGGGTGACCTGCTTGTCGAACAGGGTGAGCATCGGCATCGGGTCCTTCATGCCGCCGTAGACCCCGGAGAGCGACACCGTGCCGCCGCGCCGGACCGCGTCGATCGCGGTGTGGAGGGCGCTCAGGCGGTCGACGCCGGCGGTCTTCATGGCCGCCCGGCCGAGCGCGTCGGGCAGCAGGCCCACGGCGGTGTGGGCCGCGTGCCCGACCGGGGAGGCGTGCGCCTCCATGCCGACCGCGTCCAGGACCGCGTCCGGGCCGCGGCCGCCGGTGCGCTCGCGGAGCACCTCGGCCTCACCGCCGTCGGCGTCCAGGACCTCGATGCCGTGCCGGGCCGCCATCGCGCGGCGCTCGGGGACCGGGTCGACACCGATCACCCGGTACCCCAGGTGCACGCCGATGCGCGCCGCCAGCTGGCCGATGGGGCCGAGGCCGAGCACCGCGAGCGTGCCGCCGTCGGGGACGTTCGCGTACTGGACCCCCTGCCAGGCGGTGGGGACGACGTCCGAGAGGAACAGCCACTGCTCATCCGGGCCGGTGTGCGGCACCTTCACGGGGCCGTAGTCCGCGTGGGGCACGCGCAGCAGCTCGGCCTGCCCGCCGGGGACGGAGCCGTAGAGCCGGGAGTAGCCGAAGAGGGCGGCGCCGGAGCCCTGCTCCCGCACCTGGGTGACCTCGGACCCGACCTCGCGGACGATGCCCATCGGCTCGTGACCGATCACGTCCCCCGCGTCCATGAACGGCCCCAGGACCTCGTACAGATGCAGGTCCGACCCGCAGATGCCGGTCGAAGTGACCTCGATGATCGCGTCCGTCGGCTCCTGGATCCGCGGATCCGGGACGTCCTCGACGGCGACGTTGCGCTTTCCCTGCCATGTGAGTGCTCGCATGGCGTGACCGTAGACGCGCCGGGCGGGGCGGCGGAAGCCTGCAGGGGCGGCGGGGCCGCCACCTCGCCGGGGGAACGGCCGCTCAGCCGGTGCGGCCGTCCAGCGACGCGCGGGTGCGGGCGGCGGCGTCCAGCACGACCGCGCGCAACGGGGCCACCGCGTCGTCCGCGTCCTCGCCCTCGGCCGGCGGGCCGGCCAGGGCCTGTGCCTCCACGCGACGCTGACGCGCGGCGCCGCCGTCGTCGATCATCGCCTGGACGCCGGCGAGCTCTGCCTCGCAGCCCAGCCGCTCGGCGACCGGGGTCAGTCGCTCGATCTCCGCCGGCAGGTGCTCCGCCAGCGGAACCTGGGTGCCCCGGGCGTCCACGATCACGGTGGCGTCCATGCCGTACCGGGCGGCGCGCCACTTGTTCTCCTGCGCGTGCCACGGCGGCAGGACCTCGACCGTCTCACCGCGCTCCAGGCTCGCGGACAGATCGTCCACGAGGCACTGCGTGTAGGCGGTCACGGCGGCGATCTCCTCGAGCGTGGCCAGGCCGTCACACGCGCGCATCTCCACCGTGCCCAGGCGGGGCACGGCCCGCACGTCCCAGCGGCACTCGGTGACGTCCGCGATCATGCCCACCTGCTCCATCTGGGCCACGCAGCGCTCGAAGTCCTCCCACTCCTGGAACTGGAACGGCAGGCCGGCCGTGGGCAGCTGCTGGAACAGGAGGGTGCGCTGGGACTGGTAGCCCGTGTCCGTGCCCGCCCAGAAGGGGGAGGAGGCCGAGAGTGCGAGCAGGTGCGGCACGCGGTTGACCAGGCCGTTCACCACCGGCATGGCCTTGGAGACGTCGTCCAGGCCCACGTGCACGTGCACGCCGAAGATCAGCAGCTGCCGACCCCAGTACTGGGTGAGATCCAGCATGCGGTCGTAGCGCTCACTGGGTGTCGAGGGCTGCGCGATCGCGTCCGCGAACGGGTGCGTGCCCTGGCAGAACAGGGAGATGCCCCGCGCCGCCGCGGCGTCGGCCACGCGCGCGGCGATCCGGCCGAGGTCCGCCGTCGCGGCGTCGACGCGCTCGTGCACGCCCGTGACGAGCTCCACCGTGTTCTGCAGGAGCTCGCTGGTCATGTGCGGGTTCACGTCGTCGTCGGCCAGGCCCTCGGCCACATGCAGGGCGCGCAGCAGGTCTGGGGCCTCGGAGCGCAGCTCGCCGGACACGGCGTCCACGAGCGCGAGCTCCCACTCGATTCCGAGAGTGGACTGCGCGGAGTCGGCGAAGGGCAGAGTCATGCCGCCCATCCTAGAAGCCCGTGCCGGGCCTGCGCCCGGTGTCCACGCTTCGGACCTAGGGTGGGGCGCATGGCCCGCCCCCGCCCCGCCTCCCGCCCGCCGCGCCCCACGGCCGCCGCCTCGGAGGCGGACGCCACCGCCCTGGCCCCCGTCCTCGAGCCGGAGGGCCGCGCGCTGCTCGACTCCCTCGCCGGGTACCGCGAGGCCGACGCGCTCGCGGTCTCCTCCCGCCTGCGTGCGGCCGGGCATCCTCCGGAGCGCGTGGCCGCCGCGCTGACCCAGGCCGCGCTGCGGTCCCGGGCGGAGGCCCGCCTCGGGCCGGAGGCGCGCCGGATGCTGTTCACGCGCGACGGCCTGGAGCAGGCCACCCGCCCGCTGGTCGCGGGCCTGCATGCGGACCGGCTGGCGGCCGCGGGGGCCCGGTGCGTCGCCGACCTCGGCTGTGGTCTCGGCCTGGACGCGCGCGCCTTCGCCGACCGGGGCCTGGACGTCGTGGCGGTGGAGCGGGACGCCGTCGTCGCCGCGGCCGCCGAGGTGAACCTCGCCGGCCACCGCGGAGCGCGCGTGGTGCACGGCGACGCCGTGGCCTGGGCCCGCGCCCACGTGCCCGCCGAGGCGGACGCGGTGTGGCTGGACCCCGCCCGCCGTCAGGTCGGCGGGGGCGGGTCCGCGCGCGTGTTCGACCCCGAGGCGTTCTCCCCGCCCCTGAGCGTCGTGACGGACATCGCCGCGACGGGCGTCCCGCTCGGTGTCAAGCTCGGCCCGGGGCTCCCGCACGAGGCCGTGCCGGCGGGCGCCGAGGCCGAGTGGGTGAGCGTCGACGGCGACGTCGTGGAGGCCGCCCTGTGGTTCAACGCGGCGGCCCGCCCCGGGGTGCGGCGGGCGGCGCGCGTCATGACCGTCCGGGGCGGGGAGACGACGACGGCGCAGCTCGTCTCCGGCGCGGACTTCGGCGACTCGCCCGAGGTCGAGGCCGTGGGGGAGGAGGGCATGGCGGGGCTCGTCGGCGCGGTCCTGCACGAGCCGGACGGCGCCGTCATCCGGGCCGGACTCGTGACGGACCTGGCCGCGTCCTGGCCCGTGCCGACGCGGCAGCTGGACCCCCACCTGGCCTACCTCGTCGCGCCCGAGCCCGTGCGGGACGGCCTGGCCCGCGCCCATCGGATCGAGGCGGTGCACGGCTTCCACCTGGCCTCCCTGCGGCGCTGGGCGAAGGAGACCGGGGTGGGTCGGCTGGACGTGAAGAAGCGGGGCATCCGCGAGACGCCCGAGGAGGTGCGTCGGGCCGTCCTCGGCGGGGCGAAGCCGTGCCGGCGTGGCGGGGCCGGACGGCACGCCACCCTCGTGCTGGCGCGCGTGGGTCGGGCGCGGTTCGCCCTCGAGGTGACGCCGTTGGACTGACGGGGCTCGGGGCCGCGGGCCCCGGGCGGTGAGACCCGTCGAACTCCCGTTGAGGGATTACGGCACCCTCGTGTACGGTATTCGACTGAGGCAAGGCTCACCTCCACGGGAGCCCGCCCACCACCCCGACTGCTCATCCCGGGGCGGCCCCGCCGCCCAGAAGGAGAACCATGCCGCGTTCCGTCCGCGCCCCCCGCCTCGCCAGTCTCGCCCTGACCTCGGTGGCGGCCCTCGCCCTCGTCGGCTGCTCCGCCGGCGGCGCGGCCACGGGCTCGTCCTCCGCGACCGCCTCCGGCGAGTCCTCGGCCTCCACGAGCGCCTCGGGCAGCTCCTCGGCCGCCTCGGGCGGCGTCGCGGCCGGCGTCACCGTCACCGACATGTCCGGCACCGAGGTCACCCTGCCGGAGGAGGTCGACTCCGTCATCGCCACGGACAACCGCACCTTCCGCACCCTGGACGACTGGGGCGTCGAGCTGTCGGCCGCGCCGAAGCAGATCATGTACAAGGGCGAGGGCGGGCCCTCCTACCTCCAGGACGACTCGGTCGCCGACATCGGCAACCACCGGGAGCCGGACATGGAGCTGTTCGTCACGGCTGAGCCGGACGTCGTGTTCAATGGCCAGCGGTTCAACGAGCGCAAGGCGGAGATCGACGAGCTGACCGGCGACGCCGCCGTCGTGGACACGAACTTCGACGTCACGCAGACCCCCATGGACGAAGGCCTGAAGAAGCTGACCACCCTGCTGGGCGAGGCCACCGGCCACGAGGCCGATGCCGAGAAGCTCATCGCCGACTTCGACGCCGCCACCCAGCGCGCCAAGGATGCCTACGACCCCGAGCAGACCGTCATGGGCCTCATCGCCTCGGGCGGAGAGCTGTCGTACGTCGCGCCCAGCACCGGTCGCGCCATCGGCCCGTTCTTCGACATGCTGGACCTGACCCCGGCCCTCGAGCAGTCGGGCACCGACAACCACCAGGGCGACGACATCTCCGTCGAGGCCATCGCGAAGTCGAACCCGGACTGGCTGATCGTCATGGACCGCGACGCCGCCATCGGCGAGGAGAACGCCACCGCCGCCGAGCTGATCGAGCGCTCCGAGGCCCTGAAGGACGTGACCGCGGTCAAGGAGGGCAACATCGTGTACCTGCCCACCGACTTCTACGTCGCCGAGGACATCCAGAACCACACCACCGTCATGGAAGACCTCGCGAAGGCATTCGAAGGCGCACAGTGATTCTCGACGTGCGTCACCACGTCGCCGACGCCCCGCCCCGGCTCGAGGAGCCGGGGCGGGGCGACCGCGTGTGCTGGGTCCCGCCCGCCGTCCTGCGGCCCGAGCGCACCCGCTGGCAGCGCACCTGGCCGCTGCTGGCCGGCATCGTGGTGACCGCGGCCCTCATCGTGGTCTCGCTGTTCGTGGGCGTGTACGACGTCGGCGCGGAGGGCGGACGCGAGATGTTCGCCATCACGCGCGTGCCGCGCACCGTCGCCCTCGTGCTGGCCGGCGCCTCGATGGCGATGTGCGGGCTGATCATGCAGCTCATGACGCAGAACCGCTTCGTGGAGCCCAGCACCACGGGCACCACCGAGTGGGCCGGTCTCGGCTTACTGGTGACCATGGTGCTCGTGCCGGGGGCGGGCCTGGTGACCCGGATGGCCGGGGCCATCCTCTTCGCCTTCATCGGCACCCTCGTGTTCTTCCTCTTCCTGCGGCGCGTGCGCCTGCAGTCCTCCCTCATCGTGCCGATCGTGGGCATCATGCTCGGCGCCGTCGTGGGCGCCGCCTCGACGTTCCTCGCCCTGCAGACGGACATGCTCCAGCAGGTCGGCGCGTGGTTCGCCGGCTCCTTCACCTCCGTGGTCCGCGGCCGGTACGAGCTGCTCTTCCTCGTGCTGATCGTGTGCGTGGCGGTCTTCGTCATCGCGGACCGCTTCACCGTGGCCGGCCTCGGCAAGGACGTCGCCACGAACGTCGGCCTCAACTACGACGCCGTGATCCTCACCGGCGTGGCCATGGTGGCCGTGGCCACCGGGGTGGTCACCGTGGTGATCGGGGCCCTCCCGTTCCTGGGGCTCGTGGTCCCCAACCTCGTGTCCATGGTCCGCGGCGACAACCTGCGGACGAACCTGCCCTGGGTGGTCATGGTCGGCGTGTGGATCGTGATCGTCTGCGACCTGATCGGGCGGACCGTGATCGCCCCGTTCGAGGTGCCCATCTCGCTGATCCTGGGCCTCGTGGGCGCGATCGTGTTCCTCGCCCTGCTGCTGAGGCAGGCCAAGCATGGCTGAGCCGCTCGCGACCGCCCCGGGTCGCCTCCCCGCCCCGCTCGGCGGCGCCACCGCGGCCGGGCCCGTCGACGCCGACGCCCCGCGCCGGTCCGGCGTGTTCGTCACCGCCGCCGACCGCCGGAGGTATGCGGTCGTCGTCGCGGTGCTGGCCGCCGTCGCCGTGCTCTCCACCGCCGGGGTCCTGCTGTGGGGCAACGAGGCCGAACCCGGTTCGCGCGCGTTCTGGATGATCGCGCGGATGCGCGTGGAGTCCCTGGGCGTGATCGGCATCGTGGCGCTGTGCCACTCCTTCGCGACCGTCAGCTTCCACACGGTGACGGGCAACCGCATCATCACGCCCTCGATCATGGGGTTCGAGGCGCTCTACACCGCCGTGTCGACCGCCGCCGTGTACGTGCTGGGAGCCGCCGGCGTCGCGGTGCTGACCGGGGTGGGGCCGTTCCTCGCCCAGGCCGCACTCATGGTGGCGCTCGCGACGGCCCTGTACTCGTGGCTGCTCTCCCGGCCCTACGGCAACGTCCATCTGATGCTGCTCGTGGGCGTGGTGCTGGGCGGCGGGCTGGCCGCGCTGAGCACGTTCATGCAGCGACTGCTGGACCCGAACTCGTTCGACCTGCTGAGCGCGCGGCTCTTCGGCAACATCTCCAATGCCCGGACCGAGTACGTGGCGATCGCCGCGCCCATCGCCGTCGTCGTGTGCGCGCTGCTGTGGCTGCGCTCCCGCCGCCTGAACACGGTGGCGCTCGGCGCCGACGCCGCGACCAACCTGGGCCTGCATCACCGACGCGAGCTCATGGTGACGCTGCTGCTGGTCTCCGTGCTGATGGCCATGACCACCGCGCTCGTGGGCCCGATGACGTTCCTCGGCTTCCTCGTGGCGACGCTGGCGTACAGCCTCGTCGACACCCACGACCACCGGTTCATCCTCCCGGTGGCGGCGCTGGCCGGGTACGCGGTGCTCACGAGCGCCTACTTCGTGCTGCGGCACGTCTTCTACGCGGGGGGTGCGGTCACGGTGGTCATCGAGCTGATCGGCGGCATCACCTTCCTGATCGTCGTGATGAGAAAGGGACGTCTGTGATCGAGCTGCGCGGCGTGGTGAAGCGCCACAGCGACGAGGTGTGCATCGGACCCGTGGACCTGGACATCCAGGCCGGGGGAGTGACCGCGCTCGTGGGGCCCAACGGGGCCGGCAAGTCCACGCTGCTGACGATGATCGGCCGGCTGCAGGACGCCGACGCCGGGACGATCGCCGTGGGCGGGCACGACATCACCACGACGCCGTCCCGGAAGATCGCGCAGACCCTGTCCATCCTGCGGCAGGAGAACCACTTCGTGACGCGGCTGACCGTGCGACAGCTCGTGGGGTTCGGGCGCTACCCGTACACGCGCGGGCGGCTGACCCTGGAAGATGAGCGGCACGTGTCCGACGCGATCGACTTCCTCAACCTCGGCCCGTTCGAGAACCGCTACCTCGACCAGCTCTCGGGCGGCCAGCGGCAGCGCGCGTACGTGGCGATGGTGCTGGCGCAGAACACCGAGTACGTGCTGCTGGACGAGCCGCTGAACAACCTGGACATGCAGCACTCGGCGCAGATGATGCAGCAGCTGCGTCGGGCCGCCGACGAGCTGGGCCGGACCGTGGTGATCGTGCTGCACGACATCAACTTCGCCGCCCACTACGCCGACCGGATCGTGGCCATGGGGGACGGCCAGGTGGTGGAGACCGGCACCCCGGCCGAGATCCTGCGCCCTGAGGTGCTGGAGCGGATCTTCAAGACCCCCTGCAGCGTGGTGGACGGACCGCACGGGCCGCTGGCCGTGTACTACTGAGCGGGGCGACGGTGAGGCCGGCCCGGGCGGGGGCCAGCTCGGTCCGGGCGGGGGCCGGGTGCCCGGCCGGCGCGAGCGTTCCGTGGGCAGAACCCGCCGGGTCTCGCCTTCCGGGGGCAGGACCCGCGTGTTTCCAGGTTCCGTGGGCAGAAGCACCCTCGCTTCTGCCCACGGAATCCCTGCGCATGGACGGCAGGGCCATACGCGACGGCGACGTCAGGCATCCCAGCCGTTCGAGACCTGTGCCCGTCGTCTGAGGACGGCCTCGATCACCCGCGCGTATCCCTCGCCGACGTCCCGGCCTGTGACGTGCAGGGTCATCTGCCCACGCTCCGCGTAGTACTGGTCTCGCCGGGCGTCCCGGGCGTGTTGCTCGGCACTCCGGTGCAACTCGCCGTCGTACTGGAGGACGAGCCGGCAGTCCTCGAACCACAGATCGGCCTCGGGGGCGTCCCGCCGCCCGGGGTCGAGCACGTGCTGCAGCGTCGGCTCGCCCAGCCCCGCCTCGACGAGCGCCAGCCTCAGCCGGGTCTCCTGCGGTGAGTCGGCACCCACCCGTACGCGCTCGAGCGCCGCCGTCGCCTGCGGTCTTCCGACGAACCGCCCGAGCGGCCGCATCGCCTCGTGCAGCGCGGTGACCGTGGTGACGGGAGGCCGCCGGCCGCTCGGGGACCAGGGGTGACGGACCAGGTGGTCACCCGCCGACACGAGGGATGCCTCGTCCCAGGGGTGGCCGATCGAGCACAGATCGAGCCAGGTCCGTTCCGGCGTCGTCACCCGTAGCCCGAGCACGGAGGTGACGTGGCCGGCGGGCAGGGGTCTGCGGTGCTCCATGACGCCGGGGATCCGCGCCCGTGCGGTGCCGCGGTGCAACGTGATCTCGACGGCGGCGCGTCGCGTGGCCCCGCCCGGGGGAAGCGGGAGTCCGTGGAGGTGCGCCGCCGTCTCATGGGAGAGAACGGCGTCGGAACGGGACCGCAGGAGGGCGGTCAGCAGGTCGAGGCCGACCCCGTGGTGCGGCGGCGGGAGCCCGGCCGACTCCCAGGTGCGCAGCGGCATGTCACGGCGACGGTGGATGCCGCGGGCGAGGCGGAGGACGTCGGACCGCCGCACCCGGCTGGGCGGCAGACCGCGTTCGAGCACGTCGCGGGTGGTGAAGACGGGGACGAGGGGGAGGTCGGGGGCGAAGGGCATGGGTCGACCCTGACGCGGTCGGTCCGACGGCGGCCGGGCGGGCCGTGTGTCTGTGCACACCGGCGCGGGGTGGGCCGGCTGTGCAGGACTCGGCGGCGGCCGGTTGTCCCGCCGGGACGACGTCGTCATGGCTCGGTGGGCAGAACTGCGAGGAGTTCCGCCCACGCAACATCCGTGGGCAGAAGAGAGGGCGCTTCTGCCCACGGAGATCCAAAACCTGCGGATGCTGCCCACGCGATGGGCGGGGGTGCGGTTTCTGCCCACGGAGGGTGGCGAGGGGGGAGTGGGGGGAGTGGGGGAGGGACAGGATCCCGGCCGCAGTCGTGACCACACCGTGTGCTCCCGGGCCCGGAACCCGCCCCGCCCGCCGCCCCACGGCATCCCACCACACCGCGCCCCACGCCTCCGCCCACGGCGGACGGCGGGGACACGGCTGGCACTCATGTTGAAGGAGTGCCAGAACCCGGAGTAGAGTCAGGGCTGGCACTCGGGGGTACCGGGTGCCAATGCCCGAGGTGGACCGTCCGGCACCGCGACGACGGAGGGTCTGACGCCCGTGGCGCACCCGCAGACCACAGCATCAGCGGACCGGCGAGCCCGCCGGAGCCGCACGTCGACGAAGAAGGAGTGTGCAGCATGTCTGTCTCCATCAAGCCCCTCGAGGATCGCATCGTTGTCCGCCCCCTGGAGGCCGAGCAGACCACCGCGTCGGGCCTCGTGATCCCGGACACCGCCAAGGAGAAGCCGCAGGAGGGCCAGGTCGTGGCCGTGGGCCCGGGCCGGGTCGCCGAGAACGGCAACCGCGTGCCGGTCGACGTCGCCGAGGGTGACGTGGTGCTGTACTCCAAGTACGGCGGCACCGAGGTCAAAGTCGGCGGCGAGGAGTACCTGGTGCTCTCCGCCCGCGACGTGCTGGCCGTCGTCACCAAGTGACCCCGCCGCGACGGGCCCGGTGAGCGGCGCGCACCGCACCGGTGCGCGCGCCCCGGGCCCCTCGCGTCCCCGCACCCCCTGACTCCCTGAACGAAAGGAGCGTCCGTCATGGCCAAGCAGCTGGCTTTCAACGACGACGCACGCCGCGCCCTCCAGGCCGGCATCGACAAGCTCGCCGACACCGTCAAGGTCACCCTCGGCCCCAAGGGCCGCAATGTGGTGCTCGACAAGGCGTGGGGCGCCCCCACCATCACCAACGACGGCGTCACGATCGCCCGTGAGGTGGAGCTGGAGGACCCGTACGAGAACATGGGCGCCCAGCTCGCCAAGGAGGTCGCCACCAAGACCAACGACATCGCGGGCGACGGCACCACCACCGCCACCGTGCTGGCCCAGGCGCTCGTGAACGAGGGCATGCGCCAGGTCGCCGCCGGCGCCGCGCCGGGCGAGGTCAAGAGGGGCATCGAGGTGGCCGTGGCCGCCGTCGAGCAGCGCCTGCAGGAGAACGCCCGCCCGGTCGAGGGCCAGGAGGTGGCCCACGTGGCCGCCATCTCGGCCCAGAACGACGAGGTCGGCGAGCTGCTGGCCCGCGCGTTCGACACGGTCGGCACCGACGGCGTCATCACCATCGAGGAGTCCTCCACGACCTCCACCGAGCTGGACGTCACCGAGGGCATGCAGTTCGACAAGGGCTTCCTGTCCCCGTACATGGTCACCGACGCCGAGCGTCAGGAGGCCGTGCTCGAGGACGCCTACGTCCTGATCAACTCGGGCAAGATCTCCAACGTGCAGGAGCTGCTGCCCCTGCTGGAGAAGGTCCTGCAGGCCAACAAGCCGCTGTTCGTGATCGCCGAGGACATCGAGGGCGAGGCCCTGTCCACCCTCGTGGTCAACAAGATCCGCGGCACCCTGAACGTCGTGGCCGTCAAGGCCCCGGGCTTCGGCGACCGCCGCAAGGCCATGATGCAGGACATCGCGATCCTCACCGGCGCCCAGGTCGTCTCCCCGGACCTCGGCATGAAGCTCGAGCAGGCCGACCTGGACGTGCTCGGCTCCGCCCGCCGCATCACCGTCACCAAGGACGAGACCACCATCGTCGACGGCGGCGGTGCGCCCGAGGACGTCGAGGCCCGGATCGCCCAGATCAAGGCCGAGGCCGCCGCGACCGACTCCGACTGGGACCGCGAGAAGCTCCAGGAGCGCCTCGCCAAGCTCTCCGGCGGCATCGGCGTGATCCGCGTGGGCGCCGCCACCGAGGTGGAGCTCAAGGAGCGCAAGCACCGCATCGAGGACGCCGTGTCCTCGACCCGCGCCGCCCTCGAGGAGGGCATCGTGGCTGGCGGCGGCACCGCGCTCATCAACGCGCTGACCGTGCTCGACACCGACGACGACGTCCAGGCCCTGACCGGTGACGCCGCCGTGGGCGTGGACATCGTCCGCAAGGCCCTGAAGCAGCCGCTGCGCTGGATCGCCCAGAACGCGGGCGAGGACGGCTACGTGGTGGTCTCCAAGGTCGCCGAGCTGGAGCCGAACCACGGCTTCAACGCGAAGACCGGCGTCTACGGCGACCTGATCGCCGACGGCGTGATCGACCCGGTCAAGGTGACGCGCTCCGCGCTGGCCAACGCCACCTCCATCGCGGCCCTCGTGCTGACCACCGAGACCCTCGTGGCGGACAAGCCCGCCGACGAGGACGAGGCCGGCCACCAGCACTGACCCCTGCGTCGGCCCTGACGCGGCCGGCCGACGACGACGGCCCCTCGCCCGCCCGGGTGAGGGGCCGTCGTCGTCCGGGCTGGAGACGCCGGCCGTCCGGGGTGCCCTCTATGGTGTGCCCATGGACACACCCACGCCGCCCCGTCCCACCGGGTCCCACACGACCCGGACCCCGGCCACGGCTGCGCCGCTTCGTCCGCGAGTTCTCCTATCCGCACGGCATCCACCCGGCCCTCGTGCCGGGCGTGTCCGTGGAGGACCGCCGGGTGCGCTACGGCGTGGACCGGGTGATCCTCGCCGTCGTCGGCCTGCTGGTGGTCGGCTTCGTGGTGTGGGGCGTGCTGCAGCCGGACGCCGTGCTGGCCGTCTCGAGCGCGGCCCTCGACTGGGTGATGGTCCACGCCGGCTGGCTGTTCGCCCTGCTGGCCATCGGGATGGTGGTGTTCCTGCTGGCCCTGGCGTTCTCCCGGTACGGCGAGATCCCGCTGGGCCTGGACGGGGAGAAGCCGGAGTACTCCACGGCGAGCTGGTCAGCCATGCTCTTCGCGGCCGGCATCGGCATCGGCATCATCTTCTTCGGCCCGTACGAGCCGCTGACCTACTACCTGGCCCCGCGCCCGGGGGCGTACGAGGCGGCGAGCGAGGAGGCGGTGACGGGCGCGCTGGCCCAGGCCGCGCTGCACTGGGGCGTGAACGCGTGGGCGATCTACGCGATCGTCGGCCTGTCGGTCGGCTACGTGTCCTACCGCCGGGGCCGGGTGCCGCTGATGAGCTCGATCATCGCGCCGCTGTTCGGCGACTCCCAGCGCAGCGACTCCGTCGGGGCGCGCCTGATCGACGGGCTCGCGATCATCGCCACACTGTTCGGCACGGCGGCCTCGCTGGGCATCGGCGCCCTCCAGATCGGCCGAGGCGTGGAGATCGTCTCGGGCTGGTCGGCGCCGGGGAACACGGTGGCGCTGGGGATCATCGTGGTGCTCACGATCGGCACCATCTTCTCGGCGGTGTCCGGTGTGGCCCGCGGCATCCGGTGGCTGTCCAACATCAACATGCTGCTCGCCCTCGGCCTCGCGCTGTTCTTCTTCGTCGTCGGCCCGACGGCGTTCCTGCTGAACATCGTGCCCGGCGTCCTGATGGACTACGTCTCCTCCGCCCCGGACGCCCTCGGCGCCTCGATGGCCGAGGGGGAGGACATGCAGGAGTTCCTCTCCAGCTGGACGATCTTCTACTGGGCGTGGTGGGTCAGCTGGGCCCCGTTCGTGGGCGTGTTCATGGCGAAGATCTCGAAGGGCCGGACCATCCGCCAGTACGTCCTCGGCGCCCTGTTCATCCCGGCCGCGGTGATCGTCGGCGCGTTCACGATCATCGGCGGCACCACCATCTGGCTGCAGCGGACGCAGGGCTCCGTGGCGCCGGACGGCACGGCCGCGTCGCTGCCCGCGCCGGCGGAGATCTTCTGGGTGGTCCTGGACCAGCTGCCCGGCGGCGGGCTGGTGGCCCCGGTCGTGATCGTCATGCTGGCGGTCTTCTTCATCACGACGGCGGACTCCGCCTCGATCGTGAACTCGCAGCTCTCGCAGCGCGGCGCCCCGGCCCCGCGCCGCACGATCACGGTGTTCTGGGCGCTGTGCATGGCGGGCATCGCCGTCGTGATGCTGCTGACCGGCGGCGACACCGCGCTCACCGGCCTGCAGAACCTCATCACCATCACGGCGCTGCCGTTCACCGTGGTGCTCGTCCTCATGGCGGTCGCGCTCCAGCGCGAACTGGCCAACGACCCCTTCGCGATCCGTGACCGGTACCAGCGGGCCGCCGTCGAGAAGGCGACGGTGCGGGGCCTGGTGGAGTACGGGGACGACTTCGCGTTCACGGTGGAGCGCACCCCGCCGGGCAGCTGGTACGCGGCCGGCGAGGGGTTCGACTCCACCGCCGCGGAGATCACCGACTGGTACCGCCGTACGGACGAGGACGGGAACCCGGTGGAGTACGACTACGTGCTGGGCGAGTATCTGGACGACGGGGACGGCGCGGACGGGCCCGCCGGAGCGGGCCCGTCCGCTCGGTGACTCAGACGCGCGGCTCCGGGGTGCCGACGAGCTCGGCGCGGGAGTCGGCGGTCGCGTGGGCGCGGGCCTCGACGATCTCCTCCTCGTCCTCGCCGAAGATGTCGCCGCGCGGGGCGTCGTAGCGGTCCCGGTCGAGGATGCCCTCCTGGGAGGCCACGAGGGCGGGGATGAGGGCCTGGCCGGACACGTTGAGGGCGGTGCGGCCCATGTCCACGATCGGGTCGACGGCCAGGAGCAGGGCCATGCCCTCGAGGGGCAGCCCGGCGGTGGACAGCGTGAGCGTGAGCATCACGGTGGCGCCGGTGGTGCCGGCGGTCGCGGCCGAGCCCAGCACGGACACGAGCGCCACGAGGGCGTACTGGCTCAGGCTCATCTCGATCCCGTAGAACTGGGCGATGAACACGGCGGCCACGGCCGGGTAGACCGCGGCGCAGCCGTCCATCTTGGTGGTGGCGCCCAGCGGGACGGCGAAGGAGGCGTAGCCGGTGGGCACGCCGAAGTTGCGCTCGGCCACCCGCTGGGTGACGGGCAGCGTGCCGAGGGAGGAGCGGGAGACGAAGCCGAGCTGGAACGCCGGCCACACGCCGGTGAAGAACTGCTTGACGGAGAGCCCGTGCAGGCGCGCCAGCAGCGGGTACACCACGAGCATCACGAGGGCCAGGCCCACGTAGATCGCCACCACGAACTTGGCCAGGGTGCCCATCGTGGACCAGCCGTAGGAGGCCACTGCGTTGCCCAGCAGGCCGATGGTGCCGATCGGGGCCAGGCGGATGATCCACCACAGCAGCTTCTGGATGATCGCGAGCACCGAGCGGGAGAACGTGAGGAACGGGGCGGCCTTCTCGCCGACCTTGAGCGCGGCCACGCCCACGACGATCGCGATCACGAGGATCTGCAGCACGTTGAACGTGGGGGAGGAGGCCAGCGCGCCGTCCTCGCCCGCCGTGGTCTTGACGGTCAGGCCGAGGAAGTTCGCCGGCACCAGGGAGGTCAGGAAGTCGAGCCAGCCGACGTCCTTGGCCTGGTACGACGCCGGCGCGGTCTGGCCGGTGCCCACGCCCGGCTGCAGCACGACGCCGACGGCGAGGCCGATGAGCACCGCGATCAGGCTCGTGATGGCGAACCACAGCAGGGTCTTGGCGGCCAGGCGGGCCGCGTTGGTCACCTGGGCCAGGTTGGCGATGGAGGCGACGACGGCGAAGAAGACCAGCGGGACGACCGCGGCCTTCAGCAGGCTGATGTAGATGCTGCCGACGGTGGCCAGCGTCTCGCCGAGCCAGGTCGGGTGCTCGGAGGTGTGCCCCGTCGCGCGGGCGATCAGGCCCAGGACGAGGCCGAGGACGAGGGCGGCGGCGATCTGCCAGCCGAAATTCGACGTCCAGGCGGGGAGCCGACGTCGGGGCGCCGGTGCGGGGGAGGACTGTGCGGTGCTCATCCGGGGAGGTTAGGCGGTCCATTACCATGACGCCGAAACGGATTGCGCCATGTGACGTCGTGGTGACGTCCGTCTCGCCCCCGCGTGGCCCAGCGCGGGGGTCCTGTGACGTGGCCCGCACCCGGGTCGCCGGTTTGGCCCCCGGGCATAGAATCGCGGAAACACCCGTCCCGAAAGGCCCCTTCGTGACCATCACCAGCACCGGTCCCAGCCCCGAGCCCGTCCACTCCTCCTCGGATCCCTTCGGCTTCTTCGGCCTCACCTATGACGACGTCCTGCTGCTGCCCAACGCCACGGACGTGATCCCCGCGGACGCGGACCCGGCCACGCGGCTGACCCGCAACATCCGCTTGAACATCCCCATCGTCTCCGCGGCGATGGACACCGTGACCGAGGCCCCGCTGGCCATCGCCATGGCCCGCCAGGGCGGCATGGGCATCATCCACCGCAACCTGTCCATCGAGGACCAGGCTCGCCACGTGGACACCGTGAAGCGCTCCGAGTCGGGGATGATCAAGGACCCCGTGACCATCGGCCCCGACGCCACGCTCGCGGACCTGGACGAGCTGTGCGCCCAGTACCGCGTCTCGGGCCTGCCGGTGGTGGCCGAGGACATGACGCTGCTGGGCATCATCACCAACCGCGACACCCGCTTCATCCCGCGCGAGGAGTGGGCCACCCGCACGGTGGACACCGCCATGACCCGCATGCCGCTGGTCACCGCGCAGGAGGGCGTCTCGCGCGCCGAGACGATCCGCCTGTTCTCCCAGAACCGCGTGGAGAAGCTGCCGCTCGTGGACGATGCGGGCCGCCTGACCGGCCTGATCACCATCAAGGACTTCGACAAGGCGGAGCAGTACCCGGACGCCGCGAAGGACGACGAGGGCCGCCTGCGCGTCGGCGGCGCCGTCGGCTTCTTCGGCGACGGCTGGGAGCGTGCCATGGCGCTCGTCGAGGCGGGCGTGGACGCCCTCGTGGTGGACACCGCGAACGGCCACACGCACGGCGTGCTGGACATGATCGCGCGCCTGAAGAAGGAGAAGGCGGCCGCGCACGTCGACGTCATCGGCGGTCAGGCTGCGACCTACGCGGGCGCCAAGGCGATCGTCGACGCCGGCGCGGACGCCGTGAAGGTGGGCGTGGGCCCGGGCTCGATCTGCACGACCCGTGTGGTGGCCGGCGTCGGCGTCCCGCAGATCACCGCCATCTACGAGGCGGCCAAGGCCACGCGCCCCGCGGGCGTCCCGCTGATCGCCGACGGCGGCCTGCAGCACTCCGGTGACATCGGCAAGGCCCTCGTGGCCGGCGCCGACTCGGTGATGCTCGGCTCCCTGCTGGCCGGCACGGCCGAGTCCCCGGGCGACCTCGTGTTCTACCAGGGCAAGCAGTTCAAGACCTACCGCGGCATGGGCTCCCTGGGCGCCATGCAGACCCGCAACGGCACGCGCTCCTTCTCCAAGGACCGCTACTTCCAGGCGGACGTGCCGGACGAGGACAAGCTGATCCCCGAGGGCATCGAGGGCCAGGTGCCCTTCCGGGGCCCGGTCGCCTCGGTGGTCCACCAGCTCGTGGGCGGCCTGCGCCAGACGATGTTCTACACAGGCGCGTCCACGGTGACCGATCTCAAGGAGAACGGCCGCTTCGTCCGCATCACCGCGGCGGGCCTGAAGGAGTCCCATCCGCACGACATCATGATGACTGTCGAGGCCCCGAACTACCGTTCGCGCTGACCCGCACGTCGGGTCCGGGGGAGCCCCCGTCCGGGGGCGGCGCCGACGACACGATCGGCGACGCCCCCGTGGCGCCTGGGCTAGGCTGGCCCGGTGACGAACCAGATTGAGATCGGCCGCGGCAAGCGCGGCCGCCGGGCCTTCTCCCTCAACGACGTGTCCGTGGTGCCCGCGCGGCGCACCCGGGATCCCCAGGACGTCAGCCTCACGTGGCGCATCGACGCCTACACGTTCGACATGCCCGTGATCGGTGCGCCCATGGACTCCGTGATGAGCCCGGAGACCGCCATCGCGATGGGGCGGCTGGGCGGTCTCGGCGTCCTCAACCTCGAGGGCCTGTGGACCCGCCATGAGGACCCGCGCCCGCTGCTCGAGGAGATCGCCGCCCTCGAGGCCGGCCCCGCCGGGACCGAGGCCACCCGCAAGCTGCAGGAGGCCTACGCGGCCCCCATCCGCCCCGATCTGATCACCGAGCGCCTCGCGCAGATCCGCGAGGCCGGCGTCGTCGTCGCGGGCTCGCTGACCCCGCAGAACACGCAGGAGTTCTACCGCACCGTCGTGGCGGCGGGCGTGGACCTGTTCGTCATCCGCGGCACCACCGTCTCGGCCGAGCACGTCTCCTCCACCCAGGAGCCGCTGGACCTCAAGCAGTTCATCTACGAGCTGGACGTGCCCGTGATCGTGGGCGGGGCGGCCGGCTACACGCCGGCCCTGCACCTGATGCGCACCGGCGCGGCCGGTGTGCTCGTCGGTTTCGGCGGCGGCGCGTCCACCACCACGCGCCGCGCCATGGGCATCCGTGTGCCGATGGCCACGGCCATCTCGGACATCGCCGAGGCGCGCCGCGACTACATGGACGAGTCCGGCGGCCGCTACGTGCACGTGATCGCCGACGGCGGCGTCTCCACCTCGGGGGAGATCGTCAAGGCGATCGCCATGGGTGCGGACGCGGTCGTCCTGGGCGCCGCCCTGGCCCGCGCCACCGACGCCCCCGGCGGCGGCTGGCACTGGGGCCTCGAGGCCGCCCACCCGGAGCTGCCGCGCGGGCACCGCACCCACGTGGGCCAGGTGGCTCCGCTCGAGGAGGTCCTGTGGGGGCCCGGCCGCCACGCGGACGGCACGTCCAACCTGATGGGCGGCCTGAAGCGCGCCATGGCCACCTGCGGCTACACCGAGCTCAAGGACTTCCAGAAGGTGGAGGTCCTCGTGACCCCCACCCAGACCGTCTGATCCCCGCCGCCCCGAGGCGGCACCCCGACCGGAAGAGTTGATACGGCGTGCTGCGCACCGCCCTCAAGCCCGTCTGGCTGGCCACCCTGGTGCTGGCCCTCGTGGCGGCCGCGGTCTTCGTGGCGCTGTCCAAGTGGCAGTTCGAGTCCGCGGAGACGAACGCGCCGCCGCCGCGCACCCAGACCGAGAACGCCGTGCCGTTCCTGGAGCACGTGCGTCCCTACGAGGCCCTGCTGGGCTCGCAGGCCGACCAGGTGGTCACGGTCGAGGGGGAGTTCGTCCCCGGCACGGACGTCCTGGTCGGACCGCGCCTGCTGAACGGCCGCGACGGCTACTGGACGGTCACGGCCCTGCGGGTGGCCGGCGCCCCGGACGGCGAGGTCGTCCCGGTGGTCCGCGGCTGGTCGGCCGACGCCGACGTCGTGGACCCCGCGCCCGCCGGGCAGGTCACCGTCACCGGACGCCTGCTGCCCCCGGACGGGCCCCTGCCGCGCGAGGCCACGGCCGAGGACACCGCCGACCGGCTCCTGTACCGCAGCCTGGCCCCGGCCCAGCTGGTGAACGTGTGGGACGAGCCGTCCTACGCGGCGTACGTCGCGGCATTCGAGATGGTCGACGCCGCGGGCGCCGAGACGGGCGCGGCCGGCCCCGGCGGGCTCGAGCCGGTGTGGGTGGCCCCGCAGCCGGAGGAGACCCAGATCATCTGGCTCAACGTCTTCTACGCCGTGGAGTGGGTGCTCTTCGCCGGCTTCGCCCTGTTCCTGTGGTGGCGGTTCGTCCGCGACGACCACGTCCGGGACGAGCACGAGCGCCGGCTCGACGAGGAGTGGGCCGCGCAGTGGCGCGCCGAGGAGCTCGAGCGGCGCCGGGCGGCCGCGCGCGAGGCCAAGGAGCGGGCCGTCGCGGCACAGTCCGCGGCGTACCCACGCCAGGACCACGACGACGGGGCCGTGCGCCCCGACCCCCGCGACCCGGGCCCCCGTGGGCCCCGAGAGGAGCAGAGCCGATGAGCACCCAGCACCCCGGCCCCCAGCCGGTGGACCCGGCGAGCCTGCCGGATCCCGAGGACATCACGGAGGCCGACCTGCCCGAGCCGCCCCCGCGGCCGGGCCGGGAGCAGCGCCGTTTCGCCGGCACCCAGCAGCAGATCCGCTCCGCCACCCGCCTCTACGTGGTGTGCGCGTGGATCACCGGCATCATGCTCCTGCTGCTCGTGGCGGAGATGGTGCTGAAGTACGGCATGCACGTGGAGCTCTACGCGGGCGGCACCACCCTGGACGGAGACGCCAACGGCCTGGGGCTGCACCCCACGGACAGCGTGACCGGGGGAGTGAACCTGTCCCTGTTCATCCTCATCGCCCACGGCTGGATGTACGTGGTGTACCTGCTCGCCTCGTTCCGCCTGTGGTCCCTGATGCGCTGGGAGCCGCTGCGCCTGCTGGCGATGGCCGGCGGCGGCGTCGTGCCGTTCCTGTCCTTCGTGGTGGAGAAGCGCATGACCCGCGTGGTCCGGGACGAGCTGCACCGCTTCCCGGACGCCGCGCGGCGCTACTGAGCGCCTCGACTATCCTGGACGGGTGACGCAGAATGCCCCCCACCCTGACACCCCCGCCCCGCTCAGCGACGTGATGCCCACGGTGCTGGTGCTGGACTTCGGCGCCCAGTACGCGCAGCTCATCGCGCGTCGTGTGCGCGAGGCCAACGTCTACTCCGAGGTGGTGCCCGCCTCCACCCCGGCGGCGCAGATCCTGGAGCGCGAGCCCGCGGCGCTGATCCTCTCGGGCGGGCCGTCGTCGGTGTACGAGCCCGGCGCCCCGCAGCTGGACCCGGCGCTGCTCGAGGCCGGGGTGCCCGTGCTGGGCCTGTGCTACGGCTTCCAGTCGATCGCGCACGCCCTCGGCGGCACCGTGGCCCAGACCGGCACCCGGGAGTACGGCTCCACCCGCCTGGACTCGGTGGACGCCGACTCCGTGCTGTTCGCGGACCAGGACCTCGAGCAGGTCGTGTGGATGTCCCACGGGGACGCCGTGACGCAGGCGCCCGAGGGCTTCGCCGTGACGGCCTCCACCGCGGGCGCCCCCGTCGCCGCGTTCGAGGACCGCGAGCGCCGCATCTACGGCGTGCAGTGGCATCCCGAGGTGGGCCACTCCTCCCGCGGCCAGCGGGTGCTCGAGCAGTTCCTGCACGAGGGTGCGGGCCTGGGCGCGGACTGGACGGCCAGCGGCGTGATCGAGGAGCAGGTCGAGCGCATCCGCGAGCAGATCGGGGACAAGCGGGCCATCTGCGGCCTGTCCGGCGGCGTGGACTCCGCCGTGGCCGCGGCCCTCGTGCAGCGCGCCATCGGCGACCGCCTCACCTGCGTCTACGTGGACCACGGCCTCATGCGCGAGGGCGAGTCCGCCGAGATCGAGCAGGCCTTCGGCGAGGCCCACGGCGGCGCCCGCCTCGTGATGGTGGACGCGCGCGAGGACTTCCTGTCCGCGCTGGCCGGCGTCACCGACCCCGAGGCCAAGCGCAAGATCATCGGCGAGCGGTTCATCCGCACCTTCGAGAAGGCGCAGGCGGACATCGTCCTCGAGTCCGAGCACGACCCGGACGCCACCGAGGTCCGCTTCCTCGTGCAGGGCACGCTCTACCCGGACGTCGTCGAGTCCGGCGGCGGGGACGGGGCGGCCAACATCAAGTCCCACCACAACGTGGGCGGCCTGCCGGACGACATCGAGTTCGAGCTGTGCGAGCCGCTGCGCGAGCTGTTCAAGGACGAGGTCCGCGCCGTGGGCGCCGAGCTCGGCCTGCCCGAGGGCATCGTGCACCGCCAGCCGTTCCCGGGCCCGGGTCTGGGCATCCGCATCATCGGCGAGGTCACCCAGGAGCGCCTGGACCTGCTGCGCCGCGCGGACGCGATCGTGCGCGCCGAGCTCACCGCGGCCGGGCTGGACCGCCAGATCTGGCAGTGCCCGGTGGTGCTGCTCGCGGACGTGCGCTCCGTGGGCGTGCAGGGTGACGGCCGCACCTACGGCCACCCGGTCGTCCTGCGCCCCGTCACCAGCGAGGACGCCATGACGGCGGACTGGGCGCGGATCCCGGACGACGTCCTGTCCCGCATCTCGAACCGCATCACCAACGAGGTCGACGGCGTCAACCGCGTCGTACTCGACGTGACCAGCAAGCCGCCGGGCACCATCGAGTGGGAGTGAGCGGCGCGTCCGGCGCCGCATCCGGCCGCCCCTGACCGGGGCGGCCGTCCGCACGAAGACCGCCTGGACCCAGGCGACGGAGGAAGGACCGCACGCACGTGACCGAGCAGGAGTTCCCGCGCCTGGCCCGCGCCCGCGCCACCGCACGCCCCGACGAGGGGCAGACCCGCCCCGACCCGGCCGCCTGGGTGTCCTCCCTGGGCTCGGGCGCCGAGAACGACACGATGCTGCGGTTCGCGCCCTCGGCGGCCAACAGCATCGACCTCACGGAGGCGAACTCCTCCGGCGTCTCGCAGCTGCTGCTGGGGCGGCGCACCCGCCTGTCCACCCTGCTGCCGGCCGGCCCGGAGCTGGACGCGGCGCACGAGGTCTCCCTCGGCCTGCGCGCCAAGGTCCGCGAGCTGGCGGAGGAACGCGGCATCGACGTCGGCGCGCTCGCCGTGGGCGTGGCCACGTGGACGGCTGAGGAGGACGGTCGGCGGGAGCGCCGCTCCGCCCCCGTGCTGCTGGCCCGCGTGGCCCTGACGGTGCGCCGCGGCGCCCGGGGCCGGGACGAGCTGGAGGTCCAGATCACCGAGCCGGCCCGCCTGAACCCGGCGCTCGTGCGGAACCTGCGCCGGCACCACGGCATCGCCCTGGACCCCGAGGCGTACCAGCAGGCCGCCTACGCCACGGCGCGCCTCGAGCCCGCCCCCGCGTTCGCCCGCCTGCGCGAGGAGGCCGCCGCGATCGCGGACCTGCACGTCGAGGACTGCCTGCTCGTCTCCACGTTCGCGGACCTGGGGGAGACCGCCTCGCTGCCCGCCTCCCTCGAGGATCTGCCCGTCGTGCAGGCCCTGTACGACGCCGGCACCGGCATGGTGCCGCGCCCGGCGGCGCTGCAGCCCACGGGCGCGCTCGCGGAGGACGACGTCGCCCCGGCGGACGAGCGTCTCGTCCTGGACGTCGACGCCGCCCAGGCGCGCGTGCTCGAGCACGCCGCGGCGGGGGAGTCCCTCGTGGTGGCGGCCGCCCCCGGCACCGGGCAGACCCAGACCGCCGCCGCCCTGGCCGCACGCCTGGCCTGGGAGGGCCGGCGCGTGCTGGTCGTGGCCGAGCGTTCCGCCGCCCTGGCCGACGTGCTCGACCGCCTCGAGGAGGCGGACCTGCGCTCGATCGCGCTCCATGTGCCCGCCAACGCGGACCCCGAGCTGCTCCGCCGCCAGCTCGTGCAGGCCGTCCTGCGCTCCGAGCGGGCCGTGGACCCCGACACCGCCCGGGACGAGGCCGCACTGACCGAACGGCGGCGCCGGCTGCAGGAGCACGTCGGCTCGCTGCACCACGTCCGCCCCCGCTGGGGCTGCTCGCCGTTCCAGGCGATGCAGGCCCTGGCCGCCCTGACCGGGCTCGAGACGCCGCCGGCCACCACCGTGCGCCTCAAGCGCTCCGTGCTGGACTCCACCGTGAACCGGCAGGCCGTGGGCGAGCAGCTCGTGCGCGCCGGGGAGCTCGGCGCGTTCTCCGCCGCCGCCACCGAGAGCCGCTGGTTCGGCGCCCGCGTGCGCAACGTGCAGGAGACCGAGGCCGCCTCGGAGCTGGCCGACGAGCTGGCGGCGGCCCTGCACACCACCCGGCGCGCCGTGGACACCGCCGCCGCCCAGGCCGGCCTGCGCCCCGAGCGCACGGTGGCCGGCTGGGCGGAGCAGGCGGACCTCTACCGCCGTGTGGCCCGCACCCTCACCGAGTTCACCCCCGAGGTGTTCTCCCTCGACGTGCCGCAGCTGGTCGCGGCGACCGCCACCAGCGCGTGGCGGCGCCTCCACCTGGTCGAGATGTCCTCGGTGGCCCGGTCCCGCCTGCGCCGCGCGGCGAAGGACGCGGTCCGCCCGGGCGTGCAGCCCACGGACCTGCACGGCGCCCTCGTGGACGCCGCCGCCGTCCTGGAGGACTGGAACCGCCACGCCGCCGAGCCGGGCACGCCCCCGCAGGTGCCGGACCAGGGCGAGCACGTGATGGGCCACGTCGGCCAGGTGCGCGAGCACCTGCGCCGGCTCGAGGGCGTCCTCGCCCCGGAGGCCGTGGCCGAGGGGCCGCTGGACGAGCGCGACGTGGACGACCTCGTGGCCGCCGTCGACGGGCTGGTGGCGGACCGCGACACCCTGGCCACGCTGCCCGAGCGCACCCTCGTGCTGGACAGCCTGCGCGACCACGGCCTGGCGGAGCTGCTCGAGGACCTGCGCGACCGCGAGGTGCCCACCGAGGCCCTGACCGCCGAGCTCGAGCTGGCGTGGTGGCAGTCCGCGCTCGAGGCGATGATCTCCGGGGACGACTTCCTGGCCATGATGAGCGGCACGGACCTGGCCGAGGTCGAGCGCGGGTTCCGCGACCTGGATCGCGCCCATCTCGAGCGCGGCGGCATCCGGCTCTCCGCCGCGCTGGCCGCGCGCTGGCGGGAGGCGCTGCGCACCTATCGCGCGGACGCGGCCGTGCTGCGCACCCTGCTCAAGCAGGGCAGCCCCACGGTCGAGTCCCTGGCCACGATCACCCCCGAGCTCCTGCAGGCGCTCGTGCCGGTGCTCACCACCTCGCCCATGGCCCTGTCCGAGTTCCCCCCGGAGTGGCGCGCCGACGTCGTCGTGCTGCTGGAAGCCGACGCGACCGCCCTGGCCACCGCGATGGGCGCGCTCACCCGCGCCCCCCAGGTGGTGGCCCTCGGCGACCCGGTCATCGGGCGCCCGCAGTCGTTCCAGGTGTCCGTGGACCCGACGGCGACCGCCGGGCCCCTGCGCCCGCTGCGCTCGGCCTACGACGCGCTGGACGAGGTGCTGCCCACCCTGCCGCTGCGCACCGTGCACCGCCCCCTCGAGCGGCGCCTCGTGCGCCTGCTCTCCGCGCTCGCCTATGACGGCGCCCTGGACGCGCTGCCCACCGCGGGCGAGGCCACCGGCCGGGATCGTGCCGTCACGGCCGAGTACCTGCCCGAGGGCACCGGCATCCCGATGACCGGCGGCGACGTGGTCGAGTCCACGAACGCCGAGGTCGCCCGCACCGTGGAGCGGGTGTTCGAGCACATCCGCGACCGGCCCGAGCAGTCCCTGGCCGTGGTCACGGTGTCCGAGCAGCATGCCCGCCGGGTGGCCGCCGCCGTGCAGGCCACGGCCGCGCAGGCGCCGTGGGCCCACGAGTTCCTCGCCCGCGGCCGCGGCGAGGACGCTGCCGAGGCCGAGCCGTTCGTGATCGTGCCGGTCGTGCGCGCCGCCTCCGTGGTGCGCGACGCCGTGATCCTCACCCCCGGCTACGGCCGCACCCCGCACGGCCGCGTGGTGCACCACTTCGGCGCCTTCTCCGACCCGGACGGCGAGCGCATGGTCACGGTCGCGCTCACCCGTGCCCGCCGGCGCCTGCACCTCGTCTCGGCGCTGCGCGCCGCGGACCTGGACGAGGACCGGCTCGACGGCGGCGCCCTCTGGTTCCTGCGGCTGCTCGAGGCCTACCTGGGCGACGACGCCGCGGACCCCGTGGGCATGGTGGGCGATCCGCTGCTGGCCGATCTGCGCGACCGGCTCGAGGAGCACGGCGCCCGGGTCCTGCCCCGCTACGCCGGCGTCATGGACCTGGCCGTGCTCGATCCGCGCGCGGACCAGGACGAGGTGCCCCGTCCGCTGGCCCTGGCCGGCGACGGTGGCGAGGTGTACCGCGCCCTCACGGTGCGGCAGCGCTCGCGGACCCTGCCCGAGGGGCTCGAGGCCCGCGGCTGGGAGCCCCGGACCCTGTGGTCGATCGACGTGTTCGCGGACCCGGAGTCCGTGGCCCGCGAGCTGGCCGACCGGCTGGGCGTGGAGCCGGCGGACGAGACGGACGAGACCGACGACGATGCCCGCTGACGGCGCGCCGCGCCGCCGCGGCCCGCGCCGGGCGGACGCCCCGGGCACCGGCCCGGCATCCGCCGACGGTCGCGAGCCGCGCCTGCCCGGGATGCCCCGGCTGATCGGGCAGGCCGGGACGTCGCCGGCGACGGCGCCGACCGGGGACGTGGCCGGGGTCGAGTCCGGCCCGGCCGAGGCCGAGCGCGACCGCTGGCTGCGCGAGCAGCGCCCGCCCCACTGGGGCTGAGCCGGCCCGATGCGGCCGGGTCAGTCCGCGGCGGGGGAGGACGAGGACGACGTCGAGGACGTCGAGGACCCGGCGGCCGAGTCCGAGGTCGATCCGCCGGCCGAGCCGGTGCCGCCCGTGCCGGAGCGCGAGTCGGTCCGGTAGAACCCGGAGCCCTTGAAGCTCACGCCGACCGAGCCGTACTGCTTGCGCAGGACGCCGCCGCACGCGGGGCACTCAGTGAGGGCGTCGTCGGTGAAGGCCTGGACGACGTCGAAGGCGTGGCCGCAGTCCTTGCAGCGGTAGGCGTAGGTGGGCATGCTCAGCTCCAGCTCGCTCGGGGCGCGCCGGGGCGCGCGGTTCTGGGGGATCCGACCCCCGATGCTACTCCGCGCCGCGGGCCGGGCTCAGACCCAGCGCAGCCCGGCCGCGGTGACGACGCCGTCCACGGGCCGGTCCGTGGGCTCGGCGGGGATGGCGCCCGCCGGCAGCAGCTCGTCCTCGAACACGAGGGCCACGGTCGGCACGCTCCGCGGCAGCTCGGCGAGGAAGCGGTCGTAGTAGCCCCCGCCCTGGCCCAGGCGCATCCCGTCCTCGGCCACCGCGAGCGCCGGCATGACCACCGCGGTCGCCGCCGCCAGCGCGTCGGACCCGAGTCGTTCGCCCACGGGCTCGTCCACGGGGGCGTTCGCGGCGCGCGCCGTCGCGGCCTCCGGGTGCCACGGAGCCCAGCTGAGGCGACGTTCCGGCTCGATCACGGGGACGAGCACCCGCGCCCCCGCGGCCAGCAGGCGGGCGCGGAGCACACCGGTGTCCGGCTCGGTGGCCATCGGCAGCACGGTGGCCACCACCGGGGCGGTCCCGTCCGCGGTCGCCGCGGCCACGCGCGGACCCAGCCACGCCCACAGGTGCTCAACGGCGGCCGCGGACTCGGCGGCGCGGCGCGCGGGGGAGCGCTCGCGGCGGGCGGTGCGCAGGCGGGCACGCAGGGCGGCCTTGGCGTCCACGACGTCGTCGACGCCGGCGACGGGGCCCGTGGCGGCGGGCTCGGGCACGGGAGGGGGAGTGCGCATGTCCCCATGATGCCCGCCGCACCGGTGTGCCGCGCCCGGCCGCGCATAGGATCGACGCCATGTCCTGGCAGCGTTCCCCCTGGCCCGTGACCCTGCGGCACGGCACCCTCGCCCTGCGGCCGCTGCGGCGGCGGGACCGGGAGGCGTGGGAGGAGCAGCGGACGCACAACCGGGAGTGGCTGACGCCGTGGGACGCCACGAGCCCCGTGCCGGGCGCGGGCCCGGCGTCGTTCGGGCAGATGGTCCGCTGGCACGGCCGCCAGGGCCGGGACGGCAGCGCCTACACGTGGGGCGTGGTCCTCGACGACGACCGCCCGGACCGGGACCGCCTGGTGGGGCTGCTGTCCCTGGGCGGGATCCAGTACGGCTCGGTGCTCTCCGGCTCGATCGGCTACTGGATCGACCGTCGCGAAGCCGGCCGGGGGCTGACGCCGACGGCCGTGGCCATGGCGACGGACTGGGCGTTCCGCAGCGCCGGTCTGCACCGGGTCGAGGTCAACATCCGCCCGGAGAACGCGGCCAGCCTGCGGGTCGTGGCGAAGCTCGGCCTGCGCGACGAGGGCCTGCGGCGCGCGTACCTGCACGTGGACGGCGCCTGGCGGGACCACCGGACGTTCGCGGTGACCGCCGAGGAGGTCCCCGACGGCCTGCTGGTCCGGTGGCTGGCCTCTCGGCCGCGCCCCTGAGCGGCCCGGCGGGACACGCCGAGTGCGGACACGCCCCCATGGCCGGACCGGTCCGCCCCCGGCGCTAGGCTGACCGCATGGACGAGACCACCGCGCCGACGACGGCTGTGCAGGCCGCGCTCGACGCGCTGGCCGACGCCCGGGTGAGCGCGTCGCTGGTCATGGTGGCCCTCGTGGCCCTCGTGGCCTTCCTGGCCTGGCGGCTCGTGCTGCGCCGCCATCGTCTCGCGTCCGCCCCCGCCCGCCCGTCGATGCCGAGGTCCTTCATGCACCGCCTGCAGAGCTCGCCCGCCGTCCGTGCCCTGAGCGCCCGGTTCTCGGGCCGCCTGAGCGCCGCCGCCGACGCGGCGCGCACCGCCCGCGGCCGGACCGGCCTGCGCATCCGGTGGGGGCGCACGGCGCTGTTCCTCACCGCCCTCGTGGCCCTGCTCGTGTTCCTCGTGGCCGGGGTCGCCGCGGCGTTCGGCGCGGGCACGCTGTCCCTGGCCGGCTGGTCGCTCCTGTTCGCCGCGGCCGGGCTGGCCGGACTGCGGGCCCTCGCGGTCCGCGACTGCACCCGACGCGCCCGGCCGGCCGCCGTCGTCGCCCCGGAGCGCCCCGCCGCCCCGGCGGTCGAGGAGCGGCAGGCCCCGCCCGCGGACCCCGAGCGGGACCGCCGCGTGCTGGAGACCGTGCTGGCCTTCGAGACCGAGGCGCCGCGTCCGGCCGCCGCTCCCGCCGCACCCCGGGTCGAGCCCGTGGTGGTGACCGCCTCCTCCGCCGCTCCCGCAGCGGATCGCGTCGTGACCATCCCCGCGGTGCCGCGCCCCACCTACCTGGACGCCCCGGAGATGGCCCGCCCCCTGCCGACGCCGCTCGAGACCCCCGCCCCCGGCGGCTCGGACACCCGGCTCCAGGACGCCGCGCGCACGGCGGACGATCAGATCAGCGCCGCCGCCGAGCAGGACATCGCCGCCCTGGACCTGGACAACGTCCTGGCGCGGCGCCGGGCCGGCTGAGCCCCGCCGGGCGGACGCGCCCGTGAGCATCGACCGAGCCGCCGCGCGCCAGGCCGTCCGCGCGTCGGGTGAGCGCTGGCTGCGCACGCGAGCCGACGCCCTGCACCTGCAGCGGGGACGTCGGCTCGCGCGCGTCCTGGACCTGGACGTGATGACCGGACGCGCGGGCGACGCCCGCGTGCGCTCCCGCACCCTCGTCCTCGCCCGCGACCCCCGGCACCCCGCCGCCCCCGCCGCGGCGTGCCCGCCCGTCCCGGGCGAGCGCGGGGTCCTGGAGGACGGCACCCTGTGGTGGTGGGCCCCCGCCGACCCCGTCCTGCCGGGCCTCACGCTGACCGCCGACCCGGACGCGCTCGCGGCCCTGCTCGGCACGGTGCCGGGCCGGGCCCGTCTCACGTGGCGCGGCTACCGGCCGCGGGACCGCGCGGTCCTGGCCGTCGAGGCGACCGGCGACGACGGCGTCGTGGCCCGCACGTTCCTGAAGGTGCTCCCGCCCGCGCGCGCCGCACGGGTCGCCCGGCGGCAGGCCGCGGCGGGGGCGGCCGGGGTGCCGGTGCCCGCCGTCCTCGCGACGCCGGAGCACGGGGTGCTCCCGCTCGCCAGCGTGCCGGGCCTGCCCTGGCGGGCGCTGCTGGCCGGGCCCGAGGCCGCCGGCCTCGACCCCGCGCGGGTCGCCGCGCTGCTGGACCGGCTGCCGCCGGTGCCCGGGGAGCCCCCCGGTCCGGCGGGCCCCACGATCGGGGCGGCCGGGTGCGCCGACACGGACGACGGCGGACCCGCCGTCCTGCTCGAGCACGCCACGTGGGCCGCCGTCGTGCTGGACCCCGAGGCCCAGGACGAGGTCGCCGCCCGGGCCGACCGGCTCCGCGCGGCGCTCGCGGCCGGGGATCCCGGCCCACGTGTGCCCGTGCACGGCGACCTGCACCCGGGGAACCTGCACGTGGACGCGGCGGGGGAGCGGATCACCGGCGTGCTGGACGCCGACGACCTGGGCATGGGGCACCGCGTGGACGACTGGGCCGTCCTGATCGCCCATCTCGAGGCGGGCGCCGTGGACCTCGGCGCCGGCGGCGCCGCGTTGCGCGCCGTGGCCGCACGGTTCCGACGCCACGCCCGCACCGAGGTCGACGCGGCGGCGCTGGCCGCCCGCGTCGCGATCGTGCTCGCCGCCCTCGCGGCGCAGCCGACCGCGCCCCGCGCCGTGCGGGCCGCCCGCCGGGCCGCCGCCGACGCCGTCCTGGCCCGCGTCGGCCTCTGAGCCGCGACGGCCGCCGCCACAGTCGGGCCGGGCCGCCACCTCGACCGGCGGTCAGTCCGCGCCGAGCCCCTCCCGGAGCGCGTCGAGCTCGTCCCGCACGCGCGCGGCGCCGTCGTGGTCCCCGAGGGCGGACAGGCACTGGTGCAGGCCCGTGAGCGCCCCGAGGCGCACGAGCGTGGACTCGGTGGACTCGCACACCAGGCGGAAGAGCGTCGCGGCCTGCTCGGGGCTGCCGTCCTCGGCCACCACGTAGGCGGCGAAGAGCTCGGCCTGCGCGGCGCCCTCGCGGTCCCCGGCGGCGGTGAACAGGTCGGCGGCCTGCAGCGCGGTGGCGATCGCCTCCGGCCCCCGCTCGAGCGACCACAGGGCACGGGCGCGGGTGTCCGTGTAGTCGGCCACCTGCCAGTCGGCGCCGGCGTCCCGCACGAGGGCGAGCGCCTCCTCGAGGAGGTCGAGGCCCTCCGCCTGGCCGGACTCGCACAGCAGGTACCCGTGCGCGTGCAGCGCGGCCGGCAGCACCGCCGGGTCCTCGTCCACCGCCTGGCGCGCGGCCGCGACCGCCCGCTCGAACAGGTCGAGGGCGGAGGGCCGGGTGCGTTCGTCGCGCTCGCGGTTCACGAGGGCGCCGGCGGCCAGGAGCGTGCGCGCGGCGTCCTCCCACTGGCCGTGGGCCTCGAACAGGCCGGCCGCCTCCCGCCACAGGGGCAGCGCGTTCTCGGCGCGGTCCTGGTCGTGGTGGGCGTGACCGAGGTCCACGAGGGCACGGGCCTGCTCGACGTCCCGGCCGTGGGTGGCCTCGCGGCGCACCAGCCGGGCGAGCAGGGGCTCGGCCTCGTCGGCGCGGCCGGCGAGCACGAGCTGGTGCGCCCACCAGTAGCTCAGGCTCGAGGCCTCCGGCGCCTCGGCCTTCTCCGCGTGCACGGAGGCCAGCTCCCACGCGGCCACGGCGACCTCCTCGTACCCGTCGAGGTCGCCGGCCACGCGCCCGGCCAGGGCCGCCGCGGAGGCGGCGCCGCGCCGCAGCCCGACCGAGGCCATCCGCTCCGCCGCCTCGAGCGCCAGGTCGAGGGCCGCCGTCGGACGGTCCAGCTCGTGGGCGGCGATCGCCCGCACCGTGGTGGCGGAGGCCAGGACGGCCCGGGCGGCGGGCAGCGCGGTGACGACGGCGGCCGCCGCGTCCGCCTCGGCGTGCTCGCCCCGCCACAGGTGCAGGCGGGCGAGCAGCAGATGCGCGCTGGACCACGAGCCGGTGGGCAGCAGGGCACCGGCCGCGCGCAGCCCGCCCAGGACGGCGATGACGCGGCGGGCCAGCTCGAGCGCGGCGTCCAGGTCCCCGGTGTGCACGCGGTGCACGGCCAGGGCCAGGGCGGCCTCGGGCAGGGCGGTGTCCCCGGGGTCCTCGCCGGGAGCGCCCGGCTCGTCCTCCACGACGCCGGCCAGCACCGCCGCCTCGACCGTGTCCGGATCACGCACGAGGGCGGCACCGAGCTGGGATTCGAGCCCGGCCTGCCGGGGCCGGCCGAGGTGGCGCAGCAGCGCCGCCCGGGCCTCCACCCAGCGGGTCAGGGCCGCCTCGTCCCCGACCTGGCCCGCGGCGACCGCGAGCGCCCGCAGCAGGGCGAGGCGGACGTCGTCCTGGCCGGGCACGAGCGCGGCGAGGCCGGAGTCGGCGAGGCGGGCGGACTCCCGGGGCTCGTCGCGCAGCGCGGCCTCGAGGGAGAGCTCCCACCAGCCGCGGGCGTCCAGGGCGGTCGGGGCGTCGGGCGCCGCGGTGACGCGGGCCTGCCGGAGCAGGGCGTGCACCCGGTCCAGGGCGGCGTCGACGGCCGGCTCCACGGGGCCGCCGGCGAGGTCGTCCCGGCGGGGCGGGTCCTGCGGGGTGTCCACGGGCACTGCTCCTTCCGGGGGCGGGACGGGTGGTCCTCCAGCCTAGGGCGCGGGTCGGTGGACCGTGCCGCTGTTCGCGGTGGGCGGTGCTCGTAGACTGGCCGGGCCCCGGCGTCGCCCGCCGCGGGCCGTCCCACCGCCGCCAGGAGCCCGCAGCCATGAACACCACCCCCGCCGCCCCGGACGCCGCCGGAGCGCACCCCGCAGGCCCGTTCCAGACGCGCGCCGGCGCCTACGCCCTGATCGTGGACGGCGGCCGCGTCCTGCTCAGCTCGTGGCAGGGGCCCGAGTTCCTGCAGTGGACGCTGCCCGGCGGCGGCATCGAGCTCGGCGAGAGCCCGGAGGAGGCGTGCCTGCGCGAGGTCTGGGAGGAGACCGGCCACACCGCCGAGCTCACGGGCCTGCTGGGCGTCACGACCGGGACGATCCCGGTGGAGAAGCGCCTGCGGGGCGAGCCGCTGCCCCTGCTCACCGTGCAGGTCCTCTACACCGCCCGCATCACGGGCGGCGTCCTGCGCCCTGAGGTCGGCGGATCCTCGACGGACGCGCGCTGGTTCGACCTCGCGGAGCTCAGCGAGCTGCGCACCGCCTCCTGGGTCACCGAGGCGCTCGCCCGTGCCGGGGTGGACACGTGAGCCGCCCCGCCCACCGCCGCCCGACGGCCCTCGCCGCCTCCGCCCTCGCGCTGTCGCTGGCCCTGGGGGCGTGCGCGCGGCAGGCGGACGCCCCGCCGACGCCCTCCGCGTCAGGCACACCGATCACGGTCGTGCACGGCGGCGAGGGCCTGGAGGGCGCCGTCGCGGCGGTCCTGGCCCGTCACCTGCGCCTGCAGGGCCACGCCGTGGCGGACGAGGACGGCGTCGCCGTGGAGCAGTCGGCGTGGTCCGCCGCCGGCGGGGACACGGTCGCCGTCGTGGACACCCTGGCCCTGGCCGCCGCCGACCCCGCAGCGGCGCTGCCGTCCCCGCCGTCGTCGACGCCGACCGGGACGGAGGCCGGCCCGTCCATGGACGCCGTGCCCACCGCCTCGACCGCCGCCCCGAGCCCCACCGCGCTGCCCGTCGGCGACCCCGCGGCCGACGCCCCGGCGGCCCGGCGCATCCTGGAGACGCTGCTCGCCGGGCAGACGGCCGCGGCGGGGACACCGCAGGACGAGGCCCCGGCGGTGCTGTCCTCGTCGGCGGGCGTGCTGCGCCTGACCGCGGTCGTCACCCAGACCACCGCGGCCCGGCTCGAGCTCGAGTCGATCACGGACCTCAACGGCCGGTGCGAGTCGCTCACCGCCGTCGCACCCCCGCCCCTGACCGCCGCGGCGAATCCGGACGCGGCCACGGCCCTGCGCGCCCGCCTGGACCGGCTCGCCGGCTGCCGACCCGAGACCTGGCTGGCCGACACCGAGGACCCGAGCGCCGCCGTCGTCGCGGACGAGGCCCAGGTCGCGCTGCTGACCGACACGGATCCGGAGATCGACGCGAACTCGCTCGTCCCGCTCGAGGACGACGGCCGCGTGCTCCCCGAGGGGCGGCTGACCGCCGTCGGCTCCGCCGCGACGCTGGACGACGACGCCGAACGGCGCATCGCCGAGGTGATGTCCGCCCTCGACGGCGACGGCCTGCGGGAGCTCGAATGGCTCACCACGGGCGACGACCCGCTTCCGGCCGCCGAGGCCGCGCAGTACTGGCTGGTGGACCACGGCCTGGAGGACGCGCCCGAGGACTGGTTCGTGCCCCGCGGCTCCTGGTTCTGAGCTCGCACGGGGGAGGGGTGCCGGCCCGCGTCGCACGAGCTCGACTGTGATGCACACCGCCCGGGGGGTGCCATGATGGGGGCATGCCGACCCCGCATCCCCGCCAGATCCGCCAGTCCGCCAAGCTGCTGAACGTCCGCTACGACGTGCGCGGCCCCATCCTGGAGGAGGCGCAGCGGATGGAGGCCGAGGGCCACCGGATCATGAAGCTGAACATCGGCAACCCGGCCCCGTTCGGCTTCGAGGCGCCGGACGCCGTCCTGGCGGCGATGCACCAGCACCTGCCGCACGCGCAGGGCTACTCGGACTCCAAGGGCATCTACTCGGCGCGCACCGCCGTCTCGCAGTACTACGAGTCCCGGGGCATCCGGGACATCGGCGTGGACGACGTGTTCATCGGCAACGGCGTGTCCGAGATGATCACCATGGTCTTGCAGGCCCTGGTCGACGACGGCGACGAGATCCTCGTCCCCTCGCCCGACTACCCGCTGTGGACCGGCGCCACCACCCTGGCCGGGGGCCGGGCGGTGCACTACCGCTGCGTCGAGGAGGAGGGCTGGGAGCCCGACCTCGAGCACATCGAGTCCCTCATCACGGAGCGCACCAAGGGCATCGTCCTGATCAACCCGAACAACCCCACCGGCGCGGTCTACTCCCGCGCCGTGCTGCAGGGCATCGTGGACGTGGCCCGCCGCCACAACCTCGTCCTCATGGCGGACGAGATCTACGAGAAGATCACCTACGACGGCGCCCGCCACATCAACGCCGCCGGCCTGTCCGACGACGTGCTCACCCTGACGTTCTCAGGCCTGTCCAAGGCGTACCGGGTGGCGGGCTACCGCTCCGGCTGGGTGGCCGTGTCCGGGCCGAAGCACCGGGCCGCCGACTTCCTCGAGGGCCTGACCCTGCTGGCCAACATGCGGATGTGCGCCAACGTGCCCGCGCAGCACGCCATCCAGGTGGCACTGGGCGGCTACCAGTCCATCAACGACCTCGTCCTGCCCGGCGGCCGGCTGCTCGAGCAGCGCAACCTCGCCCAGGACCGCCTGAACGCCATCCCCGGCGTGTCCGTGCAGCCGGCCCACGGCGCCCTCTACCTGTTCCCGCGGCTGGACCCGGAGGTCTACGCGATCGACGACGACGAGGCGTTCGTCATCGAGCTGCTGCGGGCGAAGAAGATCCTCGTCTCGCACGGCGGGGCGTTCAACTACCCGCACAGCGACCACTTCCGGCTCGTCACGCTGCCCAGCGTGAAGGACCTGGACGTGGCCCTGGACCGCCTCGAGGACTTCCTCGAGGACTGGAGGGAGCGCCATGGCTGACACCCCGGCCGCCGAGGCGGGCCGACCCGCCCGCCCCACCGACGACAGCGTCTTCGGCGCCCCCGCCCGGGAGCTGTTCGCCGCCCGCCGCGGGGACGAGGTCCGGGGCCCGGCCGACGTCGACGCCGCCGCGACGCCCGGCTACGGCGGGGACAAGGCGAAGGGCAAGAAGGACCTGGCCGCGCGCGGCGCGGTGCTCGCCGACCTGCAGGAGCTGCTGTTCGCCCAGTCGGTGCGCGACGCGCCCGTGGGGGAGGTGCCGTCCCTGCTGGTGGTCCTGCAGGGCATGGACACCGCCGGCAAGGGCGGGATCATACGCCACGTGATCGGGGCGATGGATCCGCTGGGCGTCCACGTGCACGCGTTCAAGGCGCCGACCCCGGAGGAGCGCGCCCACGACTTCCTGTGGCGCATCCGACCGCACCTCCCGCGGCCCGGCCTGGTCTCCGTGTTCGACCGGTCGCACTACGAGGACGTGCTCGTGCACCGCGTGCGCGGGCTCTCCCCTCTGGCCGAGGTGGAGGAGCGCTACGGGGCCATCCGCGAGTTCGAGGCGGCCGTGCGCGCCGCGGGGACACGGATCGTCAAGGTGATGCTGCGGATCTCGCCGGAGGAGCAGGCCAAGCGCCTGCTGGCCCGCCTGGACGACCCCACGAAGCACTGGAAGTTCAGCGAGAGCGATCTCGATGACCGCGCGTACTGGGACCAGTACATGGACGCGTACCGGATCGCGATCGAGCGGACGGACACCGAGGACGCGCCGTGGTTCATCGTGCCGGCGGACCGCAAGTGGTTCGCGCGGCTGGCGGTGCAGCAGCTGATCATCGAGACCCTGCAGGGGATGGGGCTGGACTGGCCGAAGGCCGACTTCGACGTCGCGGCCGCCCGCCGTCGCCTGCTGGCGGGCTGAGCGCCGCCGTCGTCGCGATGGGCGGGCAGTGGTGGCCGGACCTTGCCGAGCACGGGGCCGCGGTGAGTCGATGTACGGACACCGGGCGCCGCAGAGGCGCTCCGGATCCGATCCGAAAGGTGGACCCATGACTGAGAACGCCAACCAGAATGCCCCGCTGACCGGCAAGACCGTCGCGTTCCTCGCGACCAACGGCGTCGAGCAGGTCGAGCTGACCTCCCCGTGGGAGGCCGTGATCGCCGCCGGCGCGACCCCCGTGCTCGTCTCGCCGGAGTCCGGCACCATCACCGCGATGCAGTCCGACTGGGATCACGGCGAGTCCTTCGACGTGAACACGACGGTGAAGGACGCCAAGGCCGAGGACTTCGACGGCCTCGTGATGCCGGGCGGCACCCTGAACGCGGACGCCATGCGCGTCAACAAGGACGCCCAGGCGTTCGTGCGTGCCTTCTTCGAGCAGCACAAGCCGGTGGCTGCCATCTGCCACGCCCCGTGGACCCTGATCGAGGCCGGCGTCGTGGAGGGCCGCCGCCTGACCAGCTACCCGTCCCTGAAGACTGACCTGAAGAACGCGGGCGCCCAGTGGGTGGACGAGGAGGTCGTCGTGGACAACGGGCTGACCACCTCGCGCTCCCCGGACGACCTCGACGCCTTCAACGCCAAGGTCGTGGAGGAGCTGAGCGAGGGCAAGCACGAGGACCAGACCGCCTGACCGACGTCGGGCGCGAGTCGCGTGGGGGCGGGGGCCGGTGGCCCCCGCCCCCGCCGTTTCCCGAACGAAAGCGGGGCGGAGGCCGCCGTTTCCCGAACGAAAGCGGGGCGGGGGCGGGGGTCAGTCGGCGTCGGGGGCGGCCTCGCCGCGCACCTGGTCGAGGCGGGCGCGGGCGCCGTCCAGCCAGGCCTGGCAACGGTCGGCCAGCGCCTCCCCGCGTTCCCACAGGGCCAGGGACTCCTCGAGGCCGGCGCCACCGGCCTCCAGCCTCCCCACGGTCTCCATCAGCTCGGCGCGCGCCTGCTCGTAGCTCATCCGGGCCACGTCCGAGACGTCCGCAGACGTGAAGCCCTCCACGCCGCTGGGGCGTCCCGCGTCCTGCGTCTGCTCGATGCCGTGCTCGCTCATGCCTGTCGTGTCCTCTCGTGGGATGGGGTCGGGGTGGTCCGATGCGTCGCGACGACGTCCGCGGTGATCCGTCCGGCCGCCACGAGGATGTCGAGCCGGTCGTCCGGGGCGACCTGGTCCGCATCGCGCACGACCTGACCGGCGTGCTGGACCACGGCGTAGCCGCGGTCCAGGGTGCGCTGCGGGGACAGGGCGCGCACGCGGGCGCGCAGCTGCGTGAGGGCGTCCTCCTCGCGGACGAGCCGGTGGCCCAGGGCGGACCGGCCGCGCTCCCGCCACCGGTCCGTCTCCTCCTGCCGGGCGTCCACCATCAGGTGCGGACGGGCCAGCACGGGTCGGGAGCGCAGGGTCGCGAGCCCCTCGGCCTCGGCGCGCACGCGGCGCTCGACGGCCGCGGCCAGCCGCAGGCGCGCGTCGGCGAGCCCGGCGGCCTCCTGGGCCGCATCCGGGACGATCCGCTTGGCCGCGTCCGTGGGGGTGGAGGCGCGCAGGTCGGCGACGTCGTCGAGGACCGGGCGGTCCGCTTCGTGGCCGATCGCCGAGACGACGGGCGTGCGCGCCGCCGCCACGGCGCGCACCAGCGTCTCGTCCGAGAAGGGGAGCACGACTTCCTCGAGCGCCCCGCCGCCGCGGGCGATGACGATGACGTCCACGGCCGGGTCGGCGTCGAGCTCGGCGAGTGCGGCGGCCACCTGCCGAGGGGCCTCGGCGCCCTGCACGGCGACCTCACGGATCTCGAACTCGGCCGCGGGCCAGCGCAGCAGCGTGTTGCGCAGCACGTCCTTCTTCGCGTCCGAGTCGCGGCCGGTGATGAGCCCGATCCGGTGGGGGAGCAGGGGCAGGGGCCGTTTGCGTGCGGGGGAGGTCAGCCCCTCCTCGGCGAGGGCTCGGCGCAGCAGCTCCACGCGGGCCAGCAGATCACCGAGTCCGACCGGGCGCATCTCCTGCACGTTCATGGACAGGCGCCCGGCCTTGAGCCAGAAGTTCGGCTTCACGCGCGCCACCACGCGGGAGCCCTGCTGGACGGTCCCGTCCAGGGTCATGGCGACGTTTCGCCAGGCGGTGAGCGACAGGGACACCTCCTCCTCGAGGTCCCGCATGGTCATGTAGACGTTGCCGCGGTTGTTCTTGAACTCGATGAGCTGGCCCTCGATCCACGTGGCGGGCGCGCGCTCGATGTGGGCCTTGAGGTTCTCGGAGAGCCGGCGCAGGGGCCACGGCCGCTCGGCGGAGGTCTCGCCCGCGCGGGCGGGCGCCGAGACGGGCACGTCCGACGCCGCCGAGGCGCCCTCGGTCACGGGCTGGTCCATCCGGGTCCCTCCTGTCCGCGCCCGGTCCGCCCGGGCACGGGCCCACCGTACCGCCCTCGCCGGACGCGCAAGACGGCGCCCGGGCGTCCCCCGGGCCCGCCGCCGACCCGGTCGGGGCGCTCAGACCGGGGAACGTTCGGCCAGGATGAGTACGCTCGACGGGGTCGGAACGGAACGGAATGGAAGGACCCCATGCGCACCACTCTCAGTTTCCTCGTCGCGGCCCTGGCGGGCCTGTTGGCGGTGCTCGCGACGGCCGGTGCCCTCGTCGACGAGGCGACGCACCGCCCGGAGCTGCTGCGCGGGGTGACGGAGCAGGTCGCGGTGGACCCCGAGGTCCGCGCCGCCGTGCCGGGGGTGATCGACGACGTCGTGCACGACGCCATCCCCGAGCAGGTGCCCGGCCCGCTGGCCCAGGTGGCCGAGGACCTGCTGCGCCCGCTGGCCCAGCGTGTGGCGGACGACCCGCAGGTGGTGCAGGGCTGGTCCGACACCGCTGACGAGGCCCGGCGCGCCTGGCTCGCCCAGCTCGAGGACCCGCAGGGCGCGGACGAGCCCGGCTCGGGCGCGGACGTGACCATCCCGTTCGGTCCCGTCGCACAGTCCGGGATCACCGCCGCCCTGGGCGACATCGAACGTGACCTGCGCGAGGACCGGTTCGACCTGCCCGGGCAGGCGCTGCTGGAGACGATCGCGGGCGCGGACGTCGGCGACTGGGCCGCGGACACGCTGCTGGCGCCCTTGTACGACCGCGCCGCGGACCTGCGGGACAGCACCGCGCTGCGCATGGACGCGCGCATCGACGCCTTGGCCGGCACGGACCGGGCCACCGTGCACCGCTGGGTGGACGCCTCCGCGCACTGGCGCTGGGCCGCCGCCGCGTCCGTGCTGGCGCTCGTGGGCGCCCTGCTGCTTGCCCCCCGAGGGCGGCGGGGTCTCGCCGTGGCCGTGGCGGGTGCGGTCGCCCTGGCCGGCGGGCTGATCGGCGGCGCCCGCCTGGGGCCGGACGCGGTCCACCTCACGGCGCCCGAGGGGGCCTCCCCGGGGGTGGCCGCGTTCGTCCAGCAGATGGAGGAGGCCGCCCGCCCGGCGTTCGCGGCCGCCGTCGCCCCCTACCCCCAGACCCTGACCACCCTGGGCTGGATCGTGCTGGCCGCGGGCCTGTTGCTGGCCCTGGCCGAGCTCTGGGCCGCTCGGCGTGGCCGGGTCCGTGCCGCCCGGGCGGACGGTTCCTCCGCGGTGGGCCGCTCCCACACCGCCGCCGACGTCACGTCGCGCTGAGCCCGCGGCGAAGCCCGGGCCCGGTCTGCGTCCCGGCCGATAGCATGGAGGGCATGTCCGCTCCCTCCGTCTCCGCCCGTCCGTCCGCCGTCGGCCTCGGGATGCCGCAGGTCCCGCGCGTTCGTCGTTCCCGTGAGGAGGTGGAGGAGGCCGCGCCCGTGTCCGGTGAGAAGCGCGTGCTGCTGGCCGCCCCCCGTGGCTACTGCGCCGGTGTGGACCGCGCCGTCGTCGCCGTCGAGAAGGCCCTCGAGCACCACGGCGCCCCCGTGTACGTGCGCAAGGAGATCGTCCACAACCGGCACGTGGTGGACACCCTGACCGAGCGCGGTGTGGTGTTCGTCGACGAGCTGGACGAGGTGCCCGAGGGCGCCCTGACCGTGTTCTCCGCGCACGGCGTGTCCCCGGCCGTCGTCGAGGAGGCCGCCCAGCGCAACCTGCGCACCATCGATGCCACGTGCCCGCTCGTGACCAAGGTGCATCGCGAGGCCGTGCGCTTCGCCAAGCAGGACAAGCGGATCCTGTTGATCGGCCACGACGGGCACGAGGAGGTCGAGGGCACGTTCGGCGAGGCGCCCGAGCACACCACGGTGATCAACGACGTCGCCGAGGCCCGGACCGTCCAGGTGGAGGACCCGGACAACCTGATCTGGCTCTCCCAGACCACGCTCTCCGTGGACGAGACCCTCGAGATCGTCTCCGTGCTGCGCGAGCGGTTCCCTCACCTGCAGGACCCGCCCTCGGACGACATCTGCTACGCCACCTCCAACCGGCAGGCGGCCATCAAGTCGATCTCGCCGGAGTGCGACCTGGTGATCATCGTGGGCTCGGCGAACTCCTCGAACTCGGTGCGCCTCAAGGAGGTCGCCGCGGAGTACGGGGCCTCCCGCGCCGAGCGCGTGGACTTCGCCAACCAGGTGGACGAGTCCTGGTTCGAGGGCGTGGCCACCGTGGGCCTGTCCTCGGGCGCGTCCGTGCCCGAGGTGCTGGTCCAGGAGGTGCTCGCGCTGCTGGCCGAGTACGGCTACGGGCAGGTGGACGAGGTGGTGACCGCCGAGGAGGACATCATCTTCTCCCTGCCCAAGGAGCTGCGCGCCGAACTCAAGCGGGTGGGTGACGAGTCCCGCTCGCTCGGCGGACGACGCCGCGACGCCGAGGCCTGAGCCGGGCGCCCTCCTCGCCCCTCGTTGAGGCCCGCAGACGCGCCGTCACGACGCCGGCGTAGCGGCGAGTCTGCGGGCCTCGGCGTTCCGGGGCGGCGGGTGGTCAGGACTCAGAGTCCGAAGACCCAGACGAGCAGGGTCATCGACGCGATGGAGATGAGCACGGCGGCGATGATGTTCAGCAACACGCCGCCCTTCACCATCTGGCCGATGGTCACGTAGCCGGAGCCGTACGCGATGGCGTTCGGCGGGGTGGCCACGGGCAGCATGAACGCGCAGGTCGCGGCGAGGGCGACGGGCGCGGCCAGCATGAGCGGGGCGACGCCGGTGCCCAGGGCCACGCCGGAGGCGACCGGCAGGAACGTGGCCGCGGTGGCCGTGTTCGAGGTCATCTCGGTCAGCAGCAGGATGCCGACGGCGGCGATCACCACGAGCACCCACACGGGGATGTCACCGAAGCCCTTGACCTGCTCACCGAGCCACGTGGACAGGCCCGACTTGGAGAACTGACCGGACAGTGCCAGGCCGCCGCCGAACAGCAGAAGCACGCCCCACGGCAGCTCCTTCGCGGCCTCCCAGTCGAGCAGGCGCACGCCGCGCCCGGCCCCGCCACCGGCCGGCAGGAGGAACAGGATGAGCCCGACGACCATGGCGATGGCCGCGTCCGAGAGCAGCGGGGACGTCAGGTCCAGGACGTACTCGGAGATCAGCGGCACGGTGATCCAGGCCAGCGCGGCGAGGACGAAGACGGCGAGGACCTTGGCCTCGGGGGCGCTCATGCGGCCGAGGCGGGCCAGCTCGGCGGCGATCAGGTCGCGGCCGCCGGGGACCTCGTCGATCTCCGGGCGGAACAGCACGCGGGTGAGCAGGAACCAGCACGCGAAGAGCAGCACGACGGCGATCGGCACGCCGACCAGCATCCACTGGCCGAAGCCGATCTCCACGCCGTGCTCGGCGGCCATGTGGCCCGCGAGCAGGGTGTTGGGCGGGGTGCCGATGATGGTGCCGAGCGAGCCGATGGACGCGGCGTACGCGATGCCGAGCATGAGCGCGGTGCCGAAGTTCGACTTGGTGAGGGAGCGGATCTCGGCCTGCGTGGGGGCCTCGCCGGGCGCGGAGGCGGGCGCGGCGGGGCGGTCGACCGGGTCCGCGGTCTCGTCCGCGGTCAGGGCGTCGTCCGTGGCGTAGCGCTGGACGAGCACGAGGATGGACACGCCGATGGGGAGCATCATCACGGCGGTGGCGGTGTTGGACACCCACATGGAGATGAACCCGGTGGCGATCATGAAGCCCAGGACGAGGTTCACGGTCCTGGCGCCCATGAACTTCAGGACGCCGAGCGCGATGCGCCGGTGCAGGTTCCAGCGCTGCATGGCCAGGGCGAGCATGAAGCCGCCCATGAACAGGAAGATGATGTTGTTGCCGTAGCTCGCGCCGATGGAGTCGAAGGTGATGCCGCCGTCGGACTCCTCGGCGGGCACGCCGAGCGGGAAGATGACGAGCGGCAGCAGGGCGGTGGCGGGGATGGGCAGGGCCTCGGTCATCCACCACACGGCCATGAGCACGGCGGTGGCGGCGACGAGGCGGGGCCAGACGCCGAGGTCGCCCGGCATCAGCAGGAACAGGGCGACGGCGAGCAGGGGGCCGGCCACGAGGCCGATGATGCGCTTGACGTTCTCGCCGCCGGTCAGCGGTTCGTCACGCATGCCCGGGGAGAGCTCGTGTTCGAACTCCTGGGCGGCCGCTCGGGGGTCGAAGCGGGAGACGTGCTCGTTGACGTTGCTCGGCGGGGGGAGTGGACGGGACGCCATGGGCGCCTCCTCATCAGGTCAGGGCCCACGTGCGGGCTGGCAATTCTCTGTGAGTTTCACCGTATCAAGTGATCTGGATCACCAGAAGGCGATCTCATCTCGGCGAGGGCCCACTCGCCCGGCCCCCCGCCCGGCCCTGCTCACGCCTCCCGCGCCGACTCCGCCCGACGACGGCGCAGCTCGTCCTCCTCCACGCCCGTGACCAGTTCCGGAGCGGCCAGGGGCCGGGGCGCGGACTCGAGCGTACGGATGTCCGGCGTGGGGGCCAGGCCCGGGTCGACTTCGCGAAGGCGCCGGGCGGCGGGGAGCACGCGCGACTCGACGTTGCCGACGAGCTGGTTGTAGCGGTCCACGGCAGTCTTGAGGGATCCGCCCATGCGGTCCAGGTGGGTGCCGAGCGTGCCGAGGCGCTCGTAGAGGTCCTTCGCGCTGGCCACCACGGTGTGGGCGTTCTCGGCCAGGGTGTCCTGCCGCCACGCGTAGGCCACGGACTTCAGGGCGGTCAGGAGGGAGACGGGGGCGACGAGCGCGACGTTCCGCGAGAACGCGTGGTCCAGCAGCCCGGGGTCCGCGTCCAGCGCCGCGGCCAGGAGCGACTCGGCGGGCAGGAAGCACAGGACCAGCTCGGGGGAGTGCTCGAGGCCGGCCCAGTAGGACTTCGCGGAGAGCTGGTCCACGTGGCGGCGCACGGCCGCGGCGTGCTGGGCGGCCAGCGCCTGGCGCCGCTCGTACGCCTCCTCGCCGGGCTCGTCCGCGAGGGCCTCGGCGGCCAGCGCGTCCCCGATGGGGGCCTTGGCGTCCACGGCCATGGCCTTGCCGCCGGGCAGGGACACCACGAGGTCCGGGCGGAGGCGCTCGCCGTCCCTGCCGGACAGCGTGGCCTGCTCCGTGAAGTCCACGTGGTGGAGCATGCCCGCCGCCTCGACGACCCGCCGCAGCTGCGCCTCTCCCCAGTGGCCCCGCGCGGAGGTGGACTTGAGCGTGGCCATGAGCGAGGTGGTCTGGTTCAGCAGGTCCCGGTCCGTGGCCGCGGCGGCGCGGAGCTGCTCCCCGAGCCGGCCGAACTGGGACGCCCGATCCCGTTCCAGCACGCTCACCTGCTCCTGGAGCGCCGCCAGCCGCTGGCCCAGCGGGGCGAGCGTGGACATCACCTGGGACTCCGCGCGTTGGCGTTCGGCGTCCTCGGCGCGCGCGGCCGTGAGCGCGCGCTGCTCCGCCCGGGCGGCCGCGAGCTCCTCTCGCGCCCCCTGGTGCTCGGTGCGCAGCGCGGCCAGCTCGGCCTGGGCCCGGCGGGCCACCTCACCGCCGCCGGCCGCCCGGCGCCACATGAGCCACGCGCCCACCAGGGCACCCAGCACGAGTCCGAGGATGAGGGCGAGCAGCAGGCTGAGGATCTCCATGACCCCACCCTCGCAGGCTGCACGGACACGGTAGGCCGCGGCGCGCCGTCGTCGTGGCGGGCAGCTCAGCCGAAGAGCGGGTTGGGGCCGTTGGCCACGACCTGCGGGTCGCCGTCGACGCGAGCGGCGATGCCCGCCGCGGCCACGCCGGGCAGATACGGGAAGACCATGCGGGTCGAGGCCAGGGCGGCGGCGTCGAAGGCCTCCACCGCGACGGCCGGGCGGGGTCCGTCCGCCGTCTCGATCTCGCCGTCGAACACGGCCACCGCCCGCGTGGGGCGCGGGCTGATCTTCGCGACCGTGGCGGCCGCCTGCTCGGGCTCGAGGTCCGGGTGCTCCCACATGCCGCGCTGGCCGTCGGCGGTGACGGCGAGGATCGTGGGGGCGAACACGGACTGCCGTCCGAGCGTGTCGAACACGTGCTCCACCGCGAGGCTGATCAGCGGCAGCAGCTCGCCGCCGGGAGGCATGGGGGTCGGTCCGGTGGGAGTCGGGGTGCTCATGGGGCCGAGGCTACCGGCCCTGTCCGACGGCGCCCACCCGCGCCTAGCGTGGGCCCATGCAGCTCACCATCGCCCCCGGGGACATCACGGCCACGCACGCGGACGCCGTCGTCAACGCCGCCAACTCGACACTGCTCGGCGGCGGAGGCGTGGACGGCGCCATCCACCGGCGCGGCGGCCCCGAGATCCTGGCCGAGTGCCGCCGCCTGCGCGAGACCGATCTGCCGGAGGGGCTGCCCGCCGGCCAGGCCGTGGCGACGACGGCGGGGCGCCTGCCGGCGCGCTGGGTCATCCACACGGTGGGCCCGGTGTGGGCCAAGACCATCGACAAGTCCGACACCCTCGCCTCGTGCTACCGCGAGTCCCTGAAGGTGGCGGCCGGGCTCGGCGCCCGGACGGTCGCGTTCCCGGCGATCTCCGCGGGGATCTACGGCTGGCCCATGGAGGACGCGGCGCGGATCGCCGTCGAGACCTGCCACGCGATGGCGGACGAGGTGGGCGGCACCGTGGACGAGGTGCTGTTCGTGCCCTACGGCGAGACGGCGGAGGCCGCGTTCCGTGCGGCGCTCGAGCATCTCACCTGAGCGCCTCCGCTGAACCGCCCCTACAGCCACCCTCGATCGCGCGCGACCGTCGCGGCCTCGCCGCGCGTGCTGGTGGCCGTCTTGCCGATCGCCGCGCTCAGGTGGTTGCGCACCGTGCCCGCCGAGAGGTGCAGGCGCCCGGCGATCGCACGGACGGAGGCCCCCGTGAGTGCTTCGCGCAGCACATCGACCTCCCGCGGGGTCAGCGGGCTCGGACCCGCCGCGAGGGTGTCCACCGCGAGCGAGGGATCCACCACGCGCTCACCACGGGCCACCGCGCGCACGGCGTCGGCGAGCTGCTCGGCCGGGGTGTCCTTGACCACGAATCCCCGGGCCCCGGCGGCCAGGGCCCGCTCCAGGTAGCCGGGGCGGCCGAAGGTCGTCACCATCAGCACGGCGCAGTCCAGGCCGCGGTCCCGGATCCGGCGCAGGGCCTCGAGCCCGTCCACTCCGGGCATCTCGATGTCCAGCAGGGCGACGTCCACGTCATGGGCCTCGACGGCGTCCGCCACCTCGTCCCCGGAGGCGGCCTGGGCGACGACGATCAGGTCCGGCTCGGTGTCCAGAAGGGCGGCCAGGGCGCCGCGCACGAGCGCCTGGTCGTCGGCCAGCAGCAGGCGCAGCGGAGCCCCGGGCCCGCGACCGGTCGAGGGTGGCGTCGCCGGGGATGAGGTCGAGTCGGCTGCCTCTCTCATGCGTCCATCCTGCCCTCGGCGGCGGGCAGCACCCCGCGTGCGGCCTCCGTCGCGCTCCCGCCCCAGTGCACGGCCACGCCGGTGCCGGCTCCGCCCAGCCCCGGCCCCACCTCGAGGCGTGCGCCCTCCGCGGCCGCCCGCTCGGCGAGGGTGCGGGGGCCCACACCCGCCGCGACGGAGGCCGGCAACCCGGCGCCGTCGTCGAGCACCGCCACGTGGTGGGCGTCCAGGCTGATGCGCACCCGGCGGGCCCCGGCGTGGCGGAGCACGTTGGTCACGGCCTCGCGCACGACCCAGGCGGCCAGGGCGCGGCGACGCTCCGGCACCTCGGTGACGGCGCCGGGCGGCGGGGCCTCGACGGCCATCCCGGCGTCCCGCAGTGCCCCCATGGAGAGGGAGAGCTGCCCGCCCAGCTCCGGGGCGGCGAGCTCGGCGACGGCGGCCCGCGCCTCGGCGAGGGCCGTGCGGGACAGGGCGATCACCTCGGCGGCCTCCTGCTTGGCCCGGGCGGGGTCCGCGTCGATCAGTCGGTGCACGAGCTGGGTCTTGACGTTGATGGTGGTCAGGGAGTGGCCCAGGATGTCGTGCAGATCCCGGCCGAGCCGTTCCCGCTGGCCGGCGAGGTCGAGTTCATGCGTCATCTCCATGACCCGGTCGTCCCGGCCGATGGCCAGGCGCATGCCCACCAGCACCACCAGGAGGACGGCGAGGTTGCCCAGCACGACGGGCAGGGCCGGATCGCCGGGGAAGAACAGCAGCCCGGTCGCCAGCGCCGCGGCCATCGTGGCCCCGGCGCCGATCAGGCCCACGCGTAGCCGGTGGGGGAAGAGCCACGTGGCCACGAGGAAGGGGGAGTAGAGCAGGGCGTGGACGCCCAGGATCCGGGTCAGCACGGCCAGGCACCCGGCGAGCACGAGCCAGGTGAGGACCGCGTTGGCCCAGGCCGGCCACGCGCGCACCGGGCGCGGCACCACGAACGCGGCCAGGTAGACGAGGATGAAGACCACGATGGCCGCCACCCCCAGGATCGCCTCGCCCCGCCCGTCCCCGGGCGTGAACGCCCGGCGGAGGAGCTCGACGAGGACGAAGCCGAAGCTGATGAGCCACACCCCGGCGAACCCCAGCGTGGACGGCCACAGGTGCAGCGGCAGAACGGCGGGGTCGTGCTCCGCCGTGCCGACCGTCGGTCGGGCCGGCGCCGGGGATCCGCCGGCGGGGCTCATGCGCGGGCCGTCCGGGAGCGGGAGGCGAGCAGGCAGACCACCGTGAACACGGCCGTCCAGGCCAGCAGGTTCACGATCGGCAGCCACAGCGGGTCCGCGGCGGCGGCGGGTTCCGTTCCCATCTGTGCCCTCTCTCCCTCCATCTGCGGCCATCGGGCGAGGGCGCCGGCCCCGTACACCGGAGTGAAGCGCCCGATGTCCAGCATGATGCCCGAGAGCGGGACGAAGAGGTTCCCGAGGAAGCCGAACACCACCAGGATGCCCGACGCCGCGGACACGGCGGCCTCCGAACGGAAGAGCAGGGCGGCCGCCAGGCCGAACAGCGCGAACGGCAGCGAGGACACCAGGGCGAGGGCGCCCGTCGTGAGCCAGCGCAGCGGGCCGATGAGCTCGGCGCCCGTGAGCGCGCCCGCGGCGAGCACGGCGAGCACGGGCAGGGCGGCCATGGCCAGGGCCACGAGGCACTTGCCGGCGAGGTAGGCGCCCGGGGTGAGCGCGGTCAGGGAGAGCTGGCGGCCCCAGCCGGACTGGCGCTCGACGGCGGCCGAGCCGGCGATCGACGTGGTGGCCATGACCGCCCCGTACACGGCCATGCCGGTCATGGTGTACGCGGACACGTTCCCGTGGCCGACGGGGCGGTCTCCCCAGTCGGAGAGCGCGCCGAACATGAGGTAGAGCGCCACGGGGAGGACGACGATGAAGAACGAGCCCTCGATCATCCGCACGTTGCGGACGAACTCGCGGCGTGCGTAGCCGAACAGGCGGCCGGGGGCGGTGGTGGTCGTGCTCATGCGAGGGACTCCTGCGGCTCGGAGGGTGCCGGCTGGCCGGCGTCGGTCAGGGAGAGGAACACGTCGTCGAGGGAGGCGTGGGTGATCGCCAGGTCCTCGACGAGGCGCTCGTTCAGCAGGTGGCGGGCGACGTCGTCGCCGGTGACCGAGCCCCCGGCGGGGACGCGCACGCGCAGGCGGCCGGGGGAGAGGTGCTGTGGTTCGAGCTGGACGGCGTCCTGCGGCAGGCTCAGGGCGGTGGCGAGGCGGGCGGGCGCGTCCGGATCGTCTCCGCCGCCGGCCCAGCGGCCCGTGAGGGTGACGGACCCGCCGGTGGCGAGCTCGGCGGGCGTGCCGTCCGCGTGGATCCGGCCCTCGCGCATCAGGACGATCCGGTCCGCGAAGTCCTCGGCTTCGGGGAGGAAGTGGGTGGCGAACACGATGGTGCGGCCCCGGTCCGCCTCGGCGTGCATGGTGTCCCAGAAGTCGTGGCGGGCGCGGACGTCCATGCCCGCGGTGGGCTCGTCCAGGATCAGCAGCTCGGGGTCGGTGAGCAGGGCCAGGGCGAAGCGCAGCCGCTGGCGCTCGCCTCCGGAGCACTTCTTCACCCGGCGCCCGGCCAGCCCGGTGAGGCCGGCGCGCTCGAGGGCGGCGGGCACGCCGATGTGGCGGCGGTGGCAGCCGGCCACCATGGCCACGGTCTCGCGGACGCTCAGGTCCTCCAGCAGGCCGCCCGTCTGCAGCACCGCGCCCACCCGGCCCTGGCGGATCGCGGCGACAGGCTCGGAGCCGAGGACGCGGACCGTGCCGTCCGAGGGCGGGCTGAAGCCCAGGGCCATGTCCAGCAGCGTGGTCTTGCCGGCGCCGTTGGGCCCGAGGAGGGCGAGGACTTCGCCGGCAGGGACGGTGAGGTCCACGCCGTCCACGGCCCGGACCGGTCCGAAGCGGCGGGTGAGTCCCCGGGTTGCGAGTGCGGGTGCGTTGCTCATGGCTCCAGCCTCGCCGCGGGGCGCGCCCCGCGGGAGCGGCAGACGTCAGGAATGCGCCATGACGAATGTCATGGGTGGGGCCGCGCCGTCGCGTGCGGGCCGTCCCTCAGAAAGTTGAGCGGAGTTCACGAAGATTTCTGGAATAGGTTCGCCGGGCGTGCTGTTGTGGTGATCAGACGCCGCGGTGTCAGCGGCGCCGACCCGACTCCCGAGGAGAGTGAACCGACATGACCCGTCCCATCGATCCGTTCCGTGAGATGGAGCGTCCCTTCCGTGAGATGGAGCGTCTGGTGAACGGTCTGACGACCCGCGCGACCGGCACCGCGTCCATGCCCATGAACCTGTACCGCGAGGGCGACGCCTTCGTCGCCGAGGTCGAGCTGCCCGGCGTCGACCCGGCCTCTATCGACGTGGACGTGGAGGAGCGCACGCTCACCGTCCGCGCCGAGCGCAAGGAGGACCCGGCCCGCGAGGACCGACGCTGGCTCACCCGTGAGCGTTCCGCCGGCACCTTCGCCCGCCAGCTCACCCTGGGCGAGGGTCTCGCCCTCGACCGCATCCAGGCCGACTACAGCGACGGCGTCCTGACCCTCACCATCCCGGTGGCGGAGCAGGCCAAGCCCCGCAAGATCTCCGTCACCCACGGCGGCACCGCCCCCGTGGCCGGGCAGACCGTGGAGGCCGTGGAGGGCTCCGCCGCCGAGGCCTCCGGCGAGTGATCGCCCTCTGACGGAGCCGCGCACGCGGCCGGTGTGACCGGCCCGCGGCCCGTCCCCCGAACGCGAATGCGGCGGGCCCCCACCGGGGGCCCGCCGCATCTGCGTGGTGGTCAGGCGCGGTCGGCCAGGATCAGCTGCGCGGCCTTCTCACCGATCATGAAGCACGTGATGTTGGGGTTCACGGTCACGTGCTCGGGCATCACGGAGGCGTCGGCCACGCGCAGACCCGTCACGCCCTTGACGCGCAGGCGGGCGTCCAGGGGGCTCATGGCGTCGTCGTCGGCGCCCATGCGCACCGAGCCCACCGGGTGGTACACGGTGTTGTGGGTGCGGCGCACGTAGTCGGCGATCTCCTCATCGGTCTGCGCCTCCACGCCCGGGGCCAGCTCGCGCCCCGCCCACGCCGCCATGGCCGGCTGGGAGACGATCTCCCGGGCCAGCCGGATGCCGGCGACCGCGACGGCCATGTCATGGCCCTCCGGGTCGGTGAAGTAGCGCGGGTCCACGGCCGGCTTGTCCCGGTAGTCGTTGGAGCGCAGGCGCACGGTGCCGCGGGACTTGGCGAGGGGGGACCCGGTGGCCCTGCGGTCTCGGCTGTCGTCCGCTGTTCGGCAGACACAGGTGTGCGTCCTCTCGTCGGGGTCTGGGCGGCCCGCCCACCCTACAGATCGGTCATCTGGGCGGGGATGCGTGCTGGGCGGTGCGGGTCTCTGGGTTCCGTGGGCGCGTGGGGGCGGGGGCTGGGGCTGCCGGGCCCCGTGGCCGCCGGGCCTCTGGGTTCCGTGGGCAGAAAAGCAAGGGTTTCTGCCCCCGGAAGGGAAAACCCTGCCGGTTCTGCCCCTGCAAGCGAAAACCCTGCCGGTTCTGCCCCCGGAACAGGGGAGAGCGCACTTTCTGCCCACGGAGCGGGTGGGGCTGCCGGTTCTGCCCACGGAACGGGGCCGGTGCGGGACGCCTCCGCCGCGGTGGGCCCGCCGGTAGACTGCCGGACTGTGGCTTTGACTATCGGATTCGTGGGACTGCCCAACGTGGGCAAGTCGACCCTGTTCAACGCGCTGACGCGCCAGACCGTGCTCGCGGCGAACTACCCATTCGCGACGATCGAGCCGAACGTGGGCGTGGTGAACCTGCCGGATGAGCGGCTGCCCCAGCTGGCCGAGATCTTCGGCTCCGAGCGCATCCTGCCGGCCACGGTGTCCTTCGTGGACATCGCCGGCATCGTGAAGGGCGCCTCCGAGGGGGAGGGCCTGGGCAATCAGTTCCTGGCGAACATCCGTGAGGCCCACGCGATTGCCCAGGTGGTGCGCGCGTTCGACGACGGCGACGTCGTCCACGTGGACGGCAAGGTGGACCCGGCCTCGGACATGGAGACCATCAACACCGAGCTGATCATCGCGGACATGCAGACCGTGGAGAAGGCGATCCCGCGCGTCGAGAAGGAGGTCAAGGGCAAGAAGAAGGAGCCCGCCGACCTCGAGGCGCTCAAGGCCGCGCTCGCGGTGCTGGAGCGGGGCGAGACGATCTTCGCCGTGAAGGACAAGGACAAGCTGGACATGGACCGGCTGCGCGAGCTGAGCCTGCTCACCGCCAAGCCGTTCATCTACGTGTTCAACTCGGACGAGGGTGTGCTGGGGGACGAGGCCAGGCAGCAGGAGCTGCGCGATCTGGTGGCCCCCGCCGACGCCGTGTTCCTGGACGCCAAGCTCGAGTCCGACCTCGTGGAGCTCTCCGAGGAGGAGGCCGCCGAGATGCTGGAGATGGCCGGGCAGGACGAGTCCGGGCTGGACCAGCTGGCCCGCGTGGGCTTCTCCACCCTCGGCCTGCAGACGTACCTGACGGCGGGGCCGAAGGAGACGCGCGCGTGGACCATCCCCGTCGGCGCGACCGCACCCGAGGCCGCCGGCGTGATCCACACCGACTTCCAGCGCGGCTTCATCAAGGCTGAGATTGTGAGTTTCGATGATCTGATCGCTGCCGGGTCCATGGCCGACGCCAAGGCCGCCGGCAAGGTGCGCATGGAGGGCAAGGACTACGTGATGAAGGACGGCGACGTGGTCGAGTTCCGGTTCAACGTGTGAATCGTTGGAATCATGCGGTTCTTGGTGCCGTAACTCTATGGCATGACGGGGAGTTATGGCGCGCCTATGGCAGTCGTGCCGTAACGGTGGGTGCCCTCACTGGCTGGTGCTGGTGGGGGCTTCGTCGTCTCTGGGGAGGGGCTGTGTGCCTCTCTGACGCGCTCTCGCGTACTGGGGGTCCACAGGTGCCAGTGGGGGAGCGGGAGGCGCTATGCGGGGCACTGAGGGCGCGTGGCTGGGCTGGGTGAGCGATCCCGTGGGAGAGTTGCCCTATGGCAAAACCGGCGCACATCTCGAAGAGGCACCACTATGTCCCAAAGGTCTACTTGCGAGGGTTTGCTAAGGATGAAAAATTCATTAACGTAGTTCCTCTCGACTCAAAGCGAAGAGGCTTCTTGGCGAGTCTGGACAAGATTGCACTTGAGAATGACTACAATACGTTGACTTCTCCTGCCATATTTGAGAGGGCTGACGAAGCTGAGCATCAACTAAACACAATAGAGACAAGCGCCGCCCCAATTATCAGAAAAATCAGAGAACGGGACTTCAAGCTGAATTTTGAGGAGCGGGAACACCTGTCTCGCTTCATTTCAATCCAAGCCCATCGTGGTCCGAATGTTCGAGCGAATCACGAGAAATTTCTGGACGCCGTAACCGTGCAGAGTGCGGGAATGAGCGGACCGGACGAACTGGAGGAGTTTGTCCGGTCCTACATGGGAGCGAATTATCCCGAGTTTAATGCTGAACTCGTTTGGGAGAACCTAAAAGATCCAAATTTCGACATCAAGAATGACCTTAGGCTTCAACATCTCCAAAATACTTTTATTAGCGCTGAGGCTGAGGTTCCATTCCTCATCGGTAGAGAATGGACTTTCTTCTACTTCGAAAGAAAAAAGCTAATAACATCCGACTCGCCCCTCTCGATGTTCGCACCCGACGAGCCGATTGAGAAAGCCAATACTACATTGCGAGGGGCGGAGGCGTTATTGTTCCCGTTGTCGCGATCCGTGGCGCTGCACTTGGGTCGACTGCATGGATTTAATTGCCATGGATCAGAGGAGGAAATTTATCGACAGGTGGGCGACCTCAGTAAGACAGCGGATGGCGAATTTGACCGCGTACTAGCGGGAACTTCGCATCTTGCCAACCAATTCAATGTTATGACGGCGTTTTTTGCCGAAAGAGAGGTTTTCAGGCATCCTGACGACTCGCAACTGGACGCGTTAATATTTAAGAGCGCCCGTCGAAGTTGATGATGCGCTGGAATACGTTCAGGCGTCCGATGGTGCCCCTGTGCCCTCTACGGCGCTATCTGCCTCTCTGAGCGCCTTGTAGACGGTGTTGCGGCTGACGCCTGCCTCACGGGCTATTCGTGCCACAGGGACGCCCTGCGCGTGTCTGGCGACTACTTCGGCGGCTTGCTCGGGCGTGAGTGCTGGGGGGCGGTGGGTCAGTTTGCCGGCTGCTCGTGCTGCGGCGACGCCTTCACGTCTGCGCTCATTGATAAGTTCGCGCTCGAACTGGGCGAAGATGCCCATGATCTGAAGCATCATGCGGTCAAGTGGGTTGGCTGTTTCGTGTGGACTGGCGGTGATGCCCTCTTTCTCGAAGTGGACGGTCACGCCCGCGTCGTTGAGTTCCTTCACGATTGCTTCGAGGTCTGCGAGGTCGCGTGCGAGTCTGTCGATGCTCCACACCTTCACGGTGTCGCCGTCTCGGGCGTAGTCGATGAGTGCGGCGAGTTGTGGTCTTTGTCGGTCTTTTGCGCTGGCGTGCTCTCGAAACACTTTGTCTACGCCTGCCGCTATCGCTTCTTGTCGGGCGAGGTTTTGTCCGTAAATGCTCACGCGTAAGTTGAGTCCCGCATAGTGGTGTAGCGCCCGGTGGTCGGGCACGTCGTTCCAGACGTGGACGCGGCCACCGTGTGATCCTTCGAGTCAACCTCTCACAGAATCCTCGAATGGAGTCATCACGATGACCGCTCCTCATATTGTCGACCCTGCCGGCCTGCTCGGAGAAGCCCTGTCCGAGGCCTCCCCGGACATGATGCGCCACCTGCTGCAGACCATGATCAACACCTTGCTGTCCGCGGATGCCGACGCGGTGGTCGGTGCCGAATGGGGCAAGCCCAGCTCCTCGCGCACTGCTCAGCGGAACGGGTACCGCCACCGGGACCTGGACACCCGGGTCGGCACCCTGGACGTGGCCATCCCCAAGCTCAGATCGGGCACGTACTTCCCGGACTGGCTACTTGAACGCAGGAAGAGAGCGGAGTCGGCGCTGATCACCGTGGTCGCTGACTGCTACCTCGCCGGGGTCTCGACCCGACGGATGGACAAGCTGGTCAAGACTCTGGGCGTCAACGCCCTGTCCAAGTCCCAAGTCTCCCGGATGGCCACCGAGCTCGACGAGCAGGTCGAGGCCTTCCGCCACCGCCCGCTCGGGGTGGCCGGCCCGTTCACGTTCGTGGCCGCCGATGCGCTGAGCATGAAGGTCCGCGAGGGCGGGCGCGTGGTCAACGCCGTGGTGCTGCTGGCCACCGGGGTCAACGCTGACGGCCACCGCGAGGTCCTGGGCCTGCGGGTCGCCACCTCGGAGACCGGGGCGGCGTGGAACGAGTTCTTCGCCGACCTGGTCGCCCGCGGCCTGGCCGGGGTCCGGTTGGTCACTTCTGACGCCCACACCGGACTCAAGGACGCCATCGCGGCGAACCTGCCCGGAGCGACGTGGCAGCGCTGCCGCACCCATTACGCGGCGAACCTGATGGGCATCACCCCGAAGAACATGTGGCCGGCCGTGAAAGCGGCTCTTCACACTTGAGCGTGGAGTCCTGCTCGAGGGTGGATCTGGGAGCGTCGGCGTGTCCGTCGGAAGCTCCTGGCCAGAATACGTGACTGGTAGTTGGTCTGGTTGCGGAACCCGCGGCCGGTGCGCTTGACCTGTTTGATGGCCGTGTTGGCCGCCTCGGTGCGGGCGTTCGTGACTCGGGTGCGGATGAACACCTTGATCTCGACCCACCACTTCCCCACGGTGGCCGAGAGCCTGTCAGCCTCCGGCAGTCCTGCGGCGGCTACGGTCAGCTCGAAGTCGATCCGGGCGTTCTGGGCCGCTGCGACGGTGGGGGCGTTCAGGATCCGCCGCAGGTGCTCCTTGACCGCCCAGGCGGCGGCGACCTGCTCATAGGCATCGTCGTCCAGGACGTGCTCGAGTCGGCGCAGGCCGGCCTCGGTGAGTCGGTCCCCGGCCCGCAGCAGCAACATCCGGTGAGCCCACACGGCATCCTGCTTGCGGCCCCGCCGGCCCAGGACTTCGCGCACCACGCGTTGGCGGACCTCGGTGAGCATCTGGTTGCCGAGCTTGACCAGGTGGAAGTGGTCCACGCTGATGTCCACGGTCGGCAGCACCTTGCGGATCGCGGTGCGGAACGTGGCCGAGGGATCGATGGCGACCACCTCGAGCCGATCCAGCCAGGCTTCGGAGCGTTCGGCCAGCCAGGCGGTGACGTTGCGGGAAGACCGTCCGTCGACGACGCCGAGCACGTGCCCGGTGTCGGCGACGACAAAGGTGCTCATCCACGGCTCGACCCGGCACCAGACGGCCGTGTCGGGGTGTTTGAACCACTTGGCGGTGGCGAACCGGTGCTCGTCGATGCCCAGCGCCCGCACCGGCACCTTGTCGACCTCCGGCAAGACCATGGTGTGGCCCAGGATGGCGGCGTTGACGGTGCCCCACGCCAGGCCATGCGCGTTGGCGGCTTCCGCGGTGGCCCGGCCGGAGTCCAGCACCGCGGCCACCACGGCCTCCCGCAACCGGGTGGTACACCGGGCCCGGGCCGGCAACTGGTCCGTGGTCTGCGTGAAGGTCCGGCGCGGGCAGGCCCCCTCGGCGCACAGGAACCTGGGCTTGACGACAACCAACTCCAACAGGTCCCCACCGACAGGGATGTCCTTCACGGACTGGCGGACCCGCTGGTGCACCCGGCCCGAGAACACCCCGCAGCCCGGGCAGGCCCCCTCGGCGGCATCGGCGGCCACAACGACACGCCTACCTCCCAGTGGCCGGTCGAGGGCCTGAAGGACGGTGTATCCCTCCAGGTTGAACACCACCGATGCCGCCGCACGGACGTGGTGCTCGGCAGCGGCGTGGGCAGGCAGGGGCAAGGCAGCGCGCGTACGCTGGGACATGGCTCGTGTCCTTCGTGATCGAGGTTAGATTCTTCGCAAAATCCATCCTCTTGCAAGGGCACGGGCCCTTGACTCACGACACCCCCACGCTCAACTGGGAAGAGCCGTGAAAGCCATGCTGCACTCGGTCTATGACCAGCCCGATGCGGCCAGCGTGCACGCGCAGTTCGACCGGCTCCTGGACTACGTGAGCGAGAAGCTGCCCACCGTGGCTGAGCACCTCGACGCCGCCCGGGCGGACATCCTGGCCTTCACCACGTTCCCGAAGGACGTCTGGACGCAGGTCTGGTCGAACAACCCGGCCGAGCGGCTCAACCGGGAGATCCGCCGTCGCACCGACGCGGTGGGCATCTTCCCCAACCGGGCGGCCATCGTCAGGCTAGTGGGTGCGGTGCTGGCCGAGCAGACCGATGAATGGGCCGAGGGTCGACGCTACCTCGGTCTCGAAGTCCTGGCCCGCTGCAGGCTCACCACCGTGACCAACACCGGAGACGAGGTGGACCCCGACACCGAACTCACCCTCGGCCTCAGCGCCTGACCCCCATGAAGGATCAGACCGCTACACCATCACGAGGGGCTTGACCGATGACGAAGGCGTAGGAGCGGCCGGCGGCCCGGTCACGGTCTGCCTGTTCGAGGGCCTCGCGCTGCCCGGCCTCCGTGAACCAGTGGGCGGGGCGCTCCGGCTCCCACGGGCCCAGGTGCTCGCGTTGGCTCCGTGCCAGGGCGGCGAGGGCCTCGGCGTCGTCGAGGACGGTAGGGCGCAGACGGACGGGCATGGATCGAGCGTAGCGACCGTGATCCCGTGCGCTGGTCAAGTGTCGAGATGCAGCGAAGTTTTCCCAGGACACGCGGCTAATTCCGTGGAAAGTGAGGCTCCTGCCGATGGCGTGACAAGTTGACTTTGCTACCGACGTCCCTGATGAGGACGTCTATGCCCGGGTGGCGATGAGGATTCAGTGTGTGGTTGTGGTCTGCTGGTAGACCGTCAGGCGGGGGGATCCCTCAATTTCGGCATAGGTGCTGGACATGATGCTGTCGAAGGGAGGCTCGTTTCCTCGGCGGGCATGTGCCCGGTAGACGAGGGTGGCCGCGCCGGGACCGGCGGGTATCAGGCGCTCATCGGTGATGGTGTAGCTGTCCCATGCCGGCGCGCCGTTCAGAGAGGTCTGAACGGCGGCCCGGTCGAGGACGGCTCCGTTGACGAGGATCATGACACCGTCATCAGCCATGAGCTGCCCGTAGAAGTCGGCGCCGCGTGAGGAGCACAAAGCGTCCCATCCCGCATGCTCAAGGTTTATCAGCGTGTGAAGCTCCAGAGTGGCCATGGGACTACCTAACAGTTAGGTCATGCGTGTTGTCGAGATGCGGCGAAGGTTGCACCAGGCGCGCTGTTCCTTGCCCAGGGGCTAGAACCCCGGGCATGCTCCTCCGGCCGAAGTCCGTAGGAGTACGCCCTCCGTGTGCGCATCATGTCTCGCCTGTTGCCGTCCAGCCGCGCTGCCCATCGCCGTCGTAGCCCGCGGTCAGGATGGATCCATCGCTACGCAGGCCGAGCGAATGGCGTGACCCCGCGGCGATGGCCACGACCTTGCGCCAGGCCTGCGTGCGGCACTGCCCGTGGCTGTCGTCGCCGGCCGCGAGAACGCGCCCATCCTTCATCAATCCGAGCACATGATGGCTGCCGGCAGAGACAGCCCTGATGTTTCGCCAGCGGCGGGCCTCGGTAAGGCCCGCGGTGGCGTCGCCGCAGGCCACCACGGTGCCGTCGTTTTTGACGCCCAGGGTGTGGAGGTAGCCGGCCGCGACGCCCACGATGTCGGTCCAGCCGGTCACGTCGACTTGGCCGCGCGTGTTCAGGCCCGCCGCCACCACAGTCCTGTCTGATCGGAGTCCCACGGAGTGCCAGTCCCCGGCGGAGACCACGACGATCTCGGACCAGTCCTCCACGTCGCACGCCCCCTCGTCTCTCCGGCCTGCGGCCGTCGCGGTGCCGTCGGCGCGTACCCCCAGGGTGCGGCGCCATCCGGCGGCGACGCCCACCATCCCGGTCCACTCGGTGACCTCGCACTGGCCGTGCGCGTTCCATCCCGCGGCGAGGACCGTGCCGTCGGCGCGCAGCCCGACCGAGTGGGAGCGGCCCGTGTTCCGCGCGCCGTGCACGTTCCCGGCGGCCACGGCGACGACCTCGCTCCAGCCTGCCACGGCGCACTCGTCCACACCCGGTGGGCCCGCGGCCAGGACACGACCGCCGTCGACGACGACCAGCGAGTGCCGCCGGCCGGCCGCGAGGAGGCCCCGCTGGCCAGTCACCGGGTGATCTTCCGCAGGGGAGTCCAGCCCACGGGGAGCGGCCCGCGGATGGCGGCCCGTTCCCGGTCCGCCTCGTGGGACCACCCCTGCGCTTGCTTGCCTGTCCCCACCGGGCCGCGGGCCATCCGAAGGCCGACGTCCTCGAGGACGGCGTCGGGGGCGCTGCCGCGGCGGACGGAGGCGCGCACGCTCCAGGGCTCGTCGGCCCAGCCGCCGCCGCGCAGGGTGCGGTAGTCGCCGTAGCGGGCGGGATCGGCGTAGTCCCAGCACCATTCCCAGACGTTGCCGAGCATGTCGTGCAGGCCCCAGGGGTTGGCCTTCTTCCGGCCGACCGGCTGGGGTCCCTCGTGGTGATCGAGGCTGGTCCAGGCGATGTCCTCGAGCGGCCCGTAGGTGGGTGACGTCGCGCCAGCGCGGCAGGCGTACTCCCACTCGGCCTCGGTGGGCAGTCGGTAGCCGTCGGCGGTGGGGTCCCAGGTGACCGTGCGCCCGTCCGCAGCGCGCGTGTAGGCCGGCCGCAGGCTCTCGGCCAAGGAGAGCGCATTGCAGAGGGCGATGGCGTCGAACCAGGTCACCGGCGTGGATGGCAGGCCGGTGTCCGGGTCATGGAGGGGATGGGTGGCGATCTCGAAGGGCTCCAGGTCGACCTCCCGTGTGGTTCCGCGGCGGGCGTCGCGCAGGGTGATTTTTCCCGAGGGTAGGGGAGTCATTGCGGGCTGGGGCATAGGGCCAGCGTGGCACATCGGTTTCCCGGCAAGTCGGGCGGCGAGAGGGAGTCACACGGCCCGAGCTGTCAAGATCTGGAGCGTTCTTCGGCGTATGAATCAAATTGGCGCGTTTTGGAACTCTTCGCTGCATCTCGACAACATTTGTGCAGTTTTCGCTGCATCTCGACAATCGAGCCGTTTCTGGAAGGTTGTCGAGATGCAGCGAAGAGTTCACACGACGCGCGGTGAACTCTTCGCATATCAGGCGGGATCCGGTCGGCGTGAAATCTGGGTGTCCCGGTGGGCGCTCCCGCGCGCCCCAGGGCCCGCCAGAAACGTACGGGCGGCTGCCGCTCTGGCGGGTCGGTTGTGGCGAGTCATGTGGCGGGCGGACAGGGTCGGAAGTAGTGCCCCATAGAGTGGTGTAGCGCACGGTGACTGGGCACGTCGTTCCGGATGTGGACGCGGCCACCGTGTGATCCTTCGAGTCAACCTTCCACAGAATCCTCGAACGGAGTCATCACGATGACCGCTCCTCATATTGTCGACCCTGCCGGCCTGCTCGGCGAAGCCCTGTCCGAAGCATCCCCGGATTTGATGCGTTCGTTGCTGCAGACCGTGATCAACTCCCTGCTCTCCGCTGACGCCGACGCGGTGGTCGGCGCCGAATGGGGTAAACCCACCCCGGGCCGAGCTACCCAGCGCAACGGGTACCGGCACCGGGACCTGGACACCCGGGTCGGGACCCTGGACGTGGCGATCCCCAAACTCAGGTCGGGCACGTACTTCCCGGAGTGGCTGCTCGAGCGCCGCAAAAGGGCCGAATCCGCGCTGATCACGGTGGTCGCCGACTGCTACCTGGCCGGGGTCTCGACCCGGCGGATGGACAAACTGGTCAAGACCCTCGGGATCAACGCGCTGTCGAAGTCCCAGGTCTCGCGGATGGCCACCGAGCTGGACGAGCAGGTCGAGTCCTTCCGTCATCGCCCGCTCGGGGAGGCTGGGCCGTTCACGTTCGTGGCCGCCGACGCGCTGAGCATGAAGGTCCGCGAGGGCGGCCGGGTGGTCAACGCCGTGGTGCTGCTGGCCACCGGGGTCAATGGTGACGGCCACCGCGAGGTCCTCGGCCTGCGGGTGGCCACCTCGGAGACGGGGTCGGCGTGGAACGAGTTCTTCGCCGACCTGGTGGCCCGGGGCCTGACCGGAGTCCGCCTGGTCACTTCCGACGCCCACACCGGGCTCAAGGACGCCATCGCCGCGAACCTGCCCGGAGCGACCTGGCAGCGGTGCCGGACCCACTACGCGGCGAACCTGATGGGCATCACCCCCAAGTCCATGTGGCCGGCCGTGAAGGCCATGCTGCACTCGGTGTATGACCAGCCCGACGCCGCCAGCGTGGACGCCCAGTTCGACCGGCTGCTGGACTACGTCAGCGAAAAGCTGCCCGCGGTGGCCGAACACCTCGATGGTGCCCGGGCGGACATCCTGGCGTTCACCACGTTCCCCAAGGACGTGTGGACCCAGATCTGGTCGAACAACCCGGCCGAACGGCTCAACCGCGAGATCCGGCGTCGCACCGACGCCGTGGGCATCTTCCCGAACCGGGCAGCGATCGTGCGCCTGGTCGGGGCGGTGCTGGCTGAGCAGACCGATGAGTGGGCCGAGGGCCGCCGCTACCTCGGCCTCGAGGTGTTGGCCCGCTGCCGCCTCACCACCGTGGACGACACCGGGAACGAGGTGAACGCCGAACCGGAAACCACCCTCGAACTCAGCGCCTAACAGCACCAATGGAGGATCAGAGCGTTACACCACTACTCGGGACTTGACCTACTACGGTCAAGCCCCATGAAGTGGTGTAGCGGCTGATTCCTTCGTTGGGGTTGTCAGGCGCTGAACTCGAGGGCGGGCGCGGTGTCGGGGTTCACCTCGCTTCCCGTGTTGCTGACGGTGGTGAGTCGGCAGCGGGCCAGGACCTCCAGGCCGAGGTAGCGACGGCCCTCGGCCCACTCGTCTGTCTGCTCGGCCAGCACCGCGCCCACCAGTCGTACGATGGCCGCCCGGTTGGGGAAGATGCCCACGGCGTCGGTGCGGCGGCGGATCTCGCGGTTGAGCCGTTCGGCCGGGTTGTTCGACCAGATCTGGGTCCAGACGTCCTTGGGGAATGTGGTGAACGCCAGGATGTCGGCCCGGGCAGCATCGAGGTGCTCGGCCACCACGGGCGTGTCAACTTGTCTGTGTAAGCGGGGTGGTCACAGGTAGGGGTTGATCCGGTCGGGGTAGGCCGCGGCGAGCTGGGCGAGGGCCTGCTTCCAGTTCGTGACGGCCTGACCTTCGACGAGCCGGCCCTGGGCTTTGCGCTGGCCGGCGGGTTTGCCCCGGTCCCGAGCGCGTTCGGCGGCGCGTTTGTCTTCGATGTTGCAGATCGCCAGCCAGAGCAGCTTCACCGCCGCCTCGGTCGAGGGGAAGTGGCCGCGGTTCTTGGTCACCTTCCGTAGCTGGAAGTTCAGCGACTCGATGCTGTTGGTCGTGTAGATGACCTTGCGGAGCATGGGTGGGAACTGCAGGAACGGGATGAACCGCTCCCAGGAGTTCGCCCAGGTCGCGGCTGCAGACGGGTACTTCGTGCCGAGCTCGGAGGCCTCGAACTCGGCCAGCGCCTTCCTCGCGGTCTCTTCGTTGGGGGCGGTGTAGATCGGCTTCAGCGCGGCGGCGACCTTCTTGCGGTCCTGGTAGGCCACGAACCGCATCGCGGCCCGGATCAGGTGAACCACGCAGGTCTGGACCATCGAGTCCGGCCACGTCGCCTCGACCGCCTCCGGCAGGCCCTTGAGCCCGTCGCAGCACACGATCAGCACGTCCTGCACGCCCCGGTTGGCGAGATCGGCGCAGACGTGGGCCCAGAACGCCGAGCCCTCGGTGTCCTGGACCCAGATCCCCAGCACGTGCTTGATGCCCTCGAGGTCCACGCCGACGGCGATGTAGGCGGCACGGTTGAGGACCTGGCTGTTCTCTCGGATCTTGATCCGGATTGCGTCGAGATAGATCACCGGATAGAACTCCTCCAGCGGCCGCGACTGCCACGCCAGGACCTCTTCGCTCACGGCGTCGGTGATGTTGGAGATCGTCTCGTGCGACAGGTCCGTGCCGATCGTGGAGGCCAGGTGGTGCTGGATGTCCCGGATCGTCATTCCGCCGGCATAGAGGCTGATGATCATGTCATCCAGGCCCCCGAGGCGCCGCTGGCCCTTGGGCACCAGGCGCGGGGTGAACGACCCGCCCCGGTCTCGCGGGACGTCCAGCTCGATCGGCCCGACCTCGGACTCCACGGTCTTCGGGGTGGTCCCGTTGCGGGAGTTGGCGTGCTTCAGCGCCTCGCTCGAGCCCTTCTCGTAGCCCAGATGGCTGGTCAGCTCGGCCTGCAGGCCCCGCTCGAGCGCGGCCTTGACCAGCGCGGGCACGAACCCGCCGTCACCGGTGAGCTCGACGCCGCCCGCGTCGATCTGCGCGAATAGGGAATCAAGCTGCCCTGAGGCTTTCAGCTGCTCGACCAGGTCCTGGCCCGAGGGCTCGCCTGGGTTCTTCTCGTCGGTCATGGTCATGATTCTTACCGTTCCTCTCGGTACGGCTTACACAGACCATCTGACACGCCCGCGGGTGGCGGACTGCGCGCCGCACCCCGCCACGCAACACCAGGTGGGGACGCCGTAGCCCGGCCCCCGGATCACGAAAGCAAGGAGTTCTGCATTCGGCAGGGTGCCTCCCGAGTTCGACCTCGCCGACTGGTACATAAGCAGGCACCACATCGCGCCGGAGGAGGCCCCCATGTCCATCAGTGCCAGTGAAGCCCGCAAGACCCTGTTCCCGCTCATCGAGCGAGTGACTGCGGACCGCGACGCCGTCGAGATCGTCTCCCGCAAGGGCAACGCCGTTCTCATGCCCGCGGACGGGGACGCCTGAATGCGCCTCGTGTCGGACCGCTCCGCCTGGGATGACTGCACGCACTGGCAGACCACGGACCGCAAGGTCCTCCAACGGATCAACACCCTCATCGACGCCGCCCTGCGTGATCCCCTCGACGGGATCGGCAAACCCGAGCAGCTGAAGTACGGCGCGGCCGGGGCATGGTCCCGACGCATCACGGAGGAGCACAGGCTCGTCTACCTCGTCGACGGCGAGGACCTGATCATCCTCCAGGCGAGGTATCACTACTGACATGCGCTTCACCCAGGCCGAACTTCAGCAGTTCCGCGACCGCACCGTCCCCGACCTGCTGCCGGACCCGCTGCGGCTGCTGTTCATCGGCATCAACCCCGGCCTGTGGACCGCCGCCACCGGTGCGCACTTCGCCCGCCGCGGCAACCGCTTCTACCCGGCCCTGCACCGCGCCGGGCTCACCCGACACCTGATCGACGCCTCCGACGGCTACAAGGCCGAGGACCTCGCCGAGCTGCACGCCCGCGGCATCGGGATCTCCAACCTCGTCCCGCGTGCCTCCGCCCGCGCCGACGAGCTCACCGCGGAGGAGCTCGCCGCCGCCCCCGCCCGCCTTGACGCGCTCGTGGCAGCGCATGCGCCGGCCGTCGTCGCCGTGTTGGGGGTGACGGCCTACCGGCAGGCGTTCGGACGCCCGAAGGCGGCGCTGGGGGAGCAGGAGACGCCGTGGCCGGGCACGCGGCTGTTCGTGGCGCCGAACCCCAGCGGGCTCAACGCTCACGCCACCCTGGACTCGCTCGCCGCGGACTACCGCGCGGCCGGTGCCGCGGCGGGGCTCGTGGACTGAGTGCACCCGATGTCCCTGCGGTCGCGCTGCACGCCCGCTGGGATCTCCGATCGGGTGGGCACCGTGCGCACACGAGCCAACACCTCGCTCCTGGGCCTCGGCCTGACCGCCGCGGCCCTCGTGGGCTGCCAGACGCAGACGCGGACCTCGACGTGCTCCACCGACGCCACCCTGCGCAGCTGCGAGATCCCGTGTCAGGCAACGCGGTCCAGGACCTGCCCTTCCCCGTCTCCGGGCCGATCCTGCGCGCCGTCGGCGAGAACTCGCTGGACTTCACGATCAGCCGGACGCGCTGACGCCTCGGGCCCGTCAGAACAGCGGCCAGGGCATGGCCGGCGTCAGCCCGCTCGGGGCAGGGAAGATCCCGTCGTCGAGCAACCGGGTGCAGCGTTCGGCGAGGGCGTCGACTTCCTCGGCACTCAACAGCTCCGCCAGCCCCTGCCCCAGCTCACCGTCGAGCCCGTCGAGAACCCGGGCGACGCCGTCGCGCTCCTCCTCGCTTAGCGCCTCGCCCAGCCATCCCCACAGCACGGTGCGCAGCTTGTCCTCCACATGGAAGGTGAGCCCGTGGTCCACCCCGTGACGGTGCCCGCCGGGCATGGCGAGGATGTGGGCGCCCTTGCGGTCGGCGTTGTTGACGAGCACGTCGAACACCGCCATGCGGCGCAGCGCCGCCGAGTCCTCGTGGGCCAGGACCAGCCGATTCCCGCCCTCGTCCTCACCCTCCAGGATCGTGAGCCACCCCGAGGCCGGCACCTCGTCCGCCGGGAACAGGTCCACGGCGTCCTGCTCAGGATCCTGCTCCTGCCAGAGCTGCACCATGCCCTCGCCGAAGGGGCCGTCTCGCAGCCAGGTGCGCGGCACGATGTCCCACCCCAGCGCCTCGGACACCAGGTGCGCGGCCACCTCGCGGCGGGCCAGGGTCCCGGCGGGGAAGTCCCAGAGCGGGGCCTCGCCGGCCACCGGCTTGTAGACCACCGAGGTGTCACCGATCGCGCCGAGGAACGTGGCGTTGGACACCGTCGTGATGCGGCCGGTGAGCGTCAGCTCCCCGGACACCAGCTCGCCGGCGGGCACGTCCGCGGGGCTCATCAGGAGTCGGGGAGAGTGCAGTCGTGGCCGTCGGGGTCGATGGGCTGGCCGCAGTCCGAGCAGAACGGACGTCCGGCGTCCACGACCTCCCGGGTGCGCCGGGCGAACGCCCGGGCGGCGCCGACGGGCATGCGGACGCGCACGGCCTCGGCGCCCGCCTCGGGCGCCGGGTCGGCGTCGTCGTCGGAGAGGGGGTGCGCGTCGATGAACACCTGCGCGGTGGTGGGGTCCCAGCCCAGGCCGATGGCCCCCACCCGGAACCACTCCTGCACCGGGTCCAGCGGATCGTTGTCCACGAGTTCCACGGGCGTGCTGGCCGGGACGCTGTGCGGGTTGCCCTCCAGCGCCATCAGATCGTCCAGGATCTCGTCGATCATCTCCGCCATCAGGGCCGACTGCTGCTTCTCCAGGGCCAGGCTCACCAGCCGGGGCCCGGTGCGCACCTGCAGGTAGAACGTGCGGGCTCCGGGACGCCCGAGCGTCCCGATCACGACCCGATCCGGCCAGTCGAACTCATGGACGGGGGCAGGTGCATCAGTCATGCCACGATCCTAGGCGTCTGCCCGTCCACCGCACCGGCGCCCGTGCCCGCACCGCCGCCCACCGGTGCGTCGTCGGACGGGCCGAGGGTCGCCAGCCAGGACAGGTCCCCGGCGTCGGTATTGGTCGCCCAGACCCGCGGTCGGCTCGGTCCGTAGCTCACGATGGACACGGAGGCGGGCCCCACCTCGATCCGCTGGAACAGGTCCAGGTGCGTGCCGAGCGCATCGGCCAGGATCGACTTGATGACGTCCCCGTGGCTCACCGCCACCCACACCGCCCCGGGCCCGTGCTCGGCCTCGACCGCGGCGTCGTGCCGGCGGATCGCCGCCACCGCGCGGGCCTGCATGCCGGCCATGGACTCCCCGCCGGGGAAGACGACGGCGGAAGGTTGGGTCTGCACCGTCGCCCACAGGGGCTCGGTGGCCAGGTCGCTGAGCGCGCGCCCCTGCCACTGGCCGTAGTCGCACTCGGTGAGGTCGTCGTCGACCAGCGAGGACACCGTCCCCGGCTGGCGATCGAGGAGGGCGCGGGCCGTCTGCGCGCACCGCTCCAGGGGACTGGCCACCACCGCGGCCACGGGCACGGCCGCGATGCGGTCCGCGGTGCGGGCCGCCTGCTCCCGTCCGTGCTCGTCCAGGCTGACCCCGGGGGTCCGGCCTGCCAGCAGTCCCGTCGCATTGGCCGTGGTGCGGCCGTGCCGCACGAGGAGAACCGTAGCCATGGCCTCAGCGTAGCGAGGGGATGCCCGCCTCTCGCGGACAAAGCCTCGCGGCCATGACGCAAAGGGTCAGTGACGCAACGCGAGCACGCCTATGCCCGGCAAGGCTGACGCCCGTCTGCAGGCCTCGAACGCCCGGAGCAGGCCCTCGAGGCCTAGGACGGCGCCCTGCTGCTTGTCACCCACGACCGCCGCATGCTCGAGGCCGTCCGACTCGACCGCCGCTGATACCCTCCCCCGGTAGTCAACCTCCTGCTCTCGGTGACGTTCGCGTGCGGCGTGGCGATCGCCGGGCTCCACGTGGTGAACCGGCGGTTCATCGCGCCGATGTACGACGTCGTCCTCAACCTGGCCGCGTTCCTCGCCGCCGTCGCCTCCTCCGTGCTCCTGGGGCACGTGCTGCCCGCGGTGTTCGCCGCGCTGGCCGTGCTCGCCTGGCTGATCCTGGCCGTCCGCACGGTGCGCGCCCGCCGCGCGGGACATAAGCTGGAGGTGACCGCCGGGCGGCTCGTCGCCGTCGACACGCGGCCCAGCAAGGCCGACGGCCGGATCGGCCTGCGCTTCCTCTTCCGAGCCGTCCACCCGCTCACTGCCGCGGACGTCGCCGCCATCCGCCTGCAGGAGGACGAGGCCTCCGAGCATCGCTTCGTGACGTGCCAGGAGGCCCGGAAGCTCCTGCGCCCGGCGATCGCCCGCCGCGTCGACGCCGCCTGGGACGCCGCGCACTGCGTCTACCTGGAGGACGGGCGTCCCGCCGCGGGGGTGGATCAGCCGGCGGGCTGAGGCCCGGCCCCCGGCCGGACGAGCGGTGCCCGGCGGCGTCCCCGTCCCGGATGAGGTCCGCTGCCTGATCTGCGGGCGTGATCGTGGCGGCGCGGTCAGGAGGGTGGACGCGGGACGAGACGGTGCGCCCAGGCAACGGCGGGACGGTCCCACGGACGGCGCTGCCGTGTTCTCCGCATCCGTGATCGACGACGCCACAGGCGTCAACATGGGCATCGGCTTCCTCGGCGTCGCCCTCGTCTTCGGCCTGACCGTGGTGGCCATGGCCTACGCCGTGGGTCACGTCTCCGGCGGTCACTTCAACCCGGCAGTCACCCTGGGTGCGGCGCTCGCGGGTCGTCTGCCGTGGAAGCTCACTGTGCCGTACTGGATCGCCCAGCTCGTGGGCGGCGTGGCGGCCGGCGGCGTGCTGCTGGCGATCGCCTCCGGTCGTCCGGGCTACTCGCTTGCGGAGAACGGCCTGGCCACCAACGGCTACGGCGAACTCTCGCCCGCCGGCTACTCGATGGGCGCGGTGTTCCTGACCGAGGCGCTGCTGACCGCCGTGTTCCTCTACATCATCCTCGGCGCCACGGACCGCCGTGCTCCGTCCGGCTTCGCGCCGCTGGCCATCGGCCTGACCCTCACGCTGATCCACCTGATCTCCATCCCCGTGTCGAACACCTCCGTGAACCCCGCTCGCTCCTGCGGCGTGGCCCTGTTCGCAGGCGGGGACGCCCTCGGCCAGGTCTGGCTGTTCTTCGTGGCCCCGTTGTTGGGCGCCGCGGTCGCCGGTCTCAGCTACCGCTTCGTCTTCCCCAACTCCTCCCGGATGACCGAGGAGCTGCCCGAGCCCGCCGCCGACGGGACGCGTGACGCCGTCTGACCCCTGCCATTCGGACCTTGCCCTCACCGCCCCTTCTCTTCCCGCACCTCCTTGGAACGCAGCAGGCGCGGCGCCGTCGTCAGCGCCAACCCGCCGAGGATGTTCAGGGGGATCACCCACCACACCCAGCTGAGCCACTCGAGTCAGCCCACGCCGTGCGCTCCGGACAGGATGGCTCCGATGATGAGGATCGAGTCCATCACCGAATGGAAGAGCGAACCGCCGGCGAGGACGACGGCTCCGGCGACGGACGCGACGATCATCGCCGTCGGGCTGTCCGTCCCGGCCTGCATCCGCGTCACGAGGGTGATCGCCACCCCGGCCAGGACCGCCAGGGCGGCGCCCTGCCAGCTGAAGCCGATGTCCAGGAAGTGGTGGGCGCTCTCGGCCAGGGTGCCGTGCAGGTCGGGGAACCCCGCCACCACGAGGGCGATCATCACGGTGCCGCCGAGGAGGTTCATCACGAGGGTCACCGCCCACAGACGCAGCAGCTCCACCCACGTGCCCCGGCCGGCGGCGATCGCGGTGATCGGGTAGTAGAACCCCTCCGTGAAGAGCTCGGAGTGGGCGAGGAACAGGCTGACCAGGCCGATGGAGAACGCGAGTCCGGCCAGCAGGTGGCTGCCCGTCTCGTGGAGCGTGAGCAGGTACGCGAGCAGGCCGATCGTGATCTCGACGCCGCCCAGGAACTCGGTGGTCGTCAGGACGGTGAGGGACCGATGCAGGCGTTCCGCGCCCTCGTCTGCCGCCGCCCTGTGGGCCGCCGGCCTGCCGGAGACGGACTGACCGGCATCGCTCCCTTCACGGTCATGTCCGTGGCACACTGGGCCCATGATGCATGACGAACGGCCCACGGGTCGGCTGGGCCTCGCCCTGGGCGGCGGAGGAGCGCGCGGGCTGTGCCACATCGGGGTCTGGCGGGTGCTCGAGGAGCTCGACATCCGCCCGGACGTGCTCGCGGGAACGAGCATGGGCGGCCTCCTCGGCGCGCTCATAGCCGCCGGTCATGACGCCGCCTCGCTCGAGAAGATCGAGCGGAGCGTGGACTGGCCGCGGCTCATCAACTGGGGCCTGACCGGCGGCATCCTCTCCAGCGAGAGGCTGCGGGCCTGGCTCCGCGAGCTGCTCCCGGACACCTTCGAGGAGCTGCAGATTCCCCTGGTGCTCACCGCGGCCGACGTCGTCGAGGGCCAGACCCGCTACCTGCACACCGGGGACCTCATCACCGCGATCCAGGCGACCACCGCCTACCCCGGCGCGCTGGAGCCGGTGACCGTGGGGGACTCCGTGCTGGTGGACGGCGGCATCCTCAATCAGATCCCGGTGGACGGGGTGCGCTTCCTGGGCGCGCAGCGGGTGATCGCCGTCGATGCCACCACGCTCGAGCCCCTGGAGCGGCCGGAGCCCGGGGCGCGCACCCGCACCCGCCGTTCGCCCGCCACGTCGCTGCGCCAGGCCATGCGGGCGATCGACGTCATGCAGGCCCAGCTCACCACCGTCCGGCTCTCGCTCTACCGGCCGGACGTGCTCATCAGCCCGCCGATCGAGGGGATGACGGTCGCGGACTTCCGCAGCTCCGGCGTCGCCATCGCGGCGGGAGAGGAGGCGACGCGCGCCCGGGCCGAGAAGCTCGTGGAGCTCAGTCGCGGCAGAATGGCCTGACGCCCGCCGCACTTCCGTCAGGAGAAGCATGACCGCCACCCTCGTCGCCTCCGGCCTGGCCGGCGGCCACGGCCACCGCACGCTCTTCGAGGATCTGGACCTCACGGTCGCGCCCGGGGACGTCGTCGGCGTCGTGGGGGCCAACGGCACGGGCAAGTCCACGCTGCTGCGCATCCTCGGCGGGGACCTCGCCCCGCAGGCCGGCGCCGTGTCCCTCGCCCCCTCGGACGCCTTCGTCGGCTGGCTGCCGCAGGAGCACGAGCGCGTGCCGGGGGAGACGGTGGCCGGGTACATCGCCCGCCGCACCGGCTGTGCCGAGGCCACCCGAGAGATGGACGCCTCCGCTTCAGGCCTGGCGGACCCGGACGTCACCGACGCCGCCGCGGACCGCTACAACACCGCCCTCACCCGCTGGCTGACCTCCGGCGCCGCGGACCTGGAGGAGCGCATCCCCGCCGTCCTCGCCGACCTCGGCCTGGACCTCTCCGCCTCCCCGGAACAGGTCCTCATGACCTCCCTCTCCGGTGGGCAGGCCGCCCGCGTCGGCCTCGCCGCGCTGCTGCTCTCCCGCTTCGACGTCGTGCTCCTGGACGAGCCCACCAACGACCTGGACCTCGACGGTCTGACCCGCCTGGAGGCCTTCGTGCAGGAGCTGCGCGGCGGCGTCGTGCTGGTGAGCCACGACCGCGAGTTCCTGGCCCGCTGCGTCACCCGCGTCCTGGAGCTCGACCTCGCCCAGCGCACCAACCGCGTCTACGGCGGCGGCTACGAGGCCTACCTCGAGGAGCGGGCCACCCTGCGCCGCCAGGCCCGGGAGAAGTACGAGGAGTTCGCCGAGCAGAAGCAGGACCTCGTCTCCCGCGCCCGCATCCAGCGGGAGTGGTCCAGCCAGGGCGTGCGCAACGCGATGAAGAAGTCCCCGGACAACGACAAGCTGCGCCGCAAGGCCAACAGTGAGTCGAGCGAGAAGCAGGCCCAGAAGGTCCGGCAGATGGAGAGCCGCATCGCGCGCCTGGAGGAGGTGGAGGAGCCGCGCAAGGAGTGGAGGCTGGAGTTCACCATCGGTGCGGCGCCGCGCTCCAGCTCGGTGGTCGCCACCCTCAACGACGCCGTCTTCCGGCAGGGCGGCTTCACGCTCGGCCCGGTGTCCCTCCAGGTGAACGCGGGGGAGCGGATCGGCATCACCGGGCCCAACGGGGCCGGCAAGTCCACCCTGCTGCGCGGGCTGCTGGGCCGCCAGGCCCCGGACGAGGGCATGGCCGCCCTGGGGTCCAGCGTGCAGATCGGGGAGATCGACCAGGCGCGCTCGCTGCTGGTCGGGACCGTCCCGCTCGCCGCGGCCTTCGAGGCGCTCGTGCCCGAGATGGCCTCCGGGGAGGTGCGCACCCTGCTGGCCAAGTTCGGCCTCAGGGCCGACCACGTGAACCGCCCCGTGGACGAGCTCTCGCCCGGCGAGCGCACCCGGGCATCCCTGGCCCTGCTCCAGGCCCGCGGGGTGAACGTCCTGGTGCTCGACGAGCCCACCAACCACCTGGACCTGGAGGCCATCGAGCAGCTCGAACAGGCCCTGGAGACCTATGAGGGCGCCCTGCTGCTCGTCACCCACGACCGCCGCATGCTGGACACCGTCCGCACCGACCGCCGCTGGCAGGTCCAGGACGGGCGGGTGACGGAGCGCTGACGACCCGGGCACCGTCACCCTTGCCCGAGATTCGGTTGTGTACGACCATGAGAGTTCAGTACCCACCAACGAAAGGGCTCCCGACATGTCCCGCATCCTGATGATCCTCACCTCGCACGACCAGCTGGGCGACACCGGCCGCAAGACCGGGTTCTGGCTCGAGGAGTTCGCCTCGCCCTACTACGTCTTCACGGACGCCGGCCACGAGGTCACCCTCGCCTCGCCCCGCGGCGGCCAGCCGCCCATCGACCCGACGAGCTCGAAGCCGGAGATGCAGACCGAGGCCACCCGCCGGTTCGACCAGGACGAGGAGGCCAAGGCCGCCCTGGCCCACACCACGCCCCTGGCCCAGGTGGACGTGGACGGGTTCGACGCCGTCTTCTACCCGGGCGGTCACGGCCCGCTGTGGGACCTGGTGTCCGACGCCGACTCCACGCGGATCATCCTCGACAGCGACGCGGCCGGGCGCCCGCTCGGCCTCGTCTGCCACGCGCCCGGGATCCTGCACCCGATCACCGCCGCCGACGGCACCCCGTTCGTGCGCGGCCGTCAGGTCACCGGGTTCACCAACGGCGAGGAGGAGGCCGCCCAGCTGACGGACGTCGTCCCGTTCCTCGTCGAGGACTCGCTGATCGCCGCCGGCGCGGACTACCGCAAGGGCCCGGACGGGGAGAGCTTCGTGGTCACGGACGGCACCCTGGTGACCGGCCAGAACCCGGCCTCCTCCGCCGACGCCGCCCGCCGCGTCCTCGACCTGCTCGCCCGCTGACCCCCCGATCCCGCCGCCCCGACCCCGAGGAGACCACCTTGAGCACCCCCACCCGCACGCGCGAGATCCACCTCGCCTCCCGCCCCCACGGCGCCCCGACGCCGGAGAACTTCCGCCTCACGGAGGTCGAGCTCCCCGAGCTCGCCGAGGGCCAGGTCCTCGTGCGCAACACCGTGATGTCCGTGGACCCGTACATGCGCGGCCGCATGAACGACGTCGAGTCCTACGTGCCCCCGTTCCAGCTCGACGCCCCCCTCGACGGCGGCGCGGTGGGCACCGTGATCGCCTCGCGCCACGCCGACGTGCCGGAGGGCACGTCCGTGCTCCACGGCCTCGGCTGGCGCGAGCACGCCGTCCTCGACGGCGACACCGTCCAGGCCGTGGACACCTCCCAGTTCTCGGACAGCACCTACCTGGGCGTGCTGGGCATGACGGGTCTGACCGCCTACACCGGCCTCGTGCACGTGGCCGAGATGCAGGAGGGCGACGCCGTCTTCATCTCGGGCGCCGCGGGGGCCGTCGGCTCGGTCGCCGGCCAGATCGCCCGCCTGCTGGGCGCCTCGCGCGTGGTCGGCTCGGCGGGCACGCCCGAGAAGGTGGCGCGGGTGAAGGAGCTGGGCTTCGACGCCGCGTTCGACTACCACGACGGCTCGCCCACCGATCTGCTGGCCGAGGCGGCGCCGGAGGGCATCGACGTCTACTTCGACAACGTGGGCGGCGACCACCTCGAGGCCGCCATCGCCGCGATGCGGGTCGACGGCCGCGTGGCGATGTGCGGCGCGATCGCCCAGTACAACTCGACGGAGCCGCCGGCCGCCCCGCGCAACCTCGCCCTGGCGATCGGCAAGTGCCTGACCCTGCGCGGCTTCGTCCTGCAGAAGTACGCAGCGCAGGTCCGCCCCGAGTTCCTGGAGCGCGTGGGCCCGTGGGTCGCCGCCGGGAAGATCCAGTGGGACGAGACCGTCCGGGAGGGTCTGGAGAACGCACCCCAGGCGTTCATCGACCTGCTCGAGGGTGCCAACACGGGGAAGATGCTCGTCCGGCTGTGACGGGCGACGGCGCACTCGGGGGCGGCATGGACACCTTCCGGCATCAGGGCCTGACCTTCGACGTCCGCGACGGCGGCCCGGCCGAGGGGGAGGTGGTCCTGCTGCTGCACGGCTTCCCGCAGGACGCCACGTCCTGGAGGCATGTCGAGCCGCTGCTGCACGCCGCGGGGCTGCGCACCCTCGCCCCGGATCAGCGCGGCTACTCCCCGGGGGCCGCTCCGCGGGCGACGGCGGCCTATCGCCTCCCGGCGCTCGTGGGGGACGCCGTCGCGCTGGCGGACGCGGCGGGGGCGCGGCGCGTCCACGTCGTGGGCCATGACTGGGGCGGCGCCGTCGCCTGGGGGCTGGCCACCGCCCACCCCGAGCGCGTCGCGTCCCTGACCGTCCTGTCCACGCCGCATCCGGCCGCCCTGGCCCGCGCCCTGCGCGGCCCGGACCAGTTGCGCCGCAGCTGGTACATCGCCGCCTTCCAGGCACCGGTCCTCCCCGAACGGATCCTCTCGCGAAGGCTGGGCTCCCTGCTGCAGCGGGGGCAGGTCCCCGGGGCGGAGCACTACGCCCGCCGGTTCTCCACACCGCAGAGCCTGCGCGGTCCGGTGAACTGGTATCGGGCGAACCCGGATCTGGTGACCACCCCGCGCAGCGCGCCCGTGTCGGTCCCCACCACGTACGTGTGGGGCACCCGGGACGCGGCCCTGGGGCCGCGGGCCGCCGAGCTCACGGCCGGGCAGGTGGCGGGGGAGTACCGGTTCGTGAAGCTCGACGCGGACCACTGGCTGCCCGAGCGTGAGGCGGATGCCGTCGCCCGGGCGATCCTGGACCGGGTGCGTTGACCCGCGCTCCGCGCGCGGGCCGCTCCCGCCGTCTCAGCGCGCCCCGACGGCCTCGGTGATCCGGTTCAGCTGGTCCATGAGGACCTGGCGCTCGGCGACGTCGAGGGGGATCCGGGTGAGGGCGTCCACCGGGACCGTTCGGGCGGACGCCCGCAGCGCCCGCCCCTCGTCCGTCAGCCGCACCAGCACGCGCCGCTCGTCGCGGACGTCGCGCTCCCGCGTGACGAGCCCCATGCCGGCCAGGCGCCGCACCAGAGGCGTGATGGTGCCGTTGTCCATGCCGAGCCGGTCCCGCAGCGCCCCGACCCCCAGCGCCCCGGCGTCCGGTGTCGACGCATCCGTCTCGGCCGAGGCATCACCCTCCACCTGCCACAGGGTGAGCATCACGAGGTACTGCGGGTAGGTGAGGCCGAGGCGGGACAGCAGGGGGCCGTAGCCGCGCGTGACGGCGCGCGCCGCCCGGTGCAGGGCGAAGCAGAGCTGGTCCTCGAGGGCGAGGCTGGGGGTCGGCGCGGCATCCATGGGAGCGATTCTAGTGGTCGCTGGGGAGCGACTTGGTTGCGCGCGACCTAACCGGGTGGCAGGCTGGAGCCGACTCGTCCCGCACGGGGCGGGCGGATGAAAGGACCTCCCATGGAGACCATCTACACCGCCGAGGCGCTCAGCACCGGCGCCGGCCGTGACGGCCATGTCCGCACCACCGACGGGCGGGTCGACCTCGACCTCGCCGTGCCCACCGAGATGGGCGGCTCCGGCCAGGGCAGCAACCCCGAGCAGCTGTTCGCCGCCGGCTACGCCGCGTGCTTCCACTCGGCCCTGCAGATGGTCGCCCGCGCCTCCCGTGCCGACATCACCGACTCCTCCGTCGGCGCGCGCGTGGGCATCGGCCGCCAGGGTGAGGGCTTCGGCCTGGAGGTCACCCTCGAGGTCGTGCTGCCCCATGTCCCCGCGGAGCAGGCCCGCGCCCTCATGGAGCAGGCGCATCAGGTGTGCCCCTATTCGAACGCCACCCGGGGCAACATCGACGTCGTCCTCGAGCTCGGGGAGGCGTGATGACGAAGCGTCGGCAGTCCGTCCCCCTCTCGCAGACCGCCGCCCGCCTCGGCCTCGGCGGGTTCATGACCGCCGCGGGGCTGTCCCACCTCACCGTGGCGCGCCGTGAGTTCCGCGCCCAGGTGCCCTCGTGGGTCCCGCTCCCGGCGGACCTCGTGGTGCTCGGATCCGGCGTGGCCGAGATCGGCCTCGGGGCCGCTCTGCTGGCGCTCCCCGGGCAGCGTCGCCTGACCGGCACCGCCCTGGCGGCCTTCTACACCGCGATCTACCCCGGGAACATCGGGCAGTACGCCGAGCGCAAGGACGGCTTCGGGCTGGACACGGACGGCCGCCGCCTGGCGCGGCTGTTCGGCCAGCCCGCCCTCATCGCGGCCGCCCTGTGGGCCGCGGGAATCCCCGAACGGGAGCAGGGCGGGCGCGGCTGACGCCGTCGCCGGCCCCGCGGGCCTGTGCCGGCTCCGGGCGCGCGCCCGGAGCCGGCGTGATCTCACCCCGCCGCGAGGCGCGGCCCGTTCCGCAGGTGTACCGCAGGTGTCCGGCCCGGCGGGCCGTCAGCCTTGACGCATCGTCCCGGTCTCGAGGAAGCGCTGGTGCCAGGACAGGGCCTCGCCCAACAGGTGCGGGGTGTGCAGGCCGTCCGACTCACGCATCGCGCGGTCGAAGTAGTCCCGCAGCTGCTCCCTGTAGTCCGGGTGCGCGCACGTGTCGATGATCGTGCGGGCGCGCTGCTTGGGGGAGAGGCCGCGCAGGTCGGCCAGCCCCTGCTCGGTGACCACCACGTGCACGTCGTGCTCGGTGTGGTCCACGTGCGAGACCATCGGCACGATGCAGGAGATGTCCCCGCCCTTGGCCGTGGACGGGGTGAGGAAGAACGAGGTGAACGCGTTGCGGGCGAAGTCGCCGGAGCCGCCGAGACCGTTCATCATCTTCGTGCCCATCAGGTGCGTGGAGTTCACGTTGCCGTACAGGTCGGCCTCGAGCATGCCGTTCATGGCGAGGATGCCGAGGCGGCGCACGAGCTCGGGGTGGTTGGAGATCTCCTGGGTGCGCAGGATCAGCTTGTCCCGGTACTTCGCGGCGTTGTCGTTGAACCGTTCGGCGGCCTCGGTGGACAGGGAGAACGCGGTCGCGGACGCGGTCGCCAGGGTGCCGGAGTCCAGGGCGTCGAGCATGCCGTCCTGCACCACCTCCGTGAACGCGGACAGGCCCGTGAACCGGGACTTCACGAGCTCGGACATCACCGCGTTCGCGATGTTGCCCACGCCCGACTGCAGCGGCAGCAGCCGCTCGTCGTACCGGCCCTGGGCCACCTCGTGCTCGAAGAACTCCACGAGGTGCTGGGCGATCGCGATCGAGTCCGCGTCGGCGGGCTTGAAGGCAGAGTTCCGGTCCGGGGCGTGGGTCTCGACGACGGCCACCACCTTGGCCGGATCGCACCGCAGGTACGTCTCACCGATGCGGTCCGCGGGGTGGGTGAGCATGATCGGCGTGCGGTGCGGGGGCAGCGCGGTGCCGTAGTAGACGTCATGCAGACCCTCGAGGTCCTCGCTCTGCCACGAGTTGACCTCGAGGATCACCTGATCCGCCAGGTCGATCCAGGACTTGTTGTTGCCCACGGAGGAGCTGGGGACGAGACGGCCGTCCTCGCGGATCCCGGACACCTCGATCACCGCCGTGGTCATGGGCCCGTAGAAGCCGTTCCACACGCTCTGCGCCAGGTGGGACAGGTGCGTGTCGATGTACTCGATCGCGCCCGCGTTGATCTTGGCGCGCATCGTCGGGTCCGACTGGAACGGGGTGCGCAGCGCGACGGCGTCCGCCTCGGCCAGCGCACCGTCCATCTCCGCGGAGGTGGACGCCCCCGTGTGGAGGTTGATGCGGAACGCCTCGCCGCGCGCGTGCAGCTCCTTGGCCCGCTCGGCCAGCGCCGTCGGCACGGCCTTCGGATAGCCGGACCCCGTGAACCCGCTCATGCCCACGGTGGTGCCGTGCTGGATGAACGCCGCCGCCTCCGCGGCGGACATCACCTTCGACCGGAGGCCGGGGTGGTGGATGCGGGACGACATGGGTGAGGCCTCCGTGCGGGTGAGACGAGTCGAGCGAGAGCGCTGTGACGTGGAACAGCGATCAGCGTACCCGCGTCACGGGTGGCCGTGGGGATGATCACGCCGGAGGTCGCCGAGCCCGACCTGCGTGATCGACGACGGCGAACAGGGCTCGGCCCTCCGGGCCGACACCGCCTCGTATCCTGGCCTCGTGCACCCGTCTGTGAGCGAGCCCCTCACCCGACTGCCGGACGGCACCGTCAAGCAGCGCAACCCCTTCACCGGCACCGAGGTCTGGACCGTGCCCGGCCGCGGCCACCGCCCGCTCGGCCTCGTCCGGCCCGCCCCGCAGCCTCTCGACCCCGCCCAGCATGGCCGGCACTGTGCCTTCTGCGAGCACCGCCTGCTGGAGACGCCGCCGGAGAAGTCACGCATCGTCTCCACGAGGGCCGACGACGGCGCCCCGGCCTGGCAGATCCTGCGGCACCTGGCCGCGGAGCAGCTCGGGGAGACGACCCCCGCCTTCCGGCGGGTCCCCAACCTCTTCGAGATCCTCAGCTACGACTACTGGCGTCTCAACCACGGCTACGAACCCTCCCCGGACGCGCGCCGCCGTCGTGACGAGTACCTGGCCACCGAGGCCGGCCGCGCCCATGTGCGCGCCGTCGTCGCCGCGAAGCTGCGCGCCTCCGGCCGCTCCGCCGAGGAGGCGGCGGCGACGTCCGAAGCGGAGCTGATCGCGGCGTCGGCCGCGTTCTTCGGCGGCACGCACGACGTCGTGATCGCCCGGCGGCACTTCGTCGACGGTGCCGTCGACGACCACCAGCTCGCCTCCTCGGGCACCCTCACCCCGGACGAGCACCACGCGTTCCTGGCCCTGACCGCCGACGCGATGCGGGACCTCTACGCGACCACGCCCGCCGTGCGGTACGTCTCCGTGTTCCAGAACTGGCTCAAGCCCGCCGGCGCCTCCTTCGACCACCTGCACAAGCAGCTCGTGGCCATCGACGAGGTCGGCGCGCAGAACGCCGCCGCCCTGGACCGGCTGCGCGAGGACCCGCAGGTGTTCAACCACGCCGCGCTGGACGTGGCCGTGGCGCACGACCTCGTGATCGCCGCCAACGAGCACGCCGTGATGTTCGCCGGCTTCGGCCACCGGTACCCGACGGTCGAGGTCTACTCCACGAGCCCGGTGGGGCAGCCGTGGCGGCAGTCCGCGGCCGAGCTGCGCGCCCTGTCCGACCTGCTGCACGCCGCCCACGCGGCCACCGGGCCCGACGTCCCCTCCAACGAGGAATGGCACACCCGCCCGCCCGGCGTCGCGTCCCCGATGCCCTGGCGCGTGATGCTTAAGTGGCGCGTCTCCACACTCGCCGGCTTCGAGGGCGCCACCAAGATCAACGTCAACACCCTCAGCCCGTGGGACGTGCGGGACCGGGTGCTGGCGAGGCTGCGGGAGCTGCGGGCGGCGGGCGCGCTCGCGGACGGGGTGCGGATCGGGGCCGACGCGCGGGCCCGGCCGGGCGCCCTGCGGTACGCCGACTGAGCGGCGGGGCCCGTCCCTCCGCGCGGTCGGTAGCGTGGGCGTCATGGCCCTCCACCTGCAGCGCTACCGCGAGATCGCCCACGTCATGGCCCGCAACGGCCTCATGGCCACGGCCGTGCAGGCCGGGCTCTCCCGGTGGCTGCCCCTCGAGGAGGGGGAGCCGCACCTGGGCATCGACGCCGAGGCCCGCCCCGAGCTGTTCGTGCGCACGTTCGAGGAGCTGGGCGTCACCTTCGTGAAGCTCGGGCAGCTGATCTCGGCGCGCCCGGACCTGTTCCCCGAGGCCTACTGCGCGGCATTCGCCCGCCTCACGGACAGCACGACGGCGGTGCCCTTCGAGGCCATCGCCCGGACGGTGGAGGAGGACCTCGGCGCCGACGTCGACACCCTGTTCGCCTGGTTCGACCGGGCGCCCCTGGCCACCGCCTCCATCGGCCAGGCTCACCGTGCGCGCCTGCATGACGGGCGCTCCGTCGTCGTGAAGGTCCGCAAGCCCGGTGTGGTGGAGCAGGTCCAGGCGGACCTGGAGATCCTGCGGACGCTGGCGGCCACGTGGTCGCGGGCCTCGCGGACCGTCGCCGACCTGGACGTGCCGACCATGGTGGACGAGTTCGACCGCTCCCTGCGCGCCGAGCTCGACTACGTGGTGGAGGCGCGGGCCTGCGAGGAGATCGCAGCAGGCTTCCGGGACACCCCGGGCGTGCGGTTCCCGTGGATCGAGTGGGACCTGACCACCTCGCGCGTGCTGACCATGCAGGAGCTCTCCGGGCTGCGCGTGGACGACCTGGCCGGACTCGACGCCGCCGGCATCGACCGGGAGGAGCTGGCGTACCGGGCCGCCGAGGTGCTGCTGGCCATGGTGTTCGAGCACGGCGTGTTCCATGCGGACCCGCACGCCGGCAACCTGTTCATCGAGCCGGACGGGACCGTCGGGTTCATCGACTTCGGCTCCGTCGGGCGGATCTCCCCGTCCCTCCGGCGCCGGTTCGCGGGCCTGGCCATGGCGCTGGCCCGGCAGGACACCGACGGGCTGGTGCGGGCCCTGCTGGACATCGCCCCGCCGCGCGGCCCGGTGGACCGCCGTCGGCTCCGGCTGGAGGTGGCCCGGATCGTCGGCCGCCTCGAGGGACGCGAGCTCGAGGACATCCGCGTGGCGCAGCTGGTCTCGGAGATCTTCGCCCTCGTGCGGCGCCACCGGCTGTCCCTGCCGCCCGAGCTCGTGCAGCTGCTGCGGATGCTGATCATCGTGGACGGCATCGGCCGCCGCCTGCACCCCGGCTTCGACTACACCCGCGTGCTCGACCCGTTCGCCCTGCGCCTCGTGGGGGAGCACCTCGACCCCCGGCGGGTGGCGGGCCGGATCGGCCGGGCCACGATCGCGGCGGCCGAACTCGGCATCGACCTGCCGGAGTACGCCCGCAAGGTGATGGAACGCATCGACGACGGCGGGATCGACGTCACCGTCCGCGCGAGCGAGCTCGAGCCGCTCGTGACGCGCCTCGAACGGACGGGCGACCGGGTGGTGGCCGCCATGGTGGTGGCCGCGATGATCACCGGGGGCACGAACGTGCTCGTGGCGTACAAGGACCGGCTCGGCCGCTTCGCCGGGCCGGTGGTGGCCGCCGGCGGCGCCGCGCTGACCGGCGGCAGCGCCTATCTGGCCTGGATCAGCCGCCCCCGCCGCCGTCCTCGCTGAGGGCCGCGGGCGGGGTCAGACGTCGGGATCATGCCCGCACCAGGCCGGCCGCGGCGCAGGCCGTCTCGAAGTCCTCGAGGCCGAACGCCTGGATCGGGCTGACGACGCCGGCCTCGCGGGCCCGGCCTGCGGCGAGCTGCCGGGCCCCCCAGGCCATGAGGTCACCGGTCAACGTGTAGGCGTTGGGGCCGCTCAGGTGGACGTCCGCCACGACGCGGCCGGCCGCGTCGCGCGCGATCGCCCCGACCCGGGAGCCCGTGCGGGCCCGGTCCGCGGCGTCGGGGCCACCCGGGTCCCCGGCCAGGGGCCGCAGCAGGGCCTGCACGCCGCGGGCGACGCCGGGGAGCCACCCCACCGCGCCGAGGGCGGCGGCGCCGATCTGCGTGGGCCGGGCCGGGAACCAGCCGTTGAAGACCTCGACCTCGTCCAGGCCGGGCTGCATCCGCGGCAGGAACAGGGACTCCGTGCCGCCGAACAGCACGCCGCGGCGGTCCTGCCCGTCGACCCGGAAGACCGCCGATCGGCTGGCCAGGCCCGTCGTCGCCAGTCGCCCGCCGCGCCAAGTGATGGCTCGCTCGGTGAGGGCGTCCACCATCGTTTGGCGCGTCCCGTGGCTGAGGTCGACGCGCGGGTCCAGCTCGCCGTCGGCGAAGTAGCCGATCTGCAGGGACCGTGCCCATCCGGCGGCGTCCGCCAGCGCGAGCCCGCCCGCCAGCATGCCCGGCGCGTAGTCGAAGCCGAGGGCGGGCAGCAGGGCGGCGCCCGTGCGTCGGGCGGTGGCGTCCAGGTCCGCCTTGAGGTCCTTCACGAAGCCGACCTCACCGGTCGAGTCCACGTAGTGCGCGCCCCGCTCCGCGGCGGCGCGGGCGACCGGCCGGCCGTAGCGTTCGAAGGGGCCGACCGTGGAGACCAGCACATCACCCTCCGTGACCAGGGCCCTCAGCGAGGCGGGGTCCCCGGCGTCGGCGACGGCGACCTCCAGCCCCTCGTGCCGCTTCGCCGCCTGCTGGAGCGTGTCCCGGTTCCGGCCCGCCAGCACGGGCCGTGCACCCTGGGCCACGAGGGCGTCCACGACGAGGGATCCGGCGTAGCCCGTCGCACCGAGCACGATGATGCGGGGGGCGTCGGGGCGGTCGAGGTGCAGGGGAGAATCCGTCATGGCCCCACGCTAGGCCGCGCACGCGGAGACCTCACGGGCTCGGCGACGCCGATCCGCGTGGACCCGATCTCGCGCTCCTGGACCGGCGGGCCCGGACACGGCGAGCCTGGTCCGGCACCCGCCTGCAGGGGCAGACTCGAAGGATGACCCGCACCCCGCCCGCTCACTCCGCCTCGCCCGCCGCCGAGACCGGCGGCGAGAGCCTGCTGACCGTCCTGATCGCCCTCGGTGTGAACGCGGTGATCGCCGTCGTCAAGTCGATCGTGGGTGCGGTCACCGGCTCAGCCGCGATGGTGGCGGAGGCCGCGCACTCCTGGGCCGATGCCGGCAATGAGGTCTTCCTGCTGCTGGCGGAGCGTCGGGCCGGCCGAGTCCCCGACGCGCGGCACCCGCTGGGCTACGGGCGGGCGGCCTACGTGTGGTCGATGGTCGCGGCCTTCGGCCTGTTCGCGGTGGGCTCGGCGGTCTCGGTCTGGCACGGGATCACGGCCTGGTCCGCCCCTGAGGAGGAGGCGGAGTACACGATCGCGTACATCGTGCTCGCCGTCGCGTTCGTGCTCGAGGGCATCTCGTTCCTGAACGCGCACCGGCGCGTCCGCCGCGACGCGGAGCGGCGGCACATCAGCGATGCCACGTTCCTGCGCCAGACCTCGGACCCCACCCTGCGCGCCGTGTGGGTGGAGGACGCCTCGGCCCTGATCGGCCTGGTCATCGCGGCGGCCGCCCTCGCCCTGCACCAGCTCACCGGGGACCCCCGGTGGGACGCCGCCGGCTCGATCCTCGTGGGAGTGCTGCTCGGGGTCGTCGCGATCTTCCTGCTCTCGCGGAACATGGCGTTCCTCGTCGGCGAGGTCGCCGACCCGGCGGTCCGGACCCGGGTGCTGCGCTGGCTGCTGGAGCGGCCCGAGGTGCTCTCCGTGAGCTACCTGCACCTCGAGTACGTCGGCCCGGAGAAGCTCTTCGTCGTCGGGGCCGTGGACCTGGCCGGGGACGAGCGGGAGAGCGAGGCCGCGGTCCTGCTCCAGCGCGTGGAGGACGCCCTCCTCGAGCACCCGCGCGTGGCCGCCGTCGTGCTCTCCCTGTCCAACCCCGCCCACGCGCCCCTGGACCCGGAATCGCAGAACGCCCGCGCCTGAGCCCGGGCGTCCCACGCGGTGCGCGCTCTGCGCGCGAGCGGCGCGTCAGTCGATGCGGTGCAGCGCGCTGCCCTTGTGCATCGCGACGTGGTCCGTCTTGTCCGACTTGATCTCGTACTGCGGATCCTCGGGGGAGCACCGGCGCATGTGGCCCTTGTACTCGACGTCCTTCGTGTGCTTCTTCGTGATGACCCCGGAGACCTGCCCGGCCTCCGAGTTCCAGCCGACGTGGTCTCCGACCTTGAAGTCCTGGTCCTTCTTCTTCTCGCTCATCGCTCCTCCTTGATCAGGTCGCTGTGCAGGTGGTCCGTCATGTCCTCGCCGACGGCGGCCATGCGGAACAGCGTGCGCAGCCGCGTGCCGGCCTCGTCGAGGGTGTAGACGCGCTCGGTGGCGTCGACGCGCTTGGCCGTGGCGGTGCGGGCCACGGACGTGCTGGCCAGGGTCAGCGTCCGCCGGTCCGCGGACGACTCGCCCTCGAGCAGCTCCGTCTGGCCGGTCGGCTGGGCGAGGACGAGCTCGACGCCGTGCGCCCCCGGGAACCGGAGGAAGCCCACTTCGGTGTGCATCGGCCGGCCCTCGGGGGAGGCGGTGCGCTGCTCCAGGCGCAGGAACGGCTTGCCCGGGAGCGCGGCGAACGTGAGCGTCTCGGTGTACGTGAACGGCTCGATCGTCGGGTAGTGGCCGCGGCCCGGGCCGGTCCACGTGCCGAGGAGGAAGGCGTACGGGGCGACGTCGTCGTGCAGCTCCATGGCCCTCACCCTAGGCGCGCGCCCCGGGCGCGCCCATGGGCGGCGGGCCGGCGTCGTACAGTGGCCTCTCGTGACCCACGCCACGCCCGCCCCGCCGTCCGCCCCGTCCCTCGCGCGCCTCCGGGAGGCGGCCCCGTACCTGTCCCGGTGGCTGGCCACCCAGGTGGAGACGCGGCACGTGCCCGGCGCCCAGGTGGCCGTGCGGCTCGGCGACGAGCTCGTACTCTCGGCGGCGTTCGGCGTGGCCGACGAGTCCACCCGGGTGGAGCTCACCACCGGCCACCTGTTCCGCGTGGCCAGCCATTCCAAGACCTTCACGGCCGTCGCGGTGCTGCGCCTCGTCGCCGCCGGCCGCCTGCGCCTCGACGACACCGTGGCCGAGCGCCTGCCGGACTGCGCCGACACCCCGCTGGCCCGGGTCACCGTCCGCGAGCTGCTCTCGCACACCTCCGGCGCGATCCGCGACGGGGTGGACGCGGACCACTGGCAGCTCGACGGCGCCTTCCCGGACGCCGCCGCCCTGCGCGCGATCGTCCGCGACCACGGCGCCACCTACGCCCCGCAGGAGCGCTTCAAGTACTCGAACATCGGGTACGGCCTGCTCGGGGCGATCATCGAGGCTGTCACGGGCCGCGGCTACGCCGAGCACGTCACGGAGGACATCCTCGTCCCGCTCGGTCTCACCGACACCCGCCCCGAGATTGACGACGACGCGGCGGACCGGGCCGTCGTCGGCCACACCCGGGCCCACGGCCGCGGGCGTCGGGTGACCGTGGCACCGACCGCCACCGGTGCGCTGGCCGCGGCCACCGGCTTCGTCTCCACGGCGGAGGAGCTCAGCCGCTTCTTCTCCGCTCTCGCACTGGATCGGCGCGAGCTGCTGGACGAGCACGCGCTGCGCCTGATGCACCGGGCCGAGGCCGCCTTCCCGCGGGGTACCGGGACCGGCACCTACGGGCTCGGCCTGATCGGGATCAGCGTGGACGGACGACGGCTCGTGGGCCACTCCGGCGGCTTCCCCGGGCAGATCACCCGGACCCTGGTGGACCCGGCCACCGGTCTGACCGTCAGCGTGCTCACCAACGCCGTGGACGGTCCGGCGGACGCGCTCGCGGTGGGCCTCGTCGAGCTCATCGACCTGCTCGCCCAGGACGCCGCCGACGGGCAGGCGCTGCCCGCCGATGTCACGACCGACGACCTCGACCGGCTGACCGGCCGCTACGTCTCCCTGTGGGGCGAGACCGACGTGGTTCGCGCAGGTGAGCGCCTCGTGCTGATCGACCCCGGCACGCCCGGCCCCCGCGACAGGATGCACGAGCTGCGAGCGCTCGACGCCACCACGTTCCTGCCCGAGGACGAGGACGGCTTCGGCGCGTCGGGGGAGCGCATCCCGTTCGACCTCGGCGACGACGGCCGGGTGGTGAGGATGCGCGTGTCCGGGGTGAGCAGCTGGCCCGAAGAGGACTACCTCGCCCGGCGTGGCGACGCCTGGGGTCACCGCTCGGCCGCCGGCGGTGGGGTGACCGCGCGGGACTGAGCCGCCGCCTGCGGGCGGCCTCAGTCGAGGCCCGGGCGGCGGCGCGTGCGCTTCACCTCGGAGCGACGGCTTTTGGCCTCCAGACGGCGCCGCCGGGAGCCGCGGGTCGGCGTCGTGGCCCGCCGCGGCGTCGGCGGGGCGAGGGCCTCGCGCAGCAGCGCCGCGAGCCGCTCGCGGGCGGCCACCCGGTTGCGCCGCTGGGCCCGGTGCTCCGCCACGCTGACGGTGAGCACCGTGCCGGCCAGCCGGGGCGCCAGCCGCGCGAGGACCCGGGCGCGCTGGACGTCGTCGAGGGCGGAGGTGGCCGCCAGGTCCAGGCTGAGCTGGACCCGCGAGTCCGCCGTGTTCACGCCCTGACCGCCCGGGCCGGAGGCGTGGGAGAAGCGCTCGACGAGTTCGCCCTCGGGGATGACCAGCCCGCGGGGTGCGCCGGGGCCGGGGGTGACGCGCACGTCGCCGGGGCGGGGCTCAGCCACGGGGGGCCGCCGTCCGTGGTCCGCGCAGGTCCGCGAGTGCGACGAGGAGCGCGAGGGCCATGCACCCGGCCACCAGCGCGAAGGCGGCCATGAACGCCCCGTCCCAGTCGGCACTGGAGGCGACGCCCAGGAACACCCCCACGATCACGGCGGTGCCGACGGCCGTGCCGACGCGCTGGCCGGTCTGCAGGACGCCGCCGGCCGTGCCGGAGTGCCGCGGGGGGACCTCGGCCAGGCTGAGGGTCTGGTTGGGGGAGACCACCAGCCCCTGCCCGGCACCCAGGATGGCGAGGGTGAGCAGCAGCCACCACGGGCTCAGTCCGAACTCCCGGTTGGCCCACGCCACCCCGATGGAGCCGACGACGGCGAGCAGTGCCAGCGTGATGCCGAGGACGACGATCTTCCGGCCCGTGCGCAGCACCACGCGCCCGGCCACGGTGGCCATCACGCTCGACATGACCGCCGACGGCAGGCCGATCAGGGCGGCGTGCAGCGCCGGGTAGCCCAACCCGTTCTGCATGAACATGGCGATCACCACGAACATGCTGGTCGAGCCGGTGAAGTAGATGGCGATCAGCAGGGCGCCGCACGCGAAGCTGCGGGTCTGGAACAGGCGCAGGTCCACCATCGGGGCGCGGCCCCGTCGGGCGTAGCGGGCCTCCCACCGCGTCCAGAGGGCGGCCAGGCCGATGCCGACGGGCACGAGGGCGAACCGCCACGGCCCGAGCCCACGGTCCAGGAACGGGAGCATGACGGCCACGAGGGCGCCCGCCAGCAGGACGACGCCGACCGGGTCCAGGTCCTGACGCCGCGCCCGCACGGGGGCGGTGCGTGGCAGCCAGTGGCGGGCCACGACGAGGGCGCCGAGGGCGATGGGCACGTTCACCAGGAAGGTCGCGCGCCAGCCGAGGTCACCGCCGAGCCACGCGATGAGCCCGCCGCTGAGCAGCGGCCCCACCGCCACGGACACCCCGACGACGGCGCCGAGCGCCCCGAACGCCCGGGCGCGGGAGGCGCCGGAGAACTCGCCCTGGATGAAGCCGGTGACCTGCGGGTTGAGCAGGCCCGCGCCCACGCCCATGACCAGGCGCGCGAGCACGAGCAGGACGCCCGTGGGCGCCAGTCCGGACAGGAGCGCACCGAGCGCGAACACGCCGAGGCCCACCATGAACAGTCGGCGTCGTCCGAAGAGGTCACCCGCCCGGCCCGCCGGCACGAGCACCATGCCGAACACGAGGGTGTAGCCGGAGATGGCCCACTGCAGCTCCGTGTCGCTGGCGTCCAGGCCCCGCTGCAGGGCGGGCAGGGCCACGTTGATGCTGGACACGGCCAGCAGGGACATGAAGATCGGGATGAGGAGCACCGCGAGGATGCGCTGCTGGTGCGGGGTGAAGGCCGAGGACGCGGCGCCGTCGGACGGACGCGGGGCGACGGGCATGCGGCCTCCTCCTCGGGGGGTATCTCGGGCGCTCTCCAGGATCGGCCCTCGTCCCGCATCGTGCCAGGTCCCAGGGTCCTCGGCCCGGTGCGGCGCACGGAGGCCATGAGCGCGACCGACGCGCTGCTGCCCCTCACTTCGCGTCCGCGTACGACCCCACGCTGGAGACGGTGAGAGGGAAGTCCACGGGGGCGGGACCGAACAGCAGGCGACCGGCGGCGCTCGCGGACTCCGCCACGACCGTCCGCACGGCCTCGGCCTCCGTGGTCGGCCCGTGTAGGACGACCTCGTCGTGGACGAAGAACACGAGTTCCGTGCGCATGCCGGCCGACCGCAGTCGACGGCGGATCTCGCCCATCCAGCACAGCGCCCACTCGGCCGCGGTGCCCTGCACCACGAAGTTCCGGGTGAAGCGGCCCTGGGAGCGCCGCCGTCGCCGGGCCGCGGACTCGGCGGCCTGGGTGCCGACGTCGGACACGGACTCCTGCCACTTCCGCCCCGGTGCGGGGGACCAGCGGCCCAGCCACGTGGACACCTGGCCGCCGCCCTCGCCGACGGTGGCCGCCCGCTCGAGCAGGCCGATCGCTCGGGGGTAGAGCCGGCGCAGGTGCGGCATGAGCGCCGCGGAGTCGCCCGTCGTCGAGCCGTACATCGCACCCAGCAGGGCGATCTTCGCGCGCCCGCGGTCGGCCAGCGCGGTGCCGGCCGCCCGGCCCTGCTCCGCCACCTCCCGGTACAGGTCGGGCGTGGTCCCGGCACGGGCCAGCACCTCGTCGGCGGCCATCGCGGCGAGGATGCGCGGCTCCACCTGGGAGGCGTCGGCCACGGTCAGCGTCCACCCGGGGTCTGCGCGGACGGCGTCGCGCACCCCGGCCGGGACCTGCATGGCCCCACCGCCGTGGGCGGCCCACCGCCCGGTCACCACGCCGCCGACCAGGTAGGCGGCGTGGAACCGGCCGTCGTCGCCGATCCACTGGTCCAGCCAGTGCCAGCCGTTGGCCGTCCACAGCCGGGCCAGGGCCTTGTACTCCAGCAGCGGCGCGAGCAGCGCGGCCCGCGCCTCGCGTTCCGCGCCGCCGGCGTCGATCCAGTGCTTCAGGTCCCACTGCCGCGTGGACTCCACGGCCACGCCCGCCGTCTGCAGCGCCCGCAGCAGGCTCGGCTGCGAGTCGGGGCTCAGCCCGGGGGAGCCCAGGACGTCGGCGATGCGTTCGGCCAGGGCCTGCAGGCGGGCCGGACGCTCGCCCGGTGCAGGCCGGGGGCCGAGCTGCTCGGCGAGGAGCGCCTCGTGCACGCCCCGGTCCCACGGCAGACCCGCCGCCCGGATCTCCGCGGCCACGAGTGCGCCCTGCGACTCCGCCGCCGCGAGCAGCCGCAGCCGGTGCGGGTGGGCCGAGCCCTCGACGGCCGCCCGCTGCGCGGCCAGCTCGGCCGCGAGCACGGTGACGTCCGGGGTGGCGCCGGCCTCGTCCGGCAGGTCGAAGAAGGACTCCTGACCGGCGGGCACCCGCGCGGGGCGCTCGGGCTCCGTCGGGTCGGCGACCTCGAGCTGCGCCACGGGCGTGTAACGCACCCCGCTGCCCGGCGCCGTCGCCGCGTGCCGCAGGATCCGCTGGACGAGGGCCAGGTCCCAGCACCGATCCACCCGCACCCCCGCCGCCAGCCAGGCGGTGTACTCCGTCCCGACGTCGGCGAGCACCCAGCGGACCGTGCCCGGGTCCACGCCCAGGCGGGCGGGCAGACCGGCCACGAGTCCCGCCACGGACCCGGCGGGGCAGGAGCCCAGGGGAGTGGCGGCGTCCCCGTCCACGGCCCACCAGGTGCCGGGGCTGCCGACGGAGGCGGGGGCGGGGCCCAGGACGACGAACATGGCCCTCATTCTGCCCCGTGGCCGGGCCGTGACCCGAGGCGCGTCCGGCGTCTGCCCGGCGTGGGCCCGGGCACGGTCGCGACCACGGCGACCACGGTTCCCCCTCCTGACCCCCCGTCGCCTCGCCGTGGGCGGCGCGAGGGGCTGTGCGACTTGCACGCTCCCCAGGCGCAGAACACACTGTGCGGACGCACCGGCGCGCAGCGGGCCGTCGGGCGCCACCCAGAGAGGACCCACCATGACAGCGACCCGGTCCGGCGGCGCCGCGACGTCTCGCCTCAACGCCAAGGTGGTCGGCATCTCGGTCGCCGCCGCGCTCGGCGGCTTCCTGTTCGGCTTCGACACCTCCGTCATCAACGGCGCCGTGGACGCCCTCGCCGGGGAGTTCGGCCTCGGTGCCGGTCTCACGGGCTTCGCCGTCTCCTCGGCGCTGATCGGCTGCGCACTCGGCGCCTGGTTCGCCGGGCCGATCGCCAACCGTCGCGGCCGCGTGCCCGTGATGGTGATCGCCGCGATCCTGTTCCTGGTCTCCGCCATCGGCTCGGGTCTGGCGTTCGGCGTCGTCGACCTGATCTTCTGGCGCATGGTCGGCGGCCTGGGCGTGGGCGCCGCGTCCGTGATCGCTCCGGCGTACATCGCGGAGGTCAGCCCGGCCCATGTGCGCGGTCGCCTCGGCTCGCTCCAGCAGCTGGCGATCGTCCTCGGCATCTTCGCCGCGCTGCTCACGGACGCGCTCTTCGCGACGATGGCCGGGGGAGCGGCGCAGCCGTTCTGGCTCGGTGTCGACGCCTGGCGCTGGATGTTCATGGCCGAGGCCGTCCCGGCGGTGCTGTACGGCCTGTTCGCCCTGAAGTTGCCGGAGTCCCCGCGCTACCTGGTCGCCCGTGGTCGCACGGACGAGGCGGCCGAGGTCCTGCACGAGTTCACCGGCGTGGACCGGGTGAACCTGATGATCGAGGACATCCGGCGCTCGCTGGACTCGGAGCACCGCGAGTCATTGGCGGACCTGCGCGGACCGGCGGCGGGCCTGCAGCCGATCGTGTGGATCGGCATCCTGCTCTCCGTCTTCCAGCAGGCCGTGGGCATCAACGTGATCTTCTACTACTCCACCACCCTGTGGCGCTCGGTGGGCTTCGGGGAGTCGGACGCCCTCACGGTCACCGTGATCACCTCGGTCACGAACATCGCCGTCACCTTCATCGCGATCGCCCTGGTGGACCGCGTCGGCCGTCGCCCCATGCTGATCGCCGGCTCCGCCGGCATGGCGGTCAGCCTCGGCCTGATGGCACTGGCCTTCTCCTTCGCGGAGACCGGCGGCGCCGAGTCCGTGTCCCTGCCGCAGCCGTGGTCCACGGTGGCGCTGGTGGCCGCGAACGCCTTCGTGGTGTTCTTCGGCGCCACCTGGGGTCCGCTGGTCTGGGTGCTGCTGGGCGAGATGTTCCCGAACCGCATCCGCGCCGGCGCGCTCGCCGTGGCCGCCGCCGCGCAGTGGGCGGCGAACTTCACCGTCTCCACCACGTTCCCGTGGTTGGCGGACATCGGCCTGACCCTCGCCTACGGTCTGTACGCGGTCATGGCGGCGCTGTCCCTGGCCTTCGTGGCGGCCTTCGTCCCCGAGACCAAGGGCAAGACGCTCGAGGAGATGAGCGACGTCGTCGTGCGCTCCCCGGGGCAGCGGCGCGCGGTGCGCGCCGAGGCCGAGCGGGACCTGCGCGGCTGACACCGCCCGTCCCGACGACGGCCCCCTCCCGGAGCTTCTGTCAGGGAGGGGGCCGTGGTGTGTGCGGGGCGGGTCAGCCGGCGTCGGCGCCGGTGGCGGCCTCCTCGTCGTCGCGGCGCTCCAGGCCCTCGTCCTCGGAGTCCTCGATGAGACGGTCTCCGGCGATCTTGTCGACGATCATCGCGATGGCGGCGTCGCCGGTCACGTTGGTGGCGGTGCCGAAGGAGTCGATGGCGATGTATGTGGCGACCATGAGCGCGACCTGCGGCTCGGTGAAGCCGAGCATCGAGGACAGCAGGCCCGAGGCCGCCACGATTGCGCCGCCGGGCACGCCGGGCGCCGCGACCATGGTGACGCCCAGCATGAAGATGAAGCCCACGAACACCGGGACGTCGATCGACTGGCCCGAGAGGAACAGCACCGCGATGGAGAACGAGACGATCTTCACCGTGGAGCCGGCCAGGTGGATCGTCGCGCACAGCGGGATGACGAACGAGGCGATCGGCCGGCGCACGCCGAGCAGCAGGGTCTGGCGCAGGGTCACCGGGATGGTCGCCGCCGAGGACGAGGTGCCCAGGGCCGTCGCGTAGGCCGGCAGCATCGTCTTCAGGGCCGTGAACGGGTTGCGCCCCGCGATCGCGCCCGCGACGACGTACTGGACGAGCAGCAGCACCACGGTGAGGCCGAAGACCAGCAGGATCACGCCGAGGAACGTGGTGATGACCTTGAAGACCTCGCCGGCGGCGGTCATGTTCAGGAACACGCCGAAGATGTAGACGGGCAGCAGCGGCACGATCAGGCCCATGACGACCCGCTCGATGATCGATCGCAGCTGGTCGAAGCTCTCGTGGAGGGCGCCGCGCGGCAGCATCGTCAGGCCGATGCCGAGCACGAACGCGAGCAGCAGGGCCGTCATCACGCCGAAGGGCGGGTCCATCTGCACCTCGAACAGCGGGCCGAGCAGCGCGTCCTCGGGGTTGGCCATCGCCTCGAAGGACCCGGGCGTGAGGATCAGCGGGAAGACGAGCAGGCAGACCAGCAGGGCGCCGAAGCCGCCGAGCAGGGTGGAGCCGTAGGCGATGCCGCCGGTCAGGGCCAGCAGCTTCCCCGCGCCCCGGCCGATGTCGCCGATGGCGGGCGCGACGAGCGCCAGGATCAGCACCGGGACGATGAAGCCCAGGAAGTTCGAGAACAGCCCGTTGAAGGTGGCGAAGGCCTGCACGAGCCAGGTCGGCGCGACCAGGCCGACGAGGACGCCGGCCACGATCGCGACGAGGATGCGGGGCAGCAGGCCGACGCGGCGGCGGGGCGCGGCGACGGCGCCCCCGGAGTCGGTGCCGGACGCGTCGAGGGCGTCGGAGTGGGAGCGAGACATGGCCGACACGCTAGCGCAGGCCGTCCTGCCCGTCGCCCGGTCGGTAGGCCATCCGTGGCGGTGCCGGTGACCCCCGTCGTGGTGCAGAACACAGGGAGTGCCACCGTCTCGGGTAGCGTGCAAGAGCATGCCCGACCCACCCGGACCGAAGGAGACGACGATGACGGTCCTGCCCCGCCCCGCAGACGCCCGGGCCGCCCAGGGGCGCGCTGCCGGCGTGGAGGCCGCATGAGCGAGTTCCTCGCCTCACGCTGGCCGGACATCCTCTTCCGGGCGTGGCAGCACGGGTGGCTCGTGCTGCAGGCGCTGGCCATCGCCACCGTGCTCGCCATCGCGCTGGCCGTGATCGCCACGCGGATCAAGGCCCTGACCCCGATCGCGAACGCCTTCACGGCCGTCGGGCTGACCCTGCCCTCCTTCGCGCTCATCGGCGTCCTGATCCCCCTGGTGGGCATCGGCACCGTCCCCGCCGTCGTGGTGGTGGTCTTCTATGCCCTGCTGCCCATCCTCCGCAACGCGCTCGTGGGTCTGCGCGGCGTGGACCCGGAGGTGCTGGAGGCCGCCCGGGGGATGGGCATGGGGCCGGTGGCGCTGTTCACCCGGGTGCGTCTGCCGCTGGCCTGGCCCGTGATCCTCACCGGCATCCGGGTCGCCGGCCAGCTCGGCATGGGCGTGGCCGCGGTCGCGGCCTACGTCCTGGGGCCCGGACTGGGCTCGTACATCTTCACGGGGCTGGTCTCCCTGGGCGGCGCCAACGCGTTGAACTACGCCCTCGTGGGCACCCTCGGCATCGTCGTCGTCGCCCTCGTCCTGGACGGGCTGCTCGTGCTGCTCGGCCGGCTCACCATCTCGAAGGGACTGCGCGCATGAGCACCGACCGTGACGCCGGGGCCGAGATCCGTCTCGAGTCCCTGACGAAGCTCTATCCGGGGCAGGACCGTCCCGCCGTGGACGCCCTGGACCTCATCATCCCCGCGGGGGAGACCGTGGTGTTCGTCGGCCCGTCCGGCTGCGGCAAGACCACCTCGCTGAAGATGATCAACCGCCTCATCGAGCCCACCTCCGGACGGATCCTAATCGGTGGGGAGGACATCACACGCCGCGACCCCACCCGGCTGCGCCGTCAGATCGGCTACGTCGTGCAGGGTGGCGGGATGATGCCCCACCTGTCCGTCGCCGAGAACGTCGGGCTGGTGCCGCGCCTGCTCAAGTGGGACCGCCGGCGCATCGCCGACCGCGTGGACGAGCTGCTCGACCTCGTCGGCCTGGACCCGGCGATCTATCGAGACCGTTTCCCGCGCGAGCTGTCCGGCGGACAGCAGCAGCGCGTCGGCGTGGCCCGGGGCCTCGCGGCGGATCCTCCCGTGCTGCTCATGGACGAGCCCTTCGGCGCCGTGGACCCCCTCACCCGCAAGCGCCTGCAGCAGGAGATGCTCGACATCCAGGCCAGGGTGGGCAAGACCATCGTGATGGTCACCCACGACGTGGACGAGGCCGTGCTCCTGGGCGACCGGATCCTGGTGCTCGAACCCGGCGCGCACGTGGCCCAGTACGCCACCCCCGAAGAGGTCCTGGCGCGGCCGGCCACCGAGTTCGTGGCCGACTTCGTGGGGTCGGGGGCGGGGCTCAAGCGGCTGGGGCTGCGGTCGGTCGACTCGCTGCCGCTGCGCCCGATCGCACACCACCCGACGGGCACGCTGCCGGGCGGGCCCGTGCTCGACGCGGCCACCCCGATCAGCGAGGCCCTCGCGGCGCTGGTCACGGCCCCGACGGAGGAGATCGCCGTGGTCCGTGATGGCACGGTCATCGGTCTGCTCGACTATCCGACACTGCGCGCGCACGTCCGCGCCGGCGGCGAGCAGGCTCGGCCATGATCGCCCGGCTGCGTGGGGCCTCCGCCGAGGACCGCCTGCTCCTGATCGGCCTGCCGCTGCTGGTGGGCGCCTTGCTGATCGGGTGGACCGTCTGGGTGCGCGGAGCCGCCCTCGACGACGTCGAGGCCCGGCTGCTGACCTGGCCCACCGTCCTGCGCCTCACCGCCGAGCACCTGGCCCTCGTCGGCGTGTCCACCGCTCTGGTCGTGGCGACGGCCGTCCCGCTCGGCGTGCTGCTGAGCCGCCCCGCCGCCCGGCGGTTCACCCCCGTCGCCATGGGGCTGGCCAATGCCGGCCAGGCCGCTCCCGTGATCGGTGTGATCGTCCTGCTCGCCATGGCGTGGGGGTTCGGCTTCCGGGTCGCCGTCCTGGCACTGTCCCTCTACGCGTTCCTGCCCGTGCTGGCCAACACCCTGGCCGGGCTGCGGGGCGTCGACCCCACCGTCGTCGAGGCGGCCCGCGGCATGGGCATGTCGCCGCTGCAGACCCTGCTCCGGGTGGAGCTGCCCTTGGCCCTGCCCGTGATCATGGCGGGTCTGCGGACCGCCCTGGTGCTGCTGGTGGGCACCGGGGCGTTCGCGACGTTCATCGACGCGGGCGGCGGCCTCGGCCTGCTCATCCAGACCGGGATCGTCCTGTTCCGTTTCCCGCTGCTCGTCTCGGGGGCGATCCTCGTGGCCGCCCTCGCCCTGATGATCGAGTGGATCGGCCGCCTCGTCGAGACGCTGGCCACCCCGAGGGGGCTCGCATGACCACCCCGCGCGCGACCCTCCCGTCCCGCCGCCGCGGCCGGACTCCCGCTCGTGCCGCGCTCGCCGCGCTCGGCCTGGCGGCCTCCCTGGTCCTGTCCGGGTGCGGGCTGAGCACCGCCGGCGGCTACCTGCCCTCGGGCACGCCCGCCGGCGACGTCGCCGGGATCGACCTCGAGGGCGCCCACGTGGCGGTGGGCTCCAAGAACTTCAACGAGGGCGTCGTGCTCGGCAAGATCACCGCGATCCTGATGCGCTCCGCGGGGGCCGACGTCGAGGATCTGACCAACATGCCGGGTTCGCTCAGTGCGCGCCAGGCCCAGGTCGCCGGCGTCGTGGACGTCGAGTGGGACTACACGGGGACGGCCTGGATCACGTACCTGGGCCACACCGATCCGATCCCGGACGCCCAGGCGCAGTGGGCCGCGGTCCGGGACGAGGACGCGCAGCAGGGCCTGGTGTGGCTGCCGCCTGCCGAACTCGACAACACCTACACCCTCTCCGTGCGCCAGGACCGGGCGGAGGAGCTCGGCCTGGAGACGCTCGCGGACATCAAGGACCTCCCCACCGAGGAGCAGTCCTTCTGCGTGAGCGCCGAGTTCGCCGCCCGCAACGACGGGTTCCTGCCCATGCTCGAGGCCTACGGGATCGAACGGCCCACCGGATCCCGGCTGCGCCAGATGGACATCGGGGCGGTGTTCGCCGCGGTGGCGGATGGGTCGTGCACCTTCGGGGAGGCGTACTCCACGGACGGGCGGATCGCCGCGCTGGACCTGACGACCCTGCAGGACCCGCTGAGCTTCTTCCCGAAGTACAACGCAGCCCCCATCGTGCGCGAGGAGGTCCTGGCCCAGCACCCCGAGATCGCCGACCTGCTGGCGCCCGTGACCGCGCGCCTGGACAACGCGACGGCCGCGCGCCTGAACGCCCGGGTGGACGTCGACGGCGAGGAGCCCACCCAGGTCGCGTGGGACTGGCTCCGCGAGGAGGGCCTGATCACCGACTGACGGTCCGCCGACGCCGCGCGGCACGGCGGATCAGGCCGCCGTCAGCGTGCGCGAGTAGACCGTCCGGCCGGCGGCGTTGATCAGACGCACCCGGAACTCACGGCCGTCCTCGGGGATCTCGACGTGGCCGAAGTACTGGTGCTCACCGGAGCGCGGCGAGCCCCTGACCGGGCCGTGCGCCTCGAAGTCCAGGCGCGGGCCGAAGGTGCCGTCCAGCGTGTTCAGGCCGAACGATCCGGCGTTGATGGGGCCGGCCACGAACTCCCAGAACGGCTCGAAGTCGGTGAACGCCGCGCGGTCGGGGGAGTAGTGGTGCGCCGCGCAGTCGTGGACGTCGCCGGTGAGGAACACGACGTTCTTCACACCGTGATCCTTGATCGCCTTCAGGAGGCGGGCGATCTCCAGCTCGCGGCCCAGCGGGGCGCCGTCGTCGCCGTTGGACAGGGACTCCTGCCCCGTGCCGTCGGGCTGACCCTCGGGTGAACTTCCGACGTCGGCCCCCGGCGGCATCGGGGTCGACCGGCCCGGGGCCGCTCAGCGCAGGGCGGTGACCGTCCGGACGGCGTCGACGATCGCGTCCGCGGCGGCGTCGAGCAGCGGGGCGTCGGCGTCCGGGCCGAACGTGCAGCGCAGGGCCGTGCGGGCCTCGTCCTCGCTGAGGCCCAGCGCGAGCAGGGTCGGGGACGGCTCGGCGTCGTGGGCCGAGCACGCGGACCCCGCCGAGGCCAGCACGCCCCGGCGGGCCGCCTCCTCCAGCACCGACTCGCCGTTCACGCCGGGCAGTACGAACGAGGCGTGACGCGGCAGCCGCCGCGTGGGATGGCCGGTCAGCCGCGCGTCGGGCACGAGCTCCCGGACGCCGTCGAGCACGCGCGCCGCGAACCGGTCCCGCAGCCCGGACCACGCGTCCGCGGCCGCGGCGCGCTCCACCTCGGCCTCCGCGAAGGCGGCCGCGAACCCGGCCGCGCCGGCCACGTTCTGCGTCCCGGACCGCCGGCCCCGCTCCTGGCCGCCACCGGGCACGAGCGGTTCCAGGGCGTGACCCGGGCGCACCCAGAGCGCGCCGACCCCCTTGGGCCCGCCCACCTTGTGCCCGGACAGCGCCACCAGATCCGCACCGAGGGCCCGCACGTCCACCGGGATCTGCCCCGCGGCCTGCACCGCGTCCACGTGCACCGGCACCCCCGCCTCCCGGGCGACGGCGGCCAGCTCGGCCACCGGCTGCACCGTTCCCACCTCGTTGTGGGCCAGGTGCACGCTGACCAGCGCGGTGACCGGACGCAGGCGGGCGGCGAGGTCGTCCGCCGAGGTCAGGCCGTCACGGTCCAGCGCGAGGTGCTCGACCTCGACGCCGTGCAGCCGGGCCAGCTGGTCACAGGACTGCCGCACCGCGCTGTGCTCGATCCCCGTGGTCAGCACGTGGCCCGCCGGGCGTCCGGCGAGGATGCGGGCGCGCACCGTGCCGAGCACGGCGAGCGCGTCGGCCTCCGTGCCGCCCGAGGTGAACACGACCTGCCCGGCCCGGGCACCGATCGCGCGGGCCACCCGCGCGCGGGCGTCCTCGAGCAGGGCCGCCGCCGCCCGGCCGGCCTCGTGCGCCGAGGACGGGTTGCCGTAGACGCCGGTGAGCGCGGGCCACATCGCCTCGAGCGCGCTGCGCCGGACGGGCGCGGTGGCCGCGTGGTCCAGGTCGAGGGTGGTGCTCATCGGCGCGGCGAGACCTCCTCGACCACGGCGTCCAGGCCCAGGTCCAGGGACCGGACGGTATGGGTCAGCGCCCCCACCGAGATCACGTCCACGCCCGTGGCCGCGATCGCCCCGATCGTCTCGAGGCTCACCCCGCCGGAGGCCTCGACGACGGCGCGGCCCGCCACCAGCTCGACGCCGGCCCGCAGCTCGGCCGGCGAGAAGTTGTCCAGCATGATCGTGTCGACCCCGGCGGCGAGCACCGCCGGGATCTGCTCGAGCCGGTCGACCTCCACCTCCACGTGGGTGGTGTGCGGCAGGCGTGCCATCCCGGCGCGCAGGGCCGCGGTGAGGGCCTCGCCCGGGGCGCCGGCGCCGCCGAACCCCAGCGCGGCCAGGTGGTTGTCCTTCAGCATCACGGCATCCGAGAGGCTGGAGCGGTGGTTGTGCCCGCCGCCGTCCCGCACCGCCTGCCGCTCGAGCACGCGCAGACCCGGGGTGGTCTTGCGGGTGTCCACCACCCGCGCATGCCCGCCGCCGGCGCGCACGGCGGCCACGTGGGCGGCCGTCGTCGTGGCGATCCCGGACAGGCGCTGGACGAGGTTCAGCGCCACGCGCTCGGCGCGCAGGACCGAGCGGGCGGGGCCCGGGACCTCGGCGACGACGGTGCCGGGGGACAGGTCGGCGCCGTCGGCCAGGTGCAGGGTGACGGACACGGCCGGGTCGACGAGCCGGAAGGCGGCCTCGAGGGCGTTCGTGCCGGAGAGCACCCCGGCCTCGCGGGCCACCACGCGCGCGGTGATCCGGGCCTGCTCCGGGACGAAGGCCTCCGAGGAGACATCACCCCAGGGCGCGTCCTCGGCGAGCGCGGCGGCCACGATCCGCTCCACGTCCGGCTGCGGGGACGGCGTCGCCGGGGCGCGGTCGGCCGGGGTCACGACCCGGCCCCGGCGGACTGCGCGGCCGACTGCTTCGGCGCGACGGCCAGCATCCGCTCGAGCGCGGTGCGGGCCGGGTCGGCGACGGACGCGGGCACGGTGATCCGGTTGACCACGCGGCCGGCCACGAGCTCCTCGAGCACCCACGCGAGGTAGCCGGGGTGGATGCGGTACATCGTGGAGCACGGGCAGATCACGGGATCGAGGCAGAAGATCGTGTGCTCGGGGTGCTGGGCCGCCAGGCGCTGCACGAGGTTGATCTCGGTGCCGATCGCGAAGGTCGAGCCGGCCGGAGCCGCCTGGATGGCCTTGACGATGAAGTCGGTGGACCCGGAGGAGTCCGCGGCCTCCACCACGGGCAGGGGGCACTCGGGGTGCACGATCACCTGGACGTCCGGGTGCTCGGCGCGGGCCTGCTCGATCTGCGCGACGGTGAAGCGGCGGTGCACCGAGCAGAAGCCGTGCCACAGCAGGACCTTCGCGTCTCGCAGGGCGTCCTCGGAGTTCCCTCCCAGCGGCAGGCGGGGGTTCCACGTCGGCATCTGCTCGAGTGGGATCCCCCTGGCGCGGCCCGTGTTCCGGCCCAGGTGCTGGTCCGGGAAGAACAGGACGCGCTGGGCGCGCTCGAACGCCCACTCCAGCACGGCCGAGGCGTTGGAGGACGTGCACACGATGCCGCCGTGCTCGCCGACGAAGCCCTTGAGGGCCGCGGAGGAGTTCATGTAGGTCACGGGCAGCAGGGGCACGCGCCCGTCGTCGTCCGGCTCGGTGCCGTAGACCGCCTCGAGCTGCTCCCACGCGTCCTCGACCGAGTCCAGGTCGGCCATGTCCGCCATGGAGCAGCCGGCGGCGAGGTTGGGCAGGATGACGGCCTGGTCCGGGGTGGAGAGCAGGTCCGCGGTCTCCGCCATGAAGTGCACGCCGCAGAACACGATCGCCTCCGCCTCGGGCCGGCCATGGGAGGCCCGCGCGAGCTGGAAGGAGTCGCCCACGACGTCGGCGTGCTGGACGACCTCGTCGCGCTGATAGAAGTGGCCCAGCACGACGACGCGTTCGCCGAGCGTCTGCCGCGCCGCGCTGATCCGGGCGTGGAGCTCCTCGTCCGAGGCCCGCTGGTACTCCTCGGGGATGCGCCCCTGCACGGGGGCGTCGGCCGGGACGGCGTCGTCCTGCGATGCGCCGGGGCCGTAGGCGGGCAGGCCGGCGTCGAACGCCCAGGGGCCGCGGGTCAGGTCGGGGGAGCACGAGGAGCCGCGCGCGGCGTCCTTGTCGATCAGGGTCAGGGTGCGGGCCACCGAGGCGGTGGTCCCGGTCGGGGTGGTCATGGGTGACTCCTGGGTCGGGGCTGGTGGTCAGCGGCGGGCGTCCGGCCCGGCGGGATCGGGGTCGGTCCCGGGCCCGGCGGGCCGGTAGCGGTAGAGCTTGGGCGGGCGGTGCGGAGTGCCGCCGCGGACCTCGCCGGTCTCCTCGAGGGTCCCGGCGGCGAGGGTGGCGCGGCGGAAGTTGGCGGCGTCGAGGCCGCGGCCGAGGACGGCCTCGTGCACGGCGCGCAGCTCGGCGAGGGTGAAGGAGGGCCCCAGCAGTGCGTGCCCGACGCCGGCTCGCGGCAGGTCCGAGCGCAGGCGCGCCACGGCCGCCGCCAGGATCTGGGCGTGGTCGAACGCCAGCGCGGGCGGTGCGTCGGCCCGGTGCCAGCGCACGTGGACCCCGATGGGCATCCCGGCCAGGTCCCGGTCCGGGCGGGACGCCGGGGCGGCGCCGTCGTCGTCCAGGGCGGGGCTGAGCGCCCAGTGGGCCACCGTGAGGACGCGTCCGGTGGGGGAGCGGTCCACGGCGCCGAACGCCGCCAGCTGCTCGAGGTGACGGACGGGACCGGGCACGCACTCGGCGGCCACGCGTGCGGCGACGTCGGCCAGCTCCTCGTCCGCGCCGAGCCACGCGCCCGGCAGCGCCCACCGGTCCAGGAACGGCTCGCGCATCCGCGGGACGAGGGCGACGCAGAGGCGGGGCACCCCGTGCGGGTCCGGGCGCACGCCGAAGACGGCCGTGGACACGGCGACGCTGACGCGGGCCTCAGCGACGGGCATGGGACCTCCCGGGCGGACTGGCGGGGCTGTTCTGGTCAGTATGACACTGTCCCGCCCATCTCAGAGGGTCGAGATGACTGTAAGGCGGGGGAGGTGCCGACGCGGTCCCGCGCTAGCCTGAGTCGGGTGAACACGACCGCCGCCTCCGCCCCGTCCGACGCCCCCCTGGCCTCCACCCGCATCGGGGAGGGCCCGCGCCGCGTCGCGTTCCTGCACGGCCTCATGGGCCGCGGCCGGAACTTCACCGGCCCGGCCAAGGAGCTGGGCGACGACTTCACGGTGGAGCTGATCGATCTGCCGGACCACGGCGCCTCGCCCTGGACGGACCGGGTGGACTACCGCGAGATCGCGGACCGGGTGGCCGCCCACCTGCGCGCCGGCCTCGCCGCCGACGGGCCGGTCCATCTGCTGGGCCACTCGATGGGCGGCAAGGTCGCGATGGTGCTCGCCCTGCGGCACCCGGACCTCGTGGACCGGCTGATCGTGGAGGACATCTCCCCGCGGCTCTCACCCCAGGCCACGGACGAGTTCGTCCACCTGCTGGGCACCATGCTGCGCATGGACCTGGACGCGTACGACACGCGGGCCGAGGCCGACGCCGCCATGGCCGAGCACGTCCACGACGCGCGGGTGCGCGGCTTCCTGCTGCAGAACCTGCGGCGCACGGCCGGGCACTTCGAGTGGCAGCCCAACGTGGCCATGCTCTTCGAGCACCTGCGGGAGATCGGCTCGTTCCCGGACCCGGTGGTCCCCGAGGACCCGGCGCGCGTGTTCGACCATCCTGTGCTGTGGCTGGCCGGCGCCGAGTCGGACTACGTCCAGGACGAGGACGTGCCGCGGATGAAGGAGCTCTTCCCGCGCGTCGTGCGCGTGACCGTCCGTGACGCCGGCCACTGGCTGCACGCCGACCAGCCCGAGGCCTTCGTCTCCGCGGTGCGCACCTTCCTCACCGCTGACTGACGGGGCCCGCCGGGAGACGGAGACAGCGCCGAGGCCCGCAGACGCGCCGCTACGTTCCGTGCGTAGCGGCGCGTCTGCGGGCCTCGGCGTCGGGCGCGGGTGGGGGCGGACCCGTCGGCCGCCGCATCAGTGGGCGGGCACGGCCTTCTTCCCGCGCAGGCGTCCGACGAGCAGGACCACCCCGAGCGCGACCGAGCCCCAGAGCAGGCCCCACACGGCCGACGTCGCGGTCTCCGTGAGCCAGCCGAGGAACGCGCCGGCGGCGTGCGTGACGGGCTCGACGATCCCGTGCTGCACGGCGTAGGGCCACGGCACGCCCAGCGCGTCCAGCTCCACGAGGGCGATGTGGCCGCCCACCCAGAGCATCGCCACGGTGCCGATGACGGTCACCACGCGCAGCACGTGCGGCATGGCCTTGACCAGCCCGGCGCCGAACGAGCGGCCGCCGGAGGTCGAGGCGTTCTGGTGCAGGTGCAGGCCGACGTCGTCCATCTTCACGATCAGCCCCACCACCCCGTACACCCCCACGGTGATGACGACGGCCACCACCGCCAGGATCGCCGCCTTCATCCAGAAGCCCAGGTCGGCCACCTCGTTCATGGAGATGACCATGATCTCCAGGGACAGGATGAAGTCCGTGGTGATGGCCCCGCGCACCACGGTGTCCTCGGCCTCCGGACCCCGCTCGACGGCAGGCTCCTCGTCGTCGGCATGCCCGTGGCCGGCGAGCTTGCCCCACACCTTGTGCGCGCCCTCATAGGACAGGTAGGTGCCGCCGGCCAGCAGCAGCCACGGCAGGATCCAGGGGGCGAGCCAGTCGAGCAGCAGCAGCGCGGGCAGGATGACCACGAGCTTGTTGCGCAGGGAGCCCTTGGTGATCCGCCAGATCATCGGCAGCTCGCGGGCCGCGGCCGCGCCGGCCATGTACTGCGGGGTCACCGCGGCGTCGTCGACCACCACACCCGCCGCCTTGGCTGCAGCGCGTCCCGCTCCGGCGGCCACGTCGTCCACGCTCGCGGCGGCGAGGCGGGCGAGGGCGGCGACGTCGTCGAGCAGGGCTACGAGTCCGACCATGGTTCCTCCTGGGGCGGGGCCGACGGGCGCGACGGTGCGCGGGCAGGGCGCAGGTCGAGCATAGCGGCGAGGACGGACACGCACCGGCCCGGCCCCGTGGGGGACCGGGCCGGTGCGTGCGCGGCCGACGAGGCCGCCGGTGGGCTCAGGCGTCGTTCTCGGTGGTCTCCACGGGACGGGAGCCCAGGCGGCCGTCGATGCGGAGCAGGCCCGAGCCGTCGTCGCCGACGAGCTCGAGCTGGCCCACGATCTCGGAGACGGTGGCCTCCTCCTCGATCTGCTCGTCCAGGAACCAGTTCAGCAGCGGGCGCGAGTTGAGGTCGCCCGCGGACTCGGTGGCCCGGTACAGCTCGCGGATCGCCTCGGAGACCTTCTGCTCATGCGCGAGCGCGGCCCGGAAGATCTCCAGGGCCGACAGGCCGGCCTGCACGGGCGGGGCCGGGATGGCGCCGATCGTCGGGACGCTGTCCCGGTCGGTGACATGGTCGATGAACTTGTTGGCGTGGACGATCTCCTCGTCCGCCTGGTGCCGCAGCCACGCGGCCATCCCGGACAGGTCCAGGTCGTCGGCGGCGATCGCGAGCTGGCGGTAGACCATGGACGCCTCGAACTCGAGGGTGATCTGGTCGTCGAACTTCTGCAGCAGGTCATCGGTCAGCTTCATGCCTCGAACTCTAGGCAGGCGGCCGGGGCGCGGTAAAGGCGCGCCGCCCCGTCATCGAGGCGCGACGACGGCGGGCGGCGGGCTCCGCCGGATTCGGCGCCCCGCGGACCCGGCCCTAGGCTGGGCGCCGTGTCCGAGACCCACCGCGCCCGCCCGGGCGTCGACCCCGCGTCGGCGCCGCCCTCCGACGTGCCGCGTGGCCCGGGAGGCCGGGACGCGCTCGTCCGCCGCCGCGTGTTCCGGACGCCCCTGCTGCGCCGCGTGGTCTACGCGGTGGTCTTCGAGCTGCTCGCCATCCTCTTCACCACCGGGATCCTGGCGGCGCTCGGCAACGGCGGCGGGCCCTCGCTCGCCGTGGCGGTGGTGTCCTCGACCGTGGCCCTGCTGTGGAACATCGTGTTCAACTCGGTGTTCGAGACCCTCGAACGCCGCCTCGGGATCACGGGCCGACCCTGGTGGGTGCGCGTGGCCCACGCCGTCGGCTTCGAGGGCGGGCTGATCGTGTTCCTCGTGCCCGCGGTGGCGCTGATCCTCGGCATCGGGCTGGGGGAGGCGTTCCTCATCGAGGCCGGCCTGCTCGTGTTCTTCCTCGTCTACGCCGCGGTGTACGCCTACGCGTTCGACTCGGTGTTCGGCCTGCCGGACTCGGCCGCCCGCGCCGAGGCCTGACCCACCGCTCGGAGCAGGCGCGGCTCAGCGGGACGCCGGCAGCCCCAGGAACGCGCGGATCGCCGGCATCTCGCGGCGCACCTGGTCCAGGCCGAGCTCGTGGGCGGCGGCCAGCTTGGCCACGGACCGCTCGCCGTTGGAGATGGGCATGGTCGCGGGCACGAACAGATAGGCCCGTCCCTGCCGCTCCATCTCGAACAGGCGCTCGCGGGTCGCGTTGTACCGGCGCCAGCGCGTGAGCAGGGCGTCCGCGACGGCGGGGTAGCGCCGGAAGGTGCGCTGGTAGAACGAGGGGAACCGCTCGGGCCGCTTCACGTACCCGCGCTCCCGGGTCAGGACCACGAGGACCTTCTCGAACCCCGCGTCCTCCGCCGCGGTCAGCGGGATCCCGCCGTCCACGCCGAGGGCGCCGTCCACGAACACGGTGCCCTCGGCGTGCACCGGGGGCATGAGGACCGGCATCGTGGACGACGCGCGGACGCGGACCATCAGATCGGTCAGGGTGGTCATGTCGGAGCGGTCCCACCAGCGGGTCTCGCCGCTCGCGGCGTCGAACCCGCCCAGCACGAGCCGGGCGGGGTTCGCGCGGAACGTGGCGAAGTCGTAGGGCAGGTCCGCCTCGGGCAGGCCGGCGTGCTCGTAGATGTACTCGGCGTTGAACAGGCCCTTGCCGCGCACGAAGCTCAGCCAGTTGCCGAACCGAGGATCGTCGGCGAAGTCCACGAACGAGCGCCGCGCGCGGGCCGGGTCGCGGGACAGGTAGTTCACGGCGTTGGACGAGCCCGCCGAGATGCCGGCCACGAAGTCCACGTGGATCCGCTCGCGCAGCAGCTCCGCCACCACGGCCGAGGTGAGCGCGGCGCGCATCCCCCCGCCCTCGAACAGCAGCGCCGTGTCGGTGACGTTGGACGTCATGGGCTCGGTCATGGTCGGTCCCTCCGTGTTCGCCGTCCGCCGAGCCGGGCGCGGAGTGCTCCCGTCCGGCCGCGCCCATCCTAGGCTGTCCCCATGGCGACGACTCACATGAAGAGCACCCCCGTCCACACCGTCGGTGAGCTGCCCCCGGTGGGTGCCCCCGCCCCCGACTTCACCCTCACCGGGGCGGACCTGTCCCCGGTGACCCTGCAGGAGCTGCGCGGCCGCCGCGTGATCCTGAACATCTTCCCGTCCCTGGACACGGGCGTGTGCGCCGCCTCCGTCCGCGAGTTCAACTCCCGCGTCGCGGACCTCGAGGACACCACCGTCGTGGCCGTGTCCGCGGACCTGCCGTTCGCCGCCGCACGCTTCTGCTCGGTCGAGGGCATCGACCACGTTCGCAGCGGCTCCGTGTTCCGCTCGTCCTTCGGCGACGACTACGGCGTGCGCATGACCGACGGTCCGCTCGAGGGCCTGCTGGCCCGCGCCGTCGTCGTGGTCGATGCCGACGGCGTGGTCCGTCATGCCCAGCTCGTCCCCGAGATCTCCGAGGAGCCGGACTACGAGGCCGCCCTGGCGGCCGCCCGGGGCTGAGCGTGACGCCGCCGGGCTGGCCGCCGCGCGCACGACGCTCGCCCCTGGCGTTCGTCATCGCGCTGTTCGGCGTGCTCGGCGCGCTGGTCCTGGCCGGGGGCCTCACCGCGCTCCTCGCCGGCCGGATGGTCGACGTCGCCGGGGACTCCGCCCCGACCGTGCCCGCCGCCGAGGCCCCCGCCCGGGAGGCGGGCGAGCTCGCGGCGGGCCTGACGCACGTCCACGACGGCGTGGCGGTGGACTGGTCCGCGTCGGCCCACGACGGATCGTCCCTGGACCCGGGCCAGCCGGTCGCGGACGCCCCGGGCATCCTCCTCGTGGAGACCGCCCTCGGCGCCCGCACCGGCACGGGGACGGGTATGGTGCTCTCCCCGGACGGACTGGCGGTGACCAACTACCACGTGGTCGAGGACTCCTCGGAGGTGCACGTGGTGGTCGCGGACACCGGCGCGCGGCACACGGCCACGGTGCTCGGGCGCGATGCCGAGCACGACATCGCGGTGCTCGACGTCGAGGGCGTCTCAGACCTGCCGGTGGCCAGCGTCTCGCTGGACCCGGTGCGTCGCGGGGAGACGGTGGCCGCCGTCGGCAACGGCGGGGGCCAGGGCCACCTGACGGCCGTGCGCGGCACCGTGCTCGGCACGGACCGCTCGATCATGGCCGCGGCCGAGGGCACCGATCAGTACGCGCGCCTGTCCGGCCTGATCCAGACGGACGCGGACGTCGTGCCCGGCTACTCCGGCGGCCCGGTGGTGGACGACGCCGGCCAGGTGGTCGGCGTGACCGTGGCGGCCAGCGACGGGACCACCGCGGACGAGGTGGACGGCTTCGCGATCCCGCTGGAGGTGGCCTTCGACGTGGTGGACCAGGTCCTCTCGGGCGAGGAGACGGACACCGTGAGCATCGGCGCGGACGGCGCCCTGGGCATCATGGTCGGCGCGGATCCCGACGTCGGCGTCGTGGTCATGCAGGTGGACGCGGGCTCGGCGGCCGAGCAGATCGGCCTGGTCGAGGGCGATGTGATCCTCGAGATCGAGGGGCGGGCCGTCGGCGACGACGCCTCCCGGATGTCCCGCCTGGTCAACGACCACAACGTGGGGGACCGGATCACCGTCCAGTGGCGCACCGCCGACGGCGAGGTGCATGAGGCGGAGGCGGTCCTGCAGCCGGCCCTCGTGAACTGACCGGCCCCCCGGCGTTCAGGAGAGCAGGTCCAGCGAGAGGGCCATCGCGGCCACGCCCAGCAGCACGCCGCCCAGCGCCGCGGCGCGGCCCCCGGCCGCCCGGGCGGCGGGCAGCAGCGCGTCGAGGCTCACGGTCACCATCACGCCCGCCACGGCCGCGAAGACGGCGGCCACGAGCGCGGGTGTGAGGAACGGGGCCAGCAGCAGCCAGCCGATCAGCGCGCCCAGCGGCTCCGCGATCCCCGTGAACGCGGCCCACGCGAAGGCCTTGCGCCGCGATCCGGTGGCCTGCCGCACGGGCACGGCCACGGCCACGCCCTCGGGAACGTTGTGCACGGCCATCGCGACGGCCAGCGCGAGGCCCACCGAGGGATCCTGCAGGGTGCCGGCGAAGGTGACGAAGCCCTCCGGCAGATTGTGCAGGCCGATCGCCAGGGCCGTCACCGTGCCCAGGCGCAGCATCCGCCGCCGGTCCAGGTCGGCCGGGTCGTCGACGTCGCCCGGCATCTCCGAGACGGGGTCGGGGACGGCGCACTCGAGCAGCACGTAGGCGCCTGCGCCGAGGGTCAGGGCGGCCACCGCGACGGCGGTCGCCGCGGGGCCGACCGCCCCGCCCAGCCCCTCGACGGCGGCCGGCAGCATCTCCAGGAAGGAGACGGCGAGCATGACGCCCGCGGCGAGGCCGAGGGAGGCCCCCAGCGCGCGGCCCGAGGGCTCGCGTCCGACGATCGCCAGGACGCCGCCCAGCACCGTGGCCAGCCCGGCGAACGTCGTGAGAGCGAGCGCGGTCCAGAACGGGTCCACGGGGGAGGGCCTCCTGACGGGCGGCGGGCGGGGTGGGACCATTCTAGGGACCGCAGGAGGAGACCATGACCGACACGCCGCCGACCCCGGATTCTCCCTGCCCCGGGGCGTCGAGCCGGGCCGCGCCGTCGTCGTGGGCGCCGGCCCCAACGGCCTGACCGCCGCCGCTCTGCTGGCCCGCGAGGGCTGGGAGGTGGACGTGTTCGAGCGGGCCCCGGTGCCCGGCGGTGCGTGCGCGTCCGCGCCGGTGCTGGGGGAGGGGACCGTGGTGGACCTCGGGGCGGCGGGCCATCCGTTCGGCGTCGCCAGCCCCGTGTTCCGGGAGCTGGGGTTGACGGACCACGGGCTCGCCTGGCTGCACCCGGCCGTGCCGATGGGGCATCCGCTGCCGGACGGGCCGGCCGCCCTCCTGCACCGGGACCTCGAGGCCACCGCCGCGGGTCTCGGCGTCGACGCGCGGGCCTGGCGGGCCGTGCACGGGGCCCTGGTCGCGCACGTCGACGAGATCCTGGCGGGCGCGCTCGGCCCAGTGCTGCGCCCCCCGCCCCATCCGGTGGCGATGGCCCGGCTCGGCCTGCGCGCCCCGTGGCCGGCCGATCTGCTGGGCCGGGCGATGTTCCGCACGGCGGCCGCCCGCGCCCTGTTCACGGGCTCGGCGGCCCACGCGATCCTGCCCTCGAGCCGGCCCCTGACGGCGGCGTTCGGTGCGCTCTTCGGCGCGCTCGGGATGAGCTCGGGCTGGCCGGTGGCGCGCGGCGGGTCGGGGGCGATCGTCGACGCGCTCGTGGCGGTGCTGCGGGCGCACGGCGGTCGGCTGCACCTGGGTCACGAGGTCACGGACCTGCGCGCGCTGCCCGCCGCGGACGCCGTCGTGCTGGACCTGACCCCGCGCCAGGTGCTGCGCGTCGCCGGCACGGGCCTGCCGCCGCGCTACGCCGCCGCCCTGCGCCGGTGGCGCCCCGGGCCGTCCGTGTCCAAGGTCGACTTCCTGCTCGACGGGCCGATCCCGTGGCGCGACGCCCGGCTCGCGGGCGCGGGGACGGTGCACCTGGGCGGGACCGCCGCCGAGATCCGGCGGGCCGAGGACGACGTCGCGGCCGGCCGGATGCCGGCGCGGCCCTTCGTCATGCTCTGTCAGCAGCAGGCGGCGGACCCCTCACGGGCCACCGGGCCCGCCCGGGGGCACACGGTCGTCTGGTCCTACGCCCATGTGCCCCACGGCCACCCCGGCGACGTCCGTCCGCTGATCGAGGCGGAGGTGGAGCGGCACGCACCCGGCTTCCGGGACCGGATCGGGGCCGCGGTCGCGATGCGCCCAGCCGATCTGGAGGCGTGGAACCCGAACCTCGTGGGCGGCGACATCGCGGGGGGATCGCTCGCGGGAGCGCGCGCGCTCCTGCGCCCCACCGCGTCGCCCCGGCCGCACCGGGCGGGTCGGACCGGGCTGTATCTGGCCTCCGCCTCCACCCCGCCGGGCGCCGGCGTCCATGGCATGGGCGGGGCGTGGGCCGTGCGGACGCTGCTGGCGGACCGTCGTCGCTGACCGCTGTGCGCCACGGACGGGACGGATCCAGATTCGGACTTTCGCGAACCTGAATGTGCCCGCTACAGTGTGCTCCATCTCACGGAACGTCCCGTCTCGGCGGAACGGCCCGGGGGTCGTCTCGCACCACCAGGTCCCCACAGGGATGTGGGCGCGCGACGTCCTTGCACCTCTCATGAACGGAAGCACCTTCCATGAAGTACACGAAGCTCTCCGCTGCCGCGGCCCTGGCCGCCGGCTCGGCCCTCATCCTCTCCGCGTGCGCCCCGGGCGGCGGCAACGCAGGCGACTCCAGCAGCAGCGGCTCCGGCGCCAGCCAGGGCGGCGACTCGGGCGCCGGCAACGTCATCGAAGGGGACAAGGGCCAGAAGCTCACCGCCGAGGCCTCCGGGCCGGGGAAGGCCGACCTGGGCGACGTCAAGACCCAGGACGGCTCCATCGCCTACTCGGTGGGCGCCGACGACTTCCTGTCCTACAACGGCCTGCAGTCGAACACGTACACCACGTACAACTCGGCCGTCGCGGACCGCATGTTCTCGTCCTTCTGGTACTTCGGCACCGACGGCTCGATCATCCCGGACAAGGACTTCGGACGGTACGAGAAGACCTCGGACGACCCGCTGACCGTGAAGTACACCATCAGCGACGACGCCAAGTGGTCCGACGGCACCCCCGTCACCGCGGGCGACTTCATCGTCCACTGGGCCGCGAACAACGACACGATCAAGGCCGAGGGTGCCGAGACCCCGCTGTTCGACTCGATCTCCTTCGAGCAGGGCAAGTACATCCCGGAGGCGCCCGAGGGCGAGGCCGACGGCAAGGAGTTCACCGTCACCTACCCGGAGCCCTACGCGGACTGGGAGATCCTCATCAGCACCGCGCTGCCGGCGCACGTCGTCGCCAAGGAGGCGGGCATGAGCTTCGAGGAGCTCGTCACCGCCGCGAAGGAGAAGGACGTCGAGGCGCTCACCCCGGCGGCCGAGTTCTGGAACGACGGCTGGGACTTCAGCCCCGGCGAGCTGCCGGACGCTTCGCTGGTGCCCTCCATGGGCCCCTACAAGTTCAAGGACGGCGGCTGGCAGGCCGGCCAGTCCATCACCCTCGAGGCCAACCCCGAGTACGGGGGCGCCCCGGCGGCCACCAAGGAGCTCGTCCTCCGCTTCGCCGACCCCAAGACCCACGTGCAGGCCCTGCAGAACGGCGACCTCGACGTCATCGAGCCGCAGGCCACCGTGGACACCCTCCAGCAGCTCGAGGGCCTCGGCGACGACGTCAACGTCCAGACCGGTGACCAGCTGACCTGGGAGCACGTGGACTACAACCGCGGCGAGGGCTCGGTCTTCGCCGACTCCCCGGAGCTGCGCGAGGCCTTCGCCCTCTGCCTGCCCCGTCAGCAGATCGTGGACAACCTGATCAAGCCGATCTACGCGGACGCCCAGGTCATGAACCTGCGCGAGGTCTTCCCCTTCCAGGACAAGTACCAGGAGGTCGTGGACGCGGCCTACCCGAAGGAGATGGACCAGCCGAACATCGAGAAGGCCAAGGAGCTCGTCGAGAAGTCGGGCGTCTCCAAGCCCACGGTCCGCCTCGGCTACCAGGCCGGCAACCAGCGTCGCACCGAGACCGTCGCGCTCATCAAGAGCTCCTGCGACCAGGCCGGCTTCGACGTGCAGGACGCCAACTCGCCGGTGTTCTTCAAGGAGGTCATGCCGGCCGGTGACTACGACGCCGCCCTCTACGCCTGGGCCGGCTCGGGCCAGAAGGCCTCCGGCGCGAACATCTACCAGTCGGACGGCGCCCAGAACCAGCAGAGCTACAACAACCCCGAGGTGGACGCGGCCTGGGACAAGCTCGCCACCTCGCTGGACGAGAACGAGCAGCTGGAGCAGACCAAGACCATCGAGAAGCTGCTGTGGGAGGACTTCCAGGCCATCCCGCTGTACGCTCACCCGGGTCTGGTCGGCCACAAGGCCGACGTCGCCAACGTGCGCGACACCGCCGCCCAGTCGGGTGCGCTGTGGAACGTGGAGCAGTGGGTCCGCGTCCAGGAGTGACACCCCGCTGACCTCTGACCCGGCGGTCCGCCTCCCGCGGACCGCCGGCGTCGGGATCGAGGACAGAGCCCGGCCGGGCACCGGCCGGGCTCTGGCCGTGAACCGCGGCGAACCCGCACCCCTCCCTTTCCCTTGCACTCGCACGGAAGGTCACCCCCTGTTGTGCTGAAATTCATCCTCAAGCGCCTCGGCAGCTCCCTCCTGGTGCTGTTCGGCGCGTCGATCCTGCTCTTCTTCCTCGTGGCCCACTCGGGTGACCCCCTCCAGGACCTGCGAGAGTCACAGAACCCCAACCGTGAGACCCTCATCGCCGCCCGCACCGCGTTCATGGGGCTGGACCAGCCCTGGTACGCCCGGTACTGGGACTGGCTCCAGGGCATCGGCGGCTGCGTCACCGGTCAGTGCGACCTCGGCCTCAGCCGGAACGGTCAGTCCGTCGCAGACCTGCTGAGCAACGCCGCGGCCTCCACGCTGCGCCTCGTGGTGCTGGCGACCGTCCTGGCGATCATCATCGGCATCGCGATCGGCATCGTCACCGCGATCCGCCAGTACTCCGGCCTCGACTACGTGGTCACGTTCCTGATCTTCCTCTTCTTCTCGCTGCCCGTGTTCTGGGCGGCCGTGCTCCTGAAGGAGTACATGGGGATCCGGTTCAACGACTGGATCCGCAGCCCCGAGCTGAACTGGCCCCTCCTCATCGGGGTCGCCGTCCTCGCGGGCCTGGTCCTGCAGGCCGTCATGGCGGGCGACCTCGCGCGGCGCGCCTTCACGTTCGGCGCCACCGCCGCGTTCATCCTGCTCGCCGGCTGGGTGCTGTTCGCCGTCGACTTCTGGCGGCATCCGCAGATGGGCCCGGTCGTGCAGCTGGTCATCGGCCTGGCCGCCGCCGTCGGCGCCACCGCGGTGATCTCCGGTCTGCGCAACCGGCCGGTCCTCAAGGCCGCCCTGGTCACGGCCGCGATCGGCCTCGTCGCCTACTACGCCACCTACGGCCTGCTGTGGCGGACGCCGTCCGCGCTGCTGCTGGCCGGCCTCGGCGTCATCCTCGTGCTGGTGGCCATCCTGGTGGGCCGCCTGCTCGGCGGCTTCTCCAAGGGCTCGGCCGTGTCCGCCTCGCTGGTGACCGCCCTGATCATGGGCGTGGCGATCGTGGCGGAGCACCTGATGAACTACTGGCCGGCCTTCCTGAAGGTCAAGCCGCGCCCGATCTCCACGATCGGCTCGGGCACTCCGAACCTGGACGCCCACTTCTGGGTGGTGTTCCTGGACCGCGGTGCGCAGCTGCTGCTGCCCACCATCCTGCTGACCATCATCTCGGTGGCCACGTATTCGCGGTACACGCGCTCCTCCATGCTCGAGGTCTCGCGTCAGGACTACATCCGCACCGCTCGCGCCAAGGGCCTGCCGGAGCGCCAGGTGATCCTGAAGCACGCGTTCCGCAACTCGCTGATCCCCATCACCACGATCATGGCCTTCGACTTCGCCGGCCTGATCGGCGGCGCCGTGATCACGGAGCAGGTGTTCGGCTGGAAGGGGATGGGCGAGCTGTTCGCCACCGGCCTGCACGACGTGGACCCCATGCCCGTGATGGCGTTCTTCCTCGTGACGGGCACCGCCGCCGTGCTGATGAACCTCGTGGCGGACGTGCTCTACGCCGTCCTCGACCCCCGGATTCGAGTGTGAGCCAGATGACCACCAACAACTCCTCGACGACGGGCGCGCAGCTCGACGAGAAGCAGATCTTCGACCTCGCGGAGGCGGAGGACGCCAAGCTCCGCGCCAAGGCCGGGAAGTCCTACTCCCAGGGCGCCCTGGTCCGCAAGCGGTTCTTCCGCCACAAGGCGGCGATGATCTCCCTGATCATGCTGGTCTTCATCACGCTGATGGCGTTCTCCTCCATCGGCTTCGCCGGCATCCCCGGCTGGTGGGACAAGTCCTACACGGCCGCGGCCTCCGTGGTGAACGGCGGTCGCCCGACGCTCTCGGTCGTGCCGCAGGCCTTCGGGGGCGAGGGCATCCGCTGGGGCGAGCACCCCTTCGGCCAGGACACCACGGGCAAGGACTACTTCGCCCTCGTGATGCGCGGGACCCAGCAGTCCATGATCATCGCGGCCATCGTGGGCCTGCTCTCCACCGTGATCGGCGCGATCGTCGGCGCCGTGTCCGGGTACTTCGGCGGCTGGGTCGACTCCGTCCTGATGCGCCTGACCGACCTGATCATCGTCATCCCGCTGCTCGTGCTCGCCGCGGTGCTCGGCCAGATGGCCAGCGGCATGAAGATGGGCATCCTCCCGCTCGCGGTGGTGCTCGGCCTCGTGTCCTGGACGTCCCTGGCCCGCCTCGTGCGCGGCGAGGTCCTGTCCCTGCGCGAGAAGGAGTTCGTGGCGGCCGCCGTCGCCATGGGCGCCAAGCCGGGCCGCCTGATCTTCAAGCACCTGCTGCCCAACACGATCGGCGTGATCGTCGTGAACGCGACGTTCGCGATCGCGGGCGCGGTGCTGCTGGAGACCTCGCTGTCCTTCCTCGGCTTCGGCGTGAAGGCGCCGGACTCGTCCCTGGGCCTGCTCATCTCCGACTACCAGAACGCGTTCACCACCCGTCCGTGGCTGTTCTGGTGGCCCGGCATGATCATCCTCGCGATCGCCCTGTCCGTGAACTTCCTCGGCGACGGCCTGCGCGACGCCTTCGACCCGCGCCAGGGCGCGGGCGCCCACCGCAGGCCCCGCTTCTTCGGCCGCCGCGCGGCCGCCACCGAGGCCGGTGCGACGACGGCGGGCGGTCTGGCCGCGGCCCCGACGGCCGGTCGGCTCGAGGCCCCCGTGGAGGAGGCCGGCGGATCCGCACGGATCTCCGACGCGGACGAGGACGGTCAGCGATGAGCGCGAACGACAAGAAAGGCCGATCCATGTTCGGCAAGAAGAACGAGAACGACGTGACCGCCGACGGGCAGGGCTCGCACGCGGCGTCGTCGGCCGACCTCGAGGCGCGCGGCGCCGCCGTGCCCGGCTCCTCCGGCGCCGTCGGCGTCCCTCCGGGCCCCGCGACGAGCGCGATGGGCGTCGTGGCCCGCCACGACGACCTGGGCGGCGAGCCGGTGCTCGCCTTCCGCGACGTGGACGTGAAGTTCGCGACCGAGTTCGGCGAGGTGCACGCGGTCAAGGGCGTGACGTTCGACGTCAAACCCGGCGAGGTCGTCGCCCTCGTGGGCGAGTCCGGCTCCGGCAAGTCCGTCACGAGCGCCACCGCCATGGGCCTGCTCCCGGGCAATGCGGACGTCACCGGCTCCGTGCAGCTGGCCGGCCGCGACGTGCTCACCATGACCCCGGGGCAGCTGCGCGGCATCCGCGGCGACGAGGTGGCGATGGTGTTCCAGGAGCCCATGACGGCCCTGAACCCCGTCCTCACCGTGGGCGACCAGCTCACGGAGGCCCTCGAGCTGCACGGCATCGCCTACGGCACCGAGGCGGACAAGCGCGCCGTCGAGCTGCTCACCATGGTGGGCATCCCCGACGCCGCCACCCGCCTCAAGCAGTACCCCCACCAGTTCTCGGGCGGCCAGCGCCAGCGCATCGTCATCGCGATGGCGATCAGCTGCTCGCCGAAGGTGATCATCGCGGACGAGCCCACCACGGCGCTCGACGTGACGGTCCAGGCCGAGATCCTGGAGCTGCTGCGCTCCCTGAAGAACAAGATGAACACCGGCATCCTGCTCATCACGCACAACATGGGCGTGGTGGCGGACATGGCGGACCGCGTGTGCGTGATGCTCCACGGCGAGCTCGTGGAGCAGGGCTCGGTGCACCAGGTGCTCCAGCACGCCCGGCACCCGTACACCCAGAAGCTGCTCTCGGCGGTGCCGCGCCTCGGCGAGCCCCTCGAGGTGGCGGAGCCGGAGCCGGTCACGGCCACGCAGACGCAGGCCCGGTACGCGATCGAGGCGGAGAACCTCCACCTCGAGTACGACCACCGCGGCAAGAAGAACCGCGTGGTGCACGACGTCAGCTTCCAGGTGGCCCCGGGCGAGATCCTGGGTCTGGTGGGCGAGTCCGGGTCAGGCAAGTCCACGATCGCCAAGTCGGTGCTCGGCCTGCTCACCATCGCGGAGGGCTCGCTGCGCATCCAGGGCCACGACCTGGCGACGATGCCCAAGGCCGAGCAGCGCGCCCTGCGCAAGAACATCGGCGTGGTCTTCCAGGACCCGGCGGCCTCGCTGGACCCGCGGTTCCCGATCGGCGACATCATCACCGAGCCGATGGTCGTGCACAAGGTGGGGGACCGGCGCTCACGCCTGGCCCGCGCCGAGGAGCTGCTGGACGCGGTGCGGCTGCCGCGCTCCGTGGTGAACCGGTACCCGCACGAGCTCTCCGGCGGTCAGCGCCAGCGCATCTCGATCGCCCGCGCCCTGACCCTGGACCCCCAGGTGCTCATCGCGGACGAGCCGACCTCGGCCCTGGACGTGTCCGTCCAGGCCGCCGTGCTGGACATGTTCGCGGAGCTGCAGCAGCGCTACGAGTTCGCGTGCCTGTTCGTGTCTCACGACCTCGCGGTGGTGGACATGCTGGCCCACAAGGTGCTCGTCCTCAAGGACGGCCGCCAGGTGGAGCAGGGCCCCACGGAGGAGGTGCTCCACCGCCCGAAGGAGGAGTACACCCGTCGCCTCCTGGCGGCGGCGCCCGTGCCGGACCCGGACCAGCAGGCGGAGCGTCGCCAGGAGCGCCGCGAGTTCCTCGCCTCCCTCGGCGAGGGCGTCTACTGACCGCGCGGGTCGGCGGCGGGCGCGTCCCGCCGCCGGCCCCGGGCCCACCGGCCCGCCGGTCCACGGCGGCCCCTGCGCGTACAATCGCACGGGGGCCGCCGTCGTCGTGCGCCTCCACCCCTTTGATGTCGAACCGGACAGGACGCCCATGACCTCGACCGAAACCCGCCGCTCCGATCTGCGCAACGTGGCCATCGTGGCCCACGTGGACCATGGCAAGACCACGATGGTGGACGCCATGCTGCGCCAGACCGGTGCCTTCAACACGCACGGCGACGTCGCCGAGCGGGTCATGGACTCCGGGGACCTGGAGAAGGAGAAGGGGATCACGATCCTCGCCAAGAACACCACGGTGTTCTACTCCGGCCCGTCCGCCCCCGAGGGCGAGACCGTCACCATCAACGTGATCGACACCCCCGGCCACGCCGACTTCGGCGGCGAGGTGGAGCGCGGCCTGTCCATGGTGGACGGCGTCGTGCTGCTCGTGGACTCCTCCGAGGGCCCGCTGCCCCAGACCCGCTTCGTGCTCCGCAAGGCCCTCGCGGCCAAGCTGCCCGTGATCCTCGTGGTCAACAAGACGGACCGCCCGGACGCGCGCATCGACGGGGTCGTCTCCGACTCCATGGACCTGCTGCTCGGCCTGGCCTCGGACCTGGCCGAGGAGGACCCGGACCTGGACCTCGACTCGGTGCTGGACGTCCCCGTCGTCTACGCCTCGGGCAAGGCCGGCCGTGCCTCCCTGACCCAGCCCGCCGACGGCGCCCTGCCGGAGGCCGAGGACCTCGAGGCCCTCTTCAACGTGATCATGGAGCACATCCCGGCCCCGTCCTACACCGAGGGCGAGGTCCTCCAGGCGCACGTCACCAACCTGGACGCCTCCCCGTTCCTCGGCCGCCTCGCGCTGCTGCGCATCTTCAACGGCACCCTCCGCAAGGGCCAGCAGGTCGCGTGGGCCCGCCAGGACGGCGCCCTGAAGACCGTGAAGATCACCGAGCTGCTGGCCACCAAGGGCCTCGAGCGCGTGCCCGCGGAGGAGGCCGGCCCGGGCGAGATCGTCGCCGTCGCCGGCATCGAGGACATCATGATCGGCGAGACCCTCACCGACGCGGAGAACCCGAAGCCGCTGCCGCTGATCACGGTGGACGACCCGGCCATCTCCATGACCGTGGGCATCAACACCTCCCCGCTGGCCGGCCGCGTCAAGGGCGCCAAGGTCACGGCCCGCCAGGTGAAGGACCGCCTGGACAAGGAGCTGATCGGCAACGTCTCGCTCAAGGTGCTCCCCACCGAGCGCCCGGATGCGTGGGAGGTGCAGGGCCGCGGCGAGCTCGCCCTGGCCATCCTCGTGGAGCAGATGCGCCGCGAGGGCTTCGAGCTCACCGTGGGCAAGCCGCAGGTGGTCACCCGGACCGTGGACGGCAAGGTCCACGAGCCGATGGAGCGCATGACCATCGACATCCCCGAGGAGTTCATGGGCGCGGTCACGCAGCTCATGGCCGCCCGCAAGGGCCGCATGCAGGAGATGTCCAACCACGGCACGGGCTGGATCCGCATGGAGTTCCTGGTCCCGGCCCGCGGCCTGATCGGCTTCCGCACCCGCTTCCTCACCGAGACCCGCGGCGCGGGCATCGCCTCCTCCTACGCGGCCGGCTACGAGCCGTGGACCGGTGAGATCGAGTACCGCACCAACGGCTCCCTCGTGGCCGACCGCGCGGGCTCCGCCACGCCGTTCGCCATGATCAACCTGCAGGAGCGCGGCACCTTCTTCGTGCAGCCCGGCGCCGAGGTGTACGAGGGCATGATCGTGGGCGAGAACTCGCGCGCCGACGACATGGACGTGAACATCACCAAGGAGAAGAAGCTCACCAACATGCGTGCGGCCTCCTCCGAGTCGTTCGAGGGCCTGACGCCCCCGCGCCGGCTCACCCTCGAGGAGTCCCTCGAGTTCGCCCGCGAGGACGAGTGCGTGGAGATCACCCCCGAGGACATCCGCATCCGCAAGGTCGTCCTGGACGCCAACGAGCGCCTGAAGGCCGCGCGCGCCCGCGCCCGTGCCTGACCGTCCCCGCCGACGCGCCCGGCCCGCCGACGTGGTGGGCGGGGCGCTGCTCGGCGTCGTCGCCGGCGCGCTCGGCACCGCCGTCCATCTGAACCTGGCCTCCCTGCCGGGCGGCTGGGCCCTGCCCTGGGGTGCGGTGCTGGCGCTCGTGCTCGTCGGCTCGACGCAGCGCTGGTGGATGGTCCGACGCGCGGGCCGCGGCGGGCGAGCCCTGCCGGCGGGGGCCGCGGTCGTCGCCGGCGCGTTCACCGCCGTCCTGGCCCTGCAGCGCCTGCCGGTGGACGACGCCCTGGGGGTGTCCTGGACGGCCGGCCTGTGGGCGGCGGCGCCGGGCGCCGTCGTCGCCTCCGTGGCCTGGAACGTCGGCCAGCCGGCGCTCGGCCTGGTCCTGCTGGCCGCGGGCCGGCGGCTGGACCGCCGACCCGCAGGGGCCGCCGACGGCGCCACGCGCCCCCGCCGGGCTACTGTGACCGCCCGCGAAACGCGTCCGGGGGAGCGAGTACCCTGGACCGCAGCCCCGCAACCCCGTGCCCAGAGAGAGGTGGACGGTCAGCCATGACCTACGTGATCGCGTTGCCGTGTGTGGACGTCAAGGACAAGGCGTGCATCGACGAATGCCCCGTGGACTGCATCTACGAGGGTGAGCGCATGCTCTACATCCACCCGGACGAGTGCGTCGACTGCGGTGCGTGCGAGCCGGTGTGCCCCGTCGAGGCCATCTACTACGAGGACGACACCCCCGACGAGTGGGCCGAGTACTACAAGGCCAACGTCGAGTTCTTCGATGACCTGGGCTCCCCGGGCGGCGCCGCCAAGCTGGGCATGATCGCCAAGGACCACCCGATCATCTCCGCCCTGCCCCTGCAGAACGCCGACGCCTGAGCCCCATGCTGACGCTGCCGGACTACCCGTGGGACACGCTCACCCCCTACCGTGAGCGTGCCGCCGCCCACCCGGACGGCGTCGCGGACCTGTCCATCGGCACGCCCGTGGATCCGACGCCGGACCTGATCCGCCGGGCCCTGACCGAGGCCGCCGACGCGCACGGCTACCCGACGACGCACGGCACGGACGCCCTGCGCCGCGCGGTCGTCGACTGGTACGCCCGGCGCCGCGGGGTGTCCGGGCTGGACCCGGCGGCCGTGGTGCCCACGGTCGGGTCCAAGGAGTTCATCGCGTGGCTGCCCACGCTGCTCGGGCTCGGCGCAGGCGACGTCGTCGTCCACCCCGAGGCCGCCTACCCCACCTATGCGGTGGGCGCGCTGCTGGCCGGGGCGGAGGCCGTGGCCGCGGACGACCTCGACGCCCTGGCGCCCGAGGTGCGTGAGCGGGTGCGCCTCGTGTGGACCAACTCGCCGGCCAACCCCACCGGCGCCGTGCTGGACGCGGCGGCGCTGCGCCGCACGGTCGACGCCGCCCGTGCCGTGGGCGCCGTGGTGTGCGGGGACGAGTGCTACGCCGAGCTCGGCTGGGACGCGTGGGACGGGGCCGTCGTGCCCTGCATCCTGTCCGACGAGGTCTCCGGTGGCGACCTGACAGGCCTGCTGAGCGTCTACTCGCTGTCCAAGCAGTCCAACCTCGCCGGCTACCGCGCCGCGTTCGCCGCGGGGGATCCGCAGCTCGTGGCGACCCTGGTCAACACCCGCAAGCACGCGGGCATGATCGTGCCCGCCCCGGTGCAGCACGCGATGGCCGTGGCCCTGGCCGACGACGCACACGTGGCGGAGCAGAAGGACCGCTACCGCCGCCGTCGGGACGCACTGCGCACCGCGCTGGAGGCCTCCGGCCACACGGTGGACCACTCCGAGGCGGGGCTGTACCTGTGGACCCGGCGGACGGGCCTGGACCCGGCCGACGCCACGGCGCAGGACTCGTGGGACCTGCTGGGCGAACTGGCGGACCTGGGCATCATCGCCGGGCCCGGCGTGTTCTACGGTGCCGGCGGCGAGGGCTACGTCCGCGTGGCGATCACCGCCACGGACGAGGCGGTCGCCCGGGCCGCGGCGAGACTCACCGCCCGCGGGCCGCGGACCGGCTGAGCCGGGGCCGAGGGCCGTCGTCGGGGGAAGCGACCGCGTGTCCCGGGCCGGTCCTTGGTAGTTTGGAGCAGAGTCGTCCCCGCGTGCGCGCGCCCACCCGGTGCGTGGACCGCGGGCCATCCAGAAGAGAACGAGGGAGCACACCCGTGACCCAGAACGAGTCCGTCCGGCTGACCGTCGGCGAGCAGAGCCTGGACCTCGGCGTCGAGCGCGCCACCGAAGGCAACAACGGCATCAACATCGCCCCGCTCCTGAAGGAGACCGGCGACGTCACCTACGACCCGGGCTTCATGAACACGGCGAACGCCAAGTCGGCCGTCACGTTCATCGACGGCGACCAGGGCATCCTGCGCTACCGCGGCTACGCCATCGAGGACCTCGCCGAGCATTCCTCCTTCATGGAGGTGGCCTACCTGCTGATCTACGGCGAGCTGCCCGAGTCCAAGGAGACCCTGGAGGCCTGGGAGACCAACATCCTGCGCCACAACATGGTGCACGAGGACCTCAAGCTGTTCTTCAACGGCTTCCCGCGGGACGCGCACCCCATGCCGGTGCTGTCCTCCTCCGTGTCCGGGCTGTCCACGTTCTACCCGGACTCCCTGGACCCGCACGATCCGGAGCAGGTCCACATCTCCACCGTGCGTCTGCTGGGCAAGCTGCCGGTGCTGGCCTCCTACGCGTTCAAGAAGTCGCTGGGCCAGCCGTTCATGTACCCGCACAACTCGCTGAACTACGTGGAGAACTTCCTCCGCCTGTGCTTCGGCGTGCCGGCCGAGGAATATGACATCGACCCGGACGTGGTCAAGGCCCTCGACCTGCTGCTCATGCTGCACGCCGACCACGAGCAGAACGCCTCCACCTCCACGGTGCGCCTGGTCGGCTCCACCCAGGCCAACCTGTTCGCCTCGGTGTCCGCCGGCATCAACGCCCTCTACGGCCCGCTGCACGGCGGCGCCAACGAGGCCGTGCTGAACATGCTCCGGAAGATCAAGTCGGAGGGCATCACGCCCGAGGACTTCATGGAGAAGGTGAAGAACAAGGAGGACGGCGTCCGCCTGATGGGCTTCGGCCACCGCGTGTACAAGAACTACGACCCGCGGGCCAAGATCATCAAGAAGACCGCCGAGGACATCCTGGGCAAGATGGGCGGCAACGACGAGCTGCTCGAGATCGCCCAGCGCCTCGAGGAGAAGGCCCTCGCCGACGACTACTTCGTGGAGCGCAAGCTCTACCCGAACGTCGACTTCTACACCGGCGTGATCTACAAGGCCATGGGCTTCCCGGAGAAGATGTTCACCGTCCTCTTCGCCCTGGGCCGCCTGCCCGGCTGGATCGCCCAGTGGCGCGAGCTCATGGAGGACCCGGCCACCAAGATCGGCCGCCCGCGCCAGATCTACGTGGGCGAGCAGCTGCGCCAGTACCCGCAGCGCTGACCCGGGGGCGCTGACCCTGCGTTGGGGGGCGGTTTCGGGTGGTATTCCGACGGAATACCACCCGAAACCGCCCCCAATGCGTTCGCCGGAGCGTCTTCATGTCGAGGCGGAGTGGCCGAGGCGGCGTCGGACCACCGCGACGACGCCACGGAAGTCCTCGCGCCCATCGGCCCAGGTGACGCGGAGCGTCGTCCAGCCGCGCGCCTGGCCGTAGCGGTCCCGGTGGGCGTCGCGCGCCTGTTGCTCCCGCGTGCGGTGCCCCGCACCGTCGTACTGCAGGGCCAGGCGCACGTGGCGGTAGGCGAGGTCGGCCACGGGGGAGACGGGGTCCCCGGGCTCGAGCGCGGCCTGCAGCTCCGGCTCCGGCAGCCCGCCGGCCACGAGGGCCAGGCGCAGGCGGGTCTCGGGCGGCGAGTCCGCCCCGACGCGAACGGAATCCAGCGCCTCCCGCGCGGCCGGGCGGCCATGGAAGCGTCCGGACGCGTGCAGCGCCGACCGCAGCGCGGCGATCGTGGTGGCCGGGTCCGTCCGGCCCGCGGGCGTCCACGGGTGCCGGACGGCGTGGTCGCCGGCGGCCACGAGGTCCTCGAACGTCCACGGGGGAGTCAGGGAGCACAGGTCCAGCCAGGTGCGATCGACGGTGGTGACGCGCAGGCCGTGCACGTGCGTGACGAACTCGGGCGCCAGCGGCCTGCGGTGGTCCATCAGTCCGGCCCGCCGGACGCGTCGCGTCCCCCGGGCCACGGTGAGGTGCGCCGGCGGGCCGGCCTCGAGCTCGCCCGTCGCCGGGTCGCGCCGCCGCCAGGCTCGCGTGGGCATCGGCAGGCCGTGCAGGTGGGCCGCGGTCTCGTGGGAGAGGACGGCATCCGGGCGCCGACGCAGGAGCGCGGCGAGGTGATCGGGGGAGAAGCCGTGCCCGGGCTCGGGCAGGCCCAGGTCGGCCCAGCCCGTGCCAGGGCGTGCCCGCTGCCGGTGGATGCCCTGCCCGACCCGCTCCAGGTCCGACCGGCGGGCGCGGTCGGGCGGCAGCCCCAGTCGGGCCAGGTCCGTGGCCGACAGGACGGCGGGCTGGTCGGGCGACAGAGGAGTCACGACGCGCGGCATGCACCCATCGGACGACGCCGGCGACGCGCCTGGGGCGCACTGGCCGCGGCACGGGGACGACGCGCGGGGCGGGCGCTGCTGTGCAGGAGCCGACGGCGACCGCCGTGTGCCGTCGTCGTCGCCCCGCCCCCGGCCCGCCGTGGAGTTCCGGGGGCGATAGTCGGCGTTATCCCGGCGGGATACCACCGGAAATCGCCCCCCCAACGCGGCGGGGAGCGGGGAGGGCCGCGGGCCGCGGGCCGCGGGCTGGCAGCCGGGTGCGCCGGGTCAGTTCGCGTGCAGTGCCGCGTTCAGTTCGACGGTCCGGCCGGCGCGGGGGAGGGCCTCGACCCCGCCCGTGGTGGAGTTGCGGCGGAACAGCAGGTTCGGCACGCCGGAGAGGTCCACGGCCTTCACGGTGTGCGCCGCCTCGCCGTCCTGCAGCACGCTCACGCGCGTGCCCGCGGTGACGTACAGACCGGCCTCGACCACGCAGTCGTCGCCGACGGAGATGCCCACGCCGGAGTTCGCGCCGAGCAGCACGTGCTCGCCGACCACGATCCGCTGGGTGCCTCCGCCGGAGAGCGTGCCCATGATGGACGCGCCGCCTCCGACGTCGGACCCGTCGCCCACCACGACGCCGGCCGAGATCCGGCCCTCCACCATCGAGTTCCCCAGGGTGCCCGCGTTGAAGTTCACGAAGCCCTCGTGCATCACGGTCGTCCCCTCGGCCAGGTGGGCGCCCAGGCGCACCCGGTCCGCGTCGCCGATGCGCACCCCGGAGGGCACGACGTAGTCCGTCATGCGCGGGAACTTGTCCACGCCGTACACCTGCACGGCGCCGCGGGCACGCAGCCTCGCCCGCGTCAGCTCGAAGTCGGCGACCGCGCAGGGTCCGTGGTTCGTCCACACCACGTTGGTGAGCAGCCCGAAGACGCCGTCGAGGTTGAGCTCGTTCGGCCGCGCCAGGCGGTGCGAGAGGGCGTGCAGGCGCAGCCACGCGTCCGCAGTGGAGGCCGGGGCGGCGTCCAGGTCGACCTCCAGCTCGACGACGGCCTGCGTGGTCCCGCGGTCCGCGTCGTCCGCGGCGAGGGCGCGCAGGGTGTCGCGCAGCGAGGCGTCCGCAGCGGAGAGCGGACCGGCCACGGGCGCGGGGAACCACACGTCCAGGACGGCGCCGTCGGCGGCCGTGGTGGCCAGGCCGTGGCCGGAGACGAGACGGGGGGAGGGCTGCTGTGCGGCGGTCTGGGTCATGCGCCTCAGCCTACTGAGCGGCCGGGGCACGCTGCAGGGCGGCGAGAGGCCCGTCCGTAGACTGGACACATGAGTCCCACCCCCGTGCCCCTGCCCGACCTCGCCGATCCGGACCTCGACGTCGCGGCGCTCACCGCCACCCTGCTGGACGTGCGCTCCGTCTCGGGGGAGGAAGGGCCGCTGGCCGACGCCGTCGAGCAGGCCCTGCGCGCCCTCGGCGGCCTCGAGGTGCGGCGGTTCGGGGACGCCGTCGTCGCCCGCACCGCTCTGGGGCGGCCGACCCGCGTGATCCTGGCCGGGCACCTGGACACGGTGCCCCTGCCCACCGTGTCGGGCTCGCGCGGGACCGTGCCCTCGGCGTGGGACGGGGACGTGCTGTATGGCCGCGGGGCCGTGGACATGAAGTCCGGCGTCGCCGTGCAGCTGGCCCTGGCCGGTCGCTTCGGCCGCGCGGACGGCCCCACGCCCGTGCACGACGTCACGTGGGTGTTCTACGACCACGAGGAGGTCGCCTCGGACCTGTCGGGCCTCGCCCGCGTGGCCCGCCAGGCCCCCGAGCTGCTGGAGGGCGACTTCGCGGTGCTGCTCGAGCCGACCGACGGCGTCGTGGAGGGCGGCTGCAACGGCACGTGCCGGTACCGCGTCACCTTCCCCGGTGTCGCGGCGCACTCGGGCCGTGCGTGGCGCGGCGACAACGCGATCCACAAGCTGGCCCCCGTGCTCACCGCCCTGGCGGCGTACGAGCCGGCCACGGTCACGGTGGAGGGCCTGGAGTACCGCGAGGGGCTGCACGCGATCCGCGTGGCCGGCGGCGTCGCGGGCAACGTCATCCCGGACGAGGCGTCCGTGGACCTGAACTACCGGTTCGCGCCGGACAAGACCCTCGAGCAGGCCCACGCGCACGTCCGCACGGTGCTGGAGGGGGCCGGCGTGGACTGGGACGCCCAGGTGCGGATCGACGACGCCTCGCCCGCCGCCCGCCCCGGTCTGGACCGGCCGGCCGCCGCCGCGTTCGTCGCCGCCGTCGGGGGAGAGCCCCAGCCCAAGTACGGGTGGACGGACGTGGCCCGGTTCTCCCAGCTGGGCGTGCCCGCGGTCAACTTCGGCCCCGGCGACGCCCTCCTGGCCCACACGGACGACGAGCACGTGCCCCGCGAGGCGGTCCACGCGTGCCTCGCGGCGCTCGCGGCCTGGCTGGCCGGGTGACCCGACGACGTCGGCCGGTGCCAGCCGCCCGACCCGCGGGCCCGCCGCGGCGCCGCCGGGTCAGCCCGCCGTGTCCGTGGGCGCCCCGACGCGCGGGGTCGTGGGGGCGCTGGCGTCGCCGGCCGTCCGCGACGACAGCCGCCGCGAGAGCCGGGTGGCCGCCCAGGTGAGGAGGAAGTTGATCACGATGAAGATCATCGCGGCCACCACGAGGGACTGCAGGATGTTGCCGTTGCCGGAGCCGAGCTGGCGGGCGTAATGCAGGAGTTCGAAGAAGCCGATGAGGTAGCCCAGCGCCGAGTCCTTGAGGATCACCACGAACTGGCTCAGCAGCGACGGCAGCATGGCGATAAGGGCCTGAGGCACCTCCACGAGCCGCAGGGACTGGGTGCTCGTCATGCCCACCGCCGCGGCCGCCTCGCGCTGGCCGCGCGGCAGCGAGCGCACCCCGGAGCGCACCAGCTCCGCGATCACAGACCCGTTGTACAGGGTCAGCGCCGCGATCACCGCGTAGTACGGGCCGTCCTGGGGCTGGATCGCTCCGGAGCGCGCGACCTGTGCGAACAGCTGGTAGAAGAACACCATCATCACGAGCACCGGCACGGCCCGGAAGAACTCGACGACGACGGCGGCCAGCCAGCGCACCGGGCCGACCGGGGCGAGCCGCAGGAAGCCGAACACCAGGCCGAACACCACGGAGGAGACCACGGCGATGCCCGCGGACTGCAGGGTGAACTGCAGGCCCGGCAGGTAGTAGTTCCGCCACGCGTCGCCGTCGACGGCGGCCAGCCAGCGGCGGCCGGAGAGCTGGCCGGTGGCATTCATCTGGATCAGGACGAGCACCGCCACGGCCAGCACCGCGGCGAGGGTGACGAGGTTGGCGAGGAGGATGCGCCGGCGGGCGAGGGGACCCGGGGCGTCGAAGAGGACGGAGGCCTGGGCGCTCATCGGGCCACCGCCCATTTCTCGGAGGCCCACGTGGTCAGCAGGCCGATGGGGATGACGATCAGGCAGAAGCCGATCGCGAAGGTCAGGAAGATCGCCACCATCACGTCCGGGCTGAACTCGATCATGCGCTTCATCAGGCCCGAGGCCTCCGCCACCGACGCCGCGGCGGCGACGGTGGTGTTCTTGGTCAGGGCGATCACGGTGTTGCCCAACGGGGTGATGGCCCCGCGCAGCGCCTGGGGCAGGATCACGTGGCGGGCCGCGGGCAGGAAGCCCAGGCCGATGGAGCGGGCGGCCTCGGCCTGCCCGAGCGGGACGGTGTTGACGCCGGAGCGGATCGCCTCGCACATGAACGCCGCGTGGTAGAGCGAGAGCGCGATCACGGCGTAGATGAAGAAGTTCAGCGTGAAGTCGGCCGAGAAGCTGATCTTCAGCTGCCCCCAGACGGCGAGCACGCCGAGCAGCATGATGATCGTGAGCGGGGTGTTGCGGACCACGTTGACGTAGCCGGTGCCGAGGGCGCGCAGCGAGGGGACGGGCGAGATGCGGAACAGGGCGAGCACCACGCCGAGGACGAACGAGCCGAGGGTCGCGAGGAACGCGAGCCTGATGTTCGTCCAGAACGCGAGCGGGATGTCCGCGCCGTAGTCCGCGAGGAGCGAGGAGATCGATTCCATGACTTCTCCGAGGGTCGGGACGGGGCTGACGGGCAGGGGAGCCGCCGGGCGGGCCGAGGGTGACGGTTCAGGTCACGTCCTCGGCCGACCCGGCGCAGGAGGCCGTCAGGCGCAGGGCTCGAACTCGGCGTCCTCGCCGGAGTTCAGCGTCTCGTCGTAGGTGTAGCCCGTGCCCTCGGTGTTGGACTCGAGGGCCTTCTTCCACTCGCCGGAGTCCTTCATCTCCTTGATGGCCTCGTTGATGTCCTCGCAGTGCTCCGAGTCCTTCGGCAGGCCGACGCCGTAGCGTTCCGTGGTGAAGGTGCTGCCGACGACCTTGAACTTGCCCTTGTTGGCATCGGCGGCGGCCAAGCCCGCGAGGATGATGTCGTCCGTGGTCACGGCGTCCACCTGGCCGGACTCGAGGTAGGTCACGCATTCGGCGTAGCCGCCCTGCTCCACCAGGTTCACGCCGGAGGCGAACTGGTCCTTGATCTTCTGAGCCGAGGTGGAGCCCGTGACGGAGCAGAGGTTCTTCCCGTCGAGGGACTCGGGGCCGGTGATCGCGGTGTCGTCCGCGCGGACCAGCAGGTCCTGGCCGGCCACGAAGTATGGGCCCGCGAAGTCGACGCGCTCCTTGCGGGCGTCCGTGATGGAGTACGTCGCGAAGATCATGTCGACCTCGCCGTTCTCCAGGGCGTTCTCCCGGTTCGCGGACGGGGTCTGGACCCACTCGATGTCCTGCTCGGCCACGCCGAGCTTGTCCGCCACGTAGCGGGCCACGTCCGTGTCGAAGCCGGTGGGCTGGGCCGAGCCCTCGCGGTAGCCCAGGCCCGGCTGGTCGAACTTGATGCCGATGCGCAGGCTCTCGCCGGAGCCGGACGACGTCGACTCGCCGGCCGAGGACGAGCCGGCGGCGTCGCCACCGCCGCCCTGCGACGAGGAGGGGGCGCAGGCGGTGAGGGACAGGGCGGCCGCGGCGGTGACGGCGGACAGGGTCAGGAGCTTCGTGCGGAGCATGGTGCTCTCCTCTGGTTCGGTGCGGTGGGGTGCGACGGGGGACGGGGTCAGTGCGCGAGGATCTTGCCCAGGAAGTCCTGGGCGCGCTCGTGTCGGGGGTTCGTGAAGAAGGTGTCGGGGTCGGCGTCCTCGAGGATGGCGCCGTCGGCCATGAAGACCACGCGGTCCCCGGCCTTGCGGGCGAAGCCCATCTCATGGGTGACCACGACCATGGTCATGCCGCCCTCGGCGAGCTGGACCATGACGTCGAGGACCTCCTGCACCATCTCGGGGTCGAGGGCGGAGGTCGGCTCGTCGAAGAGCAGGGCCTTCGGCTCCATCGCCAGGGCGCGGGCGATGGCCACGCGCTGCTGCTGCCCGCCGGAGAGCTGGGCCGGCATCTTCCTGGCCTGTTGGGCCACGCCCACGCGCTCGAGCAGCTCCATGGCGTGCCGCTCGGCGTCCGCCCGGCGCTTGCCCTTCACCTTGATGGGCCCGAGGGTCACGTTCTCCAGGATCGACTTGTGCGCGAAGAGGTTGAAGGACTGGAAGACCATGCCGATCTCGGCGCGCAGCTGGGCGAGCTGCTTGCCCTCGGTGGGGAGCGGCCGCCCGTCGATCAGGATGCGGCCGCCGTCGTCGTCGATGGTCTCGAGCCGGTTGATCGTGCGGCACAGCGTCGACTTGCCGGAGCCGGACGGGCCGAGGACGATCGCCACCTGGCCGCGCGGGATCCGCAGGTCGATCTGGCGGAGGGCGTGGAAGTCGCCGAAGTGCTTGTTGACGCCCTCGAGGACGATCAGGTCATCGCCCGCGGCGCCGCGACGGCGCTGCATGCCGGCCTCGTCGGGGAGGTGGGCGCCGTGGGGCTGCTCAGGCGTGATCTGCGTCATGCCAATGGAATATAGCGCACGCCACACCCGGCGGGGTGCGCCGTGCGACGCCGGCCCTGGCGGCCCGCCGGCTCGTTAGGCTGACGCCATGGCCCCACATGAGCACCCCTCGGGCGACGACGTCGCCGCCGCGCCCCAGCGCGTCCGCCGCGGCGGGCAGGTCCTGCGCGGGGAGGCGGCGCACACCCCCACGTTCGACCAGCTCCTCCTCGACGGCCGGCGGCCCGGCGACGCCGCACGCCCCGCCGCCGACGTCACCTCGACGACGTCCGAGGCCTGGCGTGTCCTGCGCATCCAGGCGGAGTTCGTCGAGGGCTTCGGCACCCTCGCGGGGCTGGGTCCCGCGGTCTCCGTGTTCGGCTCGGCGCGCACGCCCGAGGGCAGCGCCGAGTACGCCCTGGCCCACGAGGTCGGGAGCCGCTTGGCCCAGGCCGGGTACACGGTCATCACCGGCGGAGGGCCCGGCACCATGGCGGCCGCCAACCGGGGTGCCCACGAGGCCGGTGGAGAGTCCGTGGGCCTGGGCATCGATCTGCCGTTCGAGACCGGCCTGAACCCCTGGGTGCACGTGGGCGTGGACTTCCGCTACTTCTTCGTCCGCAAGGTCATGTTCCTCAAGTACGCGCAGGGGTTCATCGTGCTGCCCGGCGGCCTCGGCACCCTGGACGAGCTCTTCGAGGCCCTCACCCTCGTGCAGACCGGCACCGTCACCCGCTTTCCCGTGGTCCTCGTGGACCGCGGCTTCTGGAGCCCGCTTGTGGACTGGATCCGCGGCACGCTCGTGGAGCGCGGCATGATCTCGCCCGAGGACCCGGACCTGTTCCACCTCGTGGACACGGCCGAGGAGGCCGTCGCGTGCGTGCTCCGCTCGGCGGGGAGGGCCGACGCGTGAGCGGGCCGCAGTGGATCGTCCTGGTGGCCGTGCTCGTCGTCGTGCTGGCGGCCCTGGCCGCCGCCCTCGCGGGCCGGCTCACGCTCCGGGCCGACGACCCGGCCGGGCGGACGCCGGGGCACCCCGTGCTGCTGCCGGAGCGGCCGCGCGCGGCGGATGTCGACCTGCTGCGGTTGGCCGTCGCGGTGCCCGGCTACCAGCGGGACCAGGTGGACGCCGTCCTGCTGCGGCTGCGGGACGCCCTGGCGCAGTGCGAGGACGAGGTGACCGCCCTGCGGGCCCGGGTGGCCGAGCTCGAGGCCGCCGACCCGTCCCGGAGCGATCCGGCGGGGCGTGCCTGAGTCGCGGGCCGGGCTCGGTGCGGGCCATCGTTTGGCGCGAGCACGCGGAATCCGCGATAATAGTGATGTGACCGGCCTCGCGCACGCTCGCGTGCGGGGGCGCCGGAGGCGTCCGGACAGTGCCCGCTCCCGCGGTCGCCGGACGCCGTGACGGGAACATCATCCAGAAGGGAAGTCGCAATGGCCGCCATGAAGCCCCGCACCGGGGACGGTCCCATGGAAGTGACCAAGGAGGGGCGCAGCCTGATCATGCGCGTGCCGATCGACGGCGGCGGCCGTCTCGTGCTGGAGATCAACGCGGACGAGGCCCGCGAGCTCAAGGAGTGCCTCGAGGGCGTCATCCAGGCCTGAGCCCGGACCCCTTCGACGCGGACGCCCCGCGCACCGTCACGGTGCGCGGGGCGTCCGCGTCCCCGGCGACGCCGCGGATCAGCGGCGCACCGCGATCAGCACGCCCGTGCCGGAGGGGACGACGGCGGACAGCCAGTGCTCGTCCTCCCGGATGAGGCGGTCCACCGCCCGGGCGGACACGGTGGACTCGTCGCGCACGGCGGGCCGGGGAACGCGGTCCCCGTCGAGGGCGTCCACCACGACGAGCACGCCGCCGGGGGCGAGCATGCGCGCGGCCTGCTCGACGTCGAACTGACGCGCGGCCGGGTCCCCGTCCACCAGGACCATCTCGTAGGCGCCGCTCGTGAGCCGGGGCAGGACGAGCCGGGAGCGTCCCGTGATCATGCGGGTGCGGCTCGTGGGCAGGCGGGCCTCCGAGAACGCCTCGCGGGCCGCACGCTGGGCCTCCGCGTCCGGGTCGACGGTGGTGAGGACCGTGCGCTCGGGCAGACCGCGCATCAGGGCGAGGCCCGAGACGCCGGCGCCCGTGCCCACCTCCACGACCGCCGTGGGGGCACGCGTGGCCGCCAGCACCGTCAACAGGGCCGCCGTCCCCTCGCTCACCGGCGGCACGTCCAGCTCGGCGGCGCGCTCGCGGGCGCGCAGGACGACGTCGTCCTCGGTGGCCCGGCTCTCCGACCAGGCCCAGGACGCGTGCTTGTCGGTGGGCTGGGGCTGCAGGGCGCTCATGGCTGACTCCGGGACGACGACGGCGGGACCTCGCCCGCGGCACGGGCGACGCGGGCCAGTGTACGGGCCGGCACGCGGCCGCGACCCAGTGTTCTCCCAGGAGGCGGGCCGATGATGGGACACGGCACGAACCGGCTCCCGCCGTGCGGGAGGCCGTTCGCCGGGCCGAGGACGCGAGGACCGAGGAGGTGGCCGCATGGGACGTCGACACACCCAGCGCCACATGGACGCCTACCTCGAGGGCGCCCTCCCCGCCGCGTCCCGGGAGCGCATCGCCCGCCACCTGGACCGCTGCCCCGAGTGCCGCGCCACCGTCCAGGCCCGGGCCCGCGTGCTCGACGCCGCCCGCACGGTGCACCAGCGTCCGGTCGGCGCCGTCGTCGCCCCGGTGCTGCGCGCCCGCGGCGTCTCCGGCCGCCTCGTGGTGGGGCTGCTCACCTTCGTCGTCCTGCTCGGCGGGCTGTTCACCGCGGTCTGGGTGGCCGGCGCGCCCCGCACCACGGCCGTGCGCACGGCCCCGACCCCGACGGACACCGTCGCCCTGCCGGCCGCCGGGACCGCGTCGACGGACCGGCGCGGCACCGTCGCGGAGCTGCGGGGTCAGGGCTGGACGGTGCCCTCCCTCGTGGGGGCCGGCCTGGAGCCGCTCACCGTGGACACCGCCCAGACGGCCGAGGACGTGGAGGTCGTCGTCGGCTGGGGCCGGGACGAGCCGACCGTGACCGTCCGCGAGTGCCGACCCCGGATCGTGGGAGCCGCCCCGGGGGGCTGTGCCTCGACCGCGCCCCTGAGCACGGGGGCGCAGGAGCGTCGGCTGGCCGGCGGCGGCGTCTACCGGATCGTCCCGGCGGGGGGGCAGGACGGCTGGACGGCCGAGCTGACCACGCCGCAGGCCGCCTACCGCGTGGAGGCCAGCCTGCCGGACGAGCGTGCCGACGCGGTCCTCACCCACCTGCTGGTCTCCGAGCGGGCACGGGTGCTCGAGCTGGGCGGCGGGGACGCCGTCGAGGAGCGCCTGGAGCGAGGCCTCGAACGCATCGCGGACGCCGTGCCGCGCCCCCGCGGCTGAGCCACCCCGTCCCCGCGGCTCCGGGCTGTGGGGCGGTGCCGCTCTAGTAGAGTTCGGAGGGTGTTTGGTATCAACGGCAGCGAGTTCATCATCTTGGCGGTGCTCGCAATCGTCATCCTCGGGCCGGAGAGGCTCCCCGAGTACACGCGCGCCTTCACCGACTGGCTGCGCGTCATGCGCGGCAAGGCCGAGGGTGCCAAGGCGCAGTTCAAGGAGGAGACCGGCACGGACTTCGACGAGGTGGACTGGCGCAAGTACGACCCCCGCCAGTACGACCCGCGCCGCATCATCCGCGACGCGCTCCGCGAGCCCGCCGGTGGCCCGTCCACGCCCGCGTCCCGGGCGGCGCAGGCGACGGGCGTCAGCGCCGAGGACGTGCACGGTGGCCTCACCCGCCAAGACCTGGCGGACATGGATCCGCGCACGCTCTTCCGCCGCCCCGCCGGGGCCGGCAGCACCGCCGCCGCGGAGTCCGGCACAGCCGCACAGGCCCCGTCCACCGCGCCCGCTGCGGGGGCGGCCGCCGTGGGCGGTGCCGCCGCAGCCCTGATGGCCTCCGGCCGCGCCGAGGCCCTCGCCGAGGAGCGTCCTGCCGCCGTGGAGACCGCACCGGACCCCCTCGAGCTGCTCGGGCTGGCGCCCGCCCCCTTCGACGTCGACGCGACCTGACGCCGTCGCGCGCGTCGGGGGGCCCGGCCGGGGCGCCGGCCCCCGAGGTCAGCGAGGGGTGAACGGCAGGGGCCGCCCGGCCAGCCCGCGCGGCCGCACGGCCACCCGTTGCGCGATCTGCGTCAGCGCCCGGCCCGCGGGGCTCTCCGGGGCGGACACCACCACGGGTTCGCCGACGTCGCCGCCCGCCCGCAGCGCCGGGTCCAGGGGTACGGTGCCCAGCAGCGGCACCTGAGTGTCCAGCACCCCGGACAGCCGCTCCGCCACCTCGGCGCCGCCGCCGGTCCCGAACACATCCAGCACGGTGCCGTCCGGCAGGGTCATCGGCCCCATGTTCTCCACGACGCCGGCCACGGTCTGGCCCGTCTGCTCCGCCAGCTGACCGGCGCGCGCGGCCACCTGCGCGGCGGCGTGCTGCGGCGTGGTCACCACGAGCAGCTCCGAGGCGGGCAGCAGCTGCGCCGTCGAGATCGCGATGTCCCCGGTGCCCGGGGGCAGGTCCACGAGCAGGACGTCCAGGTCGCCCCAGTGCACGTCCGTGACGAACTGTTCGAGCGCGCGGTGCAGCATCGGCCCGCGCCAGGCCACCGGCCGGTCCGCGTCGAGGAACATGCCGATCGAGATGACCTTCACGTCCCGCACCACGGGGGGCAGGATCATCCGGTCCAGCTTCGTCGGGGTGCCGGTCACGCCCAGGAGCCCGGGGATGGAGTAGCCGTGCACGTCCGCGTCGATCAGGCCGACGGCGAGTCCGCGCGCGGCGAGCGCGACCGCGAGGTTGGCCGTGACCGAGGACTTGCCCACGCCGCCCTTGCCCGAGGCCACCGCGAGGACGCGCGTGAGCGTGTCCTTCCCGAACGGGTTCGTCGGCCGGGCCGCGCGCAGGGCGTCCTGCAGCGCCAGGCGGCGCTCGGGCTCCATCACCCCGACGCGGACGTCCACGGACCCGCAGCCGGGTACGTCGGCGACGGCGGCGGCCACGTCCGTCTGGATCGTCCCGCGCAGGGGGCACGCGGCGATCGTGAGCAGCACCGCGACCTCGACGACGCCCGGGGCGGTCTCCACGACCGACTCCACCATGCCGAGGTCGGTGATCGGGCGGCGGATCTCGGGGTCCTGGACCGTGGCGAGCCGCTCCAGCACCCGGCGCTCGAGGTCGGTGCGGACCTCGGGCACGGGCAGGCCCAGGGCGCTCATCGGCCGCCCCCGTCCACCGGGCCCGCACCGCCGGCGGGGCCGGTCACCGGACCGGACCCCCCGGCCTCGCGGGCCTCCTGGGCCTCCTGCGCCGCGAGGGTGGCGAGCGTGGTGGTCGTGGGCTCGGCGCCGGCGTCGCCGCGCCGCGCATCCCGGCCGCGGCCCTTGGTCTTCTTGTTCTTGCGGGGCTGGGCCTCGGCGCCCGGGAGGCCGGCGCGCAGCTCCTCCCGGATCTCCTCCCGGATCTCCTCCCGCAGCTCGGCGCGCAGCGCCTCGCGGAGGTCGTCCCTGAGGTCGTCCTGGACGCCGCGCAGCTCGCCGCGCACGAAGTCGCGCGTGGCGACCTCCTGGACGGCCAGCCGCAGACCGGCGATCTCGCGGGTGAGGAACTCGGTGTCGGCGAGGTTGCGCTCGGCGCGGTCACGGTCCTCGCGCAGCGCGACCCTGTCCCGGTCGTCCTGGCGGTTCTGCGCCAGCAGGAGCAGGGGTGCGGCGTAGGACGCCTGGAGGGAGAGCATGAGCGTGAGCGCGGTGAAGCCGAGCTCGGCGGAGTCGAACCGCCACGCCATCGGGCCGAACGTGTTCCAGCCCAGCCAGGCGGCGCAGAACAGCGTCATCCAGACGAGGAACTGCGGGGTGCCCATGAAGCGGGCGATGCCCTCGGTGGCCTCGCCGAAGGCGTCCGGGTTCGGGGCCAGCCGGGGCACGCGGCGCCCGCTGGCGCTCAGCGGGGTGTCCAGGCCGGTGCCGCGGCCCGGGCGCAGGTCTCGCGCGGTCTGGGTCATGCTCACACCTCCGGTGTCGTGCGGCGGCGGGCCGCGGGGTCAGGTTGCGGGGCGGGTCTCGGCGTCGTCGAGGTCCATGGCCCGCCAGTCGTCGGGCAGGATGTGGTCGAGCAGGTCGTCCACGCTCACGGCCCCGACGACGCGGTCCTGCTCGTTCACCACGGGGATGCACGTGAGGTTGTAGGTCGCGAGCTCGCGGGTCACGTGGGCGATGGGGGCGAGGTCCGAGACGGCCTCGAGGTCCTTGTCCATGATGTTGCCGATCGCCTCCGGCGGCGGGTACCGCAGCAGGCGCTGGAAGTGGACGACGCCGAGGAACCGGCCCGTCGGCGTCTCCAACGGCGGCCGGGCCACGATCACGAGCGAGGCCAGCGCGGGGGAGATCTCCTGCTGTCGGATGGTCGCCATGGCCTCGGCCACGGTGGCCTCCGGGGGGAGGATGACCGGCACGGGGGTCATGAGCGAGCCCGCCGTGCCCTCCTCGTACTCGAGCAGGCGCCGGACGTCCTCGGCGTCCTCCGGCTCCATGCGTTCGAGCAGCAGCTCCTGCTGGGAGTCGGGCAGCTCGTGGAGCAGGTCCGCCGCGTCGTCCGGGTCCATCTCCTCCAGGACGTCGGCGGCGCGGTCGATGTCCAGCTGGGAGAGGATCTGCACCTGGTCGTCGTCGGGCAGCTCCTGGAGCACGTCCGCGAGGCGTTCGTTCTGCAGCTCCCTGGCGACCTCGACGCGGCGCTTCTCCGACATGTCGTGGAGCATGTCCGCCAGGTCGGCGGGCTTGAGGTCCTCGTGCGCGGCGAGGAAGCTCGTGGCCCCCTGCGGGTCGGCCTGCGCCGTCCAGCGGGCCTCGTCCCAGTTCAGCAGGAGGTGCTCGCCCCGCTGGGCGCGGCCGAAGGGGCCGCGGCCGACGATGCGGCGCACGTACAGGTCCGAGACCAGCCAGTCGCCGTTGCGCTGCTGCTCCAGCCCGATGTCCTCCAGGAAGGCCTCGCCCGACCCGTCGGAGAGGCGCACCTTCCGGTCGAAGAGGTCGGCGGCCACCATCTGCTCGGCGCCACGGCGGGAGAACCGGCGCAGGTTGATCAGCCCGGTCGTGATGATCCGGCCCGAGTCCATGGACGTCACCCGCGTCATCGGGACGAAGACGCGCTTCTTGCCGGGGACCTCGATCACGAGGCCGGTGGCGAACGGGGCTGCGGCGGGGCCGCGGTCCAGCACGACGACGTCGCGCAGCCGTCCCAGGCGGTCGCCGAGGGGGTCGAAGACGTCCAGGCCCAGCAGGCGGGCCACGAAGATCTTGGGGGAGCTCACCGACCCAGCCTACGGCGTGCCGGACCGCGGCTCCGTGTCCGCGTACGGCGGACCGCCGCCCGCCCGGGCGCCGGGCCGGGCACAATGGGTCCATGTCGTTCATGATGTCCAACCCTCAGCCCGGCGCCGAGCAGGGCCTGCCCCGCGGAGAGCTGCTGGCCACCTACGCCACCTACGCGCAGGCGCGCGAGCAGGTGGACCGCCTCGCCGCCACGGACTTCCCCGTGAGCGCCGTGTCGATCGTGGGCAAGGACCTGCGGGTCGTGGAGCGGGTGCGCGGCCGGCTGAACTACGCCCAGGTGGCGTTGTCCGCGGGTGTGCGCGGCGTGTTCTTCGGCGGACTGATCGGCATGTTCCTCTACCTGCTGGCCCCCGAGGCCGGCCCGGGGCAGATCCTCACCTCCATGCTGCTGGGCCTGGCGGTGTGGCTGATCTTCGGCGTGATCGGCTTCGCGATGCGTCGGGGCCAGCACGGCTTCGCGTCCTCGCAGGCCGTCGTGCCGACGGCCTTCGACCTCGTGGTCGCGTTCGACCACGCCGCCCGCGCCCGCCAGGAGCTGGGCCTGGGCGGTGCCGCGGCCCCGACGCCGCAGCCGGCCCCGCAGCCGGCGCCCGCCCCCGCCGCGGAGGAGGCCGGGGGCGGGTCCGTGCAGGCCACCCCGGCCGCCGCGCCGTCGTCGGGCGGGTCCCACGCGGCGCCCGCTCCCGGCGGACCCGAGGCGCCGGCCCGGCCCGTCCCGGAGGCGGACCCCGCGCCCACCGGCCTGGACCGCTCCTACGGCGTGACCCTGCCCCCGGAGGAGGTCGCCAAGCTCATCGAGGCGCGCGGCGGCCACCCGCCCCGGCCCCAGGACGAGCCGCGCGGCTGAGCCCCGTCAGAGGGACCAGGACTCGAGCCGCCGGAGCATGTCGCGCTTCTTGCTCGCATGACCGTGCATCCGGCCCAGGATGTCGCCGAGGACGGTGACGGCGCGGTCGATGTACGGGCCCTTGTTCAGCATCGCGGCCTCGGCCCGCTGCGCCATCGCGGCGTCCGTGATCTCCGCCCGTGAGGGCAGGCCGGTCTTGGCGAGGGACTCGAGGACCTGGGTGGCCCAGATCGCGGGCACGTGCGCCGCCTCGCACAGCCACAGGATCTCCTCCTGCAGCTCGGCCATCCGTGCGAAGCCGGCCTCCACCGCCAGGTCGCCACGGGCGATCATCACCCCGACGTCCCGCCAGCGCATCGCCTCGAGCAGCATCCGCGGCAGCTGCCGGAAGGCCTCCACCGTCTCGATCTTCAGCGTGATGTCCACGTCCGGTGCGTCCTCGGCCTCGAGCGCGTCGATCAGCTGGGCCACGTCCTCGGCCGAGCGGACGAAGGACATGTTCACCATGTCCGCGTGGCGGGCCGCGAACGGGATGTGGGCGAGGTCCTCGTCCGTGAGGGCCGGGATGGCCAGGTACGTGTCCGGGAAGTTCACGCCCTTCTCCGCCTTGAGCTTCGCCCCGCGAGGGCCGGCCTGGGTCACCTCGAGGGTGATCTCGTCGGCGGACACCGCTGTGATCCGCGCGCCGATCCGTCCGTCGTCGAGGGAGACCCGGTCGCCGACCGCCGCATCCGCGAACGCCTGCGCCAGGGTGAGGCCGATCCGGTAGGGCGGCGTGTCGACCGCGGGGACCGGCTCGAGCGAGCGGGCCAGCACGATCTCCTCGCCCTCGTGCACGCGCATGGACTGCTCGAGCGGGGGCAGCGGCCCGACCTCGAGCGGCCCGTGCGGCGTCGTCAGCGCCGTGCCCGTCGCCCAGTAGACCGTCTTGTCCGCCTGCACGAGCACGCCCTCGCCGTCCACCTGCTCGACCTCCAGCCTGCGGTGTGCACCACGCGCGTCGGTCAGCTCGATCTCGTCGCCGCGCTGCAGGCCCGCCAGGGTCGTCCCCTCCGGGGCCGCCAGCGGCACGACGACGGCGCCCTCCGGCCCGTGAGCCGCGGCCACGGCGTCATGGGTCCCGGCGGTGAGCCACACGCGGGAGGGCTCGGTGACGGTCCCGGAGAGGTCCCGGGCGGGCTTCACCTTCACGACGCGCGGTCCCGGCTCGATGGGGCCCGTGCGCACCTTCGGCCCGGCCAGGTCCATCGCGACCAGGGGCGCGGGCCGGCCCGCACCGGCGCACCGGCGGACCGCCGCGATCATGGCGGCCCACGCCTGCTCGTCGTCGTGGGCGCAGTTCACGCGCGCCAGGTCCATGCCGGCCTCGGCGATCCGGGCCACGAGCTCCGGGTCCGTGGCGGCCTCGGAGGGCATGGTCACCATGATGCGCGCGTCCCGGTCGCCGCGGGCCGGACCGAGCAGGCTCGCCGCGTTGCGGGCGAGGATGGCGCGGCCCTCGGCGGAGGTCAGGGCGTCGTCCTCGGGCGCGGGGGCGGGGTCGCCGTCGAGCGCGCGGGCGGCGGCCAGCACCGCGTCCACGTGGCCCAGCACGCCGGCCTCCATGCGGCCCAGAGAGGACAGTCCGGCGTCGCTCAGCGCCTCCTGCAGGGGCCGCAGGTCGGTGCCGCGCAGGGCGACGTAGTGCACGAGGTTCCGGGCCGAGGCCCGGTGGCGCTCCCGGACGCGGGAGATGAGGTCGGCGTGCTCCGCCTCGGCGGAGAGGAGGCGGTCGCGGAGGGCGGTGAGCTCGGTGGTCAGGTCGATACCCATGGTCCGAACCCTAGGGGCGCCCTCCGCGCCGGATCACGCCTGGAGCCGCGCCATCCAGGCCTCGATCTCGTCCGGGGTGCGGGGGAGGACCGCGGAGAGGTTCTCGGCCCCGTCCTCGGTCACGAGGATGTCGTCCTCGATGCGCACGCCGATGCCGCGGTAATCCTCCGGCACGGCCAGGTCCTCCTCCTTGAAGTACAGACCCGGCTCGATCGTGAAGACCATGCCCGGCTCGAGCACGCCGTCCAGGTAGAGCTCGCGCTTGGCCTGCGCGCAGTCGTGCACGTCGAGGCCGAGGTGGTGCGAGGTGCCGTGGGGCATCCAGCGCCGGTGGTGCTGGCCCTCGTCCGAGAGCGCGACCTCGGCCGAGACCGGCAGCAGGCCCCAGCCGTCGAGGCGGTCGACGAGCACCCGCATGGCCTCGGCGTGGAGCTCGCGGAACCGGATGCCGGGGCGCACGATCGCGAAGGCGGCGTCCGCGGCGTCGAGGACCGCCTGGTAGATGCGGCGCTGCACGTCCGTGAACGTGCCGGACACGGGCAGGGTGCGGGTGATGTCCGCGGTGTAGAGGGAGTCGTCCTCGACGCCGGCGTCGAGCAGGAGCAGCTCACCCGGGCGCACGGCGCCCGTGTTGCGGATCCAGTGCAGGATCGTGGCGTTGTTGCCGGAGGCCGCGATCGTGTCGTAGCCCAGGTCGTTGCCCTCGAGGCGGGCGCGGGCGAAGAAGGCGCCCTCGACCACGCGCTCGCCGCGGTCGTGGCCGACGGCGCGCGGCAGGGCCCGCACGACGTCCTCGAAGCCCGCGATCGTGGCGGCCACCGAGGCGCGCATCCGCTCGACCTCCCACGCGTCCTTGACCAGGCGCAGCTCGGAGAGGAACTCGGCGGTCTGGGCGTCGGCCTCGGCCGCGGCGGCCAGGTCCACGCCGGCCTCGGTCCGGACGGCGGCCAGCAGCGCGTCCACGTCCTGGTCGGTCTCGGCCAGCAGCCGCACCGCGGTGCCGTCCGCGGCCACGTTCTTGGTGATGGCGGACTCGAGCTCCTCGAGCCCCGCCGTGCGCAGACCCGTGCGGGCGGCCAGGCCGGCCAGGGTCGGACGGGGGCCGATCCAGAACTCGCCCGAGCGCGAGTCCGCGTAGAACTGCTCGGTGTCCCGGCCGGCCAGGGGACGGAAGTACAGGGTGGCGGTGTGGTCCGTGCCGTCGTCGCCGGCGCCCGGGTCCGTGGGCTCGAGCACGAGCACGGCGTCCGGCTCGTGGTCCACGCCGAGGCCCGTCAGGTGGGCGAACGCGGAGTGCGCGCGGAAGCGGTAGTCGGTGTCGTTCGAGCGGACCTTGAGGCGGCCGGCCGGCACCACGATCCGCTCGCCCGGGAAGCGCGCGGACACGGCGGCCCGCCGCCGGGCGGCGTACGGGGCAGAGGCGTCGGGGTCGGGCAGGGCCTGCGACGAGGGCGCCCAGTCGGAGGCCATGAAGTCGCGGAAGGCGTTCGAGGCGGGGCGCTGCGAGCGGTTGTCGACGCGCTCGGCCAGCGGCTGGGGGTTCACCGCGCCGGTGCCGTCGGCGCCCGCCTCGGGGGCGGCGGCGGGCTGGTCGGGGGTGGTCTGGGCGGGGTGCTGTGCGGCATCGGTCATGCCCTCCATCATGGCACCGGTGGGCGCGGGCAGGTCGGGGCCGCCGCGCGCGGGTCTCGGTACCATGGCCGCCATGGCCCGCTACGACCTGCACACGCACTCGACCGAGTCCGACGGCACCGAGCCGCCGGCCGACGTGGTGCGTGCGGCGGCGCGGGTCGGGCTGGACGGCCTCGCGCTCACCGACCACGACACGACCGCCGGCTGGGCCGAGGCCGCCCACGCCGCGCGGGAGACCGGGCTGACGCTCGTGCCCGGCATGGAGATGTCCTGCACCTCCGCCGACGGCGTGAGCGTGCACGTGCTCAGCTACCTGCACGACCCCGAGGACCCCGCCCTGCTGCGGGAGGTCGGCCTGGCCCGCGACGCGCGGCTGATCCGGGCGCAGGAGATGGTGCGGCGCCTGGGCGCGGACTTCCCGATCACGTGGGAGCTGGTCCAGGAGCACGCGGCGGAGAACGCGACGATCGGCCGGCCCCACCTGGCCGACGCCCTCGTGACGATCGGGGCCGTCCCGGACCGCTCCGCGGCGTTCACGGAGATCCTCGCCGGCCGGTCCAAGTACTACGTGCCGCACTTCGCCCCGGACCCGGCCGAGGCGGTCGCGCTCATCCGGGCCGCCGGCGGGGTGCCGGTGTTCGCGCATCCCCGGGCGCGCATGCGGGGCCGCGTGGTGGGCGACGAGGTGTTCGAGCAGATGGCCGAGGCCGGACTGGCCGGGGTCGAGGTCGAGCACCGGGACAATCCGGCGGAGGAGCGCACGTGGCTGCGCGCGTTCGCGGACCGGCACGGGCTGTTCGTCACCGGCTCGTCCGACTACCACGGCACCGGCAAGCCCAATCCGATCGGCGAGCACAGCACGGGCGCAGAGGTGCTCGCCGAGATCGAGCGGCAGGGCACCGGCACGGCGATCATCCGCGGCTGAGCCCGGGCGACGGCGGAGGATCCATTGCGCGAATGACCCTTGCGGCCGCCTGCACGGCGGTCGGAAGGGTCATTCGCGCAGAAGATTCCCGGGGGCCCGGGAGGGACTGTCAGCCGTCCACGACCTCGCCGTTGCGGCGGCGCGTGCGGGTGCGGCCGCCCCGGCGACGACGGGCCTCGGCCCGGGCCTCCGCGCGCTCGGCCCGGCGGGCGTCGGTGAGCTCGACGCCGGCCACCGGCTCCGGCGTGCGGGCCGCGGGGGCCTCGGAGCGCGAGGCGGTGCGCTCGCGACCATCGCCGCGACCACGGCCCCGGCCCTCGGCGCGCTGCTCGGCGGGTGCCTCACCACGGCTGCGGGCCCCGGCGCGCTGCTCGGCGGGTGCCTCACCACGACCCCGGCCAGAGCGCTCGGAGCGCTCGCCGCGGCCCCCGCCGCGCGCCGCGTCACGACCCTCGCCGGAGCGGCGGCCCCGGCCGCCCTCACGGCCGCCGCGCTCGCCGTCGCGGGACCGACCGCCCTCGCGACCCCGTCCGCGGCCGCCGTCGCGCTGCTTCGCCTCGGGGCCGCCGAGGTCCTCGAGCGTCTCGCCCTCGAGGCCCTCGAGCACGCGCTTGGCCTGCGGCAGACGGCCCTTCGTGCCCTTCGGGATGCCGAGGTCGGAGAACAGGTGCGGGGAGGAGGAGTAGGTCTCCACCGGCTCGGGCTGGCCGAGGCCGAGCGCCTTGTCGATCAGGGACCAGCGCGGCATGTCCTCCCAGTCCACGAGGGTCACCGCCACGCCCTTGTTGCCGGCGCGGCCCGTGCGGCCCACGCGGTGCACGTAGGTCTTCTCGTCCTCCGGCGCCTGGAAGTTGAACACGTGGGTGACGTCGTCGACGTCGATGCCGCGCGCCGCGACGTCGGTGGCCACGAGGATGTCCACCTTGCCGTTGCGGAACGCGCGCAGCGCCTGCTCGCGGGCGCCCTGGCCGAGGTCGCCGTGCAGCGCGCCGGCCGCGAAGCCGCGCGCCGTCAGCTCGTCCGCCACGCGGGCGGCCGTGCGCTTGGTGCGCGTGAAGATGATGGTCCGGCCGCGGCCCTCGGCCTGCAGGGCGCGGGCCACGAGCTCGTCCTTGTCCATGTGGTGGGCGCGGTAGACGAGCTGACGGATGTCCTTCTTCGTCAGGCCCTCGTCCTCCGGGTCCGCCGCGCGGATGTGGGTCGGCTGCGTCATGTAGCGGCGCGCCATCGCCACCACGGGACCCGGCATGGTGGCCGAGAACAGCATGGTCTGGCGCACGGCCGGGACGGCGGCGAGCAGGGTCTCGACGTCGGGGAGGAAGCCGAGGTCCAGCATCTCGTCGGCCTCGTCCAGCACCACCGTGTTCACCAGGTCCAGGCGCAGGTGGCGCTGGCGCATCAGGTCGATGAGGCGGCCGGGGGTGCCGACGACGATCTCGACGCCGCGCTGCAGCTCCTCGATCTGCGGCTCGTAGGCGCGGCCGCCGTAGATGGTGGCGATGCGCAGGGGGCGCCGGGCCGCGGCGGCCGTGAGGTCGCCGGCCACCTGGACGGCGAGCTCGCGCGTCGGGGCGACGATCAGGGCCTGCGGGGCGCCCGCGGTGCCCTTGGCCTCGAGGCCGTCCCAGCCGGGCTCACCCGGGCCGATGGCGCGCTGCAGCGCGGGGATGCCGAAGCCGAGGGTCTTGCCCGTGCCGGTCTTGGCCTGGCCGATGATGTCGTGGCCGCCGAGGGCGACCGGCAGGGTCATGGCCTGGATGGGGAAGGGGTGGACGATGCCCTTGGCCTCCAGGGCCTCGACGATCGCGGGGTGCACCCCGAAGTCGGCGAAGGTCTGCTCGGGGGCCACGGGGGCGGCGTCCTCGGTGACGATGTCCTCCGCGATCGCGGCGACCGTCGGGTCGAGGTCGGCGGAGGCGGGGGTGTGCTCGGAGTTCTGGGTCATGGCGACTCGCGTTCCTGGTCGGGCGTCGTCACGGCGGGCGGAAGGCCCGGCTCCGCCGTGCGCGCGGTTCAAGCGGAAGCCGATCGCGAGGCAAGCACGCGGAGCGGCCGACGGGCGGCGCCCCGTGGAACCGGGCGGGCGCGCCGTGCGCGGCGGGCCGTGCCGGATCCGGCAGGTCATGGTGCCGTCCCGGGCGTCAGGGGCGCGGGCGGCGGGTCAGGGTGATCAGAGAGCGACCGGTCATCCTGGGTCAGCGTGAGCTGTGCGGCCAGTCTACCCCCGCGGCCGTGATCGCACCCGAAGCGCGGTCCACGCCCTCGATCCGCACGCGCACCCGGGTGCCCGCCGGGACGCTGCCCGGCACCCGCAGGCTCACGGCCGGATCGAGCAACCACACCTCCGTGCCGTCCTTCGCCTCGCGCACCGCGATCCCCTCGAGCTCCGCGCCGACGCGGGACTCGAGCGCCGCCGCCTCCACGAGGTCCGCCGCCGTCCGGCTCGCGGCCGAGGCCCGGCGCGACGAGTCCGCCATGAGGGCGGGCAGCGCGGGCAGGGCGCTGCGGACCCACGCGGGGGCGGGGGCGCCGATGGCGTGGGCGTGGCACAGGGCCAGGACGAAGCGGTCCACGAGCCGGCGCAGGGGAGCGGTGGCGTGGGCGTAGGGGGCGGCGAGCGCGGCCTGGGCCGGTTCGGCCGGCGGTGTGCGCAGGGCCGGGTCCTCGGCCTGCGCGTCGAAGGCCGTGTACCCGGCGCCGCGGAACAGCCCGGTGGCCGCGTGCAGCGCCGCCAGGTGCCGCGCGTCGGCGGGGTCGAGGGAACGCAGGTAGGCGCCGTAGTCCTGGCCCTCGTCCCACGGGGCGCCCAGGGCGTGTGTGCGCTCTCGGAAGGCGGCGATGGCGTCGGCGTCCGGCGCCGGCATCGTGCGCAGGATCCCGACTCCGGCGGCCAGCATCAGCTCGGCCGCGGCCATGCCGGTCAGCAGGGAGAGCTGGGCGTTGTGCTCCTCCGCCGGCAGCGGCGCCCGGTGCACGAGCTCGTGCGCCCCGTCCTCGGTGACACGGACCTCCTGGTCCGGCAGGTTCAGGGAGGCACCGCCGCGGGCGGCCTCCTGTGCGGCCCGCCGTCGGCCCACCTCCGGCAGCAGCGCCAGCGAGTCGCGCACCTCGGCCGGCCACCCCTCGGCGGCGGCCCGGTCCGCGTCGGTGACCCCGGGGCGCGGCGTCGTCGGCGCCTGTGCCCCCGGCTGCGCGTCGAGGAAGGCCTGCACCTGCCCGTACGTCAGCTGCGCCCGGGAGCGGACGCGGGCGCGTTCGAGGCCGGTCTCGACGACGGCGCCCGCGGCGTCCAGCAGGAACGTCCACATGAATGCCGGGCGCTCGCGGTCCGGCAGCAGGGAGGCGGCGTCCTCGCTCAGCACCTCCGGGTGCAGGGGGACTCGGCCGTCGGGCAGGTAGACGGTCTGGCCGCGGCGGCGGGCCTCGGCGTCCACGGCGCCGCCCGGGGCCACGAAGGCGGGAACGTCGGCGATCGCGTAGCGGACCAGGATGCCGTCGTCGTCGGCGGGGGTCAGGAGCAGGGCCTGGTCCAGGTCCGTGGAGCCGGCGGGGTCCACGGTGACGAACGGCAGGACCGTGCGGTCCGCGTGGTCCGGACTCGCGGCCAGGCCCGCGTGCACCTCATGAGCGGCCACCTCCGCCTCGGCCAGGACGGGGGCGGGGAAGGCCGGCGGCAGCTCGAGCTCCGTCCGCAGGGCGGCGAGGCGCTCGAGCAGGGCCGGGTCGGCGGGGCCGCGGAGGCCGAGGGCGTGAGGCGACATGGCGATGCTCCTGGGCAGGGGGCCGAGACGACGCACGCCCCGGCGGATCACCGGGGCGTGCGGGCGGGTCAGGAGGCGGCGAACCCGAGCGGGCCCGACTTCTTCGCGCCGATCTCCACGAAGCCGATGCGGTCGCCGGGGACGACCACCTGGCGGCCCTTGGCGTCCGCCAGGACCAGCGGGGTGCCGCCGGAGACGGCGGCGTCCACGAGGGAGCGGACCTCGTCCGCCGACTGCTCGCTGTCGATGACGACCTCGCGGCCGACGTGCTGCACACCGATGCGGATCTCCATGGGGAACCTCTTCTCTTCGTCGCGTCCTGTGCGGTCCCCCGTCAGCCTACGGGACCGCTCGGCGGGGTGGACGGGCGCCCCCGAGGTTCACCCGCGGGCGAAACGGGCCGGACGGCCGGGTCAGCGCTGGGCGTCATCCGCGGAGGGCAGCGAGGCGAGGCCGCGCCAGATGAGCGCGTCCACCGTGCGGGCCATCTCGGCCGCGGCGGGGCGCGCGTCCGCGTCGAGCCGGTCCGCCCAGTGGCGGGCGGCGCCCAGGAGGTAGCCGACGAGTCCGCGGGAGAGCACCTCGGCCTCGGCCTCGGCCACGGTGGTGTCCGCGCGGATGGTGCGCGCGACCTCGGAGGAGAGCAGCCGGTGGACGGCCTCGCTGCGCGTGCGCACCTCCGGGTCCCCGTCGATGCCGGAGTCGAAGATGAGGCGGTGGGTCCGCTCGGGGGAGGCCATGTACTCGAACACGGCGGCGACGGTGGCCCGCACCCGTTCGCGGTTGTCCCGGCGGGTGTCCATCGCCGCCTCGAGGAGCGTGCGCAGGCTCGCGACCTCGGCGTCCAGCAGCTCGAGGAAGAGCTCGTGCTTGCTGGGGAAGTGCTGGTAGAGGACCGGCTTGGAGACCTCGGCCCGCTCGGCGATCTGCTCCATGGAGGCCCCCGCGTACCGCTCGGCGGCGAAGACCGCGCGGGCGCAGTCCAGCAGCTGGCGGCGACGCTCGTGCCGGGGCAGACGACGGCCTCGCCCGGGCTCGTCGGGCGCGGTGGCGGCGGGGTGGGCGGTCACGGGGTCCTCCTGGCGCGGCGCGGGCTCACGCGATGCGCGCGGCGCCGCCCTCGTCCTCGTGCGCGGGGCAGGCCGCCTCGACCGTGCCCACCTCGGAGGCGGGGCGGCCGGGGGCCTCGATCCCGAAGACCGCCTCGAGGGCGTCCTCGTAGCGGTCGAGCCGGCCCTCGGCGGCGAGTCGCTTGGCGCGCACGCTGGGTTCGTGCAGGAGCTGGTTCACCATGCGGCGCAGGGCGAACTCCACCTCCTCGGCGGCCGCCGTGCAGCCGTGGCGGGCGCGCACGCGCTCGAGCTCCCGGTCGAGCACGCCGAGGGTGTGGCGGCGCAGGGCCTTGATCGCCGCGTCGGCACTGCGGCCGCGCTGCGCGGCGCGGTACTCCTCGACGGCGTCGTCCACGAGCGCGCGGGCCTCGGCGACGGCGACCTGGGCCTGCTCGGGGGCGGCCAGCCGCACCGACTCGAGGGTGATGAGGTCGACGTCCGGCAGGTCCGCGACGGCGGGGTCGAAGTCGCGCGAGAGGGCCAGGTCGACCACCGTGAGCGGGCGCCGTCCGCCCTCGCGCAGCTCCTGCAGGCGCTCGGGGCTGATCTGGCGTTCGCCCCCGGAGGAGCCGATGATCACGTCCGCCTCGGCGACGGCGCCGGCCACGGCCTCGCCGCCGAGCGCGAGGGCCCAGCCGCCGCGGTCCGCGACGAACTGCTCCGCGCGGCCTGAGGCCGAGTGCACGCCGACGGTGGTCGCGCCCCGGTCCGCCAGCTGCGCGAGCGTGGTGCCGGCGTAGGCGCCCGTGCCGATCAGCAGGATGGTGGCCCCGGCCCAGAAGTCGCGCTGGGCCGCGGCGTCGGTGAGACCGCGCAGCTCCTCCGCGAGGTCCAGGGCGACGGAGACGACCGAGCGGCCGGCCGCGCCGAGCGCCGTGTGGGAGCCGACGTCCTTGGCCGTGCGCGTGGCGGACTCGAAGAGGCGGACGAGCGGACCCGAGGCGGTGCCGGCCTCCTGGGCCGCCGTCAGGGCGCGCCGGACCTGACCGGCGATCTCGCGTTCGCCCACCACGGCGGAGTCCAGTCCGACGCCGACCTCGAAGAGGTGACGGGCCGTGGCGTCGGCGTCGAGTGTGCGGAACGCGGCGTGCACGTCCTCGTCGGGCAGGGAGGTGGAGGCGGCGACGGCGGACAGCAACCCCGCGCGAGCGGCCTCGACGCCGGCCCCGTCGGCCTCGGCGTAGATCTCCACGCGGTTGCACGTGGCCAGCACGACGGCGCCCGCCGCACCGCTGCCGGGCAGGGCGGGCCCGACCCCGGTCGCGCCGGCGCTGAGGCGGGCGACCGTGTCCAGGTCCAGATCATGGTGGGAGGCGACGAGAGAGAAGACAGTCACAGCGGGCCAAGTCTAGCCCCGACCGCCCCGCCCGTCCGGGAAGGCGGACCTGACCCGAGCGCCGTCGGCCAGTGTGACGGCGCTCACGGAGGACGCGGATGTGCCACCGCGAGGCGACCGGTGGGACACTGGGGGCATGTCCGCCCTGTCCCACACCCCCGAGACCCCCGCGGCCGTCCCGGCGCTGCCCGCCGAGCACCCGCTGCGCACCGAGGATCCGTCACGCTCGACCGTGGCCAGCCCGCTCCTCCGGGCGCTGCGCGGCCAGCGCCCCGACCGCCACCCCGTGTGGTTCATGCGGCAGGCCGGCCGGTCGCTGCCCGAGTACCGCCGGGTGCGCGAGGGGATCGGGATGCTCGACTCCTGCCTCATGCCGGACCTGGTCCGGGAGATCACGATGCAGCCGGTGCGCCGCCATGACGTCGACGCGGCGATCTTCTTCTCGGACATCGTGGTCCCCCTGCGCCTGGCGGGCGTGGACGTGGAGATCCAGCCCGGCGTGGGCCCCGTGCTCGGCCAGGCCGTCCGCACCCCCGACGACGTCGCCGCGCTGCCCGTCCTCGAGGACGCCGCCCTGGACGTCATCCGCGAGGCCGTCGCGGCCACCGTCGCCGAGCTGGGCCCGCGCCCCCTGATCGGCTTCGCCGGCGCCCCCTTCACGCTGGCGGCGTACATGGTGGAGGGCCGTCCCTCCCGCGACCACTTCGGCCCGCGACGCATGATGCACGCCGACCCCGAGACCTGGGCCGCCCTGGCGGGCTGGGCGGCCACCGTGTCCGGACAGTTCCTGCGCGCCCAGCTCGAGTCCGGCGCCTCGGCCGCGCAGCTGTTCGACTCGTGGGCCGGTTCGCTCTCGGCGGACGACTACCTCGAGCACGTGCAGCCGCACTCGACGGCGGCCCTCGCCCATGTGGCCGACCTCGCCGGGCCCGGCGTCCCCGACGGCGCCCCGCTCCTGCACTTCGGCACGGGCACCGGAGAGTTCCTGCACCACATGCGTGACGCGGGCGCGACCGCCGTCGGCGTGGACCACCGCCTCACGCTCGCCGAGGCGCACCGCCGGCTCAGCGCGAACCCCGGCCCCGACGGACGCGGCGCCGTGCCCCTGCAGGGCAACATCGACCCGGCCCTGCTCGCCGCCCCGTGGGAGGTCCTCGAGGCCCACGTGCGCGACGTCGTCGCCTCCGGCGCCGTCGCGCCCGGCCACGTCGTCAACCTCGCCCACGGCGTGCCGCCGGAGACGGACGCGGCCGTGCTGACCCGCGTGGTCGAGCTGATCCACTCCCTGCCCGTGCCGGAGCGGGAGGGCCAGGACCCGGCACCGGGGGTCGACGCCACCGAGCGGGAGGTGCGCGCATGAGCGGCACGGCGCTCGTGGTCGGCGGCGGCATCGCCGGCCTCGTCGCGGCCCACCGGCTGTCCACGGCGGGCTGGGACGTGACCCTCGCCGAGGCCACCTCCGTGCTCGGGGGCGCGGTCTCCCCGCGCTTCCTCGACGTCCCCTCGCACGGCGAGACCGGAGCCCCCGAGACCCAGACCCTCGAACTCGACGGCGGCGCCGAGTCGTTCGCCGTCCGCGGCGCCGCCGTGCGCGCGCTCCTGGAGGAGCTCGGGCTGGCCGAGAAGATAGTCGCGCCCGAGCCCCTCGGCTCGTGGCTGCACGGTCCCGCCGGCCCCGTGCGTGCGCCGCGCCTCGGCATCGCCGGCATCCCCGGCGACCTCGACGCCGAGGACCTCGCCGCCGCCCTCACGCCGGCCGGCCTGGAGCGCGCCCGGCAGGATGCCGAGGCCCCCATGGATCGCTGGGCCGCCGCGCTCGCGGCCGGCGAACCGGTGACCGTCGCGCAGGTCGTGGCCGACCGCCTCGGCGACGAGGTGCTCGACCGCCTCGTGGCCCCCGTCGTCGCCGGAGTCCACTCGGCCGACCCCGCGGTCGTCGAGCTGGAGCGCGTGGCCCCCGGCCTGCTCGCCGCCGCCGTGGAGCACGGCGGGCTGGCCGCGGGCGTCGCCGCGCTGCGGTCCACCGGGACCCCCGGCTCGCTCGTGGCCGGGCTGGACGGCGGCATGGTCCGCCTCACCGGCCGGCTCGTCGACGCGCTGCGCGAGGACGGGGCCACCGTCCTGCGCGGCGTGCGGGTGGCCGCCCTGTCCCGCGTGCCCGCCACCGGCGGCTGGTGGGCCCAGATCTCGGACCGGGACGACGAGGTCGTCCGCGGGCTCGACGTGGACCGCGTCGTGCTGGCCGTGGACGGCGTCACCGCCTGGGACCTGCTGGCCCCGCTCTCGGCCGACGCCCTGGACCCCGACGCCGGCCCCGCCCTCGGCGAGGGGATCGCGCTGGCCACGCTCGTCGTCGAGGCCGCGGGCCTGGACGACGCGCCACGCGGCACCGGAGTGCTGGTCGGCGCCGGGACGGACGTGGCCGCCAAGGCCCTGACCCACGCCACCGCCAAGTGGGCGTGGCTGCGCGAGGTCGTCGCGCGGCCGCAGGAGGACGGCGTCGCCCGCCACCCCCACCGCCACGTGCTGCGCCTGTCCTACGGCCGCCAGGGCGGCGGGCCCGAGGCCCTGGGCCACCGCAGCGCGGACGAGGAGTTGCTGGCGCAGGCGCTCGTGGACACGGCGACCCTCACCGGGGTGCCACTGGCGGAGGAGGACGTCGTCGCCCGCACCGTCACCCGCTGGCGCCGCTCCATCCCGCCGCAGGCCGGCCCCGACCGCGCGAAGGCGGACACGCTGATCGACTGGGCACGGGACGTGCCCGGCCTCGACCTCGTGGGCAGCTGGGTGCACGGCACCGGGCTGGCCGCCGTCGTCGCCGGCGTGGACCGCACCCTCGGCGCCGACGCGCCGCCCGCCGGCTGACCTCGCCCCCAGACCACCCCTGACACAATCGGATCTCAAGGAAGAGGACCATGACCAAGGACAGCACCACCACCCCTGCCGAGGCCGGCAAGGACTGGTTCACCACCTACACCGTGTTCGCCCGCCCGCAGGGCGAGCCCGGCTGGCTGGGACTGGAGGGCCGCGACGCGAAGAAGGCCGCCAAGGAGTTCGACGAGGCCGTCGCGCGGGTGGCCGAGACCGGCGTGACCGTGCGCGGCGTCTACGACGTCTCGGGCATGCGCGAGGCCGGCGACGTCATGGTGTGGATGTACGGCCAGGTGCCCGAGGACCTGCAGGCCGCCATCCGCGAGCTGCGCCGCACCCGTCTGCTCGAGGGCACCACGATGGTGCTCTCGGCCATGGGCGCCGATCGCATGGCCGAGTTCAACAAGGACCACGTCCCCGCCTTCGCCATGGGCCGCAAGGCCCTGAAGTGGCTGTGCTTCTACCCGTTCGTGCGCTCGTACGACTGGTACCTGCTGGACCCGAAGGAGCGGGCCCGCATGCTCCGCGAGCACGGCCAGCTCGGCCAGGACTTCCCGCAGGTGTGGGCGAACACCACCAGCGCGTTCGGCCTGAACGACTGGGAGTGGCTGCTGGGCCTTGAGGCGGACGAGCTGACGGACCTGGTGGACATGATGCGCCACCTGCGCAACAACGAGACCCGCCTGCACGTGCGCAGCGAGGTGCCGTTCTACACTGGACGCCGTCTGGAGACCGCCGAGATCGCGGAGGTGCTGGCCTGATGACCGCCGCCCCCGAGCCCCGCGCCGACGCGCCCGTCCACACGGGCCCGGACGCCGGCGTCGCCCCGGCCCTCCGGGCGCCCGAGAAGGCCGCCGCCGGCGTCGACTACGACGTGTGCGGCGTGATGGCCCCCAAGGACTACGACGCCCTGCTGCTCGCCTCCTTCGGCGGGCCCGAGGGCCAGGACGACGTGATCCCGTTCCTGCGCAACGTCACGCGCGGGCGCGGCATCCCGGACGAGCGCCTCGAGGAGGTCGCCACCCACTACCGCGCCAACGGCGGCGTCAGCCCCATCAACGCGCAGAACCGCGCGCTGAAGGCGGCCATCGAGGCCGAGCTGGCCGCCCGCGGCCTGGACCTGCCCGTGTACTGGGGCAACCGCAACTGGGAGCCCTACTTCCCGGACACCCTCAAGCGGATGCACGCCGACGGGCACCGCCGCATCCTGACGGTCACCACCTCCGCGTACTCCTGCTACTCCTCGTGCCGCCAGTACCGGGAGGACATGGGCATGGCCATGGAGCAGACCGGCCTGACCGGGAAGGTGGACCTGGACAAGACGCGCCAGTACTTCAACCACCCCGGCTTCATCGAGCCGTTCCGGGACGGCCTGCGCGCGGACCTGGCCTCGCTGCGCGCGGAGCTGGGGGACGACGCGCGGATCCACGTGCTCTTCGCGACCCACTCGATCCCGACCTCCGACGCCGCCGCCGCCGGCCCGCGCGGCCTCGCCGCAGACCTGCGCGCGCAGGCGGGGGCGGAGCCGGGCGACGAGGGTGCGGACGTGTACTCGGCGCAGCACCTCGACGTGGCCCGCGAGATCCTCGCCGGCGTGCCCGAGGCCGCGGACGTGCCGTGGTCGCTCGTGTACCAGTCGCGCTCCGGCCCGCCCTCGGTGCCGTGGCTCGAGCCGGACATCAACGACGCGATGGAGCACCTCGCGGGCGAGGGTGCCGAGACGGACGCGCAGGGGCGTGCCGTGGCGGGCTTCGTCGTCGTGCCGCTGGGCTTCGTCTCGGACCACATGGAGGTGGTCTGGGACCTCGACACCGAGGCCAAGCAGACCGCCGAGGGGCTGGGTGTGGGGTTCCGTCGCAGCCCCACCCCGGGCACCGACCCGCGGTTCGTGGCCGGGCTCGTGGACATCGTGGAGGAGCGGCTGGGCCGGCGCGAGGGCCGCGCCGCGGCCGGCTGCTTCCCGGCCTGGTACGACGTGTGCCGGCCGGACTGCTGCGCCAAGGTGATGCGGGACGGCTCGACGCGGCCGACGACGTCCGCGGTCGACGCCACCGTGCGCGGGCTGGCCGAGCACGAGGCGGGCGCCGCGGCCCCGGCCGAGGAGGCCTGAGACCGTGAGCCCCCTGCGCATCGGCACCCGGGGCTCCGCCCTGGCGACCACGCAGACCAGCCACGTGGCCGAGGCGCTCACGGCGCGATCCGGCCTGGCCCACGAGCTGGTGGTGATCCGCACCGAGGGCGACGTCACCACCGGCTCGCTGGCCTCGCTGGGCGGCACCGGCGTGTTCGCCTCGGCGCTGCGGGCCGCCGTGCTCGACGGCGTCGTGGACGCGGCCGTGCACTCGCTCAAGGACCTGCCGGCCGCCCAGCCGGAGACCCTCGAGATCGCCGCGGTGCCGGCCCGGGCCGACCTGCGGGACGCCCTGTGCGCCCGCGACGGCCTCACCCTGGCGACCCTGCCCGAGGGCGCCCGGGTGGGCACGGGCTCTCCGCGCCGCGTGGCCCAGCTCAAGGCGCTGCGCCCGGATCTGGAGCTGGTGGACATCCGCGGCAACGTGCAGACCCGCCTGGCCCGCGTGCCCGGGCTGGAGCAGCACGACGACCACGCCCCGGCCGCCGTGGGTTCGCCCCGCGGTGACCTCGACGCCGTGATCCTGGCCTGTGCCGGGCTCGACCGGCTCGGCCTGGACCACGTGATCACCGAGCGGATCGACCCGGAGGTCATGGTGCCCGCCCCCGGGCAGGGCGCCCTGGCCATGGAGATCCGGGCCGAGGACGAGTCCTTCCTCGGTCGGGCGCTCCTGGACCCCGAGGCGCCGGTCGGGAGGCTGCACGCCGCCCTCGAGCTGGTCGACGATCGGGACACCCACGTGGCGGTCACCGCCGAGCGGGCCCTGCTGCGCCGCCTCGAGGCCGGCTGCGCCGCGCCGATCGGGGCCGTGGCCCGCGTGGGCGACGGCGAGGCCGGCGCGCCGCGCATCGAGATGACCGCGATGGTGGCCGCCCTCGACGGCTCGCGCGTGCTGCGCCGGACCTCGTCCGTGCAGCTCGACCCGGTGCCGGCCGACGTGGTCGGCGACCCGGCGGCCGCCGACGAGTGGCTCGAGGACACCCTGTTCGTGGCCGCGGAGGCACTCGGCGTGCACGTGGCCGAGCAGTTCGTGGCCGAGGGCGCCGACCTGCTGCCCGGCACGGTGCGCGGGGTGGACCGGGGCGACGGCGCCCCGCGCCCCGACGACCCGGCCTGAGATGCGCGTCCTGCTCACCCGCCAGCCGGCCCAGGCCGGCGACCTCGAGGCCGGTCTCGCCGGCGCCGAGGTGGCGGGGCGGCGGCTGCGGGTCGGCTTCCTGCCGCTGACCGACTTCGCGCTGCCCGACGACGACGGCCCGCTGCGCGCGCTGCTCGCGGACTGGGCGGGGGCCGACGGTGATGCGGCCGGGCCGGTGCGCTCGGACGGGTCTCGCTGGCTCGTGCTGACGAGCGCCAACACCGTACGGGCCCTCAGGGCCGTCGGCTGGGACGGTCATGTCCCGGCGGGCGCGCGGATCGCGGCCACCGGGCCAGGAACGGCACGGGTGCTGACCGAGGCGGGCTGCGACGCGGCGCCGTGGCTGCCGCCGGAGGACCGCTCCGCCGAGGGCCTGATCGCCGGACTCGCCGCCCTGCATCCCCGCGGCGCCCGTGCGTGGCTGCCCCAGTCCGACCGGGCCCGGCCCCGCCTCGCCCACGGCCTGCGCGCGGCGGGCTGGGACGTGCGGACCGGACTCGCCTACCGGACGGTGCCGTATCCGGCGCAGGCCGGCAGGCGGCTGCTCGACGGGGCGGACGAAGGCCGGGGGGACGTCGTGACGCCCGCGCGGCTGTCCGCGGTCGCGGCGGGGACCGCCGTGGTGCTCACCAGCTCGTCCGCGGTGGAGGAGTTCGTGGCCGCGGGTCTGGCACCGTTGGCGGGGGAGCGGGTGCGGCTCGTGGCGATCGGCGCGCCGACCCGTGACACGTGCGCGCGGCGGGGTCTGCCCCTGCTCGGGACGGCCCCCACGCCGGACGCGGCCGGAGTGCTGGCCGTGCTGCGCGCTGCGGCCTGAGCCGCCCGTCCGCACTCGAGGCGAGGCTCAGTCGGGGCGGTCGCCGTCCGGGTCGGTCGCGTCGTCCTCCGTCGGCGCCGGGCCGGCGTCGTGCTTCTCGTCCTGAGGCACGCCGGTGGCGGCGGCCATGATGTCCACCCGCGGGTCGCGCAGGATGGCGACCGAGACGTTGGTGAAGCCCGTGTTGGCGAGCAGCTCCGAGGCCTCCTCGTCCGTCAGGTCGTACGCGTGCGCGAGCATGCGCACGTTCTCCGTGTAGAAGGCGTGCAGGCGGTCGACGCCGCGCAGGAAGCCCAGAGTGTTCCCCATGGCGGGGAGCCTACCGGGCGCGCGTGGTGGACAGGTGGCCGGCGGGCGAACGGCCGGTGGACCGGCCCGCCGGCCGCGGGGGACGACGGGCCGTGCCGCTCAGCCCTCGGCGCGGCGGCTGCGGCGCCGGACCAGCGAGACCTCCATGGTCCGGCCCTCGGTGCGGGTGCGCAGGTACGGCTGGTCCTCCACGAGGGTGGAGAGCTTGGAGTGCCCGAAGTCGCGCGGGTCGAAGTCCACGTGGGTGCGGCTCAGGTGCTGGCCGATCAGGGACAGCGTGGCCCAGCCGTCGTCGGTGCTCGTGGCGTTGACGGCCTTGGTGAGCGCGGCCTGCAGGTCGATGCGCGGGGCGGCGTCGGCCTCGTCGTGCTCGGGCTCGGCCTCGTCCTGCTCGGGCTCGGCCTCGTCCTGCTCGGGCTCGGCTTCGACCGGCACCTCGGGCGGGGTCGGGTCCTCGGTGACGTCCGACGACGACGCACGGCGGCCCCGACGGCCGGCTCCGGACTTCGCCTGCGGACCCTTCCCGTCCTTGCCGGCGGCGGCGTCCCCGGCGGGCGCCTCGTCGGCGGCAGGCGCCTCCTCGGCGGCGGGGGCCTCGGCGTCTGCGTCCGTGGCCTCGGGGGTGTCGGTGGTCTTGGGCCCGCGACCGCGGCCTCGACCGCCGCGGCGGGACCCCGAGCGGCCGGAGCCCTCGGACGCCTTGGCGTTCTCCTCCTTGGCGGGGGCGTCCTCGCCGGTCTCGTCGTCGTCGACGTCCTGGTCCGTGGCGGTGCCGAGCAGCTCGAGGTAGATGAACTGGTCCACGGCGTTGCGCAGCGAGGCGGGGGTCTTGCGGGCGCCCAGGCCGATCACACGCTTGCCGCCCTCGCGCAGGCGGGTGGCCAGGCGCGTGAAGTCGGAGTCGGAGGAGACGAGGGCGAACGCGTCCACGTTGCCCATCCAGAGCAGGTCCATCGCGTCAATGATGAGCGCGGAGTCCGAGGAGTTCTTGCCCACGGTGTAGGCGAACTGCTGGACCGGCTGGATCGCGTGGTGGTTCAGCGCCTTCTTCCAGCCGTTGAGGTTGGTCGTGGTCCAGTCGCCGTACGCGCGCTTGATCGTGGGGGTGCCGTAGGTGGCGAGCTCCTCGAGGATCAGGGGGGCGAACTTCGGGGAGACGTTGTCGCTGTCCATCAGGACGGCGATGCGCAGGGATGCGGGGGTGGGTTCGGGCATGTGTCCCACCCTAGTCGGCGGCGGTGCGCCCGTGGCCGGCGGTGACCGGGATCGCCTCCCGCTCGCCCCGGCGCGGGCGGGGCCGCGAGGCGGCGGCCACCGTGCCGACGGCCAGCCCGACGAGCGCCGGGACCACCCAGCCGAAGCCGACCGCGTAGCCGGGCAGCACCCTGCCGGCCAGGCCCGTCAGGGCGGTGACGGGCGGCGTCGTCGCGAGCGCCTCCGGCAGGGCGCCCAGCAGGTCGAAGAAGGCGGCGAGCCCCGTGCAGGCGACCACCCAGCGGGTCACCGCCGGGCGGTCCCGCACCCAGGCCCAGGCGAGACCGAGCAGGATGACGACGACGGCGATCGGGTAGAGGAACCTCAGCACCGGGACGGACCAGGCGATGATCGCCTCCAGGCCCAGGTTGGCGAGCGCGAAGGACACCACGAGGAAGAGGCCCGCCCACAGCCGGTAGGACCCGGGGAACATCTCCGCGAACATCTCGGCGCACGCCACGATCAGTCCGATGCAGGTCTTCAGGCACGCGACGAAGACGATGGCCGCGATGAGGTACGCGCCCGCCGTGCCGAAGAAGTGGCTCGCGGTGCGGGCGAGGACGTCACCCCCGTTCGCGGCCTGCGCGAACGCGCCGTGGCTCGTGGCGCCGATGTACGCCAGCGAGGCGTAGACCACCGCCATCGCCGCGCCGCCGAGCAGCCCCGCCTTGCCCAGCTCCACCGCCATGCGGCGCGGACCCGTCACGCCCAGGCGCCGGGCGGCGTCGACGATCACGACCGCGAAGGCGAGCGAGGCGAGCGCGTCCATCGTGGTGTAGCCGTCCAGCAGGCCCCGCACGAACGCCCCGTCGGCGTAGGCGGGGGCGGGCGAGGGCAGGGCGCCCGTGCTCATCGGGGCGACGACGGCGGCCGCCACCAGGGCGCCGAGCAGGACCAGGAACGCCGGGGTCAGGTACCGCCCCACCCACTCCATGAGCCGGCCCGGACGGAACGCCGCGACCGCGGCGACCGCGAAGAACGCCGCCGTGAAGCCGAGCAGCCGCAGGCCGCCGTCGCCCGCCAGGGGCGCGACACCGATCTCATAGGACACCGTGGCGGTGCGGGGGATGGCGAAGAGGGGGCCGATCGTCAGGTACAGCAGGCACGTGAACGCCACGGCGAAGCGCCGGGAGACGGGCGCCGTCATCTCACGGACCGAGCGCGCCCCCGTCACCGCCGAGGCGACGATGCCCAGGACCGGCAGCCCCACCGCCGTGACGAGGAAGCCGAGCGTGGCCGGCGTGACCGCGGCGCCCGCGTCCCGGCCCAGGCCGGCGGGGAAGATCAGGTTGCCGGCGCCGAAGAACAGGCCGAACACGAGCGAGGCCAGCAGCAGGGTCTGGCCGGGGCGCAGGCGCGGGGGCATCACGGGCCTCTCGACGGCGGACGGGGCGCCACGACTGTACCCGGCGCGCGGGCTCGTGGCGCGGCCCGTGGGGTGGCGGAGCCACGCCCGGGGAGCGGTCAGCCTCCGCGCCTAGACTGGACGGGTCCCCGAACCAGGAGCGTGTGACCCCGTCATGTCCTTCCCGTTGCACCGTCCCCGGCGTCTGCGCCGGTCCGCCGCGATGCGCCGCCTCGTCGCCGAGACGCGCCTGCACCCCGCCGAGCTGATCCTGCCGGCCTTCATCAAGGAGGGCGCCGCCGAGCCCGTGCCGATCGCCTCGATGCCGGGCGTCGTGCAGCACACCGCGGACTCGCTCAAGGCCGCCGCGGCCGAGGCCGCCGAACTGGGCCTGGGCGGCATCATGCTGTTCGGCGTGCCGGCCACGCGCGACGCCGTCGGCAGCGCCGCCCTGGACCCGGACGGCGTCCTGAACCGGGCCATCCGGGACGTGAAGGCGGAGGTGGGGGATGGGCTCGTCGTGATGTCCGACCTGTGCCTGGACGAGTTCACCGACCACGGCCACTGCGGCGTGCTCACCGCCGAGGGCGCCGTGGACAACGACGCGACGCTGGAGATCTACGCCCGGATGGGCGTCGCGCAGGCCGAGGCCGGTGCGGACGTGCTCGGCCCCTCCGGGATGATGGACGGCCAGGTCCGCGTGATCCGGGAGGCCCTCGAGGGCGCCGGCCATCACGAGACCGCGATCCTCGCCTACGCCGCGAAGTACTCCTCGGCGTTCTACGGGCCGTTCCGCGACGCCGTCGACTCCCAGCTCACGGGCGACCGCAAGACCTACCAGATGGACGCCGCCAACCGGAGCGAGGCCCTGCTCGAGGTCGCCCTCGACCTCGAGGAGGGCGCGGACATGGTGATGGTCAAGCCCGCGATGAGCTACCTGGACATCGTGCGTGACGTGGCGGACATGGCGGACGTGCCCGTCTCCGCGTACCAGATCTCGGGCGAGTACGCGATGATCGAGGCCGCCGCCGCGCACGGCTGGATCGACCGCCGGGCCTCGATCGTCGAGTCCGTGCTCTCCATCCGGCGCGCCGGCGCCGGCTCCGTGCTCACCTACTGGGCGGCCGAGCTCGGCCGCTGGATGAAGGAGGGGTCCCTGTGACCGCGTCCCACCCGACCACCAACGCCGCCGCCTTCGCCGCGGCACAGGCCGTCATCCCCGGCGGTGTCGACTCGCCCGTGCGCGCGTTCGGCTCGGTCGGCGGCACGCCCCGGTTCATGGCAGGTGCACGCGGCCCGTACCTGACGGACGTCGAGGGCAACGAATACGTGGACCTGGTCTGCTCGTGGGGCCCCATGCTGCTGGGCCACCAGCACCCCGATGTCGTCGAGGCCGTCCACGCCGCCGTGGACCGCGGCCTCGGCTTCGGCACCTCCACGCTGGAGGAGACCGCGCTGGCCGAGCTGATCGCCTCCAAGGTCCCGGTCGAGCGCGTGCGCTTCGTGTCCACCGGCACCGAGGCCACCATGACGGCCCTGCGCCTGGCCCGCGGCGTGACCGGCCGCAACCTGATCGTGAAGTTCGCCGGCTGCTACCACGGCCACTCGGACGGCCTGCTGGCCGCGGCCGGCTCGGGCGTGGCGACCGCTGCCCTGCCCGGCTCCGCGGGCGTCACCGAGGCCGCCGCCTCCGAGACCCTCGTGGTGGACTACAACGACCGCGCCGCCGTCGAGGCCGTGTTCGCCGAGCACGGCGAGCGCATCGCCGCGCTCATCACGGAGGCCGTGCCCTGCAACATGGGCGTCGTGGAGCCCGCCGAGGGCTTCAACGCGTTCCTGCGCGAGATCACCCGCCGCCACGGCGCGCTGCTGATCTGGGACGAGGTGCTCACCGGCTTCCGCGCCACCGCCACGGGCGGCTGGGGCCTGTCCGGACAGCCCGAGGGCTGGACCCCGGACATCTGGTGCTTCGGCAAGGTGATCGGCGGCGGCATGCCCGCGGCCGCCCTCGGCGGCTCCGCCGAGATCATGGACCACCTGGCCCCGCTCGGCCCCGTGTACCAGGCCGGCACCCTCTCCGGGAATCCGGTGGCCATGGCCGCCGGCCACGCCACGCTCTCCCGCGCCGACGAGGCCGTCTACGCGGCCGTGACGCGCGCCTCGGACGCGGTGCGCGAGGGCCTCGTGGCCGCGCTCGACGCCGAGGGCGTGGACCACTCGATCCAGCGGGCCGGCACCCTGTTCTCCCTGGCGTTCGGCACCTCCGGCACCGGCGTGCGGGACTACCGGGACGCCCAGGGCCAGGAGGTCTTCCGCTACGCCCCGTTCTTCCAGTCGATGCTGGCCTCCGGCGTGTACCTGCCGCCGTCCGTGTTCGAGGCCTGGTTCGTCTCCGCCGCCCACGACGACGCGGCGGTCACCCGGGTGCTCGACGCGCTGCCGGCCGCGGTGAAGGCGGCCGCGGCGGCGACGCCCCAGGCCTGAGACCCGAGCGCGGGTCGGGGCCGGGCGCTCAGCGCTCGGCCTCGACCGGCCAGTGGCGCGAGACGGTGGCCTGCGGGTCCTTGCGCCGCAGGTACTGCTCGAAGCTCTCCGCCTGCTCGGCCTTCCAGCGGACCTGCCGCTCGTGCAGCTCCGCCGGCGCCATGCGCAGCTGCTCGTACTGGGCGGCCAGGGCGTCGGCCACCTGGACGGCGGCGAGGGCGTCCGCCGCGGAGGTGTGCGCGTTCTCCAGGGTCACTCCGTAGTGCTCGGACACCGCCGAGAGCGTGCGCTTGCCCTTGCGGAACCGGTCCACCTGCTTGTCCAGGACGAACGGGTCGATCACCGGGCGGGCCTCGAGCGGCGTCAGCCCGTGGCGGCGCGCCTCCCGGTCCATCACCGTGAAGTCGTACACGCCGTTGAACGCCACCACGGGGATGCCCGCGGCGAACAGGTCCCGCAGGGTCTCGGTGATCTCCGTGACGCCCTGCGCGGCGGGCATGCCCTCCGCCTGGGCCCGCTCCGTGGTGACGCCGTGGACCTCGGCCGCCTCGGCCGGGATGGGCACGCCCGGGTCCACGAGCCACTCGGCCGACGACGCGGCGCGGCCGTGCTCGTCCACCATCACCAGGGTGGCGGTCACGATCAGCGCGGTGCGCGGATCACGTCCGGTGGTCTCGAGGTCGAAGCCGGCGCGGATGCTCTCATGCCAAGTCACGCGCCTCACGCTACCCGGACCGGCGGACACGACAGGATGGGGTCGTGACCGATCACCCTGTGCTCCCCGGCGCCCGCCACCGCGACGACGGACCGCTCACCCTCGGCGAGGGGCTCGAGGCGCTCGCCCGTCTGGTCCCGCCCGGACACGCCGTCAGCTACGGGGGGCTGGCCGGCCTGCTGGGGGCCGGCGGCCCGCGGCAGGCCGGCCGGGCGATGGCCGAGTCGAGCCCCGGCACGCCGTGGTGGCGGGTGGTCCGGGCCGACGGCTCGCTGCCTCCGGAACTGGCCGCGCGGGCCGCCGTCGAGCACGAGCGGGAGGCCACGCCCCGCACCCCGGCCGGGCGCGTGGACCTGCGGCGGGCCCGCTGGGAGCCCGACGACGGTGCCGCGAGAGCGATCCGTGCGATCGCCGACCGTATCGTGTCCGGGCCCGGTGCGAGGATGAGGCCATGACCAGGGAACACGGGGAGGACCCCGTCGACGACGACGCGGCGGCGCCGGAACGGGCCGCCCGGCTGGTGCGCACGGCCGCCGCGCCCGAGGACCGGATCACGCTGACGGACGAGCAGGAGGCGATCGCCTCGCTCGCCCCCGGGCACGGCCCCGTGCTCGTGCTGGGCGCCCCCGGCACGGGTCGCACCACCGTGGCGGTCGAGTACGCGGCCCGCCGGATCGAGGCGGGGCTGGACCCCGAGTCCCTCCTGCTGCTGGCCCCGAGCCGGGACGCGGCGGCGCGGCTGCGCGACGCCCTGACCCGCCGGCTCGCCGCCGCCGGTCGGGGCACCCGGGCCGTCACTCCCGTGCGGACCTGGTCCTCCTACGCGTTCGACCTGCTGCGCCGCGCCCGCGTCACGGGACCGCTGAGGCATCTGGAGGTCGCCCCCCGGCTGCTCACCGGTGCCGAGCAGGACACGGTGATCGCCGAGCTGCTCGAGGGCTACGCCGCCGGCCTCGCCGCCGCGCCGGACTGGCCGGACGACGTCGCCCCCGCCGTGGAGGCGAGGGGATTCCGCCGCGAGGTCCGCGAGCTCGTGGACCGCATGAGCGAGCTCGGCCTCGAGCCGGGCCGCCTGCAGGAGCTTGGCACCGCCCACGGGCGCCCCGAGTGGGAGGCCGCGGCAGTGCTGCTGCAGGACTACCGGGACAGGATCGACCTGGGCATGGCCGAGGCGTTCGACGCCGCCGGGCTGCTGTCCGCCGCCGTCCGCGTGCTCACCGAGCGGCATCCCGAGGACCCGGAGCGCGACGCCGCGGCGCAGGCGTTCGTGGCGGAGGAGCGGGACCGCCTGGCCGTGCTCGTGGTCGAGGACCTCCACGAGGCCACCCCCGCCGTGCACGACCTGCTCAGCGTGCTCGGCCGCGGGCGGGACGTGCTGCTCACCGCGTCGCCGGACACCACCGTGGAGGGCTTCCGCGGCGCCCGGCCCGACCTCCTCGCCCGGTACCCCGGGGTCCTCGACCCCGACCCCGTGCCGGGGGCCGCCCCGCCCGCGTCCCCGGACGGACGCGTCCGGGTGCTGACGCGCGGGCACCGCATGCGCGCCGAGGTCCAGGACGCCTACCTGCGCGTGGCCCGCCGGGTCCGCCAGCGCACCGCCGGCGTCGAACGGACCCGCACCGAGACCGTCCCGGCGGACGGCGACGGCGCCGTCCGGGCGCACGTCGTGCCCACCCGCGCCCACGAGGACCAGCTCGTCCTCGAACGGGTGCTGCGGGTCCACCACGAGGACGGGGTGCCCCTGGACCGGATCCTCGTGGTCGCCCGCTCCGGCTCCCGTGTGGCCGCGCTCGCCCGCCACCTGGAGGCCGAGGGCGTCCCCGTGCTGCGGGACGCCGCCGGGCTCGTGCTGAAGGAGGAGCCCGCCGTCGCGCCCCTGCTCACCCTGCTGGACGCGGCGGGGGCGCTCGCGGAGGACCCGGAGGCCCGGGTCGAGAACGTGTTCGACCCGGACGAGGTCGTGGGACTGCTCACCGGCCGGTACGGGATGGCCAGCGCGCTGCACGTGCGGCGGCTGCGCCAGGACCTGCTGGCCGCCGAGCGGGGCCGGGGCGGCCGGCGCACCTCGGACGCGCTGCTCGCCGCAGCCCTGCTGGACCCGAGCCTGGCCGGCCCCGAGCACGAGCGGCACCGCGCCCTGCGCCGCGTCCACTGGATGCTCCGGGACGGTCTCGAGGCCGCCCGCGCCCCCTCGGCCTCGCCCGAGACCGTGCTGTGGGCGCTGTGGTCCGCCTCCGGTCGGGCCGAGCGGTGGCGTTCGCTCGCGCTGCGGCCCGCCGAGCACGCGAACGACCGCCGCGAGTCCCGCCGTGCGGACGCGGACCTCGACGCCGTCGTCGCCCTGTTCAAGGTGGCCGAGCGCTTCGTGGACCAGTTCCCGGGCGCCTCGCCCGAGTCGTTCGCCGTCTACATGGAGTCCCAGGACCTGCCCGTGGACACCCTGGCCCGCCGGGCCGAGTCCGGCGACGCCGTGCACGTGCGCACCCCCGCCGCGGCGGCCGGCCAGGAGTGGGACACGGTGATCGTCGTGGGCCTGCAGGAGGGCGTGTGGCCGAACACCCGGCTGCGCGGCCAGCTGCTCGGCGCCACCGACCTCGTGGACCTCGTGACCCTGCCCGCGGACGCCCCGTGGCCCACGGACCACCGCACCCGGCTGCGCGAGGTCCGTCAGGACGAGCTGCGCATGCTCGCGGCCGCCGTCTCCCGGGCACGGCGCCAGGTGGTCGCCACGGCCGTGCGCTCACCGGATGAGGGCCCCTCCGACTTCCTCGACCTGGTGGACCCGCCCGAACGGCTGCCCGCGGAGGCGCGCGACGCCGCCGGCGTCCGGCGGCTCACCGTGGTCCCCGACCCGATCACGGCGCCCGCGCTCGTCGGCCGGCTGCGCCGCGTCCTGGAGGCCGGGGACGAGACGGACGCGGCCGACGGGGCGACACCCCGGGCGGCGGCCGCCGGCCTGGCGGTCCTCGCCGCGGACGGCGTGGGCGTCGCGGACCCCCGACGCTGGTGGGGCCTGCTGCCGCTGTCCACCGAGGCCGCGCTCGTCGACCCGGAGCGCGAGGTCGTCGCGCTCTCGCCCTCCCGCGTGGAGACGGCCCTGCGCAATCCGCTGGACTGGGTGCTGTACCACGTCGGCGCGAACGCGGGCGGGACCCTCGCCCAGTCCGTGGGCACGCTCGTGCACTCGGTGGCCGAACACCATCCCGAGGGCGTGCCCGAGGACGTGCGTGCCGAGCTGGAACGCCGCCTGCCCGAACTCGGCCTGCCGGAGGGCTGGATCACGGAGATCGAGCACGACCGGGCCCGTGGCCTGGTGGACGCCTACATCGGCTACTGGAGCATCGCCCGGGCGGCCGGGCGTCGGCCCGTGGCCCAGGAGGTGCGGCTCCTCGCGGACCTGACGTGGGGCGGGACCACCGTCCGGATCACCGGCGTCGTGGACCGGCTCGAGGCGGACGCGCAGGGCCGACCCTTCATCGCCGACCTCAAGACCGGCCGCAGCGCGCCCACCGGCGCGGAGATGGCGCGCCAGCCCCAGCTGGCCGCCTATCAGGTGGCCGTCCGCGCCGGCGGTCTGGAGCCGGTCCGGGACGACCCCGCCACGGACCCCGCCCTGCGCGCCGCGCTCGCCGGCCTGGAGCACCCCACGACACCGGGCGGCGCGGCCCTCGTCCAGCTCGGCGCCGGCACCCAGAAGACCAAGGTGCAGGACCAGCCGGCCCTCGAGGACGAGGACACCTGGGCGCTCGAGCAGGTGTTCACCGCGGCCCGCCGCACCACGGGGCCGCGCTTCCTCGCCCTCCACGAGGCCGGCGCCCGCCGGTGCGCGCTGCCCTCCGTCTGTCCGCTCTGCTCCGAAGGAAGGCAGGTCACCGAATGGCCCCGCTGACCGGCGATCCCGCCACCCAGACCGATCGTCCGCGCGTCGAGGACGCGGTCCACTCGCCGGAGGACATCGCGGCGCGGCTGCGGCTGCCCCCGCCCACGGAGGAGCAGGCCGAGGTGGTCACCGCCCCGCTCACTCCGCGCCTGGTGCTGGCCGGCGCCGGCTCCGGCAAGACCGCCACCATGGCCGACCGCGTGGTCTGGCTCGTGGCCAACGGGCTCGTGCGCCCGGACGAGGTCCTCGGCGTCACGTTCACCCGGAAGGCGGCCGGTGAGCTCGCCGAGCGGATCAACGGGCGCGTGGACGCCCTGCTGCGCTCCGGCCTCGAGATCCCCGGCTTCGACGGGGAGCCCGAGGACCTGGGCCGCGCCTCGGTGTCCACGTACCACTCCTACGCGGGCGCGCTCGTGCGGGACCACGGCCTGCGGATCGGCGTGGAACCGGAGGCGCGGCTGCTCGGAGGCGCGGACGCCCACCGGCTCATGGGCGCCGTCGTGCGTTCGCATCCGGTGGTCGCGGACACCCTCGGCGTGGCCCCGTCCCGGCTCATCACGCAGGCGTTGCGGCTGGCCGGGGACATGGCCGAGCACCTGGTGACCGCGGACGAGGTGCGCGGGTTCCTCGCCCGGCTGGCCGAGCAGGGGAGCGCCCTGCCGCTGCCCCCGCGCGCCAAGACCCCCTCGAAGGAGATCCAGGAGTTCCTGACCGGCCTGGCGGACCGCGCCCTCATGGCGGACCTCGTGGCCCGCTACGACGAGGTCAAGCGCGAGCAGGACGTCATGGACTTCGGCGACCTGCTGCGCCACGCGGCGCGCATCGCCGTCGAGGTGCCGGCGGCCGGCGAGCAGGAGCGCGCACGGTTCCCCGTGGTGCTGCTGGACGAGTTCCAGGACACCTCCCACGCCCAGATGCGGATCTTCGCCGGGCTGTTCGGCCCGCGCGGCCCCGAGGACGACGCGCCCGGGCTGGGGCACTGCGTCACCGCGGTGGGCGACCCCCACCAGTCGATCTACGGCTTCCGCGGCGCCTCCGCCGGACAGCTCTTCGCCTTCCCGCACGCCTTCCCCCGGCTGGAGACCGGCCCCGGCGGCGCCCCGCGGCGCGTGAACGCGGACGTCTCGCACCTGACGATCGCGTGGCGCAACGAGGAGTCGATCCTGGCGGTCGCCAACGCCGTCGCCGCACCGCTGAACGCCCACGCCGCCGCGACGGGCGGCGCGCCGGTGGAGGTGTGCACCCTGCGGCCCCGGCCGGGCGCGGGGGAGGGCGTCGTCCGGGTGGACCGGTTCGTCACCGCGGAGGAGGAGGCCGCCGACGTCGTCGCCCGCCTCGGTGCCCTCACCGGGGCCGGGCCCGGGGGGACCACCCCGAGCCGCGCCGTCCTGTGTCGCACCCGCGCCCAGTTCGGCCCCGTGCTGGACGCGCTCGACGCCGCCGGCCTGCCCTACGAGGTGCTCGGGCTCTCCGGGCTGCTGGCGCTGCCGGAGGTCGCCGAGGTGCTCGCCGTCCTCCACGTGCTGGCCGACCCCACGCGCAGCGACCAGCTCGTCCGCCTGCTCACCGGCCCGCGCTGGCGCATCGGTGTGGCCGACCTCGAGGTGCTCCAGGAACGCGCCCGGTTCGTCTCGCGGCTGCGGGCCGGACGGGCCGCCGGTGGGCGGGAGGACCCCGCCGGGGACGCCCCGGACGTGGCCCCGGTCCGGGACGTGAGCCCCGAGGAGGACGCCGACGCCGCCGCCCTGCTGGAGGCCCTCGACTCCCTGCCCGGGGAGGGGACGGACTGGGTCGGCTCCCGCGGCCGCGGCTTCTCACCCGAGGGCCTGGCCCGACTGAGGGCCGTCAACGCCGAGCTGCGCCGGCTCTTCACGCGCACCGGGGAGGACCCGGCCGACCTCATCGCGGAGGTGATCCGTGAGACGGGGCTGGACGTCGAGGTGGCCCTGCGGCCCGGCGTCTCCGCGGCCGCGGCCCGGCGGCACTTGAACGCGTTCCAGGACGCGGCCCGCGACTTCGGCGCCGGCACCACCGCGACGGACCTGACGGCGTTCCTGGCCTGGACGGAGTCCGTCCTCGAGCACGAGGACGGCCTCGGCGTCGAGAACGCCGAACCCACTCCCGGCCTGGTCCAGGTGCTCACCGCGCACGCCTCGAAGGGGCTCGAGTGGGACGTCGTCGCGGTCCCCGGCCTGCAGGAGGGCACGTTCCCCTCCACCCGGGCGGACCGCTGGACCAGCCCCGGGGCCGGCGCGCTGCCGTGGCCCCTGCGCGGGGACCGCGCGTCGCTGCCGCAGTGGGACGGCTCGTGGGCCCAGGACCAGCGGGACTGGGTCCAGTCCGCCGGCACCAAGTACAGCTCCAAGGCAGCCCAGGAGGGCAACCCGGACCCCTATGCCGTGGCCGTGGCCGCGCACGCCGAGCGCGAGGAGCGGCGCCTGGCCTACGTGGCGTACACGCGCGCGCGATCCGCCCTGTGGCTGAGCACCTCCCTGTTCAAGGGCGTCAACAAGGAGCCCCTGCCGGCCTCGGCCTTCCTCGAGGAGGTGGCCGGCCTGGCGGGGCAGGTGCCCGGCGTCGCGCTCGGCCCCGCCCCGGCCGAGGACGACCTGCCCGAGGCCAACCCCGCCGCGGGCCGGACGCTGGTCGCCCGCTGGCCCTTCGACCCGCTCGACGGCCCGGAGGCCTTCGTCGCCGACCCGGAGGACCCCGAGGACGAGGAACGCTGGCAGCCGCTGCCGCGCCGCTCCCGGGCCCGCCGGGAGGCCGTGGAGGCGGCCGCCGCGGCCGTGCACGCCGCGGACCCGGCGGCGCTCGCGGACGACCCGGAGCTGGCCCGCCAGGTGGACTGGGTGCTGCTGCGCCGCCGGGACGTCGCCGGGACGGGCGGGGAGACCGCCCTGCCCGAGCACGTCTCCGTGTCCCTCTACGGCGAGCTCGCCGCCGACCCGCAGGCCGTGGCCGAGCAGCTGCGCCGGCCCCTGCCCCGGCCGCCCGCCCACGCAGCGCGGCGCGGCACGGCGTTCCACGCGTGGCTCGAGGAGCGCTTCGGGGCCACCGGCATGCTGGACATCGACTCGGCCGAGGACGCCGCGGACCTGTGGGTCGACGAGGCCCTCGACCTCGGCCCGATGCAGGAGTGGTTCCGCTCCTCGCGCTGGGCGGAGCGCACCCCGGCCTTCGTCGAGGCCCCGGTCGAGACGACGGTCGGCGGGATCACACTGCGCGGCCGGGTCGACGCGATCTACCGCTCCGGCGGCGACCCCCGCCTGCCCTTCGACCCCGAGGCCGACTGGGAGCTCGTCGACTGGAAGACCGGCGCCGTGCCGCGGGGCCGCGACCTCGAGCTCAAGTCGCTGCAGCTGGCCGTCTACCGGCTCGCCTGGTCACGGCTGCACGGGATCCCGCTGGAACGGATCGGGGCCAGCTTCGTGTACGTGGCCCACGGGCAGGAGCGCTCCTTCCCGGACCTGCCGGGGGAGGAGGAGCTCGAGCGTCACATCACGGACGCCCCGGCCCGCCGTTGATCGGCCGCACCACCTCGACGGCGGGCAGCGGCCCCGTCTCCGGGTCCGCAGTCCTTGCGGCCGCGGCCTCCCGGGCGTCCTCCGCCGCATCCCGGGCGTCCTCGGCGGCGTCGGCGGCCGCGTCGGCCTCCGCCTGGCGCGCGGCCGCCTCCTGCGCGGCGCGCACGTCGCCCTCGAGCTCGGCCAGCATGGCCTCCGCCTCGGCGACCATTGCCTCGTCGTGCCGGTCCAGGCCCCGCGTGAGCCACTGGGCGAGGGCGAACTCGGCGAGCAGCGCCGCCCGGCGCATCACGTGCGCGTCGCCGTCGTCGGCGGCCCCCGCGTCGGCGCGCCGGGCCGCGTAGGCGTCGAGGACGCGGTCGGCCAGGTCCGGGTCCGTGGCGGCGGCCAGCCAGGCGACGTCGTCGGCCGGGTCGCCCACGTGCAGGTCCGTCCAGCCCGTCACGCCCACCACGCGGCCGCGCTCGAGGAGCAGGTTGTCCTCGTGCAGGTCACCGTGCACCGGCACCGGGGTGAACCGCCACAGGGCCTCCTCCTCCATGGCCTCCTCCCAGCGGCGCAGCAGCAGGGGCGGCACGCGGCCGGAGGTGGCCGCCTGGTCGAGGGCGTGGAGGTGACGCTGCCGGATCTGCTCCGCCGTGTAGGAGGGCAGGTCCGCGTGGTCCACGACGTCCGAGGGCAGCGTGTGGATCGCGGCCAGCACGCGGCCCACGTCCTGCACCGCGGGCTCGCCGAGCCGGGCCAGCTCGTCCAGGGTGACGGGACGCCCGGGCATGTCCTGGTAGACGAAGGTGCGCAGCCCCTCGAGCCGCACCGCGCCCGCCACGGAGGGCGTGCGGAACGGCAGGCCGGCGCGCACCGCCGGGGTCAGGCCCGCCAGCACCTGCAGCTCCGTCTCGAGACGGATGCCCGCCTCCGGGGTGCGGGGCGAGCGGACACGCCACCGCTGGCCCTCACCGTCCACGACGACGGCGGTCGAGAAGTCCGCGGGGTCGTCCGGGCTCGCCTCCACGGAGACGGGGGCGAGGCCGGGGACGGCCGCGGCGGCCAGGGCTGCGAGACAAGGGGCTGACGATCCACCCCTCCAGCCTAGGCGCGGAACGCCCTCCCCCGTCGCCGGGCGCACCGGAGACGGGTCGCTAGCCTGGACGCATGGCTTCCTGCCCCCCGTCTTCGTCCGACCCCACCGTCGCACCACCCCTGGCCCTGCCGCTGGCCCGTGAGGAGCTGGACCGCGGTGCCGTGGCCCGCCTCGACCCGGGCCACCTGGCGGCGGCCTGGGCGCGCGAGGGAACGGAGGTCCTGTGGCTGCAGGGCGGCCGCGCGCCGGTCGCGGACGGGCGGCTCGTCTTCACCGCGCCCTCCGGCCCCGTGCCGGCCGAGGCGGCGTATCTGGGTCGCGGCACCGCGGCGGACCGGGGCCCGCACGGGCGGGAGCGCGAGGTGGTCTCCGTCGCCGTCGAGCCGCCGGCGGCCCTGCCCGAGGACGCGGCCACCGCGCTCGCGGACGCCGTGTGGGTCGGCCTCCGCGACGCGGCCGCCGCCCTCGGCGACGCGGACACCGGGCTGTTCGTGGCCGCCGTCGCGAACGCCAACTGGCACGCCACCCACCGCTTCTGCGCGTTCTGCGGCGGCGCCACGGACGTCGAGGCGGCCGGCTGGGTGCGCCGCTGCCGCGACTGCTCCCGGGAGCAGTTCCCGCGCACGGACCCGGCGGTGATCGTGGCCGTCACCGACCCGGCCGGGCGGATCCTGCTGGGCCGCAACGCGGCGTGGCCCGATGGGCTGTACTCCTGCCTGGCCGGGTTCGTGGAGCCGGGGGAGTCCCTGGAGCACGCGGTGGTCCGGGAGATCGCGGAGGAGTCCGGGGTCACGGTGACGCAGCCGCGCTACCGCGGCTCCCAGCCGTGGCCCTTCCCGCGCTCGCTCATGCTCGGTTTCACCGCGCTGGCCCCGGCCGGCGCCGAGCCGGTCCCGGACGGCGAGGAGATCCTCTCCGTGCGCTGGTTCGAGCGGGAGGAGCTCGCGCATCTGGCCCGCGAGGGCGACGTCACCCTGCCCGGGGCCGTGTCCATCGCGCGGGCGCTCATCGAGGATTGGTACGGTGGGACGCTGCCCGATGCGCAGACCCTGATCACCTAGGAGGACTCGTCCCGCATGAGCACTCCCGACGAGATCCTCCGCGGCCTCGACCCGGAGCAGCGCCGGGCTGCCACGGCCCTGCACGGGCCCGTCTGCATCCTGGCGGGTGCCGGCACCGGCAAGACCCGCGCCATCACGCACCGCATCGCCTACGGCGTCGCCTCCGGCGTCTTCGACCCGCACCGGACCCTCGCCCTGACCTTCACGGCGCGCGCCGCCGCGGAGATGCGCACCCGCCTGCGCGACCTCGGCGTGGCCGGCGTCCAGGCCCGCACCTTCCACTCGGCGGCCCTGCGCCAGCTGCAGTACTTCTGGCCCCAGGCCGTGGGCGGCCCCATGCCCTCGCTGATCGAGAACAAGGTGCGCCTGCTCACCGAGGTCGCCCAGCGCATGCGGATGACCGTGGACCGGGCCGGCCTGCGCGACCTCGCCGGCGAGATCGAATGGGCCAAGGTCTCCCTGCACGCCCCCGAGGGCTACGCGGAGGCCGCGAAGGAGCGGGAGATGCCCGCCGGCTGGACCGCCACCACCGTCGCCCGTCTCTACACGGGCTACGAGGAGGCCAAGACGGCGCGGAACATGATCGACTTCGAGGACGTGCTGCTGATCCTCGTGGGGATCCTGTCCACCGAGCCGCAGATCGCGGCCACGATCCGGGACCAGTACCGGGTGTTCGTGGTGGACGAGTACCAGGACGTCTCGCCCCTGCAGCACCGCCTGCTCGACCTCTGGCTCGGCGACCGCGGCGACCTGTGCGTCGTCGGTGACGCCTCCCAGACGATCTACTCGTTCACGGGCGCGACCTCCCGCTTCCTCACCGACTTCCGTGAGCGGTACCCCGCGGCCACGGTGGTCCGGCTCGTGCGTGACTACCGGTCCAGCCCGCAGATCGTGGAGGCGGCCAACCGCCTGCTGGCGGACCGCACCAAGGCGGGGGAGCGGGACCGCACGATGCCGCGCTGGCCCGACCCCCTCGAGCTCGTCTCCCAGCGGCCGCCCGGTCCCGACCTCGTGTTCGCGGAGTGCACCGACGACGAGGCCGAGGCCGGCTGGGTCGCGGACCGGATCGCGGCGCTGATCGACGACGGCGTGCCCGCCTCCGAGATCGCCGTCCTGTTCCGCACCAACGGCCAGTCCCAGGCCTTCGAGACGGCGCTGTCCTCGGCGGGCATCGGCTACCAGCTGCGCGGCGGCGAGCGGTTCTTCTCCCGGCGCGAGGTGCGCGACGGCATCCTGCAGCTGCGGGCCGCCGCCCGCGCCGCCCAGGACCTGACGGGCGACGACGTCACGGACCGGGTGCGGGACGTGCTCTCCTCGCTCGGCTACTCCGCCGAGCCGCCGTCGGCCACCGGCGCGGCCCGTGAACGGTGGGAGTCCCTGCACGCCCTCGTCAACCTCGCCGGCCAGCTCGCCACGACGCGCGGGGCCGAGTTCACGCTGACCGAGCTCGTGGCCGAGCTCGACGAGCGGGCCCAGCACCAGCACGCGCCGACGGTGCAGGGCATCACCCTGGCCTCGCTGCACTCCGCCAAGGGCCTCGAGTGGGACGCGGTGTTCCTCGTGGGCCTGTCCGAGGGGCTCATGCCGATCTCCTTCGCGGAGACCCAGGCCGAGGTGGACGAGGAACGGCGCCTGCTCTACGTGGGGATCACGCGTGCCCGCCAGCACCTGTCGCTGACGTGGACGCTCTCGCGGGGCACGGGCGGGCGCTCCACCCGGCGGCCCTCCCGGTTCCTGTGGGCCATCGACCCCACCCTCGGCGGCACCCGCGAGCACGCCCCGGCACGCGGATCCGCGGCCGGCCCGACGGCGCCGCGGCGCCGGGGCGCGAAGGTCGCCGTGTGCCGCACGTGCGGCAAGCCCCTCGAGACGGGAGCGGAGCGCAAGGTCGGCCGCTGCCTGGACTGCCCCGCCACCTACGACGAGGCGGTGCTCGAGGAGCTGCGCGACTGGCGCACCCGCACGGCCGCCGAGATGCGGATGCCCGCGTTCGTGGTGTTCACCGACGCCACCCTCGTGGCCATCGCCGAGGCCATGCCGAAGACCCCGGCAGAGCTCCTGAAGGTGCCCGGCCTCGGCAAGACCAAGCTGGAGAAGCACGGACCGGAGCTGCTCGAGCTGCTGAACGGCACCCCGACGGCCTGAACCGCGCACCCGCGCCCCGTTCCGCCGGCGGCGCCGACCCCGTCAGAACGCCCAGCCGAGTGCGTCCGGGTCGCAGGCGCAGCCGGGCCGGGGACGGACCCGCACCCGGCGCGTGCGTCCCGTCACCCGATCGGCCCGCAGCACGCCGGGGGCCGGCCCGGTCCGCAGCGCGTCCACGGCCAGCACGGCGGCCCGCAGCGCCGCGAGCCCGTCCACCTGTCCCCGGTGCGCCGGCGGGCCGGGCGCCGTCGGGGCACCGGGGACGCCCGCCGGGTCCGCGGGCCATCGGCACAGCGGGCACCCGCGCACCCCGGGGGCGCACCACGGCCCGACCGTGACCGCCTTCGGCCCCACCGTGACCGGCAGCAGCGGGTGGTCGGCGGCCAGGGCCTGCGCGGCCAGGTCCGCGTCGAGCACGGGCCCCACCGCCACCGTCGCCTGCCCCACGAGCACCGGCACCGGGCCGTGGTGCGCGTAGAGGCGCAGCCCGGGGGCCACATCGCCCAGCCGGCGCGCGAGCGCACCCGCCCGGGGCCGACCGAGGTCCCCGGGCAGCAGGCCGGTCCCCAGGTCCGCGGCGTCGACGGGCCGCGGATCCCACAGGGCCAGGCGCAGCGCCCCGGCCCCCGCCAGCGCGTGGGCGATCGCCGCGCCCACCGCGTCGAGGCCCGCCACGTGGACGTCGGTCGGCGGGGCCCACGCCCCCGGCTCCAGCGCTGACGCGGCGGCGTCATGAGGGACGGTGGTGACGGTCTCGGCGACGGTGCGCACGGCTCTCCTCTCGGCTCGGTGCCTTCCACCCTGCCAGGGCGCTCCCGGACCGCGCCGGATTGTCCACAGCCTGCGGCCCATGCCGGACAATGGCCGGATGCGCCCTGTCCCGCCCGCCCCCGGCCGCCCTCCGCGTGCCGTCCCGGCCGCCCGCCGCGGTCCCGCCCGCGAGAGCATCGATCTGGACTGGGAGGGCACGCCCGTGCGGCTCGTGCGCTCCACGGCCCGCACCCGCACCGTCTCGGCGGCGTGGCGCGACGGCCGCCTGCAGGTCAACGTCCCGGCCCGGCTCTCGGCCGCGCAGGAGCGCGAGTGGATCGGCCGGATGGTCGCGAAGGTGGGCGCACGCGGCGGGACGGGGCAGCCCGCGGCCGACCCGGACGGCCGCCCCGCCGACGCTCGCTCCGACGACGCGCTCCTGGCCTGGGCGGGACGGCTCTCGGCGGCGCACCTGGGTGGGCGGGCCCGTCCGGTCTCGGTCACGTGGTCGGCCCGGCAGCGCCGCCGCTGGGGCTCGTGCACGCCGGCCCGCGGCACCATCCGGCTCTCGACGCAGCTGTGCGGCATGCCGCCGCCGCCGCCAGCGGTGCTCGTCCACGAGCTGGCCCATCTGCTGGAGTCCGGACACGGCCCGGCCTTCCGACGCCTCGTGGACCGGTACCCGCGCTACGCCGAGGCGATGGCCTTCCTCGAGGGGGTCACCTTCGCCGAGGGCCGCGGTCGCACGGCGCCGGACCGGTGGGCGGAGGACGAGGACGCGGGCTGACACGACGGCGGGCGGCCCGCACCCGAGGTGCCGGACCGCCCGCCGCCGTCGTGCCGGGAGGGGCTCAGCCCTCGCGCGGCGCGTCGCCGAAGCCGCCCTCGAGGAGCTTGCGCAGCTCGTCGTCGAGGGACTCGGCGCTGGCGTCCGCGGCGGAGCGGCGCCCGGCGTACCCGGCGGGGTCCTCGAGGTCCTCCGCGGTGGGCTGACGCTCGGGATGGCGCCAGATCTCCTCGCGGTACTCCGTGCCGTGCTCGGCCGTGACGTGCTCCCAGAACGCGGCGGCCTCGCGCAGGCGGCGCGGGCGCAGCTCGAGGCCCACGAGGGCGGCGAAGGCCTGTTCGGCCGGGCCGCCCGAGGCGCGGCGGCGGTTCATGGTCTCGCGCAGGGCGGGCGCCGACTCGAGCGGGCGCGCGGCCTCGGCGACCACCACGTCCACCCAGCCCTCCACGAGGGCGACGAGCAGCTCCAGCTGGTCCAGTGCGGCCTGCTGGGTGGCGTCCGGGGCGGCGATGAAGGACGCCCCGTCGAACACGGCCTGCAGGGAACCGGGGTCCATCGGGTCCACCGACTGCGCGGCCCGCTCGATGCCCTCGGTGTCCAGGCGGATGCCCGCGGCGTACTGCTCGACGGCGGCGTACAGGTCCCGCTCGAGCCACGGCGAGTGCAGGAACAGGCGCATGCGTGCGGCCTCGCGCAGGGCCAGGTAGATGCGGATCTGGTCGTCCGGCACCGAGAGCCCGTCGCCGAACTCCTCGATGTTCACGGGGACGAGGGCGAGGCGGTGGCCGGCGACGGGCAGGCCGATGTCCGTGCCCGAGAGCACCTCCTTGCCCAGGGCACCCACGGCGCCGCCGAGCTGCAGGCCGAACATCGTGCCGCCCATGTTCTTCAGCATGGGCTGCAGCCCGCCGAGCAGGGAGGCGTCCATGCCCTCGGGGAGCTGACCCGGCAGCTGCTGCTCGATGGCCGCGGACATCGCCCGGGACATCGAGACGGCCACGGGCTCGGTGAGCCGGCGCCACTGGTCCATGGTCGCCTCGACCCACTCGGCACGGGACCAGGCCACGCCGACGCTGCCGACGGGCTCGGTCTGCGTGACGCCGTCGAGCCACAGCTCGGCCAGCCGCAGCGCCTCGTCCACCTCGCGTCGCGCGAACGAGCCGACGGCCGGGTCCTCGCCGGCCACGGCCTGGCGGGCGGCCTGCTTCGCCAGGGACCAGTTCACGGGGCCGTCCGAGCCGGAGCCGGAGCTCATCATCGCCTGGAACTGGGCCATGGCCTGCTGCATCATGGCCGGATTCAACTGGGACGGGTCGAAGGGCACCCCGCCGGGGCCGCCCAGGCCCTCCATGGCGCGTCGGACTTCGTCCGGGTCGGGGCCCTGGCCGCCGAAGAGCTGCCGCAGCATCTCCTCCAGGGGGTCGCGGCCGTCGTCGGATCCGGGCGTGCGCGCGTCGTTGCTCATGTCTCCAGCGTATCCGCGTCGGCGCGGCGCGCCCGCCCTCCCGACGTCGCGGCGGCGCGGTTCGCCCATGGCGCACGGCGTCGCGCGGGGCAGGCCGGGGTCGCGGTCCCGCGTAGACTGGTGTGACCGTCGCCGCGCGGCACGTGCCCGGCGGCGAGGACGGCCCGATCAGGACCCCCAGGAAAGACGGTGTCGCGTGCGCGCAGTGCCCTCGAGGACCATCCGCGCCGCCCGCGTGCCCTTCTCCGGGTGGCTCGCCCTGGGCAGCGCCGGGCTGGCCCTGCTGGCCCCCACCCCCTACATCCTCGAGGGCCCCGGCCCCGCCGTGGATCTGCTGGGCGAACGGGAGGGTCGACCCGTGCTGCGCGTCGAGGGCGGCGAGGCGGACCCGGGTGAGGGGACCCTGGACATGACCACCGTGATGGTCGGGGGCCCGCCCATCGGCACCACCTCCCTGCTCGACCTCGGCCGCGGCCTGACGGACCCCGCCGTGGACGTGATCCCGCGCGAACTGATGTACCCCACCGGCGTCACCTCCGACGAGGTCGGCGAGGCCAATTCGGCGGCCATGTCGGACTCCCAGCAGACCGCGACCGCCGCGGCCCTGCACGAGCTCGGCCGGGAGGTGTCCCAGCGGCTCGTCGTGCAGCAGCTCGTGCCCGGCGGGCCCGCCGAGGGCGTCCTGCGGGCCGGGGACGAGGTGATCGCCGCCGAGGGACGGCCCGTGGCCGACCTGGAGGCCGTGCGCGCCGCCGTCGGGGCCGCGGGGCCCGACCCGGTCACGCTGACGGTCCGCCGCGACGGCGCGGAGCAGGACCTCGTGGTGCCCGTGGCGGCCGCTACCGAGGGCGCGCCCCAGCCGTGGCAGATGGGGGCCCTGATCGAGACCGCCTACGACGTCCCGGTGGACGTCGAGCTGACCGTGCCGGACATCGGCGGGCCTTCGGCGGGTCTGATGTTCGCGCTCACCGTGATCGAGCGGCTGACCCCGGGGGCGATGACGGGGGGCGCCCCGATCGCCGGAACGGGCACGATCACGGGGGACGGCGTCGTGGGTCCCATCGGCGGGATCCCGCAGAAGGTGCGCGGCGCCGCCGAGGCGGGGGCCACGACGTTCCTCGCCCCCACGGCGAACTGCGAGGAGCTGGCCGGCCGTGTGCCCGAGGGTCTGACGGTGTACCCCGTGGACACGCTGGGCCAGGCCCGCGACATCGTCGAGGCGGCGGCCCGGGGGGAGAGCCCGGCCGCCGCCCGGACGTGCGGCTGAGCCGACGCACACCAGGACCACCAGACCACCAGACCACTAGGGCGTGTTGCTAAAGGGTTCGGGGACGTGGATGCGCGAGTCTGGGGTCATGTCGCGTGATGTCATCTCGGACGAGGTCTGGGCCGTGATCGGCCCACTGTTCCCCGAAGCCAAGACCACCGGGCGTCCGCCCGTGGATCGGCGCGCGGTGGTCGAGGCCACCGCGTGGCGCTTCCGCACCGGGGCGCCGTGGCGGGATCTGCCCGAGCGGTTCGGGAACTGGAACACGATCTACAAGAACTTCAACCGGTGGGCCGCCCAGGGCGTGTGGGAGCGGGTGCTGGAGAAGACCCAGTCCATGGCACAGCAGGCTGGCGAGCTGGACTGGGTGGCCTCGATCGATTCCACGATCGTGCGCGTCCACCAGCACGGGGCGACCCTGCCCCGCCCCACAGGGGGCCTGGATGAACTACAAGAAATCCGGGGACGAGCCGGCTGATCATGCCATCGGACGCTCCCGCGGCGGTCTGACGACGAAGTCTCATCTGGTCTGTGATGGCAAGGGCAGGGTGCTGGCGTTCGTGGTGACCGGCGGCCAGGTCGCGGACACCTCGATGCTGGCCACCACGATGGAGCAGATCAGCGTTGCCGGGGCCCGTGGGCGGCCCCGGATACGGCCTGACCGCCTGATTGCGGACAAGGGCTACCCCTCGAAGGCGAACCGGGCTTGGCTGCGCCGGCATGGCATCGCGGCCACGATCCCCGAGCGGGCCGATCAGATCGCGCACCGGCGCCGCCGCCCAGGAAGACCGATCGACTTCGGTGAAGACCAGCGCCAGCGCTACCGGGGACGCAATGTCGTGGAGCGGTGCTTCAACCGGCTCAAACAGTGGCGAGGGATCGCGATGCGTTCGGACAAGTACGCCCGGAACTATCACGCCGGGCTCAGCCTCGCAGCGACACTGCACTGGCTGACTACCCTACTTTAGCAACACGCCCTAGACCACCAGACCGGACGACATGTCCGGGGCGCAGCGCCCCGGGCCGGAGCAGAGCCCCGCGGACGCGGGAGGGAAGAGGACAGAGCAGTGAGCTTCGGACAGGGAGGCGGCGGACCGTTCGGCGGCCCGCCCCGTGACGGCGGCGGGACCGCCGGGGGCCAGTCCGGCCCGTTCGGGGCGTTCGGCCCCTTCGGCGGCGCCCCGCGCGGCCCGGGCGACGACGGCGACCGCGGCCCCGGCGGCCCGTTCGGCGGGGGCGGGTCCTCCGCCGCGCGGGGCAGGGGCCGGCCGGGCCGGCCGAGCGCGCTCGTGCTGACCATCATCGCGGTGGCCGTGCTCGTGGGGCTGTTCGTGGTGTTCACGAACGTCTACACGGACGTGCTGTGGTTCTCGCAGCTGGGCTTCACCGAGGTCTTCTGGACCGAGGTCCTCGCCAAGGGCGCGCTGTTCCTGATCGCCGGGCTCGGGATGGCCCTCGCCGTGTGGCTGGCGATCCGCACGGCCTGGCGCCACCGTCCCGCGGACGCGTCCGCGGCCGCGCGGGACTCGCTCAGCCAGGTCCAGCGCCAGCTCGAGCCCATCCGCCGCCTGGTGTTCCTGGGTGTCCCGCTCGTGCTCGGCGTGTTCGCCGGCTCCACCGCGATGAACGGCTGGAACACGGTCCTGCTGTTCCTGAACCAGGTGCCCTACGGCCAGGCGGACCCGGAGTTCGGCCTGGACCTCATGTTCTTCATGGCCACCCTGCCGTTCCTGACGCTCGTGGTCGGGTACCTGATCTCGGTGGTCCTGGTCTCCGGCATCACCGGTCTGCTCGTGCACTACCTGTACGGCGCGGTGCGCGTGGAAGAGGGCGGCGGCGTGCGGATCACCCCGGCGGCGCGCGCCCACATCGGCATCACCCTCGCCGTGTTCCTGCTGCTGCAGGGCGTCAACTTCTGGCTCAACCGCTACCGCACCACGCAGTCGCAGACCGGCAACTGGGCCGGCGCGCTCTACACGGACGTGAACGCGGTCATCCCGACGTCGGCGATCCTGGCGGTCACGGCCGTGATCGTGGCCGGCCTGTTCGTGTGGACGGTGGTCTCGGGCCGGTGGCGGCTGTCGCTGATCGGCACCGCGGTCCTGGTCATCACGGCGCTCGTGGTGGGCACGGCGTACCCCTTCATCGTGCAGGAGTACCAGGTGAAGCCGTCCGAGCGCACGCTCGAGTCCCAGTACATCGAGCGGAACATCGCCATGACGCGCGAGGCGTACGGCCTGGACGACGTCGAGGTGACGAACTACGAGGGCGCCACGGACACCGAGGCCGGGGCCCTGGCGGGCGAGGAGGCCAACACGGCCAACGTCCGTCTCATGGACCCGAACCTGATCTCCCAGACCTTCGGGCAGCTCCAGCAGTTCCGTCCGTACTACTCGTTCCCCACCACCCTGCACGTGGACCGCTACGAGGTGGACGGCCAGACGCGGGACACCATCCTGGCGGCCCGTGACGTCAACGTGGACGACTCGCAGTCGTGGGTGAACCGCCACACCATCTACACGCACGGCTACGGCATGGTCGTGGCCGACGCCTCCGAGGTCGCGGCCGGCGGCCGGCCCCAGTGGCTGCTCTCCGAGATCCCGACGCGCGGGCCGCTGGCCTCCGACCAGGACTACGAGCCGCGCATCTACTTCGGGCACAACTCGCCCTCGTACTCGGTGGTGGGTGCGCCCGAGGGCGCGCCGGCCGTCGAACGCGACCGGCCGCAGACGGCCGACTCCCAGGAGGACACGGCGTACACCTTCTCCGGCGACGGCGGCCCCTCGGTGGGCAACCTGTTCAACCGGCTCGCATACGCGGTGAAGTTCGGCTCGCCCGAGCTGGTGCTGTCCTCGGACGTGAACGAGGCCTCGCAGATCCTCTACGACCGCGACCCGGCCGAGCGTGTCCGCAAGGTCGCGCCCTACCTGACGGTGGACACCGCCCCCTACCCGGCGATCGTCGACGGCCGCGTGCAGTGGATCGTGGACGCCTACACGACCTCGGACCAGTTCCCGTACTCCACCGCGCAGCAGCTGGGCGAGGTCACGGTGGACTCCCTGAGCCAGGGCCAGAACCCGGCGCTCCAGGGCCGGGTGAACTACATCCGCAACTCGGTGAAGGCGACGGTGGACGCGTACGACGGCTCGGTGTCCCTCTACGCGTGGGACGACCAGGATCCGCTGCTGCAGGCCTGGCAGAACGTCTACCCGTCCTCTCTGCGCCCGTACTCGGAGATGAGCGCCGGACTCCTGGACCACGTCCGCTACCCGGAGGACATGTTCAAGGTCCAGCGCGAGCTGCTCGGCCGCTACCACGTGACCGATGCGGACGACTTCTACGAGAACAACGACGCGTGGTCCGTGCCGTCGGACCCCACGCGCGAGGAGGACGTCAAGCAGCCGCCGTACTACATGACGCTGCAGATGCCCGGCCAGGACGAGCCGGCGTTCTCCCTCACCAGCAGCTACATACCGCAGATCACGGACGGTGCCCAGCAGCGCAACGTGCTCTACGGCTTCCTCTCCGCCGCCGGCGACGCCGGCACGGGGGAGGACGGCGTGAAGGCCGAGGGCTACGGGCAGCTCCGACTGCTCGAGCTGCCGCGGTCCACCACGGTGCCCGGCCCGGGCCAGGCGCAGGCCAACTTCGACTCGAACGCGGACGTCTCGCGGGAGCTGAACCTGCTGCGCCAGGGCGCGTCCGAGGTGCTCAACGGCAACATGATCACCCTGCCGGTGGCCGGCGGCATCCTCTACGTCCAGCCGGTGTACGTCCGCTCCTCGGGCGGCACCACCTACCCGACGCTGCGCAAGGTGCTCGTCTCCTTCGGCGACAAGGTCGGCTTCGCGGACACCCTCCAGGAGGCCCTGGACCAGGTGTTCGACGGGGACTCGGGCGCGGTCACCCCGGAGGAGAAGCAGGCGGAGGCGCCCGCGCCGGGCGAGAAGCCGACGGCTCCGGGCACCGTCGAGGAGGAGCTCTCGGCGGCCCTCGAGGAGGCTCAGGACGCCCTGACCCAGGGCCAGGAGCGTCTGGCCGAGGGCGACTGGGCCGGCTACGGCGAGCAGCAGAAGCGTCTCAACGAGGCCCTGAAGCGTGCCACCGCCGCCGACGACGCCCTGGGCGGCGACGCGCCTGCCCAGGAGCAGGCCCCGGCCGAGGCGAGCCCTGCGCCGTCGTCGAGCCCCAGCCCGACGCCGAGCGGCTGAGCCGGTGCCGGCGGGCCGGGCCCGCCGGACCGTCGACGGCAGCCCCGGCCACGCACCGCGCATGGTCGGGGCCGCCGCCGTCTCGGGGCAGGTGGCCGCCGCATGGCCGCCGGGTGGCGGGGTGCTGACGCCGATTTGAACTCGACGGAACAGGTGTGTATAGTTCTAGGAGTCGCCGCGGGGTGGAGCAGTTCGGTAGCTCGCCGGGCTCATAACCCGGAGGTCGCAGGTTCAAATCCTGCCCCCGCAACGAGAAGGAGAAGGCCCCCAGCATCTGCTGGGGGCCTTCTCGCATGTCCGGGCCCGGTCGCCCCGGACCGCCGGCACCGTGCCGGCGGGCGAGGCGACCGTCCTCGGACGCTCGGTGGGGGAGCGTCAGCGGCTCGAGGCCCGGACCGCCTGCTGGGCCGGCGTGCGGCGGCCCGGATCCGTGCGGCGCAGCCAGACGGCAGCGATGATCGCGGTGATCGCGATGGCGCCCCAGATGCCCACGACGGCCCAGGCCATGCCCGCGATGAGCAGCAGCGGCACGAAGGACACGGCCGCGATCTCCACGGGCACCACCGGGATGTAGGCCACGCCGAACTGCTCCATGGTCCCGGACTTCAGCTTCGGGTCCACGATGCGCAGCATGGCCACGCCCGTGGCGACGGCGCCGGTGGCCCAGCCCCACGTGAACAGCTGCTTCTCGAACCACGCGTCGGTCATGACGCGCGGCGCCACGACGATCCCCAGGAACAGGGCCAGCGCGAGGCCGGTCACGAACAGGAGCAGCAGGGGCTGCCAGTAGTCCACGACCACGGTCGGGGCGATCGCGGCGATGCCACAGACGATGAGGATGTCCGTGGCGGTGCCGGACACCGAGTTCAGCGAGCCCGGGTCGAGGAACTTCGCCGTCTTCGTGGCCTGGAACAGGACGCGGGCGATCAGGCCGAGGAGGAACGCGATCGCGAACGCAGGGATGATCAGCTGGGGACCGTCCTCACCCACGACGCTCGGCCACGCGGCCGTGATCCAGGAGACGACGCCGTGCGCGGCCGCCGCGATCATCGCGACGACGCCGACCTGGAAGGCCAGCGACTCCACCGAGGCCGCCGAGAAGGTGTGCCGGCCGATGACCGGGCGTTCCTCCACCTGGTTCAGCACCCCGGTGCGCAGCTCTTCCGGGATGGAGGTGAGGCCCGCGAACTCCTGCGCGTGGCCGCGCTGCGCGCCGATCTTGGCCTGGATGATGCCGCCCACCACGCCGACGATCATGCCGACCGTGGCCGAGGTGTAGGCCAGCGAGGTGACGGTCGCATCACCGTTGGCCGCGTACGCCTGGCCCACGGCGGCCGCGGAGCCGAAGCCGCCCGCCCATCCGGCGAACAGCAGGGCGGCGAACGAGTCGGGCGCGTCGAACAACGGCTGCAGGAGGACCAGCGTGACGAGGGCGCCGATGGCCACCTGGGAGGCGTAGATCAGCACGCCGTAGGACGCGAACGCACCCACGGGGCGGCCGATCTTGCGGACGTCGAAGTCGTCGGTGAGCGCGATGCACACGAGCACGATGACGATCAGGATCGAGCCGTACGTGCCCAGCTGGGAGCTGAACGGCAGCCAGCCCAGGCCGTTCGGGCCGAGGGCCAGGCCCAGGATGCCGGCGATGACGGAGGCCGGGATCATCAGGGTCTGGAGGGGCGTGATGACGGCACGGGCCAGCGTGCCCACGGCCAGGAGCGCGCCGATGAGGCCGGCGTCGACCAGCACGGACCAGGCCGTGAACTGCTCTTGCATGGGGTTCTTCCTCTGTGCGGGGACGGGGGAGCCCCACGGATCGTGCAGAGGGACCCCGGGACAGTACCAGAGGAGCACAGGGGCCGGGGCGCGACCGGGAGGAGCACCGGGCCGGGGCACACGAGGACGGCCCGCCGCCCCGGCGTGGGCCGGGCGACGGGCCGTGGGGCGGGGCGGGGTCAGCCGCGCGCGGTGCCGGTCTCCTCGGCACTCCCCTCGGCCGCGTAGTCGAGGGTGAGGGTCTCGTCGGCGTCGGCGTCGACGTCGCCCGAGGTGAGGGCGGCCTGGCCGGCACCGCCGGCCTTGAGGGCGGCGAGGCGGGCCTCCACCTCGGTCTTCTCGCCGAGGTCCTCGAGGGACTCGAACTGGGCGTCGAGGGAGGAGGCGGCGATCTCCTGCTGGCCGCGCACGCGGGCCTCCTCGCGACGGACCTTCTCCTCGAAGCGGGAGACCTCGGAGGTCGGGTCCAGCAGGTCGATCGACTTCACGGCGTCGGCCACCGCGGACTGGGCGTGGGCGGACTTGGCGCGGGCGGTCAGCTCGTCGCGCTTGGCGACCAGCTGCTGACGCTTGACCTTCATCTGGTCCAGACCGGTCTTCAGGCGCTCGACGATCTCGCGCTGCGAGGCGATGGTCGGCTCCGCGGACTTCGCCTGGCGCTCGAAGTCCATCTGGCGCTCGATGGCCACCTTGGCGAGGTTGTCGAACTTGTCCGCCGAGGCGGTGTCGCCCTTGGCGCGGAAGTCGTCGGCCTTCTGGGAGGCGGCCAGCGCCTTCTGGCCCCAGCTGCGGGACGCGTCCTGGTCCTCGCGGTAGTCGTCCTCGATCATCCGCAGGTTGCCGATCGTCTGGGCGACGGCGGCCTCGGCCTCGGCGATGTTGTTCGTGTAGTCGCGGACCATCTGGTCCAGCATCTTCTGGGGGTCCTCGGCCTTGTCCAGCATCGCGTTGATGTTGGCCTTCGCCAGCGTGCTGATGCGGCCGAAGATGGACTGCTTGACCATGGTGTCTGCCTTTCGTCGGTCTTTCACGTCAGCGCAGACCGTCGGCCTGCGTCCACCCCGTCCCGCTCCTGCGGGCCGGGCCGGCGCCCGAGGCGCCGGAGTTCATGGGGCGGCGGTCAGAAGCCGCCGCCGGAGATGTCGCCGAAGTCGCCGCCGCCGAGGCCGCCGCCGTCGAACCCGCCGAAGCCGCCGCCGCCCCAGCTGTCACCGTGGCCGCTGTTCAGGATCGAGTTCATCAGGATGCCGCCGAGCAGCGCGCCGCCGAGGCCACCGCCGAAGCTGCCGCCCACTCCGGCGCGCGGGCGCGTGCCGTACCTGCCGCCCATGCCTGGGCCGTAGCCGAAGCCCTCGACGTCCGCGCGGGCCAGCTCGCTCGCGCGCTCGGCCAGCTGGGAGGCGCGCTGCGCCTGCTGGAGGGCGGCCACGGGGTCGGTGCGGCCGAGGCTGATCGCCGAACGCAGCGTGTGGTCGGCCTCCGCGAGCCGGGTCCGGGCCTCCGAGCCCACGGCACCGCGTCGGGCGCCGATGAAGTCGGCCGTGCCGTCGATCTGCGCCTGTGCCTGGGCGATCGTGGAGGTGAGCACCTGGGAGGCCTGGCGGGCCTGCTCGCGAGCGTCGCGGACGCCGGCAAGGGGGGTGTTGAGCTGGCGGTGCGCGGCCTCGAGCTGGTGGAGCAGCTCCAGGGGATCCGGGCGGCCGGCCGCGAGGGCCTGGCGCACAGCGTTCACGGCGGTCTTCATCCCCGCCACCGGGCCGGCCAGCTCGGGGTGCGATCCGTTGGCCACGAGCGCTTCGGCCTCGGCCACGTCCTGCTCGGACTGGGCGAGGCCCGTCTGCAGGTTGCCCAGCATGGCCCGCAGGGACCCCTCGGCCTTGCCGACCGCCTCGGTGAGCGTGTCCACCTGGCTGAGCGCCTCCTCGGCGGCACGCACGGCCAGCGCCGCCGTGGAGCGGTCCTGGGCTTCCCACGCGCTCCGCGACTTCGCGAGGGCGGTCTCCACAAACTCGAGCCTCTCCCGGGCCTGCGCCTCGTTGTCCGCGACCTCGGCGAGGGCGGACTCCGCGTACTGGCCGTGCAGCGCGGTGATCGCCGACTCGGAGTCCTGCACCCGGGACCGGGCCTCGGGCAGGCGGGCTTCGAGACGCTCGAGGGCCTCGGGCACCTGGTTCTCGAGGTCGCGCAGGGAGTCGAACTCCTTCTTGTGCGCCGCCAGGGACGCACCCACGGCCTCGCTGCGCTGGATGATCTCCTTGAGCCAGGCGCGCTGCTCGGCCTCGGTGTCCGGGATCTCGTCGTCGAGCTGGTGCTGGAGCTGGAACGAGGCCCGCATGTGCTCCTTGGCCTGGTCGATGTCCTGGCGGAACGTCGCCACGGACTTCTCCCCGTAGGACGCCTCGGCGAAGCCCAGCTCCTGTTCCGAGGAGCGGATGGCGTCGTCCGCGGCCACGAGCTTCGAGCCGGCCTGGGTGCGCAGCTGCTCCACGCTGAGCTCGTCGAGGGGGTCGCGGCGGGCCTCCTCGGTGCGGCCCCGTTCGACGGCGCCACCCTGCGTGCGCCTCCGGCTGCGGGCCACGAGCACGCCGCCGCCCACGGCCGCGGCCACCGCACCTGCGCCGAGGACCGCCGTCAGGGCCCCACCGCCGTCGGAGGCGCCCTGGGCCGTGCTCCCGCCGCCCGTGGTGCCGGCCGGCAGGGCGCCGGCCGGATCGTACTCGGCCCCGCTGGCCCCCGTGCCGTCGAGCGTGCCGTCGGCGGCGTCGTCGAGCCCTTGCACCGCGGCGATGCCCACCGCGAGCCATTCCGCCGAGCCGGGGTCCGTGCCGATCTTGGACAGCTCCGGGCCCACGTAGGTGCGCGTCACCTGGTTCTGCAGGTTCGCGTCCCCGCCGCTGTCCAGCCCATAGGCGCGCTCCTCGACCGCGATCGCCAGGACCGAGTCGTTCGTCCCGAGCCCGCGCTGGCGCGCCACGTCCTGGGCCAGCGTCTGGGCGTCCGTGCTGAACTCATCCACGTAGACGACGTACAGCCCCTGCCCGGTGTCCCGGCGCAGGTCCTGGATCTCCTGGGTCAGGCGCTGCTCATCCGAGGTCGAGAGCACCCCGGCCTCGTCCACCACGTACACGCCCGGCGGCACCGTCACGGCGTGCGCGGTGGGTGCCGCCACCAGGAGGCCCAGGCCTCCCAGGCCCGCGGCGGTCACGGCACGCGCCAGACGGCCGACATCGGCGGGGCGGGTGGGCACGGTCATGTGGGGTCTCCTTCGACGGCGGAGGCGAGCCGCCGCACCGGGCCGACCCGCCGGATCCTGGGGTTGAGTGTAGGGCGGCGTGGGAATCGGGCACCAGGGATCCGGCGCGGCCGGAACCGTGGGAGGAGCGGACGTTCGGCCTCTAGGGCGTGTTGCTAAAGGGTTCGGGGACGTGGATGCGCGAGTCTGGGGTCATGTCGCGTGATGTCATCTCGGACGAGGTCTGGGCCGTGATCGGCCCACTGTTCCCCGAAGCCAAGACCACCGGGCGTCCGCCCGTGGATCGGCGCGCGGTGGTCGAGGCCACCGCGTGGCGCTTCCGCACCGGGGCGCCGTGGCGGGATCTGCCCGAGCGGTTCGGGAACTGGAACACGATCTACAAGAACTTCAACCGGTGGGCCGCCCAGGGCGTGTGGGAGCGGGTGCTGGAGAAGACCCAGTCCATGGCACAGCAGGCTGGCGAGCTGGACTGGGTGGCCTCGATCGATTCCACGATCGTGCGCGTCCACCAGCACGGGGCGACCCTGCCCCGCCCCACAGGGGGCCTGGATGAACTACAAGAAATCCGGGGACGAGCCGGCTGATCATGCCATCGGACGCTCCCGCGGCGGTCTGACGACGAAGTCTCATCTGGTCTGTGATGGCAAGGGCAGGGTGCTGGCGTTCGTGGTGACCGGCGGCCAGGTCGCGGACACCTCGATGCTGGCCACCACGATGGAGCAGATCAGCGTTGCCGGGGCCCGTGGGCGGCCCCGGATACGGCCTGACCGCCTGATTGCGGACAAGGGCTACCCCTCGAAGGCGAACCGGGCTTGGCTGCGCCGGCATGGCATCGCGGCCACGATCCCCGAGCGGGCCGATCAGATCGCGCACCGGCGCCGCCGCCCAGGAAGACCGATCGACTTCGGTGAAGACCAGCGCCAGCGCTACCGGGGACGCAATGTCGTGGAGCGGTGCTTCAACCGGCTCAAACAGTGGCGAGGGATCGCGATGCGTTCGGACAAGTACGCCCGGAACTATCACGCCGGGCTCAGCCTCGCAGCGACACTGCACTGGCTGACTACCCTACTTTAGCAACACGCCCTAGGCGGCGTTCAGTCATGCACGCTAGCGTGGACGTGCCCCGGGGCGCGCGTCCGCAAGACGACGGGCGTCCGTGTCGACCGCCCGGGGCCCGACCCGAAGCGAGGACCCCGTGGACCAGACCGCCGCCCCCACCCAGCCCCCCGTGCCGACGGCCCGCACCGTCGCGCGTCCCCGGCCCCAGTCCCGCGCCCGTGCCGGGGCGGGCCTGCTCGCCGCAGCCGTGCTCATGGTGGGGCTCTCCGGTTGCGCGGTCGCGGAGGACGGCGGCGAGGCCGCGTCCGAGGCCGCGAGCTCCTCCTCCTCGCAGGCGACGGACACCTCGGCCGAGGCCGGGGGACAGCCCGTGGCGGACACCGCCGTCGGGAACGCCGCGAGGACCGCGCTGCCCTCCGTGGTGACCATCTCCGCGACGTCGAGCTCCGCCTCCGGTTCCGGTTCCGGGTCGATCCTGGACACGGAGGGGCACATCCTCACGAACACCCACGTGGTCACCCTCGGCGGCCAGGCCAACGACGCCGAGCTGACGGTGCGCACCTCGGACGGGGAGGTCTACGCTGCCACCGTCGTGGGCACCGACCCGCTGTCCGACCTGGCCGTCATCAAGATCGACGCCCCGGACCTCACCCCCATCCAGATCGGCCGGTCCGGGGATTTGAAGGTCGGGGACGAGGCCGTCGCCATCGGCGCCCCCCTGGGCCTGCCGAACACCGTGACCGACGGGATCATCTCCACCCTGGACCGGACCATCGCGGTGGCGTCCTCCGAGGCGCCCGAGCCGCAGGGCGAGAGCTCCGGCTCGTCCTCCGGCTCCGACCAGTACCGTTTCCAGCTGCCGGGCACCCCGCAGGGCACCCGGGGCGAGGTGTACATCAACGTGCTGCAGACCGACGCGGCCATCAACCCCGGCAACTCCGGAGGCGCGCTCGTCGACGCCGAGGGTCGCCTGGTGGGCGTGAACGTCGCGATCGCCTCGACCGGCCAGGACCCGAGCGAGGCGGGCAACATCGGGGTCGGCTTCGCCATCCCCGTGGACTACGCCCAGCGGGTCGCACAGGACCTGATCGACCACGGCAAGGCCACGCATGCCATGCTCGGCGTGAGCGTCACCCCGGAGCCCGCCGAGGTGCAGGGCGGCGGCGAGAACGCTCAGACCGTGTTCAGCGACGGCGCCCGCGTCCAGCAGGTCGTGGGAGAGTCGGCGGCCGACGCGGCCGGGCTGAAGGAGGGCGACGTGATCACCGCCGTCGGCGACCGCGCGGTGATCGACTCCGAGTCCCTCACCGCCGTCGTCCGCGAGCACCGCGTGGGAGACTCGGTGGACGTCACCTACCTCCGCGACGGCGCGGAGCAGACGACCGAGGTGACGTTCACGGAGGACACCCGCTCGTGACCACCACGCTCACCACCCCCGCTGCGCTCGCGGCCCACCACGGCTGGCGCCGGGTCCTGGCCGTCGGCGCCCACCCGGACGACCTCGACTTCGGGGCCGCCGGCACCCTGGCCGGCTTCCGCGCGGCCGGGCTGCACATCGAGCTGTGCATCGTGACGGACGGGGACGCCGGCGGCTTCGACTCGGAGGGCCCGGAGGCGATGACCGCCCGCCGGCACGCCGAACAGCGCGCGGCCGCCGCCGTCGTCGGTGCCGCCGAGGTCCACTTCCTCGGCGAGCGCGACGGACACCTCGAGCCGGACCACGGCGTGCGCCGCAAGCTCGTGGCGCTGATGCGCCGCGTCCGGCCGGACGTCGTCCTCAGCACCCACCCCGAGCGGGACTGGGAGCGGATGCAGGCCGCCCACCCGGACCACCTCGCCTGCGGCGAGGCCGTGGTGCGCGCCGCGTACCCGGCGGTCGAGAACCCGTACGCGTACCCGGAGCTCGCGGCGGAGGGGCTGGAGGCGTTCAAGGTCTGGAACCTGCTGCTGTACGCCGCCCCCGCCGCACGCCGGAACACGGTCGTGGACGTCACGGGCCTCGCGGAGCAGAAGCTGCGCGCCCTCGACGCCCACCTCTCCCAGCACCCGGACGTCGACGCGATGCGGCGGCACGTGCTCGACCAGATGGCCGAGCACCACCGGCACGCCGCCGGCCCGGCCGCCGGGCCGGGCCACGCCGAGACGTTCCACCTGGTCACGGTCAACGGCCCGCGCACCATCGCCGGGTTCTGAACCCTCCCCCTGCGGGACCTCTCAGTTGGTGCTCGGTCGCCCGCCGTAGCGCGGGCCGGTCTGCGCGGTGGGGTCGAGGTCCACGCCGACGACGGGCTCCGACGTCGGCACCTCCGAACCCGAGCTGGGCTCCACGGAGATGCCCATCGCCGCGAAGCGGTCCAGCCCCCGGAAGGTGACGGGCTCACCGAAGCCGTTGGCGTCGAACGTGCCGAGCGAGGCCGGGGCCGTGCCGTCCGAGGGGTAGAGCCACAGCTGGTAGGACTGACCCTCCGGCAGCTGGGGCATCCCGCTGATCGTCAGGTAGCCGCTGTTCTGCTCCCGGGACAGGAACGCCTGGACCGTGCCGCCGTCCTGGGCCGGGTACTCCGAGGTCGTGAACAGGTCCTTCGACTGGTCGATGCGGTGCACGATGCCCGGTCGCGTGAACTGACTCCACACCGTCCACCCGCCGACGCCGAGCACGAGGGCCGCGAGCAGCACGAGCGCCGACACCTTGAGCCAGCGCAGGCGGTCCCGCGGAGGGCCGGCGGGGGCCGACTCGTCGCCGATCAGGTCCATGCCCACGTCCTGGGCGGGCAGGCGGCGCAGGACCTCCTCCAGCAGGGCCGACGGCGGCTCGGCCGTCACGGACCGGAACGCCCAGGCCACCGCCTGGCGCGCCCCGTCCACCCGGGAGCGCCACCGGGCCAGCTCACCGCCGCGCCGCTGCACGGCGGAGAACGCCGCGGTGTGCCCGGCGGTGTCGAGGGCGTGCACGGCGGAGAGGTCGGCCAGCTCGAGCGTGCGGCCGGCGTCGACGTCCTCGCGCACGCCCGCGCCCAGGGCCGGGCCGGAGGCCGGGGCGGGCGCGGACGGCCGGGCGCCGTCCTGGGTGAGGTCGCGGCGGGCCGCGACGACCTGCCGGACGCCGTCGCGCAGGAGGGTGCGGGCCCGGTCGGCCGGCAGATCCAGCCGATCGGCGACCTCCCGGTCCGTGCAGCCGCCCAGCCAGGCCAGCCGCACGGCCTCGAACGCGTCCGGGTCCACCCGGTCCATGAGGTCCTCCGGCAGCGCGGCGGGGCCGGCCGGGCCGGGACGACGCCCACGTTCCGCCGCGGAGCCGCCGGCGCGGCGCAGCGAGGTCATCACGCGGTGGGCGAGGACCTCGAGCCACGTGAACACCTGGCGTTCGCGGTGGGTCGCGTCGTCCTGCTCGCTCAGGTCGAGGCTGGCCTCGGACGCCTCCTCCCACGCGGTCAGGTAGGTGCGGACGGTGGCCTCGGCGGCGTCGTCGCCGGGGCCGAACATCGCCTCGGCCAGGCCGTGCACCCACGGGACCGTGGCGTCGTAGAACGCGGAGAAGGCCGCCCGGTCGCCCTCGGCGCTGCGGCGCAGAAGGGTGTCCAGGGCGGGCTGGCCGGCGTCGTCGGGGCGGTCGGCGTGGGACTCGGACGCGTCAGGAGTCTGCATGGTGGCCTCAGTCTAGAGAATCGGGGTGGGCAGCGGACCCGGCGAAGTCGTGCTGGCGCCAGGCCTCGTACACGGCGATGGAGACGGCGTTCGCCAGGTTCAGGGACCGACGGGCCGGCTGCATGGGCAGGCAGACGGTTTCGGTGACCCGCGGGTCGGCCAGCACCTCCTCCGGCAGGCCGGTGGACTCGCGGCCGAAGAGCAGCACGTCTCCGGGCCGATAGGCGACCCGGTCGTGGCGCACGGACCCGCGCGCGGTGAAGGCCAGCACCCGGGCGGGGGCGAGGGCCGCGAGCGCCGCGTCGAGGTCCGGGTGCACCGTCACCACCGCGAGGTCGTGGTAGTCCAGGCCCGCGCGGCGCAGGTGCGCGTCCTCGAACCCGAAGCCGAGCGGCTCCACGAGATGCAGCTCGGCCCCCGTGAGGGCGGCGAGCCGGATCGCATTGCCGGTGTTGCCCGGGATCTCCGGGGTGAGCAGCAGGATACGGAACTCGGGGGTGCCGGGCGCCGGGGCGCGGTCGGCGCCCTCGTGCGGGTTCGGGCAGGGCGGGGCGGGGGAGTCGGGCACGCGCCCAGCCTAGTGCGGCGTCGCCGGGCGGGGGTCTGGCTCAGTGGAGCCGGGCGACCAGCGCGCCGAGCGCGCGGCGGTCCACGAGGTCCGGGTCCGGGCCTGTGCCCAGGAAGAGGGCCACCTCGCGGGCGAAGGCGAGCCCGGGCGCGGGCGGGGCGGTGAGCAGGTCGGCCTGCGTCCCCGGGGAGTTCGCGCCCCGCGCGTGCCGGATCACGGGCGCGTGCCGCGCGTCGCGGTCCGTCATCACGTGCATGAAGCCGCCGACGGTGACCTGGGGCAGGGCCTGCTGCCACGCCATCATTGCGGGGCCGAGCAACGGCGGGGTCACGGGACGGCCCCGGGAGCGCAGGTCCGCCCCGTCCCAGGTGTAGGTCCCCTCCGGGACCATGACGGAGCCGATCAGCGCCAGGCGGTGGCCGCACAGCACCGCGTGGTCCACGTCGAGGTGCCGTCCCCAGCGCCCGTCCAGCCGCAGCCCGGTCAGGACCCGGGCGGCCGGGAGCGCGTCCGCCACGTGGCGCAGCAGCACGTCGAGGGTGCGGGCCTGCCGCAGCACCCGGTGCTCGTCCGGCAGGATCCCGCGCGGCCGCGGTGCCCCGTGGACGCGTTGGCTCGATCGCGGCAGGTCCAGCACGGTCGGGTCGGCCTCCACCTCGCCGGGCGGGGGCTCGTAGCGCACGGGGCGGGCGGCACGTCCGCGGGGTCCGGACGGTCCCGACGGTCTCGCCCGCCCTGATCCGGCCCGCGCGCGGGGGTCGCGGGCCCGGGCGACGTCGAGTCCGGGCAGCGAGAGGTCGTACCGGCGCCGGGCCTCGGCGTCGCCGAGCAGGTCCCACGCCCGCGTCACGGCCCGGAAGGCGGCGGGGTCGCCGCCCACGTCGGGGTGCGCGGCCCGGGCCGCGCGGCGGTAGGCCCGCCGGACCTCCTCGGCGGTCGCGTCGCGGGACACGCCCAGGACCTCGTAGGCGGTGCGGTGCTCCTCGGCCGCGCTCACGGCGTGGGGTCCGGGCCGGGGGAGGCGTGCCGCTCGTGGTGCAGGCGCAGGAACAGCATGCCGTCGTCGTGGAGCACCTGGACCAGCTGCAGCCGGGCGGGGAGGCCGGGGCCGTCCTCCCCGGTCAGGACGCGGCCGGCGGCGGGTCCGGCCAGCAGCGGCGCCACGGTGAGGTGCACCTCGTCCACGAGGCCGGCCGCCGCGAGGCTGCCGAACAGGCGCGGTCCGCCCTCGCAGTGGACGACGCGGGCGCCGCGCGCGTGCAGGGTCGCCACCACGGTCTGGGGATCCACGTGCTCCTCGCCGACCGCCAGCACCTCGGCGCGCGCGGCCAGGGCCGTCGCCCGCTCCGGCTCGCCCGCGAGGGCGGCCCGGGACGTGAGGATCCAGGGGCGCACCGGGGCGGCCGTGAAGAACGCGGACTCCGGGTCCAGGTCCAGGCTGCCGCTGACCACGGCCACGGGCGGGTCCGCGGGCCCGCCGGCGTCCGCGCGTCGACGCCGGTCCTCCTCGGACAGCAGCGCACCCTCGTAGCCCTCGGCCCGGATGGTCCCGGCCCCCACGAGCACGACGTCGGCGTCGTGCCGGGACAGCGAGAGCAGCCGCTGATCGGCGGGGGAGCCGAGCCCGCCGGCACGGCCGTCCAGGGTGGCCGCGCCGTCGGCGGAGGCGATGAACACGACGCGGACCCAGGCTCCGGGGCCGGTGTCCTCGACCGTCGGGGCCGCGAGGGCGGCGCGGAGGGCGTCGTCGTCCAGGCCGGGGCCGGTCTCGGCCAGGCGCCTCACGCCCAGCCCCCATGGACCCGGTGTTCGGCGAGGGTGCTGCGGTCCGGCGGCGGGTTCTCCGCACCCATGTTGTGGACCAGGCGCGCCGGCTCACGCCACCCGAACACGCACTCGAGCATGCGGGCCGCCGAGACGGAGGCGTCGGCGTCGTGCATGCGCAGGATCCGGGCGCCGCCGTACACGCAGGCCGCGGCCGCGGCCAGCGAGCCGGGCAGCCGCTCGTGCCGGTGCTTGTCCAGGCTCTCGCCGATGAAGTCCTTGTTCGAGACCGCGGCCAGCACGGGCAGCCCCAGGGCGGCGATCTCGTCCAGCCGCCGCGTGATCTCGAGGGTGTGCCGGGTGTTCTTGTTCAGATCGTGGCCGGGGTCCACGATGATCCTCTCCTCGGGGACGCCGAGCGCCACAGCACGGTCGACGGTGCGCCGCAGGTGGTCGCGGACCTCCGTGACGACGTCGCCGTACGTCGGCCGGGGGACCACGGCCCGGGGTCCGCGCACGTGGGCGAGGGAGTGGGTGACCACGAGGTGCGCGCCCGCGGCGGCCACCACCCGGCCCAGGTCCGCGTGGAACAGTCCCGTGGTGTCGTTGACGACGTCCGCCCCCGCGGCCAGGGCCGCCTCGGCCACGGCCGGCTGGAACGTGTCCGCCGAGAGGATCAGCCGGCGCGACGCCTCGGACGACCCGGCTCCGTCCCCGCTCCGCAGGGCCGCGATCAGGGGGACCACCCGCGCCGCCTCCTCGGCGGGGTCGAGCTCCGCCCCGGGCGCGAACGGCACGCCGCCGACGTCGACCCACTCGGCTCCGGCGTCCGCCGCGGCGTGGGCCTGGGCGAGGGCGTCCTCCAGGACGGCGCCGGCGCCGTCGTCGTAGAAGGAGTCCGGGGTGCGGTTGACCACGGCCATCGTGACGATCCGGCGGCGGAAGTCGATCTCCTGGTGGGCGAACCGGTGCACCGGGTGGACGAGGGGGACGGAGGGGGTCGGCACCCGGCCATTCAACCATCGGCGCCGCACGGTGACAGTGCGCCCCGGGAGGACTATGTTTCCCTCCCGTGGCATCCACCTCGTCGCCGCGGGTCTGCCCGCGTCGGCCCCGTATCCGTCCGACCCAGCTCGTGGTCGGGTCCTTCCTCGTCGTCATCGTGACGGGCACCGGCGCACTGCTGCTGCCCGCCTCGTATCAGGGCCGCGCGCCCACCCCGCTGGAGGCCGCGTTCACGGCGACCAGCGCCACCACGGTGACGGGACTCGGCGTCGTGGACACCCAGACGTTCTGGACACCCCTGGGCCAGGTCGTGATCCTCGCGCTCATCAAGCTCGGTGGCCTGGGCGTCATGACGTTCACGTCGCTGCTGGGGCTGGTGATCCTCCGGCGGCTCGGCCTCACCCAGCGCCTCGACGCCGCGGCCTCCACCCGGGCCGAGGGGATCGGGGACCTGCCCCGGGTGCTGCGGGCCCTGATCCTGTACTCCACGGCCGTCGAGGCCTCGGTGGCGCTGCTGCTGAGCCTGCGCTTCTGGCTGGGCGCGGGGATGTCCCCGGGCCAGGCACTGTGGCAGGGGGTCTTCCACGCGGTCTCCGCATTCAACAACGCCGGGTTCGCGCTGTTCAGCGACAACCTCATGGGCTTCGTCTCGGACCCGTTCATCTGCCTGCCGATCGCGGCGGCGATCATCTTGGGCGGCCTGGGCCTGCCGGTCGTGCTGACCCTGCGGCGGGACCTGCGTCGACCCGAGCGGTGGAACCTCACGGTCCGGCTCGTGCTCGTGGGCACCGCGGTGCTGCTGGTGGGCGGCACGCTCATGTACCTCGTCCTCGAGTGGTCCAACCCGCGGACCCTGGGCGGTCTGGACCCGGCCTCGCGCGTGCTCGCGGCGTTCTTCCAGTCCGTCACGACCCGCACCGCCGGCTTCAACACCCTGGACTACGGGCAGATGCACCCCGTGACGCTCTTCGGCACCGACGTGCTCATGTTCATCGGCGGCGGCCCCGCCGGCACCGCCTCGGGCGTGAAGATCACGACGGCGAGCGTCCTGTTGTTCATCGTGCTCGCGGAGATCCGGGGGGAGGGCGCCGTCCATGCGTTCGGCCGCCGGCTCTCCCGGACCACGCACCGCGAGGCGATCACCGTGATCATGCTCTCCGCGACCGCGATCGCCGTCGCCACGATGGCGCTCATGGGCCTGTCCTCGTTCACGACCGACCAGATCCTGTTCGAGTGCGTGTCCGCGTTCGGCACGGTGGGCCTGTCCACCGGCATCACCGCCCAGCTGCCGCCGGCCGCGCAGGGCATCCTGATGCTCCTCATGTTCGTCGGCCGCATCGGCCCCGCCACCGTCGCCGGCAGCCTGGCCCTGACCGACCGCACCCGCCACTTCGAGTACCCGAAGGAGAGGCCCCTCATTGGCTGATCTCACCCGTTCCCTGTTCGCCCCCCGCCGGGGCGACCGCCCCACCGTGGCCGTCCTCGGGCTCGGCCGGTTCGGCTCCGGGGTCGCCCTCGAGCTCATGGAGTCCGACTGCCACGTGCTGGGGGTCGACGCCGATGCCGAGGCCGTCCAGGCGCTCAACGGCCGGCTGACCCACGTCGTCCGCGCGGACAGCACGGACGAGGAGGCGATGCGCCAGCTCTCGGTCCACGAGATGGACCACGTCGTCGTCGCCATCGGCGGCGACCTCGCCGACTCGATCCTCACCGTCTCGCTGATGCGGCGGTTCGGGACGCACCAGCTCTGGGCCAAGGCCAATGACGACCGCCACGGCGAGATCCTGCGTCAGCTCGGCGTGGAGCACGTGGTCCACCCGGAGCGGGACATGGGCCGCCGCGTGGCGCACCTGGTCAGCACGTCCTTCCAGGACTTCGTCGAGGTCGAGCCGGGCCTGGCCATGGTCCGGGCCACGCCGCCGTCGCGCCTGCTGGGCAGGGACCTGCGAGCCACCGGGCTCGCGGGGGAGCGGGGCATGCGCGTGGTCGCGGTCCGCAGCCGCGGCACGTGGCTCTACCCGCCGAGTCACTACGTGCTCGAGCCCGAGGACACGATCCTCCTGGTGGGCCCGACCCGCGACGTCGAGCGGTTCCTCGCCCGGGACTGATCCGGGCACATCCGGCGCGGCTCCTAGGGCGTGTTGCTAAAGGGTTCGGGGACGTGGATGCGCGAGTCTGGGGTCATGTCGCGTGATGTCATCTCGGACGAGGTCTGGGCCGTGATCGGCCCACTGTTCCCCGAAGCCAAGACCACCGGGCGTCCGCCCGTGGATCGGCGCGCGGTGGTCGAGGCCACCGCGTGGCGCTTCCGCACCGGGGCGCCGTGGCGGGATCTGCCCGAGCGGTTCGGGAACTGGAACACGATCTACAAGAACTTCAACCGGTGGGCCGCCCAGGGCGTGTGGGAGCGGGTGCTGGAGAAGACCCAGTCCATGGCACAGCAGGCTGGCGAGCTGGACTGGGTGGCCTCGATCGATTCCACGATCGTGCGCGTCCACCAGCACGGGGCGACCCTGCCCCGCCCCACAGGGGGCCTGGATGAACTACAAGAAATCCGGGGACGAGCCGGCTGATCATGCCATCGGACGCTCCCGCGGCGGTCTGACGACGAAGTCTCATCTGGTCTGTGATGGCAAGGGCAGGGTGCTGGCGTTCGTGGTGACCGGCGGCCAGGTCGCGGACACCTCGATGCTGGCCACCACGATGGAGCAGATCAGCGTTGCCGGGGCCCGTGGGCGGCCCCGGATACGGCCTGACCGCCTGATTGCGGACAAGGGCTACCCCTCGAAGGCGAACCGGGCTTGGCTGCGCCGGCATGGCATCGCGGCCACGATCCCCGAGCGGGCCGATCAGATCGCGCACCGGCGCCGCCGCCCAGGAAGACCGATCGACTTCGGTGAAGACCAGCGCCAGCGCTACCGGGGACGCAATGTCGTGGAGCGGTGCTTCAACCGGCTCAAACAGTGGCGAGGGATCGCGATGCGTTCGGACAAGTACGCCCGGAACTATCACGCCGGGCTCAGCCTCGCAGCGACACTGCACTGGCTGACTACCCTACTTTAGCAACACGCCCTAGACTGGCCGGGTGACCACCCCGGACCGCGTGCACCTGGACCACGCCGCCACCACGACGGTGCGCCCCACCGCGCTCGCGGCCCTGGCCGAGGCGGCCGCGCTGCCGGGCAACCCGGCCTCCCTCCACGCCTCCGGCCGCCGGGCCAAGCTGCGCCTCGAGGAGGCGCGGGAGCGCATCGCCGCGGCGCTCGGGGCACACCCCTCCGAGGTGATCCTCACGTCCGGGGGCACCGAGGCGGACAACCTCGCCGTCCAGGGGCTGTACCGAGCCCGCCGCGCCGTGGCGCCGGAGCGCACCCGGATCGTGCTGACCGGCATCGAGCACCACGCGGTCCTCGACGTGGTGGACTGGCTCGCCGCGCACGAGGGCGCCGAGCCGGTGCTCGTCCCGGTCGACGACGACGGGTGGGTCGACCTCGCCGCATGGGGGGCCGCGCTGGCGGCCGCGCCCGAGCGGACCGCCCTGGCCACGCTGATGTGGGCCAACAACGAGATCGGCACGGTCCAGCCCGTGGCCGAGGCCGCCCGGCTCGCGGCCGAGCACGGGGTCCCGTTGCACACCGACGCCGTCCAGGCTCTCGGGGCGGTGCCCGTGGACTTCGCCGCGTCCGGGGCCGCGACCCTGGCCGTCTCGGGGCACAAGGTCGGCGCCCCCGTGGGTGTCGGTGCTCTGCTCGTGCGCCGGGACGTCACGCTGGAGGCCGTGGTGCACGGCGGCGGCCAGGAACGCCGCCTGCGCTCGGGCACGGTGTCGGTGGCCCTGGCCGCCGCGCTGGCGGCCGCCGTGGCGGAGGCCGTCGCGGAGCAGCCCGCCGAGGCCGCCCGCCTGGGCGGGCTGCGGGACGAGGTGATCGCCGCCGTCGACGCCCTGGACGGGGTGCGCCTGACCGGGCCGCGGGACCTCGACCCGGCGACGGGGGAGCCGCTGCCGCCGGGGACGCGCCGACTGCCCGGCAACGTCCACATCACCGTGCCGGGCCGGACGGCGGACGCGCTGCTGTTCTCCTTCGACATGGCCGGGCTGGACACCTCGTCCGGGTCGGCGTGCACCGCCGGGGTGGCGCAGCCGTCGCACGTGGTCGCGGCCCTGCCGGGGCGGACGGAGGCCGACGCACGGGCCACCCAGCGGTTCACCCTCGGCCGGACGACGACGCCGGCCGAGACGGCCGCGCTCATGGACGCGCTGCGGACGCTGCTGGGGCCGGGCGTCTAGACTGGAGCGCCCGTCCGTCGTCGAGAGAGGAGTCCGCCCGTGAAGGTCCTGGCCGCCATGTCCGGGGGAGTCGACTCCGCCGTCGCCGCGGCGCGTGCCGTGGACGCCGGGCACGACGTCGTCGGCGTCCACCTGGCCCTGTCCCGCATGCCCGGCACCCTGCGCACCGGCTCGCGTGGCTGCTGCACCATCGAGGACGCCTCGGACGCGTGGCGCGCGTGCGAGCGGCTCGGCATCCCCTTCTACACGTGGGACTTCTCCGAGCGGTTCGCGGAGGACGTCGTGGACGACTTCGTGGCCGAGTACGAGGCCGGCCGCACGCCCAACCCGTGCATGCGCTGCAACGAGCGCATCAAGTTCGCGGCGCTGCTCGAGCGCGCCCTCGAGCTGGGCTTCGACGCCGTCTGCACCGGCCACTACGCCGCCGTGCGGCCCGGTCCGGACGGCTCGCTGGAGCTGCACCGCGCTGCGGACGATGCGAAGGACCAGTCCTACGTGCTCGGCGTGCTCACCGCGGATCAGCTCGCCCACTGCCTCTTCCCGCTCGCGGACACGCCGTCCAAGGAGCTCGTGCGCGCCGAGGCGGCCGAGCGCGGCCTGTCCGTGGCGGCGAAGCCGGACTCCCACGACATCTGCTTCATCCCCGACGGCGACACCCGCGGCTGGCTCGCCGAGCGCATCGACCTCGCCCCCGGCCCCATCGTCGACCCGGAGGGGCAGGAGCTCGGCACCCACGCGGGCGCCCAGGCGTTCACGGTCGGCCAGCGCAAGGGCCTGGCCATCGGCCGTCCCGCGCCCGACGGCAAGCCCCGGTTCGTGCTCGAGGTGCGGCCGAAGGAGAACAAGGTGGTCGTCGGCGGCCGCGAGCTGCTCGACGTCGACCGCATCACCGGCATCCGCCCGTCGTGGGCCGGCGCCCCGGTGCCCGAAGCCCGCACGGGCGCCTGGTTCGACTGCGCGCTGCAGTTCCGGGCCCACGGCGAGATCGTCGAGGCCCGCGCCCGTCAGCGCGCCGACGCGGCGGGGCATCCGGGGTGGGAGATCGAGCCGGCGCGCCCCCTGCGCGGGGTGGCCCCCGGTCAGACGGCCGTCCTGTACCGGGGCACCCGCGTGCTCGGCCAGGCCACCATCGACACCGCCCGCAATGCCCGGCTGTCGGCCCCCGCGGATGCGTAGGCTTCGGCCATGAGCCCGGACTACGACCCCCACGCCAGCTCGCTGCCCGGCACCGCGGACCCGGCGGTCCTCGACGAGCTCTTCGCGATCCGCGGCAGCATCGACAACATCGACGCCTCGCTCGTCTACCTGCTGGCCGAGCGGTTCAAGTTCACGCAGCGGGTCGGCGCGCTGAAGGCCCGGCACGACCTGCCGCCCTCGGACCCCGGGCGTGAGGCCGCCCAGATCGCGCGGCTGCACCGGCTCGCGCTCGAGGCGGACCTCGAGCCCGCGTTCGCCGAGAAGTTCCTGAACTTCATCATCGCCGAGGTCATCCGCCACCACCGCGCGCTGGCGGCCGAGGGCCGGCCGGACGCCGAGGCGGAGCCGGGGGAGTGCCCCGGGGACGCGGATGACTGAGGCCGCCCACGACGACGGCGCCAGCGGCACCGTCGCCCTCGGCGGCACGCCGTGGCGCGGCACCGACGTCGCCGAGGCGCAGCGCGTCACGCTCGGCGAGCTCGGCGCGGACCACTGGCCGGTGCTTCCCGAGCTGCCCGATCGCGGACCCGGCGCCGACGCCACCGGCCGCTCGGCCGCCCTCCTGCAGGAGCTGGCCGTCGACCTGCAGCCGCACGGCTGGCGGGTCAGCCCGCCCGGGGCCGCCGGCTCCGGCCGCGACCGACGCCGCGCCGTCTCCCTCTGGCGCGAGGACGCGCACCGCTGGGCGGACACCGCGGGGGCCGAGGGCGCCGTCGTCGAACGTCTGGCCGTGCGGGTGCGCGGCCCGCTCAGCCTGCTCGCCGGCCTCTGGCTGCCCGGGGGAGAGCGCGTCCTCGGCGACCACGGCGCGCGCCGCGACGTCGCCGAGTCCTATCTCGAGGGGCTGCAGGACGCCCTGCCCCGCCTCCGGAGGGCCACCGGCGCGGCCCGTCTCGGCGTCGTCGTCGACGAGCCGTGGGCGGCGGCCGTCCTCGCCGGGACCCTGCCCACCGCGAGCGGGTACCGCACCGTCCGGTCGCTGCCGCGCGAGGAGGCCCGCGGGCTGTGGCGCGCCGCCCTCGACGGGCTCACCGTCCTGCCCGACGTCGCCCGGGTGTGGCTCGCGCCGGGCCGCCGGGCCACCTCCCCGGGGGCCGAGCTGCCCGGGCCCGCCGCGCTGGCGACGCTGACGGGAGAGTCCCTGCCCAGGCCCGACGCAGCCGCGGACGCGCCCGCCCCGGCCCCGGTCTCCCTCGTGGTGGGCGTGGGCGCCCTCGACGACGGCGCGGACGGCACGCCCGGCACCCGCGAGGCGTGGGAGGCGGCGGCCGGCTGGGCCGACATCGGGCGCGGGCTGACGCTGGCCCCCGAGCCGGGCGTGCGTCCGGTCGACGTCGTCCGCACGTGGGAACGGCTGGGGGTGGACCCCGGACGCGTGGGTGACGTCGGCCTCACAGCGGCGGGGTCGCACGACCCCGCCGTGCTCCGCACTCTGCGGCGGGACGCGGAGGAGCTGACCGCACGGCTCGCCGAGCTGCGCGGCTGAGCCGGCGCCCCGACGGACCGGGGCGACCTCCGGCGTCGTCCGCCGGGGACGGGCCCGCCCGGCGGGTATCATCGGGCTGATCCTGAAAATTTCCTGTGCCCGGGGCCGGTCCCGCCCGCGGCGCCGGGGGGAGCGCTGACGAGGAGGTCAGGATGGGCAAGGCCAAGATCCTGGTGGTGGACGACGACGAGGCGCTGGCCGAGATGATCGGCATCGTCCTGCGCAACGACGGCTTCGAGCCGACGTTCGCCGCAGACGGCACCTCCGCACTGCCCGCGTTCCACCGCGAGCGCCCTGATCTGGTGCTTCTGGACCTCATGCTCCCCGGCATCGACGGCATCGAGGTCTGCAGGCTCATCCGAGCCGAGTCGGACGTGCCGATCGTGATGCTCACGGCCAAGTCGGACACGGCGGACGTGGTGCGCGGCCTCGAGTCGGGTGCGGACGACTACGTGCCCAAGCCGTTCAAGCCGGCCGAGCTCGTGGCCCGCGTCCGGGCGCGCCTGCGTGAGGGGGAGGCCAAGCCGGCGGAGGTCCTGCACATCGGGGACCTCGAGATCGACGTGGCGGGCCACCAGGTCACCCGCGGCGGCGTCGGCATCGCCCTCACCCCGCTGGAGTTCGACCTCCTCGTGGCCCTCGCCCGGCGGCCGCGCCACGTCTTCACCCGCGAGATGTTGCTGGAGGAGGTCTGGGGCTACCGGCACCAGGCCGACACCCGGCTCGTGAACGTCCACGTCCAGCGCCTGCGCTCCAAGGTCGAGCCGGATCTCGAGAACCCGTGCGTCGTGCTGACCGTCCGCGGCGTCGGGTACAAGGCCGGCCAGGGCTGAGCGCATGACCGTGTCCGGCCCGGGTGTGAGCGCGGCCCCGGCGGCCGAGGCCGGTGCCGAGCCGGTCGAGCCCGCCGCCGGCCGCCCACGGTCGTGGGTCCCCGGCCCCGCGTGGCGTGCGCTGCGCCGCCGGTGGCGTCGGTCCCTGCGGCTGCGCACGGCGGTGCTCGCGGCCCTGCTCTCGATCCTCGCGGGCCTCGTGGTCGCCGCGTTCCTGACGCAGCAGATCACCCAGGCCCTCTTCGAGGCCCGCTACGAGCAGGTGCAGTCCGAGGCACGCCGTGGCCTGAGTCAGGTGCGCGAGACGTTCGCGCAGACCACCGCCACGGACGCGCAGAGCACGGACGTGCTGGTGACCCAGACCCTGCGTGCCCTCGAGGGGGACTCGGGTACCACGATCCGCCGCCGCTACCACCTCGCCCCGCTGCCGGACTCCGAGTCCGCGTACGTGGGAACGATCTCCTCCGCCGGGCTCGATCCCGCGGTGATCCCCCAGGAGCTGCAGGACGCGGTCGCCTCCGGGCCGGGCGTGTACGACGCGAGCGTGGCGCTGCCGAACCCCGGCGGCGGCACCCGGCCCGGCCTCGTGTTCGGCGCCCAGGTGGTGCTGCCCCCGGGTGCCACCTACGGGCTCTACCTCGTCTACGACCTCGCGGACGTCCAGAGCTCGCTCGACTCGGTGCTCGGGGTGCTGCTGGTGTTCGGCGTCGGCTTCCTGGTGATCAACGTGCTGGTCTCGTGGTGGGTCTCGCGGCGTGTGACCCGGCCCGTGCAGCAGGCGGCCCGGGCGGCCGAGTCCCTCTCGAGCGGCAACCTGGCCGTGCGGATGCCGGTCGACGGCGAGGACGAGATGGCCCGCCTGAGCATGTCCTTCAACCGGATGGCGGACAGCATCCAGGACCAGATCGGCCAGCTCGCCCAGCTGTCCCAGATGCAGCAGCGGTTCGTCTCGGACGTCTCCCATGAGCTGCGCACGCCGCTGACGACCGTGCGGATGGCGGCCGACGTGCTGTACGGCTCGCGCGAGGACTTCGACCCGGTCAACCGACGCTCGACCGAGCTGCTCTACCACCAGGTGGACCGCTTCCAGGCCATGCTCACGGACCTGCTGGAGATCACCCGGTTCGACGCCGGCGCCGCCACCCTCGCCCTCGAGGCCACGGACATGCTCGAGCTGGCCCGCGACGTCGTGCTCACCTCTCAGCCGTTGGCCGATCAGATCGGCGTGCCCGTGTACGTGGTGCCCATGGACCGGGACCGCGCCGACGGCCACGTCGCCCACGTCGACCCGCGGCGCATCGAACGGATCCTGCGCAACCTGGTGAACAACGCGATCGAGCACGCCGAGGGCCGGCCGGTGGACGTGCTCGTGGCGGCCGACGAGGAGGCCGTCACGTTCGCCGTCGTGGATCACGGCATCGGCATGAGCCCCGAGCAGGTGCAGCGCGTGTTCGACCGGTTCTGGCGTGCCGACCCTGCACGCAAGCGCACCACCGGCGGGTCCGGACTGGGTCTGGCGATCGCCACCGAGGACACCCGGCTGCACGGCGGCCGGCTCGAGGCGTGGGGCGAGCTGGGGGAGGGGTCCACCTTCATGGTGACCCTGCCGCGGGCGCCGCGCCCGGCCGCGCAGGGCGCGGAGGCCCCGGAGCCGATCGGCCGCTCCGTGCTGCCCATTCCGCCCCGCTACAGCACGGCTGACCGCCGGTACGCCGATGACCTGTCCCGGCCCGTCCCGCAGGAGGCGGACGCCGACGCCGTCGGCACGGTCGCGGACGTCGCCACGGCGGCCCCGCCGTGTCCGCGCGCCAGGCCGAGCAGGCCCTGACCGCACCGACCCGGCCGGTGCGCGTGGTCCCTGCGGAGGATCCCGCCCACGGGCCGGCCACCGGGGACCCGACCGGCGACGACCCGGCCGAGGAGGCCCGATGACCACCGTGGATCCGCAGCCGCCCCGCCCGCCGCGGCTCGCCGTCGTCGGCGTGATCGTCGCCCTGGTGCTCGCCCTCAGCGGCTGCACCCAGATCCCCCAGAGCTCCGAGGTGCGCAGCGCGGACCCGGTCGACGGGGCCACCGCAGACGCCGATGCGCCGCAGTTCCATCCGCCGGGACCGGCCGAGTCGGACACGGCGGAGGAGGCCATCCGGGGCTTCCTGCTCGCGGGCACGAGCCCGCAGGACGACTACGCGGTGGCGCGCGAGTTCCTCGACGGGCCCGCGGCCACCCAGTGGACGCCCGGGCAGCGCACCCTCGTGTACTCGGCGGAGCCGCGCATCACCCGGGGCGACGGCGCCGGGGACTAGGGCGTGTTGCTAAAGTAGGGTAGTCAGCCAGTGCAGTGTCGCTGCGAGGCTGAGCCCGGCGTGATAGTTCCGGGCGTACTTGTCCGAACGCATCGCGATCCCTCGCCACTGTTTGAGCCGGTTGAAGCACCGCTCCACGACATTGCGTCCCCGGTAGCGCTGGCGCTGGTCTTCACCGAAGTCGATCGGTCTTCCTGGGCGGCGGCGCCGGTGCGCGATCTGATCGGCCCGCTCGGGGATCGTGGCCGCGATGCCATGCCGGCGCAGCCAAGCCCGGTTCGCCTTCGAGGGGTAGCCCTTGTCCGCAATCAGGCGGTCAGGCCGTATCCGGGGCCGCCCACGGGCCCCGGCAACGCTGATCTGCTCCAGCGTGGTGGCCAGCATCGAGGTGTCCGCGACCTGCCCGCCGGTCACCACGAACGCCAGCACCCGGCCCTTGCCATCACAGACCAGATGATTCTTCGTCGTCAGACCGCCGCGGGAGCGTCCGATGGCATGATCAGCCGGCTCGTCCCCGGATTTCTTGTAGTTCATCCAGGCCCCCTGTGGGGCGGGGCAGGGTCGCCCCGTGCTGGTGGACGCGCACGATCGTGGAATCGATCGAGGCCACCCAGTCCAGCTCGCCAGCCTGCTGTGCCATGGACTGGGTCTTCTCCAGCACCCGCTCCCACACGCCCTGGGCGGCCCACCGGTTGAAGTTCTTGTAGATCGTGTTCCAGTTCCCGAACCGCTCGGGCAGATCCCGCCACGGCGCCCCGGTGCGGAAGCGCCACGCGGTGGCCTCGACCACCGCGCGCCGATCCACGGGCGGACGCCCGGTGGTCTTGGCTTCGGGGAACAGTGGGCCGATCACGGCCCAGACCTCGTCCGAGATGACATCACGCGACATGACCCCAGACTCGCGCATCCACGTCCCCGAACCCTTTAGCAACACGCCCTACCAGATCCAGGTCGAGGTCGACTCGGAGATCGACGAGTACGGCCTGCGGACCATCGCGCCGCCGGGGACCACGCGGGCCTGGGCCGTCACGGTGCGGGAACGGCCGCAGGGCATGCGGATCACGTCCACGGAGAACGGCACGCTGCTCTCCCAGGCGCAGTTCGGACAGCTGTTCGCCCCGCACGAGCTCGCCTTCTACGACACCGCGAAGCGCTACGTCGTGCCGGACGTGCGGTGGTTCGTCAATCGGGGCACCACCGTGACCGCGGTGACGCGAGCGCTGCTGCGCGGGCCGGCACCGTATCTGGCCGGGGCGGTGGAGACGGCCTTCCCGCTGCGCACCGGCACCGACCTGGCCGCGCCCACGGTGCCCGTCGACGACGACGGCGTGGCCCACGTCGACCTCACCCAGGCGGCCGCCGAGGGGGCCGACGCCGAGCGGCGGCACCGCATGCGGGAGCAGCTGAAGCTGACCCTGAGGGGCCTCCAGTCGGTCAAGGAGGTCGAGGTGACCGTCGCCGGTGCCCAGCTGTCCACGTCGGGAGACGACGGCCCCGCCCCGCTCCAGACCGACCCCGCCGTCGGCTCGGTCCAGGTGGGCATCGACACGGCGACGGGCGGACTCGTGTACGTGCAGGGGGCCAGCGTCACGCCGGTGGGCGGCGCCCCGGACGTCACCGCGCTCGATCCGGTCCGCCCGACGATGTCCGGCGACCGCAGCCGATTCGCGTTCGTCACCCGTGACCGGACGGCGGTCCACGTCGCCGGCACGGACGGCTCCCTGCGGGAGGCGCTGCGCGGCACCGGGCTCACCGTCCCGTCGCTGGACCTCCTGGGCTGGGTGTGGGCGGCCGACCGGGGGACGACCTCGCGGATCCGCGCCGTCTCGGCCCGGCCCGGCGGGCAGGAGCGCATCGTGACAACCACCTGGCTGCGGCCCGGCGAGCGGATCGTCGACCTGCGGCTGTCCCGGAGCGGGGCCCGGGCCGCGATGCTCGTCGACGACGGCCAGCGGACCACCCTGCGCGTGTCCGGCGTCGTGCGCGGCTCGGACGGGGTGCCGAACGCCCTGACCGAGCCCATCCTGCTGCCCTCCTCCGGCTCGGAGGACTCGGTGGAGTGGGCCGGAGGCACGAACCTGCTCGTCTCGGCGTACGCCGAGAAGCCGGACGAGCGCGTGGTGCCGCGGATCGTCTCGATCGACGGCACCGTCCGGGAGCTCAACCCACTGGGCGGTCTGCGGGGGATCTCCGCCGGTGACGACGGCGCCTACTACGCGGAGACGGAGGAGCTCGTGTTCCTGCTGGTGGGCTCCTCGTGGCGGGCGCAGGAGCTCGACCGCGGGGTGCGCGACCTCTCGTTCCCGGACTGAGCCGAGCCCGCGCCCGCCGCCCCGTCGTCCACTCCTGCACAGCCGCCCCGGCCCGCACAGCGGCCCGCCCCGGCGCCCGGACGGCGGCGGCGTGCGGTGGACTCGTTGCATGCGTTCCCCGCCGTCCTCCCCGTCCCCGCCGTCGGTGTTCGGCACCCTCGGTCGGGCCCTGGCCGACCTGGTCCTGCCCGCCGAGTGCGCGGTGTGCGCCGCGCCGGGCCACCGGCTCTGCCCGGCCTGCGCGGAGGGACTGACCGCCGTCCTGTCCCGGCCCTTCCGGGCGGAGCAGGACGCCCCGGCCTTACCCTTGGGCCCCGGCGGCGCTCCGCTGCCGGTGATGGCGGCCGGGCGCTACGCAGACCCGCTGGCGGCCGCCGTGCTCGCGTTCAAGGACCATCACGCGCTGCACCTGCGCGGCGTGCTGGGCGAGGCCCTCTGCCGGGCCGTCGCCGCGGCGCGTCTCGAGCCGGACCTGCCCGGGGCGCGGCACGCCCTGCTCGTCCCGGTCCCGGGCGGCGCGGTCGGATTCCGACGGCGCGGCTACGACCCGCTCGCCGAGCTCACCCGGGCGCTGCCGGCGCCGTGGCTGGTCTCCGACGCCGTCCGTGCTCGCCTGCTGCCCCGCGCCAGCACGCTCCGGGGCGGCGGCCCGTCCCACGCGGGCGCCGGGGCGGGCCAGCGCCGCCGGCGGGCCCGGGACTGGCGCGTCGTCGCCGGGCGGCTGCCGGCCGGCGCGCCCGTCCTGCTCGTGGACGACGTCCTCACCACCGGCGCCACCCTCGCCGCGCTCGCGGAGGCGGTGCGCCGCGCCGGCGGGCACCCCGTCGGGGCCGTCGTGCTCGCGGCCGTGGCCCCGCCGCGGGACCCCGCCGAGCCTGGCCCCCGGCCAGGCCCCCGGGTAGGGTGAACGGCACGGAATCGCCCCTACGGTTCCCGTCCTGCCGACGGCTGGAAGGAGGTCGCCCCCTCGGACCCGCCGCCGCCCTGCGGACGCGACACCGAGGCGCACCTCCCCTCCCGAGGCCGGACCCGTGAGAGTCGGACCAGGAGGACGCCATGACCATGGATGTCAGCTACATCGCCCGCAACATCAGCCTCTCGGAGAGCTTCCGCGACCACGTCGTCGAGCGCACGGAGCGCCTCCAGCGGCTCGCCGAGGGCGCCGACACGCTCGAGGTCCGCGTGACGAAGGTCTCCCACCGCAAGCACTCGGACGAGGCGGTCCGCGTGGAACTGACGGTCCGCGGCCCGCGGGACGTCGTGCGGGCTGAGGCTGCCGCGGACGACGAGCTGGCAGCCTTCGACAAAGCCGCCGCCCGACTGACCGAGCGCCTGCGGCGCCTGCGCGACCGGCGCAAGGACCGTCGCCACCGCAAGATCGGCGCCTCCCGCGGCGCGGGTGAGGTCGGCTTCGTGCCACCGCTGCCGCCGTCGGGCGCCGCGCCGGCCGCGGAGGACGCCTCCGCGCAGGACGCCCCCGAGGCGGGCACCCCGGTGCGCATCCGGCAGAAGGCGTTCCCCGCGACCCCCATGAGCGTGGACGACGCCGTGGATGCGATGGAGCTGGTCGGCCACGACTTCTACCTCTTCCAGAACGCCGAGACCGGCGTGCCCTCCGTCGTCTACCGCCGCCGAGGCTGGAGCTACGGCGTGATCCGCCTGGACGAGTCCCTCCCTCAGGATCACGTCTCCGCCTCCGAGGGGGAGCAGGCATACCAGACGCGGGAGGACTGACCGCCCCGCCGACGTCGACCACGACCTGCTGACGCCGCGACGCCCCTCCCCTCCGGGACGGGCGCCGCGGCCCGTCCGGACTCGGCCCGTACACTGTCCCGGAGACCGCGCCACGGCCGCGCGCGAGGGGCATCCCGTCCCGCCCCGGCCACACCGCAAGGGAGCAGAGAACCAGTGCCTTCGATCATCGACCGCGTCCTGAAGATCTCGGACAACCGCGTCCTCAAGCGCATGCAGGCCACGGTGGACGCCGTGAACCTCCTCGAGGACGACTTCCGGGCGCTCAGCGACGCGGAGCTGCGTGCCGAGACGGACACGCTCCGGGCCAGGCATGCGGACGGCGAGTCGTTGGACCTGCTCCTGCCGGAGGCCTTCGCCGCGGTCCGCGAGGCCGCGGGACGCACGCTCGGCCAGCGGCACTACGACGTCCAGCTGCTCGGCGGCATCGCGCTGCACCAGGGCAACATCGCGGAGATGAAGACCGGCGAGGGCAAGACCCTCGTGGCCACCGCCCCGGCCTACCTCAACGCGCTGTCCGGCAGGGGCGTGCACGTGGTGACGGTCAACGACTTCCTCGCCTCCTACCAGGCCGACCTCATGGGCCGCGTGTTCCGCTTCCTCGGCATGCAGACGGGCGTCATCGTGGCGGGCCAGACCCCGGCCGTACGGCGCGAGCAGTACGCCGCGGACATCACCTACGGCACGAACAACGAGTTCGGCTTCGACTTCCTCCGGGACAACATGGCCTGGTCCCTCGACGAGCTCGTGCAGCGTGAGCACCACTACGCGATCGTCGACGAGGTGGACTCGATCCTCATCGACGAGGCCCGCACCCCGCTGATCATCTCCGGCCCCGCCCAGGGAGAGGCCAACCGGTGGTACGGCGAGTTCGCCCGACTGGTGCGCCGACTCGAGGCGGACACGGACTACGAGGTGGACCACAAGAAGCGCACCGTCGGCATCCTCGGCCCCGGCATCGAGAAGGTCGAGGACCACCTCGGCATCACGAACCTGTACGAGACGCAGAACACCACGCTCATCCAGTTCCTGAACAACGCGGTCAAGGCCAAGGAGCTGTTCAAGCGGGACAAGGACTACGTGGTCCTCGACGGCGAGGTGCAGATCGTCGACGAGCACACGGGCCGCGTCCTCAAGGGACGCCGCTACAACGAGGGGCTCCACCAGGCCATCGAGGCCAAGGAGGGCGTCGAGGTCAAGCCCGAGAACCAGACGCTGGCCACGGTGACCCTGCAGAACTACTTCCGCGGCTACGAGAAGCTCGCCGGCATGACGGGCACCGCCGAGACGGAGGCCGCCGAGTTCACGTCGACCTACGGCCTCGGCGTCGTCGTGATCCCGCCGAACCGGGAGCGGCAGCGCGTGGACCGCAACGACGTGGTGTACAAGAACGAGAAGGTCAAGTTCGACGCCGTCGTCGACGACATCGCCGAGCGGCACGCGAAGGGCCAGCCGGTCCTGGTGGGCACCACCTCCGTGGAGAAGTCCGAGTACCTCTCCACGCTGCTGGCCAAGCGCGGCATCCGCCACGAGGTCCTGAACGCGAAGAACCACGCCCGCGAGGCCGCCATCGTGGCGCAGGCGGGCCGCCCGGGCGCCGTCACCGTGGCCACCAACATGGCCGGCCGCGGCACCGACATCATGCTCGGCGGCAACGCCGAGTTCACGGCGGTGGCCCGCATGCAGGAACTGGGCCTCGACGCCGCCGAGGACCCGGAGGCGTACGAGGCCCGCTGGCCCGAGGTGCTGGCGCAGGCCGAAGCCGCTGTGGAGGACGCGCACCGCGAGGTCATCGAGGCCGGCGGCCTGTACGTGGTGGGCACCGAGCGCCACGACTCGCGCCGCATCGACAACCAGCTGCGCGGTCGTTCCGGCCGTCAGGGCGACCCGGGCGAGTCCCGCTTCTACCTCTCCCTCACGGACGAGCTCATGCGCAACTTCAACCCGGGCGTGGCCCAGCGGATCATGAACAGTCCGTCGATCCCGGACGACATGGCGCTCGAGTTCGGCTTCGTCTCGAAGGCGATCCAGAACGCGCAGGCGCAGGTCGAGGGGCGCAACGCCGAGCAGCGCAAGAACGTGCTCAAGTACGACGACGTGATGAACCGCCAGCGCGAGGCCATCTACACGGACCGCCGGTCGATCCTCGAGGGGGAGGACCTGCAGGACCGGGTGCGCCGCTTCGTGGAGGACGCCGTCGGGAACATCGTGGACGCGGCCACCGAGGAGGGCCAGGCCACCGACTGGGACCTCGACCAGCTGTGGCGGGACCTGGCAGAGCTCTACCCCGTGGGCATCTCGCAGGAGGACGTCCTCGACGAGGTCGGCGGCCGTGGCCGGCTCAAGGCCGAGGTCCTCAAACGCGAACTCGTCTCCGATGCGCTCCTGGCGTACGAGGACCGGGAGGCGCAGGTGGGATCCGAGGCGCTGCGGGAGGCGGAGCGTCGCGTGGTGCTCGCCAGCATCGGGCGCCACTGGCAGGAGCATCTCTACGAGATGGACTACCTCAAGGAGGGCATCGGGCTGCGCGCGATGGCCCAGCGCGAGCCCCTCGTGGAGTACCAGCGCGAGGGCTACACGATGTTCCAGAACATGCTCGCCGGCATCCGCGAGGACGCCGTGCGCACGCTGTTCCAGGCGCAGATCAGTGCGGCCCCCGCGCCGACGTCGCTGCCCGGCGTCAAGGATGCCCGCGCCGTGACGATGGCCCCGCAGATCTCGGTGGAGGGCATCGACGCCCCGCAGCGCCCGGCGCAGCTGCGTTTCACCGGTCCGTCCGAGGACGGGCAGAGCGCGGTCACCCGCAGCGGCACGGACTCCGGCGCCACGGTCGCCGCGGGCACGAACCGCCGCTCCCGCCGTCAGGCGGAGCGCCGCGGCCGCCGCGGCTGACCGGCACCCCGCCACGACGCAGGACGAGGGCCCGCAGACCTCCAGGTCTCCGGGCCCTCGATCGTCAGTCCGACGGGGCGATCCGGCTCAGCCGATCTCGACCGACGTCACCTTCCAGCGGCTGAGCCGCCGCTCGAGTCGGAGTGCGAAGGCCCGGGCCCGGCCCTCCCACAGCACCGTCGCGCTGGCCTCCACCCGGCCGGGCGCGACCTCGCACACGCGGGCACCCACCGGGCGGGGTGCGGACGCGGGCGCCCGGGGCGGGACGGCCGGGGCGGGTCGTCGACCGGGCCCGGCCGGCGCGACGGCGCCCAGCAGCTCCATGCGACGGGTCAACTTGTCCAGCACCTCGGGCGAGAGCCAGGCGGAGAGGTCCCGCAGGGCACGGCGGCCCGTCTCGACCTCGACGCAGGCGACGGCGATCACGGCGGCGAGCGAGCGGACGCGGCGCAGCTCCTCGCGCCCCTGCTCGGTGCGGGCCCGCCGGGCGATCTCCTCACCGCGGGGCAGGACCGCGGGGCTGTGGGCGGGCCCATGGAGGAGGGTGTCGGCGGTGCGCCGTGCGGAAGCGGTGCGGGGGCGGGTGGCGAGGGCGGTCATGGCGGTCTCCTGAGGACGAGGCGAAGCGGGGGAGTGCAGGGTCGTGGATGTCATGGCCGTGGTCCGTCCACGCCGGCGTGCGGGGCGAACACGGGGGAGGTCAGCACGGTGCCGGGCAGCAGCAGGTGCGGGTCGTCGCCGATCACCCGCCGGTTGGCCTCGTACCAGCGGCGCCACCGGGCGTCGATCTCTCGGGGGGTCGCGTCCGGTCCGAGCTCGGCGGCGGCGAGGTGCCACAGGCAGTCGCCGCGCCGGACGGTGACGGTGGGGTGGTCCGGATCCGCACGGCCGGCGCCGGCGCCCGGCGGGGCTGGCACCGGGGGCCGGGGCGTCCACGCGGCGTCCGGCGCGGGGGCCTCGACGCCGGTGGCGTGCGCAGGCACCGCAGCCACGGTCCAGGAGGCGTCCGGCACGGGATGAGCCGCGTCCGCCCACGCGGCCGGTGCCGCGAGCAGCTGGACGCCGACGACGGCGCCGGCCACGCGTCCGAGCAGGGCGGGCGTGAGGCTCCGGCCCAGGCGGGCCCAGGCCGGCCGACCCGCACGGCGCCCCAGCGCGACGAGCGCCAGCCCGGTCAGGCCCACCGCCCACCACGCGAGCAGTCCGAGCCCGGCGAGACCGGCACCGAGGCCCAGCACGCGCGTCAGTTCCGGCCCTGGCGCGCTGGTGCCCGTCTGCAGCAGCGCCGCGGCACAGGCGAGCAGACCGGGTCCGGCCAGAAGCAGGACGGTGATGCCGACGGCGTCCGCCGCGTCGACCGGACGGGTCGGGGCCGGGCCGGCCGGTGATGTCGAGCGCTCCATGGATTCCCCTCCTGTGTGTCCGTCCGGCCGCGATCCCGTGATCGGGCCGGTGACGATGACCACAGTGAACTGCATGGCCGGATGGGTGTCAAGAGTGATGTTTGGTGATGTTTGATGATGACCGATGTCCGGCACTCAGCCTCCTATGCTGAGCGCATGCGGTGGAACGGACTCTTCGACGACCTGGAGGCGCACTGGGCCGACCTCGGATGGCAGCAGACGGTGGCCGAGGCCGCGGAGCTGACCCGAGCCGAGTGGATGGCGCTGTCCCTGGCGGATCGCCTGCGCGGAGCTCGAGGACGGCAGGTCCGCCTCCACCTGGCCTGGGGCGAGGCCGTGGACGGGGTGGTGCACACGGTGGGCCAGGGCTGGGTCGGCGTGCACGTCGACGGCTCGGGATCGGCGATCGTCACGGTGGACTGCGTGGCGGCCGTGGAGGCCGACCTGACCCGGGCCGCGCTCGCGCCCGAGCTCGCCGCGGCCGGCTGGGGGATGGTGCTGCGCGGCATCGCGCGGACGCGCCAGCCGGTGGCGGTGACGGGGCGCCTCGGCGCGGCACTGGCGGAGGGCACCGTGGACCGGGTCGGCGGCGACCACCTCGACATCGCCCGCCACCCGCGGGACGAGGCTCGGCGGGCCGCGGCCGTCCGCGGGCGGCTCGTCATCCCGTTCGGGGCGCTGGGGACGGTCCGGACCGCGCTGCGTCCCGCCTGAGCAGACCGTGTGGGCTCAGTGGGCCTTCGCGTCCGCCTCGGTCCACTCCCGGACGCGGGCGCGCGTCACTTCCTTCTGACGCTCCACGTAGTCCTCGAGCCAGGACACCTCGATGCGCCACTGGCCGCGGCCCCCGACCTGGATGGCCTGCAGCTCGCCCGAGCGGACCAGGGCGCGGGCGGCCTGACCGGAGATGTTCAGCGTCTCCGCGACGTCGGTCAGGGTGAGAAAGCGCTGCACGGTGCTCCTTCGGTCGAGGCGTCCAGGACGGTCGCGGGCGGCCCACGACGTCGACCCATTCAACCCCGGGAACACCCGGAGGCGACACTTTTCCACAACGTACGCGGCGGATCCGGCGATCTGCGGCCCCAGTGGTTACCCTGGGCGCAGCGCGGAGGGGCCGACACCGACGGGGTGCCGGGGCCGCGGCGGCCCGAGAGGCCGGTCCGAAGGGGGAACATCCGGTGTCCACGACCATGTCCGCGTCCGCCGAGGGCGGCCGTCTGCGCCGGCCCCGCTGGCGGGATCCCCGGCTCCTCGTCGGTCTCGTGCTCGTCCTCGCCTCGATCGCCGGCGTCGTGGCGCTGGTCGCCTCCTCCCAGCGGACCGCAGCGTATTGGACGGCCGCGGAGGACCTGCCCCCGGGCACGCCCATCGCGGCCGGGGACCTGCGGCCCGTGGAGGTCAACCTCAGCGAGGCCGGCGAGCGGTACCTCAGCGCCGATGCCCCGGCTCCGGAGGGGCGGATGGTCTCCGGGACGGTCCGGGCTGGCGAGCTGCTGCCGGCGGCGGCGCTGGTGGACGCGGACCCGGACGGCCGTCGTCCCGTCGGGGTGGCCCTCGACGAGCCGCTGCCGTCCGGCGTGGGAGTGGGAGACCGCGTGGACGTCTGGGTGGCCATGCCCGCGGAGGGCGGCCGCGGCCATGCGGACCCGGCCCGGCTGGCCGAGGCGCTCGAGATCTCCGAGGTCGCGGCGGAGCAGAACGGCTTCGGCGGCTCGGGCACCACCCGGGTGCAGCTGCTGACACCGGAGGAGACCCTGCCGCGCATCGTGGACGCGAAGGTCAAGGACGCGCGGGTCACCCTCGTGCCGGCCCACGGGGTGCGCTGACCGTGCGCATCGCCCTGGCCACCACCGTCCAGCCGGGCCTGGACCACATCGGCCCGCTCGAGCGGCACCAGACGGACATCACCGTGCTCCGCCGGGCCGAGGACCTCGCCGAGCTGCTCGCGATCGCCCGCTCCGGTCTCGTGGACGCGGTCCTCGTGGCCGGGGGCACCGAGTCCCTCACCACCGCCTTCCTGGAGGAGACGGCCCGGCTGCCCCGACCCGTGGGCGTGGCGGCGCTCAGCGAGGTCCGCGCCGAGCGGCGTCGCCTCCGCGGCATGGGGGTGCCCTGCGTGCGCGCCGACGCCGACCCTGAGCAGATCGCCGCCGTCGTCGTGGAGTCCGCGAGCGCGGCGGCGGAGGGTCGCCGGCCGGAGACCTCACATGGGGAGGACGCCGACCACGCCCGGGATCACGGCGAGGACCTCGACGACCTGCCGATCACCCTGGAGACGCTCGGCGGGGACGAGGTGCCCGGCCTCACGGACCCCTGGCGCGACGCCGACGAGCCCGACGACGCCGGGCCGGGCGCCGCCCCCGCCGCGGCCACGTCCGACGACGGCCCCGCCACCGCGGACGAGGGAGCCGACCCCGCTCCCTCACCGGAGGGAGACGAACCGGCCGAACCCGCGCGGGAGTCGTCGCTGGTGACCGTGGTGTGGGGTCCCACCGGGGCTCCGGGACGCACCACCGTCGCCGTGAACCTCGCCGCCGAGCACGCCGTGGCCGGCCGGAACACGCTGCTGGTCGACCTGGACACGTACGGCCCCGCCGTCGGTGTGCACCTGGGGCTGACGGAGGAGTCGGCCGGCGTGGCGCGGGCTGTGCGGCGGGCCGACCACGGCCGACTGGGCGCCGCCGACCTGGCGGCCGCGGGCGTCCGCGTCCGCGTCGCCGGCGCGGACCTGACGGTTCTGACGGGACTCACCCGCGTGGACCGGTGGCCGGAGCTGCGCCCCGCCGCCGTCACCGCGCTGATCGCGGCCGCCAGGGAACGGTGGGACCGCGTGGTCGTCGACGTCGGGTTCGGTCTCGAACAGGACGAGGAGCTGTCCTTCGACGTGCCCGCCCCACAGCGCAACGGTGCGACCCTGGCGGCGCTCGCCGCGGCCGACGAGGTCATCGCGGTCGGAGGGCCGGACGCCGTCGCACTGCCCCGCCTGGTCCGCGGGGTCGAGGAGCTGGCGGAGGTGGCCCCCGCGGCACGGCTGCGCGTCGTGGTCAACCGGCTCCGGCCCGCGGCCGCCGGCGTCGCCCCGCGCGCGCAGGTCGAGGCCGTCTGGAACCGCTACGCCTCGCCCGCCACGCGGCTGGAGGCGTTCCTGCCGTGGGACCCGGCCGCCGCGGACCCCGCGCTGCTCGCCGGCCAGGTGCTCGCCGAGGCCGCTCCGAACAGCCCGCTGCGTCGCGCCCTCGCCACGCTGGCCGGTGTCCCCACCCGCCCCGCCCGCCGCGGACGGCACCGCGCACGGCCCCCGCAGGCCATCGCCGCCGCGTCCTCCGACGCCGCCCGCGACGCCACGGACACGGGCCGCCCGGCACGTCGCCGTACCCTGATCCCATGGTCAGTTCGCTCGCGCAGGACCCCCTGACGTCGCACCCGGACATCGGGGACGAGGACCGCGCCTGGCTGCAGCGGCTCGTGGGGGACTGGCAGCTTGTGGCAGACCTGGCGCTCGCGGACCTCGTGCTCTGGTGCCCCGTGCCCCGCCGCGACGAGGCCGGAGGGTTCGTGGCGCTCGCCCAGGTCCGGCCCTTCACCGCTCCCACCCTCTTCCACCGCGACATCGTGGGATCGCGCGCCCGCGCGGACCTGCGGGCCGTCGTCGGGCAGACGTGGCACGGCGGGGAGCGGGCCGAGGGGGCCGGCCCCGTCGAGGCCCCGGGAGGCACGCTGCAGGTGCGTCTGTGGCCGGTGGTCCGCGCCGGGAGGGTCATCGCGGTCGTCTCCGCGCACGCGGACCCGAACGGCCGCCCGGCGCGCTCGGTGATCGAGGAGAACTACAGCCGGACGGCCAGCACCCTGCTGGACATGATGCAGCATGGCCGCTGGCCGGCGCCCGAGGAGCCCCCCGGCCTCTGGGCGGGCGGCACGCCGCGGGTGGGGGACGGCCTCGTCGTGCTCGGGCCGGACTCGGTCGCCGAGTTCACCAGTCCCAACGCGGTCTCCGCCCTGCGCCGGCTGGGCATCGCCTCAACCCTCGAGGGGCACCGGCTCACCGACGTCCTGGCCAGCACCGACGCCGCCCGCGTGCCCACCGACGAGGGGACGTGGGCCGTGCTCACCGGGCTGCGTGCCGGACGTCGGGAGGTGCAGTCCGGCGGGGTGTCGCTGACGGTGCGCTCCGTCCCCCTCCTCGGTCCGGACGGCTGGCAGGGGGCGCTGCTGCTGCTGCGCGACGTGACCGAGCTGCGCCGCCAGGAGCAGCGTCTGCTCACCAAGGACGCGACCATCCGAGAGATCCACCACCGCGTCAAGAACAACCTGCAGACCGTGGGATCGCTGCTGCGCATGCAGGCGCGGCGCACGTCCTCGCCCGAGGCGGAGCGTGCGCTGCGTCAGGCGATGCAGCGCGTGGACACGATCGCCCTCGTCCACCAGACGCTGAGCGAGGAGATCGAGGACCAGGTCCCCGTGGACGGTCTGCTGCAGCGGCAGTTCCGCCTGGCCGTCGAGGTGGCCGGGGACGGGAGGCCGCTGCAGGTCGCGGTCACGGGTGAGTTCGGTGAACTGCCCTCCCATGTGACCACGCCGCTGGCGCTGGTGCTCAATGAGCTGGCGGCCAACGCCGTCGAGCACGGCACGGCGCCGGACGGTGGCTGCGTGGGCCTGCACGCCGACCGCGAGTCGACCCCCGCAGGAACGGTGCTGGTCGTGTCCGTGACGGACAGCGGCCCCGCCGCCCCCGACGGATGGGTGCCGGGGGAGCCCCCCCGCGCGGGCGAGGGATCGGGGCTCGGACTGCGCATCGTGCACTCGCTCGTGGAGGGGGACCTGCGCGGCACCCTGCGCTGGGAGCGGTCCGACGACGGCGGCACGCGCGTCGTGCTGCGACTACCCCTGACGTGAACCCGGCCGGGCTTGAGGACGGCCCCGTCGACGAGGTCGACGGGGCCGGTGGTCCGGGTGGGTCAGGAGGCGCGTCGGGCACGCGCGGCGCGGCGCTTCATGGCGCGCCGCTCGTCCTCGCTCATGCCGCCCCAGACGCCCGAGTCCTGGCCGGACTCCATGGCCCATTTCAGGCACGTGTCCACGACCTCACACGAGCGGCACACCGCCTTGGCCTCCTCGATCTGCAGGAGGGCGGGGCCGGTGTTGCCCACGGGGAAGAACAGCTCCGGGTCCTTGTCCAGGCACGCTGCTTTACTGCGCCAATCCATCGGTCCGCTCACTTTCTGTCGGAAGAGCCGGAGCCCGCGGGCGCCGGTGGTCACGGCCTCCGTCGGCGGCGGGCGCGGGGGCCTGCGCGGACAACGCGCGGCACGACCGATACGGAGGGCGACCCTGGTCATTGCAACGGGGACCGCCTTCGTACGAACGCGGCCCCCGGAAATCTCTCGCGTGTCATCCTCGCATGGCCCTCACGAGTGAACAAGAGGTGAATGAGGTGCATCACCGCGCTGCACCGCGAGTCCTTCGTCACATCCCGCCCTGACCGAGGCGCCGCCGCGGACGTGGTCCGCGCGCCGCCCGGCGTACCGTGGGGGACACGTCCGTCCCCGCAGCCGTCCGCAGGAGAGGCCCCATGGCACAGTCCCGCCGCCCCGACCCCGTCGCCCCGTCCGAGTCGTCGGGCGCCGACGCGACGACGGTCCCGCCCCGCCCCGGACGGGGCCTGCCGGTGGCCGTCCTCGTGGTCGCCGCGGCGCTCGTGCTCGAGGGGGGCGCGCTCCTCTGGTTCGCCGTGGACGCGGTGGTGCATGCGGCGGACGGGGTGCTCCCGGCCGGCGCCCGCGTGATGCTGATCGTCATCTACGCGCTGCTCGCCTTGTGGATCCTCGCGACCGCCGTCGCCCTGCTGCGCGGTCGGGCGTGGAGCCGCGGCGCCGCCGTCGCGATCCAGCTCTTCAGTGTGCTCCTGTCCTCGTGGCTCTTCAGCGTGGACGCCGCTGCTCTGGGTGGGCCGCTGCTCGCGGTCTCCGGCGTCGCGCTGCTCACCCTCTTCACGACGCCGGTCACCCGGCATCTCGCCCCCGCCCCGGAGGCCTCGACGGACGCCTGAGCCCGGTTCCGACGACGACGGCGCGGCCCCGGTCGGGGGCGCGCCGTCGTCGTCGGGGGCGTGGTCAGTTCACCGGGCCGGTGAACTTCTCGCCGGGGCCCTTGCCCGGGGCGTCCGGGAACGGGGAGGCCTCACGGAACGCCAGCTGCAGCGAGCGCAGGCCGTCGCGCAGCGGGCCGGCGTGCTGGCTGCCGATCTCGGGCGCCGCGGCCGTGACCAGCCCGGCGAGGGCGGTGATGAGCTTGCGGGCCTCGTCGAGATCCATGAGCTCGCGGGCGTCGGGGGAGTCGGCCAGGCCGCACTTGACGGCGGCGGCGGTCATCACATGCACGGCGGTGGTCGTGATGACCTCGACGGCGGGGACCTCGTGGATGTCGCGGATCTCGGCGGGGGCGTCCATGCGGGTGACGTCCTGGGCCTGGCGTTCGTCTGTCATGGTGGTAAGCTTCCCACAGACCACTCCTGGTCCGCGCACGTCCTCGTCATCCGGTGACCCCGGGGTGGCCATGCACGGGCCAAGAGCAGCAAAGTGGAGGCCTCTCTCCCACCCGCGTCAGCAGGATGTCCGGTTCGCCCCGGACCGAGTTGCCGGGTCGCCGGTCGGGACCGCCGCTTCGTGGCGCGCAGCCCGCACCGAGGGTCCCGTCTGCGGGACCGTGTCGAGGCCTCCGTCTGCGTCCGCGCAGGGGAGGCCTTCCTCGTTTCCGAGGGCCCCTCCGGTGGGCGCGGGATCACCCGTCGTCTCGCACAGAGGAGCAGCACCATCAGCGATCCCCGCATCAACGAGCGTATCCGCGTTCCGGAAGTCCGCCTGGTCGGCCCGAACGGCGAACAGGTCGGCATCGTCCGCGTCGAGGACGCCCTCCGGCTCGCCGCCGAGGCGGACCTGGATCTCGTGGAGGTGGCCCCCACGGCCAAGCCTCCGGTGTGCAAGCTGATGGATTTCGGCAAGTACAAGTACGAGGCTGCGGTGAAGGCCCGTGAGTCGCGCAAGAACCAGGTGAACACGGTCCTCAAGGAGGTCCGCTTCCGCCTGAAGATCGACAAGCACGACTATGAGACCAAGACCGGCCACGCCAAGAAGTTCCTGAGCCAGGGCGACAAGGTCAAGGCCATCATCCAGTTCCGCGGCCGTGAGCAGCAGCGTCCCGAACTCGGCATCAAGCTGCTGCAGCAGTTCGCCGAGGACGTCGCCGAGCTGGGCGCCGTCGAGTCGCAGCCGCGCCAGGACGGCCGCAACATGGTGATGGTGGTCGGCCCGCTGCGCACCAAGGCCGATGCGCGCGCGGACCAGCGCAAGAACTCGACCGAGAGCCACCGCGAGCGTCAGGGCGGCGGTTCGCGTCGCGACCAGGCCGCCCGAGAGGCCAAGGAGCGCGCCGCGCAGAAGGCGGCGTCCGACTCCGCCCCGGTGCGGAATTCGATCGGGGACGCGTTCCCCGAGCAGCTGAAGGCCATGGCCGCCCGGACGCAGGAGAACGCCTCCGCGGCCCCGGCCGAGACGAGGCAGGCGCCGACGACCCCGGCCCCGGCCGAGACGAAGCAGGCGCCGAAGACCCCGGCCCCGGCGGCTCCCCGCCCGGCCGTGGCCGCCCCGGCTGGGAAGCCGGCCTCCAGCGCCAAGCCCGCATCGGCCCCGAAGCCGGCCGCGACGCCGAAGCCGCGGTCCGCCGCCACGCCGGCTGCTACACCGAAGCCGCGGTCCGCCGCCACGCCGGCCGCGCCGTCGTCGGCTCCGAAGTCGGCGGCCAAGCCGATGCCGGCCCCGCCCAAGCCCGCCGCCCCCCGCGGCGGTGCCCCCAAGCCCGGTCCTCGGGCCTGACCCCTCGGGGTCGTGGCAGACCAGCCCGGTCCACACGGACCGGGGTGACCAGCACTGCCGTGCGCGCCGCGCACGGCAGCGATGAGTGAAGGAGAACGGCAGCCATGCCGAAGATGAAGACCCACAGCGGTGCCAAGAAGCGCTTCCGCGTGACCGGCTCCGGCAAGATCATGCGCCAGCAGGCGAACCGTCGCCACTACCTGGAGCACAAGTCCTCGCGCCTGACCCGCCGTCTCAAGGGCGACCAGCTCGTCTCCAAGGGCAGCATCAAGCAGATCAAGCGGATGCTCGGCATCTGACACCCCCTCCGGCCTCGCCGGAACCCCTTCCTCCTCGGCCGTGACGCGCCAGTGCGCGCCCCGGGGACCACACAGATTGGAGTACGCACGTGGCACGTGTGAAGCGGGCAGTGAACGCCCACAAGAAGCGTCGGACCATGCTGGAGCGCGCCTCCGGCTACCGCGGCCAGCGGTCTCGCCTGTACCGCAAGGCGAAGGAGCAGATGCTCCACTCGTTCACCTACAACTACCAGCACCGCCACAAGCGCAAGGGTGACTTCCGTCGCCTGTGGATCACCCGCATCAACGCGGCCGCCCGCGCCAACGGCATGACCTACAACCGCTTCATGCAGGGCCTCAAGCTGGCCGGCGTCGAGGTGGACCGCCGCATGCTGGCCGAGATCGCCGTCTCCGACGCCGCGACCTTCGCCGTGCTGGTGAAGACCGCCCGCGAGGCGCTGCCCGCGGACGTGAACGCCCCCGCCGCCTCCCGCTGAGCCGGCTCCGGGGCCCTGAGAGCCCCACCACCACGCCCCAGGCGTGAGCACCCCCGCCGACGGGGCGGGTCCTCCACCGAGGCCCGCCCCGTCGGCGTCTGCGCACCCGCAGCCGAGCCCCGACCAGGAAGACCCCATGACCCCGCACGCCGAGCCGATGACCCATCCCCGCGCCGAGCGCGTGCGCGCGGTGGCAGCCCTGGCGGGCCGCTCCGCCCGACGCCGGACGGGCACGTTCCTCGTCGAGGGGCCGCAGGCCTGCCGCGAGGCCCTGCGCGCCCACCTGGGGGAGGGGCCGACGGCCGCCGCGGGGCAGTGGCGCGCCGGGCGGGTGCTGACCCAGGTGTACGTGTCCGGCGGACTCGTGGACCGGGACCCCGCGCTGGCCGAGCTCGTGGCGCGCGTCCGGGACCGCCCGACGCCGGGTGGTGAGCGCGTCCTGGTGCGCGAGGCCAGCGACGAGGTGCTCACCGCCATGGCCGACGCCGTGACGGGGCAGGACATCGTCGCCGTGGCGCGGATGCCGGAGCCGCAGGCCGTCGAAGCGGTCCTCGAGGAGGCGCGCCTGGCGGCCGTGCTGTGCCGCGTGCAGGACCCGGGGAACGCCGGCACGGTCATCCGGGCCGCGGACGCGGCCGGGGCGGACGCGGTGGTCCTCACGCCGGGCTCCGTCGACCCGTTCAACCCCAAGGTGGTCCGGTCCACCGCCGGGTCGCTGTTCCACCTGCCCGTGGTCACCGCCGTCCCCGCAGAGGCGGCCGTGGCCGCAGCCCGGGCCGCAGGTCTGCAGGTGTGGGCCGCCGACGGCTACGGCGCGGACCGGCTCGACGCCCTCGCCCCCGGGGTGGTCGCCGCGCCGACCGCGTGGCTGTTCGGCAACGAGGCCCAGGGCCTGGACGACGGCGAGCTTGCGCTGGCGGACCGCCGGGTGGCGGTGCCGCTGTACGGGGCCGCGGAGTCCCTGAACGTGGGGACCGCCGCCACGGTGTGCCTGTACTCGTCCGCGATGGCGGGGGCACGGCGCGCCGGCTGACGTGGCGCACGAGGCGTCGCCAGCCGTCCGGACACGCAGAAGGGGCGGGGATCCGAGTGGATCCCCGCCCCTTCTGCGTGTTCCCGGGTGGAACCCGGGCCGCTCAGCTCACTCAGGCGCGGGTGCCGGTGCGGCGGGTAATGGCCTGCCACACGGCGGCGACGATAACGCCGCCGATGATCGCGAAGATCCAGGTGCCCAGATCGAAGAACTTCTCGTTCACGTCGAAGTTGAACAGCAGGGAGGCGATCCAGCCGCCGAGGAGAGCACCGACGATGCCGGTGAGGAGGGCGCCGAGCCACCCGCCGCCCTGACGTCCGGGGAGGATGGCGCGAGCGATGGCGCCGGCGATGAGACCGAGAACGATCCAGCCAATGATGCCCATGATGATGGTTCCTTTCGGGTTGCGAATCTGACGTACGAGAAGGAACGTAGCAAGGGATTTTCGCCGGGGGCCACCTCTGGCGCCCCGGCTTTTTCGGGATTTCCCGGCCGCACGAGGATCGCCCCGGCCGGGAGCGGGCCGATCAGCGGGGCGAGCCGTCGTCGGCAGCCCGGACGCCGGGCCGCGCCGCGACGTCGCGGCGCACGAGCAGGAACGCCAGCACCAGGCCCGCCAGGGCGATGCCCGCACCGACCAGCGGCGGGGTCCGCAGCGACGCACCGGCCCCGATCGCGGCCGCCCCGACCCACGCGCCCATCGCGTTGGCCATGTTCAGCGCGGAGTGGTTGAGCGAACCGGCCAGCTGGGGTGCGGTGGGCGCGGAGTCCACGAGCAGCACCTGCAGGGACGGGGCGATGCCGGAGCCGCTGACGGCCACGCAGAAGAGGAACACGATCATCACCGGCGCCCACGAGGCCGTCAGCGCGACGGCGGCCAGCGAGACCGCGCTGAGCCCGAAGCTCAGGCGCAGGGTGCCCACCGGGTCGCGGTCCGTGAGGGCGCCGCTGACGAGCGTGCCGATCACCATGCCGACGCCGTAGAGGGCCAGCACGGCGGGGACCCACCGTTCCTCGAGGCCCGCGACCTCCGTGAGCAGCGGCGCGATGTAGGTGTAGAGCGCGAACATGCCGGCGAAGCCGATCACGCCCACGGCCACCGTCGCCCACAGGCGGCCGGGGGCCAGACCGCGCAGCTCGCGGCCGACCGAGGCGCCCGCGGGGGCCGGCACGGACGGGACGAGCCACGCGGTCGCCCCGACGCACAGGGCCGCGCAGACCGCCACGACGACGAACATCCAACGCCAGCCGACGGCCTGCCCGAGCGCCGTCGCGCCCGGCACGCCCAGCACGTTGGCCACGGACAGCCCGGCCATCACCCACGCCACGGCCTGGCCGCGGCGGGCGGGCCCGGCGAGGTCCGCCGCGGCCAGGGCGGCCGCGGAGAAGTAGGCGCCGTGGGGCAGGCCCGACACGAACCGGGCCGCCATCATGCTCCCCATGTCCGGGGCGAGGAAGGCGGCCACGTGCCCCACGACGAACAGCAGCATCAGCACGATGCTCGTGACCCGCCGGTCGACGCGGGCGAAGGACGCGGCCAGCAGGGGAGCGCCGATCACGACGCCCAGCGCGTACATGGAGATGAGCACGCCGCCGGCCTCGAGACCGATGCCGAGGTCGGCCACCGCCTGCGGCAGCAGGCCCATCATCGCGAACTCCGTGGTGCCGATCGCGAAGCTGCCCAGGGCCAGCGCGAGGATGGCCGGCAGCAGACGCACGCGGCGGCCGCCCAGCAGCGCGCCGGGGCCCGTCGGCGCGGTCGGCGGGATGGACGGGTCCGGGCGCGTCGGACGCGGGGCGCGGGGGGAACGGTCGTGGGCGCCGTCGGCGGCGGGAGTGGGGGTGGGCACCGGCCCAGCCTACGGACTCCGGTCTGCGGGGGCGGGGGCCTCGCTAGCCTGGGCTCATGACCTCCGCCACACCCGCTCGCCCCGTGCTCGCCGCCAGCCCGACGACGTCGCCCCGGGACGGTGCGCGACCGCGGCTGGTCGTGGGGCTCGCGCTGCTCGACGATGCGGCCGCGCCGACCCGCCTGCTGGCGGCCCGCCGCAGCGCGCCCGCCGCGCTGCGGGGACTCTGGGAGTTCCCCGGGGGCAAGGTCGAGCTGGGGGAGGGCGTCCAGGAGGCGCTGCTGCGGGAGTGTCGGGAGGAGCTCGGGGTCGCCGTGCGGCTCGGCCCCGAGGTGGCGGCGCCGGAGCCGGCCGGGTGGGAGCTGGCCAACGGCGCCCGGATGCGGGTGTTCTGGGGCGTCCTGGCGGAGCAGGGGGCGACGCCCCGAGCCCTGCAGGACCACGATCTGCTGGCGTGGCTGCCGCTCGCCGGGCCGGGCGTGCGGCACCTCGACTGGATCCCGGCGGACCGGCCGATCGTGGCCGAGGTGCTCCGCGGCGCCGCCACGGCGTTCTCGGCGGGGCGCTGAGCCGGCGCGCGGCCGGCCGTGCCCCGCGGACGGGTCAGAACAGCGCGGGCTGCGCCGCCGGGGCGGAGGGCCGGGGTGCCGGGGCGCGCCGGGCCGGGGGACCGTCCTCGCGCCGGATGCCGTGCGCGCCGCCGCGGGCCAGGCCGTGCCGTGCGGCGGCCTCCCCGGCCACGCGGGTGAGCATGCGACGGTACGACTCGGGCGCGTAGGCGGACCGGGCGTACATCTGCTCGTAGCCGGCCAGCAGATCCGGGTGCTCGCGCCGGATCCAGCCCAGGTACCACTCCTTCGCGCCCGGCCGCAGGTGCAGGGCGCCCGGCATGACGCGCGCGGCCCCGGCGTCCGCCAGCGCGCGCATGAGGGCGTCGATCTCGCGGTCCCCGTCCGTGAGCCACGGCAGCAGGGGCATGGCCATGACGGTGACGTCCGCACCCGCGGCGGCGAGCCGCTCGATCAGGCGCAGGCGCGCGGTCGGCGACGGCGTGCCCGGCTCGACCGCGGCGGCGATGGCGGGGTCGAGCATCGCCAGGGACAGCGAGACCTGCACGGGCACCTGGCGCGAGGCCGCCTGCAGCAGGGGCACATCCCGCGCGAGCAGGGTCCCCTTGGTCAGCACGGAGAACGGCGTGCCGGAATCCGCCAGGGCCCGGATGATCCCGGGCATCAGCGCGTAGCGGCCCTCGGCCCGCTGGTACGGGTCCGTGTTGGTCCCCAACGCCACCGCCTCGCGGCCCCACGTGGGGCGGGCGAGTTCGGCGCGCAGCACCTCGGCGACGTTGACCTTCACGACGATCTGCCGGTCGAAGTCGGCCCCGGCGTCGAGCTCGAGGAAGGTGTGGGTGCTGCGGGCGTAGCAGTACCGGCAGGCGTGGGTGCAGCCGCGGTACGGGTTCACGGTCCAGCGGAACGGCATGGCCGAGGCGGACGGCACCGAGTTCAGTGCGGTCTTGGCGAGCACCTCATGGAAGGTGACGCCCGCGAACTCCGGGGTGGTGACACTCCGCTGCAGGTCCGAGAGCGGCAGCAGGGCGGCGGAGCCGGCCGGTGTGCCGGCCGTCGCCCGCTGGGCTCCGCCCTCGGACCGCAGGGTCTGCGCTTCCCATCGCATGGCCAGAAGTAGAACACATGTTCGAATCGACCCGCAAGCGTGTTCGAGTCCGGGCGTGGCGTGGGCGCCGAGACGCGCCTACCGTGGTCGCCATGACCTCCCGTGCACCCGCCCCGGCCGCCCGCGTCCTGCTCACGGGCTTCGAGCCCTTCGGCGGCGACCTCCACAACCCGTCGATCGCCGCCGCACGGGATGCCGTGGGCATCCTGGCGGACCGGGGTGTGTCGGCCGAGGCGGTCGAGCTGCCGTGCGCGTTCGGCGCGGCCGGGCCGGCCCTGACCGCGGCCCTCGACCGGGTCCGGCCGGAGGTGGCGATCGCCGTCGGGCTGGCCGGCGGCACGGCGGCGGTCCGGGTCGAGCGGGTGGCCGTGAACCTGCAGGACGCCCGGATCCCGGACAACGCGGGGGAGCAGCCCGTGGACCGGCCCGTGCGCGCCGACGGGCCCGCGGCCCTGTTCGCCACCCTGCCCGCCAAGCGTGCCGTCGCCGCGATCCGGGCGGCCGGCGTCGCCGCGGAGCCGTCCCTGTCCGCGGGTGCGTTCGTGTGCAACCACGTCATGTACGTCCTCCTCGACGCCCCCGGCACCGCCCGGGCCGCCGGCTTCCTCCACGTGCCGTGGGACGCCGAGCACCGCCCGACGCCGGACACCCCGGCCCTGCCCGCGGCCGACCTGGCGCGCGCGGTGGCCGAGGCCGCCCTGACGGCGCTGGCCGGCGGCCCCGACCTCGACGTCCCCGGCGGCACCCTGCACTGACCTCCCCGGACCCCGGGTCCGCGTCGGCGCGACCTCCCGTGCCCGTCAGCGGCGTGGCCGCAGGCCGCGGACCACGGGCCGCTCGACGTAGCCGCCCAGGGCCAGGCCCGCGCGTCGTTCGAAGACGTTGCGCGACGCCGGGTCCCCGGTCCGCCACGTCGACCACGCCGCCGCGAGCGCGTACGCCGGCAGGAAGGGCAGACCCAGCAGGAGGGCGTACTGGCCCGCATGGCCGGCCTCGTGCCGCCACAGCGCGGGCGTCATGCGCAGGCCGGGGCGGGTGAACACGACGTCGCCGACCGTGAACGCGGCCCCGCCCGGGAACCGGTGCGTCCAGCCGCGGGCCTCGATCAGCCCGTGCGGCCCGGGCCGCAGCGCGCAGCCGGCGACGACGGCGCCCACCAGCCCCAGTGGCGTCGCCAGGTTCAGCAGGTTCCACAGCCCGCGCGCCCGCACGTGCGCCGGAGGCGACGGCCGGGAGGGGGCCGCGGTCATGGCCGTGTCGCGGGATCGGCGTCACCGGCGGGGGACCCGGACGCGGGGACGTCGAAGTAGAGCGGGGCATGGGCGGCGCAGCCCGGGTTGAACGGCGCCCCGCAGGCCGGGCACGCGGGATCGGCGGCGGCCTCGAGGGCGAGGTAGGCGGTCACGCTCAGCTCGGTGCGGCACACCCCGCACAGCACGTGCGGCCGGTCGAAGTCGCCGGCCGGCACCGGCATGGCCGGGTGGTCGGCGAGCTCCGCGTGGCAGCGGTGGCAGGACCAGTACGCGGAGCAGCAGGCGAAGCGCAGGGCGACGACGTCCCGCGCCGTGGCGTAATGGGCGCAGCGGGTCTGCGCGTCCAGGCCCACGCCCCGCAGCAGCGGGTCGGTGCCGTCGAGGGAGTCCGGGGCGGTCATGCGCCTCAGCCTAGGTGTGATGTCCGGGGCGGACACTAGACTGACGGGCGTCCCACCGTCCCCCATGCGAAGGTCGTTGCCCTGATGACACCCAGCCCCGAGACCGGCGCGGAGCCCACCGCGCCCGTGGCGGAGATCTCCCCCGTGGACGCGGAGGCGGTGGAGGCCGCCGTGCAGGCCGCGCTCGCCGCGTACGAGGCCGCGGCCGACCTCGATGAGCTCAAGGCCGCCCGCCTGGCCCACACCGGCGACCGGGCCCCCCTGACTCTCGCGAACAAGGCGATCGGCGCCCTGCCCAAGGAGCGCAAGGCGGAGGCCGGCAAGCTCATGGGCGCCGCACGCGGCCGCCTGGGCAAGGCCCTGGCCGCCCGCACCGAGGTGCTCGAGGCGGAGCAGGCCGCGCGGATCCTGCGCGAGGAGACGGTGGACGTGACCACCGCGGTCCGTCGCCGCCGCGTCGGCGCCCGTCACCCGCTCTCGCTGACGATGGACCGTGTCTCGGAGATCTTCGTCGGCATGGGCTGGGAGATCGCGGAGGGCCCCGAGCTCGAGTCCGAGTGGTTCAACTTCGACTCCCTCAACTTCGCGCCGGACCATCCGGCCCGCGAGATGCAGGACACCTTCTTCGTGGCCCCGGCCGAGGCCCACCTGCTGCTGCGCACCCACACCTCCCCGGTGCAGATGCGCTCCCTGCTCGAGCGGGGCGCCCCCACCTACGTGCTGTGCCCGGGCCGCACCTTCCGCACGGACGAGCTGGACGCCACGCACACCCCGGTGTTCCACCAGTTCGAGGGCCTGGCCGTGGACAAGGGCCTGACCATGGCCCACCTGCGCGGCACCCTCGAGTACTTCGCCCGCCAGATGTTCGGGGCCGAGGCGGCCATCCGCCTGCGCCCGAACTTCTTCCCGTTCACCGAGCCCAGCGCCGAGCTGGACATCTGGCACCCCGGAGCCAAGGGCGGGCCCCGCTGGATCGAGTGGGGCGGCTGCGGCATGGTGCACCCGAACGTGCTGCGCGCCGCGGGCCTGGACCCGGAGGAGTACTCCGGTTTCGCGTTCGGCATGGGCGTGGAGCGCACGCTCATGTTCCGCAACGAGGTCCCGGACATGCACGACATGATCGAGGGCGACGTCCGCTTCTCCCAGCACTTCGGAATGGAGGTCTGATCCATGCGCATCCCCCTGGACTGGCTGCGGGAGTTCGTCCCCGTGCCCGCGGAGCACCGTGCCGAGGACGTGATGGCCGACCTCGTCCGCGTCGGCCTCGAGGAGGAGGACGTCCACCGTCCGGCCGCCGAGCTGCAGGGCCCGATCGTCGTCGGGCAGGTGCTCTCCAAGGAGCCCGAGCCGCAGAAGAACGGCAAGACCATCAACTGGTGCTCCGTGCGGGTGGTGCCCGAGGGCGCCGAGCAGCCGCTCACCGGCGAGGGCATCGAGCCCTCCGGCGTGCAGGGCATCGTGTGCGGCGCCCACAACTTCGAGGTCGGGGACAAGGTCGTCGTGACCCTGCCCGGCGCGGTGCTGCCCGGCGACTTCCGCATCAGCCCCCGCAAGACCTACGGCCACGTCTCGGCCGGCATGATCGCCTCCAGCACGGAGCTGGGCATGGGCGACGACGGCACGGACGGGATCATCGTGCTCGGCGACCTCGGGCTCGACCCCGAGCCGGGCACCGACGCCCGGGACGTCCTGGACCTGCACGGCGAGGCCGCCGAGATCAACGTGACGCCCGACCGCGGCTACGCGTTCTCGATGCGCGGCGTCGCACGCGAGTACGCGCACGCCACCGGCGTGCCCTTCACGGACCCGGCCGCGGCCATCCACCCGCCCGCGGCCGACGACGCCGGCCCGGCCGTCCGGATCGCCGACGACGCGCCGATCCACGGCGAGCCCGGGGCCACCCGCTTCGTGGCCCGCACGGTCTCCGGCGTGGACGCGACCCGTCCGACCCCGCCGTGGCTGGCCGCGCGCCTGCGCCTGGCCGGCATCCGCACCATCTCCCTGCCGGTGGACATCTCCAACTACGTGATGTGGGAGCTGGGCCAGCCCCTGCACTTCTACGACGCGGACACGCTCTCCGGCGAGATCGTGGTGCGCCGCGCGCGGGCCGGAGAGACCCTGACCACCCTCGACGGCAAGGAGCGCGAGCTCGACCCCGAGGACCTGCTCATCGCGGACGACTCCGGCCCCATCGGCCTCGCGGGCGTCATGGGCGGGGCCGCCACCGAGGTCACGGACGCCACCACCACGATCGTGGTCGAGTCCGCGAACTTCGACCCCGTGTCGATCGCGCGAACGCGGCGCCGACACCGCCTGCCCTCGGAGGCGTCGAAGCGCAACGAGCGCGGCGTCGACTGGGAGGTCGCCGACGAGGCGGCCGAGCGGGCCGTCCAGCTGCTCGTCGAGCTCGCCGGCGGCACCGCCGAGCCCGGGGTCACCGACGTCGGGACGCGGCCGGAGCCGGCCGTCGTCGAGATGGCCGCCGACTTCCCCTCCGCCCTGGTGGGTGTGGCGTACACGACCGACGAGGTCGTGGAGACGCTGCGGGCCCTGGGCGCCGAGGTGAGGGTCACCGAGGCCGCCGACGGCGCCGCCCCGCGGCTGACCGTGACCGCCCCGTCGTGGCGCACCGACCTGCGCATCCCCGAGGACCTCGCCGAGGAGGTCGCGCGCCTGCGCGGCTACGACGCGATCCCCTCCGTGGTGCCCGTGGCCCCGCCGGGCCGCGGCTTCACCCGCCGCCAGGCCCAGCGTCGCCGCGTGTCGGCCGCGCTCGCGGCCGCAGGTCTCACCGAGGTGCTCGCCTACCCGTTCGTCTCCGAAGAGCAGAACCGGCGTTTCGGGGCGGACTCGGACGCGCAGGGCCAGGCCCTGGCGATGGTGGCCCTGGCCAATCCGATCGCCTCCCAGTACCGGCACCTGCGTCTGTCGCTGCTGCCGGGCCTCGTCGAGACCGCGCGCCGCAACCTCGGACGCGGCTTCCGCGATCTGGCGCTGTACGAGATGGGGCTGGTCTTCCTGCCCGGCGCGCAGCTGGGCTCGGCGACGATCCCGCCGCGCGCGGTCCACCCCTCCGCCGAGGTCCTGGCCGACCTCGAGGCCGGCATCCCTGCCCAGCCGTGGCACGTGGCCGGTCTGTACGCCGGGCACGACTCGGCGCCCGGGCCGGACCACGACCCCCGCCCGGTGGACTGGCAGGACGCGGTCGCCGGAGCCCTCGACGTGGCCGACGTCCTCGGCGTCGAGCTGACCGTCCGGCAGGGCCGGCACCACGCGTTCCACCCGGGCCGGGTGGCCGAGCTCGTCGTCGTGACCGAGCACGGGGACCGGGTGGTGGGCGTGGCCGGCGAGCTGCACCCGCAGTGGCTCGAGGCCGAGGACCTGCCCGCCCGCACGAGCGTGTGGGAGCTGGACCTGGACGCGCTGTGCGCCGCGGCCGCCGAGATCGTGGTCGCCGCACCGCTGTCCACGTTCCCCGTGAGCACGCAGGACGTGGCGCTCGTGGTGGACGAGGCCGTCGTGGCCGGGGACGTGCGCGCGACCCTCGCCGAGGGCGCCGGGGAGCTGCTCGAGGCCGTCGAGCTGTTCGACGTCTACCGGGGCGCGGGCGTGCCGGAGGGGCGGAAGTCCCTCGCGTTCTCCCTGCGCTTCCGCGCCCCCGACCGCACGCTCACCGCGGAGGAGGTCTCCGAGGCCCGCGCCGCGGCCACCGCGCTCGCGGCGCAGCGGCACGGGGCGGTCCAGCGCTGACCGTGTCCGCCGCGACCGGCCCGTGGGGCCTGACATCGGCCGTCCCCGCCTCGGCGGGGGCGGCCGACGCCGTCTCCGCGCTGCTCGGTCAGGTGCGCACCGCCCTGACGGCGGCCTGGGGCGTGCCGGTGGGGCCGCTCGGGCTCCGGCACGCCTGCGCGGGCTGCGGCTCGGCCGCGCACGGCGCCCCCGCGCTGACCGGCCTGCCCCCCGGCCGGGTCGCCCTCGTCTCGTTCACGCACGTCCGGATGCCCGGCGCCGAGGACCGGGCACGGATCGGGGCGTGGTGGGCGCCGGCACGGCCCGCCGACGGGCTCGGCCTCGGGGTGGACGTCGAGCGGGCGGACGCCGCGGCCTTCGCGGACGAGGACGGCCTGGGCGGGGTGGGCTTCTCGACGGCGGAGCGCGCCCGGGTGCGGGAGCTTCCCGGCCCCGAGAGGCCCGCCGCGCGGGCCCGGCTGTGGACGCGCAAGGAGGCGCTCGTGAAGGCCGTCGGCACCGGCTTCACCGGCGACCCCGCCGCCGTCGACGCGCTGACCGTGCCGGCCGACGTCGTGCTGGTGGACCTCACCGACCGGCTGCCGGGCGGTCTCGTCGGGGCGCTGGCGCTGCGGGGCCGCTGAGTCGACCGCGCGGCCGCGTCAGCCCGGGAACGGCGGCAGGGCGGGCCGCAGCGTCCACGCGTCGAAGAGCTCGTCCACCTGTGCCCGGCTCACCCCGGCGTGCGGGGCCCACGCGTGCACGTGCGTGCGCAGCCCCAGGGAGTCGACGGTGCCGAACCGGTGCTCCCGCACCCAGGCGCGCAGCATGGAGCCGAAGAGGTCCGCGCCGAGCAGCTGCCGCAGCGCCTCCACGGTGAGCGCGCCGCGCTTGTACACCCAGTCCTCGAACATCTCCTCCGGCCCGGGCTCGGCCAGCGCCTGCTCCACCGGGTGCGCGGCCAGCTTCTGCCAGGCCCGCCGCGCCATCGAGGTGATGCTGGACCGCCCCGAGGCCTCGGCCCACAGCCACTCGGACCAGCAGGCGAAGCCCTCGTGCAGCCACAGGTCGGACCAGCGGCCCAGGGTCACGGCGTTGCCGAACCACTGGTGGGACATCTCGTGGGCGATCAGCCGCTCGGACTCCCACGAGCCGTCCAGGTGGTTGGTGCCGAACAGGGACATGCCCGCGGCCTCGAGCGGGATCTCGAGCTCCTCGTCGGCCACGACCGCGGTGTAGTCCTCGAACGGGTACGGCCCGTAGGCGTCGATGAACGTGGCCATCATGGCCGGCTGGGGGGCGAGGGCCCGGCGGGCCCGCTGCTCGGTCCGCGGGGAGACCACGAGGCGCAGCGCCGGCAGGCCCTCGGCGGGAGGGGCGGCGTCCACGAGCCGGTAGCGGCCGATCTGCACGCTGAGCAGGTAGGCGGGCACGGGCTGGTCGAGCCGCCACCGCCACGTGACCCGCGAGCCGCGCGTGCGCACGGGTGCGCCCACGCCGTTGGCGACGGGCAGGTAGCCCGCATCGCAGGTGAGGGTGATCTCCGCCGTCGAGCGTGAGGTGGGGGAGTCCACGCACGGCAGCCACGTGGAGGCGCCGTGGGGCTGCCCGGCCACGAGCACGCCGTCCGTGAGCTCCTCCCAGCCGATCGTGCCCCACGGGCTGCGCCGCAGCGTGGGCGTGCCCGCGTAGACCACGGTGAGCTCCACGAGCGTGCCCTCCGGCAGGCTCTCGCCCAGGTCGACGACGAGGCGACTCGGGGCGCGGCCCGGCTGGGTGAACGAGGAGGCGATGGCGCGGCCGTCGACGACGGCGGCCACCCGGGAGACGCGCAGCCGGTGCAGGTCCAGTTCGATGCGGCGGCTCTGCTTCGCCAGGCGCACGCGCAGGACGGCGGTGCCGGAGACCCGGTTCGCGGCCAGGCGCACGTCGAGGTCCAGCGCGATGTGCTCGACGGTGGCGGCGTCGGTGCCGACGCCCGGGACGTAGGGATCGGTGCTCATGCTTCCTCTCGGGAGGGGGTGGTCGCGGCGGCGGGGTCGCCGTCGGGACGACGCCACGGGGAGACCGGGTTGCCGAGCCACCACGTGCCGGCGGGCAGCTCCTCGCCGCGCATCACGAGGGACCCGGCGCCGACGGTGGTGCCGCGGCCCAGGCGAGCGGCAGGCAGCACCACGGAGTGGGGGCCGAGGGTGGCGCCGTCCTCCAGGACGACGGCGTCCAGGGACATCACGCGGTCGTGGAACAGGTGGGTCTGGACGACGCAGCCGCGGTTCACGGTGGCGCCGTCGCCGAGCTCCACGAGGTCGGCCTCGGGCAGCCAGTACGACTCGACCCAGGCCCCGTGGCCGATCCGGGCGCCCATCGCGCGCAGGAACCAGACCAGGGCGGGGGTGCCGGCCGCGGCCCGGGTGAACCACGGGGCGGCGAGGAACTCGGTGAAGGTGTCCGCGACCTCGTTGCGCCAGATGAACGAGGACCACAGCGGGTGCTCGCCCGCGCGGATCCGGCCCACGAAGACCCACTTGGCGAGCACGGTCAGGCCCGCCGCGACCGCGCCGGCCGCGAGCAGGACGACGCCGCCCAGGACGAAGGCCAGCACCCACGTGCCGACCGCGATGAGGGCGGCCAGCGTCGCGCCGACGGCGAGGGACAGGGCCACGTGCAGCCACACCGGGATCGCGCGCAGCAGCTCCCAGGCGGTGCGGGCGGCCTTGAGCCGGGCCGGCGGGTCGTAGGTGAGGGAGGCGTCCGCGGTGACCTCGTTGCGGCGCAGGCGCACGGGTGGGGAGCCCATCCAGGACGTGCCCGCCTTGGTCTTGGCCGGGGTGGTGGACAGCACCGCCACGAGCGAGTCGCGGCGCAGCGTGCGGCCACCGGGCACCATGCCGGAGTTGCCCACGAACGAGCGCTTGCCGACCTTCGCGGGGGCCACGTGCATCCACCCGCCGTCGAGGGAGTAGGAGGAGACCATCGTGTCGTCGGCGAGGAACGCGCCGTCGCCCACGCGGGTCATGCTCGGCACGAGCACCACGGTGGAGGCCTCGACGCCGCGGCCCACCTCGGCGCCGAGCAGGCGCAGCCACGTCGGCGTGAAGCGGGAGGCGTAGATCGGGAAGAGCTGGTCGCGGGCGGCGTCGAGGACGCGCTCGGTGGCCCACACCTGCCAGCCGACCCGGGAGCGCACGGGGTGGTGCCCCTCCGTGATGCCGAGCGCGAGCAGGCGCACCGTGACGAGCACGAGCAGCATCTGGGTCAGGAACCACACGCCGGCCACCAGGGGGCTCGCGGCCAGCAGGCGCGCCGCGGTGGTCCCGACGGCGGCCAGCGGTCCCGCCTCCGGGGCCGGCGGCCACCAGGTCAGCGACCACGCGGCCACCGCGGCCGCCGCGGCGGCGGAGACGAGCGGCAGGAGGGAGACGAGGGTCGAGAGGACGGTCGCCATCAGGCGCCAGCCCGGGGTCTCCCGCGGCGCCTCGGCGGGGCCGCGGGGCTTCACCTTGCCCACCTTGACGGCGGGGGAGCCGGCGTGGCGCTGGCCGCCGCGCACCCACCCGGCGACGGTGGACCCGGCCTCGACGTGCGCCCCGGCGCCGACCCGGGCGCCCGGCAGGAGCGTGGAGCGGGCGCCCACGACGGCGTCCGCGCCGATGCGCACCTCGCCGAGCCGGACGACGTCGCCGTCGACCCAGTAGCCGGACAGGTCCACCTCGGGCTCGATCGCGGCGCCCTCCTCGACCGTGAGCATGCCGGTGACCGGTGGCACGGTGTGCATGTCCACGTCCTTGCCGATCCGGTTGCCCAGCAGTCGCGCGTAGGCGGGCACCCACGTGGCGCCGGCCAGCGAGTAGGGGTCCACGAGGTCGCTGATCTGCTGGGCGAGCCACAGGCGCAGGTGGACGCGGCCGCCGCGCGGGTAGGACCCGGGGCTCACGCCGCGCAGCAGCAGCCGGGCCGTCGCGGCGGTGAGCAGCATGCGGCCGGGCACGGTGACCACCAGCAGGCCGGCCACGATCAGCACCCACCACGGCACGGTGGGCAGCCCGGGCGCCAGCCCGGAGAGCGTCAGCAGGTTCAGGGCCAGGCCGGTCCACACGCCCAGGCGCAGGGCGGGCAGGACGAACACGGGCAGCCCCACGAGGGTCTGGACCCACTGGGTGCGGTGGCGGGTGCGGTCGACGTGCCGGTCGTGCACCTCGATGCCGCGGGGGCCGTCCTCGCCCACGACGGCGGCCACGAGGGCCCCGGCAGTGGGGTTGCGGTAGACGTCCTGGACGGTCACGGCCGGGTGGCGCAGGCGCAGGCGGGCCACGAGCTGGGCCGCGGCGAGCGAGCCGCCGCCGGCCTCGAAGAAGTCGGTGTCGGCGTCCTTGGGGGGCGCGCCGAGCACGTCCGCCCACTGGCGCAGCACCCAGCCGTCGGCGGTGTCCTCGTCCGGCTGGGGCGCGTCCTCGTCCACCTCGGCGCCGGGCAGGGGCCACGGCAGCGCGTGGCGGTCCACCTTGCCGGAGGTCTTCGTGGGCAGGGCGTCCACGACGGCCAGCCGGGGCACGAGGGCGGCCGGCAGCTCCGCCGCGAGGTGCTCGCGGGCCATGTGCAGGTCGAGCCCGGCCTCGGGGTCCGCGGGCACGAGGTAGCCGACGAGGATCTGGTGGCCCGCCGGGGTGGTCTGCACGGCCGCGGCGCCGCCGTGGACGCCGGGCAGGGCCTGGAGGGCCGCGTCCACCTCGCCGAGCTCGATGCGCCGGCCGCCGAGCTTCACCTGGTCGTCGGCGCGGCCGACGAACAGCAGGCCCTCCGGCTCGAAGACCACGAGGTCGCCGGAGCGGTAGGCGCGCTCCCAGCCGAGGGAGGGCATGGGGGCGTACTTCTCGGCGTCCTTGGCCGGATCGAGGTAGCGGGCCAGGCCGACGCCGCCGATGATCAGCTCGCCCGTCTCGCCCTCGGCCACGGGCAGCGTGGTCTGCGGGTCGACGACGGCCAGGTCCCAGCCGTCCAGGGGCAGGCCGATGCGGACCGGGCCGAGACCGGTGAGCGGGGCCGCGCACGCGACGACGGTGGCCTCCGTGGGGCCGTAGGTGTTCCAGACCTCGCGGCCGTCCTCCGCCAGGCGCGCGGCGAGCTCGGGAGGGCAGGCCTCGCCGCCGAAGATCAGCAGCCGGACGTTGTCCATGGCCTCGGTGGGCCACATCGCAGCGAGGGTCGGCACGGTGGACACGGCGGTGATGCGCCGCTCGGCGAGCCACGGGCCGAGGTCCATGCCGGAGCGCACGAGCGAGCGGGGGGCCGGGACCAGGCACGCACCGTGACGCCAGGCGAGCCACATCTCCTCGCACGAGGCGTCGAACGCGACGGACAGTCCCGCCAGCACGCGGTCGCCCGGGGCGAGCGGATCGTCCGCCAGGAAGATCCGCGCCTCGGCGTCCACGAAGGCCGCGGCCGAGCGGTGGCTCACCGCCACGCCCTTGGGGGTGCCCGTCGAGCCCGAGGTGAAGATGATCCACGCGTCGTCCTCGAGCCCGGGGGCGCGGGCCTCGGCGGCCGGGTCCACGGTGTGCTCGGGGTGCGGGGCGTAGACCCGCTCGTCGGTGAGGACGCCGGCCACCTTCGCCTCGCCGAACACGAGACGGGCGCGCTCCTCCGGATCGTCCGCGTCCACGGGGACGTAGGCCGCGCCGGCGGCGAGCACGCCGAGGATCGAGACGTACAGCGCGGCCGTGCCCGAGGCGATCCGCACGCCGACCCGGTCTCCCTTCCGCACGCCGGCGGCCCACAGGTGGCGGGCGGTCTCGTCGACCCGCTCCCGCAGCTCCGCGTACGTCAGCGGCTCGACGCCGTCGTCCAGGGCGGTCGCGTCCGGGTGCTCGCGCGCCGTGGCGTCGAAGAGCTCCACGAGCGTCCGGGCGGGCGGGGTGCGCTCGGAGCCGGGCAGCTGCGGCCGATGCGGTGCGCCCGCAGGGTCGAGGGGGACAGAGGGCGGGGTGGGCGCGGCGGACGAAAGGGACACAGGGGCCTCCGGGGGGTGTGAGCGGCGAACCGAGGGTCGGACACGGACCAGGCCGCAGCGGAACATTCTATGCCCCGCCCGCGGCCGCGCGGGGCGCCCGGAAGGCACCGGGCGGGTCCGGCTCAGGACAGGGTGAGCAGCACCTTGCCCGTCGTCGACCGGGACTCCAGGGCGGCGTGCGCGGCGGCCGCGTCCGCCAGCGGGAAGCGCTCGCCGATCCGTACGTCGAGCTCACCGGAGGCCCACGCCCCGAACACCTCTCCACCACGCCAGCGGGTCTCCTCGCCCGTGCGCGTGTAGTGCACCAGCGAGGGCCGGGTGACGTACAGCGCGCCGGCCGCGTTGAGCCGCTGCAGGTCGAAGGGGGGCACCTGCCCGGAGGCCCCGCCGAAGAGCACGAGCGTGCCGCGCACGCGCAGCACCTCGAGCGAGGTGTCGAAGGTGTCCTTCCCCACGCCGTCGTACACGACGTGCGCGCCCTCGCCGTCGGTCAGCTCCGCCACCGTGGCGGCGAGGTCCGGATAGTCCACCGCGGCGGCGGCGCCCGCGCCCCGGGACAGCTCCCGCTTCTCCTCCGTGGACGCCGTGGTGATCACGCGGGCGCCGCGGGCCGTCGCGAGCTGGGTGAGCAGGAGCCCCACGCCGCCGGCACCGGCCGTCACGACCACCGTGTGGCCCTCCTCCACCGGGAAGGTGGACCGGCAGAGGTAGTGGGCCGTCATGCCCTGCAGCGGAAGGGCGGCGGCCTCGGCCAGGTCGACGCCCTCCGGGACGGCGAGGAGACGATCCGCGGGGGCGGTGAAGTGCTCGGCGTACGCACCGGTGGCCGTCGCGGTGGCGACACGGGCCCCCAGGAGCGCGGCGTCCACGCCCTCGCCGAGCGCGACGACCTCGCCGGAGCCCTCGGTGCCGGGGGTGAAGGGCAGGTCCATCGCGTAGACCCCGGAGCGCTGGTACGTCTCGATGAAGTTCAGGCCCGCCGCGGCGGTGCGCACCAGCACGTGCCCCGGCGCGGGGGAGGGCACCTCCGTCTCGGTCCACTGCAGGACCTCGGGGCCGCCCGTGGCGGACACGACGACGGCGTGGTGGGTGCGGGGGACGGCGGGGGTGTTCGCAGTGGTCATGGCCCCACTCTAGGAGCGGGCCCGGACATCCGGCCCGGCCCGGGGACCCGAGGTACCGCATAGATATTCCGTGCAACGCATATCTACGCTAGGATGGGGCCATGACCCACACCGTCGCCGTCTCCGGAGCCAGCGGCTACGCCGGGGGAGAGGCCCTGCGCCTGCTCGCCGGCCACCCGTTCGTCACCGTCGGAGCCATCACGGCCCACTCCAACGCGGGGGAGCGCCTCGGCGCCCTTCAGCCGCACCTGCACGCCCTGGTGGACCGCGTCCTCGCGGAGACCACCGCGGACGTCCTCGCCGACCACGACGTCGTGATCCTCGCGTTGCCCCACGGGGCCTCCGGGGCGCTCGCGGCCGAGATCGCCGAGCGCTCCCCGGACACCCTGGTGATCGACGCGGGCGCCGACCACCGCCTCGAGTCCGCCGCAGACTGGGAGGCCTTCTACGGCACCGCGCACGCCGGGACCTGGCCCTACGGCCTGCCCGAGCTGCCCGGTCAGCGCGAGCGACTCGCCGGCACCCGCCGCATCGCCGTCCCCGGGTGCTACCCGACCACCTCGATCCTCGCCCTCGCGCCCGGCTTCGCCGCGGGGCTGCTCGAGCCGCGGGACGTGGTGATCGTCGCCGCCTCGGGCACCTCCGGGGCGGGCAAGGCGCTCAAGCCGCACCTGCTCGGCGCCGAGGTCATGGGCGGGATGAGCCCGTACGGCGTCGGCGGCGGGCACCGGCACACCCCGGAGATCGAGCAGGGCCTGGCCCAGGCGGCCGGCGAGCCGGTCCGCATCTCCTTCACGCCCACACTCGCGCCGATGTCGCGCGGCATCCTCGCGACGGCCACCGCGCGGCTGCGCCCCGGCGTCGCCGCCGCGGACGTGCGCGCCGCATGGGCCTCGGCCTACGGCCGTGAACCCTTCGTGCACCTGCTCCCCGAGGGGCAGTGGCCCACCACGAAGGCGGTCCTCGGCTCCAACCACGTGCAGCTGCAGCTCGCCGTGGACGAGCGGGCCGGCCGCGTGATCGTCTGCGCGGCGCTCGACAACCTCACCAAGGGCACGGCCGGCGGCGCCGTGCAGTCCATGAACATCGCCCTGGGCCTGCCGGAGCAGGCGGGGCTCGAGCAGCAGGGGGTCGCACCGTGAGCGTCACCGCAGCACAGGGGTTCCGGGCGGCCGGCGTCACCGCGGGGCTGAAGGCCTCGGGCACGCCCGACGTCGCCGTCGTCGTCAACGAGGGCCCGCGTGACGCGGCCGCCGCCGTCCTCACCGAGAACCGGGTGGCGGCCGCCCCCGTGGTCTGGACCCGCCGCGCCGTGCGGGACGGTCGCGCGACCGCGGTCGTTCTGAACTCCGGCGGGGCCAACGCGGCCACCGGCGCCGAGGGCCTCGAGGACGCCCGTCGCACCGCCGAGCACGCGGCCGCGGCCCTCGGGACCGCCGCCGCCGACGTGCTCGTCTGCTCGACCGGTCTCATCGGCGAGCGCCTGCCGATGGACACGCTCACCGCGGGCGTGTCCGAGGCGGTCGCCGCCCTGAGTCCGGACGGCGGTGAGGACGCCGCCGTCGCGATCAAGACCACGGACACCGTGGCCAAGACCGCCGTGGCCCGCGACGAGGGCTTCACCGTGGGCGGCATGGCCAAGGGCGCGGGCATGCTGGCACCCGGCATGGCCACCATGCTCAGCGTCATCACCACGGACGCCGACGTCCCCGCCCCCGCCCTCGACGCGGCCCTGCGCGAGGCCGTGCGCGCCACCTTCAACCGGGTCGACTCGGACGGGTGCATGTCCACCAACGACACCGTGATCCTGCTGGCCTCGGGCGCGTCCGGGACCGCGCCCGAGCCCGAGGCGTTCGCCGCGGCCCTCCACGAGGTCTGCGCGGACCTGTCCCGCCAGCTCGTCGCCGACGCCGAGGGCGCCCGGCACGACATCGCCGTGCGCGTGGTCCACGCCGAGACCGAGGAGGCGGCCGAGGCCGTCGCCCGCGCCGTCGGCCGGTCCAACCTGTTCAAGACCGCGATCTTCGGCCAGGACCCGAACTGGGGACGCGTGATCGCCGCCGTCGGCACGGTCCCGGAGTCGGTCGCCGCCTTCGACCCGTACGCCCTCGACGTGCGCTTCAACGGCGTCCAGGTGTGCCGCGCCTCCGGTGTGGGGGAGGACCGCTCCCGCGTGGACCTGACGGCCCGCGAGGTGCTCGTCGAGGTCGACCTGCACGCCGGCGACGCCGAGGCCACGGTCTGGACCAACGACCTGACGCACGACTACGTCCACGAGAACTCCGCCTACTCCACGTGAGGACCCCCAGCATGAGCCCGCACACCGACCCGGCCACGGCGGCCGCACCCGTCCTGTCCACCGCGGACCGGCTCGACCGCGCCGAGTCCAAGGCGGAGGTCCTCGTCGAGGCCCTGCCCTGGATCCGGCGGTTCGCCGGCACCGTCATGGTCGTCAAGTACGGCGGCAACGCCATGGTGTCGGAGGAGCTGCGCCGGGCGTTCGCCGAGGACATCGTGTTCCTGCACCACGTGGGGGTCCACCCCGTGGTGGTGCACGGCGGCGGCCCGCAGATCAACGCGATGCTCGACCGCCTCGGCATCGCGTCCGAGTTCCGCGGCGGCCTGCGCGTGACCACCGAGGAGGCCATGGACGTGGTCCGCATGGTGCTCACGGGACAGGTGGGCCGCGAGCTGGTCGGCCTCGTGAACTCCCACGGCCCGTATGCCGTCGGCTTCTCCGGCGAGGACGCGGGGCTGCTGCGCGCCCGCCGCACGGGCGCCGTCGTGGACGGGCAGGAGGTGGACCTCGGCCTCGTGGGAGAGGTCACCGGAGTCGACCCGACCGCGATCCTCGACGTGATCGAGTCCGGGCGGATCCCCGTGGTCTCGTCGGTCGCCCCCGAGATCGACGACGACGGCGAGCCCACCGGGCAGGTCCTCAACGTCAATGCGGACACCGCCGCCGCGGCCCTGGCCGCCGCCCTCGGCGCCGCGAAGCTCGTGCTGCTCACCGACGTCGAAGGCCTCTACGCCGACTGGCCGGACCGCGACTCCCTCATCAGCTCGCTCACCGCCGCCCAGCTGCGTGCGCTGCTGCCCTCCCTGGCCTCCGGGATGATCCCGAAGATGGCCGCGTGCCTGGCGGCCGTCGACGCCGGCGTGCAGCGCGCCCACGTCGTGGACGGCCGCCGCCCCCACTCGATGCTGCTGGAGGTCTTCACCTCCGCGGGCGTCGGCACCCAGGTGGTGCCCGACGCTGAGCCCACCGCCCCGACCACCCCCGAGGGGGACGCATGAGCACCGACCAGTCCGCGCTGCTGGAGCGCTACCACGCCGCCCTGACCGGCGTCTTCGGCTGCCCCGCCCGCGTGCTCGTGCGCGGCGAGGGGGTCCACGTGTGGGACGCCGACGGCCGGCGCTACACGGACCTGCTGGCCGGCATCGCCGTGAATGCGCTCGGCCACGGCCACCCGGCGCTGGTGCGGGCCGTGTCCGAGCAGATCGCCACGCTCGGCCACGTGTCCAACCTCTTCACCTCCGAGCCGCAGATCCGCCTGGCCGAGCGCCTGCTGGAGCTGGCCGGCGCGCCCGCGGGCTCCACCGTGTTCTTCGCGAACTCCGGCACGGAGGCCAACGAGGCCGCGTTCAAGCTCGCCCGCCGCCACGGCGCGGACGACCCGTCCGGCCGCCGGACGCGGGTGATCGCTCTCGAGCGGGCCTTCCACGGCCGCACGATGGGCGCCCTCGCGCTCACGCACAAGGAGGCCTACCGGGCGCCCTTCGAGCCGCTGCCCGGCGGCGTGGAGCACGTGCCGGGCGGTGACGCCGCGGCCCTGCGGGCGGCCCTGGCCCCGGACGACGACGGCGACACCGTCGCCGCCGTCATCCTCGAGCCGGTCCAGGGCGAGGCCGGCGTGCACGGCTGGCCGGCCGGCTACCTGGCCGAGGTGCGGGCCGCGACCCGCGAGGCCGGCGCCCTGATGATCCTCGACGAGGTGCAGTCCGGCGTGGGCCGCACCGGCACGTGGTTCGGCTTCCAGAACACGGCCGTCACCGGTGCGGCCGAGCCGGTGGTGCCCGACGCCTTCACCCTGGCGAAGGGACTGGGCGGCGGCGTGCCGATCGGGGCGCTCGTGTGCGTCGGCCCCGCCGTCTCCGGGCTGCTCACCGCCGGCCAGCACGGCACCACGTTCGGCGGCAACCCCCTGGCCACCGCCGCGGGCCTGGCCGTGCTCCAGACCGTCGAGGACGAGGGCCTGCTCGGCCACGTCCGCGCCGCGGGTGAGGCCGTGGCCGCCCTGCTGGAGGACCTGCCCGAGGTGGCCGCGGTGCGCGGTCACGGCCTGTGGATCGGCGTCGATCTGGCCGACCCCACGGGACCGGCCCCGGCCGGCGGGCTGGCCCCCGCCGTCGTCGCCGCCGGCCTCGAGGCGGGCTGGATCCTCAACGCCACCGGCCCCTCCACCCTGCGCCTGGCCCCGCCGCTGACCGTGCCCGTGGCCGAGCTCGAGCGCTTCGCCGCGGCCCTGCCCGGGCTCGTGGCCGCCGCCCTGACCCCCGCCGAAGGAGACCGCCCATGACCCCCGCTGCCGCCGTCCGCCACTTCCTGGTGGACACGGACCTCACCCCGGCCGAGCAGGCCGAGGTGCTCGACCTCGCCGCGCAGATGAAGGCCGACCGGTTCCGGCACCGCCCGCTGGCCGGGCCCCGGACCGGCATCGTGTTCTTCGACAAGACCTCCACGCGCACCCGCGTCTCGTTCTCCGCGGGCATCGCCGAGCTCGGCGGGACGCCGTTGATCGTGAACCCGGGGGAGTCGCAGCTGGGCCACAAGGAGTCCGTGGCCGACACGGCCCGCGTGCTGGAGCGGATGGTCGGCGTCATCGTCTGGCGCACGTTCGCCCAGGCCGGCCTCGAGGAGATGGCCGCCCATTCCTCGGTGCCCGTGGTCAATGCGCTCAGCGACGACTACCACCCCTGTCAGATCCTCGCCGACCTGCTGACGGTGCGCGAGCACCTCGGCGGCACGGCGGGCCGCACTCTGGCGTATCTGGGGGACGCGGCGAACAACATGGCCCACTCGTACCTGCTCGGCTGCGCGACGGCCGGCATGCACGTGCGGGTCGCCGGCCCCGAGGGGCACCTGCCTGCCGAGGACGTCGTGGCCGCCGCCCGACAGCGGGCGGCGGAGACGGGCGGTTCCGTCCTCGTCACGACGGACGCGGCCGAGGCCCTGGCGGGCGCGGACGTCGTCGTGACCGACACGTGGGTGTCCATGGGCCAGGAGGAGGAGAAGGAGGCCCGCCTGGCGCTGTTCCGGGACTACCAGGTGGACGCCGCCGCGATGGCGCGGGCGGCCGACGACGCGATCTTCCTGCACTGCCTGCCCGCGTACCGGGGCTACGAGGTCACGGCCGAGGTGATCGACGGGCCGCGGTCCGTGGTGTTCGACGAGGCCGAGAACCGCCTGCACGCGCAGAAGGCGCTCATCGCCTGGCTGCTGTATCGCTCCGGCCTGGCCGAGGAGCCGCGCTGATGGCCGCCCCCACGACGAAGATCGCCCGTCAGGCCGCGATCCGGGAGATCCTGGCCACCCGGGGCATCCGCTCCCAGGCCGAACTCTCGGACGCCCTGGGTGATCGCGGGCTGTCCGTCACCCAGGGCACGCTCTCGCGGGACCTGGTGGACCTCGGCGCGGTGCGGAGGCGCGGGCCGGCCGGCATGGTCTACGCCCTGCCGGCGGAGGGCGACGACGCCGCCGTGCCGGGCCGCGGCTCGGACGCGCAGCTGAATCGGCTGGCGAGCATGGCCCGCGAGCTGCTCGTCTCCGCCGAGCCCACCGCGAACCTCGTGGTCCTGCGCACGCCCCCGGGCGCGGCGCAGTTCCTGGCCAGCGTGATCGACCAGGCGCGCGTGGAGCACGTGATGGGCACGATCGCCGGCGATGACACCATCCTTCTCATCACCACGGGGACCACGTCCGCCCCGGCCGTCGCGGCCCACCTGCTGGGTCTGGCGGGCTAACCGACCCGTCCGGCCCCGCCTGCGCGGGTGACGGGCACCAGGCACGAGGAAGGCCCCCGCCGACGGCGGGGGCCTTCCTCGTGTGGTACCGGTCCGGGGGGCCGGTCAGGCGTCTCAGGCCTGCGGCAGGACGAGCTCCTGGCCGACGTAGATCACGGCGGCGTCGGAGACGGCGCCCTTGTTGGCCTCGTAGAGGGCGGTCCAGCCACCCTCCACCTCGTACTCGTTGGCGAGCGTCCAGAGGGAGTCACCGGACTTGACGACGATGGTCTCGGCCTCGGCGACGACGGCCTGCTCCGCGGCAGCGGCCTGCTCGGCGGCAGCCTCGTCCGCGGCGGACTGGCGCTGCACGGTGGCCGTGCGCTCCACGGCGACCGGGGCGGCCTCGGTGGCGTCCACGTCACCGGCGTCCGCGTCAGCCTGGGTCAGGCCCAGCTTCTGCGAGCACAGCGGCCACGCGCCCCAGCCCTGCAGGTCCTGGAGGATCTCGGCGCGCTTGATCTGCTCGGCCTTCGAGGCCTGGTGCGGGTAGCCTTCGCCGCCGACGGCCTGCCAGGAGGACAGGGTGAACTGCACGCCGCCGTAGAAGCCGTTGCCGGTGTTGATGTCCCAGGTGCCGTTGGACTCGCACTCGGCGAGGCGGTCCCAGGTGTCCACGGTGGCGGCCTGGGCCGGGGCGGAGAAGCCCACGGCGGCGGCGCCGGCGAGGGTCATGCCCGCGACGATCGAGGCGGTGGCACGGCGGGAGCGGGTGGCGGAAGTGGTGAAGAGAGTCATGGTGTCCATGGCGAGTCCTCGCTGATCGGCGGCCGAGGCACACCGGGGTCGTCCTTCTCCTTGGTCGGGTCATGCCCTCCGTCGGTTCGAGACGACCCAGCAGCGGGCGACCGTCGGAGGGGGTTCGATGTCGTGGCCTCCCCGTTCCCGACCTCTCGGTCAGATCACGGTTCGATCACGAATCGGCTACGGAAGAGTCAACGACGGGAGCCCCCCTCGCGTCAAATCATGGGTCGACGAATTCTTGCCCGTCCATCTCACATTTGAGATCGGGTGACGAATCGATCTCTGAGTCGTGGGCGCGTGGATGAAATGCACGCTACTGGCCGGATTTGCTGTCATGGTGTCTGATCTGCCGGTGTGGACAACCTCCGTCACAGGGGTATGGGCGAAGGTCACGATCGACGGCCGAGGCCGTGACCTGAGTCGCGTTCGACCCGGGATTCGACGGCGGAGCGATGGTTGCCGGTGGCCGTCGCTGCAGGCGCAGAGGGGCTGTCAAGGGGCCCTCGGGGGGCTGATATTCCGTCAGTTGCATATTTATGGCTCTCCTGACTGATCCGTGGGTCATTTCCGGCCCGGTAGGACGGGTCGGTGGCCGCCGAGGTTGAGCATGGCCAGGGCGATGAGGGCTTCGGGGGACTTGAAGCCGAAGGCGACGCGGGTGATGAGCCGAATCTTCGTGTTCACGGACTCGATACGTCCGTTGGACAGGCCGTGCTCGATCGCGGCGAGGATCGAGGCCTTGTGCTTGACGATGCGGCGTTGGAGCTCGACGAAGGCGGGGATGCGGCAACGTCGGGCCCAGCCGATCCAGCGTTCCAGGGCCGTCTCGGCCTCGTCGGCGGGTAGCTGGAAGACCAGGCGCAGTCCTTCCTTGAGCAGGTAGGCCCGGTGCAGGCGCGGGTCGGTCTTGGCGACCCAGGCGAGCTTGGCCTGCTGCCGGGTGGTGAGGTTCTCGGGGTTCTTCCACAGCGCGTACCGGGCGTGCTTGAGCGCCTTGGCGTGCCCGCCGGCCCGCCCGGCCCGGCGCTGCCGGACCGCGCCACGGGCCTCGTTCCACGCCTGGCGACGGACCTCGTCCAGGGCCTCGGTGGCCCACTTGACGATGTGGAACGGATCAGCGCACCGCACCGCGTTCGGGCACCGCTCGGCGACCACGGCGGCGATCCAGTCCGCCCCGTCGGCGCTGACGTGGGTGATCTCGGCGCACCGGTCGGGCCCGAGGGCCTCGAAGAACGCCGCCAGGGTCGCCTTGTCCCGGCCCGGGGCGGCCCAGACGAGCCGGCCGGTGTCGTGGTCGACCACGATCGTGAGGTAGCGGTGGCCCTTCTTGTAGGAGATCTCATCGATGCCGATCCGTCGCAGGCCGGCGAACCGGTCGCCGAGGGCCTCCACGTCGGCCCAGACCCGGGTGATGATCGCCCCGACGGTGCGCCAGGCGATGCGCATCAGCTCGGTGACCGCGGACTTGGAGCACTGCGTGGCCAGCCAGGCCACCTGCTCGTCGAACACCACGGTGTGACCGGCCCCGTGCCTGGCCCACGGGACGGCGGCCACCGTGGGACCGTGCTCGCGGCAGGCCACCCGCGGGGCGTCGGCCTCGAGGTAGACCTGCACCGTGCCCAGATCCAGCGCCCGCCACCGCCGCCGACCCTCGCCACGGTCGTACCCGGGCGACCTGCGCCCGCACCGCCCGCACCGGCCACGCACTCGAGCCCGGGGACGGACATGAGCCACCAGGAGCTGGTCGTCCTCATCGAACTCGATGCCCTCCACGACCGTCTTCTCGACGCCCAGCAAGGACCGCCATAGGCTTGCGTTCCGCACGCCGTTCTCCGCCCTTCAGGTAACTGACCTCAACAGCCAGAAACCTAGGCAGAGAGCGGCGTGCCCTCGTCAACGGCTCGCCAGAACACCCACGGAAGCGTCAGGAGAGCCATATTTATTCAAGACCCGGGTAGGATCGCCACGAGCACGCCTCCGACGGCCACGTGCCGCGCTCGGAGACGCCCCCTATATAAAGAGGAGAAGACGTGAAGGAACGCATCATCCTTGCCTACTCGGGCGGCCTGGACACCTCGGTGGCCATCGGCTGGATCGCCGAGGCCACGGGCGCCGAGGTCGTCGCCGTCGCGGTCGACGTGGGCCAGGGGGGCGAGTCCCTCGAGACGATCCGCCAGCGCGCCCTGGACTGTGGCGCCGTCGAGGCCTACGTCGCCGACGCGCGTGACGAGTTCGCCGAGCAGTACTGCATGCCCACGCTCAAGGCCAACGCCCTCTACATGGACGCCTACCCGCTGGTCTCCGCGATCTCGCGCCCGGTGATCTCCCGCCACCTGGTCGCGGCGGCCCGCCAGTTCGGCGCCTCGACGGTGGCGCACGGCTGCACCGGCAAGGGCAACGACCAGGTCCGCTTCGAGGTCTCCATCCAGACCCTCGGGCCCGACCTGAAGTGCATCGCCCCGGTGCGCGACCTCGCCCTGACCCGTGAGAAGGCCATCGAGTACGCCGAGCGCAACGACCTGCCGATCGTCACCACCAAGAAGAACCCGTTCTCGATCGACCAGAACGTGTGGGGCCGCGCCGTCGAGACCGGCTTCCTCGAGGACATCTGGAACGGCCCCACGAAGGACGTCTACGACTACACGGACGACCCCGCCTTCCCGCCGGCGCCGGACGTGGTCACGATCGCCTTCGAGCGCGGCGTCCCCACAGCCCTCGACGGCCGCGCGCTGAGCCCGCTGGAGATCATCGAGGAGCTCAACCGCCGGGCCGGTGCCCAGGGCGTGGGCCGGATCGACATCGTCGAGGACCGCCTCGTGGGCATCAAGTCCCGCGAGATCTACGAGGCACCGGGCGCCATGGCGCTGATCGCGGCCCACCGTGAGCTCGAGAACGTCACCCTGGAGCGTGAACAGGCGCGCTTCAAGAAGCATGTGGACCAGCGTTGGACCGAGCTGGTCTACGACGGCCAGTGGTACTCCCCGCTGAAGCGGAACCTGGACACGTTCATCGACGCGACCCAGGAACACGTCAACGGTGAGATCCGCCTGGAGCTCCACGGTGGCCGCGCCACAGTGCAGGGTCGCCGGTCCGAGACCGGCCTGTACGACTTCAACCTCGCCACGTACGACGAGGGCGACTCGTTCGACCAGTCCTCGGCCCGCGGGTTCATCGACATCTTCGGCCTGTCCGCGAAGACGGCCTCCGAGCGAGAGCAGCGCCTGCGCGGCAGCGCCGACCTCCAGGACGTCGCCCGCCTGTCCAACGACTGACCCCGCACGCCCCGTGCACGACGGCGGCCCGCCCGCGACCGGGCCGGCCGCCGTCGGCCTGTCACCGACTTCGAGGAGACCTTCGATGACCGAGAACACCGACGCCCGCCACGGGACCAACGAGGGCGCCCTGTGGGGCGGTCGCTTCGCCGGCGGCCCTTCCGAGGCGCTCGCCGCGCTCAGCAAGTCCACGCACTTCGACTGGCGCCTGGCGCCCTATGACATCGCGGGCTCCCGTGCCCACGCCCGGGTGCTGCACACCGCCGGTCTGCTCAGTGCGGACGACCTGGACGGGATGATCGCGGCCCTCGACCGTCTCGAGGCGGACGTGCGTTCCGGTGCCTTCACCCCGGCGGCGTCCGATGAGGACGTGCACGGCTCGCTCGAGCGCGGCCTCATCGAGCGGGCCGGTCCCGAGCTCGGCGGCCGCCTGCGGGCCGGCCGATCCCGCAACGACCAGGTCGCCACCCTCGGCCGGATGTTCCTGCGAGACCACGCCCGCATCATCGCGCAGGGCGTGATCGCCACGGTGGACGCGCTGCTCGATCAGGCGCGGGCGCGCCCGTACGCGCCGATGCCGGGGCGCACCCACCTGCAGCACGCGCAGCCCGTCCTGCTCTCGCATCACCTGCTCGCGCACGCCTGGGCCTTCGCGCGGGACCTGCAGCGGCTCGCGGACTGGGACGCACGCGCGGCCGTCTCGCCGTACGGCTCCGGGGCCCTTGCCGGCTCCTCCCTGGGTCTGGACCCGAACGCCGTGGCCGCCGAGCTCGGCTTCGAGTCGGCCGTGTGGAACTCGATCGACGGCACCGCCGCCCGCGACGTGTACGCGGAGTTCGCGTGGGTCGCCGCGATGGTCGGCGTCGACCTGTCCCGCATCTCGGAGGAGGTCATCTTCTGGGCCACCAAGGAGGCGGGCTTCGTGAGGCTCCATGACGCGTACTCCACGGGGTCCTCGATCATGCCGCAGAAGAAGAACCCGGACGTCGCCGAGTTGGCCCGCGGCAAGTCCGGCCGTCTCATCGGCGACCTCACGGGGCTGCTGGCCACGCTCAAGGGCATGCCGCTGGCTTACAACCGCGACCTGCAGGAGGACAAGGAGCCCGTCTTCGACGCCGCGGACACCCTCGAGCTGCTGCTGCCCGCCGTCTACGGGATGATCGCCACCCTCGAGTTCCAGACGGAGCGCATGGCGGAGCTGGCCCCGCAGGGCTTCGCGCTGGCCACCGACGTCGCCGAGTGGCTCGTCCGCCAGGGGGTCCCGTTCCGCGAGGCCCACGAGCTGTCGGGCGAGGCCGTGAAGGCGGCCGAGGCCCGGGGCGTGGAGCTGTGGGACCTCACGGACGAGGAGTACGCCGCCATCTCACCGGCGCTGACCCCGCAGGTCCGCGAGGTGCTCAGCACAGAGGGCTCGCTCGCCTCTCGCGACGCCCAGGGCGGGACCGCGCCGACGGCCGTCGCGGTGCAGATCGGGGCGCTCGAGGACGCCCTGGAACCGCTGCGCCGCTGGGCCGACACGCCGGGCTCCGTCGTCGACGCCCGTTGACGCGGTCGCCCGGCCGAGTCGGCGTCGGCCGGACCGCACGCGGCGGTGCCCCCAGGGCGCCGCCGCGTCACCCGCCGTCCACCGTGGTCGGCGTAGCATGGGTGGTCACTTTTCCGCCGGGCGGGCCGCAGCGTGGTCCGCCCCTCACCGCATCGCGAGGGCCCCGATGACCGATACCGTGTCCGTCCGCCAGTCCGAGCTCGACCTCGAGCGGGGTCGGGTCGCCGAGCGGTACGCCCGCCTCGACGCCCTGCGTGAGGAGAAGGAGCGCCAGCTCGCGGCCGTGCGCCGGACCGGCCCGCAGGGGTCGCTGCAGAACCACTCCGAGCGCGACGCCTTCGCCAGCCTCTACGAGGACCGACTCGCCCAGCTCTACGCCGTGGACGACCGCCTCGTCTTCGGCCGGCTCGACCTCGACGCCGAGCAGGAGGGTGGGGCCGACGAGCAGCGGTACATCGGGCGCATCGGCCTCACCACCGAGGACCACGAGCGCCTCCTCGTCGACTGGCGCGCGGCCGAGGCCGGCGCCTTCTACCAGGCGACGGCGGCCCACCGGGGCCGTGTGCGCCGTCGTCGTCACCTGATGCTGCGGGGGCGCGAGGTGCGCGACCTCGAGGACGACATCCTGGACCCGACGCTGCTGGGCGAGGACGGGGTGCGCGCCGATGGCCAGGGTGCGCTGCTGGCCGCCGTCACCGCCCGACGCACGGGGCGGATGGGGGACATCGTCGCCACGATCCAGGCGGAGCAGGACGAGGTGATCCGCGCGCCCCTGTCCGGGGCGGTCGTGGTCCAGGGCGGGCCCGGCACGGGGAAGACCGCCGTCGCCCTGCACCGCGCGGCCTACCTGCTGTACACCCACCGGGAGCGCCTCGCGCGCTCGGGCGTGCTGATCGTCGGTCCGTCGACCGCGTTCATGCGGTACATCGAGCGGGTGCTGCCCTCGCTGGGCGAGACCGGTGTCGTGATGTCCTCGCTGGGGACGCTGATGCCGGGCGTACGGGCCGTCCCGGAGCGGGACCTCGACGTGGCGGCGGTGAAGGGCCGGCTGGACATGGTGGACGCCGTCGCCCACGCGGTCGCGCAGCGCCAGCGCCTGCTCGTCGAGCCGCGGCGCCTGATGATCGACGGCACGGCCGTCAAGCTCAAGCCGGCCATGGTCCGGCGCGCCCGGGACAAGGCGCGGGCCACCCGAAAGCCCCACAACGAGGCCCGGGTGACGTTCGTGAAGATCCTCGTCCGCGAGCTCGCGGAGAAGCTGCGCAAGAAACTGGAGAAGTCCTCGGGCACCCCGGTGCAGCGTGACCTCCTCCTCGAGGACGTGCGCACCTCGCGCGACGTGCGCATCGCGCTCAACCTCTGCTGGATGCCGCTGACGCCGGAGAAACTGATCGGCGACCTCCTCACCCGGGAGGACCTGCTCCGGGCGGCCGCCCCGTGGCTGTCCGACGCCGAGGTCGGCGCGCTCCTGCGGCCGGCCGACGCCCCCTGGACCGAGGCCGACGTGCCCCTCCTGGACGAGGCGGCCGAGCTGCTCGGACGCCTCGAGACCCCGGGCCGGGGCGGTGAATCCGCGGCCCAGCACGAGCGCAACCTCGAGAACGCCCGGGCGTCCCTGGAGAACATGCACCAGACGCTCGCGGACCTGGGCGTCGACGGCGTCGTGGACGCCGAGCAGCTGGCCGCGGCCAATGAGGCGCGCGGCGTGCGACGGACCACCGCCGAGACCGCGGCCTACGACCGCACCTGGACGTACGGGCACGTGGTGGTTGACGAGGCCCAGGAGCTCTCTCCGATGCAGTGGCGCCTGCTGGCGCGCCGCTGCCCGATGAAGTCGTTCACCATCGTGGGCGACATCGCGCAGTCCTCCCGTCGCGACGCGGCCGGCTCGTGGGCGTCCGTCCTCGCCCCTGAGTTCGGGGACCGCTGGCGCCTGGAAGAGTTGACTGTGAACTACCGTTCGCCGGCGCGCGTGATGCGCTGGGCCGCGCAGGTCGCGCGGGCGGCCGGGCTTGAGGTCTCCCATCCGCGCGCCGTGCGTGAGGGCGATCACCGCCCGCGCCTGGTGACGGAGCCGGGCGGTGACGTGGCGGCCCTGACCCTCGAGGCGGTCGAGGTCGAGCGGGGCCGCGTGCCCGAGGCCCTGACCGCCGTGATCGCCCCCGCCGGGCAGACAGGGGAGTTGCTCACGGCCCTCCGCGAGCGGTGGGGGGAGGCGGCCGTGGACACCGCGCCGCTGCCCGGCGTCGAGATCGTCGTCGCCACCCCGTGGGACACCAAGGGACTGGAGTTCGACACCGTCGTCCTCGTCTCTCCCGAGCGGATCGTGGCCGACGCACGCGGCGTGGTGGGCGATCTGTACGTGGCGATGACCCGCGCCACCCAGTCGCTGTCCGTCGTCGCCGGGACGGACGCGGCCGCGCTGCCGGCCGGGCTGGCGGACGTCCCGGAGTGAGCCCCGCGGGCGCGTCGCTAGGCTGGGGGCCATGGCACCCCAGAACGAGGAGCGCGCGGCCCGACTGCGCGCACAGGCGAACGACCCGAGCTTCGAGAACGTCTGGCAGGAGCTGCGCTGGCGCGGGCTCGTGCACGTCTCGACGGACGAGGCCGCGCTGGAGCAGGCGCTGGCCGGGGAGCCCGTCTCGTATTACTGCGGCTTCGACCCGACCGCTCCGTCCCTCCACCTGGGACACCTGGTCCAGTTGCTCACCCTGCGCCGCCTGCAGCTCGCCGGCCACCGCCCGTACGCCCTCGTGGGCGGCGCCACCGGGCTCATCGGCGACCCGCGGCAGACCTCGGAGCGCGTCCTGAACTCGCAGGAGACCGTGGCGGCGTGGGTGGAGTCCCTGCGCGCGCAGATCGAGCCGTACCTCTCCTTCGAGGGGGAGAACGCGGCGACCATGGTCAACAACCTGGACTGGACCGCGGGCATGAGCGCGCTGGACTTCCTGCGGGACATCGGCAAGAACTTCCGCGTCGGCACCATGGTGAAGAAGGAGATCGTGGCCAAGCGCCTGAACTCTGATGAGGGCATCTCCTACACGGAGTTCTCCTACCAGGTGCTGCAGGGCAACGACTTCCTCGAGCTGCACCGTCGGCACGGCGTGACCCTCCAGACCGGCGGCTCCGACCAGTGGGGCAACCTCACCGCCGGCACCGAGCTGATCCGCAAGGTGGAGGGGACCCACGCCCATGCGCTGGGCACGCCGCTGATCACGAACGCGGACGGCACCAAGTTCGGCAAGTCCGAGGGCAACGCCGTCTGGCTCGACGCGGAGATGTGCTCGCCATACGCCTTCTACCAGTTCTGGCTCAACACGGCGGACGCGGACGTCGTCGACCGGCTCAAGGTCTTCACGTTCCTGACCCGCGCGGAGATCGAGGAGTACGCGCAGAAGGTGGCCGACGAGCCGTTCCGCCGGGAGGCCCAGAAGCGCCTGGCGTGGGAGGTCACCGCGCTGGCCCATGGAGAGGAGACGACGACGAAGGTCATCGAGGCCTCCCAGGCCGTGTTCGGAGGCGGCGACCTCACCACCGTGGATCCGGACACGCTGACCGCCGTGCTGGCCGAGCTGCCGCAGGCCGACCGGACCCAGTGGGAGGGGGAGCCGGGCACCGTGACCGCGGTCGAGCTGCTGGTCTCCACCGGGCTGGTCGCCTCGCGCTCCGAGGCGCGTCGGACGGTGCGCGACGGCGGCGCGTCGGTGAACAACGTGCGGGTGACGGATGCCGACCAGGTGTTCACCCGAGACGACGCCTTCGCCGGCCGGCACCTGCTGGTGCGCCGGGGCAAGAAGAACATGGCGGGCGCGGACCTGGGGGAGGGCTGACCACGGCCGCAGACCACCGGTGTCCACCGGCTCGCCAGAAGTGACCGAGGACACGACGGGCGACGACGGCGGAGAAACCGCCCACGGGAGGAGCACAGGGCCCCGTTCTCCGCAGGATTCTGCGGAGAACGGGGCCCTTTGTCGTGCCCGGACGCCGGGTGTCACCCCTGATTTTGTGTTCGGTGGGATTCGGGTGTAGAGTTCCATCTCGTGCTCAAGACGCCGACCGGGTGACCGGGAGGCGGGGTGAAGAACACAGAATCCGCGGATTCATGCCGAGAATGGCAGGTCCAGGGCGGGTGGTGCTCACCGGGTGCGCGGCCGGCAGTGATGCGGGTCGGGATTCCTGAAGAAGATGATCTGGTTTGACAGCCGGGGATCATGTGGTAAGCTTTTCGAGGCCTTCCACGTGGATGGTCCGGTGAGTGTCTGGCCCCGCGGAAGCGGAGTTGACATTGTCGGATCGCGTGGTAAGGTTTTCTAGTCCGGCCATGTGAACGGACGGTGAATGCTTCGGACACGGAGTTGACACGGTCGAAACGGATGGTCTAGGATGGAGAAGTTGCTCCAGAGCGAAACGGCCCGCGGAGCGGGTCGCTGAAGCTGGAAGCGCCTGTTGTTTGAGAACTCAATAGTGTGCCAAGTTTGTTGATGCCAATTGTTTTAACACATATTGGTTGATCGTCGCCTGCCACCCCCGTGGTGTGGTGATGGTCTGCCAGGTATTGAATGGATGTCGTGGTGGTTATTTCCGGCTGCCACGGTGTTGTTCTGTAATTTTTTACGGAGAGTTTGATCCTGGCTCAGGATGAACGCTGGCGGCGTGCTTAACACATGCAAGTCGAACGATGAAGCCCAGCTTGCTGGGTGGATTAGTGGCGAACGGGTGAGTAACACGTGAGTAACCTGCCCTTAACTCTGGGATAAGCCTGGGAAACTGGGTCTAATACCGGATAGGAGCGTCCACCGCATGGTGGGTGTTGGAAAGATTTATCGGTTTTGGATGGACTCGCGGCCTATCAGCTTGTTGGTGAGGTAATGGCTCACCAAGGCGACGACGGGTAGCCGGCCTGAGAGGGTGACCGGCCACACTGGGACTGAGACACGGCCCAGACTCCTACGGGAGGCAGCAGTGGGGAATATTGCACAATGGGCGAAAGCCTGATGCAGCGACGCCGCGTGAGGGATGACGGCCTTCGGGTTGTAAACCTCTTTCAGTAGGGAAGAAGCGAAAGTGACGGTACCTGCAGAAGAAGCACCGGCTAACTACGTGCCAGCAGCCGCGGTAATACGTAGGGTGCGAGCGTTATCCGGAATTATTGGGCGTAAAGAGCTCGTAGGCGGTTTGTCGCGTCTGTCGTGAAAGTCCGGGGCTTAACCCCGGATCTGCGGTGGGTACGGGCAGACTAGAGTGCAGTAGGGGAGACTGGAATTCCTGGTGTAGCGGTGGAATGCGCAGATATCAGGAGGAACACCGATGGCGAAGGCAGGTCTCTGGGCTGTAACTGACGCTGAGGAGCGAAAGCATGGGGAGCGAACAGGATTAGATACCCTGGTAGTCCATGCCGTAAACGTTGGGCACTAGGTGTGGGGACCATTCCACGGTTTCCGCGCCGCAGCTAACGCATTAAGTGCCCCGCCTGGGGAGTACGGCCGCAAGGCTAAAACTCAAAGGAATTGACGGGGGCCCGCACAAGCGGCGGAGCATGCGGATTAATTCGATGCAACGCGAAGAACCTTACCAAGGCTTGACATGTTCCCGATCGCCGTAGAGATACGATTTCCCCTTTGGGGCGGGTTCACAGGTGGTGCATGGTTGTCGTCAGCTCGTGTCGTGAGATGTTGGGTTAAGTCCCGCAACGAGCGCAACCCTCGTTCCATGTTGCCAGCACGTAATGGTGGGGACTCATGGGAGACTGCCGGGGTCAACTCGGAGGAAGGTGAGGACGACGTCAAATCATCATGCCCCTTATGTCTTGGGCTTCACGCATGCTACAATGGCCGGTACAATGGGTTGCGATACTGTGAGGTGGAGCTAATCCCAAAAAGGGCTCTCCTGACTGATCCGTGGGTCATTTCCGGCCCGGTAGGACGGGTCGGTGGCCGCCGAGGTTGAGCATGGCCAGGGCGATGAGGGCTTCGGGGGACTTGAAGCCGAAGGCGACGCGGGTGATGAGCCGAATCTTCGTGTTCACGGACTCGATACGTCCGTTGGACAGGCCGTGCTCGATCGCGGCGAGGATCGAGGCCTTGTGCTTGACGATGCGGCGTTGGAGCTCGACGAAGGCGGGGATGCGGCAACGTCGGGCCCAGCCGATCCAGCGTTCCAGGGCCGTCTCGGCCTCGTCGGCGGGTAGCTGGAAGACCAGGCGCAGTCCTTCCTTGAGCAGGTAGGCCCGGTGCAGGCGCGGGTCGGTCTTGGCGACCCAGGCGAGCTTGGCCTGCTGCCGGGTGGTGAGGTTCTCGGGGTTCTTCCACAGCGCGTACCGGGCGTGCTTGAGCGCCTTGGCGTGCCCGCCGGCCCGCCCGGCCCGGCGCTGCCGGACCGCGCCACGGGCCTCGTTCCACGCCTGGCGACGGACCTCGTCCAGGGCCTCGGTGGCCCACTTGACGATGTGGAACGGATCAGCGCACCGCACCGCGTTCGGGCACCGCTCGGCGACCACGGCGGCGATCCAGTCCGCCCCGTCGGCGCTGACGTGGGTGATCTCGGCGCACCGGTCGGGCCCGAGGGCCTCGAAGAACGCCGCCAGGGTCGCCTTGTCCCGGCCCGGGGCGGCCCAGACGAGCCGGCCGGTGTCGTGGTCGACCACGATCGTGAGGTAGCGGTGGCCCTTCTTGTAGGAGATCTCATCGATGCCGATCCGTCGCAGGCCGGCGAACCGGTCGCCGAGGGCCTCCACGTCGGCCCAGACCCGGGTGATGATCGCCCCGACGGTGCGCCAGGCGATGCGCATCAGCTCGGTGACCGCGGACTTGGAGCACTGCGTGGCCAGCCAGGCCACCTGCTCGTCGAACACCACGGTGTGACCGGCCCCGTGCCTGGCCCACGGGACGGCGGCCACCGTGGGACCGTGCTCGCGGCAGGCCACCCGCGGGGCGTCGGCCTCGAGGTAGACCTGCACCGTGCCCAGATCCAGCGCCCGCCACCGCCGCCGACCCTCGCCACGGTCGTACCCGGGCGACCTGCGCCCGCACCGCCCGCACCGGCCACGCACTCGAGCCCGGGGACGGACATGAGCCACCAGGAGCTGGTCGTCCTCATCGAACTCGATGCCCTCCACGACCGTCTTCTCGACGCCCAGCAAGGACCGCCATAGGCTTGCGTTCCGCACGCCGTTCTCCGCCCTTCAGGTAACTGACCTCAACAGCCAGAAACCTAGGCAGAGAGCGGCGTGCCCTCGTCAACGGCTCGCCAGAACACCCACGGAAGCGTCAGGAGAGCCCCAAAAAGCCGGTCTCAGTTCGGATTGGGGTCTGCAACTCGACCCCATGAAGTCGGAGTCGCTAGTAATCGCAGATCAGCAACGCTGCGGTGAATACGTTCCCGGGCCTTGTACACACCGCCCGTCAAGTCACGAAAGTCGGTAACACCCGAAGCCGGTGGCCTAACCCTTGTGGGGGGAGCCGTCGAAGGTGGGACCAGCGATTGGGACTAAGTCGTAACAAGGTAGCCGTACCGGAAGGTGCGGCTGGATCACCTCCTTTCTAAGGAGCATCAGTGCCCGTTGCATCACCGCGTGTGTGATGGCGGGTTGCTCATGGGTGGAACATCAATGAATGGTGCCAGTGGTGGTGCCGGCAGTGCTCGAGTACGTCATGCCTTTGCGGGTGTGGTTGGAATGGGTGGTGTTGGTGGCTGCGAGCTGGTGTTGGCACACTGTTGGGTCCTGGAACAGCAGGCACCCTGACCTGTGAGGGTTGGGGTTGTTGTTTCTGGTCTCCGTACCTTGTGAAGCTGGCCTTGTGGGTTAGTGGATGGGGTGTGGGTTGTTGTTTGAGAACTGCATAGTGGACGCGAGCATCTTATTTTTTGTTGCTGCATCGTTGATCGCACTGTTCCCCCTGGGGTGGTGTGTGAGGTGTGGTGATGCCGAGAATGACATCTTAGTTAGATATTGCTCATTTGAGGACTTTCATTGTGTGTGAAAGTTTCCAAGGGCGCATGGTGGATGCCTTGGCAACAGGAGCCGAAGAAGGACGTGGGAATCTGCGATAAGCCTGGTGGAGTCGATAACCGGACGTTGAGACCAGGATTTCCGAATGGGGAAACCCCGCACGACGTGTCGTGTGACCCCCGGTTGAACACATAGACCGGGTGGAGGGAACGTGGGGAAGTGAAACATCTCAGTACCCACAGGAAGAGAAAACAAAAGTGATTCCGTTAGTAGTGGCGAGCGAACGCGGATGGGGCTAAACCGTATGTGTGTGATACCCGGCAGGGGTTGCATGTGCGGTGTTGTGGGCCCCTCCTTGTCATGTCTGCCGGCATGGCGCAGTGAGGTGCGGGCATATAGACGAACCAGTGTGGATGCTGGACCGTAGAGGGTGAGAGTCCCGTAGTCGAAATGTGTTCCGCCGCTGTTGGAGGGTTGCCCGAGTAGCACGGGGCCCGAGAAATCCCGTGTGAATCTGCCAGGACCACCTGGTAAGCCTGAATACTACCTGTTGACCGATAGCGGATCAGTACCGTGAGGGAATGGTGAAAAGTACCCCGGGAGGGGAGTGAAATAGTACCTGAAACCATGTGCCTACAAACCGTTGGAGCCTCCTTGTGGGGTGACAGCGTGCCTTTTGAAGAATGAGCCTGCGAGTTAGTGATACGTGGCGAGGTTAACCCGTGTGGGGAAGCCGTAGCGAAAGCGAGTCTGAATAGGGCGATTGAGTCGCGTGTCCTAGACCCGAAGCGGAGTGATCTACCCATGGCCAGGTTGAAGCGCGTGTAAGAGCGCGTGGAGGACCGAACCCACTTCAGTTGAAAATGGAGGGGATGAGTTGTGGGTAGGGGTGAAAGGCCAATCAAACTCCGTGATAGCTGGTTCTCCCCGAAATGCATTTAGGTGCAGCGTCACGTGTTTCTTCCCGGAGGTAGAGCTACTGGATGGACGATGGGCCCTACAAGGTTACTGACTTCAGCCAAACTCCGAATGCCGGGAAGTGAGAGCGTGGCAGTGAGACTGTGGGGGATAAGCTTCATAGTCGAGAGGGAAACAGCCCAGACCACCGGTTAAGGCCCCTAAGCGTGTGCTAAGTGGGAAAGGATGTGGAGTTGCTGAGACAACCAGGAGGTTGGCTTAGAAGCAGCCACCCTTGAAAGAGTGCGTAATAGCTCACTGGTCAAGTGATTCCGCGCCGACAATGTAGCGGGGCTCAAGTACACCGCCGAAACCGTGGCATTCAGTTTTGCTGGATGGGTAGGGGAGCGTCGTTCACGAGGTGAAGCCAGCGGGTAACTTCTGGTGGATTGTGGACGAGTGAGAATGCAGGCATGAGTAGCGAAAGACGGGTGAGAAACCCGTCCGCCGGATGACTAAGGGTTCCAGGGTCAAGCTAATCTGCCCTGGGTAAGTCGGGACCTAAGGCGAGGCCGACAGGCGTAGTCGATGGACAACGGGTTGATATTCCCGTACCAGTGAAGAACCGCCCATGCTGAGCCGGTGATACTAACCGCCCGAACCATCCCGAACCTCGTCTTTGACGGGGTCGGTGATGGGGAGCGCGGGACCTGAACCGGGGAGGCAAGCGCATTAACAGGTGTGACGCAGGAAGGTAGCCGGGCCGGGCAATGGAAATGACCTGGTCTAAGGGTGTAGGGCTGCCGGTAGGTAAATCCGCCGGCTGTATGCCTGAGACCTGATGGGCGCCCACATGGTGGGTGATCCGGTGATCCTATGCTGCCTAGAAAAGCATCGGCGCGAGGTTCAAACTGCCCGTACCCTAAACCGACACAGGTGGTCAGGTAGAGAATACTAAGGCGATCGAGAGAATCATGGTTAAGGAACTCGGCAAAATGCCCCCGTAACTTCGGGAGAAGGGGGGCCCCAACCTTGAGCACCACGTGCTGGTGTGAGGGGATCGGGGCCGCAGAGACCAGGGGGAAGCGACTGTTTATCAAAAACACAGGTCCATGCGAAGTCGTAAGACGATGTATATGGACTGACTCCTGCCCGGTGCTGGAAGGTTAAGGGGACCCGTTAGCTTCGGCGAAGCGGAGAACTTAAGCCCCAGTAAACGGCGGTGGTAACTATAACCATCCTAAGGTAGCGAAATTCCTTGTCGGGTAAGTTCCGACCTGCACGAATGGAGTAACGACTTCCCCGCTGTCTCAACCATGAACTCGGCGAAATTGCATTACGAGTAAAGATGCTCGTTACGCGCAGAAGGACGGAAAGACCCCGTGACCTTTACTATAGTTTGGTATTGGTGTTCGGTGTGGCTTGTGTAGGATAGGTGGGAGACTGTGAAGCGGGCACGCCAGTGTTCGTGGAGTCGTCGTTGAAATACCACTCTGGTCACTCTGGATATCTAACTTCGGCCCGTGATCCGGGTCAGGGACAGTGCCTGATGGGTAGTTTAACTGGGGCGGTTGCCTCCTAAAATGTAACGGAGGCGCCCAAAGGTTCCCTCAGCCTGGTTGGCAATCAGGTGTCGAGTGCAAGTGCACAAGGGAGCTTGACTGTGAGAGTGGCAGCTCGAGCAGGGACGAAAGTCGGGACTAGTGATCCGGCGGCTCGTTGTGGAACGGCCGTCGCTCAACGGATAAAAGGTACCTCGGGGATAACAGGCTGATCTTGCCCAAGAGTCCATATCGACGGCATGGTTTGGCACCTCGATGTCGGCTCGTCGCATCCTGGGGCTGGAGTAGGTCCCAAGGGTTGGGCTGTTCGCCCATTAAAGCGGTACGCGAGCTGGGTTCAGAACGTCGTGAGACAGTTCGGTCCCTATCCTCTGCGCGCGTTGGAAATTTGAGAAGGTCTGTCCTTAGTACGAGAGGACCGGGACGGACGAACCTCTGGTATGTCAGTTGTACCGCCAGGTGCATGGCTGATTAGCTACGTTCGGGATGGATAACCGCTGAAAGCATCTAAGCGGGAAGCCGGCTTCGAGATGAGATTTCCTTGCCCCTTTGAGGGTGTGAGGCCCCCAGCTAGAACACTGGGTTGATAGGCTGGATGTGGAAGCGAGGACTGAAGACTCGTGAAGCTGACCAGTACTAATAGGCCGATGACTTACACACACTCTTATCCCATTGCTTGCTTCAAGGTGATGGGTTGGTGTTCGCGTCCACTGTGCGGTTGTCTGATTGCAACCGGCTGTCTGCTTGTTGGTGGGTGGTTGAGGTGTTTTCAGTTGAATAGTGTCACTGTTGTGTGACCCGTTAGGTTTCCCTGCTGTTGCCCGTGTTGAGGGTGGTGGTGTGGGGTTAGGGTTACGGCGGTCATAGCGTGGGGGAAACGCCCGGTTCCATTCCGAACCCGGAAGCTAAGGCCCACAGCGCCGATGGTACTGCAACCGGGAGGTTGTGGGAGAGTAGGTCGCCGCCGGACATTCTTTGAGGGAAGGGCCTCGCACTGTTGGTGCGAGGCCCTTCCCGCATTTCTGGACTGTTTTCCCCGCAAGGACGGTCCGCCACAGGCTCCGGGCACTAGCTGTAGGAGGGCATGACGTTGTTGACTCGGGCCGGGGCCAACGAGGCCGGCGGGGCGTCCCCGCAGGAGGTATGAGGCCGATGATAGTTGTAGTGGTTCACCCACACCTGCAGGGCCTCACGCCGAGCCGTCTCTGAGGAGTACGGGCGGGCGTAGAGGACCTCATCGACCATCAGCCGGTTGTAGCGTTCGACCTTCCCGTTATGGCGCGGGGTGTAGGGGCGGATCCGGTGGTGCCGGCCCCCGAGCGAGACCACCTTGGCGGTGAAGTCCGCAGCCCGGTAGTTGTTCCCGTTGTCCGTGACCACCCTGTCGATCCGGATGCCGTGGGCGGCGAAGAACGCCCGCGCCCGGCAGTAGAAGCTCACGGTCGTGGCCGCCCGCTCGTCCTCCAACGCCTCGGTGTAGGCCAGGCGGGTGAACCCGTCGATCGCCGAGTGCAGGTAGGTGTAGCCGACCCGTCGGCCAGGCCCGCGCTTGGCTGCTCGCGCGTTCTCGGAGTCCCGTCCGTGAGCACGCCAGCCGCCCCCCTCGGGGATGCGCCCGATCTTCTTCACGTCCAGGTGCACCATGTGCCCCGGGCCGCGGGCGGTGATCTTCTGCGGTCGTTGGCGCAGGTCCTCACCCGTGGGCGCGAGGTCTGGCAACCGGGAGATGCCCAGCCGGTGCAGCCACCTGCCCACCGTTCGGAGGCACACCCGGTGGCCTTCAGAGACGAGGTGGTGATGGATGCGCCGTGCGGACCACTTGCGCTCCCGGCGCAGGGTCTGGATCTGGGCCACCACCTCGGGGTCGAGCTGGGCAGGTGAACGGTGCGGCCGGCTGGACAGGTCCTGAAGGCCGGCCTCGCCTTCGGCACGGTAGCGGGCCACCCAGGTAGCCACCGTGGGCCGGCTCACCCGGAACTCGGCGGCCACGTGCGCCTGTGGGATCCCGTCGTGCAGGTGGCGGTGGACCATCCTGAGACGGCCGGTGGGAGTCAGGGGTGCATTAGCGTGAGTCATGAGTGGGTCTTTTCGGGCAGGTGGGTGGTGTAGGAACTTCCATCCTGCGGGAGAGGCCCACTCGTCTCATCTCAGCCCGTACCCCGTGGCAAGAACCTCATGCCCCACAACAACTAGCCTGGTCCCCTGAGGACCCGGCCGCGAGGCCGGCACATGAGGAACAGAGACTGCGTTCCCGCGGACCGTCGCGGCGCGTGACGCCCAGGAAGGACACCATGGCTGAGGACACCCCCCGAGAGCGCCACGAGGACCGCGGATCCGAGGGCCGCGGGCCCCGTGGTGGCGGTGATGGCCGGCGTCGTGGTGGTGACCGCAACGGACGTCCTCGCAGCGGTGCCGGTGACCGGCGCCGCTCCGGCGGGCCTCACGAGGACCGCCGGCGCGGCCCGGGCCAGGGTGGCGGACGTCCCGAGCGCCGCGGTGCGCTGACGGGCTCTCGTCGCGAGGACCGCGCTGAACGACCCGCGCACAATCCCGGTGACCTCCGAGCGGCGAATCGTGCGGACCAGGAGCGCTCTCCGGACATCGACCCGGACGTGACGGGCCAGGAGCTCGACCGCGGCACGCTCAAGGAGATCAACGGCCTTGACGAGCGTCCTGCCAGCTGGGTCGCCAAGCACCTCGTGATGGCCGGTCGCTACCTGGACGTCGACCCGGCGCTGGCGTTCCAGCACGCCCTGGCCGCGTCCCGCAAGGGCGGCCGTCTCTCCCGCGTGCGCGAGGCCGTCGCGCTCACCGCCTACGCGGCGGGGGAGTACGCCGACGCGCTGCGCGAGTTCCGCACCTATCGGCGCATGACGGGCGACGACACCCACATCGCCGCGCAGGTGGACAGCGAGCGTGCCCTCGGCCGCACGGAGAAGGCCCTGCAGCTGGCCGCCGAGGTGGATGCCTCGCGTCTGGACCGGGCGGCACGGGCCGAGCTGGCCATGGTCGTCTCCGGCATCCGCGAGGACGCCGGCGACCTCCAGGGTGCCCATGAGGCCCTGCAGATCCCGGAACTGGACCGTCGGCGCGGCTACCCCTTCTCTCCCCGGCTGTTCCAGCGCCAGGCCGATGTGCTGCTCGCCCTGGGGCGCCGCGACGAGGCTCGGCTCTGGGCGCGTGCCGTGCGCGTCGCGGAGAAGGCCCTCGGCGTGGGCGGGTTCGCGGACCCGGAGATCATCGACGTGGACACCGAGCCGGTCGAGGACCCCCGGGACCGCCGCCCGTCCCCCCGCGAACGGCGCCACGAGCGGTATGCGGCCGAGGCCGAGGCGGAGCCGACGGCGGACGGATCCCCGGCCGAGGAGCCGGAGGCCGCCGCGGAGCAGACCTTGGCGCCCCGCCAGGAGGCCACCGCAGAGCCGCCGGCCGCCGTCGACGCGCCGGACGAGGTCGACCCGAACCAGCTGTCGCTGTTCGACGCCCTCGAGGCTCCGGAGGCAGACGAGCAGTGAACACCACGTTCTTCGACGGTCATGACGGGCTGCTCTGCGACCTGGACGGCGTCGTGTACGCCGGAGGCGGTGCGATCGCCGGGGCGGTCGAGACGCTGTCGACGCTGCAGGAACAGGGCGTGCCGGTCGGGTTCGTGACGAACAACGCCTCCCGCGCTCCGGAGTCCGTGGCCGAGCATCTCCGCACGCTCGGGGTGCCCGCGGAGGCGGGGCAGGTCTTCGGCTCCGCACCGGCGGGCGTCGACCTGCTCGAGGAGACGCTCGGCCGCCGGACCGGCCGGGTGCTCGTGGTCGGCTCGGCGTACCTGCGCGCCGTGGTCGAGGAGCGGGGCTACGAGGTGGTCGCGTCCGCGGCGCAGTGTCCCGACGCGGTGATCCAGGGCTTCGACCCCGGTCTCGGCTGGGCCGATCTGGCGGAGGCCGCGTACGCCGTGCGCGCCGGGGCCACCTGGGTCGCCACCAACCTGGACACCTCGATCCCGCGGGCGGAGGGGATCGCCCCCGGCAACGGGGCCCTCGTCGAGGCGGTGGGCCGGGCCACCGGCACCGCGCCCGTCGCGGCGGGCAAGCCCGAGCCACGACTGTTCCGGACGGCGGCCGAGGCCCTCGGCCTGGCCCGTCCCCTCGTGGTCGGCGACCGCCTGGACACGGACATCCGCGGCGGCAACGCGGCGGGGTTCGACACGGTGCTCGTCCTGACCGGCATCGACACGCGCGAGACCGCGGCCGCCGCCCCCGGGCCGGACCGGCCGACGTGGGTCCGTGCGCACCTGCCCGCTCTGCTCGCCGGCGGGGCCGAGGCCTCCGCGGACCCACGGCGTGGCTGAGACTGCACGCGCCGACGTCGTCCTGGCCGCTCGGGGCCTGGCACGCTCCCGCACGGAGGGCGCGGCGCTCATCCGCGCGGGACAGGTGCTCCTCGACGGCCGCCCGGTGCGCCGGCCCGCCGACCGCGTGGCCGCCGACGCCACGCTGCGCCTGCGCGACCCGGGCCCGCGGTACGTCTCCCGTGCGGCCCACAAGCTCGTCAGCGCACTCGAGGCATTCCCGGACGTGGGCGTGGCCGGCCGCCGGGCGCTCGACGCCGGGGCCTCCACCGGCGGATTCACCCAGGTCCTCCTCGAGCGGGGCGCCGAACGGGTCGCCGCCGTCGACGTGGGCCACGACCAGCTGGCCCCGCCCGTCCGGGCCGACCCCCGCGTCCTCGTGCGCGAGGGGCTCAACGTCCGCGACCTCACGGCCGAAGACATCGACGGTCCGGTGGACCTGGTGGTCTCCGACCTGTCCTTCATCTCGCTGCGCCTCGTCCTCGCCCCGCTCGCGGGCGTGTGCCGACCCGGCGCCGAGCTGCTGCTCATGGTCAAGCCCCAGTTCGAGGTCGGGCGGCGCGCCCTGCCGCGCTCCGGTGTCGTGACCGATCCCGACGCCCGCCGCGACGCCGTCGTGGGGGTGGCCGCGGCCGCACTGGGCGCCGGCCTCGCACCGCGCGGCCTCGCCCGATCCGGCCTGGCCGGACAGGACGGGAACGCCGAGTTCTTCCTGCGGCTCCGCCGTCCCGACGCCACCGCGGCCGACGACCCGGCAGGCGGGACGAGCCCGGCACCGCCCGCCGGCGAGCGCGCCGCCGGGTGGGTCCGGGGCGCCCACATCGACTGGTCCTGACCCCGTCCGGGGGACACCGCCCATCCACGGGCGCGGGGCCACCGGTTCGCGTGTCCGGTCTCGTGGCTATCCTGGAGCGCAGTGCCCGGCACCCCGGCTCGCGGAAGGAACCATGCCCTACACCCCCGGACGTCGCATCCTCGTCCTGACCCACACGGGCCGCGAGGACGCCATCAGCGCGGCGCTGCAGGCCACCCGCATGTTCGCGGAGGAGGGCCTGGTCACCGTCATGCTCGAACAGGACGTGGCCGCCATCCGCGCGGCCGCGGGGGACCCCCCGGAGTTCGCGCCGGAGGCCCTCGGGGTCGACTGCGAGCTCGAGGACATCACCCTCGGCCTCGTCCTCGGCGGCGACGGCTCGGTGCTGCGGGCGGCCGACTTCGTCCGCGGCTACAACGTGCCGCTGCTGGCGGTGAACCTGGGCCACGTCGGCTTCCTCGCCGAGTCCGAGCGCACCGACCTGCACCGCACCGTCCAGGCGATCGCCTCGGAGTCCTACGTGGTGATCGAGCGCATGGCCCTGGACGTCGTCGTGCACGTGGAGGGCCGCGAGGTGGCCCGCACGTGGGCCCTCAACGAGGCCTCCGTGGAGAAGTCCCACCGGGAGCGGATGCTCGAGGTGGTCGTCTCCGTGGACAACTCGCCGCTGACGACCTTCGGCTGCGACGGCGTCGTGCTGGCCACCCCCACCGGCTCCACGGCCTACGCCTTCTCCGCCGGGGGCCCCGTGGTGTGGCCCTCCGTGGAGGCCCTGCTGTGCGTGCCCATCAGCGCCCACGCACTGTTCACCCGCCCCCTCGTGGTGGGTCCGCGCTCCACGATCGGTGTGGACGTGCTCACCCGCACCCGCGAGACCGGTGTGCTGTGGTGTGACGGCCGGCGCACCGTGGAACTGCCGCCGCAGGCCCGGGTCGAGGTGTCCCGGTCGGCGGAGCCGGTGCGCCTGGCCCGTCTCAACCCGACTCCCTTCGCGGAACGGCTGGTGCGCAAGTTCCGGCTGCCCACGGACGGCTGGCGCGGCCCCGTCACCGCCCAGGAGCGGGCGGGCGTGCTCCACGAGGTGGAGACCGTCGAGCCGCGGCACGCGGGGCCGCGTCCCGACGTCGTCGAACCGGCCACCATGCCGCTGTCGGTGCCCTCGCCCGCGGACATCCAACGCCACCGCGACCGCGGGGCGCGTCACCCCGGGGAGGACGCATGATCGACCATCTGAGGATCTCGGGGCTCGGCGTGATCGGCGAGGCCACCGTGGACCTGGACCCCGGCTTCACCGTCGTCACCGGTGAGACCGGCGCCGGCAAGACCATGGTGGTCACCGCCCTGGGCCTGCTGCTCGGTGCTCGCGCCGACGCGGGCGCGGTCCGCCGGGGCTCGTCCCGAGCCGTCGTGGACGCCGGCGTGCGCGTGGCCGCGGACCACGCGGCGCTCCGCCTGGCTCAGGAGGCCGGCGCGGTCGTGGACGAGGGCGACGACGGCACCCACGACCTGGTCCTCAGCCGCAGCGTCACGGCGTCGGGGGAGGGCACACGCTCCCGTGCCACGGCCGGCGGCCGTTCCGTGCCCGTGGGCCTGCTCTCCGAGATCGGGGCCACGCTCGTGGCCGTGCACGGGCAGAACGACCAGGTCCGCCTCCAGGGCGCCGACGCCCAGCGGCACGCCCTCGATGCGTTCGGCGGCGCCGAGCTCGCCGCGGCCCTGCGCGCCTACCGCGCGGACCACGCCGCCTGGACCGCCGCGCGTCGGGAGCGCGAGGAGCTCACCGCCCACCGCCAGGAGCGGGCCCGCGAGGCCGAGGCGCTGCAGCGCTCGCTCGAGGAGATCGACCTCGCCGAGCCGCAGGAGGGGGAGGACGAGGAGCTGCGGGCTCTCATCCGTCGGCTCGAGGACGTCGAGGAGCTGCGCGCCGCCTCGGGGGAGGCGCACGCCCGACTGGCCGGCCCCGACGTGGACGCGATGGACGAGACCCCCGGCGCCGTCAGCCTCGTGGAGGCGGCGCGGCAGGCCGTGCTCGCCGCCCCCGGCGACGACCCCGACCTCGCCGCCGCGGCCGCACGCCTGGCCGAGGCCGCCGTCGTGCTCACGGACATCGCCGGCGACCTGGCCCGCTACACCGCTGACCTGGACGCCGACGCGGCCTCCGACCTCGACGCGGCCCAGTCGCGGCTGGCCGAGCTCACGCGACTGCAGCGGCTCTACGGGCCGGAGCTCGCCGACGTGATCGACTGGGCCCGGACCCAGCGTCCGCGCCTGGACGAGCTGCAGGGCGACTCCGGCCGCCTCGAGGAGCTCGAGGCGGAGGTCGACCGGCTGGACGCCGCGCTGCGCGAGCGGGCCGCGACCCTCACCGCCCTGCGCACCGCGGCCGCCGAGCGCCTCGAGACCGCGGTGACCGAGGAGCTGCACGCCCTGTTCATGCCGGACGCCTCGTTCCACGTGGGACTGACGCCGGTCGCCGGGGACGGTCTCGGCCCGTACGGCGCTGAGGACGTCACGCTCGCCCTGCGCCCCCACGCGGGCGTCGAGCCCCGGCCCCTGGGCCGCGGCGCCTCCGGCGGCGAGCTCTCCCGCGTGATGCTCGCCCTCGAGGTGGTCCTGGCCGCCACGGACCCGGTGCCCACCTTCGTGTTCGACGAGGTCGACGCCGGCGTGGGCGGTGAGGCCGCCGTGCGGATCGGGGCCCGCCTGGCCCGGCTCGCCCGCCACGTGCAGGTCATCGCCGTGACCCACCTGCCCCAGGTCGCCGCCTACGCGGACCGGCACGTGCGGGTGGAGAAGAACTCGGACCCGGCCGCGGGTGTGACGACCTCCGACGTCGTGACGCTGACGGCCGACGAGCGGGTCGAGGAGCTCGCCCGCATGCTCGCCGGGCACGGGGACTCCGCGGCGGCGCGCGAGCACGCCCGGGAGCTGCTCGAGTCCTCCGTCCGCGAACGCGGCTGACCCGGTCCGCGGACGCCGCCCCGACATGAGAGGATCGCCCCATGCCTGAGATTTCCGCGTCCGCGGGACGCTCGCCCCTGCGCGACCTGCACGTCCCCCGCCCGGTGAAGAAGTCGAAGACCGTCTACGAGGGCCGAGTGTGGGACATCGCCCGGGAGTCGTTCCGCCTGGACCCGGCGGACAAGTCCCGGGAACCGCTGACCCGGGAGCTGATGGTGCACCCGGGCGCCGTGGCGATCCTCGCGGTCCGCACCAAGCTCACCACCACCGGCCCCCGCGAGCAGGTGGCCCTCGTCCGCCAGTACCGCCACCCCGTGGGCATGGAGCTGTGGGAGATCCCGGCGGGCCTGCGGGACGTGGACGGGGAGGACCTCCACCAGGTCGCCGTCCGCGAGCTGGCCGAGGAGGCCGACCTGTGCGCCCGCGAGTGGCACACCCTCGTCGACTACTACACGACCCCGGGCGGCTCCAGCGAGGCGATCCGCGTGTTCCTGGCCCGACAGATCGAAGAGATCCCCGACGGCGAGCGGCACACCCGGCAGGACGAGGAGGCCGCCATGCCGCTCGTGTGGGTCGGCCTCGACGAGGTGACCGACGCCGTCCTGGACGGCCGGGTGCACAACCCGTCCACCGTCGTCGCCGTGCTGGCCCTGGGCGCCCACCGCGCCCAGGGCTGGCGACGCCTGCGTCCCGTGGACGCGCCGTTCGTCCCCGACCGGCAGGCCCCGGGGGCGGACTGGCCCGCGTGAGCCCGGACGCGCCGCAGACCTCGGCGCTCGCGGCACCCTTCCGTCGACACCTGGACCACCTCGCCGTCGAGCGGGGCCTGGCCGAGAACACCCTGGCCGCCTATCGGCGCGACCTGGCCCGCTACCGTCGCTGGCTCGAGGCGGCCGGGGTGCGCGCCCCCGGGGACGTCGACCCCGGCCACGTGGCCGGCTTCGTGCAGGCCCTCGCCACGGGCGACGACGGCGGCCGCCCGCTCGCCGTCCGCTCGGCCGCGCGTGTGCTCGCCGCGGTGCGCGGGCTGCACCGGTTCTGGGCCCTCGAGGGCCTCGCGGAGACCGACCCCGCCCGCGACGTGCACCCCCCGAAGCCCGGTACGCGCCTGCCCAGAGCGCTGCCGGTGGAGCAGGTGTCCGCGCTGCTCGACGCCGTGCCCACGGACACGCCGGCCGGTCTCCGGGACCGGGCCCTGCTCGAGTTCCTGTACGGCACCGGCGCCCGCATCTCCGAGGTGGTCGGCCTCGACGTCGACGACGTGGTGGGGCTCGCGCAGACCGGGGACGACGGCGGCCAGCCTGTGGTCCGCCTGTTCGGCAAGGGGTCCAAGGAGCGCGTGGTGCCGATCGGCTCCTACGCGGCCGCCGCGCTCGACGCGTGGCTGGTGCGGGGACGGCCCACGATCATGGCGGGAGCCGCACGCTCCACGCCCGCCCTGTTCGTCAACGCCTGCGGCGGCCGGCTCTCCCGGCAGTCCGCGTGGGCCGTGCTGAAGCGGGCGGCCGAGCGCGCCGGCCTCGAGGCGGACGTCTCGCCCCACACCCTGCGCCACTGCTTCGCCACGCACCTGCTGGCCGGCGGCGCGGACGTCCGCGTGGTCCAGGAGCTGCTCGGGCACGCGTCCGTGACCACCACGCAGGTGTACACCCTCGTCACCGTGGACTCCCTGCGCGAGGTCTACTCCGCCGCGCATCCGCGCGCGCGCTGAGCCCCGCACCTGATACGCTCAAGATCCGTGGTGAAACGAACTTCTCGTACTCAGACGTCCACGCGCGTCACCCGTCACGTGTTCGTGACCGGCGGTGTCGCCTCCTCCCTCGGCAAGGGGCTCACGGCCTCCTCGCTCGGCCACCTGCTCAAGGCGCGCGGGCTCAGGGTGGTGATGCAGAAGCTCGACCCCTACCTCAACGTGGACCCGGGCACCATGAACCCGTTCCAGCACGGCGAGGTGTTCGTCACCGAGGACGGCGCCGAGACGGACCTGGACATCGGCCACTACGAGCGCTTCCTCGACGAGGACCTCGACGGCCTGGACAACGTGACCACCGGCCAGGTGTACTCCACCGTGATCGCCCGCGAGCGCCGCGGCGAGTACCTCGGGGACACCGTCCAGGTCATCCCGCACATCACCGACGAGATCTGCCGCCGGATGCGCCTGCCCGCGGAGCCCCGCGGCGACCGCCCCGCCCCGGACGTGATCATCACGGAGATCGGCGGCACCGTCGGCGACATCGAGTCGCAGCCCTTCCTCGAGGCCGCCCGCCAGGTCCGCCAGGACGTCGGCCGCGACGACGTCTTCTTCCTGCACGTCTCCCTCGTGCCGTACATCGGCCCCTCGCAGGAGCTCAAGACCAAGCCCACCCAGCACTCCGTGGCCGCCCTGCGCTCGATCGGCATCCAGCCGGACGCGATCGTGCTGCGCTCGGACCGGGCCGTCCCCGACGACGTCCGCGGCAAGATTGCCCGCATGTGCGACGTCCCGCAGGACGCCGTCGTCAACTGCGCCGACGCCCCCTCCATCTACGACATCCCCCGCGTCATCCACGACCAGGGCCTCGACGCCCACGTGGTGCAGTCCCTGGACCTGAAGTTCAAGGACGTGGACTGGACCGCCTGGGACGCGCTCATGGACGCCGTGCACCACCCGGAGCATGAGCTCACCGTGGCGCTCGTGGGCAAGTACGTGGACCTGCCGGACGCCTACCTGTCCGTCACCGAGGCGCTGCGCGCCGGTGGCTTCGCCCACCGGGCCAAGGTGGGCATCCGCTGGGTGGCCGCGGACGAGTGCGCCACCCCCGAGGGCGCGGCGGTGGCGCTCGCGGACGTCGACGCCGTGTGTGTGCCCGGCGGCTTCGGCGTGCGCGGGCTCGAGGGCAAGCTCGGCGCGCTGCGGCACGCCCGCGAGCAGCGGATCCCGACGCTGGGTCTGTGCCTGGGCCTGCAGTCCATGGTCATCGAGTACGCCCGCAACGTCCTCGGCCTGGAGGACGCGGACTCCGCCGAGTTCGACCCGGAGACCGCCTCGCCCGTGATCGCCACCATGGCCGAGCAGGAGCAGATCGTGGCCGGCGAGGGGGACCTCGGCGGCACCATGCGCCTGGGCGCCTTCCCCGCGACCCTGCGCCCGGGCTCCGTGGTGGCCGAGGCCTACGGCACCACCGAGGTGACCGAGCGCCACCGCCACCGCTACGAGGTGAACAACGCCTACCGCGACCGCCTCGAGGAGGCCGGTCTCGCGATCTGCGGCACCTCCCCGGACGGCGCCCTCGTGGAGTTCGTGGAGCTGCCCCGGGACGTGCACCCGTACTACGTGTCCACGCAGGCCCACCCGGAGTTCTCCTCCCGGCCGACCCGCCCGCACCCGCTGTTCGCCGGCCTCGTCGCCGCCGGCCTGGCCCGCCGCGCCGACGCGGCGGCCCGACGCTGAGGGGCGGCCGAGCGGGCGGGGATCGACGCCGAGGTCTCGCCCCACACCCTGCGGCACTGCTTCGCCACGCACCTGCTGCAGGGCGGGGCCGACGTGCGTGTGGTGCAGGAGCTGCTGGGCCACGCCACGGTCACCACCACGCAGGTCTACACGCTGGTGACCGTGGAGTCGCTGCGCGAGGTCTATGCGCAGGCGCACCCCCGGGCGCGCTGACCCCGCCCGACGCCACGGGGGCGGTGCCGAGTGGAGCGAGGATCGCGTTCCACCCGACACCGCCCCCGCACCGGGAGGCCGGCGCCGTCAGCGCTGCGGCAGCTCCCGCTGCTCCGGGCCGTCGTAGGCCGAGAGCGGGCGGATCAGCGCGTTCGCGGCGCGCTGCTCCATGATGTGGGCGGTCCAGCCCGTGATGCGCGAGGCGATGAACAGCGGGGTGAACATCTCCGTGTCGAAGCCCATCAGGTGGTAGGTCGGGCCGGCCGGGTAGTCGAGGTTCGGCTTGATCTGCTTGGCCTCGTCCATCGCGGACTGCAGGCCGTCGTACAGCCCGAGCATCTCCTCGCGGCCGTAGTGCTCGATCATGCGGTCCAGCGCGGCCTTCATGGTGAGCACGCGGGAGTCGCCGTTCTTGTACACGCGGTGGCCGAAGCCCATGACCTTCTTCTTCTGGGCCAGGGCGTCCTCCATCCACGCCTTCGCACGGGCGGCGGCGTCCTCGCGGGACTCCTCCTTGCGGATGCCGATCTCGTCAAAGGTGTGCATGACGGCCTCGTTGGCGCCGCCGTGCAGCGGGCCCTTGAGGGCGCCGATGGCGCCGGTCACGGCCGAGTGCAGGTCGGAGAGCGTGGAGGTGACCACGCGCGCCGTGAAGGTGGACGCGTTGAAGGAGTGCTCGGCGTACAGCACCATCGAGACGCGGAACGCGTCCACGACCTCCGGGGCGGCCTCCTCGCCGAACGTCATCCACAGGAAGTTCTGCGAGTAGTCCAGGTCCTCACGCGGCTCCACCACCTCCTGGCCGCGGCGACGGCGCTGGTCGTAGGCGACGACGGCTGGGAACGCCGCGAACAGTGCCTGGGCCTTCTCCAGTTCGGCCTCGGGGGAGGAGTCCTCCGCCTTCGGGTGGTTTGCGCCGAGCACGGACACGGCGGTGCGGCCGACGTCCATGGGGTGGCAGTCGGTGGGAAGCAGGTCGATGGCCTGCTTCACCTTCGGGTCGAGGGCACGGTGGGTGCGCTCGAAGCGCTCGAACGCGGTCAGCTCCTCGTCCGTGGGCAGCTCGCCCGTCCAGAGCAGCAGCGCGACGGCCTCGAACGGCAGCTGCGCGGCCAGGTCCTGCACGGGATAGCCGCGATACAGCAGGGAGTTCGTCTCCGGGTTGACCTTGGAGATCGCCGTGGTGTCCACGACGACGCCGGCCAGGCCCTTCTTGATCTCGGTCTCGGTCATGGTGTCCCTCCTCGGGGAGTGGGGCCCGCCCGCGCACGGGCGGGCCCGGTGACGGGTCAGAGGTCGGCGTGGTTGGCGCCGATGTCGAGCGTGGGCACGTCGAAGTTGAAGATGCCCGTGTCGAAGGCGTTGTAGCCCTCGTAGTCCACCAGCTCGTAGAGGCGGGCGCGGGTGAGCATCTGCTCCACCTGCGACTGCTGGGTGCCCTCCTCCTTGATGGCGTCGAGCACGCGCTCGGCGGCGCCCATCGCGGAGCGCAGCAGGGTGACCGGGTAGATCACCATCGCGACGCCGGCGTCGGCCAGCTGCTGGCGGGTGAACAGCTCGGACTTGCCGAACTCGGTCATGTTCGCCAGGACCGGGACCCCGAGGGGCTCCAGTTCGCGACACACGGTCTCGAACTCGCCGATGTCCTTCAGGGCCTCCGGGAAGATCGCGTCCGCGCCGGCCTCCACGAGCGCCTTCATGCGGGCGATCGCGGCCTCCAGGCCCTCCACGGCACGCAGGTCGGTGCGCGCCATGATGAGGAAGTTCGGGTCCCGGCGGGCATGGACGGCGGCGGCGATGCGCTTGACCGCGGTGTCGAGGTCCACCATGTTCTTGCCGTCGAGGTGGCCGCACCGCTTGGGGTTGAACTGGTCCTCGATGTGGCAGCCGGCCAGGCCGGCGTTCTCGAACTCCTGCACCGTGCGGGCCACGTTCATCGGCTCGCCGAAGCCGGTGTCCGCGTCGATGAGGCACGGCAGGTCCGTGAGGCGGGCGATCTGCCCGCCGCGCACGGCCACCTCGGTGAGCGTGGTCAGCCCGACGTCGGGCAGGCCCAGCTCGTTCGCGAGCACGCCGCCGGAGATGTACACCCCGGGGAAGCCCTTCTCCTGGATCAGCTTGGCGGTCAGCGGCGTGAACGCGCCCGGGAACTGCTGGGCGCCGCCCTGCTTCAGGGCCTGCCGCAGGTCGATCCGCTTCTGTTCGGCCGTCTTCGTCGAGTACAGCATCAGAACAGGCCCTTCGGGGCGGCGGCGAGGCCGGCCTCGGACAGGGACGCCGGGTCCGCCAGGACGTTCAGCTGGTCCAGCTCGCCGGGCTGCAGCTCGGCCACGCGCTCGGCGGCGGCCAGGAAGCGGTCCTGCTCCTCCTTCGAGACGATGCCCTCGGCCAGGGTGCGGAACTTCTGGATGTACTGCTCGCGGGCGAACGGCCGGGCGCCGAGCGGGTGGGCGTCGGCCACGGCGATCTCGTCGGTGATGACGGTGCCGTCCTTGAGGGTGATCTCCACCGCTCCGCCGAACGCCTTCTCCGCGAGGTCCAGCGAGTGGTAGCGGCGGGTCCACTCCGGGTCCTCCACGGTGGTCACCCTGTGCCACAGGGCCACGGTGTCCTCGCGCTGGGCGCGCTCGGGGGCGTAGGAGTCCACGTGGTGCCAGGAGCCGTCCTGCAGGGCCACGGTGAAGATGTAGGGGATCGAGTGGTCGAGGGTCTCGCGCGAGGCCGTCGGATCGTACTTCTGCGGGTCGTTGGCGCCCGAGCCGATCACGTAGTGGGTGTGGTGCGAGGTCTTGATCAGCACCGACTCGACGTTCGCCGGGTCGGTGGCCTCCGGGTGCTCCCTGTGGAGCTTGCGGGCCAGATCGATCCAGGCCTGGGCCTGGTACTCGGCCGAGTGCTCCTTGGTGTAGGTGTCCAGGATGCCGCGCTTGGGCTCGCCCTGCTCGGGCAGCGGCACCTCGTAGGAGGCGTCCGGGCCGTCCAGCAGCCAGGCGATCACGCCGTCCTCGCCCTCGTAGATCGGGACGGGGGAGGTCTGGCCGCGCATGGCGCGGTCCACGGCCTCGACGGCCATCTTGCCGGCGAACGCCGGGGCGTGGGCCTTCCACGTGGAGATCTCGCCCTTGCGGGACTGGCGGGTGGCGGTGGTGGTGTGCAGGCCCTGGCCGATGGCCTGGAAGATGGTCTCGGTGTCCAGTCCGAGCAGGGTGCCGATGCCGGCGGAGGCGGAGGGGCCGATGTGGGCCACGTGGTCGATCTTGTGGCCGTACAGGTTGATGGACTTCACGAGGTCCACCTGGATCTCGTAGCCGGTGGCGATGCCGCGGATCAGGTCCTTGCCGGAGCGGCCGGCATGCTGGGCGACGGCGAGGATCGGCGGGATGTTGTCGCCCGGGTGGGAGTACTCGGCGGCCAGGAACGTGTCGTGGTAGTCCAGCTCGCGGACGGCCACGCCGTTGGCCCACGCGGCCCACTCGGGGGAGACCTTCTGCTCCACACCGAACACGGAGGCGCCCGCACCGCCGGTGGAGACCGGGTGGGACAGGGCCTGGGCGCGGGCGGCGACGATCGGGCCGCGCTTCAGCGAGGCGACCGCGACGGAGGCGTTGTCGATGATCCGGTTGATGATCATCTCCTCGACCTCGGGCAGCACCTCGACGTCGTCGACGGCCACCTCGGCCAGCTTCCAGGCCAGCTGGTCCTTGCGCTCGAGGTTCTCCTCGGAGCGGTGGACGCGCACGTGATGGTTCTTCATGGTCGGTCTCCTTCGGTGGGGGTCAGCAGGGTCGGGGTCTCCTCGGCGCGGCCGCGCCGGGTCAGATGGTGGAAGGCGTGGTGCAGGTGGACCCGCGTGGTCGCCTCCGCGAGGTCTGCGGCGCCCGAGCCGACGGCGTCGGCGATGTCCGCGTGCTCCGCGGCGGAGGCCGCGAGGCGGGCCGGGTCGTCCGCGGCCAGTCGGCGCAGGCGTGCCAGGTGCAGGCGCAGGGTGCGCAGGGTGGAGACGAGGTAGGGGTTCGCGGCGGCCTCGTCCAGCCGGCTGTCCAGCTCGGCCGTCATCGCGTAGTAGTCCGCCGGGTCGGTCCCGCCGCGCAGGGCCGTCTCGGCCTCCTGGAAACGGCCCGCGAGGACCGTGAACCGCTCGGCCGCCTCCGGGGTGGCCCGCTGCGCGGCCCGGCGCGCCAGGAGGGACTCGAGGGCGATGCGCAGGTCGAACAGCTGGTCCGCCTGCTCGAGGGACAGGTCGGCCACGACGATGCCCCGGCCCGGTGCCTGCTCGGCCAGGCCGTCGGCCACCAGGCGGGAGAGCGCCTCGCGCAGAGGGGTGCGCGAGATGCCCAGGCGCTCGGCCTGCTCCACCTCGCCCAGGCCCGCGCCCGGTGGGAGGGACCAGTCGAGGATCTCCGCCCTCAGGGTCTGGTACGCCCGCTCACTCGCTCGCATGCCGCCAGTGTATACACAACAGTCCCGCCGAGAGCAGGGGGTGTGTCCGACACTCGTGCCGGGTGACGCGGTCCACGGGGAGCGTCGTCCGGCGTGCGGGGGCTGGGTGGTGCGTCCCCGACGGGGGACGCCCGTGTGCCACCACGCCTCCCGCACGGGACAAGAAATGTATACAGATCTCTTGCCGGGTGTGATCCACAGCACTACCCTGGGTCCATGGCGACCCACGATGCCCCCACCGAAGACCGCCCCTCCGGCGCGTACGCCGACGCCCACGCCCGCTCCCTCCGCGACCCCGAGGGGTTCTGGCTCGACGCGGCGCGCGCCATCGACTGGACCGTCGCGCCCACGCGCGCCCTCGACGACTCCGCCGCGCCCCTGTACCGCTGGTTCCCGGACGGCGAGCTGAACACCGCCTACAACTGCCTGGACCGGCACGTCGAGGCGGGCCGCGGGGACGCCGTCGCGCTGATCCACGACTCCGCGATGACCGGCGAGGTCACCCGCTACACGTACGCCGAGCTCACGGACGCGGTGGCCCGTCTGGCCGGCGCCCTGGCCGCGCGCGGCGTCGGCAAGGGCGACCGCGTCCTGGTGTACCTGCCGATGATCCCGCAGGCCCACATCGCGATGCTGGCGTGCGCGCGGCTCGGCGCGGTGCACTCCGTGGTCTTCGGCGGCTTCGCCCCGCGCGAGCTCGCCTCCCGCATCGACGACGCCGCCCCCGACGTCGTGCTCACCTGCTCCGGCGGCATCGAGCCCAAGCGCCGGGTCGAGTACCTGCCCGCTGTGGCCGAGGCGCTCGAGACCGCCGCGCATCCCGTGCGCACGGTGCTGGTCCATCACCGCGAGGGCTTCGAGACCGCGCTCGCGGACGCCGACGGGCGCGGGGGCGCGAGCTGGGAGGACTGGGGCGAGGCCGTCGCGGCCGCCGAGCCGGCCGACTGCGTCCCGGTCCAGGCCACCGACCCGCTGTACGTGCTGTACACCTCGGGCACCACGGGCAAGCCGAAGGGCGTCGTCCGGGACAACGGGGGCCACGCCGTCGCCCTGCGCTGGACCATGGAGCACATCTACGACGTCGGCCCGGGACAGGCGATGTGCACGGCCTCGGACGTGGGCTGGGTCGTGGGGCACTCCTACATCGTCTACGGCCCGCTCCTGGCCGGGGCCACCACGGTCATGTACGAGGGCAAGCCCGTGGGCACCCCCGACGCCGGCGCGTTCTGGCGGCTCATCGAGGACCACGGCGTGCGCTCCTTCTTCACGGCCCCCACGGCGCTGCGCGCGATCCGCCGCGCCGACCCCGAGGGCGAGCTGCTCAAGGACCACGACCTGTCCTCCCTGCGGCACTTCTTCGCCGCGGGCGAGCGCCTGGACCCGGAGACGCAGCGGTGGATCGAGGGCCTGCTGGGCATGCCGGTGATCGACCACTGGTGGCAGACCGAGACCGGCTGGGCCATCGCGGCGAACCCGGTGGGCCTGGAGCAGCTGCCGGTGAAGATCGGCTCGTCCTCGGTGCCCTCGCCGGGCGTCGATCTCGTGGTCCTGGACGGCCTGGGCGAGCCCGTGCCCGCCGGGACCGAGGGCAACATCGCCCTGCGGCTGCCGCTGCCCCCGGGCACCCTGCCCACCCTGTGGCGCGACGACCAGCGCTACATCGACTCCTACCTCAGCGCCTTCCCCGGCCATTACGCGACCGGCGACTCCGGCGTCGTGGACGAGGACGGCTACGTGTTCGTGCTCGGCCGCACCGACGACGTCATCAACGTCTCCGGACATCGGCTGTCCACGGGCGTCCTCGAGGCCGCTCTGGCCTCCCACCCGGCGGTGGCCGAGTGCGCCGTGATCGGCGTCGCGGACCCGCTCAAGGGTCAGCGGCCGTCGGGCTACGTGGTCCTCAAGTCCGGCGTCGAGACGCCCGAGCCCGGCTCCGAGGCCGAGGCCGCGCTCCTGGGCGAGCTGCGTCAGGCGGTGCGCCGCGAGGTGGGCCCGGTGGCGGACTTCCGCGACGTCGTCGTGGTGGACGCGCTGCCAAAGACCCGCTCGGGCAAGATCCTGCGCAAGACCATGCGGCAGATGGCCGACGGCGAGGAGTACGCGGTGCCCTCGACCATCGAGGACCCCGCCGTGCTCGAGGCCCTCGCCGGGGTGCTGCGCCCGGCCCGCTGAGCCCCGCTCACGCGCGGCCGGCCCAGCGGTACTCCTGCTCGGGCCGGCCGCGGCCACCGTGCCGGGCCGAGCGCCGCACCCGCCGGATCCGCTCGAGGTGCTCGAGATAGCGCCGGGCCGTCACGCGGGAGATGCCCAGGCGCTCGCCCACCTCGGCCGCGCTCAGGGCGGTCTCCGGGTCCGCCCCCAGCAGGTCCATCACCTCGCGCAGGGTGCCCTCGGTCAGCCCCTTGGGCAGGGCCTCGGCGCGCCGCTCGCGGGAGACGCGGAAGACGGCGTCCACCTGCTCCTGGCCCTCGAGGGCGCCGTCGCCGGCCAGCATCGCCGAGGCGGCGCGGAACCCGCCCAGCCGATCCGCGAACTCGTCGAACCCGAACGGCTTCACGAGGTACTGCGTCACGCCGTACGCGACGGCCCGGCGCACCACCGGCAGGTCGGTGGCCGCGGTGAGCGCCAGCACCCCGCCGTGGAAGCCGGCCGCGCGCAGTTGGTGCAGGAAGTCCAGGCCGTGCCCGTCCGGCAGGTTCATGTCCAGCAGCACGACGTCGAAGGGGAAGCGCCCGTCCGTATGCAGGCCCGCCGCGGCGACCTGCCGTGCCGCCAGCAGAGAACCGGCCACCGCGGACACCTCGAAGCCCGGCAGCCGGTCCAGGTGCGCCACGTAGGCCTCGGCCGTCAGCTGCTCGTCCTCGACGACGAGCACCCGGTACGGGCGGGCGGTCATGTCACCTCCTGGGGTCGGGGGCCGCGGGGCACCTCCACGATGAACACGGTGCCCGAGTCGGTCGCGACGTCCGCGACCCCGCCGGCCTCCTCCGCGATCCGCCGCGTCAGCCACAGCCCCATGCCGCGTCCGGCGGCGCCGACGGGCTTCGTCGACCAGCCCCGGTCGAAGAGTCGGCCGCGGTCCGCGTCGGCCACCTGCACGAGCAGGCCCGCGGCGTCCGAGACCACCTCGACGTCGACCCACCGGTCTGCCGCGGACAGGTCCGGTGCGGCGGCGGCGTCGAGGGCGTTGTCCACCAGGTTGCCCAGCACGGTCAGCAGGTCGAGCGGGCGCAGCGGGGCGGGCGCGGTCAGCTCTGCGGACCAGGTCAGCGCCACGCCCCGCTCACGCGCCTGGGCGGCCTTCGCGTCGAGCAGGGCGGCGAGGACGTCGTCGGAGGCCTCCTCGTCCGCGGCGCGTCGGGACAGCACGGCGCGGGCCGCCTCCAGCCGGCCCGACTCGACGAGGGCGAGGGCGGTGTGCAGCTGGTTGGCGTGCTCGTGCGTCTGCGCGCGCAGCGCCGTGGTCAGGGTGTGGGCCACGGTGAGCTCGTCGCCGAGCCGCTGCAGGTCGGTGCGGTCGTGCAGGACGAGCACGCGCGATCCCGCCGGGGCGGTGGTCACGCCCTCGCGGGCGGCCGCGGCGAGGGCCGTCGGCGGGACCGACCCGCCGGGGTCGGAGCGGCCGGGCGCCCGCACGACACGCTGCTGCACCACGAGGACCCGCCCGCCGACGGCGAGGCTCGCCTCGCCGCTGACCGCGCCCGGCAGGGCCGCGGAGAGCTCGGTGGGCAGTCGAGGCTCGCCCGCGTCCTCCCAGCCGAGCAGGCGCGCCGCGGCGTCGTTGTGCAGGCGGACCCGCCCGTCCGGGGCGAGGACCACGACGCCGGCCTCGAGCGAGTCCATGGCCGTCTCCGCCAGCAGGAACTGCTCGGCGATCTGCTCGGGGCCGCGTCCGAGCGTCACCCGGTTCAGATACCGGCCCACGAGCCACGCGACGAGCAGGCCGACGGCGGCCACGGCGGCCGAGCCCAGCAGGATGCCGGGGATCTGCGCCTCGGCCATGATGGTGACGTCGGAGATCTGCACGCCCATCGTGACCACGCCCAGGACGGTGCCGTCCTCCGGGCCCACGACCGGCGCGAGCGCGCGCACCGAACGGCCCGCGGCACCGGTGCTCGAGAGCTCCACGACGGTGTCCCCGGCGACGACGGCGTCCACCGGCCTCGGGTAGCGGACACCGACCTGCTCGAGGCGCCAGCTCGCCAACCGCATCCCGTCCGGATCCATCACGGTCAGCCACGAGACCTGCGCCTCGGCGATCCAGCCGTCGATCCCGGACTGCAGGGCGGGGGCGTCGCCGGCCCGCAGGGCCGAGACGAGCGCGGGGTCGCGCGCCACGAGGGTGGTGACTCCCTGGACGTGGCGCTCCTCGACGCGCAGGGCCACCTCGCGGGCCTCGAGGTAGGCGCTCCACACGCTGAACAGGGCGATGGCCGCCACGAGCGCCACGTGGACCACGGCGATCCGCCGGGCGATCGACCACGGGTGGCGCATGCCTCTCCTCCCTCGGGCCGGCGACGCGCCGGTCCGCTCCCACGATCCTTCAGCCCGCGGGCCGCCGTGACCACTATGACCGTAATCGTGACCGACGCCACCCCGGCCCGCGAGAGTGGTCACATCCCTCCCGCGCCGCTGCGGACCGCTCGGCGGCGCCCCACCACCGCACAGAACGGAACGCCCCATGGCGCACACCCCACCGGCCGAGACCTCGGCCCCGCCGGCCCCGGCGGAGAAGAAGGACCGCACCCACTGGCTGTACATCGCCGTGATCGCCTCGGTGGTGCTGGGCGCCGCCGTCGGCCTGCTCTTCCCCGAGTTCGGCAAGTCCCTCAAGCCCCTGGGCGACGGCTTCGTCTCCCTCATCAAGATGATGATCGGCCCGGTCATCTTCTGCACGATCGCCCTCGGCGTCGGCTCGATCGCCAAGGCCGCGACCGTCGGCCGCGTGGGCGGCATCGCCCTGGCCTACTTCATGGCGATGTCCACGTTCGCGCTGGCCGTCGGCCTCGTCGTCGGCAACCTCATCCACCCCGGTGAGGGCCTCAAGCTGACGCCCTACGACCCGAACAAGCCCACGGCCGCGGTGGACGGCACCGTCCAGTTCCTGCTGGACATCATCCCCGGCTCCCTGCCGGTGCTGCCCACCCTGTTCGTCGCCCTGCTCGTGGGCTTCGCCCTGCAGCAGATGGGCCCGGCCGGCGCCCCGCTGCTGCGTGGTCTCACGCTGATCCAGGGCGTCGTGTTCCGCATCCTCATGATGGTGATGTGGGTCGCCCCGATCGGCGCCTTCGGTGCGATCGCCGCCGTCGTCGGCTCCACGGGCTGGTCCGCGATCGGCGCCATGGCGCTGCTCATGGGCGCCTTCTACCTGACCTGCATCGCCTTCATCGTGGTGGTGCTCGGCACCATCCTGAAGGTCGTGACCGGCCTGAGCATCCTGTCCCTCATGAAGTACCTGGGCCGGGAGTACCTGCTCATCTTCGCCACCAGCTCCTCCGAGGCCGCCCTGCCCCGCCTGATCGCCAAGATGGAGCACGCCGGCGTGGACAAGTCCGTCGTGGGCGTGACCGTGCCCACCGGCTACTCCTTCAACCTGGACGGCACCGCCATCTACCTGACCATGGCCGCGCTCTTCGTCTCCAACGCGATGGGCGCGGAGATGAACCTCGGCGAGCAGATCGGCCTGCTGGTCTTCATGATCATCGCCTCGAAGGGCGCGGCCGGCGTCACCGGCGCGGGCATGGCCACGCTCGCCGCCGGCCTGGAGGCGCACCGACCCGAGCTGCTCGGAGGCATGGGAGTGATCGTGGGCATCGACAAGTTCATGTCCGAGGCCCGCGCCCTGACCGACTTCACCGGCAACGCCGTGGCCACGCTCCTCATCGGCCGCTGGGTGGGCGAGCTCGACGGCGAGCGCGCCCGGCGCGTCCTCAGCGGCGAGCTGAAGTTCGACGAGGCGACCGTGGCCGGCCATGGCGGCGCCGCGCACGACCCACAGCAGTCCCCGACGGTCGCCGAGCAGGCCTACGAGGGCCACCCCGACTCCAGCCTGAACTTCACGATGGCCGCCGACGGCGACCGGAACCCCACCCGCTGACGGAGGCGGCGGGCCCGCGCGGCACGCCGCACCGTCGACCACCGGCGACGCCGGGGACGAGCCTGGACACAGGCCCGTCCCCGGCGTCGCCGTCGTCCTGGGAACGGCAGGCACTAGGGTGGGGGAAGATCCGGACACGCCGACGACGGCGGCCGCGGCGCGCCGCGGCCCGCGGCCGGGCGTGCAGACCACCGTGGAAGGAGCCGGCGCCGCCGTGACCTCGAGAGAACCGATCCCCGTGATGACCATCCACGGCGAGCCCGTGCTCGGGCCCACCGGCCGGCCCAAGCACGACTTCCCCGAGCCCGCGCCCCTGACCTCGCACGGCCCGGCGCGGATCATCTCGATGGTGAACCAGAAGGGCGGCGTCGGGAAGACGACCTCCACCATCAACCTGGGCGCCGCGCTCGCGGGCTACGGCCGCAGGGTGCTCATGGTGGACTTCGACCCGCAGGGCGCCCTCTCGGCCGGCCTGGGTGCGAACCCGCACGAGCTCGACACCACGGTGTACAACGTGCTCATGGAGCGGTCGGTGACCGCGAAGGACGCGATCCTGCCCACGGACTTCGAGAACATGGACCTGCTTCCGGCCAACATCGACCTGTCCGCGGCCGAGGTGCAGCTCGTCAACGAGGTGGCCCGCGAGCAGGTCCTCGAGCGCGCGCTGCGCCAGGTCCGCGACGACTACGACGTGGTCCTCATCGACTGCCAGCCCTCGCTGGGCCTGCTGACCGTCAACGCGCTGACCGCCTCCCACGGCGTGATCATCCCGCTGACCGCCGAGTTCTTCGCGCTGCGCGCGGTCGCCCTGCTCGTCGAGACGATCGAGAAGGTGCAGGACCGGCTCAACCCGGACCTGGAGATCGACGGCGTGCTGGCCACGATGTTCGACCAGCGGACCCTGCACTCCAAGGAGGTCGTGGGCTCGCTGGTGGCCGGCTTCGGGGACCGCGTGTTCGAGACCGTCATCAAGCGGTCCATCAAGTTCGCCGACGCCACGGTGGCGGCCACGCCCATCACCCTGTTCGCCGAGAACCACGACGGCGCCAAGGCCTACCGGCAGCTCGCCCGCGAGCTGATCTGCCGCGGCGGCGCGCCGTGACCGTCCGCTGACCGCCGACGACGCCGGCCCGGTCCCGTCGCGGGACCGGGCCGGCTCTCTGCGCGCTCGCGGCCGGGGGAGCGGTGGCCGGGAGACGCGACGCCGCCGATCTGCGAGAATGGAGCCGGGCGTGTCCGTCTCCGGGCCGTCCCTCACCCCCTGACCCGTCCGCCGCCGGCCCGACCGGCGCCGTTGACGCGCACCCGAAAGGACGCCCTCCCCATGAACTCCCGCAAGCCGCGAGGCTCCGGACGCACCCCCGCCGTCGGTCGACGGGGCGGCCCGTTCCAGGAGCGCGACTACCAGCGACAGATCGGTGCCCGCCGCGGCGCCGCCGGCCCCCGCGAGGAGGCCCCCTTCGACGAGGACGCCGTGCCGCGCACCCGCGGTCGCCGCGGCCGCGGCGCCGGCGCCGCCCGGGCCAAGGCCGCCCACCTCGACCGCATCCACGACGAGTCGGGCGAGCGTCTGCAGAAGGTGCTGGCCGCGGCGGGTGTGGCGTCCCGGCGCGTGAGCGAGGACCTCATCGCCGAGGGCCGCGTGGAGGTGGACGGCGTCGTCGTCACCGAGCCCGGCGTGCGCGTGGACCCGGCCACGGCCGTGATCCGGGTGGACGGCATCTCCGTGCAGACGGACGTGACCAAGCAGTACTTCGTCTTCAACAAGCCCCGCGGCGTGATCTCCACGATGGTGGACCCCGAGGGCAGGCCCTCGATCGCCACCTACCTCAAGCCCGGGCAGGAGCACCTGTTCCACGTGGGCCGTCTGGACAACGAGACCGAGGGCCTGCTCATCCTCACCAACGACGGCGAGCTGGCCAACCGCCTCACCCACCCCAGCTACGAGGTCCCCAAGACCTACGTGGTGCAGACCCGCGGCCCGCTGGCCAAGGGCGTCTCGAACCGGCTGCGCGAGGGCGTGGAGCTGGAGGACGGCGTGGCGCAGGTGGACTCGTTCAAGCTCGTCGACTCGACGCCGGGCCACGTGCTCGTCGAGGTCGTGCTGCACTCGGGCAAGAACCGCATCGTGCGCCGCATGTTCCAGGAGATCGGCCACCCGGTCGAGCGGCTCGTCCGCGTCAAGGTGGGCCCCATCCTGCTGGGCGACCAGAAGCAGGGCACCGTCCGCGCGCTCAACGCGCAGGAGCTGGGCCACCTCAAGGCCCTGGTCGGCCTGTGAGCGCGCCCGCCGAGTCCGCCGCCGCGCTCGGTGACGGCCCGGCCGGGATCCCGCAGCCCGTCCTCGTCCGGGGGACCGGTCTGCTGGGCACCTCGATCGGCATCGGGCTGAGCGCGGCCGGTGTGGACGTGCGCCTGCACGACCCCTCGCACGCCGCCCTGGCCGTGGCCGCGGACATCCGCGCCGGACGCCCCGCCCGCCTGGACGCCGAGGGCGACGACCTCGACGCCGCCCCGGGCCTCGTCGTCGTGGCCGCGCCGCCGGACGTGACCGCCGACGTCGTGGTGGACTCGCTGCGCCGCTGGCCCGCGGCCGTGGTGGTGGACATCGCCTCGGTGAAGGAGGCGGTCGCCGCGGGCGTGCGCGCCGCCGTCGACGAGGCCCGCCTGGCCCCGCAGGACGCCGACCGGTACCTCGGGACGCACCCGATGGCCGGCTCCGAGCGGTCCGGCCCCGTGGCGGCCCGCGGCACCCTGTTCACGCAGGCGCCGTGGGTGCTGTGCCCGACGGACACGACCCACCCGGGCGCCCTCGCGGCCGGTCGGGCGCTCGCGCGGACGCTGCAGGCCACCCCGTACCGGATGGCCGCCCGCGCCCACGACGAATCGGTCGCGCTGATCTCGCACCTGCCGCAGATCGCCGCCTCGCTCGTGGCCTCCCGCCTGCAGGACACCCCGGACCAGGCGCTCGCCCTGGCCGGCAACGGGCTGCGGGACACCACCCGGATCGCGGCGTCGGACCCGCAGCTGTGGGTGCAGATCCTCTCCGGCAACGCCGGGCGGATCGTGCCGGCGCTGCACGGGCTGCGGGCGGACCTGGACCGGCTGATCCGCACCCTGGAGGACCCCTCCGCCCCCGGGGCGCGGCTGGACATGGCGCAGCTGATCGCCGAGGGCAACGCCGGTCGGGCACGGGTGCCCGGCAAGCACGGGGCGCCGCCGCAGGCGTTCGCGGTGGTCACGGTGATCGTGGACGACGCCCCCGGGCAGATCGCGGCCCTCCTCGACGAGGTCGGCCGCACGGACGTGAACGTGGAGGACCTGCGGCTCGAGCACGCCTCGGGCCACCGGGTCGGCATGGTGGAGATCTCCGTGCTGCCCGGCCGCAGGGACGAACTCGTGGCGGCGCTGACCGCCGCCGGATGGAAGGTGGTCTGAGATGACCGAGCACACCCGCGACGACGTCGCACACGCGCCGCTCGTGGTGGCGGTGGACGGGCCCTCGGGCTCGGGCAAGTCGTCCGTGTCCAAGGTCGTGGCCCGGCGTCTCGGCGCGGCGTACCTGGACACCGGCGCCATGTACCGCGCCGTGGCCTGGCACTGCCTGCACGAGGGCGTCGACCTGGCCGATGCGGAGGCCGTGGCGGCGGCCGCCGTCGCCATGGACCTGGACCAGTCCACCGACCCGGACGTCGAGGCCGTGCGGGTCGGCGGCACGGACGTCACCGAGGCGATCCGCGGCCCCGAGGTCACGGACACGGTCTCCACCGTCGCCGTGGTCATCCCGGTGCGCGAGGAGCTGCACCGCCGCCAGCGGGCGGCGATCGCCGCCGCGGGCCGGATGGTCGCCGAGGGCCGCGACATCACCACGGTGGTGGCCCCGGACGCCCACGCGCGCGTGCTGCTCACGGCGTCCGAGGCCGTGCGCACCGCCCGCCGCTCGGGCCAGCTGGCCGCGGCGGGGGAGACCGGCGTCGACGCCGGCACGCTGCACCGTCAGGTGGCCGGGCGCGACGCCCGCGACGCCACCGTGTCCACGTTCGACCGCCCCGCCGACGGGGTGGCGCTCGTGGACTCCACCGAGCTCGACTTCGAGCAGACCGTGGCGGCCGTCCTGGCCGCCGTCGAGGACCAGGCCGGCATCCCGGCCGTGAAGGGAGGCCGACGATGACCGAGAACCCCCAGCACCGCTCCGGTGAGGACGAGTTCGTCCCCGCCGGCGACGATCAGGTGGCCGAGCGGCTCGCCGCCATGACCGAGGAGGAGGCCGAGGCGCGTGCCGCGTCGTTGCGCGCCGGCCTGGCCGACTACGAGCTCGAGGAGGACGACGCCGCCCTCCTCGACGCGTGGCAGCTCGGGCCCGACGAGGACCTCGACGCGCCCGTGCCGCCCGTGCTGGCCATCGTGGGCCGGCCGAACGTCGGCAAGTCCACGCTCGTCAACCGCATCATCGGCCGTCGTGAGGCCGTCGTGGAGGACGTGCCCGGCGTGACGCGCGACCGCGTCTCCTACGACGCCGAGTGGAACGGCCGCGAGTTCACCGTGGTGGATACCGGCGGCTGGGAGCACGACGCCAAGGGCATCCACCGTCGCGTGGCCGAGCAGGCCGAGCTGGCCGTGGACGTGGCGGACGCCGTCGTGTTCGTGGTGGACGCCACCGTCGGCATGACGGCCACGGACGAGGCCGTGGTCTCGATGCTGCGTCGCAAGGACCGCCCGGTGATCGTGGCCGCCAACAAGGTGGACGACATGGTCCAGGAGGCCGACGCCGCCACCCTGTGGTCGCTCGGCTTCGGCTACCCGTACCCGGTGTCCGCGGTGCACGGCCGCGGCGTCGCGGACCTGTTGGACGCCGCCCTCGAGGCGCTGCCGGAGGAGTCCGCCCACGGCGGTCTCGTGCCGCGCGGCGGCCCGCGCCGGATCGCCCTCGTGGGCCGGCCGAACGTGGGCAAGTCCTCGCTGCTGAACAAGCTGGCCGGCTCGGACCGCGTGGTGGTGGACGACCTGGCCGGCACCACGCGCGACCCCGTGGACGAGCTCGTGGAGCTCGGCGGACGGCTGTGGCGCTTCGTGGACACCGCCGGCATCCGCCGGCGGCAGCACATGGCCCACGGCGCCGACTACTACGCGTCGCTGCGCACGGCCTCCGCCCTGGACCGTGCCGAGGTGGCCGTGGTGCTGCTCGAGGCGCCGCAGGTGATCTCGGAGCAGGACGTGCGCATCCTCCAGATGGTCCTGGACTCCGGGCGCGCCCTCGTGATCGCGTTCAACAAGTGGGACCAGGTGGATGAGGACCGCCGGCACCAGCTGGCCAAGGAGATCGACCGGGACCTGGCACACGTCGCCTGGGCGCCGCGCGTGAACATCTCCGCGAAGACCGGCTGGCACAAGGACCGTCTCGTCCCCGCGCTGGACCTCGCCCTGGACTCGTGGGACACCCGCATCCCCACGGGCAAGCTCAACGCGTTCCTCGGCGAGCTCGTGGCGGCTCACCCGCACCCGCTGCGCGGCGGCAAGCAGCCCCGCATCCTGTTCGCGACCCAGGTCTCGAGCCGGCCGCCCAAGTTCGTGCTGTTCACCACCGGGTTCCTGGACCCCGGCTACCGCCGGTTCATCGTGCGCCGCCTGCGCGAGACGTTCGGGTTCGAGGGCACGCCCCTCGAGATCGGGATGCGCGTGCGCGAGAAGCGCGGCCGCCGCCGCTGATCCGGCCCCGCCCCGACGACGTCCCTCGACCACCCGCGTCGGGGGACGTCGTCGTCCCGGCACGCTCCCACCGTTCGTCCACCTTCGCCGCGTAGCCTGAGGGCATGAGCCTCATCCGACGTCGCCCCGCCGCCCTGTCCCTGGCCACCCTGGCCGCGCTCGCGCTGGCCGCATCCGGCTGCGCGGTCGACGACGGTGAGACCCGGGCCGCGCTGCAGAGCGCGGAGGACCGGCTCGCCCAGGCCGAGGACCGGATCAGCGAGCTGGAGGCGGACGCGTCGGACCGCGTGGACCTGGGGCAGCTGCGCCAGGAGGCCGAGGACGCCCTCGCAGAGGCGGACCAGCGCGCCGCCGAGGTCGTCGAGGACCTGACGCGATCCCTGCCCTCCGGTTCGGACATCGTCGACGTCGAGGCCCTCCGGGAGGACGGGAAGGTGGTCATCGAGTACGGCCAGTCCCTGCTCGAGGCCGATCCCCAGGTCCTCGAGGAGACGATGCGGGAGGCGGCGGAGCAGGCCCGCAACGCCATCCCGGACCTGAAGGACGTCGAATTCCGCGTGGGGGACCGGACCTTCACGTACTGACCCTCCCACGGGGATCTATGCCCCCCGACACGCCTCTTCGACCCGCCCGGAACGGCGGATCGGAGCGGCTCAGCGTGTTACGCTTCACCCGTGCACGACTGCACCCTCAGTCATGAGAGGGTTCGTGCAGACCGCCAGGCCCACCGGTGCGCCGGGGCCGCGGTCGCTGGGGGACTCTCGGTCGGGTGGCCCTCGGTCAAGGGATGAGGGGTTCACGTCTGTGAAGAGGACGTGGGCCCCTTGTTCACGTTCCGGTAGTGTCGCGCCGTTCGCCCCTGACGACGACGGCCCGGCCGGCCCGCTCCGGATTCGCGTCCGGCGGTGCGGGTGGGGTATGCTCGTGGGGTGCTGAAGCGCGGATGACCGCGATTCGCCACGGGCTATGGCGCAGCTTGGTAGCGCGCTTGACTGGGGGTCAAGAGGTCGTGGGTTCAAATCCCGCTAGCCCGACCACGTTCCCACGGGTCAGAGTCCGCATCTGACGAGGGAAAATGGAATGAGGCCCAGGTACTCCCTCGAGGGGAGCGCCTGGGCCTCTTTCCGTGCCTGACATATTCCTTAGCACAAACTGATCGAGACAGACCCTACGGTTCGGCGTTCGGCTCGACTTATATCCCCGGGAATTCAGAACGTCCTCAGTGGCCGAGCGGCTCGATCCAAAATCGATCTCGTCGGTGACCAGAGCGTTGGCCCTGAAGCGCCCTGGGTCTGATGGAGACTCGCGCTATTTGATTCCGACAACTGTTCGCGGCCGGCTTCGACAGCATAGAACGTGTCCTCGAACTCGGCGGGTGGGACGTCGCCGAGGTAGCCGTGGAGGCGTTGCGTGTTGTGCCAGGACACCCACCCGAGGGTCGCGAGCTCGAGGTCCTCGACCGTTCGCCAGGGACCTGGCCGTGCGGGTCCGCGGACGAGCTCGGCCTTGTCATAGCCGTTCACGGTCTCGGCCAGGGCGTTGTCATAACTGTCCCCGACGGTCCCGATCGACAGTGTCGCTCCGATCTCGGCGAGGCGTTCGCCGTAGCGAATGGAGGTGAATTGAGACCCCGCGTCGCTGTGACAGCGCAGGTCCTCGTGGCGAGCGCCGCGGGACCAGCGGGCCATCTCGATCGCGTCGAGGACCATCTCGGTGCGCATGTGTGACGCGCACCGCCACCCTACGATCATCCTGCTGAACGCGTCGACGATGAAGCAGACGTACGCGACGCCGGCCCACGTCGGCACGAACGCCAGGTCGGTGACCCAGAGCCGGTTCGGGGCAGGCGCGGTGAACTCCCGCTTCACGAGGTCCGGGTGCCGCGCCGAGGCCGGGTCCGGCCGGGTGGTCTTGACCCTCTTCGACCGCCGCGCACGGGCGTGTCAGATGGTCTGTGTAAGCCGTACCGAGAGGAACGGTAAGAATCATGACCATGATCGACGAGAAGAACCCAGGCGAGCCCTCGGGCCAGGACCTGGTCGAGCAGCTGAAAGCCTCAGGGCAGCTTGATGCCCTGTTCGCGCAGATCGACGCGGGCGGCGTCGAGCTCACCGGTGACGGCGGGTTCGTGCCCGCGCTGGTCAAGGCCGCGCTCGAGCGGGGCCTGCAGGCCGAGCTGACCAGCCATCTGGGCTACGAGAAGGGCTCGAGCGAGGCGCCGAAGCACGCCAACTCCCGCAACGGGACCACCCCGAAGACCGTGGAGTCCGAGGTCGGGCCGATCGAGCTGGACGTCCCGCGAGACCGGGGCGGGTCGTTCACCCCGCGCCTGGTGCCCAAGGGCCAGCGGCGCCTCGGGGGCCTGGATGACATGATCATCAGCCTCTATGCCGGCGGAATGACGATCCGGGACATCCAGCACCACCTGGCCTCCACGATCGGCACGGACCTGTCGCACGAGACGATCTCCAACATCACCGACGCCGTGAGCGAAGAGGTCCTGGCGTGGCAGTCGCGGCCGCTGGAGGAGTTCTATCCGGTGATCTATCTCGACGCAATCCGGATCAAGATCCGAGAGAACAGCCAGGTCCTCAACCGTGCCGCCTACATCGCCGTCGGCGTGGACCTCGAGGGCATCAAGCACGTGCTGGGGATCTGGGTCCAGGACACCGAGGGCTCGGCGTTCTGGGCCCACGTCTGCGCCGATCTCGCCAACCGGGGCGTGCAGGACGTGCTGATCGTGTGCTGCGACGGGCTCAAGGGCCTGCCGGAGGCGATCGAGGCGACGTGGCCGGACTCGATGGTCCAGACCTGCGTGGTTCACCTGATCCGGGCCGCGATGCGGTTCGTGGCCTACCAGGACCGCAAGAAGGTCGCCGCCGCGCTGAAGCCGATCTACACCGCCCCCAACGAAGAGACCGCGAGGAAGGCGCTGGCCGAGTTCGAGGCCTCCGAGCTCGGCACGAAGTACCCGTCTGCAGCCGCGACCTGGGCGAACTCCTGGGAGCGGTTCATCCCGTTCCTGCAGTTCCCACCCATGCTCCGCAAGGTCATCTACACGACCAACAGCATCGAGTCGCTGAACTTCCAGCTACGGAAGGTGACCAAGAACCGCGGCCACTTCCCCTCGACCGAGGCGGCGGTGAAGCTGCTCTGGCTGGCGATCTGCAACATCGAAGACAAACGCGCCGCCGAACGCGCTCGGGACCGGGGCAAACCCGCCGGCCAGCGCAAAGCCCAGGGCCGGCTCGTCGAAGGCCAGGCCGTCACGAACTGGAAGCAGGCCCTCGCCCAGCTCGCCGCGGCCTACCCCGACCGGATCAACCCCTACCTGTGACCACCCCGCTTACACAGACAAGTTGACACGCCCCCGCGCACCCTCGATGCCTGCAGCGCGCATCAGCCGAGCGGTCTGGTCTCGGCCGATCATGATCCCCGCCCGGCCGGCGGCTTTCCAGAGCTTGCGGATTCCATAGACGCGGTAGTTCGTCTCCCCGAGCTCGACCAGCTGCGGGATCAGCTCCTCGTCCCGCACCGCGCGAGCCGAGGGGGCGCGGGTCTTGGCGGCGTAGTAGCTGCTCGGAGCCACCTGCAGCAGCGTGCAGATGAGCTCGACTCCGAGCCGGGGACCGTCGACCAGGTCATCCTTGTTCGCGTCGATGAACGCGACTACTTCCGGTAGTGGCGGTCGAGCTCCGCCCCGAAGAAAGACGCGGCACGCTTGAGGACCTCGTTGGCCCGTCGCAACTCCCGGACCTCCTGCTCCAGTTCACGTATCCGCTGCGCCTCAGCGCTGCTCACGCCAGAGGTGACGCCGTCGTCGATGTCGGCTTGCTTGACCCACCTCCGCACGGACTCGACCCCGTATCCGAGCTGCGTCGCGACCCGCTGCACAGTCCCGTGCTCGGTTCCCAGCTCGGCACGCAGCGTCCGCACCATCCGGACCGCCGCGGCCTTCTCCTCCGGCGAATACCGACGCGTCGTCGGCTTCCCCGCTGTCTGCTCTTTCGGCATAACTCCATCCTCGTTTCCAAGGTCAGGAGCCTCCAACAAACCCAGGGCGCTTCAATCGGTCAGGAAGGCAGCAGGAGCACCTTGATGTCGTAGTCGAGCTTGCAGAGATAGAAGATCAACTCGACGACGGGACGGTGACTATCCCAGCGGGGCTGTGAGGGGCCGATCTCGCAGAACCTAGCGGCAAACTCAACCTTCTCGCGCGCGGCCGGGATCGATGCGCGGAAGGCCGCTTCATCCCATTGCTCTTCGCTCATACTCCCGACCGTAGCGGTGAGTACCGACACGGCCGTGGGAGCTCTCAGCCCCAGAAGATCGGATCCTGGTGGCTGCCGATGTAGTCGAGCAGACTCTGGACGTTCTTCGTCGGGCGCCTCTTCGTGTACTCGTGGAACTTCATGTGCCGGTCACACCAGTAGATGCTCCACTGGCCGGTCTTGACGGTGTATCGCAGGCGCGCGACCGGGAACCGCGTCCAGTCGCCCTGCCCGTCCCACGGCGGCCGCGTCTCGATGATCGTGACGTGCCGGTCGGCGATCTCGGCTTCTACTCTCACCTGATCCCACAGGTGCTCGGGCACGCGTTCACGGCACCAGCGGCCGATGCGCAGCAGGTCGGTCTCGGGCATAGCCATGGTCAAGTCCTTTTGAGTGGTGTATCGAGGCTTTGTCGGGTTCCTCGTGGTCGGGTGGGTTGTCAGGCGGCGAGTGCCGCTTGGCCGGGGTCGTCGGTCATGGTGTCGCTGACCTGTAGGGCGGCTTGTTCAGCCGCGGCTTTCGCGGCTGCTTCGGCGAGCATCGTGTCGGTCGCGGTCAGCAATTCCAGGCTCATGTAGCGCCGTGATTCGGTCCATTCGTCGTGCTGCTCGGCCAGCACCGCGCCGAGGAGTCTAATCACCGCGACTCGGCTGGGGAAGATGCCGACGACGTCGGTGCGTCTCCGGATCTCCTTGTTGAGCCGTTCGTTCGGGTTGTTCGACCAGATCTTCTTCCACACCTCCTTACGGGAACTTCGTGAACGTGAGCACCTCATCGCGGGCGCCCTCGAGGTGCTCGGCAGCGGCCGGCAGATGGGTGGCCAGGCTGTCGATCATGTGCTCGTACTGGGCGATCACCGCCTCGACGTCGGGCTGGGTGTAGACGCTGTGCAGCAGCGCTTTCACCGCGGGCCACTGCGACTTCGGGCACACCGCCGTGGGTGGTGTAGGAACTTCCATCCTGCGGGAGAGGCCCGCTCGTCTCATCTCAGCCCGGGCCTCGTGGCAAGAACCTCATGACCCACAACACCTTGGTCGCGGGCGAGTACCGCCGGGTAGCTCGGGCCCTCGAGGAGTGTCATGAGGATGCGGGAGCGGGTCGGGTCGGCCATCGCCCGGCCCAGCCGGTTCATCACGTCCAGCCGCGAAGCAATAGTCAGCATGCGCTGACCATACAGAACCTGCTGACCTCTCGTGTGTGGCTCCCGCTGCTGATATCTGCATAGGTGTATGGTCGTGGCATGAGTGTGACGCCGTTGGATTCGTGTCAGGTCACCGCCGTCCATCCGGAGAAGGTGGCGCTGACCCGGGAGAGGATCCCCGACGAGCGCGAGGCCGGCAGGTTGGCCGGGCTGTTCAAGCTCCTGGGGGACCCGCGCCGTGCCCGGGCGCTGTATGCGTTGCTGGAGGCCGGCGAGCTGTGCGTGTGTGACCTGGCGGCGTCGGTAGATGTCGCGGAGGCGTCGGTGTCCCAGGTGCTGCGGGTGCTGCGTACCGCTGGGGTGGTCGAGAGCCGCCGGGAGGGGCGGATGGTGTACTACCGCCTCGCTGACGGGCATGTGCGGATGCTGCTGGACGTCTCCCGTGAGCACGCCCGCCACGAGGGGCAGGGCTGATGGGGGCGGGACACAGCCATGCCCCGGCGACCGGGCATGCCGGTGGCCGCTACCGTCGGCGGCTGGCGGGGGCGTTCGCCCTGACGGCGGGCTTCTTCCTGATCGAGCTGGTCGCGGGGCTGGTGTCGGGGTCGTTGGCGCTGCTGTCGGATGCCGGGCACATGGCTGCCGATGTGGTGGTGCTGGGTGCGGCGCTGCTGGCGACGCGCATCGCGAGCCGGCCAGACTCCACGGGGCCACGCACCTATGGCTCCTACCGGGCCGAGGTGTTCGCCTCGGCGTTGGCGGTGCTGGCGATGCTCGCGGTCGGGGTGTACGTGGTGGTCGAGGCCATCAGCCGGCTGGGCGACGCGCCGGAGGTGGCCTCCGGCGCCATGCTCGCGGTCGGCTTCGCCGGCCTGGTGATCAACATCATCTCCATGCTGCTGCTGCGCAGCGGGGCCAAGGACAGCCTGAACGTCAAGGGCGCCTACTACGAGGTGATCGCCGACGCCGCCGGGTCGGTGGGTGTCATGGTCGCCGGCGTGCTGATCATCCTCACCGGCCAGCCGATCTGGGACGTCGTGGTCGCGGCGCTCATCGCGGTCTTCGTCATCATCCGGGCGGTGGTTCTGGGCAGGCAGGTGATCGCGGTGCTGGGCCAGCACGCCCCGGAAGGGGTGGACCCGGAGGACGTCACCGGTGACCTGGACGCGGTCGAGGGGGTGGAGGAGGTCCACGACCTGCACCTGTGGACCCTGACGTCGGGGATGAACGTGGCCACGGCCCACCTGGTCGCTGACCAGGGCGCGGACCACGGCGCCGTGCTTGCCGGCGCGCGCCGGGTGCTGCGCGACCGTTACGGTATCGCCCATGCCACCTTGCAAGTGGAGGGCGCCGGCAGCGACGGCTGTCACGACCTGAGCTGGTAGCACTCGGCACGGAAGCCCGCTCGCGAGAGCCGCACATGCTTGAGCAACGTCTTAGGGCGTGTCTGAGAATAGATGCACGAGTCAGCTGAGACCCTGGGGACATGTCCCGGTTCCAGATGCTCTCCGACGCCCAATGGGAGTTGATCGCCCCCATGCTCCCGACCCGGACCGGCCGCGCCGGCAGGCCGTTCGCCGACGCCCGCACCATGGTGGAGGCGATCATCTACCGGTACCGGTGCGGAATCGCTTGGAGGGATCTGCCCGAGGTCTACGGGCCCTGGCAGACCGTGTGGACCTGGCATCGGCGCTTGGCCGAAAAAGGCACCTGGGACACGGTGCTGGCCACGCTGACCGCCGCCGCTGACGCCGAAGGCCTGATCGATTGGTCGGTCTCGGTGGACTCCACGATCGCCCGCGCCCACCAGCACGCGACGAACATCACCCGCCACACAGGGGGATGGATCGAACTACAAGAATCCGCGTGAGGAGCCGGCCGATCACGGCATCGGGCGCTCCCGTGGCGGGCTGAGCACGAAGATCCATCAGCTCGTCGATGGGACCGGGCTGCCGCTGGTCAGCCTGATCACCCCCGGCCAGGCAGGGGACTCCCCGATGCTGCTTCCTCTTCTGGAGCAGCTGCGCGTGACCCGGCCAGTAGGGCGGCCCCCGGACCCGCCCCGAGGCCGTGCTGGGCGATAAGGCGTACTCCTCCCGGGCGATCCGCACCCACCTACGTGCCCGTGGGATCAAAGCGGTCATCCCCGAACCGGCCGACCAGCAGGGCCACCGCAGACGGCGCGGTGCCCGCGGCGGGCGCCCCGTCAGCCTCGACGCGGACGCCTACAAGGGCCGCAACGTCATCGAGCGTCAGTACGCTCACCTGAAGCAGTGGCGGGGCCTGGCGACCCGGTATGACAAGTACGCGATCATCTACAGGGCCGCTGTGGTCCTGAATGCTGTGCTCGCATGGTCAAAACGATTGTCAGACATGCCCTAGCCCGACCACGTCGACCAAAGCGGAGCCCTGCAGTGCAAGGCTCCGGCTTCGTCGTACCCGGGGCGGGCCGCCCGGCCCGCCACTCCCCATCGGGTGAGGCGGGGCGGTTCAGGCCGCGAACAGCACGTGCGTGTCCGGCACGACGGCCCGGCCGCCGAGGGCCGTGAGCTCCAGCAGGCAGGCCGCGCCCACCACCTCCGCGCCCCGCGCCTCGATGAGCCGTCGGCCGGCGGCGAGGGTGCCGCCCGTGGCGAGGACGTCGTCGAGCAGGAGCACCCGTGACCCGGCCCGCAGGTCCTCGGAGACCTCGATGCTCGCGGTCCCGTACTCCAGCGTGTAGTCCGCACGGGCCGCGGGAGCCGGGAGGCGCCCGGCCTTGCGCAGCGGCACGAGGCCGGTGCCGGTCAGGACGGCGGCCGCCCCGGCGAGCAGGAACCCGCGGGCCTCGAGGCCGGCCACGAGGTCGAAGCGCCCCTCGAACGGCGCCACCAGGGCCTCGACGCACGCCCTCAGAGCGCGGGCGTCGGCGAGCAGGGGCGTGATGTCCTGGAAGGCCACGCCCGGGCTGGGATGGTCGGGGACCACGCGGATGAGGGAGCGGGCACGGGCGATCTCGGAGGTGGCGGACACGGCCTCCACTCTAGGACGGACGCCGCCCGGGCCGCGGATGTGATCGGCGTCATCGGGCGGGGAGTTTGCTCTGACTCCCTTGGAGGAGGACAGTGGATCGGTGGAAAATCCCCAGAATCCTCTCGCGGGCCGCGTGCCCGACGTCGAGCCGCCCGCCCGCGTGGCGGCGTCGACGGCCACCCGTCCCGACGACGCAACCCCCGACTGGCGCGGCCGCCCGTTCCTCGGCCAGCCCGGCCCGCTGGCGAACCTGTTCTCCGTGGAGCTGTGGGAGCGCTTCTCCTTCTACGGCATGCAGGCCATGCTCGTGTACTACATGTCCTGGACCGCCGCGGAGGGCGGCCTCGGGATCGACCCGGCCGTGGCCACGGGCATCGTCGGCGCCTACGGCGGCATGGTGTACGTGTTCTGCATCCTCGGCGGCTGGGTCGCCGACCGCCTGCTCGGTTCCGAGCGCACCATGTTCTTCAGCGCTGTCGGGATCATGTTGGGCCACATCGCGCTGGCCCTCGTCCCGGGGTCCCGGGTCTGACCCTCGGCCTCGTGCTCGTCGCCGTCGGTTCGGGCGGCCTCAAGGCCAACGCCACGAACCTCGTCGGCTCCCTGTACTCCCGCGAGGACCCCAAGCGCGACGCCGGCTTCTCCATCTTCTACATGGGCGTGAACATCGGCGCCCTCTTCGGCCCGCTGCTCACCGGCCTGGCGCGCGACACGATGGGCTTCCACGTGGGCTTCGGCGTCGCCGCCGCCGGCATGGCCATCGGCCTGGCGCAGTACGCCCTGACCCGCAAGAACCTGCCCACGGACGTGCACCGGGTCCCGGATCCGCTGCCGCGGTCGCAGTACGGCCGCTGGGGCCTGATCGGCCTGGGGATGGTCGCCGTCGTCGTGGTCCTGTTCCTCACGGGCGTCATCACCCTGGACAACCTCTCCGACGCCGTCGTCGTGCTCGCCGCCGTCGCGGCCATCGCGATCTTCGCCGTCCTGCTGACCTCGACGAAGGTCTCGGAGGAGGAGCGCTCGCGCGTGAAGGCGTTCATCCCGCTGTTCATCGGCACGTCCGTGTTCTTCGCCCTCTTCCAGCAGCAGTTCACCGTGATCGCGCTGTACTCCGAGCACCGCCTCGACCGGAACCTGTTCGGCTGGCTCATGCCCATGGAGTGGGTCAACTCCATCAACCCGGTCTTCATCATCGTGTTCGCCCCGGTGATCGCCGCGCTGTGGACCAAGCTGGGCACCCACCAGCCCGCCACCCCGGTGAAGTTCGGCATCGGCATCGTCCTGATCGGCATCGCCTTCCTGCTGTTCATCCCGGTGGCCGACGTCGTCGCCGTGCCGCTGCTGTGGCTGACGCTGATCCTCTTCGTCTGCACCATGGGCGAGCTGCTCGTCTCCCCGGTGGGCCTCTCCCTGGCCACCAAGGTCGCCCCGCGCAGCTTCCCGGTGATGATGGTCTCGCTGTACAACCTGGCCGTGGCCCTGGGCACGGCCCTGGCAGGCTCCCTGGCCGGCTCCTACTCGGAACAGAACGAGGTGGGCTACTTCGGCATGATCGGTGCGGTCACCCTCGGCGTGGGACTGATCGTGCTGGCCATCGCCAAGCCGGTGCGTCGCGGCATGCGCGGCGTGCTCTGAGCGCGCCAGTGGCGCGAGTCACGCGCCGCTCGGTAGTCTGCGAGACGACGTCATCACTCCCGACCACACAAAGGACGCGCACTCCATGAGCTCCATCCCCGAAGGCCTCAAGTACTCCGCCGAGCACGAGTGGATCGCCGAGGCCGGTGCCGCCGGCACGGTCCGCGTGGGCATCACCGACTTCGCCCAGGATGCGCTGGGTGACGTCGTGTACGTGGACCTGCCGGAGGTCGGCACCGAGGTCACCGCGGGCACCGCGGTGGGCGAGGTCGAGTCCACGAAGTCCGTCTCGGACATCTACGCCCCGGTCTCCGGCACCGTGGCCGCCGTCAACGACGAGCTCGACGGCGAGCCCGGCCTGGTCAACTCCGCCCCCTACGAGGGCGGTTGGCTGTTCGAGATCACCCTCGCGGACGAGGCCCAGCTCGAGGGCCTCATGGACGCCGAGGGCTACGCCTCGCACACCAGCTGAGCCCCGTCCGCCGTCGCCCCGCCGCTGGCTGGCGGGGCGACGGCGTCCCCTTCGTCTCTCCCTCCGGCGCCGCGGCGCCGGCCCCCGCACAGGAGCACCCCATGAACCAGCCCGGACGTGAACCGGACCTGTCCACCTCCGCCATCAACCTCACCGAGCTGGCGCCGCTGGTCTCGGCGGACCTCACCCGTGAGGAGTCGGACGCGATCCGCGCCCTCCCGGCCGGTTCCGCGCTGCTGCTCGCCCACGAGGGCCCGGACCAGTCCGCCCGCTTCCTGCTGGACGAGGACGTGGTCTCCGTGGGGCGCCACCCGGACGCGGACATCCTCCTCGACGACGTCACCGTCTCCCGTCGTCACGCGGAGTTCCGGGCCGAGGACGGCGGCCATCGGCTCGTGGACCTGAACTCCCTCAACGGCACCTTCGTGAACCACGACCGCGTGGACGAGATCCTGCTGCGCTCCGGGATGCACGTGCAGATCGGCAAGTACCGCCTCACGTACTACGCCGGGCCTGCGCGGGGCTGAGCCGTCATCCTCGTGACCGATCCGCGCCCGCGCCCCGACGCCGTCCCCACCGCCCGCCCTGCGGGCCGGCTGGGCATCGGCGAGGTCGTGGCCGCCCTCGAAGCCGAATTCCCCGGCGTCACCGCGTCCAAGGTGCGCTTCCTGGAGGACCGCGGCCTCGTGCTGCCCGAGCGGACCCCCGCCGGCTACCGGCGCTTCCGGCCCGAGGACGTGGACCGGCTCCGGTTCGTCCTCGCGCTGCAGCGCGACCACTTCCTGCCGCTCAAGGTCATCGCCGACCACCTGGCCGCGCTGGACCGCGGCGAACGCCCCACCGGCATGCCCGGGACCGCAGCGGTCCCGGCGTCCTCGGACGCGGAGCGGCTCGGCCGCGAGGTCGCCGGGGGCCGCCGGTCGTGGACCCGCGCCGAGCTCGCCGCCGAATCCGGTGCGGGCGAGGAGCTGCTGGCCGAGCTGGATCAGTACTCGCTCCTGCCCGTCGATCCCGACGGCGGCTACCCGAGCCACGCGATGGACGTGGCCCGGGCCGCCGTCGTGCTCGCGGGCCACGGCCTGGAGCCCCGGCACCTGCGCCCGCTGCGGGCCGCGGCCGACCGCGAACTGGGCCTGGTGGAGCGCGCCGTCGCCCCGCTGCAGGCCCGCCGCGACGCCGGCACCCGCCCCCGCGTGGCCCGCTCGGCACGCGAGATCGCGCAGGCCAGCCTGCGGCTGCATGCGGCCCTCGTGGCCGTGGGGCTGGAGCAGTGGGATGACTGAGCCGCGCCCCGTGCCCGCCGACGACGCCGGCGACGTGCCGCTCTCCGTGCTCGGCGTGCGCGTCGAGCTGCCCGAACAGCACCACGTGATCCTGCTGGTGGACCCGCCCGGCCGCACGATGGTCCCGCTGTGGGTGGGCGCGCCCGAGGCCGCCGCCGCCGCGCTCGCGCTCGAGGGCGTCCGCGCGCCCCGGCCCCTCACCCATGAGCTGCTCCTGGCCGCCGTCGACGCCCTGGGCGCCGAGGTCGTGCGGGTGCGGCTCACCGAGGTCCGGGACGAGGTCGTGCACGCCGAGCTCGTGCTCTCCACGGGCGCCCGGGTCGACGCCCGCGCGTCGGACGCCGTCGTGGTCGCCCTGCGCGCCGACGCCCCCGTGCTCGGCACCCCCGCCGTGCTCGCGGACGCCGGCATGCCGGCGCGGACGGGGGAGGAGGACGCCGGCCAGGAGCGCGCCGTCGAGGACTTCCGCGACTTCTTGGACACGGTGCGCCCCGAGGACTTCGCCTGAGCGGAGCCGGTGCGACACGGCGCGGTCTCGCCGCCGGCTTCGTTGACCGCCCCCGGACCCGCGCGTACCTTCGAGGGGATGAGGGCCCCGCCACCCGGGGCGCCTCCGTCGTCCTCCCCACGGTCACCGGGGAGCGCCGCCACGGTCACCGGCGGCACGCGACGGTCGTGTCCCCCTCCCCGCACCGGGGGCCCCGCACCAGGAGGTTCCCCGTGACACCCACTGCAGGTCCTGGCCGGCCCCCTGCGCTCGGCGCCCAGGGCACGCTCTTCGACGAGGGCAGGACCCAGGGCGACGACGTCGGCTTCCGCGGTCCCACCGCGTGCAAGGCCGCCGGCATCACCTATCGCCAGCTCGACTACTGGGCCCGCACGGATCTCGTGGCCCCCACGGTCCGCAGCGCCTCCGGCTCCGGCTCCCAGCGGCTGTACTCGTTCCGCGACATCCTCGTCCTCAAGGTGGTCAAGCGCCTCCTGGACACCGGCGTCTCGCTCCAGCAGATCCGCACCGCCGTGGGCCACCTGCGCGAGCGGGGCGTCGAGGACCTGGCGCAGATCACCCTGATGAGCGACGGCGCCTCGGTGTACGAGTGCACCTCGGCGGACGAGGTCGTGGACCTCGTCCAGGGCGGCCAGGGCGTCTTCGGGATCGCCGTCGGCCGCGTGTGGCGCGAGGTCGAGGGCAGCCTCGCCGAGCTGCCGCGCGAGAGCGTGGTGGGCGCCCCCGAGCCGGGGGACGAGCTGGCCGGGCGGCGTCGGGCCCGCCGCTCCGCCTGACCCTCCACCGCGGGCGCCCCGGAGGGCCGAGCCAGTCATCTTTCGTCTCGCAGCGGTGAGTGTGCGCGACACGAGGCGGAACTCGCGTGCGGTGTGACACACTCCCAACCATGACCGCACCTGTCGAGAACTTCACCCCTCCAGAGGACGCGGCCGGGTCGACCGGAGCCGGCGCCGTCTTCTCCAAGGTCTTGGTGGCCAACCGCGGCGAGATCGCTGTCCGCGCCTTCCGCGCCTGCTACGAGCTGGGCGCCCGCACCGTCGCCGTCTTCCCCTACGAGGACCGCAATTCGATCCACCGCCAGAAGGCGGACGAGGCCTACCGCATCGGCGAGGAGGGCCACCCCGTGCGCGCCTACCTCGACGTGGACGAGATCATCCGCGTGGCGAAGGACGCCGGGGCCGACGCGATCTATCCGGGCTACGGCTTCCTGTCGGAGAACGCCGGCCTGGCCCGTGCCGCGGCCGAGAACGGGATCACCTTCGTCGGCCCGCCCGCCGACGTCCTCGAGCTGACCGGCAACAAGGTCGAGGCCCTGCGCGCGGCCAAGCGTGCGGGCATCCCCACCCTGGCCTCCTCGGACCCGAGCGCCGACGTCGAGTGGCTCCTGGAGCAGGCCGAGGAGATCGGCTTCCCCATCTTCGTCAAGGCCGTCGCCGGAGGCGGCGGCCGCGGCATGCGCCGCGTCGAGCGCCGCGAGGACCTGCGCGGCTCACTCGAGGCCGCGATGCGCGAGGCGGACACCGCCTTCGGCGACCCCACCGTGTTCCTCGAGCAGGCCGTCCTGCGTCCGCGGCACATCGAGGTGCAGATCCTCGCCGACGGCGAGGGCAACGTCGTGCACCTCTTCGAGCGGGACTGCTCGCTCCAGCGCCGCCACCAGAAGGTCATCGAGATGGCCCCGGCCCCGAACCTGGACGAGGAGATCCGGCAGGCCCTGCACCGGGACGCCGTCGCCTTCGCCAAGGAGATGGGGTACGTCAACGCGGGCACCGTCGAGTTCCTCGTGGACACGGCGGGCGAGCGTGCGGGCCAGCACGTGTTCATCGAGATGAACCCCCGCATCCAGGTGGAGCACACCGTGACCGAGGAGGTCACGGACGTGGACCTGGTGGGCGCGCAGCTGCGCATCGCCGCCGGCGCCACCCTGCCCGAGCTGGGCATCACGCAGGACGCCCTCCAGGTCCGCGGCTTCGCCATCCAGTGCCGCATCACCACCGAGGACCCGGCCAACGGCTTCCGCCCGGACACCGGCACCATCACCGCCTACCGCTCGGCCGGCGGCTCCGGTGTGCGCCTCGACGGCGGCACCATCTACGCCGGTGCGGAGATCAGCCCGCACTTCGACTCCATGCTGGTCAAGCTCACCTGCCGCGGACGCGACTACGCCACGGCCGTGCGCCGCGTGCGCCGCGCCCTGGCAGAGTTCCGCGTGCGCGGCGTGGCCACCAACATCCCGTTCCTGATGAACGTGATGGACGACCCGCAGTTCCTCAGCGGCGACGTCGCCACGGACTTCATCGACAAGCACCCCGAGCTGGCCACGGTGAACCGCTCCCAGGACCGCGGATCCAAGGCCCTGCAGTATCTCGTGGACGTCACCGTCAACCAGCCGCACGGCCCGCGCGTCGAGGGCATCGACCCTCGTGACCGCCTCCCGGAGCACCCGGGCGACAAGCACCAGGAGCCGGACCGCTCGCCCTTCGACGGCCCGAGTCGGAACGAGGACGCGGTGCCCCCGCACGGCTGGCGTCAGGTGCTGCTGGAGCAGGGCCCCGAGGGCTTCGCCCGCACCCTGCGTGAGCAGACCGCGCTGGCCGTCACGGACACCACGTTCCGCGACGCCCACCAGTCCCTGCTGGCCACCCGCGTCCGCACGCGCGACCTGCTGGCCGCCGCCCCCGCCGTCGCGCACACCCTGCCGGGGCTGCTCTCGGTGGAGGCCTGGGGCGGGGCGACGTACGACGTCGCGCTGCGCTTCCTCCACGAGGACCCGTGGCAGCGCCTCGAGCTGCTGCGCGCAGAGCTGCCGAACATCCCGATCCAGATGCTGCTGCGCGGCCGCAACACGGTGGGATACACGCCGTACCCCACCGAGGTGACGGACGCGTTCGTGGCCGAGGCCGCGGCGTCCGGCGTCGACGTGTTCCGCATCTTCGACGCCCTCAACGACGTCGAACAGATCGCCCCGGCCATCGAGGCGGTGCGTGCCACGGGCACCGCCGTGGCCGAGGCGGCCCTGTGCTACACGGGCAACATGACGGACCCGAAGGAGACGCTCTACACGCTCGACTACTACCTGGGCCTCGCCCGCCGGATGGTCGACGCCGGCGCCCACGTCCTGGCGATCAAGGACATGGCGGGCCTGCTGCGGCCCGCCGCGGCGCGCGAGCTGGTCACCGCCCTGCGCGCCGAGTTCGACCTGCCCGTGCACCTGCACACGCACGACACCGCCGGCGGTCAGCTGGCCACCCTGCTCGCAGCGGCGGAGGCCGGCGTGGACGCCGTCGACGCGGCCACCGCGTCCATGGCGGGCACCACCAGCCAGGTGCCGCTGTCCGCCCTGGTGGCGGCGCTCGAGCACACGGAGCGGGACACCGGTCTCGGCCTCGAGGCCGCCACCGCGATGGAGCCCTACTGGGAGTCCGTCCGCTCGGCGTACGCGCCCTTCGAGGCGGGGCTGCCCGCCCCGACCGGCCGCGTGTACCACCACGAGATCCCGGGCGGCCAGCTGTCCAACCTGCGCACGCAGGCGATCGCGCTCGGCCTGGGGGAGCGGTTCGAGGCCATCGAGTCGATGTACGCCGCGGCCGACGACCTGCTCGGCCACCTCGTCAAGGTCACCCCGTCCTCCAAGGTGGTGGGCGATCTGGCGCTGCAGCTGGTCGGCTCCGGCGTGGACCCGAAGGAGTTCGCGGAGCGTCCGCAGGAGTTCGACATCCCGGACTCCGTGATCGGCTTCCTGCGCGGTGAGCTCGGCGACCCGCCCGGCGGCTGGCCGGAGCCCTTCCGGACCAAGGCCCTCCAGGGTCGCCGCGAGGGCGCGGGCATGGTGGAGATCTCCGCGGAGGACTCGAGCGCCCTCGCCGAGGCCGGACAGACCCGCCGCGGGGTGCTGAACCGCCTGCTCTTCCCCGGCCCCACGAAGGAGTTCGAGGCGCACCGCGAGGAGTTCGGGGACACCGTCACCCTGCACACCCGCGACTTCCTCTACGGCCTCGTCCCCGGGCGCGAGCACGTCATCTCGCTCGGACGCGGTGTGCGGCTGCTCGCCACCCTCATGTCCGTCTCCGAGCCGGACGAGAAGGGCATGCGCACCGTGATGGTCACCCTGAACGGCCAGCTGCGCCAGATGACCGTCCGCGACCGCTCGATCGAGTCCACCGTGCGGACCGCGGAGAAGGCGGACCCCGGCACCCCCGGCCACGTCGCCGCCCCGTTCGCGGGCTCGGTCACCGTCCAGGTGGCCGAGGGCGACGCCGTCGAGGTCGGCCAGGCGGTGGCCACGATCGAGGCGATGAAGATGGAGGCCGCGATCACGGCCCAGGCCGCGGGCACCGTGCGCCGCGTGGTCACGGAGGGCATCACGCCCGTCAACGGCGGGGACCTGCTGCTCGTGATCGAGTGAGCCCCGCGTGAGCCCGCCGCCGGCGGGCCACCCCACGGGCCCGGACGCCACGCGTCCGGGCCCGTGCCTATCCTGGGAGGCATGGCCACCACTGCGGAACACCACGACCTGCTCATCATCGGATCCGGATCGGGGAACTCCCTGGTCAGCGAACACTGGAAGGGCCGGAGCGTCGTGATCGCCGACTCCGGCACGTTCGGCGGCACCTGCCTGAACGTCGGCTGCATCCCCACCAAGATGTACGCCTACCCGGCCAGCCTGGCGGCGCTGCCGCCCGAGGCCCGGAGCCTCGGGGTGGGGCTGGAGTTCACGGGCGCCGACTTCCCGGCCATCCGGGACCGCATCTTCACGCGCATCGACGGCATCAGCCGGGACGGGCTGCGCTACCGCCGGGATGATCTGGACTACACGAGCGTGATCCAGGAGGAGGTGCGCTTCGTCGGTCCCCGCCGCGTGCGCACCGCCTCGGGTCGGGAGATCACGGCGGACCAGGTCGTGGTCGCCGCGGGGTCGCGGCCCACCCTCCCGGAGATCCCAGGTCTGGACCTGCCGTCGGTGCACACCTCGGACACCGTCATGCGACTGGATCGGCTGCCGCGGCGGCTGCTCGTGGTGGGCGGCGGGTTCATCGCCTGCGAGTTCGCGTCCGTCTTCGCCGGGCTGGGCACCGAGGTCGTCCAGGTCAACCGCGGCCACCGGCTGCTCAAGCAGCACGACATGTCCGTGTCCACGACGTTCACGAGGATCGCGGCCCGACGGTGGGACCTGCGCACGGGGTGGACCCCGGCCGGGATCGAACCGGTCGAGGACGCCGAGCGGGCCGCGGACGGCTGGGTCCGGGTGCGCCTGGATCGCGCGGAGGGCCAGGAGCAGACCGGCATCGTGGAGGAGGCCATCGAGGCGGACGCGGTGCTGATCGCGGTCGGCCGGACGCCGAACACGGACCGCCTCGACCCCGCCGCCGCGGGACTGGACGTCACCGACGACGGCGTCCTGGCCAGCGACGAGCACCAGCGCGCGCTCTCCGACGGTGCGCCGGTGGAGGGGGTCTACGTGCTCGGGGACGTCGCCAACACGTGGCAGCTCAAGCACGTGGCCAACCACGAGGCCCGCGTCGTCGCGCACAACCTGGAGCATCCGGACGACCTCCGCGCCAACACGCTCGGCCCCGTGCCGGCGGCCGTGTTCACCCACCCGCAGGCGGCCTCCGTCGGGCTCACGGTGGAGCAGGCGCTCGCCGACTACGGCGCGGACGCGATCACGGTGAAGACCCAGTCCTTCGGGGACGTCGCCTACGGCTGGGCCATGGAGGACACCGAGGGTGTGTGCACCGTCGTCGCGGAGAAGGCCACCGGACGGATCCTGGGCGGGCACATCCTGGGGCACGAGGCCGCGAACCTCATCCAGCCGCTCGTGACCGGCATGGCGTTCGGCATCGACGCCCACCGGCTCGCGCGGGGCCAGTACTGGCCCCACCCGGCCCTCACCGAGGTCGTCGAGAACGCGCTGCTGGGCCTGGACGTGCCGGACTCCGGTCTGCTCTGACCGGACCCGCGGGGACGACGACGCCCGGCCGCGGGGGCCGGGCGCCGTCGTCGAGGGGGCGTTCAGTTCTGCGGGGCGGGCTCCCCGTAGATGTCCGCGATCTGCGCGGCGAAGTCCTTCATGATCGCCGACCGGCGCATCTTCAGGGACGGGGTCACATGGCCCTCCTCCAGGGAGAAGTCGCGGTCGAGGATGCGGAACTCCCGGATCCCCTCGGCGCGCGAGACCAGGCTGTTGGCCTTGTCCACGGCCTCCTGGATGTGGCGGCGCACCGCGTCCTCGCGTGCGGCCGCGGCGACGTCGAGGTCCTTCGGCAGCCCGTTCGCGGCGAGCCACGCGGGCAGGGTGTCGGTGTCGAGGGTGACGATCGCCGCGATGAAGGGCTTGCCGTCGCCGACCACCATCACCTGGGAGATGAGCGCGTCGCTGCGGATCGCGTCCTCGAGCATCGCCGGTGCCACGTTCTTGCCGCCGGCCGTCACCAGCAGCTCCTTCTTGCGGCCGGTGATCGTGAGGAAGCCGTCGTCGTCCAGGGCCCCGAGGTCGCCGGTGCGGAACCAGCCGTCCTCGAAAGCCTCCTCGTTCGCCTCCGGCCGGTTGTGGTAGCCGCGCATCAGCGACGTGCCGCGCGTGAGGATCTCGCCGTCCTCGGCGATCCGCACCTGGTTGCCGCCGAGGGGGTGTCCGACCGTGCCGATCTTCAGCCGGTCCGGCCGGCCCACGGTGATGGGGGCCGTCGTCTCGGTGAGGCCGTAGCCCTCGAGGATGGTCACGCCCACGCCGCGGAAGAAGTGCGCCAGGTCGGTGGAGAGGGGGCCGCCGCCGGAGACCGCGTACGCGAGCCGGCCGCCCATGGCCGTCCGGATCCGGCGGTAGATCAGCGCGGAGTAGAACGCGCGCTGCAGCCGCAGGGGCGCCGTCATCTGGCCCGAGTCCAGCGCCCGGGACCAGCGGATCGCCACGTCCGCGCCACGGCGGAAGATCTTCTCCTTGCCGCCGCTCTGCGCGTTGAGCAGCGCCGCGTTGTAGATCTTCTCGAACACGCGCGGCACGGCCAGCACGAAGCTCGGCTGGAAGGTCTGCAGGGAGACCGAGAGCCGCTTGATGTCCGAGACGTGCCCGCAGCGTGCGCCCGCGGCGACGGTGAGCACGGAGACGAAGCGCGCGAACACGTGCGCCAGGGGGATGAACAGCACGGTGGAGGTGTCCTGGCGCACGACGTCGCCGAGCGAGGAGGACAGGGTCTGGTTGACGAGCTCCGCGAAGTTCTCGTGCGTGAGCTCGCAGCCCTTGGGTCGGCCCGTGGTGCCGGAGGTGTAGATGATGGTCGCCAGGTCGGCCAGGCCGGCGGAGGACCGGCGCGTCTCGAGCTCCTCATCGGTGACGTCCGTGCCCAGGGCGACGAGCGCCTCGAGACCGGAGCCGGGGGCGCCGTCGGCCGGGTCCATCGTCCACAGGCCGATCAGCTCCGGCAGGCCCTCGCGCTGCACCGCGTCCCGCACCGTCTTGGCGAGGTCCTCGTTCCCGGTCACGACGGCGCGCACGTGCGAGTCCTCGATGATCCAGGACACCTGGCTGACGGAGGAGGTCTCGTACACGGGCACGGTGACCGCGCCGGCATACCAGATGGCGAAGTCGACCAGTGTCCACTCCAGGCGGGTGGAGGCCAGGAGCCCGACCGTCTCCCCGGGCTGGATCCCGGCGGCGATGAGCCCCTTGGCCAGGGCCCGCACGCGTTCGCGGGCGTCCCGGGCGGAGACGTCCGTCCACTGATCCTGCGCGTCCGCCACCGCGAAGAGGCCGTGGTCGGGACGCTCCGTGGCCTGGCGTTCCAGGAAGTCCGTGATGTTCGCCTCCGGGGACAGGCGGGGCTGGTACGGCTCGCTGATCTCGTGCATGGGACTCCTCGGGCGTTGGGTCGGTTCCGACGACCGGTGGTCGGCAGAACGGAAGTAAGTGTGAGTCGTGTCACGCACACTCTACAACCGGGAGCGGTGGGGTCCGGGGCGCGACTCAGTGCGTCGTCATGGCGGCGACCGCGCTCCGGCCGTGGTCGATCAGCAGCGGCAGGTCGTAGTCGAGCGTGGCGACGTGGCGGCTGCGGGGCAGTCCCACCACCTCCACGGGGGCCTGGCGCAGGCCCCGCACCAGGGTCCGGTGGCTCGAGGCGGGCACGACGGCGTCGCGGGCGGACCGGTAGACCGTCACGGGCGCCGTGATCTGCGGCAGGGCGCGGCGGGCGGCCCGCTGGATGCGGCCGAGGGCGGCGACGCCGGCCGTCGGCGTGCGGGGGTAGGCGCGCTCGCGCGCCGTCGGGTCCGCGATGTCGTCCGCGATCGGGTCGACCGTGGGGACGAACGGGGCCAGCAGCGGGGCGAAGGGGGCGAGCGGGCTGGCGAAGCGCAGCGCGGGGTTCACCACGAGCACCCCGGCCACGGGTCGGTGGGCCGCGGCGTCGAGCGCGAGGGCGCCGCCCATCGAGATGCCCGCCATGACCACGCGGCCGTGTCGGGCGAGCTCGAGGTCCACGACGGCCCGGACGGCGGCGCGGATCTCGTCCGCACCGGTGGCGGCCAGGTCCTCCCACCGGGTGCCGTGCCCCGGCAGCAGGGGCACGCTCACGGGGGAGCCGCCTGCCGCGAGCCCCTCGGCCCAGGCGCGGACGGAGGCCGGAGTCGAGGTGAACCCGTGCAGGAGCACGACGCAGTGGTCGCGCCGGGCGGGAGCGGCGGGCATGAGGCGCAGGGGGAGGTCCTCGGGGGCGACGGCGACGGGGCGGGGCATGGTGCCAGGGTAAGGCAGGGGAACCGTACGATGGGCAGGCACCCGACCGCCCCGACCGGAAGGCCCTCGTGTCCACGTTCTACTGGTCCGCCAAGACGTTCGCCGTGGCTCCGGCCACCCGCCTGCTGTTCCGCCCCTGGGTGAAGGGCCTCGGGAACGTGCCGACCGAGGGGCCGGCGATCCTGGCCAGCAACCACCTGTCCGTCTCGGACTCGGTGTTCATGCCGGCCATGCTCGACCGCCAGGTGCACTTCCTGGCCAAGCACGAGTACTTCACCGGCCCGGGCGTGAAGGGGTGGGTCACCCGCCGGTTCTTCGAGGCCGCGAACCAGCTGCCCATGGACCGCTCCGGCGGAGAGGCGTCCCTGCGCTCGCTGGACGCGGGCCTCGAGGCGCTGCGGGAGGGCCGGCTGCTCGGGATCTACCCGGAGGGCACCCGCAGCCCGGACGGGCGGCTGCATCGAGGCAGGATCGGCGTGGCCAAGCTTGCGCTGGCCTCGGGCGCGCCCGTGGTGCCCATCGCGATGATCGGCACGGACCGGGTCCAGCCGATCGGCCACGTGCTGCCGCGGATCCGGCGCCTGGGCATGATCTTCGGCGAGCCGCTGGACTTCTCCGGCCGTGCCGAGGCCGCCGACGACCGCCGGGTGCTGCGGGAGGTGACGGACGAGATCATGGAGGCCATCCGGCGCCTGTCGGGCCAGGAGTACGTGGACACCTACGCGGCGGACGTGAAGGCGGGCCGCATGGCCGCTCCGCCGCGCGCCCGCGACTGAGCGGGGCCCGCGCGTCGTCATCCGGGGACGCCCAGACCGGGGCGCGGCCCGCGGCCCCTAGCCTGGTGTGCATGACTGAAGACCCCCGCGAGAAGATCCTGGCCTTCGGCACCGCCATCTCGGAGGGCGCCGCCGACATCCCCGGTCTGGACCACTGGCGCTCGCTGCCGATCGCGCAGGCGCCGTCCTGGGCGGACGAGGCCGATCACCACGCCGCCGTCGCCGAGCTGAGCGCTCTGCCCCCGCTCGTCTTCGCGGGCGAGGTCGACCTGCTGCGCGCCCGTCTGGCCGACGTCGCCCAGGGCCGCGCGTTCCTCCTGCAGGGCGGCGACTGCGCTGAGACGTTCGCCGGGTCCACCGCCAACCGGATCAGCGCCCGGGTGAAGACCATCCTGCAGATGGCCGCGGTGCTGACCTACGGCGCCTCCATGCCGGTCGTGAAGATGGGTCGGATCGCCGGCCAGTTCGCGAAGCCGCGGTCCTCGGACACGGAGACCCGCGACGGCGTCACGCTGCCCAGCTTCCGCGGCGAGATCGTGAACGGCTACGAGTTCACCGAGCAGGCCCGCCGGCACGACGCCCGACGGATGGTGCAGGCGTACCACACCTCCGCCTCCACCCTGAACCTGGTCCGCGCCTTCACCCAGGGCGGCTTCGCCGATCTGCGCAGCGTGCACCAGTGGAACCAGGGCTTCATGGCCAACCCGGCCTACGCCCAGTACGAGGAGATGGCCGCCGAGATCGACCGCGCGGTCCGTTTCATGAACGCCGCGGGCGTGGACTTCGAGGCCATGCGCCGCACCGAGTTCTACTCGGCCCACGAGGCGCTCCTGCTCGACTACGAACGCGCCCTGACCCGCGTGGACTCGCGCAGCGGCGACCCCTGCGCCACGAGCGCCCACTTCCTGTGGATCGGCGAGCGCACCCGCCAGGTGGACGGCGCCCACGTCGACTTCCTCTCCCGGGTCCGCAACCCGATCGGCGTGAAGCTCGGCCCGACCACCACGGTCGCGGACGCGCTCGAGCTCGCCGAGCGGCTGGACCCGGAGCGCGAGCCGGGCCGCCTGACCTTCATCACCCGCATGGGTGCGGAGCGGATCCGGGACGTGCTGCCCGGCATCGTCGAGGGCGTCCGCGACGCAGGGCTGGAGCCGGTGTGGGTCACCGACCCCATGCACGGCAACACCGTGACCGCGGCCAACGGCTACAAGACCCGCCGGTTCGAGGACGTGATGGACGAGGTCAGCGGCTTCTTCGAGGTGCACCGCGAGCTCGGCACGCACCCGGGCGGCATGCACGTCGAGCTGACCGGCGACGACGTCGCCGAGTGCCTGGGCGGCTCCGACCCGATCAACGAGGCCGACTTCGACGCCCGCTACGAGACGCTGTGCGACCCGCGGCTGAACCACCAGCAGTCCCTGGAGATGGCGTTCAAGGTCACCGAGGCCCTCTCGCACCCCGAGCGCCGCGCGCCGCGGGCCTGACCGCGCGGCCGGGCACGCCCCGGCTCAGCCGACCCAGACGTGGACCGCGGTGCCCTCCGGCAGCGCGGTCCCGGCGGCGGGGGACTGGTGCAGGACCCGGGACTCGCCCCGGGCGGAGAGCGGCAGCGGCAGGCGATGCACGCGGGCGTCCCAGCCCTCGTCCGCCAGCGTCGTGTGCGCGGTCTCCGGATCCTGCCCGGTCATGTCCGGCACCGGGCGCATGGCGCGGCCCTCGGAGAGCACCACGCGGACCGCGGTGCCCGGCGTCGCCTGCTCGCCGGGGGCCGGGTGCTGCTCGATCACGGCCCCGGCCGGCACTGCGGGATCGGTGCGGCGCTCCGCGACCTCCACGGTGAATCGGGCGTCCCGGGCCACGCCGTGGGCCTGCCGGATCACGACGCCGGTCAGGTCGGGCACCGGCACCGGCGCGGGGCCGGCGGAGACGGTGAGCTCGACGGGGGCGCCGCGCCCAGCCGGCTCCCCGGCCGCGGGTGAGCTGGCGACGACCGTGCCCTCCGTGCGGAGTTCGTCATGCCGGGCCGTGACCGCCGCGGTGAAGCCCGCGGCGGTCAGCCGTTCCTCCGCCGCCTCCCGGGCCAGCCCGTCGAGGTCGGGGACCACCGCCACGCCACCGACTCCGAGGCCGCCGGAGCCCAGCGTCCAGCCCAGCAGCAGGGCGACGCCGGTGAGCAGCAGGGTCACGGCCGCGCCGATCGCCGCGGCCCGGCCGGTGCCCTGGCCGAGGTCGAGGGCGGGGCGGCGGGCCGCCCGACGCAGCCGCCGCCGGGAGCCGCGCCCCGGATGCCGGTCCGCCGGAGCGGGGTCGACCGCGAGCGGGCCGATCGGCACCGCCGGGCGCGCGGCGGGCCGCCTGTCGCCCCTGTGCGTCGCCGCACGGGTGTCGATGACGTCGGTCATGTCCTCGTCGAGGGCGGACTCAGCCAGGGCGGGGAGCACGCGCGTCGCGTGATGGTCGCCGGCGTCGAGGGCCCGGGTCTGCAGGTCCCCGTCCGGGGCTGCGTCCTCGAGGCCATCGGCGGCGGGGGCGGCCGCCGCCGGCTCCGCGCCCGGGCCCGCGGCGGGGCTGCGGTCCGGTTCGTCGGGGTCCAGGCCCGCCGCCACGGCCTCGATGCGGTGCAGGAGCTCGCCGGCACCGGCGGGCCGGTCGGCCGGGTCCGGCTCGGTGCACCACAGCACGAGGTCGTCGAGGTCCTCGGGGAGCCCGGGGTGGAGCGTGGACGGCACGGGGACCCGCTCGTGGACGTGCCGGTAGGCGACCTGCAGCGCGGTCGCCGCGGTGTACGGCTGGCGGCCCGTGAGCAGCTCGAACAGGATGATGCCCACGGCGTACACGTCGGAGCGGGCGTCGGCGGGCGCCCCGGCGATGTGCTCGGGGGCGAGGTAGGCGGGCGTGCCCACGACGGCCTGCCCGGCCATGGTGTGGGCCGTGGCGGCGCGGGAGAGGCCGAAGTCCGCGACCGTCACCCGGCCGTCCTCGCGGACGAGCACGTTCTCGGGCTTCACGTCCCGGTGGACCAGTCCGGCGCGGTGCGCGGCGGCCAGGCCGTCGACGAGCGGACGCAGGTACCGCAGCGCCTCCCGGGGCGAGAGCGGTGCACGGTCCCGGATGACGGCGCGCAGCGTGCGGCCGGGCACGTGCTCCATCACGAGGTAGGCCAGCACGTCGCCGTCCTCGGCCTCGGTGTGGCCCTGGTCCAGGACCGCGACGACGTGGGGGTGGGACAGCCGCGCCGTCGTCTTGGCCTCCTGCTCGAACCGGCCGACGAGGACGGGGTCCTCCGCCAGGTGCGGGTGCATGACCTTGAGCGCCACCTGGCGGTCGAGACGCTCGTCCACGGCCAGGTAGACGGTGGACATGCCGCCCCGGGCCAGCCGCTCGACGACCCGGTAGCGGCCGTCGACGATGCCCCCCACGAGGGGGTCCCGGCGTGCGCTGCTCATCGTCCCAGGGTAGGACAGGCGGCGGACCCCCTCGGGGCGGTCCGCCGCCGGCGGATCAGAACATCGCCATCGCGGCGCGCACCTTGGCCACGTAGTCCCGTGCCTCCGGGTTCAGGCCGCTGTCCAGCACTCCGCCGAGGCCCTGGTAGTAGGCCCCGATGCCCTCATCGAGGGTGGGGGTGCGGTCCTGCACGTACTTGATGAACGCAACGCCGGCCACCACGTTGTCGTGGGGGTCCAGCAGGTTCAGCTCGCGGCCCACCAGCTCCGAGGCGAACTCGCCCGTGATCGGGATGACCTGCATCGCCCCCACGGCATTGCCGGGGGAGACCGAGGCCATGCGGAAGCGGGACTCGGTGTACGCGTGGCCCAGGGCCAGGCGAGGGTCCACGCCCATCCGCTCGGCGGTCTCGCGGACGATCTGCTGCATCTGCTCGGGGGTGGGCTGCGGGACGGAGCGCAGCAGGCGCAGGTTCTCGTTCGCCGAGGCCGTCACGTGCGGCGCGTAGGTGCGCCCGAGGAAGGTGTCGCCGACCGCCTGGACGGCGGAGACCGGCTCCACCTCGAGGGTGCCGTCGGAGATCACGAGCACGTCGCCGGGGTGCAGCGTCGAGGCCCGCGTCAGGCCGTTGAGCTCGCGCAGACGGGGGATGGAGACCTCGAACCGCTGGGAGATCCCCCAGAGGGAGTCGCCGGAGACCACGGTGTACCGGACCGTCCCGCCGGCCGCCGTCGGGGCCTTCGACGCCGGCGCGGTGGCGGGGGCCGTGGGCGGGGCGGTCGACGCGGGGGCCTTCGGTGCGGCGGCCGTGCGCTGCGTGGTCAGGACCATGCCCGGGTGGAGCATGCTCGAGGCGCTCATGCCGTTGAGGCGTTGCAGCTGCGCGGCGGAGACACCGGTGCGGCGGGCGATGACCCACCACCCGTCGTTCGGCTGCACCGTGTAGGTCCCGGGGGCCGGGGCCGGGGCCGCCGCGCCGGTCAGGCGGAGCTCGTCACCCGGGTAGAGCACGGTCTCCAGGCCCAGGCCGTTGAACCGCAGCAGGTCGGCGACGGAGACGCCGCGGGCGGCCGAGATCCGGGTGAGGGAGTCGCCCGGGCGCACGGTGTGCACCGCCGCCTCCTGGGCGTGGGCCTGGGCGGGCAGACCGGTGAGCAGCAGCAGGGGCACTGCGCCGCCGGTCAGGACGGAGCGCAGGCGGCGGGAGCGGACGGGGGTGTGGGGCACGGCAGACCTCGGCATCGGATCGGGCGGATGGAACACGACGGGGAAGTGACGGGTGGGACCCGTGGCCCCCGCGGTCGACCGACGACGTCGGCGCCCGGCCATGGAGCCTCGGCGATGTTATCGGATTGTGATCTTCGTGACCATACTGAGATCCATGCCGTCTGGGGCGCGGTGGGCCGGGCCCGTCGGCGGCCACGTAGGCTGGCGCCCGTGAGCACCACTTCCTCCGACACCCCGGTCCCCGCTGACGCGATCCCCGCCGAGCTCGACGCCCTCGTGGGCGAGTGGCTCTCCGTGCCCGACGTGGCGGAGCGCCTCGACCAGCGCGTGACCCGCGTCCACAACCTCGTGCATGATCGCCGCCTGCTGGCCGTGCGTCGCCCCGCGCCCGCGGTGCGGTCCGTGCCGGCGCTGTTCCTCACCGAGACCGGCGTGCTCGATTCCCTGCAGGGGACGCTCGTGTTGCTGGCCGACGCCGGCTTCTCCGACGAGGAGGCTCTCCGTTGGCTGTTCACCGAGGACGAGTCGTTGCCCGGCCGGCCCATCGACGCGCTCCGGGACGGTCGGAAGACCGAGATCCGGCGCCGCGCCCAGGCCCTGGCCTGGTGAGCCGACCCGCGGGCGGCCATCCGCCCGCGGGGTCCGTGCGGCTCAGTGGCGGCGCGACGTGTATGCGTCGATCAGCCGCGTGAGTTCGGCGCTCACGTCCTCGGGGACGCCGTGCGCGAGCAGGCCCGCCACGGCCCCGGCCGCCTCGTGCGCGAGCACCGCGACCCGCTCTTCGACGGCCTGGCGCGCACCGCACGCCTCGAGGACGGCCTGCCAGTGGGCCACCCGGTCCGCGCCGAGGTCGGGATCGCCGAGGTCCGCGTCGAGCGCGACGGCCTCGTCCGGGGCGAGCAGCTCGACGGCGCGGGCGATGAGCACCGTCTGCTTCCCCTCCCGCAGGTCGTCTCCCGCGGGCTTGCCCGTGGTCGCCGGATCGCCGAACACGCCGAGCAGGTCGTCCCGATACTGGAAGGCCATGCCGAACGGCAGCGACACCCGGGCGAACGCGGTCACCAGCCCGTCGTCCGCCCCCGCCAGCAGCCCGCCCAGGGCCAGCGGGTGCACCGCCGAATAGCGCGCCGACTTGTGCTCCACCACCGCCTCGGCGGCCGCCTCGGCCTCCCGGGCATCGCGCGCCGCCGGGGCCATCTCGGCCACCACGTCGAGGTACTGACCCGCCATCACGCCGAAGCGCATCCGCGCGAGCTCGGCCCGCGCCCGGTCCTCCCGGGGCGTGCCGGCGAGGACGCGCGCGAAGGCCGTCTCGCTCATCCCCAGGGCGACGTCGCCGGCGAGGATCGCGGCGGAGACGCCGAAGTGCTCCGCGGCGTGGCGCCAGCCCGCCTCCCGGTGGAGGGACTCGAAGCGGCGGTGCACGCTGGGCATCCCGCGGCGGGTGTCCGAGCGGTCGAGGATGTCGTCGTGGATCAGCGCCGCGGCCTGGAACAGCTCGAACGCCGCGCCCGCCTCGGCGATGCGGGGGTCCTCCGCCTCGCCACCGGCCGCCCGCCAGCCAAGCCAGGCCAGGACGGCGCGCAGGCGCTTGCCGCCCGCGGTCAGGTCCGCGATCGCGTCCACGAGGGGCGCCGTCAGCGGGTGGATGCCCCGGGCGAGTTCGCGGTGCTCCGCCAGCAGGCGGTCGAGGGCGTCGGCGACGGCGGCGCGGAAGCGGTCCTGGTCGGCGGGACGGGGGCGGGGGCGGGGGACGGCGACGTCGGCGGGCATGGCCCCACCCTAGCCGCGCCGCGCGGCGGCTCGCCGGTCCCGGATAGGCTCGGTCCATGTCCGAGACCGCGCCCGCTGCACCCCGCGATGAGGCGACGATCCTGCACGTGGACATGGACGCGTTCTTCCTGTCCGTCGAGCTGCGCGAACAGCCCGACCTCGAGGGGCGTCCCGCCGCCGTCGCCGCCCCGAGCGGCCGGTCCGTGGTGCTCTCCGCCTCGTACGCGGCGCGGGCCTACGGGGTCCGCTCGGCGATGCCCCTGGCGCACGCCCGCGCCCTGTGCCCACCCCTCGTGGTCATCCCGCCGCGCCAGCAGCTCTACCGGGCCGTCTCCGCCGAGGTGATGGCCGTGCTCGCGGACGTGACCCCCGTGATGGAGCAGCTCAGCGTGGACGAGGCGTTCCTCGACGTCGCCGGCGCCCGCCGCCGGCTCGGCCCGCCCGAGCACATCGGCCACCTGATCCGGGAGCGCGTCCGCTCAGCGCTGGGGCTGCCGTGCACCGTGGGCGGCTCGGCCGTGAAGTTCGTGGCCAAGACGGCGTCCACCGCGGCCAAGCCCGACGGCCTGCTGATCGTGCCGCCGCAGCGCACCCTGGACTTCCTCCATCCGCTGCCCGTGGGCCGGCTGTGGGGCGTGGGCCCCAAGGCGGCCGAGCGGCTCGCCCGGCGGGGGGTGGCGACCATCGGTGACCTCGCCCGGGTGGACCCCGCGCGGCTGGAGGCGTCGTTCGGGGCTGCCGGCCGGGAGTGGGCGTCGCTCGCCCGGGGCATCGACCCGCGCCCCGTCGCCCCGCGCCCGGCGGCCCGCAGCATCGGCGCGGACCACACCTTCGACGTCGACCCCGTCGACGTCGTGGGCGTCGACCCGGAGGTCCTGCGCCTGTGCCACCGGGTCGCGGCCCGGCTGCGTGCGGAGCAGGTCACCGCCGGCGCGGTGACGGTCCGCCTCAAGGCGCCGGACGGGTCGGTCCGCAGCCGCACCGCCCGCCTCGCCCGGCCGACCGCCACGGGCCACGACCTCCTCGGCCCGGCGCGGCGGCTCGTCCGCGAGCTGCACGCCGAACGGCCGCATCCGGTCCGGCTCGTGGGCGTGCGCGCCGAGCGCCTCGGGGACGAGGCCGATCAGCCCCCGGCCCAGGAGGCGCTCTTCGGCGGTCCCGCCTGGGGGACGGAGGGCGAGGCGTCGGAGGCGGGCGACTGGGCTGGTGCCGAGGCCGCCCTGGACGCCGTCGCCCGGCGCTTCCCGACGGCGGCCGTGCGGCCGGCGTCGCTGCTGGGTCGCCGCGAGGCCCGCGCCGACGCCCGCCGGGACGCGCCGCGGCCGGGCCCCGGAGGCCCGGACCGGGAGTGAGGGGTTCCGGGGCCGGCGACGTCGCCACCTGGCTAGGGTGGGGCGGCAGGTCCTATCCTGGAGGGCAAGTCGGACGCGCGGGCGTCCCCTCCCGGTCCCGGAGGTGTCGGAGGCCGCGTTCGAAGGAGTCGCCATGCCCCTCTCAGAGCATGAGCAGCGGATGCTGGACCAGCTGGAGCAGCAGCTGCGCACCGAGGACCCCCGGCTGGCCACCCAGATGGCGGACACGGGGCGGCATCGGCTGCCCGTGGGTCGCGTCGTGGCCGGGGCCGTCCTCGCAGTGGTCGGGCTGCTCGTCGTGGTCCTCGGGGTCGCCAACCACGCGATCCTCCTGGGCGTGCTCGGCGTCGTCGTCATCGGGGCCGGCATCTTCCTGCTGACCACGCGGCCGCGCGCTGTCGCCTCCGGGGCCTCGGGCCCGGAGGCCCGCCGGTCGGGCGCACCGCGACGGCAGGGAGGCGGCGACTTCATGGGCCGCCTCGAGCGGCGCTGGGACGAGCGGCGCGCCGGAGGCGACTGAGCGCCTGGCCCGCCGGGCCCCCACTATCCTCCACTCCAGGCCCCGATCCGCTCCGGATCGGGGCCTTTCCGCTGCTCGAGGCCCCGTCGTCGCCGCGGCCCTCCACCGGGGCCCACCGGTCCTTCACGTCCCTCCACGGCGACGCCGGCCCCGGGACCCGCGGGATGGCGCGCCGGACTCGGGGGGCCTCGACACGCCCGTGGCGCCGGGACCCGCGTCCGGGGTTGATGGTGGAGGGAAGTGGGGTAATGTGGAGGGAAGGAGAGAGCATGGGTCCCGACCTTGGTCGGGAGGGACCGCTTGACGAGCCAGGGGGTGTGCCGTGTTCTTGGGCACGTACACCCCCCGGCTCGACGAGAAGTCCCGGCTGATCCTCCCCGCCAAGTTCCGCGAGGAGCTGGCGGAGGGGCTGGTCCTGACCCGGGGTCAGGAGCGCTGCATCTACGTGTTCAGCGCTCGTGAGTTCGAGCGGGTCCACGAGCAGATGAGGTCGGCTCCACTGTCCTCCCGCCAGGCCCGTGACTACATCCGCGTCTTCCTCTCGGGGGCGTCGGACGAGGTCCCGGACAAGCAGGGTCGGGTGACCGTGCCGGCGCCGTTGCGGCAGTATGCGGGGCTGGACCGGGACGTGACCGTGATCGGCGCGGGGACGCGAGTGGAGATCTGGGACTCGGAGTCCTGGAACACCTACCTCGCCGAGCAGGAAGCCGCCTTCTCCGAGACCGACGAGGACGTCCTGCCCGGCGTCTTCTGACCGTGACCACCCGACCTCGAGCGAGACCTCCAGCCGACGCCGCCGCACCTGACCCGTCTTCCCCTGGGCCAGGCGCGGCGGCGGACGGATGGGGATCCCGCCCGAGGTCCGCCAGGACCGCGATGTGAGCAGGAGGTCGAGAGTGGACGCAGGCCAGCCGCGCCCGGAGGACCGCCACCTGCCCGTGATGCGGGACCGCGTCGTCGACCTCCTCGCCCCCGCCGTCCAGGCCGCGCTCGAGGCTGGCCGCACGCCCGTCGCCGTCGACGGCACGCTGGGCATGGGCGGGCACACCGAGGCCCTGCTGACCCGGTTCCCCCACCTGCGCGTCATCGGCATCGACCGCGACGCCCACGCCCAGGCCATGGCCGCCGAGCGCCTCGGCCCCCTCGCCGACCGTGTGATCCCCTTCCACGGCACCTACGACCGGGTGCCCGAGGCCATGGCCGCCGCGGGCGTCACGAAGGTCGACGCCGCGCTCTACGACCTCGGCGTGTCCTCCTACCAGCTGGACGACCGGGAGCGCGGCTTCGCCTACTCTTACGACGCTCCGCTGGACATGCGCATGGACGACACCGCCGAGCGCTCCGCCGCGACACTCGTGGCGGAGCTGGACGAGCAGGAACTGCGCCGCATCATCCGTCGCGACGGCGAGGAGCGCTTCGCCGGCCCCATCGCACGGGCCATCGTCCGAGCCCGCGCCGAAGCACCCATCGAGACCACCGGACGCCTCGTCGAGGTGATCCGCTCGGCCGTCCCCGTCGCCGCGGGGGCCACCGGCGGGCACCCGGCCAAGCGCACCTTCCAGGCCCTGCGCATCGCCGTGAACGAGGAGCTCGACATCCTCGACGCCGCCGTGCCCGCCATCCTCGACGCCCTCCACGTGGGCGGCCGCCTCGTGGTGATGAGCTACCACTCCCTCGAGGACCGCATCACGAAGCGACACCTGAGCGCGTGGGCCACGTCCACGGCGCCCCCGGGGTTCCCGGTGGTGCTGGAGGAGCACGAACCCGTGGTGCGGGTGCTCACCCGTGGCACCGAGAAGCCCACCGAAGAAGAGATCTCAGAGAACCGTCGCGCCTCCTCCGCGAAAGTGCGGGCGGTTGAGAAGATCAGGACGTCCAGGACCACGGCATGACGCTGCACGAGGAGATGAGCATGGCCGCACACGCACGGATCGCGGGGTCGCTGCGCCCCGGGTCGACCCCCGTCGCCCCTGCGCGGCCGGCTCCGCAGGAGCGCACGCCGCTCTCGGTGGTGCCCGCCCCGCTGCCCCGATCCCGCTCCGGCGTGACCGTGCTGTGCGTCCTCGTGGTGCTCGCCGCGCTCGCGGCGGTGCTCGTCATGAACATCACGATGTCCAACCGGCAGTACGCCCTCCTGGACCTGCGCCAGGAGCAGCAGGCCGTCACCGAGACCAATGAGCGGCTGGCCGAGCAGGTCGGGAACCTCGAGGCGCCGCAGAACCTGGCCGCGCGCGCCGACGCCCTCGGGATGGTCGCCCCCGCCGGCACCGCCTCCGTTGACGCGGGCACGGGCGAGTTCAGCGGCGAGGCCCAGGCGGCCCAGGACGGCGACGTCTCCGGCACCTACGTCGCGCCGCCGGCGGACGCGGACGTGGTCCGTCAGGGGGCGTCCGCCGAGGGCCAGGACGAGATCGAGGGACCGCGCACCCTCGGCGGTGAGGACGCCTCCGCCGCCGCCGACCAGGACGCCGCCGACCGTTGAACGACCGTCCCGCCTCGCACCGTGCCCGCGGCGGATCGACGGTCGGGCCCGCTCCCGGGCACCCCGCCGTGCGCACCCGCATCCTGCTGCTGCTCGTCCTCGTCCTGCTCGGCGGGCTCGCGCTGCGGCTCGTCTACGTGCAGGGCATCGACCCCACGGGGCAGGCCGCGGCGGCCATGGACCAGCGCCTGACGCACCAGGAGACCCTGCCGCAGCGCGGGTCCATCCTGGACCGCGACGGCGACGTGCTGGCCGCCAGCGTGCGCCGATACGACATCGTCGTGGACCAGCGCCTCGTCAAGGACTTCAACGAATGGGACCGCGAGGCCCGGGAGACCGTGCTCGTGGACGTGGACTCGCGCCTGGCCAGCCTGGCCGAGGTGCTCGGCATGTCGGAGGAGGAGGTGCGCGAGGCCACCATCGGCTCCCGCCCGTACGCCGTGGTGCGTCGCTCCGTGACCCCGGAGGTGCGGGACGCGGCCATGGCACTCAACGTGCCGGGCCTGCTCTCCGAGGCGGTGGACCGCCGCACCTACCCGAACGGGTCGATCGCCGGCAGCATCATCGGCTTCATGGGTGGTGACGGCACCGCCCTCGAAGGCCTCGAGCTCAGCCAGGACGACGTCATGACCGGCACCCCGGGCACCCGCACGTTCGAGGTGGGCGCGGACGGCATCCGCATCCCCAACGCCCCGCTCGAGGAGGTTCCGGCCGTGGACGGCGCCGACCTGCGCCTGACCGTGGACAAGGACGCCCAGTGGTTCGCGCAGGAGACCCTCGGCGCCCTCGCCGCCGAGTACGACGCGGAGTGGGCGAACGCCGTCGTGATGGACGTGAAGACGGGCGACGTGATCGTCATGGCGGACTCCACCACGGTGGACCCCGCCGACCCCGACGCCACCGAGGCGAACTTCCGCACCTCCACCGTGATGAGCACCCCGTACGAGCCGGGCTCCACGGGCAAGGCGCTGCCGATCGCGGCCGCCGTCGATGCCGGGAAGGTCACCGCCACGGACGGGTTCACCGTCCCCAGCAGCCAGGACTTCGACGGGCAGACCATCCGGGACTTCTCCCCGCACCCGACGTTCGACATGACCGTCGCAGGCATCTACGCGCGCTCCTACAACACGGGCACGGTGCAGATCGCCGAGACGATCACGGACGAGCAGCGCTACGAGTACATGCGCTCCTTCGGGGTCGGCCAGCCCATCGACCTCGGGCTGCCGCAGCAGGCGGGCAGCGTCCTCGTCCCGCCCGAGCAGTGGGACGGCCGCCAGCGCCTGACCACGGCCTTCGGCCAGGGCTACACCCAGACCACCCTGCACACCGCCCAGATGTACCAGGCCCTCGCCAACGGCGGCGTGCTGATCCCGGCCCGGCTGATCGGCGCCACGGTGGACGGCGACGGCGCGGAGAAGCGCTGGGAGTCGTCCGCGGAGCCCCACCGCGTGGTCTCCGAGGAGACGGCGGCGCAGATGCTCCGCATGATGGAGACCGTCGTGACGCAGGGCACCAGCAAGGCCGCCGCGATCCCCGGGTATCGCGTGGGCGGCAAGTCCTCCACCGCCGAGGCCGCGAGCGACACCGGCACGTACGACGGCTACAACTTCGGCTTCACCGCCGTCGCCCCGCTCGACGACCCCCGCTTCGTGGTGTCCGTGTCCCTGCATCGGCCGCCGTCGAAGCAGGGCTCCCGGGACGTGTCCGTCGCGGCCGCCACGATCATGGAGTACATGCTCCGCCAGGCGGACGTGCCCGCCACCGGAGCCGAGCCGAACGACTACCGCGTCTTCGTGGACGATCCGCAGGACCGGCCGTGGTGACCCACGCCGCCGGCCCCGAGCACCCCAGGAGCACCCCCATGACCACCCCGAGCGACCCCCCTGCTCCGCTGACCCCCGCCCAGCAGGACGCCGCCTTCCGGCCCTCCCACACCCCCGCCACGCCCTGGCCCGTCCTCGCGCAGGCGCTGGCCGAGGCGGGGATCGCGGCCCACGTCCACGGCGCGGCCCCGGCCGACGGCGTCACGGGGGTCAGCCTCGACTCGCGTGTCGTGCGCCCGGGCGACCTCTACGTCGCCGTTCCGGGGGCGCGCGCCCACGGTGCGGCGTTCGCGGCCACGGCGCTGGAGGCCGGCGCCGTCGGCGTCCTGACGGACGCGGCGGGCCGCGCGCTCCTGGCGGGGCAGGGCCTGGCCGACGTCCCGGTGCTCGAGGTCGACGCCGTGCGCACCGCCGCCGGCACCGTGGCGGCCCGCGTCTACGGCGGCGGGGGCGACGCCGGCCCGCGCCTGGTCGGCGTGACCGGCACCAACGGCAAGACCACCACGAGCTTCCTCTCCGCCGCCCTGCTCGAGGCCCTGGGGCGCCGGTCGGGCATCGTGGGCACGATCCTGATCCGCGCGGGGGAGCGGGAGGTCCCCTCCACGCTCACCACGCCCGAGGCCACCCAGCTGCACGCCCTCATGGCGCTCATGCGCGAGGAGCAGGTGGACACCGCCGTCATGGAGGTCTCCTCCCACGCCGTGGCGTACCAGCGGATCGCCGGCCTGCGCTACGCGGTGGCCGGGTTCACCAACCTGACCCAGGACCACCTGGACATGCACGGCTCGATGCAGGAGTACTTCGCGGCCAAGGCCGGTCTGTTCGACCCCGCCCGCACCGACCACGCCGTCATCACGCTCGACGGCGGCGAGGGACCCCGCTGGGGCGTCGCCATGGCCCGGGCCGCCGGCGCTCCCGTCACCACGCTCGCCCTCGGGCCGGCCGCGCCGACGCCGGGCGCCCTGGCCGAACACGACCCCGGCCTCCGGGCTGACTGGGAGGTCGCCGAGCTCGCGCCGGACGGCCTCGGCCACCGTTTCACCCTGCGCCACGCGGCCACGGGCCGGGAGCTGCGGGCCTCCGTCGGTCTGCCGGGCCGCTTCAACGTGGCCAACGCGGCCCTCGCGGTCCTGCTCGTGCTGCACGCCGTGGGGGAGGAGCACCTGGACGCGCTCGCCGCCGTCCTGGACGTGCCCGCGGGCGAGGGCCCTCTGGCCGCCGCCGTCCCGGGGCGGATGGAGGTCGTGGGCCGCGAGCCGGACGCCGTCGTCGACTTCGCGCACAACCCGGACGGCATGGTCCAGGCGCTGCGCTCCCTCGCCGACGCCCGGGCGGCGGCCGGGACGCGCGGCCGCACCCTGATCGTGTTCGGCTCCGCCGGCGACCGTGACCGTGACAAGCGGCCCGTGATGGGCGCGATCGCGGCCCGGGCGGCGGATGTGGTGATCGTCACCGACGACACCCCCCACTCGGAGGACCCGGCGCCGATCCGCGCCCACATCCTGGCCGGCGCCCGCGCCGAGGCCGACCGCATCGCGCGGGAGGAGGGCCGCACGGTCGTGATCGAGGAGGTGGCCGACCGTTTCGCGGCCATCCGCCGCGCCGTGGAGCTGGCGGGGCCGCAGGACGGCATCCTCCTGGCCGGCCGCGGGCACGAGACCACGATGGACTACGACGGCGAGCTCGTCCCGCTGGACGATCGGGTGGCCCTGCGCGAGGCCCTGGCCGCCGGTGCCGCTGTGGCCTCCGCCTCGGTCTCCGGCCCAGTCCGCGAGGGTAAGGTCATCGAGTCATGATCGCTCTCACCGCAGCCCAGATCGCCGAGGCCGTGTCCGGCACGCTCTCGGCCACCCTCGACCCCGCCACCGTGCTGGTGCACGTCACCCCCGACTCGCGGGAGGTCACCGCCGAGGGCACGCTCTACGTGGCGAAGCCGGGGGAGCGCGCCGACGGCCACGACTTCATCGACACCGCGCTGGGCGCCGGCGCCGCCGCTGTGCTCGCCGAGCGCGCCACGCACGCCCCCGACGGCGCCGCGCACCCGGCGATCATCGTGGAGGACGCCGTGCTCGCGATGGGCGCGCTCGCCCGGGAGGTCGTGCGCCGCGTCCGGGAGCACTCCCCGACCACCGTCATCGGCATCACCGGCTCGGCCGGCAAGACCACCACCAAGGACCTGCTCGCCGCGCTGCTGGCCACCCAGGGCCCCACCGTCGCACCGGTCGGCTCGTACAACGGCGAGGTCGGCGTGCCGCTCACGGTGTTCCGGGCGGAGCTGGACACGCGCTTCCTCGTGGTCGAGATGGGCGCGGACCACGTCGGCAACATCGCGTACCTCTGCGACATCGTGCGCCCGGACATCGGCGTCGTGCTCATGGTGGGCACCGCCCATGCGGGCAGCTTCGGCGGCGTGGCGAACATCGCGCGCACCAAGGGCGAGCTCGTGGAGGCCCTCGGCCCCGACGGCGTCGCCGTCCTCAACCTCGACGACGAGCGTGTCGCCGGCATGGCGGCGCGGACCGCCGCCCCGATCACCTGGTTCACCGCGGACGAACGGGGCGTCACCCGCGCGGCCGAGGACGTGGCCGCCGGCCGCGCGTCGGGCCTCGTCGCCGCACGGGACGTGCGATCCGACGACCAGGAGCGCCCCGTCTTCGACCTGCAGGTCGGGACGGATGAGGCCGCCGTGCGGCATCCGGTGGCCTCCGGACTGACCGGCCTGCACCACGTGCACAACGTGCTGGCCGCCGCCGCGGCCGCCCACGCCGCCGGCATGGACCCGGCCGAGATCGCCCGTGGTCTCGACGGGCTCGGGCCCGCCAGCCGCTTCCGGATGGAGCGCACCGACCGCGCGGACGGCGTCACGATCATCAACGACGCGTACAACGCCAACCCCGAGTCCATGCGCGCCGCGCTCCGAACGCTGGCCACCCTCGGCCGCTCCAGCGGCCGCCGCACCTGGGCCGTCCTGGGGGAGATGCTCGAGCTCGGCGATGCCCGCGTCCGTGAGCACACCCTCGTGGGCGAGTCCGTGGTGCGCCTGAACATCGCCCAGCTGCTGGTGGTGGGCGCCGGAGCCCGGCCGCTCTACATCGGCGCCCTCAACGAGGGCAGCTGGGGCGAGGAGGCGCACTTCGTCGACGACGCCGCGCAGGCCGAGGCGTTCCTCGCCGAGCACCTGCGCCCCGGCGACCTCGTCCTCGTCAAGTCCTCCAACGGCGTCGGGCTCGCGGCCCTCGGCGAGCGCCTCGCCACGGCCGACGCCGTCGCCGCCCCCTCCGCCTCCCCGAAGGAGTCCCGACCGTGATCGGACTGCTCATCGGCGGCGTGCTCGGCCTGGTCCTCTCGGCCGCCGGCACCCCGCTGTTCATCCGGTTCCTCGTCAAGCGCGGATACGGCCAGTTCGTCCGCGACGACGGCCCGACCACCCACAAGACCAAGCGCGGCACGCCCACGATGGGCGGCGCGGTCATCATCGGCTCCCTGGTGCTGGCGTACCTGATCACCCACGGGCTGCTCGCGGTGCTCGGCGTCGACTTCGGCGGGCCCACGGCCTCCGGCCTGATCCTGCTGCTGCTCACGGTGGGCATGGCCTTCGTCGGCTTCGTGGACGACTTCACGAAGATCACGAAGCAGCGCTCGCTCGGCCTGACGCCGCGCGGCAAGATCATCCTCCAGGCCCTGATCGGCACCGCCTTCGCGGTCCTCGCCCTGAACTTCCCGGACGAGCGGGGCCTGACCCCCGCCTCGACGGCGATCTCCTTCGCGCGGGACATCCCGTGGCTCGACCTGGCCTTCGCCGGACCCGCGATCGGCGTCATCCTGTTCGTGATCTGGTCGAACCTCATCACCACCGCCACCACGAACGCCGTGAACCTCACGGATGGCCTCGACGGGCTAGCCACGGGCGCCACCGCCATGATCACGGGCGCCTACGTCCTGATATCGCTCTTCCAGTCGAGCCAGTCCTGCGCGCTCGAGGGCACCCGCGGCTGCTACGAGGTCCGCGACCCCATGGACCTCGCCCTGCTCGCGGCGATCCTCACGGGCAGCCTGCTGGGCTTCCTCTGGTGGAACACCTCCCCGGCCAAGATCTTCATGGGGGACACCGGCTCCCTGGGCCTGGGCGGCGCCCTGGCCGGCTTCGCGATCTTCACGCGCACCGAGATCCTGGTGGCCGTGCTGGCCGGCCTCATGGTCGCGATCACCCTCTCCGTCATCATCCAGGTGGGCTGGTTCAAGGTCTCCGGCGGCAAGCGCGTGTTCCTCATGGCGCCGCTGCAGCACCACTTCGAGCTCAAGGGCTGGGCCGAGGTGACCGTCGTGGTCCGCTTCTGGCTGCTGTCCCTGATGTGCGTCACCGTGGGGCTCGCGATCTTCTACGGCGACTGGCTCATCCGCCAGGGCGGCCTCGCGGGGGTGACCCCGTGACCGGCCCCGCGTCCGACGCCGCGCCCGCACCGGTGCGCCGGCCCCGCGCCGACACCGCCCGCACCGCCGACCTCACGTCCTGGGACGCTCCGGGGTGGGCCGGCCTGCGTGTCGTCGTCACGGGCCTGGGCGTCACCGGCTTCTCCGTGGCCGACACCCTGGCCGAGCTGGGCGCCGCCGTCGTGGTGGTGGACGGCGACGACGGGCCGGAGAACCGGGCGCGCGCCGAGACCCTGCGGATCGTGGGGGTCCGCGAGGTCCTGCTGGACCGGGCGGCCACGCAGGCGCTGCCCGAGGTCGACGGCGCCGCCGCGGACCTCGTCGTGACCTCCCCGGGCTGGCGGCCGGACCAGCCGCTGCTGATGGCCGCCCACGCGGCGGGCCTGCCGATCTGGTCCGACGTCGAACTCGCCTGGCGGCTGCGCGAGCGCGCCGGCCGGAAGACCGCCGACTGGGTGTGCCTGACGGGCACGAACGGCAAGACGACGACCGTGACGATGGTCGAGGCCATCCTGCGGGCGGACGGCCGTCGAGCGGTGGCCTGCGGCAACGTCGGCACCCCCGTGCTCGACGCGATCCGCGACCCGCAGGGCTTCGACGTGCTCGCCCTCGAGCTCTCCAGCTTCCAGCTGCACTGGACGCACGGCCTGGCCCCGGCGTCGTCTGCGGTGCTGAACCTGGCCGAGGACCACGTGGACTGGCACGGCTCGATGGAGGAGTACGCCGCCGCCAAGGGCAAGGTGTATGCGAACACGCGGGTGGCCTGCGTGTTCAACGAGCAGGACCCGCTGACCCGCACCCTCGTGGAGCGCGCGGACGTCCAGGAGGGCTGCCGCGCGATCGGCTTCACCACGGACACCCCGGGCCTGTCCGACATCGGCGTCGTGGACGGGATCCTCGTGGACCGTGCGTTCCTGGACAACCGGCGCCACGAGGCGATCGCCCTGGCCGAGCGCGCCGACCTGGGCCCGGTGGCGCCGCGCCACACCATGGCCAACGCGGCCGCCGCGGCGGCGCTGACCCGGGCCGTCGGGGTGAGCCCCGCGGCCGTGGCCGAGGGCCTGCGCTCCTACGACCGCGGGGAGCACCGCATCCAGCTCGTGGCCACCTCCCGCGACATCATGTGGGTCAACGACTCCAAGGCGACGAACCCGCACGCCGCGGACGCGTCGCTGGCGGCGTTCAGCTCCGTGGTGTGGCTGGCCGGCGGCCTGCCCAAGGGCGTGACCTATCACGAGCTGGTGGCCGCGCACGCCCACCGGCTCCGGGCGGTGGTGCTCCTGGGCAGGGACACCTCGGCCCTGCGCGCTGCCCTGGCCGCGCACGCCCCGGACGTCCCCGTCCACGCCCCCCTCGCCGCGGCCGACGGCACCGGCCCCGCCGACGGCGCGGCCGTGATGGCCGAGGCGGTGCGCGTGGCCGACGGCCTGGCCCGCCCCGGTGACACCGTGCTCATGGCGCCCGCCGCGGCGTCGATGGACCAGTTCCGCTCCTACGCGGCCCGCGGCGACGCATTCATCGAGGCCGTCGCCGGGCTGATGCGCGAGCACGGCTGGGACGTGCACGACGACGCCGCCCCCGACACCGACTGACCCGCCGCCCACCCGACCGTCTCGCTTCCCCCGTGAGGAGGGCCATGTCCCCGATCGAGCTCCGCCCGGTCCGCCCCCGCGCGGACGACGACGCCCCCGAGCACCGGGAGCGGCTCCTGCACCGGATGTGGCGGGTCCTCGAGGGTCGCCGCGCCCTCGACCTGTCGGTCCTGCTCATCAGCGGCTGCACCGCCCTGCTCACCGTGCTGGGGCTCGTGATGGTGCTCTCCTCGTCCTCCGTCGAGGCGATCGGCACCGGCGGCGGCTCGTACGCGCTGTTCCTGCGCCAGAGCGCCTGGGCGGTGGCGGGCGTGGCGGCCCTGCTCGTGTTCTCGCGCCTGCCGGTGCGCGTCTTCAAGGCGCTCGCCTGGCCGGCGTTCGGCGTGGCCGTGATCCTGCTCGCGCTGGTCGCGTTCTCCCCGCTCGGCGTCACCGTGGGCGGCAATCGCAACTGGCTGGGCATCGGCGGGTTCCGGATGCAGCCCTCCGAGGCCGCCAAGCTCGCCCTGGCCCTGTGGGCGGCGGCGGTCCTGGAGCGCAAGCACCGCCTCGTCACCCAGGTGCGGCACGCGCTGATCCCGGTGCTGCCCGGCGGCCTGCTGCTGCTGGGCCTGGTGATGGCGGGCAGCGACCTCGGGACCGCGATCATCCTCGCGATCGTGCTGGCCACGGTGCTGTACGTGGCCGGCACCCACTGGGGGGTCTTCCTCACCTTCCTGGCGCTGAGCGTGCTGGGCATCCTGGCCCTGACCCTCCTCGCCCCGCACCGCATGGTCCGGGTTCAGGCCTGGATGGGGGACTGCTCGGACGCCACCGACCCCTGCTTCCAGCCGGCGCACGGGATGTACGCCCTGGCCTCGGGCAACTGGTGGGGCGCGGGCCTCGGCCAGTCCCGCCAGAAGTGGAGCTACATCCCGGAGGCCGAGAACGACTTCATCTTCACCATCCTCGGCGAGGAGCTCGGGCTCGTGGGCACGCTGGTGGTGCTGCTGGCCTACCTCGGCCTGGCGATCGGCATCTACCGCGTCGCCGCCGGGACCACGTCCACGTTCATCCGCCTGTCCACGTGGGGGATCCTGGCCTGGCTGGTGGGTCAGGCGTTCGTCAACATCGCGATGGTCTCCGGGGTCATCCCCGTGGTGGGCGTCCCGCTGCCCTTCATCTCCTATGGTGGTTCCGCGCTCACCCTGTCCTTGAGCGCGGTCGGCATCGTGCTGGCCTTCGCCCGTCACGAGCGCCGCCGTGCCGCGCAGCCGGACGCCCGCCCGCAGGCGGACGAGCCGGACACCGACCCCCTCCCCGTGATCCCCACCCCCGCCCTCCAGGAGCCCCGATGACGCAGACCTCTCATCCCTCCGGACCCCTGCGGGTGGTGCTGGCCGGCGGCGGCACCGCCGGCCACATCTCCCCGATGCTCGCGATCGCCCGCGCCCTGGAGGGCGACGGCGGCGGACCCGTCGAGTGCACCATGGTCGGCACCGCCTCCGGCATGGAGACGCGTCTCGTCCCCGAGGCGGGCTACGAGCTCGACCTGATCGACCGGGTCCCGATGCCGCGCCGCCCGTCGATGGACGTCGTCCGCTTCCCGGCCCGCATGCGCGCCGCGGTCGCCACGGCGGCCCGGATCCTGCGGGACCGGCGCGCCGACGTCGTCGTGGGCGTGGGCGGCTACGTCGCCACGCCCGTGTACCTCGCCGCGTTCCGGGCCGGTGTGCCCGTGGTGGTCCACGAGGCCAACGCCCGCCCCGGCCTGGCCAACCGCATCGGCGCCCTGCGGGCCACGCACGTCGGCACCGCCCTGCCGGACACCCGCCTCCGCGGCGCCCGCTGGGTGGGCATGCCGATGCGCCCCGAGATCTCCGGCCTGGACCGGGCGGCCGCCCGCCGTGCCGCCCGTGAGGCCCTCGGCCTGGACCCGGACCGGACCACCGTCGTGGTGACCGGCGGCAGCTCGGGTGCGCTGGCCGTGAACCGCACCGTGCGCGCCGCGCTGGGCGACCTCCTGGACGCCGGTCTGCAGGTGTTCCACCTGACCGGTCGGGACAAGGCCCTCACCGAGGACGACGGCAGCCTGCTGGTCCGGGACGGCTACGTCCAGCGGGAGTACTTGGCGGGCATGGAGCAGGCCTACGCCGCCGCCGACCTGATCGTGGCCCGCTCGGGCGCCGGCACGGTCTGCGAGGTGTCCGCGGTCGGCCTGCCCGCCGTCTACGTCCCCCTGCCCATCGGCAACGGCGAGCAGGCGCTCAACGCCCGCCCCGTGGTGGAGGCGGAGGGCGCGCTGCTCGTCCGTGACGACGCCTTCGGGCGCGCATGGGTGCAGCGTCAGCTGATCCCGCTGGCGACCGACCCCGAGCGTCTCGCGCGCATGGGGGAGGCGGCCGCCCGCTTCGGCGTCCGGGACGCGGACGTCACCATGGCCGGCCTCGTGCGCTCGGCCGCCCAGGAAGGAGCCCGGCGATGAGCCGAGACGAGAGCACCCGTCCCGCGGCCGAGGGCCGCTTCGCCGACCTGGGCCGCGTGCACCTGCTGGGGATCGGCGGCGTCGGCGTGTCGGGGGTCGCCCGCATCCTGCAGGAGCAAGGCGTCGCGGTGTCCGGCTCCGACGCGAAGGACCTGCCCGTGATGCGCGAGCTCGCCGCGGGCGGCGCCCGGATCACGGTCGGCTACGACGCGGCGCACCTCGGCCGGGACGTCACCACGGTGATCGCCTCCTCGATCGCCGGGCCGGGCAACCCGGAGCACGACGCCGCCGTGGCGCGCGGACTGCGCGTGCTGCACCGTTCCGAGGGCCTTGCCCTGGCCATGCGCGGCCACCGGGTGCTGGCCGTCGCCGGCACGCACGGGAAGACCACCACGTCCTCCATGGCGGCCATGGCCTTCTCCGACGCCGGCTGGGACCCCACGTTCGCGGTCGGCGCCGCCGTCGCCGGGCTCGGCACCAACGCCAGGGCGGGACAGGGCGAGTGGTTCATCGCGGAGGCCGACGAGTCCGACGGCACCCTGGTGAACTACCCGAGCACGATCGGGATCGTCACGACCGTGGAGGCCGACCACCTGGACCACTACGGGACCGAGGAGGCGGTGCACCAGGTCTTCCGGGACTTCGCGGGCGGGTTGCCGGCCGCCGCCCAGGGCGGGGTCCTCGTGGCCTGCCTCGACGACGCCGGCGCGGCGGACCTGGCCGCGTGGGCCCGGGAGCACGCGGCCGCCGACGTCGTGACCTACGGCTCGGCGCCCCGTGACGGCGTGGCGCCGGACCTGCTGGTCACCGACCTCGCGGTGGAGCCGGGCGAGACCGGAGTGGGCCAGCGCGCCACGTTCCGGATGGCGGACGGCCCGGCGCGCACCCTGCACCTGCAGGTGCCCGGCCGGCACAACGCGCTGAACGCCGCCGCCGTGGTCCTGGCCGCCGTCCGGGCGGGCATGGCCTTCGAGGCCGCCGTGCGGGGCGTGGAGGCCTTCCGGGGCACGGCCCGCCGCTTCGAGTTCCGCGGCGCCGCGCGCGGCGTGCGGGTCTTCGACGACTACGCGCACCATCCCACGGAGGTGGCCGCCGCGGTCTCCGCCGGCCGTGCCGTGGCCGCCGACGCCCGCGTGCACGTCCTGTTCCAGCCCCACCTGTTCTCCCGCACCCGGGACTTCGCCGCCGAGTTCGCCGCCGCCCTCTCCGGGGCGGACGCGGTGCGCGTGCTGCCCGTGTACGCGGCTCGGGAGGAGCCGATGCCCGGCGTCGACTCGTCCCTCATCGCCTCCCGCCTCACCACGGGCGCCGCCGAGGACCGTGTCGTCGCCGAGGACCGCGCCGAGGCGGTGCGCTCGCTCGCGGCGGGCGCCACGGCCGGCGACGTCGTCCTGACGATGGGCGCGGGGGACGTCACCGCCCTGGGTGCGGACGTGCTGGCCGAGCTCGGCCGGGACGCGGCGCCCGGCGTCGCCCACCCGTGAGGCTCGGCCGCGGGACGTCGCCGGTCGCACCGCCCGGGGCCGACGCCTCCACCGTGGTCCGATTCCCGGGCCGCACCGCGCGCCGGCGCCGCGCTATGCGCTGGGGTGTGGCGGCCGCGGTGCTCGCGGTGCTGACCGCCCTGGGCTGGGTCGTGTTCTTCTCGCCCGTGCTCGCGGTGGACCGCGTCGAGGTCACCGGCACCCGCCATGTCTCCGCCACCGACGTCCAGGAGCGCCTGGAGCCCGTGTACGGCGTGCCGCTGTCCTGCGTCGGCGCCGGCCGTGTGGGCGAGCTGGTCGGTGGTCTGCCCGGAGTGGCCGAGGTCCAGGCCGTGCCCCGCCTGCCCACCGGCCTGGAGGTCGTGGTCCGGGAGCACGAGGCACGGGCCCGGCGGGATGGCGGCGACGGCGTGCAGCTGCTGCTCGCGGACGGCACCGTCCTGACGGGAGTGCCGGAGGAACGGCTCGAGGGCGAGGACCTCCCCGCGTTCTCCGAGGAGCTGCCGCAGCGGGCGCAGGAGGAGCGCGCCGAGGTGGCCGAGGTGCTGGCCGCCCTGCCGGAGTCCGTGGCGGATCGTGTCGAGACGGCCGACTCCCGGGGCCCGGGCCAGGTCCGTCTGGCGCTCGAGGGCGGGGTGACCCTGGTCTGGGGCGACGCGCAGGATGCGGGCCTCAAGGGGTCCGTGGCCGAGGCGTTCCTGGCGGACGAGCGGCACGGGTCCGCGGAGGGTGGCGTCGCCGAGATCGACGTCTCCGTGCCCACGCGCCCGATCACGCGCTGAACCGGGGCCGCAGGAGTCTCCAGTAGAACGTGAAGGTGAAGGTCGGGGCGCGGGGTCTCGCGCGCGTCGGGGTGCCAGTACCGCGGCGGCTGGTCCTTGGAGCCTCACGTGAAGGTTGATGCGGAGGCCGCCTTTTCCGCGTGGACACGCCGTTTTCTTTTGCACGTGACGCGGGCCTCCCAGTACGGTGGACTCGAACGCGCGCGAGGCTCGCTTCACGCTGTGCTTGAAGGTGTCCACCCCGGGTGGCCGCCGATCACCGGGGCGATGTGCCTCGCGCTGACCTCTCGAGATCTCGAACAAAGGGAACCAACACCGTGGCTGCACCCCAGAACTACCTGGCCGTCATCAAGGTCGTCGGCATCGGCGGCGGCGGCGTGAACGCCGTGAACCGCATGATCGAGGTGGGGCTCCGCGGCGTGGAGTTCATCGCCATCAACACGGACGCCCAGGCGCTGCTGATGTCGGACGCGGACGTGAAGCTGGACGTGGGCCGCGAGCTCACCCGTGGACTCGGCGCGGGCGCGAACCCCGAGGTGGGCCGCCAGGCCGCCGAGGACCACGCGGAGGAGATCGAGGAGGTCCTGCGGGGCGCGGACATGGTGTTCGTGACCGCGGGCGAGGGCGGCGGCACCGGCACGGGCGGGGCGCCCGTCGTGGCCCGCATCGCGCGCTCGCTCGGCGCCCTGACCATCGGCGTCGTGACCCGTCCGTTCACGTTCGAGGGCCGCCGTCGCGCCGGCTCCGCCGAGGCAGGCATCGACGCCCTGCGGGACGAGGTCGACACCCTCATCGTGATCCCGAACGACCGCCTGCTGTCCATCTCGGACCGCAACGTCTCGGTCATGGACGCCTTCCGGCAGGCGGACCAGGTGCTCCTCTCCGGCGTCCAGGGCATCACCGACCTGATCACCACCCCGGGCCTGATCAACCTCGACTTCGCGGACGTGAAGTCCGTGATGCAGGGCGCGGGCTCCGCGCTCATGGGCATCGGCCACGCGCAGGGCGAGGACCGCGCCGTCAAGGCGGCCGAGCTGGCGATCGCCTCGCCGCTGCTCGAGGCCTCCGTCGACGGCGCGTACGGCGTGCTGCTCTCCATCCAGGGCGGCTCCGACCTCGGCCTCTTCGAGATCAACGAGGCCGCGCGCCTCGTCCAGGAGGTCGCCCACCCGGAGGCCAACATCATCTTCGGCGCGGTCATCGACGACGCCCTCGGCGACGAGGTGCGCGTGACCGTGATCGCCGCGGGCTTCGACAAGGTGGACGTCACCTCCGCCCCGGCCGCCCCGCAGGCCGCGCAGCAGCAGGCGGCCCCGCAGCGGGCCGCGGCCCCCGCGCAGCCGCAGCCCGTCCCCGCCCAGCCGCAGCAGGCCGAGCGCCCCGCCGTGCGCGGCACCGTGCCGCTGGCCCCGCAGGAGCAGCAGCCGCGCCGCCAGCAGGACCTGCCCACCGTGGTGGAGCCGGACCTCGGCGCCGGGTCCTCGGACCTGGACGTCCCGGACTTCCTCAAGTGACGGCCGCGGGGGGGCCGGCCGGGACCGCACGGGTCCCCGCCGGCCCCTTCGTGCACCGCGAGACCGTCCGCACGGCGACGGGCGCCGTGCACGTGGCCTGGACGTCCGTGGCCGCCGGCAACCTCGCGCTGCACGTGGTCCCGCCGGACGAGGCCGAGGGGCCCGCTCGCGTCAGCGCCGCCCGTCGCGCCCTGGAGCGCGTGATGGGGGTCCCCGAGGGCGCCACGCTCTATCTGGACCAGGTGCACTCGGCCGACGTCGTGTGGGCGGACGGACCCGGGCGCGGCGGTGCCCCGGCCCCCGTGGCCGACGCCGCCGTGAGCCGCGACGGGTCCCGGCCGCTGGCCGTCATGGTGGCCGACTGCCTCCCCGTGGTCGTCGTCGACGAGACGACCGGCGCGACCGCCGTGGCCCACGCCGGGCGGCGCGGGCTGCTGGACGGCGTCCTGGAGGCGACCGTCGATCGGCTGCTCTCCCTGCGCCCGGAGACCGACCGGACCGGTCCCGGCCTGCGCGCCTGGATCGGCCCCGGCGTGTGCGGCCGCTGCTACGAGGTGCCCGCCGCCATGCGCGGCGAGGCCGCCGCCCGCCTCCCGGCGACCGCGGCCACCACGTCCTGGGGCACCCCCGCCCTCGACCTGCCTGCCGGCGCCGCACAGGTCCTCCGCGCCCGCGGGGTGGCCACCGCGACGATCGACGTGTGCACGCGCGAGGACGAACGCCTGTTCTCGCACCGCCGGGCGCCCGGTGAGGGCAGGTTCGCCGGCCTCGTCTGGCACACCGACCCCGACGCCACCACCCCGAGAGGAGAGGCATGACCGCCCCCGCCACCGCCGGGCCGACCCCGACGGACCCCCGCACCCGGGAGATCGCCGACGCGCTCGCCGCGGTGCGCGCCCGCCTCGCCGACGCCGCGCGGGACGCCGGGCGCGAGGCGGAGCCCGCGCTCGTCGTCGTGACCAAGACCCACCCCGCCGAGGACGTCGTGCGCCTCGCCGCCCTCGGCGTGACCGACGTGGGGGAGAACCGCGACCAGGAGGCCCGGCCCAAGGCCGAGGCCGTCGCCGCGGCCCTGGGGGCGGACGCCCCGCGCTGGCACTTCGTGGGCCAGCTGCAGACCAACAAGGCCAAGTACGTGGTGCGCTACGCGTCCGTGGTGGAGTCGGTGGACCGACCCGAACTGGCCGAGGCGCTCTCGCGAGCGCTCCTGCTGCGGCGCGAGCGCGAGCCCGAGGCCGCGATCCCCGACCTGGAGTGCCTCGTGCAGGTGGACGTCGACGACCGCGCCGACGAGGACCGCCCCGAGGGGATCGGCCCGCGCGGCGGCGCCCGCCCCGAGGACGTCCCCGCCCTCACGGACGCCATCGCAGGCCTGCCGGGCCTGCGGCTGGGCGGGCTGATGTGCGTGGCACCGCGCGGCCTGGACCCGGAGGACGCGTTCCGCCGCCTCGCCGCACTCGGCGCGCACCTGCGGCAGACGCATCCGGAGGCCACCGCACTGTCCATGGGGATGAGCGCGGACCTCGAGGCGGCCGTGCGCGCCGGGGCGACACAGGTGCGCATCGGCTCCGACGTTCTGGGGGCGCGGGACGCGGTGGGCTAACGTTGACCCCGCGCGTCCCGGCGGGACGCGACAGGACCGTGCGGACGCACGCGCACCGACGACGAACGACGGCGGCCCCCGGGGCCGGAGGACGTGGTGAAGGAAGACTCATGGCTGGCGCCCTGAAGAAGACGATGATCTACCTCGGCTTGGCCGACGGCGACGAGTACGACGAGCAGCCGCGTGCCGCCGAGCGGGAGGCCGCGCCCCGACACGAGGTCGTCGAGGCGCGCCGCCCCGCGGAGCCGGACACCGACCCCCACATGGAGGCCGTCCGCCCGGCTGCGGTCCGCGATCCCGAGCCGGCCGAGCGGCCGGAGCCCGTGACCCCGTCCGGCTCCACCGCGGCCGAGCCCGTCGAACCCCGGCGTCCGGCGCGTCCCGAGCCGGTCGACCCGGGCTACCGGGCCCCGGTGACCCCCATCAAGCGAGCCGCAGCGTCGTCTGCCGAAGGAGCCTCCGTGCACACCCTGTCCACCGTCCACCCCCGCTCCTACAACGACGCGAAGGCGATCGGCGAGTCCTTCCGCTCCGGCGTCCCCGTGATCATGAACGTGACCGACCTCGGTGAGAACGAGGCCAAGCGCCTCGTGGACTTCGCGGCCGGCCTCGTCTTCGGCCTGCACGGCTCGATCTCCCGCATCACCAGCAAGGTGTTCCTGCTGACCCCGGCCACCGTGGACGTCGTCGGCGCCGAGCAGGGCGAGTCCAGCGTAGCCGACTCCCCGTTCGACGGCGACTGAGGTGCCCATGCAGCTGCTCCTCGCCCTCGCCTACATCGCCCTGACGGTGGTGCTCGCGGCGCTGACCGTGCGGATCGTCCTGGACGTCACCCAGTCGTTCGCCCGCCACTGGCGCCCCACCGGGGCGGCCCTCGTGCTGGCCAGCGGCGTGTACGGGGCCACCGATCCATTGCTGCGCCCCGTGCGTCGTGCCGTGCCGCCGGTGAACCTGGGCGGCATCGGCCTGGACGTGGCCTTCCTCATCGTGTTCCTCGGCGTCGTGCTGCTGCGGGTCCTGGTGCTGAGCCTGGCCGGCGTGGCCTGACCCGCGGCCCGGGGCGGCTGTCGGCCCCGGTGGTAGTCTTCGCGGCAGGGTCGGCGTCGCCACTCACCGGCGCGCCGACCGCCGACGCGCCGGGCCGCCCGGCAGTCCCCGAGCATCGAGCAGAGAGCGAGACGGTTCCATGGCGCTGTCCTGGGAAGACGTGGTCAACAAGCAGTTCCAGCCCACGAAGTTCCGCGAGGGCTACGACCAGACCGAGGTGGATGACTTCCTCGACGAGATCGTGGCGGAGTTCAAGCGCCTGATCGCCCTCAACGAGCAGCTCGAGTCCGAGAATGCGGAGCTGCGCGCCGGCGGCGCCGCCCCGGCTGCAGACACCCCGGAGGCCGCCGAGACGCCGTCCCCCGTCGAGGAGCCGGCCCCGGCCGCCGCCCCCGAGGCCGCCGACGCGGCCGCGACCTCCGCCGCCGGCGTCCTGGCCATGGCCCAGCGTCTGCATGACGAGCACGTCGCCGCAGGCGAGCAGCGCAGCACCGAGCTCGTCGCCGAGGCCGAGGCCACCGCGGCCCGGCTCGTCAGCGACGCCGAGGAGCAGAAGGCCCGCACGCTCGAGGCCCTGGCCGAGGAGAGGGCCGGCCTGGAGGGCGAGGTCGAGCAGCTGCGCAGCTTCGAGACCGACTACCGCAGCCGCCTCACCTCCTACATCGAGGGCCAGCTGCGCGAGATCCGCGCCCAGAAGCGCGTCGAGCCCCCCACGCCCACGGCGTGAGCCGAGCCGTCGACGCCACGCCGGCCCCGCGATCCCCTCGCGCGGGCCGGCGAGCCGTGCTCACCGCCCTCGTCGTGGCGGTGCTGGCCTACGCCCTCGACCAGCTGACCAAGTACGCGGTCGAGAGCACGATGCAGCTGGGGGACTCCGTCGCGGTGATCCCCGGGGTGCTGCGCTGGCACTACATCCTGAACCCGGGCGCGGCGTTCTCCATCGGCGAGGACCACACCTGGGTGTTCACCGTCATCCAAGCCGTGGTGGCGGTGGCCGCCCTCGTGGGGATCGCCCGCGTGCGCTCGACGCCGTGGGCCCTGGCGCTGGGCGGGCTCGCCGGCGGCGTGCTCGGCAACCTCACGGACCGGCTGTTCCGGCCCCCGGCGTTCGGGCGCGGCCACGTGGTCGACATGATCTCCGTCCCGCATTTCGCGATCTTCAACGTGGCGGACTCGTTCATCGTCTGCTCCGTCATCGGCGTCGCCCTGCTCGTGATGACCGGCCGCCGCCTGGACGGCACACGGGAGGCGTGAGGACATGGGCATGAGACCGGGACTCACCGAGCGGCTCCAGGTCGCCGAGGCCGAGGCGGGCCGACGGGTCGACGCGGTGCTCGCCGACGCGTTCGGCGTCTCCCGCTCGCTGCTGGCGGACTGGTTCTCCCGGGGCCTGGTGCGGGCCGAGTCGCGCTCCGGCCGCCGAGACCGCGTCCTGGCCAAGTCCGCGAAGGCCGTGGCGGGGGAGACCCTGGCCGTCGACGTCCCCGACGACCCCGACCCCCTGGAAGTGAGGGCAGAGCGCGTGGACGCGCTGAGCATCCTGTACGAGGACGATGACCTGGTGGCCGTGGACAAGCCCACCGGCGTGGCCGCGCACCCCTCGCCCGGCTGGGTCGGGCCCACCGTGGTGGGCGCCCTGGCCGCCCTCGGCTACGACATCACCACCTCGGGCGCCCCCGAGCGCCAGGGGATCGTGCACCGGCTCGACGTCGGCACCACCGGGGTCATGGTCGTGGCCAAGACCGAGCGCGCCTACACGGCCATGAAGGACCAGTTCCGCGAGCGCGTGCCGGAGAAGGTCTACCACGCCGTGGTCCAGGGCATCCCGGACCCGCTGAGCGGCACCGTGGACGCGCCCATCGGGCGGCATCCCGGCCACCACTGGAAGTTCGCGGTGCTCGACGACGGCCGGCCGTCCGTGACCCACTACGAGACGCTTGAGGTGTTCGGCCGGGGCACCCTGCTCGAGGTCCACCTGGAGACCGGGCGCACCCACCAGATCCGCGTGCACACCTCGGCGCTGCGCCACCCGTGCGTCGGCGACCTCACGTACGGGGCGGATCCGCGCCTGGCGGCCGAGCTCGGGCTGACGCGCCAGTGGCTGCACGCCCACCGGCTGGCGTTCCCGCACCCGGTCACGGGGGAGCCGGTGACGATCACCTCCCCGTATCCGGACGACCTCGCCCACGCCCTGGCGGCGCTGCGCGGCGACGAGGACTGACCCGGCGCCGTCGACGTGACCCCCGTCCCGGTCCGGCCCCGCCGCCCGGGCACCACGAGTAGGCTGGTGCGGCCCCGCCGTCCTCCCCGTCGAAAGGCCCACCCCGCATGACCGTGTCCGCCGACGCCCGCCCCGACGCCGTGAAGGACGGCGGCTTCGTCCACCTGCACACGCACACCGAGTACTCCATGCTCGACGGCGCCGCGAAGCTGGACGACCTGTTCGCCGAGGCCCAGCGGCTGGGCATGGACTCGCTGGCCATCACGGACCACGGCTACCTCTTCGGCGCCTACGACTTCTGGTCCAAGGCGAAGGCGGCGGGCGTCAAGCCGATCATCGGGCTCGAGGCCTACGTGGCCCCCGGGCAGCAGCACCGCACGGACAAGGAGAAGACCCGCTGGGGCGAGCCCCACCAGCGGGGGGACGACGTGTCCGGCGGCGGTGCCTACACGCACATGACGCTGCTGAGCGAGACCACCGAGGGGATGCACAACCTGTTCCGGATGGGCTCGATCGCCTCGCTGGACTCGGTGTACGCCAAGTGGCCGCGGCTGGACCGGGAGCTGCTGAGCCAGTACTCGAAGGGCCTGATCGCCACCACGGGCTGCCCCTCGGGCGAGGTGCAGACGCGCCTGCGCCTGGGCCAGTACCGGGAGGCGATGCAGGCGGCCTCGGACTTCCGGGACATCTTCGGCAAGGACAACTACTACTGCGAGATCATGCACCACGGCCTCGACATCGAGCGCCGGGTGGTGACGGACCTGCGTCGGCTCGCCAAGGACCTGGGCCTGCCGTTCGTGGCCACGAACGACCTGCACTACACGCACGAGCACGACGCCAAGGCGCACGAGGCGCTGCTGGCCCTGCAGTCGGGCTCGAAGCTCAACGAGCCCAGCTACGACCAGGGCGGCTCCCGCTTCGCGTTCTCCGGCACCGAGTACTACCTGAAGTCCCCGCGGCAGATGCGCGAGCTGTTCGCGGAGCTGCCCGAGGCCTGCGACAACACGCTGCTGATCGCCGAGCGGTGCGAGGTCGAGTTCGACACGAAGGCCAACTACATGCCGGTCTTCCCCACGCCGGAGGGTGAGGACGAGACCAGCTGGCTCATCAAGGAGGTCGCCTCCGGTCTGGCCTACCGCTACCCGGACGGCGTGCCGGACCACGTGCGCAAGCAGGCGGACTACGAGCTGGACGTCATCATCTCGATGGGCTTCCCCGGGTACTTCCTCGTCGTGGCCGACTTCATCAACTGGGCCAAGGAGAACGGCATCCGGGTGGGCCCGGGCCGCGGCTCCGGCGCCGGGTCGATGGTGGCGTACGCGCTGCGCATCACGGACCTGGATCCGCTCAAGCACGGGCTGATCTTCGAGCGGTTCCTCAACCCGGACCGCGTGTCCATGCCCGACTTCGACGTCGACTTCGACGACCGCCGTCGCTCCGAGGTGATCGACTACGTCACCCGCAAGTACGGCGACGAGCGCGTCACCATGATCGTCACGTACGGCACCATCAAGACCAAGCAGGCCCTGAAGGACTCGGCCCGCGTGATGGACCAGCCCTTCTCGATGGGCGAGTCCCTCACCAAGGCGCTGCCGCCGGCGGTGATGGCCAAGGACATCCCGCTCAAGGACATCGAGGACCCCGCGGCCCCGCGCTACGGGGAGGCCGCGCCCTTCCGCGAGCTGATCGCGACGGACCCGGTGGCGAAGGAGGTCTTCGAGACCGCCAAGGGTCTCGAGGGTCTGAAGCGGCAGTGGGGCGTGCACGCGGCCGGCGTGATCATGTCCTCGGTGCCGGTGATCGACGTCATCCCGATCATGCGTCGTCTCCAGGACGGCCAGGTCATCACCCAGTTCGACTACCCGATGGCGGAGTCCCTGGGCCTGATCAAGATGGACTTCCTGGGGCTGCGCAACCTCACGATCATCTCGGACGCGATCGAGAACGTGAAGGCGAACCAGGGCGTGGACCTGGACCTGGAGACCCTCGACGTGGACGACCCGGCGGCCTACGAGCTGCTGGCCCGCGGCGACACCCTCGGCGTGTTCCAGCTCGACGGCGGGCCCATGCGTTCGCTGCTGAAGATGATGCGCCCGGACAACTTCGAGGACATCTCGGCGACCATCGCCCTGTACCGCCCCGGCCCCATGGGCGCGAACTCCCACACCAACTACGCGCTGCGCAAGAACGGGCAGCAGGAGATCACCCCGATCCACCCCGAGCTGGAGGAGCCGCTGCGGGAGATCCTGGACACCACCTACGGCCTGATCGTGTATCAGGAGCAGGTCATGGCGATCGCCCAGAAGGTGGCGGGCTACTCGCTCGGCCAGGCCGACATCCTGCGCCGCGCGATGGGCAAGAAGAAGAAGTCGGAGCTGGACAAGCAGTACGAGGCGTTCCACCAGGGCATGCTGGACCGCGGCTACTCGGAGGCCGCGGTGAAGGCCCTGTGGGACATCCTGCTGCCCTTCTCGGACTACGCGTTCAACAAGGCGCACTCGGCCGCCTACGGCCTGGTCTCCTACTGGACGGCCTACCTCAAGGCGCACTACCCGGCGGAGTACATGGCGGCGCTGCTCACCTCGGTGGGCGACGACAAGGACAAGCTGGCCATGTACCTCAACGAGTGCCGCCACATGGGCATCACGGTGCTGCCCCCGGATGTGAACGAGTCCCACCTGACCTTCACCCCCGTCGGCCGGGACATCCGCTTCGGCATGGGCGCCGTCCGCAACGTGGGCGCCAACGTGGTCAAGGGCATGGTCCAGGGGCGCGAGGACGGGGGTTCGTACACGGGCTTCGGCGACTTTCTGGCGAAGGTGCCGCTCGTGGTGTGCAACAAGCGCACCATCGAGTCCATGATCAAGGCCGGCGCCTTCGACTCCCTCGGCTACGCCCGCCGCGCCCTGCTGGCCGTGCACGAGGAGGCCGTGGACGCCACCGTGGCGCAGAAGCGCAAGGAGGACCACGGCGAGTTCACCTTCGACCTGTTCGCGCCCGGCGGCGGCGACGAGGACGACTCCGACGCCGCGGACGGCGTCGCCGTCCCGGACCTGCCGGAGTGGGCCAAGAAGGAGAAGCTCGCGTTCGAGCGCGAGATGCTGGGCCTGTACGTGTCCGACCATCCGCTGCAGGGCCTCGACGGCGTCCTGGCCCAGCACGCCGACGTCCAGATCAGCCGCGTCCTCGACGACGACGGGCCCGCGGACGGCGCGATCGTCACCATCGCGGGCCTGATCACCACGCTGGAGCGCCGCATCGCCAAATCCTCGGGCAACGCGTACGCGCGCTGCGAGATCGAGGACCTCGGCGGCTCGATGGACGTCATGTTCTTCGGCCAGGTGTACGCGCCCATTGCGATGATGCTGGCCGAGGACCTCGTCGTCGCCGTCAAGGGCAGGGTGCAGCGCCGGGACGACGGGTCGGTGTCCCTGTCCGCGATGGAGCTGACCATCCCGGAGCTCTCGGACGGCCCCGGCGGCCCCGTGCGGATCACGCTGCCCGCGTTCAAGGCCACGGAGCAGGTCATGGGCCAGCTGGCGGACGTGCTGCGCACCCACGAGGGCTCCTCGGAGGTGCGGCTGTCCCTGGTGGGCCAGCGTGCCACGCAGGAGTTCCAGCTGGGCCCGCAGTTCCGGGTGAGCCCGAACCCGGCGCTGTTCGGGGACCTCAAGATCCTGCTGGGTCCGGCCTGCCTCGGCTGAGCGGACGTAGCATGGGAGTGCCCCGCCCAGGAGGAGAGAGCTGATGCACTGCCCGTTCTGCCGTCATGAGGACTCGCGCGTGGTGGATTCACGCTCCCTCGACGACGGCTCCGCCATCCGTCGGCGTCGGCAGTGTCAGGCCTGCGGCAAGCGGTTCACCACCATGGAGACCACCGCCCTGACCGTCGTCAAGCGCTCCGGGGTGGCGGAGCCGTTCGACCGCTCCAAGGTGATCAACGGCGTCCGGAAGGCGTGCCAGGGGCGGCCGGTGACGAGCGACGACCTGGCCATGCTCGCCCAGGAGGTCGAGGAGACGGTCCGTGCCACGGGCAACGCCGAGGTGGACGCCCACGACGTCGGCCTGGCCATCCTCGATCCGCTGCGCCGTCTCGACCAGGTGGCCTTCCTGCGCTTCGCCTCGGTCTACCGGGACTTCGAGTCCCTCGACGACTTCGAGGAGGCCATCGCGGAGCTCCGGGCCGGTGACGGGGACGACCGCGGCCGTCCCGCCGTGCAGCCGCGGCTGTTCACCCGCTGACCCGGGCCGATGCGACGCCGCCGCCGGGATCGACGGTGCAGTGGTGCACACGGCCTCCAGGCGCTACAGTGATCCCCGGGCCGACCTCAGTCGGCCCGAACCGACTGCCGAGGGCGGTTCCGGAGGGGAAGCCGGAACCGCCCTCGGTGTCTTCGCCCTCAGTTGCCGTCGGCGAGCGAGCCGTGCGCGGCCAGGGCGGCGCCCACGATGCCCGCGTTGTTCTGCAGCTGGGCCGGGACGATCGGGGTGCGCAGGCGCAGCAGCGGCAGGTAGTCGTCCGGCCGCTTGGAGATGCCGCCGCCGACGATGAACAGGTCGGGCGAGAAGATCCGCTCCACGTGGGAGAAGAAGCGCTGCAGTCGCTCGGCGTACTCGGCCCAGCTGAGCTGATCGCGCTCCCGGGCCTTCGCGGAGGCCCGCGACTCGGCCATCACGCCGTCGAGCTCCAGCGAGCCGACCTCGAAGTTCGGGACGAGCATGCCGTCGTGGATCATCGCGCCGCCGATGCCGGTCCCGAGGGTGATCACGTGCACCAGGCCGCGCACGCCCCGCCCGGCTCCGTAGCGGGCCTCCGCGAGGCCGGCGGCGTCGGCGTCGTTGACCACGGTGACGGGGCGGCGCAGGTGCTCCTCGAACGTGCCGCGCAGGTCCGTGCCGATCCACGTGTGGTCGATGTTGTTCGCGGACAGGCACACCCCGTCCTTGACGATCGAGGGGAAGCACACGCCGAGCGGGGCGGAGGGCTTCGGCGCCTTCTCGCGCCCGTCGAGCTCGGCGGTGATGGCCGCCAGGGTCGCCGCCACGGGCTCGGGCATGGCCGGCTGCGGGGTGGGGATGCGGAAGCGGTCCCCGCGCAGGGTGCCCGCCTTCGGCCCCGACCCGAGGCGGACCAGGCCGCCCTTCATGCCGGTCCCCCCGACGTCGATGCCGATCGTCGTGGGGTACTTGGAGGAGCGCTGGGCGGTGCTGGTGTGCGTCGTCACGGCCCCCAGCTTAGTGCCGGGTCACGGCAGTGTGAGAATCTCCGCGCCGTCGTCCGTGACCACGATCGTGTGCTCGAACTGCGCGGTGCGACGGCGGTCGCGGGTCACCACGGTCCAGCCGTCGTCCCACTGGTCCCACTCGATCGTGCCGAGGGTGAGCATCGGCTCGATGGTGAACACCATGCCGGGCACGAGCAGGCGGTCGTGGGCCGGGGCCGCGTCGTAGTGGGGGATCACGAGGCCGGAGTGGAAGTCCACGCCCACGCCGTGGCCGATGAAGTCGCGCACCACGCCGTAGCCGAAGCGCTTGGCGTAGGACTCGATGGCGCGGCCGATCACGTTGACCTGACGGCCGGGCTTCACGGCGCGGATGCCGCGGCGCAGGGCCTCCTCGGTGCGCTCGACGAGCAGACGGGACTCCTCGTCCACGTCGCCGACCAGGTAGGTGCGGTTGTGGTCCCCGTGGACGCCGTCCAGGTAGGCGGTGATGTCCAGGTTGACGATGTCCCCGTCCTCCAGGACGGTGCCGTCCGGGATGCCGTGGCAGATGACCTCGTTGATCGAGGTGCAGATGGACCGCGGGAAGCCGCGGTAGCCCAGGCAGGACGGGTAGGCGCCGCGCTCCACGAGGAAGGCGTGCGCGATCCGGTCCAGCTCGTCCGTGGTGACGCCCGGGCGGATGTGGGCGGCGGTGTGCTCCATGGCCTGCGCGGCCAGGCGACCGGCCGCGCGGATCCGCTCGACGCCGGCGGCGTCGTAGACGTCCGAGGCGTTGCCCTCGTCCGCGGTGGCCTTGCCGACGTACTCGGGGCGCGGGATCGCGGACGGCACGGGCGGGGCGGGGGACGGGGCCCCGGGCGTCAGGGTGCCGACGGGGGCGAGCGACCCGGGCTCCGGCGCGGCGGGTCCCGCGGGGCGGGGACCGTTGTGGCTGGACGGGGCGGCGGGGTTCTGACGCTGGGACATGTCCGCCAGCCTATCGGCCCGGCTACTGTGGCCCCCATGACCGAGACGAGCGAGTTCTGGTACAACGTCAACACGCATCAGGTGGAGGTGGGCGCCCAGTCGGACTGGTCCCAGCTGCTGGGCCCGTTCGGCACCCGTGAGGAGGCCCAGGCCGCGATGGACCGCGTGCGGGCGAACAACGAGGCCGCCGACGCCGAGGACGAGCGCGACGACGACTGGGACAGCCGTCCCGTCGACGACGCCTCCTGACCGCGGCGCCGGACGACACCGGGCCCCCGTCCCTCGGGACGGGGGCCCGGTCGTCTCACGGGGCGGGTTCAGCCCTCGAAGCCGTGCTCCGGGGCCGGGAACGCGCCGTCGAGCACGTCCGCGCGATAGGCCCGGACCGCCTCGCCCACGACCTCGTGCAGGCGGGCGTACTGACGGACGAACCGGGGCACCCGGCCCTCGCGCAGGCCGAGCATGTCCTGCCACACGAGCACCTGGCCCGTGGTGCCCGGGCCCGCGCCGATGCCCACGGTGGGCACACGCAGCGCGGCGTCGACGGCGGCGGCGACGTCCGAGGGGACCATCTCCATCAGGACGGCGAACGCCCCCGCGGCCTCGAGGGCCCGGGCCGACGCCGTCATCCGCTCGGCCGCCCCCGCGCCGCGGCCCTGCACCCGGTAGCCGCCGAGCACGTGCTCGGACTGCGGGGTGAAGCCGATGTGGGCCATGACCGCGACGCCGGCGGCCGTCATCGCGGCCACGTGCTGGGCGAAGCGCTCGTCGCCCTCCACCTTGACGGCGTGCGCACCGGACTCCTTCACGAGGCGCACGGCCGACTCGACGGCCTGCCGCGGGGAGGCCTCGTACGAGCCGAAGGGCAGGTCCGCGACCACGAGGGCACGCTCGGCGCCGCGCACCACGGCCTGGGTGAACAGGATCATCTGGTCCAGGGTGACCGGCAGGGTGGTGGGATGGCCCAGCACGGTGTTGCCCACCGAGTCCCCCACCAGCAGCACCTCGACGCCGGCCTCGTCGAACAGGGCCGCCGTCATCGCGTCGTAGGTGGTGAGCATCGCGAAGCGCCGGTCCTCGTCCTTGGCCCGCTGCAGGTGGACCGTCCGGTACCGGGACGGGGCGGGCGGACCGTAGGGGGCGCTGTCGTCAGGCTGCCGGGGGGACTGGGGAGCGGACATGGGCCGGAGTCTACGCGGCGCGTCTAGAGTGGCGGCATGGATCGACAGCAGGACTACGTGCTCCGCACCATCGAGGACCGGGACGTCAGGTTCGTCCGGCTCTGGTTCACGGACGTGATCGGCACCCTGAAGTCGGTGGCCCTGTCTCCGGCCGAGGTGGAGAACGCCTTCACGGAGGGCCTGGGCTTCGACGGCTCCTCGATCGACGGATACACCCGCATCTCCGAGTCGGACATGCTGCTGCAGCCCGATCCCTCGACCTTCCAGATCCTGCCGTGGCGCGGCGACCAGGGACAGAGCTCCCGGATGTTCTGCGACGTGCTCACCCCGGACGGCCGGCCCGCCCCCGCCGACCCGCGGCACGTGCTGCGCCGCGTGCTGGACCGGGCCGCCGATCGGGGCTTCACGTGCTTCACCCACCCGGAGATCGAGTTCTACCTCCTGCAGTCGGACCAGCCCGGCCCGGACGGGGAGCCGGTGCCCGTGGACCGCGCGGGCTACTTCGACAACGTGCCCGGCTCCGACGCGGCCGACTTCCGCCGCGACGCCGTCAGCCTCCTCGAGGGGATGGGCATCTCCGTGGAGTTCAGCCACCACGAGAACGGTCCCGGCCAGAACGAGATCGACCTGTGCGCTGCGGACGCGCTCACGACGGCGGACAACGTGATGACGTTCCGGACCGTCGTCAAGGAGGTCGCCGCCGCCCAGGGCACGTACGCCACGTTCATGCCCAAGCCGTTCTCCCACCACCCGGGCTCCGGCATGCACACCCACTTCTCCCTCTTCGAGGGCGACGCGAACGCCTTCTACGACCCCGCGGACGAATTCCGGCTCTCCGTCACGGGCCGCCGGTTCATCGCGGGCCTGCTGCGCCACTCCGTGGAGATCACCGCCGTGACCCACCAGTTCGTCAACTCCTACAAGCGTCTCTGGGGCGGGGGAGAGGCCCCGTCGTACACCTCGTGGGGGCACAACAACCGCTCCGCCCTCGTGCGCGTTCCCCTGTACAAGCCGGACAAGGCCGGCTCGGCCCGCATCGAGTACCGCGGTATCGACGCCTCGGCCAACCCGTACCTCGCCTACGCCCTGCTGATCGCGGCCGGGCTCAAGGGCATCGAGGAGGGCTACGAGCTGCCCGAGGCCGCCGCCGAGGACATCAGCGCGTTGACCACCCACGAACGGCGCGTGCTCGGCCACGTGCCCCTGCCTGGCACCCTGCACGACGCCCTGCGCCCCGCTGAGGAGTCCGAGTTCGTGGCGTCCGTGCTGGGCGAGCACGTCTTCGACGCACTCCTGCGCAACAAGCGGCAGGAATGGGACGACTACCGCGTGGAGGTCACCCCGTACGAGCTCCGCCGCTACCTCTCCGGCCTCTGAGACGGGCGCCCGTGTCCTCCCTGCCCGCCACCGGTGCGCTGCCCGCCGTCCCGGACCGCCGCACCCTCGCGCACGCCGGCGTCGCCGACGCCGGTCGCGTGCAGACGCTGCTCACCTCGCCCGAGTTCGAGGGCGTGGACGTGCGTCCCCTCGTCGAGCTCCTCGGCCACGCCGCCGATCCCGACCGGGCCCTGCTGCTGTGGGTGCGCCTGGCCGAGCGTGAGCCCCGCGTCCACCACGCCCTCCGGGACCCCGAGACGACGGCCCGCCTGCTGCGACTTCTCGGCGCCTCCGAGGCCCTCGGCGAGTTCCTCATCCGCCGTCCCGAGCACCTGGACCTCGTCCTCGACCCGGACGCGGCCGCCGCCACCGCGCCCGCCCTCGCCCAGCCCGACCCCGCCGACGGCGAGCCCTGGGGTGATGCGTCCGCCACCCTGCGCCGCCTGCTCCTGGACTCGGTGGGAGCCGACCCGGACGCCGACCGCCCCATCGCCGCCGTCACCGGCAAGGACGCCGCCGTCGCCCTGCGCCGCGCCTACCGTCGCCAGCTGGCCGCGATCGCCCTGCGCGACCTCGACTCCGCCGAGCCCACGGCGGCCATGCCCTCGGTGGGCCGCTGGCTCGCGGACCTGGCCGGCGCCACCGTGGACGCGGCGCTCGCCGTCTCGCGGGCCGTCCTCACCGAGCGGGAGGGCTCGGTGGTGGACCGCCTGGACCTCGCCGTGATCGGCATGGGCAAGTGCGGCGCCGGGGAGCTCAACTACGTCTCGGACGTGGACGTCGTGTTCGCGCACGCCGTCCGCGAGGCCGTGGACGGCGCGGACTCCGACGCCGAGGTCCCGGACGGGCCGCGCGCCGCCGCGCTCGCGGCCGAGCTGGCCGCGGGCATCGGCCGCGTGATCCAGGGCGCGGCCCCCGAGCCGGGACTGTGGGAAGTGGACGCCAACCTGCGTCCCGAGGGCAAGGACGGCGCCCTGAGCCGCACCGTGGAGTCCCACGCCGAGTACTACCGCCGCTGGGCCCACGGCTGGGAGTTCCAGGCCCTGCTCAAGGCCCGCCCCATCGCGGGCTCGCCACAGCTCGGCGAGCGCTACATCGCGGAGATCTGGCCCCGGGTGTGGGAGTCCTCTTCGCGCGACGGGTTCGTCGAGTCCGTCCGGGCCATGCGCGCCCGGGTCCTGGACACCCTCGCCCCTGCGGAGCGCGAGCGGGAGATCAAGCTCGGGCCCGGCGGCCTGCGCGACGTCGAGTTCACGGCCCAGCTGCTCCAGCTCGTGCACGGCCGCGCGGACGAGTCGCTGCGGGTGCGCGGCACGCTCGAGGCGGTGCGGGCGCTGCACGCCGCCTCCTACGTCACCCCGCGCGACGCGCGGGCGTTCGACGAGCACTACCGCTGGCTGCGCACCCTCGAGCACCGCATCCAACTCGTGCACCTGCGGCGCACCCACCTGATGCCGGTCAAGGAGGAGGCCCGCCGCGTCGTCGCCCGGTCGATGCGCGGCGCCGCGGACCGGGGCCCCGCCACCGGCGAGGACCTGCAGGCCGAGTTCACGCGCGTGCGCCGCGCCGTGCGCGGTCTCCACGAGACCGTGTTCTACCGGCCGCTGCTGTCGACGACGGCCGCCCTGTCCGCCGAGGACGTGCGGCTGTCCGCGGAGGCCGTCCGCGACCGCCTGGCGGCGCTGGGCTACCGCGACCCGCAGGGCGCCCTGCGGCACATCGAGGCCCTCACGCAGGGCGTCTCGCGCCGGGCCGCGGTCCAGCGGCAGCTGCTGCCGGCCATGCTCGGGTGGTTCGCGCGGGGCGCCGACCCCGACGGCGGCCTGCTCGCCTTCCGCCGGCTCTCCGAGTCGCTGGGCGGCACGGCCTGGTATCTGCGGATGCTCCGCGACTCCTCGGATGCCGCCCGGCGGCTGTGCCTGGTCCTGTCCGGCTCCCGGTTCGTGGGGGACCTGCTCGAGCACTCGCCCGAGGCCGTGGCCTGGGTGGGGGACGACCGGGAGCTCGACCCCCGGGGCGCCATACAGCTCTGGCGCCAGGTCGACGCGCGGCTCGACCGCCGCGTGGCCGCGGAGGAGGCCCCCGCGGCCGTGCGCCACGTGCGGCAGGTGCGGCGCAGCGAGACGCTGCGTGTCGCCCTGGCCGACATGTCCGGCCTGCTGGACCTGGAATCCGTCTGCAGCGCGCTCGCGGACATCGACCAGGTGACGGTGGTCGGCGCCCTGCGGGTGGCGTGGCGGGCCGTCGTCGGGGACGCCGAGCCTTTCACCGACGTGCTCGTGGTGGCGATGGGCCGCCAGGGCGGGCGGGAGATCACCTACGGCTCGGACCTGGACGCCCTGTTCGTGCATCGGCCCCGCCCCGGCGCGGACGAGGAGCGGGCGCGCGAGCAGGCCGAGGAGGTCGTCCGCATGCTCATGGCCCTCCTGCAGAAGCCCGCCGCGCCGCCGCTGCCCGGGGAGCGGCGGCTCGAGGTGGACGCCGACCTGCGCCCCGAGGGACGCCAGGGGCCCCTGGTGCGCACCCTGGACTCGTACCGGGAGTACTACGGCCGCTGGGCCGAGGTGTGGGAGCGGCAGGCGCTGCTGCGCGCCCGCCCCCTGGCCGGCGACGACGACCTGGCCACCGACTTCCGACGCTGGGCCGACGGCGTCCGCTATGCGCAGGACCTCTCGGCCGCCGACGCCCGGGAGATCCGCCGGATCAAGGCCCGCGTGGAGGCCGAGCGGCTGCCCCGCGGGGCGGATCCGGCGCGCCACGTCAAGCTCGGGCGCGGGGGGCTCTCGGACGTCGAGTGGCTCGTGCAGTCGCTGCAGCTCAAGCACGCCGGTCAGATCGAGGACCTGCGCGTGACCGGCACGCTGCCGGCGCTGCGGGCGATCGCCCGGCACGACCTGCTGCCCGAGTCCGAGGTCGCCGTCCTCGAGGAGGCCTGGCTGCTGGCCACCCGGATCCGCGCCGCCCTGCTGCTGTGGACGGGCAAGGTCTCGGACGTGCTGCCCACGAACATGCGCGACCTCGAGGCCGTGGCCCGCCTCAGCGGAGTGGGCACGGCCGGCGGGGAGCTCGAGGAGCGCTACCTGCGGGTGACCCGCCTGGCCCGTCAGGTGTTCGAGACCCGGTTCTACGGGCTCTGAACGACGCCGGCCCGCCACCTCGACGGGGTGGCGGGCCGGCCGTGCTCCGGTGTCGCGAGCGCCGGCTCAGGCGCGCACGACGTGCTCCCCGAGCAGCTCCAGGGTGCGTCGCCGCACGTCGGGGTCCGGCGCGGCCGTGGTCACGATCAGCTCGTCCGCCTGGACCCGCGCCGCGAAGTCGTGCAGCCACGCCGCCGTCGTCGGGCCGGTGCCCACGGCCGTGCACTCGAGCATCCCGAGCACCTGCTGACCGGCGGGGGAGTGCAGCAGCATCTCGACCTCGTCGTCGGTGAGGGTGCGGCCCCGGCCGAGCATCATCCGGATGCGCGCCCGCTGCGCGGCCTGCCACTCCCGCTCGGCCACCTCCTCGGTGTCCGCGGCGATCACGTTGGCCGCCGCGATGAAGTGCGGCTCCGCGAGGGCCTCGGAGGGCTCGAAGTTCTCCCGGTACAGGCGCGCCGCATGCTCGAGCATCTGCGGTGCGAAGTGGCTCGCGAACGCGTAGCCCAGGCCGAGCTGCGCGGCCAGCTGGGCGCCGAACGCCGAGGAGCCGAGGATGTACAGCGGCACGTTGGTGCCCTTGCCGGGGTAGGCGTCGATGCCGGGGATCAGGCTCTGGCCGGTGAGGTAGCCCTGCAGCTCGAGCACGTCCTGCGGGAAGCGCTCGGCCGCCGACGGATCCCGGCGCAGCGCCTGCAGCGTCCGCTGGTCGGTGCCGGGGGCGCGACCCAGGCCCAGGTCGATGCGGCCGGGGTGCAGCTCGGCCAGGGTGCCGAACTGCTCGGCGATCACCAGCGGCGAGTGGTTGGGCAGCATGACGCCGCCGGAGCCGAGGCGGATCGAGTCGGTGTGGGCGGCCACGTGCGCGATGAGTACGGCCGTGGCGGAGGAGGCGATGGAGGGCATGTTGTGGTGCTCGGCGTACCAGACGCGCCGGAAGCCTTCTGCCTCGGCGACGCGTGCCTGCTCCACGGATTCGGCGAAGGCTTCGCCCATCGGGGCGCCGTCGCGGACGAGGGCGAGGTCCAGCAGTGACAGCGGCAGGGGGGTGGGGGCGGTGTGCTCGGTCATGGTGCTCCTGGTCTGCGGGCCGCCCGGCCGGGCGGAGGTCTCCACAGATCCAGCGCCCACCGGCCCCGGACTATTCCGCGGCCGGGCACGACGACGGCCGCCCGCCTCCGGCGTGGGAGACGAACGGCCGTCGTCGGGGCCGCGGCGGGCGGATCAGACCGAGTAGTAGAGCTCGAACTCGTAGGGGTTCGGGCGCAGGGCCAGCGGGGCGATCTCCATCTCGCGCTTGTACGCGATCCAGGTCTCGATCAGCTCCTCGGTGAACACGTCGCCGGCCAGGAGGAACTCGTGGTCCTCCTCGAGGGCGTTCAGGGCCTCGTCCAGGGTGGCGGGTGCCTTCTGGATGTCGGCGGCCTCCTCGGCCGGCAGCTCGTAGAGGTCCTTGTCGATCGGCTCGGCCGGCTCGATGCGGTTGCGGATGCCGTCCAGGCCGGCCATCAGCTGCGCGGCGAACGCGAGGTACGGGTTGCCCGAGGCGTCCGGGGCGCGGAACTCGATGCGCTTGGCCTTCGGGTTGGAGCCGGTGATCGGGATGCGGATGCCCGCCGAGCGGTTGCCCTGCGAGTAAACCATGTTCACGGGGGCCTCGAAGCCCGGCACCAGGCGGCGGTAGGAGTTCACCGTGGGGTTGGTGAAGGCCAGGACCGCGGAGGCGTGCTTCAGCAGGCCGCCGATGTACCAGCGGGCGGTGTCCGAGAGGTTCGCGTAGCCCTTCTCGTCGAAGAACAGCGGCTCGCCGCCGTTCCACAGGGACTGGTGGCAGTGCATGCCGGAGCCGTTGTCGCCGAAGACGGGCTTGGGCATGAAGGTCGCGGACTTGCCGAACATGTTGGCGACGTTCTTGACGACGTACTTGAACTTCTGCAGGTCGTCCGCCGAGTGGGTCAGCGTGTTGAAGCGGTAGTTGATCTCCGCCTGGCCCGCGGCGGCCACCTCGTGGTGGGAGCGCTCTACCTCGAGGCCGACCTCGGCCAGGACCGAGCAGATCTCGTCGCGCAGGTCGGCCTGCTTGTCCGTGGGGGAGACGGGGAAGTAGCCGCCCTTGAGGCCGGTCTTGTGGCTCAGGTTGCCGCCCTCGTCCTCGCGGGAGGCGTTCCACCAGGCCTCGTCCGAGTCCACGGCGTAGAACGAGCCGCGGGGGGAGGACTCGTAGCGGACGTCCTCGAAGATGAAGAACTCGGCCTCGGGGGCGAAGAACGCCGTGTCGGCGATGCCGGAGGAGCTCAGGTAGGCCTCCGCGCGCTGGGCCACGCCGCGCGGGTCGCGCAGGTAGGGCTCGCCGGTGCGGGGGTTCACGATGGAGAAGTTCATCGTGAGGGTCTTGCGGACCCGGAAGGGGTCCACGAAGGCCGTCGCGACGTCCGGGATGAGCTGCATGTCGGACTCGGCGATGCCGGCGAAGCCCCGGATGGAGGAGCCGTCGAACAGCTGGCCCGTGGTGAAGAAGTCCTCGTCGACCGTGGACGCGGGCACGTTGAAGTGGTGCTGCATGCCGGGGAGGTCGGTGAAGCGGATGTCGACGAACTCGATCCCCTCATCCTTGATGTACGCGAGGACGTCCGCGGGGGAGGTGAACATGGTGCGCTCCTGTGGTCGTGACGATGGTGGCATGTCCGGCACGGCGGCGCTGGCGTGGCGGGTGTCATCACCCTACTTGCCCGGCGGCCTCCGTGGGCGTCGGTGACGCCCCACGGCGAGCCTCGCGGTCCCGCGCCGGTAGGCTGGGCCGGTGGCACGCAGAGCACCCGACCCCGCGCAAGAGCCCGAACCGACCCGCCGCGACGAGCCGCTGATCACGCGCCGCGACCTCGCCAGCTGGGTGGACGGTCCCGGCGGGGGCCGCGCGGGCGGCCGCTGGCCGGGGGACCTGCTCGGCCTGCCGGAACGGGGTCCGGCCTCCATGGCGACGGCGGCCCGCCGGATGGGCGCCCTCGTCCTCGACTGGTTCATCGCCCTGGGCATCTCGTGGCTGGCCTTCGACGGTGACGCGATCGCCACCCTCCTCGTGTTCGCGGCGATGCATGTCCTCGGGCTCACCCTGCTGGCCACCACGGTGGGCAAGGCCGTGTGCCGCATCCAGGTCGTCCGCGTCGGCGGCCGCCCGGCCGGCCTGCCCCGAATCCTGCTGCGCACGGCGCTGCTGTGCCTCGTGCTGCCGGCCGTCGTCGTCGGGCCGGACGGGCGCGGCTTGCACGACAAGCTCGCGGACACGGTCGAGATCCGCATGTGACCGTCCCGCCCGCACGCGACAGGGGCGCCCCGCCGTGCGTCGGCGGGGCGCCCCTGTCGTCTGGGGCCGGTTCAGCGGCCGCGCATCGCGCGGCGGCTCGGGCGCACCTTGTTCGGGTCGACGCCCTTGGGGATGGGCAGCCGGTTGGTGTTGAGCGCGGTCAGACGCTTGTCCACGGCCTGGACCTCCTGCGCCGTGAGGGCCTTCTTCATGCCCTTGAGCGTGCCGGGCAGCTCGTGCAGCGGGACCTGGCCCTGGCCGTTGCCGGACTCCACCACGGTGACGGGCACGCCGGGCAGGAAGCGGCGCATGGCCTTCTCCTCCTTGACCACCAGCGCGGCGACGCGGGGGGAGGGGCCCTCCGTCACCAGCACCACGCCCGGCCGGCCCACGGCCCGGTAGACGAGGTCCTGGGTCTTCGGGTTCACGGCGGCCGGCTGCTCGGACACGATCCAGCCGCGGCCCAGCGTGGAGAGCGCGGCGCCGGCGGCGCCGGGGCGGCCCTCGAGCTGGGCGAACCCGGCGCGGCGCGCCTTCCGGTTCAGGATGACGACGGCGGCGAGCACACCGAACGGGATCGCGATGAGCAGCCACGTGATCCAGTTGTCCAGGAGGAGGCCGATGACGAGGCCGACGACCAGGGCGCCCAGGAAGGCCAGCAGCATCCACAGTCCGACCTTGGGGTCGTGCGCCTTGGTCATGGCGTAGGCCTGCTTGAGCTGGGAGATCACGCCCGGGCCCTTCGCCGCGCGCTTGTCCCGACGCTGGGCGCGGGTCTCCTCCTTGACGCGACGGCGACGCTCGCGCTGCATGGCCTTGACCTCCTTGAGCGTGGCGGAGGTGGAGCCGGAGGAGGACGCGGGGGGCTGGCTGTTCTTCGTCATGACGGGGTCCAGTCTAGTCGGGCGGCTCAGGACATCTGGGCGACGACGGCGGAGGCCTCCTGGCGGGCGGTCTTCTCCCCGGCCAGGTGCGCCAGGTTCTCCGGCAGGGTCCGGCCGAGGCGCTGCATGGCCTGCGCATAGAGCTTGCCCGCGCGGTACGACGAGCGCACCAGCGGGCCCGCCATGACGCCCTGAAAGCCGATCTCCTCGGCGCGCTGGGACCACTGGACGAACTCCTGCGGCTTCACCCAGCGGTCGATGGGGTGGTGCAGCTTCGAGGGCCGCACGTACTGCGTGATGGTGATGATGTCGCAGCCGGACTCGTGCAGGTCCACCAGGGCCTGGTCGATCTCGTGGTCCTCCTCGCCCATGCCGAGGATGAGGTTGGACTTGGTCACGAGCCCGTCGGCCTTGGCCATCGTGAGCACCCGGAGGGACTTCTCGTACGTGAAGGCCGGGCGGATGCGCTTGAAGATGCGCGGCACCGTCTCCAGGTTGTGCGCGAACACCTCGGGCCGCGCGTCGAACACCTGCTGGACGAGCTCCGGCACCGCGCCGAAGTCCGGCGGCAGGATCTCGACGCCGGTCCCCGGGTTGAGCGCGTGGATGCGGCGGATGGTCTCCGCGTAGAGCCACGCCGCGCCGTCCTTCTGGTCGTCACGGGCCACGCCCGTGACGGTGGCGTACCGCAGGTCCATCTCGCGGATGTTCTCGGCGACCTTCTGCGGCTCCTCCATGTCCAGGGGGCGCGGCTTGCCGGAGGTGATGTCGCAGAAGTCACACCGGCGGGTGCAGATGTCGCCGCCGATGAGGAACGTGGCCTCGCGGTCCTCCCAGCACTCGAAGATGTTGGGGCAGCCGGCCTCCTCGCACACGGTGTGCAGGCCGGCGGACTTGACCTTGTTCTTCAGGCCGATGTACTCGGGGCCCATGTGGACCTTGGCCTTGATCCACTCGGGCTTGCGCTCGACGGGCACCTCGGCGTTGCGCGCCTCCACGCGCAGCAGGCGGCGTCCTTCGGGGGCGAGGCTCATGCGGGGATTCCTTCCGTGGGGGTGACGGCGATGTACGCAGGCCCGAGCTCGTCCAGATGACGGGTGAGCACCGGCACGACGTCGGCCGGGGTGATGGTCCGGCCCGTCTCGACCGACAGGGTGGTGGTGGCGGCGTCCGTGATGCCGCACGCGATGATGCCCTCGTAGGGGGCCAGGGAGTTGGAGCAGTTCAGTGCGAAGCCGTGCATCGAGACGCCGTCGTGGATGGACAGGCCGATGGCGCCGACCTTGCGGTCCGGGCGGGCCGCGCCGTCGTCGTCCCGGTCCGCGAGGACCCAGATGCCCGCCCGCCCGTCCACGCGGACGGCCGTGACGCCGAACTCGGCGGCGGTGCGGATCAGCAGCTCCTCGAGGAACCAGACGTAGTCCTTGACGTGGGCACGGTCGCGCAGCCGGACCACGGGGTAGCCGACCAGCTGGCCCGGCCCATGCCACGTGATCTTGCCGCCGCGGTCCACGTCCACGACGGGGGCGCCGTCCGTGGGTCGCTCTGCGTCCTCGGTGCGGCGACCGGCCGTGTAGACGGCCTCGTGCTCCAGGAGGAGGAACTCCCCGTCGGAGCGGCCGGCGACGACGTCCGCGTGCAGGGCGCGCTGGGCGTCCCAGGCGGTGTGGTAGTCCACCAAATCGGGCGCCAGGCCGAGCACGCGCAGGGGCGGCAGGAGGGTCTCGGGCATGACGTCCACTGTAGTGCTCGGGCCCGGACCTGTGGACAACCGCCGTGACGCTCGGGGACATGCGGCACCCTGGGGTGGAACGGACGGCGCGGCGGAGAGGGGAGCCGGATGCGGGACTGGGACGAGGCGGACGGCGGCGCGGCGGGACGCGTCGGCGGCGGGCCGGAGACCGAACCGGGGAGGTCGTCGGAGCCGGGCACGGCTGCGCCGCGCACCCCGGGCTGGGAACCCGTCCGGCTGCTCGGCGCGGGCGCCCAGGCGGAGGTCTGGCTCGTCGAGGACGGTCGGGGCGTCCGATCCGCCCTGAAGGTGCCCCGTGCCGGCGCGGCGGCGGACGCCCTGGCGGCGGAGGCGCAGGCCGGACGGGTCGCGCATCCCCATCTGCTGCGCGTGCTCGGCGTGGTGGAGACGGACCGGGGCCTCGGAGTCCTCACCGAGCACCGCGCGGCCGGCACGCTGCAGGACATGGTGCAGCGGGTCGGCCCCCTGAGCCCCGGGCAGGCCGTCACCGTGCTCGTCCCGATCGCGCAGGCACTCGCGTGCCTTCACCGCGAGGGGGTGGTGCACGGCGACGTCTCCCCGGCGAACGTCCTGTTCGGCGTCGACGGCAGCCCGGCCCTCGCCGACCTCGGCGTCGCCCGGGTGGTCGGCGGGGCGTCGGGGGCCGGGGCGACGCCGGGCTTCGCGGCCCCCGAGGCGCTCGCCGCGGTAGAGGGGGCCGGGGCGCAACCGGGGGCGTCGCCCGCGGTGGGGGCGCCGAGTGACGTCCACGCGTGGGCCGCCCTGGGCTGGTACGCGCTCACCGGTCGCGCGCCGGGCGCCGCCGGGCATCGGGCGCCGCTGCCCGTCCTGGTCCCCGAGGCGTCCCCCGAGCTCGCGCTGCTGCTCGATGCGGCGCTCTCCCCGGACCCGGCGGCGCGGCCGAGCGCGGAGGAGGCCGCCGCCGCCGTGTATGCGACGGCCCGGCCCGAGCCGGTCCCGCTCGGAGAGGCCGCCCCCGCCGAGGTGGCGCACCTGCTGCCCACGGTGCTGCCGGGCTCCGGGCCCACGCGGCGACGCCGACGACGCGCGGGTCCGGGACGGCGCGCGCTGGCGGGACGACGTGGGGCGGCGCCACGCCGGGGCGTCCTCCTGGCCGCAGGGCTGGCCACCGCGCTGGCCATCGGCGGCGGCACCGTGGGGCTGTGGTGGCCGGCGTCCCTGGGCGACGCGACGGAGGGGGCGCCGGATCCGGCGGGCGCGGTGCCGGCCGGCACCTCGGTGGACGCGGCGCGCCCGGCGGACGGGACGCCGGAGAGCGGGACGCCGGCGAGGGTGCCGGACGCGGGTGCCCCCGGGGAGGACGCCGCCGGGGAGGACGCCGCCGGGGAGGACGCCGTCGACGTGGGCGAGGCGCTGGCCGCGGTCGGCCACGCCCGGACGGCCGCGCTCATCGACCCGGAGCCTGCGCGACTGGACGCCTACGCCGTGCCCGGGGGACCGGCGTGGGAGAACGACCGGGATCTGCTGCGCCGGCTGACGGACGAGGGGTTCGCCTTCTCCGGCCTCGAGGTGACGGTGGAGCAGGCCGGACCCGCCCGGCGGGCCGGGGACGACGCGCTGCGTGTCGACGCCGTGCTCCGGACGTCGGCCCACACCGTGCTGGACCGCGCGGGACGCGTGGCGGCGCATCGGGAGGCGACGGCCGAGGAGGTCGTGCTGGTCCTGCGCAGCGGCCACGGAGAGGGCCCCGAGGGGCGGGACGGCGGCGCGGCGGATCGGACGTGGCGGGTCGAGACCGTCGATCCGCGCTGACCCCGAGCTCGGATCCAGCGCCGGAGGCCGGCGGTCCCGACGGGGGGACGCCGCGGGCCCCGGGGAGAAGCTCCCCGGGGCCCGCGGCGTGGTGCGGCGTCAGCCGCCTGGGCTGATCACTGCCAGAGGACGGCGACCAGGATGTTCACCAGGCCCAGACCGCCCACCGCGTGGGCCAGGCCCGTGGGCACGACCTCCCCGCGGTTGGACTTGCGGCGGCCGATCAGGGCGGCCACGAAGACGATGACGCCGATCAGGAACTTGACGCCCAGCTTCATGTGGTTCGGCTCCCCGCTCATGGCGAGGCCGAAAAGCACCACGCCGGAGACGATCATGCCCACGGAGCCCCACCACTGCGAGGTGGTGACGGTCGGGTTGCGGAAGTGCGCGAACCAACCGCCCACGATCGCTGCGGCGGACACGATGTGCACGGCCACCAGGATGCTGTGCAGGATATCCACAGTCCTTCTCCCTTTCCGTCAGAGACCCAGCTCGTTGGCGAACTCGCCGCCCTCGAGACGCTGACGCACCGTCATCAGGAAGCGGCCCGCGTCGGCCCCGTCCACCAGGCGGTGGTCGTAGGTCAGGGACAAGTACATCATGTGGCGGATGGCGATCGAGTCGTTGCCGTCCGCGTCGGTCACCACCATGGGGCGCTTCACGATCGCACCGGTGCCCAGGATCGCGACCTGCGGCTGGTTGATGATCGGCGTGTCGAACAGCGCGCCCACGGAACCGATGTTCGTGATCGAGAACGTGCCGCCCGAGAGCTCGTCCGGCGAGATCTTGTTCGTGCGGGTGCGCTCGGCCACGTCGGCGATCTTCTGGGCGAGGCCCGTCAGGTTCAGGGAGCCGGCGTCCTTGATGACGGGCACCAGCAGCCCCTTCTCCGTGTCCACGGCGATCGCGATGTCCTCGGACGCGTGGTAGGTGATCTCCTTGTTGTCCTTGGAGAGCGACGCGTTCAGCTTGGGGTGCTGCTTGAGGGCCTCGGCGACGGCCTTCGTGATGAACGGCAGGTACGTCAGGTTCACGCCGGCCTGCTGCTGGAAGGAGGCCTTGGCCTTGTTGCGCAGCTTCACGATGCGGGTGAGGTCCACCTCGTGCACCTGAGTCAGCTGGGCGGACAGGTCGAGGGATTCGCGCATGCGCTGGGCGATGACCTGGCGGATGCGCGGCGCCTTCTCCACCTCGCCGCGGACCGAGGGGTCCACGGAGGAGCTCGTGGCCGGGGCGGACGCGGCCGACGACGGGGCGGCAGCCTCGGAGGACTGCTCGGCCGGAGCCTCGGACCCGTCTGCGGCGGCCTGCGAGGCCAGCGCGGCGGCGAGCACGTCCTGCTTGCGGATGCGGCCGCCGACGCCCGTGCCGCGGACCGTGGACAGGTCCACGTTGTTCTGGTGGGCCAGGCGGCGCACCAGCGGTGTCACGTAGCCCTGGCCGGGCTCGGTGGCGGAGGGCGCCTCGGCGGTCTCGCCCTGCGCGGACTCACGCCGGGAGGCCTCCTCGGACGGGGACGCCTCGGGCGTCTTCTCCGACTTCTCGACGCCGGCGGCCTCGGCGGCCTCCTCGGTCTCCTCGGGGGCCTCGGCCTCGGTCGCCTTGTCCTCGATCTCCTCGGCGGACGCCTCGTCCTGGCCGGAGGAGCCCTCCGACGGGGCGGAGCCGCCGCCGGCGGAGCCGGAGCCGACGAGCGCGAGGACGGCGCCCACCTCGACGGTGTCGTCCTCCTCCGCACGGATCTCCAGGAGGGTGCCCGCCACGGGGGAGGGGATCTCGGTGTCGACCTTGTCGGTGGAGACCTCGAGCAGCGGCTCGTCGACCTCGACCTCGTCGCCGACGGACTTCAGCCAGCGGGTCACGGTGCCCTCGGTCACGGACTCGCCCAGCGCGGGCAGGGTGACCTCGGAGGCATCGCCGCCGGCCGACGGGGCCTCGTTCGAGCCCTGGTCGGTGGAGGCACGCTCCTCCGGGGCCGGCTCGCCGGCGGGCTCCTGCTGGACATCGTCCTGCTGAGCCTCCTCGACGGCGGGCTCCTCGGCCGCGGCGTCGTCCTCCGACGTGTCGGCGGAGCCGCCGCCGATCGTGGCCAGCGGGGCGCCGACCTCGACGGTGTCGTCCTCCTCGACCAGGATCTCCTCGAGCACGCCGGCCACGGGGGACGGGATCTCGGTGTCGACCTTGTCGGTGGAGACCTCCACCAGGGGCTCGTCGACGGCGACCTCGTCGCCGACGGCCTTGAGCCAGCGGGTCACGGTGCCCTCGGTGACGGATTCGCCCAGGGCGGGCAGGTTCACGGTTTCAGACATGGTTCCGATGCTCCTCATGAGGGGTGGGCGCCGGGGGCGCCCACCCGGGGTTGCGAGGTGGGCCCGACGCACGGACCCGGGGTGGTCAGTGCGGTGGGTCAGCTGTGCAGCGGGTGGCCGAACAGGGCCATGGCGGCCTCGCCCAGGGCCTCGTTCTGCGTGGGGTGCGCGTGCAGGAACTGGGCGACGTCCTCGGGGTACGCCTCCCAGTTCACGATGAGCTGCGCCTCGCCGATCTGCTCGCCGATGCGCTTGCCGATGCCGTGCACGCCCACGATCGGGCCGTTCTTCTGGCGGATCATCTTGATGATGCCGCCGGTGCCGAGGATCGAGGACTTGCCGTTGCCGGCCAGGTTGTACTCGGCGACCTCGACGTTGTCCTTGCCGAACTTCTCCTCCGCCTTGGGCTGGGTGTAGCCCACGGACATGATCTCCGGCTCGGTGAAGGTGACCTTCGGGATGTTGATGTCCTCGACCACCATCGGCTTGTTGCCGGCGATCTCCTCGGCCACGAAGATGCCCTGCTGGAAGCCGCGGTGCGCCAGCTGCAGACCGGGGACGATGTCGCCGACGGCGTAGATGTTGCCGACGCCGGTGTGCAGGCGCTCGTCGGTGAGGACGAAGCCGCGGTCCATCTTGACGCCCTGCTCCTCGTAGCCGAGGCCCTCGGTGTTCGGGCCGCGGCCGACGGCGACGAGGCAGACCTCGGCCTCGAACACCTTGCCGTCCGCGAGGGTCACCTTGACGCCCGAGTCCGTCTCCTCGACCTTGTCGAAGAACGTGCCCAGGTTGGTCTTGATGCCCTTCTTCTTGAACTCGCGCTCGAGGACCTTGATGATCGCAGGGTCCTCGTTGGGGACCAGGGTCTTCAGGCCCTCGATGATGGTGACGTCGACGCCGAAGGAGTTCCACAGGGACGCGAACTCGGAGCCGATGACACCGCCGCCGAGCACGATGGCCGACTTCGGGGTGTAGTCCAGCTCGAGGGCCTCCGTGGAGGTCATGATCTTCTTGGAGATGGGCAGGCCCATGGTCTTGGCCACGGAGCCGGAGGCCAGCACGATGTTCTCCGCCGTGTAACGGGTGCCGTCGACCTCGACCTCGTTCTTCGAGACGAGCTTGCCCTCGCCCTCGATGACCTGGACCTTGCGCATCTTCAGCAGGCCGGCCAGACCCTTGTGCTTGCCGGCGACGATGCCGTCCTTGTAGTCGCGCACCTTCGCCATGTCCACGGACTCGAGGGTCGCGTTGACACCGAACTTGGCGGCGTTGCGGGTCTCGTCGGCCACCTCGGCGGCGTGCAGGTAGGCCTTCGTGGGGATGCAGCCCCAGTGCAGGCAGGTGCCGCCGACCTTGGACTTCTCCACGAGGGCGACGGACTTGCCGTACTGCACGGAACGCAGGGCTGCGGCGTACCCGGCGGAGCCACCGCCGAGGACGAGGACGTCGAATTCCTGAGCGGTTGCCTTGTCGGCCACGGTGTTGCTCCTTGGTGCTGGGATCGGTGGATCGTGGTGGTGGTGCGTCACCGTCATCCCCGGCCGCCGGCGGCGGGCCGCGCGGCCGGGGACGCGGTGGACATCGGGACCAACCTTACCGGGCACGCCCCTCGATGAGACCCACCAGGGTCCGCACCATCACGCCGGTGGCATCCTGCGGGGTGTAGCCGTACGCGGCCGACTCGTTGAAGGAGGGGCCGGCGATGTCGAGGTGGGCCCAGGGGGTCCGTGCGGCGTCGTCGTCCTGCGGCCGTCCGGCGTCGACGAATTCGCGCAGGAAAGTGGCGGCGGTCATCATGCCGCCGAAGCGGTCGCCCATGTTGGAGATGTCCGCGACGCGCGAAGTGAGCGAGGCGCGCAGCTGCTCCGGCAGGGGCATGCCCCACGCGAGCTCCCCGGCGGCGTCGGCCGCGGCGACGGCCTCGTCGCGCAGCGCGTCGTCACCCATGACGCCGGTGTGGCGCACACCGAGGGCGACCAGCTGGGCGCCGGTGAGGGTGGCCACGTCGAGCACTGCGTCGGGGTGCTCGTTGGTGGCCGCCACGAGGGCGTCGGCCATGACGACGCGGCCCTCGGCGTCCGTGTTCATGACCTCCACGGTCTTGCCGCCGTACATCGTGATGACGTCGGACGGGCGGATGGCGGTGCCCGAGGGCATGTTCTCGGCCAGCGCCAGCCAGCCGGTCACCTTCACGGGGACGTCCAGGGCCGCGGCGGCGCGCACCACGGCGAAGACGGTGGCGGCGCCGGCCATGTCCGACTTCATCGTCATCATCGAGGCGGCGGGCTTCAGCGAGATGCCGCCCGTGTCGAAGGTGATGCCCTTGCCCACCAGCGCGATGTGCGCGGCGGCGTCGGCCGGCGCGTGCTCGATGCGCACGAGCCGCGGCGGGCGGGAGGAGCCCTGGCCGATCGCGAGGATGCCGCCGAAGCCCTCGGCGCGCAGGCGGTCCTCGTCCCACACGTCCACGCTCACGGGCGAGTCCGCGAGGTCCTCGGCGACGGCGTCCGCGAACGTGGCCGGGTAGAGGTGCGAGGGGGCGGTGTTCACCAGGTCGCGCACGGCGCAGACCGCGTCGCCCACGACGGCGGCCCGGCGCAGCACGGGGTCGGCGTCCGCGGCGGCGAGCGGGGTGACGACCTCGAGCTCGCGGACGGGACGGGACGAGTCCGCCTCGGCGCGGGCGCACTCGGACTTCTGGGCGGTGAAGGCGTACGCACCCAGGACGGCGCCCTCGGCGACGGCGGCCAGCCGCGCCGGGGTGTCGGCCGGCAGGGCCAGGGCCACGGCGTCGGTGCCGGCCAGGGAGCGCACGGCAGCCCCGGCGGCGCGGCGCAGGGACTCGTCCGAGGCCTCGCCGTCGTCGTCCAGACCGCCGACGCCGGCCAGGACCAGCAGCGGCACCGGCACGCCGCCCAGGCCCGGGAGGCGGTGGACCTCGTCCTCGGCGCCCCGCACGCCCAGCAGCTCGAACGAGGCCTCGAGGGCGGTGGCCGCCTCGGCAGGCAGCGCGTCCGTCAGGAGCACGGGGCCGTCCGGGCCGGTGCCCACCCCCACCACGAGGGCGGAGGCGGTCAGGTCCTCCAGGGCGCGGGCGGTCAGGGTCGGGCGGTCCAGGGTGATCACGGACGGGCCTCTCTTCCGGGGGTGGGGGGGATGCGCCCGGCGGGGTGGGCCGGGCCGTCCCGCGTCATCCTAGCCAGAGGGCTCGCGCGCCCGTCCAGGGGGCGCAGGCGCGGAATAGGAGGGGGCCGTGCCGTGGTTGACTGACGCCAGAGGACAGGGAGGGATCCGCGTCCGCCGCCATCCCGGCGGCGGGGACGGCTCTCCCGCAGACGAACCACCGGAAGGGGAACGAGACGTGCAGGACGCCGCGCCGCTGTACACCCGTCATGAGGGGGCGCCCGTGCCCCCCGGCCTGGGCATGCTCGTGACCCTGACCGGGCACATGGACGCGGGCCGCGTCGCCCGCCAGGTGCGGGCCGCGCTGCACGAGCACCTGACCCATCGGACCGTCGTCTCCTTCGACGTCGACTCGATGTTCGACTACCGCGCCCGGCGTCCCCGGCTCCGGTTCGACCGGGACCGCTACCGCGATCTGCGTCTGCCGGCGCTCGAAGTGCAGCTGGTCGAGGACCTGCTCGGCCACCCCTTCCTGCTGCTGTCCGGCCCCGAGCCGGACTTCCGGTGGCAGGCGGTGACGGAGGCCGTGCTCGGCCTGGCGCAGGAGTGGGAGGTGGACTCGCTCACGTTCCTCGATGCGGCCCCGCTGCCGGTGCCGCACACGCGACGGCTCGGGGTCACGACCCACGGGTCCCGCGCCGACGCCGTGGAGGGGCTGTCCACGTGGAGCCCGGAGGCGGACATCGTCGCAGGGCTGCTGCAGATGCTCGAGCTGCGCGCCGAGGAGGCGGACCTGCCGACGGCGGGCTACACCGTCCATGTGCCGCACTACGTGGCCGAGGCGTCCTTCCCCCAGGCGGCCGTGGCCGCGCTCGAGTACGCGGGGGCCGCCATGGGGCTCATGCTGCCCTCGGACGACCTGCGAGACGCCTCGCGGGACATCGAGGCCGAGCTGGAGCGTCAGGTCTCCGGGTCCGGAGAGATCCAGCAGATGATCGCCGGTCTGGAGGGCAACTACGACCAGAACGCCGAGGACCAGGAGCGATCGCTGCTGGAGACCGAGCAGGGCCTGCCCGACGGCGACGAACTCGCCTCCGCCGTCGAGGCGTACCTCGCCGCGCGGGACGCCGGCGGCGGGTCCGCTCCTGCACAGGAGGACGGACCCGGCCGTCCGTCCACCGACGACGGGGACTGATTCCACCGCGGGGGCCCGGTCGGCGAGGGTGGCGGCATGGAAGCCCCCACCTCGCTCGACGCCCCCGTCCTGCCGGCCCGCGGCCCGGAGGACCTGCTCGCCTACGTCGGCCACGCCCTCGGGCGGTTGCCCGAGGACAGCCTCGTCCTCCTCACCCTGCACGACGGGCGCCTGCGCGCCGTGGTGCGGGTCGATCTGCCTCCCGAGGAGGTCGACGTCGACGCTTGGGCCTGCGCCGTGGCCGAGGTGTGCCGGCGGGACGCGGCAGCGGACGCGACGCTCTGCCTCGCGTTGCCGGACGGCGCCCGAGCCACGCTGACCCGTCCCGGCTGGGCCGCAGCGCTCGACGACGCCCTGGCGTCCGCGGGTCGCCCCCTGGCCGCGGCCTGGACGTGCGCGCACGGACGGGCGCGCCCCTGGTGGGGGAGCAGCATCGCCGAGGAGGGCACCCTCGACCCCCGAGCCGCGCCGCTGTCCCTGCACCTGATGACCCGCGGTTCGGTCTGGGACCGCGCGGCGGTGTCCGACCCGGTCCCGCGTCGTGGTCCCGCCGCGGCCCGGCCCGACGACGCGCGGTGGCGGCCGCCCGAGCAGGACGCGCCCCCGGCACGCCGCGCGTGGCTGGCGCAGTGGGAGCCGGTGCTGACCGGCACGGCGCGTGGCCGCGGTGCGCCCGCACCCGCCGTGCTGGGCTCGCCGCTGACGCGTCCGGCCTGGCGCGACGGCCTGCTGCTCCATGCCGCCGCGCCGTCCGGCGCGGCCACGGGGGATCCGGGGGACGAGGAACGGATCCTCACCGCGGCCTCGCGCCGGGCGCCGGCCTGGGACCGGCTGGACGCACTGCGGGCGGGGCTGCGCGCGCTCGTGCCCGTCGCGACGCCGGCCGTGGCGGCTCAGGCCCTGGCGCTGGCCGGGTGGGTCGGCTGGGCCCGCGGCCACGGCTCCGACGCGGACGCCCACCTGACCGCGGCGGCGGCGCTGAGTCCCGGCGACCCGTTCGTCTCCGTCCTGCGACGCATCGTGGCCGCGGGGTGCGTCGCAGGCTGGGCGACCGACCCGGCCACCGCGTGGCGGCCCGACGGTGGCCGCCCATGAGAGAATGATGCGGCTTCACGACGGCACGGCCGACCGCAGCCCGTTTCCCGGGTTCGGAATAGATCGGTCTCAGCCGTCGTTGGCACTCACGGACCCTGCAGTCGGCGGGCCCGGACGACGTCGGTCGTCCGAGGCCGCGACTTGACAGGGTCACGTGTCTATGGACTGCAAGGATCCGCGGGTGGCCGCGGACGAGACGGAAAGGCCTCGAGTGACCACTTCGACGACCAGCGGTGTGCAGGACGGCAAGGAGACCACTGCCTCCGAGGCCACGACCACGCGCACCCGCTCCACGGCAGCCAAGAAGTCGGCAGCCACGAAGAGCGCCACGACCAAGGGCGCCACGACGCGGACGACCGCGACGAAGTCGGCGGCGACCAAGACCGCTGCCACGCCGACGGCCAAGAAGAAGGCGACCCGGAAGCCCACCGCGGCCAAGACCACCGCCACGGCCAAGACCACCGCCACGGCCAAGACCACCGCCGCGAAGAAGACCGCCACGACCGGGGGCAAGAAGGCCACCGCGTCCGCCGCCTCCGCCGAGCAGGCCGAGGACGACGAGGAGCTCGTCCAGGCGCGCGAGCGCACCGAGGCCGCGGACGCCGTCGAGGAGGACGTGGTGGCGGACGAGACCGCCACCGAAGACTCTGATGATGAGGACGCGGACGGCTCGGACGCTCCGGAGCGCCCGGCGATGGACGCGGAGGCCGTGACCGGCACGACGGCCGCCACAGGCCAGAAGGTGGCCCAGTCCAAGGGCGCGTTCGTCATGGACGACTCCGAGGACGACGCCCCGGTGCAGCAGGTGGTCGTGGCGGGCGCCACGGCGGACCCGGTGAAGGACTACCTGAAGCAGATCGGCAAGGTCGCCCTGCTCAACGCCGAGCAGGAGGTGGACCTGGCCATGCGCATCGAGGCCGGCCTCTACGCCGAGCACGTCGTGCAGCACGAGGCCTCCGACGACTACCGCGAGCGCCGGGACATCCAGCTGATCATCGCGGACGGGCGCAAGGCCAAGAACCACCTGCTCGAGGCCAACCTGCGTCTGGTGGTCTCCCTGGCCAAGCGCTACACCGGTCGCGGCATGCTGTTCCTGGACCTCATCCAGGAGGGCAACCTCGGCCTGATCCGCGCCGTCGAGAAGTTCGACTACACCAAGGGCTTCAAGTTCTCCACGTATGCCACGTGGTGGATCCGTCAGGCCATCACCCGCGCCATGGCGGACCAGGCCCGCACCATCCGCATCCCGGTGCACATGGTGGAGGTCATCAACAAGCTGGCCCGCGTGCAGCGGCAGATGCTCCAGGACCTCGGCCGCGAGCCCACCCCGGAGGAGCTGGCCAAGGAGCTGGACATGACCCCGGAGAAGGTCGTGGAGGTGCAGAAGTACGGCCGCGAGCCCATCTCCCTGCACACCCCGCTCGGCGAGGACGGCGATTCCGAGTTCGGCGACCTGATCGAGGACTCCGAGGCCGTGGTGCCCGCGGATGCCGTCTCCTTCACGCTGCTCCAGGAGCAGCTGCACTCGGTGCTGGACACCCTTTCCGAGCGCGAGGCCGGCGTCGTCGCAATGCGCTTCGGCCTGACCGACGGCCAGCCCAAGACGCTGGATGAGATCGGCAAGGTCTACGGCGTGACGCGTGAGCGGATCCGCCAGATCGAGTCGAAGACCATGTCCAAGCTGCGTCACCCCTCCCGCTCGCAGGTGCTCCGGGACTACCTGGACTGAGTTGGAGCGGCATGACGAAGGGCCGGACCCCCGCGGGGGTCCGGCCCTTCGTCATGCCGGGCGCGTCAGGCGCCGGCGGTGAGGCGGTCCGTCTCGTCCTGCCACAGCGCGGCCTGGGGACGCAGCGCGTCCTCGACGGCGCGAGCGTGGTGGGCGCAGAACTGGAGGGCACCGCCCGAGTGCAGCACGGCGCGGACGTAGGCCTGCGCGCCGCAGCGGTCGCAGCGGTCGGAACGGGTGAGGGCGGCCGGCTCGGCCACGGCGGTGATGGACATGGTGTCCTCCTCGGGTCTCTCGGGGCTGGAGGGCGACGACGCCGGTGGGGCGGGCCGGTCCTCCTCTTGTCCCATGGAACAGCAAGGATGGCAGGGAACTTCCCCGCGCGCCCGCCTCGCACCCGCGTTTCGCCACCCGCGTACGCGAGCGCCCGGGCCGGGCGGCCCGGAACGTCCGGCTCGGATCCTGGCGTGTCCGGCCCGCGGAGTAGGCTGGACCGGTCGCCGTCGTCCACCGAAAGGCCCGCCCCCGTGCCCGCGAACACCGAGTACAACGCCCGCCACCTCTCCGTGCTGGAGGGGCTCGAGGCCGTCCGCAAGCGGCCGGGCATGTACATCGGCTCCACCGATTCCCGCGGCCTCATGCACTGCCTCTGGGAGATCATCGACAATTCGGTGGACGAGGCCCTGGCCGGCTTCGGGCAGTCCATTGAGATCACCCTGCATCCGGACGGCTCCGTCGAGGTCGAGGACAACGGGCGCGGCATCCCCGTGGACGTGGAGCCGCGCACCGGTCTGTCCGGCGTCGAGGTGGTGTTCACCAAGCTCCACGCCGGCGGCAAGTTCGGCGGCGGTTCCTACGCCGCCTCGGGCGGCCTGCACGGCGTGGGCGCGTCGGTGGTCAACGCCCTGTCCTCGCGCCTGGACGTGCAGGTGCTGCGCGGCGGCAAGGTCCACCAGATGTCGTTCCGGCGCGGCGAGCCGGGCCGCTTCCAGGACGGGTCGCGCCCGTCGCCGGACGCCCCGTTCGAGCCGTCCACGGACGCCTCGCCGCTGGACGTCGTCGGGAAGGCCAAGCGCGGGCAGACCGGCACGCGCGTGCGCTACTGGGCGGACGAGCAGATCTTCGTGAAGGACGCGACGTTCTCCGCCGAGGAGCTCCAGGCGCGGGCGCGCCAGACCGCCTACCTGATCCCGGGCCTGCGGATCACAGTCAAGGACCTGCGCCGCCGACCCGGCACGCCCGGCGCCGACGGCCCGGTCGAGGAGGTCTTCCAGTACGACGGCGGCATCTCCGAGTTCGTGGAGCACCTCACGCCCGCCACCCCGGTGACGGACGTGTGGCGGATCCAGGGCTCCGGCACCTTCAAGGAGCGGGTCCCGGTGCTCGGCGAGGACGGGCGCACCTCCATGCAGGATGTGCAGCGCACGTGCGAGGTGGACGTCGCCCTGCGCTGGGACGTCGGCTACGACACCGTGTTCCGGTCCTTCGTGAACATCATCGCCACGCCCAAGGGCGGCACCCATCAGTCCGGGTTCGAGGCGGCACTGCTGAAGGTGTTCCGGGCCCAGGTGGAGGCCAACGCGCGCCGGCTCAAGGCCGGGTCGGACAAGGTGGAGAAGGACGACGTGCTGGCCGGCATGACCGCCGTCCTGACGGTGCGGCTCGCCGAGCCGCAGTTCGAGGGGCAGACCAAGGAGATCCTCGGCACCTCCGCGGTGCGGCGGATCGTCTCCCAAGTGGTGGAGAAGCAGCTGACCGCCCGCCTCACCTCCACGGCCCGCGCCCAGAAGCAGCAGGTGCACACGCTGCTGGAGAAGGTCGTCGCCGAGATGAAGTCGCGCATCTCCGCGCGCACCCACAAGGAGAACCAGCGGCGCAAGAACGCCCTGGAGACCTCGACGATGCCGGCCAAGCTGGCGGACTGCCGCAGCAACGACGTCGCCTCCTCCGAGCTGTTCATCGTCGAGGGCGACTCGGCGCTCGGCACCGCCAAGCTGGCCCGGTCCTCCGACTTCCAGGCCCTGCTGCCGATCCGGGGCAAGATCCTGAACGTGCAGAAGGCCTCCGTCTCGGACATCCTGGCCAATGCCGAGTGCGCGGCGCTGATCCAGGTCGTCGGAGGTGGTGCGGGGCGCAGCTTCGACCTGGATGCGGCCCGCTACGGCAAGGTCGTGCTGATGACGGACGCGGACGTGGACGGTGCCCACATCCGCACCCTCCTGCTGACGCTCTTCTTCCGCTACATGCGGCCCATGGTCGAGGCCGGGCGCGTGTACGCGGCCGTCCCGCCGCTGCACCGGATCGAGGCGGTGACCCGCGGCGTCAAGGAACGCGAGGTCATCTACACGTACTCCGAGCAGGAGCTGCACGCGACGCTCGCCCGCCTGGAGCAGGAGGGCCGCTCGTACCGCGAGCCGATCCAGCGCTACAAGGGCCTGGGCGAGATGGACGCCGACCAGCTGGCCGAGACCACGATGGACCCGCGCCACCGCATGCTCCGCCGCGTGAACATCGCCGAGGTGGAGGCCGCCGAGCGGGTCTTCGACCTGCTCATGGGCTCCGCGGTCGCCCCGCGCAAGGACTTCATCATCTCCCACGCCGATGAGCTGGACCTGGAGCGCATCGACGCCTGACCCCCCGCTTTCGTTCGGGAAACGGCGGCCCCAGGAACGTCGTCGTTCGGGAAACGGCGGGCACTGAGGCGACGGCGCCGCACGCCTCCGGCACGACGCTGCGGCCGCCGCCGTTTCCCGAACGAAAGCGGCGTGACCCGCGCCGTTTCCCGAACGAAAGCGGCGTGACCCGCGCCGTTTCCCGAACGAAAGCGGCGTGACCCGCGCCGTTTCCCGAACGAAAGCTCGGGACGGGCGCTCGTTCCGGCCGCGGCGGGCGTCAGCGGTCGCGGTAGTACGCCGCGACGCGGTGCAGGCCCTCGTCGATGCTCACGGTCGGCGTCCACGAGAGGACCTCACGGGTGCGACGCTGGTCGAACCAGTGGGCGGTCGAGAGCTGCTCGGCGAGGAACTCGGTCAGCGGCGGCTCGCCGTCGTCGGAGCCCACGCCCCGGGACCGCAGCCCGAACAGATCCCGCTCCCACGCCCGCTCGATCAGGGCACCGGCGCGCCGGGCCAGGCCCGCCGGGACGCGGCGTTCGGGCTCCGCGGCGCCGCCCGCCAGCGCGATCTGGCGGATCAGCTCGCCGACCGGTCGCGGCTCGCCGTTGGTGACCACGAGGGCCTCGCCGTGGTGCACGTCGGCCGCGGACACAGCCGCCACCACGGCCTCGACGGCGTTGGCCGTGTACAGCGTGTCGACCAGGGGAGCGCCCGTGCCGAGCACGGGCATTCGCCCGGCCCGCGCGCGCTGCACGATCCGGTCGGTGAGCTGCAGGTCCCCGGGCCCCCACATCAGGTGGGGGCGCAGCACCAGGACGCGGAAGTCGTCGCGGTCGGCGGCCAGGGCCAGTCGCTCGCCGGCCGCCTTCGTGCGCGCGTAGGGTCCGCGCGCGTGCTCGGGGCTGGCGGCTCCGGCGCCCTCGCCGACGATGGAGTCGCCGGCGTGCGCCACGGAGGGGGAGGAGACGTGGACGAAGCGTCGCACGCCGTGGCGCTGTGCGGCGTGCAACAGGATGCGCGTGCCCTCCACGTTCACGGCCTCGTACTCGTGCTCGGGGCCGGACACGGACACCTTCGCGGCCACGTGCACCACGGTGTCCGCGCCGGTCAGGGCCTCCTCGACGGCGGCCGGGTCGGTCACGGACCCGCGCACGTCCCGCGCACCGGGCACGCCCGAGGGACGCCGCTGCAGGGTGGTCACGTCGTTGCCGGCATCGGCGAGCACCCGGGCGACGCCCGCACCCAGCAGCCCCGAGGCGCCGGTCACCAGGACGCGGCGCGACGCGAGGCGCTCGACAAGGTCGGGCATCCCGGCGGCGTCGAGGCCGACGTCGTAGCCGAAGCCGCTCACAGCGCACCCACCTTCCCGCCGGCGAGCACGGCCTCCGCCCAGTCGGCCACCCGGGCGCGGTCGATCTTGGAGTTGTGCCGGATGTCCGTGGGGATCTCATCGGCCACGAGCACCGCGGCCACCGGCAGCGGCTCGAGGGCCGCGCGCACGGCGGAGGCCAGCGCGGTCGGGGCGAGACCCTGCTTGGGGCGGCCGTCGCGGTGGTGACCCGGGCGCCGCGCCGGGCGCGTGGCCGGCACGGCCGCCTCCACGACGACGACCACGGCCTGCGTGCCCCGGGGCCCGACGCCGACGACGGCGCTGCGCCGCACCGGCCCGAGGGCGTCGACGGTCTTCTCGGGCCCGCCCGGACCGACCGGGCCCTCGGGCGTGGTGATCACGTGCTGGAGCCGACCCTCGAGCCAGACGCGGCCCTCGGCGTCGAAGTGGCCGACGTCGGCGGTGCGGTGCCACACCCGGCCGTCGCGCCGCCACAGCCCGTCGCGCTTGCTCTGCTGGTCGGTGTGCCAGAGCGCGTCGTAGCGGTCCTTCAGGTGGGGGGCGCTGACCACGATCTCACCGAGCACGCCGTGGCCCCGCGCGGGGTCGAGGATGACGTCCTCGGCGCTGCCGTCCTCGAGGAGCGGCGCGATGGCCAGGGACACCGTGGGCAGCGCGGAGCCCACGCAGACGCCCGCGTCGTCGGCGGTGCGCAGGCGCTGCACCTCGTCGCCGTCGATGTCCGTGAGCAGCAGACCCTCGGTCATGCCCCACGGCGTGTGGACCCGGGCGTTCGGCATCAGGTCCGAGACCTGACGCATCAGCTGCGGGTGCACGGGGGCGCCGGCCGAGAGCACGAGCCGCACGGCGTCGAGCGCCTCGCGCTGGGGAGCGTCGAGCCCGTCGGCGGTCGCGACCACGTTCGCCAGGGCGGCGGGGGAGGCGAACAGCACGCTCGACTGCCCGGCGATCGCGGCGTCGGCCAGCTTCTGCGCGGTGAGGGTGGCCGGCTGGGTGACGTCCATGTCCGGGGAGACGGACGCGGCGCCGAGGGCGGGTCCGAGCAGCGCGAACGGGGCGAAGCCGGCCAGCAGGGACCCGCCCGGGCGGATGCCCAGGGTGCGGGAGATCAGCGCCACGAGGCGGCCCAGCCGCTCGTGCGTGTACACGACGCCCTTGGCCGGGCCCGTGGAGCCGGACGTGAACAGCACCGCGGCGTCCGCGTCCAGGGCGGGCTCGGGCAGCACGGTGCCGTGCTCGTCGACGGCGTCGCCCGCGGCCGGGTCGCGGTGGCGGTCGACCATCGCGTAGAGCGAGTCGGAGACGTCGAGCAGGCGGCGCTGGGCGGCGCCCGGCTCGGTCACGGAGATCCGGGTGCCCGGCCAGGACTGGGCGCGGGCCAGCGTCAGCCCGGGGGTGCGGCCGATGATCCAGCGGGGGCGGGCCGACTTCATCGCCCGGGTCATGCCCTTGACGCCGAGGCCCTGGTCCGCCACCACGGCGACGGCGCCCACGCGCAGCACGGCGTACAGGGCCGCCGACAGGTCGCGGCCCGGCGGCACGAGCATGGCGACCCGGTCGCCCGGCCGCATGCCCGCGGCCCACAGCCCGGTGGCGATGGCGGAGACCATCTCCTGCAGCTCGCCCCAGGTGACGGCCACGGGTCGGCGGGCGGTGCCCACGAGCGAGCGGCCGGCCTGGGCGCCGGCCATGTCCACCAGCGCCGTGTACTCGCGGTGGTCCGAGCCGGGGGCGCCCCAGTCGCGCAGGTGGTCCCAGAGCCGGACCACGCCGGGCTCGCGGGCTCCGGGATCCTCCCCGAGGTCCACCTCCAGGCCCGGGTCGGCGGCGGCGTCGGCGGTGGCGTGCGGGACGGGGCCCGGCAGCCCCGAGGCGGGGTCGGAGAGCTGGCCGCCGCGCAGCAGCTGGGCCCACTGCAGCAGGGGCGCGGTGATGTCGCGGTCGTCCACGAGCAGGTGCCCCGCCCTCTCGTAGCGGTGCACGCGCGCGTGGGGCAGGCGGTCGCGGAGGTCGTCGAGGTAGCGGTCCAGGAAGACCGGGTCGTCGGCGCCCCACAGGATCAGGGCGGGCACATCGGTGCGGCCCAGGGCGGCGAGGTCCTCGCCCACCCGCTGCAGTTCGGGATGGCTGCCGTGGCCGGGGTCGGCCGGGATGTCCGCGACGAAGCCGCCGACGCCGCCGCGTCGGGCCGCCGTGTCGTAGGGCAGGTGGTAGGCGGCTCGGGTCTCGCGGTCGAGGGCCGGGGTGGCGAGGGAGGTCGTCACGGAGAGGAAGGCGTCCGTGGTGACGGTGGAGGCCGGCAGGACGGGCCCGGCGAGGGCGGCCTGCAGCGGGGCGGGGATCGGCGCCCCCTCGGGCTGGTGGACCGCGGTGTTCAGGGTCGCGACGCCGGCCACCAGCTCCGGATGACGCGCCGCCCAGCCGAGGGACACGACGCCGCCCCAGTCGTGGCCGAGCGTGATCAGCGGGTGGCCGGTGGCCGCCAGGTCGCGCAGCCCGAGGGCCGTCAGCAGCGCGTCCAGGTCGGCGATGCGGCCGCCCAGCGTGCGGTAGGTGTCGCCCGCGCGGCCCATCGACGCGGCGGACGGCGAGCCCGCGTGCGCGAGGCGCTCGGAGAAGCCCATGTCCAGCTGGTCCGGCGCCACGACGCGCCACGCCGCCATGCCCCGGCGTGCCCGGCGCACCGTCTCGGCGAGCAGGGACCGCCACAGCCAGGACCACGTCGGGTTGCCGTGCACCGCGACGATCGTGCCGACGATCTCCGCCCCGGCCGCCGCGAGCACGGGACCGGTGTCCGCCACGTGCAGCGTCCGCACGGTCCCCTCCGGGTCCGCGGCGGAGCGGATCTCCACGAGGCGGGACCACGCCGGGTCCCAGCCGGGCAGTCGGTCGGCCGGCGGCAGGGCGGCGGGGGCGGCGGGGATCTGGGGCATGGCTCTGGCTCCTTCAGCTCACCATTCGATCTCGAGCATCGCGGTGTTCAGGCCCGAGCCCACGCCCAGGCAGACCACCGTGTCCCCGTCCTCCAGGGTGTCCATCTCCCGCACGAGGGTGATGGGCAGCGACGCCGGGCCGACGTTGCCCAGCGTGGGGAACGTCGTCGGGATGCGCGCCGGGTCCAGGTGGGCGGACTCCGCGATCGCGTCGGTGTGCATCTGCGAGACCTGGTGGGTGATGAATCGGTCCGCCTCCGGCCACGCCCACTCCGCCGGGACGTCGTGCCACGCGTCCATCACGAGCTCGAGACCGTCCTTGATCAGGGCGGTGGAGTCGGTGTACATGCCGTGGTGGTCGCCCACGCACAGGCCGTGGTGGTCGGTGCCGGCGCGGGTGATCCCGCGGACGATCCGGTGGGCGTCCGGGTGGTCCTCGATGCGGCCGACGACGGCGGCGGCGGCCCCGGAGCCCAGCGTCAGGGACGCGAACTGCTCCATGAAGTTGCCGCGGTGCGTGGTCTCGGCGTGCAGGTTGGCCACGGTGGCGGCCTGCACCTTCGAGGCGTCCTCGGCGGCGACCACGACCGCGTAGTCGATCTGGCCGGCGTCCACGAGCGTGGAGGCGAGCATGAGGCCGTTGACGAACCCGAGGCACGCGTTCGTGATGTCGAAGTTGGTCGCGGAGGTCGGCAGCCCCATGAGGTGGTGGATCCGCACGGCCACGGAGGGCTCGAGCGTGGCCCGGGTGACCGAGGTGTTCACGAGCAGCCCCACCCGCTCCCGGGGGACGCCGGCCTGCTCCAGGGCCGCGACGCCGGCGCGGGCGGCGGCCTCCTGGAAGTCCTCGGTCTCGTCCCAGTTCCGACGGCTGCGCACACCGGCCACCCGTTCCAGGAGGGAGCCGGGCAGGCGCAGTCGGGTGAGCACGTCCGCCAGCTGGTCGTCGAGGTCCTGCGAGGTGACTTCGACGGGGGCCTCCACCTCGGTGACCGCCAGGAGGGCGGCGCGGGAGTACTCGTAGCTGGCGTTGCCGGACACGTTCGTCACCAGGACCAATCTGCGGGGGTCGGGGGAGGGGGCGCTCACCTGCGGTGAGACGACAGCCCACTGTATCGGAGGGGCCGGGCGGGGCGCCCATCGGGGGCGTCGATCGGCCCGAGGCGAACAGGGTCGCCTCGGCCGGGCCAGTTCGCGGACACGGTCAGGGCGTTGTCGGCCCGGCGCCGTCCGGCGATGTCACGACGTCCGACTGCTAGGGTGGTGGTATCCAGCGACCGCGTTGTCGCGTTCGAACGCCTGTCTCAGGAGCGCAGCCTCGTGGATCCCCTCGAACTCGCACGGTGGCAGTTCGGCATCACCACCGTCTACCACTTCCTCATGGTCCCGCTGACCATCGGCCTCGGCCTCGTCGTCGCCGTCCTGCAGACCCTCTGGGTCGCCACGGGCAAGGATCACTACCTGCGGATGACGAAGTTCTGGGGAAAGTTGTTCCTGATCAACTTCATCATGGGCGTGGCCACCGGGCTGGTGCAGGAGTTCCAGTTCGGCATGGCCTGGTCGGAGTACTCCCGGTTCGTCGGGGACGTCTTCGGGGCGCCGCTGGCCCTCGAGGCGCTCATCGCGTTCTTCCTGGAATCGGTGTTCCTGGGCATCTGGATCTTCGGCTGGGACCGGATCCCGCGCAGACTCCACCTGGCCGCCCTGTGGTGCGCGGTGCTGGGGATCAACCTCTCGGCCTACTTCATCATGGTGGCCAACGGCTTCATGCAGCACCCGGTGGGCTATGAGGTCGTCGACGGCCGCCCGGTGCTCAACGACCTCGGCGCCGTGCTGACCAACCCGATCGTCCTCACCCACTACCCGCACACCATCTTCGGTTCCTGGGCCGTGGCCGGCGGCTTCCTCGTGGGGATCGCCTGGTACCACCTGTGGAAGCGCCGCCGGGACGGCATCGACGTCGTGGATGAGGCGGGCCGGGTCGTCGTCGGCGACGCCGGCACCGCCGCCCGGGACCGCACCGACCACCGCGTCTGGCTCACCTCGCTGCGCGCCGGGGCGGCCGTCGCCCTGATCGGCTTCGTCGGCACCGCATTCTCCGGCCACGCCCAGGCCCAGCAGATGATCCACTTCCAGCCCACCAAGATGGCCTCCGCGGAGGCCGCCTGCCAGGACGGCACCGCGTTCTCCGTGCTCACCCTCGGCGATGTGCGCTCGGGTGGAGCGACCACCTGCGAGGACGTCCACGGTGTGATCGAGGTGCCGGGCCTGCTCTCCTACCTCGCGTACGAGGACTTCACCACGCCGGTGCGCGGCATCAACACCCTGCTGCCGGAGTTCGAGCAGAAGTACGGCACGCACCTGCCCGACTCCGAGCTCTACGGCGACCGCGCCGGCAGCAAGATCTCCTATATGCCGCTGATGGAGGTCACCTACTGGGGATTCCGGCTCATGATCCTCTTCGGCGGACTCGGCGCGCTCGCGGCACTGGGCGCGCTGTGGTTCTCCCGCCGCGGCACCGTCCCGGCCTCCCGTGGCTGGATGCGCCTGGCCGTGGCCTCGATCGGGGCGCCGTTCGCGGCGAACATGACCGGCTGGGTGTTCACCGAGATGGGCCGGCAGCCGTTCGTGGTGTACCCGAACCCGGCGATGGGCGTGGATCAGGTGTACATGTTCACCGCCGCGGCCGTCTCGCCCGGGGTCACGGGTGAAGAGGTCCTCGTGTCCCTGATCGTCCTGGTCGGGATCTACGCGGTGCTGCTGGGCGTCGAGGTCTTCCTGCTGACCCGGTTCGTCCGCGGCGGCGTCCCGGCCGCCATGCCGGAGCTCACCGCCGCCGAGCACTCCGATGAACAGAAGCGCGACCGCGACGACGTGCTCGCGTTCGCCTACTGACCCGCTCGCAGAGAGGACAGCACGACCATGGCTGAGGTCCTTCCCGTCTACTGGTACGTCATCATCGCCGTGCTCTGGCTCGGCTACCTGGCCCTCGATGGCTTCGACCTCGGGGTCGGCATGCTCGTGCGCTTCTGGGCACGGGACGAGCCACGGCGCCGGGTGCTGCTGAACATCATCGGCCCCGTCTGGGAGGGCAACGAGGTGTGGCTGATCACCGCCGTCGGAGCCATGTTCGCGGCCTTCCCGTTCTGGTACGCGGCGGTGTTCTCCACCCTGTACCTGCCGATGCTCGTGATGCTGTTCGGTCTGATCCTGCGGGCGGTGTCCATCGAGTACCGCGGCAAGGCCGCCACCGACGCCGGCCGGGAGATCTGGACCTGGACCCTGGGCATCGGCTCGTTCCTGGCGGCCTTCATGGCCGGCGTGCTGCTCGTGCTGACGACGACCGGCCTGCCGCTGGACGCCAACGGGGACCGGGTGGGCGGCCCCTTCGTGTGGGTGACCGGCCCGGCGCTGCTCGGTGGTCTGGCCGTGGTCGGCTTCTCCCTGGCGCAGGCGTGGGCGTTCATCGGCCTGAAGACCGACGGCGCCCCCCGCCGGTCGGCCGCCCGCTTCCTGTCCACGTGGACCCCGCTGGCCGTGCTGCCGCTGCTGGTCTGGGCAGGGCTCGTGGTGGCCCGCGGCGACCGCCCGTGGACCTGGGCGCTGCTGGTGCTGGCCGTCGTGGCGGTGGCCGCGTCGGTGGTGGCCGCCCGGGCCGGCCGCGAGGGCCTGGCCTTCACGTCCCTGACGCTGGTTCTGGTGCTGGCGTGGACGGCGATCATGGTCACCCAGTACCCGGTCGTGCTGCCCTCCACGGTGGACCCGCAGTTCAGCCTCACCGCTCAGCTGGCCTCCTCCGGCCCGTACACCCTGGGCCTGATGGCCGTGATCTCCCTGATCTTCGTGCCCATCGTGCTGGCCTACACGGGGTGGTCCTACTGGATGTTCCGCCGCCGTCTGGCCGACACCCACATCCCGGAGGCCCACCTGGTGGAGCCTCTGTGAGCCCCAGCCGCCCCGCCGCCCCGGCCGTCGAGCGCTCCGCCTCGGCGGCCGGGCCGCCTCCGGGCCCGATCCGTCGGGCCCGGCCCCCGATGACCCCGGCCGCACGTCGGGCCCTGCCGGCCCTGCTGGCCCTCGCCGTACTGCGCGCGCTCGGCTGGATCCTGCTCGCCGAATCCCTGGCCCGGCTGATCACCGGCCTGGCGATGACCCTGGACCCCGAGGACTCCGCCCGGCTGCTGGACCTGCTGTTCCACCCGCCGGCCCCCGTGGGCCCTGTGCCCGCCGCGCAGACCCTGAGCGGCCCCGTGCTGCTCGGGGCGGCCGGGGTGGCCCTGCGTGCCCTGGCGGAGGCGGGGCAGCGCGTGGTGGGCCGCCGCGCCGCGCTGGGGGCCCAGCAGCAGGTGCGGGCCGCCGTCGTCGCCCAACGGCTGGCCGCCGCCGACGGCGGACGCCCCCGTTCCGGCGCCGATGCCGTCCTGGTCACCCACGGCCTCAAGAGCCTGGACGACCACTACACCGAAGCCCTGCCCGCGCTGGCCGCCACCGCCGTGGTCCCGGCGGCCCTGGGCGTGTGGATCCTCACCCACGACCTCGTCTCCGCCGTGGTGGCCGCCATCACCCTGCCCCTGGTTCCCCTGTTCATGATCCTGGTGGGCCGCCACACCCAGGAGCGCATCGATGCCGCCCAGGACGGGCTCGACCGGCTGGCCGGGCACCTGCTGGAGCTCGCCCGCGGCCTGCCGGTGCTCGTCGGACTCCACCGGGCCGGCGTCCAGCGCCGCGCTCTGCAGGAGGTCTCCCAGCGGCACCACGCGGCCACGATGGTCACGCTGCGCACCGCATTCCTCTCGGGTCTCGCCCTCGAGCTGATCGCCTCCCTGTCCGTGGCTGTCATGGCGGTGTTCATCGGACTGCGCCTGGTGAACGGGCAGATGGCGCTTCTCGACGGCCTGGTGGTCCTCATCCTCGCCGCCGAGGTCTACCTGCCGCTGCGGGAGGTCGGCGCGGCCTTCCACGCCTCCGAGGACGGCCGGGAGGCCGAGTACCGCGCCCGGGCCGCGGCCGACGCCCCCGTCCCGGCCCCCGTGCTCGAGACGCTCGGGCCGGCCTCCGGGCCGGACCGGGACGGCAGCGTCCTGGTGCAGGACCTGAGCGTCCGGCTGGCCGGACGGCAGGTGCTCGAGGGCCTCGACCTCACCGCGCTCCCGGGGCGCCTGACCGCGCTGGCCGGACCCTCCGGCACCGGCAAGTCCACCGTCCTGCGTCTGCTGGCCGGCCTGCTGCGCCAGGACGCCGCCGAGGCCACCGGCCGGGTCGCCGGCGTCGACCCGGAACGCACCCTCTGGATCGGGCAGCACCCCGTGCTGACCGAGCGCACGGTCGCCGGCGAACTGGACCTGGCCGCCGGGGGTGCGCTGCCCGGTCCCGTTCGCTCCGCCGTGCTGGCCGCCGTGGCGCTCGAGGGTCTCCAGGAGCGGGACCCGGCCGATCTGAGCCCGGGGGAGCGCCGGCGGGTCGCGGTCGCCCGCCTCCTGGCCCGCCTGCACGCCGCGGACGGGACTGGCCCGTGGCTCGTGCTCCTGGACGAGCCCACCGCCCACCTGGACGGCGCCGCGGCCGCCGTCGTCGCCGAGACCCTCGCGGCCCTGCCCTCCGGTGCGGTGCCCGGGCTGAGCACCCCGCAGTGCACCGTGCTGGCCGCCTCCCACGATCCCACCCTGCTGAGGGCCGCCGACGTCATCGTCCGGCTGACCCCCGGCGCCGGTCCGACCGCCGGATCCCCGGCCACGGCTGTGCCGGTCGCCGCCGTCCAGGGGCGTGCGCGGCCGGAGCCGGTCACCCCGCGACGGGTCTCGCTGCGGGCCGGACTGCGGCTGCTGCCGTGGCGGCAACCGAAGCTCTGGGCCGGCATCGGCTGGGCCGCCGGGACCCACGTGTCCGCGGCACTGCTGGCGGCACTGTCCGGCTGGCTGATCGTCACCGCCTCGACGCGGCCGCCGGTGCTCTACCTGCTGGCCGTGATCGTGCTCGTGCGCGGGTTCGGCCTGTCCCGGGCCGTGTTCCGCTACCTGGACCGGCTGACCACCCACGACGCCGTGTTCGGCTGGGCCACGGAGCTGCGGCTGCGCCTGTGGGACGCGCTGGGCCGTCAACCCCGGCTGTGGGGGCGGGTGGGCCGGACCGACGGCGCCCTGTCCCTGCTGGTCTCGGACGTGGACGCCTTTCGGGACGCGGTGCCCCGGGTGCTCGTGCCTGCCCCGGCGGCCCTGCTCGCCTGGCTGGCCACCGCCGCCCTGACCTGGGCGTTGGCCCCGGAGCTGGCGGTCGTGGCCCTGGTGCCCGGGGCGGTCGCCCTGGTGGTGATCCCCTCGCTGGTCGCCGTCCTGGACCGCCGCCAGACCGCGGCCCAGGTGCGAGGGCAGGGCGCGCTCGTCGACCGTGTGGCCGCCGTGCTGAACGCGGCCGGGGACCTGCGCGGGCTGGGGCTGACCGAGCCTGCGCTGAGGGGACTGGCGGTGCTGGACGACCGGCTGCAGCGTCCCCGCCGCCGGGCCGCGTGGGCCGCCGGCGGGGGCCGGGCGCTGGCGGTCGCGGCCTCCGGGGGGATCGCGGTGGCCGCGGCGGCCGCGGCGGCCCACACCGGCACCTCAGCGCCGGTCGCGGCCCTGGTGGTGCTGCTCGCACTCTCCTGGGCCGAGCCCTATGGGGCGCTGGCCGCCGCCGCCCAGCACTGGGGCACCCTGGCGGATCGGGCGCGGGCGACCGGCGAGCTGCTCGGCCCGGAGGAGGGCGGAGCTGCCGCGGCGCCGCCTGAGCCGGCGGAGGCCGCAGAGCCGGAGGCACGGGTGTGCCGCATGCGCCTGGCGGAGGCCGCCTTCGCCCACCCCGGTGCGCCGCCGCTGTGGACCGACCTGGAGCTCGACCTGGCCCCCGGGGACGTCGCCGTCGTCACCGGGCCCTCCGGGTCCGGGAAGTCGACCCTGCTGGCCGTGCTGCTGGGCTTCCTGCCCCTGACCGCCGGCCGGTACACGCTTGAGACCGTGCCCCCGACGCCCCAGCCGGACCCGGTCCGCCCGGACGTGACGGCGCTGGCCCGGGTCGCCTGGACCCCGCAGGACGCCCTGATCTTCGACTCCACGGTGCGCGGCAACCTCGCCCTGGCCCGCGGCGTCGCGGACGCCCCGTCCGACGCAGAGCTCACCGCCGCGCTCGAGCTGGTGGGACTGGGCCCGTGGCTGGCCGCCGCACCGCAGGGCCTGGACACGCGCGTCGGCCCAGGCGGGCAGCGGCTCTCAGGCGGGCAGCGTCAACGCCTGGCCGTGGCCCGGGCTCTCGTGGCCCGCGCCGATGTCGTGCTGCTGGACGAGCCGACCGCACACGTGGACGCCGACGAGGCACGCGCTCTCATGACGGATCTGCGCCAGGCCCTGATGGACAGGATCGTCGTGGCCGTCACCCATGACGGCAGGCTGCTTGAGGACGGGGACGTCCCTGTGCGGGTCGGCTGCTGAGGCCCCTGATCAGTCCGCGGACACGGCCACGGCGTCGTCCTCGGCGGGCGGGGCCGAGACGAGGTCGGGGGAGGCGCCGGCGCCGACGGCCTCGATGCGCTGGTCCATGGGCACGCCCGAGCCGTCCCGGCGCCCGTATTCGACCGGCAGCGCGCGGGCCACGCCGGCCCGGGAGGCGGCGAGCGCGGGCGCGGCGCCGATCCAGCCGAGCACGAGGCCGCTCTCGCCCTTGAGCAGCCGGTGGGCGCGCACGCCGCCGGTGCCGCGGCCCTTGGCCGGATACTCCCCGAGCGGCGTGACCTTGACGGAGCCCGGGGCCGAGCCGAGCACGTCCGCCTCGCCGTCCGTCACGGTCACCACGACGGCGGGCCGCGGGTGGGCCGCGGCGTCCGCACCGGTCTCGGTGAGGGAGGCGGCGGGGGCCACCCCGAACGCGAGCACCGTGTCCCCGGCGGCCAGCCGGATGCCCGCGACACCGCCGCCGGCCGGGCCCTGGGGGCGCACGGCGGAGGCGGCGTAGCGCAGCAGCTGGCCCGTGCGGGTGAGGAAGACGAGCTGGTCGGCCTCGTCCGGGGCGGGGGCGGCCCCGACCACCGCGTCGCCGTCCTTCAGGGCGACGGCGTCGACGACCTGGCGGTTCAGGGGCCATTCCGGCCGGACGCGCTTGACGACCCCGTGGGCGGTGCCCAGTGCCATGACGGTGTCCAGGGGGACCAGGGCCACGAGCGTCTCGCCCTTGGCCAGGGGCACCAGCTCCGCGGCGGGGAGGGCCGCGGTCATCGCGGGGGCCGCGGACGGCTCGCCGGCCACCGGCAGGTCGACCGCCTGGAGGCGGTGCAGCGCGCCGGCGGAGGTGAGGGCCCCGATCTCGCCGCGGGCCGTCGTCGGGACCACGGAGGCGAAGGCGTCGTGTTTGCGGCGCCGGCCCTGCGGGGCGATCGGCGTGCGGTCCGCGGTGCGCAGCAGGCGTCCGGAGGTGGAGAGCAGGGCCCAGCACGCCGTGTCCGGGACCATCAGGTCCACCCCGGCCTCCGCGGCGCCGGCGGGGGTCGGCCCGGACGGCGCGGGCCCGGCGGCGGGGGCCGCGGCGGTCTCGGCCTCGAGCAGGACCGTGCGGCGGTCGTCGCCGTGTTCGTCGGCCACGGCCTGCAGCTCGGCCGAGACCACCTCGCGCAGCCGCGCGTCGGAGGCGAGGATCGCCTCGAGCTCGGCGATCGCGGCCTGCAGCTCATCGCGCTCGGCCTGCAGCTCGATGCGGGAGAACTTCGTCAGCTGGCGCAGCCGCAGCTCCAGGATGTGATCGGCCTGCACCTGGGTGAGGTCGAAGACGCCCATGAGGCGGGTGCGCGCGGCCGCGGTGTCGTCCGAGGAACGGATGATCTCGATGACCTCGTCGATGTCCACGAGCGCCAGCAGCAGGCCCTCGACGAGGTGGAGGCGGTCGCGGTGCTTGCCGAGGCGGTGCCCGGTGCGGCGCCGCACCACGTCCAGACGGTGGTCCACGTAGACCCGCAGCAGGGGCAGCAGGCCCAGGGTCTGCGGCTGCCCGTCGACGAGCGCGACGTTGTTGATCCCGAACGTCTCCTCGAGCGGGGTGTGCCGGTACAGGGCGGCCAGCACGGCCTGGGGGTTGAACCCGGACTTGAGCTCGATCTGCAGGCGCAGCCCGTTCTTGCGGTCCGTCAGGTCCACGACGTCGGCGATGCCGCTGAGCTTCTTCGCGTCGACGCCGGCCTTGATCCGCTCGATGACCTTCTCGGGGCCCACGCCGTACGGCAGCTCGGTGACGACCAGGCCGGTGCGACGCGCGGAGACCTGCTCCACGGCGACGGCGGCCCGCATGCGGAACGTGCCGCGGCCGGTCGCGTAGGCGTCGCGGACGCCGTCGAGCCCCACGATCCGGCCGCCCGAGGGGAGGTCGGGGCCGGGGATGTGGGCCATGATCGCCTCGAGGCCCGCCTCGGGGTCCGCGAGCAGGTGGCGCGCGCCCGCCACGACCTCGCGCAGGTTGTGCGGGGCCATGTTCGTGGCCATGCCGACGGCGATGCCGGTGGTGCCGTTGACGAGCAGGTTGGGGTAGGCGGCGGGCAGCACGGCCGGCTGCTGGAACTGGTTGTCGTAGTTGGGGACGAAGTCCACGGTGCCCTCGTCGAGGTCCGCGGTGAGCGCCAGGGCCGCCGGCGCCATGCGGGCCTCCGTGTAGCGCGGGGCCGCGGGGCCGTCGTCGAGCGAGCCGAAGTTGCCGTGCCCGTCCACCACGGGCAGGCGCAGGGAGAACGGCTGGGCGAGGCGGACCATCGCGTCGTAGATCGCGGCGTCGCCGTGGGGGTGCAGCTTGCCCATCACCTCGCCCACCACGCGGGCGGACTTCACGTGGCCCCGGTCCGGGCGCAGGCCCATGCGGGACATCATGAAGAGGATGCGCCGCTGCACCGGCTTGAGGCCGTCGCGGGCGTCCGGCAGGGCGCGCGAGTAGATCACCGAGTAGGCGTACTCGAGGAAGGACGCCTCCATCTCCTCGGAGACGTCGACGTCGACGATGTTCTCCTGCTCCAGCGGCAGCGGGCGCGGGGCGTCCTGCTCGGCGGGGCGGGAACGGGATGAACGGGCCATCATGGTGGTCGGGGAGTCCTCACGGCGTCGGGGATTGTCTAAGGTGATCCTATGGGTGAGACCGAAGCCGTCCGCGGATATCCCTCCCACTGGGAGGCCGATGTGGTGCTCCGTGACGGCGCCACGGCCCACCTGCGGCCCATCTCGCCCGAGGACGCCGCCGAGCTGCAGCGCATGCACGCCGGGCAGTCCGAGAACTCCATCTACCTGCGCTACTTCACGTACAAGTCCGAGCTGAGCGCCAAGGACCTGGACCGGTTCACCCACGTGGACCACCGGGACCGGGTGGCGTTCGTGATCACCCGCGGCGGCCGCCTGCTCGGCGTGGGCCGCTACGACCGCTACGGGGACTCCGACGCCGCGGAGGTCGCCTTCAACATCTCCGACGCAGCGCAGGGCCGTGGGCTGGGCTCCATCCTCATGGAGCACCTGGCCGTCGCCGCCCGCGAGAACGGCATCCGCCGCTTCACCGCCGAGGTCCTGCCCGAGAACCGCAAGATGCTCTCCGTGTTCCAGGAGTCCGGCTTCGAGGTGACCCGCCGGTTCGAGGACGGCGTCGTGGCCGTCGAGTTCCCCATCGACCCCACCGCCCGGTGGCGCGCCGTCGTCGAGTCCCGCGAGCACCGGGCCGAGTCCCGCAGCGTCGCCGAGCTGGTCGAGCCCGCCTCGGTGGCCGTCGTCGGCGCCTCCCGCGATCCGCAGGCCGTGGGCTCGCTCGTGCTGCGCCACGTCCTCGAGGCGGGCTTCACGGGTGCCGTCCATGCCGTGAACCGCGCCGCCGAGGACGTCCAGGGCCTCACCGCCCACCGCTCCCTGGCCGACATCGGCGAGCCGGTCGACCTCGTCGTCGTCGCCGTGCCCGCCGACGAGGTCGAGGCCCTCATCCCCGAGGCCGCCGCGGCCGGGGCCCAGGGGCTCGTCGTCCTCACCTCGGGCTACGCCGACGCCGGCGCCGAGGGACTCGAGGCCCAGCGCCGCCTGGTCTCCCTCGCCCGCGCCCACGGCATGCGCGTGATCGGCCCGGCCTCCGCCGGGCTGGTCCGCACCGACCCCGCGATCCGCCTCAACGCCTCCCCGTCCCCGGGCCTGGCCCAGCGCGGCCCCGTCGGCCTGTTCAGCCAGTCCGGCGCCGTCGGCGCCATGGTCTCCGCCGGCGTCAAGCGCCGCGGGGTGGGGATCTCCACCTCGATCAGCGCCGGCAACCGTGCGGACGTCTCGGGCAACGACGCCATGCAGTTCTTCGAGGCGGATCCCCACACCGCCGCCGTCGGCGTGTACCTCGAGTCGTTCGGCAACCCGCGCAAGTTCTCCCGCATCGCCCGACGGCTCTCCCGCACCAAGCCCGTCGTGGTGGTCCGCTCCGACGTCACCGGGCGCTTCCTGCCCCCGGGCCACGAGACCCGCACCACCCAGGCCCCCGAGGGCACCGTGGACTCGATGCTCGACCAGACCGGCGTGCTCGAGGCCCACACGCACGAGGCCATGCTCGACATCCTCATGGCCGTGGCCAGCCAGCCGCTGCCCACGGGCCACCGCGTCGTCCTCGTGGCCGACTCGCTCGCCCTGGAGCGGCTGGGCCGCGACGCCGCGGCCGAGGCCGGGCTCGAGGTCACGGCCACCGTCGGCCTCGTCGGCAGCGAGCAGGGCATCGCCCCGCCCGCCGAGACGCTGGTCTCCGCCGTCCGGGACGCCGTCCGCTACGAGCAGGCCGACGCCGTCGTGGTGCTGGCCCGCCTCGGCCTGCACCAGGCCGACGACGAGCCGGAGCGGCTGGCCCACGCCCTCGCCGACGCGACCCGGGACGCCCGCATCCCCGTGCTCGGCTGCCTGACCGACGTCGTCTCCCCGCGCTACCGCGGCGCCACGCTCGGCGCCGCCGGGCCCGTCGACGACGACGCCGAGCCCGGCTCCCTGCAGCCCGGCCTGCCCTTCTACCCGTCGCCGCAGCAGGCCATGACCGTGCTCGGCGCTCTCGCGGACTACGTCCACTGGCGCCGCCAGGAGGTCGGCGAGCCGCTCGAGCCGACCGGCGTGCACCCGCACGAGGCCGAGGAGCTCGTGGAGGCGGCCGCCGCGCGCGCCAAGGGCACCGAACTCGTCCGGCTCTCCGACGAGGAGACCGAGACGCTGCTGGGCCACTACGGGATCACCGTGCTGCCCTCGGCCCGGTTCGAGACCGCCGACGAGGCCGTGGCGGCCGCCGAGCGGCTCGGATTCCCCGTGGCACTCAAGGCCGTGGACCCCCACCTGCGGCACCGACTCGACCTGGGCGGCGTCCGCCTGAACGTGGTGGACGCCGACTCCCTGCGCCGCAACGTCGAGCACATGCGCCGTCTGCTCGCGCCGTTCGGCGTGCGCGAGCTCGAGGTCCAGGCCATGGCCCCCGCCGGGCAGGCCTGCATGCTCACGGCGCTCGAGGACCCGCTGCTGGGCCCCGTGGTCTCCTTCGGCATCGCCGGCGACGCCACGGACCTGCTGCGGGACTGGGTGCACCGCGTGCCCCCGCTCACGGACCGGGACGTGGCCCGCATGGTCCGCGCCCCCCGCGCCGCCGTGAAGCTGCGCGGCACCGGCGGGGTGCCCCCCGTCGACCTCGCCGCGCTCGAGGACCTCGTGGGCCGCGTCAGCGTCCTCAAGGACGACCTGCCACAGGTCGCCCGCCTGCGCTTCGCGCCCGTGCTGGCCGCCCCCGAAGGCGTGACGGTGCTGCAGGCCGAGGTGCACGTCGCCAACGCGGCCCGCCGCACCGACTCGGCCCGGCGCGCGCTGCGCGGCCGCTGACCGGGCTGCCACAGCGGGCCCGGACGGCCCGGCACCGGACCCGTAGCATGGGGGACATGAGCCCGTTCCGCAGGAGTCACGAGCCCGGCCGTCCCGACCACCGCCCCGGCGCCCCCGAGGCCGAGGGCCGGCAGCGCGAGGCCCGCACCCTGGACGGCAGCGGCGGCCTCGACGCCTCGCTCGTCCGCGCCGGCTTCTACCCGGACCTCGTGGCGCACGCCATCGCCGTCGAGCTCGAGGGCCGCACCCCGGACGCGCACCTCGTCCACGTGGACACGCACTTCGACTACGAGGAGATCCACCGGCACATCACGGCTCTCGTGCTCGCCGGGGACACCCTGCTGGCAGTCCACCTCGACGACCACGCCGCCGACCCGGCCGGCCAGGCGGTCCTCGCCCAGGTCTCCACCGAGATGGTCCCGGTCCGCGCCCTCGGCTCCGTGGTCCTGACCACGGGCCACGCCGACCCCGCCCGCTTCCGGCCGTCCGACCCCGTGGCCGAGATGACCCTCGGGCTGATGTGGGCCGGGGGCCAGCGCCTGGACCTGCAGCCCGCCGGCTGCGCCGACCCCCAGTGCGACCTCGACCACGGCTACACCGGCACCGCCACCCGCGAGGATCTCGTGATCCGCGTCGCCGCCGACGCCGACGGGCAGGGGGCCGTCGACGGCGCCCTGGCCTTCGCCCGAGCCCTGCGCCGCGCCCACCTGGCGGCCACCACGTGACGGGGCCCGCCCTGCCCGCCGGCGTGGTCCCCTCCCACCGTGCCCTGCGCTCCGTCCTGACCTCCGCCGCAGCCGCCCTCGGCGTCCCGGGCTGGGAGAACGCGCTCGCGGTCCCGGAGGGCCGCCGCGTGGTCGTGGCCCTGGTGGACGGCCTCGGACGGTCCCTGCTGAAGCGCTTCGGCGGCCACGCCCCCACGCTGCGCTCCGCGATGGCCGACGGCGGCCGCGTCCTCGAGGTGGCCGTGCCCACCACCACGGCCGCCTCCCTCACGAGCCTGGGCACCGGGCTGGACGTGGGGGAGCACGGTGTGGCCGGCTACGACGTGCTCGACCCGGACCGAGGCGTGGTGATCAACCAGCTGGGCGGCTGGGACGAGGCCACCGACCCGGTGGGGTGGCAGCCGAAGCCCACCGTGTTCGAGCGCGCCGCCGCGGCCGGCGTGGACGCCGTCACGGTCTCGCTGCCCGCCTTCGAGCGTTCGGCCCTGACACGGGCGGGGCTGCGTGGCGGCCGGTTCGTGGCCGGCCGGACCCTGATCGCCCGCACCCAGGCCGCCGAGCGCGTGCTGAAGGACGCCCGCGTGCCCACGCTCGTCTACGTCTACGTCAACGAGCTGGACAAGGCCGGCCACCGGGACGGCGTGGGCTCGGACCGGTGGCTGCACGCCCTCGAGGAGATCGACGCGGCGGTGCGGCGACTGGTGGACCGGGTGCCCGCCGGGACGGTGGTGCTCGCCACCGGCGACCACGGCATGGTCGACGTGCCGCCCTCGCGCCGCGTGGACTACGCCGCCCTGGACGACGCCGGGGAGCTCGCCGACCCCGCGCTGCTCGAGGGGATCGCGCACACTGCGGGGGAGCCCCGCCTCGTGCAGCTGCACTTCCGGTCCGACGCGGGTCCGGACGTGCGCGAGAGGGTGCGGCGCGCCTGGGCCGAGCGCTACGGGGCGCACGCATGGGTGCTCACGCGGGACGAGGCCGTCGACGCCGGCTGGTTCGGCGCCGTCGTCGAGGACCGGGTCCGTGCCCGCATCGGGGATCTGCTCGTCGCCGTCCACGGGGATCTGGCCCTCTACGACGGCCGGCGGGTGCCCCCGCACGCCTTCGAGATGGTGGGCCAGCACGGCGCGCCCACGCGCGCCGAGCGGGAGGTCCCGCTGCTCACCTGGCACCGTTGAGCCCGCCCCGGGGCCGGGGTCAGTCGCCCTTGCGCCCGAAGACGATCTCGTCCCAGCTGGGCACAGACGCGCGGCGTGCGGCCGAACGGGCCCGGGGGCGCGGCGTGACGGTCGGCATGGCCGGGCGCGCGCCACGCTCGCGGCGCGCGGGCTCCGCCCCCTCGTCCTCGACACCCGCGTCCTCGACGACTGAGGCAGTGTCCTCGGCGGGGTCGGTCTCGGCGTCCGGTTCCGGCTCGTCGACGCCCGGGACGTCGTCGGCGGTCGTCAGGGCACCCTCGGCGTCGACCGGCGCGAGCCGCTCGGGCGCCTGGGCGGCCTCTCGCTGACTCCGGTCCTGGTGCTCGCGGGCGATCAGGTGGGCGAGCGCGTCGTCCGACTCCAGGTCCGCGCCCACGCGCTGACCCCGGCGCACCCGCAGGATCTCCAGCAGGTCGGCGTCGCGGTCGGCGGCCGGCGAGTGCGCGCCCGCGGGGGTCACGGCGTCCTCGGTGTCGGCGTCGTCCGTCGCGGGTTCGGCCGCGGGGGCGCGGGGGACCAGGTCCCAGGCCTCCGCCTCGGACAGGGCGCGGGCCCAGGCGTTCTCGGGTTCGAGGTGGCGTCCGGCCGGGCGGAACGTCCAGAGCGCCGGCGGCTCCTCGCGGGTGGGCAGACCAGCCGCACCGGCCACGGCGAACCGGGCGGCCACGGTCCAGCCGGCCTGCTCCTCGCGCCACGCGTCCCACTCGAGGCTCGCCTCGTCCACGCCCAGCTCGGCGAGCCGGTGCGCGGCGAGCTCGCCGAGCGTCGTGGGGCCGCCGTCCTGGACGAGGTCCGAGTAGAGGTCGGGCCCGCCGACCCAGACCTCGACGGCGCGGGCCTGCCGGGCGATCCAGTCGCGCTCGGCCAAGACGGGGTGACCGTAGGTGCGGATGCGCGAGAAGGCGTTCCCACTCTCCCGGGCCACCTGCTCCACGGAGGCGCCCGCACGGATGCGCTGCTGGATCTCCCGGGGGGTGAGGGGCACGGCCTCCTGGGTCGCGGCGGCCTTGACGGACTCCTGGTCGGTCAGCGGCGCCGGGGTCGGGCCGTCTGCGGTCTCGTCGTCGGCCGCGGGCTGCGGGTCGATGCGCGGGGTGAGCGCGAGGTCCTCGTCCGGACGGGCCGGGCCGGAGGGCACGTCGGGAGCCCGCTCGCCCTCCTCCGCGGCATCGTCGGCGTGCGTCGTCGCGTCCACCGGTCCCTCGGCGTCCTCCTCGGCGACGTCCATCTCGGTCATGTCGTGCCAGGCCGCGGGGCCGTCCTCGGACCGTCGCACGGCCTCGGGCGCACCACCCTCGAGAACCAGCCGGCGCAGATAGGGGGAGAGAGCGAGCGTGTGCTCCTCACCCTCGGGCCCCGACAGGCGCAGCGCGTCGCCGTCCTCGGTGGGTCCGGTCAGTCGCAGCTCTGCCATGGCGGTGGTCCCTCCGACGTCGTGTTCTGGTCACCGGGCGTGCGGACGCCCGGCCGGGCATGCCCCGATCCTAGCCGCCGGGCCGCAGACCACGGCCCGGGCGAGGGACGAGCGGCCGCGGGAATCCGCCCTGGGCGAGCACGCCCGTCAACATTTGGCACGGGTTCGGCCATGGTGCACAATCTACGCGCAACGGCGCAGGCCGGTGATGCGTGGCCCGTCCACGACGCCGTCCGCGCAGTGCCGGCACCGGTCCCGGTGCCGTCCCCCACCAGCGGAGCGTGAAACCCCATGGCCACTGACTACGACGCCCCTCGCAAGAACGAGGAAGAGCTGAGCCAGAACTCCATCGAGGAGCTGAAGGCACGGCGCACGGACACCCAGTCCGCCGTCGTGGACGAGGACGAGGCGGAGGCCGCCGAGGAGTTCGAACTGCCTGGCGCCGACCTCTCGGGTGAGGAGCTGATGGTGCGGGTGCTGCCCGCCCAGTCGGATGAGTTCACCTGCGCCTCCTGCTTCCTGGTCCGCCATCGCTCGCAGGCCGCGCGTGAGAAGAACGGCCTGATCTACTGCACCGACTGCGAGGGCTGAGCCCCCGCCGCCGGGGCGGTCAGCGGTCCTCGGCCGCCCCCTCCTGCCGGGCCATGGCCCCGCCGAGGGCCGCGACCAGCTCCTCCGGACGCCGGGTGCTGGTCAGCCAGTAGGGCGTGCGGTCGCGCTCGTCGGTCAGCTGGATCCGCACGACGGGCGCGATCCAGCCGCGCAGGTTCACGAAGGCCAGCCCGTGCAGCAGCGGGCCGCGCTGGGCCCGGGCGTCCTCGCCGCGATACCCCGTGACCTGACCGACGTGGTGCCTTTCGATGCTGGCGCGGCCCACCTGGAGGGTGCGTTCGCGCACCACGATGCGCGGGGTGGTGGCCACCAGGAGCAGGGCCTCGACGGCGAAGAACACGACGGCGGCGGCGATGCCCAGCCCGAGGTCGATCGGCGCGAACACGAGGATCGTCAACGCCGCCAGCATGAGCGCCACGGCCCAGACCCCCGGGGAGGGCGTCAACCGCTCCTCGAACAGGACCGGATCGGGTCCCGCCGCAGCGCCCTCGGGGGCGCGGCGGGAGGCATCGGCGACGGGGTGCTGCTGGGGATCACGCATGGGTCCCAGCTTCCCACATCCGGACTCCGGTCCCGCCGCGCGGCACCGGCGAGGGCGCCCGCCCGACCGCCTCGACGCGGCCCCGGGCCGACGGGTGCTCGTGTAGGGTCGGGCCTCGTGACCGACTCCGCCGAGCTGCCCGTGCCCCTGCACGCCCTCGATCCGGGCCTGGCCCCGCCCGCCTACGCGCAGCCGGGCGACGCGGGCGCGGACCTGCGCACCGCCGTCGACGTGACCCTGGCCCCGGGCGAGCGCGCCCTGGTGCCGACCGGCGTGGCGTTGGCCATCCCGGAAGGCCACGCGGGGTTCGTGCACCCCCGCTCGGGTCTCGCGGTCCGTCGCGGCCTGACCATCGTCAACGCCCCGGGCACCATCGACGCCGGCTACCGCGGCGAGATCAAGGTGCCCCTGATCAACCTGGACCCGACCGAGCCGATCGTGCTGCGCCGCGGCGACCGGATCGCCCAGCTCGTGCTGCAGCCGGTCGTGCGCGCCCGCTTCGAGCCCGTGGACGTGCTGCCCGACTCCGAGCGCGGGGCCGGCGGCTTCGGCTCGACCGGCGGCTTCACCGCCGACACCACCCCTGGGAGGACGTCGTGATCTTCGGACGCAACCGCACCGTGCGCCACGAGCAGGTCAGCCTGCCGGACGAGCTGCTGGAGGAGCGCGACCTCGAGATCGCCGCCGCGCCGGCAACCGCCGACGTCGGTCCGCACGACGTCGCCACCCGCCCGGATCCCGCCGGCATGATCGACCTGGGGTCGCTGCGCCTGAGGGCCGTCCAGGGCATGAAGCTGCGCCTCGACGTCGAGGACGCGACGAAGCGGATCGTCGCCGCCACCATCAGCCTCGGACGCTCGGCCCTGCAGGTCCAGGCGTTCAGCGCCCCCCGTCGCACGGGTCTGTGGGACGACCTGCGCGCCGAGCTGCACGACTCCCTGTCGACCACGGCCCACGCGACCGTGCAGGAGCAGACCGGCCGTTTCGGCGTCGAGATCCTCACGCGCGTGCCGGCGGCGCTGCCGGACGGCTCGCCGGGGTGGAACGTCGCCCGGTTCGTGGGCGTGGACGGACCGCGCTGGTTCGTCCGCGGCGTGTTCCACGGCGAGGCCGCCTTCCAGCCGGAGGCCGCCGAGCCGCTGGAACAGGTGTTCTCCGACCTGGTCGTGGTGCGGGGCGACGAGCCGCTCCCGCCGCGCGAGCTGCTGCCCCTGCGTCCGCCGCCCAACGCGCGCCCGCTGCAGCGTCGTCGCCCGGCCCCGGACGAGGGCCGGGACGTGCTCGCGGGCGCCGCCGCCGGCCCGGGGGACGGCGCGGCACCGGAGGCCACCGGGCTGCCCGAGCGCGGTCCGGAGACCACGGAGATCCGGTGAGTCCCGCCGTCGCCCCCCGCCCGGTCGGGCCCGCGGGCCGCATCGAGCGCCGCGGCGTCATCGCCTCCGTCACGCTGCCCGGTGCGGACGAGGCGACCGTCTTCCGCGCGTCCCTGGCCGACCGCCTGCCCGCACCCGGGAGCATGGCGCCCGCCGAGACGCTGCAGCTGGTCTGGCACGGGCGGCGCCGCGTGCCCGGCGTCATGCCGGGGGAGTGGCTGACGGTCCGCGGCCGCGTCACCCAGATGGACGGCGTGCCCACCCTGCACAACCCCGAGTTCGACCTGGTCGACGCGCCCGGCGCCACGCTCTGAGCACGGCCCCGAGAGGAGAGCCCATGACCGAGCCGCACGGCCCCGCCACCGCCGCCCCGGACGGCGCCGGCCCCCTGCCGTCTCGAGCCCGTCTGGACGAGCGCGGCCGCCTCGACGCGCTGGGCAGCGTCGGTGGCTGGCGCGGCATCGTCGAGGCCTCCCTGCCCACCCTCGTCTACATGGTCGGCTACGTCGCCACCCAGCAGGTGTGGCCCTCCGGCGTGGCGGCCGTCGTGGTCGCACTCGTGCTGGGCGTCGCGCGCCTCGTCCAGCGCCAGTCGCCGGTCCAGGTGCTGGCCGGCCTCGCCGTCGTCGTCCTGTCCGTCGTGGTCTCCCTGACCACCGGCCAGGCCCGCGACTACTACCTGTGGGGCTTCGTCACCAACGCCGCCTATGGCCTCGCGTTCGCGGTGTCCGCCCTCGTGGGCTGGCCCGCGGCGGGCCTGGTGCTCGGCCTCGTGCGCGCCGAGGGAACCCGCTGGCGGGCCCACCGGCGTCGGCGCCGCGCCTACGCCGCGGCCACCTGGATCCTCGTGGCCGTGTTCGCGCTGCGCCTGGCGGTGCAGGTGCCCCTCTACCTCGGGGACGCCGTTACCGCGCTCGGGGTGGCCCGCCTGGTGATGGGCCTGCCGCTCTATGCCCTGGGGCTCTGGCTCGCCTGGTCCGTCAGCTCGCCCGGTCAGGACGACGGCGTGCCGGCGGACTCCGCCGCCTCCGAACGCCCCTGAACGCGGCCCTCGCCGACGAGGAGGCGACGCAGGGCCGGCTCGGCGGAGCTGGCGGCCAGGAAGAAGAGCTCGTCGCCCACCTCCAGGACCTCGTCCGCCGACGCCTGCCTGGGGGCGCCGTCGCGCACGACCGCCACGAGCGGAGCCTCCTGCGGCCAGGACACGGTGCCGATGCGCCGGCCCTCGAGCCAGTGCTCTGCCGGAACCCGGAACTCGGACAGCGCCGCGCCGCCGGCCTCCAGCCTGAGCAGACGCACGAGGTCCCCGGTCTCGACGGCCTCCTCCACGAGCGCCGTCATGATCGAGGGGGTGGACACGGCCACGTCCACACCCCACGACTCGTCGAAGAGCCAGTCGTTGAGCGGGTTGTTGACGCGGGCCACGGTGCGGCCGACGCCGAACTCCGAGCGGCTCAGCAGGGAACACACGAGGTTGACCCGGTCGTCACCGGTCGCCGCGACGAGCACGTCCGCCTCCAGGGCGCCGCACTGCTCGAGCACGGTCAGGTCGCACGCATCCCCGAGGACGAGGCGCGCGCCGCCGACGTCGGCCTTGCGGGCCGCGTCCGTGCGCGCCTCGACGACGACCACCTCGTGGCCGTGCGCGTGCAGCTCCCGCGCGATGGAGGCGCCCACGGCGCCCGCTCCGGCGATAACAGCCCTCATGCCCGTCCCTCCTCGTCCTCGTCCGCGCCGTCCGGCACGCGTGCCTCGCCCTGCAGGGCGGCCTCCACCCGGTCCCGGCGGTCCACCGGGTAGACGGCGTGCAGCACGTCGCCCTCCTGCAGGCGGTCGCCCGGCCGGGGCAGCTGGCCGTCGCCGAGCCGGGTGAGGTAGGCGATGCGCATCCCCACCGTGGACTCGACGTCGCTCAGCCGGCGGCCCCACCACGAGGAGTGGGGGACCAGCTCGGTCACGAGCAGCCGGCCGGAGGCGTCGCGGTGCTCCGCGGCGGCGGTGCCGGCCGGCAGCAGCCGGTGCAGCACCTGGTCGGCCGTCCACTGGATCGAGGCGACCGTGGGGATGCCCAGGCGCTGGTACAGCCGGGCCCGGTCGGCGTCGTAGATGCGCGCCACCACGTGGTCCACGTGGAAGGTCTCGCGGGCCACGCGGGCGGCGATGATGTTCGTGTTGTCGTCCGCGGTCACGGCCGCCAGACCCTGCGCGCGGTCGATGCCGGCGGCGCGCAGCGCGGAGCGGTCGAAGCCCACGCCGGCCACGAGCTCGCCGGAGAAGCCGGGGGCCAGCCCCTCCACGGTCCGCGGGTCGCGGTCCACGAGGGCGACGCCGTGACCGGCCGCGTCCAGCGCGGCCGCCAGCCGGGTGCCCACCCGTCCGCCGCCGACGATCACGTAGTGGGCCATGCCCGTCCCTGCCTCTCGTGCGGTGCTCCGTGCGCCGGGGAGCCGACGCGGGCTCCATCCTCGCATCCGGCGGGCACGTCCGGGAGTATCCGCGTCGCCCCAGCACCCGGGCCCGGCGGGAGTACCGTGGTGCGGTGGCCACGCTGTCCTCCCTCCTGCGCCGCGGCCTCCTCGGTCGCCCCGTGACGTCGCACGCCGCCGACGAGCCCCGCATGAACCGGTGGCGGGCGCTGCCTGTGACGTCGTCGAACGCCTTGTCCTCCCTCGCCTACGCCCCGGACGAGATCATCCTCACCCTGGTCGCCGCCGGCACGTCCGCGCTCGCGCTCGGACCCGCCGTCGGCTGGGCCGTCGTCGCGGTGATGCTGCTCATCGTCGCGTCCTTCCGCGCCGCGGTCGCCGCCGTTCCGCACGGCGGCATCTACCACATGGCCGGCACGAAGTTCGGCCCGAGGGCCGGTGTCGTCGCCTCGGCCGCGCTCCTGCTGGACTTCGTGTTCACCGCCGCGGTCTCCGTGGCCGCCTTCGCCCACTTCGTGGCGGCGCTGGCCCCCGGACTCACCGTCGGCAGCCGCGTGCTGGTGGCCTCGGCCGCGCTCGCGGGCGTGCTGCTGGCCGCGCTCCGCGGGGTGCGGCTGTCCCGGTGGGTGCTGCCCGTGCTCGTGAGCGTGTTCGTCACCCTGACCGCGCTGCTCGTCCTGGTGGGTCTGTGGCAGGAGGGCCGTGGGCTGCTCGGCGCGGCGCCGACGGCCGGGTGGACGCAGGAGGGCGCCGGGGTCGGCGGGACCGTCGGCACCGTGGCGACGGCGCTGCTCGCCCTGCGCGCGTTCAGCGCGGGATCGGTGCTGCTCACCGGCGTCGAGGTGCCGGTCTCGAGCACCCGCCTGATGGCCCGGCCGGCCGTGCCCACGGTGCGGTGGGTGCTCACCGTGATGGCCCTCACCCTCGGCGCGCTGACCGTGGGCGTCATGCACCTGGCCCAGCGCACCGGCGTCGTCGTCGGGCTGGAGCTGGAGAACCTCCGGGACGCCGCGGGCGCGGAGGTCACGCCCGACCGCGCCCCCGCCCCCGTCCTCGCGCAGCTCGCGGACACCGTGTACGGCCCGGGCAGCGTCCTGTCCGTCGCCACCATCGCGGCCACCGCCCTGCTCCTGCTGTTCGCGGCCAAGTCGGCGTTCCGCTCGTTCCCCGCCCTGGCCGCGCGCGTGGCCGAGGACGGCTACCTGCCCCGGCAGCTGAGGGTCCGCAGCGACCGGCTCGTGCACACGTGGAGCGTCCTCGGGATGGGGGCCGTGGCCCTCTCGCTCGTGCTGTTCTTCGAGGCCCGGACCGCCCTGCTCGTGCAGCTCTACGTCATCGGCGTGCTCCTGGCCTTCACGCTCGCGCAGGCCGGCATGCTGCGGCTGTGGCGCCGTCGGCTCGTGCATACGCCGGGCGCCCGGGCCCGCGCGGCCGTCCGGCTGCGCCTGATCATCACGGCGGTGGCCTGGGTGGTCACGGCGCTGGCGGGCGTCGTCGTCCTGGTCACCCGCTTCACGCAGGGCGCGTGGGTGGCGCTGCTGGCGATCGTGCTCGGCTCGCTGGTGATGGGGCGGATCCGCCGCCACTACGCGGACGTGGACCGCGAGCTCGCACCGGACCCCCAGGACGACGCGCGGGCCCTGCCCTCGCGGGTCCACGTGGTGGTCGTCGTGACCACGCTGGACCGGCCGGCACTGCGGGCGCTGGCCTACGCCCGCGCGTCGCGGCCGTCCTCGCTCGAGGCCGTCGTCGTGGACGCCGAGCGCGCCGCCACCCTGGAGGTGATCGACGCCTGGGAGCGTGCCGGCCTGCCGATGTCGCTCACCGTGATCGCCTCGCCCTACCGCGACACGGTGGCCCCCCTGGTGCGGCATGTGCGCGAGCACCGACGCCGCTCCCCGCGGGACCTGACCATGGTGTTCATCCCGGAGTACGTGGTCCGGCCCGGCTGGCGCACGCTCCTGCACAACCGGACCGCCACCCGCCAGACGCGGCGGCTGCAGCGGGAGCCGGGCGTGATGGTGGGCTCGGTGCCGTGGCAGGTCCACGAGGGCCAGGGCTCCTGACCGCCCCGGCGCCCCCGGCGAGCGGCGGATGACGCCGTCCGACGGCGCGCCCAAGATCGAGGCGACACAGCCGCATCGGTCTGCAAGGATGGTGATGATCTGACCAGACGACGCTCAGGGCAAGACCTGAAGCGCGCTGCGATGCGAGAGGAGCCAGACATGGCAGTCGTCGACACGTCCACAGACGTCACCGGGATCGGGGGGACCATCGAGGTGGAGGTCGGGGCCATGGCCCACGGCGGCCACTGCGTGGCCCGGCACGAGGGGCGGGTCGTCTTCGTGCGTCACGCCGTCCCCGGCGAGAAGGTCCGGGTGACCCTGACCGAGGCCGAGGAGGGCGCCCGCTTCTGGCGCGGCGACGTCGTGGAGGTGCTGCGGCCCTCCGAGTTCCGCCGCATCCACCAGTGGAAGCTCGCGGACATGCTGCGCGCCCACGCCTCGGGCCGCCCGCCCGTGGGCGGCGCCGAGTTCGGCCACATCGTGGTCCCGCACCAGCGCCGGCTCAAGGCCCAGGTCTTCCGGGACACGGTGCACCGCATCGCCGACCTCGCGGTGGAGCCGGGGGTGTGCTTCGCCGGCTCCGAGGACGAGCCCACCGGCCAGCGCTGGCGGACCCGCAACGCGTTCGCGGTGACCCCTCAGGGGCACATCGCGATGCACGCCTACCGTTCGGCGACCCTCCTGCCCGTGCGCAACATGCCGCTCGGCGTGCCCGCCCTCGACGCACTCGCCCTGTGGGACTGGGACTTCACCGGGGCGGCCCGCGTGGACGTCGCGACGCCGGCCTCCGGCTCCCGCCCCCTCGTGCTGGTGACGCCCACCCCGCAGACGCGGGTGGACGAGGTCAAGCTCGGCCGGCTGCGCACCCGGATCCGCCAGGCGGCCAATGCGTGCGGCGTGGACGTCTCCACCGGCCTGGCCCTGCCGGGCCCGAAGCAGTTCCTGCCGGTCAAGGTCGAGCGCATCACCGGGAAGACCTGGGTCGAGGAGACCGTGGAGTCCGAGCGCGGCGGCACCAAGCGCTTCCGCGTCACGGGTGACGGCTTCTGGCAGGTCCACCAGCACGCCCCGGCCACCCTCGTGGACGCGGTGCTCGAGGACGCCCGCGTCGAGCCGGGCCAGGTCGTGGCCGACCTCTACGGCGGCGCCGGCCTCTTCAGTGCGTACCTGGCGGACGCCGTGGGCCCCGAGGGCCGCGTGTACTCGGTGGAGGCCTCCCGCCGGGCCTCGAAGGACGCCCGCCGCAACCTGCACGAGCAGCCGCAGGCCTCCGTGCTCAACGGCCCCACGGACAAGGTGCTCGGCAGCTGGCTGAAGTACCCCGAGCGCCCCGTGGCCGACGGCGGCCTCGGCGGTGCCGCACTGGACACCGTCGTCCTGGACCCGCCACGGGCCGGCGCGGGTCGGCGGGCGATCGAGCGCATCCTCGCGCTCGAGCCGGGCCGCATCGTGTACGTCTCGTGCGACCCCGCCTCGTTCGCCCGCGACCTGGCGTGGCTGCGCGACGGCGGCTACGAGGTGGAGCGCGCCCGCGTGGTCGACCTCTACCCGGACACGCACCACCTCGAGTCGGTGACCGCGCTGGTGCCGGCCGCCCAGAGCGCCCCGACCGCGGCCGTCGTCGAGATCTGACCCGGCATCCGCGCGGCGGCCTGCGGGCCGCCGCGCGCCATGCCCGCGTCACACGGGACCGGCGCGGTACCCTGGGACGCAGTGCGGCACCTGTGACGCAGACGACGCCCGTCCCGGACGGTGCGCGGTCCGCGGCCGCGGGTGACCACCCCCCACTGGACGAGCGCCCGGAGGAAACCGGGCGGGAAGAGGAGTCCTCTCGTGACCACCGTCGACAGCTTCGGCTCCAAGGGCGTCCTGGACGTCCAGGGCGTCGAGTATGAGATTTTCCGTCTGAACAAGGTCGAGGGGGCGCAGAAGCTGCCCTACTCCCTGAAGGTGCTGCTGGAGAACCTGCTGCGCACCGAGGACGGCGCCAACGTGACCGCCGACCAGATCAAGGCCCTGGCCGCCTGGGACCCGAATGCCCAGCCGGACACCGAGATCCAGTTCACGCCGGCGCGCGTGATCATGCAGGACTTCACCGGCGTGCCCTGCGTCGTGGACCTGGCCACCATGCGTGAGGACATCCAGGGCCTGGGCGGCGACCCGGAGCGCGTGAACCCGCTCTCCCCGGCCGAGCTCGTGATCGACCACTCCGTGCAGATCGACTTCTTCGGCAACGACGCCGCCATCGAGCGGAACATGGAGATCGAGTACGAGCGCAACGGGGAGCGCTACAAGTTCCTGCGCTGGGGCCAGACCGCCTTCGACGACTTCAAGGTCGTCCCCCCGGGCATGGGCATCGTCCACCAGGTCAACATCGAGAACCTGGCCCGCACCGTGATGACCCGCGAGGTCGACGGCGTGCTGCGCGCCTACCCGGACTCCTGCGTCGGCACCGACTCGCACACCACCATGGTCAACGGCCTGGGCGTGCTCGGCTGGGGCGTCGGCGGCATCGAGGCCGAGGCCGCGATGCTCGGGCAGCCCGTGTCCATGCTGATCCCGCGGGTCGTGGGCTTCAAGCTGACCGGCAGCATCCCCTCCGGCGCCACCGCGACCGACGTCGTGCTGACCATCACCGAGATGCTCCGCCAGCACGGCGTGGTCGGCAAGTTCGTCGAGTTCTACGGCGAGGGCGTCGGCTCCGTGCCCCTGGCCAACCGCGCCACCATCGGCAACATGTCGCCCGAGTTCGGCTCCACCGTCGCGATCTTCCCGATCGACGAGGTCACCCTCGACTACCTGCGCCTGACCGGTCGCTCCGAGGAGCAGGTCGCCCTCGTGGAGGCCTACACCAAGGAGCAGGGGATGTGGCACGACCCGTCCTCCGAGGTCGCCTACTCCGAGTACCTCGAGCTGGACCTGTCCACCGTGGTGCCCTCCATCTCCGGCCCGAAGCGCCCCCAGGACCGCATCGAGCTCACTGACGCCAAGGACCAGTTCCGCAAGGACCTGCACAACTACGCCACGCAGGACGAGGCCGGCAAGGGCCGCCCGTCCAAGCTCGTGGACGTGGTCATGGCGGACGGCCGCCAGTTCCAGCTGGACCACGGCGCCGTGTCCATCGCCTCGATCACCTCGTGCACCAACACGTCCAACCCGTCCGTGATGATGGCGGCCGGCGTGCTGGCCCGCAACGCTGTCGCCAAGGGCCTGAAGTCCAAGCCGTGGGTGAAGACCTCCGTGGCCCCGGGCTCCCGCGTGGTGACCGACTACTACGAGAAGTCCGGGCTGCGCGAGTCCCTCAACGACCTCGGCTTCAACGTGGTCGGCTACGGCTGCACCACCTGCATCGGCAACTCCGGCCCGCTGGAGTCCGAGATCTCCGAGGCCATCCAGGAGAACGACCTGGCCGTGACCGCGGTGCTCTCCGGCAACCGCAACTTCGAGGGCCGCATCAACCCGGACGTGAAGATGAACTACCTGGCCTCCCCGCCGCTGGTGGTCGCCTACGCCCTGGCCGGCACCATGGACTTCGACTTCAAGAACGAGGCCCTGGGCCAGGACACCGCGGGCAACGACGTCTTCCTCCAGGACATCTGGCCGGACCCGACCGAGGTCCAGAAGATCATCGACGCGTCGATCGACACCGAGATGTTCATCTCGCAGTACGCCACGATCTTCGACGGCGACGAGCGCTGGCAGTCCCTGGAGACCCCCTCGGGCTCCACCTTCGAGTGGGACGAGAAGTCCACCTACGTGCGCAAGCCCCCGTACTTCGAGGGCATGACCATGCAGCCGGACCCGGTGTCGGACATCTCCGGCGCCCGCGTCCTGCTCAAGCTGGGCGACTCCGTGACCACGGACCACATCTCCCCGGCCGGCTCCTTCACGGCGGACACCCCGGCGGGCCGCTACCTGCTGGAGCACGGCGTGCAGCGCAAGGACTTCAACTCCTACGGCTCCCGTCGCGGCAACCACGAGGTGATGATCCGCGGCACGTTCGCGAACATCCGCATCAAGAACCAGCTGCTCGACGGCGTGGAGGGCGGCTTCACCCGCGACTTCACCCAGGAGGGCGCCCCGCAGGCCTACGTGTACGACGCGGCGCAGAACTACGCCAAGCAGGGCATCCCGCTGGTGGTCCTGGCCGGCAAGGAGTACGGTTCCGGCTCCTCCCGTGACTGGGCGGCCAAGGGCACCGCGCTCCTGGGCGTCAAGGCGGTGATCACCGAGTCCTTCGAGCGCATCCACCGCTCGAACCTCATCGGCATGGGCGTGCTGCCGCTGCAGTTCCCGGAGGGTGAGAACGCCGACTCGCTGGGCCTGACCGGCACCGAGACCTTCGACATCTCCGGCATCACCGCCCTCAACGAGGGCACCACGCCGAAGACCGTGAAGGTCACGGCCACCGGCGAGGACGGCAAGGTCACCGAGTTCGACGCGGTCGTCCGCATCGACACCCCCGGTGAGGCCGAGTACTACCGCAACGGCGGCATCCTGCAGTACGTGCTCCGTCAGATCGCCGCGAAGTCCTGATCCACGGGACACCGCCCGCGCGTGGGCATCACGACGGCGGCCCGCCGCCCTCCGCACGGAGGGCGGCGGGCCGCCGTCGTCGTGGGCGCCGGGGCCGACGCCGCCGCCTGCGTCCCGCCCGGGTGCGGACCCGCGGAGTACGCTGGTCGGACCATGGAACATCTGCCCCCCACGAGCCCCGGCGCCCCGCTGCTGCCGCAGATCGCCCGCCCGGCGGACCTGTCGGCCCTCACGGAGGACCAGTTGACCGCGCTGGCGGCGGAGATCCGCGCCTACCTGATCGCCCACGTCTCCAAGACGGGCGGCCACCTCGGACCGAATCTGGGCGTCGTCGAGCTGACGCTGGCCGTGCACCGCGTGTTCGAATCGCCGAAGGACGCGGTCATCTTCGACACTGGCCACCAGTCGTACGTGCACAAGCTGCTCACCGGACGCCAGGACTTCACGACGCTCCGTCAGGAGGGGGGCCTGTCCGGCTACGGTGACCGCACCGAGTCCGAGCACGACGTGGTGGAGTCCTCGCACGCCTCCAGCTCGCTCTCCTGGGCGGATGGCATCGCGCGGGCCTGGGCGCAGACCGGGCAGGGGGACCGCACCGTGGTGGCCGTGATCGGCGACGGCGCGCTCACGGGGGGCATGGCCTGGGAGGCGGTCAACAACATCGCCGCCGGCCGGGATCGGCGCGTGGTGATCGTGGTCAACGACAACGGCCGCTCGTATGCGCCCACGGTGGGCGGCGTCGCCGAGCACCTGGGCGGACTGCGCCGCGGGGTGCTGGACAAGGTGCGCACCCACCACCGCTACGAGCAGACCCTCGACTACCTCAAGCGCCGCCTCCAGGAGGCCGGCCTCGCGGGTGAGCTGGTGTACCGGCCGCTGCACGCGGCGAAGAAGGGCCTCAAGGACCTCTGGGCGCCGCAGGGCCTGTTCGAGGACCTGGGCATGAAGTACATCGGCCCGGTGGACGGTCACGACCTCACCGCCATGGAGGAGGCCCTCGAGGACGCGCGGGCGTACGGCGGGCCCGTGATCGTCCACGCGATGACCGAGAAGGGGCACGGCTACGCGCCGGCGGTCGCGCACGAGGCGGACCAGTTCCACGCGATCGGCGTGATCGACCCCTCCACGGGCGAGCCCATCACCTCGTCGACGGCCCAGTCCTGGACCTCCGTGTTCGGCGAGGAGATGGTCGCGATCGCGGACGAGCGGCCGGACGTCGTGGCCATCACCGCCGCCATGCAGAACCCCGTGGGCCTGGCCCCGATGGCGCTGGCCCATCCGGACCGGGTGTTCGACGTCGGCATCGCCGAGCAGCACGCGGTCACCTCGGCCGCCGGCATGGCCTTCGGTGGTCTGCACCCCGTGGTGGCCGTCTACGCGACCTTCCTCAACCGCGCGTACGACCAGGTGCTCATGGACGTGGGCCTGCACCGTGCAGGCGTGACGTTCGTGCTGGACCGCGCGGGCGTCACCGGGCCGGACGGCCCGAGCCACCACGGCATGTGGGACCTGGCCCTGCTGCAGTCGGTGCCGGGGCTGCGGATCTCCGCGCCCCGCGACGCGGACACGCTCCGGGAGGAGCTGCGCGAGGCCGTCGCCGTCGAGGACGCGCCCACCGTGGTGCGGTTCGCGAAGGGCTCGGTCGGCGAGTCGGTGCGCGCCCTGGAGCGGCTGTCGGACGGGACGGACGTGCTCGCCCGGCGCGGCGAGGACGGCGGACGCGACGGCGCCGAGCGGGACGTGCTGATCGTGGCGGTGGGCGCGATGGCCGAGCTCAGCCTCGACGTCGCCGAACGGCTCGAGCGGCACGGCATCAGCGCCACGGTGATCGACCCGCGGTGGGTCCTGCCCGTGGCCCGGTCCGTGATCGACACGGCCGCCCGCCACCGGATCGTCGTGTGCCTCGAGGACGGGGTGCGGGCCGGCGGCGTCGGCTCGCGGATCCGCCAGGAGATGCGTGCGGCCGGCGTGGACACCGCCCTGAACGAGGTCGGCCTGCCCGTCGAGTTCCTCGCCCACGGCAGCCGCGAGCAGGTGCTGGCCCGCGTGGGCCTCACGGCGCAGCGCATCACCCAGGACACCGTCGCCCAGGTCCTCGGCGCCAAGGTCCCGTACGCCCGGCCCGTCCCCGAGGACGCGGTCGCCCCTCACCACCAGGAGCAGGCATGAGCATCGTCCGGCTGTACCGTGAGACCGTCGGCGACGACGGCGCCCGGCTCTTCGAATACCGCGAGGCATGGGCGGACGCGGAGGCCGGGGAGTTCGTGGTCCACCACGGCAGGGTCGGCCAGCCCGGCACCGTCGGGGAGCAGCCCCTGGCCGACCCTGCCGAGGGCGATCAGCTGCTGGCCGCGTTCGTGGCACAGGGCGCGGAGGAGGGCTTCACCGAGGCGGACCCCGCGACCTTCGCCGTGCTGCCGGTGGCCTACCGGCTCCGCGGCCGGGAGGCCACGGCGATCGAGCGGCGCACCGTCGAGCGGCTGCGCGTCGAGGTGACCCACCAGCTCGCCTGGCGCGGTCTCGGCGAGGTCGAGGACGTCGTCGACGAGGTCGGTGCCCTCGTGCTGCGCGTGCGCACCCCCCACGCCCGCAAGGCCGCCGCCGAGATCCCGGCGACCGCCAAGCGCGCCGACGGCGTGCAGCCGAACAAGGTGGACGTCCGCACCGCAGAGCAGGAGGGCTGAACCGTGCGCCACACCCGTCTCGGCCGCTCCGGGCTGACCGTGTCCGTCGTCGGCCTGGGGTGCAACAACCTCGGCCGCCCCGGCACCGCCACGCTCGATCAGGCCGGCACAGACGCCGTCGTCCACGCCGCGCTCGACGCCGGCATCACCTTCTTCGACGTCGCCGACATCTACGGCGCCGAGCCCGGCCTGTCCGAGGAGCGGCTCGGCCGCGCCCTGGGCGCCCGCCGCGACGAGGTGGTGATCGGCACCAAGTTCGGCATGGACATGGGCGGTGTCGCCGGCGACGACGGCGGCGCGCGGGGCTCGCGCCGGTACATCGTGCGCGCCGTCGAGGACTCCCTGCGCCGTCTCGGCACCGACTGGATCGACCTCTACCAGTTCCACACCCCGGACCCGGCCACGCCCATCCAGGAGACCCTCCGTGCGCTCGACGACCTCGTGCGCTCCGGCAAGGTCCGCTACGTGGGCCACTCGAACCGGGCCGGGTGGCAGATCGCCCAGGCCGAGTACGTGGCCCGCGAGCTGGGCGTGGAGCGCTTCGTGTCGGCGCAGAACCACTACAACCTGCTGGACCGCCGGGCCGAGCTCGAGGTGGTCCCGGCGGCGGCGGAGTTCGGGCTCGGCGTCCTGCCGTACTTCCCGCTGGCCAACGGGCTGCTCACGGGCAAGTACTCGCAGGGCGACGCGCCCGAGGGCTCGCGCCTGTCCCACGTGCGCCAGAACATGGTGGCCGACGCCGACCTGGAGCAGCTGGCCGCGTTCGGCCGGTTCGCCCGGGAGCGGGGGATCACCGAGGTTCAGGCCGCGATCGGGTGGCTGGCGGCGCAGGGACCGGTGTCCTCCGTGATCGCCGGCGCCACCCGTGCCGCGCAGGTCGTGGAGAACGCGGCGGCGGCCGACTGGCTCGCCACCGCGGAGGACCTGGCGGAGCTGGACGCCCTGTTCCCGGGCCCGGAGAAGGTCGCGCTCTTCTGATGGTCGCCGCGCTGAGCGGCGCGGCCGCCGCGGCGGCCGCCAACCCGCTCGTGCCGACGCCGGGGGAGGCCGCCCTGGGCTGGGGCCTGTCCGTCGTGGCCGGCGTGCTGTGGGTGGCCGGCTTCGTCTCGCTGGGCCGCAGCCCCCTGGACGCCCGGGCGCGCCTGCCATGGGTCGGCGTCATGCTGCTGCTGCCCGCGCTGGGAGCGCTCATCTGGTTCTGGTGGCGGCACCGCTACTACCCGGCCCGGCGGCGCGAGCAGCCGGCGTGGGACCCCAACGACCGCTCCGCCGTCGTGATGCCCCCACGGCGGCGCTACGGCGCGCCGGAGGACTGAGCAGGGCTCAGAGCTTGACGACGATGCGGTCGTCGACGACGGCCGCATCGTAGTCCATGAGGGCCTTGCGGGCCGGGCCGCCGAACGGCTTCCCCGAGGTGACGTCGAAGTGCGAGCCGTGGCAGGGGCAGGCGTAGGCCGGCCCCTCCTGCCGGTCCACGACCTGGAGCAGGCAGCCCTGGTGCGTGCACACGTTGGTGAAGGCGGTCACCGTGGTCTCGTCCACGCGGTGCATCATCAGCGTCCGGCCCTGCACCTGCACCTCCCGGGAGGCGCCCACGGGCAGCTCGGCGGCGGGCAGCGCGTCGACGGCGTCGGAGCCGGTGTAGTGGTCCTGCGCGGTGTCCTTCTCGCGCAGCCGGTCCGTGCAGCCGGCCAGCGCGAGTGCGCCGGCACCCGCGGCGGCGACGGCGGCGCCGCGGCCCAGGACGGTGCGGCGGGAGGTGTCCGGGCGGGCGTGGTCGCCGCAGCAGCCGGACCGGGAGGAGTTCGGGGTGAGGGGGGAGTCCTGCGTGGTCATCGACCCATTATCGCCCGTGGCGAGGGCGGATGCGACCGGGCCCGACGGGTGCGAGGATCGGGGGGACGGACCCCCCCAGCCCCCAGGAGCACCGCCGTGACCGACCCCGCCCCGTGCCCCACCGGCGCCGCCCGCTTCGACCTCACCCCCTTCGAACGGTGGGAGGCCGTGACCCTCGACGACGTGCACGTCGGCTTCCTGCACCGGGTGCTGGAGGACGGCGTGCTGACCACCCGCATGGGCTTCGCCCCCACGCCCGCCCAGCGCGCCGCCCGCGGTGGACTGCCCGAGCGCTACCTGGCCCAGACGCAGGTCGGCTTCACGCCCGACGGCGGCGGATGGGCGTGGACGACCCACGAGGACTCCGCCGGCGCCCAGCGGGTGCGCATCGACCGCGAGCGGGCCGGCATCGACGCCGCGGTGCTGCCCTCGTACGCGGAGTACCTCATCCTCGCGCGGGTCGCCGCCGCGGGCCCGCTCGCCGTGGACCGGCTCGAGGAGGCCTCGCCCCTGCAGGGCGGGCTGCGCGTGCCCCGCGTCGAGCTGCGCCCGGCGGACGCGGGCGGGTCGGACGTGCGGGTGGCCGTCGTCGCGGACGGCGTGGAGCTGGGGGCGCACCTCGTGCGCGAGGGCGCCGTGGTCGCCTCCGACTGGGGCGGGGGCACCGCCTCGACCCCCGTGGCCGACCGGGCCGCGGCGACCGCCGGGCTCGACGCGCACGTGGTGACGTTCGCCGGGCTGCCGATCGCCTGAGTCGCCGGCCGGGCCGTCGCGGCCGGCCCGGCCGGGGCCGGTCAGGCCTGCGCGGCCGGGTGGAAGCGCCGCCCGTTCACCCGTTCGGCGGCCCCGCAGTCGTCCAGGTACGGCGTGATGCCGCCCAGGTGCAGGGGCCAGCCGGCGCCGAGGATCATGCACAGGTCCACGTCCTCGGGGGCCGCGACGACGCCCTCGTCCAGGAGCAGGCCGATCTCCTCGGCCAGCGCGTCCTCGACCCGGCGCAGCAGCTCCTCGGAGGTCTGCGGGGTCGAGCCCTGCTCCAGCAGGGCCGCGGTCGCCTCCGGGATCTGCTCGCCGGTCGCGCCGGCGGCCTCCTCGTCGCGCCGGTCGGGGCGGACGTCCTTGGCCCAGATCGCGGTCTTGCCGGCGTCGATCAGGCGCTGCAGGTTCGCCGAGACCGGGAAGCGCTCCGCGCCGAAGGACGCGGAGAGGGACTCGGACACGTGCTGGGCCACGGGGATGCCGACCATGGCCAGCAGGGTGAACGGCGTCATCGGCAGGGCCAGCGGGTCCACCGCGTGGTCGGCCTCGTGCGCGTCGGTGCCCTCGTCGAAGGAGTTCTGCACCTCGCCCATCATGCGCAGCAGGACGCGGTTGACCACGAACGCGGTGGCGTCGTGGACGAGCACGCCGGTCTTGCGGAGCCGGCGGGTCAGTTCGAACGCGGTGGCCACGACCTCGTCCGTCGTCGCCTCGGTCCGCACGATCTCCACGAGCGGCATGACCGCCACCGGGTTGAAGAAGTGGAAGCCCACGAGGCGCTCGGGATGCTCGAGGACCTCGGCCATGGCGGCCACGGACAGGCTCGAGGTGTTGGTCATCAGGATGGCGTCCTCACGCACGATGCCCTCGAGCTCGCGGAAGACGGTGCGCTTGACCTCGAGCTCCTCGAAGACGGCCTCGATGACGACGTCGGCGTCCGCGTACACCGCCTTGTCCGTGTCCGCGGTGATCAACCCGGCCAAGGCCTCTCCGTCCTCGGCGGAGAGCCGACCACGGGAGACCATCTTCTCGACCTGCGCGCGCACGCCCGCCAGGCCGCGCTCGACACGCTCGGCGTCGACGTCCGTCATGACGACGGGCACCCGCAGGTGCCGGGCGAAGACGAGGGCGAGCTGGCCGGCCATCAGGCCTGCACCGACGATGCCGACCTTGCGGACCTCGCGGGCGAGCTCGCGGCCCGGGTCGCCGGCGGGGCGCTTGGCGCGGCCCTGGACGAGGCCGAGGAACGCGTACACGGTGCGGCGGAACTCGGGGGAGTGCAGCAGGGTCCCGAGGGCGTCCGCCTCGGCCTGGGCGGACTCGGCGCGGGTGCGCGTGCGGGCGCCGGTGAACAGGTCCTCCAGGTGGCGGCGTGCCGGCAGGTGGCGTCCGGGGCGAGCGGCCTGCAGCCGCTCCAGCGCCGCCAGGGCACGGTCCCAGGCGGCGTCGGACACGTCGCGGTCGCGGTGGGCGGCCAGTTCGGCCGCCACGGACTCGTCCCCCGTGACCAGGGCGCCGGCGAGCTCGAGGCCGGCGTCGAGGAGGTCCCCCTCGGCGATCCGGTCCATGAGCCCGAGTCCGTGCGCGGCGCGGGCGTCGAGCATGCGGTTGTCGTCGAGGGGGTTCTTCAGCACGACGTCGACGGCGGCCTCCGGGCCGATCAGGTGGGGCACGCGCCACACGCCGGACCAGCCGGGGATCAGGCCGAGCCGGACCTCGGGCAGGCCGAAGCCCTTCGCGTCGGCGGCCACCACGCGGTGTCCGGCGGCCAGGGCCAGCTCGAGGCCGCCGCCGAGGGCGAGGCCGTTCACGAGCGCGACCGTGGGGATCTCGAGGGCCGCGAGCCGGTCGTAGACGGCGTGGCCGAGCAGGGCCAGGTCGCGGCCGACGTCGCCGGTGATGCCCGCGATCAGGGACAGGTCCGCCCCGGCCGCGAAGGTCCCCTCCACGCCGGTCACGGCCAGGGCCTGGATCTCGCCCGCCGCGGCACGGGCGGCCTGCTCGTCGAGGACCCGGCCGAGGCCGAGGAGCGTGGCCGGGCCCAGGGTCGCGGGCCGGCGGGGTCCCTGTCCGTTGTCCAGCGTGAGCAGCGCGAGCGTGCCCGCGCCCTCGGGCAGGGCGTGGTCGGTCACGGTGACGGCGGTGACGACCTCGTCCGGGGCCAGGGCGGGCAGGTGGTCGAAGGAAGCAAGAGAAACGGGTGTCATGCGGGTCACACTACCGGCGGGTAGCCTCCGCGTCGACGCGGCGCGACGGGCCGATCCGGCGGGCCGCGACGGGGGCTCAGGCGTCGGCGGGATCGGGGTCCAGCAGCGCGACCGTGACGATCGCGCCGACGTTCTCCACCTGCCACGGGCGCGCGCCCCGCTCCGTCAGGAACGCGTCCACGGTCTCGGGGGTGATCGGGGCGGGCGGGGCCCAGCAGATCCGCCGGAGGGTGTCCGGGGTGAGGAGGTTCTCGGTGGGCATCCCCAGCTGTTCGGCCCGTCGGGCGACGCGGGCCTTGGCCGTGCGCAGGCGGCGGTCCGCCACCGGGTCCCGGTCCTTCCAGGCCCGGGGTGGGGGCGGGCCGTCCCCGGTGCGGATCTGCGCCGCGGGGGCGTCGCCCCGCTCGGCGTCCTCGACGCCGGCCCGGATCGCGGCGATCCAGCGCGGGGCCTCGCGGCTCGCGGCGCGGCCGTGGAAGCCGGAGGTCTGGCGCAGGGCGGGGACGGTGCGCGGCTGGGCGGCCGCGGCGGCGACGATCGACCGGTCCGGGATGAGCCGGCCGGGGGCGACGTCGCGGTGGCGGGCGAGGTCCTCGCGGGCCTCCCACAGGCGCTTGAGGACCGCGCGCTGCACGGGGCGGCGCAGCGTCTGGGAGCCCGAGGTGCCGCGCCAGGGGTCCTTCTTCGGCGCGGGCGGCGGGGCCGTGCGCACGTGCTCGAACTCCTGTTCGGCCCACGCGAGCTTGCCGTCGGCCTCGAGGCGCGCGATCAGGGCCTCGCGCAGCGGGACGAGCAGCTCGACGTCGAGCGCGGCGTAGGTGAGCATCGCCTCGGGCAGCGGACGCACCGACCAGTCGGCGGCGGAGTGCTCCTTGGCGAGGGTGACCCCGAGCAGCTCCTCCAGGACCGCGACCAGGCCGACGCGCGGCAGGCCGGCCACCCGGGCCGCGAGCTCGGTGTCGAACAGCCGGTCGGGGCGCAGTCCCTGCTCGGCCAGGCAGGGCAGGTCCTGGCTGGCCGCGTGCAGGATCCACTCGACGCCCGTGAGGGCCTCCTGCAGCGGGGCGAGCCCGTCGAGGGCTTCGGGGTCGACGAGCCAGATGCCGGCGCCCTCGCGCTTGAGCTGGACGAGCATGGCCCGCTGGCCGTACCGGATCCCGGAGGCGCGCTCCGCGTCGACGGCGACGGGCCCGGTCCCCGCGGCGAGCGCCGCGGCGCAGGCCTCCAGCCCCGCGGGGGTGTCGGTGAGCCGGGGGACTCCGCCGGCCGGTGTGGCGATCAGCCGCGGGGGCGCGTCCGGGGCGGCCGTCTCGGGGGCGTCGGTCATGCTGCTCCTGTTCGGGGAGGTCGGGGCGGGGACGGGCCGGGGCCCGGTGCGTCTCAGGCGCGGGCGCGCGGTCAGGGGCCGGCCGTGGAGACGTCCGCGGTGTGCTCCGGCGGCAGGCCGGCGAACGCGCAGATCATGTCCGACCATGCCTCGAGATGCGAGCCGAGGTCTCGCGGGGCCGGGGTCCATGAGGCGCGCAGCTCGATGTCGGTGGTGTCCGGGGCCGCACTGAGCGTCCCGAAGCCCTCCGCGATGCTGCGCGTCGCGGTGCCGCCGGCATGGGAGTGTTCGGCGTGGCGGCGCCCGAGCGCCTCCACGAGCCACGTCCAGGCGACGGCGCCGGCCAGCTGGTCCAGCGCGACGTCCGGTTCCAGGCTCGCACGGATCCAGGTCACCGCCCGGAATCCGCCCGGCCACCGGGTGTCCGGGGCCGGGTCGTGCAGGAGGACGAACCGCCCCGTGGCCAGCACGCCGCCGGTCGCGCCCGGCCCGCCGCACACGTCGGCGGCGAGGGCGACGGCGAAGGGCGCCTGCCCCTCGGGCGCTGGGATCTCCCGCAGCCGCACCTCGGTCCGCGGCCGCGCATCGCGCAGGTCCGCCAGGGCACGCCGGAACACCCCCGGCGGCACGGGCGCCTCGACCGCCCCGGGGGAGGCGGCGAGGCGACGGGGCCCGATCACGCTCATGCCCGTCAGCCTAGGCCGCGGGGCCCACCGGGCCGCGGGGGCGCGCCGTGGACGCCACGGCGCTCCCGCACCGGCTCAGCGCGCCCCGTCCGGGGCCGCCGCGTCGTCGGCGGGGGCCAGGCGCAGCGAGACCGAGTTGATGCAGTAGCGCAGGTCCGTGGGGGTGTCGTAGCCCTCGCCCGCGAAGACGTGACCCATGTGGGAGCCGCAGGCCGCGCACCGCACCTCGATCCGCTCCATGCCCAGGGTGGTGTCCTTCAGGTACTCCACCCGGTCCTCCGCGAGCGGCGCGAAGAACGAGGGCCAGCCGCAGTGCGCGTCGAACTTCTCGTCCGAGCGGAACAGCTCGGACCCGCACGCCCGGCACGCGTACACGCCCTTCACGTGCGAGTCCCAGTACTCACCGGTGAAGGGCCGCTCTGTGCCGGCCCGGCGCAGCACCTGGAACTCCTCGGGCGTGAGCCGTCGGGCCCACTCCTCGTCCGTCAGGCGGGTGCCGCCCGGGGCGGCCAGGGTCTGTTCGGGAGCCGGGGCGTCCCGCGCGGGGTCGGGGGTGGGGCCGTCATGGGGGGTGGGGGGAGTCTCGGTCATGCCCGGTGCAACGGTCCGGAGCGCCGTCGTGTTCCCGACCGGCGTCGCATTGGCGGGCGCGCCCGCCCGTGGAGGACAATGGCGCGCATGGCCGCACGACCCCGCCGTCCCCGTCCCCACCCCGCCGACCTGCCGCCCGCCCTGGCCGCCGCCGTCACCGTGGCATCCCGGCGGGCCGGGAGTCGCGAGTCCCGCGTCCGCCGAGCGGGCCGCCTGGTCCGCCGCGGAGTCACCGGATCGGTGCGCGGCGGCGTGGCCGTGGCCTCCCCGGTGGCCCGCTGGGCCCCGCCCGTGCTCAGCGTCGCCGCGGCCTCCGCCTTCGTGCTGGCCGGGGCGAGCTCGGCGCTCGCGGGCGTGTTCGCGCGGACCGTGGTGACCCCCGTGCGCCGGCACGCCGAGTCCACGCCGATCCTCGCCGTCGTCGACACGCCCGCCGGGCAGGACGTGATCCTGCAGGCCGACGAGTACACCACCGTGCCCGGCCAGTACTCCCTCACGTTCGACGACGGCGCCGGGTGCGCCCGGATCGGGGAGATCACCTCGTTCGACCCCCGGGACGGGACGGTGCAGCGCGGGGTCGAGGAGGTCTTCTCCGGTGATCTGACGACGGCGACCCGGGGCCGGTTCACCGGCTTCGTCTACCCGACCCCCGCCGACGCCGGGCTCGACGCCGAGGACGTGCAGGTGCCGGTGCCCGGCGGCCACGCCCGCGCATGGCGCATCGCGCCGGACCCCAGCGAGGACGGCGAGCCCCGTCCCGCGGAGGGGCTGTGGGCGGTGATGGTCCACGGCCGGGGCGCGCGCCGCAACGAGGGCATCCGCGCCGTCCCGACCGCCCGCCGCCTGGGCATGACGTCGCTGCTGATCTCCTACCGCAACGACGGCGACGCCCCGGACGCGGCCGACGCCCGCTACGGGCTCGGCACCACTGAATGGGAGGACGTCGAGGCCGCGATCCGCTACGCCCTGGACCATGGCGCCCGGGACGTCGTCCTCTTCGGCTGGTCCATGGGCGGGGCCGTGGTGCTGCAGACCGTGGACCGTTCCACGCTGGCCCCGCGCGTGCGCGGCGTGGTCCTGACGGGCCCCGTCGTGGACTGGGTGGACGTGCTGCGCCACCAGGCCCGGCTCAACCGGATCCCCGAAGCCGTGGGCCTGCTCGGCCAGTGGCTGCTGGCCAACCGGGCCGGCCGGTTCATCACGGGCCTGGCCGCCCCCGTGGACCTCAAGGCCCTGGACTGGGTGACCCGCGCCGACCACGTGCGCGTGCCCACGCTGATCCTGCACTCCGAGGACGATGAGTACGTGCCCGTCGGCCCCTCGCAGGACCTGGCCGAGCGCAACCCGGACCTGGTCCGGTTCGTCCGCTTCCACCAGGCCCGCCACACCCGGGAGCAGAACGTGGACCCGCGCAAGTGGGACACCGCCGTGCGCGGCTGGCTGCGCGCCGTGCTCAGCGCCCCCCGCCCCGGCGACAGGAGGCGCTGACCGCGCTCAGGCCGCGGCGTCCGCCAGTCCCCGACGGCGCAGCAGCGGCTCGAGCTCGGCGTCCCGGCCACGGAACGCGCGGTAGGACTCCAGCAGGTCACGCGTGTCGCCCCGCGAGAGCAGCTCGTCCGCGAACCGGCGGCCGTTCTCCCGCGTCATCCCGCCGTGCTCGCGGAACCACTCCACGGCGTCCGCGTCCAGCACCTCGGCCCACACATAGGAGTAGTACCCGGCCGCATAGCCGCCGCCGAAGATGTGCTTGAAGTAGCCGGTGCCGTAGCGCGGGGGCACCAGGTCCGGGTCGATGCCCGCCTCGATCAGCACCCGGCGCTCGAACGCGGCCGGGTCGGCCGTGGCGGCGTCCACCGTCTCCTCCGTCAGCGAGTGCCAGGCCCAGTCCACGAGCGTCGCACCCAGGTACTCGACCGTGCGGTGCCCCTCGCCCCACAGGTCCGCCGCCTCGAGCCGCTCCAGCGTCCCGGCCGGCAGCGGCTCGCCCGACTCCACGTGCCGCGCGTACGCGGCCAGCAGGGACGGCTCGCGCAGCCACACCTCGTTGACCTGCGACGGGAACTCGACGACGTCGCGCGGCACGTTCGTCCCGGTGAGCGAGGCGTACTCGCCCCGGGCCAGCAGCCCGTGCAGGGCGTGTCCGAACTCGTGGAACAGCGTCGTGGTCTCATCCAGCGTCAGCAGGGCCGGACGCCCCGCCGCCGGGGCCGGCACATTCATCGTGGTGAACACCACCGGGCGCTCGCCCAGGGCGTCCGCCCTGTCCCGCACCGTGTGCATCCAGGCGCCGCCGGACTTGGTCGGCCGCGCGAACAGGTCCGCGACGAACAGACCCACCCCGGCACTGTCCTCACCCGTCACCTCGAACACCCGGATCCCGGGGCGGTACAGGTGCCGCGCCAGCTCCGGGCGCTCGGCGAACGTGAGTCCGTACAGCGCCGTCGCCGCCGCGAACACGCCCTCCGTCAGCACCCGGTCCAGCTCGAAGTACGGGCGCAGGGCGTCCGCGTCCACCGCGAACTCCTCGCGCGCGTACGCCGCGGACAGCACCGGCCAGTCCCACGGGGCCACCTCGGCGTCCGCCCGGCCCGCGTGCGCCGCCGCCGTCGCCGCGTCCGCCCGCGCATTGGCCATCGCGCGCGGCGCCATCGCGCCCAGCAGATCCTCCACGGCCGCCGTCGACGGCGCCGCCCGGTCCTTCAGCGCCTGCTCGGCCCAGCTCTGTGCCCCCAGCAGCCGCGCCTTGCGCAGCCGCAGCCGCACCATCGCCATCGCCGTCGTCAGCGTCTCGTGCTCCCCGGACCCGCCCCGGGCCGTCGACGCCTCGAACACCTCGCGCCGCATCCCCTCGTCCTGCAGGGACGCCAGCCACGGCTGCGACGTGAACAGGGACAGCGTCAGCAGCCACGGACCCGCCGCCGCGTCCCCGTCCCCGTGCCCCGCCTCGGCGGCCGCCCCCGCCGCCGCGGCCAGGTCGTCCTCGCTCAGACCGGCCAGGCGCTCGCGGTCCGTGACGAGCACGGCGCGGGCGGCGGTGTCCGCGACGAGGCGGCGCGTGTAGGCGGCCGAGAGGGACGCCAGCTCCGTGTTGATCCCGCGCAGCTCCTCGCGCGCGGCCTCGTCCAGGTCCGCCCCCGCCAGGGAGAGGCGCAGTCGCAGCGTCTCCAGCAGGCGGGCGTCCTCGCCGGTGAGGCCGCCCTCGTCGATCGCCGCGACGCGCGAGGCCAGCCGCGGGTCCAGCAGGATCGCGTCCTCGTGGGCCGCGAGCTCGGGGGAGAGCTCCTCGGCCAGGGCCTGCCGCGCGTCCGTGCCGTCCGAGCCGACGAGCGTGAAGAACATCGCGGCGGAGCGGCGCAGCAGCTGGCCGGACAGCTCGAGCGCACGGACGGTGTTCTCGAAGGTCGGCGCCGTGGCCGCCCCGAGGATCTGGTCGACCTCGGCGCGCTGGGCCGTCATGCCCGCGCGCACGGCCTCGGCCAGCTGCGCGTCGGAGACGGCGGAGAAGTCGGGCAGCCCGTAGGGCAGGTCGGAGGGGGTCGCCAGCGGGTGGTCGGCGGGCAGGACGGAGGACGCGGAGGTGTGGGTCATGGGCGCGAGTGTAGTCAGCCGTGATCCGCACCACCCCACCGGGCGTCGCTAGACTGGGCGGTCGAGCCAGCAGACGAGATCCAGACCTGAGGAGGCGTGATGTCAGGACATTCCAAGTGGGCGACCACCAAGCACAAGAAGGCCGTCATCGACGCGCGGCGCGCCAAGGCGTTCGCGAAGTACATCAAGAACATCGAGGTCGCGGCGCGGGCCGGCGGCCCCGACGTCGCCGGCAACCCCGCGCTCGATCTGGCCGTGTCCAAGGCCAAGAAGGCCTCGGTGCCCAACGACAACATCGACCGCGCCGTCAAGCGCGGCGCCGGCCTGACCGGCGAGGTCATCGACTACGCCGAGATCATGTACGAGGTCCGCGGCCCCCAGGGCTCCGCGCTGCTGGTCGAGTGCCTGACCGACAACAAGAACCGCGCCGCCGCGGACGTGCGTGCGGCCGTCACCCGCAACGGCGGCACCATGGCGGACTCCGGCTCCGTCTCCTTCCTCTTCGAGCGCAAGGGCCTCGTGCGCCTGCCCGCCGAGGGCAACACCGAGGACGGCCTGCTCGAGGCCGTGCTCGAGGGCGGCGCCGACGCCGAGGAGGTCGTCCTCTCCGGCGACTCCTTCGAGATCCTCTCGGACCCCTCCGACCTGCAGTCCGTGGCCAAGGCCCTCGACGAGGCGGGCGTGGAGTACGAGTCCGACGAGCTCGAGTTCGTCCCCACCATGAAGGTGGACCTGGACGCGTCGGGCGCCCGCACCTTCCTCAGGCTGACCGATGCCCTCGAGGACCTCGACGACGTCCAGAACGTCTTCTCGAACGTGGACATCGCCCCCGAGGTCCTCGCCGAGCTCGACGAGGACTGATCGCGCTGAGTGCGCGCCGGCCCGCCGACGTCGTCCGGATCCTCGGGGTGGACCCGGGGCTCACCCGCTGCGGGATCGCCGTGGTGGACGTGGACGCGCGACGGCGGGCCGCGCTCGTCCACGTCGAGGTCGCGGGCACCCCGCCCACCGCCCCCCTGGACGAGCGGCTCCTGCGCATCGACGAGGCCGTCTCCGCGGTCCTCGCGGCGCACCGGCCAGACCGCGCCGCCGTCGAGCGCATGTTCGCGAACACGAACACGCCGACCGTCCTGGGCACGGCCCAAGCCGCGGGCGTGGCGATCGCCGCGGCCGCGCGCGCCGGCGTCCCCGTGGGCCTGCACACCCCCTCCGAGGTCAAGGCCGCCGTCACCGGACACGGCGACGCGGGCAAGGAGCAGGTCACCACGATGGTCACCCGGATCCTCCGCCTCGACGCCCCGCCGCGCCCGGCCGACGCGGCCGACGCCCTCGCCTTGGCCATCGCCCACGGCTGGCGCGGCACCGCCCTCGGCGCGGCCGCCGGCCAGACCGGCCTCGACACCGCGGACCTCGCCTCCCGGGCGGGGCGCTCGCAGTTCGCCGCCAAGGCGCCCGCGCGCGCCCGCCAGCGGGGACAGCTCACGGCCGCGCAGCGCGCATGGCTCGACGCCGAGCGCACGGCGGGCGGCGGGCGACGCCGGTAGGCCGCTGCCGCATCGGCGTTCGATGATATGTTCGAATCCGCGCCGACCGGCGTCCGTCCGTCCCGACAGGAGGGCCCCTCATGATCGCCTCGCTCAGCGGCACCGTGGAGCACGTGGCCCTCGACCGGGCGGTCATCGCCGTCGGCGGCCTGGGCGTGCAGTTCTCCGCCACCCCGCAGACGCTGTCCACCCTGCACGAGGGCCGGCCGGGGGCGGTGCAGACCCACCTCGTGGTCAAGGAGGACGCCCTGACCCTCTACGGCTTCGCGGACCGTGACGAGCGCGAGGTGTTCGAGGTGCTCATCACGGCCAACGGCGTGGGTCCCCGCCTCGCCCTGGCGATCCTCTCCGTCCACCACCCCGAGACCGTGCGCCGGGCGGTCACCGAGGAGGACGAGAAGACCCTCACCCGCGTGCCCGGCATCGGGCCGAAGATGGCGCGCAAGATCATCGTCGAGCTCTCCGGCCGCCTCGCACCCACCGGGGAGCCGGTGCCCGGGGCGGAGGCCGAGGCGAGCGACGAGCCGGCCGTCGAGACGGTCTGGCACGCCGACGTCGTGCAGGCGATGGCCGGCCTGGGCTGGTCCGAGAAGGAGGCGCTCAAGGCCGTCGAGGCCACCGTGGCGGCCCGCCCGGAGCTGGACGAGGGCCGCGACGTCGCCGCGCTGCTGCGCGCCACCCTGCGCGACGTCGGCATGGCCGGCGCGGTGCGAGGCGGGCGATGAGCGCGGAGTCCTCACCGCTGTCCGCGGCGGCCGTCGACCCGGAGGAGCGCCGGCTCGAGGTCGCGCTGCGCCCCAAGCACCTGGACGAGTTCGTGGGCCAGATGCGCGTGCGCGAGCAGCTGGACCTCATGCTCGCCTCCGCCCGGCTGCGGGACCGCGCCGCGGACCACGTCCTGCTCTCCGGCCCGCCCGGGCTCGGCAAGACCACGCTGGCGATGATCGTGGCCGCGGAGATGAACGCCCCCCTGCGGCTGTCCTCCGGCCCCGCGATCCAGCACGCGGGCGACCTCGCGGCCATCCTGTCCTCGCTCACCGAGGGCGAGGTGCTCTTCCTCGACGAGATCCACCGGATGTCCCGCCCGGCCGAGGAGATGCTCTACATGGCCATGGAGGACTTCCGCGTGGACATCGTGGTGGGCAAGGGCGCCGGCGCCACCTCGATCCCGCTCGAGCTGCCGCCCTTCACGCTCGTGGGCGCCACCACGCGGGCCGGCCTCCTGCCGGGGCCGCTGCGCGACCGCTTCGGCTTCACGGGCCATCTGGACTTCTACACCGAGGAGGAGCTCGAGCGCGTCCTGCGCCGCTCCGCCCTGCTGCTGGACATGCGGCTGGCCACGGAGGGGTACCGGCAGATCGCCCGGCGCTCGCGCGGCACCCCGCGCATCGCCAACCGCTTGCTGCGCCGTGTGCGGGACTGGGCGCTCGTGAAGGGGCTGGCCGAGGTCGGCGCGCACGACGCCGCCGCCGCCCTGGACATGTACGACGTCGACGGGCGTGGCCTGGACCGGCTCGACCGGTCCGTGCTCACCGCCCTGTGCACCACGTTCGGCGGCGGGCCCGTGGGGCTCAGCACGCTGGCCACCGCCGTGGGGGAGGAGTCCGAGACCGTGGAGACCGTGGCCGAGCCCTTCCTCATCCGCGAGGGCATGGTGGCGCGCACCCCCCGTGGCCGCGTCGCGCTGCCGGGGGCCTGGGAGCACCTAGGCCTCGCCGTCCCGGAGGCCACGCCGGGACCGTGACGCCCAGGGCGGGCCCCTACACTGGACAGGCCCGCCCACCCCGAGCATCAGGAGTCCCCCATGCCCGTCGCCACCGCCGCGACCCTGCCCGTGATCGCCCAGCAGGCCCAGGGAGGTGGCGGCAGCCTGCTCATGCTCGTCGCCTTCGCCGTGCTCGCGGTGATGCTCTTCCTCTCCTTCCGCAGGGGCAAGAAGGTGCAGCAGCAGCAGGCGCAGATGCGCAGCACCCTCGCCCCGGGCGACGAGGTCATGACGGGCGCCGGCATCTTCGGCACCGTCGTGGCCGTGGACACCGCGGGCCAGCGAGTGACGCTGGAGACCGCCCCGGGCACCCGCATGGACGTGCACCTGCAGGGCGTCACCACCGTCGTGGAGCCCGAGACGGCCGAGGCCCCGGCGGGTGTCGACCCCGCCGCCGCGCCCACCACGGACCCGTCGCGTCTGGATGACGCCCCCGGCACCGAGTACCGCGTCGACGACGCCGCCGACCCGCGTCCGCGCCGCGACGACCTGGCCTGAGGCCCACCCACCCCTGCACACGCGGCCCCGCCTGGCGGGGCCGCTCGAATGTGACGGAAGCACCTGAGCAATGGCGAAGAGAACACCCACCGGCTCCGCCGGGCGCACCCTGGCCTGGCTGGCCGCCCTCCTCGTGGTCCTGGCCGCGATCCTCGGTGGGGGCGTGGCCTCCGGCGCGGCCTCCTGGGCTCCCAAGCTCGCCCTCGACCTCGAGGGCGGCACGCAGATGGTGCTGGCTCCCGAGACCTCGACGGGCGAGTCCGTCACCCCCGAGCAGCTGGACCAGGCCGTGGAGATCATCCGCCAGCGTGTGGACGGCTCCGGCGTGGCCGAGGCGGAGGTCGCCACGCAGGGCTCCCAGAACGTGGTCGTCTCCCTGCCCGGGGTCCCGGACGAGGAGACCCGCCGCCTGATCCAGGCGTCCGCGGACATGCAGTTCCGCCCCGTGCTGCAGTCCGGCCCGGGGGAGGCCACCCCCGAGGACCAGCGCCTGCCCGAAGACCAGCTGCCGAAGCCCGACGGGGAGCCGGCGGACGCCTACGACCCGAACTGGGTCACCCCGGCCCTGCTGGCCGAGTTCCAGGCCACGGACTGTACCGCCCCGCGGGACCCGGCCGCGCCCCCGCCGCCGTCCGACCGGGCGATCGTCGCCTGCCAGCCCTCCGCGGAGCTCGCGGACGGCGCCGTCACGCCGGCCCAGAAGTACATCCTGGGCCCCGTGGTCATCCCGGGCACCCAGATCAAGGGCGCGTCCAACGGCATGGCCCAGGCCCAGGGCGGCGTCTCCACCAACCAGTGGGTCGTCAACATCGAGTTCGACGAGGAGGGCGCCAAGACCTTCACAGAGGTCACCCAGAAGCTCACCCCGTACCCCGAGGGCGACCCGCGCAAGCAGTTCGCGATCCTGCTGGACGGGGACGTGATCTCCGCGCCGCAGTCCAACGTGGTCATCACCAACGGCAGCGCGCAGATCAGCGGCCCCACCCTGAACGAGCAGACGACGAAGCAGTTGGCTGAGCAGCTCAACTACGGCTCCCTGCCGATCTCCTTCTCGATCGAGTCCGAGCAGCAGATCTCCGCCACGCTCGGCCGGGACCAGCTCTTCTGGGGCCTGATCGCCGGCCTGATCGGCCTCGGCCTCGTGGCCGTGTACCAGTTCTTCCAGTACCGGGCCCTGGGCCTGCTGACCTTCGCCTCGATCATCGTGGCGGGCGTGCTGACGTGGCTGGCCATCGCGATCCTGGGCTGGACGGACAACTACCGCCTGTCCCTCGCGGGCATCGCCGGGCTCATCGTCGCGATCGGTCTGACGGCGGACTCGTTCATCGTCTACTTCGAACGCATCAAGGACGAGCTGCGCGCGGGCCACACCGTGCCCGTCGCCGTGCACGAAGGCTGGAAGCGCGCCCGGCGGACGATCACCGCGTCCAAGGCCGTGAACCTGCTGGCCGCCGTCGTGCTGTACTTCGTGGCCGTCGGCAACGTGCGCGGCTTCGCGTTCACCCTCGGCCTCACCGCGATCGCCGACCTGATCGTGGTGTTCATGTTCACCCACCCGCTCATGGTGCTGCTGGCCCAGACCCGCTTCGTGGGCGAGGGACACCCGATGTCCGGACTGGACCCGTCGCTGCTGGGCGGGCCGTCCCTGTATCAGGGCGCCGGCCGCTTCCGCGAGCCCGCCCCCGCCCCCCGCACCGGGCTCCCGGCGGAGGACTCCGACGAGCCGGCCGACGCCGACGACGCGGCGGCCGCCGACGACGCGGCAGCCACCGACGACGCGGCAGCCACCGACGCCCCGCGCCCGCTCGTCGCGACGGGCGCCCCCCGCGCGGGCTCGTCCGCCCGGGGCGGCCGCCGCTCGCGCACCGCGCCGCCCATGACGATCGCCGAGCGACGCCGCGCCGAGCGCCGCCGCCAGGAGGAGGACCAGTGAACCGCTTCGCCGACTGGGGCAACGCCCTCTACTCGGGCCGCATCTCCTACCCGTTCATCCAGCGCTGGCGGCGGTGGTTCGCCCTCGCCGCCCTGCTGCTCGTCCTCGCCGGCGGCCTGACCGCCCTCCGCGGTGGCTTCAACCTCGGCATCGAGTTCCGGGGCGGCTCCGAGTTCACCGTCTCGCAGACGGCCTCCACCGACGTGGCCGCGGGCGAGCGCGCCGTGACCGACGTGCTGGCCGACGGCCACGCCACCGTCACGAACGTCGCCCCGGGCACCGTGCGCGTCCAGACCGAGCAGCTCGACGACGCCCAGACCCGAGCCGTGGCCGCGAACCTGCAGGAGGCCTACGGCGTGGGCCCGGACCAGGTGACCTCGACCTTCGTGGGGCCGACCTGGGGCGCCGCGGTGTCGCAGCAGGCCCTGATCGGCCTGGTGATCTTCGTGGTGCTCGTGGCCCTGTTCATGGCCGTGTACTTCCGCACCTGGAAGATGTCCCTGGCCGCCGTGCTCGGCATGCTCTACGTGGTCGCGCTGACCGCCGGCATCTACGGCGCCACCGGCTTCGAGATCACGCCGTCGGCCATCATCGGCTTCCTCACGATCCTGTCGTACGCGCTCTACGACACCGTGGTGGTCTTCGACAAGATCCGCGAGAACACGATCGGGGCCGGGGAGGACCCGGAGCGCTCCTTCGTCGAGAACGTGAACCTCGCGGTGAACCAGACGCTCGTCCGGTCCATCACGACCTCCGTCGTCGGCATCCTGCCGGTCGGCTCGATCCTGTTCATCGGCGCGGGGCTGCTCGGTGCCGGCACGCTGCGGGACATCGCGCTCGCGCTGTTCGTGGGCATCATCGTGGGCACCCTGTCCACACTGTTCCTCCAGGCGCCGCTGTACGCCCTGCTGCGCCGCAACGACCCGGACGTGCGCGACCACGACGCCCGGGCCGCGGCCCGCGCCGCCCGGGAGCGTGCCTCAGAGGCGGTCACCGATCCCGACGTCGCCCCCTGGGACGACGGCGCGCGACTCTGACGGAGCCGCTGCGGCTCCGGTGCACCTGCCACCGGGCCCGGCGGTCTTTCTGGGGCGGGGCGGGACGGGCGCGGGTAGACTCGCCGATCATCCCGGCCGGAGCGGTCGGGGCCGCACGAGTCAGGAGGCGTGGCCCATGAGCGAGCAGGACCCCACTCCCGTCCCGGTCCGGCCCCGCGGCCGGATCGCACGGCTGACCGGCCGGCACGCCACCGAGTACTCGCCCCTGCTCGAGCCGCTGATGCGCACGGTGCGGCAGCGAGCCACCAAGACCGAGCTGGCCGAGATCGTCCGCGCCTTCGAGGTCGCCCGCGCGGCACACGAGGGGCAGATGCGGCGCTCCGGGGACCCGTACATCACCCACCCCGTCGCGGTCGCCACGATCCTCGCCGAGATCGGCGTGACCGGCCCGACCCTCCTGGCGGCCCTGCTGCACGACACCGTCGAGGACACGGACTACTCCCTGGAGCGCCTGCGCGCCGACTTCGGCTCCGACGTCGCCCTCCTCGTGGACGGCGTGACCAAGCTGGACAAGGTGACCTACGGCGCCGCGGCGCAGGCCGAGACCGTGCGCAAGATGGTCATCGCGATGGCCCAGGACGTGAACGTCCTGCTCATCAAGCTCGCCGACCGGCTGCACAACGCGCGGACGTGGCGGTACGTCTCCCCGGAATCCAGCGCGCGCAAGGCCCAGGAGACCCTGGACATCTACGCCCCGCTGGCCCACCGGCTCGGCATGAACACCGTCAAGTGGGAGCTCGAGGACCTCTCCTTCGCCGCCCTCAAGCCCAAGATGTACGCGGAGATCGTGCGCCTCGTGGGGGAGCGGAACCCGGAGCGGGAGAAGCACATCGCGGCGCTGCGCACCGTGATCGAGGATCATCTGCGCGAGCACCGGATCCGGGCGACCGTCACCGGACGGCCGAAGCACTACTACTCGATCTACCAGAAGATGGTGACGCGCGGGAAGGACTTCGACGACATCCACGACCTGACGGGCATCCGGGTGCTCGTGGACTCCGTGCGGGACTGCTACGCCGTGCTCGGCGCGATCCACGCCCGCTGGAACCCGGTCCCGGGTCGGTTCAAGGACTACATCGCGGTCCCGAAGCTGAACATGTACCGCTCCCTGCACACCACGGTGATGGTGCCGGGCGGCAAGCCGGTGGAGATCCAGATCCGCACGCAGGAGATGCACCGCCAGGCCGAGTACGGCGTCGCCGCGCACTGGCGGTACAAGGCCCAGGCCGCCGGCCAGGCGCCGGTGCAGGCCACGCCGGCCTGGCTGCGCTCGGTGATGGACTGGCAGGCGGACACCCGGGACCCGGACGAGTTCCTCGCCTCGCTGCGCACCCAGATCGGGGCGGACGAGGTGTACGTCTTCACGCCGAAGGGGGAGATCCGCACCCTGCCGGCCGGCTCCACGCCCGTGGACTTCGCCTACGCCATCCACACCGACGTCGGCCACCGCACCATCGGTGCCCGGGTCAACGGCAAGCTCGTCCCGCTGTCCACGCCGCTGAGCCACGGTGACACCGTGGAGGTCTTCACCTCGCGCGCCGAGGACGCGGGCCCGAGCCGGGACTGGCTGGGCTTCGTGGTCTCGCCACGGGCCCGGTCCAAGATCCGTCACCACTTCGCCACTCAGCGCCGCGGCGAGCAGGCCGACCGGGGACGCGAGTCGCTGACCCGTCAGCTGCGCAAGGCCGGCATGGCCGTGCAGCACGTGCTCGGCGGCGAGGAGCTGGTGCAGGTGGCCACGGATCTCGGCTACGCGGACCTCGACGGGCTGTTCGTGGCCCTCGGCGACGGTCACGTGTCCGCGCAGTCCGTGCAGGAACGCGTCGCGGAGCGCCTCGCTCCGCCGACGCCGACGCAGGCCGAGCCGGAGGGCGAACTGACCGTCGGCGAGGTGGACCTGCAGGAGCTGGTCCCGGCTCAGGCGCGGCGCGCCCCCGCGCGGGCCACCAACGACGCCGGCGTGCTCGTGGACGGCGACGGCGGTGTCATGGCCAAACTGGCCCGGTGCTGCAACCCGGTGCCGCCGGATGCCATCGACGGGTTCGTCACCCGCGGCTCCGGGGTCTCCGTGCACCGGGTCGACTGTCCGAACCTGGCGACCCTGCTCGCGCAGGAGCCGGAGCGCCGCACCCCGGTCAGCTGGGCGCCGTCGAGGGACACCGTCTACCTGGTCGAGATCCAGATCGAGGCGCTGGACCGCAAGTCGCTGCTCTCCGACGTCACACGGGTCCTCTCCGAGAACCACGTGAACATCCTCTCGGCCTCCGTGAACACCACCCGCGACCGCGTTGCGATGAGCCGGTTCGTCTTCGAGATGGGCGACCCCCGGTTCCTCGGCCACGTGATCGACGCGGTGCGCCGCATCGACGGCGTGTTCGACGTGCACCGCACCTGAGCCTCCCGGCCTCAGTCGGGGACGTCCAGCGCCGTCAGCAGCGCGCCCAGCCGGCGCCGGGCCGCCACGACGCCGGCGCGGCGGGTCCGGCGGGCCAGCCGCTCCCGCAGCCCGGCGGCGCCGTGGGCGCCGATCACGGCAGCCGCGCGCCGCGCCGCATCCGGGTCGGCGCTGAGCAGCAGGTCTTCGACCGTCCGGGCGGGCGTGGTGACCCGCACGGGGCCGAAGCGGAGCACGTCCTGTTCGGCGGGGGCGACGCCCGTGGCATCGGCTGCGACGTCCGACTGCGTGAGCGTCCAGGGCAGCTGGCCCCCGCCGGCGGGGCGCCGGTGGAAGTGCGGCACGGCCGCGTGCAGCCGCCCGGGCGCCGCGCCGCCGGCCAGGATCCAGGCCGCCGACGGGCCGATCGCGGTCCAGCCGGCGGCCAGGAGCGGGCCGCCGAGGGTCCACAGGGCGGCGGCCCGGACCGCGGGATCGTCCGCCGCGTCCGGCCGCGCCCACACTCCGGGCAGCAGCGGTCGCACGGCGCCCCGCGCGCCGAGCGCCTGCAGCTCCGGCTCCGTGAAGGGGTCGCCCGCCAGCATGAGCGCCCCGGCCGGGGCGGTCTCCTCGATCGTCACGGTCGTCATGCCCGGAGCCTGCCAGAGACAAGGACGCCCCCGCGGCCGCCTGTGGACAGACGGGCCGCGGGGGCGTGCTCGAGACGGGTGGGGCTCAGCGGAGCTCGGAGGCCGAGGCCTCGAGGGCCTGCTTCCACTGCAGGCGCGCGTCGAGCGCCTCCTGAGCCTTCTTGACGGCGCGCTGGTCGCCCTCGGCCTGGGCCCGGGCGAGATCCGCCTCGAGCCCGGCGATGGTCTCCTCGAGCTGCGTGAGGGCGGAGTTCGTGCGGGCCTTGGTCTCCGGATCGGTGCGGCGCCAGTGCTCGTTCTCCGCCTGCTTGAGGGCGTCCTCGAGCCTGCGGAAGCCCTCCTCCATGCGACGGACGTCCCCGCGGGGCACGCGGCCGGCATCCTCCCACCGCCCGCGCAGCTCGTTGAGCGTGCGCCGCCCGGCCTTGACGTCCGTGAAGGGGAGCAGCTTCTGGCCGTCGGCGAGGATCTGCTCCTTCACCTTCAGGTTGGCCCCGTACTCGCGGTCGATCTCCTGGTTCGCGGCCTTGCGGGCGGCGAAGAAGACGTCCTGGGCGGCGCGGAAGCGGGCCCAGAGGGCGTCGTCCTCCTTGCGGGAGGCCCGGGGCGCGCGCTTCCACTCGTCCATCAGGTCGCGGTACTTGCCGGCGGTCACGCCCCAGTCGGTGGACGTGGACAGCTCCTCGGCGCGGGCAATGAGGCGCTCCTTGACCTGCTTGGCCTCGGCCGAGGCGGCGTCCAGCCGGGAGAAGTGGGCGCGGCGGGTCTTGTCGAACGTGGTGCGGGCGCCGCGGAAGCGCTTCCACAGGTCGTCCTCGACCGACTTGGCCAGACGCGGGCCGGCCTTCTGGGCGGCCTTCCACTCCTCGAACAGCTCCGTCATGCGCTGGGACGCGGTCTTCCAGGGCATCCGCTCGGCCGGGGTCTGGGCGAAGGTCTCGGCCTCGGCGACGATGGCCTCGCGGGTGGCCAGCTGCTCGGCCTGGGCGGCCTGCCGGGCCTCCTGTTCCGCGGCGCGGTAGTCACCCAGGAGGGTCTCCAAGGCCGCCAGGCGGGTGCGGAGGGCGTCCATGTCGCCGACCATGTGGCGCTCGTTCACCGCGGTCGTCATCTGGCCCAGCGCCCGCCCCAGCTCACCCGAGGGGGCGCCCGCGGCGATGCGCTGCTCGAACAGGGCCATCTGGGCGCGCACGTCGTCGTACTTGCGGACGAAGTACGCCAGCGCGTCCTCGGTGCTCGCGTCCGGCACCTGGCCGACCGCGTGCTCCTCCTGCCCGTCCAGCAGCGTGACGTGGCCGTCCTCGCTCACCCGGGCGAACTCGGCGGCCTCCCCCACCGGGGTGGGCGGCACGGTCGGGGCCACGACGGGGGCCGGGGCGGCGGACGCGGCGGCGGGCGTCGCAGGGCGCACGGCGGCCGGGCTGGCCTTCTTCATCGCGGCCGGGGAGGGCATGGCGGGCGCCTCGGCGGGCTGTGAGGAATCACCGTGCGCCGGGGCGTCGGGGACGATCTCGGGGACGGGACGGGCCTCGGCGGGCACGGTCGTCTCGGCGGCCTCGGCCGACGCGGGGGTGGCCTCGGTGGTGGGGGACTGCTGGTCGTCGGGCTGCATGTGATTGGTCACCGCTGGAACTCTCCCTGACTGCGCCGGCACGCAGTCGTCGAGGGATGCGGCCGGTCGGGATGGACACGAACAGGGCCAGCGTACCGGGCCGGACAGCGCCCGCGCCTAGAATGGGCCGGTGCGCCGGCGGGGGACCGTCGCGCGTCCCCGCCGTCGTCGTCTCGAAGGATCGCCATGTCCCGCAAGGCCTCCCTGTCCGGTTTCCACGAGTGGCTGCCCGCCGAGCGGCTCGTGGAGCAGCACGTGCTCGACACGCTGCGGCGGACCTTCGAGCTGCACGGGTTCGCCGGCATCGAGACCCGTGCCGTGGAGACCCTGGGCCAGCTGCTGCGCAAGGGCGAGGTGGACAAGGAGGTCTACGCGGTCTCGCGTCTGGCCGAGGACGAGGAGGTCGCCGCGGGCCGGCGCGAGCCCAAGGACCCGGCCGACCCCAAGCGCCTGGCCCTGCACTTCGACCTCACCGTGCCGTTCGCCCGCTACGTCGTGGAGAACGCCGGCCACCTCGCCTTCCCCTTCCGTCGCTACCAGATGCAGAAGGTCTGGCGCGGGGAGCGCCCTCAGGAGGGCCGCGCCCGCGAGTTCACCCAGGCGGACATCGACGTCGTCGGCGACGGCGCCCTCTCACCCCGGTACGACGCCGACGTCGCACTGGTGATGGCCGAGGCGCTCGGCGCCCTGCCGATCGGCGACTTCCTCATCCGCGTGAACAACCGCAAGCTCGCCGAGGGCTTCTACCGGGGCATCGGCCTGGAGGACACCGCGGGCGTGCTGCGCAGCATCGACAAGCTGGAGAAGGTCGGCCCGGAGGAGGTCGCGCGGCTGCTCCAGGAGGAGGTCGGCGCGAGCCCGGAGCAGGCTGCGCAGGCGCTGGCCCTGGCGGACATCCGCACGTCGGACACCTCGTTCGTCGAGCGGGTCCGCGCCCTGGGGGTGACCCACGAGCTGCTCGAGGAGGGGCTGACCGAGCTGGCCGACGTCGTCGCCACCCTGCACCGCCGCGCCCCCGGGCGCGCCGTGGCGGACCTGTCCATCGCGCGCGGCCTGGACTACTACACGGGCACCGTCTACGAGACCGTCCTGGTGGGCCACGAGCAGCTCGGCTCGATCTGCTCGGGCGGCCGCTACGACGCGCTCGCGTCCAAGGGGAACCGCGTGTTCCCCGGTGTCGGACTGTCCATCGGCGTGACGCGGCTGGTGATGCGCATGCTGTCCCAGCAGATGGCCGTGGCCTCCCGCTCCGTGCCGACCGCAGTGTACGTGGCGCTGACCGCGGACGAGGACTGGTCCGAGGCCCAGGACGTCGCGGCCCTGCTGCGGGAGCGCGGCATCCCCGCGGAGGTCGCGGTGTCGGCGGAGAAGTTCGGCAGGCAGATCAAGTACGCGGACCGCCGCGGCATCCCGTTCGTGTGGTTCATGGGCCGGGACGACGCCGGCGCGCGGGTCCACGAGGTGAAGGACATCCGCTCCGGCGAGCAGCACGCCGCGGACCCGGCCGACTGGACCCCGCCGGCCGAGGACCTGCTGCCGCAGGTCGCCCGCGCGCAGGACTGAGCGGGCGGCCGGCGCGCCGGCCCCGGCGTGCGACGCCGACACCCGTCCGCGCGTCGGCTCACCCACCCCGGCGCCCGGCCCGCACGAACGCGCGCCCGCCCACCCCGATCAGGAACACGCCTGCCATCGCGGCCACGGACATCGGCGGCAGGCAGAGGGCGAGCAGCAGGCACAGGGCCAGGCCGAGCATGTTGACGGCGCGGGGGACGCGCAGCGGGCGCGGCCGGGCCGGGCGGCGGCCGTCGTCGTCCCCGCGCAGGGTCAGGGCGGACAGGTTCGCCACCGCGTAGTAGACGAGCACGCCGAACGAGCTGAAGCCCACCACGGTGAGGATGTCCGTGGTGAGCAGGAGCAGGACCACGGCCAGGGCCACCGTCAGCTGAGCCGTCCACGGCGTGCCGGTCCCCGCATGGACCCGTGCCAGGGGGCGGGGCAGGTCGGCCTCGCGGGCCATGGCCAGGGCGGTGCGGGAGACGCCCGTCAGCAGGGTGAGCATGGCCCCGGCCGCGGCGAGGGCGGCGCCGGCCACGGCCACCCAGCCCCAGCCGGAGCCCAGGGCGGTCTCGAGCAGGTCGCGCACGGGCGCCGGGGAGCGGGCCAGTCCGGAGATCCCGAGGCCCGAGATCAGCGCCGTGGCGAGCAGCAGGTACAGCGCCACGGTCACGGCGAGGGCGATCAGGATGGCGCGCGGGATCGTGCGTGCGGGGTCGATGACCTCCTCGCCCATGGTGGCCACGCGCGCGTAGCCGGCGAACGCGAAGAACAGGACGCCCGCACCCATGAGCACGCCCTGCACGGGGGAGTCGACGCCGAGCGCCGCGGCCGAGCCCCCGGGGGCCTCGCGCGCCAGGCCCGCGCCGATGGCCAGGACGAGCACGGCGAGCACGGGCATGAGGATCGCCGTCGTCGCCTGCGCGGTCCGCGTCACGCCCGCCATCGCCACGCCGGTGAGCACGACGACGGCGGCCACGCCCGTCCACCGGGCCGCGGCGTCGTCGTCGGGGAAGAGGTACAGGCCGAGGGTGGCCGCCATCGCGGCCACCGACGCGGTCTTGCCCGTGACGAAGCCCCAGCCGGCGACGAAGCCGGCCCACGGGTGCAGCTGCCGCCGGCCGTAGATGTAGGCGCCGCCGGACTCGGGGTGGACGGTGGCCAGCTGCGCCGTGGACAGGGCGTTGCACAGGGCCGCGACGGCCGCGACCGCCAGGGCCGCGTACAGCAGGCCGGGGTGGCCACCGGTGAGCGCGGCCGCCAGGCCGATCGCGGTGAACACGCCCGCGCCGATCATCGAGCCGAGGCCGATCGCGACGGCGTGGAGCAGGGTCAGGCGGCGCTGCAGGGCGGCGGTCATGACGGGGTCCTCCTGGGCTGGGGCAACGCGGGCGGGGCACTAGACTGACGGGAACGGCGCGCGCCCGCCCCGCAGGCGTATCACACGGCGTCGACCATCACATGAACCCCGCACATCGTCCGGCGACCGGACGGAGAGGATCCTCGTGCTGCGCACCCACTCCCTCGGCGAGCTCAACGCCTCGCTCATCGGCCAGACCGTCACCGTCACCGGCTGGGTGGCGCGGCGGCGCGACCACGGCGGCGTGGCCTTCGTGGACCTGCGCGACGCCTCGGGCTTCGCCCAGGTCGTGGTGCGGGACGAGGCGGACTTCGACCCGCTGCGCAACGAGTGGGTCCTGCAGGTCACCGGCACGGTCGAGCGCCGCCCCGAGGGCAACGAGAACCCGAACCTGCCCTCCGGCGAGATCGAGCTGATCGCGGAGACCGTGACGGTGCTCAACACCGCCGCCGCGCTGCCGTTCCAGGTGGACGAGCACGTGGAGGTCGGCGAGGAGGCCCGGCTGCGCCACCGCTACCTGGACCTGCGCCGCCCGCAGCCCTCGCGCATCATGCGCCTGCGCTCCGAGGTCAACCGGACGGCGCGCGAGCTCCTGCACGGCGAGGGCTTCGTGGAGGTCGAGACCCCGACCCTCACGCGCTCGACGCCGGAGGGCGCCCGCGACTTCCTCGTCCCGGCCCGCCTGGCTCCCGGCTCCTGGTACGCCCTGCCGCAGTCGCCGCAGCTGTTCAAGCAGCTGCTGCAGGTGGGCGGGATCGAGAAGTACTACCAGATCGCCCGCTGCTACCGCGACGAGGACTTCCGCGCGGACCGTCAGCCCGAGTTCACCCAGCTGGACATCGAGGCCTCCTTCGTGGAGCAGGACGACGTGATCGCCCTCGGCGAGAAGATCGTCAAGGCCCTGTGGGCCCTCGTCGGTGTGGACGTGCCGACGCCGATCCGTCGGATGACCTACGCCGAGGCGATGGAGAAGTACGGCTCGGACAAGCCGGACCTGCGCTTCGGCCTCGAGCTGACGGACCTGACCGAATACTTCAAGGACACCCCGTTCCGCGTGTTCCAGAACGAGTACGTGGGCGCCGTCGTGATGCCGGGCGGCGCCTCCCAGGCCCGCCGCACCCTCGACGCGTGGCAGGAGTGGGCCAAGCAGCGCGGCGCCAAGGGCCTGGCCTACGTGCTCATCCAGGAGGACGGCGAGCTGACCGGCCCGGTGTCCAAGAACATCTCCGAGGAAGAGAAGGCCGGTCTGGCCGCCGCCGTGGGCGCGAACCCGGGCGACTGCGTGTTCTTCGCCGCCGGCAAGCCGAAGGAGTCCCGCGCGCTGCTGGGCGCGGCCCGCGTGGAGATCGGCCGTCGCTGCGGGCTGTTCACCGACGCCGGTGACGGCGTGGCCGCGAAGGATGCCGACTGGGCGTTCGTGTGGGTCGTGGACGCGCCGATGTTCGAGCCGGCGGCCGACGCCGTGGCCTCGGGCGACGTCGCCGTGGGCGCTGGCGCCTGGACCGCCGTGCACCACGCGTTCACCTCGCCCAAGCCGGAGTTCGCGGACACCTTCGACGCCGACCCGGGCTCGGCCCTGGCCTACGCGTACGACATCGTGTGCAACGGCAACGAGATCGGCGGCGGCTCCATCCGCATCCACCGTCGGGACGTGCAGGAGCGCGTGTTCGAGGTCATGGGCCTGTCCCCGGAGGAGGCGAACGAGAAGTTCGGCTTCCTGCTCGAGGGCTTCAAGTACGGTGCCCCGCCGCACGGCGGCATCGCGTTCGGCTGGGACCGCGTGGTCGCCCTGCTGGCCGGCACCGACTCGATCCGCGAGGTCATCGCGTTCCCGAAGACCGGCGGCGGCTTCGACCCGCTGACGGGCGCACCGGCGCCCATCACCGCCCAGCAGCGCAAGGAGGCCGGCGTCGACGCGCAGCCGGAGCCGAAGCAGGCCGAGGCTGAGCCGGAGGCCTGATCGGGGTCCGCGGCGGGCCCGCCTCAGCCGCGCCGCGGCCCGGCCAGCTCGTCCGAGTCCACGATCAGCGTGAACGGCCCGGAGTTGGTGAGAGAGACGTCCATCATCGCGCCGAACACCCCGCGCTCCACGCGCACGCCGGCGGCCTCGAGCTCGGCCGTGAACCGCTCGTAGAGCGGCTCGGCCTGGTCGCCCTTCGCCGCGCGCGTCCAGGACGGCCGCCGGCCCTTGCGCACGTCGCCGTACAGCGTGAACTGGCTGACGACGAGCGCCGGGGCACCGGCGTCGGTGAGGGACCGCTCGCCGTCGAGCATGCGGAGCCCGGCCACCTTGCGGGCCACCTGGACGGCCTCGGCCTCCGTGTCCGTGACCGACACTCCGAGCAGGATCACCAGCCCCTCGCCCTCGAAGGAGCCGACCACCTTCCCGTCGACGGTCACGGACGCAGACTGGGCTCTCTGGCAGACGGCACGCATGCGGCCATCCTCACATGACCGCCCTCATCCAGGGCGGGGCCTCTGACCCGGACCGGGGAGGCCAGCGGCCGGAATGAGGACCGTGACGGCGCTCATTCCGACCCCTCGGATGCCCGGTCGGCCCGGGGCCCCAGCTCAGCGTTCTCGCCGCCCGACGCCTCACTTCCGCTTCGTGGGCTCCACCTCGTACATGGCGGTCGAACCGGAGACCGCGTTGGCCACGATCAGCAGGGCTGCGCCGGAGGAGAAGTCGTCGGCCAGCGCGCGGTGCCCCGCGGGTGTCGACGTCGGCGGATGCCCCGCGTGCTGTCCGCCGAGGTCAGTCCCCGGCCGGCAGCCCCGCGAGCACCCGCACCGTCGTGAGGTTCCGGGCCGCGCCGCGCACCCCGAGCGTCCGGTCGAGGCGGGCCGGGGTGAGCGGGGAGTCGGCGACCCCCGTGGCGCAGCGCGTCCACAGCAGCCGTCCCTCCAGGGCTGTGCGATCCGGCCCCGCGGGTCGGTCGTCCCCGTGGTCGAGCGCGGCCAGGGCGGCGGCCGCCTCGGGTGCGGGGTCGTCCTCGAGCACGGTGAGCTGGGTGCGTTTCGGCTCGCCGCCGGCCCAGGGGAGCGCGTCGTGCAGCTCCAGGGCGCGTCGGAGCGTGCCCACGTCCACGAGGACCACGGGGACGTCGAGACCGCCCTCCTCACGCGCCCGTCGCGCGAACCCCTGCCGCACGCCCTCCGCGGCCGCGTCGGAGGACGCCCGGAACAGGACGTTGCCGCTGGCCAGGTGGGTGGTGACCGCCTCCCCGCCGGCGGCCTGGGCCCAGCGGATCAGTGTGTCCTTGCCGACGCGGTTGCTCCGGCCCACGTTGATCCCGCGCAGCAGCAGGACATGGGTGTGGTCGGTGCGCGGGGCGGCGGGGCTCATGCGGCCAGGATGCCACCCACGTCCCCGCGGGCCGAGGACTACCCTGGACCCGATGGACGACCTCTTCAGCGCCGCGCACACCGGGGCCGACGACGACGGCCCGGCCGGCACCGTGGCCGCCCCGCACCCCGGCGCACCGCTGGCCGTGCGCATGCGCCCGCGCACGCTGGATGACGTGCTGGGCCAGCGGCACCTGATGCGGCCGGGCTCCCCGCTGCGCAAGCTCGCCGAGCCCGATCCGGACTCCGCCGCGGGACCGAGCTCGGTCATCCTGTACGGGCCGCCGGGCATCGGGAAGACGACGCTGGCCCACGTGATCGCCCGCGCCCCCGGGCGCACGTTCACGGAGCTGTCCGCCATCACGGCCGGCGTGAAGGACGTGCGGCAGGTGATGGAGCAGGCCCAGCGCGAACGCGACCTCTACGGCCGCACCACCGTCCTGTTCCTCGACGAGATCCACCGCTTCTCCAAGGCGCAGCAGGACGCGCTGCTGCCGGGCGTCGAGAACCGCTGGGTCGTGCTCGTGGCGGCGACCACGGAGAACCCGTCCTTCTCGGTGATCGCACCCCTGCTCTCCCGGTCGCTGCTGCTCACGCTGCGTCCCCTCACGGACGACGACATCGTCGGGCTGCTGGACCGTGCCGTCACCCAGGAGCGCGGGCTCAACGGGGCCGTGGTGCTCCAGGACGACGCGCGGGACTACCTGGTGCGGATGGCCGGCGGCGACGCGAGGCGGGCGCTCACGGTGCTGGAGGCCGCGGCCGGCGTCGCCCTGGACAAGGCGCGCGAGGCCGGCCGGGCGGGGGAGGGCGCCGTCGCGGTCACGGAGGAGGACGCCGCGCAGGCGATGGACCACCACGTCCAGCGCTACGACAAGGACGGCGACCAGCACTACGACGTGATCAGTGCCTTCATCAAGTCCATCCGCGGCTCGGACGTGGACGCGTCGATGCACTACCTCGCCCGGATGCTGGAGGCGGGGGAGGACCCCCGGTTCATCGCCCGGCGGCTGATCATCTCCGCGTCCGAGGACGTGGGCATGGCCGACCCGACCGCGCTGCAGACCGCCGTGGCCGCCGCCCAGGCCGTGCAGCTGATCGGCATGCCGGAGGGACGCATCATCCTGGCGCAGGCCGTGACGCATCTGGCCACCGCGCCGAAGTCCAACGCGAGCTACACCGCCGTGAACGAGGCGATCGCGGACGTGCGGGCCGGCCACACGGGCGCGGTGCCGGCGCACCTGCGGGACGCGCACTACCCCGGCGCGGCGGCCCTCGGCCACGGCCAGGGCTACGTCTACAGCCACGACGAGCCGCACGCCGTGGCGCGCCAGCAGTACGCCCCGGACCCGCTGGTGGGCAAGGACTACTACCGGCCCAAGCCCATCGGCCACGAGAAGCGGCTCGCGGAGCAGGTGGCCGCGCTGCGCCGGATCGTCCGGGGGCAGTGAGGGGGGAGCGCCGGTGGGCGCCGACCCGGTTCTGGTAGAGTGGTCCGCTGTCTGGCAGGCGCTGCGCCCCGGACGCATCCCCCTCGAGCGGTCCACGGGACACCCGCGTGCCCGGGCGAGGGACGCGCAGCGCATCAGTGGATGACGGGCGGCGGCACGCCCCTCAGCTCTCCTCAGGATCGCGGGGAGGCCAGGTTCGAGTCCCCTTGACCCGTGCGCCCCGGCGCCCGGACGAGACCTCGAGACAAACCCGAACCGTGCCGCACGTCAAGGAAAGGCAGGTCCACCATGAGTGGCAACCTTCGCACCCGCCGCACCGTGCGGCACTCCCGCGCCCTGGGCATCGCGCTGACCCCCAAGGCCGAGAAGTACATGGAGCGTCGTCCGTACGGCCCCGGCCAGCACGGCCGCGCCCGCCGCAAGCAGGACTCGGACTACGCGGTGCGCCTCAAGGAGAAGCAGCGTCTGCGCGCCCAGTACAACATCCGCGAGGCCCAGATGCGCCGCTACTTTGAGGAGGCCAAGCGCACCGCCGGCCTGACCGGTGAGAACCTGGTCGAGCTCCTCGAGCAGCGCCTCGACGCCCTCGTGCTGCGCGCCGGCTTCGCCCGCACCATCCAGCAGGCCCGTCAGCTCGTCGTGCACCGCCACATCATGGTGGACGGCAAGCGCGTGGACGTCCCCTCGTTCCGCGTGAAGGAGGGCCAGATGATCCACGTGCACGAGCGCTCGGAGAAGATGGTCCCCTTCCAGCTGGCCGCCGCCGGCGCCCACCAGCAGGTCCTGCCCGCCACCCCGGGCTACCTGACCGTGGAGATCGAAAAGCTGCGCGCCACCCTCACCCGTCGCCCGAAGCGCTCCGAGGTCCCCGTGACCTGCGAGGAGCAGCTCGTGGTCGAGTACTACGCGCGCTGATCCGCCCCGTCCGGGCCCGTCCCGGACGACGGCGCCCCGCGCGTCCCGCCGGCCCGGTCACCTCTCGGAGGTGGCCGGGCCTGCGGCGTCCTATTCTGAAGATGCGGTCTGTGCGTCTGCTACGTTGGCTCTCGGCAACTCGTGTCGCTGTTAACGTCCAGGGGCCGAGTCTGCGGGTAGTGACAGGAGAGGGGCTAGAAAATGAGTCAAACGTACAACGGATCAATTTGGCGTAAGTGGGATCTGCACCTTCATGTGCCTGGAACAAAACTCTCAAATGGTTACCCTCGATCGGAAGATCCGTCAACTATTGACACATTCTGCCAGGTGCTGGAGAGCTCAGATGTGCAAGCCTTCGGCCTGACCGACTATTACTATGCCGACCGGATCCATAAGGTTCGAAAGCGCTATAAAGAGCTGTTTCCACAATCCCGAAAACTCCTCTTGGTAAATATCGAGGTGCGCTTAGACGTCGATGTATCAGCAGAGGGGAAAAATGTGAATCTTCACTTCATTTTTAACCCCTCGTTGCCTCCTGAGAAAGTGGACCGGTTCCTCGGGTCGCTTAAAATCAGCCGCAGATCTGGCATCTCTGGTCCGCAAATTTCATGCTCAGAGCTTACAGATGCAGATGATTTCGCTTCTGCGACGGTGGGTCTAGATGCCATTCGGAATGCGATGCGAGATGTTTTTGGTGAGGACGTTTACAGCGGTGATAACCGCAGACGAAACCTTATAGTCATAGCCTCTGCTAAGAATGACGGGATTCGGGCGCGGGGGGGTCAAGCTGGCGCAGCTAGGCGGGCGGCGCAGAGCGATGAAATTGACAAATTTTGTGACGGCTTCTTCGGTAACGAAGGGAACGTCGAATGGTTTCTATCCCCCGATAGGTACGAGGCAAGTGAAGTCTCCATACCCAAGCCGGTGCTGGACGGATGCGACGCCCACGATTTCACGCAGCTGAAACAACGACTCGGGCGTCATTCGAAGACGGGGGGCAATCACTCAAATATCTTGTGGATTAAATCCGATTTAACTTATAACGGATTGTTGCAGATCTTTCTGGAACCCGATACTCGAGTTTTTCTTGGTTCCACTCAGCCTGACCGCAAGCCGGGATATAAGGTCATCGAAAGCGTCGAGTTTTCCGATACTGCTAACTTTCCAAAGAGGGTTCGACTCAATCCAAACCTTAACTCGATCATCGGCAGCCGTTCGTCGGGAAAGTCTTCATTGTTGGCTCACATTGCTTACGCGGTGGATCCCGACAGGACACTAGACGCGCAGAGGCGGGCGAACCCGCACCTCGACCCAACAAAACTGGGACCAGCTGCTGGAATAACGTGGCAAGCAGCTGCAAACGCTGGTTGCCGGGTAAGTTGGGGGTCCAGTGAATCTGGTAGCGGGAGGGTTATATATATTCCTCAAAACTCCCTCTACTCGCTAAGCGAAAAGCCGGAGGAGATTACAGAGCGTATTGCGCCGGCTCTTGCCGTTGCTCGACCAGATCTTGGCATCCAGTACGACAATCTTCTTGCCGATGAGCGCATTTTTCGCGAGGAAGTTGCTGCATCCGTCAGTCGTTGGTTCTCACTAAAAACCAAGCACGTTCAGCTGACTGAGCAAATAGGCGCCCTGGGTTCAAAGGACGCGGTCGCAGCTGAGCTAGAAAAAGTAAACGTACGCATTGCCGAGTGCGCGGAAGTGGCTGAAATTACCGACTCTGAACTGGGGCGAATAGCGGGGTATCGGAACCAACTTCGTATTCTTGGGGATTCCCTCCGGGCCGCAGAGGACGAATATAATCGGATCCAGAACATTTTGGGGACTCGACTCGACGACGAATACGCCCTCTCGCCCAAGGCTTTTAAAGTCGATGTGAAGGTCGATCCAGGGCTGGAGACTGCGGGTGCAGGGTTCGCGACGACCGCCAAGCCTGTCCTCGACTTCTACGAGAATGAGATTAGTGAGTACCTTAGTAGTCTAGCTCGAACGCGGCTAGATTTTCTCCGCGGGAAAATGGCAGCTATTCGAGAGGAACTGGTTACCACTGAAGAAGTTTCCGCCCCTCTACTTGCAAAAGAAGTGGCCATTGAAGAAATTGGCAGTCTTCGCGATGGCGCCGACAAGTTTTCGAGAGAACTGGATAGGATCGATAGTCTCGCGACGGAGGTCAGGGATAACGCTGATGAGATTAAGACAGTCGCGGATACCATCCAATCGTGCATTGCGAGGGTGAATAAGGAAATCGCTACCTTCGTTAGAAACGTTGAGACTGCAAGTGTCGAGATTGAGCAAATGATGCTCAGCGCGGATGCCCAGATCGATGAGCAATCCATTCGCGATGCAATGGCTGGTATGCACGGGTCATCAGTTAACTCGTACGTGCGTGGACGCGGGGATCTGTTTGATGTTGCGAGAGCGCAAGCTGATCCCCTTGACTTTCTTGAAGAACTATTCTCGGGACAAATTCGTCTCACGGGATCCACCACCAAGGAGGAACTCGCGAACCGGGTTCTGAGCGTGGTTCCGGAGGTCCGATTCAAGGCGACTCTCGAAGGCGACTCGATCGGTGGTTTTGAACCCTCCTCAATGACCCCTGGAAAGCAAGCGCTGTTCGCGCTGTCCCTGACATTGGGTTCAGACCAAGACGGGTGGCCTCTTCTTCTTGACCAGCCGGAGGATGACCTAGATAGCCGGTCGATCTTTGGGACAATCGCTCACTATCTGATGGATCAGAAGAAGAAGCGTCAGATCATTATGGTTACACATAATGCGAACCTGGCAATCGGTGCGGACTCGGAACAGATACTCGTTGCAAACCGTCATGGCACTGACCATCCCAACGAGGACGGTCGGAGATTCTCCTATCTCGGGGGTTCACTTGAACATGAACGCAATCCCAATCCTGGGGCGTCATTTGCGCTGGATCGGCTAGACGTCCCCTCCCACGCTTGTGAGATTCTGGATGGCGGCGAAGAGGCCTTTAAGAAGAGGAGCCAGCGTTACCTGATTTGAGTCTGCAGGAGGGAGTTCGTTCGTAGCAAGGAGGTCTTCTTGGCAGCGGTAGAGTGCTCCACGGATGCGCATGCCTCCCGGGCGGGCCTGTGGTGGAGTTGGATGAACCTCCAATGTGATCCATCGCTTACCTGGCTCGGCGTGGCGCACGCTGCTCGGGTAGGAAATCACCTGACTCCAGGTGTTCGGGGAGGGGTTAAGCGGCCCTAGCGCGTCTATGTCGTGACAGCGCCCGTTGGGTGGGGCCACACTCGCGCGGTTGCTCGCTCTCTCGTGCTCGCAGTACGGCCTTGGATGTTTTCAACCGGGAGCCTCTCGGAAGAATGTTGATATCAACCACCTCGTGGAGTTCAAGGAGGGGGTGCCTCATCTGAAGTAAGGAATCGCGAACCGCGCTTAGGAAGTGTCTCCAGAGCTCTGGCCGATAGTTCCTGAGCCCTCGGTTCGAATCGGGCGGAGGATCCTGCGGTTTCCTACGTTTGGTCTTCTTAACACTTCCCGAGCCTACGGGGGGCTGCCGCCAGGTCTCGAGCTCGAGCACGCGACACGCTGTCCTGTCTTCCCGCGGCCGCCACCGCAGCCTCGAGCGTCCAACGACGGGCCAGGCCTAAATGTGTCTCACGAAGGGGCATTCTCAAGGGTCTATCCACTATGGCCTGGCGCGGCCAGCATTTAGAGCTTCCAGAGGGGGCCCCGTTACTCGTTCTGGCTGAACGAGTACCGTCCCGCTCAGCACCGCGGGTACGCTGGATGAATTTACCGGCCCTCAGCCGCCTCGTCGCCTCTGATCCGACCGACCCCTGTCCCGGTAAGGTGGGGCCGGAATCCCTGCCGTCCGAAGGAGGCCCCGCCATGCTCCGCTCGCTGCTGCTCGTCGGCGCCGGCGCCGCGTCCGGCTGGTTCGCGCACCGCGCCCTCGGCGACCGTGCCCACCCGGCCACGGGCAGGACCGACGCGCCGACGTCGGGCCCCGGCTCTGCTGGGGGGCGCGCGGGGTTCTCCGCCCGCCTGGACCCGGAGCGCCTGGCCCGCCAGGCCGGCGAGGCCGCCGCCGACGCCGCGGCGGCCGCCCTGCAGGACGGCGCGCGGCGCCTGGCCGACCGCGTGCGCTCCCAGGCCCCCTGGGCCGCCCCCTACCTGCCCCACACGGGGCCGATCATCTCCGGGGAGACCGTGGAGCCGCCGTCGCACGGCGCCGCCCGCCCCCAGACCACCACCACGCAGAAGGACACCCCCGCATGAAGTCCCAGGAGATCGCCCGCCGCTGGACCGCCTTCTTCGAGTCCAGGGGGCACCGCGTGGTGCCGTCGGCGTCGCTCGTCTCGCCGGATCCGTCGCTGCTGTTCACGGTGGCCGGCATGGTCCCGTTCATCCCGTACTTCCTGGGGGAGCAGACCCCGCCGAGCCCGCGCGTCGTCTCGGTGCAGAAGTGCATCCGCACCGCGGACATCGAGGAGGTCGGCAAAACCGTCCGCCACGGCACCTTCTTCCAGATGTGCGGCAACTTCTCCTTCGGCGACTACTTCAAGGAGACGGCCATCCCGATGGCCTGGGAGCTGCTGACGTCCTCGGTCGAGGACGGCGGCTTCGGCCTGGACCCCGAGCGCCTCTGGGTCACCGTGTACCGCGAGGACGACGAGGCCGAGCGCATCTGGCGCGAGGACGTGGGCGTCCGTCCCGAGCGCATCCAGCGCATGGGCAAGGACGACAACTACTGGAACACCGGCCAGCCCGGCCCGGGCGGCCCCTGCTCGGAGATCTTCTACGACCGCGGCCCCGCGTACGGCGTCGACGGCGGCCCGGCCGCGGACGACACCCGCTACATCGAGATCTGGAACCTCGTGTTCATGCAGTACCGCCTCTCCGCGGTGCGCTCGAAGGACGACTTCGACATCGCCGGCGAGCTCGAGCACAAGAACATCGACACCGGTCTCGGCCTCGAGCGGCTCGCCATGATCCTCCAGGGTGTGGAGAACATGTACGAGACGGACCAGGTCCGCCCCGTGCTCGACCGCGCCGCGCAGCTGGCCGGCCGCGCCTACACTTCCACCGAGGACCCGGCCGACCCGCACTACGACGACGACGTCCGCCTGCGCATGGTGGCCGACCATGTGCGCTCGGCCCTGATGCTGATCAGCGACGGCGTGCGTCCCGGCAACGAGGGCCGCGGCTACGTGCTGCGCCGCCTCATCCGCCGCGTCGTCCGCGCCCTGCGCCTGATGGGCGTCACCGAGCCCGTGTTCCCCGAGCTGCTGCCGGTCTCCCGGGACGCGATGAAGGGCACCTACCCGGTCGTGGCGGACGAGTTCGAGCGCATCTCCCGGATCGCCTACGCCGAGGAGAAGGCGTTCCTGCGGACCATCGCCGCGGGCACGGCCCGCCTCGACGCCGCGGTGGGCCAGGCCCGCTCGGCGGGCGGCGGCATCGCGGGCCCGGACGCGTTCGAGCTGCACGACACCTACGGCTTCCCGATCGAGCTGACGCTGGAGATCGCGGAGGAGGCCGGCGTCGCCGTGGACGAGGCCGGGTTCCGCGCCCTCATGGCCGAGCAGCGCGACCGCGCCCGCGCGGACGCCAAGGCCAAGAAGTCCGGCCACACGGACACGGCCGTGTACCAGCGCCTGCGCGCCGAAGGCCAGACCCACTTCACCGGCTACACCGAGCACACCACCGAGTCGGTGGTGCGCGGCCTGCTGCAGAACGGCGAGGAGGTCCCGTCCGCGGGCGCCGGCACGGAGCTCGAGCTCGTCCTGGACGCCACGCCGTTCTACGCGGAGTCCGGCGGCCAGGCCGCGGACACCGGCCTGATCACCGGCGACGGCTTCCGCCTCGAGGTGCTCGACGTGCAGGCCCCCGTGAAGGGGCTTTCCGTGCACAGGGTCAAGGTCCTCGACGGCGAGGTCGCCGCCGGCGCGCAGGCCCTCGGCGCGATCGACCTGCAGCGCCGCCTTGACGGCGAGAAGGCCCACTCCGGCACCCACCTGGTGCACGCCGCGCTGCACCAGATCCTCGGCCCCGAGGCCACCCAGTCCGGCTCCTTCAACAAGGAGGGCTACCTGCGCTTCGACTTCCGCTGGGCCGAGGCGCTCTCGGCCGGGGCCCGCTCCGAGGTCGAGGACGTGGTGAACATCGCCATCCGCGACGACCACACCGTGCTCACCCAGGAGATGAGCCTCGAGGAGGCGCGCGCACTCGGCGCGATGAGCCTGTTCGGCGAGAAGTACGGCGACCGGGTGCGCGTCGTGGAGATCGACGGCGCCTGGTCCCGCGAGCTGTGCGGCGGCACCCACGTGGGCCGCACCGCGCAGATCGGCTCGCTGACCCTGCTCGGCGAGCAGTCCGTGGGCTCGGGCAACCGCCGCGTCGAGGCCCTCGTCGGCCTGGACTCGTTCCGCCACCTCGCCGCGGAGCGCACCCTCGTCTCCGAGCTCTCGGAGATGTTCAAGGCCCCGGCCGAGGAGCTCAAGGACCGCATCGGCGCCACCCTGGACCGGCTCAAGGCGGCCGAGAAGCAGGTCGCGGAGCTGCGGGCCCAGGCGCTGCAGGCCCAGGCCGGACAGCTCGCCGGGCAGGCCCAGGACGTCACGACGTCCGGTGGGACGTCGGTGCGGGTGCTGGCCCACCACGCCGGCGACGTGGCCGGGGACCAGCTGCGTTCCCTCGCGCTGGACCTGCGCGCCCGGATCGAGTCGGCCGGCGGCAACGCGGCGGGCACGCCCGTGCTCGTGGCCCTCACGGCCGAGGCCAAGGGCCGGCCCCTCGTGGTCGTGGCGACCAACGAGGCCGCCCGCGCGGCCGGCCTCAAGGCGGGCGCCATGGTCAAGACCGCCACCGGCGTGCTCGGCGGCGGGGGCGGAGGCAAGGACGACGTCGCCCAGGGCGGCGGCCAGGACGTCACGCGCGTCGGGGATGCGCTCGACGCCGTCGTCGCCGCGGTGCGCGCGGCCTGAGGCGGACGTGAGCGCAGGTCAGGACGGGGCCAACGCGGCAACCGACGCCGTGCGCCGGGGGCGCACCCTCGGCGTCGACGTCGGCCGTGCCCGCGTGGGCGTCGCGTCGGCCGACCCCGACGGCCTGATCGCCACCCCCGTGGCCACCCTGCGGCGGGATGCGCGTCGACGTCGTGACGTGGACGAGCTCGTCGCCCACGCACGCGAGCTCGACGTCGTCGCCGTGTACGTCGGCCTGCCGGTGAATCTGCGGGGCGAGCACACGCCGTCCACGCAGGACGCCCTCGACTACGCGGACGCCGTCGCCGCCGCCCTGGCCGAGGCGGGCCACCCCGTGCCGCTCCGGCTCGTCGACGAGCGGCTCAGCACGGTCTCCGCGCAGGCCGGACTGCGGGCCGCGGGCCGGTCCGTCAAGGACAGCCGCGGCGTGATCGACCAGGCGGCCGCCGTCGCGATCCTGCAGGCCGCCGTGGACGAGCAGCGCCGCACCGGGCGCTGGGCCGGCCAGGACCGGGAGCCGATCCGGTGACCGGCGACCACCAGCACGCTCGGCGTGAGGACCACTGGGACGATCTGCTCGGCGACGAGGCCGACGTCCACGACGACCTCGACGTGTTCGGCTTCGCCCACGACGAGGCGGACGAGGCCGACGTCGGCGCCCCGTCCCAGCCGGTCGACGCGGCCGGCCCACGCCGGCCTCGCATGCTCCTGCGCCGCCGGGGCACCGGGTCCCACCCGGCCTCGCGGGTCGACCGCGGCGCCGGCCGGCGGCGGACCGCGCTGGTGCTGGGCACGGTGCTGGTGGCGTTCGCCGTCGTGGTCGGGCTGATCGTGCGCGGCTTCCTGAGCGGCCCCGACCACACGGCCGTCGAGGGCGACGAGGTGACGTTCTCGGTGGAGCCGGGCGAGGACCTGGGCTCCGTGGCGGCCCGCCTGGACCGGGCCGGCATCGTGGGCTCCGCCCGTGCTTTCGAGCGCGCCGCCAGGGACACGGGCAGCGGTCTCGTCCGTTCGGGGGACTTCGTGCTGCGCGAGCGGATGCCCGCGGCCGAGGCCCTCGCGGTGCTCCAGGGTGCCACGGACGGGGCCGTGCACTACGTGCTCGTGGAGCGCGGGCGGCGACTCACCGAGGTGCTGGACGCCGTCGCCGAGGCCACGGGGCTGCCCCGCGAGGAGCTCGAGGCCGCCGCCCAGGACCCGACCCGCTACGGCGTCCCCGGGGAGGCGGGCACGCTCGAGGGCTGGCTCGACGCGGGGGAGTACCGCCTCCCCGTCGACGCCACCGCCGGGCAGGTGCTCGACGCCCTGATCCGGCCCACCCTCACCGAGCTCGAGGCCCTCAACGTCCGCGACCCGGCCGAGCAGCAGCGCGTGCTCACGATCGCCTCCATCCTCGAGGCGGAGGCCCTGCCCCAGGACTACCAGCAGGTCGCCGGCGCCATCGTGAACCGCCTCGCCCCGGACAACACCGAGACGCACGGGCTCCTGCAGATCGACGCCACCGTCACGTACGGCCTCGGAGTGCGTAGCCTCAGCTTCACCTCGGGCCAGCGGCAGGACGCCTCGAACCCCTACAACACGTACGTGCACCCGGGCCTGCCGCCGGGTCCGATCGGCATGCCCTCCGACGCGGCCGTCGAGGCCGCCCTCGACCCGGCCGAGACGGACGCCTACTACTGGGTGACCACGGACATCGGCACCGGCCACACCGAGTTCTCCCGCACCTATGAGGAGCACCAGCAGCACGTGCGCACCCTGCAGCGCTACTGCGCGTCCAACCCGGGGGTGTGCTGATGCGCCCCGTGCTGCGCGCGGCGGTCCTGGGCCGGCCGATCGCCCACTCGCTCTCCCCGGTGCTGCACGCGGCCGCCTACCGGGTCCTCGGCCTCGACATCGACTACGGCCGCCGTGACCTAGGCGAGGACGAGGTGCTCGCCTTCGCGGCCGAACACCTCGGCGCCCCGGGCGCGGCCGACGGCGGCGCGGCCGCGGCCCGCGGCCAGGACTGGCTCGGCTGCTCCGTGACCATGCCGCTGAAGCGGGCGGTCGTCGCCGCCGCCGGGCGGGTCAGCGACCGCGTCCGGCTCCTGGGCACCGCGAACACCCTCGTGCGCGACCACCCCGCCGCCCCCGGGGTCGTCCACGCCGAGAACACGGACGTGGACGGCATCCTCGGCGCCCTCGCCGCGGCCGGCCTCGACCGTGCCGCCCGGGGCGGGACCGTCGGCGTCCTCGGGAACGGGGGGACCGCGACGGCGGCCGTCCTCGCCGCCGCCACGCTCGGGGCGGACGCGGTGCTCTTCGGCGTCCGCGACGCAGCGCGCGCCGCCGAGGTGACGGCCCTGGCCGACGCGCTCGGGCTGCGCTGGGCGACCCTCGGCCAGCCGGATCTGCTCCGGCGGGCACCGGGGCTGCGTGCCGTCGTCGCCACCCTGCCGCCGCGCGCCGCGGACGCCCTGGCCGCACACGTGCCGGCCGACGCCGCCCTCCCGCCCCTGCTGGACGCGGCCTACGACCCGTGGCCCTCCGTGCTGGCGGCCGCCTGGTCCCGGGAGGGCGGTCCGGTGGCGTCCGGGCTGTCCATGCTGCTGCACCAGGGCGTTGAGCAGGTCCGGCTGTTCACGGCCCGGCCCCGCGCCGCGGCCGGGATGCCCGAGCCGGACTGGGCGGCGGTGACGCGCGCCGCGGCGGACGCCCTGGGACCGGCCGCAGGCTGAGCGTCGAACGCCGGATCCGGTGCGTCCCGTCCGGTCACACGTGACGGCGCGGGCCCCCGTGCGTGAGAGACTGCACGCCATGGTGCGCTGGTTGACAGCGGGGGAGTCTCACGGCCCCGCGCTCACAGGAATCGTTGAGGGACTGCCGGCCGGGATCCCGGTCACGACGCAGGACGTGCAGGACGCGCTCGCGCGCCGCCGCCTGGGGTATGGGCGCGGCGCGCGCATGAAGTTCGAGCAGGACGCGGTGACGATCCTCGGCGGCGTCCGCCACGGCCGCACCCTCGGCTCGCCCGTGGCGATCCAGGTGGGCAACACGGAATGGCCCAAGTGGGAGAAGGTGATGGCCGCCGATCCCGTCCCCGCGGAGGAGCTCGACGGTCTGGCCCGCAACGCGGCGCTCACTCGCCCCCGACCCGGCCACGCCGACCTGACCGGCATGCAGAAGTACGGCTTCGACGAGGCCCGCCCCCTCCTCGAGCGCGCCTCCGCCCGGGAGACCGCCGCCCGCGTGGCCCTGGGCACCGTCGCCCGCGCCTTCCTCGGCGAGCTCGGCGTGCGGATCGTCTCCCACACCGTGGCCTTCGGGGAGGCGGCCCTGCCGGAGAGCCACCCGTTCCCCGTCCCCGAGGACGAGGCCCGCCTCGACGCCGACCCGGTCCGCTGCCTCGACCCGCAGACCTCGGCGGCGATGGTCGCCGAGGTCGACGACGCCCACCGCGCCGGGGAGACCCTCGGCGGCGTCGTGGAGGTGCTGGTGTACAGCGTGCCGATCGGCCTGGGCTCCCACGTGCACTGGGACCGCCGCCTCGACGCGCGGCTGGCCGGGGCGCTGATGGGCATCCAGGCGATCAAGGGCGTGCAGGTCGGTGACGGGTTCGCCACGGCCGCCCGACGCGGCTCCGCCGCCCACGACGGGATCGCCCGCGGCGCGGACGGCCGCCCCCGGCGCACGAGCGACCGGGCCGGCGGCATCGAGGCCGGCATGTCGACGGGCGGGCTGCTGCGCGTGAGCGCCGCGATGAAGCCGATCGCCACGGTGCCGCGCGCGCTGCCCACGGTCGACGTCGCCACGGGCGTGGAGACCACGGCCCACCATCAGCGCTCCGACGTGGCGGCCGTGCCCGCCGCGGGCATCGTCGCCGAGGCCATGGTCGCCCTCGTCCTGGCCGATGCGATGCTCGAGAAGTTCGGCGGCGACTCCGTGGCCGAGACGCGCCGCAACCTCGAGGCGTTCCGGGCCGCGGTCCCCGCCCTGCCGGAGCCGGGCGCCGACGTCGTGGAGGACGGCCCGATGGGCGACCCCCTGCCGTGACCGACACCCCCGGGACCGCGCCGGCCCCGGGACCGGACCCGAGCACGCGTCCCGTCCCCGGGCCCGTCACCGTGTGCCCGTGGGAGGGCATGACCGGCGCCCTCGAGGCGCGCCTGACGGCCGCGGCCACGGTGGCCTCCGCCGCGACCGATGCCGGACCGGACGCGCGCCCGGCCCGCCGGTTCGTCCTCGTCGGCCCGATGGGTGCCGGGAAGACGACGGTCGGCCGGGCCCTGGCCGCCCTGACCGGGCTGCCCTTCGTGGACTCCGACGAGCTCTTCGTCCAGGTCCACGGCCCCATCCCCGCGTTCTTCTCGGAGCACGGCGAGGCGGCCTTCCGGGCGGAGGAGGCCCGCGTCATCCGCCACGTGCTCGGCCGTCCCGCCCCGTGTGTCCTCTCGTGCGGCGGCGGCGCCGTGCTGCATCCGGGCACCCGACGGGCGCTGGCCGGGTCAGACTCCGACGTCGTCTACCTCGCGGTCGGAGAGGCCGAGGCGCTGCGCCGCGTGGGCGGTGGCGCGGGCCGTCCCGTCCTGGCCGGCGACCCCGCCGGGACCTGGCGGCGGATCCTCGCCGAACGCGAGGGGCTGTACCGCGAGGTCGCCGACCTCGTGCTGGACACCACAGGCCTGACGGCCGCCGAGGCGGCCTGGCGTATCGTGGGGGACGCCCACCGCCCCCGAAGGAGTGAGTCACACCCATGACCGACCGTCAGCCGGACATCACCGAGCAGGAGACCCCGGGGGCGGCGCCCGCGGCTGCTCCGGCCGCACCCGAGGACGTGACGGTCATCCCCGTCTCCGGCGGCCACGAGGCGAGCATGCACGGCGGCTACGACGTGGTGGTGGGCCGGGGCCTGCTCGCGCGCCTGCCGGACATGCTCGGCCCAACCGTCCGACGTGTGCTGGTCATCCACCCGCGGGCCCTCCGGGCGACCGGCGACGTCGTGAAGAACGACCTCGAGGCCGTGGGCCTGACCGCACTGACCGCCGAGATCCCGGACGCCGAGGAGGGCAAGCACCTGCAGGTGGCCGGGTTCTGCTGGCAGGTGCTCGGCCAGAACGACTTCACCCGGTCGGACGCGATCGTCTCCGTGGGCGGCGGCGCCGTGTCCGATCTGGCCGGCTTCGTGGCGGCCACGTGGCTGCGCGGCATCCGCGTCGTGCACATGCCCACCACCCTGCTGGGCATGGTGGACGCGGCGGTGGGCGGCAAGACCGGCATCAACACCGCCGAGGGCAAGAACCTGGTGGGGGCGTTCCACAATCCGGCCGGTGTGCTGGCCGACCTGGACACGCTGCTCACCCTGCCGGCCAACGAGCTGATCTCCGGCCTGGCCGAGGTCGTGAAGTGCGGCTTCATCGCCGACCCCGCGATCCTCGACCTCATCGAGGAGGACCCGGCCCAGGCCCAGAACCCGCACTCCGCGCGGCTGCGCGAGCTGATCGAGCGCTCGATCCGGGTGAAGGCGGACGTCGTCTCCCGCGACCCCCGCGAGTCGGGGGCCCGCGAGGCACTGAACTACGGCCACACGATGGGGCACGCGATCGAGCTCGCCGAGCGCTACCAGTGGCGCCACGGCGCCGCGGTGTCCGTGGGCCTGGTCTTCGCGGCCGAGCTGGCCCGCTCCCTCGGCCGGCTCGACGACGCCACCGCGGACCGCCACTGGTCGGTGCTGACAGCCCTGGGCCTGCCCGTCTCCTACCGCGGGGACCGGTGGCAGACCCTGCTCGAGGGCATCCGCCGGGACAAGAAGAACCGCGGCGACCAGCTGCGCTTCGTCCTGCTGGACGGGCTCGCGCAGCCCACCACCGTGGACATCCCGGACGCGTCCCTGCTCTTCGCGGCGTACCAGGAGATCGCGGAGTGAGCCGCCGCTGACCTCGGCCCCGCGCAGGGCCTCCCGTAGACTGGCCCGCGCACATCCAAGACCCCACCCACTGCAGGCGGACCCGTGACGGTCCGCGAGACCGATCGGGAGCACACACACGTGGCAACGAGCAACGACATCAAGAACGGCGCCGTCCTGAAGCTGGAGGGCCAGCTTTGGAACGTCACCGAGTTCCAGCACGTCAAGCCGGGCAAGGGCGGCGCGTTCGTCCGCACCAAGATGAAGAACATCACCACGGGCAAGGTCGTGGACAAGACCTTCAATGCCGGCGCCAAGGTCGAGTTCGCCACCGTGGACCGCTCCGACTACCAGTACCTCTACCAGGACGGCGCGGACTACGTGTTCATGGACGTCAAGGACTACGACCAGATCACCGTGCCCGGGGCCGTGGTCGGCGACGCCGCGAAGTACATGCTCGAGAACACCCAGGTGGTCATCGCCCTGCACGAGGGCACGCCGCTGTACCTCGAGATGCCGGCGTCCGTGGTCCTGGAGATCACCTACACCGAGCCGGGCCTGCAGGGGGACCGCTCGTCCGCCGGCACCAAGCCCGCCACCGTGGAGACCGGCGCCGAGATCCAGGTGCCGCTCTTCGTGGAGCAGGGCACCCGCGTCAAGGTCGACACCCGCACCGGCGACTACCTCGGCCGCGTCAATGACTGAGCGGGCCTCCGCCGGCTCCGCTGCCAAGCGGGGGACCACGGCGCGCAGCCGCTCCCGGCAGCGTGCGGTGGAGATCCTGTTCGAGGCCGAGCAGCGCGGATCCACCGTGTCGGAGGGCATCCGCACCCGCCGCGAGAGCACCGACCTGCAGGTGAACGCCTACACCCAGCGGCTCGTGGAGGGCGTCATCGCGGACCAGGAGCGGCTCGACGAGGCCCTGAGCTCCTACTCCCGCGGCTGGTCCCTGGACCGCATGCCCGCCGTCGACCGGGCGATCCTGCGGGTGGGGGCCTGGGAGCTGCTGTTCCAGGACGACGTGCCGGACGCCGTCGCCATCTCGGAGGCCGTCGCCCTGGCCGCTCAGCTGTCCACGGACGACTCGCCCGAGTTCGTCAACGGTCTGCTCGGCCGCCTGCAGCAGGTCAAGCCGACGCTGCTCGCCTGAGCCGCCGAGAGCTCCGTCACGAGGCCCGTCCCGCACCGCGTCATCCGCGTCGTGGGGTGGGCCTCGCTGGTAGAGTCGACGACGTCTCGCGCGGGGCCCACAGGCGCCCGGGGACGGACCACGCATCCTTTAAGAGCCGTCCTGTGAGGCGGGGAAGGAGGCGCCGGCATGGGAACTGATCCCGCCGCACCTCGTGCTGCCCGGACCGTGCTGTCCGCGTCCGAGATCGACCGGGCGCTGACCCGGATCGCCCACGAGATCCTCGAGTCCAACAAGGGCGCCGAGGGTCTCGTCCTGATGGGGATCCCGCGCCGCGGGGCCCCCCTGGCCCGGCGGCTCGGCGCCCTGCTGGCCCGCATCGAACCGGCCTTCGACCCCACCGCCGCCGTCGGCGAGGTGGACGTGACCCTCTACCGGGACGACCTCCGCCGCGGCACGGCCCGCACCCCGATGCCCACCCGCCTGCCCGAGGTCCCCCTCGACGGCGCCGTCATCGTGCTCGTGGACGACGTCCTCTTCTCCGGCCGCACCGTCCGGGCCGCCCTCGACGCGATCGCCGACCTGGGCCGCCCCGCCGCCGTGCGCCTGGCCGTCCTCGTGGACCGCGGACACCGGGAGCTCCCCGTCCGAGCCGACTTCGTGGGCAAGAACCTGCCGACCTCCACCGCCGAGCGCGTCCAGGTCCAGCTCATGGAGGTCGACGGCCCCGAGGGCACCGGCGAGGTCACCGAGGACGCCGTGAGCATCGTCGACCGTGTCGCGACCCGGGAGGGCTGAGCCGTGCGCCACCTGCTGTCCACCGCCGACCTCTCCCGCGCCGACGCCCTCGCCGTCCTCGACACCGCCGAGGAGATGGCCGCCGTCAACCAGCGCGAGGTCAAGAAGCTGCCCGCCCTCCGCGGCCGCACCGTGGTGAACCTCTTCCTCGAGGACTCCACCCGCACCCGCATCTCCTTCGAGGCCGCCGCCAAGCGGCTCTCCGCGGATGTGATCAACTTCTCCGCGAAGGGATCGTCCGTCTCCAAGGGGGAGTCGCTCAAGGACACCGTCCAGACGCTCGAGGCCATCGGCGCGGACGCCATCGTGATGCGCCACTGGTCCTCGGGCGCGGCCCGCCAGCTGGCCGACTCCGGCTGGGTGCGCTCCGCCGTCGTGAACGCCGGCGACGGCACCCACGAGCACCCCACCCAGGCCCTCCTGGACGCCTTCACCCTGCGCCGGCGCCTCGCCGCGGCGACGGGAGAGGACCTGGTCGGCCAGGACCTGACCGGCATGCGCGTGGTGATCGTGGGCGACATCCTGCACTCGCGCGTGGCCCGGTCCAACGTGTGGCTGCTCAGCACGCTGGGCGCACAGGTCACCCTGGCCGCCCCGCCCACCCTGCTGCCCGTGGGCGTGGCCGCGTGGCCGTGCCAGGTCACCTACTCGCTCGACGAGGCCCTCGACGCCAGCCCTGACGCCGTCATGATGCTCCGCGTCCAGGCCGAGCGGATGGGCGGCGCCTTCTTCCCGTCCGCGGGGGAGTACACCCGGACCTGGGGGCTGACCGATGACCGCTTCGCCCGCCTCACCGCCGGCCGCGGCGCCCTGCTCGACGAGCCCGTGGTCATGCACCCCGGCCCGATGAACCGCGGCCTGGAGATCAGCCCGGCGGCGGCGGACTCGCCCCGCAACACCGCCCTCGAGCAGGTCGCCAACGGCGTGTCCGTGCGCATGGCGGTCCTGCACCTCGTCCTCAACCACGACCAGGAGGTCCGCCCGTGAGCGCCCCCAGCCCCGCCCCCCTGCTGCTGCGCAGCGCGCGCCTGACCACGGGCGAGACCGCCGACGTGCTCGTCGCCGAGGGCCGGATCGCCGCCCTCGGCCCGGACGCCGCGGCCCACGCCGCCGGCCTCGAGCCGACCCCCGAGGAGGTCGACTGCGCCGGACTGGTGCTGCTGCCCGGGCTCGTCGACCTGCACACCCATCTGCGCCAGCCCGGCAAGGAGGATGCGGAGACGGTCGAGACCGGCACCCGCGCCGCCGCGATGGGCGGCTTCACCTCGGTCCACGCGATGGCCAACTCGACGCCGACGGCGGACACCGCGGGCGTGGTGGAGCAGGTGTGGCGGCTGGGCCGGGACGCGGGCTGGTGCGATGTGCACCCCGTGGGCGCGGTGACCGTGGGCCTGGCCGGCGAGGCCCTGGCCGACCTCGGCGCGATGGCCGACTCGCAGGCCCGCGTGCGCATGTTCTCCGACGACGGCATGTGCGTCCACGACGCCGTGCTGATGCGCCGGGCGCTCGAGTACGTGAAGTCCTTCGGCGGCTTCGTGGCCCAGCACGCGCAGGAGCCGAACCTCACCGCCGGCGCCCAGATGAACGAGTCCGAGCTCTCCGGCGTCCTCGGCCTGGCCGGCTGGCCCGCCGTGGCGGAGGAGGCCGTCATCGCCCGTGACGTCTTGTTGGCCCAACACGTCGACTCCCGCCTGCACGTGTGCCACGTCTCCACGGCCGGCTCCGTCGAGCTGATCCGCTGGGCCAAGGCCCAGGGCGTGGCCGTGACCGCCGAGGTCACCCCGCACCACCTGCTGCTCACCGAGGAGCTCGTCCGCTCCTACGACCCCGTGTTCAAGGTCAATCCGCCGCTGCGCCGCGAGTCCGACGTCCTGGCCCTGCGCGCCGGCCTGGCCGACGGCACCATCGACACCGTGGGCACCGACCACGCCCCGCACACCGCCGAGACCAAGCAGTGCGAGTGGACGGTCGCGGCGATGGGCATGACGGGCCTCGAGACCGCCCTGTCCGTGGTGCAGCAGGCGATGGTGGACACCGGCCTGATGGACTGGGCCGGCGTCGCCCGCGTGATGTCCACGGCGCCGGCCCGGATCGCCGGCCTGACCGACCAGGGCCAGGCCGACGAGCGCGGCGTCCCGCGCGTCGGCGCGGTGGCCAACCTCGTGCTCGTGGACGCGCAGGCCCGCCGCACCGTGGACCCCGAGCAGCACCTGACCAAGTCCCGCAACAGCCCGTACCGGGGCATGGAGCTGCCGGGCGCGGTGCGCCACACGGTCTATCGCGGTGCCCGCGTCGTCGCCGACGGCGCCCCCGCCCGGCCGTACCGCCACCCGGCCCTGACGGAGACGGGGGAGCGCGCGTGAGCATCACCTCCCTGGCCGCCGCCCTGGCGGCCCGTCCCGTCCCGCCGCGGACCCCGACGAAGGACTACGCGGACGTGTGGCTGCCGGTGACCCTGGGCACCCTGGCCGTCGTCCTCGTGCTGCTCGGCCTGCTGGCCCTCGGGTGGCGGGCCCGCCGCCGGGCGCAGGCCGGGATCCCGGCCCCGGCCCCCGTGCCGACGGCCCTCTACGACGCCGAGCCGACGCTGTCCGCGGAGGGCATGCACGTGGGCACGGTGCGCGGCGAGGACCGACTGGACCGCGTGGCGGTGCACGGCCTGGGCCTGCGCTCGCGCGCCGTCCTCGAGGTCCACGACGCCGGCACCCACCGCGGCCTGCTCGTGCTCCGCCCCGGGGCCGCCAACCTGTTCATCCCCGCGGACGACCTCGTCGAGGCCGGCCTGTCCGGCGGGATCGCCGGCAAGTTCGTCGAGCCGGGCGGGCTCGTCGCCTGGGGCTGGCGCCTCGGCGACGTCGAACTCACCTCCGCCTTCCGCCCCGACCGCCCCGAGGACCGCGACCGGCTCCTCGCCGCCCTGCAGACCATCATCGACCCCGCCCCGGCCGACCCGGCCGGCCGCGCAGGAGAAGGAGACCCCCGATGAGCACCCCCACCGACGACCTGGCCCTGCTCGTCCTCGAGGACGGCACCGTCCACCGCGGCCGGGCCTACGGCGCCCGCGGCCGCACCCTGGGCGAGGCCGTGTTCACCACGGGCATGACCGGCTACCAGGAGACCCTCACCGACCCGTCCTACGCGGGGCAGATCATCGTGCAGACCTCCCCGCACATCGGCAACACCGGGGTCAACGACGCCGACCGCGAGTCGTGGGCGATCTTCGCCGCCGGCTACGTGGTCCGCGACGCGGCCCGGCGTCCGTCCAACTGGCGCGCCGAGCGCACCCTCGACGAGGAGCTCGAGGCGTTCGGCGTCGTCGGGATCCGCGAGGTCGACACCCGGGCCATCACCCGCCGCCTGCGCACCGAGGGCTCGATGCGCGCCGGCGTGTTCTCCGGCGAGCACGCCGCCCGCCCGGAGGCCGAGCTGCTGGCGGAGGTGCGCGCCCAGCCGTCGATGGCCGGCGCCCGCCTCGCGGAGTCCGTCACCACGGAGCAGCCGTACGTCATCGAGCCGGCCGAGCACGGCTGGGAGGGCGAGCCGATCGCCGAGATCGCCGCCCTCGACCTCGGCATCAAGGCCGCCACGCCGCGGCACCTGGCCTCCCGCGGCATCCGCGTGCACGTGCTGCCCGCTGCCACGGACCTGGCCGGCATCCGCGCCGTGGACCCGGACGGCGTCTTCCTGTCCAACGGCCCCGGCGACCCGGCCACGGCAGACGCCCAGGTGGAGCTGCTGCGCGAGGTCCTCGACGCCGGCCTGCCGTTCTTCGGCATCTGCTTCGGCAACCAGATCTTCGGCCGCGCGCTCGGCTTCGACACCTACAAGCTGAAGTTCGGCCACCGCGGCCCGAACCAGCCGGTGCTGGACAAGGCCACGGGCCGCGTGGCCATCACCTCCCAGAACCACGGCTTCGCCGTGGACGCCCCCCTCGGCGAGCCGATCGAGGCGCCGGAGTCGCGCTTCGGCCGCGTCGAGGTCTCCCACTGGTCCCTGAACGACCAGGTCGTCGAGGGCCTGCGCCTGCTCGACCGGCCCGCCTTCTCCGTGCAGTTCCACCCGGAGTCCGCGGCCGGCCCCAACGACACCCTCGACCTGTTCGACCGCTTCGTGCAGCTGCTCACCGAGCACCGCGCCGCCACCACCCCCGCCACCGAAGGAGCCTGATCCATGCCCAAGCGCACCGACCTGAAGTCCGTCCTGGTCATCGGCTCCGGCCCCATCGTGATCGGCCAGGCCGCCGAGTTCGACTACTCGGGCACCCAGGCCATCCGCGTCCTCAAGGAGGAGGGCGTCCGCGTCGTCCTCGTCAACTCCAACCCGGCCACGATCATGACCGACCCGGAGCTGGCCGACGCCACCTACGTCGAGCCCATCACCCCGGCCGTGGTCGCCAAGATCATCGAGAAGGAGCGCCCGGACGCCCTGCTGCCCACCCTGGGCGGCCAGACGGCGCTGAACACCGCCATCGCCCTCGACAAGGACGGGGTGCTCGAGCGCTTCGGCGTCGAGCTGATCGGCGCGAACATCGAGGCCATCGAGCTCGGCGAGAACCGCGAGCTGTTCAAGGGCGTCGTGGAGCGTGCCGGCGGCGAGTCCGCCCGGTCCCACATCGTGCACACGATGGAGGAGGCCCTGGCCGCCGTCGAGGACCTGAAGTACCCCGTGGTGGTGCGCCCCTCGTTCACGATGGGCGGCCTCGGCTCCGGCATGGCCTACGACGAGGCCGACCTGTACCGCATCTGCGGCGCCGGCCTGCAGTACAGCCCGACCTCCGAGGTCCTGCTCGAGGAGTCCATCCTCGGCTGGAAGGAGTACGAGCTGGAGATGATGCGGGACAAGAACGACAACGTCGTCGTCGTCTGCTCCATCGAGAACGTGGACCCCGTGGGCGTGCACACCGGCGACTCCATCACCGTGGCCCCGGCCATGACGCTGACGGACCGCGAGTACCAGAAGCTGCGGGACATCTCGATCAACGTCATCCGCGAGGTCGGCGTGGACACCGGCGGCTGCAACATCCAGTTCGCGGTGAACCCCGTGGACGGGCGCGTCGTCGTCATCGAGATGAACCCGCGCGTCTCCCGCTCCTCGGCGCTGGCCTCGAAGGCCACCGGCTTCGCGATCGCCAAGATCGCCACCAAGCTGGCCCTGGGCTACACGATGGACGAGATCCCCAACGACATCACCCAGAAGACCCCGGCGTCCTTCGAGCCGGTCCTGGACTACGTGGTCGTGAAGGTCCCGCGCTTCGCGTTCGAGAAGTTCCCGGCGGCGGATCCCACGCTGACCACCACCATGAAGTCGGTCGGCGAGGCCATGGCCATCGGCCGCAACTTCACGGAGGCCCTGCAGAAGGCCCTGCGCTCGCTCGAGCAGAAGGGCTCGGAGCTCGCGTTCCCGCAGGACGCCGACCCGCAGGCCCTGCTCGCGGCGGCGAGCACGGCCACCACCGACCGGCTCTCCCAGACCCAGCAGGCGCTCTACGCCGGCGCCACGATCGAGGAGGCCTTCGAGGCCACCGCGATCGACCCGTGGTTCCTGGACCAGTTCGTGCTCATCAACGAGGTCGCGGACGAGATCCGCGACGCCGAGGTCCTCGACGAGGCCCTGCTGCGCCGCGCCAAGCGGCACGGGTTCTCCGACGCCCAGATCGGCTCGCTGCGGCACATGGACGCCGCGGTCGTGCGCGGCGTGCGTCACGCCCTGGGCGTGCGCCCCGTCTACAAGACCGTGGACACCTGTGCCGCCGAGTTCGAGGCCTTCACCCCGTACCGGTACTCCAGCTACGACCTCGAGACCGAGGTCGCCCCGCACGAGGGCGAGTCGGTGATCATCCTCGGCTCGGGCCCGAACCGGATCGGCCAGGGCATCGAGTTCGACTACTCGTGCGTGCACGCCACCATGGCGCTGCGCGAGGCCGGCTACGAGACCGTGATGGTCAACTGCAACCCGGAGACGGTATCCACGGACTACGACATCTCCGATCGCCTCTACTTCGAGCCGCTCACGCTCGAGGACGTCCTGGAGGTCATCGCGGCAGAGGAGGCCTCCGGCGGCGTGCGCGGCGTCTTCGTGCAGCTCGGCGGCCAGACCCCGCTCAAGCTGGCCCAGCAGCTCGCCGACGCCGGCGTGCCGATCCTGGGCACCTCGCCCGCGGCCATCGACCTGGCCGAGCACCGCGGTGAGTTCGCGCTCGTGCTCGAGCGCGCGGGCCTGGTGGCGCCGAAGAACGGCACGGCCGTCTCCTTCGACGACGCCAAGCGCGTGGCGGACGAGATCGGCTACCCCGTGCTCGTGCGCCCCTCCTACGTGCTCGGCGGCCGCGGCATGGAGATCGTGTACTCCGAGGAGGCGCTGGCCCACTACGTGGCGCACGCGACGGAGATCACCCCCGACCAGCCGATGCTCGTGGACCGCTTCCTCGAGGACGCGATCGAGATCGACGTCGACGCCCTCTACGACGGCACCGAGCTGTACCTCGGCGGCGTCATGGAGCACATCGAGGAGGCGGGCATCCACTCGGGCGACTCCGCGTGCGTGCTGCCCCCCGTCACCCTGGGCCCGGACGTGCTCGAGCGCGTGCACCGCGCCACCGAGCGGATCGCGGCCGGCGTCGGCGTGCGCGGCCTGATCAACATCCAGTTCGCGCTCGCCTCGGACGTGCTGTACGTGATCGAGGCGAACCCGCGCGCCTCGCGGACCGTGCCGTTCGTCTCGAAGGCCACGGGCGTCCAGCTGGCCAAGGCGGCCGCGCGGATCGGCGTCGGCGAGAGCATCGCCGACCTGCGCGCGGCCGGCATGCTGCCCACGGCGTACGACGGCGGCACCCTGCCGATCGGCGCGCCCGTGGCGGTCAAGGAGGCGGTGCTGCCGTTCACCCGCTTCCGCACCGCGGAGGGCCGCGTGGTCGACTCGCTGCTGGGCCCGGAGATGCGCTCGACGGGCGAGGTCATGGGCATCGACAAGCACTTCGACACCGCGTTCGCCAAGTCCCAGTCCGCCGCCGGCGGCCCGCTGCCCACCTCGGGGCGCGTGTTCGTGTCGGTCGCGAACCGGGACAAGCGCACCCTCGTGGGCCAGGCCAAGCGCCTCGTCGACCTCGGCTTCCAGGTGGTCTCCACCGGCGGCACCGCCGAGGTGCTGCGGCGCAACGGCATCCCCGCGGAGGTCGTGGCGAAGATCGCCGACGCCGGGCACGAGGACGGCGCGGGCACCGTGCTGGAGCAGCTGCACGCCGGCACCGTCGATCTCGTGCTGAACACGCCCTCCGGCGGCGACGCCCGCACGGACGGCTACGAGATCCGCGCGGCCGCGACGTCGCTCGGCGTGCCGGTGATCACGACCACGGCCGAGTTCGGGGCGTGCCTGCAGGCCATCGAGGCCATGCGGTCCTACGAGTGGTCCGTCACCTCACTGCAGGAGCACGACGCGCGCCTGCAGCAGGCTGTCGCCGGTCCGGAGGCCGCGGCGTGACCACGACGGCGACGGGCGGCGCGGGGCCCCGCGCCCCCTTCGGGCGGCGGCTGGCCCACGCCATGGAGACGGCCGGTCCGCTGTGCCTCGGCGTGGACCCCCATCCGGGCCTGCTGCGGCAGTGGGGCCTGAGCGACACCCCGGCGGGCCTCGAGGCGTTCTCCCTGACCGCCCTCGAGGCGGCGGTGGGTCCCGAGGGGCCCCGCGTGGCGGCGATCAAGCCCCAGGTGGCGCTGTACGAGCGCCACGGATCGGCCGGCCTGGCGGCCCTGGAGCGGCTGCTCGCGGCCGCCCGGGACGCCGGGGTGCTCACGATCGCGGACGCCAAGCGCGGTGACATCGGCTCCACCATGGACGGCTACGCCGCCGCGTGGATCGCCGACGCCTCGCCCCTGGCCGCGGATGCGGTGACGCTCAGCCCGTACCTGGGTTTCGGCACCCTCGTGCCGACCATCCGCGCCGCCCACGAGGCCGGCCGCGGCGTGTTCGTCCTCGCGCTGACCTCCAATCCGGAGGGCCGCGAGGTCCAGCACGTGGGCGAGGGGTCGGCCGAGGGATCGGTCGCCCGGCGCATCGCCGCGGCGGCGGCCGCCGAGAACGCGGCCCTGCGCGGCGACGACGCGTGGGGGCCGGTGGGACTCGTCTTGGGCGCCACGGTGGCCGCCGAGGCGGACCGCCTCGGCCTGGACCTGCCGGCCCTCGGCGGGCCCCTGCTGGCGCCCGGGTTCGGTGTCCAGGGCGCCACGGCCCGGGGCATGCGGGCCGACTTCGGGACGGCCTGGCCGCAGGTCTTGGCGACCTCGTCCCGCGGCATCCTGAGCGCGGGCCCGTCGGTGGCCTCGCTGGTGGACACGATCGAGGAGAATCGCGCCGCCCTGCGGTGACGCCCGCGTCCTCCCGGCGCGCCCGTGCCGTGTGGACGGGATGGTATCTTCCCTTTCGATCGGCTGTGCTCGTCGTCCTTGACCATGGAAGGGTCACGACGGGGCCGGTGGGGAACGAGAGGCATCGAGGTCAGACCCATGGCGTTGCGGCAGCTCAGTGTGCAGGAGAGGGCGGAGGCCCGGAGGAAGGCCCTCCAGGCCCGCCAGGCGCGGGCGGAGCTCAAGGCGGCCTTCGCCGCCGGTGAGGTCGGCCTGGCCGACATTTTCGCGCGCGCGGACGCCGACGACGCCGTCGCCCGTCTGCGGACCGTGGACCTGCTGCTGGCCCTGCCGGGCGTGGGCGAGGTCCGGGCCCGGGAGGCGATGGCGGGGTGCGGCATCTCGCCGCGGCGTCGGCTGGGCGGCCTGGGCCGTCGTCAGCGCGAGGCGCTGATCGCCTATATTGGCCGGTGACCCCCACATCCCGGCGGGTCGGCGCCGGCCCGGGTGACGGGTCTGCGAGGCCCGTCCCACCAGGAGGATGCGTGACCGACACGTTCGACCCCGGACCCGCCCCCGCCGTCCCGGTGGCCCGCACCGCCGTCCAGGAACGCCCCCCGGGCCCGGGCGTCACCGTCCTGGCCGGCCCCACCGCCGTCGGCAAGGGCACCGTGTCGGCCTATGTCCGCGAGCACTACCCCGAGGCCTGGCTGTCCGTCTCCGCCACCACCCGCCCGGCGCGCCCGGGCGAGGAGGACGGGGTGCACTACTACTTCACGACGCCGGAGGAGTTCGACTCCCTCGTCGAGGCGGACGAGATGCTGGAATGGGCCGTCGTGCACGGCGTCCACCGCTACGGCACGCGGCGCGACCGCGTGATGGAGGCCGTGGCGCAGGGCCGCCACGTCCTGCTGGAGATCGACCTGCAGGGAGCGCGCCAGGTCCGCCGTGCGCTGCCGGAGGCCACCTTCGTGTTCCTGGCGCCGCCGAGCTGGGAGGAACTCGTGTCCCGGCTGCTCGGCCGCGGCACCGAGAGCCCGGAGGAACAGCGCCGCCGGCTCGAAACGGCTAGACTGGAACTCGCCGCGGAACCCGAGTTCGACGCCGTCGTCGTGAACGACCGCGTGGAGCGGGCCGCCGAGGAACTGGTGAGACTCATGGGGCTGGACCCCGAGCGCCGTCCGACCGAGGCCTGAGGACCGGCCGCACCGACGCCGCACCCGGCGCCGACGTGACAGTGAGATGAAGACTTTGGAGACCCCGTGACCGAACAGTACGAAGGCATCGTCAACCCGCCCATCGACTCCCTGCTGGAGCGGGTCGACTCGAAGTACGCCCTGGTGCTCTTCGCCGCCAAGCGGGCCCGGCAGATCAACGCCTACTACTCGCAGCTGCACGAGGGGCTGTTCGAGTACGTCGGCCCGCTCGTGGACACCCAGCTGAACGAGAAGCCGCTGTCCATCGCCCTGCGCGAGATCGAGGCCGACCTGCTCGTGTCCCGCGAGGCCGTCGAGGCCACCCCGGAGGCCGACCTGGCCGCCGAGGACTTCGGCGACTTCTCCCTGCCGGGCGAGGACGACCCGTTCGCCACCCTCGAGTCGGCCGACGCCCACCAGCCGATGGGCGATCCCGCCGCCATCGAGGAGGCCGCCGAGACGGTGCGCGCCGAGGAGGGCACCTCCGAGGACGCCCCGGAGGCCTGAGCCCGTCATGGAGATCGTCCTCGGGGTCGGCGGCGGCATCGCGGCCTACAAGGCGGCGCTGCTGCTGCGCCTGATGACCGAGGCCGGCCACGGCGTGACCGTGGTGCCCACCGCCAACGCCCTCGAGTTCGTGGGCGCGGCGACGTGGGAGGCCCTCTCCGGTCGCCCGGTCCGCACGGACACGTTCGAGGCGGTCGACGAGGTGAACCACGTCCGGCTCGGCCGGCGTGCGGACCTCGTGGTGGTCGCGCCGGCCACCGCCGATCTGCTCGCGCGCACCGCCGCGGGGATGGCGCCCGACCTGCTGGGCAACGTGCTGCTCACCGCCACGTGCCCCGTCGTCCTGGCCCCCGCCATGCACACCGAGATGTGGCACCACCCCGCCACGGTCGCCAACGTCGCCCTCCTGCGCGAGCGCGGCGTCACGGTCGTGGACCCCGCCGTGGGCCGGCTCACCGGGGCCGACTCCGGCGCCGGGCGGCTGCCCGAGCCCGCCGAGATCTGGGAGCGTGCGCAGGCCGCCGCGGCCGCGGGCGCCCCGCGCCGTCCCCGGGCCTCCGGGTCCGACGCCGAGCCGACACCCGTCCCGCTGGCCGGTCGCACCGTGGTGATCACGGCCGGGGGCACCCGCGAGGCGCTGGACCCGGTCCGCTACCTGGGGAACCGCTCCTCCGGCAAGCAGGGGGCCGCCCTGGCGCGCGCCGCCCTCGAGGCCGGCGCCACCGTGCGGTTCGTCGCCGGGTCCATGTCCGTCCCGACGCCCGAGGGCGTCGAGCGCGTCGTGCCCGTGGAGTCCACGCAGGACCTGCTCGAGGCCGTGCTGGCGGAGGCCGCCGACGCCGACGTCCTCGTGATGGCGGCGGCCGTTGCGGACTTCCGACCGGCCGAGGTCTCCGACGCCAAGATGAAGAAGGGCGACGACGGCGGCGCGCCCGTCATCGTGCTCGAGCGCACCCCGGACGTGCTCGCCACGGCCGTGCGGACCCGCTCCGAGGGCGGGCCCATGGCCCCGCTCATCGTCGGCTTCGCCGCGGAGACCGGCGACGCGACGTCCTCCGTGCTCGAGTACGGCCGGGCCAAACTGGCGCGCAAGGGCTGCGAGATGCTCGTGGTCAACGAGGTCGGCACGGACAAGGTGTTCGGCCGGGACGAGACCGCCGTGACCATCCTGTTCGCCGACGGCCGCCCCGCCGTGGAGACCGTGGGCTCCAAGGACCAGGCGGCGGCCGCCGTCGTGCAGGCGATCGTGGATGACCTCGCCGGTCGCGACCCCGCCGGCGCGTCGGGCCGCTGACCTAGACTGTGCGGCATGACCGATGCCGCCTCGCTGAGCCCCGCCCGCCACGCCGACCCGTATTCGGGGGTGGGCGGCGGAGAGCTCCGCCTCTTCACCTCCGAGTCCGTCACGGCGGGCCACCCCGACAAGATCTGCGACCAGATCTCCGACGCCATCCTGGACGCGATCCTCGCCGCCGACCCGTCGGCGAAGGTGGCCGTGGAGACCCTGACCACCACCGGCCTGGTGCAGGTGGCCGGCGAGGTGAACACCTCGGCGTACGTGGAGATCCCCAAGATCGTGCGCGAGACCATCCTGGACATCGGCTACGACTCCTCGGCCAACGGCTTCGACGGCGCCCAGTGCGGCGTGAACATCTCCATCGGCCAGCAGTCCTCGGACATCTTCGCCGGCGTCTCCCGGTCCCTCGAGGCCCGCGAGTACGGCTCGGCGGACGAGGTGGACGAGCAGGGCGCGGGGGACCAGGGCATCATGTTCGGCTACGCCACGGACGAGACCCCGGCGTACATGCCCATGCCCATCTACCTCGCGCACCGGCTCTCCGAGCGGCTCACCGCGGTGCGCCGGGCGGAGAACACGCCCATGCCGTACCTGCTGCCGGACGGCAAGACGCAGGTCACCATCGGCTACGCGCCCGGCCACGTGCCCACCACGGTCGAGGCCGTGGTGGTCTCCACGCAGCATCACGAGTGGGTCACGCAGGAGCAGCTGCGGGCGGACGTGGAGGAGCACGTGATCCGGCCCGTCATCGAGCGCTCCGGCCTCGACACCTCCGGCATGCGGATCATCATCAACCCGGGCGGCAAGTTCGTCATCGGCGGCCCCGTGGGCGACGCCGGCCTCACCGGTCGCAAGATCATCGTGGACACCTACGGTGGCATGGCCCGGCACGGCGGCGGCGCCTTCTCCGGCAAGGACCCGTCCAAGGTGGACCGCTCCGCCGCCTACATGCTCCGCTGGGTCGCGAAGAACGTGGTGGCCGCCGGCCTCGCCTCGCGCGCCGAGTTCCAGGTGGCCTACGCGATCGGCTCGGCCCGGCCCGTGGGCCTGTACGTGGACACCTTCGGGACGGCCACGGTGCCGGAGGAGAAGATCATCGAGGCCGTGAACGCGGTGTTCGACCTGCGTCCGGCCGCCATCGTGAAGGAGCTGAACCTCCTGCGGCCCATCTACCGACGGACCGCCGCGAACGGCCACTTCGGCCGGGACGACGCCGACTTCACGTGGGAGCGCACGGACCGCGTCGAGCAGCTGCGCGCTGCCGCCGGCCTCTGATCCGGAGGCGGGCATCACGGACACGCTGTTCGCCCTCCCGGAGCCGGAGGACGCGCCCCGACTGCCGGAGCGGGCCGAGGGGTGGCCGGAGCGGCCGATCGCCCGCGTCCTGCTGGACTCGCCCGTGCCGCACCTGGACCGCGAGTTCGACTATCTCGTGCCCGTGGCCCTGGACGACCGGGCGGTCCCCGGCTCCCGCGTGTCCGTCCGCTTCGGCGGACGGGCCATGACGGGCTGGCTCGTCTCGCGGGAGCAGGAGCCGGCCACCGGCGCCCAGCTCACCGAGCTCACCGGCGTGCTCACCGCCATCCCGCCGCTGACGGAGGAGGTCCTGGCGACCGCTCGCGCGGTGGCCCGCCGCCAGGCCGGCGTCGTCACGGACGTGCTGCGGGCCGCGGTGCCCCCGCGCGTCGCGCAGGTCGAGAAGGCCGCCCTGGCGGAGGACGCGGAAACCGCCGCGGACCACCCTGTGACGCTGACCGGCACGGACGCCGAGCGCCCGGAGGCGACCGCGGCGGAGGAGGGCCTCGTGCCCACGGTGTGGGAGTCACTCGAGCAGGGCACCGCGTTCGTGTCCGCCGTGCTGGCCGGAGACGCCGCGCGGGCGGCCGCCGTCGTGCCCTCGCGCCTGTTCGAATGGGACGAGGCGGGCGCGCTGGCCGCCCTGGCGCGCACGGTGGCCGCCTCGGGCGGCGGCGTCCTGCTGCTGGTGCCCGACCACCGCGACCTCGACCGGCTCTGCGCAGCCCTCGACGAGCACGTGGGCGAGGACGCCTACGCGCGGATCGGCTCCGAGGACGGCAACACGCCCCGGTACCGCGCCCACCTGGCCGCGCTGCGCGGCACCCGGCGCATCGTGGCCGGCACCCGGGCCGCCGTGTGGTCGCCCGTGCGCGACCTGCGGCTGGTGGTGCTCTGGGACGACGGCGACGATGCGTGGGCAGAACCCCGCGCGCCCTACTTCCACGCCCGAGAGGTCGTGCTGGAGCGGGCCCGCGCGACCGGCGCGGCGCTGCTCTTCGCCGGGCCCTCCCGATCGGTCCCGGTGCAACGGCTCGTCGAGTCGGGCTGGCTGCTGCACCTGGGCCCCTCCCGCGCGACCCAGCGGGAGCTCGGGCCGCGGGTCGTCTCCACCGCCGACGCCTGGGAGACGGCGCGCGACCCGTTCGCGCAGCGGGCACGGCTGCCGCAGGCCGCCTGGGCGGCCGCCCGCGCCGCGCTGCTCGGGCCACGGCCCGGCCCGGTGCTCGTGCAGGTGGCCCGGGCCGGCTTCATCCCCGCCCTCGTGTGCGACCGGTGCCGCACGCCCGCCCGCTGCCGCGTCTGCGCGGGGCCGCTGGGCTTCCGCGACGCGCGGGCCGCCCGGCACGGGGAGGTGGCGTGCCGGTGGTGCGGCACCCGGGAGCGCGGCTTCCGGTGCACCGAGTGCGGCGGCACGACGCTGCGGGCCGGGGCCCGCGGCGTGGACCGCACGGCCGAGGAGCTGGGCCGGGCGTTCCCGCGCGTGCCCGTGCACGCCTCCTCGGCGCAGCACATGCTCGGCTCGGTGCCGCCCGGGCCCTCCCTGGTGGTGGCGACCGTGGGGGCTGAGCCGGTGACGCCCGACGGCTACGCGGCCGCCCTGCTGCTCGACGGGGACAGCCAGCTCCAGCGCGAGGGCCTCGACGTGCCGGGCCGGGTGCTCGCCCGCTGGCTCGCCGCCGCCTGCCTGGTCCGCCCCGCCTCCGACGGGGGCGTCGTGGTGGTCACCGCGGACGCGGGGGAGGCGGTGAACGCGCTGGTCCGACGGGACCCCGACGGCTTCGCCGCGCGCCAGGTCGCCGAGCGGCGCGAGCTGCACCTGCCTCCCGCCGGCCGCCTCGCAGAGGTCACGGGGGAGGCCGCCGCCGTCGCGGAGTACCTCGAGCTCGTGGAGGCCGCCCGCCGGGAACGGCCGGACGAGGACGTCCACGAGGATCCGCACTCGGCCCCGCTCGACGGCGGCCCGGCGCGGCTGCCCTGGATCGGGCCGGTGCCGGACCCCGCCGACGAGACCCGCTCCCGTGCCCTGCTGATCTTCCCCTACGCGGCGGCCGAGGCCACCGTCGGCGCCCTGCGCGCCGCCCGGTCCGCGGCGAGCGCCCGGCGCGAGACCGCCCCGGTGCGGGTGCGGCTCGACCCGGCCGGGGTGCTCTGAGGAGCCCGTCAACGGCCGGCGCGGCGGAGCCAGTCACGGATCAGGGCCGCGCAGGCGGTCGGCCGCTCGTAGTGCAGCAGATGCCCGACGCCGTCGAGGACGTGCAGCTCCGCCGTGCCGCCCGCGGCGTCGATCGCCGCGGCGAGCGCCTCCTGCGCCGGCACCGAGCCCAGCGGATCCTCTCGCCCCGCGACCAGCAGCACCGGCAGGGTGAGGCGGGCGGCGTCGTCGGCCACGCAGCCCGTGCTCGAGGCGCGGTACGCCTCGGAGAGCATGCGTGCGGAGGCGAAGCCCGAGAAGTGACGCCGGTGCTGGTCATGGGTGTACGCAAGGACATCCCTGTCCCTGGTGCGGGTCATGGCGAGCGTGGTCGCCCACACGACCGGCGGCGCGCCCAGCAGCAGCCGCGCCGGGCGCTCGGGCAGGCGGGCGGCGACCTCGTAGTACCCCTCGGCGACGGCCGCCAGCACCCGGCTCGTCAGGGACGCGGACGCCTGCAGCGCGGGTTCGGCGATGGGGTTGAGGAGGACCAGCCGTCCCCACCGGGACGGCTCCCGGGCGACCAGCTCGGCCGCCACCGTCGTCCCGTAGGAGTGTGCGACCAGCACGGGGGCGGCCGGCAGGCCCAGGGCGGTGACGACGGCGGCCACCGCGTCCGCGTGATGGGCCACGGTGTGCTCGGCGTGGGGGAAGGGCTCCGAGGCCCCGAAGCCGGGCAGCTCGATCGAGTGGATGGGATGCTCCGGGAGCGCGTCGGCCAGCAGGGCAAGGCCGTGGTGGTCCCCGCGGAAGCCGTGCACGAACACGAGCGGCGCAGCGGCCGCGTCCCCCTCGGGTGGGCCGGGCGATCCCGGCGCGGCCTCCGGAACGGGGGTGTACTCCCACACGGCCACGGACGACGGGGTCCCGCTGACGGGGTCCGGGACGGCCAGGGTACGCCGGCGTGGCGTCCGGGCCGGGTGGCCCGTGAGCCCGCGGGGATCGGCGGGCGCCGCGGGCGGACGCAGCAGATCGCGCAGGCGGACGGGCGGGCCCGGGGCGGCGGGCGGCGTCGGGACAGGCACGTCCCCACCCTAGCCAGGCCGTCGACCGCCAACGCCGTGGCGCGCCTCGTCTCCGCTGGACGCGGGGACGGGGTCCGCCGCGGAGCTCGGCGACGCCTGGTCCTGGCCACGATGGCGCGCGCGTTCCTACCGTACTCCGGCCCGTCCTCGGTCCCGGGGCCCGGACGGGCGCACCCCGTCGCCCTCAGATCCCTGAAGATCGCCCTCGCCTTCGTCGGCCTGCTCGTCGGCGCCGGCTTCGCCACCGGCGCCGAAGTCATCCAGTACTTCGTGGGCTTCGGCTGGATCGGCGTCGTGGGCGCGGGACTGGCCGGCCTGCTCGTCACCGCCGGCGGCGCCGTCATCCTCCAGCTGGGCAGCGTGTTCCTCGCGGCCGACCACAAGGTCGTCTTCCGCAGCGTCTCGCACCCCGTGATGGCCCGGATCCTGGACGTCGTGGTGACGGTGACGCTCTTCGCGATCGGCGTCGTCATGCTCGCCGGGGCGGGCTCGACGCTCGCCCAGCAGTTCGGCTGGCCGACGTGGGCGGGCTCCACCCTGATGACCCTGCTCGTGCTCGTGACGGGCATGCTGGACGTGGAGAAGGTCTCCGCGATCATCTCCCTGATCACGCCCCTGGTGGTCGTCGCGGTCGTGGCCGGGTTCGTCCACGTCCTGGTCACCCGCGACGGCGGCTTCGCCGCCCACGAGTCCCTCGCCGTCCAGGCCACCACGCCGGTGGACCCGTGGTGGCTGTCCTCGGTCAACTACTTCGGCCTCGTCGTCGTGATGGCCGTGTCCATGTGCCTCGTGATCGGCGGGTCCATCACCCACCCCCGCGAGGCGTTCCTCGGCGGCCTCACCGGCGGCCTGATGTACACCGCCCTGCTCCTGATGGCCTCCACGCTGCTCTACCTCGGCTACGCCGAGATCGGCCGCGCCGACGTCCCCATGCTGCGGCTGTCCGCCTCGATCGCGCCCTGGCTGGGCTGGGCGATGGTCGTGGTGATCTACCTGATGATCTTCAACACCGCGATCGGCGTGTTCTACGCGCTGGGACGCCGCCTCACGGCCGACCGCCCGGGCCGCTACCCGCCCGTGTTCGCCGGCGTCACGCTGCTGGCCTTCGCGGTGAGCTTCGTCGGCTTCGGCGACCTGATGAACGTCGTCTACCCGGCGCTGGGCCACCTGGGGATCGTGCTCGCGCTCGTGCTCCTCGTCTGGTGGCTCACCCACCGCCGGCAGATCTCCGCCGAGTCGGGGCTGCGTCTGCGCCTGCTCGCGCTGCTCCGCCTGCGTGAGCATCCGGAGAAGACCTTCACGGCCCAGCACGCCGTGCAGCTGCAGGAGGCGGTCGGGGACTCCGTGGCGGCCCCGGACGCGGTGACGGAGGCCCTCGAGGACGAGGTCGCCCAGGTGCTCGAGGAGGACGACGCGCTCACCTCCGGAGGGGCGCGCCCCGGTCCCGACGCCGGGCCCGAGCGTCCGGCAGGCGGCAGCCACTCCGCCTGAAACCGCGTGCCCGGCCGGGCACGGCGTCTCGGAGCGGCCCTGCGGCCGGGCCGGGGCGCCGTCGCCGTAGGATGGGGTGGCCGGCCGTGCCGCCGGCCCCGTCCGCGCCGCCCGAGGGCCGGCGCCCCATCCCGACTGCGTGAGGACTCGAACCGCCGTGAGCCAGACCACCGACAGCGCCGTGCCGGCCACCCCCAGCATCCCCGCCGACGCGGAGTACTCGTTCCGTGACGTGGAGGCCCGCTGGGCCGGGTACTGGGAGCAGGCCGGGACGTTCGCCCCGCGCGAGGACGGCTCCGAGACCCGCACCGTGGTCGACATGTTCCCGTACCCGTCGGGCGACCTGCACATGGGGCACGCCGAGGCGTTCGCGATGGGCGACGTCGTCGCGCGCCACTGGATGCAGCGCGGCTTCGACGTGCTGCACCCCATCGGCTGGGACTCCTTCGGCCTGCCGGCCGAGAACGCCGCCATCAAGCGCGACGCCCACCCGGCCGAGTGGACCTACGCGAACATCGAGACGCAGAAGCGCTCCTTCCAGCGGTACGGCATCGCCGTGGACTGGTCCCGTGAGCTGCACACCTCGGACCCCGAGTACTACCGGTGGACCCAGTGGCTGTTCCAGCAGCTGTACCGCAAGGGCCTGGCGTACCGGAAGGACTCCCCGGTCAACTGGTGCCCCCAGGACCAGACGGTGCTCGCCAACGAGCAGGTCGTGGACGGCCGCTGCGAGCGCTGCGGCACCGAGGTCACCAAGCGGACCCTGAACCAGTGGTACTTCCGCATCACCGAATACGCGGACGCGCTGCTGGACGACATGGACCAGCTCACCGGCCACTGGCCCGAGCGCGTGCTCGCCATGCAGCGCAACTGGATCGGCCGCTCCGAGGGCGCCCACGTCGACTTCCAGGTCGAGGACGGCCCCGTCGTCACGGTCTTCACCACGCGGCCGGACACGCTGTACGGCGCGACCTTCATGGTGGTCGCCGCCGACGCGCCGCTGGCCGCCGAGCTCGCCGGCGACGACGTGCGGGCCGAACTCGAGGCGTACCGCGAGGACCTGAAGAAGGTCTCGGACATCGACCGCCAGGCCACGGACCGCCCGAAGAGCGGCGTGTTCCTGGGCCGCCACGCCGTGAACCCGCTGACCGGTGAACGCCTGCCGATCTGGGCCTCGGACTACGTGCTGGCCGACTACGGCACGGGCGCCATCATGGCCGTGCCGGCCCACGACCAGCGCGACCTCGACTTCGCCCGCGCCATGGGCCTGCCCGTGCGCACCGTGCTGGACACCGGTGAGGAGGACCCGGCGGTCTCCGGCGTCGCGACGACCGGCGAGGGCATCCTGGTGAACTCCGGCGAGCTCGACGGCCTGGACAAGACCGCGGCCATCGCGCGGGCCATCGAGATCATGGAGGAGCGCGGCACCGGCCGGGCCACCACCACGTACCGCCTGCGCGACTGGCTGCTCTCCCGTCAGCGCTTCTGGGGCACCCCGATCCCCGTGGTGCACTGCCCGGACTGCGGCGAGGTCCTCGTGCCGGAGGACCAGCTGCCGGTCACCCTGCCGACCGACCTGAAGGGCGAGCAGCTGGCCCCGAAGGGCCGGTCACCCCTGGCCGCGGCGACGTCGTGGGTCGAGGTGGACTGCCCGCAGTGCGGCGGCCCCGCGCGACGGGACACCGACACCATGGACACGTTCGTGGACTCGTCCTGGTACGTGCTCCGCTACGCGTCCCCGAACGACGACGCCCGCGTCTTCGACCCCGAGGCCCTGCGCCGCTGGCTGCCCGTGGACCAGTACGTGGGCGGCGTGGAGCACGCGATCCTGCACCTGCTGTACGCCCGCTTCTTCACCAAGGCCCTGCACGACCTCGGCCTGGTGCCCTTCACCGAGCCGTTCCGCTCCCTGCTCAACCAGGGCCAGGTGCTCAACGGCGGCAAGGCCATGTCCAAGTCGCTGGGCAACGGCGTGGACCTGGGCGATCAGCTGGACGAGTTCGGCGTCGACGCCGTGCGTCTGACCATGGTGTTCGCCTCGCCGCCTGAGGACGACGTGGACTGGGCCGACGTCGCCCCGGGCGCGGCCGGCAAGTTCCTGGCCCGCGCGTGGCGCCTGGCCCGCGACGTCCGCGCGACGGGCGCCCCGGCCGGCGCGGACCCGGCGGACGGGGCCGTGGCCCTGCGCCGGGTGACGCACCGGACCGTGCACGAGGCCCAGCAGCTGCTGGACGACGGCAAGTTCAACGTGGTCGTCGCCAAGACGATGGAGCTGGTCAACGCGGCCCGCAAGGAGATCGACGCGGGTGCCGGCGCGGCCGATCCCGCCGTCCGCGAGGCCGTCGAGGCCGTGGCCGTGCTGCTCTCCCTCGTGGCGCCGTACACGGCCGAGGACATGTGGGTCCTCCTGGGCCACGAGCCGTCCGTGGTCCGCGCCGGCTGGCCCGCGGTGGACGAGTCGCTGCTGGTCGAGGACACCGTCACGGCCGTCGTCCAGGTCAAGGGCAAGGTCCGCGACACCCTCGAGGTGCCTGCGGACATCACGGCCGAGGACCTCGAGGCGCGCGCCCGCGCGTCGCAGAAGGTGCGGAACTTCATCGGGGACGCCCAGATCGTCAAGGTGATCGTGCGCGAGCCCAAGCTCGTGAACCTGGTGATTCGCTGACCGCGTGAGACCGGTCCCGACCGAGCCGGGGGAGAGGAGGCAGGCCGTGGCGAGCATCGAGCAGTGGCGCGACGACGCGCTCGTCCGCCTGCGCTCCCGCCGCTCGCAGCTGGCCGGGCGGGCGCGCTACGGGCTGCGCCCGCCCCGCCGGGACCGCACGGCCGTCGTCACGGACTCGGCCGCCGCCCTGCCCGGCGCCGTCCTCGGACACGGTCTGGCCGCCGGGATCCGCCAGGTGGCGCTGCCCGTCATGGTGGGCGAGCAGATCCACACGGAGGGGACGGACGAGCTCGCGCTGGAGCTGCCGCTGGCCCTGGCCGCCGGCACCCCGGTCCGCACCTCGCGGCCCTCGCCGGGCGCGTTCCGGACGGTCTACGCCGAGCTGGCCCGCGCCGGCTATGCACGCATCCTCTCCGTGCACCTGTCCGGCGAGCTCTCCGGCACCGTGGAGGCCGCGCGCGTGGCCGCCGCGGACGCCGAGCGCCCGGTGACCGTGGTGGACTCGCGGACCGTGGGCTTCGCGCTGGGCATGGCCGTGGTGGACGCCGCCGTGGACGCGGGGGTGGGCATGCCCGTGGCGCGCATCCGCGAGCGCCTCGAGGCCACCGTGGACTCCAGCCAGGTGCTGTTCACGGTGCCCAGCCTCGAGCAGCTGCGCCGGGGCGGGCGGATCAGCGGGCTGGCCTCGCTGCTGGGCACCCTGCTGCAGGTGCGCCCCGTCCTGGCCGTCGACGACGGCGCGATCGGCCTGCTCGACCGCCCGCGGTCCGCGGCCCGGGCCGTCGACCGCCTCGTGGAGCTCGCGACCGAGCGGGCCGGCGAGGACCCGGTGCGGATCGCCGTGCACGAGTACGGCGACCCCGAGACGGCCGGGCAGCTCGCGGAGCGTCTGCAGCCGATCTCCACCACACCCGTGCCCGTCGTCGAGCTGCCCGCCGTGCTCGCCGCACACCTGGGCCTGGGCGCCCTGGGTGTGGTGATCTGCCCGCTGGAATCGCCCACGGGGGGCTCGGGCGACTGAGGCCGCCGGTGCCGGAGCGCCGAGGAGACGGACGCGTCCGTTCCTGCACACCGCCCTGGACCGCGGTGGTCATCCCCAGGCCGGGGGCGCAGCGTGCCCTGGCCGGCCGCGCGGACGCAGACTGCCGGCATGAGCCCCAGCCACCGCCTCTGCGACGATCCGCCCGCGTTCGCCCCGGGCCCCGCGGCCGCGGCCGTCCCCGACGTCGACACAGCCGGCCCGCACGCCGCGTCCCAGTGGGAGCGCACCCCGCCCCGGGGCCCGGTGCTGCGGTGGCGGCCGGCCCTGCTGGCCGTCACCGTGCTGCTCGTCGCCGCCGCGGCCTGGTGGGCGGTGGCCTGGCTGACCACCCCGGCGCCGCCCGCGGCGATCCCGGCGCCCGCGGCCGGTGCAGGCGTCTCGCAGACCGGTGCGACCTCCGCCGCCTCGACGGCGGCGGGCACCGACGCGCCGACGCCCGAGGCGGGGCCGTCGGGGGAGGCGTCCGGGCCCGCCGGGTCCGTCCCCCTGCGGGTGCACGTGGTGGGCGAGGTCGCCCGGCCGGGTGTGGTCAGCCTCGCGCCGGGCTCCCGGGTGGCCGACGCCGTGCGCGCGGCCGGCGGCCCGACCCGGGACGCCCGGGCGGAGCGCATCAACCTCGCGGCCCCGCTGGACGACGGCCAACAGGTCCTCGTCCCCTCCGCCCACACGCCGCAGGACGCCCTGGACCGGGTGGCCGGGGCCGCGCAGGAGCAGCCCACGCCGACCACGGGCAGGGCCGGTGCCGGAGACGAGCCGGGCGGTGCCGGGCCCGGCGGCACCGTGGACCTGAACACCGCCGACGCCGCGGACCTGCAGACCCTGCCCGGCGTCGGCCCCGCCACGGCGGAGAAGATCATCGCCCACCGCGAGACGGTCGGCCCGTTCAGCGGCCTGCAGGACCTGGACGCGGTCTCCGGCATCGGCCCGGCCACGCTCGACCGGCTGCGCGACCTCGTCTCGTGGTGAACCCGGCCCCGGGCCCGCCCAGCGATCCCGTGGACCGCCGCGCCCGCCGCCGCGAGGTGCCCGGCCCGCTCGACGCCCGGTGGGTGCCCGCCCTGCTCGCCTGCCTGACCCTCGGGATCCTCGGCGTCGGCTGGGACGCCCCGGCCCGCTCGGCGGCGGCCCTCACGGGGCTGGCCGTCGCCGCGGCCGCCGTCCTGGGCGCCGCCCGGTCGAACGGCCGGATACGGGGCGTGGCCACCGCGACGGCGCTGGCCGGTGTGGCCGCGGCCCTGATGCTGCAGCACTCCGCCGGGCCCGCCGCCGCGGCCGAGGGCAGCGGCTGGACCGGCGCGGTGCACGCCGGCTCACCGCTGCGGCTCGAGCTGACCCTGGACGGGCCCGCCACCCGGAGCGAGGCGGCCTTCGGCCCGCGCTGGAGCGTGCCCGTGCGGGTCGAGACGTTCGGAAACCCGCCGCGGGCCACCGAGGCGCCCGTGACCGCTCGGCTCACGGGCGCGGGCCCACCGCCCGAGACGATCGCCGCGCCGTCGGACGGGACGGCGGCCCCCGGCGGCGGGCCGGGATCGCGGGTGTGCGTCGTGGCCCGGCCGTCGAGGTCCGGTTCCACGGTGTTCCTGGCCGCCGCGGCCGTCCCGCAGCCGGGACCCTGCCCCGGCGGGGCGGATGCGGGAGGCGGGGCCACCGACGGCGACCCGGGCCCGCCGCGGCGGGAGGCGCTGCGCGCCGCGTTCCGTCACTCCGCAGAGGACATGGTCGGCGCGGCGCCGGAACTCATCCCGGGGCTGGTGCTGGGCGACCGCTCCGCCCAGGGGGCCGCCCTCGACGACGCCATGAAGGCCTCGGGCCTGTCGCACCTGTCTGCCGTGTCCGGGGCCAACGTGGCCATGATCCTCGGCGCGGTCGCGATCACCCTGCGCTGCGCGCGGGTGCACCGGGCGGTGGTCCTCAGCGCCGGGCTGGCGGTCCTCGGGGTGTTCGTGGTCGTCGTGGGGCCGGAGCCGTCCGTGCTCCGGGCGGCCGTGATGGGCGCCCTCGGAGCCCTCGCGGTGTTCTTCGGCCGCGCGCGGCAGGCGTTCGGACTCCTGACGGTGGGCGGCACGGCCCTGCTCGTCGCGGTGCCGGCCCTCGCCGTGGAACCGGCCTTCCACCTCTCCCTGGCGGCGACCGCGGGCATCGTCCTGGGCGGCGCGCCCCTCGACCGTGCGCTGCACGCCGGGCTCGGCCGGGTGATGCCCGACGTCGTGGCCCGGTGGCTCTCGGCGTCGCTCGCGGTGACCGTGGCCGCCCACCTGGCCTGCCAGCCGATCATCCTGGCCATGACCGGTGAGGTGTCGGCCTACGCGGTGCCGGCCAATCTGCTGGCCGCCCCGGCCGTGCCGCCCGTGACCGTCCTGGGCACCCTCGCCGCCGCCCTCGCCCTGCCCGCGCCGGGGATCGCCGCCGCCCTCGTGGCCGTGATCCAGTGGCCCGCGGCCTGGATCGGGTGGGTCGCCCACACCAGCGCCTCCCTGCCCGGGGCGCTGCGCCCGTGGCCGGCCGGGGCCCTCGGCGCCGGGCTGGGCGTCCTGCTGGTGGCCGCGACGCTCCTCGGATTCGCCGCCGTGCTCCTGCTCGAACGACGCCGGACCGCCCCGGTCCGGCGTGTCGGCCGCAGCGCGCCGCGGACCCGCGAGCGCCTCCCCGCCCTGGTCGTGCTCGCCGCCGCCCTGGCCGCGGCCACCACGGGTGCGGTCGGGGCGGTCCTCGTGCCGCGGGCCTCGGGCGCGGCCCCGCCGGACTGGGCGGTGGCGTTCTGCGACGTCGGCCAGGGAGACATGGCCGTGTTCCGGTCCGGCCCGCGCGCGGGGGTCGTCGTCGACGTCGGGCCCGAGCCGGGGCTCGCTCGTCGCTGCCTCGACGACCTCGACGTCGACCGGGTGGACGCCGTGCTGCTCACCCACCTGCACGCCGACCACGCCGGGGGACTGGCCGGCGTGGTCGACCGCGCCTCCCCCGGGGCGGTGCACTACGCGACCCGGGACGCACCGGGGCAGGGCAGGGGAGGGCGCGGCGGGGAGGCGGAGGGCGTCGACCCGCCCGCCGACGCGGCACGGCTCCGCACCGGCGCGACGGGCACGGCCGGGCCGGTGCGGTGGCACGTGCTGCTCGCCGACGCGCGGGCCCCCGAGGAGAACGACGCCTCCGCCCAGGTGCTGGTCACCGTCGAGAGCGGGGCCGGCCCGGTCACGACGCTGGTCACCGGCGACATGGAGGAGGACGCCTCCGCGGCGTGGGTCGCGGGCCGCCGGTCCGATGCCGCCGCACCGCCGCGCGTGGACGTGCTCAAGGTCGCCCACCACGGGGCCCGCAACGGTGGGACGGCCGTGCCGCGCGCAGCCGGGGCCCGCCTGCACGTGGTCTCCGTGGGCGCCGACAACCCGTACGGCCACCCCCACCGGGCCACGGTGGACGCGCTCGGCCGCCTCGGGCCGGTGGCCCGCACGGACCTGCACGGCACGCTGGCCCTCACGGCCGCGGACGGCCCCGACCCCGAGGGCGCACCCGAGCTCGCGGCTCACACCGTCCGCCCGCCCTCGAGCGTCCGCACCGGACCCTAGGATGGGACGCATGTCCGCCGCCCGCAGCCCCCGTTCCGGCCGAGCCGGTCGCACCGACCCGCTGGCCTGGCGGAGAGCCGAGCCCGCCCCGCTCATGCTCCTCAAGGGGCCCGAGGACCATGCCGCCCGCTGGGTGACGGACCGCGTGACCCAGGCTCTGCGCGAGCGCCACGGTCAGCTGGAGATCCACCGGCTCCGCGCGGGGGAGTACCAGCCCGGCCAGCTGGCCACCGCGGCCAGCCCGTCCCTCTTCGCCGAGCCCACCCTCATCACGGTCGAGGGCCTCGAGGCCATGAACGACGCGTTCCTCGCGGACGCCCTGCGCCTCGTCCAGCAGGGCCCGGGCGCGGAGGACGTCACGCTCGTGCTGCGCCACACCGGCGGCACCCGCGGCAAGAAGCTGCTGGAGGCCGTCGCGAAGGCCGGCACGGTGGTCGAATGCGTGCCGCTGAAGAAGGACGAGGAGCGGCTGGCCTTCGTGCAGGCCGAGTTCCGCGACCGGCGCCGGCGCATCGACGAGGATGCGGCCCGCGCACTCATCCGCGCCACCGGCGCCTCGCTCACGGAGCTCGCGGCCGCGTGCGCCCAGCTCGTCGACGACACCGAGGGCGTCGTCACCGTCGAGACCGTGGACACCTACTACAGCGGCCGCGTGGAGGCCACGAGCTTCGCGGTGGCCGACGCGGCGCTCGGGGGGCAGGCGGCGAGGGCCGTGTCCCTCGTGCGGCACGCGATGGCCACCGGCGTCCACCCGGTGATGATCACCGCGGCGCTCGCGCTCAAGGCGCGGCAGGTGGCGCGGATGATCGACGCCCGCCGGCCCGCCGCCGAGCTGCCGTCCCTGCTCGGAGTGGCCCCGTTCCAGGTGCGCTACATCCAGCAGGCGGCGCGGCACTGGACGGCGGCCGGCATCGCGCAGGCCGTGGAGTGGATCGCCCAGGCCGACGCCGAGGCCAAGGGCGCCTCCCGCAACCCGGAGTTCGCCGTCGAGCGCGCGGTCATCCGCGTGGCCACCGCCGTCAGCCGCTGACGGCGCCGCCGGACGGCACGCGACGGGGGCTGCCCGGACACGACGCGGCCCCCGCACCGATCGCTCGGGGCGGGGGCCGCGGTCACAGCCGGGGGGCGTGGATCAGCCGAGGAGGGCCTTCACGCGGGCGGCGATGCCGGACTTGCGGTTCGCGGCCTGGTTCTTGTGGATGACGCCCTTCGAAGCGGCCTTGTCCAGCTTGCGGGAGGCGGTGCGCAGCGCGGCGGCGGCGGCCTCGGCCTCGCCGGCGGCGACGGCCTTGTCCACGGCGCGGATGGCGGTCTTCAGCTCGGACTTCACCGCGACGTTGCGCTGGCGCGCCTTCTCGTTGGTGAGGATGCGCTTCTTCTGGGACTTGATGTTAGCCAAATCGGGTCCTTCGTCGTCGGCGGCGCGGACGAGGGTCCGGGCGCCGCATGAACAGGGGGTCGTGGAGGGTGCCCGGATCCGTGGACTGAGCGGCGTGGGGAACACCGATGATGACCCGTTCCGGGGGTGCCCGTCGACCGGCGGACACAATGCGGACGATCCTACCACCCAGACCCTGCGATCCGCGCGGCGGACTCAGCGCCCCCGCCGCCGGGCGCGGGCCAGCGCGGCCGTGACCCGGTCGAAGGCCGCCCGGTCCAGGACGCCGCCCTCCCGGCGCACCGCGGCCGGATCCACGCGGACCACCCGGTCCAGCTTCGCCTCCGAGGCGCGGCCGGACCGGTCCCAGGCGCCCGCGCCCACGTCCACGTAGTCCTCGTCCCGGGCCAGGGCGTTGTTCCGGTCCCGGCTGGTCAGCATGAGCCCGAGCAGGTGCGCCCCGTCCCGGCCGATCAGGAGCACGGGGCGGTCCTTGCCCCGGCCGTCCATCTCCTCGTACGGCACCCAGGTCCACACGACCTCGCCCGGCCCGGCCGTCGGCCCGGGCACGGGCGCGTACTCGACGCGGACGGTCCCGGTGAAGTCCGGCAGGGACGCGTGGCGGCCGGCGTCCTGTCGCCGGGGCCGGCGCTCCTGCCCGGGCCCGGGCATCGGCCACGAGTCGGTGGGCTCCGTGGGGTCCCACGCGGGCCCGGGAGGCCCGGGCGGGCCCGGAAAGGGCGACGGGCCGCTCCGGTCGCCGGCCCGTCGACCGGCCTCGGAGGCGGCTCGACGCGGCCGGGCGTCGTCGCGGAGGGCGCCGATCAGGCGTGCCGTCCGGCGGCCGAGGGACAGGGCGCGATGCAGGTCGAAGGCCATGGGCGTGAATCTAGTGGACGCGCGGGCCCGGCGTCCGGGTCGGGTCGGCGGCGGGACATGACAGACTAGGCGGTCAGAGCCCCGTCCCCGTCACCCGTAGAGGAAGTGCCCGTGTCGCCCCTGGCGTCGAACCCCCCGGTGCCCGCTGCCACCGACCCCTCGGTGATCCGCAACTTCTGCATCATCGCCCACATCGACCACGGCAAGTCCACGCTGGCGGACCGCATGCTGCAGGCCACCGGCGTCGTGCAGCCCCGCGACATGAAGGCCCAGTATCTGGACCGCATGGACATCGAGCGTGAGCGCGGCATCACCATCAAGTCCCAGGCCGTGCGCATGCCCTGGTCCGTGGACGGGGTGGACTACGCCCTGAACATGATCGACACCCCCGGGCACGTGGACTTCACCTATGAGGTCTCCCGCTCGCTGGCCGCGTGCGAGGGCGCGATCCTGCTGGTGGACGCCGCCCAGGGCATCGAGGCCCAGACCCTGGCGAACCTCTACCTCGCCATGGAGCACGAGCTGGAGATCATCCCCGTGCTCAACAAGATCGACCTGCCCGCCGCGGATCCGGACCGCTACGCGGCCGAGCTGGCCTCCCTGATCGGCTGCGAGCCCGAGGACGTGCTGCGCGTCTCCGGCAAGACGGGCGTCGGCGTCGAGGAGCTGCTGGACCGCGTGGTCCGCGCCATCCCCGGCCCGGAGGGGGACGCGGACGCCCCGGCCCGCGCGATGATCTTCGACTCCGTGTACGACACCTACCGGGGCGTCGTCACGTACGTGCGCGTCGTGGACGGCCGGCTCTCCCCGCGGGAGAAGGTCCGCATGATGTCCACGGGCACCACCTACGAGCTCCTCGAGATCGGCGTCTCCTCCCCGGAGCCCGTGCCCACCAAGGGCCTGGCCGCGGGCGAGGTGGGCTACCTCATCACCGGCGTGAAGGACGTGCGTCAGTCCAAGGTGGGCGACACGGTCACCAACCACGCCCACCCGGCGGAGCAGTCCCTGGGTGGCTACGAGGACCCCAAGCCCATGGTGTTCTCGGGTCTGTACCCCATCGACGGCTCGGACTATCCCGTGCTGCGTGACGCCCTGGACAAGCTCAAGCTCAACGACGCCGCGCTCGTCTACGAGCCGGAGACCTCGGTCGCGCTGGGCTTCGGCTTCCGCGTCGGCTTCCTCGGTCTGCTGCATCTGGAGATCGTGCGCGAGCGCCTCGAGCGCGAGTTCGACCTCGACCTCATCTCCACCGCGCCCAACGTGGTCTACGAGGTCACCCGGGAGGACCGCGAGGTCGTCACCGTGACCAACCCCTCCGAGTTCCCCGAGGGCAAGATCCTCGAGGTGCGCGAGCCCATGGCCTCGGCCACGATCATCGTGCCGGCCGAGTTCATCGGCGCCGTCATGGAGCTGTGCCAGGCCAAGCGCGGCAACCTCAAGGGCATGGACTACCTCTCCGAGGAACGCGTGGAGATCCGCTACTGGATCCCGCTGGCCGAGATCGTGTTCGACTTCTTCGACCAGCTCAAGTCCCGCACCAAGGGGTACGCCTCGCTGGACTGGAAGGCCGACGGCGACCAGGTCGCCGACCTCGTCAAGGTGGACATCCTGCTCCAGGGCGAACAGGTGGACGCGTTCTCCTCGATCACCCACAGGGACAACGCCTACGCGTACGGCGTGATGATGACGGGCAAGCTCAAGGAGCTGATCCCGCGCCAGCAGTACGAGGTGCCGATCCAGGCCGCCATCGGCTCGCGCATCATCGCCCGCGAGAACATCCGCGCGATCCGCAAGGACGTGCTCTCCAAGTGCTACGGCGGCGACATCTCCCGCAAGCGCAAGCTGCTCGAGAAGCAGAAGGAGGGCAAGAAGCGCATGAAGATGGTCGGCCGGGTCGAGGTCCCGCAGGAGGCCTTCATCGCCGCCCTGTCCTCGGACGGCGCCGGCGCCGACCAGGCGGCGAAGAAGTAAGTGCCCGCCCTGCCCCTCGGCGAGCCCGTCCCCGACGACGGCCGGCTGCCGGCCGACGTCGGGCAGCGGGTGCGCGCGGCCGCCCGCGACGGCGCGGCGCGCACCTTCAGCCTGTACGTCCACGTGCCGTTCTGCACGGTGCGCTGCGGCTACTGCGACTTCAACACGTACACGGCCGTCGACCTCGGCCCCGGCGCGGGTCGCGGCGACTACTGGGAGTCGGCCGTCACGGAGCTGGACTTCGCCGCCGACGTGCTCGCGTCCTCGGACGTGCCCGCCCGCCCGCTGCACACGGTGTTCTTCGGCGGCGGCACGCCCACGCTCCTGCCGGCCGCGGACCTCGTGCGCATCCTCCAGGCGGCGGTGGACCGGTTCGGGATCGCGCCCGGCGCGGAGGTGACCACCGAGGCCAACCCGGACACGATCACCCCGGAGTACGCACGCCAGCTCGCGGCCGGCGGCTTCACCCGCCTCTCCCTGGGCATGCAGTCCGCGGTGCCGCACGTGCTCGCCACGCTCGAGCGCACCCATCGGCCCGAGTCCGTCCCCGCCGCCGTCGCCGCGGCCCGCGAGGCCGGCCTGGAGGTGTCCCTGGACCTGATCTACGGGACCGCGGGGGAGTCCCTCGCCGACTGGCGGGCCACGCTCGAGGCCGCCGTCGTCCTGGCCCCGGACCACGTGAGCGCGTACTCGCTGATCGTGGAGGAGGGCACCAAGCTCGGGGCCCAGGTGGCCCGCGGCGAGGTGGCGGACGTGGACCCCGACGACCAGGCGGACAAGTACCTGCTCGCCGAGGAGCTGCTCGGCGCCGCCGGCTACCGCTGGTACGAGGTGTCCAACTGGGCGCGCGACCCGCAGGGGTCCGGCGTCCACCGTGCGCGGCACAACGTGGCGTACTGGGAGGACCAGGACTGGTGGGGGATCGGCCCGGGCGCGCACTCGCACCTCGCCGGGGTCCGGTTCTGGAACGCCAAGCACCCCGCCGCCTACGCGCAGCGGCTGGCCACAGGGGTCACCCCCGCCGTCGGCCGCGAGCGGCCCGACGCCGACGCGCGGCGCCTCGAGCGCATCATGCTCGCGGTGCGCACGGTGGACGGCCTCCCGACCGCGGAGCTCGTCTCGGAGACGCCGGGGGAGGCCGCGCGGACCCGCGGGGCGATCGCCGAACTCATCGCCGCGGGCCTGCTGGACGGGCGCGCCGCCGTCGACGGGCGCATCGTCCCCACGCTCGAGGGGCGGCTGCGCAACGACGCGATCGTCCGGGCGCTGGCCGGCTTCTGACCGGCCGGCCCCGGGTCAGCGCAGGATGCGCAGGTTGAACGGGTACCGGAACGGACGGCCCTTGGACACGTGCGAGGCGCCCATCACGCCGTAGACCGCCATGGCGGCCCACGTGAGCGCGCCGAGGATCGCGAAGATCGGGCCGACCACCGGCAGCAGGGACAGGAAGAAGAACAGGAGCGTGATGAGCGTGGGCGGCCCGGAGAAGTTCAGGGCCTCGCGCGACTCCTGCGAGGTGAACGGGCCGCGGTCGCGGTAGAGCAGCCACACGACCAGCGGGCCGAGCACGCCGAACGCCAGACTGAGGTGGGCCAGCGCCGCGCGGTCACGGTCCTGCTTCGCCGTGAGCGGGGCGCCGCGGCCGCCGGCCGAGACGAGCCAGGCGGGCGGGCCGTGGCCGGTGCGGCCGGCGTCGGGCTGCGCGCGGGTGTTCACGAGGGGCTCCTCCTGGATCGCGGGACCCGCGCGCCGGGGACCGGGCGCAGGGCATGGGCCAGCATAGCGCGGGCGGGCGGGGGCCGCGCCGAGATCAGTGCTCGGGTGCGGCGGTGAGGAAGTCGATGAGCTCCTCCACGCGGCCCAGCAGGGACGGCTCGAGGTCCGCGTACGTGGTGACGTGGGAGAGCAGCCGCTTCCACCCCAGCCCCGTGGCCTCCTTGCTCCCGTGCGGCCAGCCCAGTCCCCGCAGGATCCCCGTCTTCCAGTCCTGCCCCTTCGGCACGACGGGCCACGCGGGGATGCCGAGGACGGAGGGCTTGATGACCTGCCAGACGTCCACGTAGGGGTGACCGAGGATGAGCACGTTGCCCGCGGCCCCCGGCACGCGCATGGCCTCGGCCGCGAGGCGCTCCTCCTTGGACCCGGTGACGAGATGGTCCACGAGGATCCCGAGCCGGCGCCGCGGACCGGGGGCGAACGCACGGATCGCCCCGGCGAGGTCGTCCACGCCGTGCAGGGGCTCCACGACGATGCCCTCGAGGCGCAGGTCCTCGCCCCACACCTTCTCCACCAGCTCGGCGTCGTGCACGCCCTCCACCCAGATGCGAGAGGCGCGGGCGGTGCGGGCCCGCGCCCCCTCGACCCGTCGCGAGCCGGAGGCGGTGCGGGCCGGCGCCGCCGGGGCCGCGGCGGTCGGGGGGACCAGGGTCACGGGCTCGCCGTCGATCCAGAAGCCGCCGCCGAGGGGGAAGCCGCGGCGCACGCCGCGGCGGTCCTCCAGGACCACCACGTGCACGCCGCCGGAGCGCTCGATGCCGATCACGGCCCCGGTGAACCCGGAGGCCACGTCCTCGACCACCGTGCCGGGGGTGGCGGGCACATCGGGGACGGTCCGGGCGGGGCGGCGCGTCAGGTCGTCGTGGCCCGCGGGGCCCCAGCTGCTCCAGTCCATGGGAGAGCACGGTAGCAACGGGGGCGGGCGATCACCGTGAGCGAAGCCGTGCGGGCCGGTCGGGTCGTCCCCCGGGTCGGACGGTAGCATTGGCACTTGACCCGCCGGAGTGCCAGCCAGGGGCACCTCCGGGGTCGCCCCGGATCCCGACGGACCAGAGGAGGACCGAGATGTCGGAGCAGCCCCGCCGCCTGCAGGTGCTCCAGGCGATCCTGGAGGACTACGTGGCGCTGCGCGAGCCCGTGGGCTCCAAGGCGCTCGTGGAACGGCACGCCCTGAGCGTGTCCTCCGCGACCGTGCGCAACGACATGGCTGCGCTCGAGGAGGAGGGCCTCATCGTGGCCCCGCACACCTCCGCCGGGCGCGTCCCCACGGACAAGGGCTACCGCGTGTTCGTCGACCGCCTCTCCGAGGTGAAGCCGCTGTCCCCGGCCGAGCGCCGGGCCGTGCGGACCCTGCTGGACCCGGAGACGGACACCGAGCACATGATGGAGTCCACGGTGCGCCTCCTGGCCCAGCTGACCCAGCAGGTCGCCGTCGCGCAGTTCCCCCACGAGGACGGCTCCACGATCCGCCACCTCGAACTGGTCTCCCTCGCGCCCACGCGCGTGCTCGTGGTCCTCATCCTGTCCACGGGGCGGGTGGACCAGCGGCACGCCGTGCTGGACCGTCCGGTCGACGAGGCGGAGCTGTCCGTGCTCCGCGGCCTCCTGCTGGACGCCCTGCTGGGGCTCGGTCCGGTGCAGGCGGCCACCGTGGTGGACGACGTCGTCACCCGGGTCCGCCCGGAGCACCGGCCGTCCGCCGCCCTCGTGGCCGCGGCCGTCCAGGACCTGCTCGAGGCCGGCCGGCAGGACCGCATCGTCCTGGCCGGCACCGCCAACCTGGCCCGCTCCCCGGGGGACTTCGGCGCGTCCATCGGGCCGATCCTGGAGGCGCTCGAGGAGCAGGTGGTGCTGCTGCGCCTGCTCACGGAGATGGAGCAGGACGCCCACGGGGTGTCCGTGCGGATCGGCTCCGAGAACGCCGGATCGCTCGCGGACACCTCGGTGGTCGCGGCCGCCTACGGCCCCGGCGCCGTGGCGAAGCTCGGTGTCATCGGCCCGACCCGGATGGACTATCCGGGCACGATGGCCGCCGTCCGGGCGATCGCCCGCTATCTCTCCCGCATCCTGACCACCTGACGCGCCTGCGCGCGTCCTGGCGGGCCCCGTCCCGCACCGCCCCACGTCCCGCTCGCCCCGAGAGGAATCCCCACCGTGACCGACCACTACGAGACGCTCGGCGTCAGCCGTGACGCCAGCACCGAGGAGATCCGCCGCGCCTACCGCAAGCTCGCGCGCACCCACCACCCGGACGTCAACCCCGACCCGGAGGCGGCCGAGCAGTTCAAGCGCATCTCCCACGCCTACGAGGTGCTCTCGGACGAGGACCGGCGTCGGGCCTACGACACGACGGGCAATGAGAACGGCCAGGCCGGCTTCCCGGGCGGCTTCGGTGGGGCGGGAGGCTTCGGGGGCTTCGCCGACATCTTCGAGACCTTCATGAACGCCGCCGGCCAGGGCGGCCGCGGTGGCCCCGCCAGCCGCGCCCGCCGCGGCCAGGACGCCCTGGTGACCGCGCGGATCGACCTGCGCGATGCCGTCTTCGGCGGCGAGCAGACCATCGAGCTGGACACGGCCGTGCGCTGCGAGCGGTGTGAGGGCTCGTGCTGCGAGCCCGGCACCCAGCCGGAGACCTGCCAGACCTGCCACGGCCACGGCATGATCCAGCGCCCCGTGCGGTCGCTGCTGGGCACCGTCATGGCCACCGAGGCCTGCCCCGCCTGCCAGGGGTTCGGCACCGTCATCCCGACGCCCTGCCACGAGTGCGACGGGCAGGGCCGCGTCCGCACCCGGACGCCGCTGACCCTGCGCATCCCCGCGGGCGTGGACGACGGCACCCGCATCCACCTCGCCGGCCGCGGCGAGGCCGGCCCGGGCGGCGGCCCGAACGGCGACCTCTACGTGGAGATCGCGGTCCGCCCGGACGAGACCTTCCGCCGCGAGGGCGACCACCTGGCCACCACCGTGACCGTCCCCATGGCGGCCGCGGCCCTGGGCACCACCGTCACGCTGGACACCCTGGACGGCAAGCAGTCCGTCAGTCTGGACCCGGGTGTGCAGTCCGGCCACGTGGAGGTCCTCCAGGGCCTGGGCGTCGGTCGCCTGCGCGGGCAGGGCCGTGGTGACCTCAAGGTGGACGTGGTGGTCACCACGCCCACCGACCTGGACGACGAGCAGCGCCAGCTCCTGGAGCGCCTGGCCGAGGTGCGCGGCGAGGAGGTCGTGCACGGCGCACCCCAGGCCAGGGGCATGTTCGCCCGGCTGCGGGAGAACCTGAGGAACCTGTGACCGCCCCCCTGTTCCACCTCGAGCCTGGCGCCCTGGCCGGCGCGAGCGCCGGCGTGGAGGTCGACTTCGGTGGCCCCGAGGCCCGCCACGCCGCCGCGGCCATGCGCCTGGCCCCCGGGGAGACCGTGATCCTGGCCGACGGGTCGGGCACGCTGGGCCACGGCACCGTGCTCGCGGCCGCCCCGGACGGGGTGTCCGTGCGGCTGGACGCGGTGGCGGAGGAGCCGGCACCCACCCCGGCGCTCGTGCTCGTCCAGGCCCTCGCCAAGGGCGACCGGGACCTCATGGCGGTCCAGGCCGCCGTCGAGCTCGGCGTGGACGCCGTGGTGCCCTGGGAGGCCGAGCGCTCGATCGTCCGCTGGAAGGGACCCAAGGCCGCCAAGGCCCGTCAGAAGTGGGCGGACACGGCCCGCGCGGCCGCCAAGCAGGCGCGTCGCGCCCGGGTGCCCGCGGTCCGGGACCACGTCTCCGGGACGGCGGTCGCCGGGCTGGTCCGGGACGACGGCGGCGGCCGGCTCGTCCTCGTGCTGCACGAGGACGTGGAGCACGGGGTGTCCTCGGTGCCGGCGGAACGACTCTCCGAGGCCGCCGAGATCGCCGTCGTCGTGGGCCCCGAGGGCGGGATCGGCCCGGCCGAGCTCGAGGCCTGCGTGGCCGCGGGGGCCGTGCCGGTGCGGCTCGGCCCGCACGTGCTGCGCGCCTCCACGGCCGGCCCCGCCGCCCTCGCCGTGCTCCAGCACCGGCTCGGCCGCTGGTGAGCCCCGGCAGGACGGCGCGCCGACGCCTAGAATGGAATCGATGTCCCGCCCCCGCGACCCCGAGGTGATCCGCCCCATCGTGACCGTGCCCCCCACGACCCCGACCCCGCCCGCCACCGCGCACGAGGGGGTCGCGTTCGAGTCCGCCGACCTCATGGTCCGCACGCTCGGACCGCAGGACGCCCTGCTGCGGATCCTCGGCGGCGTGTTCCCCACCGTGGACGTCACGGTCCGCGACCAGCGGCTGGACCTGGCCGGGCCGGTGGCCGAGGTGGCCACGGTGCGGCGCGTCGTCGAGGACCTGCGCTCGATCGCCCGCCGCGACCAGGCGGTCACCCCCGAGGTGATGGGCCAGGTCGTCCACCACGTCCGCGACGCCGCCACCGGGCGCGGCGCGGGTCAGCTGCACCTGGACTCGATCCTCTCGGGCCGGGGTCGCCGCATCCGCGCGAAGACCCTGCACCAGCAGGACTACGTGGAGGCGATCGACCGCTCCACCGTCGTCTTCGGCGTCGGCCCGGCCGGCACCGGCAAGACCTACCTGGCCATGGCCAAGGCCGTGCAGGCGCTGCAGGCCAAGGAGGTCAACCGGATCATCCTCACCCGCCCGGCCGTCGAGGCCGGCGAGCGTCTCGGCTTCCTGCCCGGTGGGCTCTCCGAGAAGATCGACCCGTACCTGCGTCCCCTGTACGACGCGTTGCACGACATGATCGAGCCCGAGTCGATCCCGCGGCTGATGGAGGCCGGGACCATCGAGGTCGCCCCGCTGGCGTACATGCGCGGCCGCACCCTGAACGACGCGTTCGTGATCCTCGACGAGGCCCAGAACACCACCGGCGAGCAGATGAAGATGTTCCTGACCCGACTCGGCTTCGGTGCGCGCATGGTCGTCACGGGCGACACCTCGCAGGTGGACCTGCCGCGCGGCACCCAGTCCGGCCTGGCCCAGGCCGTCGAGGTGCTCGAGGGGATCGAGGGCCTGGAGGTGGTCCGCTTCGACTCCTCGGACGTGGTCCGGCACTCGCTGGTGAGCGCCATCGTGGACGCCTACGACGCCGCCCGCGGCCCCGCGGAGCGGTCCCAGAAGCGAGGAGGGGCCCGCCGTGGCCGTTGAGATCCTGAACGAGTCGGGGATCGAGGTCCCCGAGGACGCGCTGCTGCGCATGGCCCGGCACGTCTACGCACGCCTGCACGTCCACGAGCGCGCCGAGACGGCCGTGACCGTCGTGGACGCCGCGCGCATGGCCGAGCTGCATGAGGAGTGGATGGACCTGCCCGGGCCCACCGACGTGATGAGCCTGCCCATGGACGAGCTGACCCCCGGCTCGCCCGAGGCGCCGGCCGAGGGCGTGCTCGGCGACGTCGTGCTCTGCCCCGAGGTCGCCGCCGAGCAGGCGGCGCGCGGCGGGCACTCCCGTGACGACGAGCTGCTCCTGCTGCTCACCCACGGCATGCTCCACCTGCTCGGGTACGACCACGTCGAGGACGCCGAGCGGGAGGAGATGTTCACGCTCCAGGATCGGCTCGTCTCCGAGGTCCTCGGCCGACCCGCCCCGGCCCCCACCGTCGAGGATTGACGGTGCCTCCCATGCTGACGCCCGCCGTCCTCTTCGCCCTCTTCCTGGCTTTCCTCGGTCTGACGTGGACGCTGTCCCTGGCCGAGTCCGCGTTCTCCTACCTCTCCCGGCGGGACGCGGAGGACATCGTCCGCGAGCAGCCCGGCTCCAAGGTCCTGGAGATCGCCCGCGAGCGGGAGAGCCACCTCGGGGCCCTCCGGGTCTGGCGCTTCGTGGCCGAGGCCCTGTCGGCCGTCTGCCTGACCGCGGCCGCCGACGCGGTGGTGGACGACACGTGGCTCGCCGTGGCGATCGCCGCGGTCGTGCTCGTGGGCGTGGCCGCAATGCTGGGCGTCTGGAGCCCGCGGCCGATCGGCTCCCGCAACGAGGCCGCCGTCGCCCGCCGCCTCGGCGGTCTGGTGTGGGTGCTCCGCCGAGCCCTGGGCCCGCTCGCCGCCCGCCTGGACCGGGACCGGCGCCGTCGCGAGGTCGAGCCGGAGGACGAGGACGACTTCCAGGAGCGCCACCTGCGCGAGTTCGTCGCCCGCGCCCACGACGCGGACGTGCTCGCCGACTCCGAGGCGGAGCTGATCCAGTCGGTGTTCTCCATGAACGACACCATCGTCCGCTCCGTCATGGTGCCGCGCACCGACGTCGTCACGATCGACGCCGACCACACGCTCGGCCAGGCCATGGCCCTGTTCCTGCGCTCCGGCAACTCCCGCATCCCGGTGATCGGCGAGGACGCCGACGACATCCGGGGCATGCTGCACCTCAAGGACGTCACCCGCGCCCTGCACCACGACGGCGCGGCGACCGACACCCCCGTCACCGAGGTCATGCGCGACGTCCGCTTCGTCCCCGAGTCGAAGTCCGTGGCGACCCTCCTGCAGGAGCTGCAGCGCGAGTCCACCCACGTGGCCGTGGTGGTGGACGAGTACGGCGGCACGGCGGGGCTCGTGACGCTCGAGGATCTCATCGAGGAGATCGTCGGCGAGATCTACGACGAGGACGACCACCCGGACCGCCCCGAGGTGGAGTTCGTCGCGCCCGGCGTCTACTCCGTCGACGCGCGCATGGGCATCCACGACTTCCGCGAGGAGTTCGAGCTGCCGGAGGAGGACGAGGACGACGACGTCGACACGGTCGGCGGCCTCCTCGCCAAGGAGCTCGGCCGCGTCCCGATCCAGGGCTCGCGCGTCGTGGTCCAGGGGATCGAGGTCGTCGCGGACACCCTCGAGCCCCGCCGCAACCGGGTCGCGCGCCTGCGCGTCTCCGAGTCCCCCGACCGCCCGGTGCGGCTGCGCCGGCGCGATGAGCAGGCCCACGGCGCCGAGCCCACCGACCCCGTGGCCTGAACTGGCCGCCCCACCCCACGCCCCGCCTGACAAGGATGACCCCATGACCGATCTCGTCGATCCGGCCCGCGCCGCGGACGGCTTCCGTTCCGGCTTCGTCTCGCTCGTGGGCCGGCCGAACGCCGGCAAGTCCACGCTCACCAACGCGCTGGTGGGGGAGAAGGTGGCGATCACCTCCTCCAAGCCGCAGACCACGCGCCACACCATCCGCGGGATCGTCCACCGCGAGGACTTCCAGCTCGTGCTCGTGGACACCCCGGGCCTGCACCGGCCCCGCACCCTGCTCGGCGAGCGCCTCAACGACCTCGTGGCGGAGACCCTCAGCGAGGTCGACGCCGTGGGCATGTGCCTGCCGGCCGACGAGGCGATCGGCCCGGGCGACCGGTTCATCGCCCAGCAGCTCTCGTACCTGCACCGCACCCCCGTGGTCGCCGTGGTCACCAAGACGGACAAGGTGGGCCCGGAGCAGCTCATGGCCCAGCTCGTTGCCGTGACCGCCCTGGGCGAGGAGGTCCTCGGGCCGGAGAACGGCGGGGAGGGCTTCGCGGCCGTCGTGCCGGTCTCGGCGGTGGCCGGCCGCCAGGTCGACGACGTCCTGGGCGTCTTCGCGGGCCTGCTGCCGGCCGGGCCGCCCCTGTACCCCGACGGTGAGCTCACGGACGAGCCGGAGGCGGTCATGGTCGCCGAGCTCATCCGGGAGGCGGCCCTGGAGGGCGTGCGCGACGAGCTGCCGCACTCGGTGGCCGTGGTGGTCGACGAGATGTCCCTGCGCGAGGACCGCCCCGCGGACCGGCCCCTGATGGACGTGTGGGCGAACGTCTTCGTCGAGCGGGACAGCCAGAAGGGCATCATCATCGGCAAGGGCGGCTCCCGGCTGCGCGAGATCGGCGCGCAGGCGCGGGCGGGCATCGAGCGCATGCTCGGCACCAAGGTGCACCTGGACCTGCGGGTCAAGGTCGCCAAGGAGTGGCAGCGCGACCCCAAGCAGCTCGGCCGACTCGGCTTCTGAGCCCGAGACCTCGGCCCGGGCGCGCACGCGCCGGAGCGGGCCGCCGTCGTCGTGCGTCACACGGGGCGGCCCCCTGTGGCCCGGCCCACCTCGGTGCTAGGGTCGGGGGCATGTCCCTCCGCGTCGCGACGACAGCGCCGGCCACGGCCCGCCTGCTACTTCCCGGCCGCACGGGGTACCCGTGCCAGGCCGCGATCCACGCCGCCTGAGCGCATGCGGAGGCAGGACGCCTCCCACCGGACCGGACACCCCGTGCGGAGCCTCTGACCTCCCGGCCCGGCCACCGACCATCCACCTTTCGCGCGCCCGCCGCGCGCACGTCGAGGGAGAACACTCATGAGCGCCCACCTGCAGAAGTCGTCGGGGATGAAGTTCCACAAGTACGTCCCGTTCCAGGACCAGATCGAGGTCGCCCTGCCGGACCGCGCCTGGCCGGACAAGGTCATCGAGAAGGCGCCGCTGTGGTGCGCCGTGGACCTGCGCGACGGCAACCAGGCCCTGATCGACCCCATGGGCCCCGAGCGCAAGCTGCGCATGTTCCAGCTGCTCGTCGGCATGGGCTTCAAGGAGATCGAGGTCGGCTTCCCGTCCGCCTCGCAGACCGACTACGACTTCGTCCGCCAGCTCATCGAGGGCGACCACATCCCGGACGACGTCACGATCCAGGTCCTCACCCAGTCCCGTGAGCACCTGATCGAGCGCACCTTTGAGGCGCTCGAGGGCGCCGACCGGGCCATCGTGCACCTGTACAACTCGACGTCGGTGCTGCAGCGCCGCGTGGTGTTCCGGCAGGACGAGGACGGGATCGTGGACATCGCGACCTCCGGCGCGCGCCTGGTGAAGAAGTTCGAGGAGCAGCTCAGGGGCACGCAGATCACCTACGAGTACTCGCCCGAGTCCTACACGGGCACCGAGCTCGAGTTCGCCCGGCGCATCTCGGACGAGGTGGCCACGGTCCTGGAGGCCTCCACCGATCGCAAGATGATCCTGAACCTGCCGGCGACGGTGGAGATGTCCACCCCGAACGTGTACGCCGACTCGATCGAGTGGATGCACCGCAACCTGGAGCACCGCGACTCGCTCATCCTCTCGCTGCACCCGCACAACGACCGCGGGACGGGCGTGGCCGCCGCCGAGCTGGGCTACCTGGCCGGGGCGGACCGCATCGAGGGGTGCCTGTTCGGCAACGGCGAGCGCACCGGCAACGTCGACCTGGTGACGCTGGGCATGAACCTGTACTCGCAGGGCATCGACCCCATGATCGACTTCTCCGACATGGACCACATCAAGCGCACGGTCGAGTACTGCAACCAGCTGGCCGTGCCCGAGCGCTCGCCCTGGGGCGGCGACCTCGTCTTCACGGCCTTCTCCGGCTCCCACCAGGACGCCATCAAGAAGGGCTTCGAGGCCATGGAGGTCGACGCCAAGGCGGCCGGCACGGACGTGGACGGCATCCCGTGGGCCGTGCCGTACCTGCCCATCGACCCGAAGGACATCGGCCGCTCCTACGAGGCCGTCATCCGCGTGAACTCGCAGTCCGGCAAGGGCGGCGTCGCCTACCTGCTCAAGTCCGAGCACAACCTGGACCTGCCGCGCCGTGCGCAGATCGAGTTCTCCCACGTCATCCAGGATCTGGCCGACGCCCAGGGCGGCGAGGTCTCCGGCGCCGACCTGTGGCGTGTGTTCCAGGACGAGTACCTGCCCGCCGACGCGGCGGAGGCGCAGTGGGGCCACTACCGGCTCCGCTCGGTCTCCTCGGCCTCCGGCGAGGACGGCGCGTTCCGGATGGAGGCCGAGCTCGAGGTCGACGGCGTCACGCAGACCCGCACGGCGCAGGGCAACGGTCCGATCGACGCGTTCCTGCGCATCCTCGGCGAGGAGGGCGTGGACGTCCGCGTGCTCGACTACTCCGAGCACGCGCTGTCCGAGGGCGGCGCGGCCATGGCCGCCGCCTACGTGGAGGCGGCCGTGGGCGACCGTGTCCTCTGGGGCGTCGGCCTGGACCACAACACCACCACCGCCTCGCTGAAGGCCGTGGTGTCCGCGGTGAACCGCGCCCTGCGCGCGTGAACGGCTCGGGCTCTTCCCGGCGGGGTGCGCGGCACGGCGGCTACGCGGCGAACTCGTTCCGCACCGAGGCCATCGTGCTGCGCACCCACCGTCTGGGGGAGGCCGATCGCATCGTCGAGGCGCTCACCCCCGAGCAAGGCCTGGTCCGGGCCGTGGCCAAGGGGGTGCGCAAGACCTCCTCCCGGCTGGGCTCGGTGGTGGAGCCGTTCATGCACTCCACACTCCAGCTCGCGCGCGGCCGGGGCGAGCTGCACACCGTGAGCCAGGCGCAGCTGCTGCACCCGTACGCGACGATGCTGGCCGCCGACTACGACGCCTACACCGTCGCCGGCGCCCTCGCCGAGGCCGTCGAGCGGGTCCCCGCGGTCGACGACGGCGGTCGGCGCGCCCAGTACCGCCTGTTCCACGGCGCGCTGGCCGCGCTGGCCCGTGGCGCGCACGACCCTCGCCTGATCCTGCACTCGTTCCTGCTGCGCGCGCTCGCCCAGGCCGGCTGGGCCCCCACCTTCGACCGGTGCGCCCGCTGCGGCGCCCCCGGCCCGCACACGGCGCTGCACGTGGGCCTCGGCGGGGACGTCTGTCCCGAGTGCAGGCCACCCGGTGCCGCGCACCCGGCCCCGGAGACCTTCGATCTGCTCTCGGCCCTTGCGGCGGGGGACTGGGCCACCGCGGACGCCTCCGGGGCCCCCGCCCGCCGCGAGGCGGCCGGTATCGTGGCGGCGTACCTGCAGTTCCACGCCGAGCGGCGCCTGGTGTCCCTGTCCGTCCTGGACCAGGACCTTGGCCTCCCCGCCCCGCGCGTCGAGAGGAGACCATGAGCGACGACCGTGCCCCGCAGCCCCCGCCGCCACACCCCTCGGGTGCGGTCGCCCCGCGGATCGATCCGCGTTTCGTGCCCCGGCACGTGGCGATCGTGATGGACGGCAACGGCCGGTGGGCCAACCAGCGCGGCCTGCCCCGCACCGAGGGCCATCGGGCCGGCGAGGCGGCGCTGCTGGACGTCGTCGCCGGGGCGGTGGAGCTGGGGATCGGCCACGTGTCCGCGTATGCGTTCTCCACGGAGAACTGGCGGCGCTCGGCGGAGGAGGTGCGTTTCCTCATGGGCTTCTCCCGGGACGTGCTGCGCCGGCAACGGGACACCCTGCACTCGTGGAACGTGCGGATCCGGTGGAACGGTCGGGCCCCGCGCCTCTGGACCCCCGTGATCCGGGAGCTGCAGGAGGCCGAGGAGCTCACGCGCCACAACACCGGCACCACGCTGCACATGTGCGTGAACTACGGCAGCCGGGCCGAGATCCTGGATGGCGTCCAGGCCATCGCCGAAGAGGTCCGGGCCGGCCGGATGCGGCCGGGCGAGATCAGCGAGGACGTCATCACCCGCTACCTCGACCGCGGTTTCCGCACGGGTCAGGACGTCGACGTCGTCCCGGACGTGGACCTGTTCCTGCGGACCTCGGGGGAGCAGCGCCTGTCCAACTATCTGCTGTGGCAGTCCGCCTACGCGGAGCTGCTGTTCCTGGACGTGCTGTGGCCGGACGTCGACCGGCGGACCCTGTGGGCCGCCGTCGAGACCTACGCCCGCCGGGACCGCCGCTACGGCGGCGCCGTGGACACCCCTCAGCCGGCGCCGTCGTCCGGCGCACCGGACTCGGCCTCGGTGGCCGACGGCGGCGCGTAGGCTCTCAGCCACGTGAGCGTCGCGGCGCCGGCCGCCTCGCGCACCGACGCGGGGGAGGCGAACACGTCGTGCAGCGCGTCGGGGAGCCGGTGGACGGTCACCCGGTCGCCGAGCCGCAGGGAGCGGCGGGCCATGGCATCGGGGTCCAGGACGATGTCCGAGGTCAGCATCGCCTCGCCGTAGGACGTGCCCCGATGCCCGCGCGCGGAGACGAGCACGAGGATCGGCACGGAGACGTCGAGCCGCCCGGCCACGGCCCGGTGCCCCGAGAGGACCGCGCTCAGCCAGGCGGCCGGCACCTCGAAGGCGTGCGGGGGACGCCAGAGCGGGTGCAGGTCCCATTCGCCCTCGGCCTGGTCCGAGAGGGTGCGCCAGTAGTGGTCGATGCGCGGCAGCGTGAGCATGGCGTAGGGCTTCATCGCGGAGACGGGCCCCACGATGGACTTCGCCAGAAGGCGCACGCCCGTGTTGCCCTGCATCTCCAGCCACGGGCTGTTGAGCACGAGCGCGGCGAGGCGGCCGGGATTCCGGTCCGCCCACAGCGCGGCGATCAGCCCGCCGGTGGAGTGGCCCATGAGGATGGGCGGCAGTGGGTGGTCCCGGGCGATGGTCTCGAACGCGGCCTCGAGGTCCGCGTCGTAGCGGGCCAGGTCGTCCGTCCAGCCGGGTGTCTGCCCCGCGCGCAGCGAGCGGCCGTAGTGGCGGAGGTCGACGGCGTGGAAGGCGTAGCCGGCGGCCTCGAACGCGTGGGCGAGCGGGGCGTTGTAGAAGTAGTCGCTCCAGCCGTGCACCGAGAGGATGGGCCGCCGGGCCGGGTCACGGGCGACGTCGGCGCGCGGCCGCACCACTGTGACAAGGTTCTGGCCTTGTTCATCAGTGTCGAGGCCGAGGGTGCTTCGTTCGAAGCCCGGCAGTCCGTCCGGGACCCAGCCCAGGCCCGGTGGATCGTCGAGGAACGGGCGGGTGTCCTCCTCCGTCGGTCCGCCGGCGGGTGCACCGTGCGGGGCGGATGGGTCCGGGGGCGGCGGCTGGATCGGGTCACGGGCCATCCGACCACTCTAGGAGGACCCCGGGCGGGCGGGAGGCCCGTGCGAGGATGGGGGCATGCAGCTGCCTGATCCCACGTCCGCCGTCGGCGGCCTCCTGACCTCCCGTGCGCCTCGCCTGTACCCGCCCTTCTTCCGTGCCGTGTTCGGCGGCATGGACGCGGAGCAGGCGCACCATCGGGGCTTCGACGCGATCCGGCTGGCCGAGCGCACAGGGGCGTCCGCCGCCCTGCGCGCCGCCTTCCGCCCGGACCCGATGCTCGGGCGCACGGTCATGGGCCTGCGGTTCCCGACGCCCTTCGGCCTGGCCGCGGGGTTCGACAAGGACGGCCGGGGGACCGCCGCCCTGGCCGACCTCGGGTTCGGCCACATCGAGGTCGGCACGATCACGGCGCAGCCGCAGCCCGGCAACCCGCAGCCCCGACTGTTCCGTCTCGTGGACGACCGGGCGCTGGTCAACCGCATGGGCTTCAACAACGACGGCGCGGCGGCCGTCGCCCCCCGCCTGGCGCGGACCCGGCAGACCCTGGAGCGCCGCTTCGGTCCGACCCGGCCGGTCCTGGGCGTCAACATCGGCAAGACCAAGGTGGTCCCGCTCGAGGACGCGGCGGACGACTACCGGGCTTCCACCCGCCTGCTCGCGCCCCACGCCGACTACCTGACGGTCAACGTGTCCTCCCCGAACACGCCGGGGCTGCGCCAGCTGCAGGAGATCGACGCGCTGGAGCCGATCCTCACGGCGGTGCGCGAGGAGGCCGACCGTGCGGTCCCGGGCCGGCGGGTGCCACTGACCGTGAAGATCGCCCCGGACCTGGCGGACGTCGACGTGCGTGCCGTCGGGGCGCTCGCCGAGCGCCTCGGGCTCGACGGCGTCATCGCGACCAACACGACCGTCTCCCGGGAGGGTCTGCGCACCCCGCGTGCCGACGTGGACGCCCTGGGCGCGGGCGGCCTGTCCGGGGCCCCGCTGCAGGAGCGGTCGATGCGCGTGCTGGCGGTCCTGCGCGCCGCGCTGCCCGCGGGCGCCGCCGTCGTCAGCGTGGGCGGGGTGACGGATGCCGCCGACGTCCAGGCCCGGCTCGACGCGGGCGCGGACCTCGTCCAGGGTTACACCGCGTTCCTCTACGAGGGGCCGTTCTGGGCCGGACGGATCACCGCCGGGCTGGCCCGATCCCTGCGGGGCTGACGGTCTGCCCGCCTGGGACGCGACGGCCCGGACCCACCGGGGTCCGGGCCGTCGCGCGGCGCCGTGTCAGGCGGGGTACTCGCCCCGCTTGACCTGGGGCTTGGGCAGACGCAGGCGGCGGAACTGCAGCGCGCGCATGATGCCGTAGAAGCCGGTCCCGGGCTCCGGCGTGCCGAAGCGCTCCGTGAGGCCCTTCTTGATGTGCCGACTGACCAGGAAGCTCTCGATGAGCACGAGGGCCACGAGGACGTACAGGCTGATCATCAGGATCAGCTGCGCCTCGCGGCCGGGGATGAACATGAGCAGGACGTAGGCGAAGACGACGGGCATGAGCCACTCGCCGATGCCGGTGCGTGCGTCCACGTAGTCACGGACCCAGCGCTTCTGCGGTCCCTTGTCGCGCGCCGGGAGACCGCGCTCGTCCCCGGTCTCCAGCGCGGCGCGCTGGCGCATCCGCTCCTGGGCCATCGCCTGACGCTCGGCCTTGCGGGCCGCCTTGCGATCTTCGGGGACCAGGGTGCGCCGGCGCGCGGCCTCCTGGTCGCGGCGCCGCGGAGTCGGACCCTTCTTGCCCTGCGAGCGATCGCGCGGCCCGGCCTCGGCCACGGCGGCGCCCTCGGCCGGCGCGGCGGAGGAGCCGTGAGTCGAGGGGGTGGGCGCGGTCTCGGGGGTCTTGTCTCGCTTGAACACCCGACCAGTCTAGTGGTGGGGCGCGTCCCGCCCGCCCTCAGGCGCGGCCCGCGGCCCGGCCGCCGTCTACGCTGGCCGTCATGACTGACATCACCTCCCGTGCGCCGCAGGACGCGCCCCTCGTCTCCGCCGTCCGTGAGGCCGTCGAGGCCCGCTTCCCGACGACCCTCCAGACCCTCACCGACCTCGTGGCGATCCCGGGCATCGCCTGGGACTCAGCGGACCGCACCCAGCTCGAGCGGTCCGCCGAGGCCGTCGCGGGCCTGCTGCGCGAGGCGGGCCTGCAGCATGTGGAGATCGTGACCGAGACCCGCGACGACGGCCGGCCCGGCGGGCCGGCGGTGATCGGTGAGAAGCCCGGCGCCTCAGACAAGCCCACTGTCTTGTTGTATGCCCACCATGACGTGCAGCCGATCGGGGACGAGGACCTCTGGGACACCCCGCCGCTCGTGGCCACCGAGCGCGGCGGGCGGCTCTACGGCCGCGGCGCCGCCGACGACAAGGCCGGCATCATGGTCCACCTCGCCGCCCTCGCCGCCCTGCGGGACGTCCTGCCCGACGCCGGCGTCGGCGTCCGCGTCTTCATCGAGGGCGAGGAGGAGGCCGGCTCGCCCACCTTCCGCACCTTCCTGGAGAGGCACCGGGCGCGCCTCGACGCCGACGCGATCGTCGTCGCGGACTCGTCCAACTGGGCCGTGGGGGAGCCGGCGCTGACCACGTCCCTGCGCGGGTTGGTGGACGGCACGGTGACCGTCCGGGTGCTCGACCACGCCGTGCACTCCGGCATGTTCGGCGGGCCGGTCCTGGACGCCGTCGTCCTGCTCTCACGGCTGATCGCCACGCTCCACGACGCGGACGGCGCGGTCGCCGTGCCCGGCCTCGAGCCGCGGCAGACGGCGGGCCTGGACTACCCCGAGGACGTCTTCCGTGCGGACGCGGGCGTGCTGGACGGAGTGACCCTGGCCGGCCGCGGTCCGGTCGCGGACCGGCTGTGGAACGCTCCCGCGCTGAGCATCATCGGGATCGACGCACCCTCCGTCGCGGAGTCCTCGAACACGATCCAGCCCGCGGCGCGCGCCAAGTTCTCGCTGCGCCTGGGCCCCGGCATGGACCCCGCGGAGGCCTTCGAGGCGCTGCGCACCCACCTGGAGGCGCAGTCCGCGGCGGTGCTCGGCGCGGAGATCACGGTCACCGCGGGGGAATTCGGTCAGCCGTTCACGACGGACACCTCGGCCCCTGCCGCGGCCGCGATGATGGCCGCCCTGGAGGACGCCTGGGGCGTCGAGCCCCGGGCGATCGGCATGGGCGGCTCCATCCCGTTCACCGCGGACCTCGCCGAGGTCTTCCCGGAGGCCACCCTCCTCATCACGGGCGTGGAGGACCCGGACACGCGGGCGCACTCGGCGAACGAGTCGCTGCACATCGACGACTTCAAGCGGGCCGTCGTGGCCGAGGCGCTCTGGCTCGCGCGGCTCTCCCGTGAGTGCCCGGCCCGCCGCCGGTGCGGCGGGCCGGGAATGCCCCGTGGGCGGCTAGTGTTGTCCTGAAGACCACACGCGCGTGACAGCCCCGTCCGCGCCCCATGATCTGAGGAGGTCACGATGGCTCTGTCCGCAGAGGAGACCGGCGTCGAGATCGGCGCGACCCAGGACGCCGAAGGCCTGCCCCCGCACGAGGTCGAGCTGACCGACGTGGCGGCCGGCAAGGTGCGCTCGCTGCTCGAGCAGGAGGGCCGCACGGACCTGCGGCTGCGCGTCGCCGTGCAGCCGGGCGGCTGCTCGGGCCTGATCTACCAGCTCTACTTCGACGAGCGCGTCCTCGACGGCGACACCGTCCGTGACTACGACGGGGTCGAGGTGATCGTCGACAAGATGAGCGTGCCCTACCTCATGGGCGCGACCATCGACTTCGAGGACACCATCTCGAAGCAGGGCTTCACGATCGACAACCCCAACGCAGGCGGCTCGTGCGCCTGCGGCGACTCCTTCCACTGATCTGCGGGCGCCCGGAGCGCCTCGGACCGCGAACCGGCGGGTCGGCCTCGGCCGGCCCGCCGTCGTCGTGCTCGGGCACCGCGCCCAGGATGCTCGGACCCGGCTCCCAGACACGATCCGCCCGTGTCACGGTGCGGAGAATCCGCTCGTTTCGGCTTAGACTGGCTCTGAATCATCAGGGCATACCCGTGCTCCCTGCGAGGACGCTGCGAGAAGTCGCCGAATCGCCGGGGGAGCGGGCACGCCCCTCGCACACGAGATGAAGAGGAAGGCCGTCTGTGAGAGCACAGAATGACGCCGGACGTCGGACTCGCCGCCGCTGGACCGCCGGTGCCGTGGGCACCACGGCGCTCCTGGTGCTGACCGGGTGTTCGGCAGAGGTCCAGCGCGGCTGGTACCCCGGCACCCGGGACACCACCAACCACAACGCCCAGCTCACCGACCTGTGGGTGAACTCCTGGATCGCGGCCATGGTCGTCGGCCTGCTGGCCTGGGGCGCCATGATCTGGTGCATGGTGGCGTACCGCCGCCGCAAGAACGACCAGGGCTTCCCGAAGCAGACGGCCTACAACGTGCCGCTCGAGACCATGTTCACGGCCATCCCGATCCTGATGGTCGTCACCTTCTGGGGCTTCACCAACCGCGTCCAGACCGAGGTCGACCGCCCCGTGGACGACTCGCCGCTGACCGTCACCGTGTACGGCAAGCAGTGGTCCTGGGACTTCAACTACTCCTACGAGCAGGAGAACGGCGAGGTCATCGAGGCCCACTACTCCGGAATCCAGGCCCAGCTGGACGGCACCGAGGGCGTGCGTGACACCCTTCCGGTCCTGTACCTGCCGAATGACGTGCCGGTGCACTTCGAGCTGAAGTCCCGTGACGTGGCCCACTCCTTCTGGATCCCGCAGTTCCTCCAGAAGCGTGACATGGTGCCCGGCAAGACCAACCACCTGTACCTGACCCCCCAGGAGCTGGGCAGCTACGACGGCAAGTGCGCCGAGCTGTGCGGCGAGTCCCACTCCGAGATGCTCTTCAACGTGGAGGTCGTCGACGAGGCGGAGTTCGTCCAGCGCCTCGAGGAGATGGAGCCGGGTCAGGTGGGCGACGAGTACAGCCGCAATCCCAACAACAACCCTGACGGCGCCGGGACGATGGAGCGCGATCTCCAGACCCCCCGCGGTGGAGGTAGCCACTGATGACCACTTACGAGTACGCAACGGATGAGGTGCGCTCACAGGCGCAGCCTCGTGTGGTGCCCCGTTCGCTGGGCAAGATCGTCGTCAGCTGGCTGACGACGACCGACCACAAGGTGCTCGGGTACATGTACCTGATCACGTCCTTCGTCTTCTTCTGCATCGGCGGCGTCATGGCCCTCATGATCCGCGCGGAGCTCTTCGAGCCCGGCATGCAGATCCTGCAGACGAAGGAGCAGTACAACCAGCTGTTCACCATGCACGGCACGCTCATGCTGCTCATGTTCGCGACCCCGCTCTTCACGGGCTTCGCCAACGTGCTGGTGCCGCTGCAGATCGGTGCTCCGGACGTGTCCTTCCCGCGTCTGAACGCCTTGGCGTTCTGGTTCTTCCTGTTCGGCTCGCTCATCGCGACCGCCGGCTTCCTCACCCCGCAGGGTGCGGCCTCGTTCGGCTGGTTCGCCTACGCCCCGCTCTCCAACACCACGTACTCGCCGGGCGTCGGCGGTGACCTCTGGGTGTTCGGTCTGGTCCTCCAGGGCTTCGGCACGATCATGGGCGGCGTCAACTTCATCACCACGATCCTGACGATGCGTGCTCCTGGCATGACGATGTGGCGCATGCCGATCTTCACCTGGAACACGCTCATCACCGGCATCCTGATCATGGTGGCGTTCCCGCCGTTTGCCTCCGCGCTCTTCGCGCTGGGCCTGGACCGTCGCTTCGGCGGCCACATCTTCAACCCGGAGAACGGCGGCGCCATCCTGTGGCAGCACCTCTTCTGGTTCTTCGGCCACCCCGAGGTGTACATCATCGCCCTGCCGTTCTTCGGCGTCGTGTCGGAGATCATCCCGGTGTTCTCCCGCAAGCCGATCTTCGGCTACAAGTCCATCGTGTTCGCGACGACGGCGATCGCCGCGCTCTCCGTGACGGTGTGGGCGCACCACATGTACGTGACCGGCGCCGTGCTCCTGCCGTTCTTCTCCGTGATGACCATGCTCATCGCGGTCCCGACCGGCGTGAAGTTCGTGAACTGGATCGGCACCATGTGGCGCGGTTCGATCACCTTCGAGACCCCGATGCTGTGGACGCTCGGCTTCATGGTCACCTTCCTGTTCGGTGGCCTGACCGGCGTCATCCTGGCGTCGCCGCCCCTGGACTTCCAGGTGTCCGACACGTACTTCGTCGTGGCGCACTTCCACTACGTCATCTTCGGCACCGTGGTGTTCGCGATGTTCGCCGGCTTCTTCTTCTGGTGGCCGAAGTTCACCGGCAAGATGCTGAACGAGCGTCTCGGCAAGATCCAGTTCTGGATGCTGTTCGTGGGCTTCCACGGCACGTTCCTGGTCCAGCACTGGCTCGGTGTCATCGGCATGCCCCGTCGCTACGCGGACTACATGGTGGAGGACAGCTTCCAGGCGATGAACGCGTTCTCCTCGGTGTTCTCCTTCGTTCTCGGCGCGTCGCTGATCCCGTTCTTCTGGAACGTCTACATCACCTCGCGCTATGGCAAGAAGGTCACCGTTGACGACCCGTGGGGCTTCGGCGCCTCGCTCGAGTGGACCACTTCGTGCCCGCCGCCGCGGCACAACTTCCACTCCCTGCCGCGCATCCGCTCCGAGCGTCCGGCGCTGGATCTGCACCACCCGGAGCTCTTCCCGCACTCGCCTCAGAACACGTCTGAGGCCTTCGGAGAGAAGGTCGCACAGTGAAGGTCGCAGCCAACATCTTCTGGATCATCGGCCTGTTCTTCATCGCAGCCGCCACCCTCTACGGGTTCTGGGTCGAGTGGACCGAGTGGGCAGGCATCCCGGCCCTCTACGCCCTGGCCGGGATGTCCTGGATGATCGCGTGGTACCTGAACGTCACCGAGCGGAAGTACGGCGTCGGGCCCGCCGATGATGCGGACGGCCAGATCGCCGACTACGCCGGCACCTACGGCACCTTCGCTCCCTGGAGCTGGTGGCCGCTGGGCCTCGGCCTGGCCTGCGCGATCATCGTGACCGGTCTGGCCGTCGGCTGGTGGATCTTCATCATCGGCGTCATCGCGGGCGCCTACTTCACCTTCGGGTGGGTCTACGAGTTCTCTCGGGGCAAGTACGCCCACTGACCCGACCGTCGTTCCCACGCCGCAGGCCGGATCCCCTCGGGGTCCGGCCTGCGGCGTTTCCCTGTGCGATGAGTGCGGCTGGCCCGCCGTTGTGGCAGCGGGCCCTCCGCTCGACGTACACCGCAGCGGCGGATCCCCACGACCTGCCTCGCCTCGCCGCGTCGGGGGAAGCGGGAGCCCTGCACCATGAGCTTACGCGCCGCGCAGCGGCGCTGGTCAGGCCGCCCGACGTCGGCGGCCACCCTGAAGGGGTCGGGCGGCGACGCCCTCACCCCTGCACGGTGTCAAGGGCCATTGAGTTCTGCCCATAGGCGGCCAGTGTTTCTTCCCGCTGGTGGCCATCAGAACTGCCCACTGGTGGCCAGCTGGTTTGCCCGTTTGGGTGGTGGTGCTGGCCACCGTGATGGGATCAGTTCAGTGGCATGACTCCCTTCCCGGCCATTGCCTGGGTCATCCGTACGGAGTCTCCGGTGGTCTGGCAGACGTGGGCGTGGTGCAGGAGCCGGTCCACGGTGGCGGTGGCCAGGGTCTTGGGCATCAGCTCGTCGAAGCCGGCCGGATGCAGGTTCGAGCTGATCGCTACGGAGCGTTTCTCGTAGGCGGCGTCCACGATGCGGTAGAGGCCCTCGGCGGCATCGTCGGCGACCGGCAGCAGGCCGATGTCGTCGATGACGATCAGGTCGGCGCGCAGGATTCGGGCGACGGCTTTGGTGATGGTGTCATCGGGCCGGTGGGCCCGGATCATCGCCCCGAGGTCCTCCAGGGTGAACCAGGCCACCCGCTTGCCCTCCTCCACGGCCTGCTGGCCCAGGGCCTCGAGGAAGAAGGTCTTGCCGGTGCCGGAGGGCCCGCAGACCACGAGGTTCTCTCTGCGCGAGAGCCATTCCAGGGTGCGCAGGGACTGCTGGGTCGGGGCCGGGATCGAGGAGGCGCCCGGATCCCAGGTCGTGAAGGTCTTGCCGGTGGGGAACCCGGCGGCCTTGCGCCGGGCGGCGAGCATGGATCGGGCCCGACCGGTGGTCTCCTCGACCAGCAGGGCCTTGAGGACCTCGGCCGGCTCCCAGCGTTGGGCCCGGGCGGTGGCCAGTACCTCGGCGGCGATACCGCGGGCGTGGGGCATCTTCAGCTGCCGCAACAGCGCCTCCAAATCGGCCGGCAGCGCCGGTGCGGCGGTGTTCGGGGTGTGGATGCTCACCGGGCTGCCCCCTCGGTGTTGGAGGTACCGAGGCCGGCCCAGCCGGCGGTGCCCTGGGTCAGGGACCGTTCCTCGGTGGCGGTGTGCATCCCGGTGCGGTGGCCGGCGGCGGTGAGCAGGGAGGCCAGGTCGCCGTGGGCGAAGCGCTGGTGCACCGCGGCCACCCCGAGGGCGCGGTCGACCTGGTCGGTGCCGGCGAGCTTGGCCAGGGTGACGGCCTCGGCCATCTTCTGACCGATCCGGCTGGTGCCGGCCGCGGCGGCCTCCACCAGCCAGGTCCTCGCTCCGGCCCCGATGGCCAGGAACTCGGCCTCCGCCGCCGAACGGGGCACCGGGGTGTAGTCCCTGGGCACCTTGTCCGTCTCGTGGCCGGGGAAGTGCGCGTCGTCGATGGCCGGGGACCCGGGCCGGGCCACCCGGTGCCGGGCGACCTCCACCGGCCCCTGCGCACCGGCGTGCATGATCACCACCATCGAGTCCGGTCCGGTGCCGTGATGGCGCACGAACACCTCGGCCCCGAGCAGGTGCGCGGGCACCGAGTACTGGGCGTTTTCGAAGGAGACCATCGGCGTGTTCTCCGGCACCTTCCGTCCCACCCCGTAGGCCACGGTGTGCGCCGTGGCGGGGATCCGATGCAACGCGCTGGTCTCCTCGGCGAGCATGTGGTCCGGGCGGCGCCGGGTCACCCGGTGCTCCCGGGAGTTCACCATGGCCATGAACCCCGCGCAGGCGGCCTCGAGCTCAGCGAACGAGGCGTACTGGTCCCGCAGGTTGGTGTCCTTCGGGACCAGGTCGGCCTTGGCCAGCTTCACCGCGTTCTCCACCCCGCCCTTGGCGGCCGGATCCGCTGGCTGGCAGGTCAGCACCTCCACGCCGTAATGCCGAGCGAACGCCACGGTGGCCTGGTTACGCACCGGCACCCCGGCCACATGAGAGACCGTCACTGTCTTCTCGTTATCCGTCAGCACATAGGTCGGCGCGCCCCCGATCAGCCGGAAGCACCGGTCCAGGGCGGCGAACACACTCGGAGCCGTCCTATCACGCAGGGCGATGACGATCCGGTAGCGGGACCAGGCCAGCCAGGCCACGAACAGCACCGTCTTGGCCCCGTCGATCGCCGGCCCATCGCCGAAGTCGTACTGCAGCCATGCGCCCGGCTCGGTGATCCAGGGCCGGTGCACCCGGCGCTTCCCGGCCCGCCAGGCGGCCTTCACCTCGGCCACCGCCCGCCGGGTGGAGCGCTCAGAGCCGGTGTAGCCCATTGCGGTGAGCTTGGCGTGCACGACATCGGCGCGGATCCTGCCCGTGGAGGCCTCGACCCATTCCTCGATCTTGGGCAGCCAGACATCGGTGACCTTCGGGCGGCTGGCTCCGGATCCAGGGGTCTGGCCGGCGTCGCGGGCCCGCACCAGCCGGGCCACGGTGTGATGGGAGCAACCGGCCAGCTCGGCGGCGCCCCGCAATGACTTGGTCAGGTCATAGGCACTGAGTATTTTCATGGTTTCTGCGGCATCCTTCATTCAGGGCCTCTTCCTCGCTGGATTCGATTCGACACCGATATCCAACCCGGGGAGGAGGCCCCCGCCGGCTCACGACGCGGCGGGCAACGAGCAACGCGGGCAAACCAGATGGCCAGCACCGGGCAGTTCCCGTGGCCATCACTGGGCAGTCCTCATGGCCGTCAGCGGGTCATTCCCTGGCCACCTATGGGCAGCTTTTCATGGCCGCTTACAGCACGGCCAGGGAGTGGACGGCACGACCGCCCGTCACGGTGGTGTGGCGGCGATCGCACGCCTCGCACCCGCTCTGGGCGATCGGAGAACGCCGCGTCGTGTGGGAGGGGTGGCATGACGCCGCTGACACCCGTCGGGCCAGCCAAGCCCGGGGAGCGTCACCACCGGGGTAGGGGGCCGACGGTGATCGTCGTGTCCCGCCCCCATCGCCGACACCTCGCAACGCTGGGCCTCGCAGGTGCACGCCCGAGCGAGACCACCACCGTCGCAGTGACAGGCCGGTTCGTCCTCCCACGCCTCGGTCCGGGACAGGGGGGGTGTGCCGGTCGATCGCTGAGTTGCAGCTCGGTGCACCCCACCCGGGCACCGATGCCATACGCGGCGACAGGTCCGGCTTCGCCGTGAGGCCGTCAGAGCTCCCCGTGTCACCGCCAGGGGCACCGCCTGTGTCCTTCAGCTTGCAGGTGCACCGGTCAAGTCCCGAGTAGTGGTGTAACGCTCTGATCCTCCATTGGTGCTGTTAGGCGCTGAGTTCGAGGGTGGTTTCCGGTTCGGCGTTCACCTCGTTCCCGGTGTCGTCCACGGTGGTGAGGCGGCAGCGGGCCAACACCTCGAGGCCGAGGTAGCGGCGGCCCTCGGCCCACTCATCGGTCTGCTCAGCCAGCACCGCCCCGACCAGGCGCACGATCGCTGCCCGGTTCGGGAAGATGCCCACGGCGTCGGTGCGACGCCGGATCTCGCGGTTGAGCCGTTCGGCCGGGTTGTTCGACCAGATCTGGGTCCACACGTCCTTGGGGAACGTGGTGAACGCCAGGATGTCCGCCCGGGCACCATCGAGGTGTTCGGCCACCGCGGGCAGCTTTTCGCTGACGTAGTCCAGCAGCCGGTCGAACTGGGCGTCCACGCTGGCGGCGTCGGGCTGGTCATACACCGAGTGCAGCATGGCCTTCACGGCCGGCCACATGGACTTGGGGGTGATGCCCATCAGGTTCGCCGCGTAGTGGGTCCGGCACCGCTGCCAGGTCGCTCCGGGCAGGTTCGCGGCGATGGCGTCCTTGAGCCCGGTGTGGGCGTCGGAAGTGACCAGGCGGACTCCGGTCAGGCCCCGGGCCACCAGGTCGGCGAAGAACTCGTTCCACGCCGACCCCGTCTCCGAGGTGGCCACCCGCAGGCCGAGGACCTCGCGGTGGCCGTCACCATTGACCCCGGTGGCCAGCAGCACCACGGCGTTGACCACCCGGCCGCCCTCGCGGACCTTCATGCTCAGCGCGTCGGCGGCCACGAACGTGAACGGCCCAGCCTCCCCGAGCGGGCGATGACGGAAGGACTCGACCTGCTCGTCCAGCTCGGTGGCCATCCGCGAGACCTGGGACTTCGACAGCGCGTTGATCCCGAGGGTCTTGACCAGTTTGTCCATCCGCCGGGTCGAGACCCCGGCCAGGTAGCAGTCGGCGACCACCGTGATCAGCGCGGATTCGGCCCTTTTGCGGCGCTCGAGCAGCCACTCCGGGAAGTACGTGCCCGACCTGAGTTTGGGGATCGCCACGTCCAGGGTCCCGACCCGGGTGTCCAGGTCCCGGTGCCGGTACCCGTTGCGCTGGGTAGCTCGGCCCGGGGTGGGTTTACCCCATTCGGCGCCGACCACCGCGTCGGCGTCAGCGGAGAGCAGGGAGTTGATCACGGTCTGCAGCAACGAACGCATCAAATCCGGGGATGCTTCGGACAGGGCTTCGCCGAGCAGGCCGGCAGGGTCGACAATATGAGGAGCGGTCATCGTGATGACTCCGTTCGAGGATTCTGTGAGAGGTTGACTCGAAGGATCACACGGTGGCCGCGTCCACGTCTGGAACGACGTGCCCGACCACCGGGCGCTACACCACTATGCGGGACTCAACTGGTGCACCGTGCGCCTCGGCCTGCGGCGGCGACCCGCTGAGGCGTCTGGCGGCGGTCTTCCCCTGCTGTCGGGAGTTCGCAGGCGGAGGATTCCGGACCGGTGGCGCCAGGTCCGACCGTGCCCGGGCGCAACCGGTGTCGTGGGGCACAAGTGGTGGGCGGGCGCAGCGGACGGTACAGGCGGCGGTGGTGTGCGAGGGCGAGGCCGATGCGCGGACTCCTCTCCGAGGATGAACGGATGTCGCAGCACCCACCCCATGGCAGGGCACCGGCTCACCTTCTTGAGCCCGCGTGGGAGGAAAAGCCGCTTGAGGACCCAGACCATCGACGGTGCCCGTCTCCTGCAGTCTCTCGGGACGTCCCCCGAGGAAGGCCACCTGCGTCCGCCCAGCATCCGCCGTCGCGGACCGGACGCACGCCAGTCCGTGCCAGAACCGGTCGGCCGCGACCAGCGAGGCGCACCATTGCTCAGGCCCACCCGAGGGGGCCGCCGTACGACTACCCCACAGCGCAGTTCGCCGACCCGGCAAGTCGGGGGGGTGCCTCTATGGTTTTCGTCAAGCCGCGAGAGCGACTGATGATGGTGCTGGCGGGGCGGTCGGATCTTGATACAGGGTGCCATCGCGGAGCATCGCGTAGAGCACGTCCGTGCGGCGCCGGGCCAGCGCGATCAGCGCCTGGTTGTGGCGTTTGCCCTGGGCTCGTTTGCGGTCGTAGTACGCCCTGGAAGGCGGGTGTGACAGCGAAGCGAACGCTGAGAGGAACAGGGCCCGCTTCAGTCGCTTGTTCCCGCCCCGGGCTACGTGCTCTCCGCGGATCGAGGTCCCGGAGCGTCGGGTGACCGGGGCGATCCCGGCGTAGGAGGCCAGATGCCCGGCATCGACGAAGTCCTTGCCCACAACTTCAGTGAGGATGCGTGCGGCGGTCCTGATCCCTACTCCGGGCATCGAGATCAGGACCGGGTGAAGAGGGTGGGCCTCCACTGCAGCCTCCACCTGGGAGGCCAGGCCGGCCCGCTGACGGGTCAGGCCGGCGAGCTGTTCTGCCAGGATCGGGACCACGGTGGCCGCGGCCTGCGTGCCGGCCACGACCACGGACTGCTCGTCCAGGGCTTGGAAGATCTGTTCCGTGAGAGAAGCGGCCAGGCGTGGGGCGTGCTTGCGCAGCCTGGCCCGCACATGCCCCGGCCCAGCCGTTCTGAGCTGTGCCGGGGTGGGGTAGCGGCCGAGAAGGTCTGCCACGGCGGGGTGGGTGATCCTGGGCCCGAGCACGCGCTCGAGCGCGGGGTGGATCTGGGTGAGGAGTCCGCGCAGCCGGTTCGAGGTCGCGGTGATCTGCGCGGCGAGGTCGTCATCGAACCCGGCGAGCATGGCCAGCTCGGCGATCTGTTCCTCATCGACTCGGATGGAGCGCAGCGTATGGGGCATCGTGCGGGCTGCTTCAGCGATGATCGCCGCGTCCTTGGCGTCGGTCTTGGCCGAGCCGGGGTGCAGGTCAGCGATCCGTCGCATCGCCAGCCCGGGCAGGTACGCCACCTCAACGCCGTCGCAGGCCTGGGCCACGGCCACGGGCAGGGCGCCGATCGTGGCCGGTTGATCGACGACGAGCAGCGCGGGCCCGTGGGCGCGGGCGAGCTCGTCGAGGATGCCGCGTAGGCGGGTCTCGTCGTTGGGCAGGGCCTTGTCGTAGACCTTTTTCCCGGCCGCGGTGAGGGCCACGGCGTGGTGCTCGGCCTTGCCGACGTCAAGGCCGATGAACACGGCCGGGTGCTGCTGTGCTGTCATGATCGTTCCCTTCTGGTGCGCCGGTGGCGTGTGCTGGCCGGCCGGGAGGTGATCACGCTCGGCATCCACGTTACGAAGGCCCTTGTCAGCCGGGTCCTGCCTCTATCAGCGATCCGTGACCACCGGACCGGTCCTGGGTGACAACACCCCCCGGATCATGGATGACTGGGGGCAAACGATCATGCCCAGGACCGGCCGGCCAGCACTCCCTGATCCTGCCGGATCCAGGAGCCACGAAGAAGGTAACGGGGGCAGGGCGCTGGACCCCCTCATGGCGCCCGCTACGACCTCGGGCGGCCCGCCCCGGGACGCCGAAGGGCCCCGCGCACCATGGTGCGCGGGGCCCTTCGCAGGGGATCAGCCGACCGGGGTCAGCGCTCCAGATGAGGAGCGTCCGAGCCGTGTCCGAGCTCGACGGGGTGCTCCTCGTGGCCGTGCTGCCCGTGGGTGCGGGCCTCCACCAGCTCCTCGCGGGAGACCGGGGCGACGCGCTCCTGGTAGAACATGCGGTTCAGGCCGGCACGGACCTTCTCCAGCATGCCCACCTTGCCGTTGGGGCCGGGGATGGCCGGCACCGGGCGACGGTCCTCGAAGGCCACCAGGCGGTACAGCTCGTAGTCGGTCAGCTGGCGGTGACGCTCGTGGAAGCCGCCCTCGGGGGACATCTCGATGACGCCGGTCTCGAGGCCGTGGAGCACCAGCTCACGGTCCTTGCGCTGCAGGGACAGGCAGATACGGCGGGTCACGATGAAGGCGATCACCGGGCCGAGGAAGAACAGCGCGCGCAGCACGTACAGCACGTCGTTCAGGGAGAGGTGGAAGTGGGTGGCGATGAGGTCCGAGGAGGCGGCCGCCCACATGACGCAGTACCAGACGACGGCGGCCACGCCGATGCCCGTGCGGGCCGGGGCGTTGCGCGGACGGTCGAGCAGGTGGTGCTCGGTGTCGTCCTTGGTGATCCAGCGCTCGATCCACGGCCAGGCGCACATGCCGACGAGCAGGACGCCGACCGGGATCAGCGGCACGAGCACGCCCATGGGCAGCGAGACCGAGGAGCCCCACGGCATGGGGATGTTCCAGAGGAAGGAGAAGTCGCCGATCATGCCCGGCATCAGGCGCAGGGCGCCGTCGAACACGCCGATGTACCAGTCAGGCTGGGTGCCGGCCTGCACCGGGGACGGATCGTACGGGCCGTAGTACCAGTTGGCGTTGATCGTCACCGTGGAGGCGATGAGCGCGAGCACACCGAACACGATGAAGAAGAAGCCGCCGGCCTTGGCTGCGTACACGGGGCCCACCGGATAGCCGACCACGTTGTCCTCGGTGCGGCCCGGGCCCGGGTACTGGGTGTGCTTGTGCACGACGACCATGAACAGGTGGATGCCGATCAGCAGCAGGATGGCGGCCGGCACGATCATGATGTGCAGGGCGTACAGGCGGCCGATGACCGAATGGCCGGGGAACTCGCCGCCGAAGAAGAAGGCGGAGAGATAGGTGCCCACGAGGGGCAGCGCCTTCAGGATGCCGTCGATGATGCGCAGGCCGTTGCCGGAGAGCACCTCATCGGGCAGGGAGTAGCCGGTGAAGCCGGCGGCCCAGCCGGCCATCAGCAGGAAGCAGCCGACCAGCCAGTTCAGCTCACGCGGGCGACGGAACGCGCCGGTGAAGAACACGCGCAGCATGTGCACGGACATGGCCGCCACGAACATCAGCGCGGCCCAGTGGTGCAGCTGGCGCATGAACAGACCGCCGCGCACGTCGAACGAGATGTCGAGGGTCGAAGCGTAGGCCGCGGACATCTCGATGCCGCGCAGCGGGGCGTAGGCCCCCTCGTAGACGACCTCGGACATGGAGGGGTCGAAGAAGAGGGTGAGGAATGCGCCGGACAGCAGCAGGATGACAAAGCTGTACAGGGCGACCTCGCCGAACATGAACGTCCAGTGGTCCGGGAAGATCTTGCGGCCGAAGAACTTCACGATCGGCGACATGCCCATGCGGGTGTCGACGAAGTTCGCGATGCGGCCGGTCGTGGTCGCCGGCTGGAACTCATTCACGGTGGTGCTCATAGGTGTCAGCCACGCTCCCAGTAGACAGGCCCGACGGGCTCATGGAAATCGCTCTGGGCCACGAGGTAGCCCTCGTCGTCCACGGTGATCGGCAGCTGCGGCAGCGCGTGGCTGGCCGGGCCGAAGATGACCTTGCACTCCTGCGTCAGGTCGAAGGTCGACTGGTGGCAGGGGCAGAGCAGGTGGTGGGTGTTCTGCTCGTACAGGGCGATCGGGCAGCCCACGTGCGTGCAGACCTTGGAGTAGGCGAAGATCCCGTCCACGTTCCAGTCCTCGCGACCCGGGGAGATCTCCACCTTGGCGGGGTCGAGGCGCATGAGCAGGACGACGGCCTTGGCCTTCTGGTTGAGCTTGTCGTCGCCCAGGTCGTTCAGGCCGTCGGGGATGACGTGCACAGCGGAGCCGAGCGTGACGTCCGAGGCCTTGATGGGGGAGCCGGTGGGGTCGCGCACGAGGCGCACGCCCTCGGCCCACATGGTGTGGCGCAGACGCTCCGGTCCGAAGTTGTGGGTCTCCTCGTCCGAGAAGTTGTCCGAGTCGTCCAGGTCGCGGAACACGGCGATGAACGGCAGGGGCGCAAGCAGGGCGGCACCGATCAGGGTGTTGCGCAGCAGGGGGCGGCGCTTGATCTGCGACTCGTCCAGGATCTCGGAGATCATCCGCTCGGCGGCCACGCGGTCGTCCTCCGAGCGGATCTCATGACGGTCTTCGATGGTCTCGTGGTCCGGCATCAGGGTCCTGGCCCAGTGCACCACGCCGATGCCGATGCCGAACATGGCGAGGGCGGTGCCCAGGCCGAGCAGCAGGTTCTGCAGGTAGATCTTGCTGAACGGCTCACCGTTGCCGATCTGCCCCACGCCGAAGTAGCCGATGAAGAAGAGCACCGTGCCCACGATGGAGATGAGGAACATGACCGAGACCTGACGCTCGGCGCGCTTCGCGGCCTTCGGATCCACATCGGTCAGACGCGGACGGTGCGGAGGCAGGCCCGGGTTGTCGATCGCGTACCGGGGCGCGTCCTCGCCGGCGTGCTCGAGGGAACCCGAGCGGTGCTCGGTCCCTTCAAAGCCTTTCTCGCCCATATGTCCTGTTTCCTTTACTCGAGTGACGAATGTCGATGACGGGTGGTCGGCGCGCCTGCGCCGATGGGATCAGGAGGACCGGCTGGTGAGCCAGACCATGAAGCCGATGATCAGCGCCAGGCCCGCGGTCCAGATGAACAGGCCCTCGGAGACGGGGCCGAGCGAGCCGAGGGTGAGGCCGCCGGGGGAGCCCTGGTTCTCGATGGTCTTGAGGTAGGCGATGATGTCGCGCTTGTCCTCGGGCTTGATGTTCGAGTCGGAGAACACCGGCATGTTCTGCGGGCCGGTCTCCATGGCCTCGTAGATGTGCTTCTCCTCGACGCCCTGCAGAGACGGGGCGTACTTGCCGCGGGTGAGCGCACCGCCGGCCGCAGCTGCGTTGTGGCACATGGCGCAGTTGATGCGGAACAGGTCGCCGCCACGGGTGATGTCCACGTCCTCGCGGTTGATGTCGAGGTACTCGTCCTCGGGGATGGCCGGGCCGGCGCCGAGGGAGGCGACGTAGGCGGCGAGCTGAGCGGTCTGCTCCTCGTTGAACTGGTTCGGCTTGGCCGGGGCCTGCGGGCCGTTCATCTGCATGGGCATGCGGCCGGTGCCGACCTGGAAGTCGACGGACGCGGCGCCGACGCCGATCAGGGACGGGCCGGAGGGGCCCCCCGCGGCGCCCATGCCGTGGCAGGAGGCGCAGTTGGCGTTGAAGAGCTTCTCGCCCTCGGTGATGTCATCAGCCGAGGCGGCCGCGGTGACCTGCGTGGCCGCCTGTGCCTGGTTCACGGTGCTCGCGACGGAGTACAGTCCGCCGGTCACCAGGAGTCCCAGCAGGAGGAGCGCCAGCCCCATCAGGGGATGGCGTCGGTTCTGCGAAAGTGCCTTCACGGGGGTTTCCTATCGTTCTCTTACGGGCCGGACCGCTGCGTGCCCCCGGCCCGTACCTGACGTCGGTGCGGTGAGTGAGGGTCGTCTTACTTCAGGAAGTAGACGATGAAGAACAGGGCGATCCAGACGACGTCCACGAAGTGCCAGTAGTAGGACACGACGATCGCGGACGTGGCCTCGTGATGGCCGAACCGGCGGGCCATGTAGGCGCGGCCGATGATGAAGAGGAACGCGATGAGGCCACCGGCCACGTGGAGGGCGTGGAAGCCGGTGGTGATGTAGAAGGCCGAGCCGTACGCGTTCGCCGCGATGGTCACGCCCTCGGAGACGAGCACCGCGTACTCGTAGGACTGCACCGCCACGAAGATCGAGCCCATGATGAAGGTCAGGATGAACCACTCGACCATGCCCCACTTCCCGAACTGCAGGAAGCCGCCGGTGCGGCGGGGCTGGAGGCGCTCGGCGGCGAGGACGCCGAACTGGGCGGTGACGGAGGAGAGCACCAGGATCAGCGTGTTCGCCGCGGCGAGCGGGACGTTGAGGATCGCGGTGTTCTCGGCCCAGAGCTCCGGAGACGTGGAGCGGAGGGTGAAGTACATGGCGAAGAGCCCACCGAAGAACATGAGCTCGCTGGCGAGCCACACCATGGTCCCGACCTGCACCATGTTCGGCCGGCTCGGGAGCCCCGTGGTGGGCTGATGGAGAGTGGGGTTAGCTGTGGTCACCCAGCCATTATGGCCCCAAACACCGCCCGGGCGGTAAATCGAACCTACCGTGTCGCAGGACGGGTCGTCAGCACCGTCGGGGGGTTTCAGTGACAGTCGGGGGCCGGCGTCCAGGTGATGTCCAGGTTCGAAGCGAGCGGTACCCGACATGGCGCGTTCCCGGGTACGGCCGGGCCGCTACGCTCAGTGCGTGAGCACCCCCGAGAACACCGCAGCAGTCCTTGGGACCTCCTGGCCGGAGGTCTTCCGCGCCCTCACCCTCGGGGAGGACCTCAGCGACGACGTCGCCGCGTGGGCCATGGGGGAGATGATGGCCGGCGACGCCACCGAGGGGCAGGTGGGCGGATTCCTCCTCGCCCTGGCCGCCAAGGGGGTGACGGTGCCGGAGCTGCGGGGCCTGACCGAGGCGATGGTGCAGGCGGCGAACCCGGTGCACGTGCCGGGGGAGACCCTCGACGTCGTGGGCACGGGCGGCGACCGCCTGGGCACCGTGAACCTGTCCACGATGTCCTCGCTCGTGGCCGCCGGTGCGGGCGCGCGGATCGTCAAGCACGGGAACCGCGGCGCCTCGTCCACCGCCGGCGCGGCCGACGTGATCGAGGCCCTCGGCGTCGACCTGTCCATGCCGGCCCGGAAGGCCGAGGAGTGCGCCGAGGCCGTGGGCATCACGTTCCTCTTCGCCCAGAACTACCACCCGTCCATGAAGTACGTGGCCCCAGTGCGCAAGCAGCTTGGAGTGCCCACCGTGTTCAACTTCCTCGGCCCGCTGAGCAATCCGGCCCAGGTCACCGCCCAGGCCCTGGGCTGCTCGAGCGAGGCCATGGTCCCGCTGCTCGCCCAGGTGCTCGTGGACCGGGGGGTGCGCGGCTTCGTCTTCCGCGGGGCGGACGGCCGGGACAAGATCACGACGTCGGGGCCGTCGACCGTCATGGAGGTCCGGGACGGTGTGCGCACCCACGAGCTCGATCCCCGGGAGCTGGGCGTCGCCCTGGCCCCCGTCCAGGCTCTGGCCGGGCGGGACGGCGCCTACAATGCGACCCTCGTCCGCGCTCTGCTGGCGGGGGAGAAGGGCCCGATCCGCGACGCCGTCCTCCTCAACGCGGCCGCGGGCCTGACGGCCTGGGACCGCGACGCGGAGGCGCCGCTGATCGAGCGACTGGCGGCCAACATGACGCGGGCCGCCGAGTCGATCGACTCCGGCGCCGCGCGGGACGTCCTGGAGCGCTGGGTCGCCTTCTCCCGGTCCTGATGGTGCGACGACGGGCCCTCACCGGCGAGGTGGGGCCCGTCGTCAAGAGGACGCTCAGGAGTCGAAGCCGAGCGCCCATCCCTCGCCGAGGTCCTCGGACGAGTAGGTCCGGAAGGCCAGCATGGTCTCGGTGTCCTGGATCCCGTCGACCTTGGAGAGGTGGTCGGCGATCACGTCGGCGAGGTCCTCGTAGCGGCGCACCTTGACCATCGCCACCAGGTCCCACGCGCCGGTCACTGAGTAGACCGACCCGACCCCCTCGAGCGCGGCGAGGGTCTCGGCGGTCTCCGGGATGCTGGATTTGTCGGTCTTGATCAAGACGATGGCGGTGACCACGGGCGGTCCTCATTTCCTCGATGCTGCGGGTCCGGTGTCCGCGATGATCCTAGCCCCGCGCCGACCCCTCACCTCCGGGTGCGGCGCACCAGCCAGGCGGTCACGGCCCGGCGACCCAGGAGCAGGACGCCCAGCACCCCCAGCGCCACGAGCACGAAGGACACGGGTGCGCCACCGAGGCCGAAGGCCACGCGCAGGACCATCCCGACGGCGACGGTCCCCAGCCAAACGATCACGCCGTGGGGCCACACGCGGGCCCAGGTACGGTGTCCGACGGTCAGCCCGGTCATGAGCAGGAGACCCGCGAGGAACGGCGCCGCCGTGACCAGCAGACCCAGCGGCCCGCGCTCCGTCGCGTGCTGCCCCTGGCCCAGAGCCACGAAGAGAAGGGTGAGCAGGAGGTCGACGGCAAGCGCCGGCAGGGCGCCGCGCGGGTCACGGTGCTCGGCGGGCACGGCACGACGGGCGGAGGGGGAGGACGTCATGCATCCAGTCTGGCCCACCGCGAAGTCGAGGCGGATCGTACGGCCGGGGGCGGCTCGGCGAACGTGCCGTACGAGTAGTGCCCCATAGAGTGGTGTAGCGCACGGTGACTGGGCACGTCGTTCCGGATGTGGACGCGGCCACCGTGTGATCCTTCGAGTCAACCTTCCACAGAATCCTCGAACGGAGTCATCACGATGACCGCTCCTCATATTGTCGACCCTGCCGGCCTGCTCGGCGAAGCCCTGTCCGAAGCATCCCCGGATTTGATGCGTTCGTTGCTGCAGACCGTGATCAACTCCCTGCTCTCCGCTGACGCCGACGCGGTGGTCGGCGCCGAATGGGGTAAACCCACCCCGGGCCGAGCTACCCAGCGCAACGGGTACCGGCACCGGGACCTGGACACCCGGGTCGGGACCCTGGACGTGGCGATCCCCAAACTCAGGTCGGGCACGTACTTCCCGGAGTGGCTGCTCGAGCGCCGCAAAAGGGCCGAATCCGCGCTGATCACGGTGGTCGCCGACTGCTACCTGGCCGGGGTCTCGACCCGGCGGATGGACAAACTGGTCAAGACCCTCGGGATCAACGCGCTGTCGAAGTCCCAGGTCTCGCGGATGGCCACCGAGCTGGACGAGCAGGTCGAGTCCTTCCGTCATCGCCCGCTCGGGGAGGCTGGGCCGTTCACGTTCGTGGCCGCCGACGCGCTGAGCATGAAGGTCCGCGAGGGCGGCCGGGTGGTCAACGCCGTGGTGCTGCTGGCCACCGGGGTCAATGGTGACGGCCACCGCGAGGTCCTCGGCCTGCGGGTGGCCACCTCGGAGACGGGGTCGGCGTGGAACGAGTTCTTCGCCGACCTGGTGGCCCGGGGCCTGACCGGAGTCCGCCTGGTCACTTCCGACGCCCACACCGGGCTCAAGGACGCCATCGCCGCGAACCTGCCCGGAGCGACCTGGCAGCGGTGCCGGACCCACTACGCGGCGAACCTGATGGGCATCACCCCCAAGTCCATGTGGCCGGCCGTGAAGGCCATGCTGCACTCGGTGTATGACCAGCCCGACGCCGCCAGCGTGGACGCCCAGTTCGACCGGCTGCTGGACTACGTCAGCGAAAAGCTGCCCGCGGTGGCCGAACACCTCGATGGTGCCCGGGCGGACATCCTGGCGTTCACCACGTTCCCCAAGGACGTGTGGACCCAGATCTGGTCGAACAACCCGGCCGAACGGCTCAACCGCGAGATCCGGCGTCGCACCGACGCCGTGGGCATCTTCCCGAACCGGGCAGCGATCGTGCGCCTGGTCGGGGCGGTGCTGGCTGAGCAGACCGATGAGTGGGCCGAGGGCCGCCGCTACCTCGGCCTCGAGGTGTTGGCCCGCTGCCGCCTCACCACCGTGGACGACACCGGGAACGAGGTGAACGCCGAACCGGAAACCACCCTCGAACTCAGCGCCTAACAGCACCAATGGAGGATCAGAGCGTTACACCACTACTCGGGACTTGACCGCCGTACGACAAGACATTGCCTTTGTCAGAGATAGACTCTGGGCATGGTGTCCGTACATCTGGTGCTCATCCGACCGACCACCGCCACGGCTGAGGACGCGCGGCGTCTGGCAACCGCGCTGCGCGACGATCCCCGCCCGGACGCGGCTGTGACCGCGGCGATGTGGCTCGGCGACGAATCCGACCCGGTGGACGACGATGCGGCGCCGCACGACGGCGAGCTGGCCGTCGTCCTCGACGACGCGGCGGCTGCGGTGGGCCTGGCGTTGTGGGCCGTGCGGACCGGGTCCTGGGCGGTGATGCTGGATCCCGAGGGTGGCTCCGACAAGGACTCAGCGTTGTCGTATCTGACGCCAGCCGAGCGGCGGCGCGCCCGGCGGGCACCGGGCCGACTCGTGCTGCCGGCCGGAGGTCGCCCGGGCCGCGCCTCGGAGTCCGGCCGAGAGGCTGATCTGCGCTGTGCGGAGGCCACCCTGCAGCTGGTCGCCGCAGTGGAACGGCGCCGGTCCGCTGACCAGCACGCGGCGGGACGGCTGGTCGAAGCCGGCGCCAGTCAACGAGAGGCGGCGGCCGAACTCGGGATCAGTCAGCAGGCCGTCTATTCCCGGTTGAGACACGGGCTCTGGCATGAGAGCCGGACGGCGGTGGCGGCCGTCCTGCCGTTGCTGGACCGGCTGTCCACAGACCCGGGGGAGTGAATCGCCGGTACGCGGCGCCGGCGTCGACCGGCGCGACCTCCTGGGCCAGGTCCCGATGTGGCGCGTGCCGTGCAGGCGACCGTCCGAAGGGGAGGCGAAGGACGGGCTAGTTGACATAATGTACATTATCGGCGCAACGCAGAACGGCGGACAGGGACGCCCGCGCGGCGGGTCTCGCGCGTAGCCTGGACCCATGACGATCATGACCGACCAGCGCGACCGCCCCCTGCACGCGACGATCGCCGTCGTCCTGGCCATCGCGACGGCGGGCTACCTGGCTCCGTGGGCCATCGCCGCCGTCCGTGGCCGTTCCAACGTGTGGGCGGTGTTCTGGGTGAACCTGCTCACCGGGTGGACCGTCCTCGGCTGGTGCATCGCGCTGTACATGTCGCTCACCAGCCATCGCCGGCTGCGGTCCTGGGGTCCGCGCGGCCTCTGACCGCGCGGACCGCCCCTCAGGAAAGGCGCGCGACGACAGCCCGCACACCGTCTCCCTCGGCGATCAGGCACCGCGGACCGTCGAGGTCCGCCTCATCCGTCTCCGACAGCTCGACCGGCACCTCAAGCTCCCCCGTCGCATCGGCGCCGATCACGCGGAGGGTGAGGTCCGGGGCGCGCGTCTCGAGGTAGGTCCCGGACTCGTCGTGCATCTCGAGCCGGGCCTGCGGGATCTCGCCGCGCACGGCCGCCGCGAGGATGCGGCGCGCGTCCGGGTCGGTGGCGGCGTCCACGACCCAGCGGTGTCCCAGGACGGAGTGCTCCGCCTCGGCCACGACGTCCCCCTCGAGGGGTGCGTCGCCTCGGTAGGCGAACGCGGTCTGATACAGCTGGTCCCCCACGCGCACGAGCATCGACTCGACGCCGATCTCGCCGGCGGGATCGTCGAACCGGTACGAGCCGACCTTCTCGGCGGTCACGTCCGCGGGCAGTCCGTGCGCCACGAGGCGGCGGCGGATCCATTCGGGCTTGTCCGGGTCCAGGCGTGCGGTGTAGATGAGAGCCATGCCCCGACCGTAGCCCTGACGTCGCTCTCCCGCGAGGGCCCGCCGGCCGGCGGCGCGGCTCAGCCCTGCACGGCCCGCACGGCGTGGTCCATGGCCCGGTAGGCGTCGAGCTCGCGGGCTTCGGCCGCGCCGCCGATCAGGCGCACCGCCTCCGGCGCGTAGCCCGCGGCCACGAGGTCCTCGACGAGATCCGTCTCGGACACCTGCCCGGCGCACACGACGACGTCCGTCACGTCCAGGGTCAGCGCCACGCGGGCCTCGGGGTCCTCCGGGGACGGCGCGGTCACGCGCAGGCCGTCGGGGCCGACGCCCTCGTAGGTCACACCGGAGTGCAGGTGGACCCCGTGCTGCCGCAGCTCGGCGCGGTGCACCCAGCCGGTCGTGGGGCGCAGTCGGGCGCCGATCGGTCCGGGGCTGCGCTGGAGCAGGTGGACCTCTCGCCCGGGGCGGGCCGCGGCTGGCTTCGCCAGCTGGCCCGGCGTCTCCGAGGTCAGGGCCACGCCCCAGCGGGCCCGCCAGTGCTCCTGTGTCTCGGGTGTCCCGTCCGGCCGTTCCGTGCCGGCCGCCAGGGCCTCGGCGACATCCACGCCCACGCCGCCGGCGCCGATCACCGCGACGCGCGGGCCGACGTCGACGTGTCCCAGGACCACGTCGTCGTACGCATGGACGGCGGGCGCGCCCGGCTCCCCCGCCCCGGGCAGATCGACGGGCCGCGGCCGCACGCCGGTGGTGAGGAGCACCTCGTCGTAGCCCGGCCGCCCATCGTCCGTCAGGAGTGCCTGTGCAGAGACCTCCTCCCCGGTCACGAGCGTCACCCCGGATGCCGCCGCGCGGGCCGCCAGGTGCTCCAGCGCGGGACCGAACTCCTCCTTGCCGGGGATGCGCCGGGCAAGCCGGAACTGGCCGCCGGGCTCGGCGTGCCGGTCGAACAGGGTGACCTCGTGCCCGAACCGGGCCGCACGCTCCGCCGCCGTCAGGCCCGCCGGCCCGGCACCGACCACGGCGATCCGGCGCCGGCGGCCCAGGGCCACCGGGACGGGCGCGGCGTACTCCGGCTCCGTCTCCCGCCCTGCGCGGGGGTTCATCAGGCACGAGACCTTGGCCCCGGTGAACACGTGGTCGAGGCACGCCTGGTTGCAGGCGATGCACGGGGTCAGGGTCCGAGCGCGCGGGTCGCTGATCGCGGCCATCCACTCGGGGTCCGCCAGCAGGGGCCGGGCCAGCCCGACGAGAGCGGCGGCCCCGGACGTCAGCGCCGCCTCCGCCTCGGCGGGGGTGGTCAGCCGGTTGGAGGCGATCACGGGGATGTCGACGGCGGCGGTCAGGTCAGCCGACGCGGCGAGGAACGCGGCGCGCGGCACGGAGGTCACGATGGTCGGCACACGCGACTCGTGCCACCCGATGCCGGTCATCAGGACGTCCGCTCCGGCGGCCTCGAAGGCTCGGGCGGTGTCCGCGATCTCCGCGCGCGTCTGCCCGTCGGGGACGAGGTCCGCCGCGGAGGTGCGCACCGAGAGCACACCGCGCTCCCCCAGTGCCTCGCGCACCGCTGCGACCACCGCGACCGGGAACCGGCGCCGGCGCTCGGCGTCACCCCCGTACTCGTCCGCGCGTCGATTCGTCGCCGGGGCGAGGAACTGGTTGAGGAGGTAGCCCTCCGAGGCCATGATCTCCACGCCGTCGTATCCGGCCTCCAGGGCCAACGTGGCCGCGCGTGCGAACGCGCTCACGGTCCGCTCGATGTCCGCGGTCGTCATCTCCCGGGGCGTGTGGCGCGAGATCGGGGCTCGCACCGCGGAGGCCGAGACCAGGTCGGGGCTCGGGGCGTAGCGTCCGGCGTGCAGCAGCTGGGCGAGGATCCTGCCCCCGGCTGCGTGGACGGCGTCCGTGACGACGCGATGGGCGCGCGCGTCCTCCGCGCTGGTGAGCATCCCCCCGCCCAGCGTCACCGCGCCCTCGCGGACGACGCCCAGGCCGCCGGTGACGATGAGTCCGACGCCGCCGCGTGCCCGCTCCGCGTAGAACGCCGCCAGCTGCGGCAGGTCGTCGTGTCGATCCTCCAGTCCCATGTGCATCGAGGCCATGACCACCCGGTTGGGCAGCGTGAGGGGGCCCAGAGTGATCGGCTGGAGCAGGGGCGAGACCGCGACGGGTGAAGATGTCATGCAGCTCACATTACTGGGCGGTAGCCCCCTCCTTCCAGGACCGCCTGGGGACACGCTGTGTCCGGCGCCACTGCGTAGGGCAGGATGGGGATCACACGTCGACGCGCGGCAGACCCGTCCGCGCACCCGACACGGAGGGGAGCGCACGCATGGAGTGGATCGAGGCGAACGCGGGTTGGCTGTGGCTGGTGCTGGCCGCCGGCCTGGCCGGCGTCGAGCTGCTGACCCTCGACCTCGTCTTCCTGATGATCGCCGCCGGGGCCGGCGCGGCGGGGGTGGTCGCGCTCGTGGGCGGCCCGCCGGCGCTCCAGCTCGCGGCGTTCGCCGCCGTCGCCCTGCTGATGCTCGCCGCCGTGCGCCCCGTCGCGCTGCGCCACCTGCGCAAGGACACCGGCGCCGGCGCCTCGTACCTGGACACGCTCCCGGGGCGCCGCGTCGCGGCCCAGGGCGTGATCACCGGCGACGCCGGCACGCTCGCCGTCGACGGCGACACCTGGTCCGCCCGCGTCGAGCCCGGGGCGCCCGAGGTCGCCCCCGGCGACGAGGTGACCGTCCTGCGCATCGACGGGGCCACCCTGGTGGTCCGCCCGCTCCCCCGCATCGACTGGGAGGCGGACGGCGCCTGAGCCGCCCCACGTCCTCGTTCCAACCGCACCGACCGCACCGACCCCAGAAGAAGGGACCCCGATGGAAACCCTCATCGTCCTCGTCGTCCTCGCCGTCCTCGCGGCGGTGATCGTGGCCTCCTCGGTCAAGATCATCCCGCAGGCGCGGACGGCCAACATCGAACGCCTCGGCAAGTACAACCGCACGGCCGGCGCCGGGCTGACCCTGATCATCCCGTTCGTGGACCGCATGCTGCCGATGGTGGACATGCGCGAGCAGGTCGTCTCCTTCCCTCCCCAGCCGGTGATCACCGAGGACAACCTCGTCGTGTCCATCGACACGGTCGTCTACTTCCAGGTCACGGACGCCAAGGCGGCGACCTATGAGATCGCCAACTACATCCACGCTGTGGAGCAGCTCACCACCACCACCCTGCGCAACGTCGTGGGCGGCATGAACCTCGAGGAGGCCCTGACCTCACGCGACTCCATCAACTCCCAGCTGCGCGGCGTGCTGGACGACGCCACCACGCGCTGGGGCCTGCGGGTCTCGCGGGTGGAGCTCAAGGCCATCGACCCGCCCATGTCCATCCAGGACTCGATGGAGAAGCAGATGCGCGCCGAGCGCGACCGCCGCGCCGCCATCCTCACCGCCGAGGGCACGAAGCAGGCCGCCATCCTCACGGCCGAGGGCGAGCGCCAGTCCCAGATCCTCTCCGCCGAGGGCGAGGCGCAGGCCCGCGTGCTGCGCGCCAACGCCGAGGCCGAGGCGATCGAGGTGGTCTTCGACGCCATCCACTCCGGCGGCGCCGACTCCGAAGTGCTGGCCTACCAGTACCTGCAGTCCCTGCCCAAGATCGCCGACGGCCAGGCCACCACCATGTTCGTGGTCCCCGCCGAGCTCACCCGCGCCCTGCAGGGCCTCGGTGAGGCGTTCGCCCCCGGCGACGGCGGCCGCCCCACCCCGGAGCACGCACCCCGGCGTCGGGACTCCGGGGACCGCGCGGGTGAGCCGGGCGCCGAGCACGCCGGCGTCACCCCGGAGCGCGCGCGTCGGCCGCGTGGGTCCCGTCCCACCACCGCCGATGCCCTGCGCGCCAGCGGCGTCATGGATGCGATGACCGCCGGCGCGGTGACGGCGGAGGACATGCCGCAGACCTCGCTCGACGAGGCCCTGGCCACCCCGCAGGAGATCGATCCCGACCCGTCGGCCGGCCGCACGCCCGGCACCCGCCCGGCCGGCGAGGCCGACGGGAATGCTGTGGGACACTGAATGGTTCCATCAGTGAGGACGACCCGCCGCGCCTCGATCGGCCCGCGCCCCCGCGCGGGCCTCGGCGCGGCCTGACGAGGAGGAAACGTGAGCGATCGCAGCCTGCGGGGCATGCGCCTGGGCGCGCAGTCCCTGGAGTCCGAGGCCGGCGTCGAGCCCGCCGCCCGGCAGCGGGTGGAGTACCGAACGGAGGACGGCGAGCAGGTGTTCGTGACCTTCTCCGTGGAGGCGGACGTGCCGGCCACCTGGACCTCGAAGACCGGCAAGGAGGCGTTCCTCGTCAGCGGCGAGAAGCCGGCTGAGACCGAGGGCAAGCCCGTGCGCACCCACTGGGACATGCTGCGCGAGCGCCGCAGCCTCGAGGAGCTGGAGGAGACGTACAAGATCCAGCTCAACAAGCTGCGCGCCAGCCGCGGCGAGGACGTCGACGCCTGACCCGCCGCTCCCCCACATACGACGGGGCCGGATCCGCCATGGATCCGGCCCCGTCGTCGTTCGGGGGCTGTGCGCCTCAGAGGCCGAGGCGGGCGCGCAGGCCCTCCCAGCGCGCGGCCAGGCCCCACCGGGTCACGTTGACCACGGCCTCGCCGACGATGCCGCCGCTCATCTTGGACTCGCCGAGCTCACGCTCCACGAACGTGATCGGGACCTCGACGATCCGCTTGCCGAGGCGGGCCGTGCGGAAGGTCATGTCCACCTGGAACCCGTAGCCCTTGGACTCGATCGCGTCGAGATCGATCGCACGGAGCGTGTCGGCCCGGTAGGCGCGGTAGCCCGCCGTGATGTCCGTCAGGTTGAGGCCGAGCATGATCCGCGGGTACAGGGATCCGGCCCACGAGATCATCTTGCGGGAGGTCGGCCAGTTCACCATCTTGCCGCCCGGCACACGGCGCGAGCCGATCACCAGGTCCGCGGTGCGGACGGCCTCCAGCAGGCGCGGCAGCTGCTCCGGCTGGTGCGAGCCGTCCGCGTCCATCTCGACCAGGACGTCGTAGCCGCGCTCCAGGCCCCAGCGGAACCCGGCGATGTAGGCGCCGCCCAGGCCGTCCTTGGTGGTGCGATGCAGCACGTGCACCGAGGGGTCCTCGGCGGCGCGGGTGTCGGCCCAGTCGCCGGTGCCGTCCGGGGAGGCGTCGTCCACCACGAGAACGTCGGACTCCGGGACGGCGTCACGGAGTCGGCCGAGGGTCAGCGGCAGCGACTCGATCTCGTTGTACGTGGGGATGATGGTCAGCACGCGCATGTGCGGTTCTCGCCTTCCGGCCGGGGTCGTGGGGGCGGCCCGCCGGTCGGACGGGCCATCGCATCCGTTCGAGTATAGGAAGCAGAGGTCTCAGACCGGCGTCGCGGCGTCGCGCGCCACGTCCTCCGCGGCGATCCGGCCGTCCACCCAGGTGGCCCGCCAGCGGGGCAGGGTGGTCTCGGCATCGAGGGCCGGCAGCAGCGGCGTGCCGGCCCGGGTGTCCGTGCTCCACGCCGCCACCCGGCCGTCCGGCGACTGCACAGCCACCGCGTCCGCGTCCCAGACGCCGAACACGGCCGGGGCCGACACGCTCAGGCGCGGGGCGACGGACAGGCGTGCCGCCGGAGCGTCGGGCAGCGCGCGCAGCGGGGTGCGGGTCGCGGCGGCGAAGGCGGAGCGGGCGGAGATGCGCTCGTCCGGGTCGGGGTGGGACAGCGCCGACCGGACGGCGGCCCACGGGTCCCCGGCCGGGCCGGCGCCCAGGCACACGGAGACGGCGTCGGCCAGCAGGCTCGCCACCGGGGCGTGCAGCACGCCGTCCGCGTCGGGGACGACGGTGGCGCTGACCCCGGCGGCGGCCAGGAAGGCGCGGTCCACGGCGGTGACCGAGTGGGTGACCACGAGCCGATGGCGCACGCGGCCCAGGGCGGCGATGCCGAGTTCCTCCGCGACCGAGCGCAGGGCGGTCAGGGCCGCGTCCTGGGCGGCGGGCCCGGCGTCCGCACCGCCGTCGGGGACGAGGTAGGCCTGCTCCCCCGCCTGGGTCGAGGCCGTCAGGAGACCGGCGAGCGTGGCGGGGTCGGTGTCGGCCCCGACGGGCAGCCACACCCCGGCCGCCTCGGCGTCCACGCGGTCGGCGTGCCGGTAGACGACCGTCTGGACGTCCTCGTCGGCGGGCGCGGCGCCCGTGTCGTCCGACCCGGCCAGGACCGTCACGACGGCGGTGCCCCGGCTCAATGCGTCACGCGCGGCTGCGGGGCGGGCCAGCGGCTCGACGAACACCGGAACGACGACGGCGCCGTCGAGGTCCAGCCGCTCGTCCGCAGGGTCGGCCACGCGGTCCGCGGAGTCGTCTGCACCGAGCCAGGCGATCACCCCGTCCCGGACCAGCAGGGCCTGCGCGTACGGGTCCGTCGTCGAATGGATGATGCCGTGGGTCAACAGGTGTGCGCTCACCCGCCCACCCTAGCCCTCGTCAGTCCTCGTCCGCGCGCGGGGTCGCGGCCGCCGGCAGCGAGGTCGCCACGACGCCACGGGAGACGAGGTCCGCGGCCTGGCGGCAGGCGCGGCTGCGGCCGGCGTCCCCGGGGACGTTGGCCAGCTGGTCCAGCACGTCGATGACCTGGCGCGCCCAGCGGACGAAGTCGCCCGCGGCGAGGTCCGCACCCTCGAGGGTGCGGCGCAGAGTCGCCCCGCGCACCCACCGATGCATGGGCGCCACCAGCCCGGGGTCCGTCGGCGGCGTGGGCTCGAGCCGCGCCTGGGCCTCGTCCGTGCGCAGTCGCTCCTCGATGCGCTCAGCCGCCTCGGCGACGCGCGCGAGCCGCGGGGTCGGCATCGGGACGAGCCCGGGCTCAGTCTCCCCCTTGCCCTGGTACACGAGCAGGGCGGCGACGGCCGCCCACTCCTCCGGCGTCAGGCCGTCCGTGGCCGGATCCTGCAGCACCAGCGAGGTGAACAGGTCCCGCTCGCCGTAGATCCTGCGCAGGGCCTCGCCGCGCTCCGTGAGCGCCGCCCGCGGCGAGGACGCGTCCTCCTGGACGTAGCAGTAGGCGCGCAGGAGTCCGACCACGCGGTCGAACGTGCGGGCGATGGTGTTGGTGCGGCCCGCGATCCGCTCCCGCAGGATGGCGACCTCCCGGCGCATGGCCCACCAGCGGTCGCCCCAGCGGGCATGCTCCTCGCGGTCCTGGCAGCCGTGGCACGGGTGGCGGCGCAGCGCCTGGCGCAACTCCTCCACGCGTGGCGCAGCCGGGTCCTCCCGGAGCCGGAAGCCCGCCGTGCGCCGCCCCCCGGCGGGCGGGCGGCCCGTGCGCACGGCCTCGCGCATGAGCGCGGCCACGTCCTTGCGCTGCGTGGGCGTCTTCACCTGCAGCACCTGGGGCAGGGCCGCGCCCGCCACCGGCTCGATCGGCTCGGCGACGTCGTCCACCGTGATGCGGCGCAGCTGCGCCTTGTCCGTGACGACGCCGACGCGGGGGTTCTGCGGGTTCCCGGCGGGGAACACGACGACGGCCCGCCCGAGCGGGCGGCCGGCGTCGAGCTCGACGACGTCTCCGACCGCGAGGTCCGCGAGCGACTCCTTCACAGCGGCCAGGCGGGCGCGGCGGCGCCCTTGCGAGCCGGACTTCTCCGCGGCCGTGAGTTCCTTGCGCAGGGTGAGGTACTCGGCGAAGTCACCGAGGTGGCACTGCATAGCCTCCTCGTACTTCTCGAGGCTGGCCTGCTTCGACCGGACCTCGCGGGCCAGGCCCACCACAGAGCGGTCCGCTTGGAACTGGGCGAAGGAGGACTCGAGAATGCCGCGGGCGCGCTCCGCGCCGACCTGGGCCAGCAGGTTCGCGGACATGTTGTAGGTGGGCCGGAACGACGAGCGCAGCGGGTACGTGCGACGCGAGGCCAGGCCGGCGACGGCGGCCGGGTCCAGTCCAGGCCGCCACATCACGACGGCGTGGCCCTCGACGTCGATGCCGCGGCGTCCTGCCCGGCCCGTCAGCTGGGTGTACTCCCCCGGCGTGATGTCCACGTGGTTCTCACCGTTGAACTTGACCAGCTTCTCGATCACCACGGAGCGGGCCGGCATGTTGATGCCGAGGGCGAGGGTCTCCGTGGCGAACACGGCCTTGAGCGCACCAGCGGCGAACAGGTCCTCGACGGCCTCCTTGAACGGGGGCAGCATGCCGGCGTGGTGGGCCGCGAAACCCCGCGACAGCCCGTCCCGCCACGCCCAGAACCCGAGGATCTCCAGATCTTCGACGGGCAACAGGCGGGCGGCCTCCTCGACTCGCTCGGCCACGAGCGCCTTCTCCCGCGCCGTGGTCAGGTCGAGCCCGGCCCGCAGGCACTGCTCGACGGCGGCGTCGCACCCGGCGCGCGAGAAGATGAAGGTGATGCACGGCAGCAGCCCGTCGCGGTCCAGGGCCCGGATCATCTCGGGGCGGGAGGTGGACAATCGGGGTCCGCGCCGCTCGCCGCCGTCGTGCCCGCCCGAGCGTCCCGCGGCCGGCCGCTCCCGGTCCAGCGCGTGAGAACTGTGCCGGCCCCGGCCGTCGTCGCGACCTGCACGCCGGCCGCCCTTGGCCCGCCCCTTCGGGCCGCCTCCGCGCCCGTCGCGATGCCGTCCGGGGCGCCCCCAGTCCGAGCGCTGGAACTGGCGCTCCGCCTCCTCGCCCAGGCGCTTGAGCTCGGGATTGAGCAGGGCCGCCCCGTCCTTGTCCGCGGTGTCCTCGAAGGCGATGTCCTCGGCGAACAGGTCGTAGAGCCGACCACCGGCCATGACGTGCTGCCACAGCGGCACCGGGCGGTGCTCGGAGACGATCACGGTGGTGGCGCCCCGGACCGTGTCCAGCCAGGCGCCGAACTCCTCGGCGTTGGACACCGTGGCGGACAGCGAGATCACCTGCACGTGCTCGGGCAGGTGGATGATGACCTCCTCCCACACCGGGCCCCGGAACCGGTCCGCAAGGTAGTGGACCTCGTCCATGACCACGAAGCCGAGGTCGATGAGCGCGTCCGACTGCGCGTACAGCATGTTGCGCAGCACTTCGGTGGTCATCACGACGACGGGCGCGTCCGGGTTGACGGAGGTGTCCCCCGTGAGCAGGCCGACGTTCTCCGCACCGTGCACGTGGGCCAGGTCCGCGTGCTTCTGATTGCTGAGCGCCTTGATGGGGGTGGTGTAGAACGCCTTCGTCCCGCGCGCCAGGGCCAAGTGAACGGCGAACTCGCCGACCACCGTCTTGCCGGCCCCGGTGGGTGCCGCGACGAGGACGCCGTGGCCGTCCTCCACCTCGGCGCACGCGCGGCGCTGGAAGTCGTCGAGGGGGAAGCCCTGGCGTGCGGCGAACCGTCCGAGCTCGGAGCCGGCATGCTGCCGGGCAGCTCGGGCGCGGGCGTAGCGCTCCGCCGGGCTCAGCTCGGGCTCGTCGTGCGGGGTCGCGGACGCGGGATCGTGGGCCATGGCCCCACCCTACTGGCGGGTCCGGACGCCGGCCCGGTCGTGTGTCTGGGCGGGAGGGTCGCGGCGGACGCCGTTCAGATCTCGTCGAGCGGCTTCGGGCCCGCGGCGAGCTCCGCCTCGATGTCTGTCTCGCGCTGGCCCTTCCGGCGGTCACGACGACGGTCGCCCCACAGACACAGGATGATGGCCACGCCGAAGAGGATGACGAGCGGCACAGCCATGTAGAACATGGAGATGGCGTCCGACCCGGGGGCGGCGATCGCCGCGACAAGCATGACGATGAACACGGTGATCCGCCAGTGCTTCACGATCGTCCGCCCCGGCAGGACGCCGAGCATGTTCAGACCCACCAGCAGCACGGGCAAGACCATGGCCACACCGAACGCGAGGTAGAGACGCGTGACGAAGCTGATGTACACGGACGCCGTCGGGAGGTTCGCGCCGCCCTCGGGGGTGAAGCCCACGAAGAACTGGACGGCCTGCGGCATCACGAACCAACCCAGCGCGATGCCGAAGAGGAACAGGGGCACCGCCGCGGCGATGAAGCCCAGGGCGTACTTCTTCTCTGCCTTCTTCAGACCCGGCACGATGAACGCCCAGATCTGGTAGAGCCAGACCGGGCTGGACAGGATGAGCCCGATGAACATGCTGACCTTGAGCATGAGATCGAACGGTGAGGCCACCGTGTCATAGGCGACGGCCGCCGTGTGTCCCTGGTTGGCGATCTCCTTGACCGGGCGGAACAGCTCCGCCATGACCGGCTGGTAGACGAGGAAGCCGACCACCATGCCGAGCGCGACGGCGAGTCCCGACTTCAGCAGCCGGTTGCGCATCTCGGTGAGGTGCTCGCGCAGCGGCATCTCGCCGGTGGGGTTGTCTCGGCGCTTCCGGCGGCGTCGGGTGCGGCGGGCGACCTCGTCGACCTCGGTCATCGGGTGGGGGTCCTTCCGGCTCAGCGCTGGTCGCGCGGGTCGGTCTCGTCGCGATCGACGACGCGGCCCTCGACCGGCTCGTCCGCGGCGGTGGAGCCGGTGCCCGAGCGCTCATCCTTCGCGTCTTTGCCCTCCGTGCGCATCTGCTTCACCTCGGAGGAGAAAATGCGCATCGACTGGCCGAGATTGCGGGCCATTGCGGGCAGCTTCGGCGCCGCGAAGAGCAGGATCGCGAGCAGGATGATGATGACGAGCTGCCAGCCCTGGAGTCCAGCCATGATGAAGGTTCCTTTCGACGGGTGTGCTGACATACAGGCTACCGCGCCGGCAGGGCGGTGAGGGCACCGGCCAGCGCGTCCGCCACAGACGTCCGGAGGTCGGCGGGGGCCAGCACCTCGACGGCGCCGCCGTGGCGTCCGACCAGCGCGGCGGCCACGCCGGCGTCGGTCAGGCGCACCCGCGTGAGACGGTCGCCGTCGGGCAGGTCGGTCTGGGCCTCCGGGCGGTAGCCGTCGGCCGCGTCGCGGACGGGGTGCGCCCAGCGCAGCAGTGCCGGCACGCCCGCGGCGTCTCCGGGATGGACCCGCCAGCGCGCGGGCCGAGCCCGGGGCGCGAACGTCTCCCCCGTGGGTGCGGGCGCGCTGATTCGGTCCACCCGGAACACCCGGTGGTCCTCGGCGCGGCGGCACCACGCCTGCAGGTAGAGGCGAACCCCGTCCTGCACGAGGGCGAGCGGCTCCACGTCCCGCTCGGTGAGGGCATCCGCGTGCACGGAGCGATAGGTCAGATGGACCACGGACCGCTCCGCCACGGCGGCCAACAGGGTGCGCACCGTCGCGGGGTCCACGGCCACGTCCCAGTGGGCGGCGACGGCGACCGGGGGCTCGCCGGCGGTGTGCGCCTCGGCCTCCTGGAGGGCGGCGTCGTCCGCGTCGTCCGCGTCCGGGGCCCCCGCGTCCAGGACCGCGGCGCGGATCCGGCGCTGGGCGGAGCGGGCGGCCTCCCGGTCGGCCTCGTCCAGCACCGGCAGGTCCGCGACCGTCTGCAGGGCGGCGACGAGGCTGTGCGCCTCGGGGCGCGTCAGCCGCACGGGACCGGCCAGGTCGGCGGCGCGCTCCACGTGGACGCGGCCGGCCACCTCCGCCACCTCGAACTGGAAGCCGGGGAAGTCGCGCTCGGGCATGCCGCAGTAGCGCAGCGTCTCGAGGTCGGCGTCGAGGCGCTCGTCGGTGATCCCGAGACGCGCGCGCAGCTCCGCCCGGTCCACCCCGCCGGCCCGGTTGGCCAGCCCCACGATGTCCAGCAGGCGGCCCACGAGGTCCTCGCTCGATTCGCGGGCGCGACGCCGGACGGGCGCGGCGAGCGGGACCTCGAGCAGGGCCGGGTCGGCGGGGCCGGCGTGGGCGGCCGCCGCGGCGGCCAGGCCCGCGCGGACGCGGTCCGTCCGGTCCGGGTACGCGGCCGAGGGCACGGCGCGGCCCAGCAGGCCGCAGATCTCCGCGGCGAGGCCGTCCTCGCGCGGCCCGGCCGGGGCCTCCCAGAGCTCCCAGCCGGGTCCGGGTGCGGCGCCGTCCTCGACGCGGGGCTCGGCGGGCTCACCGACCGCGCGGACGCCCTGGCCCCGGCCGGGCGCGAGCCACACGCGGACCCGCTCGGCGTCGGCCTGTCCGGCCAGGCGTGCCACGAGGTCGGCATGGTCGTGGTCCTCGGGACGGCCGGGGGCGTCCGTCGCCCGCTCGAGGCGGCGCGGCTCCCCCTCCATCCGGGTGAGCCGGAAGCTTCGCTCGGCGGCGCGGTCGAGGTCCCAGCCGGTGAGGTACCAGCGGCCGCGCACGAGGGTGAGGAACCAAGCCCGCACGGTGCGCCGGGTGGTCCGCCCGCGCGCGTCGCGGTAGGGGAAGCGCAGCACGGCCTCGTCGGCCACGGCCTGGGTGAGGGCCTCGAGCCGGGGGTCGGCCCGGGGCATGAGGGTGTGGTACCCGGCCAGCTCGTCGTCGCCCGTGAGGTCGGTGGCCGGCTGGAACAGCAGTCCCACGGCGCGGACGACGTCGGCGCGCAGCGGCGAGTCGCCCCACAGGCGTCGCGCCCGCACGAGGGCGCGGCGCTCGTCCACGGTCAGGTCGAGGTCGCGCAGCAGCAGCGCGTCGCGGACGACGCGGTGCCGCACCCCCGCCTCGCCCTCGTCGAAACCCGCGGGCTCGAGCGTCTCCAGCGGGACCCCCACGGCGCGCAGCACGCGTCGGTCCCGCTGGAAGAGCTTCTCGAAGGCGGTGTCCGTAAGCCCCTCATAGCCGACGACCTGCCGTCGGATCCGGTCACGCTCGAGGCCGTGCGGGGCCGAGAGCAGCAGCCACAGCAGCGAGATGATGCGCTCGGCGGCCTCGTCGCCGGCGCGCCGCGGGGCGGATGGGGTCACGGGGCCCGGGGTCAGTCGACCGAGACGAGGTCGCAGACGAAGATGAGCGTCTCGTTCGGCCCGATGGCGGAGCCGGCGCCGCGGGCGCCGTAGCCCAGGTGCGGCGGGATCTCGAGGCGGCGACGGCCGCCGACCTTCATGCCGAGCAGGCCCTGGTCCCAGCCGGCGATGACCTGGCCGACGCCGACGGTCAGGGGCAGCGGGGTGCCCCGGTTCCACGAGGCGTCGAACTCCTCGCCGGTGGACCAGGCCACGCCCACGTAGTGGACCTGCACGCGGGACCCGGCCTCGACGGCCGGGCCGGAGCCCTCGATCAGGTCCTCCACCACGAGCTCGGTGGGCGGGGTCTCGCCCGGGAAGTCGATCTCGGGCTTGGTGCGGTCGTAGTCGCGCTGTCCGAAGGACACGGTGCTCTCCTCGTGGGTTCTCGTGGACGGGGTCAGTTCGCCGACTCGGTGGCGGGCGCCTGGGCGTCCAGGATGTCCACCACGAACAGCAGGGGCTCGTTCTCGCCGATGGCCGGCGGCTTGCCCTGCTCACCGTAGGCCTTCTCGGCCGGGATCGACAGGAGGACGCGCGAGCCCACCTTCTGGCCGGCCAGGCCCTCCTTCCAGCCCTCGATGACCTGGTTGAGGGAGAACGTGATCGCCTGACCCGTCTCCCAGGATGAGTCGAAGACCTCACCGTCGGACCACTTCACGCCCTCGTACTGCACGGTCACGGTGTCGTCCGCACCGACCTCGCGGCCCTCGCCCTCGATCAGGGGCTGGACCACCAGGTCCTGGGGCGCCTCGCCGTCGGGCGTCGCGATGCTCGGCCGGCCGCTCTGCTCGTCCACGGTGACGTCGGGCAGGCGCTCGTCCCGCTCGGTCACCTCCTCGCCCTCGGCCTGCTTCGGCAGGATGGCGTCGATCTTGTAGACGAACAGCTGGGCGGGCTCAGTCTGCGTGGAGGGGGAGGCGCTCGGCGACGCGCTCTCGGTCTGCGGGACGGAGACGTCGTACTCGGGGCTGTACGCGGCGACGATCGTGCCCGCACCGTTGCCCACCAGCATCTCGTGGATCTCCGGGTTCATGGACTTGAGCTGGTCGTCCACGGGCACGGCCTCCGGTTCGCCGCTGAAGTTCTCGGCGACCACCTCGCCGCTGGCCGGATCGACGACGGCGATCGACATCTGCAGGACGTCGCCCTCCTGCACCTGCTCCCCCTCGCCGGCGGTCAGCACGCGCGTGGTGGGCTGGTCGGTGTCGATCTCCCCGTCGATCTCGACCGTCGGCGCCCCGCCGTCGCCCTCCGTGAAGGTGACGCCCGCCAGGGCGTCCGGCTCCCCCTGGCCCTCGCTGACGGCCGCCCGCTCGGGGGCGGCCGACGTGGAGGCCGACGCGGTGTCGCTGGGGGGCTGGTCCGCGCCGTCGTCGCCGGTGGCGCAGGCGGTGGCCAGCATCAGGCCCGCGGCGCCGAGCGACAGCAGCGGCAGCAGGCGGCGACGGCGGCGGGCCGTCGGGGGCTGGGGGGTCTCGAACGAACTCATGCGTGTCACCCTAACGGCGCGTCCTGGGCGTGCGCTGTCAGGCGATTCGCCCGAACAGCCGGTCGACGGCGGCCGACGACGTGTCGAACGGGTCCTTCGTCACGATCGCGTGCAGCGGATGGTCGGTGAGCTTCAGGGTCGTCCAGTCGACGGCGTAGTCCAGGCCGCGCTCCCGGGCGCGGGCCACGAAGTCCGCGCGCACGCGGGCCCGGGTGGTGGGCGGGGCGGTCTCCACGGCGGACCGGGCGGCGTCCTCGGGCAGCAGGCGCGCGACGGCGCCGCGCCGCAGCAGCAGGCGGAACAGCCCCCGGTCGGGGTCGATGTCGTGGAAGGCCAGGTCCAGCTGGGCGAGGCGGGGCGCGTCCCAGCCCAGGTCGTGGCGGGCCCGGTAGTCCTCCAGCAGGCGCAGCTTGATCGCCCAGTCGATGCGGTCCTCGATGCGGGACCGGTCACCGGTGCGGACGGCGTCGAGCACCTCGCCCCACAGGGTGAGGATCTCCCCCACCCGGTCGTGGTGGGCACCCTCCGCGGCGACGAAGGCGCGGGCCCGCTCGAGGTAGTGCTCCTGCAGCTCGAGTGCGGAGGCCTCCCCCTCCCGGAGCGCGATGCGGGCCGTGCCGGTGAGGTCGTGGGAGATCTGCCGCACCGCACGGGTGGGGTGGGCGACGACGCGGTCCCCGAGCGGGAAGCCCGCCTCGATCATCCGCAGCAGCAGGTCGGTGGCGCCGAAGCGCAGCAGGTGGGTGTGCTCGGAGAGGTTCGTGTCCCCCACGATCACGTGGAGCCGCCGGTACTCGGAGGCGTCCGCGTGCGGCTCGTCCCGCGTGTTGATGATCGGCCGGGACCGCGTGGTGGAGGAGGACACGCCGTCCTGCACGAAGTCGGCGCGCTGGGAGAACGCGAAGTGGGCCGGGCCCTCACCCTCGGGCCACGTGCCGGCGGGCACGACGCGGCCCGCGCCCACGAGGATCTGCCGGGAGACGAGGAACGGGACGAGCGCCTCGGTGAGCCGCCGGTACTCGGTGCGCCGGCGCAGCAGGTAGTTCTCGTGGGAGCCGTAGGAACTGCCCGAGGAGTCGGCGTTGTTGCGGTAGAGGTGGATCCGGCCGCCGACCCCGTCCGCGGCCATGCGCTCCTCGGCCTGGACCACGAGGTCGTGCAGCAGCAGGTCCCCCGCCCCGTCCGAGGCGATGAGCTCGTCGAGCGTCGAGCACTCGGCGGTCGCGTACTCCGGGTGGGAGCCGACGTCGAGATAGAGCCGGGAGCCGTTGGCCACGAACACGTTCGAGGACCTCCCCCACTCGACCACGGGCCGGAAGAGGTAGCGGACGACCTCTTCGGGGCTCAGCGGGCGCCCCTCCGGGTTCCAGTGCTGGACGCCGTACTCCGTCTCCAGCCCGAAGATCCGGCGGGCGCGGTCCGCGTCGGTCACTGGCCGCCCTTCTGGACGAAGCCCTTGACGAACTCCTCGGCATTGGACTCCAGCACCGAGTCGATCTCGTCCAGCAGGCTGTCCAGGCCCTGGTCCTGGGCCGCGGGCTTCACGTGTGCCCGGCCCGCCGCGGCGCCGGTCTCGTCGTCGCCGCCGGACGGGCGTGGGCGGATCTGCTCCTGGGACATGGTGGCCTCCTCGTGCGTCGACGCGGGTCGGTGTGCTCCGTCCGCGTCCACCCATCCTGCCCCACGCGCGGGCCACGTTTCAGCCCCACGTCCCCGGGTTGCCCCACGCTGGCAGGATGGGGGCATGCGCCTGTGGACCCTTCACCCCCGCCACCTCGACCGCCAGGGCCTGACGGGCGCCTGGCGCGAGGCCCTGCTCGCGCAGGCCGTCCTGGCCGGCCGCACGCGCGGGTATCGGGACCACCCGCAGCTGCTGAGGTTCCGGGAGCACCCGGACCCGTCCGGCGCGATCGGTGCGTTCCTCTCCGGCCTCGAGGCCGAGGCCACGGCGCGCGGCTATCGCTTCGACCACTCCCGGATCGACCGGCCGTGCCCCGCCCCCGACGGCGCCGTGCGCATCCCGCCGGCCGGTCTCGCGCCGATCCCGGCCACCACGGGCCAGCGCGACCTGGAGTGGCGTCACCTGTGCGCCAAGCTGGCCGTGCGCAGCCCCGCCTGGCTCGAACAGTGGTCGGACACGCCCGTCCCCGACGTGCACCCGCTGTTCACGATCGTCCCTGGGCCGGTCGCCTCCTGGGAGCGCGCCTGAGGGCGGGCCGCGGTCGGGCCCGGTCTGGCACCGTGGGGGCATGATCCGCGACGAGAGCATCGAGGGATACCGGCTCTTCCCAGATGAGGGTGTAGCGCACGTCGCGCGGCGGGCCGGCGCGTCGGTGGCCGGATAGAGGTCGAGGTCTCCCGAGGATGAGAGCTCCTACACACTCAGCCCGAAAGACCTCGACGTGCACGACGCTACCGTCGGCGGGCGCGCTGATGCGTTCGCCAGCCCCGACCTGACTGCCTTCTGCCGCCTCGACGAACTCGGCCTCGTTGTCACCGGGCAGCGACTCGAGCCGGATCGTGCCGTATTGGCCTGTCAGGTGGTCGAGCCCGACCAGTGGTGCCGGCGCTGCGGCTGCGAAGGGAGACCACGTGACACCGTGGTCCGACGGCTTGCCCACGAACCACTGGGCTGGCGGCCCACGACGCTGGAGGTCGTCGTGCGCCGTTACCGCTGCAGCGGCTGCGGGTATGTGTGGCGCCAGGACACCACCGCCGCGGCCGAGCCCCGGGCCAAGTTGTCTCGGCGCGCTCTGCGGTGGGCGCTGGAAGGGATCGTGGTCCAGCACCTGACCGTGGCTCGGGTTGCCGAGGGGCTCGGGGTGGCCTGGGACACCGCCAACGACGCCGTTCTGGCCGAGGGCAAGCGGGTGCTGATCGACGAGGAGCACCGCTTCGAGGGGGTGAAGGTCGTCGGGGTCGATGAGCACGTGTGGAGGCACACCCGTCGCGGCGACAGGTACGTCACCGTGATCATCGACCTCACCCCAGTGCGAGATGGCACCGGCCCGGCACGGCTGCTGGACATGGTCGAAGGACGCTCCAAGCAGGCGTTCAAGACCTGGCTGGCCGACCGCCCGCAGGACTGGCGCGACGGCGTGGAGGTGGTCGCGATGGACGGCTTCACCGGGTTCAAGACCGCCGCCGTCGAGGAACTGCCCGACGTGGTGACCGTGCTAGATCCCTTCCACGTCACGCGCCTCGCTGGCGAGGCGCTCGATGAGTGCCGACGGCGAGTTCAGCAGGCCATCTGTGGGCACCGCGGCCGCAAGGGCGACCCGCTCTATGCCGCCCGCCGGACCCTGTCCACCGGCGTCGACCTGCTCAACGACAAGCAGAAGGACCGACTGGACACCCTGTTCGCCGACGACGCCCACGTCGAGGTCGAGGTCACCTGGAGCGTCTACCAGCGCATGATCGCCGCCTACCGCCACGAGAACCGGCGCCACGGCCGCGAGCTGATGGCCCGGCTCATCGACTCGATCAGCACCGGCGTCCCCAAGGCCCTGGTCGAGATCACCAAGCTCGGCAGGACGCTGAAGAAGCGCGCCGCCGACGTCCTGGCCTACTTCGACCGGCCCAGCACCTCCAACGGGCCCACCGAGGCGATCAACGGCAGGCTCGAGCACCTGCGCGGCTCGGCGCTGGGGTTCCGCAACCTGACCAACTACATCGCCAGATCCCTGCTCGAGACCGGCGGGTTCAGACCCCGACTACACCCTGGATTCGGATGAGCCGGGATACCTGGGCCGCCTCGCCTCCGGCGAGCCCACCCCCGGTGGCGGCGCGACGGGCGCGCTGGCGGTCGCCGAGGGCGCCGGACTGCTGGCCATGGCGGCCCGGTTCAGCGGGACCGAGGAGGACGCCCGGGCATCGGAGGGCCTGATCGCGGCGTGCCTCGGCCTCGCCGACGGCGACGAGCGGGGCTTCGGCGCCGTGGCCGAGGCGTTCGGGCTGCCCCGCGACACCCCGGGGGACCGGGCCCGGCGCTCGGCCGCGATCCAGGCCGCCCTGGCCGAGGCCGTCCGGCCACCCCGCGGGATCGTCGACGCCGCCGAGCGCGCACTGGACCTGGCCGAGCGTGTGCTGGACGCGGCGAACCCGAACGTGCTCTCCGACGTCGGTGCGGCGCTCGGCTGCGTCCGGGGCGGCCTCACCGCCGCCGCGGTGACCCTCGAGACCAACCTGGGCCCCCTCCGCGACGAGGGCCTGGAGGGCATCGTGCGCACCGACGTCGACCGGGCGGACCGTCTCGTCGCGCGGGCGGACGCCCTGCTGGGCCGCGTGCGCGCGCCCGTCACGGGCTGAGCGCCCGCCCTCGCCTCAGGCCCGCGCGCCGAACAGCGGCGGCAGCGTGGCCACGAGCGCCTCGTCGTCGGGCCGGGGCGCGGCGGCGTCCTCCCACCAGCCGGGCAGGTCCACGGCGGCGCCGACCAGCGGCTCGGCCAGGTGCAGCCGGTGCACCCGCTCCCCCGCCCCGCGCAGCAGCAGCGTCTCCCACGCGGCGCCGGCCACGCGGTCACCGTGGCGGCCCACGAGGTTGCCGCGGGTCCACGCGCGGGTGGCCCGCGGCGGCGTGGCGACGGCGGCACGGATCTCCGCCTCGTCGGCGAGCGTCCGGAGCGCGCCGGCGGCCACGAGCCGGCGGTGCAGGGAGCGGGCCGGGCGCAGGTCGGCGTACTGCAGGTCCACCATCGCGAGGCGGGGGTCGGTCCAGTCCGCACCCGCGCGGGCCCGCAGGCCCTCGAGGACGCGCAGCTTGGCGGCCCAGTCGGCGCGGTCGCTCAGGGACAGGGGATCCGCGGTGGCGTCGTCGAGGTCGATGGCCCAGGCCTCCAGCACCTCGCGCGTCTGCGGATCCGTCACCCCGAAGGCGGCGCAGTGGGCGCGGGCCGCGTCCAGGTAGGACCGCAGGATCTGCAGCCCGGTCCAGTGCCGGCGCACGGGGCCGTCCGCGGTGTGTTCGAGCAGCGGCACCGTGGCCCGCAGGCCCGGGTTTTGGCTGATCGTCTGCAGCGCGGCCACCGGGTCGTCCAGGGTGAGCCGGGGTGCCGTCCCGCCCTCGGCCATCGCGAGGACGAGCGCGGTCATGCCCATCCGCAGCCACGTGGCGTGCTGGCTCAGCGTCGCGTCACCGATGATCACGTGGAGTCGGCGGTAGGCCTCGGGACGGGCGTGCGGCTCGTCCCGCGTGTTGACGATCGGCCGGTGGATCGTGGTCTCCAGCCCCACGGGCTCCTCGAAGTAGTCGGCCCGCTGGGACAGCTGGAAGCCCGGCCGCTCCCCCGCCGGGCCGAGTCCCACGCGGCCCGCGCCCACCAGCACCTGCCGCGCCGCGAAGAACGGCAGCAGGACGGCGGCGAGCTCCTCGAAGTCGAGGGACCGGGCCACGAGGTAGTTCTCGTGCGCGCCGTAGGACTGGCCCTTGCCGTCCACGTTGTTCTTGTAGACCAGCACCTCCGGGGCGCCCTCGGCCTGGCCGATGTGCTCGGCCGCCGCCTGCGCGACCAGGTCCCCGGCGGCGTCCCAGACCATGGCGTCCCGCGGGGTGGTCGTCTCCGGCGACGAGTACTCCGGGTGCGCGTGGTCCACGTACCAGCGCGCGCCGTTGGCCAGCACGGTGGACAGCAGCAGGTGCACGGGCTCCCCGTCCGGGCCCACGAGCGCCTCGTCGGTCAGCTGCGAGGGGTGCGCCGCCGAACGCGGCAGCCGCCAGCCTCGCGCGTCCACGAGCGGCGACTCCCCCGTGTAGTCCCACTCCGTGCCGGCCACCGCCGAGCCGGAGCGGGTGACCAGGTCCGCGTACGCGTTGACGAGCTCCACCGAGAGCACGCTGTGGTGCGCCCCCGGGTTGGCCGGCGCGTGGATGCCGAACTCGGTCTCCGTGCCCATCACCCGGTGCACGCCCCAGCCGGCGGCGTCCCGCCCGTTCGGGGGCACGGCCGCGCCGTGGAACAGCCGACGCTGGCCCTCGAAGGCGGGGGTCGGGCCGACGTCGACGGCGGCGGCCCGGGCGAAGCCGTTTGCGGTCCCGCGGCCGAACGCGCTCATGCCTCGACCCCCCGGACCATGCGCAGCGAGCGCAGCCGAGGACCGCGCCAGCCGGAGGTGCGCGCCCACTCGGCGGGCGCGACCGTGGCCAGCAGGTCCGTCTGGTCCTCGAGCACCGCGGCCACGGCCTCGCGCAGGTGGCCCTCGCGGACGCCGAGCGCGGCCGGGGCCTGGCCGGCGGCCAGGTAGTCGCGGACCGCGTGCCGCTTGGCCCGGTCCACGACGTCGGCCACCACGGCGCCCGACACGAGGTCGGCCAGGTGCAGGGCGTGGGTCGTGCCGGACACGTCCGTCAGCTCCGCCAGCGCGGTGCCCGCGCCGCGGTCGTAGAGGGCGGCGACCGTCCGCGCGATGAGCGTCCCGCGGGCCGCGTCCGCGGAGCCGGCCGCGGCGACGTCGTCGGCGTGCAGGGGCACGTCCGCGGTGAGGTGCTTGGCCATGATCTCCGCGGCGCCGGCGGCGTCGGGACGGTCCACGCGGATCTTCACGTCCAGCCGGCCGGGGCGGAGCACGGCCGGGTCGATCATGTCCTCGCGGTTGGAGGCGCCGATGACGATCACGTTCTCGAGGGCCTCGACGCCGTCGATCTCGGTGAGCAGCTGCGGGACGATCGTGGTCTCCACGTCCGAGGAGACGCCGGAGCCGCGCGTGCGGAACAGCGACTCCATCTCGTCGAAGAAGATGACCACGGGGAAGCCGGCGTCGGCCTTCTCGCGGGCCCGGTCGAAGATGACGCGGATCTGCCGCTCGGTCTCGCCCACGTACTTGTTCAGCAGCTCGGGCCCCTTGACGTTGAGGAAGAACGAGCGCTCGCCGTCCGCGCTGCGGGCCGAGAGGGCGTTGGCCACGGCCTTGGCGAGCATGGTCTTGCCGGTGCCGGGCGGGCCGTACAGCATGATCCCCTTGGGGGCGCGCAGGCCGTGCTCGCGGTAGACCTCGGGGTGCAGGAACGGGATCTCGACGGCCTCGCGGATCCGGTCGATCTGCGGGCCGAGGCCGCCGATGTCCTCGAACGTGACGTCCGGGACCTCTTCGAGCAGCACCTCGTCCACCTCGGACAGCTCGACCCGCCGCAGCGCCCATTCGACGCGGGCGTCCACGGTGACGGCGTCCCCGTGGCGCAGCTCGACGCCCTCCAGCGCCGGCGCGCGCCGCACCACGCGCTCCTCGTCCGCCGTGCCGGCCAGGACGAGGCCGCCGTCGGGCAGCGCCTCCTTGACGCGCAGCAGCTGACCCGACCCCGTGCCCGGGGCGACGCCGACGATCGAGCTGGACTCGTCCAGCAGCACCTGGGCGCCGGGGGTGAGGCGGGCGGCGTCGAGCAGTGGGGAGACCGTCACGCGCAGCCGCCGGCCGTTCTGCACGACGTCCGCTCCCCCGCGCACCACGGCGCCGGTCTCCACGCCCTCCTCGGGCTCGCGCGGGGCGTGGACGGCCTCGAGGGTGGCGAAGGTGAACGGCGGATGCGTGACGGCGTCCAGGTTCTCCTTGAGCGTGGCGATCTCGGCGCGCGTGGCCTCGAGCAGCTCGACCATGCGCCGGTTGTTGCGGGCGGCCGTCTGCGTCTGGGCCTCGGCGGCCCGACGGCGTTCGCTCAGGCCGGCGGCGTGCCGCTGGGCGGACTGCAGCTGGTGCCGCAGCCGTTCGGCCTCGGCCTGGGACTGCCGCAGCAGCTCCCGCGCCTCGGCGAGGCGCTGCTCGGCGTGCTCCGTGCCTGATTGCGCGTGGTGGTCCACCGGTGCTCCGTCCACTCAGTCCTGCTCCCCGGTCGGGGTCCTCCCACCGTACGCGTCCACGCCCTGCTCGGCGGCGCGTGACCGCGCGGCCATGAGGCGGGCCTCCTTCGCCGCCTTGCGCGCCTTCTTGTCCGTGACCGGCCGTTCGCCGAGGGCCTCGGGCGTCCACCGGGCCTCGTCGGCCGGCTGCCAGGCCTCGACGTCCTCGGCCTTGAACTCGGAGACCTTGGAGCGCTTCTTCAGCCGCAGCGCCTCCTCGCCCGAGGCCAGGCGGCGGGCCGTGAGGAGGAAGCCGGTGTGCGCGACCATGCGGTGGTCGGGGCGCACGGCGAGCCCGTCCAGGTGCCAGCCGCGCACGAGCGTCTCGTTGGCCTCGACCTGCGTGAACCGGCCCGAGTCCCGGATGGCCTCGGCCACGCGGGAGAGCTGGGTGGCGGTGGCCACGTAGTTCAGCCACACACCGCCGGGGGCCAGGACCTCGGCGACGGCGTCGAGGCATTCCCAGGGGGCCAGCATGTCCAGGACCACCCGGTCCACGGAGCCCGGCTCGTGGACCTTGGGCATCTCCTCCTGCGCGTCGCCGAGATGCACCGACCAGGCGGGATGCTCGGCGCCGAAGAAGGCCTCCACATTGGCCCGGGCGACGTCCGCGAACTCCGGGCGGCGCTCGTAGGAGTGCAGGCGACCGTGGTCGCCCACGGCGCGCAGCAGAGACATCGACAGGGCGCCGGAGCCCACGCCGGCCTCGACCACGACGGCGCCCGGGAAGATGTCCGCCTGCTGCACGATCTGCGCCGCGTCCTTCGGGTAGACCACCGTGGCGCCGCGGGGCATGGACAGGACGAAGTCGTTCAGCAGGGGGCGCAGCACCTGGTACGGCTGGCCGGCCGAGTTCTCGACCACGACGCCCTCGAAGCCGCCGATCAGGTCGTCGTGCCGCAGCACGCCCTGGTAGCTGTGGAACTCCCCGCCGGGCAGCAGGGTGATCGTGTTGAGGCGGCCCTTCGCGTCCTTGATCTGCACGCGCTGGCCGGCCCGCAGGGGGCCGCGGCGCGCGCTCACGCCGGTGGGTTCGGTCATGGGGGGCTCCTTCGGTTCAGGGACGCCGCGTCGCGTCGACGGCGGCGAGGATCGTCTCGCGGGGCACCACGGAGCGCACGAGGCCGTGCGCGTCGGTCAGCACCCACACGGGGGTCTGGGGGTCGGCCAGACGGGCGGCCAGGTCGGGACCGGCGGCGGGGACGTCATCGCGGACGAGGACGGCCTCCGGGGCCAGCGCGACGGCGACCGCGGCCAGGGCGGTGGTCGTGCGGCGCGCCGGGGTCAGGCCCGCCGCGGCCGCGAGGTCCAGCACGCCGCGGGGCCGACCGGCCCCGTCCACGGCCACGACGGCGCGGCGGCCGCCGTCCGCCTGGGCCAGGGCCTCGGCGACGCTGAGGTGCTCGGGCAGGGCGACGGCGGGCGCCTCGACCTGTTCGAGCCGCAGGGTCTCCAGCCGGCGGCTCCAGCGCCCGTGGCGCACGGCGTCGTCCGCGCCCCGCCACAGGGTGAGGGCGACCCAGGCCGCCAGGACGACGACGAACAGGTCCGGCGCGCGGCCCGCGAGGATCGGGGGGCCGAGCACCGCCGCGAGGACGCCCACCGCGACGACGCGCCCGGCCCAGCCGGCCGCCTCGACGCCGCGGGCCCGGGAGCCGGTGGCGGCCCAGACGGCGGACTCGACCATGCGGCCGCCGTCGAGCGGGGTGCCCGGCAGCGCGTTGAACGCGGCCAGGAGGAGGTTGGCCCACACCGTGACCTCGAGCAGCAGGGCGGGGACGGACGGGCCGGGCACGGCGCCGGCCGCCAGGTGGGCGAGGCCCGCGAGCACGAGGTTCGCGGCGGGGCCGGCCATCGCGGTGAGCACCGTGTCCAGCGGTCGGGAGGACGGGCTGCGGAACTGGGTGTGCCCGCCCCACAGGGTGAGCGCGATCTCCTCGGTGCGCTGGCCGAAGGCGCGGCCGGTGAGGGCGTGGGCGGCCTCGTGGACCAGGACGGAGAGGGCCAGGAGCACGGCGTACCCCAGGGCCACCCCGTAGGCGCCGGCGCCGATCGAGGGCAGCGCGCGCTGGATCTGCGGGCCGAACGCGAGGGTGATGACCGCGGCGATCAGGAGCCAGGACCAGGACAGGCGCACCGGTGCGCCGGCGATCGTGCCCAGCCGGACGGAGGCGGGCCCGCTCATCCGGCCCCGTCCGCCCCGGGCCGGCGCGCGGCAGCGATCCGACGGACCGCGGCGAGGTCGGCCGGCGTGCGGCCGGCGAGCGTCGTCCACTCGACGGTCGCGAGCCCTGCCGGCAACGGCAGCACGCTGGGCACGCCGACCGTCGGCAGGCCCGCGGCCACGGCCGCGCCGACGCCCACCGGGGAGTCCTCGACCGCCACACAGTCGGCGGCCGTCAGCCCCGGTGTCCGCTCGGCCAGCAGCTGCAGGCCCAGCCGGTACGCCTCCGGGTCGGGCTTGCCCCGGGAGACCATGTCCCCCGAGACGACGACGTCCAGCGTGCCCGCCGGCGCCCGCTCGGCCAGCGCGCGGGCCAGCGGGGCGTGGGACATCGTCACGAGGGCGCCCGGCACGCCGGCCTCGGCGAGCGCCACGAGCAGCTCCCGGGCGCCCGGCCGCCACGGCACCCCGTTGACGACCCCCTGGACGACCTCGTCCATCGTCAGGTCGATGATCCGCTGCACGGGCAGGTCCAGCCCGGCCGCCTGCAGGCGGCGCGCCCCCTCGTCCAGGGGGCGTCCCACGAGGGAGGCGGCCAGGTCCTCCGACCAGGTGCCGCCGTGCTCGACCACCAGCCGGCGCTGGACGGCGTTCCACAGGGGCTCGGTGTCCACGAGGGTGCCGTCCATGTCCCACAGGACGGCGCGCGGCAGGCGGCGGGCACGGTCGTCCGGGGCGGGCGCGGGGTGGCGGGGCATGGAGTGCATCCTATCGAGCGCCGCCGCCGGGGGTGTGCCGGGCGGGTCGCGGGCCGTGACCCCGTCGTCGGGCCGTGTCTAGGCTGGCCGCCATGACCGACGCTACCTCCGAGGACCAGCCGGACGACGCCCTGGGCCCGCTGCGGACCCACCTGACGGCGACCGTGGACGCGCTCGAGGCCGGGCGGCGGGCCCCCACGGTCCTGCTGCTGGCCTTCGAGGGGTGGAACGACGCCGGGGAGGCCGCGACCGGGGCCCTGGGCGCGCTGCGGGAGCAGTGGGACGCGGCGGACGCGGGACGGGTGTGCGACGGCGAGTTCTACGACTACCAGGTCACCCGGCCGCTGGTCCGGCGCGACGCCGACGGGCTGGGGACGCTGGACTGGCCTGCGGTCGCCCTGCACGAGGCGCTCCTGGACCGTGAGGGTCGGCCCGTCGCGGGCGAGGCCGCCCCGCCGGACGGGGTGCGCGTGCTCCTCGCCGTCGGCGTGGAGCCGAACGTGCGGTGGCGCGCGTTCCTCGAGGAGCTGTTCACGGCGGCCGACGCGCGTGACGTGGACGCCGTCGTGACGCTGGGCGCGTTGCTGGCGGACGTGCCCCACACCCGGCCCCTGCGCGCCCGCCCGACCTCGCCGCTCGTGGACGTGCGGGTGGCCGTCGGTGCGGACCGTCCGGTCTACGAGGGGCCCACCGGGATCATCGGCGTCGTCGCGGACGAGGCCGCGCGCCGCGGCCTGCCGAGCCTCTCGCTGTGGGGGACGGTGCCCCACTACGTGGCGCAGGCGCCCTCCCCCAAGACGCTGCTCGGGCTGGTCGAGGCGGTCGAGGACCTGCTGCACGTGAGCGTGTCCACGCGCGGGCTCGAGGACGACGCGAGGGCCTGGCAGCGCGGCGTCGACGAGCTGGCCGCCGAGGACCCCGACGTCGCCGCCTACGTCCGGCAGCTCGAGGAGGCCCAGGACACGCAGCAGCTGCCGGAGGCCTCGGGCGAGTCGATCGCGCGGGAGTTCGAGCGCTACCTGCGCGGGCGCGGCGGACGCTGACGCCCGGCCGCGCCCGGCGGGGTCAGCGCAGGCGCAGACCCAGCAGCGCCGCCACGACGTCCACGACCGGCACCGGGTCGGCGGCGGTCTCGACCAGGCCCGGCAGGGTGCCGGCCGCCCATGCGTCGAGGGCCTCCAGCGCGCGGGGGGCGTCGAGGTCGTCCGAGAGCGCCGCGTGGACCGCGTCCAGCACGGCGACGCCGGCGGCGGCATGCGGTCCGTCCAGGGCGGCGCGCCAGCGGGTCACCCGCGCCTGGGCGTCGGTCAGCACCTGCTCGGACCACTCCCAGTCCGACCGGTAGTGGTGCGCGAGGATCGCCGCGCGGACGGCCACCGGCTCGACGCCCCGCGCCCGCAGGCGGGAGACGAGTTCGAGGTTGCCGAGGGACTTGGACATCTTCTCGCCGTCCAGGGCCACCATGCCGGTGTGCGCGTAGGTGTGCGCGAGCGGCAGGCCGTCGACGGCGGTGGCGTGCGCGGCGGAGAACTCATGGTGCGGGAACCGCAGGTCGGAGCCGCCGCCCTGCACCGTGAACGGCGCCGGCAGGTGGGCCCGGGAGATCACGGAGCACTCGATGTGCCAGCCGGGCCGGCCGGAGCCGAGCGACCGCCCATCCCAGGCGGGCTCGCCCTCGCGGTGCACGCGCCACAGCAACGGATCCAGCGGGTCGCGCTTGCCGGGGCGGTCGGGGTCGCCTCCCCGCTCCGGGAACACCGCGGCCATCTCGTCCAGGTCCATCGCGGAGACCTGCCCGAGGCGCCAGTCGGTCGCGGACTGGGCCGAGCGGACGTCGAAGTAGACGTCCCCCTCGGGCTCGCCGTCGCCGCCCGGCACGCGGTAGGCCCGGCCCGCCGCCAGCATCGTCTCGACGGCGTCCACCACCAGGCCCACCGCCTCGGTCGCGCCGACGTAGTGATCCGGGGCGAGCACCTCGAGGGCGGCCATGTCCGCACGGAACAGGTCGGTCTGCTCCTCGGCGAGAGCGCGCCAGTCGACGCCGGTCGCCTCGGCCCGCTCGAGCAGGGGGTCGTCCACGTCGGTCACGTTCTGGACGTAGGCGACCTCGAGACCGGCCGCGCGCCAGTAGCGGTGCAGCAGGTCGAAGGCCACATAGGTGCTCGCGTGGCCGAGATGCGTCGCGTCGTACGGGGTGATCCCGCAGACGTACAGCGAGGCGCGCCGGCCGTCGTTGCCCGGATGCCGGGTCCGTCCCGTGGCGGTGTCATGCAGCCGCAGCCGGTCGGGGCGGCTCGGCACGGTGGGCGGGGCGGGGGTGCTCCAGGACTTCACGGGACTCCTCACATCGGGGTGGTTCGGCGGGGCCGGGCCGTCCTGCCCGGTGGCGGGAGCGGGCTCAGGCGCTGATGACGCCCGCGCCCAGCAGGGCGAACAGGACGCCGCCCAGGAGGATGCGGTACCAGACGAACGGCAGGTACGAGTTGGTGCTGATGAAGCGCATGAGCCAGGCGATGACCGCGTAGGCCACCACGAAGGCGACCGCGGTCGCGACCAGCGTCTCCCCCATGCCGTACGGGCCCTGCGTGCCGGGATCGGTGAGCGAGGTGTACAGCTTGTACAGGCCGGAGGCGAACACGGCGGGCACCGCCAGCAGGAACGCGTAGCGGGTGGCGGCGGGCCGGGTGTAGCCCATGGCCAGGCCGGCCGCGATGGTGCCGCCGGAGCGCGAGACGCCCGGGATCAGCGCGAGGGCCTGGGCCAGGCCGTAGAGGACGCCGTCCCGCACGGTGAGCTTCTCGAGCGGCTTCGTCTGGCGCCCGAGCCGGTCCGCCAGGGCGAGCAGGACGCCGAACACGATGAGCATGGTCGCCGTGATCCACAGCGACCGGAACTCCGTGTCGATCCAGTCCTCGAGCAGCAGGCCCAGGACCGCGATCGGGATCGAGCCCACGATGATCAGCCAGCCCATCCGCGCATCGGGGTCCGAATGCGGGATCCGCCCCGTGACCGCGGCGGACCACCGGCCGATGATGCGGGTGATGTCGCGCCAGAAGTAGATGAGGACGGCCAGCTCGGTGCCGAGCTGCGTGATGGCCGTGAACGCCGCGCCCGGGTCGGTCGCGGAGGGGAGGAACTCGCCCACGATGCGGATGTGGGCGGAGGAGGAGATGGGCAGGAACTCGGTGAGGCCCTGTACCAGGCCCAGGATGATGGCTTCGATCCACGTCACGGAGGGTCACTGTACGCCACGGCCCCGGGCGGGAACCCGGGGCCGTGCGGTCCGTCACGAGCAGGACGGTCAGTCGTCGTCGTCCTCGTCGTCGAAGAGGTCGAGCGGGGTGACCTCCTCGGTGTCCGCGTACAGGGCGTCCTCGTAGGCCTCGAAGGCGTCGGCCACGGCGAAGAAGGCGGCTTCGACGGCGGGGTCGTCCTCGCCCCGCTTGTTCTGCGCGGCCACGAGGTGTTCGTTCAGGGCGGTGGTGAGGGCCTCGAGGGCCATGCGGGCGTCAGAGCTCATGGGTGAACGGTAACCCGGTGGCCGGTGACGCGGCCAGGGGTGGGCCGTACGGGACCGACCGCCGGACCCGACGCCGTCTGCCAGGATGGGCGGGTGCGTGAACAGCTGATGTCCTCGACCCTCGACGCGATCTCCCGCGGACAGAAGTGGGAGTACCTGGTGATGACGGTCGCCCCCCACGAGTCCCTCGCCGACGCCCGGCGGCGTCTCGTGGAGCACGCGGAGTACGGCCAATGGGAGCTGCAGCGCTCCGTGCACTATCGCGACGGGGCGCGCCGCTACTGGATGCGCCGCCGCGTGATGCGCGTGGCCTCGACCCTGCAGACCCTCTGAGGCGCGGTCGCGACGACGACGCCCCGGCCGTCGTCGCCGCCCGCGGCCCGGATCAGCGCGGCTCCAGCATCCGCTCGAGCACCCGGCAGCCGAACTCGAGTGCGTCCACGGGCACCCGCTCGTCGATGCCGTGGAACAGGGACGTGAAGGCCAGGTCGGCGGGCAGGCGCATGGGCGCGAAGCCGTAGCCGGTGATGCCCAGCCGGGAGAGGGACTTGTTGTCCGTGCCCCCGCCGAGCATGAACGGCAGCACCTGGGCCTCGGGGTCCTCCGCCTGCAGCGAGGCGATCATCAGCTCCACCAGGTCCCCGGAGAAGGGGGTCTCCAGGGCGACGTCCCGGTGCTCGGGTTCGATGGTCACGCCCGGACCGGCGAGCTCGGCGATCGTGGCGAGGGCGGACTCCTCCTCCCCGGGGATCAGGCGGACGTCCACGGTGCCGGTGGCCGAGGACGGGATGACGTTGTGCTTGTAGCCGGCGGTCAGCCCCGTCGGGTTGGACGAGGTGCGCAGGGTGCCGGCCACCCAGGACCGGGCCTGCCCGAGCGCGTCGAGCTGCGGCGTCGGGTCCGTCTCGTCGAAGTCCACGCCCATGATCTCGGCCACCTGTTCGAGCAGCGCGCGCGTGGTCTTGGTGTACACGAGCGGCCACTCGTGCCCGCCGATGCGGGTCATGGCGCCGGCCAGCCGGGTGACCGCGTTGTCCGGGTGCGGGGCCGAGCCGTGCCCGGGGGCGCCCTGCGCGGTGAGGTTGAGCCAGGCGAGCCCCTTCTCCGCGGTCTGCACGAGGTAGGCGCGCGAGCCGTGCACCTCGGTGGAGAAGCCCCCCACCTCGGAGATCGCCTCGGTGCACCCGTCGAACACCTCGGGGTGGTGGTCCACGACCCAGCGTGCGCCGTAGACGCCGCCGGCCTCCTCGTCGGCGAAGAACGCGACCGTCAGGGGGCGCCGCGGCCGGCGGCCCGTGCGGACCAGGTGCAGCAGCACTGCGAGCACCATGGCGTCCATGCCCTTCATGTCCACGGCGCCGCGCCCCCAGATCATGCCGTCCTTGAGCTCGGCGCCGAACGGGTCCACGCTCCACTCGTCCGCCTCGGCGGGGACCACGTCCGTGTGCCCGTGGATGACGAGCCCCGGCGCCTCCGGATCCCAGCCCGGGAGGTGCCCGACGACGGAGACCCGGCCCGGCGCCGACTCGAAGAAGCGGGGGGTCATCCCCGCCTCGGTCATGAGCCGGGCGCAGTACTCCGCGGCCTCGGGCTCACCGACGGAGACGTTGCCCCCGCGGTTGGTGGTGTCGATCCGGATGAGGTCGCGGCAGATCTCCACGACGCGGTCCTCGGGGCTCGAGCGGGCGGGGTTCTCGATGTTCTCGACCATGGTTTTGAGCCTAGCCCGAACCCGTGCTATCTTTCTCGAGTTGCCCGGAGCGGGACGGACCGGACAGGACCGGAACGCGGTGGGCGACGGAGCCCCTCCCAGGGCTCCACCGATGAGCGCGAGTGGCGGAATTGGTAGACGCGCAGCGTTGAGGTCGCTGTGTCCGCAAGGACGTGGGGGTTCAAGTCCCCCCTCGCGCACCGCTCGTCGAGCAGCAGGGCCCCGGTCGTCACGACCGGGGCCCTGCGTGTTCTCCCGTCCGGGGTCCCCTCTAGAGTGGTGTCCGTGCGACGGCAGGCGCCGTCGGTGGAACCGCACGACGGCATGGAGGACCCGATGGCCCTGGAAGCCCCCGCACTGCTGCACCGGCTCGCGCGAGCCCACGGGGTGCAGCCCGAGTACGTCGGGCAGGACGGCTCGGCCCAGACCGTGCCGGACGAGGCCCTCGTGAAGGTGCTCGCCGCCCTCGGCGTGTCGGTCCGACCGGACGGGGTCGCGGCTCTGGCCGAAGCGGTGGAGGAGGCGGAGACGGCCCCCTGGCGGGACGTGCTCCCGCCCACCGTCGCCGCCCGGTCCGGTCACCGCCTGTCCGTGCCGTGCCACGTGGCCGCGGGCGAGCCGGTCGTGGCCCGCGTGCACACGGAGGACGGGCGGACCCTCGAAGTGAGCGTGAGCGAGCCGGTGTCCGAGGTCCGTCTGGTCGACGGCGTCGAGCGCGAGCGCGTCCACGTGCAGATCCCCGCCGACCTCGCCCCGGGCTGGCACCGGCTGGAGGTGACCAGCGGCTCCGGCTCCACCGCCTCCGCGGTCCTGGTCTGCGCCCCGACCCGGCTGGGCACGGCGCGTCCCTTCCTCGAGCGCCGCGGCTGGGGCGCGGCCGCGCAGGGCTACTCGGTGACCTCGGCGGACTCGTGGGGCATCGGCGACGCGGCGGACATGGCGTCCCTGGCCGAGATCGTCGCCCGGCACGGTGCCGACTTCCTGCTGCTGCACCCCCTGCACGCGGTCGAGCCCGGCCCCCACCCGGCGGACTCCCCCTACTCCCCCGTCTCCCGTCGGTTCCTCTCGGCGCTGGTCGTGCACGTGCCCTCGATCCCCGAGTTCGCCGACCTGCCCGCCACGGAGCAGGCGGAGCTGCGGTCGGCCGGCTCTCGCGTCCAGGCAGAGCTGGAGCGCACCGGCCGGATCGACCGGGCCGCCGTCGCCGCCGTCCTGTGGCCCGCACTGCGCCGCGTGCACGAGGTGCCCCGCTCCCCCGAGCGCGAGGCCGCCTACGCGCGGTTCCGCGCCGAGGCCGGACCGGGCCTGGACGACTTCGCCCTCTGGTCCGTCCTGCGGCTGGACGGCGACGGCACCGGGCCCGATCTCGCCGACCCGGCCTGGGCGCCGGGCGGGGTCGAGGCCGAGCGGGTCCGCGTCGAACGCGCGACCGACGTCGACCTGCACCGCTGGGTGCAGTGGATCGCCGCGGAGCAGCTCGCCGGCGTGCAGGAGCGGGCCCGGGCGGCCGGCATGCGCATGGGCGTCATGGTGGACCTGGCGGTGGGGGCGACCCGCGAGACCGCGGACGCGTGGATGCTCGGGGACGTGCTGGTGCCGACCATGTCCGTCGGCGCGCCGCCGGAGCTGTTCAACCAGCTGGGCCAGGACTGGTCGCAGCATCCCTGGCATCCGCGCCGTCTGGCCGAGACCGGCTACGCCGCGTTCCGGGACATGCTGCGCACCGTGCTGCGCGGCGCGGGCGGCATCCGGATGGACCACGTCCTGGGGCTGTTCCGCCTGTGGTGGATCCCGGAGGGCGCCGGCGCCACCCAGGGCGCATACGTCGAGTACGACCACGAGGCGATGCTCGCCGTGCTCACGCTTGAGGCCGAGCGGGCCGGCGTCGTCGTGGTGGGCGAGGACCTCGGCACGTTCGAGCCGTGGGTGCAGCGCCGCCTGGCCGAGGCCGGTGTGCTCGGCACGTCGATCCTGTGGTTCGAACAGGAGGACGGGGAGCCCACCCCGCCGGAGCGCTACCGGCGGCTGGCCATGGCGGCGGTGAATACGCACGACCTGCCGCCCACGGCCGGCTACCTCGAGGGCGTCCAGGTGGACCTGCGCGAACGGCTGGGCCTCTACACCGTGGACGTCGCCGAGGAACGCCGCCGGTCGGCGGAGGAGGTGCGCGCGTTCCTCGCCGCCGCGGCCCGGCGCGGGCTGCTCGCCGAGGCGGACGTGGACGTCCCCGACGCCAGCCCCGAGGTGCGCGAACGCCAGATCGTGGCCCTGCACCGCCTGCTCGCGCAGGCGCCCTCGGCCCTGCACAGCGTGGCGCTCGTGGACGCTGTGGGCGAGCGGCGGATCCAGAACCAGCCCGGCACCCTCCAGGACCAGTACCCGAACTGGACCGTGCCGCTCGGCGACGGCGACGGACGGATGGTCTCCGTCGAGGACCTGGCGGACTCGGCGTCGGCGGCCCGGCTGTTCGACGCCGTGGACGCCGAACTGCGGGCGTCCGTGCCGGTGGGGATCGGGGTCAGCCTGCACACCTCCCCTCTGGCCCAGCCCGGCCGCGGCGACGCCGGCGGCATGAACGTCTACGTGCGGCAGGCCGCCGTGGCCCTGGCTCGCCGGGGCGTGCGGATGATCCTGCTGACCCGAGCGGAGGAGCCGGTGGGGCCGGACGGCGCACGGGTCCGGATGCTGGACGCAGGCGGGCAGGCCCCGCCGGTCACGGTGGTGGACCTCGCGGCCGGGCCGTCCGCTCCCGTGGCCAAGGCGGAGCTGGCGGGCCTCGGCGCCGAGTTCACCCGCGCAGCCCTGGACTGGCTCGCCTCGGACGCCGTACCGGGCGGTCCCGTCCTCGGTGGAGCGGACGCCCCCCCCGTCACGTTCGTCCACGGCCACTACTGGCTCTCCGGGTCCACCGCCGCGGCCCTGGCGCGGGCGGCCCACGCCCCGTACCTGCAGACCATGCACACCACGGCGGCGGCGAAGATGCTCGAGGACCCCGAGCTGCGCGAGCCGGCCGCGCGGATCGAGGCCGAGCGCGGGATCGTCGCGCGGGCCGACCTGCTCGTGGTCAACTCCGCCGCCGAGGCCGCCGACCTGCGCGAGCTGCTGGACGTGCCCCGCGCCCGCACCCGGGTGCTGCCCCCCGGGGCCGACCTCGAGACGTTCACGCCGGAGGGCGCCGCGCAGTGGCCGGGCGCACCGGACGACGACGGGGCCCTGCGCGTCCTGTTCGCCGGTCGCGTCCAGCGGCACAAGGGCCCGCACCTGCTCGTGGCCGCCCTCGGCGTGCTGCGCGAACGAGCCGGTGGCGCGGGCGCCGACCCGGGCGTGCGCCTGCACGTGAACGGGGCCGTCTCGGGGGACGACGAGCTGGACCTGGCGGGCCTGGCCGCGCGGGAGGGGGTCGCCGACCTGGTGACGTTCTCCGCGCCGGTGCCCGCGCCTGCCCTGGCCGCCCAGTTCCGGGCGGCGGACGTCGTGGCGATGCCGAGCGCGTCCGAGACCTACGGCCTGGTCGCCCTCGAGGCACAGGCCTGCGGCACGCCCGTGCTGGCGCACCGGGTCGGCGGACTGGTCTACGCGGTCCTCGACGGCGTCTCCGGCCGCCACGTGACGGCGGGCACCCCCGAGGCGTGGGCCGATGCCCTGGCCGAGATCCTGGCGGATCGTGCCGCCTGGGCCGCATTGGGGCCCGGCGCCGTGCGCCACGCCGCCGGTCACTCGTGGGAGGCCTACGCGGACGGGCTGCTCGAGGCCGTCGCGGCCGTGCCGCGGCGGTCGCCCATGCCGGACGCCTGAGCCGCCGCGGTCACCGGCCCGCCGGGACGGGAGGTCCCGGCGGGCCGACGCGTCGGCTGGCCGTCAGGACGTGAGCGGAGTGATCTCCCCGGAGAAGTGCGGGCGCCGGCGCCGCGCATCCCAGCCGCACACCCGCGTGCCGCCGTCGGGCCCGGGCTCATAGCGGACGGCCACGGTGGTCGGCAGCACGACGGGCGCCTCGAAGTCGATGTGCCAGCGGAAGCCCGCGCCGGTCGGCTCACGGCCCTCGAGCATCCGGGCGGCCAGGAACATCCCGTGGGCGATCGCGCCCTTCATGCCGAACAGTCGGGCCGAGACGCCCGTCAGGTGGATCGGGTTCCAGTCCCCGGAGACGCCCGCGTACCGGCGCCCGGCCCCCGTCCCGAAGCGCCACTGGGCGGTCGGCGTCGGGGGCACGAAGTCCTCGCGGACGGGCCGCTCGGGACGCAGGCCGGAGAGGCGGACGCCCTTGGCGAGGTACCGGGAGACGCCCTCCCACAGCAGTGCCTCCTCGCCGTCGTCGCCGGGCCCCTCGACGGTCACGACGACGTCCACAGCGGTGCCCGCGTGGTGCGGGACGAGGCCCACGGCACGCGCGGTGACGCGCAGGGGGGTCTCAGCCGGGACGGGCCGGTGGTGCAGGACGGTGTTGCTCAGATGCACCAGCCCGGGCAGGGGCAGCGGGAACTCGGGGTCGGCCATCAGCTCCATGGCCGCACCGAACACCTGGGTGTGCACCAGGACCGAGGGCAGGTCCGCCGGATCCGCGGACCCGACGGCCCCGCGCCACGCGGACACGGCCTCGGCCGGGATGCGGTGGCCGGTCACGACCACCTGGCGGTCCGGGAGCTCGCGGGGACGGCGCCGACGGACGACGGCGTCCATGGCGGCCTGCCCGGCGGCTCGGGCGTAGAGCCGGGCGAGGGAGGGTGGGGCGGACAGCTGCGTGGTCTGCATCCTCACGCCCCCAGCTTCGACTGGCCGCAGACCCGCAGCGTGGCCCCGTTGGTGCCGCCCGCGGCGTCCGAGGCGAGCCAGGCCACCGTCTCGGCCACGTCCTGCGGCAGGCCGCCCTGCTGGAGCGCGTTGAGCCGCCGGCCCACCTCGCGCGTGGCGAGCGGGATCTTCGCGGTCATCTCGGTCTCGATGAAGCCCGGGGCCACCGCGTTGATCGTGCCCCCGCGGGCCGCGAGGACCGGGGCGGACGCCGCGGTCAGGCCGATGACCCCGGCCTTCGAGGCCGCGTAGTTCGTCTGGCCGCGGTTGCCCGCGATGCCGGAGATGGAGGCCAGGCCCACGATGCGCAGCCCCTGACCCGCCACGTCCTTGGCGTCCTCAGCGAGGAACGCCTCGTTCATGGCCAGCTGGGCCATGGTGTTCACGGCGAGGACGGAGTCCCAGCGCGCGGCGTCCATGTTGGCCAGCATCCGGTCCCGGGTGATCCCGGCGTTGTGCACCACCACGTCCATCCGGCCGTGCCGGGTGCGGCAGTGCTCGAGGATGCGCGCGCCCGCGTCCGGCGCCGTGATGTCCAGGGCGAGCGCGGTGCCGCCCACCTCGTTCACGACCTCGACCAGCGCCTCGCCCGCGGCCGGGACGTCCACGCCGACGACGACGGCCCCGTCGCGGGCGAGCGTCCGCACGATGGCGGCGCCGATGCCGCGGGCGGCGCCCGTGACCACGGCGACCTTGCCGGCCAGCGGGCGCGCCGCGTCGGCGGGGACCGCGCCGTCGGCGGTGGCAACGGGCACGAACTGGCCGGAGACGTACGCCGCGCGACCGGAGAGCAGGAACGCCAGAGCGCCGGCCGCACCGGGGGCGGTGAGCGGCACGCCCTCGGCCAGGACCAGGCCGTTGGCCGTGCCGCCGCGGCGCATCTCGTGCGCGATGGAGCGGGTCAGGCCCGTCACGCCCTGGCGGGCGGCCCGCATGGCCGGGTCCGTCGCGGCCTCGGGGTCCTCGAACACTGTCACCACGCGCGAGGAGGAGCCCAGCGAGCGCAGCGCGCCGCCGATCTCCAGTGCCACCGCGCCGAGATCTGCGGGCGTGGCGACCCCGTCGAAGCACGCGACGATCGCCGCGTGGCGGGCGCCCTCCCGGGGGGCGTCGGCGACCTCGAGGCCCCACGAGGCCAGGAGGGTGCGGGCGTCCTGGGCTGCGGGGGTCGCGCCCAGGACGAGCACGGAGCCGGGCAGCACGGGGTCGCCGGGGGTGTGCCGGCGCAGCTCGACGGGCTGAGGCAGGCCCAGGGCGCCGGTGAGGCGGCGGCCCAGGGGCGAGGCGACGAAGGTGCCGTAACGGTCGGTCATGGTCGGTCCTCTCGGGTCGGGTCGGTCGGGGCTCAGCGGCCGCGGAGCAGGGCGACGATGCCCTGGCCCCCGGCGGCACAGACGGAGATGAGGCCGAGGGAGCCCTCCCCCTTCTCATGCAGCATCTTGGCCAGCAGGGCGACGATGCGGCCGCCGGTGGCGGCGAAGGGGTGGCCGGCCGCCAACGAGGAGCCGTGCACGTTGAGCCGGGCGCGGTCCACCGAGCCCAGCGCACCCGGCAGCCCGAGGCGCTCGCGGCAGTACTCCTCGTCCTCCCAGGCGGCGAGGGTGGACAGGACGGTGCCGGCGAACGCCTCGTGGATCTCCACGAAGTCGAGGTCGTCGAGGGTGAGCCCGTGCCGGGCCAGCAGGCGCGGGACGGCGTAGGCGGGGGCCATGAGCAGGCCCTCGTGTCCGTCGACGAAGTCCACGGCGGCGTTCTCCATGTCCACGAACTCGGCGAGCACGGGCAGCCCGCGCTCGGCGGCCCACTCCTCGGAGGAGAGCAGCACCGTGGAGGCGCCGTCGGTGAGCGGGGTGGAGTTGGCGGCCGTCATGGTCGCCTCGTCCCCCAGCTGGCGACCGAACGCGGGCTTCAGGCCGGCCAGCTTCTCCGGCGTGGAGTCGGGGCGGAGGTTGTTGTCGCGGGCCAGGCCGTGGAACGGGGTCACCAGATCGTCCATGTACCCGGCGGCGTACGCGGCGCCGAGGTTCCGGTGGGAGGCCGCGGCGAGCTCGTCCTGGGCCTGACGGGTGATGCCCCACTTGTGGGTGGTCAGGGCCTGGTGCTCGCCCATGGACATGCCGGTGCGCGGCTCGCCTGCGCCGGCCGGCTCGGGCACGAGCTGCCCGGGGCGCAGCTGGGCGAGGGCGCGCAGGCGGTCCTTCGTGGTCTTGGCGGTGTTGAGCTGCAGCAGCACGCGGCGCGCGCCGTCGGAGAGCGAGACGGGTGCGTCCGAGATCGAGTCCACGCCGCCGCCGATGGCGGAGTCGAGCTGGCCGAGCCGGATCTTGTTGGCCAGGGTGCCCAGGGCCTCCATGCCGGTGGCGCAGGCCACCTGGACGTCGGCGGCCGGGGTCGCGGCGGAGAGCGCGGAGCCCAGGACGGCCTCGCGGGTGAGGTTGAAGTTGCGCGGGTGCTTGAGGACGGCGCCGGCGGTGACCTGACCGAGGCGCTCGCCCTGGAGCCCGAACCGCGCGACGAGGCCGTCGAGCGTGGCCTTGAGCATCTCCTGGTTCCCGACCTCGGCATAGGCGGTGTTGGCGCGGGCGAAGGGGATGCGGTTGCCGCCCAGGATGACGGCGGGGCGCAGCGCTCCACCGGCGACGGCGGGGCGGGAGGCGGTCTCGGACGCGGGGGTCTCGTGGTGGGTCATGGCGGTCCTCTCGACGGCGGGCCCGCCGCCGACGCGGCGGGGGGCGTTTCCACCCCGGACGATACGGACGTCGGCGGGGTGGGTGACTGTGACCCACAGTACCTGATACGCTCGGTTTCGTGAACCCCGTCACGTCCACCGCCCGGGACGGTCGCAGCGTCCGCTGGGACCGGCACCGCGCCGAGCGCCGTCTGGAACTGGTCCGGGCCGCCCGGTCAGCCGTGCACGCCCTGGGCGCACACGCCTCGATGGAGGAGATCGCGTCCCACGCGGGCACCTCCAAGACCGTCTACTACCGCTACTTCGGCGACCGCGAGGGCCTGCGCCTGGCGGTGTCCGAGCGGGTCACCGCCCACATGGAGCGCCGCCTGCTCGAGGTCGCGGACGAACCGGTCTCCGAACCCGAGGCGCTGCGTCGCATGGTCGAGGTGTACCTCACGGTCGCGGCGACGTCGCCCGAGGTGTACGCGTTCGCCGTCGCCCCGTCCCCCGCCACGGCCGAGGCCCCTGTGCTGGGTCCGTTCCTCGAGCGCGTCTACGCCGTGCTCGAGTCGGGCCTGGCGCGCGGGATGGCCGCGCGGGGCCACGCCCCGGCCCCGGCGGACCCGCTCGCCCTGTGGCCGCGCGCCGCCGTCGGCCTCGTCCGGGCCGCCGCCGAGACCTGGCTGCGGACCCCGGCCGCCGGTCGCATCCCGGTCGAGACGATGGCCCGCGCCATCGCCGACTGGCTGCTCACCGGCCTCATCGGCGCCGCGCCCGGCGCCTCCCTCGAACCCGCGGCGGCGGACGCCGACCGCGCCCGCCCCCACTCACGAACAGGAGCATCGTCATGACCGTCCACGAGAAGCTCGCCCCCCAGTCCCCGACGCACAGCACCGAGGTCCCCACCGACGTCGCCGAGATCGCGCCCGAGCGGCCGACGCCCGGCTCCCTCGACGCCGCGGCCCTCGAGGAGGCCCTCCTCGGCCGCTGGGCCGCGGAGCGCCGCGAATCCCGCGAACTCGCCAAGGACCCCGCCCTGTGGCGCGACCCGCTGCTCGGCATGGACGAGCACCGAGCCCGCGTCCTGCGGCAGCTGGGCGTCCTCGTGGAGCGCAACGCGGTCCACCGCGCCTTCCCGCGCGAGTTCGGCGGCGAGGACAACCACGGCGGCAACATCTCCGCCTTCGGCGACCTCGTGCTCGCCGACCCCTCCCTGCAGATCAAGGCCGGTGTGCAGTGGGGCCTGTTCAGCTCGGCGATCCTGCACCTGGGCACCGCCGAGCACCACCGCCGGTGGCTGCCGGGCGCGATGGACCTGAGCGTCCCGGGCGCCTTCGCCATGACCGAGATCGGGCACGGCTCGGACGTCGCCTCGATCGCCACGACCGCCACCTATGACGAGGCGACCCAGGAGTTCGTCATCCACACCCCGTTCAAGGGCGCCTGGAAGGACTACCTCGGCAACGCCGCGCTGCACGGCAGGGCGGCCACGGTCTTCGCGCAGCTGATCACCCAGGGCGTCAACCACGGCGTGCACTGCTTCTACGTCCCCATCCGGGACGAGAAGGGCGCCTTCCTGCCCGGCGTGGGCGGCGAGGACGACGGCCTCAAGGGCGGACTGAACGGCATCGACAACGGCCGCCTGCACTTCACCCAGGTCCGCATCCCGCGCACCAACCTCCTCAACCGCTACGGCGACGTGGCGGAGGACGGGACCTACTCCTCGCCCATCGCCTCCCCCGGGCGTCGCTTCTTCACGATGCTCGGCACCCTCGTCCAGGGCCGCGTCTCCCTGTCCCTCGCCGCCACCACGGCCTCCTTCCTCGGCCTGCACGGTGCGCTGGCCTACGCGGAGCAGCGCCGCCAGTTCAACGCCTCCGACCCGCAGCGGGAGGAGGTGCTGCTGGACTACCAGAACCACCAGCGCCGCCTCATCGACCGCCTGGCCCGCGCCTACGCGGACGCCTTCGCCTCCAACGAGCTCGTCGTGAAGTTCGACGACGTCTTCTCCGGCCGCTCCGACACGGACGTGGACCGGCAGGAGCTCGAGACGCTCGCCGCGGCCGTGAAGCCGCTGACCACGTGGCATGCCCTGGACACCCTGCAGGAGGCCCGCGAGGCGTGCGGCGGCGCCGGGTTCCTCGCCGAGAACCGGGTGACCCAGATGCGCGCCGACCTGGACGTGTACGTCACGTTCGAGGGCGACAACACGGTGCTCCTGCAGCTGGTGGGCAAGCGTCTGCTGACCGACTACTCGAAGGAGTTCGGACGTCTCAATGTGGGCGCCGTCTCCCGCTACGTGGTCCATCAGGCCTCGGACGCCATCCACCGTGCGGGCCTGCACAAGGCCGTCCAGTCTGTGGCCGACGGCGGCTCCGAGCGCCGCTCCGCGAACTGGTTCAAGGACCCCGCCGTGCAGCATGAGCTGCTCACCGAGCGCGTCCGCGCCAAGACCGCCGACGTCGCCGGAACCCTCTCGGGGGCCCGGGGCAAGGGCCAGGCGGCTCAGGCGGAGGCGTTCAACACGCGCCAGCACGAGCTCATCGAGGCCGCCCGCAACCACGGCGAGCTGCTGCAGTGGGAGGCCTTCACCCGCGCCCTGGAGGGCATCACGGATGAGACCACGAAGACTGTCCTGACGTGGCTGCGCGACCTCTTCGCGCTGCGCCTCATCGAGGACGACCTCGGCTGGTTCGTGGCCCACGGCCGCGTCTCGAGCCAGCGCGCCCGGGCCCTGCGCGGCTATGTCAACCGGCTCGCCGAGCGGCTGCGCCCCTTCGCCCTCGAGCTCGTCGAGGCGTTCGGCCTCGAGCCCGAGCACCTGCGCATGGCGGTGGCCACGGACGCCGAGACCCAGCGCCAGGAGGAGGCCCACGCCTGGTTCACGGCCCGCCGGGCCGCCGGCGAGGAGCCGGAGGACGAGAAGGCCGTGCGCGCCCGCGAGAAGGCGGCGCGAGGCCGCCGCGGCTGACCGCGGCCGTCCCCGGACGCACCGGGCCCCCGTCACCTCGCGGTGGCGGGGGCCCGTGTGCGTGGTCGGGCGGACTCAGCGCAGCACGGCCTCGTAGACCTCGATCGTGCGCTCCGCGATGGTCTCCCACGAGAAGTGCTCGATCGCGCGGGTCCGGCCGGCCTCACCCATCGCGCGAGCGCGCTCCGGGTCCTCCACGACGCGGGTGAGCGCGGCCGCGAAGTCGGCGGCGAACCCCTCCTCGTCCACGGGCGCCCCCGTGCCGTCGTCGACCTGCTCGAAGGGGACGAGCAGGCCGGTCTCGCCGTCCTGCACGACCTCCGGGATGCCGCCCACGGCGGAGGCGACGACGGCGGTGCCGCACGCCATCGCCTCGAGGTTGACGATGCCCAGCGGCTCGTAGACCGAGGGGCAGGCGAACACGGTGGCGGCCGTGAGGATCTCCATCACCTCGTGGCGCGGGATCATCCCCTCGATCACGACGACGCCCTGGCGGGTGCGTCGCAGCTCGGCGATCAGCCCGTTGACCTCGTGCGCCAGCTCCGCGGTGTCCGGGGCGCCGACGCACAGCACGAGCTGGACGTCCTCCGGCAGCCGCAGGGCCGCACGGAGCAGGTGGGGCACGCCCTTCTGGCGCGTGATGCGGCCGACGAACGCGACGAAGGGCTTGTCCGGGTCGATTCCGTACTTCTCCAGTGCGGCGGTGCCGGTCTGCGGAGTCCAGACCTGCGTGTCGATGCCGTTGTGGACCGTGTGCACCTTCGCCGGGTCCACGTCCGGGTAGCAGGCCAGGATGTCACGACGCATGCCGTCCGAGACCGCGATGACCGCGTCCGCCCCGAGGTAGGCCGTGCGCTCGGCCCAGCTGGACAGAGCGTAACCGCCGCCGAGCTGCTCCGCCTTCCAAGGGCGCAGCGGCTCGAGGGAGTGCGCGGAGAGGACGTGGGGGGCCTCGTGCAGGAGCTTGCCGAGATGGCCGGCCAGGTTGGCATACCAGGTGTGGGAGTGGATGACGTCGGCGCCCTCGAGGTCGCCGAGGATCGTGAGGTCGGTGGCCAGGGTCTGCACGGCCCCGTTGGCAGCGTCGAACCCGGGCGGGTTCGGGTACGTCAGGACGCGGGCCCCGTGGTAGTCCGGGTCGCGCGGCTCGCCGAAGGCGTGGACGCGGACGTCGGCGCGGGAGGCGAGGACGCGGGTCAGCTCGGCGACGTGGACGCCGGCACCGCCGTAGATGGACGGGGGGAACTCTTTGCTCACGATGTCGATGCGCACGCCCCCAACCTAGTTCAGCCCGGCGGGGGTCGATAGTCTGGCGGCACGGATGCCCCGCACGCCCAGAGCACGCGTGCGGGTCGCGACGACCCGGCTCACGAGGAGTGACGCAGATGGTGCAGAAGAAGGTCCTCTCGGTCGTGCTGGCGGGCGGTGAGGGCAAGCGCCTGATGCCGCTGACGGCCGACCGTGCCAAGCCGGCCGTCCCGTTCGGCGGCACGTACCGCCTCATCGACTTCGCGCTGTCCAACCTGGTCAACAGCCGGTACCGCGAGATCGTCGTGCTGACGCAGTACAAGTCGCACTCGCTGGACCGCCACATCTCCGAGACGTGGCGGATGTCCACGCTGCTGAACAACTACGTGGCCTCCGTGCCGGCGCAGCAGCGCCGGGGCAAGGACTGGTTCACGGGCAGCGCGAACGCCATCTACCAGTCCATGAACCTGATCCACGACGCACGGCCGGACATCGTCGTCGTCATCGGCGCGGACCACGTCTACCACATGGACTTCCAGCAGATGGTGGACCAGCACATTGCCTCGGGCGCCAAGGCGACCGTGGCCGCGGTGCGCCAGCCGCTCGAGCTGGCCTCCTCGTTCGGGGTGATCGAGACGGACCCGCAGGACAGGACGCGGATCTCGGCGTTCGTGGAGAAGCCGGAGACGACCCCCGGCCTGCCGGACGATCCCACGCAGTTCCTGGCCTCCATGGGCAACTACGTGTTCGACACGGACGCCCTCGTGGCGGCGCTGAACCAGGACGAGGAGAACCCCGAGTCGCACAACGACATGGGCGGGGACATCATCCCGCTGTTCGTGGAGCGCGGCGAGGCCGGGGTGTATGACTTCACCGCCAACGAGGTGCCCGGCGGCACGGCCGGCAAGCACTACTGGCGGGACGTCGGCACCCTGGACTCCTACTACGACGCGCACATGGACCTGGTGCAGCCGTGGCCGGAGTTCAACCTGTACAACCGCGAGTGGCCGCTCTACACCCGCCAGTCCGTCTCCCCGCCCGCCAAGCTCGTGCGCTCATCCACCCGCCGCCCCGGCTCGGCGAACGACTCGATCCTCTCCCAGGGCGTGGTCATCTCCGGGGGCACCGTGGCCCAGTCCGTGCTCTCCACGGACGTGCGCGTGCACAACGAGGCGTGGGTGGAGCAGTCGGTGCTGCTGGACTCCGTGGTGATCGGAGAGGGGGCCCACGTGCGCAACGCGATCCTGGACAAGAACGTGGTCGTGCCCCCGGGCGCGCGCATCGGCTTCGACCGGGCGGAGGACGAGGCGAACGGCTACACCGTGACAGAATCCGGCCTGACGGTGCTCTCCAAGGGCCAGCCCGTCCCGAAGCCGCACTGACGCGGCCCCGGGCCGCCGGTCCCGGACCACCGCCGACGCGCGGGCACGCCCCGGTGTGTCCGCGCGTCGCCGTCCCCGCTGGATCCCCGACCGGAGGCTCGCCTTGACCGACACCACCCCCGACCTCGACGCCACCAACGTCACCCGCGCTGAGGCCGCGGACCGCTCCCGCCTGCTCACGGTGCAGGACTACGTCGTGGACGTGGACCTCTCCGACGCCCGGGACGCCGCGACCGACACCTATCCGGTCCGCACCGTGATCCGCTTCGCGTGCGCCGAGCCGGGCGCGCAGACCCACCTGGACTGGATCCACGGCGGTGTGGAGTCGGTGACCCTCAACGGCACGGCGCTGGACGTAACCGAGGTCGTGGGCGAGGCCCGGGTGCTGCTGCCCGAGCTGGCGGCGCAGAACGTGGTCGAGCTGGTCGGCCGGTCCGTGTACTCCCGGTCGGGCGAGGGCCTGCACCGCTTCACGGACCCCGCCGACGGCGAGGTCTACCTCTACACCCAGTACGAGCCCGCCGACGCGCGCCGCGTGTTCCCGGACTTCGAGCAGCCGGACCTCAAGGCCGCCTTCACCTTCTCCCTCACCGGACCCGAGGACTGGGTGCTGGCCTCGAACCGGCCGGAGGTGTCCCGGACGCCGGCCGGGGACGGCGTCGTCCGGGTGGAGTTCGCCCCGACGCTGCCCCAGTCCACCTACATCACGACGCTGCTCGCCGGCCCCTATGCGCAGTGGGAGGACGCCTGGGAGGGTCACCCGGCCAGCGGTGCGCAGGCCGTGCCGCTGCGGCTGTTCACCCGGCGCACGATGGCCGACGCGTTCGACTCCGAGGCCGTGTTCGACGTGACGAAGCGGGGGCTGACGTTCTTCCACGACCTCTTCGGGGTCGCGTATCCGTGGGGCAAGTACGACCAGGCGTTCGTGCCCGAGTACAACCTCGGCGCCATGGAGAACCCGGGCCTCGTGACCTTCACCGAGGACTTCGTGTTCACCTCGCGGGCCACCGCGGTCCAGTACGAGGGCCGGGCCAACGTGATCCTGCACGAGATGGCGCACATGTGGTTCGGCGACCTCGTGACGATGCACTGGTGGGACGACCTGTGGCTCAAGGAGTCGTTCGCGGACTACATGGGCGCCCTCGGCGTGGACGAGGCCACCGACTTCCGGACCGCGTGGGTGACCTTCGCGTCCCGCCGCAAGGCCTGGGCGTACGTGCAGGACCAGATGCCGACGACGCACCCCATCGTCGCGGACATCGTCGACCTCGAGGCCGCCCGTCAGAACTTCGACGGCATCACCTACGCCAAGGGCGCCTCCGTGCTCAAGCAGCTGGCCGCCTACGTGGGCCGTGACGCGTTCCTCGACGCCGCGCACCGCTACTTCGCCGCCCACGCGTGGGGCAACGCCTCCCTCGCCGACTTCATGGCCGCGCTCGAGGCCGCCTCGGGGCGGGACATGCGCGCATGGGCGGACGCGTGGCTGCACACCTCCGGCGTGCCCCGGCTGCGGGTCGACGTCGACGGCGACACCCCCGCTCTGCGCCAGGAGGGCACGGACCCGGTCACGGGCGGGCCGATCCTCCGCCCGCACGTGCTGAAGGTCGGCGTCTTCACGCCCGGACAGGACGGCATGCTCCGCCGCACCGCCCAGGTCACCGCCGACGTGCCGGGCGGGGCGGAGGGCGCGGCCGTGCCCCTGCCGGACCTCGAGGTCCCCGGGGGCGTCCGCCTTGTGCTGCCCAACGACGAGGACCTCACCTACGCCGCCCTCGCGCTCGACGCGGACTCGCTGCGCGCGGCACTGACGCACCCCATCGCGGACCCGCTCGCCGAGGCCACCGTGTGGGCCGCCCTGTGGTCGATGACCCGCGACGGCGAGCTGCCGGTCGCCCGGTTCCTCGACGCGGTGGCGACGCTGTCCGCGCGGATCGCGACCGTGGGCGTGCACGCGCAGGTGCTGGCGCAGGCCGCCGCGGCCGTGGGCCAGTACGCCCGCGCCGAGGACCGGGACGCGCTGCGGGCCCGGCTGGGCGAGGTCCTGGCCGAGCAGACCCGGACGCTCGAGGCCGGCTCCGACCGCCAGCGCACCGCGGCCCGCACGTGGGCGATGCTGGCGCGGGCCGACGTCGGGATGGCCGCGGCCCTCGAGGCCGCCCTGCTCGGCGAGGACGCGGCGACGTCGGCGCCGGGCCTGGCGGTCGACGCGGAGCTGCGCTGGCTCGTGCTCCAGTCCCTCGCCGCGACCGGCCTGGCCGATCAGGACCGCCTGGACGCGGAGCTCGAGGCCGGCCGCACCGCCCAGACGGTCACGTGGCACCGCCTCGCCGCGGCCGCCCGCCCCGAGGCCGAGGTCAAGGCCGCGGCGTGGGAGGCGGTCATGTCCGGCCGCACGGCCACCGGCACGGAGCTGTCCAACGACCTGCTCTCGGCCACGGCGGCCGGCTTCGCGGCGGGCGACGTCGAGCTCCTCGCCCCCTACGAGTCCGGCTTCTGGCCGCGCCTGACCTCGGTGTGGGCCTCGCGGTCCAACGGGCTGGCCTCGCGCGCGATCGGCGGGCTGTTCCCGGGCCGCCAGGACGCGGTGGCCGGCGGCGCCGACGCGCAGGCGTCGCACCCGACGCTGGCCGCGGCCCAGCGCTGGCTGGACGAGCACCCCGACGCCCCGGGGGCCCTGCGGCGCCTGGTCGTGGAGCACACGGACGCCCTGCGGCGGTCCCTGCGCGTGCAGGCGGTGCAGCCGGCGGGCTGAGCCGCCGGCCCGGTCCATCGTGGTCACGACACGCCGCGTCCCTGCGGGAGAGACGGCGTGTCGTGACCATTCCAGCTCAAGGCGCGGCGACGCGGAGCACGCGTTCCCGGCCCACCCGGCGCAGGCCCACGGCGTCGGCGGCGCGCTGGGCGTCCCGGTCGCGCATCCCCACCCGCTCGACGACGACGGGCCGCGTCTCCAGCACGGCCGTCAGTTCGGCGTGGCGCGCCACGTGCGCGGCCCCGCCGTCCGGGTCGAGGGACAGCGCCTGCCGGTCGGCCGCGTGGAGCCAGGCCGCCGACACGTCCTCCACCGGGCCGCGCAGGTGCGCGCCGAGGGAGGCGTCGTCGAGCAGGTCGGAGACGTCGGCGTCCGCGAGGCGGGCCACGAGTGCGGGTGGCCCGGCGACCACCGCGGTCGTGTGGAGCAGGACCACGTGCAGCAGCTCCGGGTCGGCGTCCGCGGCGGGCGCGAGCACGACGCCCGGGTCCTCCCACGCCGTCGGCGCGACGCCGAGTCCCGCGGCCAGCCCGGTCCGCAGCGCGGCGGTCGCGTCGGCGCCCAGCACGTCGGCCGGCGCGACCGTGCCGAGGGCCAGCGGGTGGACGCCGAGCAGCCGGTTCAGGGCGCGGGCCTCGCGGTGCGCCCGGTCCACGAGGGCGGCCAGCTCGGGCGAGGTCTCCCCCACCAGCGGCAGCTCGCGCAACGTTGCGGCCCCCACCGGCACCCCGGCCTCGGCCGCGACCGCTGCCAGCGCGTCCCAGTGTCGCGTCTCCTCCTGGGCAGGCGTGCGGCCGCCGCCCGGCTCGTCCGGCCCGGTCACCGTGGTGGCGGCCTCGTCGAGGTCGCGGACCGTGACGAGGTCCCACGTGCCGTCCGCGCTCCAGCCGCGGTCCGTGAGCAGAGGCACGCGGCGGCCGGAGGCGAGCTCCAGCTCGAGGGCGCAGTGGACGTCCACGGTCGACCGTGGGCGCCGCGGGGCGTCGGAGCGGGCGATCAGGCGGACGGGGGCGTCGTCGTCGGGGGTCATGGTCCGATCCTGACAGAGCCGCCCCGCCACACCTCGACGCGTCGGGGGCGGTTTCGGGCGGTATTCACGTCGAATACCACCGCAAACCGCCCCCGGACGGAAGCGTGCCGGACGGTGCCGGGACGCCGTCAGGCGGCTCAGGGCACCCGCGCGGTCCACTCCGGGGTCGTGAACTTGGTGCGGGCCAGCTGCTCGGCCTCCTCACGGGTGGCCTCGTCCAGCTCGACGCGGCGTGCGCCGTAGCGCTCCTCGAAGGTGGTCATCATGGTCTCCCAGATCTCGGCGCGGGAGACGCCGGTCTGGCGGCGGAGCGGGTCCACGCGCTTCTTCGCCGAGGCCACGCCCTTGCCGCGCAGCTTCTCCCGGCCGATGCGCAGCACCTCGAGCATCTTGTCCGCGTCGATGTCATAGCTCATCGTCACGTGGTGCAGCAGCCCGGCCGCGCCCACCCGCTTCTGCGCGGCGCCGCCGATCTTCCCCTGGTCCGTGGCGATGTCGTTGAGCGGCTGGTAGAACGCGTGCACACCGAGTCGGGAGAGCGCGTCCATGGTCCACTCGTCCAGGAACGGGTAGGTCTCCGCCGTCTCCAGCCCGTCGACCAGCGACGACGGCACGTGCAGCGAGTACGTGACGCAGTTGTCCGCCTCCATGAACATCGCGCCGCCGCCGGAGATCCGCCGCACCACGTTGATGCCGTGCCGCCGCGCCCCCTCGGGGTCCACCTCGTTGGCGAGCGACTGGAAGGCGCCGATCACCACGGCCGGCTCGTTCCACTGCCACAGGCGCATGGTCGGCTTGCGACGTCCCTCGGCCACCTGTCGGGTGAGCACCTCGTCCAGGGCCACGGTGAGCGCGATCGGCATCGGCTCCGGCGCGATGACCTCCCACTCGTGGTCCTCCCACGTGGTCGCCTTGCCGAGGGCGCGGCGCACGGCCGAGGCCACCGCGAAGGCGTCCACGCCGAACAGCTCGGCCTCGGGTCGCAGGCCCTGCTCGACGGCCTCCCGGATGACGCGGTGCTCGGCGTCCGCGGACAGCCCGGCCACGGCCGCGTTGAGGTCCTCGAGCGCCTCGTCCGGCTCGAGGAAGAAGTCGCCGTTGATGCTCGCGGTCGCGATCCGGCCGTCCGCGAGGCTCAGGTCCGCCGCGACCAGCTTGCCGCCGATCACCTTGTATTCGCCGTGGAGAGTCGTCATGCCCGCCAGCCTACGGGCGACGCGACGGGCCCCGCACCGCCCGGATCGCTCCGGGGGCGCGGGGCCCGTCGTCGTGCTGTGCGTGCGGCTCAGGCCGCCGCGGTCACTTCTTGCCGCCGAAGCCCTTGAAGCGGGCGTTGAAGCGCTCGACGCGGCCGGCGGTGTCCATGATGCGCTGCTTGCCCGTGTAGAACGGGTGCGAGGCGGCCGAGATCTCGACGTCGATCACCGGGTAGGTGTTGCCATCGGTCCACTCCGCGGTCTTGTCGGAGTTCGCGGTGGTGCGGGTGAGGATCTTCTCACCGGAGGCGAGGTCGTTGAAGATGACGTAGTGGTAATCCGGGTGGATCTCAGACTTCATGGTGCATCCTTCGTTTCAGCCGCCTGATTGGGACCAGGGGCGCGAGAGGTGTGGTCAGGGGGCCTGCCGGACGGCGGGCCAGCCGCCCACTCTACCGCACCCGGGCCGGTCAGCGCGCGCGCAGCTCCCACAGCGCGACCGCCGCGGCCGCGGCCACGTTCAGCGAGTCGACGCCGTCGGGCATGGGGATGACGACGTCGGCGTCGGTCTGGGCGAGGGTCTCGGGACGGACCCCCGGCCCCTCCTGGCCGAGGACGAGGGCCAGGCGCTCGGCGGTGCGCAGCGGCTCGATCTCCGGCGAGTCCAGGCCCACGGCGCGCTCCGTCACCTCGAGGGCGGCCACCGCGAACCCGGCCGCCCGCAGCGCGGGCAGCGACTCGGCGACCGGACCGGGCAGGCGCGCCCACGGCAGGCGGAACACCGTGCCCATCGAGACGCGGATGGCGCGCCGGTACAGCGGGTCGGCGGCCTGCGGCGTGAGCAGCAGCGCGTCCCAGCCGAGGGCGACGGCGGAGCGCACCACGGCGCCCAGGTTCGTGTGGTCCACGACGTCCTCGGCGATGAGCACGCGCCGGGCGCCCGCGAGGACGTCGGCGAGCGGCCGGGGTGCGGGGCGGTCCATCGCGGCCAGGGCGCCGCGGTGCAGGTGGAACCCGGTGAGGGCCTCGAGCACGTCGTCGGGTCCGGTGAAGACCGGGACGTCAGGATGGGCGGCGAGCACGTCCGCGAAGGACCCGCGGTAGCGGTCCCCCAGCAGGAAGGAGCGCGGGGTGTGCCCGGCGTCCAGCGCGCGGCGGACCACCTGGGAGGACTCGGCGAGGAAGACGCCGTGCTCCGCGTCGACGCGACGGCGCAGGGCCGCGTCCGTCATGGTCGTGTAGGGGGCCAGGCGGGGGTCGGCGAGGTCCTCGATCCGCTCCAGGCGCACCTCGCGGGTCCCGCCCTCACCCACCCGAGACCTGCCGCATCACCATGACCACCAGCCCGGCCAGGCCCACGATCACGATGGTGACGCGCAGCGCCGTCGGCGAGATGCGCCGGCCGATCCGCGCGCCCACGAGCCCGCCCACGAGCGAGGAGAGCGCGATCAACAGCACGGCCCGCCAGTCGATGCGGTCGAAGGCGAAGACCAGGTAGAACGCGGCGGCGGTGAGGTTGACCACCAGCGACAGCCACGTCTTCACCGCGTTGGCGTGCACGAGGGTGCCGCCCACCAGCAGCACGCCGAAGATCGCCATGAGCATGACGCCCTGGGCGGCCACGAAGTAGCCGCCGTAGATGCCGGTCAGGAACACGAGCGTCCACAGCGTCGGGGTCACGGGGCCCACCGGCACGGGAGAGTCCGCGCCGGGGGTCGGCCCCTGGTCCTCCGCCCGATGCCGGACCCACCGCTGGATGCGCGGCTGCAGCACGACGACCGTCAGGGCCACCACGAGCAGCACCGGCGCGACGTAGCCGAACACGGCCGGGGGCAGCGAGGTGAGCAGGGCGGCGCCGATGACCCCGCCGAGCAGCGACGCGACGGTCAGCTTCGGCAGGAGCACCCGGGACTGGGCCAGCTCGCGGCGGTACCCGTACGTGCCGGAGAAGCCCGAGGCCACCAGGCCCATCGCGTTGGAGACCTGCGCCGTCACGGGCGGGAAGCCGACCGCCACGAGCGTCGGAAAGGTGACGAGTGTGCCCGAGCCGATCACAGAGTTGATCGTGCCGGCCCAGAACCCCGCGAGCAGCACGAGCAGGACCTGCCACAGGTCCATGCCCAGCAGCTGCGCGGTCAGCAGCCCCGTCACCGGGCGACGGCGGTGTACCGACCGCCGGTGCGGGTCACCTTCAGGTCCGTGCCGAACGCCGCGGAGAGGTGCTCCTCGGTGAGCGTCGACTCGATGGGCCCGGCCGCCACGACGCCGCCGGCCCGCAGCAGCAGCGCATGCGTGAAGCCCGGGGGCACCTCCTCGAGGTGGTGCGTGACGAGGACCAGTGCGGGCGCGTCCTCGTCCGTGGCGAGCGCCGTCAGCTGGCGCACGAGGTCCTCCCGCCCGGCGAGGTCCAGGCCCGCGGCGGGCTCGTCCAGCAGGAGCAGCTCGGGGTCGGTCATCAGGGCGCGGGCGATGAGCACGCGCTTGCGCTCGCCGTCGGAGAGGGTGCCGAACGCGCGGTGCGCGAGGCGGGAGAGCCCCCAGGTCGCCACGAGGCCGAGCGCGCGGGCGCGATCCTCCGTCTCGTACCGCTCGCGCCACGTGCCGGTGATCCCGTAGGCGGCGGTGACGACGGCGTCCTGCACGGTCTCGTTCGCGGGCACCTGGGCGGCGAGCTGGGCGGAGGAGAGGCCGATGCGCGGGCGCAGCTCGAACACGTCGACGGCGCCGAGCACCTCGTCCAGCACGCCGACGTCGCCGGCGGTCGGGTGCAGGCGGGCCGCGGCCAGCTGGAGCAGCGTCGACTTGCCCGCGCCGTTCGGGCCCATCACGATCCACCGCTGCCCCGCGCGGACCGTCCAGTCCAGGGGGCCGAGGATGTCGGTGGTGCCGCGGCGCACGCGCACGTGGCGCATCTGCAGCACGGCGTCCTCATCTGGGAGGAACCAGTCGTCGGGAGGCGCGGGGGTGGTCATGGGGGCCAGCCTAGTCCGGCCGGCCGGCGCGTCGCCGATGCGACGCACGCCCGGCCGCGCCCACACCCCCACCTAGGATGCCGCGCATGAGCACCCTGCGCCGCCTCGTCGTCACCGCCGACCCCGCCCTCCTCCTCACGGACGTGCCCCCGATCGGCGTGCCGGACGACGCCGAACGGCTCAGCGACGACGGCCTGCTGGGCTGGCGCTTCACCGCGGACGAGTGGGCGGCGGCCCCGGAGCCGGGCTCCGGGTGGGACGTGCTCACGCTGCCGGCGGCGGTCGCCGCCGCGCCGGTGCCCCTCGTGGTGACGGACGTGGACTCCACGCTGATCCGGCAGGAGGTCATCGAGCTGCTCGCTGCCCACGCCGGCCGCGAGGCCGAGGTCGCCGAGGTGACGGAGCGGGCGATGCGCGGTGAGCTCGACTTCGCCGCCTCGCTGCACGCGCGCGTCGAGGCGCTCGCGGGGCTGCCCGTGGGCGTCGTGGCGGATGTGGTGCGGGCCATCCGGCCCACCGACGGAGCCCTCGCGCTGATCGAGGCCGTCACCGCGGCCGGCGGCCGGGTGTGCGCGGTCTCCGGCGGCTTCACCCAGGTGCTCGCCCCGCTGGCCGAGGCGTGGGGCGTGCACGCCTACTGTGCCAACGAGCTCGAGGTGCGGGACGGGCACCTGACCGGGAGGGTGCTCGGCGACGTCGTGGACCGCGCGGCGAAGGCCGCCATGCTGCGCGCCTGGGCCGAGGACGCGGGGCTCACCCCCGAGCAGGCCGTCGGCGTGGGCGACGGCGCCAACGACATCGATCTGCTCGAGGCGGCCGGCTGCGGCGTGGCGCTGTGCGCGAAGCCGATCCTCCGGGAGCACGCGGACGTCGTCGTCGACGTGCCCTCCTTCACCCCCCTGCGGTGGCTCCTGGGTCTCTGAGGCGCCCGCGCCCGGAGGTCACGAGGGCCGGATCCCACGGATCCGGCCCTCGTCGTCAGGGGTGTGGTGGGGTTCAGTCCTGCCCGAGGAAGTCCTCGGCGCCGCCCACGAGCTCGGTGTGGCCGACTTCGAGGTCCTCGCGGCCCACGAGGGAGGCGATCTCGGCGGCGAACTCCTCCACGGAGTAGAGCTTGCCGGCGGCCTCGCGGCGGGCCTCGATGGCACCGGGCTCGGCGCGGTCGAGCAGGGTGGCGGTGATGGTGCCCTCGATCATGTCGCCGGAGACCACCACGAAGCCCACGCCCTTCTCGGTGAACGCGGGGATGCGCTCGCGCAGGGCGTCCTCGCCGGCGCGCTTGGAGCGGGCCACGGGCTCGTAGGAGTCCATCGTGGCGACCTCGTCGATGAAGTGCGCCTGGTGGGAGGTCACGAACACGATCTGCCCGCCGGCGCCCATGCGCGCGAGCGCGGCGTCGGCCAGCGCGGCCTGGGCGTCACGGTTGAGCTTCATGGCGTAGTCCTCGCCGAACTGGGACTCCATGCCGCCCGAGGCGTTGAGCACGAGCACGTCGAGCGAGCCGAAGTGCTCCACGGCGGCGTCCAGCAGCGCGGCCCGATCCTCGGCGATGGTCACGTCGCCGCCCACGGCCACGGCGCGGCCGCCGGCGTCCTCGATCCTCTGCACCACCCTGTTCGCGCGCGGCGCCTTCTGGCGGTAGTTCACCACAACGCCCGCGCCGCGGGCGGCCAGCAGCTCGGCGGTGGCGGCGCCGATGCCGCGGGAGGAGCCGGTGACGACGACGCCGCGTCCGGCCAGGTCCTGCTCGGTCATGTTCTGTGCTTCCTGTCTGCTCAGCGGTCGGTGGTCGTCAGTGGCCCATGCCCAGGCCGCCGTCCACGGGGATCACGGCCCCGGAGATGTACGCGGCCTCGTCCGAGGCCAGCCAGCGCACGACGCCGGCCACCTCCTCCGGGGCGGCGAAGCGGCCGGCCGGGATGGACGTCTTGTACTGGGCCTTGAGCGCGTCGTCGAGGGACTGCGTCATCTCGGTGTCGATGTAGCCGGGGGCCACGACGTTGGCGGTCACGCCGCGCGCGCCGAGCTCGCGCGTGATCGAGCGGGCCATCCCGACGAGGCCGGACTTGGAGGCGGCGTAGTTGACCTGGCCGGGCGAGCCGAGCAGACCCACCACGGAGGAGACCAGGACGATGCGGCCGCGCTTCAGGCGCATCATGCCCTTGGTGGCGCGCTGCACCACGCGGAAGGCGCCGGTGAGGTTCGTGTCGATCACCGAGGTGAAGTCGTCCTCGGACATGCGCAGCAGCAGCTGGTCGTGGGTGATGCCGGCGTTGGCCACGAGCACCTCGACCGGGCCGTGGGCCTCCTCGACCTCGCGGAAGGCCGCGTCCACGGAGGCCGCGTCCGTCACGTCGGCCCGGACCGCGAGGACCCCCTCCGGCCCCTCCCCCGAGCGGGAGGTGATGGCCACCCGGTCGCCGTTCGCGGCGAACGCCCGGGCGATGGCCAGGCCGATGCCGCGATTGCCCCCCGTGACGAGGACGCTGCGGCCGGCGGCCTGCGCGTCCGCTGCGGGCGTGGTGGTCTGATCGGCCATGGGAACACCTTCCGGACGGGACGGGACTAGACTGGAGCACCGGCGCGGCGCCGTCTCGACGCCGTCCTGCGGGACGCCGCCGAGGGCGGGCGCGCCGGCATGTGAACCACCACTCTACGTCCGCGGCCGCACGGGGGCCCTCCGCAGGGCGCGACGTTCCAGGAGGATGCGCCATGACCAGCTCCGCCGCCGGCTCCCGAGCCGGCCGTCCCGCCCGCGCCGGGCGCGGGGCGACACCGGAGGTCCAGGGGGTCACCACCGCCGCCGCCGGCCGCAGCGCGGACCGGGAGGCGCGCATGAGGGTCTACCTGGTCCAGATGCTGGTCCGCACCGCCTGCTTCCTCGCCGCGCTCTTCGCCCACGGCTGGTGGCAGCTCGGGTTCATCCTCGGCGCGGTCGTGCTGCCCTACGTCGCCGTCGTGCGCGTGAACAACACCGGCCCCCAGCAGGCCGGCACCTTGCGCGCCGTGCCCGCCCAGGGACCGGCTCTGGCGCCCCGCCCCGACGACACGGCGGCGCCCGAGCCGGTCGTGCTCACCGGCGACCTCGTGGACGACCCGCGCGACCGTGCGCCCCGGGCGCTGGGCCGAGGGTCCTCGTCCGCCGGCGGTCCCGGCCTGCCCGGACGGGGCGCCGCGTGACCGGCGCGGTCCCGGGTGAGCCGGGCATCGACCTGCTGGGCGCCCTCGCGTCCGGCCGCCTCGACCCCGCCGCCGGTGCCTCCACCGCCCGATCCCCGCACGCCGCCGCGGACGGGCCCGAGCGGCCGGTCTGCTCGCGTCGCGGCTGCACCGCGGAGGCCGCCTGGGCCCTGGAGTGGAACAACCCGCGCGTCCACGCCCCGGACCGGGTGAAGACCTGGCTGGCCTGCGTGGACCATCGGCCATTCCTGGACGACTTCCTGAGCGCCCGCGGCTTCCTGCGGCGCTCCCGCCCGCTCGACCCGCCCGCCACGGAGGCGCCCGAGGTCGACACGCCCGAGACCCCGCAGGAGCCCCCGCGCCCATGAGCACCCCCGCCCCCATGACGGCCCCGACCGCCCGCGACGCCCAACGCCTGCCTCCCCTGCGCTTCGGCTTCCTCGCCACCGGCCCGTGGATCCTCGGCTTCGTGGTGTGCGTCCTCTTCGCATTCCTGTGCCACGCGCTCGCCCAGTGGCAGTGGGACCGCCGCGTGGAGGTCCAGCACCGCGTCAACCGCGTCCTGGAGAACTACGACGACGACCCGGTCCCGTTCGCCGAGGCCTCCCGGCTGTTCACCGCGTTCCAGACCGAGGACGAGTGGACGCCCGTGACACTGACCGGCGAGTACCTCGTCGACGAGACGCTCATCGTCCGCAACCGTCCCCGCGCCGGCCAGCCCGGCTACGAGGTGCTCGTGCCGTTCCGGACGGACGAGGGCCCCGTCGTCGTGGTGGACCGCGGCTGGCTCCCGGTGGGCAACAGCCCGGGTCAGCCGGACGCCGTGCCGGCCCCGCCCGCCGGCCACGCCGAGGTCGTGGTGCGGGTCAAGCCCGGGGAGCCGGCCCTGGACCGCGACGCCCCGGACGGCCAGGTGCCCTCGATCGACCTCGCCGAGATCGCCGACACCGTGGGCGGGCCCGTGGCCGGGACGGCCTACGGGATCATGGTCACGGAGGACCCGGCGGTGGGGTCGATGCCGCAGAAGCTCGTCGAGCCCACCCTGGACGAGGGCCCGCATCTGTCCTACGCGATCCAGTGGTACCTGTTCGCGGCCATGGGCTTCGGGGTGTGGGGGTACTCCGCGTGGATGCGCGCCCGCAACGATCGGGCCGACGCCCTCGACGGCGCCGCGGACGACGGGCTGCTCTCCGCGCAGAGGGCCCCCCGTCCCAAGCCGGTCCGGCGGCGGCGCGACGGGCTGCTCACGGACGAGGAGGCCGAGGACGCGCTCTTCGACTGATCCCGCCCTCCGCCTCGGCGGCCCGCGCACTCAGGCCAGGGTGATGAGGTCCCTGTAGTCGTCGTTCCAGAGGTCCTCGACCCCGTCCGGCAGCAGCACCACGCGCTCGGGGTCGAGCGCCTCGACGGCGCCCTCGTCGTGGGTCACGAGCACCACGGCGCCCTCGTACTGGCGCAGCGCGTGGAGGATCTCCTCGCGGCTGGCGGGGTCGAGGTTGTTCGTGGGCTCGTCCAGCAGCAGCACGTTCGCGCTCGAGGCCACGAGCGTGGCCAGCGCCAGGCGGGTCTTCTCGCCGCCGGAGAGGACGCGGGCGGGCTTGTCGACGTCGTCGCCCTGGAAGAGGAACGAGCCGAGCAGCGTGCGCGCCTGGGTGTCGCCGAGCTGCGGGGCGGCGTGGCGCATGTTGTCCAGGACGGACGCGTCCTGGTCCAGGGTGTCGTGCTCCTGGGCGAAGTAGCCCAGCTTGAGCCCGTGGCCCGCCTGGACCTCGCCGGTGTCCGGGGTCTCCTCCCCGGCGAGCATGCGCAGCAGCGTCGTCTTGCCGGCGCCGTTGTAGCCCAGGATCACCACCCGCGAGCCGCGGTCGATCGCCAGGTCCACTCCCGTGAAGATCTCGAGCGAGCCGTAGGACTTGGAGAGGTTCTCGGCGCGCAGCGGCGTCTTGCCGGAGGCCTGCGGGGTGGGGAAGCGGATCGCGGCCACGCGGTCGACCGCGCGCTCGCCCTCGACGCCGCGCATGAGCCGCTCGGCGCGCTTGATCATGTTCTGCGCGGCGGTGGCCTTGGTCGCCTTGGCACGCATCTTCTCGGCCTGGGCCATGAGGGCCGAGGCCTTCTTCTCCGCGTTGGCGAACTCCCGGTGGCGGCGCGCCTCGTCCTGCTGGCGCTGGGCGAGGTAGTTCTTCCACGTCATGTTGTAGACGTCCATGGTCTGCCGGTTCGCGTCCAGGTAGAGGACCTTGTTCACGGTCATCTCCATGAGCTCCACGTCGTGCGAGATCATCAGGAGGCCGCCGGAGTAGGTCTTCAGGTAGTCGCGAAGCCACACGATCGAGTCGTGGTCGAGGTGGTTGGTGGGCTCGTCCAGCAGCAGGATGTCCGCGTCGGAGAAGAGGATGCGGGCGAGCTCCACGCGGCGGCGCTGGCCGCCGGAGAGGGTGTGCAGCGGCTGGTCCAGGACGCGGTCCGGCAGGCCGAGGTTGGACGTGATCCGGGCGGCCTCGGACTCGGCTGCGTAGCCGCCGCGGGCCTCGAACTCCGCCTCCAGGCGGGAGTAGCGGTTCATCGCCCGCTCCCGCTCTGCGTCGTCGACGGCGGCCATCCCGGCCTCGGCCTCGCGCATGCGCCGGATGGTCTGGTCCAGGTCGCGGGCGGAGAGGATGCGGTCACGGCCGGACTGGTCCATGTCCTCGACCTTGGGGTCCTGGGGCAGGTAGCCGATGCGACCGGTCCGGGTCACGGTGCCCGCCGTGGGCTGCCCGCCGCCGGCCAGGACCTTGGTCAGCGTCGTCTTGCCGGCGCCGTTGCGCCCCACGAGGCCGACCTTGTCCCCCTTGTCCACGCGGAAGTTCACCTCGTCCATGAGGAGACGGGCGCCCACGCGCAGTTCGACATCGGTGACGGTCAGCATGGGGGTGTCAGACTCCAGGGGTCGAGGGAAGAACAGGGGTGCACCGGCGGGGCCCGGCCGACCTCGACGGGCGGGGGCCACTGCGGTGCCGGGCCAGTCTAGTCCGTCTACACTCTGGCCCCATGAGCTTCAACGAGAACGTGCAGATCGACGCCGGCCGGGCCCGATCGGGCGGTGGCGGCGGGCTGGGGGGCCGGGGCATCGCCATCGGCGGTGGCGGCGGCCTGCTCGCGTTGCTGCTCGCGATCTTCGCCCCCGGGCTGGCCGAGCAGCTCGGGATCGACACGGGTGGCGGGTCCGTCGGCCAGAGCCAGTACCAGCAGCAGACGGGCCCGGGCGGCCAGAGCCAGCCCCTCTCGGACGAGGAGTGCGCCAGCGGTGCGGACGCCAACCAGAACACGGACTGCCGCGTCATCGCGACCACCGAGGCCGCGGACGAGTTCTGGGGCGAGTACCTCGCGCAGTTCTCGGACATCCAGTGGCGCCAGCCGCAGCTCACCCTGTTCCAGGGCGGCGTGAGCACCGGCTGCGGCAGCGCCTCCTCGGCCACGGGCCCGTTCTACTGCCCGGCGGACGAGTCCATGTACTTCGACACCGCGTTCTTCGATACGCTGCAGACCGACTTCGGCGCCGAGGGCGGGCCGCTGGCGGAGGAGTACATCGTGGCGCACGAGTACGGCCACCACGTCCAGCACGTCACCGGCTACCTGCAGCACTCCAAGGACGGGACCACCGGCCCGACCTCCGGCGCCGTGCGCGCGGAGCTGCAGGCCGACTGCTTCGCCGGCATGTGGGCCGGGCACGCCGCCTCCACCGTGGACCCCGAGTCCGGCGCGCCGTTCCTGAAGCCGATCTCGCGGGACCAGCTGCGCCAGGCCATCGACGCGGCCTCCGCCGTGGGCGATGACCGCATCCAGTCCACCCACACCGGTCGGGTGGACCCCGAGGCGTTCACGCACGGCACCTCCGAGCAGCGCATGGCCTGGTTCATGCGCGGCTACCAGAGCTCCCAGCAGGAGCCGGACATCCGTCAGTGCGACACGTTCCGGGCCTCCTCCCTGGACATCTGAGCCGGGAGCCCCGGGGCACCTGCGGGCCCGTCCGCACTCCCCCACCACGACGGCGGCCCGTCACCTTCGCGCAGAAGGTGACGGGCCGCCGTCGTGGTCCGGGCCGGATCAGATGTTGAAGCCGAGGGCGCGCATCTGGTCGCGGCCGTCCTCGGTGATCCGCTCGGGGCCCCACGGGGGCATCCAGACCCAGTTCAGCCGCCACTCGTCCACCATGGTGCCGATCGCGCGGGAGACCTGGTCCTCGATCTCGTCCGTGAGCGGGCAGGCCGCGGTGGTCAGGGTCATGTCCACGAGCAGCGCGCCGTCGTCGGCGTAGTGCAGCCCGTAGAGCAGGCCCAGGTCCACGACGTTGACGCCCAGCTCCGGGTCGATCACGTCCTTGAGGGCCTCACGGATGTCCTCCGTGGGCGCCTGGTTCGTGGTCTCCGTCATCTCAGGCCCCCGCCGCGGCCTTCTCGAAGCGGGCGTAGCCCTCGGCCTCGAGCTGCTCGGCGAGCTCCGGGCCGCCGGACTCGGCGACGCGGCCGTCCACCAGCACGTGCACGTGATCCGGCTTGATGTAGTTGAGGATCCGCGTGTAGTGGGTGATCAGCAGGGTGCCCATCTCGTTCTGCGCCTGGGCGCGGTTGACGCCCTCGGAGACGATGCGCAGCGCGTCGACGTCGAGGCCGGAGTCGGTCTCGTCGAGGATCGCGAACTTGGGCTTGAACAGCTCGAGCTGGAGGATCTCGGCGCGCTTCTTCTCGCCGCCGGAGAAGCCCTCGTTGACGTTGCGGTTCATGAACGCCGGGTCGATCTGCAGGGCCTCGAAGGCGCCCTTGACGTCCTTGGTCCAGGTGCGCAGCGAGGGGGCCTGGCCGTCGAGCGCGGTCTTGGCGGTGCGCAGGAAGTTGGTCATGGTGACGCCCGGGATCTCCACGGGGTACTGCATGGCCAGGAAGAGGCCGGCCTGCGCGCGCTCGTCGACGCTCATCTCCAGCACGTCCTCGCCGTCGAGCGTGATGGAGCCGGAGGTGACCTCGTAGCGCGGGTGGCCGGCGATGGTCGAGGCCAGGGTGGACTTGCCGGAGCCGTTCGGGCCCATGATCGCGTGGGTCTCGCCCGTCTCGATGGTCAGGGAGAGGCCCTTCAGGATCTCCTTGGGGCCGTTCTCGGTCGCGATCTGCACGTGCAGGTCGGTGATCTGCAGGGTTGCCATGGTGGTTCTCCTCGGGTGGAAGGCGGTGGGGTCTGCGGGGCGTCGGTCAGAGCTGCGCGATGCGGAGCTCGTCCTCCATGACGGCGGTCAGCTCGTCCTCGACGTCGCCGACACCGATCTTCTGGATGATCTCGTTGAGGAAGCCGCGCACGATCAGGCGGCGGGCCTCGGTCTCGGGGATGCCGCGGGCCATCAGGTAGAACAGCTGGGTCTCGTCGAAGCGGCCGGTCGCGGACGCGTGGCCCGCACCCTCGATCACGCCGGTCTCGATCTCCAGGTTCGGCACCGAGTCCGCGCGCGCCCCGTCGGAGAGCAGCAGGTTCTGGTTCTTCTCGTACGTGTCCGTGCCCTCGGCCTCCTTGCGGATCAGCACGTCGCCCACCCACACGGTGCGCGCGTCCGTGCCCTGCAGGGCGCCCTTGTAGAGCACGTTCGAGACGCAGTCCGGCTGGTTGTGGTCCACGAACAGGCGGTTCTCGAGGTGCTGACCGGCGTCGGCGAAGTACAGGCCGTACATCTCGGCCTCGCCGCGCTCGGCGGCGAACCGCGCGGTCGGGGTCAGCCGCACCACGCCGCCGCCGTAGGACACGGCCACGTGCTTGAAGTGCGCGTTCGTGGCGACCGAGGCCTGCTGGGCCGAGACGTGCACGGCATCGCCCTCCCAGGCCTGCAGCGCGACCACGTTCAGGCGGGCGTCGCGGCGCACGTCGAACTCGACGTTCTGGGCCAGCACGGCGGTGCCGCGGTGGGCGATCACGACGTCGGCCTGCGCGTTCTCCTCCACGAGCACGGTCAGGTGCATCGCGGCCGGGTCTGCGGAGGAGCCGACGACGTCGATGCGCACCGGCTCGGCGACCTCGCCGGAGATCGTGACGACGGTGGCCTCGGAGACCGAGTTCCAGGCCGCGGCGGACACGCGGTCGTCCGGGGTCAGGACGGAGCCGACGCGGGCGTCGGCGCGGGCCACGGTCTCCACCGTGACGCCGGCCTGCTCGGCCACGGTCACGGCGGGCGCGGCGCCGGTCAGGCGCGCGTCGTCGCCCTCGGGCAGGTGCAGCCCGCCCAGGCGCTTGAGCGGGGTGAAGCGCCAGTCCTCCTCGCGCCCCGTGAGCACGGGGAAGTCGGACAGCTCGAAGGAGCTGAGGCGATCGGCGCGCGAGCCCGCGGCGTTGCGCTCCCGGCCCCCGGCCCGGGCGGCCGGGTTCTGCGCGACGGTGAGCTTCTCGCCCTCCTCGCCCATGCCCGGGATCATGGTCCGCTGGGTGTTCTCCACGGTGTCGGTCATGTCAGCCCACCGATCCTTCCATCTGCAGTTCGATCAGCTTGTTGAGCTCGAGCGCGTACTCCATGGGCAGCTCGCGGGCGATCGGCTCGATGAAACCGCGCACGATCATGGCCATGGCCTCGTCCTCGGACATGCCGCGGCTCATGAGGTAGAAGAGCTGCTCCTCGGACACCTTCGAGACGGTCGCCTCGTGGCCGAGGGTCACGTCGTCCTCGCGGATGTCGATGTACGGGTACGTGTCGGAGCGGGAGACCGTGTCCACGAGCAGGGCGTCGCACACCACCGAGTTGGCGGAGCCGTTCGCGCCCTCGGCGATCTGCACCAGGCCGCGGTAGGCGGCGCGGCCGCCGCTGCGGGCCACGGACTTGGACACGATCGAGGAGTTCGTGTGCGGGGCCATGTGCACCATCTTGGAGCCGGTGTCCTGGTGCTGGTCCTTGCCCGCGAACGCGACGGAGAGGGTCTCGCCGGTGGCGTGCTCGCCGGTCAGGTACACGGCCGGGTACTTCATGGTCACCTTGGAGCCGATGTTGCCGTCGATCCACTCCATGGTGCCGCCGGCCTCGACCACGGCGCGCTTGGTCACGAGGTTGTACACGTTCGTGGACCAGTTCTGGATGGTGGTGTAGCGCACGCGGGCGTTCTTCTTCACCACGATCTCCACGACGGCCGAGTGCAGCGAGTCGGAGTTGTAGATCGGGGCGGTGCAGCCCTCGATGTAGTGCACGTACGAGTCCTCGTCCGCGATGATCAGCGTCCGCTCGAACTGGCCCATGTTCTCCGTGTTGATGCGGAAGTAGGCCTGCAGCGGGATCTCCACGTGCACGCCCTTGGGCACGTACACGAAGGAGCCGCCGGACCACACGGCCGTGTTCAGGGAGGCGAACTTGTTGTCGCCGACCGGGATCACGGTGCCGAAGTACTCCTCGAAGATCTCCGGGTGCTCCTTGAGCGCGGTGTCGGTGTCGAGGAACACGACGCCCTGCTCCTCCAGGTCCTCGCGGATCTGGTGGTAGACGACCTCGGACTCGTACTGGGCGGCGACGCCGGCCACGAGACGCTCGCGCTCGGCCTCGGGGATGCCCAGGCGCTCGTAGGTGTTGCGGATGTCCTCGGGCAGGTCCTCCCAGGTCTTGGCCTGGCCCTCGGTGGAGCGCACGAAGTACTTGATGTTGTCGAAGTCGATGCCGGACAGGTCCGGGCCCCACGCCGGCATCGGCTTGCGCTCGAAGTACTTGAGGGCCTTGAGGCGCAGGTTGCGCATCCACTCCGGCTCGTCCTTCTTGCCGGAGATGTCGCGCACGACGTCCTCGTTCAGACCGCGGACGGCCTTCTCGCCGGCCGCGTCGGAGTCGGCCCAGCCGTACTGGTAGGCGCCGATGGCGTTGAGCTCGGGGTTCTTGTCGAGGATCTCCTGGATCACGCCGGGGTCGGCGGTCTCCGCGGAGTCCCGCTGGACGATCTGGTCGGTCATCTCAGCCTCTCTCACTAGTCACTGCGGTCGGGGTCGGTCGGGTGGTCGGGTGGTCGGCGGGAGCCGGGGCGAGGCCCGCGCGGCTCAGTCGCGGCCCAGCGGCACATGTGTGGTGCACACGTGGGCGCCGGCGGCGAGGGTCGAGAGCCGGCGCACGTCCACCTCGAGCAGGCGGGCGAACAGCGCGGTCTCCTCTTCACAGAACTCCGGATGGCGGGCGGGAATTCCCTGGAACGGGCAGTGCCCCTGGCAGACCTGGTCCGCGCGGAGGGTGGGCGCCAGGCCCGCGCCGAAGTGGCGCAGCGTGCCGGCGTAGCCGGCCTCGTCGAGGACCCGGGCGAGGATCCGGGTGCGGTCCTGGAGCGCGGTCTCCCGGCCGCCGACGGCGGCCGTGAAGCGCTCCTCGATCTCACGGAAGGCGTGGCGCGCGGCGCGGCGCACCTCCTCCTCCCCGCCGAGCTCCTCGAGGCGGGCCAGAGTGTCCAGGGCCACCGCGAGGTGGTCCTTGGGCAGGTGCTTCTGCGCGTGCGAGGTGACCACGTAGCGGCGGGAGGGCCGTCCCGCGCCGCGGGCCGCGGTGACCCGCTTGACCTCGACGAGCGAGTCCTCCTCGAGCGCGTCCAGGTGGCGGCGCACGGCGGCGGCGGTCAGCTCCAGCTCGCGACCGATCTCGGCCGCGCTCACGGGTCCACGAGTCAGGACCAGCTGCAGCACACGCTCGCGTGTGCCCTCGGCCGGGGCCGGAGCGGGGGGCGACGCAGACTGATCCGAATACACCACGCCATCATGACCTATTGATCTGGAACGGTTCAAGTGAGGATCGCCTGGCTTGATGACGCCCGCGGCGGAACCCGCGTCAGACCGGGCGCCCCCGGCCCCACGAGCCGGGGCCGCAGGGCCCGAGGACTAGACTGGCACAGTGCCCCGACCTCCCCTGACCCCGGATCCCGTGCCGCGCGACGAGCCCGTCCTGCGCCTGAGCGACGTCCACCGGAACCTCGGCCGCGGCCGGTCCCGCACCCCTGTCCTGCGGGGCGTCGACCTCACAGCCCGTGCCGGCGCCGTCACGGTGCTGCTCGGCCCCAACGGGGCCGGCAAGTCCACCACCCTCGGCCTCTGCCACGGCATGGACCGGCCCGACGCCGGCACCGTGCGCGTGTTCGGCGCAGACCCGTGGCGGGCCTCCGCCGACCTGCGCGCCCGCATCGGCGTGATGTGGCAGGAGGGCGGCCTGCCGCCCGCGATCCCCGCCCGCCGCTTCATCGGCCATGTGGCGTCCCTGTACCGCGACCCGCTGCCCGTCGAGCCGCTGCTCGAGCGCCTGCTGATCGCCGACGTCGCCGGCCGCCCCCTGCGCCGCCTCTCCGGTGGCCAGCGCCAGCGCGTGGCGCTCGCGGTCGCCCTCGTCGGCCGGCCGGACATGCTGTTCCTCGACGAGCCCACCGCGGGCCTCGACCCGGAGACCCGGCCCGTCGTGCACGACGTCGTGCGGGAACAGACCGACCGCGGCGCCGCCGTGCTGCTGACCACGCACCTGCTCGACGACGCCGAGCGGCTCGCGGACGACGTCGCCATCCTGCGCGCCGGCCGCGTGGTGCGCTCCGGCTCGCTGGCCGAGCTCACGCGCGTGGCCGAGGGCGACGTCGTCGACGTGGACTTCGGCGACGCCTCCCCCGACGCCGTCCGCGCCTGGGCCGACACCCTGCCCGCGCCGCTGCGCGTGGCCGGCCTCGACGAGTCCGCCCGCCTGCGGGTGGCCGGCGTCCGCGGCCCGGACGACCTGGCCGTCCTCGCGTCGAGCTGGCGGGAGCACGCCCTGATGCCCACCCGATTCGAGCGCGCCGGACTGCGCCTCGAGCAGATCCTCCGGGAGACCGCCGCATGAGCACGCCCGTCGTCGACCACCGGACCCCGGCCGGCACCGGAGCCCACGCCGGCGCCGCCCCGCTGGCCGCCCGCGTCCTGCGTCAGGCCGGCTACGAGACCGGCACCGCGCTGCGCAACGGCGAGCAGCTGCTCGTCACCGTGGTGCTGCCCCTGCTCGCGCTCGTGGGCGTGCACGTCACCGGCCTGCTGGACACTCCCGGCCGCTCGGGCCTGGACGTGGCCGTGCCCGGCGTGCTGGCCCTGGCCGTGATCAGCTCCGCGTTCACGGCCACCGCGATCGCCACGGGCTTCGAGCGTCGCTACGACGTGCTCGCCGCCCTGGCCACCACCCCGCTGGGCACGCTCGGCCTCGTCGCCGGCAAGGCCCTGGCGGTGGTGGCCCTCCTGCTGGTGCAGGTGAGCGTGATCGGCGGCGTCGGCCTGGCGCTCGGCTGGCGCCCGGACCCCGAGGGGATCCCGCCGGCCCTCGTCGCCCTCGCGCTGGGGGCCGCCGCCTTCACGGCCCTGGGGCTGCTGCTCGCCGGCACGGCCCGGCCGGAGGCGACCCTCGCCGTCGCCAACCTGCTGTGGGTGCTGTTCGGCGCCGTCGGCGGCACGGTGTTCCCCGCCCGGGTGCCCGGCGTGGACCTGCTCCCCTCCGGCGCGCTGGGCACGGCCCTGCGCGCCGCCCTCCTGGACGGGGCCTGGTCCCCCGTCCCCCTGCTCGTGCTCACCCTGTGGGGCGCCGTGGCCGTCGCGGCCGCGCTCCGCTGGTTCCGCTGGCGGCCCTGAGCCGTTCCCCGTCCCCCTGCATCGAACGATCGGAAGGACACCGTGTCCACCACCACCCCCGCGGCCCGGACCGCCCCGGCCGGGCTCGCCGCCCGCCTGCCGCAGCGCCTCACGAAGGCGACCATGGCCCTCGCCGTGGCGTCCCTGGCGTCCGAGATCGGCATCATCGTCACCGGCGGCGCCGTGCGCCTCACCGGCTCCGGCCTGGGCTGCCCCACGTGGCCCACGTGCTCACCCGAGTCCCTCACCAACACCCCGGAGATGGGCATCCACGGCTACATCGAATTCGGCAACCGGACGCTGACGTTCGTCCTGGTGGTCATCGCCGCCGCCATGTTCCTGTCCTTGTGGAACCTGCGCGGCACCCATCGGAGCCCCTTCTGGCTCTCCGTGGGCCTGCTGGCCGGCATCCCCGCCCAGGCCCTCGTGGGCGGCGTCGTGGTCCTGACGCATCTGAACCCGTGGTGGGTGGCCGGTCACTTCATCGTGTCCTCGATCATGGTGGCCGTGGCGACCCTGCTCGTCGTGCGCATCGCGGCCGAGCGCCGCGCCGGCCGGGCGGGCGTGCCCCTCGTCGACGGCGTCACCACCAGCCGGTCCCGCGCCGCCGCATGGGCGGCGTTCGCGCTGACGTGGGCCGCCGTGTACCTGGGCACCGTGGTGACCGGCACGGGCCCGCACTCCGGCGACCCCGGCTCGCCGCGCCACGAGTTCGACCCGCTGCTGGTCACGCGGGTCCACGTGGTCCCGGTGTACCTGCTCCTGGCGGCCGCCCTCGTCCTGTTCTTCACGGTGCGCCGCGCGGCCGGCGCCTCCCGCCTGCAGCGCGCCGCCGTGCTGCGGCTCCTGCTCGCCCTCGTGTTCCAGGCCGTCGTGGGCTACACCCAGCACTTCACGGGCCTGCCGATCGGCGTGGTCCTGCTGCACATGCTCGGCTCGGCACTGCTCGTGGCGTCGGCGACGGAGGCCTGGGACCGGCAGGTCGCCCGCTACGTCACGGCCGGACCCGGCGCCGCGGTCGAGGCCGCCGCGCCCGCGCGCACCGTCGCCGCGGGCTGACCGCCTCCGCGCACGCGAACGGCCCCGCACCGGCAGGTGCGGGGCCGTCGTCGTCGGCGTCCCGGGGAGCGCCCGGGGCGGACCGGCGCTCAGGCGCCGAAGTGCATCAGCGGCGCGCCCACGAACGGGTCCACGGCCAGGGCGATGAACAGCAGCGTCAGGTAGGTGATGGAGAGGTGGAAGACCTTCATGGCCTTGCGGTCCTCGAAGTCCTCCCGCTGGGCCTGCACCTGCAGCACGTGGGACTCCCAGATGAACCAGCCGCCGACGACGAGCGCGACCGCGGTGTAGACCATGCCGGCCCAGCCCATCGGCACGAGCAGGAGGGAGCAGGCCACGGTGGCCCACGCGTAGAGCACGACCTGGTTGGAGACGTGGCGCGCGGAGGCGATGGCGCCGAGCATCGGCACGTCGGCCTGCTGGTAGTCGCGCTTGTACTTCATGGACAGCGGCCAGTAGTGCGGGGGCGTCCACAGGAAGACCACGAGGAACAGCACGATGGCCGGCCACTCGACGGTCCCGCGCACGGCCGCCCAGCCGATCAGCACGGGGAAGCAGCCGGCGATGCCGCCCCACACGATGTTCTGCTCCGTGCGGCGCTTGAGCACGAGCGAGTACACGACCACGTAGAAGAAGATGGCGGCCACGCCCAGGCCAGCCGCCAGCCAGTTGGCGCCGAACCCGAGGATCAGGAGGGACACGACCGTCTGCACCCACGCGAACACGAGGGCCTCGCGCGGGGTGACCTCGCCGGTGACGAGCGGCCGGTTCTCGGTGCGCTTCATGACCCGGTCGATGTCCCGGTCGATGTAGCAGTTGAAGGTGCCGGAGGCGCCGGCGGCGAGCGCACCGCCGACGAGCGTGGCGATCATGGTGAGCACGTCCGGGAAGCCGCGCTGCGCGAAGATCATGGTCGGCAGCGTGGTCACCAGCAGCAGCTCGATCACCCGGGGCTTCGTCAGCTCGACGTACGCCCGCACCTTGCGGCGCAGGGGCAGCGGGGACCGGTCGACGACGCCGGGCTCGGCGGCGACGCGGGCGGCGGACGGCGACTCCAGGGAGGATGACATCTGCTTCTCACGGTGAGGGGACGGTGGGCGTGCCCGTCCCGGGGTTCGGAGCGGCCACTCGGGCGGTCCGCCTGCGGGCAGGCCTTGACCCAGTCTACTCGTGTCAACGGCTGTTCGCCCGGGGGTGAGCCATGTCATGGGGCGCCCGGTCGGGCCCGCCCCGCCGTCGCGCGGCTAGGCTGGGACGACGGCCCCGCGCCGCGACGCCCCGGCGTCGGCCGGGGTCGCGCCCCGACGCTCCCGATCCACCAGGAGAGACCCCGTGACCGACGCCGCGCAGCCGTCCATTCCCCCGACCCTGGACCGGGTGGCCCCGGCCCGCGGGTTCGTCTACTCGGAGCAGGACCGCCGGATGGTCGACACGCTCAAGGCGCTCTCGGCGGACGCCGTGGAGAAGGCCGGGCACGGCCACCCCGGCACCGCGATCTCGCTGGCCCCCGTGGCGTGGCAGCTGTACCAGAACGTCATGCACCTGGACCCCACGGACGACCGCTGGGAGGGCCGGGACCGCTTCATCCTCTCCGCGGGCCACGCCTCGCTCATCCAGTACCTGCAGCTGTTCGCCGCCGGCGCCGGGCTCGAGCTCGAGGACATCCAGGCGCTGCGCACCGAGGGCTCCAGGACCCCGGGCCACCCGGAGTACGGCCACACCCACGGCGTCGAGGTGACCACGGGCCCGCTGGGCCAGGGCCTGGCGATGGGCGTCGGCTTCGCGTACGAGCAGCGCCGCGTACGCGGGCTGATGGACCCCGACGCCGCCCCCGGCACCTCCCCGTTCGACCACCACGTGTTCGTGCTCGCCTCCGACGGGGACATCCAGGAGGGCGTCGCCGCCGAGGCCTCCTCGCTGGCCGGGCACCAGGAGCTCGGGAACCTGGTGGTCGTCTACGACGCGAACCGCATCTCGATCGAGGACGACACGGACGTCGCGTTCACCGAGGACGTGGCGCGCCGCTACGAGGCCTACGGCTGGCACGTGCAGGAGGTCGACTGGACCAACGGTGCCCAGGGCCACGCCGTGACCGAGTACACGGAGGACGTGGAGGCGCTGTACGACGCCCTCGTGGCGGCCAAGGCCGAGACCGGCCGGCCCTCGCTGATCAAGCTGCGCACGGTGATCGGCTGGCCCTCCCCCACGAAGCAGAACACCGGCGGCATCCACGGCTCCAAGCTCGGCACGGACGAGGTCGCCGGCCTCAAGGAGGGCCTCGGGCTGGACCCGACCACGACCTTCGACGTCGACCCCGAGCTCCTGGCCGGCGCCCGGTCCATCGCCGAACGCTCGGCCGAGTACCGCCGCGGGTGGGAGGCCGCGTTCCAGGCCTGGCGTGAGGCCCACCCGGAGAACGCGCGCCTGTACGACCGACTGGCCGGACGAGAGCTGCCCGCCGGCTTCGCGGAGGCGTTCCCGTCCTGGGACGCGGACGAGAAGGGCCTGGCCACGCGCGCGGCCTCCGGTGAGGTGCTCACGGCCCTCGCACCGGTCATGCCCGAGCTCTGGGGTGGCTCGGCCGACCTCGCGGGGTCGAACAACACGACCATGAAGGGCGAGCCCTCCTTCATCCCGGCCCGCCGCTCCACCGCCACGTGGCAGGGCCACGAGCACGGCCGCACCCTGCACTTCGGCGTCCGCGAGTTCGCGGCCGGGGCGATCGTCAACGGCATCACGATCGGCGGCCTGACCCGCGCGTACGTGGGCACGTTCCTGACGTTCTCCGACTACATGCGCGCTGCCGTCCGCCTGGCCGCCCTCATGGGCACCCCGAGCACGTACGTGTGGACGCACGACTCCATCGGCCTCGGCGAGGACGGCCCCACGCACCAGCCGGTGGAGCACCTGGCCGCGCTGCGGGCCATCCCCGGGCTCGACGTCGTCCGCCCGGCCGACGCGAACGAGACCGCGTGGGCGTGGCGGACGGTGCTCGAGCACCGGGACCGCCCGGCCGGCCTCATCCTGTCCCGGCAGAGCCTGCCCGTGCTCCCCCGGGACACGGACGGCTTCGCCCCCGCCTCGGGCGTGGCCCGCGGCGCCTACGTCCTCGTCGACGCCACGGATGCCGACGGCGCGCCGACGCCGGCCCGCGCGCTGCTGATCGCGACCGGCTCCGAGGTCTCCGTGGCCGTGCGGGCCCGCGAGCTGCTGCAGGCCGACGGCGTCCCGACCCGCGTCGTCTCCGCCCCGTGCCTCGAGTGGTTCGCCGAGCAGGACGAGGCCTACCGGGCCGAGGTCCTGCCCGACGGCCCCGACGCCCCGGTCCGCGTCTCCGTCGAGGCCGGCATCGGGATGCCGTGGTTCGAGCACACGGTGACGGCCTCCTCCCCGGGCGCCCGCGTGAGCCTCGAGCACTACGGCGAGTCGGCCGACGGCGCCCGCCTGATGGAGAAGTACGGATTCACCGGTGAGCACGTCGCCGCGGTGACCCGCGGCCTCCTCTGAGGCCCGGCGCCCACGGCGCCCCGAGCACGTCCACCCTCGAAGGGAAGGCACCCGCAGACCATGAGCACCCCGCAGAACCCGAACACCGCCGCGCTGGCCCAGGCCGGTGTGTCGATCTGGCTCGACGACCTCTCCCGCACGCGGCTGGACGAGGGCACGCTCGACGAGCTGATCGCCACCCGCTCGGTCACCGGCGTCACCACGAACCCGTCCATCTTCGCCGTCGCCCTCGCGGACGCGGGCGCCTACCAGGGACAGCTGCGCGAACTCGCCGCGGCCGGCGCCTCGGTGGACGAGGCCGTCGTCGCCCTGACGACCGAGGACGTGCGCCGCGCCGCCGACGTGCTCGCGCCCGTCCACGAGCGCACCGGGGGGGCGGACGGGTTCGTCTCCCTCGAGGTCGATCCTCGCCTGGCCCGCGACGCCGCCGGCACCGTGGCCCAGGCCCGCGAGCTGGCGTCGGCCGTCGGCCGTCCCAACCTCATGGTGAAGATCCCCGCGACCGTGGAGGGCCTGTCCGCCATCGCGGACGTGCTCGGCGAGGGCATCAGCGTGAACGTGACCCTGATCTTCTCGCTGCCCCGCTACCGCCGGGTGCTGAACGCGTGGCTCACCGGCCTGGAGAAGGCCCGGGCGAATGGGCACGACGTCCGCCGCCTCCACTCGGTGGCCTCCTTCTTCGTCTCCCGTGTGGACACGGAGGTCGACGCGCGGCTGCGCGCGATCGGCACCCCCGAGGCCGAGGCGCTGACCGGCCGGGCCGCCGTCGCCAACGCGCGCCTGGCCTACCGCGCCTTCGAGCAGGCCTTGGACTCGGAGCGCTGGCGCCTGCTCGAGGCGGCCGGCGCCCCGGTGCAGCGGCCCCTGTGGGCCTCCACCGGTGTCAAGGACCCCGCCCTGCCGGACACGCTGTACGTCACCGAGCTCGTGGCACCGCACACCGTGACCACCCTGCCGGAGAAGACCCTCGAGGCGGTCGCCGACCACGGGGTGATCACGGCGGACACCGTCACGGGCGCCTACGCCGACGCCGACGCCCTGCTCGACGCGGTCGGCGCGGCGGGCGTGTCCTACCAGGACGTCGTGGACGTGCTGGAGACTGAGGGCCTGGAGAAGTTCGAGACCGCGTGGGAGGAGCTGCTCGGCTCGGTCCGCTCCGGGCTCGACGCCCACCGCTGACCGCACCCGCCCCCGACCCCGCCGCCCGCTCGCCACGCGCACGGAAGGACCCCCCATGAGCACCCTCGGACTCACCGCCACCGGAGCCGCCCTCGAGGCGATCGACCGCCATCTGCCCGCTCTCCTCCAGGACCGCGTCGCCTCCCGCCTCGGGGCGCAGGACGCCGACCTGTGGGGGGCGCCGTCCCGCGACGAGGCCGCCAAGCGGCTCGGCTGGATCGACCTGTTCGAGGACTCCCGCGCCCTCGTCCCGCACATCGCCCAGCTGACCCGGGAGCTGCGCGCCGAGGGCGTGGACCGCGTGCTCCTGGCGGGCATGGGCGGCTCGTCCCTGGCCCCCGAGGTGATCGCGGCGACGGCCGGCGTCGAGCTCGAGGTCCTGGACTCCACGGACCCGCTGCAGGTCTCCCGTGCCCTCGAGCGCGACCTCGAGCGGACCGTGCTGGTGGTCTCCTCCAAGTCCGGCTCCACCGTGGAGACCGACTCGCAGCGCCGCGTCGTCGAGGCGGCGTTCCGCGACGCCGGGATCGACCCCCGCACCCGCCTGGTCGCCGTCACGGACCCGGGCTCACCGCTGCACGCCGCGTGCGAGTCCGCCGGCTGGCGCGCCGTCTTCACCGCGGACCCGACCGTGGGCGGGCGATTCTCGGCCCTCACCGCGTTCGGCCTGGTCCCCACCGGCCTGGCCGGCGTGGACGTCACGGCCCTGCTGGACGACGCGGAGGCCGTGCTCGACCTGCTGACCGCCGACGACGAGGACAACCCGGGCCTGCAGCTCGGTGCGGCCCTGGGCGGCACGCGCCCGCTGCGCGACAAGCTCGTCTTCGCCGACCACGGGTCCGGCATCGCCGGACTGCCGGCCTGGATCGAGCAGCTGATCGCCGAGTCCACGGGCAAGGACGGCACCGGGCTGCTGCCCGTCGTCGTCGCCCCCGGCGACCCCGAGACCGCGTGGGACGCCCCCGACCTGCTGCAGGTGCAGCTCGTCGGCGCGGACGACGTCGCGGCCCCGGGCCACGGCGTGCAGGTCGCCGGCTCGCTCGGCGCCCAGCTGCTGCTGTGGGAGGTGGCCACCGCGGTGGCCGGCCGCCTGCTCGGGATCAACCCCTTCGACCAGCCGGACGTGGAGGCCGCCAAGGCCGCCGCCCGCACCCTGCTGGACGGCCCCGCCGCCGAGCGGACGGCCGACGGTGAGGTGGAGGGCGTCGAGGTCTCCGGCCCGGCGTCCGTGACCTCTGCCCCGGACCTGGCCGGCGTGCTGCGCGCCACGGCGGCGCTGGTGCCCGAGGACGGCTACCTGGCGGTCCACGCCTACCTCTCCCGTCATGACGACGCCGAGCTCGAGGAGCTGCGCGCGGACCTGGCAGAGCTGGTCGGCCGCCCGGTCACGTTCGGCTGGGGTCCGCGGTTCCTGCACTCCACCGGACAGTTCCACAAGGGCGGCCCGGCCGTCGGCGTGTTCCTGCAGATCACCGGCGACGCCGGCCTGGACCTCGAGGTGCCCGGACGCCCGTTCTCCCTGGGCAGGCTCATCGCCGCGCAGGCCGCGGGCGACGCCCGGGTGCTGGGCGATCTCGGCCGCCCCGTGGTCACCCTGCACCTGCGCCGCCGCGACGCGGGCATCGAGGCCCTGAGGAGCGCCGTCCGTGGCCGGTGAGTCCCGGACCGTCCCCCGCAACCCGCTGCGCGACCCCCGTGACCGGCGCCTGACCCGCATCGCGGGTCCGTCGGCCCTCGTGCTGTTCGGCGTGACGGGCGACCTGGCGAAGAAGAAGCTCCTGCCGGCCATGTACGACCTGGCCCAGCGCGGCCTGCTGCCGCCGGCGTTCTCCCTCGTCGGCTTCGGCCGCCGCGACTGGTCCGACGAGGAGTTCGCCGACTATGTGCGTGCCGCCGTGGAGGCCTCCTCCCGAACCACCTTCGACGAGACCGTGTGGGACCAGTTCCGGGGCGGCCTGCGCTTCGTCTCCGGCGCGTTCGACGACGAGGCGGCCTATGTCCGTCTCGACGAGGTGCTCGCCGAGCTCGAGACCTCACGCGGCACGCGCGGGAACACGGCGTTCTACCTCTCCATCCCGCCGGACTGGTTCGAGGCCGTCTCCCGCCACCTGGCCGACCAGGGCCTGGCCGACCGGTCCCAGCCGGCCGACGGCCCGTGGCGCCGCGTGGTCATCGAGAAGCCCTTCGGCCACGACCTGGCCAGCGCGCAGGAGCTCAACGCCGTGATCGAGCGCGTCTTCCCCTCGGACGCCGTGTTCCGCATCGACCACTACCTCGGCAAGGAGACGGTGCAGAACATCCTCGCGTTCCGGTTCGCCAACCGGATGTTCGAGCCGCTCTGGAACGCGGAGCACGTGGACCACGTCCAGATCACGATGGCCGAGGACATCGGCATCGGCGGACGGGCGAGCTACTACGACGGCGTGGGCGCGGCCCGCGACGTCATCCAGAACCACCTCCTGCAGCTGCTCGCGTTCACCGCGATGGAGGAGCCGATCTCGTTCGACGCGGACCACCTGCGCACGGAGAAGGAGAAGGTCCTCGAAGCCGTGACCGTCCCGGACACGCCCGAGGGGCTCGCGGCAGCCTCCGCCCGCGGCCAGTACACCTCCGGCTGGCAGGGCGGCGAGCGGGTCACGGGCTTCCTCGACGAGGAGGGCTTCAACCCGGCGTCCGTCACGGAGACGTACGCCGCGCTCAAGGTGGGCATCCGCACGCGCCGCTGGCAGGGCGTCCCGTTCTACCTGCGGGCCGGCAAGCGCCTCGGCCGGCGGGTGACGGAGATCGCCGTCGTCTTCAAGAAGCCCCCGCACCTGCTGTTCCCCGTCCACGACGGGGACGAGTTCGGGCAGAACGTCATCGTCATCCGGGTGCAGCCGGACGAGGGCGTCACCATCCGCTTCGCGTCCAAGGTGCCCGGCACGCAGACCGAGATCCGCGACGTCACGATGGACTTCGGCTACGGCCACGCCTTCACCGAGGACTCCCCCGAGGCGTACGAACGGCTCATCCTCGACGTGCTCCTCGGGGAGCCGCCGCTGTTCCCGCGTCAGGCCGAGGTGGAGCTGTCCTGGCGGATCGTGGACCCGTTCGAGGAGCACTGGGCGAGCCTGGGCACCCAGCCCGAGCCCTACGCCCCGGGCACGTGGGGCCCGCCCTCGGCCGACGCCCTCATGGCCCGCGACGGACGAAGCTGGAGGCGCCCGTGAAGATCCGCATGCAGGACACCACCACCTCCCAGGTGGCCAAGCGCATCACGCAGCTGCGCGAGAAGAGCGGGGTCGTGACCCTCGGCCGCGTCCTCACGCTCGTGATCAGCACGGACGACGCCGGCATCGAGTCCGCCGTCCAGGCCGCCAACGCGGCCTCGCTGGAGCACCCGTGCCGCATCATCGTCCTGGCCCTGGGCGACCCTGCGGCACCCACCCGCCTGGACGCCGAGATCCGGGTCGGCGGCGACGCCGGCGCCTCCGACGTCGTGGTGCTGTGGTGCGCCGGGGAGAACGCCCACGCCGATGAGTCGCTCGTCTCCGGGCTGCTCCTGCCCGATGCGCCCATCGTCGCGTGGTGGCCCGGGGTGCCGCCCGAGGTCCCCTCGGCGACGGCGCTCGGTCGCCTGGCCCACCGCCGGATCACGGACACGGCATCGGCGTCCGCGGCCGAGCCCGCCCTGTGGGCTCTGCGCGCGGGCCACCATGAGGGCGACACCGACCTGGCCTGGACGCGCCTGACGCTGTGGCGGATCCAGGTGGCCGGCATCTTCGACACGCTCGACGTGGCCACCCTGCGCTCGGTGACGGTGGACGGGGCGCCGGACTCCCCCAGCACCATGCTGCTTGCGGCGTGGCTCACCCTGGCCCTGAAGGTGCCGGTGACGATCGCGCACTCGAAGGCCGGCCACGGGATCCGTGCGGTGCGCCTGCGGTGTACGGACGGGGACGTGGTGCTCTCCCGCTCGCACTCGCAGGTGGCCCGGCTCTATCAGCAGGGCAGGCCGGTGCAGCGCATCTCCCTGCCACGCCGGACGATCCAGGACTGCCTGGCGGAGGAGCTGCGCCGCCTGGACCCGGACGAGGTCTTCGGCGCCGTGCTCCACCGGGGCCTGCCGCGCACGGACCTCTCCCCCGTGCAGGCCTCCGAGCGCTGAGGAGCGCCCGACGCCGCACCGGCCCGGGACGCACGAACGCCCCGCACGGATCATCCGTGCGGGGCGTTCGCGTCGGGGCCCGGCGGGGCGGCCTCAGGACTCCAGGGTCAGACGCGGCAGGACGCCGAGCAGCGCGATCACGACACCCCAGGCGACCACGGAGCCGACGGTCAGGCGGGTGAGCAGGCGCTGGGCGGAGCCCGAGGAGCTCATCGAGGTGGTCACGCCACCGCCGAACATGTCCGAGACGCCGCCGCCGCGGCCCTTGTGCAGCAGGATGAGCAGCACGATGACCATGCTGAGCACGACCACGAGGATCTGCAGGGCCAGGGTCAGGACGTCCACGGGAGGGCTCCTCGGGTCGAGGTGCGGCCCCGGCGCGCGCCGGGGCCGTCACGGAGAATGCGGTCGGTCGGGCCGGACGGATCAGGCCTGGTCGAACCGGACGATCTTAGCAAACTCGTCCGCGTCGAGGCTGGCGCCGCCCACGAGGGCGCCGTCCACGTCAGGCTGTGCCAGCAGCGCCGGCGCGCTGGAGGACTTCACGGAGCCGCCGTAGAGGATCCGCAGCCCGGCGGCGACGTCGTCGCCGTGCAGTGCGGCCACGCGGGCGCGCAGGGCCGCACACATCTGCTGCGCATCCTCGGGGCCGGCGACCTCGCCCGTGCCGATCGCCCACACGGGCTCGTAGGCGACGACGACGCCGGCCACGTCCTGCGCCGACAGGCCCGCGATGGAGCCCTCCAGCTGGGCGAGCGTGTGCTCGACGTGCCGGCCGGCCTGGCGCACCTCCAGGCCCTCGCCCACGCAGATCACCGGGGTGAGGCCGTGGCGCAGGGCCGCGGCGGCCTTGCGCGCGACGAGGGCGTCGTCCTCCCCGTGGAGGGTGCGGCGCTCGGAGTGGCCCACGATCGCGTAACGGCACCCCAGCGCGGCCAGGAACGCGCCGGAGACGTCGCCCGTGTAGGCGCCGGCATCCTCGGGCGAGAGGTCCTGCGCGCCGTAGACGAGGTCCAGGCGGTCGCCGGTGACGAGCGTCTGCACGGACCGCAGGCCCGTGAAGGGCGGGAACACCGCGACCTCCACGGCCTCCTGGTCATGGTCCGCGTCCGAGAGGAGCCACGTGAGGCGCTGCACCAGGGTGACGGCCTCGAGGTGGTCCAGGTTCATCTTCCAGTTGCCCGCGATCAGCGGCACGCGTGTGGTCTGCTCCGCCATGCTCACGCCCGCCCCTCGCCGGCCAGGGCGGTGACGCCCGGGAGCTCCTTGCCCTCGAGGTATTCGAGGGAGGCGCCGCCGCCGGTGGAGATGTGGCCGAACGCGTCGTCGGCGAAACCGAGCGTGCGCACGGCCGCCGCGGAGTCGCCGCCGCCGACCACCGACAGACCGCCGGCCGCGGAGGCCTCGGTGAGGGCCCGGGCCACCGCTCGGGTGCCCTCCGCGAAGGCCGGGAACTCGAACACGCCCATGGGGCCGTTCCAGAACACGGTCTGGGCGCCGCGGATCTGTTCCGCGAACGCCCGGGCCGTCTCGGGGCCGATGTCCAAGCCCATGGCGGACGCGCCGTGCGCGCCCGAGGTGAGGGCGTCCGCGGCCAGGACCTCGTGCTCGGCGTCGGCCGCGAAGCCGGAGGCCATCACGATGTCCGTGGGGAGCACGATGCGGGCGGCCCCGGCCTCGGAGCGGCGCAGGTACGCGCGGACGGTGTCGAGCTGGTCCTCCTCGAGCAGGGAGGCCCCCACCTCGTGGCCCTGCGCCTTCAGGAAGGTGAAGAGCATGCCGCCGCCGATCAGCAGCGTGTCGGCCTTGTCCAGCAGGTTGTCGATCACGGCCAGCTTGTCCGAGACCTTCGACCCGCCCAGCACGACGACGTAGGGCTGCTCCGGGGACTCCGTCAGGCGGGTGAGCACCTCGAGCTCGGCGGCGACCAGCGGGCCCTGGTAGGCCGGCAGCTGCGCCGCGACGTCGAACACGGAGGCGTGCTTGCGGTGGACCGCGCCGAACGCGTCGCCCACGTAGGCACCGTCCTCGCCGGCCAGGGCCGCCATCTCCCCGGCGAGTGCGGCGCGCTCGGCATCGTCCTTGGAGGTCTCGCGGGCGTCGAAGCGCACGTTCTCCAGCAGCAGCACCTGGCCGTCCTGGAGGGCGGCGGCCTGGGCGCGCGCGTCGTCCCCGGTCACGTCCGCGGCGAGGGCGACGTCGGCACCCAGCAGCTCGGCCATGCGCGCGGCGACGGGGCGGAGGGAGTACGCGGGGTCCGGCTCACCCTTGGGGCGACCCAGGTGGGCCATGACGATCACGCGCGCCCCGGCCTCGGCCAGGTCCCGGATCGCCGGCAGTGAGGCACGGATGCGGCCGTCGTCGGTGACCGTGTCCCCGTCCAGCGGGACGTTCAGGTCGGACCGGATGAGCACGGTGCGGCCGGTGACGCCGGCCTCGAGCAGATCGTTGAGGGTCGATGCGGGCATGATGCCTCCTGGGGTGCCGGAGCGGGGTCGGTTCACGGTGCAGTCTAGGCGGACGGCCCGGGCCGACGGGGGAACCGTCGGCCCGGGCCGTCGGGCGCCGTGCGGGCTCAGAGCTTCGAGCCGATGAGGTCCGCGAAGTCCATGAGCTGGGAGGTGTAGCCGTACTCGTTGTCGTACCAGCCGATGATCTTCACGGTCTGGCCGATGGACTTGGTCAGCGGGGCGTCGAAGGTGCAGGCCGCCGGGGAGGTGATGATGTCCGAGGACACGATCGGGTCCTCCGAGTAGACCAGGCGGCCCTGCAGCCGTTCGGTCTCCGCGGCCTTCTTGAACGCCGCGTTGATCTCCTCGACCTCCACGTGGCGCGTCAGCTCCACGGTCAGGTCAGTGGCCGAGCCGGTGATGGTGGGCACCCGCATGGCGAAGCCGTCGAGCTTGCCCTTCAGCTCCGGGATGACCTCGCCGATGGCCTTCGCCGCGCCCGTGGAGGTGGGCACCATGTTCTGGGCCGCGGCGCGCGCCCGACGGCGATCCTTCTTGTGCACGTTGTCGTGCAGGTTCTGGTCGCCGGTGTACGCGTGGATCGTGGTCATGATGCCGTCCACGATGCCGAACTCGTCGTTGAGCACCTTCGCCATCGGGGCCAGGCAGTTGGTGGTGCACGAGGCGTTCGAGACGATGTGCATCGTCTCCGCGTCGTAGGTGTGCTCGTTCACGCCCATCACGAAGGTGCCGTCGACCTCCTTGGCGGGGGCGGAGATGAGCACCTTCTTGGCCCCTGCGTCGAGGTGGGCCTGCGCCTTGGGGCCGGTCGTGAAGATGCCGGTGCACTCGATGACCAGGTCCACGCCGAGCTCGCCCCACGGCAGCTTCGTCGGGTCGGCCTCCTGGAAGAACGCGACGTCGCGGCCGTCGATGCGGAACCCCTTGTCGGTCCGCTCCAGCTCGCCCGGGTAGCGGCCCAGGATGGTGTCGTACTTGGTCAGCCAGAACAGGTCCTCGGGGTCGGCGAGGTCGTTCACGGCGACCAGCTCGAGGCCCTCGTGGCCGCGGTCCCTGAGCACGCGCACGATGTTGCGTCCGATGCGGCCGTAGCCGTTGATGGCGATCTTGGTCATGGTGGTCCCTCTCGTCGGTTCTCGTTGCGTGGTCCGTGGCGGTGGGTACGGGCGGTGCGGTCGAGCGGTCGCGCCCGGTCCGGGCGCGCGGTGGGGACAGGGCCGGAGAGCCGAGCCCCTCCCCGCACCGGGGCGCTGACGCCGTGGGGCCACGACGTCAACGCCCCGGTGCGCGGTGTGGATCAGGCCGGGAGGATCAGGCCGGAGGCGCCGGCGCGGGCGGCCTCGAAGCGGGCCTGCACGTCGGCCCAGTTCACGATGTTCCAGATCGCCTTGACGTAGTCCGCCTTGACGTTCTGGTAGTCGAGGTAGAAGGCGTGCTCCCACATGTCCAGCTGGAACAGCGGGATGGTGGCGACCGGCACGCCGTTCTGCTGGTCGTAGAACTGCTCGATCACAAGGTTGCCGCCGATGGGCTCGTAGGCCAGCACGGCCCAGCCGGAGCCCTGGATGCCGAGGGCGGCGGCGGTGAAGTGGGCCTGGAACTTGTCGAACGAGCCGAAGTACTCGTCGATGGCGGCGGCCAACTCGCCGGTCGGCTTGTCGCCGCCCTCCGGCGAGAGGTTCTTCCAGAAGATCGAGTGGTTCGTGTGGCCGCCCAGGTTGAAGGCGAGGTCCTTCGACAGCTGGTTCACGGAGCCGAAGTCGCCGGCCTCACGCGCGGCGGCCAGCTTCTCCAGGGCGGTGTTCGCGCCCTTGACGTACGTGGCGTGGTGCTTGGAGTGGTGCAGCTCCATGATGCGGGCCGAGATGTGCGGCTCCAGCGCGGCGTAGTCGTAGTCCAGCTCCGGAAGGGTGTATTCGGTCATGCTTCCTCCTTGATCAGGCGAGGCTGCGGGCAGGACACCCGTGGCCTCCACCTCGGGCAACCCCGCGTCTCGGCGGCGTATTCCGTACGTTCCCATTGTGATCGGGGGCGGAGCACCGGGGCCAGATCCCGTCGACGGTGATCCCGCGCTCAGCCCTCGGAGGCCGCGTCCGTCCCGGGGATGCCCCGCTCGGCGGCCCGCTTGTCGGCCATGGCCAGCAGCCGGCGGATGCGCCCGGCCACGGCGTCCTTGGTCATTGGCGGGTCCGCCAGGCGGCCGAGCTCGTCGAGGGAGGCCTGCTTGTGCTCCAGGCGCAGCCGACCCGCGTAGCGGAGGTGGTCGGGCACCTCGTCGCCGAGGATCTCGAGGGCCCGCTCCACCTTCGCCCCGGCCATGACGGCGGCCTGGGCGGAGCGGCGCAGGTTGGCGTCGTCGAAGTTCGCCAGGCGGTTGGCGGTGGCCCGGACCTCCTTGCGCTCGCGCCGCTCGCGCCAGAGGGTCGCGGTCTGCTCCGCGCCGACGGCGGCCAGCAGCGTGGCGATCGCCTCGCCGTCGCGGACCACGACGCGGTCCGACTGACGCACCTCGCGTGCCTTCGCCGCCACGTGGAGCCGACGCGCGGCCCCCACCAGGGCGAGGGCGGCCTCCGGGCCCGGCGTGGTCACCTCGAGGGCCGCCGAACGGCCGGGTTCGGTGAGGGAGCCGTGGGCCAGCAGGGCCCCGCGCCACACGGCGGCGGTGGCCGCCGTCGTCCCGCTGACGAGGGCCGGCGCGAGGCCGCGCACGGGCCGTCCCCGCTGGTCGATGAGCCCGGTCTGCCGGGCGAGGTCCTCTCCCCCGCGCACGACCCGGAGCACGTACCGCTGACCCCGGCGCAGGTTGCCGCCGGAGACCACCACGATCTCCGGGGCCAGGCCGTACAGCTCGGTGATGGCGGCGCGCAGGCGGCGCACGCTGGCGCCGTGGTCCAGCTCGGCCTCGACGACGACGCGGCCGGCCACGAGGTGCAGCCCCCCGGCGAACCGCAGCATCGCCGCCGTCTCCGCCCGCCGCTCCGGGGTCGCGGCGACCGGCACACGGGCCAGCTCCTCCTTGAGGGTCATGGTCAGCGCCATGCTCGTGCTCCTTCCCGGCGAGGTGCGCGCGTCAGTGGGTCATCGCCTCGTCGATCGCGACGGCCAGGCGCAGCGGGTCGTGGACCTGGGGATCCTGGGCACTGCCCACTCTACTGAACGCCACGCGCGCGCCCATCCGGGCCGCCTCGGCCTCCACCGCCGCCCGGTCAGAGACCGCGTCCACGTCGGCGATCACCACGTCCAGCCGGAGGTCCGGCGCATACGAGCGCAGCACCTTGAGGTGGTCGGCGTGGGCGAGGCCGGTGGTCTCCTGGTCGCCCGTGCGCAGGTTCAGTACCATGAGGCGCCGGGCGGCGGTGGCGGCGAGGGCCGAGCGCACCTCCGGCATCAGCAGGTGCGGCAGCACCGACGTGTACAGCGAGCCGGGCCCGAGCACCACCCAGTCGGCCAGCTCGATCGCCGAGAGCGCCTCCGGGGTGGCGGGAGCGTCGGACGGGCTCAGGCGGACGTCGGTGACGCGCCCCTCGAACGCGGCGACCGCGAGGGCCACCTGGCCCTCCACGCATCGGGTGCGCAGGCGGCCGTCCGGGCCGGCGCTGAGCACGTCCCCGCCGATGGTCAGCGGCACCCGCGAGACCGGCAGGACCTCGCCGTGCGCCCGCAGCAGGGCGCCGGCCCAGCGCAGCCCGTCCACCGGGTCGCCCAGCAGCTCCCAGAGGGCCACGATCAGGAGGTTCCCGAGCGCGTGGTTGTCCAGGGTGGCCTGGTCCGCGGGCACCTCGGTGGAGCGGAAGCGGTGCTGCATGACGTGGGCCCAGGTCCGACCCCAGTCGGTGTCGTCGCACAGGGCCGCCAGCGCCATGCGGAGGTCGCCGGGCGGCAGCACCGCCATCTCCCGGCGGATGGTGCCGGAGGAGCCGCCGTCGTCCGCGACCGTGACGATGGCCGTGAGGTGCCCGGCCACGTGTCGCAGGGCCGCGAGGGACGCGGAGAGGCCGTGGCCGCCGCCGAGGGCGGTGACCCGGGCCGTGGGGCGGGACATGCCGGCGCCCACCCCGCGCCCTTCCGCGCCCATCCCCGGCGGCAGGGGCAGCTGGCCGGTGAGCGGGGACGTCATTCGCGCCCCATGTCCCGGTGCTGGATGTGCACCGTCACGTGAGGCACCTGGGCCAGGCGCCGGGCCAGCTCCTCGGCGACTGCCACGGAGCGGTGCTTGCCGCCCGTGCAGCCGATGGCGAGCGTGGCGTAGTGCTTGTTCTCCCGCCGGTAGCCCTCGAACACCGGCCCCAGCATGGCGACGTACGTGCGCAGGAAGTCCTCCACACCGGGGCGGGAGAGCACGTAGTCCGCGACCGCGGCCTCCGTGCCCGTGTGCGGACGCAGCGTCGGCACCCAGTGGGGGTTGGGGATGAAGCGCATGTCCGCCACGAAGTTCGCGTCCGCCGGGACGCCGTACTTGAAGCCGAAGCTCATGATGGTCAGGCGCAGCGTGACGGGGCCGGACTCCGAGAACAGCGCGGTGATCTCCGTGGCCAGGCCGTGCACGTTCAGCTGGGTGGTGTCCACCACGACGTCGGCACGCGCCTTGAGCGGCTCGACGACCTCCCGCTCCGCGCGGATGCCGTCCAGCAGCCGGGCGTTGCCCTGCATCGGGTGGGGGCGGCGGCCGGCCTCGAAGCGCTGGAGGAGGACGTGATCGTCCGCATCGAGGAACACCGTGCGGTACTCCACGCCGCTGTTGGCCAGGTGCTGCAGGGCGGCGTGCAGCTCCTCGAAGTAGGAGCGCGAGCGCACGTCCACCACGATCGCCAGGCGCGGGAACGCCTCCGGCGAGCGGGCGATGAGCTCGGCCAGCGTGCCGAACAGGGCCGGCGGCATGTTCTCCACCACGTCCCAGCCGTGGTCCTCGAGCGCGTGCGCGGCGGTGGTCCGTCCGGCGCCGGACATGCCGGCGATCACGAGCACCTCCGACGTCGGCGGCTTCTCCGGCTGGAGGGTCTCCTCGGTCATGACTCCACTGTATCCGCGGGCGTGTCCGTTGTGAGCGCCGTGTGGACGGCCTCGGCCAGCCGCGGCCCGATGCCGGCGACCTCGGTCAGCCGGTCCACGCCGGCGGCCCGGATCTCGGCGACGGAGCCGAAGTGGTTCAGCAGCGCGGTGCGCTTGGCCGGGCCCAGCCCCGGGATCCCGTCCAGGGCGGAGACGGTCATCGCCTTGGACCGCCGGCTGCGGTGGCCGGCGATCGCGAACCGGTGCGACTCGTCGCGGATGCGCTGGAGCAGGTACAGGCCCTCCGAGGTGCGCGGCAGTACCACCGGGAACTCGTCGCCCGGCAGCCACACCTCCTCGAGCCGCTTGGCCAGCCCGACGACGGGCAGGTCGTCCAGGCCCAGCTCCTCGAGGACCGCCGCGGCCGCGGCCACCTGGGGCGGGCCGCCGTCGACCACCACGAGCGAGGGCGGGTACGAGAATCGGCGCCCCGCCTCCTGATCGTCCCCCTCGACCTGGCCGGAGAGCGGGGCGCCCTCGGCCCGCTCCTTGGCCAGGCGGGCGAAGCGGCGCCGCAGGACGTCGCGCAGGGACGCCGTGTCGTCCCGGGCGGCCTCGCCCGTGACGTTGAAGCGGCGGTAGTCCTTCTTCTTCGGCAGGCCGTCCTCCATGACGACCATCGAGCCGACCACGTTGGTGCCCTGGGAGTGGGAGATGTCGTAGCACTCGATGCGCAGCAGGGGCTCGGTGATCTCCAGGGCCTCCTGCAGCTCCCGCAGGGCGGCGGAGCGGGTGGTGAGGTCCCCGGACCGCCGCGACTTGTGCAGCTTGAGGGCCATCTCCGCGTTCTCCCGGACGGTCTCCATGAGGTCTGCCTTCGAGCCCCGCCGGGGCACACGCACGGCGACGCGGGACCCGCGCAGGCCCGAGAGCCACTCGGTGAGCTGTGCGGCGTCGTCGGGCTCGACCGGGACGAGGATCTCGTGCGGGATGCGCTCCGGCCCCTCGAGGTCGCCGTAGACCTGCTGGAGCAGGTGCGCGACCATCTCCGGCTCGGCGACGTCCTCCACGCGCTCCATGACCCAGCCCCGCTGGCCGCGGATGCGTCCCTGCCGGACGTGGAACACCTGCACCGCGACCTCCAGCTCGTCCGCGTGCAGGGCGAAGATGTCCGCCTCCGTGTTCTCCGGCAGCACCACGGCGTTGCGCTCGAACACGCGGCGCAGCGCGGCGATGTCGTCCCGCAGCCGGGCCGCGTCCTCGTAGCGGAGCTCCTCGACGGCACGGGCCATGGCCTTCTCCAGCTCGCGGATGAACCGGTTCGCGTCCCCGGCCATGAAGTCGCAGAAGTCCTGGGCCAGCGCGCGATGGTCCGCCGGGCTGATCCGGCCCACGCAGGGCGCCGAGCACTTGCCGATGTAGCCGAGCAGGCACGGCCGGTCCTGGGCGCGGGCCCGCTTGAACACGCCCGCCGAGCACGTGCGGACCGGGAAGACGCGCAGCATCAGGTCCACGGTCTCGCGGATCGCCTTGGCCGGGTGGAACGGGCCGAAGTACTTCACGCCGGGCTTCCGGTCGCCGCGCATCACCTGGACGCGCGGGAACTGCTCGTTCATGGTCACGGCCAGGTACGGGTACGACTTGTCGTCCCGGTACATGATGTTGAACCGGGGGCGGTACTCCTTGATCCACGTGTACTCGAGCTGGAGCGCCTCCAGCTCGGAGCCGACGACGGTCCACTCGACCGCGGCCGCCGTGAACACCATGGTCCGGGTCTTGGTGGCCAGCCGAGCCGGGTCCTGGAAATAGGAGCTCAGGCGGGCGCGCAGGTTCTTCGCCTTGCCGACGTAGACGACGCGTCCGTCCGCGTCGCGGAAGCGGTAGACGCCGGGGGACGTGGAGATCTCGCCCGGAGCCGGGCGGTACGAGGCCGGATCAGCCACGGGCACCCGGGGCGGCGTTGTACGCGTCCACGCGCTCCTGCCCCGACAGCGCGCCGATGGCGTCCATGATCGCCGCCGTCGCGTCGCGGCGCTGCGGCAGGGTGTGACGACGCCCGGGGTGGCCGAAGTCCAGGGGCGCGCCCACGCGCACGGAGAACCGGTGGGGACGGAAGCCGTTGGTGTCCGGCGGCTGGAGGTGCTGCGTGCCGGCGAGGCCCACGGGCACCACGGGTGCGCCGGTGGCCAGGGCCAGCCAGGCCGCACCGGTGCGGCCGCGGTAGAGGCGGCCGTCGCGGCTGCGGGTGCCCTCCGGGTAGATGCCGACGCCCTGGCCGGACTCAAGCAGGCCCACGAGGGACTCGAGCGCGGCCACGGAGGCGGCCTGCTCGCCCCGGCGGACGGGGACGGAGCCCACGGACTCGAAGAAGCGCCGCCGGGCGCGGCCCCGCAGGCCCGTGCCCGTGAAGTACTCCTCCTTGGCGAAGAAATGGACCGGGCGGGGGGCCAGGGCCTGGAGGATCACCGAGTCGAAGAACGACAGGTGGTTGGAGGCGATGACGAAGGGGCCCTCCGCGGGGACGTGCTCCATCCCGACGACCTCGGGACGGCAGGAGAGCCGCAGCAGCGCGGCGGCGCTCCTGCGCACGGTCTCCGACGTCGCCATGGCTCTCCTTCGTCCTCGTCCTGCGTGGGCGGGGTCCATGCTACGCGAGCAGCTCCGCGAGGAACCGGCCCGTGTGGCTCTCGGCGGCGCGCGCGACCTCCTCCGGCGTGCCCGTGGCCACGATCGTGCCGCCGCCGGAGCCGCCCTCCGGGCCGAGGTCGATCACGTGGTCCGCGCTCTTGATCACGTCGAGGTTGTGCTCGATGGTGAGCACCGTGTTGCCCTTGTCCACGAGGGACTGAAGCACGTGCAGGAGCTTGCGGATGTCGTCGAAGTGCAACCCCGTGGTCGGCTCGTCCAGCACGTAGATGGTGCGGCCGTTGGAGCGCTTCTGGAGCTCGGCCGCCAGCTTCACGCGCTGGGCCTCGCCGCCCGAGAGCGTGGTGGCGGGCTGGCCCAGACGGACGTAGCCCAGACCGACGTCGACGAGCGTGTCCAGGTACCGCGAGATGCGGGTGTACGCGCTGAAGAAGTCCGCGGCCTCCTCGATCGGCATGTCGAGGACCTCGGCGATGTTCTTGCCCTTGTAGGTGACCTCGAGCGTCTCCCGGTTGTACCGGGCCCCGTGGCACACCTCGCACGGCACGTAGACGTCCGGCAGGAAGTTCATCTCGATCTTCAGCGTGCCGTCGCCCGCGCACGCCTCGCAGCGCCCGCCCTTGATGTTGAAGGAGAACCGGCCCTGCTGGTAGCCCCGGACCTTCGCCTCGGGGGTCTCCGCGAAGAGCTTGCGGATCGCGTCGAACACGCCCGTGTAGGTGGCGGGGTTGGAGCGTGGCGTGCGCCCGATGGGGCTCTGGTCCACGTGGACCACCTTGTCCAGGTGCTCGAGTCCCTCCACGGACCGGTGCCGGCCGGGCACGAGCTTGGCGCCGTTGAGCCGGTTGGCCAGGACCTTGTAGAGGATCTCGTTGATCAGCGTGGACTTGCCGGAGCCGGACACGCCCGTCACGGCCGTGAGGACCCCGAGCGGGACCTCCACCGAGACGTCCTTCAGGTTGTTCTCCTGGGCGCCGCGGACCGTCAGCACGCGCCCCTTCTCCGGGACGCGACGCCGCTCCGGCACCGCGATGGAGCGGCGGCCGGAGAGGTAGTCGCCGGTGACGGACCGCGTGTTCGCCTTGAGATCCGCCAGGGAGCCCGAGTGCACGACCTCGCCGCCGTACTCGCCCGCGCGAGGGCCGATGTCCACGATCCAGTCCGCCTCGGCGATCGTGTCCTCGTCGTGCTCGACGACGATGAGGGTGTTGCCGAGGTCCCGCAGGCGCAGGAGGGTCTCGATGAGGCGGCGGTTGTCCCGCTGGTGCAGGCCGATGGACGGCTCGTCGAGGACGTAGAGGACGCCGACCAGCCCGGAGCCGATCTGTGTGGCCAGGCGGATGCGCTGGGCCTCGCCGCCGGAGAGGGTGCCGGCCGGCCGCTCGAGGTTGAGGTACTCGAGGCCGACGTCCAGCAGGAACGCCAGCCGGGCCAGGATCTCCTTGAGCACCTGGTCCGCGATCTGCCGCTCCCGGTCCGTCAGCCGCAGCCCCGAGAAGAACTCCATGGCCTCGCGCATGGGCAGGCGGGTGGCGTCCGCGATGGACAGGCCGCCCACGAGCACGTTCAGGACCGTGGGGTTGAGGCGGGCCCCGTGGCACGCCGGGCACGGGATCTCCCGCATGAACGACTCGTAGCGCTCGCGGGCGCCGTCCGACTCGGTCTCCCCGTGCTTGCGCATCACGTAGGGGATGACGCCCTCGAAGCCCGTGGTGTAGCGGCGCTCGCGGCCGAACCGGTTGCGGAACGTCACCTCCACCTTGAAGTCCTTGCCGTGCAGGACGGCGTCGCGCTCCGCCTCCGTCAGGTCCTTCCACGGGGTGTCCAGGGAGAAGCCCATCTCCTTGCCCAGCCCGCCGAGCACGCGCAGCCAGTAGTCCGAGGTGGACTTGCCGAGCGACCACGGCACGACGGCGCCCTCGCGCAGGGACAGCTCGTCGTTGGCGACGACGAGGTCCGGGTCCACCTGCAGGCGGGAGCCGATGCCGGTGCACTCGGGGCACGCGCCGAACGGGTTGTTGAAGGAGAACGAGCGCGGCTCGATCTCGTCCACGGTCTGCTCGTGCCCGTTGGGGCAGGAGAGCTTCTCGGAGAACGAGCGGTACCGGGGGTTGCCCTCGGCGTCCCGCCCGCCGAACTCCGCGGTGTTCTTCTTGCCCTTCTCGGCGACCGGCTCCACGTCCACGAACTCGGCCACGACGAGGCCGTCCGCCAGCTTCAGGGCGGTCTCCACCGAGTCGGTGAGGCGCTGGCGGATGCCCTCCTTCATGGCGAGGCGGTCCACGACGACGGCGATGGTGTGCTTGACCTGCTTCTTCAGCACGGGCGGGTCCGAGAGCTGGACGGTCTCCCCGTCCACGACGGCGCGGGCGAAGCCCTGCGTGGACAGGTCCCTGAACAGGTCCACGAACTCGCCCTTGCGGCCGCGGACCACGGGCGCGAGCACCTGGAAGCGGGTGCGCTCGGGCAGCTCCTCGAGCTGGTCCACGATCTGCTGCGGGGTCTGCCGGCTCACCGGCTCGCCGCACTGCGGGCAGTGCGGCACCCCGACACGTGCCCAGAGCAGGCGCATGTAGTCGTAGATCTCGGTGATGGTCCCCACTGTGGAGCGCGGGTTGCGGTTGGTGGACTTCTGGTCGATGGACACGGCCGGGGACAGGCCCTCGATGAAGTCCACGTCCGGCTTGTCCACCCGGCCCAGGAACATGCGGGCGTAGGAGGAGAGCGACTCGACGTAGCGCCGCTGGCCCTCGGCGAAGATCGTGTCGAAGGCCAGGGAGGACTTGCCCGAGCCGGACAGACCCGTGAACACGACCATGGCGTCCCGCGGGAAGCTGACATCCACGTCCTTCAGGTTGTGCTCGCGGGCGCCCTGGACGACGATGCGGTCCCGCTCGCCCGAGCGCGCGCCGCCGGGGCCGGAGGCGAGGCCGCCGGCGTGGGCCTCGACGGCGGAGGAGACGGTGGTGGAGGAGTTCTTGGGCACGGGGCCAGCATAGGGGCGGGCACGGACACGACACCGGGGTCTCGCCTGTGGGCGAACCGACCGAGAGCCGGGCCCGCCCTGGCGCGTCGCCGCCCCGTCCGTACACTGTTGCGCATGCCCGAGACCGCCCGGAACCGCCTCCTGCACGATCTGCCCGCCGTCACGGTGCGCACCTGCTCCGTGTCGGAGATGGACAACAACGTGTACCTGCTCACCTCCAAGACCACGGGGGCGCAGGTGCTGATCGACGCCGCCGCCGACGCCGAGGCCATCCGCGACCTCATCGCCTCGGCCGCGGGCGACACCCCGTGCGAGCCGCGCCTCGAGATGATCGTGACCACGCACCGGCACTGGGATCATGTGCGCGCGCTGCCGGCGCTGGCGTCCCTGACCGGGGCCCGCACCGCGGCCGGCGAGGACGACGCCGACGCGATCGCCGAGGCCACGGGGGTCGCCCCCGACGTGCGCCTGCGCCACGGGGACATCGTGGGGGCGGACGGGCTCCGGCTCGAGGTGGTGGCCCTGCGCGGCCACACGCCCGGGTCGATCGCGCTGGTGTGCCGCCCCGAGGCGGACGAGCCGGCCGTGCTCTTCACCGGCGACTCCCTCTTCCCGGGCGGGGTGGGCAACACCGAGGGCGACGACGGCCGGTTCCGTCAGCTGTTCACCGACGTCACCGAGCGGATCTTCGACGCGTTCGACGACGACGTGGTGGTCCACCCCGGCCACGGCGCCTCCACGACCCTGGGCGCCGAACGCCCCCACCTGCCGGAGTGGGCCGAGCGCGGCTGGTGACGGCCCGCCCGGGCGGCCCCGGGCCCGGCGTCAGGCCGGCTTCTGCCCCACCATGAACAGGCGCCGGGCCGGGAAGATCGTGACCGGGCCGCCGTCGTCGGCCGTGACGCCGGGCACCGGCGGGTATGCCTCGCGCATGGCGGCGCGGTACCGGTCCACGAACGCCTCGAGCAGCCCGGCGCCCTCGGCGGAGCCCTCCTCGGCGTCCCAGCGGGCCAGGGCCTGCAGGCTCGGTCGCAAGGCCGCGCCGGAGGTCCACCGGAACACCGGGTCCTCGCCCGTCAGCACCTGCTGGTACTCCGTCTCCCAGACGACCGGGGACCACCCCGCCTCGAGGAACAGCCGCGTGTACTCCTCGGGCGGCGCCACGGTGCGGGTCGTCGCCACGCCGTGCAGCGGCTCGGAGAAGGCCGGGTCCTCGGCCAGCGCCACGATCGCCGCGTGGGAGGGCTGCTCGTAGGGCCGCGGGATCTGCGCCGCGAACCAGGCCCCCGGCGCGAGGTCCCCGAGCCAGCGCCGGATCAGGCGACGGTGCGTCGGGATCCACTGGAGCATCGCGTTGGACACCACGACGTCCGTCGCCCTCGACGGGCGCCACTGCGAGGCGTCGACCGCCTCGAAGCGCAGGTTGGCGGGGGTGCCCGTGCGGGCCGCCTGCTCCCGGGCCCGCTCGAGCATCGCGGGCGAGTCGTCCAGACCGATCACCTCGGCCTCCGGCCAGCGCTCGGCCAGCGTCCGGGTCAGGGTCCCCGGGCCGCAGCCCAGGTCCACCACGACGCGCGGCCCCTCGGCGCGGACGCGCCCCACCAGGTCGTGGAAGGGGCGGGCGCGATGCTCGGCGAAGCCCTCGTACTGCGCGGGATCCCAGGTGAACCCCCCGCCCTGTCGGCCGGTCACGTCCCCCACGACGGCGTCGGTGTCCGGATGCGGGCTCTCAGGCGCGATCTGACTCATGGCGGCACCGTATCGCGCGGAGCGGCCGATACCCTGAGGGCGATGACTTCTGCCGCCACGAACCCGCCCTCGCTGACCGACCGCATCGACGCGCTCCCGCCGACCCCGGACGCCGACGACGTCTTCGGGGCCTTCGCGGCCTGGACCGAGGACCGCGGCATCTCGCTCTACCCCGCCCAGGAGGAGGCCGCCCTCGAGCTCGTCCAGGGCCGGCACGTGATCCTGGCGACGCCCACCGGCTCCGGCAAGTCCCTGGTGGCGCTGGCCGCACACGCCGACGCGCTCGCCCACGACGCCGTCTCCTACTACACGGCGCCGATCAAGGCGCTCGTCTCGGAGAAGTTCTTCGCGCTGGTGGACGTGTTCGGGGCGGAGAATGTGGGCATGGTCACGGGTGACTCCACCGTCAACGGTGACGCGCCGATCATCTGCTGCACCGCCGAGATCCTGGCCAACCGCGCGCTGCGCGAGGGCTCGGGCATGGAGATCGGCACCGTGGTGATGGACGAGTTCCACTACTACGCGGACCCCTCCCGTGGCTGGGCCTGGCAGGTCCCCCTCCTCGAGCTGCCGCAGGCCCGGTTCCTGCTGATGTCGGCCACCCTCGGCGACACGACCCGCCTCGAGGCGGACCTGATCGAGCGCACCGGGCGCGAGGTCGCCGTCGTCGCCCACGCGCAGCGGCCGATCCCGCTGACGTTCGAGTGGTCCGAGGTGCCGCTGCAGGAGAAGGTCGAGGAGCTCGTGAGCACCCATCAGGCACCGGTGTACATCGTGCACTTCTCGCAGCTGGACGCCGTGGAGACGGCCCAGGGGCTGTCCTCGATCTCGGTGACGTCCAAGGAGGAGAAGGAGGCGATCGCCGCGCGGATCGCCGGCTTCCGCTTCTCCGCGGGCTTCGGGCACACCCTGAACCGCCTCGTCCGGGCGGGCATCGGCGTGCACCACGCGGGCATGCTGCCCAAGTACCGCCGCCTCGTGGAGAAGCTGGCCCAGGACGGGCTGCTCAAGGTCATCTGCGGCACGGACACGCTCGGCGTCGGGATCAACGTGCCGATCCGCACCGTGCTGCTCACCGCGCTGTCCAAGTTCGACGGCGAGAAGACCCGCCTGCTGCAGGCCCGCGAGTTCCACCAGATCGCCGGCCGGGCGGGCCGGGCCGGCTTCGACACCTCCGGCACCGTGGTGGTCCAGGCCCCCGAGCACGTGATCGAGAACAAGGCGGCCGAGCGCAAGGCCGCGGCGAAGTTCGCGAACGTCAAGGACGAGGCCGAGCGGGCCAAGCGCATGAAGCAGTCCGTGAAGTCCGGCAAGCGCAAGACCCCGCCGGCCGGCTTCGTCTCGTGGGGGCCGGCGACGTTCGAGCGCCTCGTCTCGGCCGAGCCGGAGCCGCTGGTCTCCCGCATGCGGATCACACACTCCATGCTGTTGAACATCCTCGACCGCCCCGGCGACCCGGTCATCGCGGTCCGGCGCCTGCTGCGCCGCACCCACGAGACCCCGGCCCGCCAGGCGGTGCTCATGCGCCGCGCGCTCGGGATCTTCCGGGAGCTGCTGGCCACGGGCGTCGTCGAGCGTCTGCCCGAGCCGGACGCCGAGGGCCGCACCGTGGACCTCACGGTGGACCTGCAGCCGGACTTCGCGCTCAACCAGCCGCTCTCCCCCTTCGCCCTCGCCGCGCTCGACCTGCTGGACCCGGCCGATCCCGACCACGCGCTCGACGTCGTCTCCGTGATCGAGGCGACCCTCGACCCGCCGCGCCAGGTGCTCTCGGCCCAGGTCAAGCACGCCAAGGGCGAGGCGGTGGCCGCCATGAAGGCCGAGGGCATGGACTACAACGACCGCATGCGGGCCCTCGACGAGGTCACCCACCCGCGGCCGCTGGCCGAGCTCCTCGAGCAGCAGTTCGAGCTCTACCGGCAGGACGCCCCGTGGCTCGCGGAGTTCGAGCTGACCCCCAAGTCCGTGGTGCGCGACATGTTCGAGCGGGCCATGGGCTTCGGCGACTACGTGCGGTTCTACGGGATCGCCCGGTCCGAGGGCGTGCTGCTGCGCTACCTCACGGACGCGGTCAAGGCGCTGCGCCACACGGTGCCCGAGGCGGCCCGCACCGAGGAGCTCCAGGTGCTGCTGGACTGGCTGGATGAGATGGTGAAGCAGACCGACTCGTCCCTCCTGGAGGAGTGGGAGGACCTGGTGGCCGGGGACATCGACGAGCTGCGCCGGGACATGGAGGCGCTCGAGCCGCCGGCGCCGCCTCGCCTGACGGACAACGAGCCCGTGTTCCGCGTGATGGTCCGCAACGCGATGTTCCAGCGGGTGCGCCTGTTCGGCGACGAGCGGGACGAGGCGCTCGCGCGCCTGTCCGGCGACCTGTCCGCCGACGACTGGGCCGACGCCCTCGACGCCTACTTCGACGACCACGAGGACATCGACGACGGCCCCGCCGCGCGTGGCCCCGAGCTGTTCCGCGTGGCCGCGGCACCCGACGTCGCCGTCCCGCTGGAGCTGGCCGGCACCCGGTGGTGGGCGGTGCGGCAGGTCCTGAAGGACGCGGACGGGGACCTGGACCACGGGATCAACGCCGTGGTCGACCTGGACGCCTCCGACGAGGCGGGCCACCCCGTGATCCGGGTGGTCTCCGTCGGCGCGCCCGAGTCCGGGTGGGGCCTGTGAGCGCCGGGGACGCCCGGGCGGCAGGACGGCCCGTGGCGGGCGACCCGCGCGGCTTCGCCCCCCTCGAGCCGGCCCGCCACCGCATGGGCGAGCGCACCGAGCTCTACGACGGCACCGTCACGGTGGACCACTGGTTCACGGTGCCGATCGACCACGCACTGGGCCTCGCCGAGGCTGAGGCGCAGGACGCGGCGGGCACCGGCGTCGGGCCGCACCGGCGCGGCACGCTGACCGTCTTCGCCCGGGAGATCCGGGCGAAGGACGACCCCGGGGGCGAGCGTCCCTGGGCCCTGTACCTCCAGGGCGGCCCCGGCAGTGCCGGGCCCCGCCCGGCGCGCCTGAGCGGCTGGCTCGGCGCGCTGGCCGAGAGCCACCGCGTGCTGCTGCTGGACCAGCGCGGCACGGGGCGCTCGACGCCGGCCACCGTGGCGACCCTGACCGCCCCGGGAGCCTTCGCCACGGACGAGGCCCGCGCCGAGCACCTGGTGCACCTGCGGGCGCCCTCGATCGTGCGGGACGCCGAGATGCTGCGCCTCGCCCTCGGCGCCGGGCCGTGGACCACGCTGGGCCAGAGCTTCGGCGGGTTCTGCACGCTGAGCTACCTCTCCTTCCACCCCGAGGGCCTGCAGCGCAGCCTGGTGACCGGCGGCCTCGCCCCGCTCACCGGCCACGCCGACCGGGTCTACCGGGCCACCTACGCCCGGATGCGGACCCGCGCCGAGGAGTTCTTCGACCGGCACCCGGCCGACCGCGACGCGTGGGCGGAGGCCGTGGGGCTGATCCGGGCCGCCGAGGACGCGGGCGCCCCGATCCCCCTGCCCGGCGGCGGGCCGCTCACCGTGGGACGGGCCCAGGCCCTGGGCATGCTGCTGGGCGGCAACACCCGCGTGGACCGCCTGCACTGGGTCCTCGCCGAGGCCGTGGACCGCACCGGACCCGCGCCGCGCCTGTCCGAGACGTTCCTGGCCGCCGTCGCCGACCAGGACGACCGCCTCGTCAATCCGCTCTACACCGTGCTGCACGAGGCGATCTACGCGCAGCCGGCGGACCTGGCCGGCGGCCGGGCGGACACCGGCTGGTCGGCATCCCGGATGCTCGTCGAGCACCCGGACTTCGACCCGGAGGCGACCACGGTCCCGCTGCCCACGGGCGAGCACGTCATGCCCTGGTCCGTCGAGGTCGACCCCCGGCTGCGGCCCCTGGCCGGCACGGCGCGGCTGCTCGCCGAGCGCACCCAGTGGGGCCCGCTCTACGACGTGGCCGCCGTCGCGCAGAACACCGTCCCCGTGGCCGCCGCGGTCTACGCCGACGACGTGTACGTGGACCGGGACCTCTCGCTCGAGACGGCGCGGCGCGTCCGCGGCCTGCAGGTGTGGGAGACCGACGCCTTCCACCACGACGGCATCGCCGACGACGGGCCGGCGATCCTCGACCGGCTCCTGGCGATGACCGCGGCGGACGGCGCCGGGACGACGACGGCCCCCGACCCGGTCGACTGACCGGCCCGGGGCCCGGGCGCCGGCGGAGTGCTCCCCCGGCGCCGTGATCGGTTCAGACGGTGGGCCCGTCCTGCCGCACGATCTGCTCGGAGACCCCGCGCGCGTCGTCGTCACGGGGATCGGCGAGCCGGGTCTCGTGGGCCGTGCGGATGATGGCCGACCACGCGTCCTTGTGCTCGAGCAGCTGGTCGCGCCAGCGCTGGTCCAGGGCCTCGGCCCGGGCCGTCCAGCGGTCCATCAGGGCGGCGGCTCGCTCGCGCTCGGCCGGGTCGGCGTCCTCGGGCAGCTTCGAGTAGCGGTACGAGTACTTCTCGGCGTTCTGCAGCGCCCGCAGGGCCTGGCCCTTCGGCGAGGCCAGGGAGATCGCCACGGTGATGGCCAGGATCACGACGACGACCACGAGGGACAGCGTCGTGGGGATCTCGACGACGGGCACGTTCTCGCCGCCGTTGATGAACGGCAGGTTGTTCTCGTGCAGGGCGTGCAGGATCAGCTTCACGCCGATGAACCCGAGCAGGGCGGCGAGGCCGTACGCGAGGTACACGAGCCGGTCCAGGAGGCCGTCGATGAGGAAGTACAGCTGGCGCAGGCCCATGAGCGAGAACGCCGTGGCGGTGAAGACGATGTACGCCTCCTGGGTCACGCCGAAGATCGCCGGGATCGAGTCGAAGGCGAACAGCACGTCGGTGGCGCCGATCGCGATCATCACGAGCAGCATCGGCGTCATGAGGCGCTTGCCGTCCACCGTCGTGAAGAGCCGGTCGCCGTCGAACTGGTCGGAGGCGGGCAGGAACCGCTTGACCAGGCGGACCATCACGTTGTCCGCCTCGTCCTGGGCGCCCTCGGCGTCGCCGGTCATCTCGCCCTTGAGCTGTCCGCCGGCGATGACGAGCAGGAGGATGCCGAAGAGGTAGAAGACGTCGGACCAGGCGGAGATCACGGCGGCGCCCAGCAGGATGAACAAGGTGCGCGAGATCAGCGCGAACGTGATGCCGAACAGCAGCACCTTCTGCTGGTAGTCGCGGGGCACGCGGAAGCTGGCCATGATCACCAGGAAGACGAACAGGTTGTCGACGCTGAGCGCCTTCTCCAGCAGGTAGCCGGTGTAGTACTCGACCGCGTGCTGGGTGTCGCCGAAGGCGAAGAACACGAGGCCGAAGACGAGCGCGAGGCCGACGTAGACGCCGGACCAGATCGCGGCCTCCCGGATCGACGGCGTGTGCGCCTTGCGGACATGGGCGAAGTAGTCGAACGCGAGGAGCCCGACGATCAGCGCGATCGTCAGGCCCCAGGTCAGGCCGTTGATTTCCACGGGTCACCTCTCGGCGTCAGGGGTCAGGACGGTGCCGCAAGTCTCTCCGCCCGCCGCGACCGCGGCCCGGGCCCCTGTGTCCGGCCGGCGGCGCGCTCTCGGCGGCCGCGGCGTGCTGACGTCCACAGTGTTCGGGATACTCCCCTACGTCGCCGGTCAGTCTACCCCGTCGCACGACGACGCCCCGACCCGCGGCGGGCGGAGCGGGGCGTCGTCGGGCCCGCTGACGCAGGCCCATGAGGGCGAAGATGTTGGCGGTCAGGACGATGAACCAGTTCTGGGTGAGGCCGAAGATCGCCGGGATGGAGTCCACCGCGAACATCACGTCCGTCAGGCCGATCGTGATGAACACGACCACCATGGGGGTGAACATGCGCCGGCCGTCCACGGTGGTGCGCAGTCGGTTGCCGTCGTAGTCCGGCGCCACGTTGAGGCGGCGGGTCAGGCGGGCCACGACACCCGGCTCGGACTCCTCGTCCCCGCCGTCGTCCTTGAGCTGCTGCCAGGCGGTCCAGAGCAGGAAGGCGCCGAAGATGTAGAACACCCACGTCAGGTGCTCGATGGCGACGGCGCCGACCGCGATGAACACCGCGCGGGCGATCAGCGCGATGATGATGCCCACCATCAGCACCTCCTGCCGGTGGCGGCGGGGCACCTGGAACTTGGCCATGATGATGAGGAACACGAACAGGTTGTCCACGCTGAGGCTGTACTCGGTGACCCAGCCGGCGAGGAACTCGGTGCCGTGCTGCGCATCGCCCAGGGCGAAGAGCAGCCCCGCGAAGACCAGCGCCGCGAAGACCAGCGCCAGCGCCACGTAGAACCCGATCCACAGGCCGGCCTCCTTCATGGAGGGCTCGTGGGGGCGGCGCGCGACGTACAGCAGGTCAAGCAGGAGGATGACGCCGAGGACCACAAGGGTCGTGGTCTCGAAGGCGGGACTGAGCACGTCCTTGGAGGGGTTCCTTTCGTGGGGGCCGCGCCAGTCTAGACGGGTGCGGCCCCGCGCGCGGATGCGGGTGGGCCCGGTCTCAGGCTGCGCCGGGGGCGGTCAAGCCGAGGGCGAGCCAGACGACGACGGCGCCGGCGGCGGCCAGGCCCCAGCTGGCGAGGGAGCCGATGAGGAACTCCTCCGCGCGCGAGCCGGCTCCGCGGTCCGCCGAGATCTCCGGGAAGCGCACGATGCCCTTGGCCGCCATCAGGGCCGCGATCACCGGATAGGCCTGCGCGAGCCCCAGCACGACCATGAGCAGCCGCTCCATGGTCCCGATGTAGCGGCCGCCGCGCAGGCCGTCGGCCGCGGCGTCCGTGGGCGCGGCGGACGGCACGGTCGCGTGCTCCGCCGCGGGGGCCTCCGCCTCCTCTTCGCCCCCGTCGGCGGGCCGGCCCGCCAGGGCGAGGACCGCGCGGGTGACCCGGTTGCCGGTCTCGGTCAGCGCCACCGCCACCGCCAGCAGCGTGAGGGCCGGGGGCGCGGAGCGCAGGCCCGCGGGCGCCAGGGTCGACTCGAGCACGGCCACGAGGCCGACCGCGGCCACCACCGCGACCACCCCGAGCGGCCGGTCCGGGTGCAGCCATGTCCAGCCCATCAGCAGGCCGAGGGCCACCAGGCCGCCGCCCACCGCGATGGACATGCCGGTCGGCACCAGGACAGCCACCAGCACCGCGGCGAGGGCGGCGGCCACGGCCGCGCCGGCCCGGGCCAGCCACCGCCGCCGGGGGGCGGGCCAGGCGCCCGGCAGGACGGCGTCGAGCAGGTCGTGCAGCCCCAGGGCGAGCAGTGCGAGGGCGGTCACGGCGCGACCTCCGTCGCCGCGGCGGCGAGCTCGTCGTCAAGCTCGAGCAGCCGGTCGATTCCGGACCGCGCGACGGCCTGCGACACCGCGGACTGCGTGATCCGCTCCGCCCGTGCGGCCTCCGCCTGGGTCGCCCCGCCCAGCAGGGCGGCGGCGATCCGGCGTTCGCGGGCCTTGAGCCGACCGAGGACGTGGTCGCGCAGCAGGACGAGCCCGTCCACGGCGGCGGTGAGGGACGGGTCCGCGGCACGGAAGGCGGTCGCGGCGCCGGCGGCCCGCTCGTGGGCGCGCTCGACGGCCTCGCGGGCCCGATACCAGGCCGTGCCGTCCTCGATGCCGTCTCCGCCGGCGTCCAGGGCCCGCCGCTGCCCCAGGCCGATCCCGAAGCGCAGGTCGAGGCCCGGGGGCAGGGCGAGCGTGACGCGGACGGTCAGCCGGAGCGCGTCCGGCCAGGTGCGGTGCAGCGCCTGGAACTCGTCGCCGACGCTGGCCCAGGCGGGACGCAGCGGCGGGACGTCCTGTTCCGCGGCCGCGAAGGCGGCCAGGATCTGCTCCTGCGCGCGGTCCCGGTCCGGGAGGGCGCGGGAGCCGACGATGTCCGCGATCACGGCCGCGACCGGGGGTGCTGCGCTCATGGCGTCACACTATCACTGATATGACGACGTTCATCAGTGTTTTCATAACAGCCCGGGGCGCGGAACGCGCCGGGTGGTCACTGCTCCCGCTTCATCTGCCGCAGCTCCTTCTTGAGCTCGCCGACCTCATCGCGCAGGCGGGCCGCGAGCTCGAACTGCAGGTCCGCTGCCGCCTGGTGCATCTGCTGCGACATCTGCTCGATCAGATCGGCCAGGTCCTTGGCGGGCAGCGACGCCGGGTCCACCGCCGGGGCCGCGGCACCCTCCCCCGTGGCCGGGGCCCGGTCCAGCGAGCTGAGGCCGCGGTGGCCCATGCCGAAGTCGAACCCGGACTTCACGCCGCCCATGCCCTTGAGGAAGTCGGCGGTGTCCGCGTCCTCCCGGGCCAGCTGGTCCGTGATGTCCGCGATGCGCTTGCGCAGGGGCTGGGGGTCGATCCCGTGCTCCTCGTTGTAGGCGATCTGCACGGCCCGGCGCCGCTCGGTCTCCTCGATCGCCCGGCGCATGGAGTCGGTGACGTTGCCCGCGTACATGTGGACCTCGCCGGACACGTTGCGGGCGGCGCGGCCGATGGTCTGGATGAGGGAGGTGGTGGAGCGCAGGAAGCCCTCCTTGTCCGCGTCCAGGATCGCCACGAGCGAGACCTCGGGCAGGTCCAGGCCCTCGCGCAGCAGGTTGATGCCCACCAGCACGTCGAAGGTGCCCTTGCGCAGCTCCCGCAGCAGCTCCACGCGGCGCAGCGTGTCCACATCCGAGTGGAGGTACTCGACCTTCACCCCCGCCTCGAGCAGGTAGTCCGTGAGGTCCTCGGCCATGCGCTTGGTCAGCGTGGTCACCAGGACGCGCTCGTCCTTGGCCGTGCGCACGCGGATCTGCTCGAGCAGGTCGTCGATCTGGCCCTCGGTCGGCTTGACCACCACCTGCGGGTCCACGAGGCCGGTGGGCCGGATGATCTGCTCGACATAGCCGTCCGCCTGGCCGAGCTCGTAGGCGCCCGGCGTCGCGGAGAGGTACACGGTCTGCCCGATCCGCTCGAGGAACTCGTCCCACTTCAGCGGGCGGTTGTCCATGGCCGAGGGCAGGCGGAAGCCGTGCTCCACGAGGGTGCGCTTGCGGGACATGTCTCCCTCGTACATCGCGCCGATCTGCGGGATGGTCACGTGGGACTCGTCCACCACGAGCAGGAAGTCGTCCGGGAAGTAGTCCAGCAGGCAGTGCGGGGCGGAGCCGGCGGGACGGCCGTCGATGTGGCGCGAGTAGTTCTCGATGCCGTTGCAGTAGCCCATCTGCTGCATCATCTCGAGGTCGTACGTGGTTCGCATGCGCAGCCGCTGCGCCTCGAGCAGCTTGTCCTGGGACTCCAGCTCCTGCAGCCGCTCCCGCAGCTCGTCCTCGATGGTGGTGATCGCCCGGCCCATGCGCTCGTCGCCGGCCACGTAGTGCGAGGCCGGGAAGATGTACATCTCCTCCTCCTCGCGCACCACCTGGCCGGTGAGCGGGTGCAGGGTCTGGATGGACTCGATCTCGTCCCCGAAGAACTCGATGCGCACCGCGAGCTCCTCGTACATGGGGATGATCTCCACGGTGTCCCCCCGCACCCGGAAGGTGCCGCGGTGGAAGTCGACGTCATTGCGCACGTACTGCATCTGCACGAACCGCCGCAGGAGCACGTCCCGGTCCATCTCCGCACCGCGGCGCAGGGTGACCATCTGCTCGATGTACTCCTCGGGGGTGCCGAGGCCGTAGATGCAGGAGACCGTGGCCACCACGATCACGTCCCGCCGGGTCAGCAGCGCGTTCGTGGCCGAGTGGCGCAGCCGCTCGACCTCCTCGTTGATGGAGGAGTCCTTCTCGATGAAGGTGTCCGTCTGCGGGACGTACGCCTCGGGCTGGTAGTAGTCGTAGTAGGAGACGAAGTACTCGACCGCGTTGTTGGGCAGCAGCTCGCGGAACTCGTTGGCCAGCTGCGCGGCGAGCGTCTTGTTCTGCACCATCACCAGCGTGGGCCGCTGGAGGCGCTCGACGAGCCACGCCGTCGTCGCCGACTTGCCCGTGCCGGTGGCGCCCATCAGGACGACGTCCTTCTCCCCCGCCTCCACGCGCTCGGCGAGCTCGGCGATGGCCTTCGGCTGGTCACCGGAGGGCTGGTACGGGGAGATGACCTCGAACGGGGCGACGACGCGGTTGATCTTCTGGGCCAGGCTCATGGCAGAACCCTACGTCGCGCCCCGGACATCCCGGCGGTCAGTCCGCCGAGGGCTCAGCCGCGTCGGGGGCGAGGAACCGGTCCCACACCTGGTTCGCCACGGACGCGAGCCGCCCGAGGTCGGCGTCGTTGACGATGACGACGTCCGCGACGGCGCGCCTCTGCTCGTCCGTGGCCTGGGCCGCGATCCGCGCCTCGGCGTCCGCGCGGCTCATGCCGCGGTCCTCCACCATCCGGCGCAGACGCTCCTCGAGCGGGGCCTCCACCACGATCACGAGGTCGAACGCGTCCGCCTGCCCGGTCTCCACCAGCAGCGGTACGTCCTGCACCACGACGGCGTCCGGCCCGGCCTCGGCGACGATGCGCCGGGCCGCAGCCCGGATCCGGGGGTGCACGATGCGGTTCAGGCGCTGTCGGGCACCCTCGTCCCCGAAGACGATGCGGGCCATCTCGACGCGGTCGAGCTCACCGTCCGCGGTGATGACGCGGTCCCCGAACTCGTCCCGGACGGCGGCCAGCCCGTCGGTGCCCTTCTCGAGGACCAGCCGGGCAAGGGCGTCCGAGTCCACCAGGAGCGCGCCACGCTCCTGCAGGACACGGGCCACCGCGGACTTGCCGGCGGCGATCCCGCCGGTCAGGCCCACATGGACGCGCGGCCGTTCGGCCACCGGGTCGGTCTCGGTCATACGCGCTCTCCTCGGGCGGCCTCGAGCTGAGGCTGGATCTTGGCCTCCCAGTATGCCCGGACGGCCTCCTGCAGGTCCTCGAGCGAGCCGTCGTTCTCGATCACGGTGTCCGCGATCTCGGCCCGCTCCTCGTCCACCGCCTCCTCATCGATGAAGGCCCAGGCCCGCTCGCGGGAAATGTCGTGGGACTCCATGAGCCGGGCGACACGCACCTCGGCGGGAGCAGAGACGGCCAGCACCTGATCGAAGTCGTGCTCGGAGCCGGTCTCGGCCAGCAGGGCCAGGTCGACCACCAGCACGGAGTCCTCGCCGACCTCGCGGGCCCGGCGGTTCGCCTCGTCGCGCACCGCCGGGGAGACGATCTCGTACATGCGCGTCCGGGCGGTCGAGCTCTCGGTGGTGAGCCGGTTGAGGGTGCGCGCGTCCAGGGTGCCGTCCGCGCGGACGATGTCCTCGCCGAAGACCGAGCGGAGCTCCTCGAGCACGGGGTTGCCGGGCACGAGGATCTCCCCCATCAGGTCGTCGAACTCCACGACGACGGCGCCCAGCCGCTCGAGCTCCACGCCGACCTCGGTGCGGCCCGCGGCGATGCCGCCGGTCAGGCCGACGGTGACGAGGGCCTTGGCCGCGTCGATGCGCTGCTGGTGCCACGTCCTCGGGGTGTGCGTGTCGTTCTCCGGCTCGGTGCCGACCTCGAACTCGGGGCGGATCACGAAGTCCGAGACGTCCACGCCGTCCTCGGTGGCGCGGCGGCGGTACTCTTCCACCGGCAGCACCTGCTTCCACTGGCGGGTCCGCATGGGCCGCGCGGCACCCGCGTCCTCGCGCAGGGCCTGCAGCAGCAGTGCGGCCTGCGTGACGGTGATGAGCAGGATGGGCAGGCCGATCACGATGATGACCTCCTGCAGCGCCGCCAGGCCGTTCTCGCCCGCGGTGAGGATGATGGCCGCGCAGACCGCGCCGATGGACACGGCCCAGAACACGGACTGGCGGCGGGGCGCCGCATCCTCGTGGCCGTTGGCCATCGCGTCCATGACGAGCGCACCCGAGTCGATCGAGGTGATGAAGAACAGCGTGATGACCACGAGCGCCACGACCGCGGCCACCGTGTAGAGCGGCATGCCCTGCAGGTGCTGGAACAGGGCGGCCTGGACGTTGCCGTCGGTGACGATCGTCTGCGTCAGGTCACCGCCCTGGCCCGGCGCCGGCGCGGTGGCGCGGTCCGACTGGAACGCGGAGTAGCCGTAGATGCCCATCCAGATGATGACGAACGCCGTGGGCAGGCCCAGGCCGGCCACGATGAACGAGCGGATGGTGCGGCCGCGCAAGATACGGGCGAAGAACATCCCCACGAAGGGCGCCCACGTGACGGTCCAGGCCCAGTAGAAGACGGTCCAGTCACCGGACCACTGGCCCGAGTTGTACGTGTCGTTGTAGGTGGAGAGCACGGGCAGCATCGAGGCGTACTCGCCGATCGCCTGCACGGTGCCGCGGATGACGTCCATGCTGGAGACGGCCCACATCAGGACGTACACGAGCAGGGCGATCGCCAGCAGGAGGTTGGCGTAGGACAGCCGCTTGACGCCCTTGTCCATGCCGACCAGCACGGAGGCCGTGCCCACGGCGGTGACGACGGCCAGGATGAGCGCCTGGACCCAGCCGGCCACGGGGGTGCCCAGCACGTAGTTCATGCCCGCGTTGATCTGCAGGGCGCCCAGGCCCACGGACACGCCGAGGCCGAACACGGTGGAGACCACGGCGATGATGTCGATCGTCTTGCCGATGGGGCCGTGGATGCGATCGCCGAGGAGGGGCTGGAAGGCGGAGGACACGCGCGGGGGCAGCTTGCGCTTGTACGTGAAGTAGCCGAAGCACAGGCCCGGGACGAGCAGGATCGCCCACATGTGGATGCCGAAGTGAAAGTTCGCGATCGCCATGGCCTCCGAGGCCGCGCGGTCGGAGAACGGCTCCGTCCCCGCCATGGGCGGGTTGGCGTAGTGGTTCATCGGCTCCGCGATGCCCCAGAACATCAGCACCGCGCCGACGCCGGCGGCGAACATCATGCCGAACCAGGTCAGGCCGGAGTACTCCGGCACCGCGTCGTCGTCGCCGAGCTTGACCCGGCCGTACCGGGTCACGGCGAGGATGAACAGGAACGCCACCAGCAGGGTCAGGCTGAGGGTGTAGATCCAGCCGACGTCGTAGCGCAGCCAGCTCGAGACCACGCCGAAGGCCGCCTGGACCGGGCCCGGGAACAGGCCCATCGCGGCGGTGAAGAGAACGACCGCGGCGGCGGAGCCGAAGAAGATCGCCGGACTCGTGCGGAGCCCCAACGTGTCGTGCAGGCGAGTGAGCGGGGAAGTCATGAGTCTCCCGGGACAGGGTCGTGGGAAGCCCGCGGCGGCACGCGTGCACGCTCACCGGTGGGCCGGCGCCGGGTGGCACGGTCCCCCACTGTACCGACGCACACGTCCCGGCTCGACGGCGTGCCCGTCGTCGGCCAGCCCCTAGGGTGGGGTCATGCCCGATCCCGCCCCCGCCCCGACCGTGCGCTGCACGGTCCTGCCGGCGGCCGCCCGCGACCCCGACGGCTGGCTGGAACGGGAGGTGGAGATCCGCCGCAGCCGCTTCCTCACCTATCTCGGCCGCGTCGAGGACGAGGCGCAGGCGCGCGAGATGATCGCCGTCCTGCGGCGCCGGCACCACGACGCGCGGCACGTGTGCAGCGCGTTCGTCCTCGGCCCCGCCCGGGACCGGATGCGCTCCAGCGACGACGGCGAGCCTGCCGGCACCGCCGGCGTCCCCATGCTCGAGTCCCTCGTCCAGCGCGAGACCGCGCCGGGCCGGACCGACCTGACGGACGTGTGCGCCGTCGTCGTGCGCTGGTTCGGGGGGATCAAGCTGGGCGCCGGGGGCCTGGTGCGCGCCTACTCGGACTCGGTGTCCGGGGCACTCGACGCCGCCCCGCTGCGCACCCGCTCCCGGCTGGCCCTGCTCGCGGTGGAGGCGCCCCACACCGACGCCGGCCGGTGGGAGAACGAGCTGCGCGCGGCGGGCGTGTCGGTGCTGGAAGCGAGCTACGGCGCCGCGGCGGTACGCCTGACGGTCGGCGTGCCGGACACCGAGGAGGCCCGCGCGGCGTTCGCGGCGCGGCTCGCGGACGTCACGGCCGGCGCGGGCCATGCGGAGCGGATCGGAGAGGACTGGGTGGACCATGAGTGAGCCGTTGCCCCGGGGGGTCACCCCCGATGTCGCCCGCGGCGGGCTGCCGGACGACCTCACCGCGGGCGTGGACTTCGCGGCGCTGGATCGGTGGCCGCTGCCGCCCGAGCCCGGCCGCCAGGCCCACGACGCGGCGGACCTGCTCCTGCTCGACACCCTGGCCGGGTGGATCGCGAGCGGGCACGTCCCCGGCCCGGTGGCCGTCCTGGAGGACCGGCACGGCGCCCTGACCCTGCCCCTGCTCATGGCCGGCCACGACGTGCGGGTCCACCAGGACGACGCCTCCGCCGAGCGCTCGCTGGACGCGAACCTCGCCGCGTGGCGCGCCGCCGGTCGCCTCGGCGGGGAGACCGGCGAGCTCGAGCGGTCGGCCACGCCCGAGGAGGCGGTCCGGGGAGCCCGGACGGTCCTGCTGCCGCTGCCCCGCTCGCTCGACGAGCTCGACCGGCTGTCCCGGATCGTCGCAGCCGTGGCCGACCCCGGCGTGGTCCTGCTGGCCGGCGGCCGCGACAAGCACATGAGTCCGCGCATGAACGCGGTGCTCGGCGCGGCGTTCGAGGACGTCGTCGCCGGACGGGGACGCCGCAAGGCGCGCGTGCTCACGGCCCGGGGCCCGCGTCCCGGCGTGACCCCCCGGCCGCCGGAGGAGGCCGACCGCGACGTCCCCGGCGTGGGGCGCCTGCACCTGGTGGCCCACGCCGGCACCTTCGGCGGAGCCGCCGCCGACCCGGGCTCCCGTCTGCTGCTCACCTCGCTCGCCGACGACCCGCGCCCGCCGGGGCGCCTCGTGGACCTGGGCTGCGGCAACGGGCTGCTCTCGGTCGGGGCGGCGCGGCTGTGGCCGCACGTCACCGTGCTGGCCACCGACCAGTCCGCCGTGGCGGTCGCCTCGACGCTCGCCACGGCCCGCGCGAACCGCGTGGCGGACCGCGTCCGGGCCGTGCGCGACGACGCCCTGGCCACGTGGCCAGACGGGACGGAGGAGTGCGTGCTCCTGAATCCCCCGTTCCACGACGGCAACGCCGTGGACCCCTCCGTGGCGCACCGGCTGGTGGCGGCCGCGGCGCGGGTGCTGGAGCCGGGCGGCCGGCTGTGGTGTGTCTGGAACTCGCACCTGCGGTATCGGCCGATGTTGGAGGAGCTCGTCGGGCCGACTCGGCAGACGGCGCGCGACCGCACGTTCACCGTGACGGTCTCCGAGCGCCGCTGAGCGCGGCCGTCGGGTCCCGTCCGCTCCCCCACGGCCAGCCCCCCGGGACGCGACGACGCCCCGCCCCTCCGGAGGGAGGGACGGGGCGTCGGGTTGTCGGCGCGGGCCGTCAGGGACGGTCACGCACCGCGGCGATCAGTTGCCGGTGAGCTTCTCGCGCAGGGCGGCGAGGGCCTCGTCGGAGGCCAGGGTGCCGCCGTCCGAGGACGGCGCCTCGGACGAGTAGGACGAGCCGCCCAGGCTCGCACCGGCGTCGGCGCCGGCGGTGGCCTCCTCCTGGAGGGAGCGGCGCACCTGCTCCTTGTGGGCCTCCCAGCGGGCCTGAGCGTCGGCGTACTGCTGCTCCCAGGCGGCGCGCTCGGTCTCGAAGCCCTCCATCCACTCGTTGGTCTCGACGTCGAAGCCCTCGGGGTACTTGTAGTTGCCCTCTTCGTCGTACTCCGCGGCCATGCCGTAGAGCGCCGGGTCGAACTCGGTGCCCTCGGGGTCCACGCCCTCGTTGGCCTGCTTGAGGGACAGGGAGATGCGGCGACGCTCGAGGTCGATGTCGATGACCTTGACGAACAGCTCGTCGTTGACCGACACGACCTGCTCGGCGGTGTCGATGTGGCGCGAGGCCAGCTCCGAGATGTGCACGAGGCCCTCGATGCCGTCCTCCACGCGGACGAACGCACCGAACGGCACGAGCTTGGTGACCTTGCCCGGCACGACCTGGCCGAGGGCGTGGGTGCGGGCGAAGAGCTGCCACGGGTCCTCCTGGGTCGCCTTCAGCGACAGGGAGACACGCTCGCGGTCCATGTCCACCTCGAGGACCTCGACGGTGACCTCCTGGCCCACCTCGACGACCTCGGACGGGTGGTCGATGTGCTTCCAGGACAGCTCGGAGACGTGCACGAGGCCGTCCACGCCGCCCAGGTCCACGAAGGCGCCGAAGTTGACGATGGAGGACACGGTGCCGTTGCGGACCTGGCCCTTCTCCAGCTTGTGGAGGAAGTTCGAGCGGACCTCGGACTGGGTCTGCTCGAGCCAGGCGCGGCGGGACAGGACCACGTTGTTGCGGTTCTTGTCCAGCTCGATGATCTTCGCCTCGAGCTTCTGGCCGATGTAGGGGGCCAGGTCGCGCACGCGGCGCATCTCCACGAGGGAGGCCGGGAGGAAGCCGCGCAGGCCGATGTCGAGGATGAGCCCGCCCTTGACCACCTCGATGACGGTGCCCTCGACGACGCCGTCCTCCTCCTTGATCTTCTCGATGTCGCCCCACGCGCGCTCGTACTGGGCGCGCTTCTTCGAGAGGATCAGGCGACCCTCCTTGTCCTCCTTGGTGAGGACCAGGGCCTCGACGGTGTCGCCCACGGCCACGACCTCGTCCGGGTCCACGTCGTGCTTGATGGACAGCTCGCGGGACGGGATGACGCCCTCGGTCTTGTAGCCGATGTCGAGCAGGACCTCGTCGCGGTCCACCTTGACGACGGTGCCCTCGACGAGGTCGCCATCGTTGAAGTACTTGATGGTCGCGTCGATGGCGGCGAGCAGGTCCTCGGCAGAGCCGATGTCGTTGATGGCGACCTGCGGGGCGTTGGAAGTGGTGGTCATGTAGGAGGGACTCCGTTGGGATCGGGGGTCACGTCGGGATCGATGCCGCTGATGGGCGGCATCCGGGCACCAGAGGGGCCCCACCCGGCGTGGGTCGTGATGGACATGTATCAAATGCGCACGAATGTGCTCGTCCAGCGTATCAGAAGCCGACGAGGGTGTGCAGGGGTCGTCCGGGCCGCACGAGCGCGTCGAACGCCTCCGCCGCGCCGGCCCGCAGCTCCGCCACGACACCGGCCTCCGCCAGCACCGCGGCGCCGGCCCCGCGGGAGTGCCCGCCGAGCCAGAGCGCGGAGAACCGGGCCGCGTCGAGCCGGAGCCCCGCGCCCAGGCCCACGGCGTCGGCCGCGGGGCCCAGCCGCTCGGCGGCGCCGCGCCCCTGGCGCACGGTGAGCCGCCACGTCCCGTCGATCGCGCCGAGCGCGTCCTCGACGGCGACGACGACCTCCCCGTCGACCGCCCAGCCGCGAGACGCCATGGCGGCGGGCAGGTCCAGGACCCGCAGGTACAGGTCGTCGGAGCCGCGGTGCCGGCTCACCCGTCGCTCGTCGACGAAGAGCGCCTCGAGCCAGCCGGGCTCGGGCGCGCGGCCCCACTCGATCCGCTCGACCAGGTCCAGCCGGGCCAGGTGGTGGACGAGCCCGCGCCGCGCGTCGGCGGTCGCCGCGAGGAACGCGGTGACGGTGATCGTGGGCGGCCCCTTCTCCCAGCCCTCGAACCGATACAGCGCGACGCCCTGGATCCGCCCGTCGTCGTCGCGGTGGACCGCCCCGTACAGCCCCGAGCCGCGCCCCTCGTTCCGGCTCGCCTCGCGGTCCTCCCAGCGAGGCACGCTGAACGAGGTCCGCTGGACCGAGCCGGGGGTGGCCGGCAGCACCCGCCCGTACAGCTCGTCCACGAGGCCGGGGATCTCCCGCGGCTCCTCGACCGTGACCCGCCCGCCGGCCGGGGCGCCCGTGAACGCGGGGGCGCCCGAGACGTCGATCCGCACGGCGTGCCACCGGGTGGCGGCCCCGAAGCCGAAGCGACCGTAGATGGCGGCCTCGGTCGCGGTCAGGGCGGCCGCGCACAGGCCGGCGTCGCGGGCGTCCGCGAGGGACCTGAGCATCATGGCCCGCAGCACGCCGCGCCGGCGGGCGTCCGGCGAGACGGTCACGTCGGTGATCAGCCAGGCGTCGACGGTGCGGCCGGGCGACGTGGTCAGCGGCTGCACGAAGTCCTCGAAGGTGGCGGCGGGGCGGCGGGCCGCCGGGTCGTCCCCCGGCGCGTAGACGCCGAGCCGGCGCCGTCCGTCGGCCGCGTGGGCCTCGAGCTGCTGGCGGAGCGCGGCACCCGTGGGCACCGTCTCGTAGAAGCCCCGTTCGACCGCGGCCACGAAGTGCGATGCGGCGGGGTCCTCGGGGCCGAGGACCCCCAGGTCGCGCAGCGCGAGGCCGTGCTCGCCGAGCCGGGCCTCGGCGGCGTCGGCCAGCCGCCGCAGCGACGGACCCTCCGGCGCGTCAGTGTGCGGCGTCATGCCAGCTCCTTCCCCGGCCCACGTGCACGTCGAGCGGCACGGAGAGCTCGGCGGCCCGGCCCATCCGCTCCTCCAGCAGCGCCGTGGCCTGCTCGAGCTCGGCGGCCGGGACCTCGAGGATGAGCTCGTCGTGGACCTGCAGCAGCAGGCGCGAGGCCAGCCCGTGCTCCTCGAGGCCGGCCTGCACGTCGAGCATCGCGCGCTTGATGATGTCCGCGGCCGAGCCCTGGATGGGGGCGTTGAGCGCGGCGCGCTCGGCCATGTCCCGCAGCTGACGGTTGTCCGAGCTGAGGTCCGGCAGGTAGCGGCGGCGCCCCTCGATCGTCGAGGTGTACCCGTCCTGCCGGGCCTGTGCGACGACGTCGCGCAGGTAGTCGCGCACGCCGCCGAAGCGGTCGAAGTAGCCCTTCATGAGGCCGCGCGCCTCGTCCACCGAGATCTTCAGCTGCTTGGACAACCCGAAGGAGGACAGCCCGTAGGCCAGGCCGTAGCTCATCGCCTTCACCTTGGCGCGCTGCTCCGCCGTGACCTCGTCCGGGTCCACGCCGAACACCTGCGAGCCGACGAACGAGTGCAGGTCCTCGCCCTCGCGGAAGGCCTGGATCAGCCCCTCGTCCTCGGACAGGTGCGCCATGATGCGCATCTCGATCTGGGAGTAGTCCGCGGAGAGCAGCACGGCCTGCTCGCCGGCCACCTCGTCCGCCACGAACACCTCGCGGATGCGGCGGCCCGCCTCGGTGCGCACCGGGATGTTCTGGAGGTTCGGGTGCAGCGAGGACAGTCGGCCCGTGGCGGCGGCGGTCTGCGAGTAGGTGGTGTGGATGCGGTCGTCCGGGGCGACGGTCTCGAGCAGCCCCTCCACGGTCTGCCGCAGCTTCGTGGCGTCGCGGTGGGCCATCAGGTTCTCGAGGAACGGGTGCCGGGTCTGCTCGAGCAGGTCCTGCAACGAGTCCACGTCCGTGGAGTAGCCGGTCTTCGTCTTGCGCGTGCGCGGCATGTTGAGCCGCTCGAACAGCACCTCCTGCAGCTGCTTGGGAGAGCCGAGGTTGACCTGCATCCCGCCGGTCTCCTCCGCGACGGACGCCCACGCGGACTCCTTGGCGGCGTCGGCGGCGGCGGTGAAGTCCTCGCGCAGGTCGGTCAGGGCGTCGACGTCGACGGCGATGCCTGCCAGCTCCATCCGGGCGAGCAGCCGCGAGAGCGGGATCTCGAGCTCCTGCAGCAGCCGCTGCGCCCCGCGGTCGAGCACCTGGGGCGTGAACTGGGTCGAGAGACGGCGCACCACCCAGGCGGCCCGCACGGCGTCCGCGGCGCGGGCCGCGCGGTCGGCGGCGGCCTGACCCCCGTCGAGGTCGAACGTCCCCTGCGCCCGCTGCTGAGCAGGCTCGCGCGGGGCGGCGAGGGGGGTGTGCAGATGCGCCTCCGCCAGCGCCTCGAGCGAGGTGTCCCGCCGGTCCGGCTGGATCAGGTAGGCCGAGAGCAGCACGTCGTCCACCACGCCGTCCAGGGCCGCGTCCGGGCCGAGCCCGTCGCCCTCGGTGGGTGCGGCCAGCGCCTTGAGGGTGCGCTTGAGGTCGTGCACGGCCTTGGCCAGTCCGCCCTCGCCGAGGGCCTCGCGCACGGCGGCCACCAGCGCCGGGTCCGGGGCGTCGCCGTCGAGGGTGACGTGCAGGCCCGCGTGCTCACCCACCAGCGCGACCCCGACGGGCGTGCCGAACGTGCCGGGCACGGGCACCTTGCGGCGGGGCAGCAGGGCCGGGCCCTCGACGTCCACGTGGACGCCGAGCAGGGTGCCGGCCTCCGCGGCGAGGAAGGCACGCACGTCCTCGGCCGTCGTCGCCTCGGTGAACTCGGGGGCGGCCTCGACCTCGGGGGGCGGCGCGTCCTCGCCCACCCGCTCGCCGAACACCTCGAACACGCGCTCCCGGATGCGGTTGAACTGCAGCGCGTCGAACAGCTCCTCCACGGGCTCGCGCTCGGGCATCTCGAGCCGCATCGCCTCGAGCCCGATCGGCAGGTCGAGGTCGCGCACGAGGGCGTTGAGGCGGCGGTTGCGGCGCACGTCCTCGAGATGCTCGCGCAGCGCCTCCCCCTTCTTGCCCGTGATCTCGTGCGCGTGCGCCAGCACGCCGTCGAGGTCCCCGTACTGCTTCAGCCATTTCGCGGCGAACCCGGGGCCGACGCCGGGCACGCCGGGCAGGTTGTCCGCGGCCTCGCCGACGAGGGCCGCGAGCTCGGGGTACTGGGCGGGGGCGACCCCGTACTTGGCCAGGACGGCGTCCGCGTCCATCGGCGGGATGTCGGAGACGCCCTTCTTGGGGTAGAGCACCGTGGTGCGCTCGGAGATGAGCTGGAACGCGTCCCGGTCACCGGAGACGACGACGGCCTCCCACCCCGCCTCCTCGGCGCGCGCGGACAGTGTGGCCACGATGTCGTCGGCCTCGTAGCCCTCCAGCGTGAGCGTGGGGATGCCCAGGGCCTCCATGACCTTCACGGTCAGCTCGATCTGGCCCGCGAACTCCGCGGGCGTCTCGGAGCGGCCGGCCTTGTACTCCGCGTACTCCTCGGAGCGGAACGTGGGCCCGGAGAGGTCGAACGCCACGGCCACGTGCGTGGGCCGCTGCTGCCGGATCATGGTCAGGAGCATGGCGGTGAAGCCATACACGGCGTTCGTGTGCTGGCCCGTGTCCGTGGCGAAGTTCTCGGCGGGCAGCGCGTAGAACGCGCGGAACGCCATCGAGTGCCCGTCCAGGACCAGCAGCCGCTGTGGGGCCTCTGGGGTCGGATCTGCCGCCATGGGTGCTCACGTCTCCTCTCGGCGCGCGGCGCGGGGCGCACCGGTCGCGTGTGCCAGCCTAGTGCTCATGAGTGAGCACACCGCGACCACCCCCGCCGCCTCCGACCGCGTGTACCGCCCCGGCGTCACCCCCGAGCTGAGCCCCGCCGAGCTGGCGGCGGCCTGCGCCGAGGCCGGTCTGACGCCCGAGCTCGTCGCCGCGCTCGGCGGCGCGGCGATCAGCCCCCTGGCCCAGAAGATGGGCCTGCGCTTCCTCGAGCTCACGGCCGAGCGCGCCGTCGCCACCCTGCCCGTGGCAGGCAACGAGCAGCCCGTCGGGCTGCTGCACGGCGGCGCCCACCTCGTCCTCGCCGAGTCCCTGGGCTCGATGGCCGCGAAGATCCACGCCGGGCCGGACCGCAACGTCGTCGGGGTCGAGATCAGCGCCACGCACCACCGGGCCGTCCGCTCGGGCCTCGTGACCGGCACCGCGACCGCCGTCCACCTGGGCGGCACCCTCGTCACCCATGAGGTGGTGATGACGGACGAGCAGGGCCGGCGGCTCTCGACCGTGCGCATGACGAACATGCTCCTCGACGCGCGCTGAGGCACGCCGCCCGGGCGGGCCGGCCCGTGCCTCAGTCCATGTCCGGAAGGCGCGGGGCCGCTCGGCCACCCTCGCGGCCGGGGGTATCCTCGGCGAGCTCGTCGTAGTGCCCCGGATTCATGGGCACCCCAGTGAGGTAGGCCGAGCGGCCCAGGGCCATGGTGGCCACCGAGGCCGAGCCCAGCTGCAGCACCACGATCAGGGCCACCTTCACGAACGCGGCCACCCCCGGGGCCAGTAGCAGGGCGCCCACCACGATCAGGATCATCCCGACGCCGCCGGCGGTGCCCACGGCGGAGACGCGGGTGTAGGGGTCGGGGAACCGGATCAGACCGAGTCCCGCGGTGACGAACGCAAGGGCTCCGATCACCACGAGCACGGAGCCGGCGGCGGTCAGGACGACGTCCACGGGTGCGACCTCCTCAACGCTTGCCGCGCGTGAGCGCGCGGGCCAGGGACATGCCGGACAGGAAGGCCACGACCGCGGCGATCAGGACCAAGTCGAACGTCCACGGGTTGTCCGCCCGGACGCCGAACAGCACGAGCATCCCGAGCACGCTGAACGTGAGCAGGTCGCCCGAGACCGCGCGGTCCGCGTCGAGCGGGCCCACCACGATCCGGTACGCGGACACGAGCGCCGACACGGTCAGCAGCGCGATGGCCAGGTCGATCCCCACCAGGGACCAGTCGTAGGCGAAGGGCATCATGCCACCCCCGTCTTCCGCATCGCGTGGAGCATGCGCGCCTCCATGTCGTGGATCTCCGCGCGCAGGGCGTCGGCGTCGTCAGCGTACAGGCCGTGCACGTAGAGCAGGCGCCGCGCGTCCGGGTCACCGTCCTCGTCACCGACGGCGCCGGCACGCCGGGTGCCCAGCGTCAACGTGCCGGGCGTCAGGGTGATCAGCGCCGAGAGCAGGGTGACCTCGGCGTCCGTGCGGCAGTTGCTGCGCACGCGGGCGATGCCCGAGCGCGCCTGGACGCCGGGGGTGACGAGGTCCTTGATGACCGCCTTCGAAGAGGTCACCAGGGCCCACGCGTACCAGCACCAGAACACGAGCCACCGCCAAGGCCAGGACACGGCGGAGGCCGTGCCGGGCGCCAGGTCGACGGTCCCGTCGGCGGGGGCGACGGTGTGCATGGGGGCGTCTCCTTCCGGAGGCTGCGGGAGTGCGGTGCTCATGGGTTGAGCACCGCCTCGATGTACCTGCTGGGGTCCATCAGGCCCTGAGCCGCGAGGTCGGTGACGGTCCACAGGGCCTGACCGCCGAGCCCGAGGGCGAGGGTGGCCATAGCTAGGACAACGGCGGGGGCGGCCAGCCGGCCTGGGATGCGGGAGCGCGTGACGTCCTCGTCCGGATCCACGGTCACCGGCAGCACGCCCGTGGGCGGATCGAGGGTTTCCTGCGAGGCCCACGACTCGGTGCGCTCGTGGTCGGTGCTCGAGCCGCGGCCGGAGGGCGACGGCACGGAGCCCGCCCGGCCCACGATGGGCATGGCCGCGGTGGCCAGGCGCTCGCGGTGCCCGTGTGGGGCCGTCGGAGCGCCCCAGAACCAGGCGTCCCACACCCGCAGCAGAGCCCACAGGCTCACCAGGGAGGCGCCCAGCACCAGCGCAGCGGTGACACCGCGGCCTGCGTCCAGGCCGGCGCTGACGAGCATGAGCTTGCCCACGAACCCGGAGAAGGGCGGGATGCCGACCAGGGAGAGCAGGCCCACGAAGAAGGCGACGGCGATCAGCGGCTCGCGCCGGGCCAGGCCCTGCAGGTCCGCGAGACGGCCGGTGCCGTAGCGCACCTCGATCGCGCCGGCCGCCATCAGGAGGCAGCCCATCGCCACCATGTGGTGCACGAGGTAGAACAGGCCCGCCGCGAGACCCAGGCGCGTGGAGAGCCCGAGTCCGACGAGGATGCCGCCGATGCCGCTCACCATCTGCCACGACAACACGGCGCGCACACCGTGCTCACCGACCGAGGCGAGCGCACCCACCACGAGGGTGGCGAGGGACAGGACCAGGATGAGCGGCAGCAGACGCGCATCGCCGTCGTACATGACGGAGTAGATCCGGTAGAGCCCGTACACGGCGACCTTGGTGTGCAGGGCGGCGAAGAGGGCCGTCACCGCCGGGGAGGTCGAGGAGTACGCCCAGGCCAGCCAGCCGTGCAGCGGGGCCACCGAGGCCTTGATGGACAGTGCGAACAGCACCATGCCCGCGGCGATCGCGATGCGTGGGTCCGCCGCGGCGGACCCGGCGAGCATCGCGAGGTTCACCGAGCCGGTCAGCCCGTAGACGAAGCCGACGCCGACCAGGAGGATCGTGGAGGTTAGCAGGTTGAGGGTGACGTACAGCCGCGCCCCGTCCACTCGGCGCAGGGGCTCACGGCGGTTGGCGGAGAGGACGTAGAGGCCGTAGCTGGGCACCAACATGACCTCGATGAACACGAACAGGTTGAACAGGTCCGCCGTCAGCAGGGCGCCGTTGACTCCGCCGATGAGGATCAGGAGCAGCGGGGCGAAGAACTGGGAGTTAGCGACGCGGGAGCCGTAGGCGAACGCCGCGCCCACGATCGTGAGGGCGCTCGTGAGCACGAGCATCAGGGCGGACAGCATGTCCGCTGCGAAGCCGATCCCGATGCCCCCGGGCCAGCCGCCCAGCGAGGTGGCGAGCACGGACCCGTCGAGGGCGTGGACGCCCAGGGCCAGCCCGCCGGTGGTGACGAGTCCGAGCACCGCGAACAGGACTGCCCGGTGGAGGCGGGGACGCTCCCCCGCCAGCACGAGCAGACCGGCGGACAGCAGCGGGACGGCGGCGAAGAGGGGCAGCAGCTGGCCCAGCGGGACGGCGCTCATCGACGCACCTCCGGGCCCTGGCCGGCGTAGTGCTGCGCAATCCGGCCGGCCGCGGCGTGCCGCTCCTCGCGCGGGAAGCGTGCGTCGGCGGCGGCCTGCTCCAGGGAGTCGCGGGTCTCCCCCGGCGAGGCCACCGCGTCGTCCGCGCGCCCGGTGACGGCCAGCGCGAGCAGCAGCACGGTGATCGCGAAGGCGATCACGATAGCGGTCAGGACGAAGGCCTGCGGCAGGGCATCGGCCTGCACCTCGACGTCTGAGGTCCCCGCGAAGGGCAGCCCGCGGCGGTCGGTGCCGCCCGCGGCGATGATGGCCAGGTTGGCGGCGTGGCCCAGCAGGACCATGCCGAGGATCACGCGCAGCAGCTCGCGCTTGGAGAACAGGTAGAACGCGCCGAAGGTCAGAAGTCCCACGGTAAGGGCGACGGTCATCGGGTGACCTCCTCTCGTGCAGTCGTGGTGGTCGGGGCCGAGGGATCGGAGGACGGGGCCGCCGGCGCGACGCCGGGGTCACGGCTCGAGGCGCGGAGCGGGTCCTCACCCGGCCGCTCGGGGCCGAGCAGGGAGAACGCGGCCACGATCAGGCCGATCACGGCCAGGTACACGCCCATGTCGAACGCGAGCGTGGTGGAGAGCCCGTAGCCCAGGACCTTCACTCCCGCGGCTCCGAGGAAGCCCTTGCCGGTGAGGTAACCGACGATCCCCGTCGCGGTGCCGACGGCGATGCCCGAGCCGATGAAGGCCAGGTACGGCCACCGCAACTCCGGGGCCGTGTCCGAGTCGGCGGCCAGGTAGAGCAGGGCGTAGCCGGCACCGGCGACCAGTGCGGCGATGAAGCCGCCGCCGGGCTCGTAGTGCCCGCGCAGCAGCAGGAACGCGGACAGCAGGATGATCAGCACGCCGAAGACACGGCCGAACACCCGGATGTGGACGAGGTTCTCGCGCACGTGGGCGAGTGGGGAGCGCATGTCCACGGCGGAGGGCTGTGGAGGCGTCGGCCGACGGTTGAGCAACAGGGCCGCGATGGTCAGCGCCGTCGCCCCGAGCACGGTCATCTCGCCCCACGTGTCCACGGCGCGGAAGTCCACGAGGATCACGTTCACCACGTTGGTCCCCCCAGCCTGGGCATAGCTCTGGGTCAGGTAGAAGTGGGCGATCTCCGACATGCTGGAGCGGCCGGTGAACGCGAGCACGCCCAGGGTCGCGGCGACGCCGGCGACGGAGGCGGCGAGGACCGCCTGCATCCTGCGCGGGGTCGGCTCGTCGCTGAAGCGGGCGGGCAGGCGGCGCAGCAGCAGCACCATGACGCACACCGTGAGCACCTCGACCATCAGCTGGGTCAGGGCCACGTCCACGGCGCCGAGGGTGAGGAACCACAGGGTCATGCCGAACCCTACGACGCCGACCACCACCATGGCGGCGATGCGCGTCTTGGCGCGGATGGTGGCGATCACGCCGGCACCCACCAGGACGACCAGCACCCAGTCGTGCCAGCGCGAGGGCTGGCCGACGACGGCGGGCAAATCCTCGATCGTGGCGACACCGGCCACGGCGAGGAGCCCCAGGACCAGGGCGGGGATGAGGAGGTGGGGGCGGGGAGCCAGGGTGCCGGAGGCGCGCGAGACGACCGCGCCGACGCCGATCAGCCGGTGCCGAACCTCGTCCACCGCATCCAGGGCGGAGAACGGCAGGGCGGCGTGGGAGGCCACGCGCTCCACCGGGCGGCGCAAGGCCACCAGCAGCAGACCGAGCACGATGATGGCGGCGGAGACGAGCAGGGCCGTGTTCACGCCGTGCCACAGCGCCAGGTGCGCGTGCACCTCCGCGCCGGAGGCGGCCTCGGCCGCGTAGGAGACGGGGGTGTCCAGCACACCGGGCAGCAGGCCCAGGGCCACGCCCGCGGCCGCGGCCAGCACGGGCACGCCCCAGAAGGTGGCAGGAGCCTCGTGGACCTCGTCCTCCCGGCCGGTCGGCCACGAATGGGCGGCCCCGTCCGGGCTTGGACCCCAGAGGCCCAGGGCGCCGAGCACGAGACGGCCGGAGTAGGCCACGGTGAACACGGAGGTCAGGGCGATGCCGGCGGTGACGAGGACGGGGAGCCATGCGGGACCGGGGGTCCCGAGAGCGGCCTCGACCAGGCCCTCCTTGGAGATGAAGCCGAACAGCGGCGGGATGCCCGCCATCGACAGGGCGGCGACGGCGATCGCCGTGCCGGTGACCGGCATGCGCACGTGGCGGGCCGCGAGCTCTCGCAGGTCGCGGGTGCCGGCCTCGTGGTCGACCACGCCGATCAGCATGAACAGCGCCGACTTGAACAGCGCGTGCGCCACGGTGTGCACGATCGCCGCGGTAAGCGCGACGGGGGTGCCGATGCCGATGGCGGTCACCAGCAGGCCCAACTGGCTCATCGTGGAGTAGGCCAGCAGACCCTTGAGGTCGTGGCGACGGATCGCGGAGACGGCGCCCAGCAGGGCCGTGATGAGGCCCGAGCCGATCAACAGCGCGGACCACACCGGGTTCCCGGCCAGGACCGGGCTGAACACCAGCAGCAGGAAGATGCCGGCCTTGACCATCGCCGCGGCGTGCAGGTAGGCGGAGACCGGGGAGATGGCCACCATGGAGTCCGGCAGCCACGCCTGGAACGGGAACTGGGCGGACTTGGTGAACGCGGCCACCGCCAGCAGGACGGCGACCGTGGTGGTGAAGCCCGCCTCGGACCACACGTCCGAGGCCAACACCCCGGACAGCGAGGCAGTGCCGGTCCGCACGGCCATGAGGGCGACGGCGGCCAGCAGCGCGAGGCCGCCGCCCACGGTCACGAGCAGGGTCCGGATCGCGGGGTCGCGGGCATGGTCCCCCGAGCGCCCGATGAGGAAGAAGGAGGTGAAGGAGGTGAACTCCCACGCGACGAAGAGGACCACGATGTTGTCGGCGAGCACCAGCAGCAGCATCGACGCCGCGAACGCGGTCATCAGCAGGTAGAAGGAGCCGGGTCGGCTCTCCGTGCGGTCCCGACTGAGGTACCGGCTGGAGTAGGCGAGGATCGCGGCGCCGATGACGAGGACGATCATGGCGAACACCAGGGCCAGGCCGTTCAGCCGGAGGTCGAGGTCCACCCCGACCGCGGGGATCCACGGATGGTGCTCCGTCCGGACGTCGCCCGTCCACGCCGCGATCAGCACGCCGGCCGCGGCCAGCAGGGGTGCGGCCAGGACCCAGCCCGCGTCCCTGCCCAGCGCCCGGGAGGCCGGGACGGCCGCCACCACCGAGAGGAGGGTCAGCAGGAGGCTGGTCAGGAGCACAGGACACCACTCATCTCGGGTCGATCGGTCACGGACACGGCGCCCACGGCGGGTGGCCGCGCGCCGACGGTGCCCGAAGTGGGACTCGAACCCACACGCCTCTCGGCACCGCATTTTGAGTGCGGCGTGTCTACCGATTCCACCATTCGGGCAGTGCCGCCCGGAGGCGGGACTCGATCACCCTATCAGCGCCCCGACCCGGCGTCCCCGGCCTTCCGGCGGGGGGTCACCGCCGCCGCGCCCGCGCCGCACTCATCGCGCACGGTAGCCTGGTGGACCACCAGCGGCGCCGCACCGACGCCGTCCCGGCCCGCGCGAAGGAGCTGCCGTGTCCACGCTGACGCCTCCCGAGGAGACCGGCCTGCGGGCCGTCGTCGCCGAGGACGAGACCCTCATCCGCCTCGACCTGGTGGAGGTGCTCACCGGGGCGGGCTACCGGGTGGTCGCCGAGGCCGGCGACGGCCGCGCCGCCGTCGAGGCCGTGCGCGAGCACCGCCCGGACATCGTGGTGATGGACGTGAAGATGCCCGTGATGGACGGCATCGCGGCTGCGGGCGAGATCGCCGGGGAACGGCTCGCCCCCGTGGTCATGCTGACCGCCTTCAGCCAGCGCGAGCTGGTGGAGCGCGCCCGGACCGCCGGGGCCATGGCCTACGTGGTCAAGCCCTTCACCGAGGCCGACCTGGTCCCCGCCATCGAACTGGCCGTGGCCCGCTTCGACGAGCTGCGCAGCCTCGAGGCCGAGGTGCGGGACCTGGGCGACCGCCTGGAGACCCGCAAGATCGTGGACCGGGCCAAGGCGCTGCTCCAGGAGCGGATGCGCCTGACCGAGGCCGAGTCCTTCCGCTGGATCCAGAAGACCTCCATGGACCGGCGCCTGACCATGCGGGAGGTCGCGCAGGCCGTCATCGACCAGGTCGGCTGAGCGGCGCCCGCGCGCTCGTCAGAGCGGGGAGCGGGCCGGCCAGAAGCCGACCGGCTCGCGCGTCTGCGGCGAGGCGGCGGACGAGCCGCCCGCGGCGTCGTCGCCCACGCGGTGCACGCGCAGCGTGTTCGTGGAGCCCACGGCCCCGGGAGGGGACCCGGCGGCGATGACCACGAGGTCGCCGTGCTGGGCGATGCCCTCCGATGTGAGCGACTGCTCCACCTGGAGGGTCATCTTGTCCGTGGAGTCCTGGAACGGGACCATCTTCGGGTAGACGCCCCAGGTCAGGCACAGGATGTTGTGCGTGTGCTCGTGGTGGGTGAACGCGTAGATCGGCTGACGCGGCCGCAGGCGGCTGAGCCGACGGGCCGAGTCGCCGGACTCGGTGAACGTGGCGAGGAACGGGATCTCGAGCTGGTTCGCGACCTCGACGGCGGCCCGGGTGATCGCGCCGCCGCGCGTGCGGGGACGCGAGCCGAGCGGGTGGATGAGCTCCAGGCCGTGGGTCTCGGTGGACTCGATGATCCGGGCCATCGTCTGGACCGTCTCGACCGGATATGCGCCCACCGAGGTCTCGCCCGAGAGCATGACGGCGTCCGCGCCGTCGAGCACGGCGTTGGCGCAGTCCGAGGCCTCGGCGCGCGTCGGGCGCGGGCTGTCGATCATCGACTCGAGCACCTGCGTGGCCACGATGACCGGCTTCGCCCAGCGGCGGGCGAGGTCCACTGCGCGCTTCTGCACCACGGGCACGTCCTCGAGCGGCAGCTCCACGCCGAGGTCGCCGCGGGCCACCATGATGGCGTCGAACGCGTCCACGATGGCCTCGAGGTTCTCCACCGCCTGGGGCTTCTCGATCTTGGCGATGACCGGGACCCGGCGCTCCTCCTCGTCCATGATCTCGTGCACCCGGTCCACGTCCGCGGCGTCCCGCACGAAGGACAGCGCCACCATGTCCACGCCGGTGCGCAGCGCCCAGCGCAGGTCCCGCTCGTCCTTCTCGGACAGGGCCGGCACGTTCACCGCCACGCCGGGCAGGTTGATCCCCTTGTTGTCCGAGACCATGCCCGGCACCTCGACCTCGGCCAGCACGTCCGTGTCCGTGACCTCGACGGCGCGCAGGCGCACCTTGCCGTCGTCCACCAGGAGCACGTCACCGGGGGCGACGTCCCCGGGCAGCCCCTTGTGGGTGGTGCCGACCAGCTCGCGGGTCCCGGGCACGTCCCGGGTGGTGATGGTGATCCGATCGCCCCTCTCGAGCAGATGCGGGCCGTCGGTGAAGCGGCCGAGGCGGATCTTGGGGCCCTGGAGGTCCGCGAAGATCGCGACCGGGCGCCGCTCCTCCACGCTCAGCCGACGCACCCGCTCGTAGGACGTCTCATGCACCGCGTGGTCGCCGTGGCTCATGTTGAGGCGGACGACGTCCGCCCCCGCGCGGATGATGGCGCGGGTGGTCTCGTCGGAGTCGGTGGCGGGCCCAAAGGTGGCGATGATCTTCGCGTGTCGCATGCGACCCACGATAGGGGGCGGGCCCGCCCTCGGTGGAGGGCGGGCCCGCGTGGCGTCGGAAGATGAGACGGAGGACTCAGCCGAGGACGAGGCCGCGGTCGTCCGGGTCCACGGGGTGCGGCAGTCGGGACCAGCGCTCGAGCGACTCGTCGACCTCCTGCGCGCACGCACGCCCCTCGGCAATGGCCCAGACCACCAGGGAGGCGCCGCGCCCGGCGTCGCCGCACGCGAACACGCCCGGCTCGTCGGTCTCGTACCCGTCCTTCCGGGCCACGAGCCCGCGTGTCACGTGCACGCCGAGCTGCTGCGTGAGCAGCCCCTCCTCGATGCCGGTGAAGCCCAGCGCCAGCAGCACCAGGTCCGCCTGGACCTCGCGCTCGGTGCCCGCCTTGGGCCCGCGCGTGCCGTCCTCGCGGTACTCGGTCTCCGCCACGCGCAGGGCGCGCACGCGGCCGTGCTCGTCGCCGAGGAACTCGACCGTGGAGGCAAGGTGCGCGCGGGCGCCGCCCTCGGCGTCGGCCGTGGTCTGCTGGTGGACCTTGGGGATCGTGGGCCACGGCTGGTGGACGGGGCGCTCGACCGGCAGCTGCTGGCCGATCGCCAGCGTCGTCACGGACGCCGCCCCCTGGCGGTGCGCGGTGCCGATGCAGTCCGCGCCAGTGTCGCCGCCGCCGAGGATCACCACGTGGCGCCCCTCGGCGGAGATCTGGTCCGGGACCTCGTCGCCGGCGACCGCGCGGTTGGACTGCACGAGGTAGTCCATGGCGAGGTGGATCCCGTCGAGGCCGCGGCCGGGGACGGGCAGCTCGCGGGCCACGGGGGCGCCGGTCGCCACGATCACGGCGTCGAAGCGGGCCTTGAGCTGGTCCCAGGGCAGGTCGACGCCGATCTCCACGCCGGTGCGGAACCGGGTGCCCTCGGCCTCCATCTGCGCCAGGCGCCGGTCCAGGACGTCCTTCTCCAGCTTGAAGTCCGGGATGCCCAGCCGCAGCAGGCCGCCGAGGCGCTCGTCGCGCTCGTAGACCACCACGGTGAAGCCGGCGCGGGTGAGCTGCTGCGCCGCGGCCAGTCCCGCCGGGCCCGAGCCGACGACGGCCACGGTGTGGCCGTTCAGGCGGGCCGGCACGACCGGCTCGAGCCAGTCGTTGTCGAAGATCTGCTCCGCGATCGCCACCTCGGTCTGCTTGATGGTGACCGCGGGCTGGTTGATGCCCAGGGTGCAGGAGTCCTCGCACGGGGCGGGGCAGATCCGCCCGGTGACCTCGGGGAAGTTGTTGGTCGAGTGCAGTCGCGCGGCGGCCTCGTCCCAGCGTCCCCGCCGGACCAGGTCGTTCCACTCCGGGATGAGGTTGCCCAGCGGGCACCCGGAGTGGCAGAACGGGATGCCGCAGTCCATGCACCGGCCGGCCTGGGTGCGCACGATCGCCTCGTCCTGGCGGACGTACACGTCCTTGAAGTCCATGATGCGCACCGGCACCGGACGCGTGGGGCGCTCGACGCGCTCCCGGTTCTTCAGGAATCCGCGCGGATCAGCCACGGGTCACCTCCAGCAGTCGGTCCCAGACGGCCTCCCCGTCCGGGTCGAGTCCCTCGGCCGTCGCGGCCTGACGGGTGCGCAGCACGAGGTCGTACTGCCGGGGCAGGACGGTCGTGAAGCGGTCCCACGCGGCGTCGGCGGCGTCCCCGCCGGCCCGCAGGTCGGCGAGCAGCGCGGCGGCGACGGCGGAGCCCGTCTCCGCGCGGTGCAGCTCCAGCAGCTCGGCGATCCGCAGCCGGTCCTGCGCGGACGGCGCCTCGAGGATCAGGGCGTCCTCGCGGACGGCGAGTGGGTTCAGGTCCTCCCGGTCCAGGTCCAGCACCCAGGCCCGCCCGCCGGACATGCCGGCGGCGAGGTTGCGGCCGGTCTCGCCGAGGATCAGCGCCTCACCGCCGGTCATGTACTCCAGGCCGTGGTCGCCGATGCCCTCGGCCACCGCGGTGGCGCCGGAGTTGCGCACGAGGAACCGCTCCCCCACGCGGCCGCGCAGGAACAGCTGGCCCGAGGTGGCGCCGTAGCCGATCACGTTGCCGGCCACGGTGTTCTCCTCGGCCACGAACGGGGCCTCGGCGTCGGGGCGGACGATCACGCGTCCCCCCGACAGGCCCTTGCCGACGTAGTCGTTGGCGTCGCCCGAGAGCCGCAGGGTGACGCCGGCGGGCAGGAAGGCGCCGAGGGACTGGCCGGCCTCGCCCGTCAGGCGCACGGTGATCGTGTCGTCGTCCAGCTCGTCGGCGAGCCGCGTGCTCGTGACGTGGTAGCCCAGCAGCGTGCCCACGGACCGGTCCGTGTTCACGACGGCCTCGTCCATCACGACGGGCGTGCCCGTCGTGAGCGTGTCCCCCAGCCGGGCGATGAACCGGTGGTCGATGTGGGAGGCGAGGTCGTGGTCCTGCTCGGTGGTGCGGCGCATGGGCGCGTCCTCGTGGCCCGGACGCCGGCCGACGGAGGGGTCCGCGAGGATGCCCGAGAGGTCCAGGCCCTCGGACTTCCAGTGGTGCAGGGCCGCGTCCACGTCGAGCAGCTCGCGGTGGCCGATCGCCTCGTCGAGCGTGCGGAAGCCCAGCTGCGAGAGCAGCTCGCGGACCTCCTGCGCGATGAACTCGAAGAAGTTGACGACGAACTCGGGCTTGCCCGTGAAGCGCGCGCGCAGCTCGGGGTTCTGGGTGGCCACGCCCACGGGGCACGTGTCCAGGTGGCACACGCGCATCATGATGCAGCCGGAGACCACGAGCGGGGCGGTCGCGAAGCCGAACTCCTCGGCCCCGAGCAGTGCGGCGATCACGACGTCCCGGCCGGTCTTGAGCTGCCCGTCCACCTGGACGGTGACGCGCTCGCGCAGGCCGTTGAGCATGAGCGTCTGCTGCGCCTCGGCCAGGCCGATCTCCCACGGGGTGCCCGCGTGCTTGAGGGAGTTCAGCGGGGAGGCGCCCGTTCCGCCGTCGTGGCCGGAGATGAGCACGACGTCGGCGCGCGCCTTGGCGACGCCCGCGGCCACCGTGCCCACGCCGGACTCGGAGACGAGCTTGACGTGGACCCGCGCGGTCGGGTTGGCCCGCTTGAGGTCGTGGATCAGCTGCGCCAGGTCCTCGATCGAGTAGATGTCGTGGTGCGGCGGCGGCGACACCAGGGAGACGCCCGGGGTCGAGTGCCGCGTGCGGGCGACCCACGGGTACACCTTGGTCCCCATCAGCTGGCCGCCCTCGCCGGGTTTGGCGCCCTGGGCCATCTTGATCTGCAGGTCGGTCGCGGTGGCCAGGTACAGGCTGGTGACGCCGAACCGGCCCGAGGCGATCTGCTTGATCTTCGAGCGGCGCTCCGGGTCCAGCAGGCGCTCGGGGTCCTCGCCGCCCTCGCCCGAGTTCGAGCGGGCGCCGAGGCGGTTCATGGCGATCGCGAGGGTCTCGTGCGCCTCCTGCGAGATGGAGCCGTAGGACATCGCGCCGGTGGAGAAGCGGCGCACGATCGACTCGACGGGCTCCACCTCGGAGACGGGCACCGGCGGCCGCTCGCCCGTGCGCAGGCGCATGAGCCCGCGCAGGGTCATGAGCTCCTCCGCCTGGTCGTCCACGCGACGCGTGTAGTCCTTGAAGACGTCGTAGCGCCGCTCCCGCGTGGAGTGCTGGAGGCGGAACACGGTCTCGGGGTTGAACAGGTGCGGCGCGCCCTCGCGCCGCCACTGGTACTCGCCGCCCACCTCGAGCTCGCGGTACGGGTTGATGTCGTTGCCGTCCGGCGGATACGCGAACTCGTGGCGCGCCTGGATCTCGGCGGCGACGACGTCGATGCCCACGCCGTCGAGCGGGCTCGTGTTGCCCACGAAGTAGCGGTCCACGAAGCGCCGGGACAGGCCGAGCGCCTCGAACGTCTGGGCGCCGGTGTAGGAGGCGACCGTGGAGATGCCCATTTTGGACATGATCTTCTGGACGCCCTTGCCGAGCGCCTTGATCAGGTTCGCCACGGCCTGCTCGGCGGTGACGCCCGAGACCTCCCCCGTGCGCACGAGCTCCTCGGCGGACTCCATGGCCAGGTACGGGTTGACCGCGGAGGCCCCGTAGCCGAGCAGGACGGCCACATGGTGGACCTCGCGCACGTCGCCCGCCTCGACGATCAGCGAGCTCTTGGTGCGGTTGGCCGAGGCCAGCAGGTGGTGGTGCACGGCGGAGGTCAGCAGCAGGGACGGGATCGGCGCCCACTGGGCGGTGGCGCCGCGGTCGGACAGCACCACGTACTCCACGCCGCGGTTGACGGCGGCCGAGACCTGCTCGCAGATCGCCTTCAGCTGGGCGCGGAGCTCCTCGACGCCTCCGGCCACCCGGTACACGCCGTTCACCTTGAGGGTCAGGCGGGTGCCGTCGGCGTCGCGCAGGTGCTGGATGCGGGCCAGCTGGTCGTTGTCGATCACGGGGAACGGGACGTCGACCTGGCGGGTGCGCACCTGCTCGAGGGAGAGCACGTTGCCCTGCGGGCCGATCGCGGTGCGCATCGAGGTCACCTGCTCCTCGCGGATCGCGTCGAGCGGCGGGTTCGTCACCTGGGCGAAGGACTGCACGAAGTAGTCGAAGAGCAGCCGGGGCCGCTTGGCGAGGACGGCGATGGGCGTGTCCGTGCCCATCGCACCGAGCGGCTCGGCGCCCGTCTGGGCCATCGGCCCGACGAGGATGCGCAGCTCCTCCGAGGTGTACCCGAAGATGCGCTGACGCTGCAGGATCGACTCGGAGGTGTGGCGGACGTGCTCGCGCTCGGGGAGCGACTCCAGGTCCAGGAGGTTCTGGCGCACCCAGTCCTCCCACGGCTGGGCGGAGGCGACCTCGGCCTTGATCTCGTCGTCGCCGATGATCCGGCCCTGCTCGGTGTCCACGAGGAACATGCGCCCCGGGGCCACGCGCCCCTTGCGCACCACCGCCGAGGGCTCGATCGGCACGACGCCGACCTCGGAGGCCAGGACGACGAGGCCGTCGTCGGTGACCCACCAGCGGGCGGGGCGCAGGCCGTTGCGGTCCAGCACGGCGCCCACCTGGGTGCCGTCGGAGAAGGCGACGGCGGCCGGTCCGTCCCAGGGCTCCATGAGCATGGAGTGGTACTGGTAGAAGGCGCGGCGGGCCGGGTCCATGGTCGCGTGGTTCTCCCACGCCTCCGGGATAATCATCATGATCGCCTGGGTGAGCGGGCGCCCGGAGAGCATGAGCAGCTCCGCGACCTCGTCGAAGGAGGCCGAGTCCGAGCCGATGGGGCTGATCAGCGGGAACAGGTCCTCGGGGACCTCGCCGAGCATCGGGTGCTTGAGCTGGCCCTGACGGGCGCGCATCCAGTTGCGGTTGCCCTTGACCGTGTTGATCTCGCCGTTGTGCGCGATGGTGCGGAACGGCTGGGCCAGCGGCCACGAGGGGAACGTGTTGGTGGAGAACCGCGAGTGGACCACGCCCAGCCGGGTGGTGAACCGCTCGTCGGAGAGGTCCGGGTAGAACGGCTCCAGCTGGGCCGTCGTCAGCATGCCCTTGTAGACGATCGTCTGGGACGAGAGCGAGGGGAAATAGACGCCGGCGCGGGACTGGGCGCGGCGGCGCACCCGCCACGCCCGCACGTCCAGCGACTGCCCCGGCTCGGTGCCGTCCTGACCGTCCGCCAGGGACAGGAACAGCTGCTCGAACGCGGGCATGGCCGCCCGGGAGCCGACGCCCAGGGCCGAGGGGTCGGTGGGCACCTCGCGCCACGCCAGGACCTGCAGCCCCTCCTCCTCGGCCAGCCGCTCGACGGCCTCCTTCGCCTCGGCGCGCTCGCCGTCGACGGGCGGCAGGAAGGCGGTGCCGGCGACGTACTCGCCCACGGGGGGCAGCTCGGCGTCGACGACGGCACGGAACAGCTCGTCGGGGATCTGGGTCAGCAGGCCGGCGCCGTCGCCGGTGCCCTCGTCGGCGCCCACCGCCCCGCGGTGCTCGAGCGCGCGCAGGGCGGTCAGCGCGTGCTGGACGATGTCGTGGCCCGGGGTGCCCCGCAGGGTGGCGATGACGGCGAGGCCGCAGTTCTCGGTCTCCCGGGACGGGTCGTAGAGGCCCTGGGCGGCGGGGACGTCCGCATAGCGGACGAAGGGATCCACCGGTCCCCCCGCGCGGGGGGCCGAGGCGGGCGAGGATGCCACGGGCATGGTGCCGTCCTTTCCGGAGAGCAGGGGCTCGGACGGGGACGGCGCTGGCCCCGACGCTCGGGGCCGACGGCCCCGAGGTGGAAGAGACGCTACCGGGCGCGACGTCCCACTGTGCGGAACCGGACGTTCTGTGACACGCCGAATGTCCACCATGTGGGACACCGGGGCCCCGGGCGCCCCTCGCGGGCGCGCCGGGGAGCGGGTCAGCGCCGGACGGCGTCGTCCTCCGCCGCGCCCACGGCGTGGGACCCGGAGCGGCCCGCGGCGACGGCGGCGCCGTCGTCGCCCTCGGGGGCGTGCCCGGCGCGCCACACGCTCTGGTGGGCGTGGGGGCCGGCGGCCGCGCCGCGATGGCGCAGCAGGATCCCGACGATGAACGCGAGGGCGATGACGAACACCAGCAGGGACGTCCACACGTTGAGCCGCTGGGTGACGCCGAAGAGCGTGACCATCTCGGCGTCGTCGATGCGCAGCATCTCGATCCACGTGCGGCCCGCGGTGTACCAGGCGACGTAGGACCACAGCATGAGGCCGTGGCGCAGGTGCAGCGCGCGGTCCACGAGGAGCAGCAGCGCGACCCCGGCCAGGTTCCACAGGCACTCGTAGAGGAACGTGGGGTGGAACAGCGTGTCCGGGGCGTAGCCGGCCGGGAAGTTCGGGCTGGCCGGGTCGACCTCGAGCCCCCAGGGCAGGGTCGTCGGGCCGCCGAAGAGCTCCTGGTTGAACCAGTTGCCCCACCGGCCGATGGCCTGGGCCAGCAGGATGCCCGGCGCGACGACGTCGCCGAAGGCCGTCAGCCGCAGCCCGTAGCGGCGGCACGCGATCCACGCGCCCACGGCGCCGAGGGCGATCGCGCCCCAGATGCCCAGTCCACCGTTCCACACGTACAGGATCTGGATCGGGTCGCCCGTGCCGTCGAAGCCGGGCCCGAAGTACCGGTCCGGTGAGGAGAACACGTGGTAGAGCCGACCGCCCACGAAGCCGAACGGGATGGCCCACAGGGCGATGTCGAGCACACGGTCCTCGGGGCCGCCGCGGGCGCGCCACCGACGCTCGGCGAGCCACAGCGCCAGGACGATGCCCAGGATGATGCACAGCGCGTACGCGTGGATCTTCACCGGGCCCAGCTGGAACCCGTCCCACCCGGGGGCGGGGAAGGCGGCGAGCGGGGCCAGGGCGGCGGTCACCCTCAGCCCTCTCGGACCGTGCCGGCGGCGAGCTCGCGGGTCAGCGTCCCCACGGCCTGCGGCCCGCCGTCCGTCAGCGCGCGCACCAGGGCCGTGCCGACGATCGCGCCGTCGGCGTAGGCGCCGATCTCGCGGACGTGCGCCGCCTGGGAGACGCCGAGGCCGACGCACACGTGCTCCGCCCCGGCATCCTGAGCCCGGCGGACCACGGTCTCGGCGACGGTGGACACCGTGTCGCGGGTGCCGGTGACGCCCATGACCGACACGGCGTACACGAAGCCGCGGGAGGAGTCGACGGTGAGGCGCACCCGCTCGTCCGTGGACGAGGGCGCGGTGAGGAACACGCGGTCCAGGCCGTGACGGTCCGAGGCCTCCATCCAGGCGCCGGCCTCCTCGGGCACGAGGTCAGGGGTGACGAGACCGGCGCCCCCGGCCTCCGCGAGGCGGCGCGCGAACTCGTCGACGCCCATGCGGTCCACGAGGTTCCAGTAGGTCATCACCAGCACCGCGGCGTCGGTGCGCTGGGTCACCCGTCGGATGATGTCGAAGACGTCGGCCACGCGGAAACCCGCCTGCAGCGCCGTCTGGGTCGCGGCCTGGATCACGGGGCCGTCCATCACGGGGTCCGTGTAGGGCAGGCCCAGCTCGATGACGTCGGCGCCGTTCTCCGCGGCGGCGACGACGGCCTCGACGCACTCGTCCACGGACGGGTAGCCGGCCGGCAGGAAGGCGACGAGGCCGGTGCGGCCGGCCGCCTTCGCGGCGTCCAGGGCCGCGGCGGTCTTGGAGTGCACGGTCATGCCGGTCACTGCTCCTCTCCGGGGGTCATCTCCTCGAGCGGGTCCTTCTCCTCCGCGGCCGTGCCGAGGCCGAACCAGGCCGCCGCCGTGGCGACGTCCTTGTCCCCGCGGCCGGAGAGGTTCACGATGATGATCCGCTCCTCCCCCTCCGGGGCGTCCGGCCCCACGAGGCCCTCGTCCGCCCAGCGGCGGGCCAGGCGCAGCGCGCCGGCCAGGGCGTGGGCCGACTCGATGGCGGGCGTGATGCCCTCGGTGCGCGTGAGCCGGAGGAAGGCGTCCATGCACTCGGTGTCCGAGACCGGCTCGTAGACGGCGCGGCCCGTGTCGTGCAGGAAGGCGTGCTCCGGGCCGACGGCCGGGTAGTCCAGGCCGGCGGAGATCGAGTGGGAGTCGATCGTCTGCCCGTCCTCGTCCTGCATCAGGTACGTGCGGGCGCCGTGCAGCACGCCGGTGCGTCCGAGCGTGATGGACGCGGCGTGGCGACCGGTCTCGAGGCCCTCGCCCCCGGCCTCGAAGCCGTAGAGCTCCACCTCAGGGTCGTCGAGGAAGCCGTGGAACAGGCCCATCGCGTTGGACCCGCCGCCCACGCACGCCGCGACGGCGTCCGGCAGGCGGCCGGCCTGCGCCAGGATCTGCTCGCGGGCCTCCTCGCCGATCACGGAGTGGAAGTAGCGCACCATGGCGGGGAACGGGTGCGGGCCCGTGACCGTGCCCATCAGGTAATGCGTGGTGTCCACGGAGGCGACCCAGTCCCGCAGGGCCTCGTTGATCGCGTCCTTGAGGGTGCGGGCGCCGATCGCCACGGGCACCACCTCGGCGCCGAGCATCTGCATGCGGGCCACGTTCAGGGCCTGGCGGCGGGTGTCCTCCTCCCCCATGTACACGGTGCACTCCATGCCGAACAGCGCGGCCGCCGTCGCCGTGGCCACGCCGTGCTGGCCGGCGCCGGTCTCCGCGATCAGGCGCGTCTTGCCCATGCGGCGGGCGAGCAGCGCCTGGCCGATCACGTTGTTGATCTTGTGCGAGCCGGTGTGGTTGAGGTCCTCGCGCTTGAGGAAGATGCGCACCCCGGGGGTATCCGCGGCGAACCGCGGCACCTCGGTCAGCAGGGAGGGCCGGTTCACGTAGTCCCGGAACAGGGTCCGCAGCTCGGCTTCGAAGGCGGGGTCCTGCCGCGCCTCCTCGTAGGTGCGGGTGAGCTCCTGCAGCGCGGCCATGAGGGACTCGGGCATCCACTGCCCGCCGTAGTCGCCGAAGTAGGGCCCGGCCTGACCCTGATAGGGCCCCTCGAACTCGATCGCGGGCTCGGTGCTCGGACGGTCGGCGCTCATGGCGACCACGCTCCTCGGGTCTGGTTCGGTCAGCGGACGGTGAGGGACGCGGCGCGGAACGCGCGCAGCGCCTCCTCGGGGGCGCCGTGGCGCACGAGGGCCTCGCCCACGAGCACGACGTCGGCGCCTGCGGCGGCGTAGGCCTTGATCTGCGCCTCGGACTCGACGCCCGACTCGGCGACCCGGACGACGTCCTCGGGCAGCCCGTCGGCCAGCGCGGCGTAGCGGGCCGGGTCGACGTCCAGGGTCTTGAGGTTGCGCACGTTGACGCCGAGGATGCGGGCGCCGGCGGCGACGCCGCGCTCGATCTCCTCGGGCGTGTGGGCCTCCACGAGGGCGTGCATGCCCAGGGACTCGGTGAGCTGCAGGAAGCCGGCCAGCTCGGCGTCGTCGAGGGCGGCCACGATCAGCAGGACCAGGTCGGCCCCGTGGGCGCGGGCCTCGTGGATCTGGTACTCGGTGACGGTGAAGTCCTTGCGCAGGACCGGCAGATCGACGGCGGCGCGCACGGCGTCCAGGTCGGCCAGGCTGCCGCCGAAGCGGCGGGCCTCGGTGAGCACGGAGACGGCGCTGGCGCCGCCGCGCTCGTACGCGCGGGCCAGGGTGGCCGGCTCGGGGATCTCGGCGAGCGCGCCCTTGGAGGGGCTCGCCCGCTTCACCTCGGAGATCACCCGGATCCCCGCGGGGTCGGTGCGTCCGCCGTGCAGGGCCGCGTGGGCGTCACGCGGCGCGGGGGCGGCGGCCACCAGCTCGGCCAGGCGCGCCTCGGGCAGGTCACGGCGACGTGGCTCGAGGTCCTCGCGGACGCCGTCGATGATCTCCTGGAGGACGGACACGCGGATCAGTGACCGTGCTGGCCGCGACCCGCGCCGGCCTTGCCGGCGACGATGCCCACGACGACGCCCACGGCCATCAGGGCGAGCCCGATCCACACGACGACGCTCCAGTCGGCGAGCAGGCCGACGCAGCCGGCCACGAAGCCGACGAGCACGAGCGCCACCATGGCCCACGCGCCGGGCGAGTTGCCGTGGCCCGGCAGCTCGAGGTGGGTCGGGTCGTTGAGCACCAGGCCGTCCTCGGTGACGACGACGTCCTCGACGGCGCCGCGGCGGGCGGCGCGACGGGTGGTGGGCTCGGTGTGCGCGGTGTTCGCGGTGTGGCTCATGGCTGTCCCTCACTGGTGCGTGGTGTACATGACGACTGTCCCTCATTGTGCCATGCGGGCACGGGACCGGGCCCGCGTGACCCGGGACGACCCGGGCGGTGCGGGGCGGTCCGAGAGACGGGCGCTCACGTGGGGTCGTTGCCGCGGGACAGCTCGTCCCACGCGTCCATCTGGTCCACGCGCCGGCGCTGGGCCGCCTCGCGGGCGGACTGCGCGGGCTGCTCCCCGGCGGCGGCCGGGCCGGGCTCGGAGGCCGCAGGCGCCTTCTCGTAGCGCCGGGACGAACGCCAGCCACGGCCCGCCAGTGCCGCCGCGACGCCGCACAGCGCCGCAAGGACGCCACCGGCCGCCGCGACCCACGGCCACGCCGTCACGGCGTAGTCCTGCGCGAGCGCGGTGGTCCCGGTCGCGTCGGCGACCGCGGCGGCCGCCGTCGTCGCCGGGTCCAGGGCGGCGGTGACCGAGGTCGAGGCGATCACGACCCCGGCGAGCGCCATGAGGACGCCGACGATCACGGCGCCGAGGCGCCGGGCGGTGGTCAGGGCGAGAGCACCGGCCATCACGACGAGCGCCATGGCCGTGGCGACGGGCGCGGCGGCGCCGCCCGACGTCGTCGCCTCCGAGGCGATCCCGCCGGACAGGCCCGTGGCGGTCACCCACGTGCGGCCCGCGGTGAGCAGGACGAGCGCGCCGGCGGCCAGCGCGGCGAGGACCACGGTGCGGCGGCGCATCACGCCTGCCCCAGCTCGCCCGCGGTCAGCACGGACCGCAGCGGCGCCGTCGCCTTGGTGACGGTCTCGGCGGTCTCGGCGTCGGGGTCGGAGTCGGCGACGATGCCGGCGCCGGCCTGCACGTGCGCCTGGCCGCGGTGCAGCGTGGCCGAGCGGATGTTGATCGCCATGTCCATGTTGCCCGCCAGGTCGAAGTAGCCGACGACGCCGCCGTAGGGCCCGCGCGCGGTCGGCTCCCACTCGTCCAGCAGCTGCAGGGCGCGGGGCTTCGGGGCGCCGGACAGCGTGCCGGCGGGGAAGGCGGCGCGGAGGACGTCGAGCGCGTCGACGTCGTCGCGCATGCGGCCCTCCACGTGCGAGACCAGGTGGAGGATGTGGCTGAACGCCTCGAGCTCCATGAACTGGGTGACCTCGACGGTGCCGGGGCGGCACACGCGCGAGAGGTCGTTGCGGGAGAGGTCCACGAGCATGAGGTGTTCGGCCCGCTCCTTCTCGTCCTCCAGCAGGTCCTTGCCGAGGAGGCGGTCGTCCTCCGCGGTGGCCCCGCGCCGCCGTGAGCCGGCGATCGGATGGGTGACCACGCGGCGGTCCCGCACGGTGACGAGCGCCTCGGGCGAGGAGCCCACGATCTCGTACGGCTCCCCGTCCGGGGTCTCGAAGGAGAAGAGGTACATGTAGGGGCTCGGGTTCACCGTGCGCAGGACGCGGTACACGTCCAGACCGGTGGCGTCCGTGGTGACCGAGAGACGGCGGGAGACGACGGCCTGGAACACCTCGCCGTCGCGGATCGCCCGCTGGGCCTTCGCGACGGCCTCGCGGAACCCGGCGGGGCCCCACCGGTCCTCGGCCTGGGCGGCGACCTCGTCCGCGTCCGCCTCGAGCCAGCGGCGCGGGACGTCGCTGACCGGGTCCGCGGCCGGGGCGGCCAGGCGCTCGGCCATCGCGTCCAGGCGGGCGAGCGCGTCGTCGTAGGCGCGGTCCGCACCGGTGGCCAGGCCGTTGCCGTTCACCGCGTTGGCGATCAGCGTCACGGTGCCGTCGAGGGCATCGTGCACGGCCAGGTCGGTGACGAGGTTCATCGCGAGGTCGGGCAGGCCGAGGTGGTCCTCGGGCGGGTGCGGCAGGCGCTCCCACGCGCGGACCGTGTTCCACCCCAGGAAGCCGGCCATGCCGGAGACGAGGTGCGGCAGAACGCCTCCGACCTCGGCGCGCACGTCCGTGCGCAGCAGGCGCAGGCACGCCGCGAGCACGTCCAGGGCTCGGCCCTGCGTGGGCAGCCCCTCGGGCGGGGTGCCCTGCCAGTGCGCCTCGCCGTCCCGCGAGGTCAGGGTGACGGCGGAGCCGGCCCCGATGAAGCTGTACCGGGACCAGGCCGCCCCCGGGGTGGCGGACTCCATCAGGAAGGTGCCGGGGCGGGAGCCAGCCAGGCGCCGATGGATCGCCAGCGGCGTGAGGCCGTCCGCCAGCACCGTGCGGACCACGGGGATCACGCGGGCGGTGTCCGCCAGACGCAGGAACTCCGCACGGGAGGGAGTGGTGGCGGCGGTCATCGGGCGGCCTCCTCAGGGTCGACGGCGGCCGGCGGCATGACGAGCTCGCGGCCGGTGAAGCAGGTGCGGGTGCCCGTGTGGCAGGCGGGGCCGGTCTGGTCCACGGTGAGCAGCAGGGTGTCGCCGTCGCAGTCCGCGTGGACCGCGCGCACCCGCTGCAGGTGGCCCGAGGTCTCCCCCTTGCGCCACAGCTCGCCGCGCGAGCGGGACCAGTAGGTGGCCCAGCCGGTCTCGAGCGTCGCGCGCAGGGACTCCGCGTTCATCCACGCCATCATGAGCACCTCGCCGGTGCCCTCCTGCTGGGCGATGGCGGGCACCAGGCCCCGGTCGTCGAAGGTCACGGAGGCCACGAGGTCGTCGGGCGGGGAGATGCTCATGGAGGTCCAGTCTAGGGAGCCGGAGCGGGGCGTGGCCGCCGGGGTCAGCGGACGGTGTGCCCCGCCTGCCGCAGGGCGTCCTTGACGCGGGCGAGCATGTCGTCCGGGCCGAAGTGGAACAGGGAGGCGGCGAGCACCGCGTCCGCACCGGCCGCGACGGCGGGTGGGAAGTGCTCGGGCTCGCCGGCGCCGCCGGAGGCGATCAGCGGCACGCGCGTCACGGCGCGCACGTCCCGGATCATCTCCAGGTCGAAGCCCTCGCGCGTGCCGTCCGCGTCGATCGAGTTGAGCAGGATCTCCCCCACGCCGCGCTCGGAGGCCTCACGGCACCAGGCGACGGCGTCGATGCCGGTGCCGCGGCGTCCGCCGTGGGTGGTGACCTCATAGCCGGAGGCGCAGCCCGGGTCCTCCGTGCGCCGGGCGTCGAGGGAGAGCACGAGGACCTGGGACCCGAAGCGGCGGGTGATCTCCGTGATCAGCTCGGGCCGGGCCACGGCGGCGGTGTTGACGGAGACCTTGTCCGCCCCCGTGCGCAGCAGCCGGTCCACGTCCTCGACGGTGCGTACGCCGCCGCCCACGGTCAGCGGGATGAAGACCTCCTCGGCCGTGCGGGTCACGACGTCGTAGGTCGTGGCGCGGTCCGAGGTGGAGGCGGTGACGTCGAGGAACGTGATCTCGTCGGCACCCGCGGCGTTGTAGCGGCGGGCGAGCTCGACCGGGTCGCCCGCGTCCCGCAGGTTCTCGAAGTTCACGCCCTTGACCACGCGCCCGGCGTCCACGTCCAGGCAGGGGATGACACGCACGGCGAGGCTCACGTCGGCTCCTTCGTCTCGGGGGGCTCGGGCGGGACGGCGCGGGCCGTCAGAGGCGGATCGCGTGGATCGCGGAGATCAGGATGCCGCGGGCGCCCAGGGCGTACAGCTCGTCCATGACGCGGTTGGCGTCCGGCTTGCGGACCATGGAGCGCACGGCGACCATCGTCTCGTCCCGCAGCGGGGAGACCGTCGGTGACTCCAGTCCGGGGGTGACCGCGGTGGCCGCCTCCAGCAGGTCACGACGGATGTCGTAGTCGATCATCACCCAGCGGCGGGCCACGAGCACGCCCTTGAGGCGGCGCAGCAGCACGTCGAGGCCCTCGGGGCGCTCCCCTGCGCGGCAGATCAGCACGGCCTCCGAGTCGAGGATGGACTCGCCGAAGACCTCCATGCCGGCGGCGCGCAGGGTGCTGCCGGTCTCCACGACGTCGGCGATCGCGTCCGCCACGCCGAGCTTGACGGAGGACTCCACGGCGCCGTCGAGGTGGACCACCTCGGCGTCCAGGCCGGTGCGCTCCAGGTAGGCGTGCAGCAGGCCGTCGTAGCTGGTGGCGATGCGCCTGCCGGTCAGCTCGGACTCGGAGGAGAACGTGCCCACGGGCGCGGCCAGTCGGAACACAGACCGGCCGAAGCCCAGCGCCATGATCTCCTCCGCTGTGCCCTCGACCTGGGCGTCGCGGAACAGGTCCCGCCCGGTGAGGCCGACGTCGAGGGTGCCCTTGCCCACGTACACCGCGATGTCCCGGGGACGCAGGTAGAAGAACTCCACCTGGTTCTCGGGGTCCACGAGCACCAGCTCGCGGGAGTCGCGGCGCTGGCGGTAGCCGGCCTCCTGCAGGATCTCACGGGCGGCCTCGGCGAGGGCGCCCTTGTTCGGAACGGCGATGCGCAGCACGCGTCGGTCTCCTCGGGGTGCGGTGGGGCGGGCGGAAAACGGGGCCGGCGGCCTCAGAGGTGGCGGTAGACGTCCTCGAGGCTGATGCCGCGGGCGATCATCATGGTCTGCACGTGGTAGAGCAGCTGAGAGATCTCCTCGGCGGCGGCCTCATCCGACTCGTACTCGGCGGCCATCCAGACCTCGGCCGCCTCCTCGACGACCTTCTTGCCGATCGCATGGACGCCGGCGTCGATCTGGGCCACGGTGCCGGAGCCCTCGGGGCGCTCCTGCACCTTGCGCGTCAGTTCCGCGTACAGCTCGTCGAAGGTCTTCACGGGACCACCCTAGCCGCGCGCGGTCGGGCCGGGCGCGGTCGTCGTCGTGTGACGACCCGGCTCAGGCCCCGGCCCGGCGCAGCGCGAGCTCGGTGAGCACCGCCGCCTCGAGGGCCTCGCGGCCCTTGTCCTCGCGGGATCCGGGCAGGCCCGCCCGGTCGCGGGCCTGCTGCTCGGTGTCCACGGTGAGCACGCCGAAGCCCACGGGAACGCCTGTGCGCACCGAGACCTCCGTCACGCCCTGGGTCACGGACTGGCACACGTAGTCGAAGTGCGGGGTGTCCCCGCGCACCACGACGCCCAGGACCACGACGACGTCGAATCGCTCCGCCAGCCGCGCCGCGGCGACGGTGAGCTCGACGGTGCCGGGCACGCGCACGAGCACGGGTTCCAGGCCCAAATCCGCCGCGGCGGCCTGCGCCCCGGCGATCAGCCCGTCCATGATCTCCGTGTGCCACTGGGCGGCGACGATCGCCACGTTCAGGCCGCTCGCAGCGGCGGGGTCGGGGGTGAAGGTCGGGGCTCCGGCGCCGCTCATGGGGTGTCCTCCTGGTGGGTGGGGTGGGTCGGGTCGGTGGTCGGGTCATCGGCCGGCGTGGCGGGGCCGCCGGTGGCCGTCGGCGGTTCGAGCACGCGGTCCGCCAGGGCGTGGGCCATGCGGTCCCGCTTGGTGCGCAGGTAGACGACGTTGTGCTCGGTGACGGGCGTGGGGGCCGGGACACGCTCGACGACGTCGATGCCGGCCGCCCGCAGCCCCGCGACCTTCGCGGGGTTGTTGGTGACCAGGCGGATGCGCCGATGGCCGGCGGCCGTGAGGACGGCGGCGGCCCCGGCCCAGTCGCGCGCCTCGGCGGGCAGACCGAGGGCGAGGTTGGCCTCGACGGTGTCCATCCCCTCCTCCTGGAGCCGGTAGGCGCGGATCTTGTTGGCCAGGCCGATGCCGCGTCCTTCGTGGCCCCGGAGGTAGAGGACGGCGCCGCCCTCGGCCGCCGCGCGGGCCAGGGCGTCCTCGAGCTGGGGGCCGCAGTCGCAGCGCAGGGAGCCGAGCACGTCGCCGGTGAGGCACTCCGAGTGCACGCGGACGGTGAGGGGACGCTCCGGGTCGGTCTCCCCCGCCACGAGCAGCAGGTGCTCGGCCCCGGTCTCGGCGTCCACGTGGACGCTCACGCGGAACAGGCCGTGTCGGGTCGGCAGGGTGGCCTCGGCGGGGACGGCGGTCAGGGCCGGCGTCGTCTCCTCCAGGTGGGCCACGAGGTCCTCGATGGAGATCAGCACGAGGCCGTGCTCGTCGGAGAACTCCCGCAGGGCGGGCAGGCGCATCATGGTGCCGTCGTCGTGGACGAGCTCGGCGATGGCGGCCACGGGCGCGACGCCGGCCAGGCGGCACAGCTCGACGCCGGCCTCGGTGTGGCCGCGGCGGGCCCGGACGCCGCCGGGGACGGCGCGCAGGGGGAACACGTGACCGGGCCGGGTCAGGTCGCCGGGGGCGGCACCGGGGTCGGCGAGCACGCGGAGGGTGCGGGTGCGGTCGGCGGCGGAGATGCCGGTGGTGACGCCGGCGGCGGCGTCGACGGACACGGTGTAGGCGGTGCCCTTGGGGTCCTCGTTGACGGTGGTCATGGGCGGCAGGGCCAGGCGGTCGGCCAGGCCGGCCGGCAGGGGCGCGCAGATGACGCCCGAGGTGTGGCGGACGGTGAAGGCGGTGACCTCGTCGGTGGCCAGGGCGGCGGCGTAGATCAGGTCGCCCTCGTTCTCGCGGTCGGCGTCGTCCACGACGACGACCGGCCGGCCGGCGGCGATCGCGGCGATCGCCGCGGGGACGGGGTCCAGACGGATGTGCTCGCTCACGGGCGGGCCTCCTCGGTGGGTGCGGCGGGGGCGGACGGGATGAGCGCGAGACGCTCGGCGTACCGGGCGAGCACGTCGGTCTCGAGGTTGACGCGGTCGCCCGGCCGCAGGGCGCCCAGGGTGGTGGCCTCGAGCGTGGCCGGGATGATGCCGACCTCGAACCAGTGCGCGGCCGCGCCCGGGTCGGAGACGGCGGTGACGGTGAGGGAGACGCCCTGCAGGGCGATGGCCCCCTGCGCGGGGACGTAGCGGGCCAGGCGGGCGGGCAGGCCGATGCGCAGAGTGGTCCAGGCCCCGTGCGGGGTGACCGCGAGGACCTCGCCGGTCCCGTCCACGTGGCCCTGGACCACGTGCCCGTCCAGGTGGTCGGTGGGGCGCAGGCAGCGCTCGAGGTTGACCCGGTCCCCCGGGGCGCGGTCGCCGAGGCTGGTCATGCGCAGCGTCTGGCCCATGAGGTCGGCACGGAACACGCCGGGGCGCTCCGTGGGCTCGTCGAGGGCCGTGAGGCACACGCCGTCGACGGCGAGCGAGCCGCCGGCGGGCAGCCCGTCGAGGGCGCCGCCGGCGTCGAGGGTCAGCAGGGCGGTGTCGGCGGCCGCGTCGTGCTCGAGGGCGACGACGGTGCCGAGATGGGTGACGATGCCGGTGAACACTCAGTCCTCCTGGAAACGGGTCGGGGCGGGGGCGGTGGGCAGGCGCGGGGCCGGCACCGGGCTCAGGTGGGTCCAGACGTCGACGCCGAGGGCACGGACGGGGCCGCCCTCCGCGGGGTCGGGGTGCCAGCGCAGTCCCTCGGACAGCGTGGCGACGTCCAGGCCGGCGACGGCGGCGCGGCCCGGGCCGAGCAGCAGGGGCGCGGTGTAGACCATGAGCTCGTCCACGAGGCCGGCGCGCAGCCACGCGCCGAGCACGCGGGGCCCGCCCTCGATGAGCACGTGCTCGGCACGGCGGCCGTGGGGCCAGGGCCCGGGGTGGGCCGCGAGCGCGGCCAGGACGGCGTGCGGGTCGTGGTCGAGGACCTCCAGCACCACCGGGTGGGTGCGCAGGGCGGCGCCGTCGGGCACGGGCCGGTGACCCTGGACGACGGGCACGGGCTGGTGCGCGAGTTCGGCGCCGACGGCGTCACGGGCGGTGAGGCGGGGGTCGTCGGCCAGGACGGTCCCCGTGCCGACGACGATGGCGTCGACGCGGGAGCGCACCTTGTGGGCGTGGACGCGGGAGTCCGGGCCGGTGATCCACTGGCTCGTGCCGTCGGCGGCCGCGGCGTGGCCGTCGAGGGACTGGGCGAGGTGTCCGGTCACCCATGGGCGGCCTGCGTCGCGGACCTCGCGCCAGCGGGCGGTGAGCGTGAGGGCGGCCGTCTCGCCGGTGGGGCCGGTGACGTGCACCCCGTGCGCGGCGAGGCGGGCCGCGCCGCCGCCGTCGTGACCGGTGGGGTCCGCGACGGCGTAGCGCAGTGCGCCGATCTCCGCGTCCAGGACGGCCTGGGAGCAGGGGCCGGTGCTGCCGGTGTGGTCGCAGGGCTCGAGGGTGACGTGCAGCGTCAGGCCGGCGGGGTCGAGGGCGGCCAGGGCCGGATCCGCGGCGCGGGCGGCCCGCCAGCGGGCGAGGGCGTCGACCTCGGCGTGGGCGGTCCCCCGTCCGCGGTGGTGGCCGACGGCCAGGACGCGGCCGGCCTCGTCGGTCAGGACGGCCCCGACGAGGGGGTTGGCGCCGCGCACACCGCGCAGCGCGGCGTGGACGGCGAGGTCCATGGGGTCGGCGGGCGGGGTCTCGGCGGCGCTCATCGGGCGACGTCCCCCTCGGGGCCGTCGGGCAGCAGCGTCTCCACGGCGGGCTTGTCCCGGTCTGTGGCGCGCAGCCACACGAAGAAGCCGATCAGGGTGAAGGCGCCGTAGAAGGCGTACATCACGGCCGAGGCGTAGTAGCCGGTGCTCCACAGCAGGGGCACGCCGACGACGTCCACGGCCACCCAGATCAGCCAGAACTCCACCCAGCCGCGCGCCATGCCGTAGGTCGCCAGCAGCGATCCCACGAACGTCCAGGCGTCCGCCCACACCGGCTCCCACGAACCCAGGGCGCGGAACACGGGGGTGAGGGCGACGGTGCCGACCGCCATGGCCGTCACGAGGAACACGCGCCCGCGCCAGCCGGCCCACTCCGGGGTGATGGCGGGAGCGTCCTCGGCGTGGCCCCGGCGGGCCTGACGCCAGCGCGCCCAGCCGTAGACGGAGACGGCGATGAACATGACCTGTCGGCCGGCCTGGCCGAGCAGGGTGGCGTGATCGGCCCCCGTGAACAGGGAGGCGAGGAAGACCGTCAGCAGGATGAGGTTGCCGAGGATGCCCACGGGCCAGGCCCAGACCCTGCGCGCCATGCCGCCCAGGGCGGAGGCGAGGCCGAAGACGTTGCCCAGCACCTCGCGCATGAGCAGGCCCCCGCCGGCGACCGGGATGGTCCAGTTGAAGGCGTCCACTAACCAGTCCATGACCGTGACGCCACCTCCTCGGATCGGGACTCCGAGGGGTGCGCTCCGCAGCCCTCCCGCGCAGGGCGCGGAACGGCTCCGCCGCGTGCCTCTCCCATCCCGACTGTACGGTCGGCACCGGAATTCCACCGGTCAGGCCGCCCGGCACCGCCTCGGATGAGGACGGGCCGCGCGGTTAGCGGGCTGTCACCGCCGGTGCGGACTTCCACCGCATCTCGGAGCACGTTGCTGTCCAGCAGTATCGCACGCCCGGCCGGCCGCGCATGCCGGACGTCACCGGACGACGTCCGGCGCGGCGGCCGGGCGACCGCGTCGCCGGGCTCAGTGGCAGGCGCGGGCGGCGGCGGTGCGCAGGCCGACGAGCGCGGCGTCGGGGTCCTCGGCGCCGAACACCGCGGAGCCGGCCACGAACACGTCGGCCCCGGCCTCGGCCGCGCGTTCGATGGTCTCCCGGTTCACGCCGCCGTCGACCTGGAGGGCCAGCGGGGCGGGCCCGCCGTCGAGGGCGTGGCGTGCCCGGCGGATCTTCGGCAGCACGACGTCGAGGAACGCCTGCCCCCCGAAGCCGGGCTCCACGGTCATCAGCAGGAGCATGTCCAGCTCCGGGAGCATGTCCAGGTAGGGCTCGACCGCGGTCGCCGGCCGCAGCGCCATGCCGGCCTTCGCTCCGGCCGCGCGCAGCTCGCGGGCCAGTCGGACGGGCGCCGCCGAGGCCTCGGCGTGGAAGGTGACGGACTCGGCCCCCGCCTCCGCGTAGCCGGGCGCCCAGCGGTCGGCGTCCTCGATCATCAGGTGGAGGTCCAGCGGCAGGTCGGTGGCGCGGCGGATCGCCTCGACCACGGGCAGGCCGAGGGTGAGGTTCGGGACGAAGTGGTTGTCCATGACGTCCACGTGCACCGCGTCCGCGCTGGGGATGCGGGCCAGCTCGTCGGCGAGGCGGGCGAAGTCCGCGGACAGGATCGAGGGGTGCAGGCGCGGGGGGCGGGCGGTCATGGTCGGGTCCTCTCGGTCAGGCGCCGGGGGCGCGCAGCAGGGCCAGGAACATGGCGTCGGTGCCGTGCCGGTGCGGCCAGAGCTGGGCCGTGCGGGCGACCACGTCTGCCGGCTCCGGCGCGCCGGCGGGTTCGGCCTCGTCCAGGCGCAGGTCGTCGAGCGCGACGGCGTCGAGGGCGGTGCGGGCGTCGAGCAGCTCCAGCTCGGGGTGGCGGCGCACGAGGTCCTGGACCTGGACGACGGTCTCCGCGACGTGCGGGGAGCAGGTCACGTAGGCGAGCACCCCGCCGGGGGCGAGGACGGCGACCGCCGCGTCGAGCAGCTCGGCCTGCAGGCCGGTGAGCTCGGCGAGGTCGGCCGGGGTGCGGCGCCAGCGCGACTCGGGTCGGCGGCGCAGCGCACCGAGGCCGGTGCAGGGGGCGTCCACGAGGACGCGATCGAACGCCGGGGCCGCCTCGGGGGCGTCGGCGATCGTGCGACCGTCCCCGGCCCGGACGGTCCAGGCGCCGGCGGGCACGGCGGCGAGTGCCTGCCGGACGAGGTCGGCGCGGTGTGGGGCGACCTCGTTGGCCACGAGCGTCGCCCCCCGCTCGGCGGCGAGGGCAGCCAGCAGGGCCGCCTTGCCGCCGGGGCCGGCGCACAGGTCGAGCCAGCGCTCGGCCCGCCCCTCGGCCGCGGGGACGGGCACGTGCGCCAGGGCGCGGGCGGTGAGCTGGGAGCCGGCGTCCTGGACGCGGAGCACGCCCTCGCGCACCCCGGGCAGGCGGCCGGCGTCGCCGCCGGAGTGCAGGGCGGAGTCCGGGGCCAGCGGCCCAGGTTCGGCGCCGTCGTCGAGGGCCGCGGCGAGCGCTTCGGCCCCGCCGGCCACGGGCAGGGCGACGAGGTTGACCACGGGCGGGGCGTTGTTCGCCTCAAGCAGGGCGGCCAGCTCGGCGTCGCGGTCTGCGATGTGGCGGGTGCCGCGGTGGGCGGCCAGGGCCTGGCGCAGCGCGCGGACGATCCACACCGGGTGCGAGGTGCGGACGGCCAGGGCGGCGTCGCCGCCGTCGGCGGGGGCGACGTCGGCCAGCCACTCCTCGAGGGGGCGTTCGGCGATCCGACGCAGCACCGCGTTCACGAACCCGGAGGCGCCGGCCCCGACCTCGGCGCGCACGAGGGAGACGGTGGCGTCGAGGGCGGCGTGGGCGGGCACGCGCATGCCCAGCAGCTGGTGGGCGCCGAGCCGCAGGGCGTCGAGCACGGGTGGGTCGATCTTCTCGAGCGGGCGGTCCACGCAGCGGGTCAGGATCGCGTCGTACAGGCCGAGCCCGCGCAGGGTGCCGTAGGCGAGTTCGGTGGCGAAGCCGGCGTCGCGCCGGTCGAGGCGGGCCTGGCGGATGCGCGCCGGGAGGACCAGGTTCGCGTACGCGTCCTCGGCGTGGACGGAGCGGACCACCCCGAAGGCGACGCGGCGCGCCGGGTCGGCGGTGCGGGAGCGCTGCGACGGCGCCTGCGCCGAGTACTTCCGCGCGGCGCCGGAGCGACCCCGGTTGCGGGTGCGCCCCTGCGCGTCGCGGCGGTCCTGGGCGTCCGGCCGGGGTGCGCGGCCGCGTTCTCCGCGGGTCCCTCGCTCGCCCCGGCCCTGTCCTGGCTGTCCTTCGCGGCTCATGCGTGTGCCTCCTCGTCCTGTGCCGCGGTGTTCCGCGCGGCCTCGCGTGCCGCCGCCCGAGCGGCGGCCTCCTGACAGACCTGCGCCTCGTGGTCGGCGAGCTCATCCCCGGCCAGCAGCGCGGCCCCGGCGGCGGCGCCGCGTGCCCAGTCGGCGGCCGGCATCAGCTTCCTGCCCGCCGGCTGGACGCGGGAGAGCCGGACGGCCCCGCCGGCGGTGCGCAGCCAGGCGGCCTTCGCGGCCACCAGGATCTGCCCGGGAGCCGCTGCGTCGAGATCGGAGGGCCAGCCGTCGTCGCCGGCACGGACCGGGGCGACGCCGTCGAGCTTGAAGCGGGCCGGGGCGGCACCGTCGTCCGCGGTCAGCCAGCCCCAGGCGCCGGGCTCGGGGGTGACGCCGTTGATCCGGGCGGCCACCTCGGCGGCCGGGCGGGCGGGGTCCACCAGGCCGTCTGCGGCCGTGAGCTTCGGCGCGTGGGTGGGTTCGCCGCGCTGGGGCGTGGCGGTCGCGGTGCCGTCCGCCAGGCGGTCGAGCACGTCGATCACGAGCGGGCCGCCGCGCTCGGCGAGGTCGGTGAGCACGGCCCCGGCGGTCTCGTCGGCCGCGACGGGGCGGGTGAGCCGGGCGAAGACGGGGCCGGTGTCCAGGCCCTCTTCGAGCTGGAACACGTCGGCGGCGATCTCGGTCTCCCCGGCCATCACGGCGCGCTGGACGGGGGCGGCGCCGCGGTAGGCCGGCAGCGCGGAGAAGTGCAGGTTGAGCCAGCCGTGACGGGGGATCTGCAGGGCCTCGGCGGGCACGAGCGCCCCGTAGGCGACGACGACGGCCACGTCCGCCTCGAGCGCGCGGATCGCCTGGAGGGCATCGGCGCCCTCGGGTCCGCGGAGTCGGTCGGCCTTGAGCACGGGCAGGCCGGCCTCCTCTGCCGTGACCGCGACCGGCGACGGGGTCAGCACCCGCCGGCGCCCGACCGGGGCGTCCGGCCGGGTGAGCACGCCGACGACCTCGTGGGGCGAGTCGAGCAGGGCGCGCAGCGCGGGCACGGCGGTCTCGGGCGTGCCGGCGTAGAGCACGCGCAGGGGCGTCGGGGCGGTCATCGGGCGGCTCCCGCTCCGGCGGCGGGGGCGCCGAAGACCGAGCTGACGGCAGCCGCGCGCTCGGCCCCGATGCGGCGAGCGGCGCGGTCCACCTCGCCGGCGCGCATGCGGCGGCGGGCCTCACGGCGTTCCTCGCCGTCGAGGCGGTCGACGTAGAGGATCCCGTCGAGGTGGTCGGTCTCGTGCTGGAGGCAGCGGGCGAGCAGGCCGGTCCCCCGGTGCTCCACCGGGTTCCCGTCGACGTCGGTGCCGCGGACGACGGCCTCGGCGTCACGCGCCGGGTGGTAGCGCAGCCCGGGCACGGACAGACACCCCTCGCCTGGCTCCCGCAGCGCCTGCCCGGCGGTCTCGAGCACGGGATTGACCACGTGCCCGGCGACGCCGGCGACGTCGAACACGAAGACGCGCAGACCCACGCCCACCTGGGGTGCGGCCAGGCCCACGCCCCCGACGGCGTGCATCGTCGCGATCATGTCCGCCACGAGGGCGCGCACGTCCGCGCCCGCGGGCACGGGCGACGCGGCGGTGCGCAGGACGGGGTCGGGGACGGTGCGGACGGGCAGGACGGTCACGCCGTCACCCTATCGCCGCCCTCGGCGGCGGACGCCGGGCGCGACGACGACCCGTCGGGCGCCACGGCCGGGGCGGCGTGGGAGCCGCCGCCGAACGCCGCGGCGCGCACGGCCTGCAGACCGGTGGCCGCCGACGCCGGGACCGACGGCGGAGGCGGGCCGATGAGGCGGAGCGCGGGGCCGGCGTCGTCCACGGCCTGCGCGTGCTTCCAGACCTGGCGCAGGGCCCAGAACTTGTGCCAGTGGCGGGGCAGCACACCGGGGTTGGCCTGGTGCACGGCGACCTCGGTCTCCCCCAGGGCGACGCCGAGCAGCATCTCGGCCTGGCCGTGCCGCCACTCCTCCCAGGTGCCGGCCTCGGGGTCCACGAGGGACTCCTCCGCCTTCAGGCCGGCGGTCAACTGCATGACCACCTTGGGGTCGAGCGCCTTGACCCGTCCGTCCCGCCCCGTGCCCTTCGTCTTGTAGTCGATCAGGCACAGCCGGCCGCCGATCCGGGCGACGAGGTCCAGGGTGCCCGCGTAGCCCACGGTGTGGTTCCAGACGGTGATCTCGGCCGCGATCGGCCGGACGTCGTAGAGGTCCCACCACTCGTCGAAGCGGTCCGCGTAGGCACCCTCACCGTGCTCGATCAGGCGCGCGCGGGCCTCCGCCATGGTGTGGGGGCGGCCGAGGGCGCGCTGGGCGACCTGCTCGGCGTAGTCGTGCACGCGGTCCCCGCGCTCGGCCGCGGCGTCCCGGTAGCGGGCCGCGGCGTCGGCGGACTGCCGGGCCACCTGCTTCAGGCGCGCCGCGGAGCCCACGGATTCCGCCAGGCGCGGATCCTGGGTCACGGACTGGGCCGCCATCCACCCGACCCAGCCGTCCAGGTCCGTCTTCTCCATGCCGATCACGGTGGTGATGGACGGGACCTCGGGCAGGCCCGAGAGGGAGCGCGCGTACATGCGTCCGTGGGGGGTCTGATGCGCGAGGCGTGGCTGGGTCATGGTCAGCCATTCTGGCAGGGTCCACAGACCCCCGACGGGGTGGACCGACACGCCTGCGGACGCCGATTTTGCATCCGGGCGGAGATGGCCTAGAGTTCCTTCTCGTTGGAAAACGCAGGTGAGCGGCTCAGACGAGCGGATCCCGGCGGCACCGACACGCGGATGTAGCTCAGTTGGCTAGAGCGCCACCTTGCCAAGGTGGAGGTCGCGAGTTCGAATCTCGTCATCCGCTCGCTCAACCTTCACCCCTGGTCGGGTGGCCGAGAGGCGAGGCAGCGGCCTGCAAAGCCGTATACGCGGGTTCGAATCCCGTCCCGACCTCGCAGGCTTCTCCGACCGGGAGTGGCGGCATGTTCACCACCTCCTCGGAGGTGGACGAGCGCGATTGGCGCAGCGGTAGCGCGCTTCCCTGACACGGAAGAGGTCACTGGTTCGAACCCAGTATCGCGCACGGAGACGATCCGTGAAGATCGACTCAGGCGGATGTAGCTCAGTTGGCTAGAGCGCCACCTTGCCAAGGTGGAGGTCGCGAGTTCGAATCTCGTCATCCGCTCCACACGCGAAGGGCCCCTCCTGACGGAGGGGCCCTTCGTCATTCCGGGGCGCACCCGCCCGGGTGGGCGAGGCCCGCCTCGGCGACGAGGGGCCGGGCAGGACGTCACGGCCCGCCCGGCCCCGGGTGGCGACCGGGCCGGCTCACTTGTGCTCGGCCACGCCCGTCTGGCCCTCCCGGACCAGGGCGGTCATGCGGGAGACCGTGCGGAAGTACTTCTTCATGTAGCCACCGTGCATCATCTCCTGCGTGAACAGGGCGTCGAAGGGCACGCCGGAGGCGAGGACGGGCACGTCCTTGTCGTACAGGCGGTCCGCGAACACCACGAAGCGCAGGGCCGTGGCCTGCTCCGTGATGGTCTTCACGTCGTGCAGGGCGAGCACGTCCACGTCCTTGACCAGCTCGCGATACCGCGACGGATGCACGCGGGAGAGCATGGCGGTCAGGGCGTCGAAGTCGTCCACGGCCAGCACGCCGGCGTCGGGGAAGTTCTGCTCCGCCGTCGCGACCACCTGGTCGTCCGGCAGCGGGTCCGGCGCGGCGGTCAGTCCGCGGTGGCGGTAGTCCTCGCCGTCCACGCGGATGACCTCGAACTGCTCGGCCAGGACCTGGATCTCGCGCTTGAAGTCCTGCGCCGCGAAGCGCCCCTCGCCGAGCGAGCCCGGCAGGGTGTTGGAGGTCGCCACCAGGCGCACGCCGGCGTCGGCCAGCTCGCGCATGAGCCGGGACATCAGCACGGTGTCCCCCGGGTCGTCGAGCTCGAACTCGTCGATGCACACGAGGGTGTACTCCTTGAGCTGGTCCACCGCCTTGCGGAAGGACAGGGCGCCCACGAGGTTGGTGTACTCCACGAACGTGCCGAACGCCTTGGGCCCGGGGGCCGCGTGCCACGTCGAGGCCAGCAGGTGGGTCTTGCCGACGCCGAAGCCGCCGTCGAGGTAGATGCCGGCCGGCCCCGCCGCCCGCTTCATCCCGCCGAACAGGCCGCCGAGGAACCCGCCGCCCGAGCCGCCCCGTCCGAGGTCTGCAGCGAACCGGCGCAGCCGCTCCACGGCCTGTGCCTGCGAGGGGTGCGCGGGGTCCGGGATGTAGGTGTCGAAGGACACCGTGCCGAAGCGGTACGACGGGTGGAAGCCGGACAGCAGCTGGTCCGGGGTGACCTGCGGCGAACGGTCGGCGAGGTGGACGATCTGAGCCACGGGACACTCCCAGGGTCGACGACGGGGATTCCGGGCCATGCTATCGGGCCGCGGACCCGACCCATGTGACCTCGCGTGTCCCGGACTGAGGGGCCCCTACCCTCTTACGTGACACCGACGTGCCGTAATCTGGCGCGCAGGGCACGGACACGGAACCCGCCGTCGTCGTGCCGCCCGCCCCGGGCCCGTGCGGGCCCGCCCCGACGCGAAGGAAGGCAGTGCCATGACCGATACCGCCGCGAAGTTCTCCGAGTACGCCCACCCCGAGAAGCTGGTGTCCACGCAGTGGGTCGCCGACCATGTCGGCGACGACGACGTCGTGGTCCTCGAGTCCAACGAGGACGCTCTCCTCTACTCCACCGGCCACATCCCCGGCGCCCAGCGCGTCGACTGGCACACCGAGCTCAACGACCCCGTCAGCCGCGACTTCGTCGGCCCCGAGGCCTTCGCCGAGTTCGCCGCCTCCAAGGGGATCTCCCGGGACACCACCGTGGTGTTCTACGGGGACAAGTCCAACTGGTGGGCCGCCTACGCGCTGTGGGTGTTCACCCTCTACGGCCATGAGGACCTGCGCCTGATGGACGGCGGCCGTGACAAGTGGATCGCGGAGGGACGCGAGACCACCCGCGAGGTCCCGACCGTGGCCCGCGCCGAGTACCCGGTGATCGAGCGCGACGACCACACCGAGCGCGCCGCCCGCGAGGACGTCCTGCAGGCCATCGGGACCACCCCGCTGATCGACGTCCGCTCCCGTCCCGAGTACACGGGCGAGACCACGCACATGGCCGGCTACCCGCAGGAGGGCACCCTGCGCGGCGGCCACATCCCCACGGCGGCGTCCGTGCCGTGGGCGTCCGCGGCCAACGAGGACGGCACCTTCAAGTCCCGCGCCGAGCTGGAGCAGGTCTACCGCACCGACGCCGGGCTGCAGGAGGGCGACGACGTGATCGCCTACTGCCGCATCGGCGAGCGGTCCTCCCACACGTGGTTCGTGCTCAAGTACCTGCTCGGCCACGAGGACGTCCGCAACTACGACGGCTCCTGGACCGAGTGGGGCAACGCCGTGCGCCTGCCCATCGCCGTCGGCGAAGAGCCGGGCGAGGCCCCCGCGCGCTGAGCCCCCGGCACGGCGTGGATCACTAGACTGGGACACCATGACCGAGAACCACGCCGTGCCCGCCGCCCTGGCCGAGATCATCGACGACTTCGCCGGGGTGCCCGATCCCGAGAAGCTCGAGCTGCTGCTGGAGTTCTCGGACGAGCTGCCGGCGCTGCCGGAGCGCTACGACGGCCACGAGACGGAGATGGAGCAGGTCGTGGAATGCCAGACCCCGCTGTTCCTGGCCGTCGAGCTCGAGGGCGAGCCCGGCCCGCAGGCCCCGGTCCGCCTCTTCATCGCCGCTCCCCCGGAGGCGCCCACCACGCGCGGCTTCGCCTCCGTGCTCACCCAGGGCCTGGACGGGCTGAGCGCCCTCGAGGTCCTCGACGTACCCGAGGACATCCCCGGCCGCCTCGGTCTGGCCAAGGCCCTCACCCCCCTGCGGCTGCGCGGCATGTCCGCCATGCTCGGCCGCATCAAGCGCAACGTGCGCGAGCAGGCCGGGATCGCCTGAGTCCGCCGTGGGCCAGCGCAAGAAGGATCGCGGCGCCCGGCACGGGGCGGCCACGCCGGCCGTCGCCGCTCTCGAGGCCGCCGGGGTCCCGTACCGGCTGCACACCTTCGACGTGGCCCTCGACGCCGGCGGCGAGCGGTTCGGCGTCCAGGTCGCCCGGGCGCTCAGCGTGCCCGCCGACCGACTGTTCAAGACGCTGATGGTGGCGGACCCCGACGGTGCGCTCGCGGCGTGCGTGGTGCCCGTGTCCGGTCAGCTGGACCTGCGGGCCGCCGCCGCGGTGCTGGGCGTCAAGCGGCTCGCCCTGGCCGATCTGGCCGTCGTCGAACGCCGGACCGGCTACGTGCGGGGCGGCGTCTCGCCCCTGGGCCAGCGCCGGCCCCACCCCGTCGTCCTGGACTCCTCCGCTCTCGACGCGGAGCTCATGTACGTCTCCGGCGGGCAACGCGGCCTGGATGTGGAGATCGCGCCCGCCGACCTCGTGCAGGTGACGGGCGCCGTCGTCGCGGAGATCGCGGCGGGCTGACGGGCGGGTCCTGCAGCCGGGCCGGTCAGGCGTCGTCGCGCGCCTGGTGGCGCACCGCGGCCATGCGCTGGCCGACGGTGACCAGGGACGCGGCGGCGAGCAGCCCCAAGGTGACGGCCAGGACGACCGGGGGCAGACCGAGGCCGGTGAGGCCGGCGACCACGAGGGCGGCCACGAGCCGTTCGGCGCGCTCGGCGATGCCCACGTGCGCGCTCCAGCCGAGGGCCTCCGCCTTGGCACGCACGTAGGAGACGAGCATGCCCAGGGCGAGGCAGGCCGCGGAGAGCGCGCCGACCGCGGGTGCGGCGCCGACGCCGAAGCCCCACAGGCACAGCCCGAGGAACACGGCCGCGTCCTGCACGCGGTCCAGGGTGGAGTCGAGGAACGCGCCCCAGCGGCCGGTGGACCCGGCCTCGCGCGCCATGATCCCGTCCACCAGGTCCGAGAACACGAACGCGGTGATGAAGAGCGTGCCCCAGAACAGGTGCCCCAGGGGGAAGAGCACGAGCGCGCCCAGGCTCACGCCGAGCGTGCCGACGACCGTCACGGTGTCCGGACTGACCCCGGCCCGCAGGAGCGTACGGGCCACCGGGGTGAACAGGCGGGTGGTGACGCCGCGCGCGTGACGGTCCAGCATCAGGCGGGGTCTCCGGACCCCGGGCGAGGATGCTCGGCCGCGGAACGGGCGTTGGCCGCCTGGCGCGCGGCGTGGTCCTGGGCGGCCCGGTCCCAGACGTCCGCGAGGATCTGCCGGGTCTCCCCCAGGGTCTGCGACATGTTCTTGGTCCGGGCGATGATCGGCAGGAAATTGCCGTCGCCGGTCCACCGCGGCACCACGTGCTGGTGCAGATGGGCCGCGATCCCGGCGCCGGCCACCGCCCCCTGGTTCATGCCGAGGTTGTAGCCGGACGCACCGGCGGCCTGGCCGAGGGCCAGCATCGCCGTCTGGGTCAGCTCCGCCATCTCGGCGGCCTCCTCCGTGGTGGTGTCCGTGTACAGGGGCACGTGGCGGTAGGGGCAGACGAGCAGGTGACCGGGGTTGTACGGGTACAGGTTCAGCACCACGTAGGCGGTGCGGCCGCGGTGGACGATGAGGGAGTCCTCATCGTCGCGCTGCGGGGCCGCGCAGAACGGGCAGGTGTGCTCGTCCTTGACCTGGCCCGTCCCCTTGGACACGTACGCCATGCGGTGGGCGTTCCAGAACCGCTCGAAGGCGTCCGGGGCGCCGGGCAGCTCGAAGCCGTCCGTGGCGGCGGCGTCCGCCGACGCGCGGGCCTGCGCACGCGCGTCGGATCCGCCGGTGCCGGGGCTGGTCATGGGGTGACCTCGCGCTCGCGCACCGCCTTCACGATGCGTTCGATCGCCTCCTCCACCGGCACGCCGTTGTCCTGGGTGCCGTCGCGGAAGCGGAAGGACACGGCGCCCGCCTCCCTGTCCTCGCCGCCGGCGATCAGCACGAACGGCGCCTTCTCCTTGGCCGCGGTGCGGATCTTCTTCGGGAAGCGGTCCGAGGAGTCGTCCAGGCGCGCCCGGATCCCCTCGGCGCGCAGCTTCGCGACGACGTCGTCCAGGTAGTCGTTGAATGCCTCGGCCACCGGGATGGCCACGACCTGCTCCGGGGCGAGCCAGGCCGGGAACGCGCCGGCGTAGTGCTCGGTGAGGACGCCCAGGAAGCGCTCGATGGAGCCGAAGAGGGCGCGGTGGATCATCACGGGGCGCTGACGGGTGCCGTCGGCGGCCTGGTACTCGAGGTCGAAGCGCTCGGGCAGGTTGAAGTCCAGCTGGATGGTGGACATCTGCCACGTGCGGCCGATGGCGTCCCGGGCCTGGACCGAGATCTTCGGGCCGTAGAACGCGGCGCCGCCCGGGTCCGGGACGAGCTGCAGACCGGAAGCCTCCGCGACCTCGGCGAGGGTGCGGGTGGCCTCCTCCCAGATCTCGTCGGAGCCGACGAACTTCTCCGGGTCCTTGGTGGAGAGCTCGAGGTGGAAGTCGTTGAGGCCGTAGTCCTTGAGCAGGTCGAGGACGAAGTTGAGCGTGGTGGTCAGCTCCTCCTTCATCTGCTCGCGGGTGCAGTAGATGTGGGCGTCGTCCTGGGTCATGCCGCGCACGCGCGTGAGGCCGTGGACCACGCCGGACTTCTCGTACCGGTACACGGAGCCGAACTCGAACAGTCGCAGCGGCAGCTCACGGTAGGACCGGCCGCGGGAGCGGTAGATCAGGTTGTGCATGGGGCAGTTCATCGGCTTGAGGTAGTAGTTCTGCCCCTGGCGGGTGATCTCGCCGGTCTCGGGATCACGGACCTCGTCGATGTGCATGGGCGGGAACATGCCGTTCGCGTACCAGTCGAGGTGGCCGGACACCTCGTAGAGGTGCTGCTTGGTGATGTGCGGGGTGTAGACGAACTCGTAGCCGGCCTCGGTGTGGCGCCGACGGGAGTAGTCCTCCATCTCCTTGCGGATGATGCCGCCGCGCGGGTGGAACACGGGCAGGCCGGAGCCGAGCTCGTCCGGGAAGGAGAAGAGATCCAGCTCGGCGCCGAGCTTGCGGTGGTCGCGGCGCTCGGCCTCGGCGAGGCGCTCCTGGTAGGCCTTGAGGTCGTCCTTGCTGGCCCACGCGGTGCCGTAGATGCGCTGCAGCTGCTTGTTCTTCTCGTTGCCGAGCCAGTAGGCGGCGGCGGAGCGGGTGAGCGCGAAGCCGTTGCCGATGAGCTTGGTGGAGGGCAGGTGCGGGCCGCGGCAGAGGTCGCACCACACGGCGTCGCCGGTCTTGCGGTCCACGTTGTCGTAGATGGTGATCTCCCCGGCCCCGACCTCCACGGAGGCGCCCTCGCCGGCGGTGTCCGCGGCGTCCTTCTTGCCGAGCAGCTCGAGCTTGTAGGGCTCGTCCGCCATCTCGGCGCGGGCGGTCTCCTCGTCCACGACGCGGCGGCGGAAGGCCTGGCCGGACTTCACGATCTTCTGCATGAGCGAGGAGATCTGCTTGAGGTCCTCGGGGGTGAAGGGATCGTCGACGTCGAAGTCGAAGTAGAAGCCGTCCGTGATGTACGGGCCGATGCCGAGCTTGGCGCCCGGGCGCAGCTGCTGCACGGCCTGGGCCATCACGTGGGCGGTGGAGTGCCGCAGCACCTCGAGGCCCTCGGGCTCCGTGATGTCCACCGACTCGACGGACGCGCCGGCGGGGATCTCGCGGGCCAGATCCCAGAGCAGGCCGTCCACCCGCATGACGGCGGTGGTCGGCTTCTCGCGGAAGAGGTCGAGGCCGGTGGTGCCGTGCGTCACCTCCCGCAGCTCTCCGTCCACGGTCAGCAGGATGTTCTTCGGCTCCGACACGGTGCTCCTTCGAGGTCTGGCTTCGGGATCGGTGGCGTACGGGGGCCACCGTCGGCCGCGTCCCATTCTAGGGGCGCGGCCGGACGGCGGGGCACGGAGGCGGCCGGTCTCATCTGTCCGGGGTGGGCAGCAGCTCCCACGTCTCCGGGTGGGGCACCGGGATCGGGGTGTGCTCCGGAGCGGGCCGATCGGGTGCCGCGCGGCCGGGACGGGCCCCGCCGGCCGGCCCGACGTCGGTGCGCACCTTCACGGGCCAGCCGCCCGTGCCGTGGTGCGGGATGTCCGGCAGGGGTTGCGCTCCGGTGCCCGCCCGGCCGCTGCGGCGCGCGGCGGCGGCTCGGCGGTCCGCCGCGAGCCAGTCCCGCCACTGCTGCCGGGTGGCGTCCAGGTAGTCGGGGTCCGGGAGCGTCTCGGGCCGGTGCAGGTCCCAGGCGCGCACGGCCTGGACGGACACGGCCCGGTCGCCGGTGCGCCGGACGGTGCCCTCGATCAGCAGGAGGCGGGCGGAGAAGAGCATCTCCCCGGAGGCGTGCTGGGCCTCCGTGAAGAAGGAGGCGTCCACGCAGCCGGTGCCGTCGTCCACGGAGAGGAACACCACCCGCTTGCCGCTGCGCATGGGCGGGGTCTGGGTGGCCACGCGCACCCCGGCCACGAGCACCCGGGACTGCGTGCGCAGCCCGAGCAGGTCCTTCGCCCGGGTGACGCCGAGCGCGTCCAGGTACGGGGCGTGGGAGTCCATGAGGTGGGCGGTGACGTCCAGGGCGGTGAGCTCCAGCTCGGTGCGGACCCGGGCGGCCGGGCCCGGGTCCGGGAAGAGCGGGGCGAGGGCGGTGAGCTCGGTGTCCGGCAGGTCCAGGGCCAGCTGGCCCTCCACCTGCCGTGGACGGGCGGACCGCGAGCGCGGGGCGGTGCGGCCGGGGGCGGTGCCGCGGGTGGTGGAGTGCTGGAGTTCGAGGTGGTGGACGAGGTCGGTGCGGGAGGCGCCGCCGGGTGGGAGGAGGCAGTCGAGGGCGCCGAGCTGGGCGAGGCGTTCGAGGTTGCGGGCGGTGGGGCGGGCGCGGTCGCGGACGTCGGCGAGGGAGCGGTAGGGGCGGCCGGCGTCGAGGCGGTCGGTCTCGGCTTCGCTGAGTCCGGAGAGGCTGGTGAGGGGCAGGCGGATGCCCCAACGGCCGGGGGCGCCGTCGTCGACCTCGGGGTGGGCGGGGACCCATTCGACGTGGACGTGGCGGGAGGAGGCGTTGACGTCCACGGGCAGGACGGGGATGCCCATGCGGCGGGCCTCGGCGACCATGAGGCGGGCGGGGTACATGCCGGGGTCGTGTTCGAGGATGGCGGCCATGAAGGCGGCGGGGTGGTGGGTCTTGAGCCAGGCGGAGTGGTAGGTGGGGACGGCGAAGGCGGCGCCGTGGGCCTTGCAGAAGCCGAAGGAGCCGAAGGCGGAGAGGGTGGCCCAGACTTCGTCGATGACTTCGAGGGGGTAGCCGCGGGCGAGGGCGCCGGTGCGGAAGGCCTCTTCGACGAGGTGTTCCTGCGGGCCGCCGAGGAGGCGGCGGTGCTCGTCGGCGCGGGCCAGTCCGCAGCCGGTCATGACGTCCATGGTGCGCAGGACCTGTTCGTGGAAGACGGTGACCCCGTGGGTCTCGGCGAGGACGGGCCGCAGGTCGGGGTGCGGGTAGTGGGCGGGTGCCCAGCCGTGCCGCTGTTCGAGGAAGGGTCGGACCATGTCGGACTGCATGGGGCCGGGGCGGAAGAGGGAGATGTCCACGGTGAGGTCGTTGAACTCGCGGGGGGCGAGTTTGCCGACGAGTTCGCGCTGGCCCGGGGACTCGATCTGGAAGCAGCCGAGGGTGTGGGTGGTGCGGATCATCGCGTAGGTGGCGTCGTCGTCGAGGGGCACCTGTTCGAGGTCGATGCGCTCGCCCGTGGTGCGTTCGACCTCGGCGATCGTGTAGGCGATGGCGGACTGCATGCGCACGCCGAGGATGTCGAGCTTGAGGAAGCCCATGGGGTCCATGTCGTGCTTGTCGAACTGGCTCATGGGCAGGCCCATGCCGGAGGGCTGGACGGGGGTGCGGTGCAGCAGGGTGGCGTCGCCGAGGATGACGCCGCAGGGGTGCATGGAGATGTGGCGGGGCAGGCGGTCGAGGCGTTCGGTGAGGTCGACGAGCAGGTCCAGCTGGCGGTCGCCCTCGGCGCGGCCGGACTCGATGCGGCGGGAGAGGCCGCCGAGTTCGGGCATGCGCTGGAGGGCCTCGCGGAAGTTCGAGGCGGAGAAGCGCCAGAGCTGCTTGGCGATGGCGTCCACCTCGGGTTCGGGCATGCCGAGGGCGAGGCCTGCGTCGCGGACGGCGCCGCGGGCCCGGTAGGCGTTCTGCATGCTCATGAGGGTGGTGCGCTCGGCGCCGAAGCGATCGACGACGGCGTGGTAGATCTCGTGGCGGCGGGCGGACTCCACGTCGATGTCGATGTCCGGGAGGGTGGAGCGGTCGGTGGAGAGGAAGCGCTCCATGATCAGGCCGTTGGCCATGGGGTCGACATGGGAGATGCGCAGGGCGTGGTTGACGAGGGAGGAGGCGCCGGAGCCGCGGGCGGCCACGCGGATGCCCATGCCCTCGATGAGGTCGACGACGGCGGCCACGGTGAGGAAGTAGGAGGAGAAGCCGAGTCGGGTGATGATGCCGAGCTCGTGCTCGGCGCGGTCCTGCAGGTCCCGGGCCGCCTGGCTGGTGCCGGGGAGGCCTCCCCTGGTGTGGAGGTGGGGGTAGCGGGCGAGGAGGCCGGTGCGGGTGCGCTCGCGCAGCACGTGCTCCGGGGGGCCGTCGATGCCGATGACGGCGGCCTCGGGGACGCGGGGCACGCCCCAGCCGAGGTCGGTCTCGGGGTCGAGCGCGCAGGCCTCGGCGAGGCGGCGGGTGGCCTCGAGCAGGGGGGCGGGGCGGTCGTCGGCGGCGGAGGCGACCTCGTGGGCGATGCGGTGCATGGCGGCGGTGGACTTGAGCCAGCCCTGTCCGTTGGGCTGCAGGTCGTGGAGGGCGTCGAGGGAGCTGAGGGCACGGACGGCGTCGAGGACGTCCGCGGTGGCGGCACCGTCCGGGGCCGCGTAGCGCACGGCGTTGGTCAGGACGGCGGGGATGCGGGCCTGGCGGGCGGCGCGGAGGGTCTTCACGGCGTGCCCGGTGTCGAGGCGGCGGCCGGGGGCGGAGAGGTGGGTGACGACGTCGGCGTGGGGGCTGCCTGCGGGCAGGGCCGCCTTCCAGCGGCGCAGGGCGGCGAGGCCGGCCGCATACCGGCGGCGGGCCAGGTGGCGGCCGACGTCCGAGTCCGGGCCGAGGAGGACGAACAGCTCGGGGGTGGGCGGGTTGTCCCGGTTGGCGGCGGTGGGGACCCGGCCGGCCGCTGCGGCGGCGAGCTCGGCGACGCTGGCCCAGGGGCTGCCGCCCGCCGCTCCCCCGGTGGTGCGGGCGTGGGCGGCGGAGACGAGCTCGCACAGGGAGCGGTAGCCGGAGCCATGACAGCCGCCTCGGGCGAGCACGACCACGCGGCCGGCGTCCTCGTCCTCGCTCCACCGGACGGCCAGGTCCACTCCCACGATCGGGGTGATGCCGTGGCGCAGGCAGGCGCCCACGTGTTTGGCCATGCCGTAGAGCCCGTCCCGGTCGGTGCAGGCCAGCAGGTCCATGTCCGCGGCCGCGGCGGCGGCCACGAGGTCCTCGGGCCAGCTGACCCCGTAGTGGGCGCTGAACGCGGAGGCCACGTGCAGGTGGGCGAAGGGTGCGGCGGTGCGTCCGGCCGCGGCGGCCCGGCTCATGCCGACCGCTTCAGGTCCTGGGCGTGCTCGTGGACGCGCACGAGCCGCCACCGGCCGGAGTCCAGGTGGTGGGCGACGTCGAGGGTCTGCAGGGGCGCGGCGCCGGCTCGGGCCAGGCGGACCTGCAGCCGCCACATCTCGTGGTCGACGAGACCGGCGCCGCGACCCTTCTCCGCGCGGACCTCCTCCGCCCACCAGCGGCGCCGCTCGAACCAGCGCACGGGGCGCTCCGCGAGGACGTAGTCCCGCCCGTTCCAGCGCAGCCCCTGCGGGGTGCCGTCTGCCCCGCACTCCACCGCCACCGACTGTGTGAGGACTCCCATTCTGCTTCTCTCCCTGTGCACTGCTGACCGGACCGACGACGGGGTGCCGTCGGGCGATGGGAGCGCGGCCCGTCCGGCGGACCGGACGCGGGGAAGAAGTGGGAAGGTGGGCCGCACCCCCGATCATACTCGAACATGTGTTCGAATGCGATGGATGCGAAGGTAGAGCGCCTACCGGACACGTTAAGGACGCATGGCCCCCGGGACGGGAGGGGCCGGGAACGCCCTTTCGTGAGGCCGGCTGGCCGAGTCCTGGCCGTGGGTCTCGAACCCGACCCTGGGGCGCACGTGCACGAGAAAATCGTCTCTGGGCCGGAAGAAGTGCGCCGGCACGGTCCTGTGGACAATGCGAGCAGGACCACAATCCGTCTGCGTATACTCCGAACCAACCGGGCCTCGCATACCACGGGCACCGCACTGCGGGATCAGCGCGGGAGGCGCGGACACACGACGGACGTCCAGTTGGAGGGGAAATGTCTCTCACCGCACCCGGGCGCGCCCTGCGCCGCCACCGATTCGCCCAGGCCGGCACGCTCAGCGTGGCCTTGGCGCTCACACTGACCGCCTGCGGCGGGCAGTCCGAGCCCGCCGAGTCGTCGACGACGTCACCCTCGTCCGCCAAGCCCGCCGTCGAGACGTCCGCGCCCGCGAGCACGAGCGAGACCGCAGGCGTCAGCTCATCCCCCACGGCCACGGAGAGCGGGTCCGGCGAATACGTGCCCGCGTCTGCCGACGGCCCCGCGCGGAACGTGCCCAAGCCGGAGATGCCCGCCGCCATGAAGGAAGAGACCAAGGAGGGCGCCGAGGCGGCGATTCGCTATTTCTGGGAGGCCATTTACTACACCGACCAGACCGGGGAAACTGCTGATTTTGATTCGACATACAGCGAATACTGCGAGCTTTGCCAAGCCGTATCCGACTCAACTGCCCAGCACTACAAAGAAGGTGGCTGGTCAACGGGAGAGCACACCTCGATCAAATCGTTAACTCTCACCCCGTCAGAGTTTGGCTACACCGCTACTCTTGTTCGTGACGCATCCGCTGTAGATGTCTTCGACTCACAGGGCGTTAGAGACGACTCTGCCAGTGGGGCGGAAACTCACGACGAGACCTGGCTGGCCGACGTATTCTACGAACCCTCCAAGGGCCACTGGGTAATCGATGAAATGCAAAATCAACAGGATGCGCAATAATGCTTTCTATCTCGCGTATTCTGATTGCAATAGCAACTGCCTGCATCGCCCTAACGCTGATTCAAGCGCCATCGGCGCACGCACAGCGCGCGAATACCTGCACCGATGTTCCCATTAGCGGCAAGCGAGAAGACGTCGAATTTAGGATTCGAACGCAGTGCAAGAAACAGTCGCGGACACAGCCCCCTCAGCCGACCTCCGAACCGGTATCCGAAGTTACCGCTCCAGGAGCCAGAGAAAAGCCGGCAATCGAGCAGCGCACTGTAGACGCCTGTTTCCCGAATCAAGAAAACAATTCCGATTTTGGGACGTGTCGCGAACAGACCGAGGCCTTTTGCCCAGAAGGGGCATGGGTACGTGAGCAGTTCGTCGACACAACTCGCCCAGATAGGGATCCCTACTACAGCCGGCCGGAATGCGTTACTGCGGTTTCGCCAGGCCCAGCAACAGACGGCGCCCTGCCCGTCTCCATCGACGAGGTCCGCACGCTCCTCGTGCTGGAGCCTGAGATCCGGTCGGACAATGGCGGACGCGGGATCCGCAATGCGGAGACCAACTTCTACGCCGACGCCGAGACGCGCACGCTCGTCACCACCCTCAACGGGGTCGAGGTCGAACTCCGCGCCACTCCGGTGAGCTTCCACTGGGATTACGGGGACGGCTCCCCCACCAGGGCCACCTCGGTCGCAGGCCAGAGCCAGCCGGAGTTCAACGTCCCCACCCCCACGAGCCACGTGTACGAGGACACCGGGCAGTACACGGTCCGCCTCACCACCGTCTACATCGGCGAATACCGGGAGGCCGGGGGCGAATGGGTGCTCATCCCGGGCACCATCAGCCTCGACTCGGCCCCCGTCACTGCGAACATCTGGCGCACCATCACCCGCAATGTCGCCGATGACTGCAGCGTCGATTCCTCAGCCTGGGGCTGCACCGGCCCCATCGAATCCGCTCCGGCAGGCTGAGGACGGACCGCGGGGCGGCCGACGGTCTCCCGTCCACCGCCCTGCGGCCCCCTCGTCAGGCGGGTGCGTCAGACCCGGCGCACCCGCCCCCGGGCCAGGAGCACGAGTCCCGCGCCGACGGCCGCGAGCGCTCCGAGCGCGCCCGCCGGAACCTCACGCCCGGTCTCGACCGTGTCGGGGGTCGTGTGGGCGTCCTCCCCCGCCGGCACGTTCAGGACCCGGGGCTTCTGCCCATCCGCGAGCGACTTGACGAGCCCGAAGACGTCGGACCGCTCCGCGTCCTGGGTGATGATGACGTCCTCACTCTTGGTCACACCGTCCAACGACCAGTCGAGAAACGAGGCGGTCGTCGGTCGGGTATGTCGCGTCGGCGAGGTAGTGAAACCCGGTGAAGAAGTCCAACGTGGTGTCACGCCAGAGGGCACCCCAGCGCGGACCCCACGAGAGTTCCACGACCGCCGCGTCGTCGCCCAGGCCTTCAGACCGGAACGGCAGCAGCATGCCCGGCTCAGTGTGCTCCCGTGTGTGGAACCGCTCGGGGGAGTCCCCAAACACGGGGTCGGCCCGGCTGTACGCGCCCCACTGGTAGACGAACCCGCCCGAGAAGCTGCCGTCGCCCTCCGGAGTGCCGACGGTCTCGTCGTAGAGGGCGGCGACCACCGGGGTGCCGCCCACGGACAGGGTGAACAGGAGATGACCGTCTCCGGCCTCACCGTGGCACCGCGCTTCCGTGCGTCACGGGCCGGTCACCGTCGTCGCCCCGTCTCTCAGAGAAGCGTGCCCTGCTGCTCTCTCATCTCCTGGATCAGCTCCGGCCCGTTGTTCCGGACGTTCCCCACGGCGCCCCCCACGGGCCGCAGCGACCAGCCCGCCGCAACGTCGTACGCGCCGGCGCACACCTGGCCCACGAGGGCGTCGGCTTCTTCGGCGGACCCGAGCGTGTCCGGAGCGAGCCACCGGTCCATCGTCTCGGCGTCCATGGGCACGGGCAGCCGGTCGTGCAGCTGGCCGAGCGCGGCGAGCACCGGATCGTCGTCGTCCGCGTCGGGCGCGGCCATGGTGAGGATCGTCGTCGAGAGGACCCAGGCGTCCTCCCCCGCGGCCTTGGCCTCGGGGTCCTGCCACCACTCGTACAGGCCGGCGAACCAGATGACCGGTCCCTCGCCGTCCCCGGCCCCGGCCGGGTGCACGTAGTAGGGCTGCTTCTTCGCGATCCGCCCGTCGGGACCCTTGGCACCAGGCTCCGGTGTCTTCCACTCGTAGTAGCCCTCCACCGGCACGGCGCAGCGGCGGGCGCGGACGGCGGCCCGGAACGTCGGCTTGGAGGCCACGGTCTCCGAGCGCGCGTTGAACGCACGGGACCCCACGGACAGCTCCTTCGCCCACGGCGGAACCAGGCCCCAGCGGGCCACGTGGATCCGCCGGGTCACACCGGCACCGCCGTCGCCCCCACCGGGGCCTCCGACGCCGACGCCGTCCGCGTGCGCCACGAGGATCGGCACCTCGGCTGTCGGCGCCACGTTCCAGCTCTGGCGAAGCACCAGATCCTCATTCGTCTCGGCGTCACCCAGGGCCACCAGATCGCTCGTGGCGCGGGCCATCACGTAGCGGCCGCACATGTCAGCGGTCCCTCCCGTCCCGGCCGCGCTCGATGTACATCCACGCGATGCCGAGGGCGAAGCCCATCATCGCGCAGCCGGTCACGCTGCCCCAGGGCCTCTCGGTGCCCAGTCCGAACGCCACGCCCAGGCCGACGCCGATCAGCAGCCCCACCAGCGGGGTGCGCCACTGCGCGAGCGTGCCGAGGCCGTGCGGGCCACCGGCCGGGTGCTCGCCGTCCTCGTGGGCCTCGTAAGGGTCGCCCTCGTCTCTGCCATGTCGTGCCATGGTTCGCCCCTCCGTTCACATCGATGTTGCGGCTCAGGTTGCAGTCTCCCCCGGCCGCTGCGGCGACGCCACACACCAGGCCCCCGGCTGCTCACCGATGCGTCGCACAGGGTCCTGTGATGGGATGGGCAGAACGAGCCCGCACGCCGCGCCGCCCCACGCATGCGCGGCATCGGGCAGATCCCCACCCCCAGGAGGAACAACGTGTCCCAGAAGGTCCGCGGCGTCGTCGCCATGGCGAAGGACGCCCCCGTCACCGTCGAGACCATCGTCATCCCCGATCCGGGACCCGGCGAGGCCGTCGTCGACATCAAGACCTGCGGCGTCTGCCACACGGATCTGCACTACCAGCAGGGCGGGATCGGGGACGAGTACCCGTACCTGCTCGGCCACGAGGCCACGGGTGTGGTCTCTGCGATCGGCGAGGGCGTCGACCACGTCATGGTCGGTGACACCGTGATCCTCAACTGGCGCGCCGTGTGCGGCGAGTGCCGCGCGTGCCGGAAGGGCGAGCCGAAGTACTGCTTCAACACCCACAACGCGACCCAGAAGATGACCCTCGAGGACGGCACGGAGCTGTCCCCGGCCCTGGGCATCGGGGCGTTCGCGGACAAGACGCTCGTCCACGCCAAGCAGTGCACCAAGGTCGACGGCGTCGACACTCCCGAGGAACAGGCCGCGGTCGGCCTGCTCGGCTGCGGGATCATGGCCGGCATCGGCGCGGCCATCAACACCGGCGAGGTCAAGCTCGGCGAGTCCGTGGCCGTGATCGGCTGCGGCGGCGTCGGCGTGGCCGCGATCGCCGGGGCGAAGCTCGCCGGCGCCACCACGATCATCGCGGTGGACATCGACGCCAAGAAGCTCGCGAAGGCCGAGGAGCTCGGCGCCACCCACACCGTGAACTCGAAGGACGAGGACCCCGTGGAGGCCATCCGCGCGGCGACCGGCGGCTTCGGCGCCGACGTGGTCATCGAGGCGGTCGGCCGCCCGGAGACCTACGAGCAGGCGTTCTACGCCCGGGACCTGGCCGGCCGCGTCGTCCTGGTGGGCGTGCCCACCCCCGGCATGGAGCTGAAGCTGCCCCTGCTGGAGGTCTTCGGCCGCGGCGGCGCGCTGAAGTCCTCGTGGTACGGCGACTGCCTGCCGGAGCGCGACTTCCCGATGCTCGTGGACCAGTACCGCCTGGGCCGCCTGCCGCTGGACGAGTTCGTCACGGAGACCATCGCCCTGGACGAGGTGAACGAGGCCTTCGAGACAATGAAGTCCGGCGACGTCCTGCGCTCGGTGGTGGTGCTCTGATGGCGCGCATCGATCACCTGGTCACCTCCGGCACGTTCTCCCTGGACGGGGAGACGTTCGACGTGGACAACAACGTGTGGATCGTCGGCGGCGCGGAGCAGTGCGTCGTCATCGACCCGGCCCATGATGCCTCGGCCGTCTGGAAGAAGGTGAACGGCCGCCAGGTGCTGGCCATCGTCCTCACCCACGGCCACGACGACCACATCCGCCAGGTCCAGGAGTTCCGCCAGATGGTGGACGCCCCCGTGCTGCTCCACCCCGCAGACCGCATGCTCTGGGACGCCGTCTTCCCCGACGAGGAGCCCGACGGCGCGCTCGCCGAGGGCGACGTCCTGCGCGTGGCCGGCGTCGAGCTGCGGGTGCTGCACACCCCCGGTCACTCCCCCGGCTCGGTCTGCCTGTACGCCCCCGCCCTGGGCGAGGTCGGCGACGACGGCGCCCCGACCGGCGTCGTGTTCTCCGGCGACACCCTGTTCCAGGGCGGGCCCGGCGCCACCGGCCGCTCGTACTCGGACTTCGACACGATCATCGAGTCCATCCGCGAGCGCCTGCTCTCGCTGCCGGAGGCCACCGTGGTCCACACCGGCCACGGCGACTCCACCACGATCGGCACGGAGAAGCCGCACCTGCAGGAGTGGATCGACCGCGGCCACTGAGGACGCGCCGAGGTGGGGAAGAATGGTCCCCCGTGACCATCCTCCCCGCCTCGACCCCTCCTTCCGTGATCCTGCTCGGCGGGGCGTCGGGCTCCGGCAAGTCCTACCTGGCCCGGCGGCACGGCCGGCCCCACCTCTCGCTCGATGCGTTCTACCGTCCGCAGTCCGACGACGGCGCCGCGGGTGGGCCCGGCCCCGTGTTCCCGCGCACCCCGTATGGCGAGATCGACTGGGACCACCCCGGAACGTGGGATGAGCAGGCGGCCGTGGACGCGGTCGTCGAACTGCTCGAGGAGGGCGCCACGCGCGTGCCCGACTACGACATCTCCACGTCCTCCGTCCGCGGGCACGGCACCGTCGCGCTCGAGCCGGGCGGGGTGATCGTGGCGGAGGGCATCTTCGCCGAGCGCATGCCCGCCGCCCTGGACCGGGCCGGAGTCCGCTACGCGGCCTGGTACATCGACCAGGCGCGGACCACGACGGCGGCCCGCCGGTTCGTGCGCGATGTCGCCGAGCGTCGCAAGCCGGTGCCGTTCCTCGTGCAGCGGGGCTGGTCCCTCTACCGGACGGACGCGGCGCGCCGGGCGGCGGCCGTGGCGGCCGGCTTCACCCCGCGACGCAAGCGGGAGATCATCGCGGATCTCACGGTCTGACGGGCCCCCTGCAGCCGGGCCGCCCGTGCCCTCAGCCGGAGGTCCCTGCGGCGAGGACGGCGAGCTGCTCGTCCACGACCTCGAGCCCGGCGGCGGCGGCCCACGCCGTGTACTCCTCCCGCAGGGCCGCGGCGAACGCGGGAACGCTCACCCCGGGGCGCACGTCCTCGGCCGCGCCCGCCGTGCGGGGGTCCATGTCCAGGCCGAGCTCCCGGTAGACGTCGACGAGCACGGCCCGCAGCGGGGCGGGGTCGGACACCACCACGTGGGTGGAGAACAGGAACGCCCCCTTCACCACGCGCTGCGCGGAGCCGGCCAGCTTCACCGGGTATGTCGGCGCAGGTCCCTGCACGGAGAACTCGCCGGGGCAGTACTCCCCCGGGATCTCACCCACGGAGGCGGGCACGTCCATGCGGGCGAACGCCCGCACGAACAGGTCGGCGAACTCGGCGAACCGGGCCTGCTGCGTGAGCGCCGCGTCCTCCTGCTGGCTCAGGTGGTCCACCACCAGGCAGCCGTGGTGGTAGGCCGCCGCCCGTCCGCCGGCCCGGCGCACCACCGGCTCGAAGCCGTGGGACCGGGCCGCCGCGGCCGCGGCCGCGAAGCCGGGCAGCCGGGCGTCGCGCTGGCCGAACGCGACCGTCGGTTCGGGCACGTAGACGCGGATCAGGTCGTCGAGGGCCCTTCCCTCGGCCGCGGCGGCGCGGAAGACGGCCAGCTCGTCCATGGCCCAGTCGAGGTCTTCGACGGCCCCGAGGGTCCGCTCCTGCACGGCCCAGCGCAGCCGGGGAGCTGCGCTCACAGGCCGCCCTCGGCCGGCCAGGAGCGCAGGGTGAGGGTCTGCTCGGCGTGGGCGAAGGGGCCGTCGTCGTCGTGGAGGACGGTGCTGGTCAGGCCCACGCCGTCCGGGCCCACCGTGACCTGCCCCGCGAGGCCGAGCCAGTGGCCGGTGGGCTCGCGGTACAGGTGGATCTGCAGGTCCACGTTGGGGAAGAACCACCCGCCCGGTTTCGCCGGCAGGGCCGGGGCGATCCCGTTGGCCGCGTCGGTGAGGCTGATCAGGCGGACCAGGTCGCTCGTGCTCTCCCCCGCCACCATCTCACGGTCCGTGGTGAGCCACACCCGGCCGTGGCCCGGCCCGTGGCCGGGCAGGATGACGCCGTCGAGGGAGGCGATGTACCCGCCCCCCCATCCGTGGAGCGCGTTGTGCGCCTGCGCCTGCGAGCGCGGCGGGAGGGGCTCGTCCGGCAGCTGGGCGACGGCGGAGGTGTCCGAGGTGGACAGCAGCCAGGCCCGCAGGGTCAGTACGGTGCGGCCCCGGGCGTGGAGCACGGACTCGACGAGCTCGATGGTCCGGCCCGGACGCAGGGTGCGCGTGACCACCTCGAGCTCGCCCGACCAGAGCGTGCCCAGGATGTCGTAGGAGAGCCGTCCCACCCGCAGCCCGGGAGTGGTCTCGTGCGCGGCCACCTCGTGCAGCAGCAGGCCCGAGACGGCGGCCATGTGCATCTCCTCTTCCCGCCATGCGCCCTGGGCGTGCACGGTGGAGCGCACGCGGGAGGTGCGGACGCCGTCGGCGTCCACGGTGGGCTCGCCGAGGCGCACGTAGAAGGCCAGGGGATCGTCGGCGACGGAGGCCGCGGGGGTGGAGGTGATGTCGGTCATGGGCCGAAGTCTGCCAGAACGACGACGGCGGCCGGTGACGTCCCCGCGGGATGTCACCGGCCGATGAGGCAGGCGCGGGGCGCCGTCAGGGACGCTCCGACTCAGAAGGACGGGGTGACGTCGCCGCCCGGCCAGGTCTGCTCGATGTACTCCTTGACCTCCGGCGAGTGCAGCAGCTCGTCGAGCTTCTCCACGCCCGGGGTCTTCTCCCCCTCGCGCCATGCCACGAAGTTGGCGTAGGGGTTCTCGCCGGAGATCTCCTCGACCACCACGGCGTCCTCCAGGGTCATGCCGGCCTGGATGAAGTAGTTGCCGTTGATGATGGCGAGGTCCACCGCCGGGTCGTCCAGGATCTGCACGAGGATCTCCGGCTGGTTCTCCTCGAACTGCAGGCCCTTCGGGTTCTGCTCGGGGGTGAGGGTCAGGGCGGCGGAGTCGTCCTGGATGTCCTGGAGCAGGCCGGCCTGCTCCAGCATCTTGAGGGCACGGGGCTGGTTGCCGGGGTCGTTCGTGATGGCCACGGTGGCGCCGTCCGGCACCTGGTCCACGGAGTCGAACTTCTGGGAGAACGCGGCGTAGGGCTCGATGTGCACGCCCTCGCCGTGCTCCATCTTCAGGCCGCGCTCCTCGACCTGCTTGTTGAAGAACGGCTCGTGCATGTAGTAGTTCGCGTCGATCTTGCCCTCGTTGAGCGCGGTGTTGGGCATCTGGTAGTCGTCGAACTCCTGGATCTCCAGATCGATGCCCGCCTCCTTCGCGAGGTTCTCGTCCACGAACTCGAGGATCTGGGCGTGCGGCACGGGGTTCGCCCCCACCTTCACGACGACGGGATTCGCCGGGTCCGGGGTGGGGGCGGAGGAGGCCGCCGAGTCGGAGCCGCTGGCGCCGCAGGCGGAGAGGGCGAGGGCGAGAGCGGCGGTGCCGGCGCCGAGGGCGGTGCGGCGGGAGAGGGGTGACAGAGCCATGGGAGGGGCCTTTCGTGTCGGAGGGATGGAGAGATGAAGAAGAAGGTGAGGGGTCAGCGGTGGTCCATGCGGCGGATCAGCAGGTCGCCGATCCACTGGATGAGCTGCACCAGGACGACGATGACGACGATGGTCACGACCATCACCTCGGTCTGGAATCGCTGGTAGCCGTAGTTGTAGGCGAGGCGGCCGAGGCCGCCGCCGCCGATCAGGCCGGCCATGGCCGAGTAGCCCACGAGCGTCACCAGGGTGGTGGTCGTCGCCGCGATCAGGCCGGGCATGGCTTCCGGGAGGAGGACCTTGCGGATGACCTGGCCACGGGTGGAGCCCATGACCTGCGCGGCGTCCACGGTGCCCGAAGGGATCTCACGCAGCGCCGACTCCACAAGGCGCGCGAAGAACGGCGCGGTGCCGATGGTCAGGGAGATGGTCGCCGCGATGGGCCCGATCGCCGTGCCCACGAGCCACTTGGTCAGCGGGATGAGCGCCACCATGAGGATGGCGTACGGGATCGACCTCGTGATGTTGACGATCACGGCGGACAGCACCGTGTAGAGGGCGGGCATGGGATTCAATCCCCCCGGACGGGTCACATGCAGCACGATGCCCAGGAGGCCGCCGATCAGCACGGTGGCGACGCCGGAGATCGCCACCATCAGCAACGTCTCCACGACCGCCTCAGGCAGGGCCTCGGTGATCGCCGGGTTCGTGGTCAGCTTCTCGAGCCAGGTCATCGGGCTCCTCCGATCTCATCCGCGGTGACGTGGTCCTGGGCTGCCTGCCGAGCCGTGCGGACGCGAGCGGTCAGGCCTGCCTCCTGCAGGCGCGCCACCACGGCGTCGGCCGAGGCCTCCGTGGCGGACAGGCTCAGGAGCTGGTGGGAGAAGCGCTCCCCCGCGAGGTCCTCGACGGTGCCGGCCAGGATCTCGACGTCGCCGGCGCCCGCGTCGCGGACCAGCTGGGTGATGGGCAGGGAGGCGGCCCGGCCCCGGCCGAGCACCTCCACGAGGCGCTGGTCCCGAGCGGCATGGGGCGTGGGCAAAGGCAGCAACGCGGCGGACAGCGGCGAGTCGAGGTCGGACGCCACGTCCCCGAGGTCGCCGGACTGGACGATCCGCCCGTCCTGCAGGAGGGACACCTCGTGGCACAGTCGCTTGACCACGTGCATCTCGTGGGTGATGACCAGGACGGTCAGGCCCAGGCGCCGGGAAAGGTCCTCGATCAGGGTCAGGACACCCTCCGTGCTCGCGGGGTCGAGGGCCGAGGTGGGCTCGTCGCAGAGCAGCACGTCGGGGTCCGACGCGAGCGCGCGAGCGATGCCCACCCGCTGCTTCTGACCGCCGGACAGCTGCGCCGGGTAGGACCCTTCGAAGCCCTCGAGACCCACCAGGGCGAGCAGCTCGTCTGCGCGCGCCCGACGCGCGGCGGCATCGGACCCGCCGGCGACCTCGAGCGGATAGGCCACGTTGTCGCGGGCGGTCCGGGAGGAGAACAGGTTGGCGTGCTGGAAGACCATGCCGATCCGGCGGCGGGAGTCCAGCAGGCCGGAGCGCGACTCCCGGGTCAGGTCCTTGCCCGCCACGGAGACCGTCCCGGAGGTCGGGGGCTCGAGCAGGGTCAGGCACCGCACGAGCGTGGACTTGCCCGCGCCGGACTGGCCGATGATCCCGTGGATGCGGCCCGGGGCCACGGCGAGGTCGACGCCGCGCAGCGCACGGATCTCCTTCGCGCCCTGGCGGAAGGTCTTCTCGAGACCACGCACCTCGATCATGGGCGTGCCCATGGGATGAGCAGACGTGCTGAGAGCAGGGGTAGACGACATTCCCGTCCTTTCCATCGGTCCTGGCGTTAGCACCTGCGCCCGGTCGGTGGGGGTGTGGTTGCTGCGGCGTCGTCGACCCAGATCTCTCGGCCGCTCAAGATGGTGAGGGGTGCCCCGGCGTCGTCACCGGTGCAGGGAAAAAGTCAACCACACCGGGGCGCCGTGGAAGGAACGACGTGACACAGGTCTCATTTCCCGACCTCTCGGAGGGCTGGACCCCGCCTTCCGCCCGCGTCATGTGTCGTTATATGACAAACCCCTGCCATCCAGTGGCCGGCGGCACCCCTCCCCACCACGACGCCGGCCCGCACCTTCACGGGAAGGTGCGGGCCGGCGTCGTGGTGGCCTGCGGACGGCGGGGCCCATCAAGGGCCTCAGGCGGACGGGATCAGAAGTCCCAGTCCTCGTCCTCGGTGTTCTCGGCCTTGCCGATCACGTAGGAGGAGCCGGATCCGGAGAAGAAGTCGTGGTTCTCGTCCGAGTTCGGGGAGAGCGCAGAGAGGATGGCGGGGTTCACGTTCGTGGTCTCGGCCGGGAACATCGGCTCGTAGCCCAGGTTCATCAGCGCCTTGTTCGCGTTGTAGTGCAGGAACTTCTTCACGTCCTCGGCCAGGCCGACGGCGTCGTAGAGGTCATGGGTGTACTCGACCTCGTTCTCGTACAGCTCGAACAGCAGCTCGAAGGTGAACGCCTTGAGCTCCTCCCGCTTCTCCTCCGGCAGGGTCTCGATGCTCCGCTGGTACTTGTAGCCGATGTAGTACCCGTGCACGGCCTCGTCGCGGATGATCAGGCGGATCAGGTCGGCGGTGTTGGTGAGGCGGGCGTGCGCGGAGAGGTACATGGGCCAGTAGAAGCCCGAGTAGAAGAGGAAGGACTCGAGCAGGGTGGAGGCGATCTTCTTCTTGTACGGGTCCTGGCCGTCATAGCGCTCCACGATCAGGCGGGCCTTGGCCTGCAGGTTCCGGTTCTCACGAGACCAGCGGAACGCCTCGTCGATCTCCGGGGTGGAGGCCAGCGTGGAGAAGATCGAGGAGTACGACTTCGCGTGCACCGACTCCATGAACGCGATGTTCGTGAGGACGGCCTCCTCGTGCGGGGTCATGGCGTCCGGGATGAGGGAGACGGCGCCCACGGTGCCCTGGATCGTGTCCAGCAGCGTCAGGCCCGTGAAGACGCGCATGGAGAGCAGTCGCTCCTCGTCCGTGAGGTGGGACCAGGACTGGACGTCGTTGGACAGCGGCACCTTCTCCGGCAGCCAGAAGTTGTTGACGAGGCGGTTCCACACCTCCACGTCCTTCTCGTCCTGAATGCGGTTCCAGTTGATCGCCTCGACGAGGTGGGACTGCTGGGTCTCGGTCACGGCAGGGCACATCCTTCAGAAGAATTCGTTGAGAATCCGCGGATTCCGGGGGCTCGCGAGAGCACGGTCAGCGGGGCGCGGGTCCGGGTCAGTGTAGGCCCGCAGGGGCAGCGGCAGCCACTCGGGCAGGTCCGGGCTCACGACGTCGTGGGCCCGCCCCGCCCGGGTGCGCCGGCTCCACTTCGAGGCGGGAAATCCAGCGCAAGCGCGCTCAGAAGCGCGGAATACGCGGGATTTCCCGCCTCGAATGGCCGGCTGTCAGAGCATGCAGCTCACGCAGCCCTCGACCTCGGTGCCCTCCAGCGCGAGCTGGCGCAGGCGGATGTAGTAGATCGTCTTGATGCCCTTCCTCCACGCGTAGATCTGCGCGCGGTTCAGGTCACGGGTGGTGGCCGTGTCCTTGAAGAACAGCGTCAGGGACAGGCCCTGGTCCACGTGCTGCGTCGCCGCGGCATACGTGTCGATGATCTTCTCGTAGCCGATCTCGTACGCGTCCTCGTAGTACTCGAGGTTCTCGTTGGTGAGGTACGGCGCCGGGTAGTACACGCGGCCGAGCTTGCCCTCCTTGCGGATCTCGATCTTCGAGGCCACCGGGTGGATCGAGGAGGTCGAGTTGTTGATGTAGGAGATCGAGCCCGTCGGCGGGACGGCCTGCAGGTTGCGGTTGAAGATGCCGTGCTCCATGACGGAGGCCTTCAGTTCACGCCAGTCGTCCTGCGTGGGCAGGGCGATGCCGGCGTCCGCGAACAGCTCGGCGACGCGCTCGGTGGCGGGCGCCCACTCCTGGTCCGTGTACTTGTCGAAGAACTCCCCGGAGGCGTACTTCGAGTCCTCGAACCCGCCGAACCGCTGGCCGGTCTCGATGGCGATCCGGTTCGAGGCGCGCAGCGCGTGGAACAGCACCGCGTAGAAGTACATGTTCGTGAAGTCGATGCCCTCCTCCGAGCCGTAGTGGACGTGCTCGCGTGCCAGGTAGCCGTGGAGGTTCATCTGCCCCAGGCCGATGGCGTGGGAGGCCGCGTTGCCCTTGGCGATGGACGGCACCGACTGGATGTCGGACATGACCGACACGGCCGTCAGCGCACGGATCGCGGTCTCCACGGACCGGCCGAAGTCCGGCGAGTCCATGGTCTTGGCGATGTTCATCGAGCCGAGGTTGCACGAGATGTCCTGGCCCACGTGGGCGTAGCTCAGGTCCTCGTTGTACTCGGAGGCCTCGGAGACCTGCAGGATCTCGGAGCACAGGTTGGACATGGTGATGCGGCCCTTGATCGGGTTCGCGGCGTTCACGGTGTCCTCGAACACGACGTACGGGTAGCCGGACTCGAACTGGATCTCGGCGATGGTCTGGAAGAACTCACGCGCGCTGATCTTGGTCTTCTTGATCCGCGCGTCGTCGACCATCTCGTAGTACTTCTCGGTCACGGAGATCTCGGAGAACGGCACCCCGTAGACGCGCTCGACGTCGTACGGCGAGAACAGGTACATGTCCTCGTTCTTCTTCGCCAGCTGGAACGTGATGTCCGGGATCACGACGCCGAGGGAGAGGGTCTTGATGCGGATCTTCTCGTCCGCGTTCTCGCGCTTGGTGTCGAGGAAGCGGTGGATGTCCGGGTGGTGCGCGTTGAGGTACACCGCGCCGGCGCCCTGGCGCGCGCCGAGCTGGTTGGCGTAGGAGAAGGAGTCCTCGAGGAGCTTCATCACGGGGATGACGCCGGAGGACTGGTTCTCGATCTGCTTGATGGGCGCGCCGTGCTCGCGGATGTTGGTCAGCGAGAGGGCCACCCCGCCGCCGCGCTTGGACAGCTGCAGGGCGGAGTTGATGCCGCGGGCGATCGACTCCATGTTGTCCTCGATGCGCAGCAGGAAGCAGGAGACGAGCTCGCCGCGCTGCTTCTTGCCCGAGTTGAGGAACGTGGGGGTGGCCGGCTGGAAGCGGCCGGCGATCATCTCGTCCACCAGATGGGTGGCCAGCTCCTGGTCGCCCCGGGCCAGGTGGAGGGCGACGACGGCGACGCGGTCCTCGTAGCGCTCGAGGTAGCGCTTGCCGTCGAAGGTCTTCAGGGCGTACGAGGTGTAGAACTTGAACGCGCCGAGGAAGGTCGGGAAGCGGAACTTGGCCTTGTAGGCACGATCGAACAGGCCCCGGACGAACTCGAAGGGGTACTGCTCGAACGTCTCGGTCTCGTAGTAGTCGTTCTTCTGCAGGTAGTCGAGCTTCTCCTCCAGGTCGTGGAAGAACACCGTGTTGGTGTTGACATGCTGCAGGAAGTACTGGCGCGCGGCCGCGTGGTCGGCCTCGAACTGGATGCGACCGTCGGCGCCGTAGAGGTTCAGCATGGCGTTGAGCTCGTGATAGCCGAGGTTCTGCCACTCGGCGGGCATGTTCTTCGCCTGGCGGATGAGGTCCGCCTCGGTGGGTGCGGTGATGGTCATGTCCACAGTCCTTCCAGGCCGCCGCGGACGCGTTCGACGTCGTCGGGCGTGCCCATCAGCTCGAATTTGTACATGAGGGGGACCTGGCACTTGCGGGAGATGATGTAGCCGGCCAGGCAGTAGCCCTCATGGAAGTTGGTGTTCCCGGACGCGATCACGCCCCGAATCCAGTGACGGTTCTCCGGGACGTTGAGGAACTTGATCACCTGCTTCGGGACCGCGCCCGGCCCGCTGCCCCCGCCATAGGTGGGGGTCATCAGGACGTATGGGGCGGTGGCCCCGAGGGTGGGCTCCCGGGTGATCAACGGCAGTCGAGCCACCCGGTCCTCGGGCAGCTCCAGCTTCTCGACGAAGCGGTGCGTGTAGTTGGAGGCGGAGGAGAAGTAGATCAGTCCCGCGTCGGTGGGGACGAGCCCCTGCGCCTCGGCCGAGCGGATGTGGCCCGGGTCCGCGGCGACGGTCATGTCGACTCCGGTCAGGCCACCGATGCCGCGGCGGACTCGGCGAGCTCGGCGATCTTGTCCGGGCGGAAGCCGGACCAGGAGTCGGTCTCGGTGATGACGACGGGGGCCTGCATGAAGCCGAGGGCACGGACGCGCTCGAGGGCGGCGGGGTCCTGGGACATGTCCACGACCTCGTAGGCGATGCCCTTCTTGTCCAGTGCACGGTAGGTGGCGTTGCACTGCACGCAGGCCGGCTTGGTGTACACGGTGACGGTCATGGCGATCCCTGTTCCTTCGTGGTCTCTGGTGGTCTGCGGGTGTCGGCGCGGCGTCCGCGAGGTGAATCACGGAGCGTGCCGAACATCTGCGTCGATACTACATCTAGTGATCTCCGCCAGGAACCATCCCTACATGTAGTAGTCACACCACTGTAGTTACGTATCCCCATCCTCTGCCCATCCTGTCCACACCCTGCTGTGCGAGACGATCCGCGCGGACATGCGGGACACGCCAGGGCCGAGGTCGACTGTCCACAGCCGGTGGAGATCTCGGGGCCGGGTTCCCACAGCCGGAAAGTCGAGTTCGCCACGTCTGCGAGCGGCGTGTCCGGCCCCCGCGGACCACTACATGTGGGGCGTAGAGGGCGGGACTCGTCTATAGAGAACGGTCAAGTCCCGTGGCGTGGTGTCAATTCCCGCGGGGTTCTCGTCGTCGTAGACGGTGAAGGGCCATCGTGGGATGACCAGTTGTTTCCGCCAAGAAGCAAGAAGAGTGATCCCACGATGACCCACAACCAGTCTGCCCTGACGACCCTGATCGGCGAAGTCCTCGCCGACCCCGACCTGGCCCACTCGGACGTGTTCCGGCGAATGCTGCAGGCCGGCCTGCAAGACCTGATCAACGCGGAAGCGACCGTGAAGATCGGCGCGGCCCGTTACGAGCGCACCCCGGAGCGGACCACCCGCCGTAACGGCACCCGGCCGAAGACCCTCGCGACCCCGGCCGGGGAGGTGGACCTTCAGATCCCGAAGCTGCGGGAGGGGTCGTTCTTCCCCTCGCTGCTGAGCCCGCGCCGCCGGGTCGACAAGGCGCTCTACGCGGTGATCTGTCAGGCCTGGATCGACGGCGTCTCGACCCGCAAGGTCGATCAGCTGGTGCGGGCGCTCGGCAACGACACCGGCATCAGCCGGTCGACGGTGTCGCGGATCTGCGGTGAGATCGACGAGGCGGTGCAGGAGTTCCTTTCCCGCCGGATCGATCACACTTGGTTCCCGTACCTGTTCCTCGACGCGACCTACCTCGACGTCCGCCACCGCGGCCGGGTCGCCTCGCAGGCCCTCGTCGTCGCCACCGGCGTGAGCGGCGAGGGCAGGCGGGAGATCCTCGGGATGGCGCTCGGTGACGCGGAGACCACCGACTTCTGGACCGAGTTCCTCCGCAGCCTCCGCGACCGCGGCCTGAAGGTCGCCACCGACGCCGACCCGCTCGGGGTTGCCCTGGTCACGTCCGACGCGCACGCCGGCATCAAGGCCGCGGTGAAAGCGATCCTGCCCGGCTCGGGGTGGCAACGATGCCGAGTGCATTTCGCGCGCAACGTGACCCAGAAGCTCGGCTCAGCACGCTCCAAGCCGGTCAACGCGCTGATCTCCACGATCTTCGCGCAGACCACCCCCGAAGCGGTGATCGCGCAGTATCACCAGGTCACCGACAGTCTGCGCGGCTCGTTCCCCGAGATCACCGCCATGCTCGAGGCCGCCGAGCCGGACCTCACCGGGTTCGCCCCGCTGCCCCGGGAGCACTGGCAGAAGGTCTGGTCCAACAACCCCATCGAGCGCCTCAACCGCGAGATCAAACGCCGCGCCGACGTCGTCCAGATCTTCCCCGACCGCGACTCCGTGACCCGCCTGATCGGCGCGGTCCTCCAGGAACAACACGAGGAATGGCAATACGGCGAACGCCGCTACTTCTCCGACATCTCGATGCGCAAACTCGTCCACACCCTGCACGAACACACCGAACCCGCCCGCCCCGAGCTCTACCTCACCGCCTGACCACCACCCACCCACAGGGAACAACGGAATGACACCACGCCACGGGACTTGACCCGGCCCCCGGTGTCCGTGCTATTAGTGTCACTGTAAGTCTGACAGGAGGAGATAGAACTATGGCGAAAATCATCGGCGTATCGAAGTTTGAACGGCTCTTTCGGGAGGCAGCCGGCCTGGACGTGGACAAGAACGACCTGGCGCGGCTGAACGATTTCGTGCGGCAGAAGGTCTACGATCTGTTGCTGGCGGCGCAGGCCACGGCCAAGGACAACCAGCGAGACGTCATCCAGCTGCACGACCTGCCGCTGACGCTCGGCTTCAAGGAGAGCATGCGGGCCTTCGACGGGCTGGACACCGCACTGGAGCTTCAGCCTATCCTGGATCAGCTGGTAGCCCTGCCCCCGCTCGACCTGGCCTACAGCTATGAGATGGAAGCGGAGTCGCCGCGCCTGGTCGGCGGGCTGACGGTGGCGCTGGCACGTGCCTTCAAAATCCTCGATCCTAAGGTCAAAAACCCGCAGAGCGTGCACTGGGAGCGGGCCATGGCTATCTTTGACCTGCTCTTTTAGCGTGCCGGACAAGACCTCGATTCGGGTTGCGCGTGGCAGGTCCAGCACTGCGTCAGCGGGGGTCAAGTCCCGTGGCGTGGTGTCATTCCGTTGTTCCCTGTGGGTGGGTGGTGGTCAGGCGGTGAGGTAGAGCTCGGGGCGGGCGGGTTCGGTGTGTTCGTGCAGGGTGTGGACGAGTTTGCGCATCGAGATGTCGGAGAAGTAGCGGCGTTCGCCGTATTGCCATTCCTCGTGTTGTTCCTGGAGGACCGCGCCGATCAGGCGGGTCACGGAGTCGCGGTCGGGGAAGATCTGGACGACGTCGGCGCGGCGTTTGATCTCGCGGTTGAGGCGCTCGATGGGGTTGTTGGACCAGACCTTCTGCCAGTGCTCCCGGGGCAGCGGGGCGAACCCGGTGAGGTCCGGCTCGGCGGCCTCGAGCATGGCGGTGATCTCGGGGAACGAGCCGCGCAGACTGTCGGTGACCTGGTGATACTGCGCGATCACCGCTTCGGGGGTGGTCTGCGCGAAGATCGTGGAGATCAGCGCGTTGACCGGCTTGGAGCGTGCTGAGCCGAGCTTCTGGGTCACGTTGCGCGCGAAATGCACTCGGCATCGTTGCCACCCCGAGCCGGGCAGGATCGCTTTCACCGCGGCCTTGATGCCGGCGTGCGCGTCGGACGTGACCAGGGCAACCCCGAGCGGGTCGGCGTCGGTGGCGACCTTCAGGCCGCGGTCGCGGAGGCTGCGGAGGAACTCGGTCCAGAAGTCGGTGGTCTCCGCGTCACCGAGCGCCATCCCGAGGATCTCCCGCCTGCCCTCGCCGCTCACGCCGGTGGCGACGACGAGGGCCTGCGAGGCGACCCGGCCGCGGTGGCGGACGTCGAGGTAGGTCGCGTCGAGGAACAGGTACGGGAACCAAGTGTGATCGATCCGGCGGGAAAGGAACTCCTGCACCGCCTCGTCGATCTCACCGCAGATCCGCGACACCGTCGACCGGCTGATGCCGGTGTCGTTGCCGAGCGCCCGCACCAGCTGATCGACCTTGCGGGTCGAGACGCCGTCGATCCAGGCCTGACAGATCACCGCGTAGAGCGCCTTGTCGACCCGGCGGCGCGGGCTCAGCAGCGAGGGGAAGAACGACCCCTCCCGCAGCTTCGGGATCTGAAGGTCCACCTCCCCGGCCGGGGTCGCGAGGGTCTTCGGCCGGGTGCCGTTACGGCGGGTGGTCCGCTCCGGGGTGCGCTCGTAACGGGCCGCGCCGATCTTCACGGTCGCTTCCGCGTTGATCAGGTCTTGCAGGCCGGCCTGCAGCATTCGCCGGAACACGTCCGAGTGGGCCAGGTCGGGGTCGGCGAGGACTTCGCCGATCAGGGTCGTCAGGGCAGACTGGTTGTGGGTCATCGTGGGATCACTCTTCTTGCTTCTTGGCGGAAACAACTGGTCATCCCACGATGGCCCTTCACCGTCTACGACGACGGGGCGTGTCAGATGGTCTGTGTAAGCCGTACCGAGAGGAACGGTAAGAATCATGACCATGACCGACGAGAAGAACCCAGGCGAGCCCTCGGGCCAGGACCTGGTCGAGCAGCTGAAAGCCTCAGGGCAGCTTGATTCCCTATTCGCGCAGATCGACGCGGGCGGCGTCGAGCTCACCGGTGACGGCGGGTTCGTGCCCGCGCTGGTCAAGGCCGCGCTCGAGCGGGGCCTGCAGGCCGAGCTGACCAGCCATCTGGGCTACGAGAAGGGCTCGAGCGAGGCGCCGAAGCACGCCAACTCCCGCAACGGGACCACCCCGAAGACCGTGGAGTCCGAGGTCGGGCCGATCGAGCTGGACGTCCCGCGAGACCGGGGCGGGTCGTTCACCCCGCGCCTGGTGCCCAAGGGCCAGCGGCGCCTCGGGGGCCTGGATGACATGATCATCAGCCTCTATGCCGGCGGAATGACGATCCGGGACATCCAGCACCACCTGGCCTCCACGATCGGCACGGACCTGTCGCACGAGACGATCTCCAACATCACCGACGCCGTGAGCGAAGAGGTCCTGGCGTGGCAGTCGCGGCCGCTGGAGGAGTTCTATCCGGTGATCTATCTCGACGCAATCCGGATCAAGATCCGAGAGAACAGCCAGGTCCTCAACCGTGCCGCCTACATCGCCGTCGGCGTGGACCTCGAGGGCATCAAGCACGTGCTGGGGATCTGGGTCCAGGACACCGAGGGCTCGGCGTTCTGGGCCCACGTCTGCGCCGATCTCGCCAACCGGGGCGTACAGGACGTGCTGATCGTGTGCTGCGACGGGCTCAAGGGCCTGCCGGAGGCGATCGAGGCGACGTGGCCGGACTCGATGGTCCAGACCTGCGTGGTTCACCTGATCCGGGCCGCGATGCGGTTCGTGGCCTACCAGGACCGCAAGAAGGTCGCCGCCGCGCTGAAGCCGATCTACACTGCCCCCAACGAAGAGACCGCGAGGAAGGCGCTGGCCGAGTTCGAGGCCTCCGAGCTCGGCACGAAGTACCCGTCTGCAGCCGCGACCTGGGCGAACTCCTGGGAGCGGTTCATCCCGTTCCTGCAGTTCCCACCCATGCTCCGCAAGGTCATCTACACGACCAACAGCATCGAGTCGCTGAACTTCCAGCTACGGAAGGTGACCAAGAACCGCGGCCACTTCCCCTCGACCGAGGCGGCGGTGAAGCTGCTCTGGCTGGCGATCTGCAACATCGAAGACAAACGCGCCGCCGAACGCGCTCGGGACCGGGGCAAACCCGCCGGCCAGCGCAAAGCCCAGGGCCGGCTCGTCGAAGGCCAGGCCGTCACGAACTGGAAGCAGGCCCTCGCCCAGCTCGCCGCGGCCTACCCCGACCGGATCAACCCCTACCTGTGACCACCCCGCTTACACAGACAAGTTGACACGCCCCGACGACGAGAACCCCGCGGGAATTGACACCACGCTATTGGACTCACCCTAGAGAACTTCCGCCCGTACTTGGTACACGAGCGCAAGGACCACCACACCTGCACTCCACCACCAGAGGGCCCCCGCCTCGGGCGCCACCGGCCACGCGCCTGCCTCTTTCATCTCGACGACGGCGACCCGCCATGCGTCACCGCCAGCCTGACCAAAGCGTTGGTCCCGCGTCAGTGACATGTCCGGTACCCCAGTGGACACAGACTCCTGTGAAATCGCTTCCAGGATCGATCGAGGCGAGGCCGTGGCCAGGACCAGCCCCCACACCGTGAGGTAGACCGACGGGTAGACGATCCGCGTCCACGCGGGCCGTCCTCGCCAGGCCATGAGGCTTGTCGTCCCGAGCACACTTCCGGCCATGAATCCGAAGAGACTGAAGAAACTGCTGACCATCAGGATGTGGCTCACCCCGAGGTCCACCGAAGCAGTCTGGCAGTCCCAAATCCGCGCCACTCCTGCCGCCTGGACCGCGTAGCACCCGACCGGCGCCATGACAGCAGCACATATCCCGACGGCGGCACCGGCACCCGTGCCGGCGACTGTCGCCTGTACGGCGGAAAGCACATGGGCCCGGTACGCGGGCCGCCACTGCCCCACGATCACCGCCAAGATCAAGGTGACGGTGAGGGCCCACAAGGTAAGCCCCAGGAGCACCATCCAAGCGGTCGCCAACGCGGTCCCAGCGATGGCGGTGTTTACCCCATTCCGCGGATCGAAGAGGCGGACCAATGTCGACAGCATGCCGCTAAGTGCCACAACCCCCGCCAGCAACACGATGGCCAAGAACAGCAGCGGTTCCAGAGATGGCCCGTGCCGCTTCACGCGCCCACGGGCTACTGCCGTTCCACCCGCTATGGCCGGGCGCGACATCGCCTGCCACCACTCACGCCCCGCGTGTCGGAATGCGGAAAGTCGATGCTGTAGGCGGTGCTTGACGATTCGTCGCCATTGCACCTCACCGCTCAGCTGTGAGGCCTTGGGCATGACGAGAATCAGGAGGAACGAGCACCCGAGCAGAAGGAGACCAAGACCGCAGAACACCATTGCAACAACGTTCTCGGAGCCCACGAGAAGTCCGGTCATCCCCACGACCAGACCGATCGCGAGGACCATGCCACCCCGCCCGGACCAAACCCTTTCACCCTGCCCATCCCGGAGCCCGGCAAGCTCCACTCGTCGTGACAGTGTGAATAGACCTGCCCACAATAGGGACACACTGGAAAACATCATGGCGTCGTGCATTGAATCCCTCCCACTCACTTGCCACCTGTGATGCCGCAAAGTCAACGGGAGAGGCCGGACGGGTTAAGCCACGGCAGTCGGCCGGCGTCGGAATACCCCGCCACCACCGGGGGTTGCCCCGGCATGAGCACCTCCCCCACCGTCACCCGCAATGACGCCGAGTCCCGGTATGAGCTCCACGACGGCGGCACCCTGCTCGCCGTCCTCGACTTCCGGGACAACGGCGCGGCCGTCTCCCTGAACCGGGCGTTCACCATCCCCGTGCACCGCGGCCAGGGCCACGCCGCCACGCTGACCGCCGGCGCAGTCGCGGACATCGAGACGAACGGCGGCCCCGCAGGGGGCCGCCGCATCGTGCCGATGTGCTGGTACGTCGCCCAGTGGTTCGACGAGCACCCGGAGAAGAGCGCGTTGCTCGCGCCCCGCTGACCGGAGCGGTCAGGCCGCGACGCGGTGCCGGCGCACCACGGCCAGGACGCCCGCGGCCAGCACCGCGACGGCGGCGGGCCACGCCGCCGGACCACGCCCGGTCTCGACCGCGTCCGGCACCGTGTGCTCGCCCTCGGCCGGCTCCGCGGGGGTCTCGGGCTCCACCGGCGAGGTGGGGGTCTCGAGCTCCACCGGCGAGGTGGGGGTGCCGAGATCGGCCGGCTGGCCCGGAGCTGCAGCGTCGTCGAACAGGCCGGCCACGGGGAAGGTCACGAACCCCGGGATCCGCCCGTTCTCCCAGTCGTAGAGGTCCACGCGGGGGTCGCCGAACCGCACGGTCACCGTCCGCGTCGTCGTGACGCCGTCCCTCGTGGCCCGCAGGGTGACGGTATCGGATCCGGTGAAGCCCTCGGGCGCCTGGTACACGTAGCCGCGCGGCCCGCCGGTCTCCTCCTCCGTCACCTCGACGACCCGGCCCCCGGCCGGGCCCGCGACGAGCGTCAGTGGCGCCGCCTCATCGCCCGTGTACGAGGAGATGAACACGTGTCGCTCCCCCGCCGCCGCGAGCAGGGTGGTGTCCCAGGCGGTGGGGAGCATGTGGAAGCCGAGTTCATGACGCTGGTCGGCGCGCAGCGGCTCGCCCGGGTCAGCGCCGGTGAGGTCGGCGTCCGGGCCGTAGGTGAGGGCCGCCACCTCGCCGCCCAGGACATAGAGGGTGTAGACGACGGGACCGGTCCCCGACTCGCCCAGGCTCCGCCGGGCCGCGGCGACGTCGAAGTCACCGCGCTCCAACTCGTCGTCGTACGTGAACGGGACCTCGGTCTCGGCGCCGCGGGCCTCCCCCTCCAGCGCCGGAGCCACCGTCAGGCGGACGTCGGACTCGTCCACCTCGAACTCGGTGCCGAAGGAGGCACCGGTCTCACCCTCCGCGCTGGCCACGAGGAAGGACCCGCCGGGGAGGCCGTGCTCGGCGGTCCATCCAGCGGGGTGGGCGGGTGAGGCGAGGGCGGGGGTCGCCCCCACGCCGGTGAGAAGGACGCCGGCGCCCAGGGCGGCGGCAAGGCGGGTCGGTCGGGCGGTGCGCATCGTGCTCCTCCAGGGGTGCGGTGCTGCGACGGGCCGAAAGGTTCCCCGGCCCGGACGCCCGAGGTCGGCCGGATGCCGCACTCGCCGCGTCGGCACGAATCTACGCCGCACGGACGTGAGGCGGGTCACTGTCCGGTGACGAAGCGCTATCGGCTCGGTCACGGCGTCGCCCGATGCGGATCGGGCCGTCCTGCCGACGCGGCGCGTCAGCGGGATGCGCTGGGCGAGGGGCTTGCCCCGGAGGAGGGGCGCGGGGTGGCCTGCGCCGTGTCGGCCGGGCTGGGCGACGGGCTCGCCGATGCGGCGTCCCGCCCCCGCTGGTCCTCGGCGTCCCGGCCGGACGCGCTGGCGGAGCCCGAAGCGCTGGAGGAACTGGGCGAGTTCGACGACGGCAGCACCGGCTTCTGGGTGGCGCGGAAGTTGCGCACCCGCTGCACCGGCTCCGGGACGAAGTCCGAGGGGACGGAGCCGCCGTCGGCGCCGGTGCCCTCGATCTTGATGGGGCCGGTGAACCCGGACGGTTCCGCCGTGCGCGCCCCGCTCGACCCGATCACGCCCATCTCCCCGAGCGTCGCGGCCAAACTCTCCAGCTCCTTGCGGTGGCCCTCGACCACGCTGGAGGCCAGCTCCTTGGCCGCGTCGTCCGAGCCGTCCTCCGCCTCCGTGGCGGAGATCGTCAGCGCGCCCTGATAGAGGCGGCGCATCTGGAGCAGGTAGATCCGTCCTGCCTCCTCCGGCTCGGCGGCGGCCAGCACGTTCTTCTCCCGGTCGGACATGAGTCCGGCGCGCAGCTCGTCGCCCACGATCTGGGTCGGCTCCGCGTCCTCCGTGGACTCGGGCTGCGCAGACGGGGTCGACTCGGCACCCGCAGCGCGCACGTCATCCGAGGGGACGCCCCAGCCCTCGAGCATCGACTCGAGCCGGCCCGCCCGCTCCTCGTGCTCGGACTTCATCCGTTCGGCGGTGGCCCGGATCTCCTGGTCCACGCCGTCCTTGCCCAGCACCTGATCGGACTGCTGGATCGCGTCGCGGTGGTTGCGCAGCAGCAGACCCGCGAACTGGATGTCCGCCGCGAGCGGGTCGGCGGACGTCTGGCTGGGGCTGGCCAGCACGCCCTCCAGGTAGGTGTTCCCCGCCTCCGTGCCACCGGTCTGTCCGGGCTCCTCGGCGACGCTGCAGCCGCCGGTGGCCAGGGTGATGCTCAGGAGCACCCCTCCAACGGCCACGCTCCAGCGGCGGGGGCGCACGCGGGCGGGGGCGATGTCGGCTCGGCTCATGGGCGCAGGTCCTCTCGGCGGTCGTCACCCGGTCACGGGGTCAATGGCGGTCCGACGCGGTCGGCCGCCCCGGCCTCCCCAGGGTACCCCTCCGACCTCCCGGCCCCGGGGCCGCCGCGGCCTCAGGCGACGCGGGTGGCCTGCACCACCCAGTTGTTGAAGGCGTTCCCGGTCATCCCGGTGCCCGGCACGAGGTCGCACGTGATCAGCGTGACCTTCGCATCGTCGCCCCCCGGCTCCCATGCCCAGCGGTTCGCCGGATCCTCGGTGAGCGCCTCCTTCTCCACCGAGACCGCGTCCGCGTCCGCCTCGAAGGCGGCCTGCGTGCCGTCGTCGTACGTCACCACGACGACGGCGCCCGCCCGCACGTCGCCCAGGTTCCAGAACACGTCACGCACGCCGTAGTAGACGACGTGCCCGGCCAGGACCCCCGCGTACTGGGAGCGCTCCCCCGGCGTGGTGCCCCACTGCGGCGGGCCGTACCAGCCGACCGTCTGTGGCTCCGGGTCCAAGTCGCCGCCCTCATCCAACTGCGTGAGGTCGATCCCCGCTCCGACGATCTGCTCGCCGTCCTGGTGGACGTCCACGTGGACAGGTGTCGCCGTGATCTCGTCCCACGGGGCGGCGGGGCCGGAGAGGTGGGCGGCCGCGGCGGGGGCTGGCTCCTCGGTGGGGGTCGGCTCCTCGGACGGCGTGGGTGCGCCGGCGGGTTCCTGGGTCTCGATGGGAACCGCCGCCTCCGACGTGGGTGCCGCGGAGGACGGGGTCGGTGTGGCCGTCGGTGCAGGGCTGGGCGTGGAGCGTGCTGAGGACGACGGCGACGGGGTCGCGGACGCCGTGGCGCTGAGGGTGGGGGCAGCGCTGATCGGCACGACGCCGACCGCCAGCACCCCGCGCAGCGCGAGGAACACGAGGCTCAGGCACGGCAGCAACAGGACCACCCACAGGGCGCGTCGGACGGTGGTGTTCATCCGGGTTCTCCCCTCGTGTGCATCGACCCGGCCCACCCGGGGCCGCGTCCGACGACGGCATGGTCTCACGCGCTCCGGCCTCGGCCCGGCGCGTCGTCTCCGGGCTCGGCATAGCGGTCCCGGACGAAGGCCTGCAACCGACGGGCGATCGCCTCCAGCGTCTCGGCGGCGAAGTGGTCCCCCCGCCATGCCGCGTGCAGTCGCACCGTGAGCGTCCGCCCCTGCGCGATGACCCGCAACGGCGTCAACCCGAAGGCCGGGTCCTCGGTGACGACGGCGACGCCCGCCCCCGTCGCGACCAGGGCCTGGGCCACCCGCCCGGAGTTCGCCTCGACGAGGGCCGGCGGCGTGAGGCCAGCCACGGCCACGGCGCCGTCGAGGACGCGTCGCGCCATGAAGGTGCGGGCGGGCGCGACGACGGGCTGGGCGACGAGGTCGTCGAGGGACACCCGCGTCCGGCCCGCCCAGGGGTGGCCCGGGGCGACGTACGCCCAGACCGGCAGGTCCATCAGCGGCAGCGACGCGACGGCGGGCGGCGGCACCGTCGGCATCACCACCAGGTCGTGCCGCGCGACGGCGTCGAGCAGCGAGTCGTCCAGCTGGGTCTCCGCGATGCGCGGGCGCGGGTCCTCCTCGCCGAAGGTGGCCACGAACGGCAGCACGACGTCGATGAGGGTGGTGCCGGGCGCGGCCACGGCCACGTCCGTGAGCCGACCGGAGGCGAGCGCGCGGGCCGCCTGCTCCGCCCGTCGATGGGCGACGAGGACCTCGCGCGCCACCGGGAGGAACGCCTCGCCGGCCGTCGTCAGCTCGAGCCGGCCGGCGACCCGGGCGAACAGGGGCAGGCGCAGCTCACGCTGAAGCCGCTGCAGCTGCCGACTGAGCGCAGACTGCACGAGATCCAGGCGGATCGCGGCCCCCGAGACCGTGCCGACCTCGGCCACCGTGACGAAGGCCCTGAGCAGTTTCTCCTCCATGCCGGATGAGCATAGCCCCCATGCCAGATCATCACTGGACGGCATGGACTCGACGCCCCCACCATGGGAGGACGCGGCCCGACGCGTCGTCGTCGCGCCCACCCGTCGTCCCCGCTCCCCGTGAGCCGTCCCCAGGAGGCATCCTCATGACCGCCACCCCCGACCTCGAGCAGACCCGCCACCTGGCCACCGAGCTGCCCGGCCCCCGCTCCCGTGAGCTCGCCGAGCGCCAGCAGCGCGCCGTCCCGGCCGGCGTGGCCACCACCATGCCGGTGTACGCGGCCCGCGCCGCGGGCGGCATCCTCGAGGACGTGGACGGCAACCGCCTGATTGACCTGGCCTCCGGCATCGCCGTCACCTCCGTGGGCGCCTCCCACCCGCGCGTCGTGGCCGCCGTCCAGGAGCAGGTCGCCCAGTTCACCCACACCTCGTTCATGATCACGCCCTACGAGGGCTACGTGGCCGTGGCCGAGCAGCTGGACCGCACCAGCCCGATCCCCGGCGAGACCCGCACCGCCCTGTTCAACTCCGGCGCCGAGGCCGTGGAGAACGCCGTCAAGGTGGCCCGCGCCTACACCGGCAAGCAGGCCGTGGCCGCGTTCGACCACGCCTACCACGGCCGCACCACCCTGACGATGGCGCTGACCGCCAAGTCCATGCCCTACAAGCACAGCTTCGGACCGTTCGCCCCCGAGATCTACCGCGTGCCCGGCTCCTACCCGCTGCGGGACGGCCTGTCCGGCGCCGAGGCCGCGCAGCGTGCCATCTCCGCGCTGGAGAAGCAGATCGGTGCCGACGACCTGGCCGCCGTGATCATGGAGCCGATCCAGGGCGAGGGCGGCTTCATCGTCCCGGCCGAGGGCTTCCTGCCGGCCATGGTCGAGTGGTGCAAGGCCAACGACGTCCTGTTCATCGCGGACGAGGTCCAGTCCGGCATCGCCCGCACCGGCGCCTGGTTCGCCTCCGAGACCGAGGGCATCGAGCCGGACCTGATGGCGACCGCCAAGGGCATCGCCGGCGGCATGCCGCTCTCCGGCGTCACCGGCCGCGCCGAGGTGATGGACTCCGTGCACCCGGGCGGCCTCGGGGGCACCTACGGCGGCAACCCCGTCGCCACGGCGGCGGCGCTCGCCGTGTTCGAGGCCGTCGAGGAGGACGGTCTCCTGGAGAAGGCCCGCCGGATCGAGCAGGTCATCCGCGAGCACTTCGAGCAGAACGCCGACGACCGCATCGCCGAGGTCCGCGGCCGCGGCGCGATGATGGCGATCGAGTTCGTGGACCCCGCCACCGGCGAGCCGGACGCGACGCTGACCGCCACCGTGGCCGCGGCCGTGCGCGCCACCGGCGTCATCCTGCTCACGTGCGGCACCTACGGCAACGTCGTGCGCTTCCTGCCGCCGCTGACCATCGGTGAGGACCTCCTCAAGGAGGGCCTGAGCGAGGTCACGAAGGCGCTGCAGTCCGCCTGAGACGCCGCCACCGGCGGACCGACGACGACGGCCCCGCATCCCTGTCCGGGATGCGGGGCCGTCCGCCTGTCGGCACAGGACTCAGATGTCGTCCTCGTACGCCGGGCCGCCTTCGTTCTCCATGGCCTTGATGCGCCGGGACTTCTCGGCGGAGAAGATCCGGCGGACCCCCGCGCCGCCGAACTCGTCCTCCGGGACCAGCCCGACGCCGTACTTCAGCAGGGCCTTCTCCAGACGCAGACGCTCGTCCACCCGCAGGTCGGCCAGCCCCTTCTCGAAGCGGCGCAGCTGCTCCTTCTCGAGGCCGGCCGCGGTGGCCAGGGTGCGGGCACTGACCTGGGCGAGAGCGCGGCCGGCGCGCGCCACGTCGAACGTCATCGGGGTGGGGTACATCAGACATCTCGATTCTGCAGTTCTCGACGGGGATCCCGTTCATGATGGCCGCGCCCCGGTTGAAGGGACAAGGGCGCGCCAGCCGAGAACCCGCTGTGTGACAGGCGCGTCACTGACTCATCGCTCCCGCCACGCCGGCGGGACGCGGACGGGCCCGCCTCCAGTCACCGGAGGCGGGCCCGTCGTCGTCGTGGGGGTGTCAGTCCTGGACGAAGTACGTCTGCTTGTTGACGAACTCGTCCATGCCGAGCGGGCCGAGCTCGCGGCCGAAGCCGGAGCGCTTGATGCCGCCGAACGGGATCTCCGCCCCTTCTCCCGCCGGCGTGTTGACGTTGGCCATGCCGACCTCGAGCTGCCGGGCGATCCGCTCGGCCTGAGCCTCGTCCTGGGAGAACACGGCGCCGCCCAGGCCGTACTGGGAGTCGTTGGCGAGGGCGAGCGCCTCGTCCGCGGACTCCACCTTGTAGACGACGGCGACGGGGCCGAAGAGCTCCTCGCGGTAGGCGTCCATCTCGGAGGTGACGCCCGTGATCACGGCCGGGGCGAAGCGGGCGCCCGCCTCGTCCGTGACGGTCCCGCCGACGTGGACCGTCGCCCCCTGCTGACGGGCCCGCTCCACCTGCTCGGCCAGGCCCTCGGCGGCACCGCGCGAGGACAGCGGGGTGAAGACCGTCGGGTCCTCGTCGGCGGCCTCCCCGGGCTTCATGGCCTCGGCCAGGGACACCAGCTCGGCCACGAAGGCGTCGTGGATGTCCGCCGTGACGATCATGCGCTTGTTGGAGTTGCAGGCCTGGCCCATGTTGTACATGCGGGTCGCCCACGCGGTGCGGGCGGCCTCGGCCGGATCCTCGGCGTCGAGCACGATGTACGGATCCGACCCGCCGAGCTCGAGGACGGCCTTCTTGAGGTGCTGGCCCGCGAGCGCGCCGATCACGGAGCCGGCCCGCTCGGAGCCGGTCAGGGAGACGCCGGCCACGCGCGGGTCGGCGATGAACTCGGCGATCTGGTCGTGCGTGGCGAACACGTTGGTGTACACGCCGGCCGGCACGCCGGCGTCGTCCATGATCTGCTGCACGGCCAGGGCCGAGCGCGGGCAGATCTCGGCGTGCTTGAGCACGATCGCGTTGCCGAGCATGAGGTTCGGCGCGGCGAAACGGGCGATCTGGTAGTACGGGAAGTTCCACGGCATGACACCCAGCAGCACACCCAGGGGCAGGTGGCGGATCATGGCGCGGCCGCCCTCGAAGGTCTCGATGGGGCGGTCCGCGGCGAAGGTGGGGCCCTTGTCCGCGAAGTAGCCGAAGATGGCCGAGCTGAACTCCGCCTCCTCGACGCCCTCGGTCACGCGCTTGCCCATCTCGGTGGCGATGATCTGCGCGAGCTCGTCCTTGCGCTCCTCGAAGAGGTCCGCGACCTTGTGCACGATGGTGGCGCGCTCCTCGATGGGGCGGGCGGCCCACGCACGCTGGGCGGCCTCGGCGGCGGCCAGCAGCTGGTCGACCTCACCGTCGGCGAGGGTCGGGAAGGTCTCCACGACCTGGTCGGTGCTGGGGTCCTGCACGCGATAGCCGGTGGGGGTGCTCATGAGTGGGTCCTCTCGTTCGGGTCCCGGACCACGGCAGTGCCGTCGTCGTCCGGACGGATGATCGGGATGGGTCGGGTCGAGTCCGTCTGCGGCAGGGTCTCGCCACGGAAGTAGGCCGGGTGGCGCAGCCGCGTCCACATCATCAGTACCACGCCGATCGCCAGCACGCCCATGCCCAGGATGAACACGGTGCCGACACCGAACACGGACGAGCCGGAGCCGTAGTCGGGGTCGGTGGAGTCCAGCGCGGTCACGCAGAACATCACCAGCAGCACGAGGCCGCCGATCAGCGGGAACAGGAAGGTGGTGAGGGCGTTGCCCACCGAGGTGAACCACTCGCGGCGGAAGTACCAGACGCAGGCCAGGGCGGTGATGCCGTAGTAGAAGCAGATCATCAGGCCCAGGGCGGTGATGGTGTCCCACAGGGCGTTCTCGGAGAGCAGCCGCGTGACGACGTAGAAGAGGCCGGCGAAGCCCGCGCACACCCAGGTCGCGAAGGCCGGGCTGTTGAACCGGGGGCTCAGCTCGGCGAAGCGCGCGGGCACGGCCCGGTAGAAGCCCATCGCCAGCAGGGTGCGGGCCGGGGAGACCATGGTGGACTGCAGGGAGGCCAGGGAGCTGACGAGGATCGCGCTGGACATGATCACGGCGAAGGGGCCCAGGATCGGGCCGGCGAGGACCGCGAAGATCGACTCCTGGTTCTCCGGATTGCCCGCGCCCAGGCCCTCGGAGCCGATGCCCGCCCAGGAGATCACGGCCAGGGCGGACAGGATGTAGACGGCGATGATGACGAACACGGTGACGGCGGCGGCCCGGCCGGGGGTGCGCTCGGGGTCCTTGGTCTCCTCGTTCATCGTGAGGGTCACGTCCCAGCCCCAGAACAGGAAGATGGACAGGGAGACGCCGGCTGCGACCACACTGAAGTCGCCCGCGGTGAACGGGTTGAACCAGTCCAGCTGCACCGGAGTGGGGTCGAAGCCCGCGCCACGGGAGGACTGCATCAGGGCGGCGACGGCGAACGCGCCGAGGGCCAGGATCTGGAAGGCCACCAGGATGTACTGCAGGTGCTTGGTGGTCTCCATGCCCCGGTGCGAGATCCATCCGGCCAGGGCCAGGTACACCAGGGTCAGGGGGATGTTGACCCACAGGTTGCCGGCCAGGTCCGCGATGGCCTGGCTCCCGGTGATCTGGGCGAGCAGCAGGAACGTGAAGTCGACGGCGACGGCCGCCAGGTTGGACAGCACGATCACGGAGGCGGCGATGAGACCCCAGCCGCCCATCCACCCGACATACGGCCCGAAGGCGTGCGTGGCCCAGGTGAAGGACGTGCCGGAGTCCGGCACCCGCGTGTTCAGCGCCCGGTAGCCGAGGGCCACCAGGAGCATCGGGATGAAGCCGAGCAGCAGGATCGCGGGCACGTGGGTGCCGACGGTGCTGATGGTCGGCCCGAGGCCCGAGGTCAACGTGTAGGCGGGGGCGACGACGGAGACGCCGATCACCACGGCCCCGAGCAGGCCGACCTTGCCGGCCTGGAGCCCCTTGTTGCTCACCCCGCCCGGGTTGAGGAGGTTGACCTGCTCGATGGCGGAGGTGGTCGGGTACACGTGCTCGTGTCCCTCATCGTCGACGACGCGGCGTCGTGGGGTGGATGCGCTCATGAGGATGTCCTTGTCCGTCGGGCCGGTCAGCCGGTGGGCTGCCCCGCGTCGGTGGCTTCCCGCTCGGCGATGGCCAGGGCGGCGGCCTCGCCCATGCGGATCGCGCCGTCCACGTGCTGGTAGCCCTCGGCGGCGATGTCCGAGCACGCGTAGTGGATGGGGCCGGTCGGGCGGTTCTGGAGGTGGCCCCAGCGGGAGAGCCCACCGAGGTCGTAGCTGGTGGCGTAGGCGCCTCGGGTCCACTCCTCGGCGGCCATGTCCGAGAGGAAGAACGCGATCGGCTCGAGAGTCCGGGGGCCGAGGTACTCGGCCATGGCGCCGAGGATCGCGGCCTTGCGCTCCTCCTCCGGCAGGGCCCACATCTGCTCCGCGTACACGTCGGACACGAACCCGACGAGGGTGCCGTGCGGGTCCTCCTCGCCCGGGGCGCCGCCGGCCAGGTTCTCGCCGCGGTTGGTGTTGTCATAGATCTCCTGGACGAGACGGCCGCCACCGAAGCACGTGCCGGACAGGCCCTCCTCGCGCCAGAACGGGGTCTCGTACACGGCGTGCACCTTGATGACCAGGCCCATGGAGATGTGCTGGTGCGCGATCTGCTGCTCGCGCGGCATCGGCGGCTCGAAGGAGATGCGGCTGTAGAGGTTCGGCGGGACGGCCAGGACCGCGTAGCGGGCGTGCACCTCGTAGTCGTCGGTGAGCGCCACGACGTCGCCGGCGGCGCCGTCGTGCGCCACGCCGTTGCGCACGTCCGCGGCCACACCGTTCTTCTCGTCCGCGGTGGACGGGTCCGGCTCGGCCCAGCGCAGGGTGCGCACCGGTTGGCCGAGGACGACGTCGTCGCCCAGCTCGGCGGCCATGGTCAGGGACACCGACTGCATGCCGCCCTCGACGCGCTTGTCCAGGATGAAGTCCTCGTCCACCAGGTTGCGGAACGACCCCGCCGAGGCGGCCATGAGCAGCGCCTGGAGCATGGAGAAGGTGTGGGAGGGCTTGGTCAGCATGCCGGAGGCGATGTAGATGGAGACGTTGTCGATGGCCTCCGGGTCGTCCGACTCCTGTTCCAGCCAGTGGCGGAAGGAGATCGTGTCCAGCTCGGCGGCCCGCGGGTGCTCCCACGGGGCGGCGGCGTCGATCTCTGCGGTCAGTTCGTCGATCTTGGCGATCAGGCGGTCCATCTCCCGGTCCGTCTTCTCGGCTACCGGGAAGTCGAGGCCGTCGTAGACGTGGCGTTCTCCGCGCGGGTCCACGTAGACGTTGCGACCGTCGCGGAAGCGGGAGAACGTCGGCAGGCCGAGCTCCTCCACCAGGGAGATGAGGCGGGTCTGGTCCGGGGAGATCCACTGGCCGCCGATCTCGATGAAGTGGTCCTTGCCGTCGGCGCCCTCGACCAGGCCGTTCCAGGTGCGGCCGCCGACGCGCCGGCGAGCCTCCAGGACGGTGACGGACAGGCCCTGGGCCTTCGCGGTGCGGGCGGCCATGAGGCCGGCCGGGCCGGCGCCGATCACGACGACGTCGCTCGTCCGGCGCTCGCGGCCGGCGGTGGCGGGGGCGGTGGTCATGGGGTGCTCCTCTGGCGGGGACGGGGGCATCGGGCGGGGCCCGGGTGAATGCCGTTCATTTAGAGTGTCGGCGCTCACTGTACGGGCCGCGCGCCGGGAAGGGAAGGCCGGTCCGTGGCCGGCCTGACACCTCCTGCCCGTCCGACGGGTCAGAATGGCCGGATGGACGAGACCCCTGAACCGCCCCGGACGCGCCGCCGCCGCGGACGACCTCTCTCCCCCGCTCTGAGCCGCGAGGCGATCGCGGATGCGGCGCTCGCGGTCGCCCGCGCCGAGGGATACGAAGGGCTCACCATGGCGGCGGTCGGCCGTCGCCTGGGCGTGGCGCCGAGCGCGCTCTACAACCACATCCGGGGCAAGCACGAGCTGCTCGTCCTGCTGCAGGACGCCGTGATGGGCGAGGTCTCGCTCGTCGAGCTGGAGGCCGCGATCCGGGGCGAGGCGCCCGTCGTCGCCGCCCTGCGGGCGTGGGCACGCTCCTACCGGGACGTCTTCGCGGCCCATCCGCCGCTGATCCCGCTCATCGCCACCCTGCCGATCGAGGGAGCCCCGTCGACGCAGCGGGTCTACGAGACGGTGTGCGCGGTGCTGGCCCGGACCGGCCTGGCGCCGGAGCAGGTGCTGGCCCGGGTGATCGCGCTCGAGTCCTTCATCTACGGTTCCGCGTACGACGTCGACGCTCCGGCCGACATCTTCGAGGTGGCGGGGGCGCAGGAGCGCCTGCCCGCGCTCGGCGCGGCCGCCGAGGCCTTCCGGGCGGGCGGGGGCACGCGCGCGACGGGGGCGCGGAACCCCTACGCGGACGCACCCTTCGAGGAGGGACTGGACCTGCTGCTGGCGGGCCTCGGCGACTGACGCGGGTTGCCGGCCGCGTGTCATGCCGGCACGGACGCGCCGCCCCTCCGCGTGAGAGGAGCGGCGCGTCAACGGATCTGTGTGCGGCGGGCTGTCAGTCGGTCAGTCCCAGACGACGGCGGGCCGCGACCAGCACCCCCGCGGCGGCGGCGCCGAGGCCGGCCAGCCACCAGCCGGTGGACTGCCCCGTCTCGACGGTGTCCGGGGTCGTGTGCTGCTCGTCGGCGTCGTCCTCGACCGGAGCGGGCTGCTTCTCCGCGCCCTCCGGAGCCGGGGCGGCCTCGTCGCCCCGGAACGCGGCGAGCGCCGCAGCGGTGTGCGGGTCGGTCAGGTCGAGCGGCTTCCCATTGAGGACGCCGTCCTCGGCATCGAGGAAGCCGTCGTACGCGGCGGGGATCTCCTCGCCGACATGCACGGTGACGGTCTGGACATGGGCGACATGGTCGCTGTGGAAGTCGACGGTGAAGGTGTCCGTGCCGACGAAGCCCTCGTCGGGGATGTACCAGGCACGGAGCTCGGAGTGCTCCGAGTCACGGAACGCGAAGACCTCACCGTGGGCCGGCTCGGCCACGACCGCCGCGTAGGTGTTCTCCATCGTCGGCGCGGCGACCAGGTGAACGATCTCGGCGCCCTCCACCCCAGGTGCCAACTGCATGGCCGAGTCCCAGGCCAGGGGCCGGTCCCCGAGGTGGCCCGTCTGCGGTCCGTCGACGGAGTGCACGGCCGCCCCCTGATCGTCGGCGAGATCAGCGTCCGCCTGGAGCGTGATGCCCATGGTCAGCATCTGCCCGTCCACCTCCACGTCGTACCGCACGAGGCCTTCACCGGCCGCGCCGAGCGCGCGGCGGGTCTCGAGGACGTCCACCGCGCCGCCGTCGATGACGTCCAGGGCGGTGAACTCCACCTCCTGACCGCCCTCCAGGCGGGTGCCGTCCTCGGCCACCGGCGTGATCGTGAGCGTGAGGTCCTCCGGGTCGTAGCCGTCGTAGGTCTGGAAGAAGGCGGCGGTGACGTTCTCGTGGTCGACGGCCTGGAAGTAGCCGGCCTGGGGGCCATGGGCGTCGTCCCAGGCCGCGGCGGGGCCGGCGAGGGCGACGGTGGTGATGAGGCCGGCGGCGGCGACGGCGGCGGGCAGGTGACGGAGGGAGGGACGACGGGTACGGATGACGGACATGGCAACTCCTCACTGAGTCGGCCGGACAGAGCCGGCGGCCCCCGCCTCTGCAGCACCGGCGTTCCGGGCTCCACGGGTGGGGACGCCTCGAGTCTGTCCGCCGAGAGCCTGCCGTGAAAGGGCTGTGCGACGTCGATGCGTGATCGACGCGGGACCGCAACCCGGCCGTGACCGGCGGGTCTCGACGGCGAGCTGGCCGTCACGACGACGAAGGCCCGGTCCGCACGGACCGGGCCTTCTGACGGGTGGAGGTAAGGGGATTCGAACCCCTGACCTTCTGCATGCCATGCAGACGCGCTACCAACTGCGCCATACCCCCAGGTGGGTGGTGACTCCGTTTCCGGCGGACCGGCCGGAGCACCTGAACAGAATACCCGGCCTGCGACAACCGCGCAAACCGGCCGGCGACGTCGATGGACCGCCGCCGCCCCACGGCCTAGCGTGCAGGAGACACCCCCAGCCCGCCGCCTGCCCAGGAGGTCCTGCATGTCCCCCACCGACGCACCGATCCGCACAGCGCTGATCGGCTACGGGTTCGCCGGGAAGACGTTCCACGTCCCCCTGCTCCGCGCCACGGAGGGTCTCGTGCTCACCCATGTCGCCTCGAGCCGCCCGGACGCGGTGCACGCGGATCTGCCGGACGTCGTCGTGGTGCCCGACGTGGACGCGATCCTGGCGCGCCACGACGTGGACCTCGTGGTGATCGCCGCCCCGAACGACCAGCACACGCCGCTCGCGCGCACGGCCCTGAGGGCGGGTAGGCACGTGGTGGTGGACAAGCCCTTCACGCTGAGTCTCGCCGAGGCGCGGGAGCTTCGCGACCTCGCGGTCGAGACCGGGCGGGTGCTGCGGGTGTTCCAGAACCGCCGCTTCGACAGCGACTTCCTGGGCATCGCCGAGCTGGTCCGCTCCGGCCGGCTCGGGGACGTCGTCCACCTCGAGTCCCGGATCGACCGCTTCCGCCCGACCGTCCGGGACCGCTGGCGGGAAGCCGCGGTGCCCGGGGGCGGCATCTGGTTCGACCTCGGACCGCACCTGGTCGACCAGGCGCTCCTGCTCTTCGGTGTCCCCGAACGCGTGGACGCCGACCTCGCGGCCCTGCGTCCGGGCGCCCCGGTCGAGGACTGGGCGCACTGCGTGCTGCAGTACCCGGGCCGGCGCGTGGTCCTGCAGGCGTCGATGCTCGTGGCCGGCGGCAGCCCGCGCTTCGCGGTCCACGGCACGCGCGGCTCCGCGGTGAAGGAACTGCCGGATCAGCAGGAGGCGCAGCTGCACGCGGGTCTGCTCCCCGGCTCCGAGGGCTGGGGTGTCGACCCCGACCCGATCCTCCTGCACGACGGGGAGGGGAACACCGAGCGCGTCCCCGCGCCCACCGGAGCCCAGCAGCGGTCCTACACGGGTGTGCGCGACGCGATCCTGGGCCGCCCGAACGGTGACGCCGCCACCCCCGACCAGGCCGTCGCCGTGATGGCGGTGCTCGAGGCCGCCGTCGCCTCGGCGCGGGAGGGCCGTGCGGTGGAACCCGCACTCACGGCGGCGGAGTGCGCCGCGTACCCCGGCGTGTCCCCCGCACCGACCGCGGCGGAGCGACATCACCGCAGTGCAGAACCGCGGTGATGTCGCGGGGTGGCGGTCGCCTCCCGGCCCCGCACGGGAGCCCGACGACGACGAAGGCCCGGTCCGTATGGACCGGGCCTTCTGACTGGTGGACCTCCGTAGAGAGTTTGAGAACCCCTGCCCACACCTGAAAACCTTGTCTTTGCGCAGGTCACGGGGCTTCTACAACCAGGACCAGCGCTCCTCTGAGCCTACGGTTTCCGATTCCAGGGGTCGAGTGGTGCGATCACTTGGGATGGCTCAAACCCTGCTGCGCCCCCGAGCAGGTCGACGATCGGGTGGCGCAGTACTGCAGGGGCGCGACGCTCGTGGAGCTGGCATCCGTGTTCGGAGTGAACCGCCGCACGGTCGCCACCCACCTCATCCGGCGGGAGGTGGGAACTGCTGCACGGATAGGTGACAGGGTGGGTCAGGCTGCCTGAGCGACCGGTGCGGTCATGATGGTCTCGTATTCAACGGGAGTCAATCAGCCCAGGGCTGTCTGCCTGCGCCGGCGGTGGTAGGTCCGCTCAATCCAGGTGACGATCGCGATCCGCAGCTCCTGGCGAGTGGCCCAGGTGCGACGGTCCAGGACGTTCTTCTGCAGCAGCGCGAAGAAGCTCTCCATGGCCGCGTTGTCACCGGCGGCACCGACCTTGCCCATCGAACCGACCATGTCGTGGTGGTGCAGGGCGCGGACGAATTTCCTGGACCGAAATTGCGATCCGCGGTCTGTGCGCAGAATACAGCCAGCCACCTCGGTGCGTCTGGCCACGGCATTGTTTAGCGCATTCACGGCCAGGCGCGACTTCATCCGGTCGCTGATCGAGTAGCCCACGATCCGGTTGGAGGACACGCCCTTGACCGCGCACAGGTAGAGCTTGCCTTGACCGGTGCGGTGTTCGGTGATGTCGGCCAACCAGAGTTCGTTCGGGGCGTCGGCGGTGAAATCGCGTTTCACCAGATCGTCGTGGACCGGTGGGCCCGGCTTCTTGCCGTTCTTGCCGCGCTTCTTGCCGAACGCGCTCCACCAGCCGTTGGCCGAGCACACCCGCCACATCGTCCGGTCACACGCGGCGTGGCCGGCGTCTCGGGCCTCATCGGCCAGGTACCGGTAGCCGAACTCGGGGTCGTCGCGATGGGCGTCGAACAACGCGTTGGCCAGGTACGCCTCGGCCAGTTCGGGTCAAGCCCCTCGTGATGGTGTAGCGGTCTGATCCTTCATGGGGGTCAGGCGCTGAGGCCGAGGGTGAGTTCGGTGTCGGGGTCCACCTCGTCTCCGGTGTTGGTCACGGTGGTGAGCCTGCAGCGGGCCAGGACTTCGAGACCGAGGTAGCGTCGACCCTCGGCCCATTCATCGGTCTGCTCGGCCAGCACCGCACCCACTAGCCTGACGATGGCCGCCCGGTTGGGGAAGATGCCCACCGCGTCGGTGCGACGGCGGATCTCCCGGTTGAGCCGCTCGGCCGGGTTGTTCGACCAGACCTGCGTCCAGACGTCCTTCGGGAACGTGGTGAAGGCCAGGATGTCCGCCCGGGCGGCGTCGAGGTGCTCAGCCACGGTGGGCAGCTTCTCGCTCACGTAGTCCAGGAGCCGGTCGAACTGCGCGTGCACGCTGGCCGCATCGGGCTGGTCATAGACCGAGTGCAGCATGGCTTTCACGGCCGGCCACATGTTCTTCGGGGTGATGCCCATCAGGTTCGCCGCGTAATGGGTGCGGCAGCGCTGCCACGTCGCTCCGGGCAGGTTCGCCGCGATGGCGTCCTTGAGTCCGGTGTGGGCGTCAGAAGTGACCAACCGGACCCCGGCCAGGCCGCGGGCGACCAGGTCGGCGAAGAACTCGTTCCACGCCGCCCCGGTCTCCGAGGTGGCGACCCGCAGGCCCAGGACCTCGCGGTGGCCGTCAGCGTTGACCCCGGTGGCCAGCAGCACCACGGCGTTGACCACGCGCCCGCCCTCGCGGACCTTCATGCTCAGCGCATCGGCGGCCACGAACGTGAACGGGCCGGCCACCCCGAGCGGGCGGTGGCGGAAGGCCTCGACCTGCTCGTCGAGCTCGGTGGCCATCCGGGAGACTTGGGACTTGGACAGGGCGTTGACGCCCAGAGTCTTGACCAGCTTGTCCATCCGTTGGGTCGAGACCCCGGCGAGGTAGCAGTCAGCGACCACGGTGATCAGCGCCGACTCCGCTCTCTTCCTGCGTTCAAGTAGCCAGTCCGGGAAGTACGTGCCCGATCTGAGCTTGGGGATGGCCACGTCCAGGGTGCCGACCCGGGTGTCCAGGTCCCGGTGGCGGTACCCGTTCCGCCGAGCAGTGCGCGAGGAGCTGGGCTTGCCCCATTCGGCACCGACCACCGCGTCGGCATCCGCGGACAGCAAGGTGTTGATCATGGTCTGCAGCAGATGGCGCATCATGTCCGGGGACGCTTCAGACAGGGCTTCTCCGAGCAGGCCGGCAGGGTCGAGAATATGAGGAGCGGTCATCGTGATGACTCCATTCGAGGATTCTGTGGAAGGTTGACTCGACGGATCACACGGTGGCCGCGTCCACGTCTGAGACGACACGCCCGACCACCGGGCGCTATACCACTATGCGGGACTCAACTCCAGTTCGGCGTCGGTGACCGGGGTGGCGAGCCAGCGGTAGTAGGGCTGGCGGGTGAGCTTGAGGACCCGGCACGTCACCGTGACGGGGATCCCGACGGCGGCCAGCTCACGGACGAGCGGGTATTTCATTTTCCCGGCAGGTTCGCCTGGGACAGATAGGCCGCCGCCCGGCGCAGAACCTCGTTCTCCTGCTCCAGCAGCCGGATGCGCTTCTTGGCCTCCCGGAGCTCGGCGTGCTCGGCGGCGCTCGTTCCGGGTGTGGAGCCCTCTTCCACGTCCGCCCGGCGCATCCAGTTGCGCAGGCAGGACTCGGCAATGCCGAAGTCCGCGGCGATCTGCTTGATGGTCTGGCCAGGTTCACGGTTGCGGGCGACGCGCACGACGTCGTCGCGGAACTCCTGGGGATAGGGCTTGGGCACGGTGTTCATCCTTCCAGCAACGCCTCACAGCGTCACAGATCAGATGTCACCTATCCGTGCAGCAGTCCCCTCGCTTATGTTGTCGCGCATGCGGGTGATCTGACGCGCCCGCGCCAACCGACGGAAATGAGATCGTTCAGTCACGAGGGCGGGCGGGCCCTCACAGCATCCGATCCCCAGGATCCCATGTCACGGGACTCGGCGCGTATCCATCAAGGCTCCCGGTCAACGTTGTCGAGGTGAACGTCCGCGTTCATGCACACTGCAGGATCGGGTTTCGCTGTCAGACCTCAATCACTGCGGCCACCTGCTGGTAGACCGGTGTCCAGAGGTCGACTTCCACCTCGGGGGCCTCGATGCTGACGACGAGCGAGTAGTTGACGCCTTTGTCGCTCTGATCCAGCTTCGGCCGGTTCTTCCACCAACCTGCGACGGGGTACACAACGACAGCCTCTTTGGCCGCGAGGTCAGCGGCCGACCCCGACCAAATATCGGGCTCTCCTGACGCTTCCGTGGGTGTTCTGGCGAGCCGTTGACGAGGGCACGCCGCTCTCTGCCTAGGTTTCTGGCTGTTGAGGTCAGTTACCTGAAGGGCGGAGAACGGCGTGCGGAACGCAAGCCTATGGCGGTCCTTGCTGGGCGTCGAGAAGACGGTCGTGGAGGGCATCGAGTTCGATGAGGACGACCAGCTCCTGGTGGCTCATGTCCGTCCCCGGGCTCGAGTGCGTGGCCGGTGCGGGCGGTGCGGGCGCAGGTCGCCCGGGTACGACCGTGGCGAGGGTCGGCGGCGGTGGCGGGCGCTGGATCTGGGCACGGTGCAGGTCTACCTCGAGGCCGACGCCCCGCGGGTGGCCTGCCGCGAGCACGGTCCCACGGTGGCCGCCGTCCCGTGGGCCAGGCACGGGGCCGGTCACACCGTGGTGTTCGACGAGCAGGTGGCCTGGCTGGCCACGCAGTGCTCCAAGTCCGCGGTCACCGAGCTGATGCGCATCGCCTGGCGCACCGTCGGGGCGATCATCACCCGGGTCTGGGCCGACGTGGAGGCCCTCGGCGACCGGTTCGCCGGCCTGCGACGGATCGGCATCGATGAGATCTCCTACAAGAAGGGCCACCGCTACCTCACGATCGTGGTCGACCACGACACCGGCCGGCTCGTCTGGGCCGCCCCGGGCCGGGACAAGGCGACCCTGGCGGCGTTCTTCGAGGCCCTCGGGCCCGACCGGTGCGCCGAGATCACCCACGTCAGCGCCGACGGGGCGGACTGGATCGCCGCCGTGGTCGCCGAGCGGTGCCCGAACGCGGTGCGGTGCGCTGATCCGTTCCACATCGTCAAGTGGGCCACCGAGGCCCTGGACGAGGTCCGTCGCCAGGCGTGGAACGAGGCCCGTGGCGCGGTCCGGCAGCGCCGGGCCGGGCGGGCCGGCGGGCACGCCAAGGCGCTCAAGCACGCCCGGTACGCGCTGTGGAAGAACCCCGAGAACCTCACCACCCGGCAGCAGGCCAAGCTCGCCTGGGTCGCCAAGACCGACCCGCGCCTGCACCGGGCCTACCTGCTCAAGGAAGGACTGCGCCTGGTCTTCCAGCTACCCGCCGACGAGGCCGAGACGGCCCTGGAACGCTGGATCGGCTGGGCCCGACGTTGCCGCATCCCCGCCTTCGTCGAGCTCCAACGCCGCATCGTCAAGCACAAGGCCTCGATCCTCGCCGCGATCGAGCACGGCCTGTCCAACGGACGTATCGAGTCCGTGAACACGAAGATTCGGCTCATCACCCGCGTCGCCTTCGGCTTCAAGTCCCCCGAAGCCCTCATCGCCCTGGCCATGCTCAACCTCGGCGGCCACCGACCCGTCCTACCGGGCCGGAAATGACCCACGGATCAGTCAGGAGAGCCAAATATCGGTGTGGAGTGATCCGGCCGAGGTCTGCTGGTCACGGCCGAAAAGCCAACCGCTCTCGGTATTGAGGGCCAGTGGCTTCTCACCTTCATCGCGTGCCTGCTTGTTGACGCGCTGGCGGAACGCGTCAAGGTTGTCCTCGGGTCGTTTCATCGCGAAGCGCAACCCATGAGAGGGGTAGACGTATCGGCCCGTCCAGCCGCGACTCGATGGGTTTGGTTCTACGAAGTACGAGAGGGTGACGCGCAGCCGAACTTCGGTCTCTCCAAGCGCGGACAACTCGTCGATGGGCCACGGCAGGCGATGCAGGTTCATCTCGCGCGCTTTCCCACTGCTGGAATTGCCGTCACGCTCATATGGATGGATGACGGCCTCGTCCACCAGCGTCAGCGCATTGGTTGCGCTGCGGGTAGCGCGTTCCAGGCTGGGCACGCCCATCCCGTAGCGACGAAGCAAGTTGACCGCTGCTCCCTTTGTGCGCGCGGCAGTGATTCGCGCTTGCATCGCGTCCGTCCACTCAGCAGAGTGGACGATCAGGGCGCGGACTGTCTCGGGCCTCAAGTGAGGGTAGGCGGCCAGGATGTCGGCTGCGATAGCCGAGACCTGGGCCGTGGCAGCCGAGGTATCCCGGGTGGTCGTAAAGAATCCCTCGCCAGGGTGCTGGAGACGAGTGGTGAGGATCGCGAGGTTCTCAGGTGTGTCTACCCCTGAGCCGTCAGGGGTCCGAGCAAGGTTCCCACCAGGTGCGACGACATCCGGCTTGAACGGCCACCGCTTCTGATCAAAGGAAACCGAAGTCCGACTGGTGGGTGATAGCTCACCACGGGCTGCGATCGGCACGTATCCTGCAAAGACGTCAGGGGCGTGATCCATCGCGTCATGCTCCGCGTAGGCTCCAACCGCGAGCGCGTTCCACGACTGTGCCGGGTCTTCGACTCCTTCCGCATCGCTACGATCAAGGTGATTGTCCTCGGCGCGCACGTCACGGATGTTGCCAGCGGAAACGACAAAGAGCCGGGGCGTGGGCTCCTCGTCTCGGTTCAGGTAGGTGAACTTGGGGGCGCTGTCATCAATCGCACGGCCGAAGGCCAGGGCATCGAGCGTGGCGGACCACGCCGTCGGACGCCCGGACTCCTGCTTCGGACGGTCCTCGACACGATGCCCTGGGTTTGGCGCAGCGGCAGGTGCAGTGATGGCCAGCATGAACACCCGGGCCCGATTCTGTGCTGAAATCTCGGGCTGATCGACCGCTCTCGCTGTCACTGCCCCGTACACATCGGGATCGTTGTCCGCAGTGTCAGGGAGCAGCTTCACTGATTCGAGCCGATGCTCCAGACGGATGCGGTGCTGAGCGCCGACTGCGGCTTGCAGGTCTCCATAGAGCGCAAGTCCAGCCATCTCGGTGCCGTGGGCGTGGATCGCCACATCTTTGCGCCAACTTGGCTCAACCGCGTGAAGGTCGTCGGCTGCGAGTGAGTCTTCCAGTAGCGGGTGCCCGGCTTGCACGCCACGGTCGAGGAGGCACACCGCGGGAGCGTCGGTTCCAGCGTGTTCGACGCGAGACTGCAACTCGCGCACCCAGTCGCGTTGTTCGAATGCTGATAACCCTGGAAGGGACGAGGCTACTTCGTGTGGGCGACGCAGCTCGGCGATGTCGTCGATGCTCCGGAAGGTCATCGCGAGTTGTTCACTCGTGGCGCGGATGAGCACGACCGTTCGGTCACCGAATCCGAGGTAGTGGTCGCTCACAGGGAGGTTATGCAACTGGGCGTACGCCGTCAGTCGGGCGTACTCCTGGCCGTCAAGGGCTCTGAGCCAAAGTTCCCACCAGCGGGATTCGGTGGGGCTAGTCGGGTACTCGTCCGCAGGGTCCGTCCACAGCTCTCGGATCGTTGCGCGACGGATCGAGGCAATACCCTCGATAAGAGCCGCGTGCTTCGGCTTCCCTTCTGCGACCTCGGCCGTCTCGACATACTGCTCAAGTTTCTTGAGGAAGAACTCCTTCTGCCCTTCGGGGATGAAGACCGTCGCGTTTGCGATCTCGCCTGCTGGGGTCAATTCCTGTTGGACAGCAACAAGCTCTGGCTGGGCACCAGGCCGACGCGACTCCAAGCTCTCGAACATCAGGTCGAGGCCGGGAAAGGAGGCGAAGGTGAGGTATGTGCCCGTGGTTTCAGGCTCATCTACTGGGGGCGCCCAGGCGGCCTCGAACTCTTGAGTCAGGCGCTTCCCGTGCTCGCTCCGGCTCCCGCTAAAGCCACCACCTCGGCTCGTCACCGGCGTCGTGATAGGCGTGAAGGACTCAGACGCGGGCGGCGTGGGCACCAGGATGTGCGGACGGTCTCGCTCAGCCATCTCCGCTAGTTCGCCCCGTCAGTCCGACGCTTGGAGCGCGGACGTTCTTCCAAAGCGATGACAACATCATCGGTACGCACTTGGGTGCGTCCACCAAGGACGGTTCGCTAGCGGCGTTCTCGGCGGCTGTCGCGATCTCAGCGTGGCTCAGACCACGAGCTGCTGGGATGATTCGTGACCAGCTCAGGTTGTAGATGTGGAACGACGCGAGCCGGTTCTTGATAACTGATTCCACTGCCGCGTCGTCCGGCAGAGCGAAGTCCATCACGGTGTCAAACCTACGGAACAGTGCGTTGTCCAACAGGCTGGGATGGTTCGTTGCAGCAATGATGACGCTGTCTGACGTGTCCTCCTCGAGGAACTGTAGGAACGAGTTGAGTACTCGACGAATCTCCCCTACGTCATTCTGTGCGGCGCGGTCGCCACCGAGTGCGTCAACCTCGTCGAAGAGGTAGACACCACGAGTCTCGGCGAGCGCATCGAATACAAGACGCAGTTTCGCGGCAGTCTCTCCCATGAACTTCGTCAGCACTGTATCCAGTCTGATCGAGAACAGCGGAAGTCCTAGTTCGCCCGCGATCACGCGCGCAGTAGATGTCTTCCCAGTGCCTGGCGGCCCAGTGAGCAAAAGGCGCCGCGCAGGGGTCAGGCCATGTCGTGCCAGCGCGTCACGCTGTCGCTGTTCCAGCAGTACGTGCGTCAGTCGTTCATGAAGCTTGTCCGTGAGCACAAGATCGCTCAGTCTGGCCTCGGGGTACGAGACGTTCAGCAGCGCCCCGAGCTCACCCTTCGGCTGAGCGAACGGAACCACGGCGGCGATGCGGGCGCGTTGGCCAGATCGCTCACGGAGGTCGTTGACGAGGTCGCGAAGCTCCTGGGCGAACTTCGACTGCCCAGCGCGCGCGGCTTTGGCTGCGACCTGCATGGCCACCGAGTAGAACTGCGGGTCGTCCCCGTCGGCGTGGCTCTTTACGAGTGCCTTGAGCTGATCGTTGGTCGCCATCAGGGGACCTCCTCTCAGTGGCACGCCTCTAAAGCCGGGTGGTGATCTTCAAAGTGTACCGGTAGCGACCTCTCGCTGCGGGGAGCACCTGCCGAGAGAGACAAGGTCGTGCCAGATGCTCCCTCCGCCCACGGCACGGGTTCGGTTTCAGGCAGGTGGACGACGCTACCCTCCGCAGATCGCCCGCCTGCCACGGGACTTACAGCGAGCGGCCGAGCGATCTGTGTTCGACCGGCCGAGGCCCGCTACGTCCCGCGCGCGTACCGGCGACGTCGGTTGCCTGCGTGAGCGTGGCTCGCGCCCTCGCAGCGTCGATCTTCTGCGCAGCCGACTCGGGCGGCGCCCGGGACTGCTGCACGCGCCAGGCGATGCTCATCGAAGACGTCGAGAAACTTGTCGCGGACTACTACACCCGCGTCCAGATCACGCCCGCCCAGCAGGACGCACTCGCGAGCATGCTCCACCACGAGTTCGACCGGCTCATGGCCGCCGAAACCGAGGAACTGGAACGCCTCACCACCAACCGCGACCGGCTCGAAAGCGAGCAGGACCGGCTCATGCAGGCGCACTACGCCGATGCGATCCCGCTCTCCGTGCTCCAGCGCGAGCAGGACCGGATCGTCCCCGAACTCGACCAGGTGACCCGTCGCATCGACGCGCACTTCGGTGACTACGCCGACGCCCGCGCCCACCTCGACGACGCCCTCGGGCTGCTCGCCAACTGCGCCGACATCTACACCCGGTGCGACGACACCAGCCGGCGGCTGTACAATCAGGCGTTCTTCACGAAGGTCTTCATCGACGAGGACAACGAGCTGCGTGTCGAGCACAACCGGCCCTTCGAGATGCTGCTCGATCCGCAGGTCAACGCCAACGCTCTGACCTGGGCCGCAGACGCACACAAGGCCCGAGCCTCGACCGACGTTTCCGTTGGCAAGGGTTCGAGCCTTGTGCGTGCGGTGGAGGTAAGGGGATTCGAACCCCTGACCTTCTGCATGCCATGCAGACGCGCTACCAACTGCGCCATACCCCCAGATGTGGGCGTCACCCGCGATGTTCACGCGCCGTTTCCGGCCCGTTCGCCTCGCTGGCAACTCGACCAGCGTACACGGTCCCCGCGCGGGCACCAAATCGGCGTCCGGGCCGAGGCGCCCTCAGATGTTGTAGCCCTCGAGGGTCCAGTCGCCCCAGCCCTCGGCCCCGGTGTCGGGAGCGAACGCGCCCTGCAGCACGGCGGCGCGGGCGTTGCCGATCCGCTCCATCGCCGCGAAGGCCTCGCCCTCGTGACGCAGGAGCAGCCCCGTGGCCGCGCGGATCAGCGCACCGTGGGCCACGGCGAGCAGAGTCTGGGCGCCCCCGTCGCGCGGGGTGTCCCCCCAGTGCGAGGGCACGTGTCCGCGCAGCGCGCGCAGGGCCCGCCCGCCGCCCCCGCGCAGGGTCTCCCCGCCGACGGGGCCGGCGTCGAGCGCCGGCTCGGCCCGCCAGAGGCGGTGCTCGTCCGGCCAGCGTTCCGCGATGGCACTGAGCTCCAGGCCCTCCCACTCTCCCCCGGCCAGCTCGACCAGCTCCGGGTCGAGGGCCACGGATGCCGCGCCGACGCGGGCCTGGAGGACGATCTCGGCCGTGTGCCGCGCCCGGGCCAGCGGGGAGCACACGGCCACGAGCTCCTCCGCGTCCTCGATCAGGTCGCCCACGGGCCCGCCGGCGGCGCGGCGCGCCTGGCGCTCCCCCTCGGCGTTCAGCTCGATGTCCGTGTGCCCCTGGTAGCGGTCCAGGGCGTTCCAGTCGGTCTCGCCGTGTCGCAGCAGGATCAGGCGCATCTTGCGGCCCCGCTCAGGAGGCGTGCGAGGCGGAGGCGCCGTCGTCCTGGGCGGCCGCGTCCGGGCGGGTGCTCTCCTCCGGCAGGCCGAGGTCGATCGCCGGGGTGTCCTTCCACAGGCGGTCCAGCGCGTAGAACTCGCGGTCCTCGCGATGCTGGACGTGCACCACGAAGTGCCCGTAGTCGAGCAGCACCCAGTGGCCGTCGGACCGGCCCTCGCGACGCAGCGGCTTGAGCTGCTCGTCCTTCAGCAGCGCCTCCTCGACGCCGTCGACGATCGCGTTGACCTGACGCTCCGAGGCGCCGGAGGCGATCAGGAAGGCGTCGGTCAGGCCGAGCCGCTCGGCGACGTCGAACGCGACGATGTGCGTGCCGAGCTTGTCCGCGGCGGCGGCCGCGGCGGTGGTGAGGGCGTCCAGGGTGGTCTGGGGAACGGTCACGAGGTCTCCTCTTCCGAGACGTAGAGGTGGTGCTTGGCGATGTATTGGACGACGCCGTCCGGGACGAGATACCAGACGGGCCGGCCCCGGCGGACGCGCTCCCGGCAGTCCGTGGAGGAGATCGCCATGGCGGGGATCTCCATCAGGGACACGTCATCCCCCAGGCCCATGTCCGAGAGGTCGTGGCCGGGACGGGTGACACCGACGAAGTGCGCCAGGCCCCAGAGCTCGTCCACGTCCTTCCACGTGAGGATCTGGCCCATGGCGTCCGCGCCGGTGATGAAGAACAGCTCGGCGTCCGGGTGCAGTCGGTGCAGGTCCCGCAGCGTGTCCACGGTGTAGGTGGCGCCGGGGCGGTCGATGTCCACGCGGGAGACGGTGAACCGGGGGTTGGAGGCGGTCGCCACCACGGTCATGAGGTAGCGGTCCTCGGCCGGGGAGACCTGCCGGTCCGACTTCTGCCACGGCTGGCCCGTGGGGACGAAGACGACCTCGTCCAGCTCGAACTCGGCGGCCACCTCGGAGGCGGCCACGAGGTGCCCGTGGTGGATCGGGTCGAAGGTGCCGCCCATGATGCCGAGGCGCGGACGGCGAGCGCGCCCGGCGGTGGGCGCGGTGACGGGGGTGCGGGAGGCGACGGTCATGCGCTCAGGAGACGAACGGACGGCCCGCAGCGTCGCCCCCGGCGGAGGCGACGACGCGGCGGGCCGGTGAGACGTCAGTGACCGGAGGTGTGCGAGCCGCGGCCGGTGCCGTGGTGCTGGACCGCGGTGGTGGGCTCGGGCAGGCGCAGCGCGCGGGAGCGCATGGACATGGTGGCGGCCAGGGCGGCCATCAGCAGCGCGAAGACGAGCAGGCCGTACCAGATGGGGTCCATCGGCAGCTCGTTGACGACGTGGTGGCCCTCGGCGGCGGCCAGGATCAGGGAGGTGTTCAGCATGGATGCTCCTCGGTGCAGCGGGTCAGGCGGCCGGGCCGGGGCCGGGCCGAAGGGGTCCTGGTGCCCATCGTAGCCCGGCTCAGCGGCGGATCTGCCCGTCGCCGCGCAGGATCCACTTGGTGGTCGTGAGCTCCTCCAGGCCCATGGGCCCGCGGGCGTGCATCTTCTGGGTGGAGATGCCCACTTCGGCGCCGAGGCCGAGCTCGCCGCCGTCGGTGAAGCGCGTGGACGCGTTCACGATGACGGCCGCGGCGTCCACCTCGGTGATGAACCGCTCGGCCGCGGCCAGGTCGTTCGTGACGATGGCCTCGGTGTGGCCCGTGGACCACCGGCCGATGTGCTCGATCGCCTGGTCGAGGGAGTCCACGACGCGCACGGCCATCTCCATGTCCAGGTACTCGGTGCCCCAGTCCTCCTCCGTGGCGTCCACGGCGTCCCGGGCGCGGTCGCCGCGGTCGGCGAGCGTGGGCAGCCAGGCCCGCGCGGCCTCGTCCACGTGCAGCAGCACGCCGGCACGGGTGAGGGCGCGCAGCACTTCTCGGCCCGTCTCCTCCGCGTCCCGGTGGAGCAGCAGGGTCTCGGCCGCATTGCACACGGAGGTGCGGTGGGTCTTCGAGTTGAGCGCGATGTCCACCGCCATCTGCTTGGGTGCGGAGGCGTCCACGTACAGATGCACGTTGCCCTCACCCGTCTCGATCACGGGCACCCGGGCCTCGCGGACCACGCGCTGGATCAGCTCACGGCCGCCGCGCGGGACGAGGACGTCCACCGCGCCACGGGCGGCCATCAGCGCGGCGACGCCGGGACGTCCGAGGTCGTCGATGCCCTGGATGATGTTGGGGTCGAAGCCCTGGTCCACGAGCGCCTCGCGCAGCACCTGGATCAGGACCGCGTTGGTGGACTCCGCGGCCGAGCCGCCGCGCAGGATCACGCCGTTGCCCGACTTCAGGGCGATGCCGGCGATGTCCACCGTGACGTTCGGACGGGCCTCGTACACGGCGCCCACGACGCCCAGGGGCACCCGCACCTGGCTCATCCGCACGCCGTTGGGCAGCGGACCGCCGCGGACCACGGTGCCCACGGGGTCCGGCAGGCCGGCCAGGGTCTCCAGGGCGAGGGCCAGCGCCTCGACGCGCGCCTCGTCCAGCTTGAGGCGGTCCAGCATGGCCGCCGAGGTGCCGGCCTCGCGGCCCCGGCCGCGGTCCTCGCGGTTGGCCGTGAGGATCGCGGCCGTGTTGGCGCGCAGCGCCTCGGCCATGTGGCGCAGGACGGCGTCCTTGCGGGCGCGGCCGGCGATGGCCAGCTCGGGCACGGCCTGACGCGCCCACTCGGCCCGCTGGCGGACGGCCTCCTCGACCTCGGGCCTCGGCGCCTCGGCGTCCTGGCGGCCGGACTGATCCTGGGGTGCGGTGCTCTCGGTGGTCTGCATGCCGCCAGCCTATCGAGCGCCCCGGACGAGGCACGAGGCCCGGTCCGTCGACTCGGCCGGAGCCCGTGCCGGTCAGCGCTGCGGCGGAGTCAGACGCACCCAGTCGTCGGCGTGCACGACGACGCCGTCGTAGCCCGCGCCGAGGTCCTGGCGGAGGTCGGCGGTCGTCCGCCCGAGCATGGCGGGCAGCTGCGACGAGGAGTACTGCACGAGGCCGCGCGCCCGCACCCGGCCGTGCGCGTCCACGATCTCGACGACGTCGCCCGGCGTGAAGTCGCCCGTGCAGCCGGTGATGCCCGCGGCCAGCAGGGAGCGGCCGCGGTCGATCGCCCCGGCCACCGCGCCGTCGTCGATGACGAGCCGGCCCCGGACCTCCGCCGTGAGGCCGAGCCACGCCGCGCGTGCGGACCGGCGGCGGCCGGTGGCGGAGAACCACGTGCCCACGTCCTCCCCCGCGAACGCGGCGCCCGCGTTCGCGGCCGAGGTGAGCAGGGTCGGGATGCCGGTGGTGGCCGCGATGCCGGCCGCGTCCACCTTGGTCACCATGCCGCCCGTGCCCACGCCCGCGGAACCGGGCACACGCACGTCGACGCCGGCCAGATCGTCGTCCGAGGTGACCTCCGGGATGCGCCGCGCGTCCGGGTGGGAGGGGTGGCCCGTGTAGAGCGCGTCCACGTCCGAGAGCAGGACCAGCAGGTCCGCCTTGCAGAGGTTGGCGGTGAGGGCCGCGAGGCGGTCGTTGTCGCCGAAGCGGATCTCGCGCGTGGCCACGGCGTCGTTCTCGTTCACGATCGGCATCACATCGAGCGTGAGCAGCCGCGACAGGGCGCGGTGCGCGTTCGTGTACTGGGTGCGCCGCATGAGCTCTTCGGCGGTCAGGAGCACCTGGGCCACCTCGGTGTCGTGCCGGCCGAAGCTCGTGGTGTAGTGCGCCATGAGCTTGCTCTGGCCGACCGCCGCCGAGGCCTGCTGGGTGGCGGTGTCCTTGGGGCGTCGGCCCAGCCCGAGGTGGGGGAAGCCGGCCGCGATGGCGCCGGAGGACACGAGCACCACCTGGGTGCCCTTCTGCCGCTCGGCGGCGAGGACGTCCACGAGCCGGTCGATGGCCGCCACGTCCAGGCCGTCCGGGGTGGTCAACGAGGACGAACCGATCTTCACGACCACTCGGCGTGCGGCCTGCATCGTCTCCCGCGAGGTCACGGGGTTGGCCTGCGGGTCCTCAGAGCCGCGCGTGGCGGGGGTCGGATAGCGGGTGACGACGGTGCGCCGCACGGACATGGATCATCCCTCTCGATCGTCGGTGTCGGTCCACAGGCCGGAGCGTCGCTCGGCCTCCATCTCGGCCCGGGTCGCCGCACGGGCGGCCCGGCGGGCATCCTGCTCGGCGCGCTTCTCCGCGCGGGTCGCGCGGGTGCGCTCGTCGAGCCGCAGGTCGGTGCCACGGGGCCCGGCGAGCAGCTCGGCTCCCGCGGACAGCGTGGGCTCCCAGTCGAAGACCACGCCCGTGACGTCGTCGCCGATCACCACGGCGTCACCCGGCCTCGCGCCGGCCTTGAACAGGCCGTCCTCGACGCCGGCCCGCTGGAGCCGGTCCGCCAGGTAGCCGATCGCCTCGTCGTTCTGGAAGTCCGTCTGGGCCACCCACCGCTCGGGCTTCTCGCCGCGCACGCGGAACAGCGGCTCGAGGTTGCGCTCCTCGCGGCGGATCGTGAATTCGGCCCGCTCGCCGCGGCGGCGATGCCGGCGCGGCACCTCGACGGGCGCGGCCGGCACGGGCTCGACCACCCGGGAACGGGCCTCCGCCACGAGCTCGGCCATGGCGTACTTGAGGGCGTCCAGGCCCTCGCGGGCCAGCGCGGAGATGTCGAAGACCCGCAGGCCACGGCCCTCGAGCTCGTCGCGGACCATGTCCGCCATCGCGGCGCCCTCGGGCAGGTCGGTCTTGTTCAGGGCGATGAGGCGGGGCCGCTCGTTCAGCGGCACGACGCCCTCCCCGCCCTGGGAGAAGACGGGCTCCACCGCGTAGGCCTCGAGCTCGGCCTCGATGGCCTCGAAGTCGGCGATCGGGTCGCGGTCGGACTCGAGGCTGCCGCAGTCGAGGACGTGCACGAGCGCGGCACAGCGCTCGACGTGGCGCAGGAACTCCAGGCCGAGGCCGCGGCCCTCCGAGGCACCGGGGATCAGGCCCGGGACGTCGGCCACGGTGAAGCGCACGTCGCCGGCCTGCACGACCCCGAGGTTGGGCACGAGCGTGGTGAACGGGTAGTCCGCAATCTTGGGACGGGCCGCAGACAGGGCCGCGATGAGGGAGGACTTGCCGGCCGAGGGGAAGCCCACGAGCGCGACGTCCGCCACGGTCTTGATCTCGAGCGTCAGGTCCCGGCTCTCCCCCGGCAGGCCGAGCAGCGCGAAGCCGGGCGCCTTGCGCTTCACGGAGGCCAGGGCCGCGTTGCCGAGGCCGCCCTGACCGCCGGCGGCGGCGACGTAGGTCGCGCCCTCCCCCACGAGATCGGCCACGATGTTGCCCTGCTCGTCCTTGACCACCGTGCCGTCCGGCACGGGCAGCACGAGCGACTGGCCGTTCTTGCCCTCGCGGTGGTCGCCCATGCCCGGCTGGCCGTTCTCGGCAGACCGATGCGGGGCGTGGTGGTAGTCCAGCAGCGTGGTGGTCTGCGAGTCCACCACGAGGGTGATGTCACCGCCGTCGCCGCCGTCCCCGCCGTCGGGGCCACCCAGGGGCTTGAACTTCTCGCGATGCACGGAGACGCACCCGTGCCCGCCGTTGCCGGCGGTGAGGTGGAGGACCACGCGGTCCACGAAGGCTGCCATGGGAGTGCTCCTAGGGGCTGGAGGGATCGGACTCAGACGGCCCAGGGGCCGGAGACGCCGACGGCGGGGGCGGGTCCGGTGGATGCCGGGCCCGCCCCCGCCGGGGCGTCAGGGGGTGCGGGTGTCCTCGCCGGGCGAGGGTCCGCACGCAGACCGCACGAGTGTCAGATCACTCCGCGGCGGGGACGATGTCCACGACCTTGCGGCCGCGGCGCTGGCCGAAGGCCACGGAGCCCGCGGACAGCGCGAAGAGGGTGTCGTCCTTGCCGCGGCCGACGTTGCGGCCCGGGTGGAACTTGGTGCCACGCTGGCGGACGATGATCTCGCCGGCGTTGACGTCCTCGCCGCCGTAGCGCTTGACGCCGAGGTACTGCGGGTTCGAATCGCGGCCGTTCTTCGAGGAACTGCCGGCCTTCTTATGTGCCATTGCTGTTGCCTAACCTCTCGGATGCTCGGTTTCGCCGGTGCCGGTGACGGCTCAGGCGATCCCGGTGATCTTGACCGTGGACAGCTCAGAGCGGTGGCCCTGGCGCTTCTTGTAGCCGGTCTTGTTCTTGTACTTCATGATGACGACCTTCTTGCCACGGGAGTGGGAGACGACCTCGGCGGTCACCTTCACACCGGCGGCATCGGCGCCAGCCTTGACCTCGTCCCCGTCCACCAGCATCAGAGCGGGCAGCTCGACGGAGCCACCGGTCTCAGCGGGAACGCGGTCAAGGGTAACGAGGTCTCCGACGGAAACCTTCTCCTGGCGGCCGCCAGCGCGGACAATCGCGTACACCACTTGGGACTCACTTCTCTCGACGTTTCAATGGATCAGATCGGGTTCTGCTCGCCCGCACCTCGACCGCGGCTGCGTCCGGGTCCGGCGGTCCCTCACCGGGACATGCGGGAGCGTGCGGGCGGTGAACACCGATGGTCCAGCATACTCGCTGCCGGGCGTCCGGACCAAACAGAGGCGTGTCGGCGCGTCGCCGCCGCCCGGGGCAGGCCCGGGCGGCGGCACCGACGACGGTCAGCGGCCGCGACGGGCCAGGTCGGCGGCCTTCACGCCGACGCCGAGCATCACCGGGGCGGCACCCTGCGGCTCGGCGGGGGTGGACGCCTCGGCCACGGCCGCCGTGAAGCGGCCGCCCTGGGCGCCGCCGGGCGCGGCCTGGACCTGGACGTGGACGCCGTCGGACGACACGGCACGACGCGAGCGCCGGCGCGGCGATTTGGGCGCCGGGGCCGCCTGGGCCTCGGTCGGGGCGTCCGCGGCGGACGCCTGCTCCCCGTCCGCCGTCGGCTCGGTCGCCGCAGGCTCCACCATCACGGCCTCCTCGACGGCGGCCGGGGCGGCGGGCTGCTCGTGGACCTCGGTGGCGTCCGTGGACTCCTCGGGCGAGGGCTCGGTGGTCTCCACCGGAGCCGCGTCCATGCGGTCGGCCGCCCGCTCGGCGGACGCGTCCGCACCGGCGGCCGGACGGACGACGCCGTCGCTCGAGGCCCGGCGGGACCGGCGGCGCCGGGGCGCCGGGACATCCTCGGCAGGCACGGGCGCCGGCGCATCCTCGGCGGGCTCCGGCTCCGGTGCGTCCCCCGCGACGTCGTGCCGCGACGGCGTCGCGCGCTCCGCGCCCTGGTCCTCGGCGTCGGCCTCGGTCGAGGCCGCCTCGCCGTCCCGCCGGGACCGGCCGCGACCGCCCCGGCGACGCCGGGACCGGCGCGGGCGGTCGCCCTGCTCGGCCGCATCCTCCGTGGGCTCGGCCTCGGCGTCGGCCTCCGCCTCCGCGACGGCGGCCACGGCCTCCTCGGCCTGCACGACCGGGTCCTGGTGCTCAGGGGCCCCAGGGGCCTTGGAGGCGGCCTCCTCCTCGGTCTGACGGGGCTGCTCGGCGGACTCGGCGAGCTCGTCGTCGTGCGACCGCGCGGCATCCTCGGCGCCGGTGTCCCCCGACTCCTCGGCGCGGCCCCGGCTGCGGCGGCGGCCCCGACGGCGCCGGCGACGCGGCGTCTCCTCCTCGTCCGCCCCGGCCGGCTGCCCGGCCTCCGCGGGCCCGGCCGACGCGGCCTCGACGGCCTCGGCCGCCTGGTCCTCGGCGGCGTCCGCCGCCTGCTCGGCGGGGGCGGACTCCTGGGCGGGGGTCTCGTCCTCGGCCACCTTGCCGGAGGCCTTCGCGATCGAGTGCAGGGCGACACGGGCGGCCTCGGCCCGCTCACGGCGCTGCCGCTCGTCCTCGGAGTCGGTGGGCTCGGCGCCCGTCGTCGTGGCCGCGGCGGCGTGGGCGTGCTCGCCCTCGCCGTCGCCCCGACGCCGGCGACGACGGCGGCCCTCCGCCTCGCCGCGCTGCTCACCGCCGGAGCGGCCCCGCTCGATCGGCGTGTCCTGGATGAGGATTCCGCGGCCGGCGCAGTGCTCGCAGGTCTCCGAGAACACCTCGACCAGGCCGGTGCCCATGCGCTTGCGCGTCATCTGGACCAGGCCGAGCGAGGTCACCTCGGCGACCTGGTGCTTCGTGCGGTCCCGGCCCAGGCACTCCACGAGACGGCGCAGCACGAGGTCGCGGTTGGCCTCGAGCACCATGTCGATGAAGTCGATGACGATGATGCCGCCGATGTCCCGCAGGCGCAGCTGCCGGACGATCTCCTCGGCGGCCTCGAGGTTGTTCTTGGTGACGGTCTCCTCGAGGTTGCCGCCGGAGCCCGTGAATTTGCCGGTGTTCACGTCCACCACGGTCATGGCCTCGGTGCGGTCGATCACGAGGGAGCCGCCGGAGGGCAGGTACACCTTGCGCTCGAGCGCCTTGTGGAGCTGCTCGTCCACGCGGTGGGTGGCGTACAGGTCCTCGCCGTCGTGGTCCTCCGGCACCCAGTGGTGCAGACGGCCCAGCAGGTGCGGGGCCACGTAGGTCACGTAGGCCTCGATGTTGTCCCACGTGGCCTCGCCCTGGACGAGCATGGCGGAGAAGTCCTCGTTGAAGACGTCGCGGACCGTCTTGATGGTCAGGTCAGGCTCGGCGTAGAGCAGCTCGGGGGCGAGCACCTTGGTGCCGGACGCCTTCTCCTGGATGCCCTCCCACTGGGCGCGCAGACGGTTGATGTCGTTCTGCAGCTCCTGCTCGGAGGTGCCCTCGGCCGCGGTGCGCACGATCACGCCTGCGTCCTGCGGCAGGTGGTCCTTGAGGATCTTCTTCAGACGCGAGCGCTCCACGTCCGGCAGCTTGCGGGAGATGCCGGTCATCGAGCCTCCGGGCACGTACACGAGGTAGCGGCCGGGCAGGGAGACCTGGCTGGTCAGGCGGGCGCCCTTGTGGCCCACCGAGTCCTTGGTGACCTGGACGAGCACGGTGTCGCCGGACTTGAGCGCGTTCTCGATCTTCCTCGGCTTGCCGTCCAGCTGGGCGGCGTCCCAGTTGACCTCGCCCGCGTAGAGCACGGCGTTGCGTCCGCGGCCGATGTCCACGAACGCGGCCTCCATGGACGGCAGCACGTTCTGGACCTTGCCCAGGTACACGTTGCCGATCATCGAGTCCTGCGTGGTGTGCGAGACGAAGTGCTCGGCCAGCACGCCGTCCTCGAGCACGGCGATCTGGATGCGCTGGTCGCGCTGGCGCACGAGCATCTTGCGGTCCACGGCCTCGCGGCGGGCCAGGAACTCGGCCTCGGTGATCACGGTGCGGCGACGCCCGCCCGAGCGGGAGTCGCGGCGGCGCTGGCGCTTCGCCTCGAGCCGGGTGGAGCCCTTGACGCTCTGGACGGTGTCCGAGGCGGTGCTGGCGGCCTGGCGCGGTGCGCGCACGCGGGTGACGGTGTGCTCGGGATCGCCGGCCTCGCCGCCGTCGAGCTCCATGTCCACCTCGCCGCGGCGGCGTCGGCGGCGCCGACGGGAGACCACGGCGCCCTCGGCTCGGTCCTCGGACTCTCCGGCGCCCTCCTGGTCCTCGGCGTCCGCCGACGCATCTGCGGCCCCCTCCTCCGCGTGGCCGCCCTCACGCGAGGGGCGGCGACGACGGCGCGGACGCCCGGAGGTCTCCGGGTCGTCCTCGTCCTCGGAGGGCTGCCGGGACGTGGTCTCGGTGCGCAGGACCTCGATCAGGTTCGCCGGCACGGCGAACGGGTCGGTCGGGTCGAACTGCAGCGTCGGCGCGCTCGGCTCCTCGGCCGGGCCCGCGGCGTCGTCGGACGCGGCGGTCCGCTCCGGCTGAACCGCCCCGGCGGCGGTGTCCGCCGCGGTCTGCGTCACGGCCTGCGCGGCCGTCTCCTCCGCACGTTCGTCTGCGCGGGTCGTGTCCTCGTTGTTGGCCGCCATGGCAGCACCTCCCGCCGACCGACGACGCCACACTCGCCGCCGCCCGGCGTGTCCGCGTCCGCCGCCGGCCGCGTTGCCCCGGGCGCCGTGCGCCACGGGTGCGCCGGGAGGCGGACTCCGAGAAGTCATCGGGTGGACCGCGTCGACCGTCAGGGCCCGGCGCGGAACCGCTGCGCCCTCGAGATCGGAGCCTGGGCGTCATGTGCCGTCCGCCGGCCGGCGCACGGACGCACACGGGCGGGGCCCGGCGTCCACCTCCCGCGCGATGTTCGACGCGGGGGCGCCTCGGCGGCGGCCCGACGTCGGGCGCGCAGCGGGCTGCCCCGCGGTGTGGCCACGGGACGGCCAGGGCCGATTCTCTCACATCCGCCCCGGGCACGCGCCTAGAATCGTGTGCATGCCTGCGACCCCGCCGACGGACGACGTCCGCCTCTCCCCTGCCGACGACGTGCCCGCCGAGGAGGACCGGCTCACCTGGTACGCCCGGCCCGCGGGCACGGCGGCGCTGCTCCTGATCACCTCGCTCGTGGCGCTGACGGCGACGATCGTCATCATCGTCGAGCGCGCCCTCCTCACCGCGGACCCGACGCACCGCACGTCCTGCGACCTCAACCCCTGGGTGTCCTGCGGCCAGGTGATGCAGTCGTGGCAGGCCCACACCTTCGGCTTCCCGAACACGTACATCGGCGTGGTCGCGTTCTCCGTGCTCATCACCGTGGCGGTGTCCCTGCTCGCCGGCGCCCGCTTCGCCCGCTGGTACTGGCTGCTGATGAATGCGGGGATCCTGGCGGGCTTCGCGTTCTGCGTGTGGCTCTGGTACTCCGCCGTCTACAGCATCGGCACGCTGTGCCTCTACTGCATGATCGTGTGGGCCATGGTCATCGCCCAGCTCGTGCTCGTGACGTCCCGGAACCTGCAGACCGGCACGCTGCCGGCCCCGGCCGGACTCGTCCGACTCGCCCGGGAGCTGGCCTGGCCCGTGATCGTGCTCCTCTACGTCCTGGTGTTCGCCTCGATCCTGCTGGAACTGGGCCTCGGGGTCATCGGGATCGACTGAGCCCGTGCTCCCCCACCGGACGCGACGACGGGCCCGGAACGGGCTCAGCCGAACCAGATCGCGAGCTCGCGCTCGGCCGAGAGGGTCGAGTCCGAACCGTGGACGAGGTTCTTCTGGACGGCCTCGCCCCAGTCCCGGCCCAGGTCGCCGCGGATGGTGCCCGGGGCGGCCACGGTGGGATCGGTCTTGCCGGCCAGCGAGCGGAAGCCCTCGATCACCGAATCGCCCGTGACGCGCGCGGCCACCACGGGGCCGGAGGCCATGAACGCGACCAGCGGCTCGAAGAACGGCTTGCCCTGGTGCTCCTCGTAGTGGCGCTCCAGCATGGCGCGGGTGGGCGTGAGCATCTTCAGATCGGCGATCACGTAGCCCTTGCGCTCGATGCGCGCGAGGATCTCGCCGACCAGGTTGCGGGCCACCCCGTCCGGCTTGATGAGGACGAGGGTCTCTTCGGTGTGGTGCGTCATGGGGTGTGCTCCTAGCGTCGTCGGACGGCCGCGAGCGCGGTCCGGTTCCCGCCCCACCCTAGTGGGGCCCGGGTCTCAGCGTCCGTGCTCGGCCTCCCAGGCGGCCTCGAGGCGGTCCCGGTGGGCGTTCTCGACGTCCATGGCACCGCCCTTGATCACGGCGTACGCCCACGTCAGCGCGAAGAGGGCCCCCACCACGAACATCGAGTACTCCCAGAAGCCGGAGGCCAGCAGGACGGCCTGGATCGCCCAGCCGATCGCGATGCCGACGGGCTTGCGCACCAGGGCGCAGGTCAGCACCGCGACGACGGCCAGCGCGGAGTAGCCCGCCACGAACCACCAGGCGCCCGGCTCTCCCCGGTGCATGCCGAACAGCATGAGCCCGAGGAAGAAGATGAGCACCGCCTCGAGCATGAGGATCGTGGAGGTGAACAGGGCGCGCACGGAGCGGCGGCGCCGACGAGTGCCGGGGCGCCACTGCCGCTGGGCTCGCGTCTCACGCTCGGGGCGCCAGGGCTCGTCGCCGAAGCACCCCTGCTCCGTGGCGCCTCCGGTCTCCGGCTGGTCGGGGGTCATCGGTCCTCCTCCGGCCGGCGGCGGGCGCCGGCGTCGTCGCGGTCCTCGAGCAGCTCGAGGACCTCCGGGTCCAGGTCGTCCTCGTCGGCGTCCGCCAGCCCGACGGCGTCGAGCAGGTCGGCGGGGTCGAGGCCGCGGGCCGCCACGGTGACGGGGCCGGCATGGCGGGGCTCGCCCACGAGGGCGCGGACCTCGGCGGCCAGCGTGATCGAGCCGAGCACGAGCACGCCGCCGCCGGTGCCGGAGGCCAGTTCGTCCGCGCTCGTCTCGAGGGCCTCCGCGCGGCCGACCGCCCACTCGAGGGCGTCCGGCACGGACTCGGTGGCGTACACGTCGTCCTCGGGCCAGCCGGCGTCGACGGCCATGCGGGCCAGCTCCCCGGCCGGGATGGCGCGGGCCGAGGAGGACTGCGTCACCGCGAGGTCCTCCACGTCGTCGCCGAACGCCCGGTAGAGCGCCGCGAGCATGCCCGGCGCGTCCTTCTCCTGGAGGATCCCGACGACCAGCGAGAGACGGGTGAAGCCGAACGCCTCCTGCACCGCGCGGGCCGTGGCCCGCACGCCGTCCGGGTTGTGGGCGGCGTCCACGATGAGCGTGGGGGCGGTGCGCAGCACCTCGAGCCGGCCGGGCGAGGTGACCTGGGACAGCCCCTCGCGCAGCAGCTCCTCGTCCAGCGGTCGCTCGCCGCCGCCCAGGAACATCTCCAGGGCCGCCACGGCCACCGCGAGGTTCTGCGCCTGGTGCTCCCCGAGCAGCGGCAGGAACAGGTCCCGGTACTCGGCCGCGAGGCCACGCACGGACACCTGCTGGCCGCCCACGGCCAGGGAGCGCTCGAGCACGCCGAACTCGACGCCCTCGAAGCGGAACGGCACGTCGGCCGCCCGCGCCGCCTCAAGCAGCACCTGGGCGGCGTCGCGCTCCTGGGCGGCGGAGACGAGGGCGCCGCCGGGCTTGATGATGCCGGCCTTCTCCTCGGCGATCTCGGCCTCGGTCTCCCCCAGCAGGTCCGTGTGGTCCAGGGAGATGGGGGTGACCACGGAGACGACGGCGTCCGCGACGTTGGTCGCGTCCGTCACGCCCCCGAGGCCCACCTCGAGGACGACGACCTCCACGGGCTCGTCCGCGAACACCGCGAAGCCCAGCGTGGTGAGCGCCTCGAAGTACGTCAGCGGGACCTCGCCCGCGGCCTCGAGCTCCGCGTCCACGGTCTGCACGATCGGGAGGATCTCCCCCCAGACGCGCACGAAGGTCTCGTCGGCGACCGGGGCGCCGTCGATGCTGATCCGCTCCGTGACGCGCTGCAGGTGCGGCGAGGTGTAGCGCCCGGTGCGCAGCCCGTAGGCGCGCAGGACGGCCTCGATCATCCGCGCCGTGGAGGTCTTGCCGTTGGTGCCGGTCAGGTGGATCACCGGGGCCGCGTGCTGCGGGTCGCCGAGCAGCGCGAGCACGCGCCGCATCGGCTCGAGCCGCGGCTGCATCTTGTTCTCCGGGGCGCGGGCGAGCAGGTCCCGGTAGACCTCCTCGACCGTGCCCGGGACGTCCGCGCGCATCACGCGTCCGCCTTCGCGACGGTGACGGCCACGGTCTTCATGGCGTCGTCGGCCGGGTCCTTGCGGGGGTCGGCCGCACCGGAGTCCACGAGCTCCAGGTCCACCGTGAGGGTCTCCTCCGCGACGAGGCCGCGGTGGACCTCGAGCGCCGCCACGACGGCGGTGGGGCCCTCGATCCGCGTGCGCACGCGGTCGGAGACGTCCAGGCCGGCGTCCTTGCGGGCCGCCTGCACGGCGCGGACCACGTCCCGGGCGGTGCCCTCGGCGGCCAGCTCCGCGGAGACCTCGGTGTCCAGCACGAGGAAGCCGGCGGTGCCGGGCAGCACGCCGACCGCGGTCCCCTCGGGGGCGCCGGTGGAGACGGTGCGCAGCTCGTAGAGCGCGGGGGCCAGGGTCACGGTCTCGCCGTCGGCGAGCGTGACCGCCAGGCCTTCGGCCGTCTCCTCGTACGCGCCGGCGTCGACCGCCTGCTTCACGAGCGGCACCTGCCTGCCGAACGCCTTGCCGAGCTCGCGGAAGTTCAGCTTCAGCTCCGTGCCGATGCCGTAGCGGGCGATCGCCTCCTCCGAGAGCTCGGTGAGCTCCACGTCCTTGAGGTTCAGCTCGTCCGCCACGATGCGGGCGTAGGTGCCCTCGAGGCCCGCCGCGTCCGGGACGACGACGGACAGGCGGGGCAGCGGCAGGCGCACCCGGCGCCCGGCCCCCTTGCGCAGGGCCGAGCCGGCCGAGCTGATGCGGCGCACCGCGTCCATCCGGGCCACGAGGGAGTCCGCCTCGGGCCCGTGCGGGAACAGGTCGGCGTCCGGGTAGTCGGTCAGGTGGACCGAGCGACCGCCCGTGAGGCCGCGCCAGATCTCCTCGGCGATCAGCGGCATCAGCGGTGCGGCGGCCCGGGTGAAGGCCTCCAGGACGGTGTAGAGGACGTCGAAGGCGACGGTGTCCTCGTCGAAGAACCGCTCGCGGGAGCGTCGGATGTACCAGTTGGTCAGCGTGTCCATGAAGCCGCGCAGGGCGTCCGTGGCGTCCGAGACCTCGTAGGCGTCCAGGCCGGTCTTGACCTCCCGCAGCATGCGGCCCGTGGCGGCCAGGATGTACTGGTCCAGGGGGTCCTCGGCGGTGTGCCGCTCCTGCGCGCGGTACCCCTCGGGGCGGGCGCCGCCGTCGTGCGCGGTGTTCGCGTACAGGGTGAAGAAGTGGTAGGCGTTCCACGCCGGCAGCAGCACCTGGCGGACGCCCTCGCGGATGCCGTCCTCGGTGACGATCAGGTTGCCGCCGCGCAGGATGGGGCTGGCCATGAGGAACCAGCGCATGGCGTCCGCGCCGTCGCGGTCCAGGACCTCCGTGACGTCCGGGTAGTTGCGCAGCGACTTGGACATCTTCTGCCCGTCCGAGCCGAGCACGATGCCGTGCGCGATCACGTTGGAGAACGCCGGCCGGTCGAACAGGGCGGTCGCCAGGATGTGCATGGTGTAGAACCAGCCGCGCGTCTGGCCGATGTACTCCACGATGAAGTCCGCCGGGTTGTGCGTGGGGAACCAGTCCGCGCGTTCGAACGGGTAGTGCACCTGGGCGTACGGCATGGAGCCGGAGTCGAACCAGACGTCCAGCACGTCCTCGACGCGGCGCATGACCGCACCGGCCGCGGCGGCCTCGGGGTCCGGGTGGGGGCGGGTGAGGTCGTCCACCCACGGGCGGTGCAGGTCCACCTCGCCCTGGGCGTTGCGCGGCAGGCGGCCGAAGGCCTCCTCGATCTCCGCGAGCGAGCCGTAGACCTCCTGGCGGGGGAAGTCGGGGTGGTCGGACTCCCACACCGGGATGGGCGAGCCCCAGTACCGGTTGCGGGAGATGGACCAGTCGCGCGCGTTGGCGACCCACGTGCCGAACTGCCCGTGCTTCACGTTGCCGGGGATCCAGGTGATCTCCTCGTTCAGCTCGAGCATGCGCTCCTTGATCTGGGTGACCTTGACGTACCAGGACGTCACCGCGCGGTAGATCAGGGGCGTGCGGCAGCGCCAGCAGTGCGGGTAGGAGTGCTCGTAGGAGGCCTCCCGCGCGAGCCGGCCCAGCGAGCGCAGGGCGCGGATGATCGTGCGGTTGGCCTCGAAGACCTGGACGCCGGCGATCTCGCGCAGGTCGCCGCGCCCGACGTCCTCGCGGGCGAACAGCGGCAGGAACCGGGCTCCGGAGTCCACGGAGAGCAGCACGGGGATGCCGTTGGCCTCGCACACGCGCTGATCGTCCTCACCGTAGGCCGGCGCCTGGTGGACCACGCCGGTGCCGTCCTCGGTGGAGACGTAGTCGTCCACGAGGATGCGGTGGGCGCCCTCGACGCCGAGGTCACGGCCGTTGACGGTGAAGGTCTCCCCGCGGTGGACGTCGAACACGTCCGTGAACAGCGGCGCGTAGGCCAGGCCGCCGAGGCGGGCGCCGGGGATCGTCTCGGTGACCGCGGCGCGGGCGGCGTCGGCGTCGGCGTAGCCGAGCTCCCTGGCGTGGGTGCCCACGAGGTCCACGGCCAGGAGGAAGCGGTCCCCGTCCGCGGTCGCGCCCTCGGGGCCGGCCGGCACCACGGCGTACTGGATCTGGGGGCCGACGGCGAGGGCCGCGTTGGTCGGCAGCGTCCAGGGCGTGGTGGTCCAGGCCAGGACGTGGACGCCGGCCAGGTGCGCGGCGAGCGCCGCGTCGGCGCCGCCGTCGGGCACGAGGGCGGGGTCCGCCGGGAGGCCGGTGATCGGGAACGTGACGGTGACCGAGGGGTCCTGGCGCATCTTGTAGACGTCGTCGTCCATGCGCAGCTCGTGGTTGGACAGCGGGGTCTCGTCGTTCCAGCAGTAGGGCAGGACGCGGAAGCCGCGGTAGGTCAGGCCCTTGCGGTGCAGCTCGGAGAAGGCCCAGATCACGGACTCCATGAAGTCCGGGGTGAGGGTCTTGTAGTCGTTCTCGAAGTCGACCCAGCGGGCCTGGCGGGTCACGTAGTCCTGCCACTGGTCCGTGTACTTCAGGACCGAGGAGCGGCAGGCGTCGTTGAACTTGTCGATGCCCATGGCCTCGATCTCGGACTTGTCCGTCATGCCCAGCTGCTTCATCGCCTCGAGCTCGGCGGGCAGGCCGTGGGTGTCCCAGCCGAAGCGGCGCTCCACGCGGCGGCCCTGCTGCGTCTGGTAGCGAGCCACGAGGTCCTTGACGTACCCGGTGAGCAGGTGGCCGTAGTGCGGCAGGCCGTTGGCGAAGGGCGGGCCGTCGTAGAAGACGAACTCGTTCTGCGAACCGTCCTCGTTCAGGGCGGGACGCTGGTCGATCGAGGCCTGGAAGGTGCCGTCCTCGTCCCAGTACGCCAGGATGCGGCGCTCGATCTCCGGGAAGCGCGGGGAGGCGGGGGTGCGGCCGTCAGGGGCGGAGGAGGCGAGGGGGTACACGGGGGTCCTTTGCGTCCGGGGCGTCGGTTCCGTGCAAGGACGCCCGAGGGCCCGACCCTCCGGCCGGCCGCGGACGCGGTACCACCTTGCTTGCCGGCGTCGGGAGGTCCCCGGGGTGCTGGCCGCTTGATGACTGCTGTGACGGGCTTACCCGTCCGGTTCTACTGGGGCCGTGCGGCCCGTTCTTCCGGAGGCTCGCCGGTGATGGCCGGGTCGACGCCTGTGCCCGCCAGTGTAGTGGACGATGCGCCGGCCCGTGGCCGCGGGGCCGGAGCGCGTCAGAGGGCGGTGCGCACGGCCGCCGACGCGTCGCCGTCGAGCTCCACGTGCACGGCGTCCCGGCCCGAGGCCCAGAGGAGGAGCTCCCCGACCTCGCCGGTCACCGTGACGGGCGCCCGCAGCGCCACGGCCCCACGGGTGACGGTGACCGGGGCGCGACCCGGGCCCTGGAGGACCACCGGCGCCGCGGACTTACGCAGGAACAGCGGGGCCATGCGGCGCAGCGAGCGGTAGAGGGCGTCCTCCTCGTCCGGGGAGAACGAGCGCGGGGCGGGCAGCGAGCCGCCGGCCGCGGACTCGCCGCGCCGGACGTCCTCGAGGTGGATGAAGTGCTCGGCCGCGTTCACGTGCCTGTCCGCCGCCCGCATGGGGTTCAGCGCCGACGGGCCCGCGGCCCACTCCCGCACGACCTCGGCGTAGTCGCGGCGCTTGGTCTCCGCGGTCAGGCGGTCGAGGTGGCGGGACAGCGGCGGGATGAACAGGGCGGCGAAGGCGTCGGGCCGGCGCTCCCGCAGCCAGAGGTGGGCGGCGAGGTCGCGGGTGCTCCAGCCGCCGCACAGGGTGGGCGCGTCGGGGCCCTTCTCGAGCAGGAGGTCAGCGAGGCGGGCGCGTTCGGCTGCGGCGAAGGTGGTCATGGTCACCACGGTAGGGAGCGGGCCGCGGCGCGGGCGAGGGGTGGGCCGCGCCCGGCCGCGAATCCACCCGACGGGAGGGCTCAGCCTCCGGCGCCGAGGAGGACGCTCTCCCGGGAGATGCGGGTCATCTCCTCCCGGTCCACGACCTTCACCCGCTCCCGCGCCACCGGCCCGGCCTCCGTGGCCTGCGCACCCAAGGACTTCTCGTGCTCATCCAGAGCATGCCAACCAGCCCACGTGGTGTACGGCACGCCGCGGGACTCGAGCAGCTCGATCACGGACTCCTCCGCCGGCTCCTGAGCCCTCCACAGCCCCGGCTCGTCCTCGATCAGATGCTTGATCGTCTCCAAGGAGTCACCCTTGGTGTGCCCGATCAACCCCACCGGACCCCGCTTGATCCACCCCGAGGCGTACAGGCCCGGCACCGGGGCGCCATCGGCGTCCAGCACACGACCCTCCGCGTTCGGGATCACCCCGCGCACCTCATCGAACTCCACCCCCTCCACCGGGGACCCGAAGTACCCCACCGCCCGGTAGACCGCCTGCACCGGGTAGTCCACCGTCTCCCCCGTCGGGCGGACCCCGCCGGAACCGTCCAGCTCCATCCGACGCATCCGCAGACCATCCACCCGGCCATCCCCGTCCTCGTCCAGGAACTGCTCCGGGGCCTGGAGGAAATGCAGGTGCAGCCGACGCGAGGCGCTCTGCTGACGGTCCTCCTGCTCCATCAGCCAGTTCGTCAACGTGCCCACCATGGTGCGGACCTGGTTGTTCTCCTCGATCGCCTGCTCCGAGGCCTCATCGAAGTCGAAGTCCTCCTCGTACAGCACGATGTCCACATCCCGGGAATGGGCGAGCTCCCGCAGCTCCAACGGGGTGAACTTCACCTGCGCCGGCCCGCGACGGCCGAACACGTGCACATCCGTGACCGGGGAAGCGGCCAGGTCCCGGTACACGTTGTCCGGGATCTCGGTGGGCAACAGGTCCTCGGCATGCTTGGACAGGATCCGGGCCACATCCAGGGCCACGTTCCCGTTGCCGATCACCGCCACCTGCGTGGCCTCCAACGGCCAGTGCCGCGGCACATCCGGATGCCCGTCATACCAGGCGGCGAAGTCCGCGCCACCGAACGAGCCGGCCAACTCCACCCCCGGCACGTCCAGGGCCGCGTCCCGCACCGCCCCGGTGGAGAACACGATCGCGTCGTAGTGCCGACGCAGATCCGCCAGGCTCAGATCCGTGCCGTAGTCCACGTTCCCCAGGAAACGGATGTCCCCGCGGTCCATGACCTTGTGCAGGGCGTTCACGATGCCCTTGATGCGCGGATGGTCCGGGGCCACCCCGTAACGGATCAGACCGAACGGGGCCGGGTACCGGTCGAACAAGTCGATGCTGACCCGGAAGTCCCGCTCCTCCTTGGTCAGGATGTCCGCCGTGTACACCCCGGCGGGTCCGGCACCGATGATGGCGATGCGCAACGGGCGGTCGGGCCTCGAGGGGGTCAGGGTCATGCTCGTGCTCCTTCGGAGGTCGGGTTCAGGGTCAAGATCGGGGCAGGGACACCGGCTGCAGGCGCGCCGGTGGCGTAGGGGCTCAGGCGCACGACGTCGCCCACGACGATCACGGCGGGGTTCGCCACACCGACGGCGGCCGCCTGCGCGGCGATGGTCTCCACCGTGCCCACGGTGACCCGCTGGTCCGGCATCCAGCCGCGCTCGATGATCGCCACGGGCGTCGCGCCGTCGAGGCCGCGCTCCGTCAGTCGGCGCGCGGTGTCCGCGAGCCGGCGCACGCCCATCAGCAGGACCAGCGTGTGGTCGGCCCGGGTGGGCACTTCGGACAGCTCTTCGTGGCCGGTCACCAGCGTGAAGCCGGTGGCGACGCCTCGATGGGTGACCGGGATCCCCGCGGCGGCGGGCACCGAGACGGCGCTCGTGACACCGGGGACCACCTCGACGTCGACGCCGTGGGCGCGGCAGTGCGCTGCCTCCTCGCCGCCGCGGCCGAGCACGTACGGGTCGCCGCCCTTGAGCCGGACGACGAGGCGGCCGGCCCGGGCCTCCCGGACCAGGACGGCGTTGATCTCGTCCTGCGTGGCCAGGTGGTTCCCGGGGGCCTTGCCGACCTCGATCACGGGCACCGCCGGGTCCAGCTCGGCCAGGAGGGCGCGCGGGCCCAGCCGGTCGGCGACCACCACGTCGGCCTCCGCGAGCAGCTGTCGGCCGCGCACGGTGATGAGCCCGGAGTCGCCGGGGCCGCCGCCGACGAGTGCCACGCGGCCGGGCTCGGCGGACGCGCGCCGCCGCCGCAGGGGCAGGTGCCCCGTGGACAGAGCCAGGGTGATCGCGTCCTTCAGGGCGCGGGCGCGGCGAGGGTCTCCCCCGGCGTTGACGGCCACGGTCACGTCCCCGGCCCGGACGACGGCGGGCGTCCAGGCGGCGGAGGACTCGGCGTTGGAGGCGTCGACGCACCAGACGCGGCGGGCCTCGGCGTCGGAGGCCACGGCCCCGTCCACGGCCCGGTCGCCGGTGGCGGTCTGGGCGAACCAGACCCCGTCGAGGTCGGACGGGCGGTAGGGGCGGCGGTGCAGGGTGAGCAGGCCGGCCGCCGCGAGCCGCTCCACCTCCTCCCCCGGCTCCGGGGCCACCACGGTGACGAGCGCGCCGGCGTCGAGGAGGGCGCCCACGCGGCGGCCGGCCACGCGCCCGCCGCCCACCATCAGGACGGGCCGGCCGAGCAGACGCAGGGAGGTGGGGTACAGATCGGACGCGGTCATCGCGTGCTCCCTTCCAGCAGCCCCCGGCGGCGCAGCATGCGCCGCTCGACAGGGCCGAATACGGTCAGTTCGACGAGGACGCCGACGGCCAGGATGGCCAGGACGGCGCAGAGGACGACGGCGAGGTCGGACTCGGTCCGTCCCTGGTGGAGCAGGGTCCCGAGTCCGACGCCCATGGGCCCGCCGACGGCGATGATCTCGGCGGCCATGAGGCCTCGCCACGCGAAGGCCCAGCCCTGGCGCAGGCCGGAGACGAAGGCGGGCAGGGCAGCCGGGAGGACCACCAGCAGGGCGGTCTCGAGGCGCGAGGCGCCCAGCACGCGGGCCGCGCGACGCAGCTGCGGCGGCACCTGGTCCGTGCCGGTGGTGAGGCCGGCGACCACGGCCGGGACGGCGCCGGTGAGCATCACGAAGTACGCGGTGGCGTCGCTGAGGCCGAACCACAGCACCGCGAGCGGCACCCAGGCCACGTTGGGCAGCACCATCAGGGCCGTGAGCAGCGGGCCGAACGCCCGTCGCAGGACGCCGACCTGTCCGAGCAGCAGGCCCAGCCCGACGCCGACGACCACGGCGAGTGCGAAGCCCACGACGGCGCGGCCCACGGACGTCGCCACTGCCTGCTGGACGAGGCCCTGGGCCCACAGCGTCCCGAAGGCCCCGAGGACGTCGCCGGGACCGGTGATCGGCTCGCCGCGCGCACCGGCCAGCCACGCGAAGGCCTGCCAGATCGCCACGAGCAGGACGACGGCGGCCACCGGGAGCAGGACCCGGCTCCAGTCCCACCCGGCCAGACCCGTCCGACGGGTCGAGTCGACGGCCTGGAGCGCGTCGAGGCCGCTGTCGAGCTCGCGCAGCTCGTCGTCGGTGGCGGCCCCCGGCGCGCGGCCGGGGGCGTCGAGGGTGGGGGTGTCAGTGCGCATGGCGACGGATCTCCTGACCGAGTCGGGCGGTGATGGCGGCCGTGAGGGCGGCCGCGGCGGGCGCGTCGTGGCGGGCGGCTGCGGGCACGTCCCATTCGGCGACGACGCGACCCGGACGTGAGGACAGCAGCAGCACCCGCTGGCCGAGGCGGACGGCCTCGGCCACGTTGTGGGTGACGAACACGACCGTCCGGCCGGTCTGCCGCCACACGCGCTCGAGCTCCCCATGCAGCAGGTCGCGGGTGATCGCGTCCAAGGCCGCGAACGGCTCGTCCATGAGCAGCAGGGGGCGGTCCTGGGCGAGGGCCCGGGCCAGGGCGACGCGCTGGCGCATGCCGCCGGAGAGCTGGTGGGGTCGCAGGTCGGCGGCGTCGTCCAGGTGGACGAGGCGCAGCAGCTCCCCGGCACGCTCCCGACGCTCCCCCGCGGCCACACCGGCGAAGCGGAGGGCGAGCTCGATGTTGCCGCGGGCGGTGAGCCACGGGAAGAGGGCGGCGTCCTGGAACATGAACGCGGCCCCCTCCCGGGGGGTCTTGACGACGCCCGCGGTGGGCGCCTCGAGCCGGGCGATGATGTTCAGCAGGGTGGACTTGCCGCATCCGGACGCGCCGAGCAGGCAGACGAACTCGCCCGGCTCGATCCGCACGGAGACGTCCTCCAGCACGGGCGTGGGCCCGCCGAAGCTCTTGCCCACGTCCTCCATCACCACCGTCATGACCGCTCCCGTCGCCCCGTCGTCATCCGTCTCAGGCCTCGTCGCGGCCGCGCACCATGCCGGCGGCGAGCGTGGCACCGTCCTGGGGGTCGATCACGAGGAACGCCCCGGTGCGCCGATGCACGGCGTAGGGCTCCACGGGCAGCGGCGCGGCCAGGTGCAGGCGCACCTGTCCGATGTCGTTGAGCCCGAGGGTCTCGGCCGGGTCGAGCCGCAGGGTGTCGAGGTCGAGCCGGCCGGCCACCTCCTGGACGAGCGCCCGGACGACGGCGGTGCCGTGCTTGACGAGGACCTGCTGCCCGACGCGCAGCGGTGCGGCGGAGAGCCAGCACAGCGCGGCGGCCACCTCCGTGGTGGGGCGCGGGGCGGTGTCCGCGGCGGCGATCGTGTCCCCGCGGGCCACGTCCACCTCGTCGGCCAGGCGCAGGACCACCGACTGCGGGGAGGAGGCCTCCTCGAGGGATTCCCCGGCGGCGTCCACGCCCACCACGGTGGTGGTGCGCGCCGGCTGCCCCGGGGTGAGGACGGCGACGGCGTCCCCGGGCCGGACGGTGCCCGCCACGACCTGCCCGGCGTAGCCGCGGTAGTCGCGGAAGACCTCGGGGTCGAGGCCGGGGGCCAGGGCGCCCTGGGGGCGCACCACGAGCTGCACCGGGAAGCGGAAGGAGGCGGCGGCGTCGTCCTCGGCGTCCACCCCGGGCATCGACTCGAGCAGCTCCATGAGCGTGGGGCCGGTGTACCAGTCCGTCCGCTCGGAGCGGGTGACCACGTTGTCGCCCTGGAGGGCGGACACCGGGACGCTCACCGCGTCGGAGAGGCCGAGCTCCCGGGCCACGCGCCGCACGTCCTCGGCGATCGCGGTGAAGACCTCCTCGGCGTAGTCCACGAGATCGATCTTGTTGACCGCGACGATCACGTGCGGCACCCGCAGCAGGGCCACCACGCTGAGGTGGCGTCGGGTCTGCTCCACCACGCCCTTGCGGGCGTCCACGAGCAGCACGACGGCGTCGGCCGTCGAGGCGCCCGTGACGGTGTTCCGGGTGTACTGCACGTGCCCGGGGCAGTCGGCCAGCACGAAGGTGCGCCGGTCCGTGGCGAAGTACCGGTACGCGACGTCGATCGTGATCCCCTGCTCCCGCTCGGCGCGCAGGCCGTCGGTCAGCAGCGCCAGGTCCAGCCCGCCCTCGGCACCGCCGAAGCCGCGCTCGGCGGAAGTGCGGGCCACGGCCTCGAGCTGGTCGGCCAGGACGGCCTTGGAGTCGTGCAGGAGGCGGCCCACGAGGGTGGACTTGCCGTCGTCGACCGAGCCGGCCGTGGCCAGGCGGAACAGGGTCCCGGCGGGGGCGTGCCGGTCCAGCAGTGCGGTGCTCATCAGAAGTACCCGTCCTTCTTGCGATCTTCCATGGCCGCCTCGGAGATGCGGTCGTCGGCGCGGGTGGCCCCGCGTTCGGTCAGGGTGGAGGCGGCGACCTCGAGCACGACGTCCTCGACGGTGGCGGCCTCCGAGAGGACGGCGCCGGTGCAGGACATGTCGCCCACCGTGCGGTAGCGCACCGTCCGCGTGGTGACCTCCTCGCCCTCGGCCGGGCGGGAGTGCTCCCCCACGGCGCGCCACATGCCGTCGCGGCGGAAGACCTCCCGCTCGTGCGCGTAGTAGATGGAGGGCAGCTCGATGCCCTCGCGGGCGATGTACCGCCACACGTCCAGCTCGGTCCAGTTGCTGATGGGGAACGCGCGGACGTGCTGGCCGGGGGTGTGACGGCCGTTGTAGAGGTTCCACAGCTCGGGGCGCTGGTTGCGCGGGTCCCACTGGCCGAACGCGTCGCGCAGGCTGATGATCCGCTCCTTGGCCCGCGCCTTGTCCTCGTCACGGCGGCCTCCCCCGAAGACGGCGTCGAACCGGTTGGTCCGGATCGTGTCCAGCAGGGGGGTGGTCTGCAGGGTGTTGCGGGTGCCGTCGGCGCGCTCACGCAGCTCGCCGCGGTCGATGTACTCCTGCACGGAGCCCACCACGAGCCGCAGGCCGAGCCGCTCCACCGTGCGGTCGCGGAACTCGAGGACCTCGGGGAAGTTGTGGCCGGTGTCCACGTGGACCACCGGGAAGGGGATCCTGCCCGGCCAGAAGGCCTTCGCGGCCAGGTGGAGCATCACCACGGAGTCCTTGCCGCCCGAGAAGAGCATGGCGGGGCGCTCGAACTCGGCCACCACCTCGCGGATGATGTGGATCGCCTCGGCCTCCAGGGCGTCCTGGACGTCGGGCCCGGCGGGGCTCACGATCCCCGGGTCGGGGGCATGGGTGAGGGTCATCGTGTCTCCTTGGTCTGTCTCGGGAGCGGCGCTCAGACGTGGATGCCGCACTCGGTCTTCGCGGTCCCGGCCCAGCGCCCGGCTCGGGGGTCCTCCCCGGGGGCGACGGGGCGGGTGCAGGGACGGCAGCCGATCGAGGGGTAGCCGTTCTGCAGGAGCAGGTTCACGGGCACGTCGTGGTCCGTGGCGTAGCCGACCAGGTCGTCGAAGCTCCACGGGGCGACGGGGTTGACCTTGACCATGCCGTGGGCCTCGTCCCAGCCCACCAGCGGGGTGTTCGTGCGCGTCGGCGCCTCGTCCCGGCGGACTCCGGTGAACCACAGGTCGTATCCGGCCAGCGCCCGGTTGAGGGGCTCGACCTTGCGCATCGCGCAGCACAGCGCCGGGTCGCGGGCGAACAGGTCCTTGCCGTGGCGCTCGTCCTGCTCGGCCACGGTCAGCTCCGGGAGCACGTCCACCACGGTGACGTCGAGGCGGCGGGCCACCTCGTCGCGCGTCGCGAGGGTCTCGGTGAAGTGGTAGCCGGTGTCCAGGAAGAGGACGTCCACGCCGGGCATCCGCTGCGCCACCAGGTGCGGCAGGACGGCGTCGGCCATGGAACAGGCCACGGCGGCCCGGCGGAGGTCCACATGGCGGGCGGCCCAGTCGACCACCGCCTCGGCGGGGGCGTCCCAGCCGAGCTCGGCGGCGCCGGACTCCGCGAGCGCCTGCAGGCGCTCGAGGTCCTCGGTCGGACGGGTGGGGGGAACGGTGCTCATCGGAGGGCCTCCTCGTCGACTCGGTGCGCCCACCGGGCGAAGGTCTCGCCCGGCTCACGCTGCTCGTCGTACCGGCGGACGAGGCGCTCGACGTAGTCGACCAGGCCGTCCGCGCGGACCTTCAGGCCGCGGACGCTGCGTCCGAGGCCGGCCTCGGCGCGGTCCACGGAGGCCAGCCCGCCGCCCAGGTGGACCTGGAAGCCGGGCGTCTGGCCGCCGTCGTCGTCCGGGAGCAGCTGGCCCTTCAGGCCGATGTCCGCGGTCTGGATGCGGGCGCAGGAGTTGGGGCAGCCGTTCACATGCAGGCTCAGCCGCTCGGGGAGGCGGTCGGCGAGGTCGGCCAGGCGCTCCTCGAGCTGGGCGATCGCGGCGGTGGCGGTGTCCTTCGTGTCCACGATGGCGAGCTTGCAGAACTCCAGGCCAGTGCAGGCGATGGTGGAGCGGCGGAACACGGACGGCTCCGGGTCCAGTCCCAGCTCCTTCAAGCCGGCCACGACGGCGTCCACCCGGTCCCGTTCCACGTCCAGCACCACGATCTTCTGGTGGGGGGTGGTCCGCAGCCGCGTGGAGCCGTGGGCCTCGAGCAGGTCCGCGAGGGCGGTGAGGGTGGTGCCGCTGGAGCGGCCGACGACGGGGGCGGCACCGATGTAGAAGCGGCCGTCCTTCTGCTCGTGGACCCCCACGTGGTCGCCGGGGCGGGTGGGCGGGGACGGGGCGGGGCCGTCGGGCAGGGCGTAGCCGAGGTACTCCTCCTCCAGCACGGTGCGGAACCTCTCCGGTCCCCAGTCCTCGAGCAGGTACTTCATGCGGGCCTTGTTGCGCAGGCGCCGGTAGCCGTAGTCACGGAAGATGCTCACGACGGCGTGCCACACCTCGGGGGCGCGCTCGGCCGAGACGAACGCACCGATCCGGTCGGCCAGGCGGGCCTTCGTGGACAGGCCGCCACCGACCCACAGGTCGTAGCCGGGGCCCAGCTCGGGGTGCACCACACCGATCAGGGAGACGTCGTTGATCTCGTGGACCACGTCCTGGGAGGGGTGTCCGGTGATGGCGGTCTTGAACTTGCGGGGCAGGTTGGAGATCTCGAGGTCGCCGATCCAGCGGTCCGCGATCTCCCGGATCACGGGCGTGGGGTCGATGATCTCGTCCGCGGCGATCCCGGCCACCGGTGAGCCGAGGATCACGCGCGGCACGTCGCCGCAGGCCTCGGTGGTGGACAGGCCCACGGACTCCAGGCGCCGCCAGATCTCGGGGACGTCCTCGACACGGATCCAGTGCAGCTGGACGTTCTGCCGGTCGGTGATGTCCGCGGTGTCACGGCCGAAGTCGGTGGAGATCCCGCCGATCACGCGCAGCTGCTCGGTGGTGAGGTCACCGCCGTCGATGCGCACGCGCAGCATGAAGTAGCGGTCCTCGAGTTCGTGGGGCTCCAGGGTGGCGGTCTTGCCGCCGTCGATCCCCTGCCGGCGCTGGGTGTACAGGCCCCACCAGCGGAAGCGGCCGTGCAGGTCGTCCGAGGGGATCGAGTCGAAGCCCTCCCGGGCGTAGACCTGCTCGATGCGCTCGCGGACGTTCAGGCCGTCGTCCTGCTGCTTGAACTCCTCGTTGTGGTTCAGGGGGGCGGTCCCGTCCACCTTCCACTGGCCGTGCGGCTTGGCGGAGGGACGGCGCGGAGTGCGCGCCGGCCTCGACGTCTCGTTCACCTGGGTCATGGCCGCCACGCTAGGAACCCGGCATGCCGGCCCCCAAGATCGTCGACGCGGTTCGTCACGTTCCCGGGGCCGGGCCGCGGCGGGGTCTCGGCCCGGCCCCGGTCGTGTGACGAACGGCTCAGCGGCCTCCGGCGGCTCCCCTCGGGGCCTCTACGAGGGCGGACCGCAGCCGGTCCAGGGCGATCCGCGCCACCAGCGGATGCGGCAGCAGGGGGTCGGTGACCGCGTCCGCGCCGGCCTCGCCGAGTCGGTCGTGGAAGTACCCGGGGGCCAGCAGGTGGGCGGCCACCACGGCGCGACGGCCGGCGGCGTGCACCCGGGCGACGGCGTCGGGCACCCGGGGGGTGGCCGCCGCCCCGAACGCCGCGGTCACGGGCAGTCCCGTGGCCCGGGCCAGGGTCCCGGCCAGGGCGTGCACCTGGGCCTGGCCGTCCGCGGCGCGAGTGCCGGCCGCCGCCAGGATGATGTCCGATGTCGCGGCCTCACCGGCCGGCACCGCCTGGGCCACCCGTTCGGCCAGAACGGTCACCAGGCGCGGCTCGACGTCGTCCCCGGCCCCGGCCAGCGGTGCGGCGGCGATCGTGTCGGGCCGGGCGGCCGCGGCATGGTGGATGTCGTGGTGGACGTGATGGCCCAGGGACAGCAGCAGCGGCACGATCACGGCCGGCTCCCCCGGGGGCAGGGCCGCCACGACCTCGTCAAGGGAGGGGCTCTGCACGTCCACGTAGGCCTCGTGGACCTGGGCGCCCGGCCCCTCGGCGTCCAGGAGGGCCGCCAGGTCGGCACGGAGGCCGTCGATCACGACGCGGCCGGCCGCGTCGTGCGTGCCGTGGGCGCAGGCGATCACGTGCAGCACGGGCGCGCTCATGCCGAGCCCACCGCGTCGGCCCACACGTTCTGCGGCCCGCCGCTCACCGGCGGATCACCTTGTGCTGGGCGGCCTGGGCGACCGGCCGCATCACGATCTGATCCAGGTTCACGTGGTGGGGCAGCTCGACGGCGTGGACGCACACCTCGGCGATGTCCTCGGGGGTGAGCGGCTTCTCCACGCCCGCGTACACGGCGTCCGCGGCGGATTGGTCGCCGCCCAGGCGGTTGCGGGAGAACTCCTCGGTGCGGACCATGCCCGGGAGCACCTCGATCACCCGCACGTTGTGCTCGGCCTCCTCCAGGCGCAGCGCGCCGGTGAGCCCGTGCTGGCCCATCTTCGCGGCGTTGTAGCCGGCGCCGCCCTCGTAGGCGGTGACGGCGGCGGTCGAGGTCAGGTTGAGCACGGTGCCCGCGCCGTGGGCGCGGAGCATGGGCAGGAACGCCTGGCACATCGTCAGGGTGCCGAGCACGTTGACGCGGTACATCCACTCCCAGTCCGCGCGGTCGCCCACGCCCACGGCGTCCGTGCCGAGCGCGCCGCCGGCGATGTTGATGAGGGTGTCGGCGCCGCCGTCGGCCTCGACGCGCGAGGCCAGCGCGGCGACGGCGGCCTCGTCCGTGACGTCCAGGGCGGCGGGGACGACGTCGCCGCTCACGCCCTCGGCCCGGGCGTCGGCAGCGAGGGTCTCGAGGCGCTCGGCCCGGCGGCCGACGGCGTACACGCGCCAGCCGCGGCGGGCGAGCTCGAGGGCCGTGGCGCGGCCGATGCCGCTCGTGGCCCCCGTCACGACGGCGGCGCGGGCGGGGTTCTTCGCAGGTTCATGGGTGTGGCTCACGCCTCCGACCGTAGCCGAGCCGTGCCGTTCGGAGCACCGCCCCGTTCACCTCCGCCAGGTCGACCGACTGCAAGGGCGGGATGTCCCGGGCATCGTCGCAGGCCCGGCCCGCCGCCCCGGTCATGGGAGGATGGCAGGCATGGCTGAGAACACGCAGGGCACAGACACGCCCATCGACGCATCGACCCCGTCCACCCCCGCCGCCGGCGCCGTGGCCGTGCCGGACAAGCCGGCCCTCGAAGGCCTCGAGGAGAAGCTGACCGCCCGCTGGGCCGACGAGCGCACCTACGCGTTCGACACGCAGACCACCCGCGAACAGGTCTACTCGATCGACACTCCCCCGCCGACCGCCTCCGGCTCGCTGCACGTGGGCCACGTCTTCTCCTACACGCAGACCGACGTGCTCGCCCGCTACCAGCGCATGAACGGCAAGAACGTGTTCTACCCGATGGGCTGGGACGACAACGGCCTGCCCACCGAGCGCCGCGTGCAGAACTACTACGGCGTCCGCTGCGACCCCGCCAAGCCGTACGTGGAGGGCTATCGCCCGCCGGAGAAGCCGGCGAAGAACCAGCGCGACTGGGACGTGATCTCCCGCAGGAACTTCATCGAGCTCTGCGAGGAGCTCGCCGTCGAGGACGAGAAGGTCTTCGAGGACCTCTTCACCCGCCTCGGCCTGTCCGTCGACTGGGACATGACCTACCGGACCATCGACGACGTCTCCCGCTCCGTCTCCCAACGCGCCTTCCTGGCCGGCATCGCCTCGGGCGACGCCTACCTGGCCGAGGCCCCCACCATGTGGGACGTGACCTTCCGCACCGCCGTGGCCCAGGCCGAGCTCGAGGACCGCGAGGTCCCCGGCGCCTACCACCGCTACGCCTTCACCGCTGCGGACGGCGAGCAGGTCTTCATCGAGACCACCCGCCCCGAGCTGCTGGCCTCCTGCTCCGGCCTGGTCGCCCACCCGGACGACGAGCGCTACCAGCACCTGTTCGGCACGACCGTCACCTCCCCGCTGTACGGCGTGGAGGTCGAGGTCTTCCCGCACCCGCTGGCCAAGCCGGACAAGGGCTCCGGCATCGCCATGGTCTGCACCTTCGGCGATCTCAACGACGTCACCTGGTGGCGCGAACTGCAGCTGCCGACCCGCACCCTGATCGGCCGTGACGGCCGCTTCGCCGCCGACACCCCCGAGTGGATCACCACGGACGCCGGCCGACAGGCCTATGCGGACACCGTGGCCGGCCGGACCGTCTTCTCCGCCAAGCAGGGTGTGGTGGACGCCCTCACCGCGGCCGGCCTGCTGGACGGGGAGCCGAAGAAGATCATGCACGCCGTGAACTTCTACGAGAAGGGCGACAAGCCGCTCGAGGTCGTCACCTCCCGCCAGTGGTACATCCGCAACGGCGGCCGCGACGCCGACCGCCGCGCGGAGCTGATCGAGCGTGGCCGCGAGATCTCCTGGCACCCGGAGCACATGCGCCACCGCTACGAGAACTGGGTCGAGGGCCTCAACGGCGACTGGCTGGTCTCCCGCCAGCGCTTCTTCGGGGTGCCGATCCCGGTCTGGTACCCGCTGGACGCCGAGGGAGAGCCCGACTATGAGAACCCGATCCTCCCGGCCGACGAGCAGCTGCCCGTGGACCCGGCCGCCGAAGCCGCCCCGGGCTACGCCGAGGACCAGCGCGACGTCCCCGGCGGCTTCACCGGCGACCCGGACGTCCTGGACACCTGGGCCACCTCCTCGCTGACCCCGCAGATCGTGGGCCGCTGGTCCCGTGACGAGGCGTTCTTCCACAACGTCTTCCCGTTCGATCTGCGCCCGCAGGGCCACGACATCATCCGCACCTGGCTGTTCTCCACCGTGGTGCGCGCCCACGCCCTCAACGGCTCCGTGCCGTGGACGGACACCGCGCTCTCCGGCTGGATCCTCGACCCGGACCGCAAGAAGATGTCCAAGTCCAAGGGCAACGTGGTGGTCCCGACCGACATCCTGGACCAGTTCGGCTCGGACGCCGTCCGCTACTGGGCCGCCTCGGCCCGCCTCGGCGCAGACACCGCCTACGAGGTGGCGCAGATGAAGATCGGCCGCCGCCTGGCCATCAAGCTGCTCAACGCCGCCAAGTTCGTGCTGAACCTGGGCGCCACGCAGGACGCCGTCATCCGCACGGCCGATGACGCCGCGGCCGTCACCAACCCGCTGGACGCCTCCCTGCTGGCGCGCCTCGCGGCCACCGTGGAGCAGGCGACCCGCGCATTCGAGGCCTATGACTACGCACGGGCCCTCAACGTGACCGAGCAGTTCTTCTGGGCCTTCACGGACGACTACGTGGAGCTCGTGAAGGACCGTGCCTACGGCGGCCACGGCGAGGCCGAGCAGGCCTCTGTGGTGACCACGCTGGCCACCACCCTGGACGCCCTGCTGCGTCTGCTGGCCCCGTTCCAGCCGTTCGCCACCGAGGAGGTGTGGAGCTGGTGGCGCGCCGGCTCCGTGCACACCGCCGCGTGGCCGGGCGCCGCGGACGAGGTGGCGGCCCTGTCCTTCGCCGCCTCCGCCGGTGACGCCGAGGTCCTGCCCACCGTGGCGCAGGTCCTGGGCGGCGTCCGCAAGGCGAAGTCCGAGGCCAAGGTGAAGCAGCGGACCGAGGTGCGCTCCGCCGTGGTGACCGGGCCGGCCGAGTGGCTCGAGAAGCTGCGCGGCGGTCTGACGGACCTCAAGGCGGCCGGCAACATCGCGGACCTGTCCCTCACGCAGGGCGAGGCCGGCGAGTCCGCGCCCCTGACCGTCTCCGACGTGCAGCTCGCACCGGTGGAGGACGACTGATCCGCGCCGCGCGTTCCCTGAAGGTGTCTCGGGAGCGCACGCGGCACGACGACGGCCCCGTCGCCCGTCACGGGCGGCGGGGCCGTCATCACGCTCGTGGCAGGTCGCCCGCTGCCGTCAGCGCGGGATGTTCGTGGTCCGGATCTGGCACGTCGCAGCGTACGTCGGACAGCCCGCCGCCGGATCGGAGTTCGTCGGGAGGGGGCGGCACCCCCCGGGGGTGTCGTGGCGCACCTTCCGGTCGCGCTCCTGCCGCATGTCGCAGTGCGGTCACCGCGGCAGGGGTGGACACTGAGAGGATGAGACCGACACCCGATCCCGCCCCGGCCGGCCGCCGCGCCTCAGACGCCGCCGCCCGGCGGATGTCCGCCGCCCTCGCCGCCATGGGCGTGCTCCACTTCGTCCGACCCGAACCCTTCGACGGGCTGATCCCGCCGTTCCTGCCCGGCACGGCCCGCGCGTGGACCCACGGCTCCGGCGTGGCCGAGCTGGCCGTGGCGGGTCTGCTGGCCGTCCCGCGCACCCGGCGCGCGGGCGGACGCGCCGCGCAGGCGCTCTTCCTCGGCGTGTGGCCCGGCAACGCGTGGATGGCCTGGCGGTGGCGACGCCGGCCCTGGCCGGCGCAACTGGTCTCCCTCGGGCGGCTGCCCCTGCAGGTCCCTCTGATCCGTGCGGCCGGCAGAGTGGCGCGCAGCTGACCCCCGCCAGCCCGCACCCCGACGACGCCGACCCCACACCTTCGCGCTGAAGGTGTGGGGTCGGCGTCGTGCGAGCCGGGAGGGCTCAGTCGAACTGCGGATCCGTGGTGCGGGCCCGCTTGATCTCGTAGAAGTACGGGAAGTCGGCCAGGGCGACGGCACCGTCGAAGATGCGGCCCGCCTCCTCCCCGCGCGGGATGCGGGTCATCACGGGACCGAAGAAGGCGGTGCCGTTGAACGCCACGACGGGCGTGCCGACGTCGTTGCCCACGAGGTCCTCGGCCTCCTTCTGGCTGGCGCGCAGCTGCTCGTCGGCCACGTCGGTGCGGGCGGCGTCCAGGATGTCCGCGTCGTGTCCGAGCTCCTCGAGGGCCTCGGCCACCACGGCCTCGAAGTCCGTGCGGCCCTGCTCGTGGATGCGGGTGCCGACCGCGGTGTACCACGGGCCGAGCGCCTCGGCACCGTGCCGCTCGCGCACCTGCACGGCGGCGCGGGCCGGCAGCCAGGCCTTCTCGAGGCGGGCCAGGTAGTCGGGGTCCAGGTCGCGGCCCTCGTTCAGGACCGCGAGCGACATGATCTTGAAGACCACCCGCACGTCGCGCACCTTCTGGACCTCCAGGATCCACCGAGAGGTGATCCAGGCGAACGGGCACGTGGCGTCGAAGTAGAAGTCGACGGTGGGCTGCTGCGTCGTGTCGGTCATGCTGTGCTCCTTGCGATCAGGGAGCCGTCTCGGCTCCGGTCGGTCCTGCTGGGCGACGGCGGTCAGGCGCTCCGGCCGCGTCGACGTCGTTCCACCTCGGCCGGGATGAGCGTGGGCTCGGCCTCGCCGCGCACCACGTCCCCGGAGATGACGACCGTGCCCACGTCCGAGCGGGAGGGCAGCTCGAACATCACGGGCTTGAGGACGTTCTCCATGATGGAGCGCAGGCCGCGGGCGCCGGTGCCGCGGGCCTCGGCCTGGGCGACCACGGCGTCCAGGGCGTCCTGCTCGAACTCGAGCTCCACGCCGTCCATGAGGAACATCTTCTGGTACTGCTTGAGCAGGGCGTTCTTCGGTTCGGTCAGCACCCGCACGAGCTGTTCGTGCGTGAGGTCCTCAACGGTGGTGATCACGGGCAGGCGGCCGATGAACTCGGGGATGAGGCCGAACTTCAGCAGGTCCTCCGGCCGCACGTCCGCGTAGGTGACGTCCCCCGCGCCCAGGTGGTTCAGGGGCGCGCCGAACCCGATGCCCTTGCGGCCGGCACGGGAACCGATGATCTCGTCCAGGCCCGCGAACGCGCCCGCCACGATGAACAGCACGTTGGACGTGTCGATCTGCAGGAACTCCTGGTGGGGGTGCTTGCGCCCGCCCTGCGGCGGCACCGACGCCACCGTGCCCTCGAGGATCTTCAGCAGGGCCTGCTGCACGCCCTCGCCAGAGACGTCCCGGGTGATGGAGGGGTTCTCGGACTTCCGCGAGATCTTGTCGATCTCGTCGATGTAGATGATGCCCTGTTCGGCCTTCTTCACGTCGTAGTCCGCGGCCTGGATGAGCTTGAGGAGGATGTTCTCCACGTCCTCACCCACATAGCCGGCCTCGGTGAGGCTGGTGGCGTCCGCGACCGCGAACGGGACGTTGAGCCGCCGGGCGAGGGTCTGCGCGAGATATGTCTTGCCGGAGCCGGTGGGGCCGACCATGAGGATGTTCGACTTGCCGACCTCGACGTCCGCCAGGTCGTCCCGCTCGGTGAGGCGGTCGGCCAGGTCACCGCCCCGCGCCTGCGGCCCGCGCACGCGCTTGTAGTGGTTGTACACGGCGACGGCGAGGGAACGCTTGGCCGCCTCCTGGCCGATCACGAAGCTCTCGAGGTGGTCGAAAATCTCCTGCGGGGTGGGCAGGACGGTCTCGTCCGCCTCCGCCGCCTCGCCGAGCTCCTCCTCGATGATCTCGTTGCACAGCTCGATGCACTCGTCACAGATGTAGACACCCGGGCCGGCGATGAGCTTGCGCACCTGCTTCTGGCTCTTCCCGCAGAACGAGCATTTCAGCAGGTCAGCGCTCTCTCCGATACGCGCCATGGTGGTACTCCTCGAGGGCCGGGCGGAGACGTCCGCCCCGCGCGGGCGGCGTCGCTGTCAGATTCCGTCCAGCATACGACCGTGGACGGACACGTTAAGGGACCGGGTCCCCGGTCGGCGTCGAGGGGCCCGGCCGCGCGGCGTGCGGCCGGACCCCTCGACGGGCGCCGTCGGTCAGGCGGACGGGCGGGTGATCTTGCGGGAGGCGAGGACCTCGTCCACGAGGCCGTACTCGAGGGCCTGCTCGGCCGAGAGGAACTTGTCCCGGTCGATGTCCTGCGAGACCTCCTCGGGCGTGCGGTTGGTGAGGGAGGCCAGCGTCTCCTCCATCCACACGCGCATCCGGTTGATCTCCTGGGCGTGGATCTCCAGGTCCGTGGCGGTGCCGCGGTCGCCCTGCATCGCCGGCTGGTGGATCAGCACGCGCGCGTTGGGCAGCGCCAGACGCTTGCCGGGGGCGCCCGCGGCCAGCAGCACGGCCGCCGCGGAGGCGGCCTGGCCCAGGCACACGGTCTGCACCTCGGGGCGGATGAACTGCATGGTGTCGTAGATCGCCGTCATGGCCGTGAACGAGCCGCCCGGCGAGTTGATGTACAGGGTGATGTCACGCTCAGAGTCCATCGCCTCGAGCACGAGCAGCTGGGCCATCACGTCGTCGGCCGACGCGTCGTCCACCTGCGCGCCGAGGAAGACGATGCGGTCCTCGAAGAGCTTGGCGTAGGGGTCCTGGCGCTTGAAGCCGTAGGGAGTGCGCTCCTCGAACTGCGGGAGGATGTAGCGCGCGTCCGGCGTGGGCAGGGAGGGCATCCCGGTGGGGAGCCCGGCGGGGAACTGGGTCATTCTTGGTCTCCTGGAGAGGGTCGGGACGGTCCGGGCCGGGCTCAGCCCTGGACGCCGCCGCCGCCGGTCACGGACGCGGCACGGTCGGCGATGTGGTCGATGAAGCCGTACTCGAGGGCCTCCTGCGCGGTGAACCACTTGTCACGCGCGTTGTCCTCGAGGATGGTCTCCACGGACTGGCCGGTCTGCTCGGCGGTCAGCTCCGCCATGACCTGCTTCATGTGCAGGATCAGCTGGGCCTGGATGCGGATGTCCGACTCGGTGCCGCCGATGCCGCCGGAGGGCTGGTGCATCAGCACGCGGGCGTGGGGCGTGGCGTAGCGCTTGCCCTTGGTGCCCGAGGCGAGCAGGAACTGGCCCATGGACGCGGCGAGGCCGGTGGCCACCGTCACGACGTCGTTGGGGATGTACTGCATGGTGTCGTAGATGGCCATGCCCGCGGTGACGGAGCCGCCCGGGGAGTTGATGTACAGGTAGATGTCCTTCTCCGGGTCCTCGGCCGAGAGCAGGAGCAGCTGCGAGCAGATCGCGTTGGCGTTGTCGTCACGGACGTCCTCGCCCAGCCAGACGATGCGCGACTTCAGCAGCTGGGTGTAGAGGAAATCCTCGCGCTGCGCCGGGTCCACCGAACGCATGCTGGGGGTGATGTCGGTCATCACTTCCGCCTTCCTGTCGAGATGTCCACGGGCCTCCCGAACGGCGGCCGCTCGCGCGGACGGACGGGTCCCTGATCGAGTCCGACACTAGCCGGGCGTCCGGGCCAGCGCGCGGGACGCCGTCGGCGTTTCGCTGTTGGCGCAGGTCGTCGCGGGCCCTGCCCGGGGCCGCCCACCGTGACCTCGGGACGACGACGGCGCCCCCGCCGGCGTGGGCGGGGGCGCCGTCGTCGTGGCCCGGCAGGGGTGTGCCCCCACCGGCCGATATCAGGCCTGCTCGGCCGCCTCGGCGTCGTCGGCCTCGGTCGCCTCGGCCTCAGCGTCGAGGGCGTCCTGGCCGCCCGGGGTCACGAACGCCGTGAGGTCCACGGCCTTGCCGTCGGTGTCGGTGACCTCGGCGTACTCGAGGACCTTGGCCAGTGCCTTGCGACGGCGGACCTCGCCCATGATCATCGGGATCTGCCCGCCCTGGTCGAGCATCATGGCGAACTGGTTCGGGTCCATGCCGTACTCGGAGGAGGTGGCGATGATGTACTCGATCAGCTCGCCCTGGTCGACCGTGACCTCCTCGGCCTCGGCGACCTCGTCCAGGATGACCTCGTTGGCGAACGCCTCGCGGGTGTTCTGCTCGAGCTCGGCACGGTGCTCGGCGGTGTCGTGGTCGTCGCCCGCGGTGTGGCCGCCGGCGGAGAAGTGCTGCTCGACCTGCTCGGCGATGACGCCGTCCGGCACCGGGACCTCGACGAGCTTGGCCAGCTCCTCGAGGACCTTGTCGCGGGCCTCGACGCCCTGGCGGTTCACGGCCTCCTCGGCGGCCTGCTTCTTCAGGTCCTCCTTGAGCTCGGCGATGGTGTCGAACTCGGAGGCCAGCTGGGCGAACTCGTCGTCGGCCTCGGGCAGCTCGCGCTCCTTGACGGCCGTCAGCTCCAGCTTGACCACGGCGGTCTCGCCGTCGTGCTCGCCGCCGTTGAGCGTGGTCTCGAAGGTGGCGTCCTCGCCGGCGGACAGGCCGTCGAGGGCCTCGTCGATGCCCTCGAGCATGGTGCCGGCGCCCACCTGGTAGGACAGGCCCTCGGCCTGGTCGACCTGCTCACCGTCGACCGTGGCGGTCAGGTTCATCGTGACGAAGTCGTCCTGGGCGGCCGGGCGGTCCACGTCCTTGAGCGAGCCGAAGCGCGAGCGCAGGGCGTCGAGGGCCTTCTGCTCGTCCTCCTCGGTGGCCTGGGCGGGCTCCACCGTCACCTTGAGGCCCTTGTAGTCGGGCAGCTCGATGGTCGGGCGCACGTCGAACTCGGCGGTGAAGGCCACCGGGCCCTCGGCGTTCTCCGCGTCCGGGGTGGCGGTCACGTCGACCTCGGGGCGGGAGATCGGGGTGAGCTCGGCCTCGGCGATGGCGGCGGAGAACCAGGTGTTCAGGCCCTCGTTGACGGCCTGGTCCACGACGACCTCGCGGCCGAAGCGCTGCTCGATCAGACGCGCCGGGATCTTGCCCTGGCGGAAGCCCGGGATCTGCACCTGGTTGGCGATGTCCTTGAACGCCTTGTCCAGGGCGGGCTTCACCTCCTCGAACGGCACCTCGACGGTCAGCTTGACGCGGGTCGGGCTGAGGTTCTCTGCGGTGGACTTGACCACGGATGACTCCTGTTGGTGGTGGTGGATGGTCTTGACGTCGAGTCGGGGTGACAGGATTTGAACCTGCGGCCTCACGCTCCCAAAGCGCGCGCTCTACCAAGCTGAGCTACACCCCGCCGTCGTCCCCGACGCCGGCGGGCTCACGCGGTGGAGGCTCGCCGGACACCCGAGGGACTGCCCGAGGGCAGACTGTGGAATCCTAGCGCGCCGTCTCGCGCCCCGCGAAAAGCCGCGACCGCCGACCCGTGAAGCCGTCCATCGTGGCGTTGACCCCGAGGACGTCCATCGCGCGGTCGAAGACGGGCGCCGGCAGGGCGCGCAGGGGCGCGATCAGGCCGACGGCGCGCGGCAGCAGCAGGCGCGTGCGGCCGGCCTCGACGGCGTCCAGCACCTCCTGCGCCACGTGCTGAGGATCCAGCACGGGCAGCAGCCAGGGCACCCGGCTGCGCACGCCAGCGAACATCCCGGTGTCGATGTAGAAGGGGCAGACGGCCAGGGAGGTGACGCGGCTGCCGTCCTTGCGCAGCTCCGCGGCGAGGGACTCGGCGAACCCGACCGCGGCGTGCTTGGTGGCGGAATAGTCCGTCTGGCGTGCGACGCCGACCAACCCCGCGGCCGAGGCCACCGTGACCACGGCCCCGCGGTCCCGGGCCCGCATTCCGGGCAGGACCGCCCGGGTCAGCCAGTACGGCGCGAGTGCGTTCACCTCGAAGGTGCGGCGGATGCCCTCCTCCGTGGCGTCCTCGAGGCGCACGCCCGTCACGACGCCCGCGTTGTTCACGGCGACGTCCACCTCCCCGGCGCGGGCGGCGGCGGCCTCGACGGCGGCCGCGTCCGTCACGTCCACGCGCTCGGCCCGGGCGTCCGCGCCCTGAGACCGGATCTCGGCGGCGACGGCCTCAGCCCCCTGCAGGTCGAGGTCCCAGACGACGACGCGGCCCGCGCCGCGGCGCGCGGCCCCCAGGGCGATCAGTCGACCGATGCCGGACGCGCCGCCCGTCACGAGGACGGTGGCGCCGTGCGGGGGCAGTGGACGACGGCCGGCGAGGGCGGACGCGGCCCTGCGGAGGGCGGGACGGGAGCCGTGCATCATGCCTCTTCCCCCACGGCCGACGCGGGCCCGCCGTGATACGGTGTCAGCCGCTGGTCCGCGCCGAGCGCGGCCCCGCGGGGATGTAGCTCAATGGTAGAGCCCCAGTCTTCCAAACTGGCTACGCGGGTTCGATTCCCGTCATCCCCTCCGGACCTCATGAGCCGGGTCATCGTGTGCACACGATGGCCCGGCTCATGACTTTCTCGGGTGGGTCGTCGTCCGCGCCGGTTCCTTTACCGCTGTGCCGGCCCTCTGCAGGATGGACCCATGCAGAACACCGAGCAGACGCCTCGGGACGCGTCCACCGAGGCCGGTGGGAGGCCCTGGCGGCACCGCATCGTCGAGAACGACACACTGCGCATGACCGTCCTGTCCATGCTGGCAGCCGCCGTCGCGATCGGCTTGAGCACCCTGTTGATCGCCACTCCCCTCGGCGACGCGCTGGGCGTCGGCGCGGCCAGACGCGCCTCCTGGATGACCGGACTGATGACGCTGTGCCTGATGTGGTCGATCTACTCCGCCCTGGACACGGTGGTGCTGTACCGGTGGCTCGGCCGCCGCGACTCAACAGACCTGCACGCGCTGCTGCGCACGCGCTCCCGCGGCCCGAAGGAGTCCGTCAACCCGGGCGGCTGGAGGGCCCTGATGCTGGGAGCGTCGAGCACGCTGGGCAACACCGTCACCTTCTCGGTGATGGCGATGCTCGTGGTGGTCATCTCGATGTGGATGCCGGAGGTCCGGTCCGTGCTCACCATGCGCTTGCTGGCCGTGGCCACGGTCCTCGCGTCCTGGGCGAGCATCGTCCTGGCCCAGGCGTTGCGCTACGCCCGGCTGGCGGCCCAGCACGATCCGAAGAGGTCTCGGCCGGAGGGCGAGTCCCCCGCTCCCCCGATCCGCTTCCGCGGCTCCGACGCTCCGGTCTTCTCGGACTACGTGGCGCTGTCCCTGACGCTGTCCACCATGATGGGCGCCCAGGACGTCGTGTTCTCCGGCCGCGCCGCCCGCACGGCGGTCCGTGAGCACGCGCTGGTCGGATTCCTGTTCAACTCGATGATCATCGCGGCCCTGGCCTCGCTGCTGCTCACCGTCGCCTGATCGGGGCCTGCCACAGGCCCCTCAGCTCTGACAGGTGAGGCACCGGTAGAGCTTCCGGGCCGCCATCTCCTCCACCACGATCGCCTCGCGCCCGCACACGAGGCAGGCGAGGCCCTGCCGCTGGTACACGTAGTTCGCGTGCTCGGGCCAGGCCGCTTCGGCAGGGATCCCCGGCCGGTGCTCGGGCCGCGTGGTGACGATCCGCCCGAGCCGCACGCCCTCCCGCATGAGCGCGGCGTTGTCCGCCCAGAGGGACTCCAGGTCAGGTGCAGAGACCTCCCGGGCCGGCCGCCACGGGTCGATGCCGGCGCGGAACAGCGCCTCGGCCCGGAAGATGTTGCCGATCCCGCTGACGGCCGCCTGGTCCATCAACACGACGCCGATCGGCCGCCGCGTGCGCCGGGCGAGGTCGTAGAACGGCGCAGGATCGTCGTCGTTGAGCGGATCCGGGCCGAGACCGGCGACGACGTCGGCAGCCTCGGCCGGGGTGAGTGCGCGGCACCGGCTCGCGCCGATCAGGTCGGCCCAGCCGTGCTCGGCGCGCAGTCGCAGCCGGACCGTGGCGGCCGGCGACGGCGGCTGGACCCAGCCGTCGGCGTCGCGACAGGGCTCGGCGGCCGGGGCGCCGTCGTCGTGGACCTCCCGCTCGCCGATCCGGCGGGGGGCGCCGATCGAGGACGCGGCCGCGAAGTCCTGATCCCCGCCGAAGGTCCACGCCCCGTACATGCCCAGGTGCACGTGGAGCACGTGGCCGCCGGAGACGTCGGCGAAGAAGTGCTTGCCGTGGGCCCGGGCGCGCTCGAGGACCTGGGCCGTCGAGCAGGGCGGCCCCCTCGGCGAAGCGGCCCTGTGGACTCGTGGCGCGGATCCGGCGGCCGCCGAAGACGTCGGTGAACTGGCGCGCGAGACGGTGGACGGAGTGGCCCTCAGGCACTCACATCAGCACCTCTCCGGTGGCCTCGTAGTGCGCGATCTTCCCGATGCGGCGCACGTGGCGCTCGTCCTGGGAGAACGGTTCGGCCAGGAACGCCTCGATGAGCTCGGTGGCCTCCTCGAGCGAGTGCTGCCGACCGCCGACGGCCACGACGTTCGCGTCGTTATGCGCGCGGGCCAGCCGCGCCGTGTCCAGGTTCCAGGCCAGGGCGGCGCGGACGCCGGCCACCTTGTTGGCGGCGATCTGCTCGCCGTTGCCGGAGCCGCCCAGCACGATGCCGAGCGAGTCCAGCCCCTGCTCGCGGTCGGCGACGACGGCGCGGGCGGCGTTGATGCAGAAGCCCGGGTAGTCGTCCTGCGGGTCGTACTCGGTGGGTCCGTGGTCCACCATCTCGTAGCCGGCGGCGGTGAGGTGCTCCACGAGGTGGGCGGACAGCTCCATGCCGGCGTGGTCGGTGGCGATGTGGACGCGCATGCGCAGACTCCTTGGGGGCGGTGGCTCGGGTCCCCGCCAGTCTAGTGAGGAGCGGGGCGCTCAGACGCCGACGACGACGTCCGGGCCAGGTGGCACACTGGGGAGCACTGTGCCGTGGCCCCCATCACAGGTCCCGGCCGTGCCGCATCCGCCCGACCCCAGGAGGAGTCCGACCGTGACCACCGCCGCCGCCATGAACATCACCCGCGAAGAGGCCGCCGCACGCGCGGCCGCCCTCACTGTGGACGCGTACGAGGTGAGCCTGGACCTCACCCGCGGAGCGGAGCACTTCCGCACGGCCACCACCGTCACGTTCGCGGCCGCGGAGGACGCGGTGGGCACCCACACGTGGATCGACTACGTGGCCGGGCAGGCCCCCTCGGTGACCCTCAACGGCGAGGCGCTGGACGTGGCGGACTTCGACGGCGCCCGACTGCGGATCGGCCCGCTGGCGGCGCAGAACACCCTCGTGGTCGACGGCCTCGGGGACTACAGCAACACCGGCGAAGGCCTGCACCGGTTCGTGGATCCCGTGGACCAGGAGGTCTACCTCTACACCCAGTTCGAGGTGCCGGACTCCCGCCGCATGTTCGCTGTGTTCGAGCAGCCCGACCTCAAGGCCTCGTTCCACTTCACGGTGACCGCCCCGGCGCACTGGGCCGTGGTGTCCAACCAGCCGGAGGCCTCCCGCCGCACCCTCGGCGTCGTGGCGAACGAGGAGAACCCGCAGGGGGTGGACGCCGCGGTCTGGGAGTTCAAGCCCACCCCGCGCATCTCCTCCTACATCACCGCGCTCGTCGCCGGCCCGTACGCCTCCGTGCACTCGGAGCTGACCAGCGCCGACGGCCGCACGATCCCCCTCGGCGTCTACTGCCGCGCGTCGCTGGTGGAGCACCTGGATGCGGAGAACGTCTTCGAGCTCACCCGCCAGGGCTTCGAGTTCTTCGAGGCCCAGTACGGCCACGCCTACCCGTTCGAGAAGTACGACCAGCTGTTCGTGCCCGAGTTCAACGCCGGCGCGATGGAGAACGCCGGCTGTGTGACCTTCCTCGAGTCGTACGTCTTCCGCGGGACCGTGCCGGAGGCGCTGATCGAGCGCCGCGCCATCACGATCCTCCACGAGCTCGCCCACATGTGGTTCGGCGACCTGGTCACCATGCGCTGGTGGAACGACCTGTGGCTCAACGAGTCCTTCGCCGAGTTCATGTCCACCCTCGCCGCCGCTGAGAACACGCAGTACACCGGCGCCTGGACCACCTTCTCCTCCATGGAGAAGAACTGGGCCTACCGCCAGGACCAGCTCTCCTCCACGCACCCCATCAAGGCCCGGATCCGCGACCTCGACGACGTGCTCGTCAACTTCGACGGCATCACCTACGCCAAGGGCGCCTCGGTGCTCCGCCAGCTCGTGGCCTGGGTGGGCCAGGAGAACTTCATGGTCGGCGTCCGCGCGTACATCGCCAAGCACGCGTGGCAGAACACGGAGCTGCCGGACCTCATGACCGAGCTCGAGGCCGCGTCCGGCCGCGACCTGTCCGAGTGGACCCGCGTGTGGCTCGAGACCTCGGGCGTGAACACGCTGCGCACCGAGGTGGAGACGGATGAGGCCGGCACCATCACCGCGCTGCGTCTGCGCCAGAGCGCCCCGGACGGCTCACCGTCGGCGCCCGGCGACGACGTGCTCCGCCCCCACCGTCTGGCCGTGGGCTTCTACGACGTGGACGAGGCCACCGGCCGCCTGATCCGCACCGAGCGCTTCGAGCTCGACGTGGCCGGGGAGGTGACCGAGGTCGTCGAGGCCGCCGGCCGCCGTCGTCCCGCCGTGATCCTGCCCAACGACGACGACCTGGCCTACGCCAAGCTGCGCCTCGACGACGCCTCGTGGGAGGCCGCGTCCACCCGTCTGAAGGATGTGGACGGCTCGCTGGCGCGCACGCTGCTGTGGGGGGCGGCCTGGGACACCGTGCGCGACGGCGAGGCCTCCGCCGCCTGGTTCGTCGACCTCGTCCTCGCCAACGTCGGCCACGAGCGGGACTCGTCCGTGGTGCAGACGCTGCTGCGCCAGCTCGCGACGGCGATCGGCCTGTACCTGCCCGAGGACCAGGCCGAGGCCGTGCGGGTCGCGGCGGCCGACCGGCTGTGGGGCCTCGTCGCGGAGGCCGAGGACGGCTCGGACAACCAGCTGCAGTTCGTCAAGGCGTTCGCCCTGCACGCGCGCACCACGGCGCAGCTGGACCGCCTGGCCGCCCTCGTGGACGGCACCCGCACCGTGCCCGGGCTGGACCTCACCACGGACCTGCGCTGGGAGCTGCTCACCGCGCTCGTGGCGGCGGGACGCGCCGGGGAGGCCGAGATCGCCGAGGCCGAGCGCGCCGACGCGACCGCTACGGGCGCGCTCGCCGCGGTCCAGGCCCGGGCCGCCGTGCCGACGGCCGAGGCCAAGCGCGCGGCCTGGGACCGGGTGATGGCCGGCGAGCTGTCCAACACGGAGCAGCGCCAGGCCCTGATCGGGTTCGCCCGGGTCCACGACGCCGCCCTGATCGCGCCGTTCGCGGACGCCTACTTCGAGGGCGTCGAGGCGATGTGGGACTCCCGTTCGCACGAGATGGCCGAGACCGCCGCGACGCTGGGCTACCCGGCCGCCCAGGTCACCCCGGAGATCGCCGACCGCGCCACCGCCCTGTCCGAGCGGCTGGCCGACACCCGCGCGGGGCTGTCCCGCGTCCTCGCCGAGGGCCGGGACGAGACCGTCCGCGCCCTGGCCGCCCGCGAGGCGGCCTGATCCCAGGGCCTGGCACAAGGTCGAGGTGGGCTGAGGCAGTGCGGTCCTCTCGACTGTGCCTCTCGGGAGGCGGATGACCCGCTGCGCGATGGCGCAGCGGGTCATCTGCCGTGCGGCGCTCAGGCGCCGTCCATGTGGTCAGCCCGGAGGGACGGACGGCCTAGCCCGGAGGGGCGGTCTCACCCTCGTCCGCGCTGGCGGGCACGAGCGCCACGAACCCGCGGATCCCGTTCACGTCGACACCTTCGACGTTGACCTGGACCTCTCCGGCGTCGCCCTGGAGCAATCCGGTGTTGCGCTGTTCGGCCCCGCACAGGAGGGAACCACTGACGACCGTCTCACCGTCGAGTAGGACCCGGTAGGAGACCTCGGTGCCGCCCGAGCAGTGGCCCGTGACGTCGTAGCCTTGATCGCCGAGGACCCGTCCGGTCGTGCCGACCTGGGCCTCGGGTCCGAACTCCTGCGCCGCGACCGCGTCGGTGGGGATCTGTTGCCGCGCGCTCTCGGAGTCTTGACCTCCGGGCGTCGGAGAGGCCGCGTCGGGTGATGACGCGCTGCCTACGCTCGTCGCCGTCGAGGCCGTGACCGTCTCCCCGGCGGAGCTTCCCGGTGGACTCGATGTCGTGGAGCCGCATCCTGACAGCGCCAATGCGGCAATCAGCCCGCCCGCCATGCATGGGCCCCGTCTCACGGCGTCGTCTCCCAGTAGTACCAACCCTCCGTCGACGTCGGGTACTTGATGCGCCCAGTGGCAAGAGTCGTCGTCGAGCAATTATAATTGATTCTGTACTTAGTGTAGGAGATGTCTTTGCCGTACGATACATACTGCGCATTGCCCATCTTTCCGGACGCGATATTACGGGTGTAAGTGTTCGTAGACCCCGTTGAGTTTGATGTCGACAGGGTGCCACTCACGGACACCTTTGCCCTGGCCAGAACCGCACCGACTTCACTCTCGGCACCCGCCGTAACCTGTGCGCCCACGGTTCCGCTGTATCACCGCGCAACGGAAAGTGTTCCGCCGGGGCCATTGCGGAAGGTCGGGACACCATTGAAGGGCATACGGGTGTCGCGACTCGTCAAGGAGTACTGCGTGCTCGTCACGCAGCAGGTGGCGTTGGTCGCGCCAAGGTCCAAAGATTTGGACGTCCCCTCAGTTATCGACGAGTCCGCGGGTACCGACACCATGCAGGCATCTGGTTGAACTGGATCAGGGACGACGCCGAGAGTTGCAATTGAGGAAGCGGCGAAGGCAGCTGCTACTAGGGATCGGAGAAACATGGCCCCACTTTCTGATGGGATCAAAGCACCTCATGACGAAACGTCCTGTGTTCCTCATCACATACGATGGTGAAGCAAAGCTAACTGGACACTCTTGCCGCGTCAAGAATGTTTTCTGAATTCCGTGCCACCGCCTTGGCCACACGGCCTCCCGGCGCTCGGCGAGTCGGTAACGTAGCGGCCATGAAGCACACCTTCTCCCTGCGCACCGAGTGGACGGGCGACCGCGGCGCGGGCACCTCCGGCGTCCGCGACTACGACCGCTCCGTGGTGATCCAGGACGCCGCCGTCGGCGAGATCCAGGCCTCGGCCGCCCGCCCCTTCCGCGGCGACGACTCGAAGTGGAACCCGGAGACCCTCCTGCTCGGCGCGCTCGCCGAGTGTCACGTGCTCTCGTACCTCCATGTCGCGGCGACCTCCGGCATCGTGGTCACGGGGATGACGTGCGGGGTGGAGGGCGAGCTCGAGGTGGACGGCGACGCCGCCGGGCGGTTCACCGCGATCACGCTGCGGCCCGAGGTCACGCTGCAGGACGAGGCCGACCGGGAGCGGGCCGAGGCCCTCCACGCCGAGGCGCACCGGCTGTGCTTCATCGCGAACTCGCTCTCGGCCCCGGTCGTCGTCGAGCCGGTCCGCCCCGAGGCCCCGCCCACCGGCACGCCGACGCTGCCGGACCACTCCGCGCGCCTGGGCGCCCCCCTGGCGGTGCTGCGGCCGCGCGTCGCCAAGGGCCCGTCCCGTGTGACGGGCCTGGCGGAGCGGCCCACCGAGGTCGAGCCGGTGATGCAGGAGGGCACCCCCGCCCCGGTGGACCAGGTGCGCGCCCGCGACGCCGCGGCGGGCCCTGCCGGCGCGACCCCGGGAGCCCCGACCGCGCCCGGTCAGGCCACCAGCTTCTACGACGCCGTCGGCGGCCGCCCGACGTTCGACCGGCTGACCGCGGAGTTCTACGCCCGCGTGCGCGAGGACGAGATCCTCGCCCCGATGTATCCGCAGGACGACTTCGAGGGCGCCCAGCGCCGGCTGCTCATGTTCCTGGAGCAGTACTGGGGCGGACCGCGGACGTACTCCGAGGAGCGCGGCCACCCCCGCCTGCGCATGCGCCACGCCCCGTACCGGATCGATCCGGCCGCGCGCGACGCATGGCTGCGGCACATGCGCGCCGCCGTCGACACGCTGGAGCTGTCACCGCTGCACGAGGCTGAACTCTGGGACTACCTGGAGCGGGCCGCCCACTCCCTGCAGAACTCGGCCTGACCGGCCCGCGGTCCGCGCCCCGACAGGGGGCGCGGGCTCACACCGCCATGGCGGGGCGGCCCAGCACGAAGCCGCCGGGGGTGTCCAGGCGCGTCCACGGCCCCGCCGTGCTGAGCCGGGCACGGCCGCCCGGCCGCAGGAAGCCCAGCGCGTGCGCGCCGAAGGCCATGCCGGCCGGGAACTGCAGCGCCTCGCCCCCGAGCAGGGGTCCCCACATCTGCGCCCGGACCCTGCGGACAAGCGCCTCCCCCGGGTTCTCGGGCAGGGCGTCCCGCACGGCGTCGGCGCCGCGCGTGGCCACCTCGGCCAGCTCCTCGTCGGCGACCTCGGCCACGGGCGTCCAGCCGCCGCGGGGCGGGGTCAGCGCGGTCCAGGTGACGTGCTCGCGGCCCGGCGGCACGGCGAACGCCAGGTCGACGGGGTCCTGGCCGCGCATCCGGGCGGTGCGCTCGGTGACGGAGCCCAGGGCGACGACGGCGTCCAGGTCCGCCACGCCGTCGGCGGTCGCCAGGGGGACGGTGCGCAGCCCCAGGACCACGGGCACCCCGTCTCCGAGCCCGGCCGGCTGCAGCACGGAGACCCACTGGGCGAGCATCGGGGTGCGGGAGCGCCCCGCCTCAGGCACGACGTGCAGGCGCATGCCCGTGTCGGCGACGCGACGGGCGCGAGTGGCCAGCTGCTCGAGGTCCCGCACAGCGCGGTCGTCGACGAAGCGGAGGACGGGGGCGGCGGCGGGGTGCTCGGTCATGCAAGCATTGTCCCAGGTCCGTCGCGTCCCGGGCCGCCCCGCCGTCGCGGGTCCATCCATGTCGAAGGAGAGCCGTTCGTGCCGCAGCGCCATCCCCGTCCCCGCCCCGGTCACGCACCGGTCCGCCCGGCCTCGGCCCCGAAGGACCCCACCGAAACGCTGCGCGGGATCCTGGAGCTGACGCCGGCCGCGCCGGACCCGGTGACGGGTCAGGTCCGCTTCACGGGCACGACCCCCCGGCAGACGCACGGCCGGGTGTTCGGCGGCCAGGTGCTCGCCCAGGCGCTGGCGGCCGCCTCCCGCACGGTGCCGGCCGCCCGTTCCGCCCACTCGCTCCACGGCTACTTCATCCGCCCCGGGGACGCGCTGCAGCCCATCACGTTCACCGTCGAGACGCTGCGGGACGGCCGCTCCTTCTCCGTCCGCCGGGTGCTGGCCTCCCAGAAAGAGAAGGCCATCCTCGCCCTGACCTGCTCCTTCCAGGAGCCCGCCGGCAGCGCGCTGGACCACCAGGTGGCCATGCCGGAGGGAGTGCCCCGGCCCGAGGACCTGCCCACGACGGCGGACGTGCTGGGCGCCATCAACCACCCCGTGGCCCAGGAGTGGGCCTGGTCCCGGCCGTTCGACATCCGCCACGTCACCCCGGCCATCTATGTGGAGCCGGCCGCCGAGACCGAGAACTGCAACATGGTGTGGATGAAGACCTTCACGCCCCTGGCGGACGACCCCGCGCTGCACCTGGCGGCGCTCACCTACGCCTCGGACTACACGCTCCTCGAGCCGATCCTGCGGCAGCACGGCGTCGCCTGGATCCAGCCCGGCATGTCCGTGGCCTCCCTCGACCACGCGATGTGGTTCCACCGGCCCGCCCGCGTCGACCAGTGGCTGCTCTACGTCCAGGACTCCCCCAGCGCCCAGGGCGCGCGCGGCCTCGGCACGGGCGCCGTGTTCACCGAGGACGGGACGCTCGTGGCCACGGTCGCCCAGGAGGGCATGATCCGCCTGCCCGAGGGGGCCGCCGCCCGGCGGGCGCGGGCCCGGGGCGCGGCCCAGCGCATGGCCCTGCGGACGGTGCTGCGCCGCAGCTGGCGGCGCTGACCCGGCGGTTCCGCAGGGGGTGAGGCTGCCGATCGGGCCCTGCCATGGGTGAGGCGGCTCGCCGTCCGCGCCGCGCGCACCGTTCGTCGTGGTCGACGTGGACCCCGCCCCGACACGACGACGGCCCGTCGCGATCACGTGATCGCGGCGGGCCGTCGTCGGCGCGGCGCCCGGGGGCGCGTCGGCTCAGTCGCGCGTGAGCTTGCGGTGCGTCATGCGGTGCGGGCGGGCGGCCTCGGGGCCGAGCCGATCGACCTTGTTGGCCTCGTAGGACTCGAAGTTGCCCTCGTACCAGTACCAGTTGGCCGGGTCCTCCGCAGTGCCCTCGTAGGCCAGCATGTGGGTGGCGACGCGGTCCAGGAACCAGCGGTCGTGCGAGACGACGACCGCGCAGCCCGGGAACTCGAGCAGCGCGTTCTCGAGGGAGGTCAGGGTCTCCACGTCGAGGTCGTTGGTGGGCTCGTCGAGGAGCAGCAGGTTGCCGCCCTCCTTGAGGGTCAGGGCCAGGTTCAGGCGGTTGCGCTCACCGCCGGAGAGCACGCCGGCCTTCTTCTGCTGGTCCGGGCCCTTGAAGCCGAACGCGGACACGTAGGCGCGCGAGGGCATCTCGACGTTGCCGACCTTGATGTAGTCCAGGCCGTCCGAGACGACCTCCCACAGCGACTTCTCGGGGTCGATGTTGGAGCGGGACTGGTCCACGTACGAGATCTTCACGGTCTCGCCGATCTTCAGCTCACCGCCGTCCAGGGGCTCGAGGCCGACGATGGTCTTGAACAGGGTGGTCTTGCCGACGCCGTTCGGGCCGATCACGCCGACGATGCCGTTGCGGGGCAGGGAGAAGGACAGGCCGTCGATGAGGACGCGGTCCCCGAAGCCCTTCTTCAGGTCCTTGGCCTCGATCACGACGGTGCCCAGGCGCGGGCCCGGCGGGATCTGGATCTCCTCGAAGTCCAGCTTGCGGGTCTTCTCGGCCTCGGCCGCCATCTCCTCGTAGCGGGCCAGGCGGGCCTTGGACTTCGCCTGGCGGCCCTTCGTGTTGGAGCGGACCCAGTCGAGCTCCTCGGTCAGGCGCTTGGCGAGCTTGGCGTCCTTCCTGCCCTGCACCTCGAGGCGGGCGCGCTTGGTCTCCAGGTAGGTGGAGTAGTTGCCCTCGTACGGGTAGAGGCGGCCGCGGTCGACCTCCGCGATCCACTCCGCGACGTGGTCGAGGAAGTACCGGTCGTGGGTGACGGCGATGACGGCGCCCGGGTAGGAGGCCAGGTGCTGCTCGAGCCACAGCACGGACTCGGCGTCCAGGTGGTTGGTGGGCTCGTCGAGCAGGAGCAGGTCGGGCTTCTCCAGCAGCAGCTTGCACAGTGCGACGCGCCGCTTCTCGCCGCCGGAGAGGTTCGTGACCGGCTCGTCCCCCGGGGGCGTGCGCAGGGCGTCCATCGCCTGCTCGAGCTGGGAGTCGATGTCCCACGCGTCCGCGGCGTCGATGGCGGACTGCAGCTCGCCCATCTCCTCCATGAGGGCGTCGAAGTCCGCGTCCGGGTTCGCCATCTCCTCGGAGATCTGGTTGTAGCGCTGGATCTTGCCGTAGATCTCGCCGACGCCCTCCTGGACGTTCTCGAGCACGGTCTTGGACTCGTCCAGCTTGGGCTCCTGCATCAGGATGCCCACCGAGTAGCCGGGAGAGAGCCGCGCCTCGCCGTTCGAGGGCTCGTCCAGCCCGGCCATGATCTTCAGGATCGTCGACTTGCCGGCGCCGTTGGGGCCGACCATGCCGATCTTCGCCCCGGGGTAGAACGACATGGTGACGTCGTCCAGGATCAGTTTGTCGCCCACCTTCTTGCGGGCCTTGACCATCGTGTAGATGAATTCCGCCATGCGGCCCAGGCTAGTCGGTGGCCGCGGGATTCCACTCATCGTGCCGATCCCGCGACCACCGAGCCCGCTCCCCCTCCGTGCTCCGTGCCGCCCCGTGGTCAGGCGACGCCGGCCGCCGCCGGCTCCCGCCCGGGGGCGCCCGCGTTCGACTCGTCCGGGCCGGGCGAGGCCGGGGCGTCGCCACCCTGGAACCCGTCCGGCAGGCCCGCGCTGAACCCGTCTCCGACCGCGCCGGCCGGCCCGCCCGACGCGTCGTCGTCGCGCGGGGCCGACTCGGGGCGCGGCACGGCCGCGCGCTGGCTGCGCTGGAATGCCGCCGAGCCGAAGCCCAGGTCCAGCCCGACGGCGTCCGCCACCACGTCCACGGACGTGCCGGAGCGCTCGCCCGAGGACCAGTCGCGGACCCGGAGTCGACCGGTGACGATCACGGGGTTGCCCTTCTTCACGGACTGGGCGGTGTTCGAGCCGAGCTGGCCGAACGCCGAGATGTTGTACCAGTTGGTGTGGGCGTCCACCCACTCGGCGGTCTCGCGGTCGAAGCGCCGCTCGGTGGTGGCCAGGCGGAAGCCGGTCACGGCGGCCCCCGATGCGGTGTGGCGGGTGGCGGGGTCCGTGGCCACGAAGCCGCGCACGGTGATGAGGTCCTGCATGGTGTGCCTCCTGGGCTGGGCCCCGGTGGGCGCCGGGGCGGGTCGTCGGCGCATCGGCTGATCCGCCATGGCCAGACAACCCCACCGCGGGGCGCCCCGGCAGGATCGGGGGCCGGTCTGGGGACGCGCGGAGGTCCCCGGGCGACTGTGCAGGAGCCGACGGCGCCGCGGCCGGCGGCCGTTAGACTGACACGGCCCAGCCCCAGTAGCTCAGCTGGACAGAGCAGCGGCCTTCTAATCCGCCGGTCGGGGGTTCGAATCCCTCCTGGGGCACCCAGACCAGGGGCGGAGCCGTCCGAGCACGCCCGACGACCGCCCGAAGGAGACCGTCCTGGACCGTCTGCGCTCCTGGCTCCGCGCCCCGCGACCCGCCGTCCCCGAGGTCCGTGTGACCCGTCGCGAGGGCGTCCAGCTGGCCGCCCTGCTCGTCGCGTCCGCGGTCCTGTACGCGACGCACTCCTTCCTGCGGTACGCCACCTACGAGGCCAAGGGCTACGACCTGGGCATCTTCGACCAGGTGGTGCGGCAGTACGCGCTGTTCAACGCCCCCCTCAGCTCCGTCAAGGGCGTGGACTTCCACATCCTCGGCGATCACTTCCACCCGATCCTCGCGCTGCTGGCCCCCTTCTACTGGGTGTGGCCGGACCCCCGCATGCTCGGCGTGGTCATGGCGCTGGCCCTCGCCGCGTCCGCCGTGCCGGTGTACCTGTTCGCCCGTCGTCGCACGGGACACGGGGTGGCCCTGGCCGCCGTCGCCGCCCTGCTGCTCTCCTGGCCCTTCCAGGCGATGGTGAACTGGGACTTCCACGAGGTCACCCTCGGCGTGCCGATCCTCGCCTGGCTCGTGTGGGCCCTGGACGGGCAGCGGGCGTGGCTCGCCACCGGCCTGGCGGCGCTGCTGCTCACGGTCCGAGAGGACATGGGCGTGACCCTGCTGGCCGTGGCCCTGGTGATGGCGATCCGGCGCTTCTGGCCGCAGGCCGCGGTCACCGCCGTGCTGGGTGTGCTCGGCTACTGGTTCGCCACGTCCGTGGTGATCCCCCACTACTCCCCCACCGGGGCGTTCGGCTACTGGCAGTTCACCGCCCTGGGCCCGGACATGCGCAGTTCGGTCCTGTTCCTGCTGACCCAGCCGTGGAACGCCGTCGCGGTGCTGTTCGACCACCCGCTGAAGGTGGCCCTCTGGCTCCTGCACTTCGTCCCGCTGCTGTTCCTGCCGGTCCTGAGCCCGCTGACGCTGATGGCCCTGCCGATCCTGCTCTCGCGGCTGTTCAACGACCGGCTCAACGTGTGGGCCCCCGTCTACCAGTATGACGCGATCCTCGCCCCGCTGCTGCTCATGGCCGCGCTCGAGGCGGCCCACCGGCTGGCCGGACGCCGGGACGCGCTGCGCCGACTGCCCGCCGTCCTCGTCTCCACGGCGCTGGCCGCCGGACTGATCGGCACCGCGTTCTTCCCGCAGGTGTACCCGCTGCACCGCACGATCGTCGGCGACATGACGACGACGCAGCACGCCCGCGACCTCGACCACGCGGTCGCGCTGATCCCGGACGGGGTGTGCGTCGAGGCCGCCGACAACGCCGTGCCGCACCTGACGGCCCGCACCCACGTCGGGCTGCACGGGGACATCGGAGACGAACTGGCCACCTGGATGATCGTGGACACCTCGGTGCCCGAGCTCGGCGGCTGGGACCCCCTCACCCCGGAGCAGGCACTGGCCCGCGCCAAGCGGCTCGGCTTCGAGCGGGTCTGGTCCGCGGGCGACGTCGTCGTCCTGCACCACCCGGACCGCGCGGTCTCGCCCACCTGCACGACGTACCTCGAACACCGCTGAGCCGCGCCCCACGGCGTCGGCGGACCCGCCCCGCCGTCAGCGGTCCGCGGACCCGCCGAGCGGCTGCAGGCCGCGTCCGGCCGGGGGCAGGAGCAGTCGGTCAGGTGCACCGGTGAAGACGCCGGCGTGTGGGTCCTCCGCCACCCCCGGGGCGATCTCGGGGGCGCCCTGGTCGAGGGCGGTGCGGCGCACCGGGTCACGGGCGGGGTCCAGGACGTCCTTGACCACCGTGGTCATGAGCCACACGAGGGCGACGATGTGCGCCACGATCCCCGAGGCGTACCAGGCGGTGATCCACCAGGCGCCGCCGGCGAACGCCCCGTCCGAGGTGATGCGGGCCGACTCCATCCACACCCCGCCCCAGTGGTAGACCTCCACGGCCTGCCAGATCCAGAACGCGCGCCACCGCGGCGTCGCGAGGACCACGAGCGGGATCAGCCACATCACGAACTGCGGCGAGTACACCTTCCCCCACAGGATGAAGGACGCCACGATCAGGAAGCACAGCTGGGCCATGCGCGGACGGTGCCGCGCCGCGAGGGCGAGATAGGCGATCCCCGCGCAGCACACCAGGAACAGGCCGTTCTGGAGCGTCGTGAACGTCTCCCCGGACCATCCCGTCCAGGCCAGCGCCAGCCAGGTCGAGGAGAAGGAGACCGCGCGGTCCCCCGAGAACGTGTAGAAGCGGGACCACTGGTCGAACGCCGTCAGCATGAACGGGAGGTTCACGGCGAGCCAGGCCGCCGCCCCGGCCACGGCCGCCTTCACGAACCCGGCCCAGCGGCCCGTGCGCAGCGCCAGCACGAAGATCGCGCCGAAGAAGAACAGCGGGTACAGCTTCGTGGCGGTGCCGAGTCCGATGAGCAGGCCGGCGAGGGTCGGACGGCCCGCCGTCCACGCCCACAGGGCCAGGGCGGCCAGCATCACGGCCCACAGGTCCCAGTTGAGCATCGAGGTGAGGATGATCCCCGGGGCCAGGGCCACGAGGAGGGCGTCCCGGGAGCGGCCTCGCGCGGTGTACGCGGTCGCGACGACCAGCACGATCCAGCAGAGCACCACGCCGATCGCGTTGACGTCGAAGTAGGTCACGGTGCGCTCGTGCAGGTCGCCGGAGGCGGGCACGAACCACATGGTCACGCCCGCGACCACGGCCAGCAACGCCGGGTACTCCATCCACTGCTCGGGTGGCAGCGGCGTGTAGAAGGGGAAGTGGCCGTCGGAGAGGCCACGCGTGGGGAACAGCTGGGCGAAGTCCGAGTAGCACATGTGCGCGTGCACGCCGGGGGCCGCCCAGCCGTTCACGCGGCACCACTGCTTGGTCAGCACGCCGACGGCGGCGGCCACCACGGTCAGGCCGACGAGCAGGCCGACCCAGCGGGCGCTCGGGCGGGTCGGGGCGGGACTGCGGGGGTGGGAGGTCACGGTCTCTCCTGGGGGATGCGGGTGGACGAGGAGGCGGGGTGCGCGGCGGTCGACGGCGGCCCGTCGGGCGGTGCGTCCGGCGGCACGCCCGCCTCCGGAGGCGTCGACGACGCCGCCTCGGCCCGCGGCTCGACCACCTCCAGGGGAGGACGCCGCCGCCCGGGGAACAGGGGCGCGGTGACGGGATCGCGGTGGATGATCCATCCGATCCCCGCGAGCATCAGGACGAGGGTGAACACGCGGACGGCCAGGACGGGCAGCCACTGTGCCACGGAGAGCTGGTCCACCACGCCGACGCCGGTGAGCAGCAGCACCGCGAGCGCGGTGACCCACCCGAGCCAGCGGGGATGGTCGGCGCCCCACGGCAGCGGGCGGAGGGCGCACGCCAGCAGCGGCAGGACCCAGAGCAGGTACCACGGCTGGATGATCGGGGCGGTGGCGACGGCCACCACGAGCACGGCCGCCGCGCTGAACACCGGGTCCAGGGGCCGGCGGCGCAGGGCCAGCCACGCCGTGAAGCCGAGGGCCGACACCGTCATCACGGTGTAGAAGGCCGCGGCCACGTCGCGCGCCCCCAGGGGCGTCACGGCCTCGACGACCGCGCCGAGCAGCAGACCGAGCAGGCCCACGGGGGCATACGGGAACGCCGCGTCCCCGCTCGTGAGCATAGCCGGGACCCAGCCGAACCAGAGGCCGGAGCCGGCGCCGAGGATCGTGAGGACGGCCAGGGAGATCACCGCCGTCGTGAACCACGGGCCGAGCCGGTCCCGCCGGCGCAGGCGCGGATCAGCCGCGCGGAACCGGGCCCAGCCGGTGGGCAGGAGAAGGGCCACGAAGGGCAGCACGAGGGCCGTCAGGGGCTTGATCGCGACGGACAGGGCGATCAGCACGATCCCCCATAGCGCATGCACGCGGCGGCGGGGCGGGCGGACCAAGAGCAGGATGCCCGCGAGCATCAGCCCCGACATCAGCGCGTCGTTGTGCGCGCCGGCGATCATGTAGAGCAGGAACAACGGGTTCGCCACGGCCACCCACGTGGCCCACGGCCCGCAGCGGCCCGCGACGGCGGCCAGCCGCGGCACCGCCCACAGGCACAGTGCCAGGCCCGCCAGGGCGAGGAGGCGGAACGCCGTGACGGACAGTTCGATGGTGCCGCCCGTGGCCCGCCACGTCGTCTCGGCGAACAGCAGGAACAGCGGCCCGTAGGGGGACGGGGACTCGGCCCAGATGGAGTCCGCCCCCTGCATGAACCAGCCGGGCAGAGCGGACACGCCCTGGGAGTACGGGTCGAGACCCGACGCGAGGAGCCGGCCCTGCTGGAGGTAGGAGAACACATCGCGGGAGAAGATCGGCAGCGCGAGCATCAGCGGGGCGGACCACCACCAGGCGGCCCGGGCCACCAGCCGGCCGTGCTCCTCCCAGCGGCCCCGCAGCGCGCGGCCCAGCTCGAGCCAGGATCGGACGAGGAGCAGCGAGCCGGCGGCCAGCAGCACGGTGCTGAGCAGCACGCCGGGCAGGTAGACCCGCAGCGGGTTGAGCAGGGTGGTGCCGGAGAACACCGAGTCGGGCGTCATCGGCAGCCACCCCACACCCCAGGAGCCCGCCGTGATGAGCACGGACGCCCACGTGCCCCGGCGGACGGCCGCCTCCGGCTCGGGCTGCGCCGCCACGCGGCTCGGACGGGGCCGTCGGGCGCCGGTCGTCGCGGGGGCGGCGGGCCTCACTCCCCCGGCTCCACGGGTCGAGGGGCGCCACGGAGCCGGGCCAGGCCGGCGCGCACGGCGGGGCGCACGTGCCAGTGGTCCTTCACGAACCGGCTGGTGCGGCGGTCCACGACGAGGATCCACAGCAGACACACGGCGGAGACGATCAGGGACACAGCCTTGACCTGGTCCGCGATGTCCAAGAACTGCCAGGTGAAGAGCTGGTCCGACGCGCCGAACGCCAGGAAGTAGCCGACCGTGAACACGACCCACTTGATCTGCCAGTTGTCCCGGATGCCGATCACGGCGAAGAACGGCAGCAGCCACAGCAGGTACCAGGGCTGGATGATGGGCGAGAGGATCACCAGCGCGGTGAACGCCCAGGTCATGCGCGTCATCACGCGGTCCTGGCGGCCGAGGAACATCAGGGCCAGCACGATGAGCACCGAGAGCGCGCGTCCGGCGGTCTTGTACACGCCCTCGACGGCCTGCACGTCCGCCCCCTGTCCGAGGAGCTCGCTCGCCCCCACCGTGATGAGGGACAGCATGCCGATCGGCCCCCACGGCACGGTGCCCGTGCCCGTGCCGACCATGACGGCCACCCAGCCGAAGCCGAAGCCGTTGAGCACGCCCACCAGGGCCATGAGGCCGAAGGAGATCCCGGCGGTGAGGGCCCAGAAGGCGAACCGGCGCGGCCATCGGGCCGTCGGGCCGGCCCACAGCAGGCCGATGAACGGGAGCAGCACGAGGGTGATGGGCTTGATGCCCAGGGACAGGGTGACCAGCACGACGCCGGCCACCCCCCACGCGATGGACTGCCCGGGCCGCTGGGGGCGGAGCGGATGTCCGGCGCGCAGCGCGCACCACGTGCCGGCCAGGGCGAGGCCGACCATGAGGGCGTCGTTGTGCCCGGACGCGACGAAGCTGATGGTGAAGAGCGGGTTGGCGGCGCTGATCCACTGCGCCCACGCATCGTTGACGCCCAGCCGGCGGGCGAGCAGCGGCACGAAGACCATGATCAGCGCGACGCCGGCCACCGCCACCAGGCGGAACAGGAAGATCGCCAGGTCCGGGTTCGTGTCCCCCGAGATCGCGACGACGGCCTGCTCGATCCACAGGAAGATCGGACCGTACGGGGTCTCGGAGTCCGCCCAGGTCGCGTCCGCTCCGAGCTGGAACCAGTTGGACAGCGAGGAGATCGTGTCCACGTAGGGGTCCTGCCCCGCCTCCATGAGACGGCCCTGTCCCACGTAGGCGAAGATGTCCCGGCTGAAGATCGGCAGGGCCACGACCTGGGGCAGGCACCACAGGACGGTGGCGAGGTTGACCGTGCGCAGGGCGCCGCGACCGAAGGGGCGGATCGTCTGGCCCAGCCGCAGCCAGGCCCAGAACATCACCCAGCAGCCGAGGGTGAGGAGCACCGTGCCGGCGAGCACGCCGCCCTCCTGGGTGCGCCACGGAATCAGCCACTGCCAGCGGTTGATCGGGGAGGCCGAGGCCAGCCAGCCGACGGAGTACGAGCCCACCACCAGGAGGAGGGAGCCGAGGGTCCCCACCAGGATGGGCCACCAGTCCGCGCCGGCGACCTGGGGGTCCGCGCGGAGGCCACCGACGCCGACGTACTCCGGCCGGTGGGCCGTGGACCCGGACGGACGCGGGGTCGACACGCTCATGCGACGGGTCCTTCCGTGCGGTCCTGCGAGGGCGCGCGAGGGCGCGGCTCGCTCGAATCTACCATCGTGACACGCGAGTAGCCTGGGGGCATGAGCGAGACGAGCATCCCCACGCCGGAGAGCGCCCCCCTGGTCTGGATCGACTGCGAGATGACCGGCCTGCACCCCCAGGTCGACGAGCTCGTCGAGGTGGCGGTGCTCATCACGGACGCCGAGCTGAACATCCTGGACGAGGGCATCGACCTGGTGATCCGTCCCTCCGCGGCGGCCTTCGAGCAGATGGACCCGTTCGTCCGGGACATGCACACCACCTCCGGCCTGCTGCCGGAGCTGGCGGAGGGCCTCGAGCTCGACGACGCCGCCGCGCGCGTCCTCGAGTACATCGCCGCCCGCGTGCCCGCCGGCAAGGGCCTGCTGGCCGGCAACACGGTGGGCCAGGACAAGCTGTTCCTCGCCCGCTACATGCCCGCCGTCGTCGACCACCTGCACTACCGGATCGTGGACGTGTCCACCGTGAAGGAGCTGGCCCGCCGCTGGTACCCGCGCGCCTACTACCAGGCCCCCGCCAAGACCGGCGGCCACCGCGCCCTCGGGGACATCAAGGATTCCATCACCGAGCTGCGCTACTACCGGGCCGCCGTCATGGCCCCCGCCCCCGGCCCCACCACGGAGGAGGCCCGCGCCATCGCGGAGGTGGTGTCCGGGGCGCAGGCCTGAGCCGGCACCCCCGGCCTCGATTCGGCGCTGCGCGGGATCTCGTGTACTGTGGACCCCGCTGCGCCGCGCGGATCCGTCCGTGTGAAGCAGGCATGGTGGGCGTAGCTCAGTCGGCAGAGCGTCTGGTTGTGGTCCAGAAGGTCGCGGGTTCAATCCCCGTCGCTCACCCCACCGTAAGGCCCGGAATCATGCGGATGATTCCGGGCCTTATCTCGTCTTGGTAGTGCTGTTGGGTAGTGCTCGGTCCCCACGGGGTACGCACATCATCGGAGAGCACCAGGAGAGATGCGTTGGCTACCATCCAGACGCGCACGAACAAGGCCGGCCGGACCACGTACCGGGTCGGCTTCTACGAGGCCGGCCGGTTCCAGTGGCTGCCGGCCCTCGCCCGCGAGGCCGGCGCCCAGCGCGTCAAGGCGATCGTGGAGGACCCGCGGCAGGGGCCCACGGTGGCCCGCCGGATCCTCGAGGCCCAGGTGGACAGTGCCCCGGGCATGCCCACGCTCGCCGAGTTCTTCCCGCGGTACATCGAGCACCGCGGGCTCCGCTGCACCCCGGGCACCCTGGCCGGGTACGAGGCAGAGGCCGCGCGCACGTTCCTGCCCCGCCTCGGCGAGCTGCCCGTGGACATGATCGACCGCCGCACGGTGGCCGAGTGGATCCGGTGGCAGCTGCAGCAGCCCACGGCCCGCTGGCGCGCGGCCGCCGCCCGCGCCGCGGCCGCCACTCCCCCGCGGCCCGAGCCGCCGCTGGCCACGGTGTCTCCGAAGACGGTCCGCAACGCGCACGCCCTGCTCTCCGCGGTCCTCGGCCTCGCCGTCCAGGAGGGCATCCTGCCAGCCAACCCCGCGCGCGGCGCCGACCTGCCCGACGACGACGTCGAGGAGGAGCGCGGCATCTTCAGCCGAGCCGAGTGGGCGCGCTTCTACGCAGCCATATCCGAGTCGTACCAGCCGCTGCTGATCGTCCTGCTCGTCACCGGCGCCCGCTGGGGCGAGGCCACCGCCCTGCAGGTCCGCGACCTCGACGTCGCAGCCAGCGTCATCCACGTGCGCCGCGCCTGGAAGAAGGGCAAGGAGGGCGCCGTCCTCGGCGTCCCCAAGACCGCCCGCGGCCGCCGCACGATCATGCTCCCCGACTGGGCCGTCGAAACACTCGAGCCATTGGCCGCCGGCCGTGCCGCCGACGAGTTCCTCCTGACCGCCCCCGGCGGCGGCGTCATCCACCGCACGAACTTCGTCGAGCGCCACTGGAAGCCGGCGCTCGCGGCCGCCGGGATCGCCAAGCACCTGACCCCGCACAGCCTGCGGCACACGTTCGCCTCGTGGGCCCTCATGGATGGGGTCCCCGCACAGGTCGTCCAGCACCGCCTCGGTCACGAGTCGCTGCAGACCACCTCCCGCGTGTACGCGCACCTGCTGCTGGACGCCCAGCGTGCCGCGGTCGACGCGATCGGCTGGGAGCCTCCCCCCGGCGCCTGACCCCTGGCGCAGCGAGAGGCCCCGTCCAGCTGGCTGCTGGACGGGGCCTCTCTTGCGCTTCCCTTCGCGGCCTCCACGCTCCCCGAGGGGGCGGACACGTTAAGCAGCTGGCACCCGTACCGCGCGCTCGCGGGTCTGCCGAGCCTCCCGGGCCCGCCGCGTGATCACCGGGTAGGCGGCGATCGCCACCGGGTCCTCGGCGAGCGTGGCCACGCGCATCGCCAGCGCCGTGCCCTGCAACCCGACCAGATGCTCAGCGGCCCGGTCACGCGCGGCCCCGTGCCGCCACCGCCGCCCCCACAGCTGCAGCGCCATGTGGTCACGAACGGACAGGTGGCCGGCGCACGCGGGCGCCTGGGTGGTGGTGGTCATGTCGGGACGGTACGCCCGGGGGTGGACGTAGTACGTGGGATCAGCGGTCCGTGATGGTGGCCGTTCCGCGGTACTCGTCGTCGCCGGTAAAGGTCACCGAGCAGGAGTACCGGTGCCCAACCGTGCCGCCCAACGCGTTCTCCGCTTCGACCGCTCCGGTCACTGTCCATGCCTTCGGCCCCCCGGATGCCGTCTCGCGGGAGAACTTGGCGGTGCTGGGGGCGCGCAGCTTCTCCTTGACGAGGGTCTGGCAGGCAATCTTCGCGTCCCACTCCTCCGGCTCGTCAGGGCTGGCGTTGTTGAAGGCAGAGAAGATTGCCCACGCGAGCAGTGCCATCACGGCCACGAGGGGCCAGAGGCAGCCCGCGACGAGCGGGTTGCGCCCACGCTCCAGGGTGGCGGGCGTAGTGCCGCCGGCCCAGTCCTTGAGGGTGTAGCCCGCGGCGCGCAGCTTCGCGCGCACGTCCTCGTCGTTGTCCGCGGCCTTGAGCTCCCGTACGGTCTCGCCGCGCTGGTTCTTCACTGCGATGGTGCGTAGGCGTGCGATCGTCTTGCCGTCGAGCAGCTCGTCTCGCCCCTCTGACACTTCCGCCGTGTACTTGGTCGTCTTCGCCATGTCGCCCTCCTTGGTGGTGCGCCCTGCGCGGCGCGTTGCCTTGATTCTGACCTAGCCGATGGCCCCCGCCTAGCAGGCGCTCAGGCAGAGTGCTCGGTGGCCAACGCGGCGAGATGCTCCCGCTCGGTCCGGGTGAGGCCGGCCAGTCGGTCGGTAAGCACGAGCGGGGTCACCCACAGTTCGTCGGCGAGCTCGTCCAGGCTCATGGACCAAGGCAGGGCGTCGGCGAGCTGCTCGAGCGTAATCAGCTGCCGGGCCGCGGCCGCGCGTACGGCGTGCTCGACGGCCGGCGGCTGGCAGCCGCGGTGGCCGTGCTCGAGGTGCACGAGCTCGTGGGTGAGCGCGCACCGCCGCTCGGCCTGCGTCATGCGGGGGTCGAGCCAGATCACCGTCGCGCCATCGGTCGCGGCTGGCGCCGTCGGGTGTGGGCGGGCCCAGACCACGACGACGTGCGTCAGCGTGCGCAGCGCCCGCCAGGGGTGGAACATGCGACCATCGTCGTTGTGGGGACGGACACGGTATGGGTGAGCACGAGCTGGACTGTGGTGGACTGAGCGCGCCTGCGTGACAAAGGGTCGAACATCTGTTCGACTGGAGCAGGTCTTCCAGGGAAGGAGCGATCGCGATGGCGAACACCTCAGCGATTGAGTGGACCGAGGTGACGTGGAACCCCGTGACCGGTTGCGACCGCGTGGCGGCCGGCTGCGACAACTGCTACGCGCTGACCTTAGCCAAGCGGCTCAAGGCGATGGGTGCTGAGAAGTACCAGAACGATGGGAACCCGGTGACGTCCGGCCCCGGGTTTGGCGTCACCCTCCATCCGAAGGCCCTGGGCCAGCCCCGCTCGTGGAAGGCCCCGCGCGTGGTGTTCGTGAACTCCATGAGCGATCTCTTCCACGCCAAAGTTCCGTTGGGGTTCATCCGGGACATCTTCGACGTCATGCGCGAGACGCCGCAGCACACATATCAGGCGCTGACGAAGCGCTCACTGCGGATGGCCCGTCTAGCCGATCGCCTCGACTGGCCGGCCAACTTGTGGATGGGCGTCTCCGTGGAGGACGAGACTGTGACGGGCCGCATCGACCATCTCCGCGAGGTGCCGGCAGCGGTCCGGTTCCTCTCCTGCGAGCCCCTCATCGGACCCCTGCGGGATCTGGATTTGGCCGGCATCGACTGGGTCATCGCGGGCGGCGAGTCTGGTGCGAACCATCGCCCCATGGACCAGGCCTGGGTGGAGGACATCCGCGACCAATGCGTGTCTGCCGACGTGGCGTTCTTCTTCAAGCAGTGGGGTGGGCGGACGCCTAAGGCCAACGGGCGGCTCTTGGAGGGGCGCACCTGGGACGAGATGCCTACCTCCCGCGCCGCGCTGGCAGGATGACCGCGCGCCCATCCACCATGTCTTTGGTGTAGCCCTGGGCGATCCCGGCCTTCTGGAGATTCTTGATGGCCTGCCGTACCTCTGAGGCGCCTGCCGTGCCGAGGTGTTCGCCTAGCCAGTGGGGCACGTCGTCGCAGATCCGCACCGCCTGGCCTTGACCGAGGTGAGACGAGAGCCTCGTCTGGATAGCGGCGATGGCCCGGTTTCTGACGTCGGTCTGCTCTGCGACCACCTGCTGGTCGAACGTCTCCTGCAGGTCGAAGAGCGACCCCTGGGTGTCGTCGAGCAGTCCCTGGTAGTAGTTCTCGGAGTTGACCTGCCGCCACTTCCTGTGAGCCCGAGCCGCGGCGTCAGCGAAGAGCATGGGCGCAGCGAAGTGCTGGTAGAAGAGCATCAGCGTGAAGATCGGCCCCTCAGACGGGGTCCGGCGGATTGGGACGGAGATGACGTTGTGGGCGGTCTCTCCGGTCATGCGCTGCATGTACTCGCGCGCCACGTAGGAGGCGGCTGTAGCGGCGGAGGAGCTGTCGCCACTCACGTCAGCCTGCCGCCGAGCCTCAGCGAAGACCTCCCGCCACCACGGCCCACCAAGAAAACGGTCACCGCGGAGGAGGGTGACGGTCTCGCCACTTGAGGCGGAGGCTCCCTTCCGGACGATCCCTCCGATGCGCCACACGGTGGAGAGACTGAAGTTCAAGAGGACCTCGGTCGACCGCGCTGGCCGCAGGAGCAGCTTCGAGGCGACGACGTCGTACGGCAGGGCCGTGCCGAACGGGTCGAGAAAGAACAGAGCTGGGCGGGTGCCGATGTCGTTGAGGATCGCGTCGATCTGCTCCTCCACGGCGCCGTGGTGCAGATAGACGGGACCGGCCCCCTGCCCCTGCGCGGCGACCGCGTGCCGGAGGGTCTCCGCATGAGCCCTATCTCGCTCCACGAGGTGGATGTGCATGATGCGGTTCTGCGCTGCAAGCTTGCGTGCGATGTCCACCGCGTAGAGCGGCGACCCCTTGTGCGCGTCGTCGTACTGCCCCGCGCCGGCGTAGCCATCGACATAGGCCACCTCCCGAGGGGCCTTGCTAGCAACCTTCATGGCCCACGGTGTGAGGTAGTCCTCCAGCACCTTGAGCTTGAAGACCGCGGCGGGCTGCTGCGACGTGAAGAAGTTCGTGTTGGCGCTCATGCGCCGGCCTCGTCGCCCGGGTCCTGGTTCTCCTCGCCGACGTCGCCCCACTCCCGGGCCTGCCGGTCGCGGGTCAGCTCGAAGTCGGGGTGTGCTGCCAGATCGAAGTCGGCCGGCGCACCGGCCACCGCGGTCTTCTGTCCAGCGCCAGCGTCACCGCCGCGCGCTCCCCCGCGCTCGGCCGTGCCGCGCTCGCGGTCCTGGTGCTGGTCTGGGTGGTCGTGCTCGTCATGGTGGTCCGTCCTACGGCGGTCGAGCATGACCCGGAGGACTGCGGTGAGCAGCTCCTGGTCATACGTCGAGAGGTCAGGGGATTCCTGAACGACGTCGAGGACCGACGGGTGAAGAGCCGAGTCGAGCTCCACTCCCATGGACTCCAGCGCTGCGGTGGCCACGTGGGCCACGGGCACCTTCAGCACGAGCGCGAGCATCGTGATGTTCTCGCCCTTGATCGAGGTGACCGGGGTGGACTTGAGCCGCGCGAAGCTGGCGTGGCTCAAGTCGTACCCCGCGCGGTCGGCGCGGGCAGCGAGGTCGCGGAGGGACCAGCCGTTCCGCTCCTGGGCTGAGGCGATCAGTAGGCCCAGCGAGTGCATGTCGTTCATGGCGACCAATCTGCGGTGCGATGCCAAGGGGAACAACCGACCTCGGACACCCGCTGTTGCGTGGAAGTGGACACCGAAACGGTAGCAACAAAGGGGGTGTTGTGCCGCAGGGCGGCGCGGATACGGGGCGATCAGCGCGGACCCTGCGAGGAAGAGCCGCTTGCGACCCCATCGGTCCGCGAGATTGCCGGTAGAGAGCAGCAGCGCGGCCAGCAGCACGGCGTAGAGGCTGTTCACCCACTGCGCGTCGGTGAGGTCCAGGTGCAGGTCGGCGATGATGGCGAGCGGGGTCCCCGGCGGCCGACCCCACGGCCCAGCGTCGCAGGTGCGACGCCGCCGGGCCTCAACCGTTCGACGGACTCCCGGTCCGCTGCCGGGCGTAGAGTCGGCCGGTGAGGGCGTCGACCCGACGCCGCACCCCCGCCGACGAGGAGTTCTGCCCATGTCCGTCGTGAAGATCAACGCCATCAGCGTCCCCGAGGGCGCCGGCCCGGAGCTCGAGAAGCGGTTCGCCGCCCGCAAGCACGCGGTGGACCAGGAGCCGGGCTTCGAGGGCTTCCAGCTGCTGCGGCCCACGGCGGGCGAGGACCGCTACTTCGTGGTCACGACGTGGGCGTCGGAGGAGGACTTCCAGCGCTGGCGGGACGGGCGCATGCCCGCCGCTCACGCCGCCGAGCAGGGCGGCCGCCCGGCGCCGGTCGCCACGGGCGCCGACCTGCTCGAGTTCGAGGTCGTGGACCTGGGCTGACCCGGGCGCCGCAGCAGGCGCATCGCGTTCACGATGACCAGCAGCACGGACGCCTCGTGCACGAGCATGCCGACGGCCATCGTGACGCCGCCGGCGAAGACGCCGGCCAGCAGGGCCGCGACGGTCACGAGGGAGATCGCGATGTTCTGCCGCATCACCCGCACCGTGCGCCGGGCCAGATCGAGCGCCTGCGGCAGCCGCTCGAGCCGGTCGCCCATCAGGGCGATGTCCGCGGTCTCGATGGCCACGCCGGAGCCGGCCGCACCCATGGCCACGCCGATGTCCGCCGTCGCCAGGGCCGGGGCGTCGTTGACACCGTCACCGACCATCGCGACGACGCGGCCCTCGGCCTGCAGGGCCTCGATCGCCTCGAGCTTGTCCTGGGGCAGCAGGCCCGCCCGCACGTCGTCGACGCCCACCTGCCGGGCCACGGCCTGCGCGACGCCGGGCTGGTCGCCGGTCAGCATCACGACCTCGCGGACGCCGATCCCGTGCAGCGCCCGGATCATGCCCGCGGCCTCGGGCCGGAGGGTGTCTGCGATGGCGAGGACGCCGAGCGGGATGCCGTCGACGACGACCGCCGCCGGGGTCCGGCCCGCCTCCGCGAGCTCGGCCGCGACGGTCTCGACCCGGTCGGTCGCGGCCGGATCCACGCCGCGCTCGCGCAGCATCGCCACGTTGCCCACGGCGACGACGCGGCCGTCCACTTCTCCGGTGAGCCCGCGGCCGAGGACGACGTCCACATCCGTGGCCAGCGGGCCGTCCAGCAGGCCGCGGTCCCGGCCCGCCGCGACGACCGGCGCGGCCAGCGGGTGGTCCGAGGTCGCCTCGAGCCGTGCGGCCCAGCGCAGCACCTCGTCCTCGGCCCCGGGCTCGAACGCGACGACGTCTGTCAGCTCGGGGGTGCCCGACGTGAGGGTGCCGGTCTTGTCGACGGCGACGGCGTCGACCTTCGCGGAGCGCTCGAGGAACTCCCCTCCCTTGATGAGCACGCCGTCCTTGGCGCCGCGGCCGATCCCTGCCACGATCGCGACCGGGATGGAGATCACGAGGGCGCCCGGGCAGCCGATGACCAGCAGGGTCAGGGCCAGGGGGACGTCCCGCGTGATCAGGCCGGTCGCGAAGGCCAGCACCATGATCGCCGGGGTGTACCAGCGGGAGAAGCGGTCCATGAACTGCTGGGTCCGCGCACGGGCCTCCTGCGCCGCCTCGACGCGGTGGATGATGCGCGCCAGCGTGGTGTCGGCGCCGACGCCCCGGGCCTGCACCTGCAGCAGGCCGGCCGTGGCGACGGTGCCCGCGTACATGGCGTCGCCGTCGGTCTTCTCCGCCGGGATGGACTCGCCCGTGATGGATGCCTCGTCCACGGCGCCGACCCCGGTGAGCACCACGCCGTCCACCGGCACCCGGGCGCCGGCCTTGACGAGGACGGTCGCGCCGGGGGCCACCTCGTGGGCGGGCACGGTGCGCTGGGTCCCGTCTGCGTCCACGACGACGGCGGTCTCGGGCGCCGTGGAGACGAGGTCCGCGAGCGCCGAGCGAGTCTGAGACAGGGTCGCGTCCTCGAGGGCGTGGCCGAGGGCGAAGAGGAAGGTCACGGCGGCGGCCTCCCAGAAATTGCCGAGCAGGGACGCGCCGATCGCGGCGGTGGCGACGAGCAGGTCGATGCCGACGGTCTTCACCCGCAGGGCGGCGATCGCGTCGCGCGCGATCGGCAGGCCGGCCACGACGGCGGCGGCGAGCATCAGGCCCGCCGCCACGAGGTGTCCGGTCCCGTGGGCCAGCTGCTCGGGCGCCAGCACGAGCGAGACGGCGATCAGCAGGCCGGCCACCACGGGGCGCCGCCAGCGGCGGGACAACGCGAACCGGGCACGAGGGCGGCCCGGACGTGTGACGGCGGGGGTGGACATGGCGGACTCCGTTCGTCGGGGGCGGGGCGGTGTCAGAAGGCCGACGGCCGGGCGGTGTAGCCGACCTTGGCGACGGCCTCGACGAGGTCCTGGGCAGTGGTGGTCTGCGGGTCGTGGTCGACCTCGATGCGCTGGGTCTCGAAGTGGACCTGCGCGCCGGTCACGCCGGGCAGGGCGTCGAGGGCCTTCTCGATCTTCCGGACGCACGAGGGGCAGCTGAAGCCCTCGGCGCGGAGCAGGGTGTGCGTGGTGGCGGTCATGGTCACTCCTGTGGGTCGTCACCGGCGCGGCCGCCGATGAGGCTGAGCGGACGGGGCGGGTGCCCGGTCCGATCCCCGTCCTCCGGGGATGTCACTGACGCTACGAAGGGGACGGCGGGCCCGCCTTGACCGCGGTCAAGCCGCCGTGTGGGAGGCTGATGGCGTGCGTATGGACCTGCCCCTCGCCCCCGTGGATGAACCAGAGCCGTGCGCGGCCCGGGTCCCGCTGTTCACCGGGCTGGATCTGGAGCAGCTGCGCCGGGTCTCCGCCCTGGCGCGGCCGCTCGTGCTCGAGGCCGGCGATGCCCTGCACCTGGCCGGTGACCGCACGGACCGCCTGTGCGTCGTGCACAGCGGTCGCCTGGCGCTGACGCTCGGCTCAGCGACCGGCCGGGAACGCGTGGTGCGGATGGTCGAGCCCGGCGACTCCGTGGGCGAGCACGAGTTCCTCACGGGCGAGCCGGCCCGGCACGGGGCGCGCGCCCTGGTCGCGACCCGCCTGTGCACCTTCTCCCATGCCGAGGTCGCCCGACTCCTGGCCGAGCATCCGGGCATCGGGGGACGCGTGATGCGGACGCTCGCCGTCCGCCTGGCCGAGGCTGAACAACGGCTGGCCTGGGAGCGTCAGCCTGTCACCGCGCGGATCGCCGGACATCTGCTCGGCCTGCCGGCCCTCCGGGACGAGGCCGATCTCGTCGTGGTGCTGGCCGCGCCGAAGAAGGACGTCGCCTCGCTGCTGGGCACCACCCCCGAAGCGTTCAGCCGCGGGCTGCGCCGCCTCGCCGACGACGGCCTGATCGCCATCGAGGGCCCGCGGGTGACGCTGCTGGACCCGGATGCGCTGGAGGCCCTTGCCGCGGAATGACCGCCGTCGTCGTGGTGTCGCCGGCGGTAGGCTGGGGACTCCCCCGTCCCCCTACCCACGCAGGCCCGCAGCCCGGGCCGGGAAGCGCAGTGCCATGGCCTCTATCCGTCCCATCACCGTCTACGGCGAGCCCGTGCTGCACCGGCGCGCGGCCGAGGTGGAGGTGATCGACGACGAGATCCGCGAGCTGATCGAGGACATGTACGTGACGCAGGACGCCGCGCACGGCGTGGGCCTGGCCGCCTCGCAGGTCGGGGTCGGGCTGCGGATCTTCACGTGGACGTTCCCGGACTCCGGCGACGCGCCGAACGTGGGCCACGTGATCAACCCCGTGCTGACCCACCTGGACAAGGCCCCGCGGGAGGACCCGCATCCGGACGAGCACACCGAGGGCTGCCTCTCGGTGCCCGGGCTCGGCTTCCCCCTGCAGCGCCCGACCCGCGTGCGCCTGTCCGGCCAGCGCGTGGACGGGGAGATGTTCGAGTTCGAGGCCGAGGGCTGGTTCGCGCGCATCATGCAGCACGAGTACGACCACCTCAACGGCACCCTCTACGTCAACCGGCTCGAGGGCAAGTGGCAGCGGCGCTGGAAGCGCGCGCAGCGGGCCGAGCGACTGAACGTGCCCGGTGTGACGTGGCTGCCCGGTACCGACGAGGACCCCTTCGGCCACGACGCCGACGACCACGCGGACCACGAGCACGGCCCCGACGGTGACCACGGGGACGACGAGGCCTGACCGCCCGCCGGGTCAGTCCAGGCCCAGCTCCGTCACGATCGTGGCGCACCGGCCACGCTCCCCCGCCGCCAGCGGCCACAGCGGACGCGGCAGGCAGTCCACGTCCGCGAGGCCGAGGTGGGCGGCGACGGCGGCCATCACCCGCAGGGACCCGTGCGCGCGCATCATCGCCCACAGCGGCTCGAGGCGGGCCGTCGCGTCGCGGGCCCGGTCGCGCAGCGCCTCGTCCGCGGCCACCGCGTCACGGGTCAGGGAGGCGGCGGTGCGGGGCAGAGTCCCGCCGAGGACGGAGTGCCAGGCGTCGCACCCGGCGAGCAGGCCGGCGGTCGCGACCGCGTCCCCGGAGATGCCCACGCCCGTCCCCGGCGGCAGCGCGGCCCGGATCCGGCCGACGCGCGCCCGGGTCGCGGCCTCGTCGTCCTCGGATCGGCCGGGGATCTTCACGTCGTGCACGGGCGCGGCGGCGGCCACGCGGGTGTACATGCGCTCGGTCATGGCCACGTGCGTCGTGGTCGGGTTGTCGTAGAGGACGACCGGCAGGCCGGTGGCCGCCCCGACGTCGGCGAACAGGCCGACGACCTCGTCCTCCGTGAGCGGCTGGTAGGTCATCGCGGACAGCAGCAGCCCCGCTGCGCCCGCCGCGGCGGCGTCCTCGGCGTGCCGGACGGCGTCCTCGGTCCGCAGCGCGGAGACACCCGCCAGCACCGGGACGGGGCCGGCCGCGGCAACGGCCCGCCGGACGGTCTCCGCCCGGTCCGCCCCGCCCAGGTACGCCCCCACCCCGGTCGAGCCCAGCACGGCGACGGCGTCGACGCCTGCGTGGACGGCCCGGCCGGCCAGCCGTTCGAGGGCGCCCGGATCGGGCCGCCCGTCCCGCAGCGGGGTCAGCAGGTACGCGTTCAGTCCGGTGAACTCCATGGGACAGGACTACCACGTCGGGCCGACCCGGTCGGCACACGACGACGGCCCGTCCCCTCCGCGGGGACGGGCCGTCGGTCATCGGCGGGTCAGGCCTGCGGGAAGGCGGGGACCTGCTGGCCCGCCATCTTCTCCACCACGCGGATCACCTGGTGCGAGTAGCCGTACTCGTTGTCGTACCAGACGTAGAGGATCGCGTTCTTGCCGTCGTTGTTCACGAGGGTCGCCAGGCCGTCCACGACGCCGGCGCGGTCCGAGCCGACGAAGTCGGTGGACACGACCTCCGGGGAGTCCACGTAGCCGACCTGGCCGCGCAGGGGGCCGGTGAGGGACTCCTGCTTCAGGCGGGCGTTGAGCTCCTCCACCGAGGTGGGCGTGGTCAGCTCCAGGTTCAGGATGGCCATGGACACGTCCGGGGTGGGGACGCGGATGGCGTTGCCGGAGAGCTTGCCCTTGAGCTCGGGCAGGGCCTTGGCCACGGCCTTGGCGGCGCCGGTCTCGGTGAGCACCATGTTCATGCCGGCGGCACGGCCACGACGGGCGCCCTTGTGGAAGTTGTCCACGAGGTTCTGGTCATTGGTGTAGGCGTGCACGGTCTCCACGTGGCCGTGGTCGATGCCGTAGTCGTCCTGGATGACCTTGAGCACCGGGGTGATGCCGTTGGTGGTGCAGGAGGCCGCCGAGACGATCGTGTCCTGGGGCGTGATGTCGTCCGAGTTCACGCCGAACACGATGTTCTTCATCTCGCCCTTGCCCGGGGCCGTCAGCAGGACCTTCGCGGCGCCCTTGGCCTGCAGGTGCTGGGACAGGCCCTCGTCGTCGCGCCAGCGTCCGGTGTTGTCGACGACCAGCGCGTCCTTGATGCCGTAGGAGGTGTAGTCCACCGTGGTCGGGTCGTTCGAGTAGATGACCTGGATCTCGGTGCCGTTGGCGGTGATCACGTCGCGGTCCTCGTCCACCACGATCGTCCCGTCGAACGGGCCGTGGATCGAGTCGCGGCGCAGCAGGGAGGCGCGCTTGATCAGGTCGTCCTCCGAGTTCTTGCGCACGACGACGGCACGCAGGCGCAGCTTGGAGCCACCGCCGGCGTGGTCGAGGAGGATGCGGGCCAGCAGGCGGCCGATGCGACCGAAGCCGTAGAGCACGACGTCCTGGGTCTCGCCCAGGCCCTCACCGGCCTTGCCCTTGACCTCGGCGAGCTCGGCGTCCAGGAAGGCCTGGACGTCCTGGCCCGAGGCCTTGTGCTTGGCGGCCAGCTCGGCCAGGTCGATGGTGGCGGCGCCCAGGTCCATCGCAGCCATGGCCTCGACCAGGGGGTAGGTGGACTCGACGCTCAGCGGGGCCTCCTGCACGCGGCGGGCGTAACGGTGGGCCTTGATGATGTCGATCACGCCGCGGTTCACGAGGGAGCGCCCGTAGATCGAGGTGACCACGTTGTGCTCGCGGTACAGGGTGCCCAGCAGGGGGACCATCTTCTCCGCGAGCTTCTGCTGCGTGTTCCACTCGGGGGTCTGGGTCGAGGCGGTGTCTGCCACGGGAGTCCTTCCTTGAAACCTGGCGGGGCCGTCCTGGGCAGGCCCCATCCCCCGACCTCGTTGTCGGCGGACTCCGCCATTCTAGGCGAGGACACGTCCGGAGCGGCCCTGCGGTCGCGACGGGGCGTACACTGGTCGGTCGGGACGGATCGGCGGACGGCCGCGTGCCCCTGCGGGGGTGCGAGGAAAGTCCGGGCACCGCAGAGCAGGATGGTGGACAACATCCACCCGGGGCGACCCGCGGGCCAGTGCCACAGAGAGAAGACCGCCTCCGCGCCGTGTGCGCGGCGGTAAGGGTGAAAGGGTGGTGTAAGAGACCACCAGCGGCCCCGGTGACGGGGCCGGCTCGGTAAACCCCATCCGGTGCAAGGCCGAACAGGACGCGTCACGAGGGCTGCTCGCCCCAGCGTCCGGGTTGGCCGCTCGAGCCCGTCAGCGATGGCGGGCCCAGATGGATGGCCGTCACCTCGCGCGGGGCAACGCGCGCGAGGCACAGAACCCGGCTTACAGCCGGTCCGTCCCACCTCACGGCCCCCGGCTGGGGTCAGAACCCCTCGTCGTCGAGGATCCGTTCGAACTCGAGCTCCACCACGTGCTCGCGCTCCCGCTTGTCCAGCAGGCGGTACCCGTACGACTCGCCGATCGAGACGACCTTCGCCAGGCTCGGGCGTCGCCGGTCCCGCGGCCATTCCAGCGTCACGCGGTCCTGCCCCGTGAAGGTGTGCTCCCGCAGGCGCTGCTCCAGAGCGGAGGCGTGCGTGCGCTCCCGCCCGCTGGAGCGGATCCCGAGCCACACGGCGGCCGCGATCACGAGCAGGACGAACGGGTACACCACACCGAACACGTTCATGGCGGTCATCGGGCGACTCCTGGGATGCGGGGCGGCTGTGCGGACCCCACCACTGTGCCAGGTCCGGACGACGACGTCGGCCCGGCCCGTCCGCGCGTCGGTCCGGGGGCGCCTGGCTAGGCTGGCCCGGTGCTGATCCTGCTGCCGCCCTCCGAGGGCAAGACCGCGCCCCGCTCCGGGGCCCCGCTCGACCTCGATGCCCTCGCGTTGGCCGATGACGCCGCGGTGACGGGCGCCCGCGCGGACCTGCTCACGCGGCTCGCCGCGGTCTCGGCCGCCCCGGATGCCCTGGCGGCTCTCGGCGTCGGGGCGTCGCTCACCGGCGAGGTCGAGGCGAACACGCGCCTGGCCGTCGCCCCCGCCGCGCCCGGTCACCGGGTGTTCACGGGCGTGCTCTTCGATGCGCTCGACCACGCCTCCCTGTCCGCGGCGGCGAAGCGCCGCGCCCGCGCGTCCGTGCTGGTCTTCTCCGCGCTGTTCGGCGCCACCGCGCTGGCGGACCGGATCCCCGCCTTCCGGCTGCCCGTCGGCGCGAAGCTGCCGGGGCTGCCCGGGCTGGCCGCGCACTGGCGCCCCGTCCTGACCCCCGCCCTCGACGCGCTCGCCGCACGGGACGGCGGGCCCGTCGTCGACTGCCGCTCCGGCGGCTACGCGGCCCAGTGGCGGGCACCGGCGGAGCGGACCCTCGCGGTCGACGTGTTCCAGCTGCGCGACGGCGAGCGGACCGTCGTCTCGCACTTCGCCAAGCACACCCGCGGCCTCGTGGCCCGCGCGCTGCTGGAGGCGGGGGCGCGGGAGACCTCGACGCTGGAGCGCGTCGCGGACGTGGTCGCGCGGGCCGGGGACGGCCACGGCTGGGAGGTCGAGCTGGCCCGGCCGTCCGGCGCGAAGCCCGGCGCGCTGCGGGTGATCCTGCCCGAGGGGTGACCCCGGGCGAGGCGCGGTCTGCCCGGACGCGGCCTCAGTCCTCGACGGCCACCAGCTCCACCTCGAAGCCGTCCGCGGTCTCGAGGTAGGCGGCGTAGTGGTCCGGTCCCCCGGCGTGCGGGTGGCGGTCCTCGAAGAGCAGGCGGAACCCCCGGTCGCGCGCGGCGGCGGTGAGCTCGTCCACGCGGGCGCGCGATCCGGCCCGGAAGGCCAGGTGGTTCAGGCCCGGGCGGGTGCGCTCGTGGGCGCCCGCGGCGACGTCGGGCCCGGCCTCGAGCACGAGGTACTCCCCCGCCCCCTGGTACGTCCGGCCCTCGGCCCACCCCTCGCCCGGCACGTAGCCGAGCTCGCCGAACAGCCAGCCGAGGCTCGCCTCGGCCGCCGCGAGGTCGGCGACCCAGATCTCCACGTGGTGCAGCCGGCCCGTGGGCGCGGGCGCCGGGGTCGCATCCTCCGGCGAGGCGACGGCGTCGGGCCCGTCCGCCTCCACGGCCCGGACGTCCGCGTCGGCCTCGAGGCCGGACTCGGCCACCGCCGACGCGGAGGTCGTGGACGCCTTCGCGGGAGCCGCAACGGGCACCTCTGAGGCGCCGGCGTCCCACTGCCCGCCCCGCGCGCCGGCGTCCATGGCCTCGTTGGAGAGGCGGTCGGCGTCCTTGTTCCGGTTGCGCGGGATCCACTCGTAGCTGACGCGCTCGGGGGGCAGCACGGACCGGGCCTCGGCCGCGAGGCGCCGCATGTCGTCGTGCTTGATCTTCCACCGCCCGGACATCTGCTCCACCACGAGCTTGGAGTCCATCAGCACGTGCACCCGGGCCTCCGGGTCGAGGTCCCGGGCCATCCGCAGCCCGGCCACGAGCCCGGAGTACTCGGCCACGTTGTTGGACGCCTTCCCCAGCGGGGCGGCGTCGGTCCGGAGGATCTCGCCTGTGGCCGGGTCGCGCACCAGGGCGCCGTAGCCGGCGACGCCGGGGTTGCCCCGCGACCCGCCGTCGGCCTCCACCTGCAGGACTCGTCCGCTCACCGTGCGCCTCCTCGTGTCCGTGGTCGCGCCGTCCGACGCGGCCCCCCCACTCTACTGATCGCGCCGGGGGCGGGGCCCGGGGTCAGTCCCGGATGAGGATGGCGCCGGACTCGGGGCAGCGGGCGACGGCGGCCGGCGGGAGGGCCCGGATGCGCGCGACCTCCGCGGGCGACAGCTCCGTGCCCGCGGCCGCGGACCGGTTCCCGACGAGCCGGGCCGCGCCGATGCCGCCGTTGCGCTCCCGCGCCTGCTCGTACAGGGCCAGCAACGACGCGGGGAACTCCGCGGCCAACGCCGCCCGGCGCTGGGTGAGGTCCCGGCCACGCTGGGTCACGGCCTGCCCCTCGCGGCGCACCTCCGCCGCGCGGGCCTCGACCTCGGCCCGCGCCCGCTCCAGGGCGGCGTGGCCCTTCGCGAGCCGGGACTCGGCGGCGTCGGCGGCCTCCATGGCCTCGAGGGCCGCGGCCTCGTGGTCGTCGAGCAGTGCGGTGAGCGTGTCGTCCTCGTGCTGCATGGCCTGCAGCTCCTTGGGCCCGCCCTGGCCCGTTTCGAGCCGCTCCCGGGTCCGGTCCCGACGGGCGCGGGTGGCGGCGGCCTTCTCGGTGGCCTCGGCTCCCGCCCGGTCGGCGGTGCGGGCGGCGTCCTGCAGACCGGGCAGCGCCTCCTCGAACTCCTGCGCGCGGGCGCGCAGCCGGGCGTGCTCCGGGTCCGCCTTGAGCCGACGGACGGCGGCGCGGGCCTGGTCCAGGGCCGTGTCGAGCTCCTGGAGCTCCAGCAGCCGGGCCTGGACGGCCGGCGGTGCGGTGACCTCACTCATGCGTGACTCCCCTCGTCGGCCCGCTCTCCCCCGACCAGGAAGTCCCAGGGGTCGCTGCGGTGATCTGAGAACAGGGTGGTGACGCCCAGTCCCCGCTCCGCCAGGGCGGCCTCCAGGGCGCGGGCGCCGTGCTCGAGCCATAGGGACTCGCTCGCCCAGTGCGAGACGTCCACGAGCGCGGGACGTCCATCCCCCGACGCTGCCGTCTCCCGGGCCTCCGAGGCCGGGTGGTGGCGCAGATCGGCGGTCACGTAGACGTCCGCGCCGGACGCGCGGACCGCGTCGAAGAGGCTGTCTCCGGCGCCGCCGCACACGGCGACGCGGCGGATGCGCTGGGCGGGGTCGCCCGCCACGCGCACGCCGCCGGCCGTGGCGGGCAGCGCCGCGTGCACGGCCCGGGCGAAGGCGGCCAGGTCGGTCTCCTCGGGCAGGTCGCCCACCCGGCCGATGCCTTCGGCCCCGGTGCCGGCGGCGGAGGTCGTCAGGGGCGAGAGCGCTCCGGTGACGCCGACGGCACGGGCCAGCACGTCCGAGACGCCGCCCACGACGGCGTCGGCGTTGGTGTGCGCGGCGAGCAGGGCGATGCGGTGCTCGATCAGGGTGTGCAGCAGGCGTCCCTTGGCGGCGGCGGCATGCCCGACGGCGGCGACGGACGAGGTCCCGCGCAGCAGGAGCGGGTGGTGGGTGACCACGAGGTCGGCCCCACGGGCGACGGCCTCGTCGGCCACGGCCTGCACGGGGTCCAGCGCCCACAGGACGGTCCGCACCGGCGCCTCCGGGCGCCCGGCCACCGGCCCGACGGCGTCCCACGGCTCCGCCAGCTCCCGCGGCCACAGCCCCTGGACGACCTCGAGGACGTGCCCGAGCGTCGGTGGGGCCAGGGCGTGCTCCGGCGAGGCGGGGACGGCGGGACGGGACACGGTCATACCGGCCATGATGGCCCACCTGGCCCGGGCACGCACGACCCGGCGGCCCTGGGTGACGGCACGGGGCGGCCTCGTCGGGAATGAAAAGCGCGGGCAGCGTTGCTGTGCCTGCCATGACCGACTCCCCCCGTACCGAGCCCCTCGGCGCCTCCGGCGCGCCCGCCGACGTCCGCGAGCTGACGCTCGCCGGCGGCTGCTTCTGGTGCCTCGACGCCGTCTACCGTCGCGTGCGGGGCGTGCTCGCCGTCGAGTCCGGCTACACCGGAGGCGACGACCCCGCCCCGAGCTACGAGTCCGTGTGCACCGGGACCACCGGCCACGCCGAAGCGGTCCGTGTGCGCTTCGACGCCGCCGTCGTGCCGCCCGAGGTGATCATGGACCTGTTCTTCACCGGCCACGACCCCACGTCGTTGAACCGCCAGGGGGCCGACGTCGGCACCCAGTACCGCTCGGCCGTCTTCGCCCACGACGAGGCCGAGGCCCGGTTCTTCGCGGACGAGATCGCCCGGGCGCAGGCGAACTATGACAGCCCCATCGTCACACGCGTCGAGCCGGCGTCCGCGTGGCACCCGGCCGAGGACATTCACCAGGACTTCTATGCGCGGCGCCGTTCCAATGGATACTGCCGTGTGGTCATCGATCCGAAGCTCGCGAAGGTGCGCCGGAACTACTCCGCGTGGCTCGTGGACGCCTGAGCGGCGCCGCGGCTCGATAGCCTGACGCAGGAACACCCACTAGATCGCCCGCGCCCCGAGGCGCACCACCACCCCCCGGAGGTACCACCATGGCCCGCATCCTTGACGACATCACCCAGGCGGTCGGCGGCACGCCCCTGGTCCGGCTGAACCGCCTCGCGAAGGACCTGCCCGGCGACGTCGCCGTGAAGGTCGAGTTCTACAACCCGGCCAACTCGGTGAAGGACCGCATCGGCACCGCCATCGTCGACGCCGCGGAGGCGGCCGGCGAGCTGACCCCCGGCGGCACCATCGTGGAGGGCACCTCGGGCAACACCGGCATCGCCCTGGCCATGGTCGGCGCGGCGCGCGGCTACCGCGTGATCCTGACCATGCCCGAGACCATGTCCACCGAACGCCGCGTGATGCTCAAGGCGTTCGGCGCCGAGATCGTGCTGACCCCCGGTGCAGACGGCATGCGCGGGGCCCTCGAGCGCGCCCAGGAGATCGTCCGCAGCACCCCGAACTCCATCTGGGCCCAGCAGTTCGCGAACCAGGCCAACATCCAGGCCCACTACACGGGCACCGGCCCGGAGATCTGGGACGCGTCCGAGGGTGCCGTGGACGTGTTCATCGCCGGCGTCGGCACCGGCGGCACCATCACGGGCGCGGGCCGGTACCTGCGCGAGCAGAAGCCGGACGTGAAGCTCATCGCCGTCGAGCCGGCCGACTCCCCCATCCTCTCCGGCGGCCAGGCCGGCCCGCACAAGATCCAGGGCATCGGCGCGAACTTCGTGCCCGAGATCCTGGACACCGACCTCTACGACGAGGTCTACCCGGCCACCTTCGAGGAGTCCATCGAGACCGCCCGTCGGCTCGGGACCGAGGAGGGCATCCTCGGCGGCATCTCCACCGGCGCGATCATCTCGGCCGCCCTCAAGGAGGCCGCCAAGCCCGAGTCCGAGGGCAAGCTGATCGTCGCCATCGTGTGTGACTTCGGCGAGCGCTACATCTCCACCGCCCTCTTCGAGGACATCCGCGGCTGACCGCCGCCCGCTCACCGACCGCACCGACCCGAAGGGGCCGCCCGTGGGACTGTTCTCCCGCATCAAGGAAGACATCGCGACCGTCCGCAGCCATGACCCGGCGGCGCGCGGTGACCTCGAGGTGGCCCTCGTCTACTCGGGTCTGCACGCCGTGTGGGCGTACCGCGTCGCGCACCGGATGTGGCGGCATGACCGGCTGAAGATGCCCGCCCGCGTGCTCTCGCAGGTCACGCGGGCGGCCACGGGCATCGAGATCCACCCCGGCGCGTCGATCGGTCGTCGGTTCTTCATCGACCACGGCATGGGTGTCGTGATCGGCGAGACCGCGGAGATCGGCGACGACGTGATGCTGTACCACGGGGTCACCCTCGGCGGCCGCTCCCTGGCCAAGGTGAAGCGGCACCCCACGCTGCGCGACGGCGTCGTGGTGGGGGCCGGCGCCAAGATCCTCGGACCCGTCGAGATCGGGGAGGGAACGGCGGTGGGCGCCAACGCCGTCGTCGTGAAGGACACCCCCGCCGACGCGATCGCCACCGGCGTGCCGGCCACCGTCCGACCGCGCAAGGGCCCGTCCGAGGGCAAGCCGCTCGTGGACCCCGCGGAGTACGTGGACCCGGCCCTCTGGATCTGAGGGCCGGGTCCCGCCGGGTCAGTCCTGCGTGGGGTCGCCCTCGGTCGGCTGCGGCATGACCACGGGCACGCCCTCGCCGTCGACCTCGGTGCGGTCGCCGGACCACAGCGTGTGGAACGAGCCCTCGCGGTCGACGCGCAGGTAGGTGTGGGCGCCGAAGTAGTCGCGCTGGCCCTGCACGAGGGCGGCCGGCAGGCGGTCGGCCCGCAGGCCGTCGTAGTACGCCAGGGCCGAGGAGAACACCGGGACCGGCACGCCCGCGGCGACGGCGGTGCCCACGACGCGGCGCCAGGCCGGCAGAGCCTCGGCGATCGCCTGGGCGAACTCGGGGGCGAAGAGCAGGTTGAGCGGCTGGCCGGGGGCGCGGGTGCCCGGCGCCGGGTGGCGGGAGGTGTCGCGGCCGCCGAAGGCCTGCATGATCACGTCGAGCAGGTCGGCGCGGATGATGCAGCCGTCCCGCCACAGCGAGGCGATGGTGCCCAGGTCCAGCGACCAGCCGTACTCCTCGGCGGCGGCGGCGAGCATGTCCATGCCCTGCGCGTAGGCCACGAGCTTGGAGGCGAACAGCGCCTGGCGCACGTCCTCCACGAACGTGTCCGTGTCCTGCGGGGCGCGCTGCGCCTCCTCGTCGACGCCGGCCGCGAGGGTCTCACGGGCGACCTCGCGCACCGCGCGCTGGGAGGACAGCGATCGGGCGAAGACCGACTCGGCGATCGCGGCCACCGGGGAGCCGACGTCGAGACCCGAGATCGCGGTCCAGCGGCCGGTGCCCTTCTGCCCGGCCTCGTCCACGATCACGTCCACGAGCGGGCGGCCCGTGGCCGCGTCCACCTGGGCGAGCACCTCGGCCGTGATCTCGATGAGGTAGGAGGCCAGGTCGGTCTGGTTCCACGCCGTGAACACCTCGGCCTGCTCGGCGGGCTCGAGGCCGCCCACGCGGCGCAGCAGGTCGTAGGCCTCGCCGATGACCTGCATGTCCGCGTACTCGATGCCGTTGTGGACCATCTTCACGTAGTGGCCGGCGCCGTCCGTGCCGACCCAGGCGCAGCACGGCTCCCCCTCGAACTGCGCGGAGATCTTCTCGAGCATCGGACCGAGGGCCTCGTAGGACTTCTCCGGACCGCCGGGCATGATCGCCGGACCGTGCAGGGCACCCTCCTCGCCGCCGGAGACACCGACGCCCACGAAGTGCAGGCCCTTCTCGGCGAGGGCCGCCTCGCGGCGGCGGGTGTCCTCGTAATGGGAGTTGCCGGCGTCGATGACGATGTCGCCCTCGTCCAGCAGGGGGACGAGCTGGTCGATGACGGCGTCCACGGGGGCGCCCGCCTTGACCATGATGAGCACCCGGCGCGGCACGGCGAGGGACTGCACGAGCTCGGCGAGCGTCTCCGTCGCCACGAACGCACCCTCGTCACCGTGCTCGGCCACGAGCTGGTCCGTGCGCGCCCGGCTGCGGTTGTGCAGGGCCACCGTGTAGCCGTGGCGGGCGAAGTTGCGGGCGAGGTTCGCGCCCATCACCGCCAGGCCCGTGACGCCGATGTCGGCGGCGCCGACGGGGACGGTGGTGGTCTGCTCGGTCATCGCGGGTGGCCTCCTGTGGCTCGGACGGTGGGACGGGCCGTGCCGGACACGGACCCGCCCCCCAGCCTACGTCGACCGCGGTCAGTCCCCCACGGCGTCGCGGCCGCGGCGCACGATCAGCGGGTCCGGGGTGCCGACGACCTCGTGGTCCTTGCCCTCGTACTCGAACTGGGACAGGAAGTAGCGCATCGCGTTGAGGCGGGCCCGCTTCTTGTCGTTGGAGCGGATGGAGATCCACGGGGCGTGGTCCGTGTCCGTGTGGAGGAACATGGCCTCCTTGGCCTCCGTGTACGCCTCCCAACGGTCCAGGGACTCGAGGTCCATGGGCGAGAGCTTCCACTGGCGGACCGGGTCGATCTGGCGGATCGCGAAGCGCGTGCGCTGCTCGGTCTGTGTCACGGAGAACCAGAACTTGGTGAGGTGGATGCCGTCGTCCACGAGCATCTTCTCGAACAGCGGCACCTGGTTCATGAAGCGGCGGTACTGCTCGTCCGTGGCGAAGCCCATCACGCGCTCGACGCCGGCGCGGTTGTACCACGAGCGGTCGAACAGCACGATCTCGCCCGCCGTGGGGAAGTGCTGGATGTAGCGCTGGAAGTACCATTGGCCGAGCTCGCGGTCCGAGGGCTTGTTGAGGGCCACGACGCGGGCGGTGCGGGGGTTCAGATGCTCGGTGAAGCGCTTGATGGTGCCGCCCTTGCCGGCGGCGTCGCGGCCCTCGAAGACGATGATGTGGCGCTGGCCGGTGTCCTCGCCCCAGTACTGCAGCTTGAGCAGTTCGATCTGCAGGCGGTACTTCTCCAGCTCGTACTCCTCGCGCGTCATGCGCGTCTCGTACGGGTAGTCCTCCCTCCACGTCTCCACGGCACGGCCCTGCGGATCGATCAGGTCGGGATCGTTGGTGTGGCCGTCCGAGACGGTGTAGCCGCCGTCGCGCAGCTTGTCGATGAACTCGCGGAGGTTCTCGCGGGGGGCGTCGGGCTGCAGCAGCTCCATGGACCGTCTCCTTCACTGGGTGCGTCACCGTGCCCGTCCGTCCCCCTCCTCGGTACGACGGCGGCGGGCCACGGCCTGTGCTCTGTCCACCATTATGGGCGGGCGGCGGACGAGGAAGGCGGGCCCGGCAGCGCAGCCGGGTGAACAGCAGGTGAACCCTGGGAGGCGAACGGTCACGACCCCGGGCCGGCGAGTGCCGGCCGGCTCAGCCGCGCGGGCCGACGCCCAGGAGCTCGTCGATCGCCGCGACGGCGGCACGCGCCGCGTCGACGTCGGCGAACTGGGCGACGGCGTCGTCGTACCGGCGGTGCCCGGGAAGCTTGAGGCCGACGGAGGCGCCGTCCGTGGCCGGGAGGATCCAGATCCGGCCGCGCGGCTCGACGTCGCGCTGCTCGGCCACGTCGGCCTCCTCGAACTCGCGGTCGTAGCCGGCCCACTCGACACCGGGCCGCGGGGTGCCGGCGCCGTCGAGGACGTCACGGCCGCCCATGCGCAGACAGGTGACGGACTGCAGGAGCGCGTCCAGGGTGCGGGCGGCGGCCTTGCCGGCCAGCTCGTCCTGGAAGAGGGCGAGGATGGACCACTGCCCGTCCTGGAGGAAGAGCATGGTCTGCTGCGCTTCGCCCCCGGTGATGACGGCGAGGTGACGGGCGGCGCCGTCGGGACGGGCGGGCAGCTTCCAGAAGCCGAGGGGGGTCGCGGACATGCGCTCCACCCTAGTGCTCCCCGAACGCCGACGACGCGCCGCCGCCCGGCCCCTGCCCCGCATCCCGGGTTGAGTTGTCGCGGGTGCGTGGGCCCGTCACCCGCGACAACTCAACCCGCGTTGCGGGAGGGTGGACCGATGGGCCTGCTCCGCGACCTCCTCACCCGCCGCTCCGCCCGCGACCGCCCCACCGACCCGACGGCGACGCTCGGCCGACACCTGGACAACGCCGCGGCGATCCTGGCCGCCGCACGTCGGGCAGACATGCCCCTCGCGCTGGCGGCGGCCCTGGCCGAGCTCGAGTCCGGCGGCCGGAACGTCTTCGGGCACGACGCCGGCGGTGTGCACAGCGCCCCGCGCGGGACGGACGTCCCCGTGACCCGGGAACGCTACGAGGAGCTCGTGGCCCGGGTGGCGCAGGGTGAGAAGTCCAACGGCGTGGGGCCCGCGCAGATCACGTGGCCGCCGTACTTCGCGCAGGCGGCGGAGCACGGCCTCCACCTGTGGGAGCCGGAGGACAACCTGGCCTTCGGGCTGGAGATCCTGCGCGGTCACCTGCGCGGCGACCTCTCCGCGGAGGGGATCGCCCGGGCGGGGACGCTCTACAACGCCGGGACGCTGTCAGACGGGGTCATCGCCTACGGCCGGCGCCTCGCCGCGGCGACCCGCGCATGGGCCGAACGCCTGGGCGAATCCGCCCCGCCGCCGGTCAGGCCAGGTTGACCAACAGCACGTACGCCAGCGTGCCGGCGGCGATCGAGACCAGGGTCCGCCGCCCGGCCAGCAAATGCACGACGACTGTCACCGCCGCCGCGATCAGCGCGTGGGCCACCCGCGTCCCGTCCACGGGCTCTCCAGGGGCCAGCGCCGCGGCGTCGAGCAGCATCACGAGGGCCAGGATGGTCAGCACGCCGGCAGGCATCCACACCGCCAGCCGCGCGGCGAGCACGGACTCCCGCAGCGGCTGCAGCAGTGCGAACGGCAACGCGCGCAGGCAGAAGGTCACGAGGCCCGCGACGACGGCCGCGGCCACCAGGTACGCGGCGCCGGTCATCGGGGGTCCTCCTCGACGCCGGGCTCGGCATCCGTGACGGCCCGCTCCCCCGCCGCGGCGACGACGGGCACCGGCCCGGTGACGGGCACGGGCTCAGGCAGCGGCAGGGCGGTCCCGCGCGCGGCGAGCACGTGGAACGCGATCAGCACCGCGGCGTAGAGGGCGAAGGCGACGACGAGCACCTGCGCGGGCGCGAGTAGCAGAGCCACCCCGACGGCGACCGCGGCCGGCAGCACGAGGGGCAGCTGGGCCCGCGTGCGGGCGGCGTCCATGGCGAGCACGATGAAGAGGGCGACGAGCGCGAACTCGAGGCCCTCGACCGGCGCGGGCAGCAGCCACGCGACGGCCACCCCGGCGAGGCCCCCGAGCACCCAATACGCATGCAGCGCGATCTGCATGGCCAGCAGCCGGGGCGCCGTCCAACCGCGGGGCTGGGCGGCGGCGATGGCGTAGGCCTCGTCGATCAGGGCGCCCATCGAGTAGATCCGCGCGAGGCGCCCCCGGACCACGCGCAGCGGGAAGCTGAACGCATAGAACACGTGGCGGAAGTTCACGAGGAACACCGTCACGGCGATCGTGAGCAGCGGCGTGCCCGCCACCACCAGCGAGACGAGCAGCAGCTCGACGGACCCGGCGAACACGACCACGGAGAACAGGGGTGCGACCCACGCGGGCAGCCCGGCCTGGACCACGAGCATCCCGAAGGCCACGCCCAGGGGGAACAGGCCGAGGCCGGCGCCCAGCGTCACGGCGACGCCGGAGCGCACCTCGGCCCACCGCGAGGGCGGAGCGGAGGCGCGCGAGGACGCTGACGAGGAGCCCATGATGGTGAGCATGCTCTCATAGGCGCCTGACGGGCGGTCGGCATGACGGAGCCGCGGCGTCACGCCGTGTCACGGACCCCCGATCGGTGCACCCGGAGGGACTCGAACCCCCGACCCTCTCGGTGTAAACGAGATGCTCTGACCGACTGAGCTACGGGTGCCGGTGTCCGTCCAGGTTACCGGTCCGCGAGCAGGTCGCGCGTCGCCGCCTCGTGCTCGCTCCGGGTGCGTGCCTGTCCCGGGGCGGCGACCACGCGCGCGGCCTCGACCCCGTCCGCGTCGAGCAGCACGGAGACGCGGCGGGGCCGCCCGGTCTCCACGTCGAAGACGTCGAAGGCACGGCAGGCCGCGCCGTGGGGCCAGAAATCGGAGAGCAGGGTGAGCGGCTCCGGCAGTGCCAGCTCCTCGCGGACGCGGCGCAGCACGGGGGCGGCGTCACAGGAGACCACGCGGACAGTCACCTCGTGGACCGCCACGTCCTCGGCGAGCGCCCCGATCCAGCCGAGCTCGTCCGTGCACACCGGCGTGAACGCCCCGGGCAGGAAGACGAGCCACGTGCCCCGCGGCCCGGCGGCGTCCTCGGGCCCGCGCGTCGGCGGCCACGGCCACGTCTGGCCGTGGTCGTCGCGCAGCGCGGGGACGTCGTCGGCGCCCCGCGTCCCGCCGGACGGAGCCTCAGCCACCGCGCTTCTGGACGAGCTTCTGAGCGGCCCAGTCCTCGGAGGCGCCGGCCCCGGTGGTGGCGTGCAGGCCCGCGGTGGAGGCGGCCTCGGCGACGTCCGCCGGGCTGACGTGGCCGGCGCGCCCCGTGCGGGGGGTCATGATCCAGACGGGGCCGGCATCGAGCGACCGCTGGGCGTCCACGAGGGCGTCCGTGAGATCCATGACGTCGCCGTCGTCCGCGCGCCACCAGAAGAGGACGGCGTCCGCCGGCTCCTGATCGTCCTCGGTCAGCAGCTCCTCGCCGAGCGCGTCCTCGAGCGCGTCACGGAAAGTGAAGTCGACGTCGTCGTCGTACCCCCACTCCTGCACCAGGTCGCCCCTCGAGAGGGCGAGCTCCGCCAGCAGGGCGCTGTCCGTCGAGGTCGGCGTCGACCCAGCCTGCATAGTGTCCGGTCCTCCTTGATGGTGGCGGGCACTGCGGCCCGCGCCGTCGAGCGGGTGATGATGACCACCATACGCCGTGGACGCCGCCGTTCCGGGGCCTCCGGCCGGGCGGACGCGGCGGCTGCGGTCTACTCTGGGGAGGAACAGACGCACTCTCCGGGCGACGCGCCCGGCTCGGCGTCGCGGGCCCGGACCGGATCGTCTGCCCGCAGCCCACCGCGGAGCACCCCTCCGCACGAGAACCAGGAGGCACCGTGAGCGCAGCCGAAGAGAGCTCGCAGATCCGCAGCGGTCTGACCGACCAGCTCCCGGACAAGGATCCGCAGGAGACGTCGGAGTGGATCGAGTCCCTCGACGGACTCATCGAGGAGCGCGGCACGGAGCGGGCGCAGTACATCATGCGCTCCCTCATGCAGCGCGCGAGCGCCCAGTCCGTCGCCCTGCCCTACGTGACCACCACGGACTACGTGAACACGATCCCGGCGGACCAGGAGCCGGAGTACCCGGGCGACGAGGAGCTCGAGCGCCGCTACCGCAACTACCTGCGGTGGAACGCCATGGCCCTGGTGCAGCGCGCCCAACGCGTCGGCGTCGGCGGCCACATCTCCTCCTACGCGGGCCAGGCGACCCTCTACGAGGTGGGCCTGAACCACTTCTTCCGCGGCCAGGACCACCCGGGCGGCGGCGACCACATCTTCTTCCAGGGCCACTCCTCGCCGGGCAACTACGCCCGAGCCTTCCTCGAGGGCCGCCTGACCGAGGAGGACCTCGACGGCTTCCGCCAGGAGAAGTCCCGCCAGGGCCACGGCCTGCCCTCCTACCCGCACCCGCGGATGATGCCGCACTTCTGGCAGTACCCCACCGTGTCCATGGGCCTGGGGCCGATGAACGCCATCTTCCAGGCGCAGACCAACCGGTACCTGCACAACAACGGCATCAAGGACACCTCCGACCAGCACGTGTGGGCCTTCCTCGGCGACGGCGAGATGGACGAGCCCGAGTCGCGCGGCCAGCTGCACATCGCGGCCAACGACAAGCTCGACAACCTCACCTTCGTCATCAACTGCAACCTGCAGCGTCTCGACGGGCCGGTGCGCGGCAACGGCAAGATCGTCCAGGAGCTGGAGTCCTACTTCCGGGGCGCCGGCTGGAACGTCATCAAGGTCCTGTGGGGCCGCGAGTGGGATCCGCTGCTCGAGGCCGACGACGAGGGCGAGCTCGTGCGCATCATGAACGAGACGCTCGACGGCGACTACCAGACCTACAAGGCCGAGTCCGGCGGCTTCGTGCGCGACCACTTCTTCGGCCGGTCCTCCGTCACCAAGGAGATGGTGGCGGACATGACCGACGACGAGATCTGGGGCCTCAAGCGTGGCGGCCACGACTACAAGAAGGTGTACGCCGCCTACAAGGCCGCCATGGAGCACAAGGGCCAGCCCACCGTGATCCTGGCCCACACCATCAAGGGCTACGGCCTGGGCAAGTCCTTCGAGGGTCGCAACGCCACGCACCAGATGAAGAAGCTGACGGTGGACGACCTCAAGGTGTTCCGGGACCGCCACCGCATCCCGATCTCGGACGAGCAGATCGAGAAGGACCCGTACGACATCCCGTACTACCACCCGGGCGCCAACGCCCCGGAGATCACGTACATGATGGAACGGCGCAAGGAGCTGGGCGGCTTCGTGCCGGAGCGGCGCAGCGACTACCACGCGATCCCGCTGCCCCCGGAGTCCGCGTACAAGCAGGCTCGCAAGGGACCGGGCAAGCAGCAGGCCGCCACGACCATGGCGTTCGTGCGCCTGCTCAAGGACCTGATGCGGGACAAGAACATGGGACCGCGCTTCGTGCCGATCATCCCGGACGAGGCCCGCACCTTCGGCATGGACTCGTTCTTCCCGACCGCGAAGATCTACAACCCCAAGGGCCAGAACTACCTCTCCGTGGACCGGGACCTGTTCCTGTCCTACAAGGAGTCCCCGCAGGGGAAGATCTATCACGTCGGCATCAACGAGGCCGGCGCCACCGCGGCGTTCAACGCGATCGGCACGGCGTACTCCACACACGGCGAGCCCATGATCCCGGTCTACATCTTCTACTCGATGTTCGGCTTCCAGCGGACCGGGGACAACATCTGGGCCGCGGGCGACCAGCTCGCGCGCGGCTTCATGATCGGCGCCACCGCCGGGCGCACCACCCTCGCCGGCGAGGGCACCCAGCACATGGACGGTCACTCCCCCGTCCTGGCGTCCACGAATCCGGCCGTGAAGCACTACGACCCGGCGTACTCGTACGAGATCGCCCACATCGTGCGCCAGGGCCTGGAGGACATGTACGGCGATCACGACCGGGGGGACGACGTCCGCAACGTCATCTACTACCTCACGGTGTACAACGAGCCGATCACCCACATCGAGGAGCCCGAGGGCCTCGACGTGGAGGGCGTGCTCAAGGGCATCTACCGTCTCTCCGAGGGCCAGGGCGACGGCCCGAAGGTCCAGCTCCTGGGCTCCGGCGTCTCCGTGCCGTGGGCACTCGACGCCCAGCGGATCCTCTCCGAAGAGTGGGGCGTGAACGCCTCCGTGTGGTCGGTGACCTCGTACAACGAGCTGTACCGCGACGCCGTCGCGGCGGAGAAGGACGCCCTGAAGGACCCGTCCGCCACCCCGCGCGTGCCCTACGTGACGCAGGCGCTGCAGGGGGCCGAGGGCCCGATCGTGGCCACCTCGGACTACTCCACCTCGTGGACGAACCAGATCCGCCCGTTCGTGCCGAACCGCTTCTCGGCGCTCGGTGCCGACGAGTTCGGCTTCTCGGACACCCGCGCCGCCGCCCGTCGGTACTTCCTCATCGACACCCACTCGATGGTGGTCCGCGCACTGCAGCTCCTCGAGGAGGAGGGCGAGGTCGAGCGGGGCACGGCCGCGAAGGCGCACGAGAAGTACCGCCTGGACGACGTCAACGCCGGCACCACCGGCATCGCGGGCGGCGACGCCTGACCCGCACGCCGCGGGGAGGCTGACGCCCTCCCGTGCATGCCCGAGCCCCGCCCCGCCGCCCCTCGCCCCGTGAGCACCGACGGGCTGGCCCGACTCAGGAGCCACCTGGGCGCCCTGAACACGGCGGTGCTGCAGCGGTTGGACGCCACCCTGCCCTGGTACCGCCGACTCACCCCGGACGAGCGCAGCGCCCTCGGGCTCGTGGCCCAGCGCGCCCTGCAGGGCTTCCTCACGTGGTTCGAGCGGCCCACCTCCACGGGCCACGTCCTGCAGGACGTCTTCGGGCCCGCGCCCACCGATCTCACCCGGGCGATCTCGCTGCAGCGGGCCCTCCAGCTCATCCGGACGATGGTGGACGTCGTCGAGACGCGGGTGCCGGAGCTGCTGGCCGAGCGCGACCAGGCGCCCGTCCGCGAGCACATCCTCCACTACTCGCGCGAGGTCGCGTTCGCACTCGCAGACGTGTACGCCCGGGCCGCGGAGATGCGCGGTGCGATGGACTCGCGGCTCGAGTCGGTCCTGCTGGACGCGGTGCTGCGCGGGCAGGACCCGGACGAGATCCGGCATCGGGCCACGGCGCTGGGCTGGCGTGGGGACCACGACGTGATGGTCATGGCCGGTCTCGCCCCGGGGCAGGACAAGCCCGTGTTCATCCCGGACCTGCGGCGGGCCGCGGCGCGGCTCGACTGCGACCTGCTCGTGGGCGTGCAGTCCGAACGGCTCGTCCTCGTGGTCGGCTCGGCGCGGGACGCGCGGGCGGTGGGCGAGGCGCTCGCGCGCTGGTTCGCGCCGGGACCGGTGATCGTGGGACCCGTCGTGGACTCGCTGATCTCGGCGCACGTCTCGGCCCGGCACACCCTCGCCGGGCTCAGCGCGGCGGCCGCCCATCCCCGGGCGTGCCGGCCCACCCCGGCGGAGGACCTGCTGCCCGAGCGGGCGCTGCTGGGCGACCCCACGGCCCGGGAGGCCCTCGTGGACGGGGTGTTCACGCCCCTGGCCGACGCCGGCACCTCCCTGCTGGAGACCATGGACGCGTACGGCGCGCTGGGCCACTCGCTCGAGGGCACGGCCCGCGAGCTGTTCGTCCACGCGAACACCGTGCGGTACCGCCTCAAGCGGGTGGCCGAGGTGACCGGCTGGGACCCGCTGGTCCCTCGCGACGCGTACGTCCTGCAGACCGCGATCACCCTGGGCCGGCTCGCGGGGGCGCGACCGACGAACGGGGCCGGGTCGGACTGAGCCGGCGCGGCACACACCCCCCACTTGTAGAAACCCTCCAAACCCACTCGCCGTGCTTCGTGGCGCGATCTGCCCGGGATGGCGGCCGATCCTGACACGATGGAGCAATGCTTGCCATCGTGTGCCCCGGACAGGGGTCCCAGACGCCCGGCTTCCTCGCCCCCTGGCTCGAGCTGGACGGGACCCGCGACCTGCTCGCATCCCTCTCCGACGCCGCGGGCATGGACCTGATCCGCCACGGCACCGAGTCGGACGAGGAGAGCATCAAGGACACCGCCGTCGCCCAGCCGCTGATCGTGGCGGCCGGCCTCGTGGCCGCCGCGGCCCTCGAGGCGGACGCCGCCGCACCGGAGTCGACCGTCGTGGCCGGCCACTCCGTAGGCGAGATCACCGCGGCCGCCGTCGCCGGCGTGCTGTCCCCCGCCGAGGCACTCTCCGTGGTGCGCGTGCGCGCCACCGGCATGGCCCGGGCCGCCGCGGCCACGCCCACGGGCATGGCCGCCGTCGTGGGCGGGGACCAGGACGAGGTCCTCGCGGCCATCGAGGCGGCGGGCCTGACGCCCGCCAATGTCAACGGCGCCGGCCAGATCGTCGCCGCCGGCACAGCGGAGGCCCTCGGCGCGCTCGCCGGGTCCGCCCCCGCCCGCGCCCGCGTGATCCCGCTCAAGGTGGCCGGCGCGTTCCACACGGAGCACATGCGCCCCGCCGTGGACGACCTCGCGACCCACGTCGCCGGCCTCTCCCCCTCGGACCCGCGCCTGCCCCTGCTGTCCAACCGGGACGGCGAGACCGTCGAGTCCGGCACGGACGTGCTCGCCCGGATCGTGGACCAGGTCACCCGCCCGGTCCGCTGGGACCTGTGCATGGCGACCATGGCCGCGCGGCAGGTCACGGGGGTCCTGGAGCTGCTGCCCGGTGGCACACTGACCGGACTGGCCAAGCGCGGCCTCAAGGGCACAACGCAGCTCGCCGTGAAGACCCCCGAGGACCTGGACGCCGCGCGGGCGTTCCTGGCCGAGCACTCGGCCTGAACCCCGCGCACCGCCCGGCAGAGAGAGGCACCATGACCGTCACCCTGAAGCAGCACGAGCGCCCCGCGGCCAGCCGCATCGTGGCCGTGGGCGCCTACCGCCCGGCGAACCTGGTCCCGAACGAGGACCTCATCGGCCCCATCGACTCGTCGGACGAGTGGATCCGCCAGCGCACCGGCATCGTCACACGCCAGCGCGCCACGGCGGAGGAGACCGTGCCCGTCATGGCCGTGGGCGCCGCCCGGGAGGCCCTCGAGCGGGCCGGCCTGCAGGGCTCGGACCTGGACGCCGTGATCGTCTCGACCGTCACCTTCCCGCACGCCACCCCCTCGGCCGCGGCCCTCGTGGCGCACGAGATCGGCGCCACCCCGGCGCCCGCCTACGACGTCTCCGCCGCGTGCGCCGGCTACTGCTACGGCGTGGCCCAGGCCGACGCGCTCGTGCGCTCCGGCACCGCGCGGCACGTGCTCGTGGTCGGCGTCGAGCGCCTCTCCGACGTCGTGGATCCCACGGACCGCTCCATCTCCTTCCTGCTGGGCGACGGCGCGGGCGCCGTGATCGTCGCGGCCTCGGACGAGCCGGGCATCTCCCCCTCGGTGTGGGGCTCGGACGGGGAGCGCTGGTCCACGATCTCCATGACGCACTCGCAGCTGGAGCTGCGCGATGCCGTGGAGCACGCCCGCACCACGGGCGACGCCTCGGCGATCACCGGCGCAGAGGGGATGCTCTGGCCCACGCTGCGCCAGGACGGGCCCTCCGTCTTCCGTTGGGCCGTGTGGTCGATGGCGAAGGTGGCCCGCGAGGCCCTTGACGCCGCGGGCGTGGAGCCCGAGGACCTCGCCGCGTTCATCCCGCACCAGGCCAACATGCGGATCATCGACGAGTTCGCCAAGCAGCTGAAGCTGCCGGAGTCCGTCGTCGTGGCCCGGGACATCGCGGACGCCGGCAACACGTCGGCCGCGTCCATCCCGCTGGCCATGCACCGGCTGCTGGAGGAGAACCCCGAGCTCTCCGGCGGTCTGGCCCTGCAGATCGGCTTCGGTGCCGGGCTGGTCTACGGCGCCCAGGTGGTCCGCCTCCCCTGAGGCGGCGCCGTCTGATTCACTGTCCACGTACACCCCACACCCCTACCGAAGGAGACGCCCCATGGCTTCCAAGGAAGAGATCCTCGCCGGCCTCGCCGAGATCGTGAACGAGGAGACCGGTCTCGACACCGCCGAGGTGCAGCCGGAGAAGTCCTTCACGGACGATCTGGACATCGACTCGATCTCGATGATGACCATCGTGGTCAACGCCGAGGACAAGTTCGGCGTGAAGATCCCGGACGAGGAGGTCAAGAACCTCAAGACCGTCCAGGACGCCGTCGACTTCATCGACGGCGCCCAGGCCTGACCGGCCCACGACGGCGGCGGGCCCGGCCCGTCCCGTCCCCTCGGTGAGCGCCGGGGGCGCGTGAGCGCCCCCGGCCCCCGACACCCTCGACTTCCGGCACCCCGGCGAGCGCCGCGCGTCGTGCCGATGAGACCCCTCCGCCCGATCCCGACTCGAGACCCAGAGGCAGCAGACCCATGACCCGCACCGCAGTGATCACCGGCCTCGGCGCCACCACGCCCATCGGCGGCGACGTGCCCACCTTCTGGGCCCATGCCCTGCAGGGCGTCTCCGGTGCGCGCACCATGGAACACGACTGGGTGGAGAAGTACGAGCTGCCCGTCACCTTCGCGGCCGAGCTGGCCGTGCCCACCTCCGAGGTCCTCTCCAAGGTGGAGCAGAAGCGTCAGGACCCGGCCACCCAGATGGCGACCGTCGCCGCGCGCGAGGCCTGGAAGGACGCCGGCCTCGAGGGCGCGGAGGTCGACGGCGACCGGCTCGCCGTGGCCTTCGGCACCGGCATCGGCGGCGTGTGGACCCTCCTGGACGGCTGGGACACCCTGCGCGAGCGCGGCCCGCGCCGCGTGCTGCCCATGACCGTCCCGATGCTCATGCCCAACGGCGCCGCCGGCGCGCTCTCCCTCGAGTTCGGCGCCCGCGCCGGCGCCCGCACCGTGGTGTCCGCGTGCGCAGCCGGCACCGAGGCACTCGAGACCGCGCTGCTGCTCATCCGCTCCGGCCAGGCCGACGTCGTGATCTGCGGCGCCGCCGAGGCCGCCGTGCACCCGCTGCCGATGGCCGCGTTCGCTGCGATGCAGGCGCTGTCCAAGCGCAACGACGACCCGCAGGCCGCGTCCCGCCCCTACGACGTGGACCGCGACGGCTTCGTCCTCGGCGAGGGCGCCGGCGTCATGGTGATCGAGTCGCTGGAGCACGCGAAGGCCCGCGGCGCGCGCGTGTACGCCGAGCTGGCCGGCGCGGGCGTCAGTTCCGACTCCCACCACATCACCGCGCCCGAGCCCGAGGGCATGGGCGCGACCCGTGCGATGCGCGCCGCTCTGAGGTCGGCCGACCTCACCCCCGAGGACGTGTGCCACGTGAACGCCCACGCGACGTCCACGCCCAAGGGCGACGCCCCGGAGTACCTGGCCATGCGGGCCGTGTTCGGCGACCACCTGGACCAGGTGCAGGTCTCGGCCACGAAGTCCCAGACCGGCCACCTGCTGGGCGCCTCGGGCGCGATCGAGTCGATCCTGTCCGTGCTCGCCGTCCACCACGGCCAGGCGCCCGTGACCATCAACCTGGACCACCAGGACCCGGAGATCCCGCTGAACGTGGTCACCGGCTCCCCCGCCCGCCTGCCCGAGGGGCCGCGCGTGGCCGTGAAGAACTCGTTCGGCTTCGGCGGCCACAACGCGGTGGCCGTGTTCCGCAGCGTCTGAGCCGGAGCGCCGCCGGCCGGACGAGGGGTCAGACGGCGCGGTGCAGCCAGCGCACGTTGGCGTGGGCGACGGCCAGCCGGAACGGCTCGAGCTCATCGTCCCAGGCCTCGCCGAGCGCGAGGGAGAGTTCGTGCATCAGCACGCTGGGGTCGCCCGCGCCGGCCTCGTAGGCGTACCGGATGCGGTCCTCGGAGACCATGATGTTGCCGGAGACGTCCGTGGTGGCGTGGAAGATGCCGAGGTCCGGGGTGTGGGACCAGCGCGAGCCGTCGACCCCGGCGGACGGCTCCTCGGTGATCTCGAAGCGCAGGTGCGGCCAGCCGCGCAGGGCCGAGGCCAGGCGCGCACCGGTGCCGGCGGGCGCCGTCCAGCGCACCTCGGCGCGGTGCTGGCCGGGCGCGACCGGCTGACCCTCCCACTCCACCGAGGTCGCGGGGCCGAGCACGGAGCTCAGCGCCCACTCCACGTGGGGGCAGAGGGCGGTGGGGGCGGAGAGGATGTGGACCACGCCGCGGGTCTGGATGCTGGTCATGGATGCCTCCGAGGGTGCGATGCGGTGCGTCTTCCCCTACGACCACGTCGCGGCTCCGGTGGATCCTGGGGCCATTGTGCACCAGGGATGCTGGGCCGGCAACGGGGCGGTGCGCCGCCGTGCGTGTCGCGGCGGCGCAGTGGAGGGGCCGGGGGCGCTCCGGGGCGGCGTCAGGCGCGTGGGTGGGCCTGCCGGTAGCCCTCGCGGAGGCGATCGATCGAGACGTGCGTGTAGACCTGCGTGGTGCGCAGGGACGCGTGGCCCAACAGCTCCTGCACGCTGCGCAGGTCGGCGCCGCCGTCGAGGAGGTGGGTCGCGGCCGTGTGACGCAGTGCGTGCGGCCCGCGGGCCGCGGTGTCCCCCAGGCCCTCGAGTGCCCGGTCGACGACGGTGCGCGCCTGGCGCACCCCCAGCCGGCCACCGCGCGCGCCGAGGAAGAGGGCGGGACCGGAGTCCGGCCGGGCCAGGCGGGGGCGACCGAGCCGCTGCCACGCCTGGAGGGCGCGGCCCGCGGGGTCGCCATAGGGGACGGTCCGCTGCCGGTCGCCCTTGCCGGTCAGCCGGACGACGCCGCGGCCGGCCTCGAGGTCGTCCACGTCCAGGGCGGAGAGTTCGGCCACCCGGGCGCCGGTGGCGTAGAGCAGCTCGAGCAGGGCGGCGTCCCGCAGGGCCAGCGCGTGGGCGACGGGATCGTCGCCCGCGGCGGCGGCGTCCACAAGCTCCTGGGCGGCCGCGAGGAGCCGCCTCGCCTGCTGCTCCTGGAGCACGTGGGGCAGCGTCCCCTCGGGTCGGGGCGAGCGCAGCCGCAGGGCGGGGTCGTCCGAGCGCAGGCCCTCCCGGCGCAGCCAGGCCGTGAAGGTGCGGACGGCGGCCACCCGGCGGGCGAGGGTCGCGCGGGCGAGGCCAGCCCCGCTCATGGCCGCCAGCCAGCCGCGCAGGTCCTCGATGTCCAGCTCTGCGAGGACGTCCGGTGCGCTGGGCGCGTGGCGGACAGGGGCGTCGTCGTCCGCGGCGGGCGTCCCCGAGGTGCCGGCTGTGCCGACGACGTGGTCGATGAGGGCGCGCAGATCGGCGAGGTACGCGCGCACGGTCTGGGGGCTGCGATTCCGCTCGTGACGCAGGTGCTCCTCGAACGCCTCGAGCCAGGCCGTGTCCCGGGGCGAGGGGGCGCGCGGGACCGAGACGGGACGGACGGAGGACGACGGGGCCATCCCCCCACTCTGCCATCCGCGCCGCGGGCGGGCGCCGCCCGGGATCACGCGGCCGCAGGTCATCCCCGCCGCCACCGGTCCTCGACCCGTTCGGCCAGACCCGCCCGCTGCAGCCGGGACAGGCAGGCCAGGACGGTGGGCAGCGCGAGCCCGGCGCTGACGGTGATCCGGTCGGCGGGCACGGCCTGGCGCAGGGGCAGCGCCTCGTGGACGAGAGCCTCCTCCATCGTGAGCCCGTCGGTGGGTCTTGCGGCGGGCTCGGGAGCCGCCCGGGTGGAGGCCCGCCCGCCCGCGCCGCCGCTCCGGGCGGGCGCCTGACCGAGCAGGGCAAGGGCCTCCTGCTCGGTGGTCACGAGACGGGCGGGGCTCTCCTGCAGCAGACGGTGGCAGCCGGCCGAGCTGGGCGAGGTCACGGGGCCGGGGACGACGCCCACCTCGCGGCCGAGGCCGAACGCGTGGCCCGCCGTGTTCTGCGCTCCCGAACGCCAGCGCGCCTCGACCACCAGCACGGCCCCCGCGAGCGCGGCGATGACCCGGTTGCGCTGCAGGAACCGGTAGCGCGTGGGACTCGCACCGGGCGGCATCTCGGACACGAGCAGCCCGGCGGCCATCACAGCGCGGAGCAGGTCCTCGTGGCCGGCCGGGTAGAACCGGTCGAGGCCGCCGGCCAGCACAGCCACCGTGGGCGGGACGCCGCCGCGACCCGCCGCGTCTTCCGGTGCGGCGGGCGCCTGCAGAGCGGCCCGGTGGGCGGCGCCGTCGATGCCGTACGCGCCGCCGGAGATCACACACGCGCCCTGCTGGACGGCGTGGGCGGCACAGCGGGCGGTCACGGTCCGCCCGTACGCGGTCGCCTCCCGGCTGCCGACGACGGCGAGCATCCGGTCCGCGGGAGGCAGCGTTCCGGTGCCGCGGAACCACAGGCCCAGGGGTGCCTCCTCGCCCAGGTCCGCCAGGGCGGCGGGCCAGGCGTCGTCCTCGGGGATCAGGAGGCCCCCGCCAAGCCGGTGCAGGGTCACGAGGTCACGCTCGGGCTCCAGCCGGGCGGCCCGGGGCGCCCAGCGGGCCAGCCCCGCGGCCCAGCGCCGGGGCAGCGTGTCGGGCGTGCCGGCGAGATCGGCGAGCAGATCGCGTTCGGCGGGCTGGATCGCCTCCCGTCCGGTGAGCAGGACGAGGGCCCGCTCCGGCCCCAGCGCCGTGACGGTCTGCACCGCGAGCGCGTCCCCGGGCTCGACCAGCCGGGTCAGGGCGGCGCGGGCGAGCCGGGCGGCGTCCGGCCGGCGCGGCCCGGCGACGGGGACGTGGTCTGCCGCCGGGGTGACGTGGGTGGTCATGCGTCCTCCTCGTTCTGGTGGCGCAGCGTGAGTGCCACGTCGGTGTCCTCGGGTGCGGGCCGTTCGGCGCCGCGCAGGTCCGCCAGGGTCCAGGCGAGGCGCAGGACACGGGCGTGGCCGCGCGCGCTCAGCAGGCCCTGGTCGACGGCGTCGTCCGCAGGCCGGCGGGCCGCCCGGGGCACGGCGTACGGGCCGTGCCGCAGCACCCCGGCGGGGACGTGCGCGTTGCGGCGCAGCCCGGACGGGACGAGCCCGCGCTCTGCGGCAGCGGCCCAGCGTCGGGCCTGGCGGTCGGCGGCCGCCGCGACCCGGGCGGCCACCTTCGACGTGGTCTCGGAGGCGGGCGCCCCCGTGAGCTGCCGCGCTTCTACGGGCCGCACGGTGACCTGCAGGTCGACGCGGTCCAGCAGCGGTCCGGAGAGCCGCTGGGCGTAGCGGCGGCGTTCGGGCACGCTGCATCGGCACTCGACGCCCGTGCCGCCGCCCTTGCCGCACGGGCATGGGTTGGCGGCCAGCACGAGCTGGAACCGGGCCGGGTAGACGACGGCGCCGAGGGCCCGGTGCAGCAGCACCTCCCCGGACTCGAGGGGCTGGCGCAGCGCCTCGAGGGTGCGCCGTTCGAACTCGGGGGCCTCGTCCAGGAACAGCACGCCGCCGTGGGCGAGGGAGGCCGCTCCCGGCCGGGCGAGGCCACTGCCACCGCCCACGAGGGCCGAGCGGGACGCCGAGTGGTGGGGTGCCTCGAACGGCGGGGTCCGGTCGATGTCACCGTCGAACCCCTGGGCCGTCCCGCCCCTGCGCCGGACACGGGCGTCGCCGCCGCGGAGGGAGCGCAGGGCGGCGCACTCGAGCGCGGTGCGCCGGTCCAGGGGCGGGAGGATTCCGGGCAGGCGCTCGGCGAGCATGGTCTTGCCCGCCCCCGGGGCGCCCACCAGCAGCAGGTGGTGGGCGCCGGCGGCGGCGACTTCGAGCGCGAACCGGGCCTCGGCCTGTCCTGCGACCTCGGCGAGGTCGGGCACCGCACGGGCCGGCTCCGGTTCCGGAGCTGGCACCTGCCGTCGGGCCGGGCGGCGGGGCACCTCTCCTTCCGGTTCCCCGCCGAAGGCGTGGATGACGTCGTGCAGATGGGCGAAGCCGCGGACCTCGGCGCCGGGGACCAGTCGGGCCTCGGCCTCCGCGTCCTCGGCGACGACCACCTCGGAGCACCCCGCGTCGACGGCGGCCATCACCATCGCCACGGTCTCCGGCGAGCGGTGCAGGGCGCCGTCGAGGCCGAGCTCGGCCAGGAACACGGGCCCCTCGACGTTCCGCACCCGCCCGTCCGCGGCGTAGGCCGCCAGGACGATCGCCAAGTCGTGGCAGGCGCCCCGCTTGTGCACCCCGGCCGGCAGCAGGTTCACGGTCAGGTGCCGCCGGGTCAGGGGCAGTCCGGCGTTGCGCGCGGCGGAGCGGATGCGGTCCCGGCTCTCCTGCAGCGCCTGGTCCGGCAGGCCGAGGAGGGTGAAGCCGGGCAGGGACTGGGCGATGTCCGCCTCGACGTGCACGACCTCCCCGCGCAGACCCGCCAGCGTGATGGAGCGGGTGCGTCCGATGCCGCTCACGGCCGCACATCCTGCAGCAGATCGAAGCGGATCCCTCCCGTGCGCGGCACCAGCACGGCGACGGCGTCGACGCGCCAGGGCGTCCCCCGGCGGTCCGCGGCGTGGGCCCGCACCCACGCCGCAGTGAGACGGTGCAGCCGGGTGAGCTTGCGCCGGTCGATCGACTCGAACGGGTCCCCGAAGGCCAGGCCCGAGCGGGTCTTCACCTCGACGCCCACCCACCAGCCGGCGTGGTGGGCCACGATGTCCAGCTCTCCGGCCTCGCCCCGCCAGTTGCGGTCGGCGATCACGTAGCCGCGCTCGGCGAGCCAGCGCGCGGCGGCGTCCTCACCGAACCGGCCCAGCGCCGTGTGCGCGCGGCTGGCGCGCCTCTCTCCGGGCGGCTGCGCCCCGATCCGTTCTGCGGTCCCCGTCATCCCGACCACCTCCTGGGCACCAGGGTGGTCCCGAGCAGGGTCGCCGGGTGGACGACGCCGAGGATTGTGCGGGGCCGGACGCCTGTGCAGGAGTGGACGTCGGCGTCCCGCCCTCGGGGCCGATCAGGCGTGGGTCAGCTCGGCAGCTGGCCGTCCGGCGGGACCGTCAAGTCCTCGGTGGGCAGCTCCTCGATGTTCACGTCCTTGAAGGTCAGCACCTTCACGCGCTTGATGAACCGCTGCGTGCGGTACACGTCCCACACCCAGGCGTCCTCGAGCAGGATCTCGAAGAACACGTCCCCGTCCGCCTGGCGGGGAGTCAGGCGCACGTCGTTGGCGAGGTAGAAGCGCCGCTCGGTCTCCACGACGTAGCGGAACAGGCCCACCACGTCCCGGTACTCGCGGTAGAGCAGCAGCTCGGCCTCGGCCTCGAAGTCCTCGACGTCGTCCGCGCTCATGACATGCCTCCTCAGTGTTCGCCGCGCACCCGCGACAGTCCGGGCACGCACGGCCTCCATCCTCCCCCGTCCAGGGGTCGCACGTCGAACGGGCGGCACGCCCGGCCCCTGGGAGTCAGTCGAACAGCGTGGGAGGCGCCTGCGCGGGCGCGCCCGGCAGCCCGAGGTTCCAGCTGCGCCGGTGCTGCTCGCTCGCCCCGCGCTCGGTCAGGGCGGCCCGGTGCGCGGCTGAGCCGTACCCCTTGTTCCCGGCCCACCCGTACCCGGGGTGCTCCGCGTCGAGGGCGATCATGACGTCGTCGCGGGCCACCTTCGCGGCGATCGACGCCGCCGCCACCGTCGCGCACCGATCCTCAGCCCGCACCAGCATCGTGGGCACGGGCGGCAGCGGACGCGGCGCGGGCGCGGGGCCGGCGTCGGGATCGGAGCGGCTCAGCCAGTCGTCCCGGCCGTCGAGCACGAGGGCGACCGGCTCCTGCCCCACCGCGGCGCACAGTGCCGCCCAGGCCCGGCGCCCGGCGAGGCCGAGGGCCGCCGAGACCCCGTGCGCGTCGATCTCCGCGGGGCTGGCCTCCCCCAGCGCCACCCCGGCCGCCCAGTCCTCGATCTGCGGGACCAGGGCGCGCCGGCGTCGGTCCGTGAGCGCCTTCGAGTCGCGCACCGCAGGGATCTGCCCTGCGGCGGGCAGCCAGACGGCGCACACCCCGACGACGACGGGCCCGGCCAGTGCGCCCCGGCCCACCTCGTCCATGCCCGCCACGAGCACCCGGTCCACTCCCCGCGCGGCGAGGACCGGCGCGGCCAGCCCCGCCTCGACGTCCAGGCCGGCGCGCACCGTCGGCCGGCCACCGCCCCGGCGGGCGGTCACGTGCGGGCCTCCGGCACGGGCGCGTCCGGCACGGCGGAGAACGCGTCGGGGTCGGCGCCGGCGCCGCCGATCCTGTCCAGCGGCCAGACCACGAGCCGGGCGCGGCCCACCACGTCGTCGAGGGCCACGAACCCGCCCCCGGGCCCGGCGCGGTGCGCGCGGGAGTCCGCCGACGCCGAGCGATGGTCGCCGAGCACCCACAGCCGCCCCGCGGGGACGGTCACCTCGAACGCCTCCTGCGCGGGCGTCTCCCCCGGCGCGAGGTACGGCTCCTCCACGGGCACCCCGTTCACGCGCAGCGTCTCCTCGCCGGGCGTCCAGGAGACGATGTCCCCCGGCAGTCCGACGGCCCGCTTGATCACGTGGCCGCCCCCGGGCAGCCAGCCCTTCGTGTCCTCGAACACCACCACGTCACCGCGGCGCACCGGGAACGGATCGGGGGTGAGCAGCGTGGCGACCACGCGGTCGCCGGCCCGCAGCCCGGGCTCCATGGACGAGGACGGGATGGCGTACATGCGCGCCAGGAACGCCCACGCCAGCACGCAGGCGAGCACGGTCACGGCGGCGGCGATCAGCGCGGTGCGGCGCCCGGTCACGGCGTGTCCCCGGAGGGGACGTCCACGGTCCCGCGGCGGGCCAGCGGCCACACGATCTCCGCGGCGCGGCCCTCGACCCGCTCGAGCGGGATCAGCCCGCCGCCGGGGGCGCCCAGCAGTGCGCGGGAGTCCCGGGAGGCGGCGCGGTGGTCGCCCAGGACGACCATGCGCCCGTCGGGCACCTCGAAGGACCAGGTCCCCGCCGCGGCCGGCTCGTCCGCGGTCACGGGCCTGCCGAGATACGGCTCGTCCAGCGGCTCGCCGTTGCGCAGCAGCCGACCGTCCGGGGCACAGCACTCGAGGCGGTCCCCCGGCAGGGCCAGCACGCGCTTGACGAACACGTCCTCGGCCGCGCCGACACCCCACCACCGGGCGACGTCCTCGAGGCCGCGCTCGAGCGATCCGGCCGAACGGTACGGTGCCAGGCTGCCGGCGCCGTCGAACACCACCACGTCGCCGTGGCGCAGGCCCTGCCCGCCGGCCGCGGCGGCGTCCACCCGCACGCGGTCGCCGGGCTGCAGGGTCGGCTCCATCGACCCGGAGGGGATGAGGTAGACGGGGCCGGTGAGGGCCCGCAGCACCGCGGCCACCACGACGGCGGCCACCACGGTCAGGCCGAGCCACGCCCACCAGCGGCTCGCGCCGGAGGCGGGGGCCGCCGTCGGGCCCGAGGAGGAGCCGGCCCCGGACGCGACGGAGCCCCGTGACCGACGGGGGTCACGGGGCTCCGAGGTGCGCATGGGTCGATCACCGGTCGGCGGGGCCGACCGGGGTGATCACTTGGCGTCGGCGCGCTTCTCGCGGATGCGGGCGGCCTTGCCGTGGCGGTCGCGCATGTAGTACAGCTTCGCGCGGCGCACATCGCCCTTGGTGACGACCTCGATCTTGTCGATGATCGGGGAGTGCACCGGGAACACGCGCTCCACGCCGATGCCGAAGGACACCTTGCGGACGCGGAAGGTCTCGCGCACGCCGTAGCCCTGACGGCCCATGACGTAGCCCTGGAACACCTGGACGCGGGCGGTCTTGCCCTCGATGATGTTCACGTGCACCTTGACGGTGTCGCCGGGGGCGAACTCCGGGATGTCGTCGCGCAGCGTCTTCTTGTCGAACGAGTCGAGAATGTGCATGTCGTCTCTCCTGGCGGATGCCACAGGTCAGCCGCGTAGTAGGCGGGCGCACGGCCCGTCCACGTCCGCATGACGAGGGGGCCGGGTCCCGAGCCGAGGGCCGGGCTCCGCACGTGGGGTGCGGTCCCGGGGTCCGATCCGTTGACGCGCGCCCCCTGTGGCAGGTCGGGCGTCCGGCGGACACGAGGACCCATTATGCCACAGCCGATGACGTCGCGACGCCCCTCCAGCCCGTCGGGCGCGGCGGGTCAGTCCTCGGAGTCGAACGCCGCCCACAGGTCCGGACGCCGCTCGCGCGTGCGCTCCTCCTGCTGGGTCCGACGCCAGGCCGCGACCTTGCCGTGGTCGCCCGAGAGCAGCACGGGCGGCACCGCACGGCCCCGCCAGTCCGCGGGCTTGGTGTAGACCGGGTACTCCAGCAGGCCGTCCTCGTGGGACTCCTCGACGAGCGAGGCCGGGTTGCCCACGACGCCCGGCACGAGGCGGCCGACGGCCTCGATCATCGCCAGCGCGGCGACCTCGCCGCCGTTGAGCACGTAGTCGCCCAGTGAGACCAGCCGCACCTCGAAGAGCTCCTCGGCCCAGCCGAAGACGCGCTCGTCGATGCCCTCGTACCGCCCGCACGCGATCGCCACGTGCTCCCGGCCCGCCAGTTCGCGGGCGAATCGCTGGGTGAAGCGCTCCCCCGAGGGCGTCGGCACGAGCAGCACGGGGCGGTCCCCCGGCTCGGCCGACGCCGGATCGGCGGGGGCCGGCGCCGCGGGCCCCTGGGCCGCCACGTGCTCGAGCGCGAGCGCCCACGGCTCGGGTTTCATCACCATGCCGGCGCCGCCGCCGTAGGGGGTGTCATCCACGGTGCGGTGCCGGTCGACGGTGAAGTCGCGCAGGTCGTGGACGTGCACGTCCACGAGGCCCTCGCGGCGGGCACGGCCCAGCAGCGAGACGTCGAGCACCGAGAGGTACTCGGGGAAGATCGTGACGACGTCGAAGCGCACTGCTCAGGCCTCCGGATCCGCATCGGCGGGGCGCGCGGCGGCGGGCCCGTCTGCGGCGTCCTCGTCCTCGCCGGTGGCGAGCTCGAGCAGGCCCGGCGGCGGGGTCAGCACGAGCACGCCAGCCTTGGGGTCGATCTCCGGGACGATCTCCTCGACGAAGGGCACCAGGGCCTCCTCCTCGACGCCGTCCACGGCGACGTGCAGCAGGTCCTGGACCGCCCCGGTGGTCAGGGCCGTGACGACGCCGACGCGCTCGCCGTCGATCCGCACCTCGAGGTCCACGAGGTCCTCCTCGTACCACTCGTCGGACTCCTCGGGCGCGGCGGGAACGGCGAACAGCTGGGCGCCGCGCAGGGTCTCGGCGACGTTGCGGTCCAGCGACTCGGCGAAGCCGACCACGAGGATCTGCTTGTTCCACCGGGCCCGGGTGACGGTGAGCTCCGCCGGAAGGCCCGGGGCGCCGTCGCGCACCACGAGGCGCTCCCCGGGGGCGAAGCGGGCGTCCGGGTCGTCGGTGAAGACCTGCACGGTCACCTCGCCGCGGATGCCGTGCGGCTTGCCGATGCGGGCGACGCGGACGAGGTCGTCCTGGGCTGCGGGACTCATGGGCTCTCCTGGGTGGGACGATCGGTGGCGGGAGGGGGCGGGGCCGGAGACGACGACGGCCCGCCGGCCCGGTGAGGGGCGGGCGGGCCGTGCGTCACGGGCCGTCAGGAGCGGCGGTCGGTCTCCACCACGTCCACGCGGACGGGGTGGCCGGCCAGGCCGTCCAGCACGGTGCGCAGCGCGGTGGCGGTGCGACCCTGGCGGCCGATCACGCGACCCAGGTCCTCGGGGGCCACGCGGACCTCCAGCATGTCGCCACGCCGCTGGGAGCGGGCGTCCACGCGGACCGCCTCGGGCGTGTCCACGATGCCGCGCACCAGATGCTCGAGGGCCTCGGTCAGCATGGTCACTCGGACTTCTCGGCGTCCTCGGCCGGAGCCTCAGCGGCCTCCTCGGCCGGAGCCTCAGCGGCCTCCTCGGCCGGGGCCTCGGCCGGCTGCTCGGACTCGGCCGGGGCCTCCTCCTGCTTCGGCTCCTCCGGCAGGATGACCGAGTCCCTCTCGGGGGCCACGAAGGCCTCCTTCTCGGACTTGGACTTCAGGGTGCCCTCGGCGCCCGACTCGCCCTTGAACTTCTGCCAGTCACCGGTGATCTTCAGCAGCGCGGCGACCTGCTCGGTCGGCTGGGCGCCGACGGAGAGCCAGTACTGGGCGCGCTCCGAGTCGATCTCGATGAACGAGGGCTCCTCGGTGGGGTGGTACTTGCCGATCTCCTCGATGGCACGGCCATCGCGGCGGGTGCGCGAGTCCATGACGACGACGCGGTAGAACGGGGCGCGGATCTTGCCGAACCGCTTCAGACGAATCTTGACAGCCACGAGTGTGGTTCTCCTTCAGTGGATCTGGGGGGCCGGGGCACGACGCCGCGTGGGGGCAGCGGGCGTCGACGACCTGGTACACGGAACGGAGCGCAGCGGAGGATAGAGGGTCGTCCGGGCTCACGCTCAATACCGTGCCATTCTGCCAGATCGGGCGGGCCGGTGCACACCCGGCGCGCCGCGAGCCGACAGCGGGGGACTCAGCGGTCCTTCAGGTACTTCTCGAAGCCGGCCGGCAGGTTGAGGGTGGACGGGTCGAAGCCGTCCATCCCCGCGCCGTCGCGGCCGAACACGGCCCCGGCCTGCGCCTGGGCGGCGCGCGCGCGGCGCTCCTCGATCGCCTTGCGCTCGGCCGCGGCCTTGGCCGGGTTGCCGGACTTCACGCGATCGTGCTTGGCGTTCTTGCCCTTGCCCTTCGCCTTGCGGGAGGCGCCGCCCGGCATCCCGGGCATCCCGGGGATACCGCCGCCGGCGGCCATGCGCTTCATCATCTTCTGCGCCTCCGCGAAGCGCTCGAGCAGGCCGTTGACCTCGGACACGCTCACGCCCGAGCCGCGGGCGATGCGGGCACGGCGCGAGCCGTTGATGATCTTGGGGGCCACGCGCTCGTGCGGGGTCATCGAGTGGATGATCGCCTCGACGCGGCCGATCGACGACTCGTCGAACTGCTCGAGCTGCTGCCGCATGCCCTGGGCGCCCGGCATCATCATGAGCATCTTCTTCAGCGAGCCCATCTTCTTGAGCTGCTGCATCTGGGCGAGGAAGTCGTCGAGGGTGAAGTCCTCCTGGTCCGCGAACTTGCGGGCCATCTTCTCGGCCTCGGTGCGGTCCCAGTTCTGCTCGGCCTGCTCGATCAGGGAGAGCACGTCGCCCATGTCGAGGATGCGCGAGGCCATGCGGTCCGGGTGGAAGACCTCGAAGTCCTTCAGGCCCTCGCCCGTGGAGGCGAACATGATCGGCTTGCCGGTCACGTGGCGGACGGACAGTGCGGCGCCGCCGCGCGCGTCGCCGTCGAGCTTGGTGAGCACGACGCCGGTGAAGCCGACGCCCTCGTTGAACGCCTGGGCCGTGGCCACGGCGTCCTGGCCGATCATCGCGTCGATGACGAAGAGCACCTCGTCCGGGTCCACGGCGGCGCGGATGTCCGCGGCCTGCTGCATGAGCTCGGCGTCCACGCCGAGGCGGCCGGCGGTGTCGATGATGACCACGTCGTGGTACTTCGTGTTGGCCTCGGCGACGCCGTCGCGGGCCACCTGCACCGGGTCGCCGGTGGCGGCCTCGAACTCGGAGGAGACGCCGGGGTGCGGCGCGTAGACCGGGACGCCGGCGCGCTCGCCGCCGACCTGCAGCTGCTTCACGGCGTTCGGGCGCTGGAGGTCGCAGGCCACGAGCAGTGGGGTGTGGCCCTGGGACTTGAGCAGGTGGGCGAGCTTGCCGGCGAGGGTCGTCTTGCCGGCGCCCTGCAGGCCCACGAGCATGATGACGGTGGTGCCCGTCTTGGCGTGCTGGATGCGCCGGGTCTCGCCGCCGAGGATGCCCACGAGCTCCTCGTTGACGATCTTCACGACCTGCTGGCCCGGGTTCAGGGCCTGGGCCACCTCGGCGCTGAGGGCGCGCTCCTTGATCTGCGCGATGAACTGGCGGACCACGGGCACGGCGACGTCGGCGTCCAGGAGGGCGCGGCGGATCTCGCGTGCGGTGGCGTCGATGTCCGCCTCGCTCAGCCGCCCCTTGCCCTTGAGGCTGCGGAAGGTGGCTGTGAGGCGGTCGGACAGGGAGTTGAACACGGCGGGTGTGATCCTTCGAAGCGGGGTCGACTGATCCGGACGCGGTCGGTCGCGGGCGCCGCGGCATCCACCGCGGCGCCCGCCAAGCCTAGCAACCGACCGGCCTCACCCGTCCGCGGCGGCTCACCGCGCCTCGGCGGGGACGGGCACCCCGCCGAAGCCGACGTCGTAGGCCGACTCGTCGTGCAGGGTCAGATCGACGCCCCGCTCCTCGTCCTCCTTGCTCACCCGCAGGCCCATGGTCCCGCGCAGGACCAGGGCGATGACCGTGGTCACCACGGCGGTGAAGACCACGGCGACGAGCACGGCCACCGTCTGGGCCACCAGGAGACCGGCGTCTCCGCCGTAGAACAGGCCCGCCCGGCCCTCGTCCGGCAGGGCGAAGAAGCCGATCAGCACGGTGCCCAGGATGCCGGCGGTGAGGTGCACGCCGACGACGTCGAGCGAATCGTCGAAGCCGAGGCGGTACTTGAGGTTGACCGCGAGCGCGCTGGCCGCACCGGAGACCAGGCCGATCACCACGGCCCCCAGGGGGCTCACATAGGCGCACGCGGGCGTGATGGCGACCAGGCCCGAGACGATCCCGGAGGCGGTGCCGATCGAGGTCGGCCGACCGCGGCGCAGCCACTCCACGAACACCCAGCCGAGCATGCCGGCGGCGCCGGCGGCGAGGGTGTCCACCCAGATCAGTCCGAGCTCGTCGACACTGCCCGCCGCGCCCCCGTTGAACCCGAACCAGCCGAACCACAGCAGGGCCGCGCCGAGCATGGTGAACGGGACGTTGTGCGGCCGGTGGCCGGGGTCCACGCCGAAGCCGTGGCGCTTGCCCAGCAGCAGCGCGAGCACGAGGGCGGCCACGCCGGCGCTGATGTGCACCACGAGCCCGCCGGCGAAGTCGAGGGCCTCCCCCAGGCGGGCGCCGATGGCGCCGTCCGCGGAGAGGAGCCCGCCGCCCCACACCATGTAGGCCAGCGGGGCGTAGACGACGGTGGTCCAGACGGGCACGAAGACGCACCACGTGACGAACTTGAACCGGTCAGCCACCGCGCCGGAGATGAGGGCGACCGCGATGATCGCGAAGGTGGCGCCGTAGGCCGCGGCGACGAGCCCGCCCTCGGCCATCGTGCCGGTCAGCCCGAGGTCACCGGCGGGGTTCCCCACCACCCCGGCCCACCCGTCGCCGCCGGTCATCCCGTGGACCCACAGGACCCAGACGACGCCGACGAGGCCCATCGAGACGAAGGACATCATGATCATGTTGAGCGAGGACTTCGCGCGGGTCATGCCGCCGTAGAAGATGGCCAGTCCGGGTGTCATGAGCAGGACCATCGCCGCGCTCGTCACCATCCACACTGTCCCTGCGTCCAGGACGTTCGACTCCTCCATGGGGGTCTCCTTCGGTCCGGGCCGCGAGCCGGGGGCGAACGCCCGTCCCGCGGCGTCGCTGCCCGGCCCCGATCGGGGCCGATGGAGGGACGGTACCGGAGGAGTGGGCCGCACCACACGTCGATGACGTCTCCGTGACAGGACAGGGCCCCTCCCGACGTCGTCGGGAGGGGCCCTGGACCGGGGTGCGGGACGTCAGTCGGCCAGCAGCGCGTCCACGAAGCCCTCGGCGGTGAACGGCGCGAGGTCGTCGGGGCCCTCGCCGAGGCCGATCAGCTTGACGGGCACGCCGAGCTGGCGCTGGATGGCGATCACGATGCCGCCCTTGGCGGTGCCGTCCAGCTTGGTCAGCACGATGCCGGTGACGTCCACGACCTCGGCGAACACCTTCGCCTGGGTCAGGCCGTTCTGGCCGGTGGTGGCGTCGAGGACGAGCAGGACCTCGTCCACCTCGGCCTGCTTCTCGATGACGCGCTTGATCTTGCCGAGCTCGTCCATGAGGTTGGCCTTGTTCTGCAGACGGCCCGCGGTGTCCACGAGCACGACGTCGACGCCCTCGGCGATGCCGTGCTCCACGGCCTCGAAGGCGACGGACGCCGGGTCGGCGCCCTCCTTCTCGGAGCGGACGGTCTCGACGCCCACGCGGGCACCCCACGTGGCGAGCTGCTCGGCGGCGGCGGCGCGGAAGGTGTCCGCGGCGCCGAGCACGACGGTGCGGTCCTCCGCCACGAGCACACGGGCGAGCTTGCCCACGGTGGTGGTCTTGCCGACGCCGTTGACGCCCACGACCATGGTCACGGCGGGGCGGTCGCCCCTGCGGGTCGCGGCGAGACGGCGATCCATCGAGGGATCCACCATCGCCACGAGCTCCTCACGCAGCAGGGTGCGCACCTGCTCGGGGTCACGCGTGCCCTCGACCGTGACACGGGCCTTGAGGCGGTCGACGAGCTCCAGGGTGGGCTCGGTGCCGAGGTCCGCCATCAGCAGCGTCTCCTCGATCTCGTCCCACACGTCGTCGTCGATGCGGTCCTGGGACAGCAGCGCCAGCAGGCCCTTGCCGAAGACGTTGTTGGACTTGAGCAGGCGAGCCCGCAGGCGGGCCAGGCGCGAGCCGGCGGCCTCGGGGCGCTCGTACTCGGGCTTCGCCGGGGCGGTCTCCCCCTCCTCGACGACGGCGGGCTCCGGCTCGGCGACGACGGCCGGCGCCTCGTCGACCTCGGGGCGCTCCAGGACGGCGGTGGAGCCCGACGGCACCGCGTGCCGCGGGCTCGGGCGCGGGTCGTCCGCGTCCCGCACCCCCTGGTACGAGCCCTTCGGCGGGGCGGGGCGCCGGTCCAGCAGGCCGACGAGCACGCCGCCCAGCAGCAGGGCGGCCACGACTGAGACTATGAGCACGATTTCCACGGGCCCAGTCTGTCACACGGGCCATCGCCCGCCCCGGGCCGCACGGTTCACGACAGGCGGGAGAGGGTGCCGTCCTGCTGAACCGCGACTCGGGCGTGCCCGTCCTCGCTCCGGACCGTGAGGATGACGGAACCGTCGGGGGCCCTCTCACTGTCCACCCCCACGGCGTCGCCCGCGGCGGCGGGGACGAGCACACTCACGATCGCGGAGTCGGCTCCGGTCGAACGGAACGCGACCTGCGTCGCCTCCTCCCGTTCCTGCTCTGCGGGGTAGTGCCATCCGTGGTGGGCGTGGCCGCCCTTGGCGTCGGTCTCGCCCCGTCGGAGGTGGACACCGCCACGCGACACCGGCTCACCGTCCATGCGCACCTGCACCAGGGTCGTCGATTCGCCGGAGCCTGCGTCCACCGCCCGGACGGTGTCCTCGGAGACCCTCTCTGCCGAGAACTCCGCCGGAAGATTCCACAGCGTCTCGATCACATGGTCCGTCCGGCCGTCGAGGATGCGAGTGCGATCCACGATGACGGCGGCGTCCGGGTCGGTGAGCACGAGAACAGAACGGGCCCGCTCCCCGCCGACGTCCAGATTCTGGCGCGCCGTCGCACCGTCGGCAGAGCCATCCGACGACACCCACACCTCACCCCGCTCGGCGGGACCCGCGCCCGGGTACTCGTCGAGCGTCGGAATGTGGATCACGTTGTGCGCAGTCGGCCCCAGACCCCACGGTCGCCAGCTGTCCTCGACGATGCCGGGATGTCCCCCGTCTTCGACGATCTGACGACCGCGAGCCGTGTACAGGAACTGCATCAGATCACCGCGGTGGGACTTCGTCTCCCGCCCCGTGCCCGTGCGCAGCATCCATGCGGAGGCGTCCGCGAAGCCGTCTCCGGGAATTCCCCAGGATGACCGGCCGAATACGGGACCGGAGTCAAAAGCACGGACACGGTCGGCAGGCGCGACGCCCTCCGCCCCGTTGGTGGCCGCGTAGCGCAACTCATCGCTCATGCCGTCGAATGGCCTGACAGGGAACTCTGCACTGTCCCCGTATTGCCAGTATGAGCCCGTCGAATCAGGCTCTTCCCAGATGAGGGTGTAGCGCACGTCGCGCGGCGGGCCGGCGCGTCGGTGGCCGGATAGAGGTCGAGGTCTCCCGAGGATGAGAGCTCCTACACACTCAGCCCGAAAGACCTCGACGTGCACGACGCTACCGTCGGCGGGCGCGCTGATGCGTTCGCCAGCCCCGACCTGACTGCCTTCTGCCGCCTCGACGAACTCGGCCTCGTTGTCACCGGGCAGCGACTCGAGCCGGATCGTGCCGTATTGGCCTGTCAGGTGGTCGAGCCCGACCAGTGGTGCCGGCGCTGCGGCTGCGAAGGGAGACCACGTGACACCGTGGTCCGACGGCTTGCCCACGAACCACTGGGCTGGCGGCCCACGACGCTGGAGGTCGTCGTGCGCCGTTACCGCTGCAGCGGCTGCGGGTATGTGTGGCGCCAGGACACCACCGCCGCGGCCGAGCCCCGGGCCAAGTTGTCTCGGCGCGCTCTGCGGTGGGCGCTGGAAGGGATCGTGGTCCAGCACCTGACCGTGGCTCGGGTTGCCGAGGGGCTCGGGGTGGCCTGGGACACCGCCAACGACGCCGTTCTGGCCGAGGGCAAGCGGGTGCTGATCGACGAGGAGCACCGCTTCGAGGGGGTGAAGGTCGTCGGGGTCGATGAGCACGTGTGGAGGCACACCCGTCGCGGCGACAGGTACGTCACCGTGATCATCGACCTCACCCCAGTGCGAGATGGCACCGGCCCGGCACGGCTGCTGGACATGGTCGAAGGACGCTCCAAGCAGGCGTTCAAGACCTGGCTGGCCGACCGCCCGCAGGACTGGCGCGACGGCGTGGAGGTGGTCGCGATGGACGGCTTCACCGGGTTCAAGACCGCCGCCGTCGAGGAACTGCCCGACGTGGTGACCGTGCTAGATCCCTTCCACGTCACGCGCCTCGCTGGCGAGGCGCTCGATGAGTGCCGACGGCGAGTTCAGCAGGCCATCTGTGGGCACCGCGGCCGCAAGGGCGACCCGCTCTATGCCGCCCGCCGGACCCTGTCCACCGGCGTCGACCTGCTCAACGACAAGCAGAAGGACCGACTGGACACCCTGTTCGCCGACGACGCCCACGTCGAGGTCGAGGTCACCTGGAGCGTCTACCAGCGCATGATCGCCGCCTACCGCCACGAGAACCGGCGCCACGGCCGCGAGCTGATGGCCCGGCTCATCGACTCGATCAGCACCGGCGTCCCCAAGGCCCTGGTCGAGATCACCAAGCTCGGCAGGACGCTGAAGAAGCGCGCCGCCGACGTCCTGGCCTACTTCGACCGGCCCAGCACCTCCAACGGGCCCACCGAGGCGATCAACGGCAGGCTCGAGCACCTGCGCGGCTCGGCGCTGGGGTTCCGCAACCTGACCAACTACATCGCCAGATCCCTGCTCGAGACCGGCGGGTTCAGACCCCGGCTACACCCTGGATTCGGATGAGCCTCGAATCAACCATGTGAGGAAGGGCTTGACCCATTTTTTCCACCCCATCCTCGAAAGCGCCGGATTCGACCCCGCAGCCAGCTGCTGTCTCATCAATGGCTTGGAAGAGGGCATAATTGAATTCCGCATAATGCGGCGCTGCTTCGTTACTGAGGCCCTCGTCGTCCACCTGGAAGGGAATATCGCCTTCGGCGCGCTCCATGGCGTGCTCCATCCAGTCCGGTCGGTCCAGAACGCACCCGGCACCCAGAAGAGCCAGGTTCTCCATCGACCCGTGATTGTGCCGCCGTGAGTAGCGCGCCATGTTCTGCGCCGCGTGCTGGCCGATCAGGTCATCCAGCCAGGCGTACTGCTCCGGCAGACTGCCGTCCTCGGCGAGTTCAGCAGAACGTGCTGCGCGGTCGGCGACCACTTCCCGGAAGCAGAGGAGGACGCCCATGCGGTGATGGTTGGCTTCCGCATCATCATGGTCGCCGCCCCATCCGCCCTCGTGGTCAGCCCGCCAATCGCGTATGACGCGCTCAGCGACACCGAGGGCCTCCTCGTCGCCTTCACGGCCGGCTTCGATACTGGGCCCGATCCACCTGAGGGAAGACAGCCACAGACGCCAGCCTTCGTCTTGGTAAGGATCTCTATCCCAGTCGATGTCACCCGATCCGTCACCCACCGCGACGGGATCGAACTGGCGCCACCCGTAGACGTCCCGCGCATTGGTCTCCACCGTGTTGAATCTCTGGAGCTGCCCATAGGCTCGACACGGATAGAGGCTTGCGCGCTCGACGGCGGTCATGGGGTGGCCAGCTGTCTGGGGAGGATCCCCGGACTCGCCGCCGGGCGCCGCGGCAGGTTGAGGTGCACAGCCCGCCAACCCGACAGCAGCGGCCAGCAGGCCGGCGCAGACGCGGAACATCCGGCGACGACGGCCGGAGGAAGAACGGTGGTCCATCTCACCAGGATCCCACGAGGCGTGGCGGACGTCGCCCCGGGCCGCACCCCCGGCGCCGTGCGAGGATGGCGGTCATGCCGTCGTCGTCCGCCCGCTCCTCGCGGGTCCCTCTGCCCCGTGAGATCAGGGTCCTCGTCGCCGCCGCGTTCATCATCGCGATCGGCTTCGGCATCATCGCCCCGCTGCTGCCGCAGTACGCGGCGACGTTCGACGCGTCCGCCGTCGGGGTGGCCGCCGTCGTGTCCGTGTTCGGGCTGACCCGCCTCCTGTTCGCCCCGGTCTCCGGCAAGCTGACGAACCGGCTCGGCGAGACGCCCGTGTACATGACGGGCGTGCTGATCGTGGCCGCGTCCATGTTCCTGGTGGCCTTCGCGCAGACCTTCCCGCAGCTGCTCCTCTTCCGGGCGCTCGGCGGCGTCGGCTCCACCCTCTTCACCGTGTCCGCCATGGCGTTCCTGGCCCGCAAGTCCCCGCCCACGATGCGCGGCCGGATCTCGGGCGCCTACGCGTCCGCGTTCCTGATCGGCAACATCGTGGGTCCGATCGTGGGCTCCGCCCTGTCCGTGTTCGGGTACCGGGCCCCGTTCCTCATCTACGGCAGCTCCCTGGTGGTGGCGGCGGCCCTCGTGTTCTTCCTGCTCAAGGACACCCGGCTCGCGGACCGCGCCGTCCGCGACGTCCGCCCCGCCATGCCGGTCCGGGAGGCCCTGTCCAACCCGTCCTACCGGGCCGCGCTGGTCTCCTTCTTCGCCAACGGCTGGGCGACGTTCGGTGTGCGCAACTCGGTGATGCCCCTGTTCGCGGCCACCGCGTTCGCCGGCACGGGGCTGCTGGGCTGGCAGGTGGACGGCGCTCTCATGGCGGGCCTGGCCCTGTCCGTGTTCGCGCTCGGCAACGTCACCGCTGTGACGTTCAGCTCGCGGCTGTCCGACCGGCATGGACGCCGTCCGCTGATCCTGGCGGGCCTGCTCGTCATGGCTGCCACCACCGGGGTGATCGGCTGGATGACCTCACCGCTGTCCTTCTTGCTCGCGTGCCTGCTGGCCGGCGCCGGCACGGGCACCCTCAACGCCCCGCAGCAGGCGGCCATCGCCGACGTCGTGGGCCAGAGGCGGCGCTCCGGCGCTGTGATGTCCACCGCCCAGATGTCCGCGGACCTGGGCGCCATCTCCGGCCCGCTGCTGGCCGGCCTCGTGGTGGACACGGCCGGCTACGGATGGGCGTTCGCGCTCACCGGCGGCGTCATCCTGCTCGGCGCGCTCGCGTGGTGGCGTGCCCCGGAGACCAATGTGCCGATCGTGCCCGGCGGTCCCCGCACCGGGTCCCTGCCGCTGGTCCGCCCGGAGGACGCCCGGGTGACCCCGCGCGAGGACGGGTGACGTCGGGGCACGCACGAGGCCGCCGTCCCCGTGGGGACGGCGGCCTCGTGGCCTCGACGGGGTGTCCCCGTCCGGGGGTGCGGTGCGGCTCAGGCGCCGTCGAAGGCCGGCAGTCGCTCGCCCACGCCGAGCAGCTCGGCGATCGCCGAGACCGTGCGCTCGGCCGCGCGGCCGTCGCCGTAGGGGTTCACGGCCTGGGACATCGCGGTATACGCGGAGTCGTCCGTCAGCAGGCGGGTGACTTCGGTGACCACGACCTCCTCGTCGGTGCCGATCAGGCGCACGGTGCCGGCGGTCACGGCCTCGGGACGCTCGGTGTTCTCGCGCATCACCAGGACGGGCTTGCCCAGGGACGGGGCCTCCTCCTGGACGCCGCCGGAGTCCGTCAGCACGACAGTGGCCACAGACAGCAGGTGGGTGAACTCGCCGTAGGCCAGGGGCTCGGTCACGAGCACGTTCTCGCGGCCCTCGATCTCCGGCAGGATCGCCTCGCGCACCACCGGGTTGCGATGCGCCGGCAGGACGAAGGTGACGTCGGGGTGGTCCGCGGCCAGGCGGGCCAGGGCGCGCCCGACGCCGCGCATCGCATCGCCCTGGTTCTCGCGTCGGTGGGTGGTCACGAGGACGACGCGGCGGCCCGACGCCTCCAGCTCCGCCAGACGCTCGTCCTCGAACGGCACCTGGTGGCCGACGGCCTCCAGCAGCGCGTCGATCACGGTGTTGCCCGTCACGTACACGTCCTCCGCGGCCACGGCCTCACGCAGCAGGTTGTCCCGGCTCACGGTGGTCGGGGGCAGGTGCAGCGCCGAGATCTGGCTGGTGATCTTGCGGTTGGCCTCCTCCGGGAACGGGGAGAGGATGTCGAAGCTGCGCAGGCCCGCCTCGGCGTGGACCACGGGGATGCCGCGGTTGAAGGCGGCGACGGCGCCCGCCGTCGAGGTCGTCGTGTCCCCCTGGACGACGACGGCGTCCGGCCGCCCCTGCTCGAGGACGGCGTCGAGCCCGTCGAGGGTGCGGGCGAACACGCCGTTGAGGGTCTGGCGGGGCTGGATGATGTTCAGGTCGTGGTCCGGGACGATGCCGAACAGCTCGTTGACCTGGTCCAGCATCTCGCGGTGCTGCCCCGTGACAGTCACCACGCACTCGAACCGCTCGTCGGCCTGCAGCGCCTTGACGATGGGGGCCACCTTGATGGCCTCCGGGCGGGTTCCGTAGATGGGCATGACCTTGGGCACAGTTGCTCCTCTTGACTGGACGACGGGCCGCGGGCGCGGCCCGATCAGGGTCGACGCGGGCGCGAGCTGGCGCCAGTCTACTGACGGCGCCGCCGCACCGCCGGTTGCTAGAGTGGCGACTCGCGGCGGGCCGCCCCGGCCCGCCTTCCCGCCTGCATGAAGAGAGGCCGCGACGGCATGTCAGACACCGGCGACCCCCGCGTCCCGAGCGGCACCGCGGTCCTGACCGTGGACGGAGCCGGCCTGCGCCGAGTGGGCGCTCGCCCGGGCCTGGCGCGCTACCTGGCCTCCCTGTGGGAGTACCGCTCGTTCATCCTGTTCGACTCCCGCTCCCGGATCGCCGGGGCGAACTCCGTCAACGCGCTCGGCCGCGTCTGGATGGTCCTCAACCCGATCCTCGACGGTGCGGCGTACTTCCTCGTGTTCGGGCTGCTGCTGGGCACCGGCCGCGGCGTGCCGAACTTCCTCGGCTACCTGATCATCGGCGTGTTCCTGTTCCGCTACACCTCGAGCGCGATCACGGCGGGGTCGCGTTCGATCTCGACCAACCTCTCCATCGTCCGCGCCTTCCGCTTCCCGCGGGCCACCCTGCCGATCGCGACGAACATCCGAGAGCTGATGCTCTTCGGCCCGACGCTGGTGGTGATGCTGGTGCTGGTCCTCGCCATCCCGCCGATGGAGCAGATCACGTGGCGCTGGCTGCTGCTGATCCCCCTCCTGGCGCTGCAGACGCTGTTCAACGTCGGCGCCTCCCTCCTGCTGGCCCGCTACGTGGCCCGCTGGTCCGACCTGTCCAACCTCATCGCGTTCGGCACCCGGATCTGGCTCTACATCTCCGCCGTGTTCTTCAGCGCCGACCGCTTCGCGAACATCCCGCCACTGATGACCGCCATGCATCTGAACCCCCTGTACTGCGTCCTGGACATCGCGCGCCAGTCCCTGCTGTACGCCTCCGACGCCGACCCGATGCGGTGGATCGTCCTCGCAGCGTGGACGGCGGCCCTGCTCGTGGTGGGGACCGTGGTGTTCTGGCGCGCCGAGGAGACCTACGGGGAGGAACGATGAGCGCGGAGCCCCTGACCCCCTCCGTCGTCGTCGACGAGGCGTCCATGACCTACCGCGTCCACTCGGCCGAAGCGGTCCAGCCCCGCCGGGGTCTGCGGGGACGGGTCCGCGCCGCCCGTGGCGTTCGCACCACGGAGGTCCAGGCGCTGCAGCCGCTGTCATTCGTGGTGGGACGCGGCGAGTCTGTGGGCGTGATCGGCACGAACGGGTCCGGCAAGTCCACCCTGATGAAGCTCATCACCGGCCAGATGCGCCCGACCACCGGCCACATCTACGCGACCTCCACGCCCGTGATGCTGGGCGTCAACGCCGCACTCGTCCGCCAGGTGTCCGGTGAGGACAACATCCGGCTGGGCTGCCTGGCGATGGGGATGTCCCGCGCGGAGGCGGAGGCCAAGCGAGACGCCGTCGTCGCCCTGTCGGGCCTCGACGACCACGCGCTCCAGCTGCCGCTCAAGGCGTACTCCTCGGGCATGGCCGCGCGCCTGCAGTTCGCGATCGCCACCTCGGTGGACCCGGACATCCTCGTGATCGACGAGGCGCTCAACACGGGCGACGCCCAGTTCCGGGAGCGCACGCGTCAGCGGCTCGACGAGCTGCGCGAGCAGGCCGGCTGCGTGTTCCTGGTCAGCCACTCCCTCAGCACCATCCAGGAGATGTGCCAGCGCGTGATCTGGATCGAGCGGGGCGTCCTGACGATGAACGGCAGCCCTCGCGCGGTGACGCGCGGCTACAACCTCTACGCCCGGGCCATGGCCCAGGGGCGGACCGAGGAGGCCCAGGAGATCCTCGAGCGCAAGCGGTCGGAGCTCGTGCGGGAGCGCATCGCGTGGACCGGCGGCGAGCGGCCCACCGGGATCACCGCGCTGTGAACACGGCCGGGGCGCGGCTGCGTCGCTGGGCGGGCCGGGCCCGCATCGTGGGCGAGCGGGCGGCCGCCACGGCCGGCGACGCCGGCGCCGCGGCCCTCCGCGCGGCGCGCGGCGCCCGGGGCGCGGCTACCCTCCCGGAGCGCACCTGGCGTGCGTCGGACGTGCACGTGCCGGACGCGGCGACCGCGCTCCCGCTCCCGGCTGCGGCGGCGCTGCGCCGCGCCCTGACGGGTGCGCGCGACCCCTCCCTCGACGCGTTCTCCCCCCTCGGGCCCCGGCCGGCCGCCGCGCCGGCCGTCCTGCTCCTGCCGGTGGACGGGCCGGCCGCGCACGGCTGGTCCGTCGAGGCGGCAGCCGAGCTGGCCGCCCGGCGCTGCGCGGACCTGGAGAAGCCCGCCGGCGCGCCCGGCCTGCACACGGTGCTGGTGACTGACCCCGCCTCCCGCGGGGCCCTGATCGCCGCCCTGCGCACCGCCGAAGCCCGCCTCCCCGGGGTGCTCGTCGTCGTGTGCCCGGACCCGGCGACGGCGGCCGGACGGGCGCGGGCCCTCGCCGCACTGGGGCTCGTCGACGCCGTCCTCGCGCCGGAGGGGACCCGGCTGGACCCCGTGCTCGCCAGCGTGGCCGCACGCGCGGGCCGCGCCGTGATCGGACCGGACCGGGCAGGTGAGACGTGGGAGCGCCTGGCCGCCGCCGGCCGGGCGGCTCGCCTGGACTCGCTCACGCCCGCCGAGGCCACCGGCCCACCCGCCGCATCCGCGCCCCGGGTGCGGGTGACCGCGGAGCCGCGCCGCGTCGTCGTCGCCGGCCACGACCTGAAGTTCGCGGGCGCGCTGATGGACCGGCTGCGGGCGGACGGGCACGAGGTGCGCGTGGACGCCTGGCGCGGCCACGCCCGCCACGACGTCGAGCGCAGCCGCGCCCTGGCCGCGTGGGCGGACGTGGTGCACTGCGAATGGAGCCTCGGCAATCTCGCCTGGTATTCCCGGCACCTGGACTCCCCGCACCGCACCACGCGGTTGACCAGCAGGCTCCACCTGCAGGAGGCGGGCACCGCGTTCCCGTCCCGGGTGCGTCAGGACGCCCTGGACGAGTGGGTGTTCGTGGCCGAGCACGTGCGCGCCCAGGTGCTGCGGGACACCCGCTTCCCGGCCGCGCGGACCTCGGTGGTGCCGAACGCCGTGGCCGTGCCGCCCACGCTCCCGGACGGCGACGACGGCCGGCGCTTCGTGCTCGGTCTGGTCGGCGTGCTGCCCGAGCGGAAGGGACTGCACCGCGCCCTCGACCTGCTGGCCACGCTCCGCCGGACCGAGCCCCGCCACACGCTCCGGATCCGCGGCCACCACCCGGAGGAGGTCGGCTGGATGGCGCAGCGCCCCGCCGCAGCGGCCTACTACCGGGCGCAGCTGCACCGCATCGAGACCGACCCGCTGCTCGCCGGAGCCGTGGCCTGGGACCCCCACGGGCCGGACATGCCCGCGTGGTACGCCCGGGTGGGCGTCGCGCTCTCCGTCTCGGACTTCGAGTCGTTCCACTTCACGCTGCCCGACGGCGCCGCGCACGGCTGTCTGCCGGCCGCGCTGGCGTGGGCGGGCGCCGACCTGCTCTACCCCGCCGCGTGGCTGAGCCCGGATGTGGCCACCATGGCCGCGTCCGTGCGCGCCGCCACCGCCGACGCGCGGGCCTGGCGGTCCGCCGTCGCCCAGGCCCGGCGAGACGTGGCACACACCTATGCTGAGGAGGACGTCGTGCCTGCCCTGGTCCGTCGGATCCTGGGGGGCGCCGCCACCTGACCCCGCTGAGGAGGAGCCCCATGCCTGTCGCCACGCCCGCCCCCCGCCGTCCCCGGATGGCGATGCTGGTGGGGAACCAAGTCGTCGGAGACTCGCGTGTGGAGAAGGCCGCGGTCTCTGCGGTGCGCGCCGGCTACGAGGTCGTCGTCGTCGGTGTCTCGCACCGCACCACGTTCAACCTCGGCCGGTACGGCTCCGTGCCCATCCTGCGCGTGCCCGTGACGTTCCGGCGGCACCTGGCCTGGCAGACCCTGCACGGGACCGCCCGGCCGGACTCGACGGACTGGTCCGCCGTGCTGGACCCCGAGGAAGCCGCGGCGATGACCGCCTGGGACCTCGCCCACGAGGCCGGGGCGGGCCTGCCGCAGGCCGTGGTGCGCGGGCTGTCGCCCCACGCCCTGCCCGACGGGGCCCGTGGCCGACTCGGCCGGGCCGCCCGTCGCCTGGACCGCCTCGCCCCGGCGCGGGGCCGCCGAGGCCCGGCCGCAACGCGGGGACGGCGCGCGCTGAAGAACTTCACCGCCGGGCGGACCGGCGCCTGGCGCGAAGTCTGGCCCCTGATCGCGGACTACGAGGACGGCTTCCTGCGTGCCCTGATCGACCTCGCGCCCGACCTCGTCCACGTGCACGACCGCCATCCCCTGCCCGCTGCGGCCGCCTACGACCGCTACCGCGCCGCGCGCGGCCTGCCGCCGGTGCCGTGGGTCTACGACGCCCACGAGTGGCTGCCCGGCCAGATGATGCCCGGGCCCGTGGATCAGCGCATCGCGTGGAAGGCAGCCGAGGCCGAGCTGATCCACGAGGCCGACGCCGTCGTCGCCGTCACGGACGGACTGGCGGACCGGATGCGCGAGTACCACGCCCTGCCGGAACGCCCCGTGACGGTGATCAACGGCCCGTGGGGCACGCAGGTCCCGATGGACCCGGCCGAGCGCCTGCCCCTGCGCACCGAGCTGGGCCTGTCCGACGACGTCCCGCTGCTCGTCTACGTCGGCAAGCTGGCGGAGGTCCGCGGCGTGGGCACGCTGGTGGACGCCCTGCCGCTGCTGCCCGGCGTCCACGTCGCGTTCGTGGGCTCCCCCGACCCCGCCGCCCGGCAGGCCCTGCGCGACCGGGCGGCCCAGCTCGACGTCACCGACCGGATGCACCTCGTCGACTACGTGCCCTCGGCCTCTGTGACGTGGTACGTCTCCTCCGCCACTGCGGGCGTGAGCCCTCTGCTCCCCACCCCGGCCCACGAGAGCGCCGTCGCCACCAAGCTGCGTGAATGCCTGCTGGCGGGTCTGCCGCTGGTCGTGTCCGACCTGCGCGAGCAGGCCCGGTTCGTCCGGGAGCAGGGGGTGGGGACCGTGTTCACCCCCGGGGACGCGGCGGACTTCGCCCGGGCGGTGCGCGTCCTCCTGGCGCGACGGACCGAGCTGGCCGCGGCCGCGCGCTCCCCGGAGATCACCGCCCGCCACGGGTGGGAGGCCGCCGAGCGGGCGCTGCACGGTCTCTGGCGGCGTCTCGTGCCCACGCCCGTCGCGCCGCCGCCCGTGGAGATCGCCCCTGACCCCGCGCGCGAGCCCCAGCCCCGCGGGCTCCTGGTCGTGGGCGACCCGCCCACGGTCCGACCCCTCCTGGACGCCTGGCCCGCCGACGCCGGCCCCGCGACGCAGCGGCCGCCCCGGGAGGTCCCCGAGGGCCGCGGCCTCGCCGTGGGCGGGCCCGAGGCGGTCTGGGGCGTCCTGCACGACTGGGTCACGGACGACCGTGCCCACGGCACGGTCCTCAGCGGGGGCGAGGGGCCGCTGTGGGGCCGGGCCGAGCAGTCCCCCGTCCACGAACTGCTCTCCCTCCGGGCTCGGGGACGTCGGGTCGCCCTGGTGGCCGGCGAGCGGATCCTCGCCGGCGTCGACCGACGGCTGACAGCCGCCCCCGGCCACCCCTGGGGAGGACTGGACCCGGACGCGCGGGCAGCGCTGGACCGCCGCATCCGACGTCAGGGCCGCCCGTTCCAGGCCGCCCTGGCCGCCGGAGTCCCCGTGCTCTCCTACCGGCGCGTGGAGGCTCTGCTGACGCCGGGCGTGCTCTGGCTGCCGGCACCGATCCCGACGCCGACGGACCGGGGAATCGACCCTGACGGCGCGTCCGCACCCCGCAGCGTGCTCGTCCTGCCCGGGGACCGCACCTCGGCCGAGTCGGCAGCGGTGGACGAGCTGGTCGCGGAACTCACCGCACGCGGGATCCCGGTCGAGGCCCCGTCGGGTCCCCGGTTCCGTCGTCGACCCGACGCGTTCCACGGCGACGTCGTCGTGGCTCCGCTGCACACGGGAGAACTGGAGGTCGCGGCCCTGCAGGCCCTGGCCGCGGGCAGCGCTGTGGTCGCCGGGCCGCCGGTGACTGCCGCGCCGGACGAGTGCGCCCCGCCGGCGATCGAAGCCGACGACGCCACGCTCCTCGCCACGGTGCTGGGCCTGCTGGAGGAGGCGCCGGCGGCCGCGCGGGAGCGCCGGGAGCGGGCCCGCGCGTACCATGCGCGGCTGCACGCGCCCGAAGCCGTGCTGGTGCGGATGCAGGCCCTGCTCAGCCCCGCGGAGACGACGGACGGGCCCGCCGGGGTGTGATCCGTCGCGGGCCCCTGCCGGGTCCCCGGATGGGCGCCCCCGGTGGGGCCGGGACTCAGTCCTCGGCCGATGCCCGGGCGGTGGCCACCCGGGCGGCCCAGGACTGCGTGCGCTGGGCGTCGGTCATGCCGGGCGCCCCGTCCCGCACGAGCGCGTCGATGCCGGCGCGGATCGCCTCCGAGGAGCGCGCGACACCGAGCCCCACGCGGTTGCGCTCGAGGAAGTCGGCGATCCCCATGTCCGCGAAGCAGAGCACGGGGTAGCCGCGCTCGATCAGGGACATGGTCTTGTAGGGGAAGCTGAACCGGACGTACTCGCCGCCCAGCAGCACCAGGCCCACCACGGTCTTCGTCGCGGGGACGTACCACTCGAGCGGGACCGTGGTGATCCGCAGCCCGGGTCGGTCCGCCAGGCCGTGCTCGGCCAGCATGTCCTCCAACACAGAACGCTCCCCCGCGCGCACGACGAAGTCGAGTCGCACCTGCGGGTCGAGCGTCCCGACGGCGGTGAGATACTGGCCCAGACCGTAGATCCCGCCCACGCCTCCGGCGTACAGCAGGGTGACGCCCTCCTCGCCGATCGCCGGGGCGTCGGCGGGGACGGTGTTCGCCGGAGACACGGCAGGCGGCAGCGGCAGCCAGTCCACGGGCCCGCGGCCATGGCGGGCCAGCAGGGCGTCGAAGCCCGCCCCGGACTCCGCAGACGGAGCCGCCAGCCGATCCGCGGCCGCCGCCATCGCGTCGAACTCGGCGAGCCCACGCTCCTGGACGTCGCGCCGCGCGTCGGCGTCCTCGAGGTACCCGTCGATCTCGTCCAGCCAGTGCAGGTCACGAACGAACCAGACGCTCGTGCCGCCGCCGGCCGAGAAGCGGGCCATGACGTCCGCGAGGGCGGCGGTCACCCGGCCGACCGGGATCGGCGACGTCGAGTTCTCGCCGTAGAGGAGTCCGAGGGGACGGCCGGCGGCGAGAGAATCGTCCAGGACCCGGAGCCGCCGGTCGAACACGCCCGGGACGGAGGAGAGCCGCAGCGCCGCGGCGGGCTCGGAGAGGGCGTCGTTCATGTTGCGCACCCGCTGGGGACGGGCCCCGTCGGTGCGGTCCTCGAGCGGCGAGGTGGAGAAGAACACGTCCAACGGGCCGTCGTGCCGCAGCACCGCGAGGTCCTCGAACGTCCTGTCCACTAGACCGGTCATCGCCGTGCGGTAGGCGGCGAGCAGGTCGGTGGTGCCGGCGTCGACGGTGTCGACGGCGGAGTGAGGCTCGGGCCCCCCGCGCAGGGCCGCGGCGAGCTCCGTGACGAGGCGCAGCCCCCGCCCCGTCCGCACGCCCGGATGGCCCGCGGCCCACGCGCCCGAGCCGATGGTGTCCTCCACCACCAACCGTTCCGCGACGCCGGCGCCGACCAGGAGTTCGCCGACGGCCGTGTGGTCGCGCGACGAGCCCACGAGGACCACGTGCGTGGCGCCGCCGAGCCGGGTCGCCGCGACCGCGTCGAACGCGCGTCCTGCGGCGAGGTCGCGGGTGCGGTAGAGGGCGGAGGCCGAGAGGCTGCGGAGCGAGGCGCCCGGCACCGTGTCCACCGCGGTCTGGAGCGCCTCCATCTGTGCCGCGAGGCGGTCGGCGTCGACGTGTTCGGGGTGGAGGACGACGACGCTCGGCGTCTCGAATTCTTCGGCCAGCGGAGGCAACAACTCGGGCGGCAGGGCTCGACGTGGATGGCGGAGGTGGGCGCTCCACGACCCCTTCGAGAGGGCCTTGTCGAACTCCCATTCGTCCTCGAGGAACAGCCGGTCGACCGCCCGCGTCAGGGCCGCGAAGTCCTCCTCGGCGTGCCTGCGGGCCGCCGAGAAGTCCAGGTCGCCGCGGCGGAGCAGGGGGATGAACTCCTCCTCTACATGCCGGGCGGCGAAGCCCGCGGCGCCGAGCCCGGAGGCGAGGATCGCGTCGTAGGCGCCCGCGGCCGTGACCCGGTGCATCTCGCGCGCGATCTGGGCGCCGGCAGCGCGCAGGGCGTGGGTGCCGGTCCACGGGTAGAGCGGGGCCGGGGCAAGGCCGGGACGCCGGCGCAGCCAAGCGTGCGAGGCGACGTCGAGGACGTCGACCACGTGGCCGCTATCGCGCAGGTCCTGCAGCAGCAGACCCTCCGCCGGGCCCGTGCCGGCCGTCAACAGCAGCACGGTGCTCATGCGTTCTCCTCCCCTCGCCCGCCCGGGCCTGCCGCCAGACCCATCAGCGCCATTTCCTGGTCCACGGTGTGCTCCGGCGAAGTCTGCGCGCGGACCCGGGCTGCCGCGGCCCGGGACATCCGCAGGAACAGGTCCGGGTCCTCCATCAGCCGTCGCAGGCCGTCGGCCAGCCCGGCCACGTCCTCGGCGTCGGCGATCATCGCGCAGTCCTTGTCCACGAACTCCCGGACGGCGCCGGCGTCATTGGTCACGGGCACGAGCCCGGAGGCCATCGCCTCGTCCCGCGAGACCCCCTGGGAGTCGAGTCGGGTGGGCACCAGGAACACGCCGTGCTCCCGGTGCAGGGCCGCGATCTCCTCCTGGACGGCGAAGCGGCGCTCCACCGTGACGTTCGCGTCGTCCGCGAAGGCCTCCTCGAAGAGGCCGAAGTGCTTGCCGTCGCCGATCACGGTGACCTGCATGCGGTCCCACAGGGGCGTGTCCCGCAGGCGCTCGAGGGCCCGCACGGCGAGGTCCGCGCCGTAATTGAGGTTCGCCGCGGAGCGGACCCACAGCACACGGAAGCGCTGCTCGGGGTCCTTGGGCACGAAGCAGAACAGGTCCGTGTCGATCACGTTGTGCACGATCGCCGTGCGTTGCGCCGGGAAGACGAGCTCCATGTCCTCCTGAGCCGCTCGGCGCCACCAGCGGGAGACGAACACGAACCGCTCGGGGCCGTGCGGGTGGTCGAGCACCTCGCGCCAGAAGCGCTGGCGTTCCAGGGTGTCGACGATCGAGTCGTCCACCTGCCCCTGGGTCCGGTGGTTGCGCATGGTCCGGATCCACCGGCGCGACTCGAAACCGTGCATGAACGCGAAGAAGCGGTGCCCCGCCAGCGCGTCCTGGATCGGCTCCCAGAGGGAGCGGACGAGGAAGTGGGCCGCCACGGACTCGTAGTGCCGCGTGCGCAGCAGCTCCGCGGCCTCCGCTCCCCGGCCCACCAGCACGTGGACGCCGTCGTACTCGTAGGAGCGGGGTTCGGCGGACCGATCGATCACCGCGACGTCGACGCGGACGCCGGCGGCCTGGAAGTACTTGACCCGGCGGTGCACGAAGCCGTTGCCGTAGGGGTTCTCGAGGGTGGGGTACACGCCCACCACGACCAGGTGTCGCGGCGCGTCGTCGCCGAGCTGGGCGGCGGCGTCCGCCCGTGCGAAGTGGTCGGCGACCCGCCTCGGCGCGGCGGCCAGGTCCTCCTCCTCGTGGCCCGTGGGGGTCAGCGGGGGCGCCGGCTCCGCGAACAGGCGCCGCTTGAGCACGGCGTTCTCGAGCTGCAGCAGTGTCGCTGCCTCTTGCGAGGTGTAGGTGTCCCCGACGTCGGCGAGGTGGAGGTAACCGCGATAGCCCGGGGTGGTGTCGCGGGCGGGCGCGGCGGAGCGGGGCGGGGGCGTGCCGCGCCGGCGGGGTGGGGCGGCCATCGACCGGATTCGACGCACGGCGTCCGAGTCCTGTGGGAGGGTGTCGAACACGGCGCGCAGCACGCGAGGCCCGGGCTCGGGCAGGGCTCGCGCCCGTCGGGCCACCGCACGGACGGCCCGGCGGGCGCGGCGTCGCCAGTCCCCCGCGCTCACAGCGTGACGCTCTCACCCGTGCGGGCCGACGCGATCATCGCCTCGGCCACGCGCAGCGTGTCGAGCCCCTCCGCCATGGACACGTGCTCCTGCCGGACGCCGAGGATCGCGTCGCGGAACGCCTCGTGCTCGGTGTGCAGCGGCTCGGGCTTCTCGATCGCCAGGCGGGTGACGTCCCCCTCGGAGACGCCACGGAACGCGGACACCGCGTCCCAGCGGGTGCGGACCGATCCGTTGGCCTGGAAGGTCAGGTCCGCGTGCACGGTGTCCGCCACGAACGCACCGAGCTCGCCGGTGACGACGGTCTGGCGGATCTTCACGGGCGAGAGCCAGTTCACGACGTGGCTCGTGATGACCCCGCACTCGAGGCGGCCGCTGGTGACCACCATGTCCTCGTGCTCGCGGCCGGAGTGGGTCATGGTCTCCGCGGCCACGCGCGTGAACGGGCTGTCCGCCAGCCACGCGGTCAGGTCGATGTCGTGCGTGCCGAGGTCCTTGACGACCCCGACGTCGGCGATGCGGGCGGGGAAGCCGCCCTGGCGCACGGTCGTGATCTGCAGGACCCGGCCCAGCTCACCGGCCTGGATCCGGCGGCGCATCTCCTGGAGGGCGGGGTTGAACCGCTCGATGTGGCCCACGGCGCCGACGAGGCCGGCCTCGTCGAAGGCGCGGACCAGGCGGGTGCCGGCCTCGGTGCTGTGCGCGATGGGCTTCTCGACCATCACGTGCACGCCGGCCTCGGCCAGGGCCAGGCCGACCTCTTCGTGCAGGCCGGTCGGGACCGCGCACATGACCGCGTCCACGCCATGGTCGATGAGCCCCTGGACCGAGTCGTAGAGGGGCAGGTCCCCCGCCACGCCGTGCGGATCACCCATCGCGTCGGCCACGGCGACCAGCTCGGTGCCCTCGATGGAGCGCATCACGCGGGCGTGGTGGCGTCCCATCATGCCCAGGCCGATCAGTCCGGTGCGCAGCACGCTCATGCGGCGGCCTCCGCCACCACGGTGTTGACGGCCTCGACCACGCGCGTGACGTCCGCGTCCGTCAGGGACGGGTGGACCGGAATGGAGAACACGGTGGACGCGGCCACGCGGGTGTTCGGCAGGTCCGCCTCGATGCCGAAGGAGGGCAGCTCATTGGTGGGCACCGGATAGTAGACCCCCGTGCCGACCCCGAACTCGTCCTTCAGGCGGGCGAGCACGTCCGCCCGCTTCCCGGCCAGCTCCTCGGGCAGGCGGACCGTGTACTGGTGGTACACGTGCTCGGCGCCCTCGAGCACCGTCGGCACGGTGACCCCGCGCAGCTCGGCGTCGAAGCGGGCGGCGATCTCCTGCCGGCGCCGCGTCCACGCGCCGACCTTGGTCAGCTGCACCCGCCCGATGGCCGCGTGGATGTCCGTCATGCGGTTGTTGAAGCCCACGAGCTCATTGCGGTACTGGACCTCCATGCCCTGGTTGCGCAGCAGGCGCAGGCGACGGGCGACGTCCTCCTCCCCCACGGAGACCATGCCGCCCTCACCCGAGGTCATGTTCTTGGTCGGGTAGAGGCTGAACATCCCCCACGCCCCGAAGGTGCCCACGGGGCGCCCTTGCCAGCGGGCGCCGTGCGCCTGCGCCGCATCCTCGAACAGCTGGAGACCGTGCTCGCGGCAGATCGCCTCGAGCTCGTCCATGCGGGCCGGGTGGCCGTACAGGTGCACCGGCATGACGGCGGCGGTCCGCTACGTCACCTTGGCGCGCACGTCCTGGGGGTCGAGGGTGTACGTCTGCAGGTTCACGTCCGCGAAGACCGGGGTCGCACCCGTCAGGGCGACGGCGTTGCCGGTCGCCGCGAAGGTGAAGGCGGGCACGATGACCTCGTCGCCGGGGCCGATGCCCGCGGCCAGCAGGCCCAGGTGCAGGCCGGAGGTGCCGGAGTTGACGGCCACGCAGGCCCGGCCGTCCACCATCGCGGCACCGAACTCCTCCTCGAAGGCCGCGACCTCGGGGCCCTGCGCCACCATGCCGGAGCGCAGGACGCGGTCCACCGCCTCACGCTCCTCGTCGCCGATGAGCGGCTTCGCCGCCGGGATGAACTCAGCCATGGTTCTCCTCCTCCTGCGCGGGCCCGGCCGGGCGCAGCGCGCCGTCCCGCTCGATGAACGTCTCCCCGGTGTCCGGGCACACCCAGACGCCGTCCCTCTCCTCCAGCCGGCGGCCTGTCCGGCCGACCCAGCCGATGCGCTTCGCGGGCACCCCGGCCACGAGGCCGAAGTCCGGCACGTCGCGGGTGACCACCGAGCCGGCCGCCACCAGGGACCACGCGCCGATGCGCACCGGCGCCACGCACACCGACCGCGCGCCGATCGCGGCGCCGTCGCCGACGTCCACGCCCACGGCGTCCCAGTCGTCCCCGGACTTCTGGGACAGGTCCGGGTTCACCGCGCGGGGGTAGGTGTCGTTGGTCAGGACGACGCCGGGTCCGATGAACACGCCGCGGCCCAGACGGGCCGGCTCGTAGACGAGGGCGAGGTTCTGGACCTTGCAGTCGTCGCCGAGCTCCACCCCGGTGCCGATGTAGGCCGCGCGACCGACGATGCAGCGCTCGCCGAGGCGGGCCTGCTCACGGACCTGCGCGAGGTGCCAGACCTTGGTGCCGGCGCCGAGGACGGCGTCCTCGGCCACGTCGGCCGAGGCGGCGGTGAAGACGTTCCCGCTCACCGGGTGGCCTCGGCGTCCTGCGGCAGGCCGATGACCCGACGGGTCACGCCCGCCCAGGCGTCGGCGTCGGTGACGTTGCGGCCGTCCACGAAGGTGCGCACGCCCGGCAGGTCGGCCGGGGTGAGGGCGCGGTACTCGGCGTGGTCCGTCTGCAGGATGGCGGCGTCGACCTCGGCGCCCGCAGTGTGCGGGGTGAAGCCCAGCGCGGTGAGCTCCTCGTCCGTGTACATCGGGTCGTCCACGGTGACCTCGGCGCCGCGGGTGCGCAGGGCGCCCACGGTGGCGAACACACCGGAGAACGCGGTCTCCTTCACTCCGCCGCGGTAGGCGGCGCCGAGGACCACCACCCGCTGACCGGCGAGGTCCCCGTGGGATTCGGCCAGCAGCTGGACGGCGTAGGAGGGCATGCCGGCGTTGACCGCGCGGGCCGTGCGCACGATGTCCGCGGCCGGGTCGTTCCACAGGTACAGGCGCGGGTAGACCGGGATGCAGTGGCCGCCCACGGCGATGCCCGGGCGGTGGATGTGGCTGTACGGCTGCGAGTTGGAGGCCTCGATCACCTGGTAGATGTCGATGCCGTTCGCGCCGGCGTAGCGGGCGAACTCGTTCGCCAGACCGATGTTGACGTCGCGGTAGGTGGTCTCCGCGAGCTTGGCCATCTCGGAGGCCTCCGCGGAGCCGAGGTCCCACACGCCGTTGGGACGGGACAGGTCAGGCCGCTCGTCGAAGTCCAGCACGGCCTCGTAGAACTCGCGGGCGCGCTCGGCGCCGGCCGCCGACAGGCCGCCGATCAGCTTCGGGTAGCGGCGCAGGTCCTCGAACACGCGGCCGGTGAGCACGCGCTCCGGGGAGAACACGAGGTGGAAGTCCTCCCCCTCGGTCAGGCCCGAGCCCTCCTCCAGCATCGGCTTCCACCGGGTGCGGGTGGTGCCCACGGGCAGCGTGGTCTCGTAGGAGACGAGGGTGCCCGGGGTCAGGTGCTTCGCCAGCTCCGTGGTGGCGCCGTCCATCCAGCCGAAGTCGGGGCGGGCCTCCTCGTCCACGAAGAGCGGCACGACGAGCACGACGGCGTCGGCCCCCGGGACGGCGTCGCCGTAGACGGTGGTGGCGCGCAGGCGGCCGTCGGCCACCGCGGACGAGAGCTTCTCCTGGAGGTGGGCCTCGCCCGGGAAGGGCTCGGTCCCCGCGTTGACCAGGTCCACGACGGCGGCGTTGACGTCTACGCCGACCACCTCGTGTCCCTTGCTTGCGAACTGCACGGCCAGCGGCAGGCCGATCTTGCCCAGGGCGACGACGGCGATCTTCATGCGGGTCCAGTCTTCCTTCCGTGCACGGGCCCCACGCGGCGAGCGTCGGGCGGGCGTCGAGGAGGCCTCCGGAACACGAGAGTGCGGGAGACCCGGCGCCCGCGTCACTGTATCAGCGCGGGTGGACGCCGAGCCGGTCGTAGAGCGTCCGATAGCGGCGCGCGTTGGCCTCCCAGGTGCGCGTCTGCAGGGCCCATTCCCGGCCGGCCGCGCCGAGGCGCGCCCGCTCGGCCGGGTCCCCCGCGAGCCGGTCGAGGGCGGCGGCCAGCGCTGCGGGATCCTCCGCGGGGACGAGCAGGCCGGTCCGCTCGTCCTCGACGAGCTCGGCCAGGGCCGGCAGGTCCGAGGCGACGACGGGCCGACCGGTGGCCGAGGCTTCGACGGTCTTCATCGGCGTCACCGCGCGCGTGACGGGCAGGTCCCGGCGCGGGACCGCGAACACGTCCAGGGCGGCGTGGTGCAGGCGCGCATCCTCGCGGTCCACCCGCCCGGGGAAGGCGCACAGCTCCGCGATGCCGAGCTCCGCGGCCAGGGCCTGCAGCCCGGGACGGGCGACGCCGTCGCCGGCGATGTGCACGCGCAGTCCGGGACGGTGCGGGGCCAGCCGCGCGGCGGCGCGCAGCAGGGTGTCCAGTCCCTCGTAGTCCACGAGGCTCGAGACGGTGCCCACCACGAAGGCGTCGGTCGGCAGGTCCCAGCCCAGCCGGGCGCGTGCCTCGTCCCGGTCCGCCGGCTCGGCGACGAAGGCCGGGCCCACGGCGTTGGGGCAGAGCACGACGGCGTCCTCGGCCACCCCGGCGGCGACTAGGCGGTCGCGCATGCCCGCCCCGAGCGTCACGACCCCGTCGGCGCGGCGGGCGGCCTCGGCCTCCCGCTCCTGGAAGAGCCGGTACCGTTCCGAGCCCAGGGCCTCGGGCCCGCGCACCGCCGCCCACGTGTCCGCGAGCTGCCCGCGGACCTCGTACACCCACGGGATCCCGAAGGCCCGCGCCACGGCCTCGACCGCGAGCGCGTTCACGAAGTGCGTGGTGGTGTGCAGCAGGGCAGGACGGTGTCGACGCACGTGCGCGGCCAGCAGCTCGGCGTGCTGCTGGATGCGGGCGGCCTGGCCCTGGGCGAGCCGCGCCGGCAGCAGCCGGGCGTAGCCGATCCCGTCCACGACATCCCGCTGTGCCGCCCAGGGCACGCCGATCTGCACGGGGTAGCCCGGCCGCGTCACGGCGGCGACATCGAAGCCCTCGTCCCGCAGGGAGGTGAGGATCGCGTGGCTGCGCTGGGCGTACCCGGATCCGGTGTGGGGCAGGGAGTTGGTCAGCACGTGCAGCACCCGCCCCGGGACCGGGCGGTAGCCGGGCTCGGTCGGCACGGTCGGGGCGACGCCGCGGAACGCGTCCCGCTCGCCCGCCATGCGGCGGGCGAGATGACGGTTGCGGGGATGCCGCGCGGCGAGCGCGGCCGCGCCGCCGAGGTCGCCGCGGTGGGCCGCCAGGCGTGCGGCGGCGGCCGTCCACGCCGCGCCGCGATGCTCCTCCGGCACGCTGCCGAGCAGCGTCTCGGCGACGTCGGGCCGGCCCATGCCGAGGGCGGCGTCGGCCCGGTGGACCAGCCCGCGGACGTTCCCCGCCCCCGGACGGGACGCGCGGACGGGCTGGCCGGCCTCGTCCACCCCGAGGGCGGCCAGGGCCGCAGCGCGCTCGCCCCGCATCTCGTGGCCGAGCGCGGGCACGACGCCGTTCCGGCCCAGGCGGGTGAGGACGCCGACCGCCCCGCCCGCCACTGCGGGCGGCAGTCGACGGGAGACCTGCAGGGCCAGCAGCACCGGGTCATCCGTCACGTGCTCGCGGACGGTCTGGGCGGTCAGTGCCAGGGACCGCAGCAACGGCCGGCGGGACGACGCGGGGCGCTCGCGTGCGGTCATCGGTGCAGGCTCCTGTCGGCGGGGCGGGCGGGGCGCGGGCCGCGTCGGGTCAGAGGGACGGGACGGTGCGCCACTGGCCGCGCGTGTCGATCACGCGCTTGTCGGCCACGCGGTCGCCGAGGTCGGCGAAGGCGGAGTGGTCCACCAGCAGCACCACGATGTCGGCGGCGTCCAGGGCCTCGTCGGCCGCGACCAGGCGCACGTTGTCCTTGCCCTGCAGCGCGGCCGGCAGCTCCGTCACGTGCGGCTCGACCACGAGCACGTCGGACCCGGAGAACTGGCCCGCCAGCTCGGCCGCGATGTTCAGGGCCGGGGATTCACGCAGGTCGTCGATGTTCGGCTTGAAGGCCAGGCCGAGGGCTGCGACGACCGGAGCGCGGCCGGTGGCCTGCTGGACGTCGAAGGCCGCAGCCTTGACCTGGTCGATGACCCACTGGGGCTTGCCGTCGTTGATCTCCCGGGCCGCGCGGATCAGCCGGGCGGTCTGCGGGGCGGCGTCCACGATGAACCACGGGTCCACGGCGATGCAGTGGCCGCCCACGCCGGGGCCCGGCTGCAGGATGTTCACGCGGGGATGGTGGTTGGCGAGCTCGATGAGCTCCCACACGTCGATGCCCTGCTCGGCGCAGATCACGGACAGCTCGTTGGCGAAGGCGATGTTGACGTCGCGGAAGGAGTTCTCCACGAGCTTGGCCATCTCCGCGGTGCGGGTGTCCGTCAGCAGGATCTCGCCCTCGCAGAACGTGCGGTAGAGGTCGCGGGCCCGCTCGGCCGCGCGCCGGGTCGAGCCGCCGACGATCCGGTCGTTGGTCACGAGCTCGACCATCACACGGCCCGGGAGCACCCGCTCGGGGCAGTGGGCGAAGTCCAGCTCGGACTCGCGCAGCTCAGGACGCTCGGCGAAGATCACCTCGGCCATGTGCTCGGTGGCGCCGGGGGGCGAGGTGGACTCGAGGATGACGAGCTCGTCACCCGTCAGCTGCGGGGCCAGGCCGCGGGCGGCGGCCTCGATGTAGCCCAGGTCCGGGGAGTGCCCGTCCTTGAACGGGGTCGGCACGGCGACGATGTAGGCGTCCGCCGCCGGCGTCGTCGTCGAGGCGCTGAGCAGGCCCTTCTCGACGCCGCGCGCGACGAACCCGGCCAGGTCCGGCTCCACGAAGGGCACCGTGCCCGCATTCACGGCGTCCACCGTGCGGTCCGAGACGTCCACGCCGTGCACGCGCACGCCGTTCTCCGCCAGGATGGCAGCCGTCGGCAGGCCGATGTAGCCCAGGCCGATGACGGCGACGGTCTCGATCTTCTTCACGGGGTCTCCTCGATGGGGAATGGTCCACGACGGCCCCGGCACCGGCGGGCGGGGGCGAACGCGTCCCACCCTACCGCCGACGCCCGGCCTGCTTCAGTTCAGCCCGAGCGCCTCGCGCCACAGGCCGGCCACGACGCGCTCGTCGTACGCGCGCACCCGGCACCGGGCCAGGGTCGAGAGCTCGTCCCACCGCGCATCGTCGGCGGTCGCCTCCAGCACCCGCCGCGCCGCGGCGTCGGTGTCGTCGAGCACGAACTCGTCGCCGAACACGCCCCTCGCGCCGGGCCGGTCCCAGATGAGCGGGACCGCACCCGAGACCATGCCCTCGGCGGGCGCGAGGTGGAAGCTCTCGGTGGTGGACGGCGAGAGCACCCAGCCGATCTTCGTCAGCCACGAGCCCATGTCCGCCCCGAAGGGCTCGAAGGCGACGGCCTCGCGCAGCGGACCGGCACCGAGGCGGGCGAACAGGTCGAGGTAGCCCTCGCGCTGGAGGGGCTTGCGCCACTCGTGCGGGTACTCCCACGGCATGCGGCCGCGCACGTGCAGGGTGAACCGTTCGTCATGGGCGCGCAGGATCTCCAGCAGGTCGACGGCCCGGTCCAGGCGCTTGCGCAGCGGCACCAGGCCGACGAGGCCGAGCCGGAACCGGCGACCCGGCAGGCCGGGACGGTCCAGGTCCGCCACGGACACGGCGTTGGGGATCACCGAGACCCGCGCGGGCTCGATGGGCAGGTGCTCGCGCACCAGGTCCCGGTAGAGATCGGAGACGGTCACGAGGCGGTCCACGGCGTCGGTCTCGAGCGCGGAGAGCCAGCCGCCGCGCAGCTCGAACATGTGCAGGCGGACCACGAGCCGCTGGCCGGGGCGCTTGTGGCGGGCGTACCAGACGGCGTTGGGGCCCGCCCACTCGCACACCACGACGTCGGCCCACTCGACGAGGCGGCGTGAGGCGGCCTCGTCGTGGCGGTGCAGGCCCTGCCAGTGGTCGATGCGCAGCTCGACGCCCGGGTCGTCCCGCAGCAGGTCGACGAGCTCCCCCGCGAACTTCAGGTCGTGGCCGGCCAGGACCACGCGGATGCGTGACCCGCCGCGGGCGGGCCGGCGGTCGAGCAGACCGAGCCGGTCCATGAGGCCCGTCAGGGCGCGGGCGCGCGCGGCCATGCGGTAGGGGGCGGCGGCCTCGACGACGCGCCGAGAGAGGGCCGGCAGGTCGTGGCGGGCGGCCGCGATGCGAGCGGCGACGTCCCGAGCCGAGTCCCTCACCCCGTCCACGAACAGGGGGTAGTCGGCCCCCAGCAGCTCCTCATGCGCCACGGTCCGGTTCAGGAGCGGCGGCACTCCGACCGCGCAGCTCTCGAGCACCTTCGTGGAGATCTCGAGCGAGAGGTCCAGGGCGGGAGCGCGCCAGCCCAGAGAGACGTCCGCGGCCGCGGTGCGGGCCATGGACTCCTCGCGGGAGAGCGCTCCGGTCCACTCGAAGTCGGGCCGGTCCGCCTCGAGGAGGGAGCGCATCGCCGCGGCCCAGCCGGGCCGGTCCCGCTCGGGGTGGACCTTGTCCCCCACCATCGTGAGCGTGGCCGGGACACCGGCCTCGTGGAGGGCGGTCAGCACGTCCGGCATGAGGTCGGTGCGCCAGTCGTGGGCGAACTTGCCCGTGTACACGACACGCACCGGGCCGTCGGCGGGCGCCTCGCCGCGTTCGGCCGGAGCGAGCCCGTCCGGCACCATCGGCGAGAGCAGCTCGGTGCGCCCGGCGGCGGCCGGGACCATCGCCTCGAGCACGGCGCGGGCCTGGGGCGTCTGGGCCAGCATCAGACGGCTCGCCGCGGCGATGCGGCCGAGCTCCTCGACGCGCCCGGCCGGGAAGCCGTCCTCCACGTAGCCGTACTCGGTCACGTAGGACCACAGCCGCCCTGGGAAGGTGCCGCGGTCGGCGAGCTCGAGGCAAGCGTGGATGCCGCGCACGAGCACCACGTCGTACCGGGACTCCTCGTCCCGGCGGGCCAGCACGTCCGCGGCGCGGGAGGGGGTCATTCCCCCCTGCCCGGCCGCCGGCTCAGCGGGGAGCACGCGCACCCCCGTCAGGGCGCGCAGCGGAGCGGTGAGCAGGTCCCGGCGTTCGACGGCCTTGAGCTGGACGTCCACGCTCGCACCCGTGCGGGCGAGGGTCTCCGTCAAGGAGGGCAGCCACGTGGCGGAGCCGTCGATGACGTTCAGGTCGACGTCGCCGTAGAGCAGGATGCGCACGCCGGCGGCGTCGGTCAGGCGGTCGGGGTGGTGCGTGTTCATGCGCTCTCCTCCGGGCAGGCGGCGAGGACGTCGGCGATCCCCTGGGGCGCGTCGCCCGGGTCCTCGGTGAAGTGCAACGGCGTCCGATCCGCGCCGGCCTCGACCACGATGACGTCCTCGGCGTGCAGCAGGGCGAGGGCTCCGAGCCGGTGCCGGTGACGGCCCCGGGAGAGCACCCAGACGGTCACCCCGCGCGCGGCGGCCGCGCTCACGGCACCCCGCAGCTCGAGGTAGAGGGCCACGCCGGCGGCGTCGAGGGCCCCGGCCCACGGCCCGTCCACGCCGTCCACGTCCACGACGACGGCCTCCACGCGTTCGGCCACCGCGCCCGCGGTGCCCGGCACGAGCGGCACGACGCGGTGCCCGGCGGCCGCAAGGGCCGCGCGCACGTCCGGAGCGGCGACGACGCCGACGGCCCGCCCGCCCCGCTCGGTGCGGGACGTGTCGGCCAGGCCCAGGGCCCGCTCGAGACGGGCCGCGGCCTCCGGATCGGCGCCGACGGCGGCCGCACCGCGGCCGGTGAGGGAGGCGCTGCCGGGGCGGGCACGGGCCGGCCCGCCCGCCAGGCCCAGGGCGTCGGCGGGCCGGGCGTGCGCCGGATGGGCGCCCCAGCGGATGCCGAACACGCCGCGGACCTCCTCGGCCACCGGCGGCGGCAGCCTGCGCAGCAGCGCGCCGCCGGTGCGGCGCACCCGACGGCGCTGTTCGGGCGGCAGCAGGCGAGCGCCCGCGCGCGCGACCTGACGGATGGACTTCCCAGCTGGCATCAGAACCGTTCCTCGGTGTCCCGGTGGAGTGCACCCGGCCGGGTGCGGCGGCGTCAACCCTAGCAAGGGGCCGACGTCGGGCTCAGCGACCGGCGATGCGGCGCAGCAGTCGCTCGTAGCGGCGGGCCACGGCCGGCAGGTCGGCGTGGCGGCGCACCCAGTCGCGTCCGCCCGCGCCGACGTCGGTGCGGTGCGGATCGTCCGCGAGCGCCGTCAGGTGCCGCACCAGGTCGTCCACGTCCGGGCCGATGACGTCGGCGCCACCGGCCGCCTCGAGCGTGCGGGCGGCCTCCCCCGTCACCAGGCCCGTGACGTGCCGGCCGACGGCGAGCACCTCGTAGGTCTTGGAGGGCACGGTGTGCCGGAAGCTCGGCCAGTCGGGACGCAGGGCCACCACCAGCGTGTCCGCCCACGCGTACTGCTGGGCCACGGCCGCGCCGTGGACGGGTCCGAGGATCTCGGCCGGCGAGCCGAGCTCGGCGTTGCGGGCCTCCAGCGCCGGACGCCGGGTCCCCTCCCCGACCAGCCGGACGCGCACCCCCGGCCGGGTGCGACGCAGCGTCGCCGCGGCGTCGATGAGCCGCTCGAGTCCCTGGCTCTCGCCCATGTTGCCCAGGTACAGCACGTGGAGCTCACCGGCGGCCCGCTCCCGCCGCGGCGCCACCGCCAGGCGGGCCAGGTCCACGCCGTTGCCCAGGGTGCGGACCACCCGCACCCCCCGCCCGCGCAGCGTCTCCGCGAAGCCGTCCGTGACGGTCACCACGAGTCGGGCCGCGCGCTGGCCGCCGGTCACGACGCGTTCCATCGCGGCGCCCAGCAGGCCCTGGTGGACCCCGGCCTCGTGGGCGAGATCCGGCCAGGCGTCGCGCATCTCCAGCACGAGGGGACGGCGCCAGAGGCGGGAGAGCACGACGCCGGGCACCACCACGGGCAGGGCGGGCACGGTGGCCACCACCACGTCCGGGCGTCGGGTGGCCATCCCGCGGGGGATGGCGAGCAGGGCGTGCACCACCGCTTCGGCGAAGCGGCCGTTGCGGCCGGCCTCCCCCAGGGGCAGGCGAGGCGTGGGCAGGACACGTTCGCCGTCGGGCCCGGCGAAGGGGCGCACACCCCCGGGCGCGACGACGTCGACGTCCCAGCCCGCCGACCGCAGCGCCGCCACGACCGCGCCCCAGCGACGTGCGGGCGGGGTGCGCTCGGGCCGGTAGGAGTGGGAGACCAGCAGGAGGCGGGGGCGGCGCGGCTCAGTCGTCACAGGGGTCCTCCCCGAGGGCGGGTGCGGGCGTGGTGCCGGTCAGCAGGGTCAGCACGGGGGCGGGCCCGCCGGCGGCCTGGGCCTTCTTCTCCTTCTTGGGCTCGTGCTCGTCGACATAGCGCTGGACGTCGTCGTCGGCGAGGGCGGAGCGCAGGTCCGCCAGCTTGTCCTCGTCGAGCTCGACGATGGCGTCGCCGTTCGGCCCCTCCGCAAAGCCCTTGCGAGGCACCGTGAACATCTCGACGTCCTCGCCGCGGACGTCGCGCAGCTGCCACGCGAGCGAGGCGATCACGCCAGACGTGAGCCCCTCGTCCACACCGAGGTGGTCGGAGAACGTGGCGACGACCTCGGTGGTGCGGGCGGGATTGCCCAGGATCTGCGGGCTGAGGAAGCGGTCCATCGCCCCGGCCAGGTAGCGCTGCTGGTTCTTCACGCGGGTGACGTCGCCGTCGTCGAAGGCGTGCCGCTCGCGCACGTAGCGCAGGGCGGCGGTGTCCTGCAGCAGGATGTGCCCTCGCGGGTAGTACGAGGGGTTGGCCTGACCGGAGGAGAAGGCCTGCGGGTTGCAGACCTCGACGCCGCCCAGCGCGTTCGTCACGCCCCGGAAGCCCTGGAAGTCGACCTCCAGGACGTGGTGGATCGGCACTCCCAGCAACAGCTCCACCGTGTCCACGGCGAGGGTGTAGCCGCCCGTGTCGAAGGCCGAGTTGATCTTCGCCTCGCCGTGGCCGGGCACGGTGACCCACGAATCCCGCAGCACGGACATGACGTAGACCTGGCGTCGGTCCGCGGGGATGTGCACGAGCATCATGGTGTCCGAGCGCTGGCCCATGTCCTGCTCGCCCTCGCCCTCGCGGGAGTCGGAGCCCAGGACGAGCACGTTCAGCGGGCCGTCCCCGGCCGCCTGCTCGAGCGCCCCCACGTCCACCGTCTGCCGGTGGTCGTCGAAGGTGCGCCCGAGCGAGCCCGCGTACCAGGCGCCCAGGCCGAGCAGCGCCGCGAGCAGGACGGCGAGCAGGCCGACGACCCACGGCCAGCGCCGGCGGCGCCGCGCGACCGGCGGGGCGTCGTCGCGCGGGGGCTCGGGGCGCGGCAGGGGCTCGGGCGTCCAGGACGCGGCCGGGGGATGGCTCACTCGGGTCTCCTGCTCGAGGTCGGGGGTCAGCCCAGTCTACGGACGCCCCGTCAGGCGTCGGCCGCCGCGGCCCGGCGACGGCGCGGCCTGGGCTGGCAGCGCGGGCACAGGTGGCTCGCACGGTTCATGAACGGCTCGCGCACGATGCGGGAGTCGACCCCCTCGGCGGCGCAGCGGCGACACGGCTGCCCGGTGCGCCCGTAGGCCGCCAGGGAGCGGGCGAAGTAGCCCGATCGCCCGTCCACGTTGACGTAGAGCGCGTCGAAGCTCGTGCCCCCCACCTCCAGGGCCCGGCGCATCACGTCCTGGACGGCCGCCAGGAGGCGCAGCGTGTCCGCCCGGCGCATGCGCTCGGTCGGGCGCTCGGGGTGCAGGCGGGCGCCCCAGAGGGCCTCGTCCGCGTAGATGTTGCCGATCCCGGAGACCAGCGACTGGTCCAGCAACGCGCGCTTGAGGGTGGAGCGGCGCCGTGCCAGGCGCGCGTGCACGGCCGCGGGGTCGAACAGCGGGTGCAGCGGGTCCAGGGCGATGTGGGCGGCCGTGGTGGGGATCCGCTCGCCCCCGGCGGCGTCGTCGGGCCGCAGCGCGTCGAGCCACCAGCCGCCGAAGATCCGCTGGTCCACGAACCGCAGCTCGCGGGCGGAGCCGTCCGCCGCGGTGACGGGCAGGCGCAGGCGCAGGTGACGCTGGTCGGCGGCCCCCGGTTCGTCCACGAGGATCTGCCCGCTCATCCCCAGGTGCACGACGACGGCGTCGTCGCCCTCGGCCAGGGGCAGCCAGAGGAACTTGCCGCGGCGAGCCGGCTCGGCCAGCCGGGCGCCGCGCAGCCGCTCCCGGAGGGCGTCCGCGCCTCCGGGGCTGCGACGCAGCGAGCGGGGGTCGAGGACCTCGAGCTCCGCGGCGACGGCGTCCGTGGCCCACCGGGCCAGGCCGCGCCGGACGACCTCGGCCTCGGGCAGCTCCGGCACGGGCTCAGCGCCCCGCGGCCGGCAGATCCGCCTCGAGGGCGGGCCATGAGGCGGCCGCGGCGTCCCGCTCGGCCTGCTTCTTGGAGCTGGCGACGGCGGAGCCGTACTCGCGCTCGCCGACGACGAGGGTGGCCCGGTAGCGGGGATCGTGCGCGGGGCCCTGACCCTCGATCGCGTAGCGGACGGCGCCGAGACCGTGGCGGCTGGCGGCCTCGGCCACGACCGTCTTCCAGTCGGTGCTCTCGCGCAGCAGGTCCGGCTCGTCCAGCAGCGGCACCACGTGGCGGTGCACGAGTGCGGCCGCGGCCACAGCCCCGTGGTCCACGTAGACCGCGCCGATGAGCGCCTCGAGGGTGTCGGCGAGGATCGAGTCCTTGTCCGCCCCGCCGGTGCGGCGCTCCCCCGTGCCCAGGCGCACGAACGGGCCGATGCCGATCCGGCGCGCCACCTTCGCCAGGGCACGCGTGGACACGACGGCGGCCCGGCGGCGCGCGAGGTCGCCCTCGGCCAGGTCCGGGTACACCGTGAAGATGTGGTCGGTGACCACGTAGCCCAGCACCGAGTCCCCGAGGAACTCGAGGCGCTCGTTGGTGGGCAGCCCGCCCTGCTCATAGGCGAACGAGCGGTGCGTCAGAGCACGTTCGAGCGTCCCGGCGGTGATGTGCACGCCGAGACGCTCGAACAGCTCTTCTGGCTCGGGCGCGGGCTCAGGCCCGCGGCGAGCCGATGGGGACGCCATCTCAGGCGTCGGCGACCTTGCGGCCCTTGTACTCCAAGAACAGGGGGGTGCCGGCGGCGTCGGTCTTCAGCTCGGCCTGATGGGGCAGGCGGTACGAGACGCGACCGTTCTCGACGGACTTCACCAGGGTGGGCGCGGTGGCCTTCCACTGCGACCGGCGGGCACGGGTGTTGGCACGGGACATCTTCCGCTTCGGGACTGCCACGACTATCTCTCTTCTGTCTCGGTGATGGAGGTCTCTGAGGTGCCCGCGAGGTGGGCCAGGGCGGCCCAGCGCGGGTCCACGCGCTCGTGGGCGTGCCCCTCGGGCGCGTCCTCGAGGCGGATGCCGCAGTCGGCGCACAGGCCCTCGCAGTCCGGCCGGCACAGCGGCTGGAACGGAAGGGCGATGACCGCGGCGTCCCGGAACACGGGTTCCAGGTCCACGGTCTCGCGCACCACGAGCGGCTGCTCGCCGGCGTCGTCCTCGGACGTGCCGGTGAGGTACAGCTCCTGCAGGTCCACGGTGATCCCCTCGTGCAGCGGGCGCAGGCAACGGCCGCACTCGCCCTTCAGGGTCGCGTCCGCGGTGCCGGTGACGAGGACGCCCTCGTGCACCGACTCCAGACGCAGGTCCAGTTCGACGGGGTCCCCCTCGGGGATCCCCAGCAGCGGCGTGGAGACGCCCGCGGGGGCGGGCCACTCGGCCGTCAGCTCGCGCTGGACTCCGGCCCCGCGCGTCAGATCGCGCACGGGGATCACCCACGGCGAGTCGGCGCCGTGGTGCTGGATGCTGTCCATGGTCGCTCCTCTCGGCGGGTGGGACGGCGGGGGTACACGGCCCGTCCGCACGCCCTCTGCGGGGATGCGATGCGGCCTGGACACGGGTCCAGCCACGACGGACCGACAGCCCATCCTACCGGGTGGGTCCGCCTCGGCCAAAGCCGGCCGCGGCCCGCGCGTCGCCGGCCCGGCTCAGAGCCCGGCGGTGAACTCCCGGAGCCAGGCCCGCAGGTCGGCCCCGAGGTCCTCGTGCCGCGTCCCGAACTCGATGACCGCCTGCAGGTAGCCGAGCTTGTCCCCCGTGTCGTAGCGGCGGCCGTCGAAGACGACGGCGTGCACGCCGCGGCCCTCGCCGTCCTCCGTGGCCAGCCTCTGGAGCGCATCGGTGAGCTGGATCTCCCCGCCGCGGCCGGGCGGGGTCTCGTCCAGCACGTCGAACACCTGCGGGGCCAGCACGTAGCGGCCGATGATCGCGAGGGTGGAGGGGGCGTCCTCGCGGGCCGGCTTCTCCACGAGGTCGGTGACGCGGACGACGTCGTCGCCCTCCCCCGGCACGGCCTCCACCGCGGCCACGCCGTAGGCCGAGACGGCCTCCTCCGGGACCTCCATGAGGGCGATCACGGAGCCGCCGAGGCGCTGCTGCACGTCGATCATGCGCTCGAGCAGCGCCTCGCCGTCGCCGATGATGTCATCGCCCAGCAGGACCGCGAACGGCTCCTCGCCGACGTGGCGGCGTGCGCAGTTCACCGCGTGGCCGAGCCCGAGGGCCTCGCCCTGACGGACGTAGTGGATGTCCCCCACCAGGTCCGACTCGTGGATCTGCGCGAGCCGCTTGGCGTCGCCCTTGCGCTCCAACACGGCCTCCAGCGCGGGATGGCGGTCGAAGTGGTCCTCGAGGGCCCGCTTGTTCCGGCCTGTGATCATCAGCACGTCCGCGAGGCCCGCACGCCGGGCCTCCGTCACCACGTACTCGATGGCCGGCCGGTCCACCACCGGCAGCATCTCCTTCGGCATGGCCTTGGTGGCCGGCAGGAAGCGGGTGCCCAGGCCGGCGGCCGGGATCACGGCCTTGCGGGTGCGGGGGCGGGAAGGGGGCGGGACGGTCATCGGCGGTTCTCCTGCGGTTGATGCGGTGGGACGAGCGGAAGGGTGGCCCGCGGGGGGCCGGGCGGGGTCAGGCCCCGCCGTCGAGGCCGCGCAGGACCGCGGCCGGGACGAACTCGGCGACGTCGCCGCCGAGTCCGTGGACCTCCTTGATGAGCGAGGAGGACACGTGGGTGTACCGGGCGTCGGCCGGGAGGTAGACCGTCTCGACCCCGGTGAGGTGGCGGTTCATCGCGGCCATCGGGGCCTCGAACTCGAGGTCGGCGCCGCCGCGCAGCCCCTTGACGATCGCATCTGCACCGATCTGCCGGCAGAACTCGGCCAGCAGGCCCGGGCCCATGGGCCGGACCGCGACACCGGCGAGGGAGGACACCGTCGCCTCGATCATGGCGATGCGCTCGTCCACGCTGAAGCGGTACGTCTTGGCCGGGTTGGCGGACACGGCGACCACCACCTCCTCGAAGAGGTTCGCGGCTCGCGCGATCACCTCGACGTGCCCCTTGTGGAGGGGATCGAACGAACCAGGGCAGACGGCACGACGCATGGGTGCCAGTCTAGCCGGGGCCGCGCCGAGCGGCGACGGACGCCCGTCCGGTCCGGCTCCGGCGCGTCGCGGTCCTGCCGGGCGCGGCGTGCGCCGCCGTGTGCGGTCCGCGGCGATGGGTACAGTGCGGCCATGGACGGAACCCAGCCCACCCCCGGAGCAGCACGGCACGACGTCGACGTGGACGCGCCGTGGCGTCGCACGGCGGCGGCCGCGGGCCTGCTCGGCGACGCCGGCCCCGTGCCCACGGTGTTCGAGACGATGACGGGCCTCGCCGTCGAGCACGGGGCCGTGAACCTCGGCCAGGGCTTCCCCGACGCCGACGGCCCCGACGCGCTGCTGCGGCTGGCGGCCGACGCCGTGCTGGCGGGCCCCAACCAGTACGCCCCCGGCACGGGCGACCCCGCGCTGCGGCGGGCCGTCGCAGAGCACCGCCGGCGCCACTGGGGCGTGACGGAGGACCCCGCCACGCAGGTCATGATCACCACGGGTGCCACCGAGGGCATCGCCGCGGCGGTCCTGGCGTTCGTGCGCCCGGGCGACGAGGTCGTCACGGTCGAGCCGTTCTACGACTCGCACGCCGCCACGATCGCCCTGGTCGGCGCCCGGCACGTGAGCGCGCCGGTGGAGGCCCCGGACTTCCTGCCGGACCCGGCGCGGGTCGCGGACGCGATCACCGACCGCACGCGCCTGCTCATCGTGAACACGCCGCACAACCCCACGGGTGCGGTCTATCCGCGGGAGCTGCTCGAGGAGCTCGTGGCCCTGTGCCGGTCCCGGGGCGTGCTGATCCTCTCGGACGAGGTCTACGACCACCTCGTCTACGAGGGCGAGCACGTCAGCCTGCGCTCGGTCGCGGGCGCCGAGGACATCGCCCTGACGGTCTCCAGCGCGGGCAAGGCGTTCGCCGTCACCGGGTGGAAGGTCGGCTGGCTGACCGGCCCGGCCGAGCTCGTCGGGGCCGCGCGCGCCGTCAAGCAGTTCCTCACCTACTCCTCCGGCCCCGCCTTCCAGCGCGCGCTGGGTGCCTACCTGCCCACCGACGACGCCGAGCGGCACCTCGCCGGCCAGCGCGAGCGGTACCGCGACGCCCGGGATCGGCTCGTGGCGGGCCTGCGCGAGGCGGGCCTGGACCCGGTCGTCCCGGCGGCGGGCTACTTCGTCGTCGTGGACCTGGCCCCGTGGGGTGTGACGGACGCGGCCGAGGCCGCGGTGCGGTGGACGCGTGAGGCCGGCGTCACCGGCATCCCCGTGGGCGCGCTCTGCCGCCCGGACGGGGGCCACCTGCGGTCGTGGCTGCGGCTGGCGTTCTGCAAGTCCCCGGATGCGATCGACGAGGCGATGCGCCGCCTGGCCGAGGCGGCCCCGCGGCTGCGCACGCCCTGACCCCCGACGCTTTCGTTGACGAAACGGCGGCCCCCGGAGCACTTTCGTTCGGGAAACGGCGGTCCCCGGAGCATTTTCGTTCGGGAAACGGCGGCCGCCGTGCTCGCGGTTCCGTGCTGAGCCCAGTCCGTTCCGCCCTCCCGTCTCCCCGGTGAGAACGGGCCGAGACGCCGCCGTTTCCCGAACGAAAACGGGCCGACACGCCGCCGTTTCCCGAACGAAAGCGGGTGGGCGGGGTCAGCGCTCGTCCTGCCAGAGGTACAGGGCGGTCTCGCCGTAGACGCGCACCTCGACCTCCTCGAGGCCGCGCGGCCGGCGCGGCGCCGCGTCCCGGGCCGCCCGCTCCAGCACGAGCAGCCCGCCCGGGGCGAGCCGCCCGGCCGCCGCCTCCAGCACGGCCTCGAGTGGCGGGCCGGCCACCGGGTACGGCGGGTCGGCCAGGATCAGGTCCACGGGCGCGGCCTCCGCCGCGAGCGCCTGCTCCACGCTCCCGGCGCGCACGCGCACGACGTCGGCCCCGCGCGCCCGGTTGACCAGCGCGGCGTTCGCGCGACACGCGGTCACGGCCTTCCGGTCCCGCTCGACCAGCAGCACCGATGCCGCTCCGCGGCTGGCAGCCTCGCACCCCAGGGCGCCGGAGCCGGCGTAGAGGTCGAGCACGGCCGTCCCGTCCAGCCAGTCGCGGGCCTCGAGCCAGGAGAACAGGGCCTCCTTGGTGCGGTCCGTGGTGGGGCGCGTGCCGGTGCCGGGGACGGCGCTCAGGGGCCGCCCGGCGGCCGCGCCGGCGATGATGCGGGACATGGCTCAGCCCTTCTCGAGGTAGTCGGCGGCGGTGAGGTGCTCGGCCTCCCAGCGGGCCACCTCGGCGGCGAGCGCCGGGTGGGCGGAGAGCCCGGGGCCGGCCGCCATGACCTGCGCGACGGCGTCGGCGGCCACGGCGATCAGCGGGGCGTCGGCGATGACGTCCACGTGGTGCAGCCCCGAGGCCAGCCCGGACTGGGCGGCGCCGAGCACGTCGCCGACGCCGCGCTGGGCGAGGTCCTCCTGCGCGATGCGCATGCCGTCCTGCTCCTGGGCCAGGACCTCGAGCCGGCGCAGCGACGGGTACCCGTCCGGCAGGCGCGTGGCCAGCAGGCAGACCGCCGCCCCGGGCCCGCGGCCCACGCGGCCGCGCAGCTGGTGCAGGGTGGACAGGCCGAAGTCGTCGGCGTCGAGGACCGCCATGACCGTCGCGTTGGGCACGTCCACGCCCACCTCCACGACGGTGGTCGCCACGAGCACGTCCGTCTCGCCGCGCGCGAAGGCCTGCATCGCCGCGTCCTGCTCGGCCTGGTCCATGCGCCCGTGCACGGCGTCGATCCGCAGTCCCGCCAGCGCCGGGAGACCCCGCAGCCGGGGTGTCATCTCCTCCACGTTGGCGTGGCCCGGGTCGGTGTCGTCGGGGTCGATGCGCGGGCACACCACGAACGCCTGGTGACCGGCCGCCACGTGCTCGGCGATCAGCTCCCACACCCGGCCGATCACGCGCGGGCCGTGGGCCATGCGCGCCACGTGCGTGGTGACCGGCTGTCGCCCCGAGGGCAGCCCCTCGAGCACCGACAGGTCCAGGTCCCCGAACACCGTCATCGCCACGGAGCGTGGGATGGGCGTGGCGGACATGACGAGCAGGTGCGTGCCGGGGTTGGCCCGCCGCAGGGCCTCGCGCTGGTCCACGCCGAAGCGGTGCTGCTCGTCGACGACGGCCAGGGCCAGCTCGGCGAAGCCCACCTTCTCGGAGAGCAGCGCGTGCGTCCCGACGGCGATCCCGGCCTCGCCGGAGGCCAGGGCCAGCAGCGCCTCCCGGCGCGCGGCGGTCTTGAGCGAGCCGGTGACCAGCACGACCCTCGTGGCCGGGCCGTCGCCGGCCCCGAGGGTGCCGGCCTCGGCGAGCGGTCCCATCAGGCGCAGCAGGGCGCGGTGGTGCTGCGCGGCGAGCACCTCGGTGGGCGCCACCAGGGCGGCCTGGCCGCCGGCGTCCACGACCTGCAGCATCGCCCGCAGGGCCACGAGCGTCTTGCCCGCGCCCACGTCCCCCTGCAGCAGCCGGCTCATCGGGGCCTCCCGGGCCAGCTCGGCGGACAGCTGCTCCCCCACCGCCACCTGGCCGGGCGTCAGCGCGAACGGCAGGCGGGCGTCGAGGGCCTCGAGCAGGCCCCCGGCCCGCGGCGGGCGGGGCGTTGCGGGCACCGCCCGCTCCCGGTCCCGGCGCCACGCGAGCGCGGCCTGGACGAGCAGCGCTTCACGCAGGGCGAGCGCGGTCCGCGCCGGCCCGGTGGCGGCGACGTCGTGCGGGGCGTGCAGATCCCGGTATGCCTGGGCGGTGTCCGGCAGCGGCACGTCCAGGTCGAGCGCCGCGGCGGCCTCCGCGCGGATCCGCTCGGTGAGCAGCTCGGGGATCCGTCCCAGGTCGACGGTCTCGAGCACTCGGGCGACGGCGGAGCGGACCGTCCACGACGGCAGCTTCCCCGTGGCCCGGTAGAGCGGGACCGGTCGCACGTCCACCTCCCCCGGGGTGACGTCGTCGTCCAGAAGGGCGAAGTCCGGGTTGTTCAGCGTGATCCGGCCGCGGTACTCGGTCGTGCGGCCCTGGAACATGGCGGTCATCCCGGGGGCGAGGCGGCGGCGGGCGTCGTGGCCGTTGAAGAAGGCCATGGACAGGCTCGCCCCCGGCACGCCGGCCACGGACGGGTCCGCGACGGTGACGTCCACGATGAACCCGGGCCGGCTGTGCATGCGCCGCGTGGTCACCGACTCCACGACGGCGACGACGGTCACCTCGGCGTCGTAGGGCAGCGCGGCGATGGGGGTGAGCTCGCCGCGCTCGATCCAGCGGCGCGGCACGTGGTCCAGCAGGTCCCCGACCGTGGTCAGCCCGAGCTCCCTCTCGAGGCGGGCGGGCAGCTTCCCACCCAGCACCTCGGACAGGGGCAGGTCGGTGACGGGGGCCTCAGCGGCCATGGCACCCGTCCGGTGCGGCGTCGTCGCCGTGCGACGGCCCGGCCAGGTCGGTGACGGTCAGGCCCTCGACGTCGCCGGCGGCCCGCAGGGGGCCGATCGCGTCCTCGGCGCGGGGCACGTGCACGTGGACCCGCCACGGGACCCGGCCCTGCCCGTCACGGGCGGTCCCAAGGGGGGCCAGGATCACGGCGTCCCCCACGTCGGCCAGCCGTCGGCGCAGCCCGGCCGCGGCGAGCGGGGTGAGCGTCAGGGTGCCCATCACCTCGACGGCCCCCTCGATCGGCGCCTCCGCCTCGGCGGCGGGCTCGCCCTCCGCGGCCTGGGCGCCCTCGACGTAGCCGGGGAGCGCGGTGGCCAACTCCTCGTCCACGGGCGTGCCCGCCACGACGGAGCGCAGCGCCTCGAACACCCAGAGCAGCCCGACGGCACCGGCGTCCACGACGTGCGCCCGGGTCAGCGGGGCGAGCAACGACTCGGTCTCCTCCACGGCCTGCACGCAGTCGGCCAGCATGACGGTCACGGCCGGGCCGAGCCGCACGGCCGGGTCCGCGTCCCCGGCCACCGCGGGGGTGTCGGGGGCCTGGGTGGACGAGCGCGCGAGGCTGCGGGCGGCCGCGGAGAGCACCGTGAGGATCGTCCCCTCGCGCGGATCCGACAGGGCCTGCCGGGCGGCCCGGTCGGCGGCCCCGAATGCCGCCGCCAGGGCGAACGCGTCGACGCGCTCCCGGCCGCGCAGGGGCTCGGCCATCCCCGCCAGGCTGACCGCCAGCAGCATGCCCGAGTTGCCTCGGGCCGAGTCCAGCGCGGCCGCGCCCGCGTGCGCGAGCACGGCGCCGACGTCGTCCTGTGCGGGGCAGGCGTCGGCCGCGGTGCGGGCCGCCGTCAGCGTGGCGAGCATGTTCGTGCCCGTGTCCGCGTCCGGGACCGGGAAGAGGTTCAGGGCGTCGAGCCGCGGCGCGGCCCGGCCCACGAGCTCCTCCGCGAGCGCGAGCCAGTGCCGTACCAGGGACGGCCGGGGCGGCGTGCTCACTGCGCGACGGCCTCCCCCAGGGTGCCGGTGCGGATGCCCTTGCCCAGGCGGGCGATCGCCTCCCAGTCCGGCCACACGACGTCCTCGCCGGTGTCCGTGTAGCCCACGCCCACGGATGGCACCGTGCTGGTCACGATCGGGGCGTCGCGCGCGTCGCGCAGGGACCACGCCAGGCTCGCGAGGGTGCCGGAGTCGAGCTCGTCGTCGAGGGTCAGGAAGGGGGCGAACTCCTCGACGGCGGCCTGCACCCGGCTCGGGTCCGAGAGGGTGTCCCGCGAGAGGAACGCGGCCACGATGGCCTTGACCAGGCGCTGCTGGTTCTCCACGCGGTCGAAGTCGCTGCGCGGCAGGTTGTACCGTTCCCGCGCGTAGGCCAGGGCCTTGTCCCCGTCCATCTGCACGGTGCCCGCGGGGAAGTCGATGCCGCCGGTGGAGACGAAGGCGCTGGGGTTGTCCACGCTGACGCCGCCCAGGGCGTCCACGAGGCCCTTGAAACCGGCGAGGTCCACGGCGATCAGGTGGTCCACTCGTGCCTGGAACATGTTCTCCGCGGTGGCCACCGTCAGCGGGATGCCGCCGTACTGGTAGGCGGCGTTGACCTTGTGGTCCCCGTGCCCCGGGATGGGCACCCACATGTCACGCATGATGGACATGACCTGGATCTCGCTGCGGTCCCCGGGCACGTGGACCCACATGAGGGTGTCCGATCGGCCGGCGGAGTCACGGCCCTCCGCGCCCGCGTCCTCCCCGACGAGCAGCACGTCGAGGGCCTGCTCGTCCGCCTGCTCGTCCGCGCCCGGGGCGACGGGGCCCTGGGCGCCTTCGGCGGCCTGGTCCGCGTCCATGCCGGGCGGCGGCGCGGTGGGCTGCTGGGCGGACGCCCCCGCGGCGCCCGGGCGGCCCGACTCGGCGGGGAACGCGCCGCCGTCGAAGCGCTGGGTGTCCTGGTCGATGATCCGGGCGATCCCGCCGACGTACACCGCCGCCGCGATGCCCACGGCCAGCAGCGCCACGAGCACGACCGCCAGGGCGATCAGCCACGGGCGGCGACGACGACGGCGCCGCCCGACGGCGACGTCCTCCTGCGGGGGGCGGGGGCGGGGGTCCGCGGTGCTGCTCACGTGGGCTCCTGAGGCGGGGGACGGGAAGGGTCCCTCCCATGCTAGGGCACGGGCCCCCGCGGGTCCCGGCGGCGCACGTATCCTGGGCGGATGGAATCCCGCCGTCTGCGTCGTCTCGTGCCCCTCCTGACCGCGATCACCCTCGGCGCCACGGCCTGCTCCGGACGCGTGGCCACGGTGGACGCCGCGCCCCACGCCGCTGACCCGGCGTGCGCCCCGGCCATGGTGGCCATGCCCGACGCCCTGGGCGACCTCGACCTGCGCCCCACCGACAGCCAGGCGACGGCCGTGTGGGGTGACCCGGCCGCCGTCGTCCTGCGCTGCGGCGCCGAGGTCCCCGGCCCCACCACGGACCGCTGCATCTCCGTGGACGGGATCGACTGGGTCATCCGGGACGAGGACGAGAACTGGCGGATCACCACCTACGGCCGCGACCCGGCCGTGGAGGTGCTGTTCGGCAAGGACCAGGCCAGCTCGGACACCGTGATGGTGGGCCTGTCCTCGGCGGTCGCGCAGATCGAGCCCAGCGGCGGCTGCGTCAGCGTGCAGGACGCCACACCCGTCGGCTGAGACCGGCGCGGGCCGGGGCGGCCGCGGGCCGCGTCAGTGCAGGCCGACCCCCCGCTCGAGGGCGAGGTCCAGCAGCTCCGAGATCAGATCGTCGTAGGACAGGCCCGTCCGCTCCCACATGGCCGGGTACATGCTGATGGGCGTGAAGCCCGGCATGGTGTTGATCTCGTTGACCACCCAGCGCCCGTCCGGGGTGAAGAAGAAGTCGCAGCGGCCCAGGCCGGATCCGTCCACGGCCTCGAAGGCGCGGATCGCCAGGGCGCGCAGCCGCTCGATCTCCTCCTCCGGCAGCTCGGCCGGGCAGGACAGCTGTGTGGTGCCGGTGTCCTGGTACTTCGACTCGAAGTCGTAGAACTGCGTCTCGCCCTCGTCGTGGGCCACGACGATCTCCCCCGGCAGCGAGGCGCGCGGGGCGGCGGCGCCGTGCCCGTCGAGGACGGCGCACTCGATCTCGCGGCCGACGATGCCCGCCTCCACCACGACCTTGGGGTCGAAGCGACGGGCCTCCTCGACGGCGGCGCGCAGACCCGCGGGCTCGGTGACGCGGGTGATGCCGAAGGACGAGCCGGCGCGGGCGGGCTTGACGAACAGCGGGTAGGCGAGCGCCCCGGCGCGGGCGAGGGCCGCCTCCGGATCGCGCGCCCAGTCGCGGGCGGTGATGGTCTCCCACGGGCCGACCTGGAGGCCGGCGGCCTGGAAGGCGACCTTCATGAAGTGCTTGTCCATGCCGACCGCGGAGGCGAGCACGCCGCAGCCCACGTAGGGCAGACCCAGCGACTCGAACATGCCCTGGAGAGTGCCGTCCTCGCCCCAGGGGCCGTGCAGCAGCGGGAACACGACGTCCACGGGGCCCAGCGAGGAGCCGTCGGCCGCGGTCAGCTCGACGGTGCCGTCCGGCAGGGCGCGCAGGCTCACCGGGGCCTTGGGCTCCGGCACCTCCGGCAGGGCGTCGCCGTCCAGGCGGAACGAGGCCACGTCCAGCTCGTCGTGCGACCACAGGCCGGAGCGGGCCACACCCACCGGCACGACGTCCCAGCGCTGACGGTCGGCCGCGTGCAGCACGCCCGCCGCGGTCACGCAGCTGATGGGGTGCTCGCTCGAGCGGCCGCCGAAGAGCAGGAGCACGCGGGGACGCGCGTCGGCGGCGGCCTCCGGGGCGGGGGTGGCGGTCATGCGGTGCGTCCTTCCGACTTCAGGTCACGGGCGAGCAGCAGCTCGGCGAGGCGGTCCACGGCCACGTCCCCGGCGACCACCCGGTCCATCAGCTCGCTGATGGGCATCGCCACACCGTGGGCGCGGGCGGCGTGCACGATGGCGGACACGGACTTGATGCCCTCGGCCGTCTGGCTCATGGCGGCCACCGCCTCCTCCGCGCTGAGGCCGGTGCCGATGTGGCGGCCGGCCGTGCGGTTGCGGGAGAGGGGCGAGGCGCACGTGGCCACGAGGTCGCCCAGGCCGGCGAGCCCGGCCATGGTGGCCGGGTCCCCGCCGAGCGCGACGGCCAGCCGGGTGGTCTCGGCCAGGCCCCGGGTGATGACGGAGGCCTTGGAGTTGTCCCCCAGCCCCTGCCCGTCGCAGATGCCCACGGCGAGCGCGATGACGTTCTTCACCACGCCGCCGATCTCCACGCCCACGACGTCCGTGTTCGTGTAGGGCCGGAAGGTCCGGCCGGCCGTGAGGGCGGCGATGCGCTCCGCCGTCGCGCGCGAGGCCGAGGCGACCACCGTGGCGGTGGGCTCGCCGCGCGCGATCTCAAGGGCGAGGTTGGGTCCGGAGACCACCGCGAACCGGTCCGGGCTGAGGCCCAGCTCCTCCGCGCAGACCTGCGACATCCGCGCGTCGGTGCCGCGCTCAAGGCCCTTGACGAGGGAGACCACGACGGCGTCCGGGGCCAGGTCGGCGCGCACGGTGCGTAGCGTCTCGCGCACATGCTGCGCGGGCACGGCCACCACCACGACGCCGGCGCCCCGGACCGCCTCGGCGGCGTCGGTGACGGCGCGCACGCAGGTGGGCAGCGTGATGCCGGGCAGGTACTCGGGGTTCTCGTGTCGCTCGGTGATGGCCTCGGCGACCTCGGCCCGCCGGGACCACATCACGATCTCGGACGCGCGGGCGGACTCGGGACTGGTGCTCAGGCCCAGGACGCGGGCGAAGGCCGACCCCCAGCTGCCGGCCCCGAGGACGGCGACGGTCCGCGGATCGCTCATGCCCCGGTCACCCGCCGTCCCGTCGTGGGGTCCCAGCGGCCCTCCGGGGCCGGTTCTCCGCGCAGCTCGGCGACCAGGTCGGTGATCGCGGCCATCATGCGGCCGGTGCCCTCGCGCAGGGTCGCCGCCGTCACGGGGCGGTCCCGCAGGTCCGCGAGGTCGACGGGCGCGCCGACCCGGATCCGGGCGGTCTTGCGCGGGAGGACGCGGAGGGAGCGGCCGCCGTACGGCAGCAGTTCCTGGATGCCCCACTGACCGACGGGGATGAGCGGGGCGCCGGTCTGCAGGGCGAGGCGCACGGCCCCGTTGCGCCCGGCCATGGGCCAGCCGTCGGGATCGCGGGTGACGGTGCCCTCCGGGTAGACGATGATCGCCCGGCCCGTGGCGACGGCCTCGCGGGCGGCGGCGAGCGAGCGGCCGCCGTCGCGGGTGCGCTCGACCGGGATCATGCGGGTGGCCTCGAGGACCTGCTTGAGCACGGGCACCTTCCAGAGCTCGGCCTTGGCGAGGAAGGTCGGCAGCAGGCCCTGGTTGTAGACCATGTGGGCCACGGAGAGCGGGTCCACCTCCGAGATGTGGTTGACGGCGAGGATCGCGCCGGTCTCGGGCAGGTGCTCGGTCCCCTCCCACACCTGGCGGACGAGGGCCCGCATCGCCGGTCGCACGATCACCCCCGGGATCACGTAGGGGGCCCGCGCGGTACGCGTCGGACGACCCCCCGCGGCGGCAGGGCTCTGCGCGTCCACGCCGCTCACCGGTCGCGTTCGGTCAGCTCGACGTCGGCGCCGAGGCCCTCGAGCTTCGCCATGAAGTGCTCGTAGCCGCGGTTGATGATCTCCAGGCCCGTCGCCGTGGAGGTGCCCTCGGCGGTGAGGGCGGCGATCAGGTGGGAGAAGCCGCCGCGCAGGTCCGGGATGTCGAACTCGACGCCATGCAGCGGCGTCGGGCCGGAGATCACGGCCGAGTGCAGGAAGTTGCGCTGACCGAAGCGGCACGGCACGGAGCCGAGGCACTCGCGGTGCAGCTGGATGGAGGCGCCCATCCGCACGAGGGCGTCGGTGAAGCCGAAGCGGTTCTCGTACACGGTCTCGTGCACGATGGAGACCCCCTTGGCCTGGGTCAGCGCCACCACGAGGGGCTGCTGCCAGTCGGTCATGAAGCCGGGGTGCACGTCCGTCTCGAGCACGAGCGGGTTGAGATCGCCGCCGGCGTGCCAGAACCGGATGCCGTCGTCGACGACGTCGAACTCGCCGCCGATCTTGCGGTAGGTGTTCAGGAACGCCGTCAGGTCGCGCTGCTCGGCGCCACGGACGTAGATGTCCCCGCGGGTGGCCAGGGCGGCGGAGGCCCACGAGGCGGACTCGTTGCGGTCGGGCAGCGCGATGTGGTTGTAGCCGCGCATCTCGCTCACGCCCTCGATGCGGATGGTGCGGTCCGTCTGCACCGTGATGATCGCGCCCATCTTCTGCAGGACGGCGATGAGGTCGTGGATCTCCGGCTCGACGGCGGCGCCCTTGAGCTCGGTGATGCCCTCGGCCTTCACGGCGGTCAGCAGCACCTGCTCGGTGGCTCCGACGGAGGGGTACGGCAGCTCGAGCTTGGCGCCGTGCAGGCCCTTGGGGGCGGAGATGGAGATGCCGCCCGGGCGCTTGTCCACGACGGCGCCGAAGTTGCGCAGCACGGCCAGGTGGTAGTCGATCGGGCGGTCGCCGATCTTGCAGCCGCCGAGGTCGGGGATGAAGGCCTCGCCGATCGCGTGCATGAGCGGGCCGCAGAAGAGGATCGGGATGCGCGAGTCGCCGGCGTGGGCGTCGATCTCGGCGGTCAGGGCCGACTTCACCCCGGCCGGGTCCATCGTGATCCGCCCGGTCTCCTTGTCCCACTCCACGGACACGCCGTGGATCTCGAGGAGGGAGCTGACGACGTCCACGTCCTTGATCTCGGGGATGTTCCGGAGCACGGACGGCGAGTTGCCGAGCAGGGCGGCCACCATGGCCTTGGGCACCAGGTTCTTGGCGCCGCGCACGGTCACCTCACCGGTCAGCGGCTTGCCGCCATGGATGGTCAAGAGCTTCGCCATGCGCGTCCTTCCTCAGCGCGGCCGCAGGGCCACGGTCTCGGCCACTCCGCCGGAGCGGGGAGGTCTCTGAACGGGACCGCCCGCCGCGTGCGGCGGGCGGTCCCGGAATCGACTCCCAGCATAGGGCGTCGCCATGCACGCGCGGCAATGGTGCGCTCCCGGCGCCGGCCGGTCAGCCGGCCGTGCGGGCCGGCAGGGTGGTGGGCTTGTACGCGGGGCGGTCCGCCTCATAGGCATCGATCTCGGCCTGGTGCCCCAGGGTGACGGCGATGTCGTCCAGGCCCTCGAGCAGCCGGCGACGGGTGTCGTCGTCGATCTGGAAGGGGGCGGTCACATCCCCGCACTCGACGGTGCGTGTGACGAGGTCCACGGTGACCGTGGTCCCGGGACGGTTCTCCAGCTCCTTCCAGATGCGTTCGACGTCCTCCTGCTCCACCTGGGCCGCGACGAGCCCCTGCTTGGCGGAGTTGCCGCGGAAGATGTCCGCGAAGCGCGGGGAGATCACTGCGCGGAAGCCGTAGTCCTTGAGCGCCCACACGGCATGTTCGCGCGAGGAGCCGGTGCCGAAGTCGGAGCCCGCCACGAGCACGGTGCCCCCGCTGAACGGCTCGGTGTTCAGGATGAAGTCGGGGTCCTGGCGCCAGCCGGCGAACAGGGCGTCCTCGAAGCCCGTGCGGGAGATCCGCTTGAGGTACACGGCCGGGATGATCTGGTCCGTGTCCACGTTCGAGGCGCGCAGCGGCACGCCGACGCCGGTGTGGGTGGTGAACTTCTCCATGGCTCAGGCCTCCTGGGGGGTGAGGGCGGGCAGGTCGGACGGGCTGGCGAGGCGGCCCAGCACGGCGGTGGCCGCGGCGACCACCGGGGACACCAGGTGGGTGCGTCCGCCCTTGCCCTGCCGGCCCTCGAAGTTGCGGTTGGAGGTGGACGCGCAGCGCTCCCCCGGGGCGAGCTGGTCCGGGTTCATGCCCAGGCACATGGAGCAGCCGGCGAACCGCCACTCGGCCCCGAAGTCCTCGAACACCCTGTCCAGGCCCTCGTCCATGGCCTGCAGACGCACGCGCGCCGAGCCCGGCACGACCATGACGCGCAGCCCCTCGGCCTTGCGCCGGCCCCGGACGACCTCGGCGAACGCCCGCAGGTCCTCGATGCGGGAGTTGGTGCACGAGCCCATGAAGACGGTGTCGACCTCGACCTGCTTCATCGGCGTGCCGGGGGCCAGGTCCATGTAGGACAGCGCCTTGCGGGCCGCCTCCTGGGCCACCGGGTCGGCGAAGTCCTCGGGCGCGGGGACGGCGTCGTTCAGGCTCACGCCCTGACCCGGGTTGGTGCCCCACGTGACGAACGGCTCCAGCGTGTCCGCGTCGATGACCACCTCGGCGTCGAACTCCGCGCCCTCGTCCGTGGCGAGGGTGCGCCAGTGCTCGACGGCGGCGTCCCAGTCGGCGCCCACGGGGGCGTGGGGCCGTCCCTTCAGGTAGGCGAAGGTGGTCTCGTCCGGGGCGACCATGCCGGCGCGGGCGCCGGCCTCGATGGACATGTTGCAGATGGTCATCCGGCCCTCCATGGAGAGGTTCCGGATGGCCTCACCGCGGTACTCGAGCACGAAGCCCTGGCCCCCGCCCGTGCCGATCTTCGCGATGACCGCGAGGATGATGTCCTTGGCCGTCACGCCCGGGCGCAGCGTGCCGTCCACGGTGACCGCCATGGTCTTGAAGGGCTTGAGCGGCAGGGTCTGGGTGGCCAGGACGTGCTCGACCTCGGAGGTGCCGATGCCGAACGCCAGGGCGCCGAACGCGCCGTGGGTGGAGGTGTGGGAGTCGCCGCAGACCACGGTGAGGCCGGGCTGGGTCAGGCCCAGCTGGGGGCCGACGACGTGGACGATGCCCTGCTCGGCGTCGCCCAACGGGTGCAGGCGGACGCCGAACTCGGCGCAGTTGGCCCGCAGGGTCTCGATCTGGGTGCGCGAGGTGGCATCCGCGATCGGCTGGTCGATGTCCAGCGTCGGGGTGTTGTGGTCCTCCGTGGCGATGGTCAGGTCGGGCCGACGCACCGGACGCCCGGCCAGACGCAGCCCCTCGAAGGCCTGCGGGCTCGTCACCTCGTGCACGAGGTGCAGGTCGATGTAGAGCAGGTCGGGGGTGCGGGAGGCGCCCTCGCCCTCGCCGCGCACCACCACGTGTTCGTCCCAGACCTTCTCGGCCAGCGTCCTGGGTCGCGTCGTCGCCGTCGTCATCTGCCGCACCTTCCTGCTCACGCACCTGTCGGTCGTCGCCCGGCGCGGGGCGCCGGTGCTCACGGACCACTGTGGGGCGCGGCGGGGCCGTTCTCGACCACGGGGCGCGATATTCCATATCGTGAGATTTCGTCTCATATTCCGGAATCGGCGGCGGCCGGCCCGGTCGCACACGACGCGCGCCGACACCCACGGCCGTCCGCGCAGTGAGACGACTACGATCACACCATGACCACCGAGCCCGTGCGCCCACCCACCGAGGACGACCTCATCGGCCCCTCGCTCCACCGGCATCCCAGCGGCGTCGGCGTGGTGGACAAGTCGGTGGCGATCCTCGACGCGCTCGAGTCCGGCCCGGCCACGCTCGCCCAGCTCGTCACCGCCACCGGGATCGCGCGGCCCACGCTGCACCGGCTCGCGGCCGCCCTCACGCACCACCGCATGGTGGGCAAGGACCTGCAGGGCCGCTACGTGCTGGGCACCCGCCTGGCCGAGCTCGCCTCCGCTGCCGGCGAGGACCGGCTCACGACGGCCTCCGGCCCGGTGCTGCTGTGGCTGCGTGATGCCACGGGAGAGAGTGCCCAGGTGTTCCGTCGGCAGGCGGACTCCCGCGTGTGCGTGGCCAGCGCGGAGCGGCCCTGGGGCCTGCGCGACACCATCCCCGTGGGCGCCCGCATGTCCATGAAGGCCGGCTCCGCCGCGCAGGTGCTCCTGGCCTGGGAGGACCACGAGCGGCTCGTCGAGGGGCTGGCCGGCGCCGTCTTCACACCCACCGTCCTCGCGGCGGTGCGGCGGCGCGGCTGGGCCCAGTCCCTGGCCGAGCGCGAGCCCGGGGTCGCCTCGGTGTCCGCACCGGTGCGCGGCCCCAGCGGACGCGTCATCGCGGCGGTCTCGATCTCCGGCCCCCTCGAACGGCTCTCCCGCCAGCCGGGCCGGCTGCACGCGGACGCCGTCGTCTCCGCCGCGACGCGGCTCACCGAGCTCATCCGCGCCGGCGAGGCCTGAGGCCCGCCCGCGCCACCGACGGGACGCGCCGCGGAGACACCCCGTTCTTCCCGCGTTCACCCGCGGGGCCTAGCGTCAACCAGGTCCCCGACCGCCGCCCCCCGCACCACCGAGGAGTCCGCCGTGACCGAGACGACCGCGCCCGCCGCCCCCGCCGAGCAGGAGGCCGCGCCGCGGCTGTCCGTGATCGGCACGGGCTATCTGGGCGCCACACACGCCGCCTGCATGGCCGAGCTGGGCTTCGAGGTCCTCGGCGTGGACGTGGACCCGGCCAAGATCGAGCGCCTGGCCCGCGGCGAGGTGCCCTTCCACGAACCCGGCCTGCCCGAGCTGCTGCGCACCCACGTCGCCTCCGGGCGGCTGCGCTTCACCACCGACGTCGCGGAGGCGGCCCGCTGGGCGGACGTCCACTTCATCGGCGTCGGCACCCCGCAGAAGGTGGGCGAGACCGCGGCGGACCTGAGCTATGTGGACGCCGCCGTCGCCTCCCTCGCCGCGGCGATCGACCGCGACGCGCTGATCGTCGGCAAGTCGACCGTGCCCGTGGGCACCGCGCGCCGCCTGGCCGAGCTCGTGCACACCGTGCGCGCGGAGGCCGGACTGCCGGGCGAGGTCGAGCTCGCCTGGAACCCCGAGTTCCTGCGGGAGGGCTTCGCGGTGAGGGACACGCTCACCCCGGACCGCCTCGTCATCGGCACCCACGGGCCCCGCGCCGAGGGGATCCTGCGGCGGGTCTACGCGCGGCAGCTCGCTGCCGACACCCCGTGGATCAGCACGGACCTCGAGACGGCCGAGCTGGTGAAGGTGGCCGCCAACGCCTTCCTGGCCACGAAGATCTCGTTCATCAACGCGTTCTCGGAGATCACCGAGAACGTGGGCGGGGACATCGGCACCCTCGCGGACGCGATCGGCCACGACGCCCGGATCGGACGCCGCTTCCTCAACGCGGGCGTGGGCTTCGGGGGCGGCTGCCTGCCCAAGGACATCCGCGCGCTCCAGGCCCGCGTCTCCGAGCTGGGCCTGGACCGGACCATGCGGCTCCTGGCGGAGGTGGACGACATCAACCTGCGCCGCCGCGACCGCGTGGTGGACCTGGCCGTGCAGGTGCTCTCCGCGGCTCGCGACGGCCGCGTCCGCCGGGCCGAGGCCTCCGGAACCGCCCCCACCCCCGCGAGCGTCCAGGTGCTCAACGGCACGCGGATCGCCGTGCTGGGCGTCACGTTCAAGCCGGACTCCGACGACGTCCGGGACTCCCCCGCCCTCGACGTCGCCAACCGTCTCTACACGGCCGGCGCCGACGTCCGCGTGTACGACCCCGAGGGCAACGCCAACGCGGCCGCCCGCTTCCCGCGGCTCGACTACGTGGACTCGCTGGACGCGGCCGTGGACGGCGCCGAGCTGACCCTGCTGCTGACCGAGTGGCGCCAGTTCCGCGAGATGGATCCGGACGCCGTAGGAGCACGCGTGGCCTCACGCCTGCTGATCGACGGGCGCAATGTCCTGGACGTCGCATCGTGGCGCGAGCACGGGTGGGACGTCGTCGGCCTCGGGCACCGCTTCGACCCGGAGCGACTCCTCCGCCCGGCCTGATCCGCCCGCGGATCCCGGCCCGGACGCTCAGCCGCCGAACGGGTCCCAGCCGGACTCGGGCAGGGGCCGGTGCCCGGCCGGCGCCCGGGCCCCGGCCGGCACGAGCCGGCCGATCCGAGTGAACCCCCGGGGCAGCTCGGTCTCGGGCCACGCCAGCCCCAGGAGGCCGTAGTCCTCGCCCCCGCCGGTCACGAGCGCCTCCGGGCTGGTCCCGGCCAGGGCGGCCACGCGGCGCAGGGGTGCGGCGGCCTCCGCCAGCCAGGCCTCGTCCAGCCACGGTGCCGGCGCGGGACCGGTCCCGCCGGTGGCGGCCGCCATGCGGTGCGCGTCCTTGCCCAGGCCGTCGGAGACGTCCATGAGGGTGAGCAGGCCGGCCGCCACCGCGGCGGGCCCCAGGGCCAGCGGCGGGCGGGGTCGCAGCTGGGCGCGGACGGCGCGGGCGAGCTCCCGCGGTGACGGCCGGTCGGCGGCGGGGAGGGCGTCCGCTCGTCGCTCCAGCTCCGCGCGGTCAGTGAGCAGCAGGGCGAGCCCACCCGCGGCCCACCCCGGCCCCGCAGGCGCGGCGGCCCGGGGACCCCCCAGCACCGCCTGGGCATGGACGAGGTCGGCGCCCTCGGCGAGCACGCGGCCCCGGTCCTCCGCGGCCGGCGTGCGGCACAGCACGCCGCCGGGGTGCGGGTCCCCGAGCACCGTCACCGCGGCGTGGACCCGTCCGCCGGTGCCCAGGTCGCCCCCGGCCACCCGGCAGTCCGGCGCGCCGAGGTGACGCACCGCGCCGACGATGCCCGCGGCGAACGACCGCACCCAGGCGACCGGCGTCGTCGGCGGCAGGGTGAGGGCGGTGACGAGTGCGGACGCGGTCCCGCCCATCGCGTTGACGTCCGAGAGGTTCTGGGCGACGGCCTTCCAGCCGGCGTCGTAGCCGCGGGTGCGGGGACCGGCGGGCCAGCGGTGCAGGAAGTCCGTGCCCTCCCCCATCGCGTCCGTGGAGATGAGCGTCCCGCCGCGGGGCGCGGGCACGAGGGCGGCGTCGTCGCCCGGGGCGACGGTGCCGGCGGGCCAGTGGCCGTCCCGGACGGCGGGGGCGAGCCCGGTCAGGACCGCCTCCAGCAGCTCGGACTCCGTGAGGTCGCCGACGGTCGCCCCCGCCGCAGCCGCGGGGTCGCGCACCGTCACCGGCGGCCCCGCCGGACCGGGACGCCGGAGGCCCGGGCGAGGGCGTCGCGGAAGGCGTGGAAGCGGTCCACCTCGGCGCGCACCGGGTCGACGACGAGCCGCCGGCCGACGTCGGTGGTCGCCTCCTCGAGGCGGCGGCGCGCGCGGCGTCCCCGCGCCGCGGCGGTCCACCGGGTCAGGGGGATCGCCAGCAGGGCCAGCAGCACGCCGAGCGCGAGGCCGCCGACGAGCAGCAGCGTCGGGAGGGGGAAGCCCTCGACCGTGGGCGCTGGCGGCAGGGGGAACTGCAGGTACCCGGCCAGGGCGAGGACGCCCAGCCAGCCGGCGCCGACGACGGCGGTGAGGAGGGCGAGCCACTGCAGCACGTCGAGCACGGGGTGCCACCAGCTGCCCCGACCGGCCCCGAGGTCGGTGGCGGCGATCGCCTGGTCCACGGCGCCGGGGACGTCCTCGGCGTGCTCCCGGCCCGCGCGGCGGATGGCGGCGGCCCACGGCTCGGAGGCTCCCGCGCCGGCCGCGGCGGCCAGCGTGCGGACCGCGCCGTCGACGACGGCCCGCTGGGTGCCCGAGCGCTCGGGCAGGGAGGTGCGGTGCAGCGCGGGGTCGCGGACGACCTCGTCCCGGTCGCGGCGGGGGGCGGCGCTCTCGGGCATCAGGTGCAGGCGCCGCAGGGGGTCTGCGCGGAAGGAGTGCATCCAGCGCAGCACGGGCCAGCTGGTGCGCTTGGCCGAACGCAGCCGGTACGAGCCCTCGACCGCCCGGACGACGGCCGGCACGCCGCCGGCCACGGCCAGCTCGCGCCCGAGCCGCTGCTCGTCCCCGGGCCCGACGCCGGCCGGCTCGCCCTCGCCCGAGGCGGCGGCGAGGTCCGCGGCACGGGCCGCGACGTCCGCGCCCAGGCGCTCGGCGGCCGCGCCGCGCTGGGCGACGATCGCCGCGACCTGCCGGCCGACCTCCTCGAGGCCCTCCCCCGTGCGCGCGGACACGGGCAGCACGCGGACGTCGCCGAGGCCGTGGCCCGAGAGCATCCGGCGCAGCGAGGCCAGCACGACGTCGCGGTCCCGCACCGAGAGCCGGTCCACCTGGTTGAGCAGCACGAGGGTCACGGCCGCGTGCGAGCCCATGGTCGCCAGGAACTCGCGGTGCAGCACGGCGTCCGCGTACTTCTCCGGGTCCACGACCCACACCAGCACGTCCACGTGGCCGGCCAGCCGGGAGGTGATCTCGCGGTTGCCCCGCTCGACCGAGTCGATGTCCGGCAAGTCCAGCAGGATCAGGCCGGTGGCGTCGGCGCCCTCACGGCGGCCGAGGCCGAGGAAGCCGGGGCGGCCGTCGTCGAGCACGGGCGCCTCGTCCAGCAGGTGGCGGCGGCGCACGCCGAGCCAGTCGAGCAGGGCGGCCGCGCCGCCGCCCTCGCCGGTGCCGTCGCCGTGCTCCGCGTCCGGGTCCAGCCCCTGTCCCCGGCCCACGCCCCAGACCGCGGCGAGCGGCTCGGACGTGGTGGGCCGGGTGGCGGCCACGCGGGCCAGGTCGCGGCCGGTGAGCGCGTTGAACAGGGAGGACTTGCCGGAGCCCGTCGCCCCGAAGAACCCGACCACGGTGTGCTCCGCGGAGAGTGCCTGGCGCTCCCCGGCCGCGCGCACGACGGCGTCGGCCCCGGCCACGACGTCCTCGGGCAGGCGGCCCGCGGCCAACTCGGCGGCCTCGCCGAGGGCGTCCAGGCGGGGGGCCAGGGCGGGGGTGTCGCGGCGGCTCATCGGGGCTCCTCCCCCGCCTCGGCGGCGGACGGGGCGTGCTCGGGCCCGGTCGGGCCGTCGACGCCGGCAGCCACCCCGCGGCGCAGCACCGGCACGAGGGCGCGCAGCTCCTCGGTGGCCTGCGGCTCGCGCCCGAGGTGGAGCAGCGGCAGGAAGCGGTCCGCGAGCACGGTCTCGAGGAAGGACCGCACGCGGAGCTCGAGCAGCTCATCGGCACGCCGGGCCATGCGGCGCACGGCGTCCTCGCCGAAGATCGACTCGAGCAGCTTCTGCCCGACGACGGCGGCGCCGCCGGCGATGCCGACCTCGATGCCCGCGAGTCCGCCGGTGGAGGCGAACGAGATGATCATGAGGGCCACGGCCGCGCCGTTCACGCCGGTGGCCGCCAGGCGGGCGCGCGTGCGCTTGCCCGCGCCCTCCTCCTGGACCAGTGCCAAGACGTCCGACTGCCAGTCCCGCACGACGTCGGCCGCCCGCGCCGACGCGTCCGGCGCCAAGGCGCCCAGGTCGCGCCCGGCCACGAGGGCCCGGCCCGCCGGCTCGGACGCCCAGCGCCGCTCGATCTGCTCGGCGGCCGCGGCGGCCGCCTCGACCATCACGGCGTGCAGGCCGGTCTCCAGTGCGGTCTCGACCTCCTCGGGCGCTGCCGGGCGCCCGCGCACCAGGGCGCCGAGGCGGTCCCGCAGCCGGCCGATCGTGGTCTCGACGCCGCGGAAGAACTCCCCCGTGCCGGCGAAGTCCTGCCAGCGGGAGAGCACCTCGCCGCGCAGCAGCGTGCCGTCCGAGGTGGCCTCATGGACCCGGCCGACGGCCTGGTCCGTGGAGTCCCCCACGATCCGGGCGAGCAGGTCCGCGGCGTGCCGCTGCTCCTCCTCGGCGCGGGCCAGGTCGGCGACGCGGGCGGCCAGCTGGCCCAGCACGCCGTCCACGGTCCGGCGGGCGACGGCGCCGCGCGCCTGGGCGTCGGCGGCGAGAGTCTCGAGCCAGGCGCGCAGGCCCGCGACGTGCTCCTGCGGGAGCAGGCCGCGCTCGTCGAAGCGGGTCTCGGGGATCACGTGGATCCGGGCGTCGGCGAGGCCGCGCTCGGTGAGCATGCGCCGCAGGTCCGGGGTGATGTCCTCCGCCGCGCCCTCGGGCACGCGGCCGAGCACGACGGCCACGGTGATGTCGCGGGCGGCGGCCTCGTCCAGCAGCTGCCAGGGCACGGCGTCGGCGTAGCGGTGCGCCGTCGTCGTGAAGATCCACAGGTCGGCGGCTTGGAGGAGCTGCCGGGCCAGCGCGCGGTTCTGGTCCGCCACGGAGTCGATGTCCGGGGCGTCCACGAGGGCGATGCCCGAGGGCAGTGCGGGCTCGGCCACGAGCGCGACCGTGTCCATCGCGGACTGGTCGGGTTCGACGGGGCCGGCGGCCGCGTCGCGGTGCACGCTGACGCGGGCGAGGTCGGGCAGCACCCGCGGGCCCGTGAACCAGTGGGCGTCGGCGGGGTTGTGCAGCAGCAGAGGTTGCCGCGTGGTGGGCCGCAGGGCGGAGGAGCGGGAGACCTCGTGGCCGACGAGCGCGTTCACCAGCGTGGACTTGCCCGCACCGGTGGAGCCGCCGACGACGGCCAGCAGCGGCGCGTCGAGCGACTCGAGGCGGGGCAGCACGTAGTCGTCGATCTGGTGCAGGGTGCGCTCGCGCTCGGCGCGGTCCTGCCCCGCGGTGGCGGTCTCGAAAGGCAGCTCGAGCGCGGCGAGGTGCTGGCGCACGCGGCGGACGGCCGTGTCGACACCGAGGTCTGGGACGTTCTGATCCGTGTGTGGCACGTGGGCCATCGTCTCACGGCGCGCGCCGACCGCCCATCCCGCCGGCCCGGCGGACGGAGACGACGGAAGCCCGGTCCGCAGGGACCGGGCTTCCTGTCACTCGGGTGACCCCAGCGGGATTCGAACCCGCGTTACCGCCGTGAGAGGGCGGCGTACTAGGCCGCTATACGATGGGGCCGAGCGCGCTGTCCGCGTGTGCGGAAGCGATGCCGTGGAGACCTTCTTCTGCGCCTGTGTCTCCTGTTCAGGCGACGGATGCGTTCATCCGCCCGTGCCGTTCCGGTCCGAGGACCGGGCGGCGACTGCGTGACCCCAGCGGGATTTGAACCCGCGTTACCGCCGTGAGAGGGCGGCGTACTAGGCCGCTATACGATGGGGCCGTGCGCCACGTCCGAGCGTCTCCGCCCGTGCGCGTTCACTGAGTCCGAAGACTCGCTGGGGTACCAGGACTCGAACCTAGAATGACGGTACCAGAAACCGTTGTGTTGCCAATTACACCATACCCCACTGTCGGTCAAGCATGCCTGGCCGATGTGCATCATATTCATGAGCCCGGTGTTCCCGGATCTCTCCGGCAACGAGAAAGAACTCTACACCCTCCGGGCGGCGCGTGCAAAATCGGCGGGTCAGGCCGCCAGCCAGGTCCGCAGCCCGCCGATCGCCCGCATCCGCCAGCACGCGTGCTCCTCGTCCCAGAGCGGCTCCGCCGCGCCGCCGTGGGCGGGGGCGTCGGGGCTCATCCACACCGGAACGAGCCCCGCCGACCGGGCCCCCTCGACGTCGTGACGCAGACTGTCCCCCACCATGAGGGTGCGTCCCGGGTCCGTGCCCAGGCGGGAGCAGCCGGCCAGGAAGGGGGCCGGGTCCGGCTTCGGGGCCCCGGCCGTGTCCGAGCCGATCAGCACCTCGACCCACTCCAGGCCGAGGGCGTCGGCCTTGCCTCGCTGGTAGGTCTCCACGTTGTTCGTGACCATCCCCACGCCACGGCCTGTTCCCCGCACCTCGGCGAGCACGTCGGCGGTCGCGGGGAACAGCGCCCAGTGCCCGCGCACGACCTCTTCGTAGTCGGTGGTCCACAGGCCGTCGAGCGGGGTCGCCGCATCCTCGGGCACGCCGAGCGTGCGCAGGGCGTCGGCCACGCGGGCCAGCCGCTGCTCCTCGAACGTCAGCTCCCCGGACACGTAGCGCCCGTAGTGGCCGCCGGTGTCGGACGCGAAGGCCTCGGTGGCCTCGGCCAGCACCGCCGGGTCGACGTCGGCGGCCCCGGCCCACTGCCGGCGCACCGTCGCGTCGAACGCGGCGTGCTGGGCGGAGCGCAGATCCAGCAGCGTGTCGTCCAGGTCGAAGAGGACGGCGTCCCAGGCCGGCGGCGCGGGCGCGCCCGCGGACCCGCCGGCCGGCGTCGTGCTCACGCCCCGGCTCATGCGTCGGTGGGCTGGTCCTGGTCCAGGCCCTGCTCCGCGGCGAAGCGGTCCAGGCGCGCGAGCGCGGAGTCCCGGCCCAGGATCTCGAGCGACTCGAAGAGCGGCGGGGACACCTTGCGACCGGTCACCGCGACGCGCACCGGACCGAACGCCTGGCGCGGCTTGAGGCCGAGGCCGTCGATGAGGGCCGCCCGCAGCGCCGCCTCGATGCGCTCGGTGGTGAACTCGTCCTCGGGCAGGGCGGCCAGCGCCTCCCGGGCCGCGGCGACGGCGGCGCCCAGGTCCGCCGGCATGCCCTTGAGGGCGCCCTCGGCGGTCCGGACGTCCCGGTCCGCCGTGAAGAGGAAGGCGAGCATCTCGACGGCCTCGCCGAGCAGCTGCACGCGCTCCTGCACGAGCGGGGCCGCGGCGGTGAGGACCTCCATCTCCCGCTCCGTCAGGTGCTCGCCCACGAGGCCGGCCGCGTGCAGGTAGGGCACGAGACGGTCACGGAAGTCGGCCACGTCGAGCATGCGCACGTGCGTGCCGTTGATCGCGATCGCCTTCTTCTCGTCGAAGCGGGCGGGGTTGGCCAGCACCTTGTGCACGTCGAAGTGCTCCACGAACTGCTGCGGGGTGAAGATGTCCTCGTCCGCGGAGAGGGACCAGCCCAGCAGGCCGAGGTAGTTCAGCAGGCCCTCCGGGATGAAGCCGTTGTCCCGGTGCAGGAACAGGTTGGCCTGCGGATCGCGCTTGGACAGCTTCTTGTTGCCCTCGCCCATCACGTAGGGCAGGTGGCCGAACACCGGCATGTACCGGGCGACGCCGATCGCGTACAGGGCGCGGTAGAGCGCGATCTGGCGCGGAGTGGAGGAGAGCAGGTCCTCGCCGCGCAGCACGTGGGTGATGCCCATGAGCGCGTCGTCCACCGGGTTCACGAGGGTGTACAGCGGCGAGCCGTCCGCGCGGACCACCACGAAGTCCGGCACGGAGCCGGCCTTGAAGGTGATCTCCCCGCGCACCAGGTCGGTGAAGGTGATGTCCTCGTCCGGCATGCGCAGCCGCCAGACCGGCGCGCGGCCCTCGGCCTCGAAGGCGGCGATCTGCTCGTCCGTGAGGTCACGGTCGTGCCCGTCGTAGCCGAGCTTGGGGTCACGGCCGGCGGCCCGGTGACGGGCCTCGGTCTCCTCGGGGCTCGAGTAGGACGGGTAGATGTGTCCGCCGGCCTTGAGCTTCTCGATCACGTCCGCGTAGATCTGCCCGCGCTGGGACTGACGGTACGGCTCGTGCGGGCCGCCGACCTCGACGCCCTCGTCCCAGTCGATCCCGAGCCAGCGCATCGCCTCGAGCAGCTGCTGGTAGGACTCCTCCGAGTCGCGCTTGGCATCCGTGTCCTCGATGCGGAACACGAGGGTACCGCCGGTGTGCCGCGCCCAGCCCCAGTTGAACAGGACGGTGCGGATCAACCCCACGTGGGGGGTGCCGGTGGGCGATGGGGCGAAGCGCACGCGCACGGGGGTCTCGGCGTCCACCTGGGGGACGTCGGCGAAGGGGGCGGGGGCGTTCTCGGACACGGGAGCGGTGGCGTCAGTCATGATGCCCCGAGTCTACGCGGGGCCCGGACGCCGTCGTCGGGCGCCCGCGTCAGCGGCGGAAGACGGTGGCGAGGACGCCGATGCCCTCGACCTCGGCCTCGACGCGCTGGCCCTCCTGGACCGTCCCGACCCCGCCCGGGGTTCCGGTCAGGATCACGTCGCCGGGCAGGAGGGTGAACATCTCCGAGGCCGCGGCCACGAGCTCGCGGACGCCGAAGACCATGTCCGCGGTCGTGCCGTCCTGGCGGGTCTCACCGTCGAGGCGGGACGTGATGCGCAGGCCGCCGGTCGGCTCCACGTCCAGCTCGGTCTCGATCCACGGGCCCAGCGGGCAGGCGCCGTCGAAGCCCTTGGCGCGGGCCCACTGCAGGTCGGTGCGCTGGGCGTCGCGGGCGGTGAGGTCGTTGCCCACGGTGTAGCCGAACACGACGTCGTCCACGCGGCTCACCGGCACGTCCTTGCAGATGGTGCCGATGACGACGGCGAGCTCGGCCTCGTAGGAGACCTCGTCCGACCAGCTGGGCAGGGTCACGGGCTCGTTCGGACCCACGACGGCGGTGTTCGGCTTGAGGAAGAACTGCGGCGAGGCGGGGACCTCGTTGCCGAGCTCCTTCGCGTGGTCGGCCCAGTTGCGGCCGACCCCCACGATCTTCGAGCGCGGGATGATCGGGGCCACGAGGCGCACGTCCTCGAGGCGGTGCGTGGTGCCGGTGGGCTGGATCCCGTGGAAGAACGGGTCGCCCTGCAGGGCGGTGATGCTCAGCTCGGCGGGGTCGGCGTCGGCCGGGCCCTCCACGATGCCGTAGGTCGGTTCGGCCTGGTCCACGAAACGGGCGATGCGCATGGCCGCCAGCCTAGTGGGTGAGCGGCGGGCGCCGTCGCCGGACACCCCACCCGATGCCGACCCCGCTGACGCCGCGAGCCAGACGATTCGGCCGCGGCGGACGGCTCGGGGCGACCGATTCGTCTGGCTCGCGGGCGGATTCGTCTGGCTCAGCGGGGTGCGGTGCGGCGCGGTGCAGGGCGGGTCGAGACCGCTCAGCAGCAGCGGCTGCCCGGATTCGCCTCTTGGCGGGCGTACTCGGCCCGCCAGAACTCCCGCTCGGTCATCGGCGCCCGCCCCGGATGGTGGGCCCGGTGGTGGGCCACGTACGCGTCGTACTTCCCCTCTCCGGAGAGCTGGCGGACCCACCAGCGCGCCCGGGCCCACACCCCGGGCCGAGACGGGCCGACCGGGCCCTCCGCGGTGGAGGGCCCGGTCGGCGTCGCGCGCGGATCGGCCACGTCAGTGACCCCGCACCGGCTGCCGGTCCGCCGGCAGGGCGTCCCACTGCCGCTGCAGCTCCTTCTCCTCGGCCGTGGCGAACAGCCCGGCCGGGGCGAAGCGCCGCGAGGGCACGTACGGGTCCTGGTGGTCGATGACCTCGGTGCCGCGGAAGGCGCGCACCGTGGCGAGCACCGACGTCGTGATGACGATCAGCGCCAGCACCAGGAAGACGATGGAGAGCGTGCCCTGGATGGCCGTGTTCCGGACCACGGCCTCCATGGCCGGCACGGACTTCGCGGCGCCGAAGCTCGTCTTCCCCGCCGCCAGCGCGTCCTGGAACGCGCGATGCTGCGCCCAGTAGCCCACCGCCGGGACGGAGGAGAAGATCTTCTGGAACGACGCCACGGTGGTGACCACCGTGATGAACGCCAGCGGCAGCGCCACAATCCACAGGCCCCGGAAGTCCCGGCGGCGCGCGACGATCGTCAGGACGACGGCGAGCGCGATCGCCGCGAGCAGCTGGTTGGCGATGCCGAACAGCGGGAACAGCGTGTTGATGCCGCCCAGCGGATCGGTGACGCCCATGATCAGCACGGCGCCCCAGGCGGCCACCATGATGGCCGTGCAGACCCACGCGCCCACGCGCCACGAGGTGTCCCTGAAGCGCGGGACCACGTTGCCCAGGGAGTCCTGCAGCATGAACCGGGCCACGCGGGTGCCGGCGTCGACGGCGGTGAGGATGAACAGCGCCTCGAACATGATCGCGAAGTGGTACCAGAAGCCCATGAGCGCGTCGCCGCCCACGAGCTGGCCCATGATGTGCGCCAGGCCGACCGCGAGGGTGGGGGCGCCGCCGGTGCGGGAGACCACGGTCTCCTCGCCCACGAGGTCGGCCAGGTGGGTCAGGTCCTCAGGGACGAGGTTCACCCCGGCCAGGCCGAGGCCCATGACGAAGTCGACGGCGGTCTCCGGGGTGCCGCCGGTGAGGGCGGCCGGGGAGTTCATGGCGAAGTAGATGCCGCGGTCGAGCGAGACGGCGGCCACGAGCGCCATGATGGCCACGAAGGCCTCCATGAGCATGCCGCCGTAGCCGATGAAGCGGGTCTGTCGCTCCTTCTCCACCATCTTGGGCGTCGTGCCCGAGGCGATCAGCGCGTGGAAGCCGGAGAGCGCACCGCACGCGATGGTGACGAACAGGAACGGGAACAGCGAACCGGGCCACACCGGGCCGGTCTGGCCCGAGGCGAACTCGGAGAACGCGGGTGTGCCGATGCGCGGCTGCACGACGACGATGGCCAGCGCGAGACCGGCGATCACGCCGATCTTCATGAAGGTGGACAGGTAGTCGCGCGGCGCGAGCAGCAGCCACACGGGCAGCACGGCCGCGACGAACCCGTAGATGATCACGGCCCAGGCGATGGTGGTGCGGTCCAGGGTGAACAGGGCCGCGCCCCACTCGGTCCCGGCGACCCAGCCGCCGCCGATGATGGCCGCCAGGAGCAGGACGAACCCGATCACGGAGATCTCGGTGATGCGGCCCGGGCGGATCCAGCGCAGGTACGCGCCCATGAAGAGTGCGATCGGGATGGTCATGGCCACGGAGAACACGCCCCACGGGGACTCGCCCAGGGCGTTGACCACCACGAGGGCAAGGATGGCCGTGATGATCACCATGATCAGCAGGGTCGCGACGATCGCGGCGGTGCCCCCGATGCGGCCCAGCTCGTCCCGGGCCATCTGGCCCAGCGAGCGGCCGCCGCGGCGCATCGAGAAGAACAGGACGAGGTAGTCCTGGACCGCGCCGGCCAGGATCACGCCGACGATGATCCAGATGGTGCCGGGCAGATAGCCCATCTGCGCGGCGAGCACGGGGCCCACGAGCGGACCGGCGCCGGCGATGGCCGCGAAGTGGTGGCCGAAGAGCACGCGTCGGTCGGTGGCCACGTAGTCCCGGCCGTCGGCCCGGTACTCGGCCGGGGTGGCGCGGGTGTCGTCCGGGTGGACGATCATGCGCTCGACGTACTTCGAGTAGAAGCGGTAGCCGATTGCGAACGTCGCCACGGCGGCGAACACGAACCAGATCGCGTTGATCGTCTCGCCGCGGTGCAGGGCGAGCATGGTCCAGGCGACGCCGCCGAGCAGCGCGACAGCCACCCAGACGGCGATCTTCACGGGCGTCCAGCGGGGCCGGCCGGCGGCCTCGGTGGGCGGGAGGTCATCCGGCGGCGGAGCCGGATGTGGGGCGCCCTCGGCGGGCGCGGTGGAGCGGTGCGAGCTCACGGGGGTCTCCGTTCGTGGGGTGGGGTCAGACGAGGCGGTGCAGCCAGCCGTGGCGGTCCTCGACGCGCCCGGTCTGGATGCCCTCGAGCTCGGCGCGGATCTTGAGGGTCACGTCGGTCCCGCCGGCCGACTCGATCACGTCGTCGCCGTCGAGCAGGCGGCCGATCGGGGTCACGACGGCGGCGGTGCCGCACGCGAAGACCTCGGTGATCTCGCCCGAGCGGACGCCCTCGGCCCACTCGGCGAGGGTGACGCGACGCTCCTCGACGGTCAGGCCCATGTCCCGGCCGAGCTGAAGGATCGAGGAGCGGGTGACGCCCTCGAGGATCGTGCCGGTGAGCGCCGGGGTGACGAGCCGGCCGTCGGCGTGCACGAAGAACACGTTCATGCCGCCGAGCTCCTCGATCGCGTCGTCGTGGTACTGGTCGAGGAACACGACCTGGTCGGCGCCCTTGGCCGCGGCCTGCAGCTGGGGCAGCAGCGAGGCGGCGTAGTTGCCGCCGGTCTTGGCCGCGCCCGTGCCGCCCTTGCCGGCGCGGGCGAAGTCGCGCGAGACCCAGATGGTCACCGGCTTGAGCTCGCCGCCGAAGTAGTTGCCGGCCGGGGAGGCGATCACCATGTACCGCACCTGCCGGGCCGGGCGGACGCCGAGGAACGCCTCGGAGGCGAACATGAAGGGGCGCAGGTAGAGGGACTGGCCCGGGCCGGTGGGCACCCAGGCCCGGTCCGCCTCGAGCTGGGCCCGCAGCGAGCCGAGGAACAGCTCCTCGGGCAGCTCCGGCAGGGCCAGGCGGCGGGCGGAGCGGTTCAGGCGGGCCGCGTTGGCCTCGGGACGGAACGTCCACACCGACCCGTCCTCGTGCCGGTAGGCCTTCAGGCCCTCGAAGATCTCCTGGCCGTAGTGCAGCACCGCGGCCGAGGGATCCAGGGACAGCGGTCCGTAGGGCTCCACGCGGGCGTCGTGCCACGCGCCCCCATCCTCGTCCCAGGTCCAGTCGATCGAGACCATGTGGTCCGTGAAGACGTTGCCGAAACCGGGGTCCTGGAGGATCTCGACGCGCTGTTGATCGGACATCGGGGACAGATGCGGTTGCCGCGTGAACACGGTCTCGGACACGGTGGGATCACTCCTCGTGACGGGTGGCGGATGGGACGGCTCCGGTGCCGGGCACGACGCGCGGGGGCCACGGCGCCGGGCGTGGCACACGCCACAGGCCGTCGCCCCATCCTAGACCCGGCGTCGACGCGCCGGGCCCGCGCGTCAGACCCGCGCGACGACGTCGGCGCCCACCTCGGCGGTGGTGCCCCGCGCGCCGTCCACCCGGTCCTTCAGGTGCGCCCACACGGCGGTGCGCACGCGCGACGCCGCGCCGGCCTCGCCCACGTGCTCCAGCAGCAGGGCGGCGGAGAGGATGGCGGCCACGGGGTCGGCGACCCCCCGGCCCGCGATGTCCGGGGCGGAGCCGTGGACCGGCTCGAACATCGACGGCGCCGTTCCCTCGACGTTGATGTTGCCGGAGGCGGCGAGCCCGATGCCGCCGGTCACGGCGGCGGCGAGGTCCGTGATGATGTCCCCGAACAGGTTGTCCGTCACGATCACGTCGAAGCGGGCCGGGTCCGTCGCCAGGAAGATCATGGCGGCGTCGACGTGCATGTAGTCCCAGGTGACCGCGGGGAAGTCGGCCGCCACGGACTCCACGGTGCGGCGCCACAGGTGGCCGGCGTGGACCAGCACGTTGTGCTTGTGCACGAGCGTGAGGCGCTTGCGCTCGCCCGCGTCGGCGCGACGGAAGGCGTCCTCGACGACGCGGCGCACGCCGAACGCCGTGTTCACGGAGACCTCCGTGGCGATCTCGTGCGGGGTGTCCACGCGGATCGCACCGCCGTTGCCCACGTACGGCCCCTCCGTGCCCTCGCGCACCACGGTGAAGTCGATCTCGCCGGGCGCGGCCAGGGGGCTGACGGCGCCGGGCAGCAGGGTGGCCGGGCGCAGGTTGACGCCGTGGTCCAGCGCGAAGCGCAGCGTGAGCAGCATGCCGCGCTCGATCAGCCCGGACGGGATGCGCTCGTCCCCGGGCGCGGCGCCGACGGCCCCGAACAGGATCGCGTCGTGGCGGCGCAGGGCCTCGAGGACCTCGTCCGTGAGCGCCTCGCCGGTCTCGAGCCAGTGCTCCGCACCCAGCGGATACGGGGTGAGCCGGGCCTCCGGACGTCCCTCGGCACGCAGCGCCGCCTGCAGGACGGCGGCGGCCTGGTCGGTGACCTCGGGGCCGATGCCGTCGCCGCCGATGACGGCGATGTCCAAGGGGTCTGCGGAGCTGCGTGTGGTCTCGGTCATGGCCCTCAGGCTACGCGCGGCACGCGTGGGGACCACATCGTGTGACACCCGGTCTCACCCTCCGGACGGACTCAGTCCTCCGCGGGCTCCTCGTGGCGCGGGAAGACCGGCTGTGGTGCGGGCAGCGGGGTGCCGGGGACCAGGTCCTCGTGGAAGGCGGCGAAGGACCGCGGGCCGGAGCCGGACGCGCCGGTGCGGCCGGCGTCGCCCTCGGCGGGGACGCCGAGCAGATCCAGCAGCCGCGAGGCCGAGTCGGGCATCACCGGCTGCGCGAGCAGGGCCACCCGGCGCACGGCCTGCAGCGTCACGTAGAGCACCGTGCGCATACGCGGCTCGTCCGTCTTGCGCAGCACCCACGGGGCCTGGTCCGCGAAGTACGCGTTGACCTCGCCGAGCACGCGCCAGGTCTCCTCGAGCGCGTCGTGGAAGTCCTGCACCGCGTACGCGGACCGGGAGCGCTCCAGCAGGGCGTCGACCTGGGCCAGGACGGCGCGGTCCGCCTCGGTGAGCTCGCCCGGCTCGGGCACGGCGGCGCCGCAGTTCTTGGCCACCATGGACAGCGAGCGCTGGGCGAGGTTGCCGAGGTTGTTGGCCAGGTCCGCGTTCTTGCGGCTCACCACGGCCTCGTGGCTGTAGGAGCCGTCCGCGCCGAACGGGAACTCGCGCAGCAGGAAGAAGCGGATGGCGTCCAGGCCGTACCGGGCCACCCATTCCCGCGGGTGCACCACGTTGCCCAGGGACTTGGACATCTTGGCCCCGTTGTTGTTCAGGAAGCCGTGGATCATGACGCGGTGCGGCAGCTCGAGGCCGGCCGACATGAGGAACGCGGGCCAGAAGATGCAGTGGAACCGGGAGATGTCCTTGCCGATCACGTGCAGGTCCGCGGGCCAGTAGCGCGCGAACGCCTCCGGGTCCCCCGCCGGCCAGCCCGCGCCGGTGAGGTAGTTCGTCAACGCGTCGACCCACACGTAGGTGACGTGGTCGGCGCGCCGGTCGGCGTCGGCGGCCTCCGGGTCCGCGGGCGCGGGCAGGTCGATGCCCCACTGGAAGGAGGTCCGGGAGATGGACAGGTCCTCGAGCCCGGCCTCCACGAAGCGGATGACCTCGTTGAAGCGGTACCGGGGGGCGGCGAAGTCCGGGTGGTCGCGGTAGTGGTCCAGCAGCGGCTGCTGGTACTTGGACAGGCGGAAGAAGTAGGACTCCTCCTCCGTCCACGTCACCTCAGTGCCGGTCTCGACGGCGCGGCGCACGCCGTCCTGACCCACCTCGGTCTCGTCCTCGCCGAAGTAGCGTTCGTCGCGCACGGAGTACCAGCCGGCGTAGGAGCCGAGATAGATGTCCCCGTTGGCCTCCATGCGCCGCCAGATCTCGCGGACGGCCTCGGCGTGGTCCGTGTCCGTGGTGCGGATGAAGCGGTCGTAGGAGATGTCCAGGACGTCGTCGTCCATCTCCTTGAAGACGGCCGCGTTGCGCGTGGCCAGCTCGAGGGCGCTCACGCCCTGCTGCTGCGCCGTCTGCTCCATCTTCTGGCCGTGCTCGTCCGTGCCGGTCAGGAAGCGCACGTCCCGCCCGTCGAGCCGCTGGAAGCGGGCCATCGCGTCCGTGGCGATGTACTCGTAGGCGTGGCCGATGTGCGGCTCGCCGTTCGGGTAGGAGATGGCCGTGGTCAGGTAGTACGGGGCGCGGGCGTCAGTCACAGTCGTCGAGTCTACCGGCGGGGCCGGGGCCCTCGCCGAGGACGACGCCGTCCGCGCCGGCGTCCGGGACGCCGTCGGCGGTCACCTGCAGACAGCCCGGCGCCCGCCACAGCTGGAGATGGGCCCACGGGGCCACCACGAGCACGGACGCCCCGATCATCTCGGTCAGCTCCTCCGCATGCGTCGCCGCGTGGTAGGCCAGGGTGCCGCGCCCGATCCCCAGGACGAGCGGCACCGCCTCGAGGACGATCGCGCCGAAGAAGAACACCGCGCCGCCCGCCACCGTCAGCGCTCGGGTCCGGCGGGGCAGGGCGACGGTGCACAGCGCGAGCAGCCCGAGGACGACGATCGCGGCCGGCGCGCCGAGGATCAGCCACTGGAACGCGGGCAGCGGGTTCTCCCCCGCGAACGGCAGGGCCTCCCACAGCTGGCCGGCCTGCTCGTGGATCTGCGTCGATTCGTCCCAGCTCATGGCCGCCAGCAGGGCCGCAGGGGTCAGCCATGCGAGCAGGCTCCGCCGCCGGTCCGCCCCCAGCGCGCGGCGCACGAGCCCCACCGTGGTGAAGCCCGCGGCCCCCAGCAGGAGCAGGCCCGCGCTCCACCACGCCGTGAGGTTGGCCTCGTGGTTCACGTCGAAGACCTCTCGCCACCACGGCACCTGCCGCGGGCCCAGCCCGAACACGAAGGGGAGGGCGAACGACCAGGCGGCGAGCAGGACACTGACGCCGATCAGCCCGCCCGCCGCGCGCCGGGCCCAGCGGCCCTGCACGCCCGGAGGCGGGGTGGGGCGGGCCGCTGCGGCGCGGTCGGGGCGGGTGCGGGGTAGGGCTCGGGTGGACGTGACATGGCCACCATCCCAACACAGGGCCACGCACACGGGCCCTGTGTTGCCCGCCCGGGCGTCGACGGGTCAGACGGAGAGGTCCACCTCGGCCGCACGGGCGGCGCCGATGGCCGCGGCCAGCGTGGCCGCGGTGTCCCCGGAGAGCGCCCCGTCCAGGGTCAGCACGGCCAGGGCGGCGCCCTCGTCGTCGCGCGAGACGTCCATGCCGGCGATGTTCACGCCCTGCACCCCGAGGGCCTGGCCCAGGACGCCGATCACGCCCGGGCGGTCCTGGTAGGCGAACACGAGCAGGTGGTCGGCCAGCGGCACCTCGAGCTCGTGCCGGTCCACACCCACGAGCTTCTGCACCTGGCGCGGGCCGGTGAGCGTGCCGGTGACGGCGGTCTGGGTGCCCTGCGCGGTCGCGGCGCGCACCGTGACGGTGTTGCGGTAGGACTCGGACACCGCGGTGGTGGTGAGGCGGCACTCGACGCCGCGCTGCTCGGCCAGCACGGGGGCGTTCACGTAGGAGACCTGGTCCGAGACGATGTCCGTGAACACGCCCTTCAGGGCGGCCAGGCGCATCGCGGAGACGTCGTGCTCGGCGATCTCACCGGCGATCTCCACCTCGACGGCCGTGATGGACTGCTCACCCACCAGCGCGGTGAGCACGCGGCCCAGCTTCTCGGCCAGCGGCAGGCCGGGGCGCACGTCCTCGTGGATCGCGCCGCCGGCCACGTTCACGGCGTCCGGCACGAGCTCGCCGGAGAGGGCCAGGCGCACGGAGCCGGCGACGGCGACGCCCGCCTTCTCCTGGGCCTCGGCGGTCGAGGCGCCCAGGTGGGGGGTGACGACGGCGGAGTCGTGGGCGAAGAACGCCAGGTCCGTGGCCGGCTCGGAGCTGAAGACGTCGATGCCGGCGCCGCCGATGGTCCCGGCCTCGAGCGCGCGGGCGAGGGCGTCCTCGTCCACCAGGCCGCCGCGGGCCACGTTCACGATGATCGCGGTGTCCTTCATGCGGGCGAACTGCTCATCGCCGATCATGCCGACCGTCTCGGGGGTCTTGGGCATGTGGATCGTGACCACGTCGGCGCGCTCGAGCAGCTCGTCCAGGTCGACGAGGCTCGCGCCCAGCTGCTGCGCGCGGGCGGTGGTCACGTAGGGGTCGTAGGCGAGGATCTCCATGCCGAACGCCTTCATGCGCTCGGCCACGAGCGCGCCGATGCGGCCCAGGCCGATCACGCCCAGCCGCTTGCCGTACAGCTCGAGGCCCGTGTACTTCGAACGCTTCCACTCCCCCGCCTTCAGCGAGCCGTTGGCGGCCGCGATGTTGCGGGCGGCGGCCAGGATGTGACCGCAGGTGAGCTCGGCGGCGGAGATGATGTTCGACGTCGGCGCGTTGACGACCATGACGCCGGCCTCGGTGGCGGCGGGCACGTCCACGTTGTCCAGCCCGACGCCCGCGCGCGCGATGACCTTCAGCTGCGGCGCGGCGGCGATCGCCTCGGCGTCCATCTGGGTGGCCGAGCGGATCAGCACCGCGTCGACGTCGCGCAGGTCCTCGAGGAGTCGGGCGCGGTCGGCGCCGTCCGTGCGGCGGATCTCGAAGTCGGGGCCGAGGGCCTCGACGGTGGCGGGCGAGAGTTCCTCGGCGATCAGGACGACGGGCTGGGCTGCGCTCACGGGTGCTCCTGGAGGTGTGGTGCGGTGGGATGGGAGGCGGGCCGGCCCGCGCTCCGGTTCGAGCCTAGACGCGTGACCGGACCGTGGCCGGAATGCGACGCCGGCCCCGGAGCGCGATGCCCGGGGCCGGCGTCGGGGGCTCGGGCGGCTCAGCGGGCCGCAGTGCCCTCGGTGTAGTCGTCGTCCGCGTCCTTGAGCCAGGAGAACATCTGGCGCAGCTCGCGGCCGGTCTTCTCGATCGGGTGGGCCTCGCCCCGGGCGCGGAGCTCCTTGAACTCGGGCGCACCGGCCTTCTGGTCGTCCATGAAGCGCTGCGCGAAGGCGCCGGACTGGATGTCGGCGAGGACCGCCTTCATGTTCTCCTTCACGTCGGGGGTGATGACGCGGGGGCCGGAGACGTAGTCGCCGTACTCCGCGGTGTCGGAGATGGACCAGCGCTGCTTGGCGATGCCGCCCTCGACCATGAGGTCGACGATGAGCTTCAGCTCGTGCAGCACCTCGAAGTAGGCGATCTCGGGCTGGTAGCCGGCCTCGGTGAGGGTCTCGAAGCCGTACTGCACGAGCTGGGAGGCGCCGCCGCAGAGCACGGCCTGCTCGCCGAACAGGTCGGTCTCGGTCTCCTCGGTGAAGGTCGTCTCGATGACGCCGGCGCGGGTGCCGCCCACGGCCTTGGCGTAGGACAGGGCGAGGGCGTGGGCCTGGCCGGAGGCGTCCTTCTCGACGGCGATCAGCGCGGGCACGCCGCGGCCGGCCTCGAACTCGCGGCGCACCACGTGGCCCGGGCCCTTGGGGGCGACCAGGGCGACGTCGACGCCCTCGGGGGCCTGGATGTAGCCGAAGCGCACGTTGAAGCCGTGCGCGAAGAACAGGGCGTCGCCCTCCTGCAGGTTGCCGGCGATGTGCTGGTCGTACACGTCGGCCTGGACCTGGTCCGGGGTGAGGATCATGATCAGGTCGGCCTCGGCGGCGGCGGTGGCGACGTCGACGACGCGCAGGCCCTCGGCCTCGGCCTTGGCGCGGGACTTGGAGCCCTCGGCGAGGCCGATGCGCACGTCCACGCCGGAGTCGCGCAGCGACAGGGCGTGGGCGTGGCCCTGGGAGCCGTAGCCGATGACGGCCACGGTGCGGCCCTGGATGATCGACAGGTCGGCGTCGTCGTCGTAGAACTTCTTCACGGTCATGCTGTTCTCCTCACGGGATGGGTGGATCGGGACGGTCAGCGGGCCACGGCGCGGTCGGTCATGGACCGCGGCCCCCGGGCGAGGGCGAGGGTGCCCGAGCGGACGAGCTCACGCACGCCGTAGGGCTCCATCATCTCGAGGAAGGCCTCGAGCTTGTCACGGGTGCCGGTGGCCTCGAGGGTCAGGGACTCCGGGGCCACGTCGACGACGTGGGCGCGGAACAGGTCGGCCGCCTGGACGACCTGGCCGCGGGTGGCCGCATCGGCGCGCACCTTCACGAGCAGGTGGTCGCGCTGAACAGAGGAGTCGGGCGTGAGCTCGACGACCTTGATCACGTTGATCAGCTTGTTCAGCTGTTTGGTGACCTGCTCGAGCAGGTCCGTGTCGGCGTCGACGACCACGGTGATCCGGGACAGGCCCTCGACCTCCGTGACGCCCACGGCCAGCGAGTGGATGTTGAACGCGCGCCGGGCGAAGAGGCCGGCCACGCGGGTCAGGGTGCCGGGCACGTCCTCGACGAGCACGGACAGGGTGTGGCGTTCCATCGGTTGCCCTCCTCAATCTTCCTGGTCCCAGTCGGGCGTCATGTCCCGGGCCACCTGGATCGCGTCGTTGCTGACCCCCGCGGGGACCATCGGCCAGACCATGGCGTCACGGGAGACCACGAAGTCCACGATCACGGGGCGGTCGTCGATGGCGAGGGCCCGGCGGATGGTGTCGTCCAGGTCCTCCCGGCGGTCGCAGCGCAGGCCCGCGGCGCCGTAGGCGTCGGCGAGCTTGACGAAGTCCGGCACCCGGGCGGTGTCATGGCCCGTGTTGAGGTCCGTGTTCGAGTAGCGCCCGTCGTAGAAGAGGGTCTGCCACTGGCGCACCATGCCCAGCGAGGAGTTGTTGATCACCGCGATCTTGATGGGGATGCGGTTGATCACGCACGTGGCGAGCTCCTGGTTGGTCATCTGGAAGCAGCCATCGCCGTCGATGGCCCAGACCACGCGGTCGGGTTCGCCCACCTGCGCCCCCATCGCGGCGGGGACGGCGAAGCCCATCGTTCCGAGGCCGGCCGAGTTGAGCCACTGGCGCGGACGCTCGTAGGCGACGAACTGGCTGGCCCACATCTGGTGCTGGCCGACGCCGGCCACGTAGGTGGCCTCGGGGCCGGACAGGGCCGACAGGCGCGAGATCACCTCCTGGGGCGCGAGGAGGCCGTCCTCGGTCTCGGTCCAGCCCATCGGGTAGGTGTCCTGCAGGCGCCGCAGCACCGCCCACCAGTCGGCGAGGTCGGGCAGCGCCTCGGTGTCCGTCGCGAGCTCGGCCACCAGGTCCGGGATGATCTCCTTGACGTGGCCGACGATCGGCACGTCCGCGGTGCGGTTCTTGGAGATCTCGGCCGGGTCGATGTCCGCGTGGATCACGCGGGCGCCGGGGGCGAACGAGGGCAGGTGACCGGTCACGCGGTCGTCGAAGCGGGCGCCGAGCGTGATCAGCAGGTCGGCCTGCTGGAGCGCGGCCACGGCGGGGACGCCGCCGTGCATGCCCGGCATGCCCAGGTGCTGGGGATGCGAGTCGGGGAAGACGCCGCGGGCGGTGAGCGTGGTGACCACGGGGGCGCCCGTGAGCTCGGCGAGGGCGCGCAGCTCCTCATGGGCCTCGCCGCGGGCCACGCCGCCGCCCGCATACAGCACGGGGCGCCGGGCCTCGCGGATCAGCCGGGCGGCCCCGCGGATCTGCCGGGGGTGGCCGCGCAGGACGGGGCGGTAGCCGGGCAGGTCGATCCGGGGCGGCCACGCGAACTCGAACTCGCCCTGCTGGGCGTCCTTGGTGACGTCCACGAGCACGGGCCCGGGCCGGCCCGTGGCGGCGATGTGGAACGCCTCGGCGAGGGCCTGGGGGATGTCCTCGGGCCGGGTCACGAGCCGGGAGTGCTTGGTGATGGGCATCGTGATGCCCACGATGTCCGCCTCCTGGAAGGCGTCCGTGCCGATCGCGGCGGAGGAGACCTGGCCGGTGATGAACACGACCGCCTGGGAGTCCATGTGGGCGTCCGCGATGGCGGTCACCAGGTTGGTGGCGCCGGGACCGGAGGTGGCGATGGCCACGCCGACCTTGCCGGTGGCCAGGTGGTAGCCCTGTGCCGCGTGACCGGCGCCCTGCTCGTGGCGCACGAGGATGTGGCGGATCTGGTCGGAGTCCATGAGCGGGTCGTAGGTCGGCAGGATGGCGCCGCCGGGCAGCCCGAACACGTCCGTGACCCCCAGCTCCTCCAGGGAGCGGATGATGCCCTGCGAGCCGGTCATCCGGGTCGGCTCGACGCGGGAGCCCTCGCCGGGCACACGCGGCTCGACGATCTCGGGCCGGGGGGCCGGACGGCGCTCCTGGGCCCGGGCGGTCTCCGTCGGGCGGGAGGCCGGCGTCGGGACCTGCGGGACCGCCGCGCGGGCGTCGCGGGGGGTCGTGCTCATGGGGTCACCTCACTGCGTTCGTCGCTGCGTGTCCGGCGCGGGGCGTCGGACGGTCGTCGTTCGGATCCGTCGGGCGTCGGGGACCGTGGCCGCGTCGATGACGGATCGGGCCGGCGTGGCGGAGTCTGAGGTGGGGACACGGCCGCCGGGTCCTTCGGGGGTGGTCTCAGTATCGACAGCCGGGCGCCTCGTCCGCCATCGACCACCCGACTGTCTCGCAATGTGAGATAAAGCGTCACATCGTGAGACGACGGGGCGGTCGAGGTCGGATCCCGGGCCTGAGCCCACCCTAGTCAGCCGCCGTGGGGGCGGCCGCCTTCACCCACGTTCCGTGACGGAGCACCCCGCGCACCTCGAGCTCCGGGCCGAAGACGACGGCGTCCGCTCGGCTCCCGGCTCGGAGCCGGCCGACGTCGGGGAGCCCCAGGGCGTCCGCGGGCGCGGCCGTCGCCGCCCGCAGCGCGGCGTCGAGGTCGACCCCGGTGGCGACGGCGGAGCGCACCGAGCCGGTGACCGTGGCCGTGGACCCGGCGATGGCCCCGGCTGCGCCCTCCGCGCCGACCACCCGCGCGACGCCGTCGCGGACCCGGACCCGCAGCGGCCCGAGGGGGAACTCGCCGTCGCCGCAGCCGGCGGCGGCCATCGCGTCCGAGACGAGGATCCACCGCTCCCCGGCCTCCCGGGCGACCCGCCGCACCGTGGCCGCATGCAGGTGGACGCCGTCCACGATGGTCTCGATCCCCACGCGCGGGTCCTCCAGCAGGGCGACGGCGGGCCCGGGCTCACGGTGGTGGGCGGGCCGGCACGCGTTGTGCAGGTGCGTGGCCATCCGCGCCCCCGCGTCGATCGCCGCGCGCGTGGTCTCGTAGGAGGCGTCCGTGTGGCCGATCGCGACGACGACGCCCGCCTCCGCCAACCGGTCCACCGCGTCGAGGGCCCCGGGCAGCTCGGGCGCCAGCGTCACCATCGCCAGGTGATCCGCGCCGACCTCGACGAGGCGAGCGATGTCCTCGGGCGCCGGCGCCCGCAGCGACGCGGACCGGTGTGCGCCGCGGTGCAGGGGCGAGAGCCAGGGACCCTCAAGGTGCACGCCGGCCAGCACCCCCTCCGCGCACAGGGGCGTCAGGGCCGTCAGCTGCTCCGCGAGCGCATCGACGTGGTCCGTGACGAGGGAGGCCACCACCGTGGTCGTGCCCGCACGGGCGTGGGCCGCGGCCGCCGCGCGTGCCGCGGCCGCACCGGACTCGAAGGCGTGTCCGCCGCCGCCGTGGCAGTGCACGTCCACGCAGCCGGGAGCGAGGAGGCCGTCGCCGAGGTCGTGGACGGGGCCGCGGGTGCGCGGCGGGTCGCCGGTCCCGACAGTCACCACGCGGCCCTCGGCCAGGGCGATCCAGCCGGGGCCGCCGAGGCACTCGCCGTCATGGACGCGGTCCGCGCGCAGCACCGACGGGGATGCGACGACCGACGATGCCTGCTCGGCGCGCGGCCGGTGAGGGAGCGAGGCGGGCACGGATGCACCTTCCGGGGTGGACGGGTCGATGGACGAGGGGCGCTCAGAGGCCCTGCCAGGACGGCTTGGCCTCCCCCATGTGGCGGTACTCCCCCGCGAGTTCGAGGTCGCCGTCGAAGAAGCGGGCGTCGTCCCGCCGGGTCTGCGCGGCGAGCAGCTGCACGTCCACGCCGGCGGCGTCGGACAGGATGACGACCTCCATCAGCGCGCCTCCCGCCCGGGACGCGGCGCGGGTCCCCCGGCCCGGGCGTCGATCTCGTGCATGCTCATCCCCTGCTCGTCGCGGCGTGCGGGCCGACCGGGCCTCAGCCCAGGTAGGCGCCCTCGGCGGCGGAGTGCACCAGCTTGGCGTACTTGCCCAGCACGCCCGTGGTGAACTTCGGCGCCACCGGCTCCCAGGACTCGAGGCGGGCGGCGAGCTCGGCCTCGTCCACGAGCAGGTCCATGGTGCGTCCGGCGATGTCCACGCGGATGCGGTCGCCGTCCTGCACCAGGCCGATCGGCCCTCCCTCGGCGGCCTCGGGGGCGATGTGGCCGATGCACAGGCCGGTGGTGCCGCCGGAGAAGCGCCCGTCGGTGATCAGCAGGACGTCCTTGCCCAGCCCCGCCCCCTTGATGGCGCCGGTGATCGCGAGCATCTCGCGCATGCCCGGGCCGCCCTTCGGGCCCTCATAGCGGATGACCACGACGTCGCCGGCGGCGATGGTCCCGTCCTCGAGGGCGTCCATGGCGGCGCGCTCACGGTCGAAGACGCGCGCGGTGCCCTCGAAGACGTCCGCATCGAAGCCGGCGGACTTCACGACGGCGCCCTCCGGGGCCAGCGATCCGTGGAGGATCGCGATGCCGCCGTTGGGGTGCAGCGCGTCGTCCATGGTGCGGATGACCTTGCCGTCCACCGGGTCCGGATCGAGCGCTGCCAGGTTCTCGGCGAGGGTCTTGCCGGTGACGGTGAGGGTGTCCCCGTGCAGCAGACCCTCGTCCAGCAGGGCTTTCATGACCACGGGGACGCCGCCGATGCGGTCCACGTCCGTCATGACGTACTGGCCGAACGGCTTGAGGTCGGCGATGTGCGGGGTGCGGTCGGCGACGCGGTTGAAGTCGGACAGCTGCAGGTCGACGCCCGCCTCCCGGGCGATGGCGAGCAGGTGCAGCACGGCGTTGGTGGAGCCGCCGAAGGCCATGGTCACGGCGATCGCGTTCTCGAACGCGGGCTTGGTCATGATGTCCCGGGCCGTGATGCCCTGGCGGAGCATGTTCACCACGGCCTCGCCGGAGCGGCGCGCGAAGGCGTCACGGCGACGGTCCGCGGAGGGGGCGGCGGCGGAACCGGGCAGGGACATCCCGAGGGCCTCGCCGATGGAGGCCATGGTGTTGGCGGTGTACATGCCGCCGCAGGCGCCCTCGCCCGGGGCGATGGACTTCTCGATGCGGAGCAGGTCCTCCTCGGACATGAGGCCGCGGGCGCAGGCGCCGACCGCCTCGAAGGCGTCGATGATGGTCACCTGCCTCTCGGTGCCGTCGGTCAGGCGGGCGACGCCCGGCATGATCGAGCCGGCGTAGACGAACACGGAGGCCAGGTCCAGGCGGGCGGCGGCCATGAGCATGCCCGGCAGCGACTTGTCGCAGCCGGCGAGCAGGACGGAGCCGTCCAGGCGCTCGGCCATCATCACGGTCTCCACCGAGTCGGCGATCACCTCGCGGGAGACGAGGGAGAAGTGCATGCCCTCGTGGCCCATGGAGATGCCGTCCGAGACGGAGACCGTGCCGAACTCCAGCGGATATCCGCCGGCGGCGTGGACACCGTCCTTCGAGGCCTGGGCGAGGCGGTCCAGGGAGAGGTTGCAGGGGGTGATCTCGTTCCAGGACGAGGCGATGCCGATCTGCGGCTTGCCGAAGTCCTCGTCCCCCATGCCGACCGCGCGGAGCATGCCGCGGGCGGCGGTGCGCTCCATGCCGTCGGTGACGTCGCGCGAGCGCGGCTTCATGTCGGGGGCGGCGGACGGGGTGCTGGGAGTCGACGCGGCGGAGTCCATGCCGCGGAGTCTAGTGAGCACGGCGCCACCGGGCCGGAGCGACGTCCCCGTGTGACGGGTGCGGCGGCATGACACGTGCGGACGGGTCCGCGTACGTTGGAGCCATGGACACGCCCACCCTGCACAGACGGCTGCGCCGCGTCTTCGATGCGCGCGTGTTCAACCATGGCGACTACAACGTCGTCTACGGCCAGCCCTCGGGCTCCTCCTCCCCCCTCGTCATCGGCTACCGCCACCAGCCGCTCGAGATGCTGCTGTGCCCGTTCGACCCCACCTCCACCCCGGACGACCACAACCGCCGGGCGCCGGGCGTGGCCGAGGACGACCCGCACGGCCCGGTGACCGAGGCCTCCGCGGACGGCGCCGACGTCGTCGAGGTGGGCCTGGCCAACGTGGCCACCGTGGCGGACACGGGCAGCGGCTATCAGGTGGAGACCGTCACGGGCTTCCGCACGTGGTTCGACGTCCCGGAGCACACGCGCGTCCCGGTGGGCGACCTCACGGAGGACGGCACCGCGGAGCTCGACCAGGCCGAGGACGCCACCGACTTCCACGCCTTCATGACCGCGTTCATGGATGAGCTGGACCGCCTCTACGCGGCCCCGGAGCCGGACACGACGGACGTCACGCCCCCAGATTTGCACGGCGTCTGAAACCCCTGGTAGGGTTTCACCTCGTTGCACGGCGCACCGGAGAGATCCGAGAGGCGGTGCGGCACCTGCACCTCTAGCTCAACCGGTAGAGCATCTGACTCTTAATCAGCAGGTTCCGGGTTCGAGTCCCGGGGGGTGCACCACACGAAGCGAAGGCCCCGTCTCCACGGAGACGGGGCCTTCCTCGTCCCCGCTCCCCGGCAGGCCCCACCGTAGGCTGGGGCCCATGACCGACACGACCCAGCACCGCCTCCAGCCCGGCGACACGGCACCTGCGTTCACCCTCCAGGACCAGGAGGGCCGGCCCGTCTCGCTGCGCGACAGCGCGGGCAAGCACACGATCGTCTACTTCTACCCGGCCGCGTCCACGCCCGGCTGCACGACGCAGGCCTGCGACTTCCGGGACAGCCTCGCCTCCCTCACCGCGGCCGGTTACGTCGTCCTGGGGATCTCCCCCGACCCGATCGGCAAGATCATCCGGTTCGCCGAGCAGGAGGGCCTGACGTTCCCCCTGCTTTCGGATGAGGACCACGCGGTGGCCGAGGCCTACGGCGCCTGGGGCGAGAAGAAGAACTACGGGCGGACCTTCGAGGGTCTGATCCGCTCCACGATCGTCGTCGGCCCGGACGGGAAGGTCACCCACGCGCAGTACAACGTGAAGGCGACCGGCCACGTGGCCCGACTGCGCCGCACCCTCGGCCTCGACGAGGCCTGATCCGCGCCCGACGCGCCCCGGTACCGCACGGTAGGATCGGGCCTCGCCCCGTGCGCGGGGTGTGCGCGGGCGTGGCGGAACTGGTAGACGCGCTGGATTTAGGTTCCAGTGTCCTGGACGTGGGGGTTCGAGTCCCCCCGCCCGCACTCCCCGGGCCCGCCCGATCCCGACGTCACCTGCCAGAGGAGGCCGCCATGCAGCCCACTCGCCGCGCCTTCCTCGGCGGGGGGCTGGGCCTGCTCGGCCTGGGCGTGGCCGGCTGCACGACGTCGCCCGCGGCGCCGTCCACCGCCGCCCCGACCTCCTCGGGACCAGGCCGGCTGCTCGTGGTCGGTGCCCCGGCGCGGGCGCTGACGCGGGATCCGGCCCGCGCGCTGGACGTCGAGTCCTTCCGTCTGATCCGCCAGGTCTTCGAGACGCTGCTCGGTGTGGACCCGGACACCGGCGCCCCCACGCCCCACCTCGCCGAGCGGCACGAGGAGTCCGACGGCGGCCGCCTCCACACGTTCCACCTGGTCTCCGGGGTGGTGTTCGACGACGGCGAGCCGTGCGACGCCGCCGCCGTGGTCGCGAACATCGAGCGGTGGGCCGCTGCCCCCGCGCCCGTGGACGGGACCGTCACCCCGCCCTCCTCGTTCGTCTCGGCCTTCGGCGGATACGCCGGGGACGCGGACTCCGCCTTCGCCGGCGTCGAGGCCCACGGAGAGCTCGAGGTGCGGCTGCGCCTGCACTCCCCCCGCCGCCACCTCGCGGCCGCGCTGGCCTCGCCGGCCTTCGCGATCTCCTCGCCGGCCTCGTGGGACCGCACGGTCGACGTGGACGGCTCCGAGGTCACCACCCCCGCCGGCACCGGCCCCTACCGCTGGGCCGACGCCGCGGAGACCGCCGAGCTCACGCGCGCCCACCCGGGTGCCTCGGGCGCGACGATCCTGGTCCCCAGCGCCCGCCACCGCGGCTCCGATCCGGCAGCGTACCCGGTGGCCGTGCAGGCGTGGGGTCGGGCCTCCGTGCGCCTGCGGGAGCTGCGGCGCGGCACGGCGGACGTGATCGACGTCGTCGCCCCCGGCCAGCTGCGCCCCCTCGTCGAGGCCGGCACCCAGGTGCTGCCCCGGGACCCCCTGGGCGTGCTCTACGTGGGCATGAACCTGGACCATCCGCTCGTGCGCGCGCAGTACCTGCGCCAGGCGATCGCGTACGCGGTGGATCGCCCGCGCATCGCCGGCAGCGACGTCTTCCTCGAGGGCACCCGCCTGGCCCACGACATCGTCCCCCCGTCCCTCGGCGTCGGCGACGAGGAGGCGCGGCGCTACGACGTCAACCCGGACCGGGCCCGCGAGTTCCTCGACCTGGCGGGATACGACGGGGAGCCGTTGGAGTTCCTCTACCCGGCCGGCACGGCCCGTCCCTCCCTGCCCGAGCCGGAGCGGGTCTACGCGATGGTCTCGCACGACCTCGGCGCGGTGGGGATGCACATCGTGCCCGTGCCCGTGCCGGAGGACCAGGACTACCTGCACGCCGTCGTCTCCCGGCCCACCCGAGCCCTGCACCTGATGGGCCGCACCGGCGACTACCGCGACCCGCACGCGTTCCTCGAGCCCTTCGCGCGCTCGGGCCGCGCCGAGACCGGCTACCGCAACCCGCGCGTGGTCGAGGACGTGGACGCGGCGGCGGCCGAGACCGACGACGACGCGCGCCGCGGCCTGTTCCGCCGTGTCGTTCGGGCCATGGCCCTCGACCTGCCGGCGCTGCCGCTGGTCTACCCGATCTCGGCCCTGGCCACCGGCCCGCGCGTGGCCTCCTACCCGACGTCGCCGCAGCTGGACGAGCCGTTCTCGCGCGTCAGGCTGACCGAAGGCTGAACCCACCGGTAGTACAGTGGGAGCTCACGGCGCTCGGCCCGACCGCCTCTGCTCGGCCCGGTTCCAGTGCGCCCACCCGCCGTCGTTCTGCTTCAGGAGTTGACCGTGCCCACCACCTCGTCCACCGCCACCCACGACGTTGTCCTGATCGGCGGCGGCATCATGAGCGCCACCCTGGGCGTGCTGCTGCAGAAGCTCGAGCCCACCTGGTCCATCGCCCTGTACGAGAACCTCGACCAGGCCGGTCTGGAGTCCTCTGACCCGTGGAACAACGCGGGCACCGGCCACGCCGCCCTCTGCGAGCTGAACTACTCGCCCATGGACAAGAACGGCCGGGTGGACGTCACCAAGGCGCTGGGCATCAACGAGCAGTTCTGGATCACCCGCCAGTTCTGGTCCTCCCTGGTGGTGGACGGCACGCTCAAGGACCCCAAGTCCTTCATCAACCCGCTGCCGCACATGTCCTTCGTGTGGGGCGACGACCACGCCGACTACCTCCGCGCCCGCTACGAGGCCATGTCCGCCCAGCCGGTGTTCGCCGGCATGGAGCACAGCGAGGACCCGGAGCAGATCCGCGCCTGGGCCCCGCTGCTGATCGAGGGCCGCGAGTCGGGCCAGCGCCTGGCGGCGTCCCGCCACACGGGCGGCACCGATGTGGACTTCGGCTCCCTCACCCGCCAGCTCGTCACGGCCATGGCCGGCGCCGGCGCCGAGGTGCGCTTCGGTCACAAGGTCACCGGCCTCACCCGCGGCACGGACGGCCGCTGGGAGGTCAAGGTCAAGAACAAGGCCGCCGGTTCCGAGGTCGTGGACCGCGCCCGCTTCGTCTTCGTCGGTGCCGGCGGCGGCGCCCTGCCCCTGCTGCAGAAGTCCGGCATCCCCGAGATCAAGGGCTTCGGCGGCTTCCCGGTCTCCGGCCAGTTCCTGCGCTGCACGGACGAGTCCGTGGTCAACCAGCACATGGCCAAGGTGTACGGCCAGGCCGCCGTCGGCGCCCCCCCGATGTCCGTGCCCCACCTGGACACCCGGTTCGTCAACGGCAAGCGCTCCCTGCTGTTCGGCCCCTACGCCGGGTTCTCCACGAACTTCCTCAAGACCGGCTCCTACCTGGACCTGCCGCTGTCCGTGCGCCCGCACAACCTCACCACAATGCTGGACGTGGCCAAGGACAACGTGGACCTGACCAAGTATCTCGTGACCGAGGTGCTGAAGTCCCGGGACAAGAAGATCGACGCGCTGCACGAGTTCTACCCGGAGGCCGACGGCGGCGAGTGGGAGCTGATCACCGCGGGCCAGCGCGTGCAGGTGATGAAGCGCAAGGGCCGTTTCGGCGGCGTCCTGCAGTTCGGCACCGAGGTCGTCACCCACGCGGACGGCTCGCTCGGCGGCCTGCTCGGCGCCTCGCCGGGCGCCTCCACCGCTGCCCCCATCATGGTGAAGCTGCTCGAGCGCTGCTTCCCCGCGAAGACGGCCGGCTGGGACGGCACGCTCAAGGAGCTCATCCCGTCGCTGGGCCACACGCTCAACGACGACCCGGCGCTGCTGGACGAGGTCCGCACCGTCACGGACGCCGCACTGAAGCTGGCCTGACGCCGCGATGGGAGCGCTCGCACGGTTCTCACTCGGCCGGCGGGCGCTCGTGGCGCTCGTCACCGTGTTCATCGCGGTGTTCGGCGTCCTCTCCGCCGGGCAGCTCAAGCGGGAGCTGATCCCCCCGCTCGAGCTGCCCGTCATCTCCGTCTCGACGCTCTACCCGGGGGCGTCCCCCGAGGTCGTGGACGCGCAGGTGGGCGAGCCCCTCGAGACGGCCCTGCAGGCCGTGGAGGGCCTCGAATCCTCGCGGTCCACGTCGCAGTCCGGCTTCAACGCGGTCCAGCTGGAGTTCGCGTACGGCACCGACCTGAACCGGGCCCGGTCCCAGGTGGACCGGGTGGTCGCCAACCTGGGGCCGCAGCTGCCGGAGGAGGCGGAGACCTCGTCCTTCGCGGGCTCCGTCTCCGACTTCCCGGTGCTCTTCCTCGCCCTGTCCGGGGACGAGGACCTCAACACCCTGCGCCGCCGCGCCGAGGACGTCCTGGCCCCGCGGCTGCAGAAGATCGACGGCGTCCGCGGCGCCGACGTCCTCGGCGGCACAGACGAGAACGTCTCCGTGGTCCCGGACCCGGCCGCGCTCGCCGCCGCCGGGCTGACCACCTCCGACATCACCGACGCACTCGAGGAGAACGCCGGCCTCTTCCCCGTCGGCCAGGTCACCGAGGGCGCGACCACCTATCCCGTCCAGGCGGGCTCCGCCGTCGAGGACCTCGAGGGCCTGCGCGGGATCGTCGTCGCTCCCTCCGGGGACGGCGAACCGCGCACCCTGGACGAGGTCGCCGACGTCACCCTCGTGGCCGCGGCCCCCACGTCCCTCACCCGCACCGACGGGGTGCCGACGCTGTCCGTCTCCGTGACCGCGACCCCGGACGCCGACCTCGTGGCGGTCTCGCAGGCCGTGCGCGACGCCCTGCCGGAGCTGGCGTCCCTGGTGGGCGGCGGCGCGGACCTGACCGTGGTGTTCGACCAGGCCCCGTTCATCCAGCAGTCCATCGACACGCTGTTCCAGGAGGGCCTGCTGGGCCTGGCGTTCGCCGTGCTGGTGATCGCCGTGTTCCTGCTCTCGGTGCGCTCCACCCTCGTCACCGCCGTGTCCATTCCGCTGTCCCTGCTGGCCGCCCTCATCGGGGTGGCGGCCTTCGGCTACTCCCTCAACACGCTGACGCTCGGGGCGCTGACGATCTCGATCGGCCGGGTCGTGGACGACGCGATCGTGGTGGTGGAGAACATCCGCCGGCACCTCGGCCTGGGCGCCGACCGGCGCACCGCGATCCTGGACGGCACGCGCGAGGTCGCCACCGCTATCACGGCCTCCACCCTGGTCTCCGTGTCCGTGTTCCTGCCCATCGCCTTCGTGGGCGGCCTGGCCGGCGAGCTGTTCCGGCCCTTCGCCGTGACCGCCACGGTCGCCCTGCTGGCCTCGCTCGTCGTCGCCCTGACGATCGTGCCGGTGCTGTGCTGGTGGTTCCTGCGCGCCCCACGGCGCGGGGCCGAGACCGCGGCCGCGCCCGCCGTCGCCGGCGACCGGCCCGTGGCGGCCGGCGGATGGCTCACGCGGGCCTACCGCCCGGTGCTGCGCTGGACGCAGCGGCACACCGTGGTCACCCTCGCCGCCGCCCTGGCGCTGCTGGCCGGCACGGCCGCGCTGGTCCCGCTGATCCCCACGAACCTCCTGGGCGACTCGGGACAGAACTCGTTCGTCGTCACGGCGGAGCAGGAGCCGGGGGCGTCGCTGGAGACGACGGCCGCCGCCGCCGAGCGCATCGAGCGGGTGCTGCTGGACACCGACGGCGTCGAGACCGTCCAGTGGACGGCCGGCACCGCCGCCGGTCCGATGGGGGCCTTCGGCGGCTCCTCGGCGGACCGGGCGCGGTTCACGGTGGTGACCGACCCGGATGCGGATCAGGTGGCCCTCCAGGAGGGGGTGCGCGCCGAGCTCACCGGTCTCGACGGCGTGGGCGACGTGTCCGTCTCCACGCAGCAGGGGCCGAGCGGCAGCCAGGACATCGAGGTGTCCGTCTCCGCCCCCGACCCGCAGGCCCTCACCGCGGCCGCCGATCAGGTCGCCCAGGCGCTGCGGCCCGTCGAGGGCGCCCGCGAGGTGACGACGCCGGCCTCGGACCTGCGCCCGACGTTCCAGGTGGACGTGGACACCGTCGCCGCCGCCCGGCTCGGCCTGACCGAGGAGGCGGTGGCCGGCCAGGCCGCCGTCGCTCTGCAGGCCGTGCCCGCGGGCGAGGTCCGCTTCGGGTTCGAGAGCTTCGCGGTGCAGCTGGGTGACCCGGAGCCGGTCGAGTCCCTCGACGCCCTGCGCCAGGTGCCCGTGGAGACGGCCGAGGGGCCCGTGCCGCTGGGAGACCTCGCCGAGGTCTCGCGGGTGTCGGTGCCCGCCCGGGTGACGTCCTCGAACGGCGAGCGGACCGCCGTCGTCACGGTGACCCCGGACGACGAGGACCTCGGGGCCGTCTCACGCCGGGTCACGCAGGCCGTGGCGGCGCTGGACCTGCCCGAGGGCGTCACGGCGGCCGTGGGCGGCGCGGCGGAGCAGCAGGCGCAGACGTTCCGGGACCTCGGGCTGGCGTTGCTGGCCGCCGTGGCGACCGTGTACGTCGTGCTGGTGGCGACGTTCAACTCGCTGCGCCAGCCACTCGTGCTGCTCGTGTCGATCCCCTTCGCCGCCACGGGCGTGTTCCTGGCGCTGCTGGCCACCGGCACGCCCCTGGGACTGTCCACGATGATCGGGCTGCTCATGCTGGTGGGCATCGTGGTGACGAACGCGATCGTGCTGATCGACCTGATCAACCAGTACCGACGCGACCGCGGAATGACCTTGGACGAGGCCATCGAGGTGGGCGCGCTCAACCGCGTGCGCCCGGTGGTGATGACGGCCCTGGCCACCGTCCTGGCCATGACCCCGATGGCCCTGGGCGTCACGGGGCACGCGGGGTTCATCTCCCAGCCCCTCGCGGTGGCCGTGGTAGGCGGCCTGGTGTCCTCCACCCTGCTCACCCTCGTGCTCGTGCCCGTGCTGTACCGGCTCACCGAGGTCCGCGGGGAGCGCCGCCTGCAGGAGGAGCGCCGTGTCGCGGCCGAGCGGGAGGCGCAGCGCGTCGCGGCCGAGCGGGCGGCCAAGCAGGAGCGCCGGGCCGAGCAGGGATGGGCGGCCCCGTCCGAGCTCGACGCCGGACGCCTCGGCCGACTCCGGCAGCGCCTCCGCCGGCGGTGGCACCGGGCCTGACCTCACGCGTGGCGCGGGCCGGGGCGGCGGGGCGCACCCCCGCCGCTCAGGCGCCGTCGTGCACCGCGAGGCTCGAGCCGCGCCGGTCCTTGCGCACCTCGAGGCGCACACCGATCTCCTGCCTCATCCGTTCGACGTGGGAGACGAGGCCCACGGTCCGGCCACCGGTCCGCAGGGTGTCCACGACATCCAGGACGTCGTCGAGGGTGTCCGCGTCGAGCGAGCCGAAGCCCTCGTCCACGAAGAGCGTGTCCAGTTCGATACCGCCGGCTTCGGCCTGCACGGTGTCCGCGAGCCCCAGGGCGAGGGCGAGGGAGGCCATGAAGGTCTCGCCGCCCGAGAGCGTGGCCGGGTGGCGCGTCTCGTCCACATAGTGGTCCCGGATGACGAGTTCGAGGCCCTTGTTCCCGCGCCCGCCCACGGCGTCCGAGTACTCGATCGAATACCGCTGGTCCGTCATGGCGAGCAGACGCTCGGTAGCCGCGGCGGCGACCTCCTCGAGCCGCCCGGCGAGGACGTAGCTCGTCAGCGGCATCTTGAGCAGGTTCTCCCCGCCGCCGCGGACGAGGTCGAGCAGCCCCCGCACCCGCGTGTGCTCGGCGATGAGCCCGGCAGACCGCTCCAGGACCTCGGTCAGGGCAGCTGACTGTCGGCGCACCGTGGCGACCAGTGAATCGAGTCGACCGACCGCCGTCGCCCGGGACGAGCTCGCGGCCTCGGCCGCGGCGAGCGCCTCGGCGGCGGCGCGGGTCTGCTCCTCGGTCGGCGGCTCGACGCCCGCCTCGGCGAGGGCGCGGCCCCGGCGGACGGGCTCGCTCGCCTCGAGCTCGGCGAGGCGGGCCCGTTCGGCGTCCCACTCCTGCACGGCGGCCGTGCGGGCGGCGGCCTCCGTCTCCTCGAGGCGGGCCGCGCGCGCCGCGTCGACGTCGTCGAAGTGCTGTTCGGCCAGCGCGGCGGTGAGCGCCTGGCCGGTCTCGTCGGCGACCGCCCGGGCGCGCGCGTCCTCGTCCTGCGCCGCAGCGAGGGCGGCCAGGACCCGGCGTGCGGCGGTGACCTGGTCGCGGCGGGCGTCGAGGGTCTCGGCGTCACCGCGGGCGGCCTCGACGGCGTCCCGCAGCTCGCTCAGTCGGGCGGCGCGGTGGGCGGCGGCCTCGGCGAGCCGGCCGTCCTCGGCCGTGAGCGTGGCGGCGGTCTCGTCGGCCCCGGCGTGCTCCTTCTCGGCGGCGGCCAGTCGGCGGCGGTCCGCGGCGAGGTCCTTCGCCGCCTGGTCCAGCGCGGCCCGTTCGGCCTCGGCGCGATCGAGCGCCTCTCGCGCGGCCTCGGGTGCGAGCCCGGCTGCGGCCTCGCGCGCCGTGCGGAGGGTCTGCTCGGCGGCGCGCAGGGCGGTCTCGGCGTCGGTCGCGGCCCGGTCGGCCGCGGTGCGGGCCTGCTCGGCGTCCCGCACGTCCGCCTCGGTCACCGTGGTGTCCGCGGTGGCGGCCGGGGCCGGGTGCTCGGGCGAGCCGCACACGGCGCACGGCTCGCCGGGCACGAGCCGCTCCGCCAGTTCGGAGGCGGCCTGCTCGTACCGGGCACGCAGCAGACCGACGTGCCGTTCGGCGGCCTCACTCCGCCGCTCTTGTGCCTCCCGGTGGGCCCGGGCCGCGGTCTCGACCTCGACGGCGCGGGCGGCCGCGGCCTCGGCGGCCGTGCGGCGCGCGGCGGCCTCGTCCACGGCGCGGTCCACGGCCTCCCGGACACCGAGACGCTCGGTGCCGCGTTCGACGGCCGAGCGGAGTGCCGCGACGGCCGCCTCCCGCTCGGGGCGGGACTCGACCAGGGCGGCGCGGTCGCGGTCGATCTCGGCCCGCCGCTCCGCCGCGGCGGCCGCCTCCTGCTCCAGCTCGCGCATCCGGTCACGGTCCCGGACGGAGCGCGCCACCGCCTCCGCGGCGCGCTCGGCCTCCCCCAGCGCCCGGCGGGAGGCGGGCGCGTCGGCGGCCCCGTCCGCCCGGGCGGCGGCGAGCCACGCCGCCGCGGTCGGCTCGTCCTCGACGTGCGCCAGGACCTCCGTCACCGCCTCCGACGTGGTGCCGGCGGCGTCCGCCGCCGCGGTGGCCCGCTGCCCGGCGGTGAGCACCCGCCCGGCACGCTCATGGGCGTCGACGGCGCGGCGCCGAGCGGCGGCGGTCTCGGCCTCGGCGTCGTGGTCGCGTCGACGGCTCGCCCATGCCTCGGCCGCGGCCAGGTCCCGCCCGCGGGTCTCCAGCTCACGCACCGTCACCCGGGCCCGCTGCTCCGCGGCGCGGGCCGTGGCGAGGCCGGCCCGTGCGTCCTCGTGGGCGCGACCCGCACGCTCGGCGGCGAGGACGAGCAGCCGGTCGTCCGTGTCCGGTGACGGCTCCGGCGCATGCCAGTCCGGGCCGAGCGCCTCGTGGAGCGCCTCGGCCAGCTGCGCCCGGGCGGTCCGGGCGGCATCCGCGTCGACCGCCACCGCGGTGTCCAGCCGGGCCGTCTCGACGCGCAGGTGCTCCTCGACGCCGTCGAAGCGCTGCGTGCCGAAGAGCCGCCGCAGCAGGACGCGGCGCTCATCCGACTTCGCGATGAGGAACTGGGCGAACTGTCCCTGGGGCAGCAGGACCACCTGCATGAACTGCTCGGCGTCCAGGTGCAGGACGGCCGCGATCTGCTGGCCGACCTCGTCCGCCCGGGTGAGCGGCGCCGTCCACTCCCCGTCCACGCGTTCCCGCAGGGAGACCGTGGCCTGCGTGGTGACGGTGGCGCCGCCCGCCGCGCTGCGTCGCCGGCGGGGCCGCTCGTGCTTGGGCGAGCGGACCACCTCGAAGCGCCGGCCCTGCACGGTGAACTCGACCTGCACCTCGGGGATCACCGCGCCGGGCTCGCGCAGCGTGGTCACGAGCGACTCGGCCGACCGCCCGCCCGGCACGGTCCCGTAGAGGGCGAAGCACAGCGCGGCCAGCACCGTGGACTTGCCCGCGCCGGTGGGCCCGTCCAACAGGAACAGGCCGCCCGCGTTGAGCCGGTCGAAGTCGACGTCCTGCGCCTGGGCGTAGGGCCCGAGCCCCTCCAGGCGCATCCGGTGGATCCTCATGCGCGCACCTCCGCCGCGCGGGCGGCCTCGAGGGCGTCCCGCAGCAGGTCCTGCTCGGCCTCGCTGGCCGGCCGCTGCCGGACGTGGTCCACGAAACCGACCGCGAGCGCGTGGTCCGAGGGCGCCTGCCGCAGGACCTGGGCGTAGGTCCGCTCCCGGGCCCGCCTCCCGCCGGCCGGTTCGTGGCGGAAGACGAGCACGGAGGGGAACCGCGTCTTGAGACGCTCCAGGGCCCGCTCGGGGCGTTCGTCGTCGGTGACGGTGACCTGCACCCAGCACTGCTCCGCCCACGCGAACTCCGGGGACTCCAGCAGGTCCTCGATCGGCCCGGACAGCACCGCCAGGCGCCGCCCGGCGTCCCAGTCCACGGCCTCGACGCCGGTGACGGCCCCGCCCGTGACGTGGACGAGCCAGCCGCCCTTGCGGTGGCCCGCCTCGGAGAAGGAGTACGGCAGCGGAGAACCGGAGTACCGCACGTGCTCGGCCAGCCGCTGGCGGCCGTGCAGGTGGCCCAGGGCCGCGTAGTCGAGCCCCTCGAACACGGAGACCGGCACCTGCCCCAGCGTGCCCACCAGCATCTCGGGCGGGGCGTCCGGCTCGACGTGCTCACCCTCGCCGATGTCCCGTTCGGACTCGGAGCCGTGGCCCCCGGCCGCGAACAGGTGGGCCAGCACGACGCCGGCCACCGGCCCCGGCGTCTCGGCGCGGCGGGCGGCCAGATCGGCGTGGACGCGGCGGACCGCCTCCGTCAGCACGGCCGTGTGGTGGGGCTCCACGCCCCAGGCCGGTCCCTGGTGGCGCGGTTCGAGGTAGGGGATGCCGTAGACGGCCACGGTCTGGCCCGCGCCGCCGTCGACCCCGGGCTCGGGGAGCAGCACCGGGCGGTCCAGCTCCGCCGCGTCCGCGCGCACGTGCACGCCCGCGGCCGCCAGGAGTTCGCCGCCGAAGCCGAGGCGCACCGCCGAGTCGTGGTTGCCGCTCGTGAGCACCACCTGGGCACCGGCCGCGTGCAGCCGGGTGAGCGTCCGGTCCAGCAGCCGGACGGCGTCCGCCGGCGGCAGCGCGCGGTCGTACACGTCCCCGGCCAACAGGACGGCGTCCACGCCGCGCTCCGTCACGGTCGCGACCAGGGCGTCCAGGACCTCCTCCTGGGCCTCGAGCAGCCCGGTGCCGTGGAACGACCGGCCCAGATGCCAGTCCGAGGTGTGCAGCAGGATCATGCGGCCCACTCTAGGGAGGGTGCGGACGGGATAAGCATGACGCCGCACGGCTCGTACGATGGCGACATGTCCGCCACCGCGCCCGAGCCCACCGCCTCCTCGTCCACACCCCTGCCCGGCCCCGAGCACGCCGACCGGGTCCTGGCCCTCCTCGCGGCCGGTGCCGCCGGGGACGCGCTGGGCGGCGTCGTCGAGTTCACCCCCGCGTCGGGGATCGCGGCGGTGCACGGCCCGGCCGGCGTCACCGACGCCGCGGACCTGCTCGCCCAGGAGGGCGCCCACGCCCTCCCGATCACCGACGACACGCAGCTGACGCTGTACGTGCTCGACGGCCTGCTCGAGTGGATCGAGTGGCAGAACGACGGCGTCCCGGCCGATCCCGCCGCGTGCGTCTGGCTCGCGTGCCTGCGCTGGTTCGCCACGCAGGACGGCGCGCTGCCCGAGGGCGCTCCCCCGGCCCCGCCCCGCTGGATCGACGCGCACGCGGAGCTGAAGGTGCGCCGCGCGCCGGGCACCGCGTGCCTGAGCGGGCTCGCCGAACCGGGGATGGGCCTGCCGGGCGACCCGCACAACCCGGGCTCGAAGGGCTGCGGGACGGTCATGCGCTCGGCCCCGTACGGGATGGTGCCGGGGCTCGAGGACCCGCACGTCGTGTCCCTCGCCCGCCAGGGGGCCGTCCTCACGCACGGCCACCCCACCGCGTGGGTCGCGGCGGCCGCGTACGCCCTCGTCATCGCGGCCCTGCTGCGCGGCCTGGACCTGGCCGCCGCGGTCGCGCACGCCCGCGCGTGGCTCGACAGCCTGGGCGAGGAGGCCGAGGAGGCCCGCGCCGCCGTCGCCGCGGCGGTCGACCTGGCCGACACCGTCGACGCCGACCCCGGCGCCCCCGGCGCCCTCCCCACCGCGCTCGGCCAGGGCTGGGTCGCGGAGGAGGCCCTGGCCATCGCGCTGTATGCCGCGCTCACCGCGCAGGCGGCGCACCCGGCCGATCCGGCGGCGGCGCTCGCCCTGGCGATGCGGATCGGCGTGAACCACGACGGCGACTCCGACTCCACGGCCTCGCTGGCCGGGCAGGTGCTCGGCGCGGCGCACGGCACCGCCGTGTTCGGCGCGCACGACCCCGCGGACCGCGCCGCGGCCGAGGCCTCCGTCCCGGGGTGGATCGCCGAGCGCGAGGTCGTCCTGGAGGCCGCCCGGCGCTGGAGCGCCGCGACCACCTGAGCGGTTCAGCGCGCGGCGTCCGGCCAGTTCCCGTCGAGCATCTGCAGGAACTCCCCCTCGGAGACCAGGGCGATGGCCTGCCCCCGGTCCCGCCGGCGCAGGGCGTCCCGCGTCTTGCGGTGCGCCAGCGCCGTGGTCACGGCCTGCGGCGCCTCGTCATCGGCGCGCGGGCGGTGCAGGTCCGCGGCCTCGAAGCCGTCCCCGACGACGAGCATCGTGGTGGCCGCGCCCACCCGGTTCGCAGTCTGCGCACCCTGCGCGGCCGCGCGCGTCTTGGCACTCTGACGCGACATGCCGATGCCGCCCGTGAACACCACCGTCTGGCCGAACAGGGGGTGGCCCGGGTCGGCGGCCGGGTTCGGGGGCGGGTTGACGCCCTCGTCCGGCCAGCGCATGAAGTCCGGCATGGCGCGTTCGTCCCGCAGCGGGACCCGCGCGTCGAAGACGCCCTCGGTGCGCCGGGCCTGGCGGGTGGCCTTCGACTCGGCGCCCGATCCCGCCGCCCGGGGGGCGAGGACGCTGACGCTCAGCCCCTGGGCCCGCATCAGGCGGTCGACGCCGCGGCCGGCCGGCGCCTCGGTCAGCCCCGGCAGGACGTCCGCGTCGGCCGGCTGCGCCCCCAGCACACGCCGGGCGATGTCCACGAGGATGGCCGCGCAGGCCTCGGCGTCGGCCAGTGCGTCGTGGTGGCGCCCCGGGGTGAAGCCGGCCTCGCGCGCCGCGGAGGGCAGGGCGTACGAGGGCAGGTCGTAGACGCGGCGCGCCAGCACCAGGGTGCACACGAACTCCAGGCCCGGCACGTCCCGGCCGGAGACCTCGAGGCCGGACTCGATGACGCCGACGTCGAAGCCCGCGTTGTGCGCCGCGAGCACGTCCGTCCCCACGAAGTCCGCGAGCTCGTCGTACACCTGCGCGAACCGGGGGGCGTCCAGGACGCGGTCCTCGGTGATGCCGTGGATGCGCACGTTGCGGGGATCGAACCGGTCGAAGCCGACGGGCGGACGGATCAGCCACTCGGCACGGTCCACCATGACCCCGTCCCGCACCCGGACGGCGCCCACGGCGCACGGGGAGCCGCGGAAGCCGTTGGCGGTCTCGAAGTCGATCGCGGTGAAGTCCAGCCCCGGCACGGGGGCGCGCCCGCCGCTCACGGGCGCGCGTCGAGCGCGTCCACCAGGTAGGGCAGCAGGGCGCGGAAGGCGTGCCCCCGGTGGCTGATCGCGTTCTTGTCCTCGGGGCTCAGCTGCGCGGTGGACACGTCCCGGCCCTCGGGGCGCAGGATCGGGTCGTAGCCGAAGCCGCCGTCCCCCACGGGCTCGCGCAGCAGCGTGCCGGGCAGGCGGCCGTGCTCGACGTGCTCGACGTGGATGGCCCGGGCGCCCGCGGCGTCCGGGCCGCTGGGGACCGCGAGCGCGGCGGCGCACACGAACTGGGCACCCCGATGCTCGTCCGGCACGTCGGCCAGCTGGGCCAGCAGCAGCTCGAGGTTGGCACGGTCGTCCCCGTGACGCCCGGCCCAGCGGGCCGAGAAGATCCCGGGGGCGCCGTGCAGCACGTCCACGGCCAGACCGGAGTCGTCCGCGACGGCGATCAGCCCGGTGTGCGCGGCCACGGCGCGGGCCTTCTTCAGCGCGTTCTGGGCGAACGTGACGCCGTCCTCGACGACGTCCGGGGCGCCCACGGCGCCCGCGTCCACCACCGCGGTCTCCACCTCGAGGCCGGGCACGGCGCCGGCGAGCAGCTGCCGCAGCTCGCGCACCTTGCCCGCGTTGTGCGTGGCGAGCACGACGCGGGCGCCCTCCGGCAGGCCCGCCGACGAGGCGGCGGGCGCGCTCACGCCCGGTCCTCCGTGGCGGCGGCCAGGGTCTCGGCCTGGATGCGGGCCAGCTCACCCGTGCCGATCAGGGCCAGGTCCAGCAGGGTGTCCAGCTCGGCGCGGGTGAACGGCGCGCCCTCGGCGGTGCCCTGCACCTCCACGAACTCCCCGGCCCCGGTGACGACCACGTTCATGTCCGTCTCCGCCTTCACGTCCTCCACGTACGGCAGGTCGAGGACGGGCACCCCGTCCACGATGCCCACGGACACCGCGGCGACGGAGTCCTTGAGGACGGCGGCGCCCTTGGCGAGGATCCCCTCGCGCCGCGCCCAGGCCACCGCCTCGGCGAGGGCGACGTAGGCGCCCGTGATGGCGGCGGTGCGGGTGCCGCCGTCGGCGTCGAGGACGTCGCAGTCCAGGACGATGGTGTTCTCCCCCAGGGCGGACAGGTCGATGACGGCGCGCAGGGACCGGCCGATCAGGCGGGAGATCTCGTGGGTGCGCCCGCCGATCCGGCCCTTGACGGACTCGCGCTGGCTGCGCTCGTTGGTGGCCCGCGGGAGCATCGCGTACTCGGCGGTGACCCAGCCGGTCCCCTCGCCCTTGAGCCAGCGCGGCACGCCCTCGGTGAAGGAGGCGGTGCACAGCACGCGGGTGTTCCCGAACTCGATCAGGGCCGAGCCCTCCGCCTGCCGGGACCAGCCCCGGGTGATGGTGATGGGGCGCAGCTCGTCGACGGCGCGGCCGTCCGGGCGGGGGGCGGTGGTGGCGGGAGAGCTCATGGCCTCCAGTCTAGGCACGCCCTCAGACGCCGTAGCTCAGCCCCGAGACGGCGACGGCCAGCGGGCCGTCGTACACCGCGCGGGCCTCCTGGACGGCGCGCTGCGGATCGTTCCACACCGGCAGGTGCGTGAGCAGCAGCTTCCGCGCCCCGGCCTGCGCCGCCGTCTCGCCGGCCCGCCGGCCGGTCAGGTGGACGCCGTCGATGCCGTCGTCCCGGCCCTCGTGGAAGGCGGCCTCGCACAGGAACACGTCCGCGTCCCGCGCGGCCTCGACGAGCCCCTCACACGCGTCGGTGTCCCCGGAGTAGGTGAGCACGCGGGTGGTGACGTCGCCGTCGTCGTCGACGCGGTCCACCTCGACCCGGATCGCGTAGGCCTCGTCGATGGGATGGCGCACGGGGACCGGTGTGAACCGGAACGGACCGAGCCGCTCGGTGCGGCCGGCGGCCCAGCACCGGAACTCGAAGTCCTGGTGCATCCCCGGCTCGGGGTCCATCCCGTACGCCTCGGCGATGCGGTCGCCGGTGCCGGCGGGTCCGTAGACGGGCAGCCGGCCGCGGCCCCAGCCGGCCGGGTTCCAGCGGATGGCCACGTGCATCCCGAACAGGTCCATGAAGTGGTCCGGGTGCAGGTGGGAGAGCAGGATGCCGTCCAGGTCCTCGAGATCGACGTAGCGCTGCAGCACGCCGAGGGCGCCGTTGCCGAGGTCCAGCAGGATCCGCCACGTGCGCGGGGTGACGCCGTCCTCGGCCACGCCCTCGGCGGTGAGGAGGTAGCACGAGGCGGGTGAGCCCGGGCCGGGAAAGGACCCGGAGGCCCCGATGATGGTCAGCTTCACGTCACACCCTCCTGCTCGGCGCCCAGCCGGACGGAGGCCGTCGAGCGCGTCGGGACCGGCGCGGCCGCGGGGCGGGGCGCGCCGATCGTCTCCAGGCGTCGCACGGACTCGACCTCGGGTCCGAGGAAGCGGCGCGCGAGGGCCTGGAAGTGGTCGGGGTCGCCGGTGGCGGCGAAGCGGTGGCGGGTGGCCTGGCCGGAGCCCGCGGCAGAGTGGGGGTGCTCGAGGCCGAGGCGGACCAGCTCCCGGTAGAGGTCCTTGGCGGTCTCCTCCGCGGAGGAGACGAGCGTGACGTCCTCCCCCATCACGAGCGAGAGGGCGCCGGTCAGCAGCGGGTAGTGGGTGCATCCCAGCACGAGGGTGTCCACCCCCGCCGCACGCAGCGGGGCCGTGTACTCCCGGGCGGTCTCCAGCAGTTCGGGGCCGGTGGTGATGCCAGCCTCCACGAACTCCACGAACCGCGGGCACGCGACCGAGGTGATCGCGAGGTGCGGGGCGGCCGAGAACGAGTCCTCGTAGGCGCGGGACCCGACGGTCGCCTCGGTGCCGATCACGCCGATCCGGCCCGTGCGGGTGGCGGCCACGGCGCGGCGCACGGCGGGCTGGATCACCTCGATCACGGGGATGCCGTGGCCTCCCGTGTAGCGCTCGCGGGCGTCGCGCAGCACGGCGGCCGACGCGGAGTTGCACGCGATCACGAGCGCCTTGACGCCGCGCGCGACGAGCTCGTCCATGATCGCCAGGGCGAGGGCCCGCACCTCGGCGATGGGCCGCGGGCCGTACGGCGAGTGCTCCGTGTCGCCCACGTAGAGGATGGACTCGTGGGGCAGCTGGTCCATGATCGCCCGGGCCACGGTCAGCCCGCCCACGCCCGAGTCGAACACGCCGATCGGCGCGGTGGCGTCCACGGCGGCGAGCCGGCCGCTCACTGCTCGCCCTCCGCGTCCCCGGCGCCCGGCGCGGACTCATCCGAGCCCTCGGGCAGCTCGCTGAGCATCTCCGTCATGAGCGTCTCCAGCAGCCACGAGGTGAAGTTGTAGAGCAGGGCCATGGTGGACTCGACGTCCTCCGCGCTGCGCCAGTCGTCCACGGCGTGCACACGGGCGGCGTCCTCCTCGGTCTCGACGCCCAGGCGGGCGGCGAGGACGAGGCGCACGTCGTTGAGCGCGCGGCCGAAGGCCGGCGCCTGGTCGTGCGGCACCTCCACGCGCGTCGAGCGCAGCAGCTCGAGTGCCAGGCGCGCGTCCGCGAGCTTCCCCTCGGACAGGGCGTCCTCGGTCAGGGCCCGGTGGGCGCCCTGCTCGGCGGCGCCGGCCCGGGGCATCGCATCCGGCAGGAGGCGTGCGACGGCCGGGTCGGCGGGGGCCGAGCGCTGCGGCTCCGCGTCCTGGCTCAGGTGCAGGCCGGAGACCAACCCCCAGAACGCGGCGTCGGACGCGTCCAGTCCGGCCATGGGGCCCGCATCCTCCGCAGCGGACACGGACGGCGGCGCCGCCGGGATGTCCTCGGGCGTGTCGACGCCGTCCTCGGCGGCCTGGGCCCCGGCGGGGTCCGCCTCGGCGGGGCGCACGTCCGCGCGTCGGCCCTCGAGCAGGGCGACGACGTCCCTGACCAGCCCGCGCAGCAGGCGCACCTCCGGCAGCTCCAGCTGCGCCGTGTACCCCCGCCGCGTCCAGCGGAACCGTTCTGCCATGCCCCTCCTCAGTCCTCCGCCTGCTCCAGCGTGGCCCACAGCCCGTAGCCGTGCATCGCGCCCACGTGCAGCTCGGCCTTCTCCTTGGTGCCCGTCGCCACCACGGACCGGCCCCGCTCGTGGACCTCGAGCATGAGCCGTTGCGCCTTGGCCGCGGAGTAGCCGAAGTGGGTGCGGAACACGTAGGCGACGTAGCTCATCAGGTTCACCGGGTCGTTCCACACCACGACGTTCCACGGCCGGTCCCGGGCCGTGTCCTCGTGAGGCCGCTCCAGCAGGGCGGTGTCGGTGGCGCCGGCGGGGGCGGACTCGCCCGGCGCCGGACGCACGGCGCGCGGCGCGGACGGATCGTGGCGGGTCAGCACGGACATGCGCCCCAGTGTACGAGGCGGGCGGGCCAGGACCGGCCCCGCAACGGTCCACTAGGGTGGGCGCGTGAGCCAGAACCCCGTGCCCAGCGCCCCGCGGACCGCCGACGACTGGCAGATCCCCACGGCGCTGATGACCGACCACTACGAGCTGACCATGCTCCAGGCCGCGCTGAAGGCCGGCACCGCGCACCGCCGCTCCCGCTTCGAGCTGTTCACCCGACGCCTGCCCAGCGGCCGCCGCTACGGCGTGGTGGCCGGCGTGGGCCGCGCGCTGGAGGGCCTGTCCCGCTTCCGGTTCGACACGCCCGAGCTCGACTTCCTCGCGGACACCACCGCCCTCGACGACGCCACGCTGGCCTGGCTCGCCGACTACGAGTTCACGGGCGACATCGTGGGCTACGCCGAGGGCGAGGCCTACTTCCCGCACTCCCCCCTCCTGCAGGTGGAGTCGACGTTCGCCGAGGCGTGCATCCTGGAGACCTACCTGCTCTCCATCTACAACTACGACTCCGCCGTGGCCTCCGCCGCCTCCCGCATGACGGCCGTCGCGGACGGCCGCCCGTGCGCCGAGATGGGCTCGCGCCGCACGCACGAGGAGTCCGCCGTGGCCGCCGCCCGCGCCGCGGCCATCGCGGGCTTCACCGCGACCTCGAACCTCGAGGCGGGCCGCCGGTACGGCATCCCGACCGTCGGCACCGCCGCCCACTCCTTCACCCTGCTGCACGACTCGGAGCGCGCCGCCTTCGAGGCCCAGGTCGCCGCGCTCGGAGCGGACACCACCCTCCTCGTGGACACGTATGACGTGGAGCAGGGCGTGCGCACCGCGGTCGAGGTGGCCGGCCCGGCCCTGCGGAACGTCCGGGTCGACTCCGGCGACCTCGTGATCCAGGCCCACCGCGTGCGCGAGCTGCTCGACGAGCTGGGCAACACCGAGACCGGGATCATGGTCACCTCGGACCTGGACGAGTACGCGATCGCCGCCCTGCGCTCCGCCCCCGTCAGCTCGTACGGCGTGGGCACGCGCCTGGTCACCGGGTCCGGCGCGCCCACCGCCTCCATGGTCTACAAGCTCGTGGCCCGCCAGGACGACGACGGCACGTGGGTGGACGTGGCCAAGGCCAGTTCCGGCAAGGCCAGCCGGGGCGGCCGCAAGGAGGCCGCGCGCCGCCGCGACCCGCGGGGCCGGGCCACCGCCGAGGTGATCGGCGTCAACCGCAGCGCCGCGCCCGACGCCGACGACCGTCCCCTGCTGCACCGTTTCGTGCACGCCGGCGAGCTGGCCGAGGGCTGGACCGGCCCCGAGGCCGTCACCCGCGCCGCCGAGCGGCACGCCGCCTCCCTGCGCGAGCTGCCCGCCTCGGTGGGCCGCCTGCAGCCGGGCGACCCCGCCATCCCGACCATCTTCCTGGAGGACTGACCCATGGAGAACCTGAACCGCGCCCTGGTGATCGTGGACGTGCAGAACGACTTCTGCGAGGGCGGCGCCCTCGGCGTGACCGGCGGCGCCGCCGTCGCGGCCGGGGTCAGCGAGCACCTGGCCGAGCACGCGGACGCCTACGCGGCCGTGGCCGCCACGCGCGACTGGCACGTCGACCCGGGCACGCACTTCGCCGCGGCCACCGGCGCCGAGCCGGACTTCCGCACCACCTGGCCGGTGCACTGTGTGGCCGGCACCGCCGGCGCCGAGCTGCATCCCGACCTGGACGCCGAGCACCTCGACGCCGAGTTCCTCAAGGGCCTGCACACGGACGCCTACTCCGGCTTCGACGGCGCCCTCGGCGAGCCCGACGCCGTCCCGACCGGGGCCGCGGGCGAGCGCCCCTCCGGGACAGTCGGCCCGTACGGGGCCACCGCCGTGGCCGCGGCCGCCGTCGAGTCCGGCGCCCCCGGCCTCGACGAGTGGCTCCGTGAGCAGGGCGTGGACGCGATCACCGTGGTGGGCATCGCGACGGATCACTGCGTGCGCGCCACCGTGCTCGACGCCCTCGACGCCGGCTACGAGGTCACGGTGCTGACCGACCTGGTGGCCGGCGTCGACGAGGCAGCCGCTCAGGCCGCGCTCCACGAGATGGAGGCCGCCGGGGCCGTCTTGGCGACCTCGTGAGCGGGTTCGGCCCCGGCGGGCGTGCCGGAGCCGGTGGCCGACGCAGACGAGGAGAGGAGCCATGACCGGCTCCCCCATCGCCGCAGACCGGGACGGCATCCGCTACCTCTCCGGGGCGATCGCGGCCGCCGACGACGTCCGCGCCCTCTACGACGCCGTGGGCTGGTCCGCCTACACGGAGGACATGGACACGCTCATGGGCGGGCTGCAGGGCTCGGCCACCGTGGTGACCGCCTTCGACGGCGGCCGTCTTGTCGGCCTGGCCCGCGTGGTCTCCGACGGACACACCATCGCCTACCTGCAGGACATCCTCGTGGATCCGGGGCACCAGCGCCGCGGCATCGCCTCCGAGCTGCTGCGCCGCGTCTTCGCCCGGTTCGGCCATGTCCGTCAGCACGTGCTGCTCACGGACACCGAGGAGCGCCAGCGCGCCTTCTACGAGGCCCATGGCTTCCGCGAGTCCCGTGACGTGGAGGGCGACGAGCTGCGCGCCTTCGTGCGCGTCCAGTCCCGGGACGGCTGAATCCGGCGCTCAGGCCGGCACGGCCTGCCGCTCCCCCCGGACGGGGCGGCGCGGGACACGCCGCCGAGGAAGGCCACCGGAGCGGCGATGAGCAGCGGGCACGGCGTGGCCACCACGAGCACCCCGGCGCAGCGGACCGGGTCCTGGGACAGCCACCACGCCATGCCGGCGATCAGGTGGGCGACGGCGGTGAACGGCACGGCGTAGCGTTCGGCCAGGCGCACCAGGGGGGCGCGGGACTCGGCCGCCTGCTGCACGAGGGAGACGATGGCCGGGTACTGCGAGACGGCCGCGGCGGCGGTCGCCTCGAGCACGAAGGCGCGGGTGCCGTTGAGCGCGCCGGACATCACGGCCGAGCCGGTGCGGTGCATGACGGGCAGGACTCGCCGGTCAGGGAGGACTCGTCCAGGTCCACGGCGACCCCACCGCCGCCCTCGGCGGAGGCAACGGCGCCGTCCACGGGAAGCACCTCGGCGGGACGCACCTCCTCCACCGGCACGTCCTCCACGGTGCCGTCCGGACGCAGGCGATGCGCGCACTGCCGGGCGCGGTCCAGCAGGGCGGACAGATCCCGCGGGCACGGCCGGCCGCGTCGTCCTCGAGGGCCTCCCGCCTGATGCAGGCCGAGGATGAGGGCGACGACGACGGAGACGGGCATGGCGACTCCTGACATCGTGTCCCCATTCCAGCCCGTCCCCGTGCTGGGTGCCGGCCAGGCGCGGCGAACCTCAACCCGCCGCCCGCCGCGCTCCCGACGGAGCTCAGGTCCGGCCGACGAACCACCCGCGCAGGGTGCTCAGCCGCTTCTCCAGCTGCTCCCGGGAGGCCTGGGCCACGGCGGGGCCGCCGGAGATCTCCCGCAGGCGGTTGTGGATCACCCCGTGCGGCTGGCCGGAGCGGGCCGCCCACGCGGACACCGTCTTGGACAGCTCCGCGCGCAGCTCCTTCATCCGCCGGTGGTCCACGACGTCGGCGGGCTCGGCCGCCTGCGCGCGCGGCCGGCGCTGGATCTGCTCGGCCTGCCGCTGCCGCAGCAGGGCGGAGACCTGCTCGGCGTCCAGCAGGCCCGGGATGCCGAGGAAGTCCTGCTCCTCCTCCGAGCCGACCGCGCCGCCGAGGCCGAACTCGCCGCCGTCGAAGAGCACCTTGTCGAAGCTGGCCCGGGACTCGAGGGCCTCGAACTTCTCCCGTGTCAGCGCGTCCGAGCCGCTCTCGGCCCGGTTGGCCTCCGCGATCAGGTCCTCCTCGGGGGCGTCCTCGAGGTCCTCGACGTCGACGGCGCCCTCCTTGCGGTCCAGCGCGTGGTCCCGCTCGAGCTCCATCTCGTTGGCCAGCAGCATGAGCGCGGGCACGGACGGCAGGAACACCGAGGCGGTCTCCCCGCGCCGCCGGGAGCGCACGAAGCGGCCCACGGCCTGGGCGAAGAACAGGGGCGTGGACGTGGACGTGGCGTACACGCCCACGCACAGGCGGGGCACGTCCACGCCCTCGGACACCATGCGCACCGCCACCATCCAGCGCTCGTCCGACGCGGCGAACTCCTCGATGCGGTCCGAGGCGCCCTTGTCGTCCGAGAGGATCACGGCCGGCCGCTGGCCGGTCAGCGCCTCGAGCTGCGCGGCGTACGCGTGCGCGTCCTGGTGGTCCGTGGCGATCACGAGGCCGCCGGCGTCGGGCACGTTGCGGCGCACCTCGCTGAGCCGCCGGTCGGCCGCGCGGAGCACGGACGGGATCCACTCGCCGGCCGGGTCGAGTGCGGTGCGCCAGGCGGAGGCGGTGATGTCCTTCGTGGCGGCCTCGCCGAGCTGGGCCTCCATGACCTCGCCGGTGGAGGTCTTCCAGCGCATCTGCCCGGAGTAGGCCATGAAGATCACGGGGCGCACCACGTGGTCCCGCAGCGCCGGGCCGTAGCCGTACGTGTAGTCCGCCTTGGACCGCTCGATGCCGTCCGCGCCGAGCTCGTACCGGACGAAGGGGATGTAGGCGGTGTCGGAGCGGAACGGGGTGCCGGTCAGGGACAGACGCCGCGTGGCCGGCTCGAACGCCTCGCGGATGCCCTCGCCCCAGCTCAGGGCGTCGCCTCCGTGGTGGATCTCGTCGAGGATCACGAGGGTCTTGGCGGCCTCGGTGCGGTTTCGGTGCAGGACGGGCTTGTTCGCCACCTGGGCGTATGTCAGCGCCACCCCGCGGTACTCGGCGCCGTGCCGCCCGTCCGCGTTCTTGAAGTTCGGGTCGATCGCGATGCCCACGCGCGCGGCGTTGTCCGCCCACTGGCGCTTGAGGTGGTCCGTGGGCGCCACGACGGTCAGCCGCTGCACCACGCCGGAGTCCATCAGGATCTTGGCCACGCGCAACGCGAACGTGGTCTTGCCCGCGCCGGGGGTCGCGACCGTCAGGAAGTCCTGCGGCGCGGTCTCGAGATAGCGCTCCAGGGCCTCCTGCTGCCACTGGCGCAGCTTGGGGGCCGTTCCCCACGCCGCGCGCTCGGGCATGGCGGGGGGAAGGTCCTCGCCGATGTGGAACAGGTCGTGCTGGACGCTGCCGTCCGGGGTGCCGCTCGTCAGGGAGCGGCCGTCAGCCACGGCCGCGGCCTCCGAACCAGCCGCCGCGCTTGCCGCCGCCGTCGCCGTCGCCGCCGTCCTGCGGCTCGCGCAGGCCCTCGTAGATCTCCTTGCACGTGGGGCACACGGGGAACTTGTTCGGGTCCCGGCCCGGCACCCACACCTTGCCGCACAGGGCGATCACGGGGGCACCGGTGACGGCGGACTCCGTGATCTTCTCCTTGCGGACGTAGTGGGCGAAGCGCTCGTGGTCGCCCGGCTCGATCTCCTGTCGCAGCTCCTCACGCTCGAGGACGGACGTGCCGCCGCCGGCGGGCGCGAAGGGGTCGTTCAGGTCGGGTTCGCCGGTCACACTCATGCAGGCCAGTCTAGCCGCGCCCCTCAGAAGGCGGCCACGGCCTGATAGGTCTCGGCCTGCGCGCGGTCGTACCAGCGCGCCCCCAGGCGCACGCCCAGCCACAGCGCGACGGCGCCCCACACAAGCCCGAAGGCCACCGTCACCCAGCCCCACACGGCGGCCCCGGTGACGAGCCAGACGACGAAGGGCGCCAGGAACGGCACCGCGAGCGCGAGGCTCACCAGCAGCGAGGCGCCCTGGACGAGCATCGTGCGCATGGCCGCGCCCTGCGGCGTCTTGAACGGGCTGTCTCCCGGTTTCGGCACGGGGTACACGAAACGGGCGGAGACGAGTGCGGACAGCCCGGCGGTCGTCCCGAACAGGCCGAGGGCCAGGCCCAGCATCGGCGCCAACAGGGACCAGTCCCCCGCCGCCGCCACCGTCGCCGTCGTCACGAGGAGGATCATCGGCACGCCCCAGCCCGCCAGGCCCAGGACGCGGCCCCAGCGGTCGTCCACGCCACGCACGCCCGAGACGACGTGCAGGTGGAACGCCGTGTGGTCGTAGGCGATGTCCGCGGAGATCGAGTAGGCCAGGGACCAGGCGGTGATCGGCCCGAGGACCAGCAGCAGGCCCAGTCCGGGACCCCCCTCCGCGGCCATGCCCCCGGTGAACCACAGCAGGACGGCCATGAGGGGGATGATGATGAGCCCGGCCGCGTACCGCGGGTCGGTCAGCCAGTAGCGCTGGGCGCGGGCCGCGATCGCGGTGCGCGGGCCCGTGGCCGGTCGGCCCAGCCAGCGCAGCGGCGTCGGGTCCGCTCCCGCGGCGACGCGACGGGACCGACCGCCGCCCACGGCCACCGGCTCCACGGTGCGGCGCACGGCCAGGTGCCACAGGGCCAGGGCGGCCAGGCACCAGGCGGCCGCCACCGCGAGGTGGAGCGCGACGGCGGCGCTGCGGCCCTCGGCGGCCGCCCACGCCGTGGCGGGGCCCGCCCCGAACGGGGTCCACGCCGCGCCGCGGGCGACCTGGGGCGCGATCGCCAGGAAGTCCTCGAACGACGCGATGGCCTGCGAAAGGGCGACGCCGCCGAGCATGAGCGGGATGAACAGCAGGACGGAGACGACGTCCCGCACCCGACGCCGGCTCGCGTAGGCGGCCAGGAGGCCGGCGAGACCGGAGCCGATCGCCACGGCGGTCACCGCGGTGAGCGCGCCCCCGGCCAGGCCTGCCGCCAGCGCGGCCGGCCGGTCCCACCAGCTGGCCCCCAGGCCCAGCAGCACGGCCAGCGTGGCGAGCCCGACCGGCGTCGTGAAGGCGCTCAGGACCAGCCCGGCGATGAGGGTGCGGGCCGGGACGGGGAAGAGCACGAAGCTGTGCGGGTCGAGCGTGGCGTCCACGCCCGTGACGAACGGCGGGATGACGAGCCAGGCGAGCACCACGACGGCGGCGACCAGCACGGTCGTGGCGCCGCGGGCCTCGTCCGGCAGGGCGGGCAGGCCCGTGACGAGCAGCGTCACCGCCACGGCGGCCATGCCGATCACGTACAGCGCGCCGAGCACGCTCACCACCAGGGTGAACGGGGACCGGCGCCACTGGTTCAGGGTCAGCGTCCAGCGCAGTCGGACGAGCGTCAGAGCCATGCCAGCCCCTCCGAGCCGTGGCGGCCGCCGACGAGGTCCACGAAGCGGTCCTCGAGGTCGCGCCCGTCCCGGACCTCCTCGAGCGTGCCGGCGGCCCGCAGCGTTCCGGCCGCGATCACGGCGACGTGGGTGCACATGCGCTGGACGAGGTCCATCACGTGGCTCGAGACGATCACGGTGCCGCCCCGCTCCACGTACGAGTGCAGGATGTCCCGGATGTTCGCGGCGGAGACCGGGTCCACGGCCTCGAACGGCTCGTCCAGGACGAGCAGGTCCGGGGCGTGGACCATGGCGGCCGCCAGGGACACCTTCTTGGTCATGCCGGCGGAGTAGTCGGCCACGAGCTTGCGGCCGGCGTCCTCCAGGTCCATCACCCGCAGCAGGTCCGCGGTCCGCTCGGCCACGGTGTCCGCGTCGAGGCCATGCAGCAGCCCGGCGTAGGTCACGAGCTGCGCGCCCGTGAGGCGGTCGAAGGTGCGCACGCCGTCGGCGAGCACGCCGACCCGTCGCTTGGCCTCGAGGGGCTGCTCCCACACGTCGACGCCGTGGATCCAGGCACGGCCGTGGTCCGGGCGCAGCAGCCCGGTGGCCATCGACAGGGCCGTGGTCTTGCCCGCCCCGTTGGGCCCGACCACCCCGAAGAACGAGCCGGCCGGAACGTCCAGGTCCAGCGCGTCCAGCGCCAGCTTGTCCCCGAACCTCTGGGTCAGCCCGCGCGTGACGAGGGCGAGGTCCGGATCGGGGGCGTCGGCCGCACGCCGACGGGCGGCGGCCGCCAGGTGGGCGGGGACAGGCTCGGGCGCATGCGGAGTCATGCCTGGGACGTTACCCACCGTCAGGCGGACACGGCGTCCTCCTCAGGGATGAATCGTGGATACCTCAGAACAACGCTGCGGCCAGCCGGCGCCGCGAGGCCTGCACGCGGGGGTCGTCCGTGCCCACCACGGTGTAGAGGTCCACGAGGTGGGCGCGCGCCGTCTCACGGTCGTCGCCGGGGTGGAGGGCGATGAACCGCACGAGCCGGTCGAAGGCGTCCTCCACGTGGCCGCCGAGCACGTCCAGGTCGGCGACGGCGAGCTGGGCGGCGACGTCGTCCGGGCCGTCCGCGGCGGCCGCGCGCACCGCTGCGGCGTCGGCGTCGCGGGTGCGCAGCATGAGGCGGGCCGCGGACAGGCCCTGCTGGGCCACGGCGTCCGCGGGGCTCTCGGCGAGCGCCGCCTCCCACGCCGAGACGGCCCCGGGCAGGTCGTCGGCGGCGAGGGCCTCGTGGGCGGCCCGGTGCAGCGGCGGCACGGGCGGAGCCTCCGCGGCCGCGGCGCCGGCGTCCTGGCGCGCCGGGGCGACCGCGGGTACGGTGCCGGCGACGCCGTTCTGACGGGCCACCTCGAGGATCTCCCCCATGAGCTGGCGCAGCGTCTCCTCCGGCACCTCCTGATTGACCAGCGGCACCGGCTGCCCCGCCACCACGGCCATGACCGCGGGGCCGGCCCCCAGGCCCAGCGCCTGCAGCACTGCGGGCTCCTTCGCCACGTCCAGACGCGCGAGCACGAGCCGTCCCGCCTGGGCGTCGACCGCGTCCGCGAACTGCCGGTAGAGCGCCTCGCTCGCCGCGTCCCCGGGCACATGCAGGTGCAGCAGCACCGGCACCTGAGCGGAGAGCTGGACCAGCTGCTGCAGCAGACCCTGGTCGGCGTCCGCGATCACCCACGAGCCGCCGCCGGCGCCGGCGTCGGCCCCCGGCGCGGTCCGCCCGGCCGAGGCCGGGGTGCCGAGCGAGGACAGGTCGACGGCGCCGCGCAGGTGGGACGGGGCGTCGGAGGGGGGCTGGGCGGTCACGTCGGTCACGTCGGTCACGATCCTTCCGGTCCGGGGCCGCCCCGTCGCCGGGGCGAGGGGCGTTGTCAGTGGGCCCCACGGTAGCCTCCCGGGCGCGGCGCGGACAGGCCGGGGCCCTGACGTACGCTGAACGCGTGGAGGAGAAGGAGACCGCGTCCGGCCCGGACACCGCCGGCGTCGCCGACGTCCGTGCCCCAGCCGAGCCCGAGGGCACCGAGCAGCCGCCCGTGGCCGGCATCCCCGGGCAGCCGGTCGAGGTGGCCGCCGCGCCGCCGACGCACGGGTCGACGCCCGCCGGGCGTCGTCGACTGCTCCGCCTGGGCTCCGTCCTGCGGCGGCGCCGGCCCTTCCTCGAGGAGGACCGGGTCGACCCCGAGCCGACCCCCGCCGACGGCGCCGAGGATCCGGCGGTCGCGGCCGTGGCCGTCGAGTCCCCCGTGCTGACCGGCTTCCTGCTCGCGGTCGGCGTGGCCCTGGCCATCGGCGTCGTCTCGGTGCTGCGCGCGAACGGGCAGCTGATCGTGTGGATCGCCGCGGCCCTGTTCATCGCCCTGGGCCTGGACCCGCTGGTGCGCCGGGTCGAGTCCTGGGGCGCGCCCCGCTGGGTCGGGGTGCTCACGGCCGCGCTCGGCCTGGCCGCCGTGGCCGGGGCGTTCGTCGCCCTCCTGGTCCCCACGGTGATCGAGCAGTCCACGCAGCTGGTCCAGGACCTGCCGGCCATCATCGACGGGGTGATGAGGGCCGAGTGGTTCGTGCAGCTCGACGAGGAGTTCCACCTCCAGGAGGCCGTCCGCGCCCAGACCGAGCGCCTCGCCGCCGACGGCGTCGCCATCACCGACCTGTTCGGCGGCCTCCTCGGCCTCGGCCAGACCGTGCTGAACGCCGTCTTCTCGGTGCTCGTGGTGGTCGTACTGACGCTGTACTTCCTCGCCTCCCTGCCGCACATGAAGTACTGGGCCTACCGGCTCGCACCACGCTCGCGCCGGCCGCGCATCGAGGCGCTGTCCGAGCAGATCACCTCCTCGGTCGGCCACTACGTGATGGGCCAGTCCTTCGTGGCCGCCCTCAACGGCGCGGTGGCGTTCACGGCGCTGGCCATCGCCGGCGCCCCCTTCGCCGTCCTGCTCGCCGCGATCGCCGCCTTCATGGCGTTCATCCCGCTGGTGGGCGCCGCGATCGGCGGCACGCTGCTGACCCTCGTGAGCCTGCTGACCTCGTGGCAGACCGCCGCCGTGTTCGCGGCCATCTACTTCGTCTACCTGCAGATCGAGGCCTACGTCATCTCGCCGCGTGTCATGGCGCGCGCGGTGTCCGTGCCGGCGGCCGTGGCCGTGATCGCGGTGATCGCCGGAGGCGCGCTGCTGGGCGTCCTCGGCGCCCTCATGGCGATCCCGCTCGCCGCCGCGCTGGCGCTGCTGGTCCGTGAGGTCTTCATCCCCCGCCAGGACGCCCGGTAAGCCGACGACGACGGCGGAGCCCGGACCGTCGCGGTCAGCGGCTCGGGCGGGTGCGCCAGCACACCGGGTGCCAGTGCCGCCGGCCCGCACCCGCGTCCTCGTCCCCCATGATCCAGTCGGCGCGCCAGGCCACAAGGTGCGCCTGGCCCTGCCGGATCACGCGGCCGCAGCCGGGGCACGTGTAGTCCTTCACCGCGCGCCACGCGGGGATCTGCCGGACGTGCCAGCCGCCGTCGGACCCGGACTGGCGCGAGTAGGCCGGGTCCAGACCGAGGAGCTCCTCGATCGGGTCGGACCGCGCCGGCGACGGCCGGGACCGCCGGGAGGCGCCGGAGGCCCCGCGCTCGCTCCGCCCAGGCGCGGACGAGCGGCGGGGGCGGTTCGAACGGGGCATGCCCCCATGCTGGCACACGAGCCGGTGGGCGCGGTCCGCCTAGGATGGACCGGTGCGACTCGTCATTGCCCGCTGCTCCGTGACCTATGAGGGCCGCCTGAACGCCCACCTGCCCACCGCCACCCGCCTGCTCATGGTGAAGGCGGACGGCTCGGTGCTGGTGCACTCCGACGGCGGCTCCTACAAGCCCCTCAACTGGATGTCGCCGCCCGCGACCCTGCACGTGGAGGAGCCATCCCCCGACCAGGCCGACCAGGGAGTGACGCAGGTCTGGCGCGTGCAGGCCAAGAAGTCCGACGACCGGCTCATCGTGCTCATCGAGGAGGTCCTGGCGGACGACTCCCACGAGCTCGGCGTGGACCCCGGCCTCGTCAAGGACGGCGTGGAGGCGGATCTGCAGCGTCTGCTGGCCGAGCAGATCAGCCTGCTCGGCGACGGCCACACCCTCGTGCGCCGCGAGTACATGACGGCGATCGGCCCCGTGGACATCCTGGCCCGCGACGCCGACGGCGGCACCGTGGCGGTCGAGCTCAAGCGCCGCGGGGACATCGACGGGGTCGAGCAGCTCACCCGCTACCTCGAGCTGATGAACCGGGACCCGCTCCTGGCGCCCGTGCGCGGCGTGTTCGCGGCCCAGCAGATCAAGCCCCAGGCCCGCACCCTCGCCGAGGACCGCGGCATCCGCTGCGTCACCCTCGACTACGACGCGATGCGCGGCGTGGACGACGCCGAGTCCCGGCTGTTCTGAGGCCCCGGGCGGTTTCAGCGACGCCAGAAGGACGACGCTGCGGACGGCCCCGCCTCGCTCCAGGCGCGCAGCGCGCCGGCGTCGTCGGGGTCGACGACGACGCGCACCGGACGTGCGCCGGCGCTCAGCTCCAGGACGGTCCGGCCGGCCTCGTCCGCCGGGAGGCGGTCGATCTGCAGGCGGCTCCGATCCGCGCTCCAGCGCTCCCGGGAGAGGCGCCAGCGCCCGGTGAGGCGCAGACGGGACTCGTCGTACACGCCGATCACGCGCTCACGCCCCGGGCCCTCCCGCTCCAGGACCGCCGGGAAGGCGGCCGTGACACGGGCGAGGGCCCGGCGCCGCATCACCAGGGCGAGTGCCGACAGCACGATGACTGCCACCACGGTCGCCGAGGCGATGAGCACCGGGCCCTCCACCGTCAGGTCCTGCCGCGCCGCGTCAGGCCGCCGCGGCGTCGCCCAGCCGGGCGGACGTCGCGGCGATCACGACACGGTCGTGGTCCACGGAGAAGAAGCCGCCGTGGGCCTGCGCGGTGACGGTGCCGCCGTCCGTGGTGCGCACCACGACCTCGCCGTCGCCGAGGACGGCGAGCATCGGGGTGTGGCCCGGGAGGATGCCGATCTCACCGTTGACGGTGCGCGCCGACACGGCCGACGCGGCGCCCGACCAGATGGACCGCTCCTCGGAGACGATCTCGACGTTGAGCTCAGCCATGATCGATCAGCCCTCGGCCTGGATCTTGGCCCACGCGCGCTCGACGTCGTCCAGGCCGCCCACGTTGTAGAAGGCCTGCTCCGGGACGTGGTCCAGGTCGCCGTCGGCGATGGCCTTGAAGCCCTCGACGGTGTCCTTGACCGGCACGGTGGAGCCCTCGACGCCGGTGAACTGCTTGGCGGTGTAGGTGTTCTGCGAGAGGAACTGCTCGATCTTGCGGGCGCGGCCCACGGTGATCTTGTCCTCCTCGGAGAGCTCGTCCACGCCGAGGATCGCGATGATGTCCTGCAGCTCCTTGTTCTTCTGCAGGATCTGCTTCACGCGGATGGCGACGTCGTAGTGCTCCTGGCCCACGTACTGCGGGTCGAGGATGCGCGAGGTCGAGGCCAGCGGGTCCACGGCCGGGTACAGACCACGGGACGCGAGGTCACGGGTCAGGTTGGTGGTCGCGTCCAGGTGCGCGAACACGTTGGCCGGGGCCGGGTCGGTGTAGTCGTCCGCGGGGACGTACACGGCCTGCATCGAGGTGATGGAGTGGCCGCGGGTCGAGGTGATGCGCTCCTGGAGCACGCCCATCTCGTCCGCCAGGTTCGGCTGGTAGCCCACGGCGGAGGGCATGCGGCCCAGCAGCGTGGAGACCTCGGAGCCGGCCTGCGAGAAGCGGAAGATGTTGTCGATGAACAGCAGCACGTCCTGGTTCTGCACATCGCGGAAGTACTCCGCCATGGTCAGCGCGGACAGGGCCACGCGCAGACGCGTGCCCGGCGGCTCGTCCATCTGGCCGAACACGAGGGCGGTGTCCTTCAGGACGTCCGCCTCGTCCATCTCGACCCAGAGGTCGTTGCCCTCACGGGTGCGCTCGCCGACGCCGGCGAACACGGAGGTGCCGCCGAAGTTGCGGGCCACACGGGTGATCATCTCCTGGATGAGCACGGTCTTGCCCACGCCGGCGCCGCCGAACAGGCCGATCTTGCCGCCCTTGATGTAGGGGGTCAGCAGGTCGATGACCTTGATGCCGGTCTCCAGCATCTCGGTGGAGCCCTCGAGGGAGGCGAAGTTCGGGGCCGGGCGGTGGATCGGCCAGCGGTCCTCGGCCTGCAGCTGCGAGGTCGGCATGTCCAGGGTCTCGCCGAGCACGTTGAAGATGTGGCCCTTCACGGCGTCGCCGACCGGCACCGAGATGGGGGCGCCGGTGTCCACGACGTCGGTGCCGCGCACCAGGCCGTCGGTGGACTGCAGGGAGATGGCGCGGACCATGTTGTCGCCGAGGTGCTGGGCGACCTCGAAGGTGACCGTGCGGCGCTGGCCGTTGAGGTCGATCTCGGTGGTCAGCGCGTTGTAGATCTCCGGCATCGCGTTGGCCGGGAACTCGGCGTCGATCACGGGGCCGATGACGCGGGACACGCGTCCGGTGGCACCGCCGGTGGGGGTCCCGGTGCCCTGGTCAGTGATGGTGGCAGTCATCTCTCTCACTTCTATCGTGTGTGGATGGCGAGTCTGGTGAGTCCCGAACGGGCTCAGGAGTTGTTGAGCGCGTCCGCGCCCGCGATGAGCTCGGTGAGCTCCTGGGTGATCTCGGCCTGACGGGCGTTGTTCATCAGGAGGGTGTAGTCCTTGATGAGGCTCGTGGCGTTGTCGCCCGCCGACTTCATGGCACGCTGACGGTTGGCGAGCTCCGAGGCCGCCGACTGCAGCATCGCGTTGAAGATGCGCGACTCGATGTACTTGGGCAGCAGCGCGTCGAGGACCTCCTCCGCGTCCGGCTCGTACTCGTAGAGCGGCAGCACATCCTCGGCGGTGGCGGCCTCCTCCTCGACGACCTCGAGGGGCAGCAGGCGCACCACGTGGGGGTTCTGCTTCACGAGCGAGACGAACTCGGTGAACACGACGTGGATCTCGTCCACGCCGCCGTCGGCCGTGTCCGTGAGGAACGCGTCCACGAGCACCTCGCCGATCTCGGCGGCGCGCTCGGCGACGGGGGCGTCCGTCTGACCGGTCCACAGCTTCTTGTAGCCGCGGCCGCGGAAGTCGAAGTACGTCTGCGCCTTGCGGCCGACGACGTACACGTCCACGTCCTTGCCCTCCTCGCCGAGGCGGGTGAGGAGCTGCTCGGCCTTGCGCAGCACGTTCGCGGAGTACGCGCCGGCGAGGCCGCGGTCCGAGGACATGATGAGCACGGCCGCCCGGGTCGGGTTCTCGGGCTCCGTGGTGAGGACATGATCGATGTCGTGCTGGCTCGACACGGCCGAGACGGCGCGGGTGATCGCGTTCGCATACGGCAGCGACGCGCTGACGCGCTCACGTGCCTTGGTGATGCGAGACGTGGCGATCAGCTCCATCGCCTTGAAGATCTTCCTCATCGACGACGTCGACGCGATCTTCTGACGGTAGACCCGGATCTGGGCTCCCATGGTGGTCCTTTCCCTGGCGGGAGGGCCGCCCGGCGTCGTCCCCGTGGGGCCCGACGCCGGACCGCTCCCTCACCGACCGGCGGTCAGCGCTTCTGCTTGGTGATCTGCTCCTGCGCGACCTGGTCCTGCTCGATCGCGCGGTGCTCCTCGTGGCCGGCCTGCACGCCGCCGTCCTCGGAGGACTGGAAGCCCTTCGAGAACTCGGCGACGGCCGACTCGAGCGCGGACACGGTGCCGTCCTCGAGCTTGCCGGTGGAGGCGATGTCGGTCAGGACGGAGGTGTGGCGACGCAGGTGGTCGATGAACTCGCGCTCGAAGCGCAGCACGTCCTGCACCGGCACCTCGTCGAGGTGGCCCTTGGAGCCGGCCCAGATGGACACGACCTGCTCCTCGACCGGGTAGGGCGAGTACTGGGGCTGCTTGAGCAGCTCCATGAGGCGCTCACCGCGGGCGAGCTGGCGGCGGGTGGCCGGGTCCAGGTCCGAGGCGAACATGGAGAACGCCTGCTGGTCGCGGTACTGCGCCAGGTCCAGCTTCAGCGTGCCGGAGACCTTCTTCATGGCCTTGACCTGGGCGGCGCCGCCCACGCGGGACACCGAGATGCCCACGTCCACGGCGGGACGCTGGTTGGCGTTGAACAGGTCCGACTGCAGGAAGATCTGGCCGTCGGTGATGGAGATGACGTTGGTCGGGATGTAGGCCGACACGTCGTTCGCCTTGGTCTCGATGATCGGCAGGCCGGTCATCGAGCCCGCGCCCATCTCGTCCGAGAGCTTGGCGCAGCGCTCGAGGAGCCGGGAGTGCAGGTAGAAGACGTCGCCCGGGTAGGCCTCGCGGCCCGGCGGGCGGCGCAGCAGCAGGGAGACGGCGCGGTAGGCCTCGGCCTGCTTCGACAGGTCGTCGAAGATGATCAGCACGTGCTTGCCGCCGTACATCCAGTGCTGGCCGATGGCCGATCCGGCGTAGGGGGCGAGGTACTTGAAGCCGGCCGGGTCCGACGCCGGGGAGGCCACGATGGTGGTGTACTCCAGGGCGCCGTGCTCCTCCAGCGTGGCGCGGACGCCGGCGATGGTGGAGGCCTTCTGGCCCACGGCCACGTAGACGCAGCGGACCTGCTTCTCGACGTCGCCCGACTCCCAATTGGCCTTCTGGTTGAGGATCGTGTCCACGGCGATGGCGGTCTTGCCGGTCTGGCGGTCACCGATGATCAGCTGACGCTGGCCACGGCCGATCGGGATCATGGCGTCGATGGCCTTCATGCCGGTCTGCAGCGGCTCGTGGACCGACTTGCGCTCGGTCACGGTCGGCGCCTGCAGCTCGAGGGCGCGGCGGCCCTCGGCCTCGATCGGGCCCAGGTCGTCGATGGGCTGGCCCAGCGGGTCCACCACGCGGCCCAGGAAGGCATCGCCCACCGGGACGGAGAGGATCTCGCCGGTGCGCTGCACCTCCATGCCCTCGCGGATCTCCTGGAACTCGCCGAGGACGACGACACCGATCTCGCGGGTGTCGAGGTTCTGGGCCAGGCCCTGGATGCCGTTCTCGAAGCGCAGCAGCTCGTTCGCCATGACGGAGGGCAGACCCTCCACACGAGCGATGCCGTCCGCCGCGGAGATGACACGGCCGACCTCGGTGCGATCGGTGCCCGACGGTTCGTACGATGCCGCGAATTCGTTCAAGGCATTGCGGACATCGTCAGCGTTGATGGTCAATTCGGCCATCTGCAGTCCCTGCTCTCTGTGCTTGGTGATCATCGACGTGACGATGATGCTTACGTTCGTGGGTGTTCCGGATGCGGGCGGGGGCCGGCGTCAGCCGGCCATCCGCCGCTGGAGGTCGTGAAGGCGCGAGGCCATGGACCCGTCGACGACGTCGTTGCCGACCTGGACGCGGACGCCGCCCACCACGTGGGGGTCCACTGTCACGTCCATGACGAGATCGCGGCCGAAGGCGCGGCGCAGGCCCAGGGCCAGCCGCTCCTGCTGCTCGGCCTGGAGCGGCCGGGCCACGGCCACCTCGGCGATCCACAGACGCTGCCACTCGGCGACGACGTCCGCGGCCTTGCGGATAGCGGCGGACGGCTTCAGGCCGCGCGGGGCCGAGACGGCGCGCTCGACCAGCAGTCGGCCGGCCGGACTGGCCGACGCGCCCAGGAGACGACCGGCCAGTCTGGCCCGTGCCTCGAGGGGTGCGCGCTGATCGGTGAGCGCCCGCTGCACCTCGTGCGAGTCCTCCACCGTGCGGTTGAAGGCCAACAGCTCGCCCAAGAGGGCGGCCAGGCCCGCGTGTCCGCCGCGTGCGGCCTCAGCGGCGGCCGCGTGCACGGCCACCGTCTCGAGGGCGTCCCCGAGATCGCGCTCCGCCGACCAGCGGCGGCCGGCAAGGTCCTTGAGGACCTGCAGTGCACCGGGGGTCACCCGGGCGCCGAACAGCGAGTCGACGAGGCCGTGACGGCGCTCGGTGGTCCAGGCGGGGTCGGTCAGGGCCCGGCGCAGGGCGCCGTGCTCGTCCACCACGTCCAGCGCGCCGAACAGCTCGCGTGCCAGGGCCACGCCGCCCTCGTCCAGCACCGGACCGACGGCCTCCAGGGAGGCGGCCAGGGAGTCCCTCGATGCGCCCGTCATCATTCGGCGACACCTGCGCTCTGGTGACGGTCCAGGTCAGCCAGGAAGCGGTCGACCACGCGCTGCGAGCGGGCGTCGTCCTCGAGGGACTCGCCCACGATCTTGCCGGCCAGGGTCGTGGCCAGCGAGCCGACCTCGCGCTTGAGCTGCGCGGCGGCCTGCTGACGCTCGGCGGCGATCTGCGCCTGCGCCTGCTCGAAGACGCGCGTCGCCTCGGCGGTCGCGCGCTCGCGCGCCTCGGCCACGATCTCGGCGGCCTCGGTGCGGGCATCCTCGCGGATGCGGTTCGCCTCGGTGCGCGCGTCCGCCAGCTGCGACTCGTAGTCCGCCATCATCGCGTTCGCCTCAGCCTGGGCCTTCTCAGCCTTGGCCAGACCGCCCTCGATCGCCTCGACACGGTCCTGGTAGGACTTCTCGAGGGTCGGGACGATGAACTTGATGACGATGAACATGAGCAGGGCGAAGCCCACCACGACGACGAGGATCTCCCACGGGTTGGGGATCAGGGGGTTGGCCCCCTCAGCCGCCGCAAGGATCAGTCCGTTGCTGATCATGTTTCAACCATCCTTCGGTCAAGAGTCCTGTGGAGATGGAGCACCGACGGTCTCACCGTGCGGGCGCTCCGTGGACGCGGCGCGTCAGGCGCCGATGACGAAGGCGAAGACGAGGCCCAGGATGGCGAGTGCCTCGGCGAGCGCGAAGCCCAGGAGGGCGATCGGCTGCAGGATGCGCTGGGCCTCCGGCTGACGGGCGACGCCGTTGATGTAGGCGGCGAAGATCAGGCCCACGCCGATGGCGGAGCCGATGGCGGCGAGGCCGTAGCCGATCATGTTGAGCGAACCGTGCAGTTCCATGGTGTTCCTTTCACGAGGCCGAGGTGTCCGGCCGGGTTGTGGAGGGGCGGCCTCCCGGGTGGTCCTCCTGCGGAGGGCCGGGAAGACTGGTGGCGGGCTCTCCCGCCGTACCGCGGCCGCCTGGGTCATGCCCGAGGCGGCCCCGGAAGATCAGTGGTCGTTCGCGTCGATCGCGCCCTGGATGTAGATGGCGGTCAGCAGCGTGAAGACGAAGGCCTGCAGGTACATGATCAGCAGCTCGAGGAAGTACAGGGCCACCGAGCCGAGGATGACCAGGATGCCGGTGCCCTGCAGGGCCAGGCTGTCGGTCTGCGTGATCAGGTAGGCGGCGCCGGCGCCGGCGAGCATCACGATCATGTGGCCGGAGAGCATGGTGGCCATCAGACGCAGGGAGTGGGTCAGCGGGCGCACGATGAAGTTGGAGATGATCTCCAGCGGCACGAGCAGCGGCAGGATCCAGCCGGGCACACCCGAGGGCACGACGGCCAGCTTCAGGTAGCGCACGCCGTGTCGCTTGATGCCGACGCCGATCCAGATCGCGTAGACGATGAGGGCCAGGCCGTAGGCGGCGCCCGCGTGGGAGAAGGTCGGCAGCTGCAGAACCGGGATGGCGCCGAACAGGTTGTTCAGCAGCACGAAGAAGAAGATGGCGAAGAGCAGCGGGACCCACTGCTTGAAGTTCTTCTCGCCCAGGATGTCCTTCGCGATGTCGTTCCGGACGAAGGAGTAGCCGGACTCGGCGAGCCACTGGGCCTTGCCGGGCACGAGCCGGGGACGGCGCATGGCCCACGCGAAGAAGGCGGTGATGAGCACCACGGAGAGCAGGACGAGCAGCATCTGCTTGCCGAAGCCGGTGCCGTACTCCGCACCCCAGGGGAAGATCTCCGGGAGGTGACCATCAGAGATGGTGGGGGGCACGAATGATGCGTTGGCCAGCACGAGGGTCAGCACACGGTTCCTCTCCGAAGTGATGCAGTCGACGGGACAGCAGCCTCGTCCCCGGACCACAGGCGGGCGCCGCGACATTGCGGGGTACCGGTGCGATGCGAGACACGGATGGCGGCAGATGGGCGCCGTCGAAGTGTTCGCCGCCAACGATACCAAACGGTGACCCGTGCTCCATACCGCGGAAGGGGGCCCACGGGGCGGCCGCCGGCCCCGCTCCTTCGCCCCTCGGACGGGTCAGTCGGTGTAGATCCCGTGGCGGGTCCGGGCGAAGACGAGGACCTCCGTGGCCTGCCAGACGAGGATCGTCACCAGGGCGGCGATCGCCGCCGCGTCCGCCCGGACCCAGCCGGGGCGGGGCAGGACCCCCAGCAGCACCGCGAACACCGCGATCTTGAGCACGAACAGCCCCACGCTGACCGGCAGCGCCGCCTCGCGCGCCCGGTCCCAGACGAGTGCCGTCGTCACCCCGGTGAGCGCCGAGAGCGCGAGCACCGCGCCGCCGCCCAGCAGGGCGCTCCCGGCCGCCTCCCCGCCGGCGGAGAACAGCCACGCGGCGCCCGTGATCGCCAGGGCAGCACCCGCCGTGGCCAGGGACCACCCGAGGATCCCCCACCAGCCACGGCGGTTCTCCCAGCGGCGCCGGCGTCGGCGACCGCCCGCCCCGGTCACGCGTCCCCCCGCTCGTCCGGGTGGGCCGCGGCGTCGTTCCGGTCCGCGCGACGGCGCTCCACGATCGGATGCAGGGTCAGGTAGCCGGCTCCGGCCAGGGCCACGGCGAGCACGGGCAGGACGATCATGTGGTCCACGAAGTTCAGGGACACCGCGCCCCATGCCACGAGGAACGCCCAGAGCCAGAGCAGCGCGACGGCCTGCGCCTGGGTGTAGCCGCCGTCCACGAGCTTGTGGTGCAGGTGCCCGCGGTCCGCCGAGAAGGGGCTGGTGCCCTTGGCCGTCCGCCGCAGCACGGCCAGGGCGAGGTCCGCGAGCGGGAGTGCGAGGACGGCGACGGGCAGCAGGATCGGCATGTAGGCGGGGACGTTGCGGAAGCGCATCCCGTCCAGGGCGTTGACGTCAGCGGTCACGGCGACCGCGGCCGCGGCCATCAGCAGGCCGATGAGCATGGCCCCCACCTCACCCATGAAGATGCGGGCCGGGGCCAGGTTCCACGGCAGGAAGCCCATGCACGCGCCGACGAGCAGGGCCATGAGCAGGGTGGCGAGGTTGGCGTAGTCGAACTGGTTGATGGTCCGCGTCAGCAGATACGAGTAGACGAAGAAGGCCGAGCCGCCGATCAGCGCGACGCCCGCCGCCAGGCCGTCCAGGCCGTCCACGAAGTTGATCGCGTTCATCGTCAACACGACGGCGAACACCGTGAGGATGATCTGCGTGGTCTCGTTCCCCACCGGGATCCAGCCCACCGGCATCGCCTCGATGCGGATCCCGCCCAGGGCCACCGCGAGTCCGGCCAGCACCTGGCCGGCCAGCTTCACCCACCAGCGCAGGTCCCACATGTCGTCGGCGATGCCCACGACGAGCACGACGGCGACGGCGACCAGGAGCCCGCGCATCGCGGCGTCGTCCGCGTAGATCCCCTGGAGGAACGGCACGACTCCCCCGGCGGCGAATCCCACCAACACGGCCGCGGCCATGGCCACGCCGCCCAGTTTCGGCACGGGGTGCCGGTGCACGTCCCGCTGGCGCAGCGGGGTGAACACACGCGCGCGCAGCCCCAGCCGGCGCATGAGGGGCGTCAGGGCCCCGCAGGCGACGGCCGTGACCACGACCAGGACGAGATACGCGCGCATGGCGGCCGGTCAGGCCTCCCGGTCGGCGGGGCGCGCTGCGGCGGCGTCCTCGGAGGCCGCGATCCGCTCGGCGGCGACCGGGGGCTCCTCGCCCTCGGCGAGCAGGTCCGGCACCACCGCGCGCAGCTCCTCCAGGGGCACGGAGCCCTGCCGGGCCACGCGGAACGGGGTGACGGTGCAGTCCACGATCGTCGAGGGATCCCGGCTCTCGCGGGGGCCGGCGTCGAGGTAGAGGGCCACGGACTCCCCCAGCATCGAGCGGGCGGCGTCGGCGGTGGTGGCGGCGTCCATGCCGGTGCGGTTCGCGCTGGAGACGGCCATGGGGCCGACGGCGTAGAGCAGCTCGCGGGCCACCGCGTCGTCGGGCACGCGCAGGGCGACGGTGCCGCGGGTCTCGCCGAGGTCCCAGGTCAGCGTGGGCTGGGACTTGAGGATGAGCGTGAGGGCGCCGGGCCAGAAGCGCTCGGCGAGGGCCTCGGCCTCCTCCGGCACGTCGTACGCGAGGCCCGCCATGACGCGGCGGTCCGCGATGAGCACGGGCGGCGGCATGGTGCGGCCACGGCCCTTGGCGGCCAGCAGCACGGCCACGGCCAGGGGGGAGAACGCGTCCGCTCCGATGCCGTAGACGGTGTCCGTGGGCAGGACCACGCAGCCGCGGTCCGCGAGGACCTCGCGGGCGCGGGCCACGGCATTCTCGAGGGCGGCCGGATCCGAGACGTCGATGAAGTCACTCACGTCGGTCATTCTTCCACCTCCGCGCCCGCCGCGGCTTCGCAGGACCGGCGCGCCGTCAGGAACCGATCTCGTGCGGTGAGGTCCGGGTGCACGCGGACGCCCGTGAACCGGGGGTCCGCGCCGAGGGCGGCCAGGAGGGCCGGGCCCTGCGTCTCGTGGTGCTCCATGGCGAACAGGCCGTCCGGGGCGAGCAGCTCCGCCGCCCGGTGCGCGATGGCCCGCGGGATCCGCAGCCCGGGCGCGTCCCCGCCGTAGAGCGCCCGCGCCGGGTCCAGTCGGGCCTCGGGCTGGGCGGGCACCTCGGCCTCGGGCACATAGGGCGGGTTGCTCACGACGACGTCCACGCGGCCCTCGAGGTCAGGACATGCGACAAGGGCGTCGCCTTGTCGCAGGTCGACTCCGCGCGGGGCGAGGTTCCGCCGGGCCCAGTCGGCCGCCGTCGGGTCGAGCTCGACGGCGGTGACGGCGAGCGGGCGGCCCCGGGCCTCGCCCCACGCCGCGACGGCCACGGCGATCGCGCCGGAGCCGGTGCACAGGTCCACCACGACGCCCGCCGCGGGCCGCGCGGCCAGGTCGGCCACGACGGCCTCCACGAGCAGCTCGGTCTCCGGCCGCGGGATGAAGACGCCCGGGCCGACCGCCAGGTCGAGCCCGTGGAAGTGCGCGACGCCGGTCAGGTGCTGGACGGGCTCGCGGGCGGCGCGGCGCCCGACGAGCGCCTCGAACCCCGCCGCCTGCGCGGGCTCGGCCACGGCCCCGGCGAACACCCGGGCCAGCAGCGCGCCGCGGTCGAGGCCGAGTACGTGGCCCAGCAGCAGCTCGGCGTCCACGCGCGGCGAGTCGATGCCCACCGCGGTCAGGCGGGCGGCGGCCTCGCGCAGCAGCGCGGACCAGGCCGGTGCGCTCACGCGTCCCCGCCCAGCGCGGCGAGCCGCCGCTCCTCGTCGAGGGCGAGGCAGGAGGCGATCACGGCCTCGAGGTCGCCGTCGAGGACCGCGTCGAGGTTGTGCGCCTTGTAGCCGGTGCGGTGGTCCGCGATCCGGTTCTCCGGGAAGTTGTAGGTCCGGATGCGCTCCGAGCGGTCCATGGTGCGCACCTGCGCGGCGCGCGCCGCGGAGTCCTCGGCGTCCTGCTCCGCCCGCTGCCGCTCGAGCAGCCGCGACCGCAGCACGCGCAGCGCGGCCTCGCGGTTCTGGATCTGGGACTTCTCGTTCTGCATGGAGACGACGATCCCCGTGGGCAGGTGCGTCAGACGCACCGCGGAGTCGGTTGTGTTGACGGACTGGCCGCCCGGCCCGGAGGAGCGGAAGACGTCCACCTTGAGGTCGTTCGGATCGAGGTGGACCTCGTCCGGGGCGTCCACCTCGGGCAGCACGAGCACGCCGGCGGCCGAGGTGTGGATGCGGCCCTGGGACTCGGTGACGGGCACGCGTTGCACGCGGTGCACGCCGCCCTCGAACTTGAGCCGGGCGTAGACGCCGTCGGCCGGGTCGGCCGCGCTCCCCCGCACCGCCACGTGGACGTCCTTGTAGCCGCCCAGGTCGGAGTGCGTGGCGGAGAGGACCTCCGTCTTCCAGCCCCGGGAGTCGGCGTAGCGCAGGTACATGCGCAGCAGGTCGCCGGCGAACAGGGCGGCCTCCTCGCCGCCCTCGCCGCCCTTGATCTCGAGGATCACGTCGCGGGCGTCGTCGGGGTCGCGCGGGATCAGCAGCCGGCGCAGCCGTTCGGCGGCCTCCGCCTCGGCCGCCTCCAGACCGGGCACCTCGGCCGCGAAGGCCGCCGCGTCGTCATCGCCGGCCGCGGCCAGCTCCCGCGCGTCGGCCAGCTCCTCCGCGGCCGCCGACCAGGCGCGGTGGGCCGTCACCACGGCACCGAGCTCGGCGAACCGCCGGTTCAGCCGGCGGGCGAGTGCCGGGTCCTGGTGCACCGCCGGGTCGGACAGGCGCGCCGTCAGCTCGCGATGCTCCGCCAGGAGCCGATCCACGGCCTCGCGCCGCTGCTCCGAATCGAACACGTGCGTGCCTCTCCTCCTCCGGCCTCAGGGGGCCGGGCTGTCCGATGCGGACGGCCCCGCCCCGTCCGGCGGAGACGAGCTCCCCCCGGCGGGACGGGGCCGTGCGACGGGACGGTCAGTCGTCGCCCTTGGACCCCAGCGTGGTCTTGGAGACCAGCATGAGGAACTCGGCGTTGGACGCGGTGTCCTTGATCTTGTTGGTGAGCAGGTCGAGGGCCTGCTGCTGGTCGAGGCCGGAGAGCACCCGGCGCAGCTTCCACATGATCTTGACCTCCTCCTGCGAGAGCAGGGCCTCCTCGCGGCGCGTGCCGGACGCGTTGACGTCCACCGCCGGGAAGATGCGGCGCTCAGCGAGGTGGCGGGACAGGCGCAGCTCCATGTTGCCGGTGCCCTTGAACTCCTCGAAGATCACCTCGTCCATGCGCGAGCCGGTCTCGACCAGCGCGGTGGCCAGGATGGTCAGCGAGCCGCCGTTCTCGATGTTGCGGGCGGCGCCGAAGAACTTCTTCGGCGGGTACAGGGCCGAGGAGTCCACACCGCCGGAGAGGATGCGGCCCGAGGCCGGAGCGGCCAGGTTGTAGGCGCGGCCCAGGCGGGTCATGGAGTCGAGCAGCACGACGACGTCGCGGCCCATCTCCACGAGGCGCTTGGCGCGCTCGATGGCCAGCTCGGCGAGGGTGGTGTGGTCGTCCGCCGGGCGGTCGAACGTGGAGGCGATGACCTCGCCGTCCACCGACCGCTGCATGTCGGTGACCTCCTCGGGGCGCTCGTCGACGAGCACCATCATGAGGTGGACCTCGGGGTTGTTCGTCTTGATCGCGTTGGCGATCGACTGCAGGATCATCGTCTTGCCGGCCTTGGGCGGGGAGACGATGAGGCCGCGCTGGCCCTTGCCGATGGGGCTGACCAGATCGATCACGCGGGGGCCGATCAGCTTGGGATCGGTCTCCAGGCGCAGGCGCTCCTGCGGGTACAGCGGCACGAGCTTGCCGAACTCCACGCGCTGCGGGTGCTCGACGGCGGGCTGGCCGTTGACCGAGGAGATCTTCACCAGGGCGTTGAACTTCTGGCGGTGGGAGCCGCCGCCGTGGTGCTGCTTCTCACCGTCGCGCGGGGCGCGGATCGCGCCGACGACGGCGTCGCCCTTGCGCAGACCGTACTTCTTCACCATGGCCAGGGAGACGTAGACGTCGTTCGGGCCCGGCAGGTAGCCGGAGGTGCGGACGAACGCGTAGTTGTCCAGCACGTCGAGGATGCCGGCCACGGGCTGCAGGACGTCATCCTCGGTCAGCTCGGTCTCGTCGACCTCAGGGCCGCCGCGGCCACGGCGGTTGCGGCCGCGCTCGTTGCGGTTGCGGCGGTTGCGACGGTTGCGGCCGCCCTCGTCGTCGCGGTCGTCGCGGCGGCTGCGGTCCCCGCGTCCGCCGTCGCCCCGGCCGCCGTCCTCGGACTTGTCGCCGCGCTGCTCGCGCGAGCCGTCGCGGCCGTTCTCACGGTCCCGGTTGTTCTCGCGGCCGTTCTCGCGGTCGCGGTTGTTCTCACGGCCGTTCTCGCGGTCGCGGTTGTTCTCACGGTCACGGCCGTTGTCACGATCCCGCCCGTTGCGGCCGTTGCGACCGTTGCGGCCGTTGCGGCCGTTCTCGCGCCCGTTGTCGTCGCGGTCCTCTCGGTCGCCGCGGCGGTCCGCATCGGCGGCATCCTCGCCCTGGGCGCCGTCGGAGCGACGGTCCTGACCCTGCTGGGCGTCGTCGTCGCCGGCGCGGCGGCGGCCGCGGGAGCGGCGCTCGGACTGCGGGCGGCCCTCGCCCTCGTCGCGGGTCTCGGACCCCTCGGACCGATCCTGGTCCGAGGCGGTCTCACGGGGGGCCTGCTCGGTCTGGGCCTCGAGGGCCTCGGCCTGGGGCTGCCCGTCCTGGGCGGCGGCGGCCGGAGCCGAGGTGTCGGCATCGGCGCGGCGCGAGCGGCGGCGGGCCGGGCGCTCGGCGGCCGGGGCGGCGTCCTGAGAGGACGCGGCCGCCGGGGCGGCCTCGGCGGCGGGGGCCGCGGTGGTCTGGGCCGCGCGCTCGGCGGCGTCGCGGTCCGCCACGGAGCCGCCGCGCTGGTGGTCGGAGATCGCGGTCACCAGGTCGGCTTTGCGCATGCGCGAGCCGCCGGCGATGCCGAGCTGGGAGGCCAGGGCCTGGAGCTGGGCGAGCTTGAGCGAGGCCAGGCCACCGCCGTTCGTCGGCGTGGTCTGTTCCGTGGATTCGGTCACGAAGGTTCCTTCTCCCTCGAATGCGGCCCGGCGGCGCGTGGCGCGTCGGGCTGCGGTGTGCATCCGGTCGGGCCGCGCAGCGGCGCCCCAGAAAACCGGGTTTCATGGTGTGAACTCATCAGTGGCGCCTCCCCTGATCGTGCGCAGTCGCTGCGTGACGGGGCGGAGGCGTCCGGACTCGACCGAGCCGGAAGGGGTCCCGCACGCCGGCCGTGCGCAGCACGGGATGGATCGCGGCGGGGTTCCGGCCGACGGCGCTCGGTGCGTCCGGCCGTCACTGGCCCGGGCACCGGAGACCCGGGCCGCGCGAGGCGGTGGGGTCAGCCGTGGTGGAGTGATTCCACCCTAACACCGTCCACGGCCACGCACGGCACCAGCACGCGCCAGGAGGCCGCCCCGTCTGCCGTCAGAGCACGCGCAGCCTCCGCGGCGTGCTCGGCCGCCTGGACGCCGTCGCACAGCGCGAGCACCGTGGGACCTGCGCCGGAGACGACGGCGGCATGGCCGCGCTCGCGCAGCCCCGCGACCAGTGCGGCGCTGGCCGGCATGGCCACGGCGCGCGGCTCCTGGTGCAGCCAGTCCCGCGTGGCGGCCAGCAGCAGCGCGGGGTCCTCCGCCAGCGCGTGGACGAGCAGCGCGGCACGGCCGGCCTGGGCCGCCGCCGCGGCGTGGGGCACCTCGGCGGGCAGCACGCCCCGGGCGACGTGGGTGGACAGCTCGGTGTCCGGGATCGCGACCACCGGCACCACGCGCTCGTGCAGCCGCAGCCGGCAAGTCCTCCCTCATCGCGGCCCGCGGGTCCAGGAGACGGTGGCCCCGCCCACGAGCGCGGGGGCGACGTTGTCCGGGTGCCCCTCGAAGCGGGTGGCTGCCTCGAGCAGGTCCGCGGGCGCCCGGCGCAGCGCGGCCGGCAGCAGGGCCTCGGCCGCGGCGTAGGCCGCGACGACGGCGGCCGCGGACGAGCCGAGCCCGCGGGCGTGCGGGATCCGGTTCACGGCGCGCAGGTGCAGCCCCGGCGCGGTGAACCCGCGGTCCCGCAGGTGCTCGTGCGCCAGGCGCAGGATCAGGTGCGCGCCGTCCCGCGGCAGGGTGGCCGCGCCCTCCCCCTCGGCCTCCGCGACGTCGGGGCCCGCCACGACCGTGAGCGTCACCTCGTCGCGCAGCTCCAGGGCCAGGCCCATCGAGTCGAAGCCGGGGCCGAGGTTGGCGGAGGTGGCGGGGACGGAGACGGACGCGGCGGTCCCGGGCGCCAGCGGCTGCGGTGCGGCCATGGCTCAGCTCAGGCCGAGCGCCTGGGCGACGGTGACCACGTCGAACGGCACCGAGCGCGGGGTCACGTCGGCGCCGTCGGCGCCGCGCAGGGCCCACTGCGGGTCCTTGAGGCCGTGGCCGGTGACGGTGATGACCCAGCTCTTGCCGGCCGGCACGTTCCCGGCGGCGTGGTGCTTGAGCAGCCCGGCGACGCCGGCGGCGGAGGCGGGCTCGACGAACACGCCCTCCTTCGCGGAGAGCCAGCGATGGGCCTCGAGGATCTCCTCGTCCGTGACGGAGTCGATCATGCCGCCGGACTCGTCGCGGGCGGCCTCGGCCTGCTCCCACGAGGCCGGGTTGCCGATCCGGATGGCGGTGGCGATCGTGTCCGGGTCGGTCACGGGGTGGCCCTGGACGATCGGGGCGGCGCCCGCGGCCTGGAAGCCCCACATCACGGGGGTCTTCGTGGCCACCGCGGGCAGCTCGGCGTCCGAGGCGCCCTCGTGCGGGTTCACGTAGGGGGCGGCGTACTCGCGGTAGCCCTTCCAGTACGCGGTGATGTTTCCGGCGTTGCCCACGGGCAGCAGGTGGTAGTCCGGGGCGTCGCCGAGGGTGTCCACGACCTCGAATGCACCGGTCTTCTGCCCTTCGATGCGGGCCGGGTTGACGGAGTTCACCAGGAACACGGGGTAGTTCTCGGCCAGCTTGCGGGCCACCTCGAGGCAGTCGTCGAAGTTGCCCTGCACCTGGAGGATCTCCGCGCCGTGGGCCACGGCCTGGGACATCTTGCCCATCGAGATCTTCCCCTCGGGCACGAGCACGGCGCACGTGATCCCGGCCTGCGCCGCGTAGGCCGCCGCCGAGGCGGACGTATTGCCGGTGGATGCGCAGACGACGGCCTTCGCGCCGTCCGTGACGGCGGCGGTGATCGCCATGGTCATGCCGCGGTCCTTGAAGGAGCCGGTCGGGTTCATGCCCTCGAACTTCACGTGCACGGTGCCCTGCACCAGCTCGGAGAGGTGGGGGGCGTGGATGAGCGGGGTGCCGCCCTCGCCGAGGGTGATCACGCGCGTGTCCTCGGTGACGGGCAGGCGGTCGGCGTACTCGCGGACGACGCCGCGCCACTGGTGGGCCATGGGTCAGTTCCCTTCGACTCGGAGGACGGACGCGACCTCGTGGACGACGTCCAGGGCGGCGAGCGCCTCGACGGTGGCGTCGAGGTCGCGCTGCCGCGCACGGTGGGTGATCAGCCGCAGGGACGCGCCGGGGGCGTCCTCGCGCTCGGACGGGACCTGGCGCAGCGTCTCGATGGAGACGCCGTGCTCCTCGAACACCCCGGCGACGCGGCGCAGCACGCCGGGCTGGTCCGCCGCGCGCAGCACGACCATGAAGGAGGTGTGGGCCTCGGCCGGGTCCAGGGCGGGCAGGGCGGTGACGGGGGTCCGCAGGCGTGCCGGGCCGCCGCGCACGATGCGCTGGGCGATCGAGACGACGTCGCCCATCACCGCGGAGGCGGTGGGGGCGCCGCCGGCCCCGGGACCGTAGAACATGAGCTCGCCGGCGTTCTCGGCCTCCACGAAGACGGCGTTGAACGCCCCGCGCACGGAGGCCAGCGGGTGCTCCCGCGGCAGCAGGGTGGGGTGCACGCGCAGGACCGCGCCCTCGGCACCGTCGGCGGCGCGGCCGCGCTCGGCGATCGCCAGCAGCTTGATGACGTAGCCCGCCTCCGCGGCGGCGGCGTTGTCCTCGGCCGTGATCGCGGTGATGCCCGCGACGGCCACCTGGTCCAGGGTGTACGGCGCGCCGAACGCGATGGTCGCCAGGATCGCGGCCTTCGCGGCGGCGTCGTGGCCCTCGACGTCGGCGGTCGGGTCGGCCTCGGCGTAGCCGAGCCGCTGGGCCTCGGCGAGGGCGTCGTCGAAGTCCGCTCCTTCGGAGTCCATCCGGTCGAGGATGAAGTTGGTGGTGCCGTTGGCGATGCCCATCACGCGGGTGACGCGGTCGCCGCCCAGGGAGTCGCGCAGCGGGCGCAGGATCGGGATGGCGCCGGCGACGGCGGCCTCGAAGCTGAGCTGCGCGCCGGTGGCGGCGGCCGCGGCGTACAGCTCCTCGCCGTGCTGGGCCAGCAGCGCCTTGTTGCCCGTCACCACGGACGTGCCGGCGGCCAGGGCGCGCAGGATCAGGGTGCGGGCCGGCTCGATGCCGCCCATCAGCTCGATGACGACGTCCGCGCCGGCCACGAGCGCCTCGGCGTCGGTGGTGTAGAGCGCCGGGTCCGCCTGCCAGTCGCGGGTCGCGCCCGTGTCCCGCACCGCGATGCCCGTGAGCTCGAGGTCGGCGCCCACGCGGTCCCGCAGGATGTCGGCGTCCTCGGTGAGGATCCGGGCGGTCTGGGACCCCACGGTCCCGCCGCCCAGCAGGGCGACCTTGAGAGCGGTGGGGGCGTCGGTGTGCTGGGGCATGGTCCTCCGTGATCCAGGGTGGGGTCGGGGCCGCGCGACCGCGCCGCCCGGCTGGCCTCGAATCTAGCGTGGCGCCCCGGCCCGTCCCACCGCGCGACACTCGGTGTCCGCAGAGCGGGACGGACCCACCCGGGCCCGAGGCCGACGGCCGGGTGCGCCGCGCCCGCGTCCTCAGCGGGCGAGGCGCGGATCGGCCTCGCGGGCGAACAGGTCCTCCTGCGTCTCGCGACGGATGATCACCCGCGCCAGCCCGCCGGAGACCGCGACGACGGCCGGGCGGGCCAGCGCGTTGTAGTTCGAGGACATCACGTGCGTGTACGCGCCCGTGGCCGGCACGGCCAGCAGGTCGCCGCGGCCCAGGTCGGCCGGCAGGTACACGTCGCGGACGAGGATGTCGCCGGACTCACAGTGCTTGCCCACCACACGGGAGAGCGCCGGCTCGGCCTCCGAGGTGCGGCGCGCGGAGACGGCGGTGTAGTCGGCGTCGTAGAGCACGGGACGCGGGTTGTCGGACATGCCGCCGTCCACGGCGACGTAGCGGCGGGCCGCCGTGCCGCCGTCGGGGGCGTCCGCGTCCACGGTCTTGGTCACCCCGACCGTGTAGAGGGTCAGCCCCGCGGGGCCCGAGATGGCCCGCCCCGGCTCGAGCGAGACCCGCGGGCACCTCAGGCCGAGGCGCTCGACGGTCTTCTGGACGTCGTCGGCGAGGGCGTCGGCGATCTCCGCGGCCGGGCGCGGCTCGTCCACGGCCGTGTAGGCGATGCCGTGGCCGCCGCCGAGGTCGAGCTCGGCCAGCTCCACCCCGTGCTCGGCCTTGACCTCGGCGAGGAACTCGAGCACGCGTCCGGCCGCCAGCCCGAAGCCCTCGGCCTCGAAGATCTGGGACCCGATGTGGCAGTGCACGCCCAGCAGGTCGATCGACTCGGTCGCCAGGGCCGTGTCCACGGCGACGGCGGCCGGCGAGCGGCCGGCCACGTTGCCGTCCCGGTCGGTGGACGCCGGGGCCAGGGAGAGCCCGAACTTCTGGTCCTCGTGCGCGGTGGCGATGAAGTCGTGGGTGTGCGCGTGCACGCCCGGGGTCAGCCGGAGCATCACGGGGGCGCGGTGGCCGGCCTCGGCCGCGAGCGCGGCCAGGTGGGTGAGCTCGTCGAGCGAGTCCACGATGATCCGGCCCACGCCCGCCTCGAGGGCGGTGCGCAGCTCGGCGTCCGACTTGTTGTTGCCGTGCAGGCCGATGTGGGCCGGGTAGACGCCGGCGGCCAGCGCGATCGCCAGCTCGCCGCCGGAGGCGGTGTCCACGCGCAGGCCCTCCTCGGCCGCCCAGCGGGCGGTGGAGAGGGTGAGCATGGACTTGCCGGCGTAGTAGACGTCCGCTCCCCCGCACAGGTCGGCGAACGCGGCGTCGAAGCCCTCGCGGAACGCGCGGGCGCGGGCGCGGAAGTCGTCCTCGTCCACCACGAGCAGCGGCGTGCCGAACTCCGCGGCGAGCGCGCTCGCGCGCAGGCCCTGGACGGTGAGCTCGCCGTCGGCGGCACGGCCCACGCCGGCGGCCCAGAGGCCGGGCACGAGCGCGTCCGGGTCCCCCGGCGCGGGGAGCCAGGCGGGGGCGAGCGGGGAGGCGGGGGCGGGCTGCGTCGTCGTCATCCGGGCGCTCACATCTTCTCCGGGGCGGACACGCCGAGCAGGCCGAGGCCGTTGGCCAGCACCTGGGCGGTGGCGTCGTTGAGCCACAGGCGGGTGCGGTTGAGGGTCTCGACGGGACGCGGCGTGCCGTCGTCGGTGGGCATGGGCACGATCCGGCAGGCGGCGTACCACGAGTGGTAGGCCCCGGCGATCACCTCGAGGTGGCGGGTCACGCGGTGCGGCTCGCGCAGGCGCGCCGCCGCGGCGACGACGGCCGGGAACTCCGCCAGCTGGGCCAGCAGCTCCGACTCGGTGGCGTGGGTGAGCAGGGCGGCGTCGAACTCGGAGCGGTCCACGCCGTGGGCCTGCGCGGTGCGCGCCGCGCCCGAGGCGCGGGCGTGGGCGTACTGCACGTAGTAGACGGGGTTGTCGTTCGTGGCGGAGCGCAGCAGCTCGGGGTCGATCGTCAGGGGCGAGTCCGCGGGGTAGCGGGCCAGGTCGTAGCGCAGGGCGTCGCGGCCGAGCCACTCCACGAGGTCCTTGAGCTCGATGATGTTGCCGGCGCGCTTGGAGAGCTTCGCGCCGTTGACCGAGATGAGCTGGCCGATGAGGATCTCGATGTTCGTCGCCGGGTCGTCGCCGGCGGCGGCGGCGATCGCCTTGAGGCGGTTCACGTAGCCGTGGTGGTCGGCGCCGAGCAGGTACACCTTCTCCTCGAAGCCGCGGTCGCGCTTGTGGAGGTAGTAGGCGGCGTCGGCGGCGAAGTAGGTGGGCTCGCCGTTGGCGCGGATGAGCACGCGGTCCTTGTCGTCGCCGAAGTCGGTGGTCTTGAGCCACACGGCGCCCTCGCGGTCCTCGATGTGGCCCTGCTCGCGCAGCCGCTGCACGGCCTGGTCGATCGCGCCGGAGTCGTGGAGCGTCTGCTCCGAGGTGAACACGTCGAAGTGCACGTCGAAGGCGGCGAGCGTGTCCTTGATGTCCTGCATCTGGAGCCGGTACGCGGCCTCGCGGACCACCGGGCGGGCGGCCTCGTCCGTCAGCTCGCGCACGTCCGGGTGCTCGAGGGCGACGGCGTCGGCCAGCTCCTGCACGTATGCGCCGGGGTAGCCGCCCGCGGGGACGTCGCGGCCGTGCAGGCGGGCGAGGACCGAGTCGGCGAACACGTTCATCTGGTTGCCGGCGTCGTTGACGTAGTACTCGGCGGTGACGTCCGCGCCGGAGGCGCGCAGCAGGCGGGCGATCGCGTCGCCCAGCGCGGCCCAGCGGGTGTGTCCGATGTGCAGCGGTCCGGTGGGGTTGGCGGAGACGAACTCCATGTTCACGGTGTGCCCGGCCAGGGTGTCGTTGCGGCCGTACTCCGGGCCGGCCTCGACGATCTCGCGGGCCAGGGCGCCGGCCGAGGCCGCGTCCAGGGTGACGTTGAGGAAGCCGGGGCCGGCGACGTCGACGGCCGCGATGCCCGGCTTCCCGGTCAGGCGCTCGGCCACGAGCCCGGCGAGGTCGCGCGGGGCCATCCCGGCCTTCTTGCCCAGCTGGAGGGCGACGTTGGTGGCCCAGTCGCCGTGCTCGCGGCTGCGGGGTCGCTCCACCTTCACGCGCGCGGGGGTGATCCCCTCCCGCAGCGCGGCGGGGAGGTCACCGGCATCGACGGCGTCGGTGAGGACAGCGGACAGCAGGGCGGAGAGGTCTTCGGGCTTCACCCGCGCAAGTCTACGGAAGGGCCGCCGCGCCCGTGCGCGTGCGAACGAACCCTGCGAGATGGCCCCCTCCGGCCCGCGGTGGGGGCCATCTCGCAGGGTTCGTCGGCGCGGGGGGTCAGGCGGGCCAGGCGGCGAGGCCGCCGGCGAGGGAGAGGACGCGCCCGCCGGCGCTCGGATCGGCCCCGACGACGGCGTCTCGCGCCCGGGCCGAGCGGGCTCCGGCGGCGCAGTAGACCACCAGGACGCGGTCCTGCCCGGGCGTGTGGGCCGCCGGCTCCGCGAGGACGGCCTCGAGCGGGACGTGCCGATCGGCCACCGCCGCGGAGACCTCGACCCGGCGCAGGCGGCGCTCCCAGTCCTCGCGGACGTCGAGCAGGGTCAGGGACGCGGCCCGGGCGGGGTCGGCGAGCAGGGCGGCCAGCGCGGCGGGGGCGATCTCCCCGCCCGCGGCGCCGCACGCCTCCGCCGAGCCGGGGGCGCCGGCGTCGTCCGGGCGGGGGGCCTGGTCCGCGTGGGCGGACAGGTCCGTCACGGGGGTCCGCTCGGGGTCGGGCACGAGCCGCAGCTCACGGAAGCGCATCGTCAGGGCGTCCACGGAGAGCAGCCGCCCGACCAGGGGCTCGCCCACCCCGGAGAGCAGCTTGATCGCCTCGGCTGCCATGAGGGAGCCGATGATCCCGGGCAGCACCCCGAGCACCCCGGCCTGCGCGCACGAGGGCACCTCGCCGGGTTCGGGCCGCTCCGGGAAGACGTCCCGGTACAGCGGCCCGCCCGGGGCGAACACGCTCACCTGCCCCGCGAACCGCAGGATCGCGCCCCACACCACGGGCACGCCCGCGATCTCGCACGCGTCGGCCACGAGGTAGCGGGTCGCGTAGTTGTCCGTGCCGTCGAGCACGAGGTCCACGGCACCGACCCGCTCGAGCGCGTTGGCCGCGGTCAGGCGTTCGCGGTGCTCGACCACGCGCACCTCGGGGTGCAGGCCGCGCATCGTCGCGGCGGCGGAGGCGGTCTTGGGGCGGCCGAGGTCCGCCTCGGCGTGGATCACCTGGCGGTGCAGGTTGGAGCGGTCCACCACGTCGTCGTCGATCACGTGGACCTCCCCCACGCCCGCGGCGGCGAGGTAGGTCAGCACGGGCGCGCCAAGGCCGCCGGCGCCGACCACGAGGACGCGGGAGCGCAGCAGCGCCAGCTGGGCCTCGGGGCCGAAGCCGTCCAGGCTCAGGTGGCGGGCGAAGCGCTGCAGCTGGGTGTCGGACAGTGCGGTGAGGTCGCGGGGCTCGCGGGCGGCGGGGTCCAGGGCGGCGGTCACCGCTCGTCCTCCTCGGCCGTGACCCGCCCGGCCATCGGCGAGGAGGCCAGGGCGTGCTCGCGGCGCGGGATGCGCCCGGCGCGGCGGGCGTGGAAGCCCGCCTCGAGCGCGAGCCGGCACGCGTGGGCCATGCGGGCGGGCTCGGCGGCGCGGGTGATCGCGGAGGCGGCGAGCACGGCGTCGCAGCCGGCCTCCATCGCCAGGGCGACGTCCGAGGCGGTGCCCACGCCGGCGTCGAGCACGATCGGCACGGAGGCGCGCGAGACGATCAGCTCCAGGTGTGCGCGGTTGAGGATGCCCAGCCCCGAGCCGATCGGCGAGCCCAGCGGCATGACGGCGGCGGCGCCGGCCTGCTCGAGGCGCAGCGCCATGGCGGGGTCGTCCGAGGTGTAGGCCAGGACGGTGAAGCCGTCGGCGGCGAGCCGCTCGGTGGCCTCGAGGGTCTCGACGACGTCGGGCAGCAGGGTGCGCTCGTCGGCGATGACCTCGACCTTCACGAGGTCGGTCTCGAGCGCCTCCCGGCCGAGCCGGGCGGTGAGCACGGCGTCCCGGGCGGTGTAGCAGCCGGCGGTGTTGGGCAGCACGTCGATGCCGAGGCGGTCCAGCAGCGCGACCAGGCCGTCGCGGGTGTCCGCGGACCAGCGGCGCAGCGCCACGGTGGTGAGCGTGGTGCCGGAGGCGACGAGGGCGCCCTCGAGCGCGGTGAGGTCGGTGATGCCGCCCGTGCCCATGATGAGCCGGGAGGCCAGGTCGTAGCCGCCGATCCGCAGCGGCGGGATCGTGGAGGCGGCGGGTGGGGTGCAGTGCTCGGCCATCGCTCAGCCCCCCTGCACCGCGGTGACGACGTCGACCTCGTCCCCGGCGGCCAGCGCCCGGGTGGCCCAGGCCGACCGGGGCACGACCTCGCCGCCGACCGCCACGGCCACGCCGAGCCGCCGCCCGTCCGCGGCGGCGCCGTCGTCGCCGACCACGCGCCCGGTGACGTGCGCGACGACGTCGCGGACGGTGGCCACGGCCAGCTCGGCGGGCTCTCCGTTGAGGGTCAGGGTGAGGGTGCTCATGCGATCTCCTTCAGGCGGGCGCGCAGCAGCTCGAGGATCCGCCCGGCCGCCCAGGGGGCGAGCAGGATCCCGTGACGGTGGAAGCCGGTGGCGACGACGGCGCCCGGGGCCTCGGGCACGGTGAGCACGCGCGGGGCGTCGTCGGGGGTGCCGGGGCGGGCGGCGGTGGTGATCTCGACGAGCTCGCACTCGCGGACGGCGGGCAGGATCGCGGCGGCGTCGGCGAGCAGGTCCAGCACGGCCCCGGCGCAGGTGCCGGCCAGCCCGTCCTCGCGGGCCGAGGCGCCGACCACGAGGGTGCCGTCCGCGCGGGGCACGAGGTAGACCTGGCGCCCGTGGACGAGGCCGCGGACGGTGCGGGTGATCAGGTGCGACTCCCCCGGCAGCAGCTGCTCGGGGCGCACCCGCAGGCGCAGCACGTCGCCGTGGACGGGTCGCAGCGGGACCTCGACGGCGGTGGCCGTGCCGCCGATCCCACGATGGCCCAGGCCCGCGGCGAGGACCGCGCCGTCGGCGGTGAGGACGCCCCCGTCGGCCAGCGTGAGGCGCACCCCCTCGCCCTCCGGGTCGGCGGCGGTGACGCGTCCGGCCACGAATCGGGCGGCGGGTCCGGCGCCGGCCGGGAGCGGGCCGCCGTCGGGTCCGGTCTCGGCGCGCAGGGCGGCGACGCAGGCGGCGGCGAGCCGTCGCGGGTCCACCTGATGGTCGTCCGGGGCGTCGAAGCCGGCGGCCAGGCCCGGGGTCAGGGCGGGCTCGGCGCGGCGCAGCGCGCGGACGGAGACGGGCTCGACCCGGCGACCGAGGATCGAGGCGTGCTCGAGCACGTGGTCCCACGCGCGGGCGTCCGAGGGGTCCGCGGCCACGATCCAGGCGCCCTGCGGCAGGAAGCCCGTCTCGACCTCGGTGAAGGCGGCGAGCAGGTCCACGAGGCCCGGGTAGGCCTCCCAGCCGGCCTGCAGCAGCGGGGCGAGGTCGTCCTGGCTGAACTGGGTCTCGGCGAGCGGCGCGAGCATCCCCGCCGCGGCGTGGGTGGCCCCGGCCACGGCGTGCGGGCGCCCGGCGGTGTCCAGCTCGGGGGCGATCAGGGTGACGGCGTGGCCTGCGGCGCGCAGACGCACGGCGGCGGTGAGGCCGATGATCCCGGCCCCGACGACGGCCACGTGCACGGACCGGTCCTCCTCACGGCGGCATGACCCGCATCGAGTGGTGATGGTCGGCCGCGCCGGCGCGGTGCGCCCCTGCGGCCCTCTCAGCCCGGCGTGTGCGGCCCGGGCTCCCATGGAACTGCGGCCAGTCTGCCACAGTGGGCGCATGCACTCCCCCGACCCGCTCCTGATGACCGCGGCCGGCCGCGACGACGGCGACACCGGCCCCGGCGCGGGCCGCCGCGCCCGCCTCGCCGCCTCCCGGCTGTACGTCTGCACCGACCTGCAGCGGTTCCTGCGCCCGGACGGCACGCTCGACGCGGCCGCGTTCGCTGGCTTCTGCGCGGCGGCGTTCCGCGGCGGGGTGGACCTGATCCAGGTGCGGGACAAGGCCGTGGACGTGGCGGTCGAGCTGGCCGCGTTCGTCGTGCTCGTCCCGCTGGCCCGGGAGCACGGGGCGCTCTCGGCCGCCAACGATCGCGCCGACGTCGCCGCCCTGGCCGGGGTGGACGTGTTCCACACGGGCCAGACCGACCTGACCACCGCGCAGTGCCGCGCCCTGCTGGGCCCGGACGTGGTGCTCGGCCGCTCATGCCACACCGAGGCGCAGGTGCGCGCCGCCCGCGCGGAGGACGGCCTGGACTACTTCTGCACGGGGCCGGTGTTGGCGACGCCCACGAAGCCGGGCCGGGCCGCCGTCGGACTGGCGCTGCCCTCCTTCGCCGCGCGCCTGGACGCCGAGGACCCGGCGGGGGCGCGGCCGTGGTTCGCCATCGGCGGCGTCGACGCGGACCGGCTGCCCGAGGTCCGCGCGGCCGGGGCGGAACGGATCGTGGTGGTCCGCGCCGTGACGCAGGCCGAGGACCCCGAGGCCGCGGCCCGGAGCCTGCGCGCGGGCCTGCCCGGCTGACGCGCCCCGCGGGGAGGTCACGGACGGGCCGTCCTGATGGTGTAGAGTCGTCGAGTCCGCAACGCGCTCGACGCGTCGCGACCCCCGCCTCCGTAGCTCAGGGGATAGAGCGTCTGCCTCCGGAGCAGAAGGCCGCAGGTTCGAATCCTGCCGGGGGCACGAGCGAACAGAGCCGGACCCCCGTGACGACACGGGGGTCCGGCTCTTCCGCGTTCTGCGGCCCCGGACGCTTGAGCGGAGCGGGAGGTCCGGGTCAGCGGCATTCGAGGCGGGAAATCGACCTCATGGAACGTCCCGCGGCGCGCATTCGCCGGATTTCCCGCCTCGAACGTGTCGAAGCCCGGAGGTCCGGCGCACATCAGCTCCGCTGCGCGTGACCGTGGTCCACGGGCCCGTGCCACGTCGGCCGCGAGGCGTCCCCGACCGCGAGCGCCTCCCCCGCCCGCATCGCGTCGGCCAGCCACGGCTTGGCCCGCGCGAGTGCGTCCTCCCAGCTCAGGCCCGCGCCGGCCAGCGTGGCCAGGGCCGAGGAGAGGGTGCAGCCGGTGCCGTGCGACGCGCGGGTCGCCACGCGCGGGCCGCGCACCTCGTGCACGGCCCCGTCCACGCGCACGACGGCGTCCGGCACTTCCGCCGCTGCGGCCTCGTCCAGGTGCCCGCCCTTGAGCAGCACCGTCACGTCGTGCTCGGCGGCCAGGCCCCGAGCCGCGTCGAGGGCGGCGTCCCAGTCCGTCGCGTCCCGCCCGGTCAGCCGGGCCAGCTCGGGCAGGTTGGGGGTCACCAGGTGCGCCGCCCGCAGCAGCCGGGACCACGCGGCGCGCCCGTCGTCGTCGCCCACCGCGGTGAGGGCGTCCCCGCTCGAGGCCACCATGACCGGGTCCAGCACGACGACGGCGGGCCGGGTCTTCTCGAGCCAGCCGGCGACGGCCCCCATGAGCTCCACCGTGCCGAGCATGCCGATCTTCACGGCGTCCATGGCGATGTCGGCGGCGATGGAGTCGAGCTGGGCGCGCACCACGTCCACCGGCAGCGGGTGGACGGCCCGCACGCCCTGCGTGTTCTGGGCGGTGATCGCGGTGATCGCGGTCATCCCGTAGCCGCCCCACGCGGCGATGGTCTTCAGGTCGGCCTGGACCCCGGCGCCGCCGCCGGAGTCGGAGCCGGCGATGCTGAGCACGCGGGGGACGGCGGGGGTCATGCGGGGGCTCCTTCGCGTCGGGGCGGATCGGCCGCCCGGGCCGGGCCGATCCCGCCCATGAGAATGTAGTCGCATGTCCCACGTCACCGAGAGCTCTCCCGCGCACCCCTGCCGGGCCGAGGAGTCGGCGCCGCTGCGGCCGACCTCCCCGCTCGGGATCGCCGCCACGTTCATCGGCACCACCATCGGTGCCGGGTACGCCTCGGGCAACGAGATCCTGCAGTACTTCGTGAGCTTCGGCCTCTGGGGCGGCACGGGGGCGCTCGTGATCGCCGGCGCGCTGTTCTTCCTGCTCGCGGTGATCGTGCTGCGGCTGGCGCAGAAGCTGCGGACCACAGACATCCACCGGATCGTGAACCCCACGACGTCGCGCGTGCCCACCTGGTTCGCGGACCTGTGCATCACCACGTCCCTGCTGGGGACGCTGGTGATCATGCTGGCCGGGGCCGGGGCGGCGGTGCACACCGCGTTCGGGCTGCCCGCGCTCGCGGGCTCGCTCGTGATGGCGGCCGTCTGCGTGGTCTCGGTGCTGGCCGGCATCACGGGCCTCGTGCGCGTCCAGGCCGTGGTGGTCCCCCTGATCATCGTGGTCGCCGTCGGCGTCGCGGTGTGGGGGTTGGCGAACCCGGGGGCCGCGGTGGACGACGTCGCCGCGCTCGTGACCTCGTCCCCGCTGATCAACCAGTGGTGGCTCTCGGGTGTGCTGTACGTGGCGTTCAACATCCAGCTGGCCTACGCGGTGCTCGCCCCGATCGGTGCGGAGAGCTCCTCGTCGGGCCGCTCCCTCGTCGCCGGGGCCGGGCTCGGGGCCCTGGGCCTCGTGGTGATGGCCGGCGCGGTGATGGCCGCGATGACCGCCCACGCCCAGCTCATCGGCCGCGCCGAGCTTCCCATGGTCGAGCTGGCCGCGATGATCGGCGGCTGGGCCGCTCTGCTGTACACGGTCGTCCTGTTGCTGGCGCAGTTCACGACGGCGGTCTCGTGCCTGTACGGCGGGGTGGAGCGCATCGCCCTGCTGTCCTCGATGCGCCGCGTGCCGGGCTGGGTCATCGCCGTCGTCACGGCCCTGGCCGCCACCCTGCTCTCGAGCGTCGGCTTCTCCGACCTCGTGGGCACCGTCTACCCCGTCCTCGGCTACGCCGGCATCGTCATCATCGTGATGCTGGTCGTGACGTGGATCGTCGAGCGCACCACAGTGCGCCGCCGGGCGGCCCGCGCGGCGCGCGCCTGAGCGGCCCGCCGCATGGCCGGACAGCGGACGGTGAGGCCCCGCGGGGCACGTGCTAGGGTCGCTCGCATCCCACGGGAGCCCCACGGCACGGGGCTGAGACCGGGCTGACGCCGCCCGGACACCGTCTGAACCTGTCCGGGTCATTCCGGCGATGGAAGAAGGAGCCGCGGCCATGTCCGTGTCCGAGCGCACCCCCCTGCCCGCAGCCGAGTCGACGGCCGAGGTCGTCGCCGAGGAGAACTACCCCACGCACCGTCTGGGCTGGCTCGAGGACGCCGAGCACGGCATCCGCGTGCCCGTCACCGAGGTCCACCAGGACGACTCCCCCGACGGCACGCCCAACGCGCCCCTGACCGTCTACCGCACCATGGGCCCGGGCTCCGTGCCCGAGCGCGGCCTGCCCGCCCAGCGCGCCGAGTGGATCCGCGCCCGCGGCGACGTCGAGGAGTACGAGGGCCGCGAGCGCGACCTGCTCGACGACGGCCGCTCGGCCGTGCGCCGCGGCGCCGCCTCGCAGGAGTGGGCCGGCGGGCGCCGCGCCCCGCTGCGCGCCAAGGAGGGCGCGCGCGTCACCCAGATGCACTACGCCCGGCGCGGCGAGATCACCCCGGAGATGCGCTACGTCGCCCTGCGCGAGGGCGTGGACGTGGAGCTGGTGCGCTCCGAGGTCGCGGCCGGCCGCGCCATCATCCCGGCGAACGTGAACCACCCCGAGTCGGAGCCGATGATCATCGGCAGGGCGTTCGCCGTGAAGGTCAACGCGAACATCGGCAACTCGGCGGTGACGTCGTCGATCGCCGAGGAGGTCTCGAAGCTGCAGTGGGCCACCCGCTGGGGCGCGGACACCGTGATGGACCTGTCCACGGGCGACGACATCCACACCACCCGCGAGTGGATCCTGCGCAACTCCCCCGTGCCGATCGGCACCGTGCCGATCTACCAGGCGCTCGAGAAGGTCGGCGGCGACCACCAGGCGCTGACCTGGGAGATCTTCCGCGACACCGTGATCGAGCAGTGCGAGCAGGGCGTGGACTACATGACCGTGCACGCCGGCGTGCTGCTGCGCCACGTGCCGCTGTCCGCGGACCGCGTGACCGGCATCGTCTCCCGCGGCGGCTCGATCATGGCCGGCTGGTGCCTGGGCCACCACAAGGAGAACTTCCTCTACGAGAACTACGAGGAGCTCTGCGAGATCTTCGCGCGCTACGACGTCGCGTTCTCCCTGGGCGACGGCCTGCGGCCGGGCTCCGTGGCGGACGCCAACGACGCCGCCCAGTTCGCCGAGCTGGACACCCTCGCCGAGCTGACGCGGCGCGCCTGGGAGCACGACGTCCAGGTCATGGTGGAGGGCCCCGGCCACATCCCGCTGCACCTGGTGCGGGAGAACGTGGAGCGCCAGCAGGAGCTGTGCAAGGGCGCCCCGTTCTACACGCTCGGCCCCCTCGTCACGGACATCGCCCCGGCGTACGACCACATCACCTCGGCCATCGGCGCCACCGAGATCGCCCGCTACGGCACTGCGATGCTCTGCTACGTCACGCCCAAGGAGCATCTGGGCCTGCCGGACCGGGACGACGTGAAGACGGGTGTGATCACCTACAAGATCGCCGCGCACGCCGCCGACGTCGCCAAGGGCCACCCCGGCGCCCGCGACCGCGACGACGCCCTGTCCAAGGCGCGCTTCGAGTTCCGCTGGCGCGACCAGTTCGGCCTCGGCCTGGACCCGCAGCTCGCCGAGGAGTACCACGACGAGACGCTGCCGGCCGAGCCCGCCAAGACCGCCCACTTCTGCTCGATGTGCGGGCCGAAGTTCTGCTCCATGCGCATCAGCCAGGACATCCGCAGCGAGTTCGGCGGCGCGTCCGAGCAGGCGCGGATCGCCGAGGCCGGCATGGCCGCGAAGTCCGCGGAGTTCCGGGCCGCCGGCGGGTCCGTGTACCTGCCCGAGCCGAGCCTGCGCCGGCCCGAGGGGGACGCGGTGCTCGCGAGGGACTGAGCGGTCCGTGCCGCGGCGCGGGGGCCAGGGTGCCGGCCATGGGCACCTCCCCCGCGCGCGGTGCGAACCTGCCCGCGATCTCGGCGGCCACCGGCTGCCCCTGGACGGAATGGAGGCGCGTCCGCCGGCCGACGGGAAGCCCGCGAAGGCCGCAGTCACCGCCACGCAGTCCAGGGCCGCTTCCCCGAAGGAGGCGGCCGCATGGAAGGAGATTCTGGGAGGACCTGCTGGGGCGACTGAGACCGGCCCTGAGGTGGCCAGAGGGAAGGGTGCGAGTGAGCCCTTGACACACACACACACGTCCTAGCGTCCGTTTTGACATCTGTAATGTGTGTCACATTCGCCCGCGAGGGCCCTGTGGAGGGAACCGCCATGGACAAAGTCGCTCTTTCATTCACGGCGCCGAGAACTCGCATGACCGACAGCCTGAACCGTGCACCCGTGGGTGCCGTCAGCATTCCGGTGGACCGCGTCGTGGAGGTTGAGGTTAGGTGACCACCCATTCGACCGTGACGCGCTCTCCCGGTCGCCGCCCGTGACACGGTTGTTCGCCTCGCGGTTCCTCCTGCTCCTGATCACGCTCGGAACAGCAGCGCTCCTCGCGTCCTACGTCGGGGTGGAGAAGGAGGACCGCTGGCGCATGGACGGCACGGTGTACGAGATCTCGGCATTCCCCGCTAGCGAGGCCTGGCCCATGATCCGGACGTCGCTGACGGGCCCGGACTCCGGCTCCGCGGCCACCTCCACGAACCCCCACGTGACGGCCCTCGCCGGCCGACCTGCTCTGGGCGTGCTCCCGGACGGCGTCGCCCCGACCGCGGTCGTCCCCAGCACCTCCCCCTTCGCCGCACGTGCCGCTGCGGGCGAGCTGAGCTGGCCGGACGTCGATCGGGTCGTCGTCCGAGACCTCTCCTCCGCGCCGGATCGCGCCGCCGAAGCAGACCTCCTGGTCCCGTTCCTAACACCCGACAGTTCGTCCCTGACAGGTGTGATCGGCGGATCACCGGCCCAGCTCGGCGAGCTCGTCCAATCGCTGCGGCGGGCCGGTGTCGTCGTCGACGTCGTCCCGCTCCCGCCGCCGTGGGAGGCAGCGATGCGACGCAGTCTCCATGTGCCCCTGCTCGCCGTGCTCGCCGGCTTCGCCCTGCTGGGCGCACAGGTCGTCTGGCGCACGACCCTGCGCAGTCGACTGCTCCCTGCCGTTACCTCGCACCGCCTCGTCGGTGCCTCCCCACTGCGAGCGGCCCGGCTCGGTGTCCGGCCCGCCATGCTCGCCTGGGCGACCGCCGCCGCGAGTGCCGGCGGAGTCTGGCTCGTGGCATGGCCCCGGTGGGACGCGGAGATCGGGCTCACGGGGGACACCGCTCTCCTCTGGTCCGCCGTGCTCGTCGTGGACGCCATCCTCATCCTCGGCACGACCCTGTCCACCCTCTGGGTCCGAAGGGCACACGCATGATGGCAGCCATGCGGGCCGTTGCGGACGGCCTCCGCGACCTGTTCGACACGCCCGGACTGCTGTTCCTGTCCCTGCTGCACACGACCGTGGCGTCGATCGTGTTCGGACTGGCCCTGGGCGTCGCCGGCGGGGTGACCACGGCGCTCGAGGTGCTCGAGGACGCCGAGTCCTCGGGCCTGGTGACAGCCAGGATTCTGGACCCCGCCGTCACGACCGACCTCCGCCCCCGCGCCGTCGACACCGTCTCCCGGGCTTTCGCCGCCCATGTCGACGGAGTCGACCCCCGTGCCTTTCTCGTGACGGACGCCATCGGAATCGAGGACCCCCGGCTGCAGGGGGCGGTCATCGCCACGCCTGGTCTGGCCCGGGAGTTCGGCGCCACCGCTGCCGTCAGTCCCGCCGAGGGTGTGTACTTCGCTCCCGCCGCGATCACCTCCGGGGGGCCGGGCGGCACCGTGTATGTGGGGTCCACACCCCACAGCTATGCCGGCCCACTCCCCGGGGACGCGGCCGCGCCGCGGGCCGACGGATCCCTCTGGCCCCTGGGTGAGTCGCCCGTCATCGTCACCAGCACGACGACCATGGCCGGCCTGATCGAACCGGCCCAGCTCGCGGCGGTCTACGGTTCCGTCGTGGCACGCCAGGACGCGGCCTCCGAGGTGAGAGCGGCACTCGACGTCCTCGAGGACGAGACGGGCGTGGTCGCCGAGTTGGCCTCGATCGCCTCGGCCAGGTCTCCGATCGCCCGAGAAGCCCGCGGTGCCGCGCTCATGGTCACCGCCTACACCGCCGGGCTCGCCAGCGCCGTCGTGACGGTGGTGAGCCTCCTGACGACCATGACCCGTCGGCTCACGCCCACGTGGCTGGCGCACCTGACGGTCGGGGCGCCCAGACGACTGATCCGGCTCCGGATCGCCACATCCGTGGCCGCGGTATGGGGCATTCCGGCCGTGCTCGGATCGTTGCTCGGCCTCGGCATCGCCTCGGACGCGGGCGGGCTGCGTCCGGCACCTGCCGTCGTCGTGGTCGGGCTGGCGCTCGTCCTGGCGATCGCCGCCGCATGCACCCGCCATCCCCTCCGCCAGCTGCACCGGGCCGTCCGCACGGCGGCACTCGTCGAAAGGACCGTGTGATGTCCCTGCTCACCGTGCACGACGTGCACCGCTCCTACCGCGGCCCCGCCGGGGATGTCCCCGTGCTCCGCGGCGTCTCACTCCAGGTCCCCGAGGGCGGCGTCCACGCGATCATGGGACCCTCCGGGTCCGGCAAGTCCACCCTGCTGCGGCTCCTCGCCTGCCTTGACACACCGGACGCCGGCAGCATCCGTGTGGCTGGGCGGAGTCTGCCGGCACCGTGGTCGTCCGACGGCGACGCCTACCGGAACCGGACGTGCGGCATCGTGCTCCAGGACCATCTGCTCATCGATCGGGCGACCGCCGTGGACAACGCGGCCCTGCCGCTGCTCTACGCGCGGCCGCGCCCGGCGAAACGCGAGCGCCGCACCATGGCCGCCGAGCTTCTGACGCGCCTCGGGCTCGGAGACCGTCTCCGCCACCCCGTCGGCCGGCTCTCCGGCGGCGAGCGCCAGCGCGTGGCCGTCGCCCGGGCCGTGATCATGGGGCCCTCACTGCTGCTCGCCGACGAGCCGACGGGCGCCCTGGACGAGGAGCGCACCCACGAGGTGATGGGACTCTTCCGCTCCATGTCCCAGCCGGGGCGGGCGATCGTGATCGTCACGCACGACCCCGCCGTGGCCGCCCGGTGCGACCACACGTGGCGGCTGCGGGCCGGGCGGCTCGAGTGACGAGGTCCGGCCGTGCCTCCTGCACAGGTGTCCGCAGACGGCGTGGCGTCCCCGGGCGTCGCGTTCCGGCTCCGGATGTCCGGGGCCGCTCCTAGGCTCGGGTGCATGAGCGCGCACCACGCCGACGACGGCCTCCCCACCCCCGTCTCCACCCCCGCCGAGGATCCACCGACGGGTGGGCGACAGGCGCCGCCGAGTGGCGTCGTCGTGGGTGAGGACGGGCGAGCCCGCCCGTCGTGGGCGGCACGGGATCCGCTGCTGCGGGAGTACTACGACACGGAGTGGGGCCTGCCCGTCACGGACGAGCAGGGCCTGTTCGAGCGCCTCGTGCTCGAGGCGTTCCAGTCGGGCCTGAGCTGGCAGACCGTCCTGGCCAAGCGGCCCCGGTTCCGGCAGGTGTTCACGGGCTTCGACCCGGACGCCGTCGCGGCGTTCGGGGACGCGGAGGTCGAGGTGCTGCTGGTGGACCCCGGCATCATCCGGAACCGGCGCAAGATCGAGGCCGCGATCGCGAACGCACGGGCCGTCGTCGGGATGCGCGGCGAGCGGTTCGCCCCGCTGCACCCGGGCTCCCCCGGCGCGGGCCCCGCCTGGCACGGCGACGGCGACCGGCCGGCCCGCGGCCTGCCAGGGCTGGTCTGGGCTCACCAGCCTGCCGCGACCCCACGGCCGGAGACGGTGGCGCAGGTCCCCTCGACCTCCGACGAGTCGCGCGCGCTCGCGAGGGCGCTGAAGGCGCACGGCTGCCGATTCGTGGGGCCGACCACGTGCTTCGCCCTGCTGGAGGCCGCCGGAGTCGTGGACACCCACCTTCTCGGCTCGTGGCGAAGAGGGGCGTCCGGGATCTGGGAGTGAACGGGGGCCTCCGGCAGGATGGAGAGCTCAACGCAGGACGTCCACACGAAAGGGTGACGACTGATGACCACCACCTCCGCCTCTCAGGGCTACCGCACGATCAACCCGGCCACCGGGGAGCTGCTGAAGTCCTTCGACAACGCCACGGATCAGCAGATCGCCGACGCCCTCGACGCCTCGCAGGCCGCCTACGAGCAGTGGTCCCAGAAGTCGGTGGCCGAGCGCGCCGCCGTCGTGAAGCGGATCTCCGAGCTGCTGGCCGAGCGCGCCAAGGACATCGCCGCGCTGATCACCACGGAGATGGGCAAGTCCCTCGGCGCGGCCGTCGGCGAGGTGCGCTACGGCGCCCAGATCTTCGGGTACTACGCGGACGAGGCCGAGGAGCTGCTCGCGGACCAGCCGATCAAGCAGTTCTCCGGGCAGGAGGCGTTCGTCCAGAGGCTGCCGATCGGCCCACTGCTGGGGATCATGCCGTGGAACTTCCCGGTGTACCAGGTGGCCCGTTTCGTGGCGCCGAACCTCGTGCTCGGCAACACCATCCTGCTCAAGCACTCCGAGATCAACCCGCAGGTGGCGCAGCTGCTGCAGGAGCTCTTCACCGAGGCCGGCCTGCCGGAGGGCGTGTACCAGAACCTGTTCGCCACCCACGACCAGATCTCCACGATCATCGCCGATCCGCGCGTGCAGGGCGTGTCCCTCACCGGTTCGGAGCGGGCCGGCGCCTCCGTCGCCGAGCAGGCCGGCCGGCACCTCAAGAAGGTCGTCCTCGAGCTCGGCGGCTCCGATCCGTACATCGTGCTCTCCGCGCCGGACGCCCGCGCCGCCGCCCGCGACGCGCTGGCCACCCGGATGGGCAACTGGGGCCAGGCCTGCAACTCGAACAAGCGCATGATCGTCATGGAGGACATCTACGACGACTTCGTGGACGAGCTGGTCCAGCGCTCCTCGGCGATGAAGCCCGGCGACCCGACCTCGCGTGAGGCCGACGTCTATGGTCCGCTGTCCTCCGAGTCCGCGGCCGACGGGCTCACCGAGCAGATCGCCGCGGCCAAGGAGGCCGGCGCCACCGTCCACGTGGGCGGCGAGCGTGTCTCCGGCCCCGAGGGCGAGGGGTTCTACGTCTCCCCGGCCGTGATCACGGACGTGGACCAGGAGAACCCCGCCTACACGCAGGAGCTGTTCGGCATGGCCGCCGTGGTCTACAAGGTGTCCTCGGCCGAGGAGGCCGTGGCCCTGGCCAACGACTCCCAGTACGGTCTCGGCGGCGCCGTGTTCTCCACGGACCTGGACGAGGCCAAGCGCGTGGCCGGCCAGCTCGAGGTGGGCATGGCGAACGTGAACCTCGCCTCCGCCGCCGGCGCGAACCTGCCCTTCGGCGGCGTGAAGCGCTCGGGCTTCGGCCGCGAGCTCGGCCCCATGGCCGTGGACGAGTTCGCCAACAAGCGCCTGTACGCGGTGCAGGGCCCCCTGGAGGGCTGACCCCGGGCCGGGTCGGCCGGGCGGGTCTCCCGCTCCGGCCGGCCCTCCGGTACACGGCGAGCGCGTGCACGGCCTCGGCCAGCAGCACGGCGGCCGGCGTCGGCGACGACGTCGTCCACGGCGCCGGCGGGCACCTCCGGGTGGAACGCCAGCGTCAGGTGCCGCTGCTCCGGCTCGGTCCAGCGCGGCGCGCGTCCGGCCCGGTCCCGGACGCCGGCGAGGGCCGGCTCGAGGTGGTCGAGAACGGCCCTCGGCGGACGGATCGCGAGGAACAGCCTCAGGCCTGCGCGCGCGGGTCCGCGGCGGCTGCGGTCGAGCCCCCGGCGGCGTCCCGCGTCATGGCGGCCGGGGCCACGTCCGGGTGCGGCTCGCGGCCGGCCACGATGTCGATCGCGCCGGTGAACTCGGCGTCGATCCGCCGCTGCACCCGGCGCGAGCGCTGGGTCACGAGGGACACCACCACACCCACCACGAAGGCGGCGACGAAGCCCGGCAGCAGCTCGTACAGGCCGAACCACTCCCACGTCTCGGCACTGGCCTCGGACCACGCCCAGGCGACGGCGGCGCCGGTGACCATCGCGGCCATCGCCCCCCACGAGGTGAACCGCGGCCAGTACAGGGCGAGCAGGATCACGGGGCCGAAGGCGGCGCCGAAGCCGGCCCACGCGAAGGAGACGAGCTCGAGCACGGAGGAGTCCGGGTTGAGGGCGAGCAGACCCGCCACGAGCGCCACCACCAGCACGCCGATGCGGCCGAGCCACAGGGTGAACGTCGGGGACCCGGTGCGCCCGCGCAGCATGTAGAGGTCCTCCACCAGGGCGGAGGAGCACACGATCAGCTGCGAGGAGAGCGTGGACATGATCGCGGCGAGGACGGCGGCCAGCACCAGGCCGGCCACGAACGGGTGGAACATGATCGAGGCCAGCACGAGGAACACGGTCTCCGGGTCCTCGAGCGTGGTGCCGGGGTTGGCCTGGAAGTAGGCGATGCCCACGAGGGCCACCATCACGGCGCCGAACACCGACAGCGCCATCCAGCCGATGCCGACGCGCCGGGCGACGGCCGCGTCGTGCGGGGTGCGCAGGGCCATGAAGCGGACGATGATGTGCGGCTGGCCGAAGTAGCCCAGGCCCCAGGCGAGGGAGGACAGGACGCCGATCAGCGTCGCGTTCTCGAACATCGAGAAGTGGTTCACTCCGCCGCCGGCGGCGTCGGCGGCGCGGATGCCCTCGACGACGGCGTCCCAGCCGCCCATGGTCAGGATCACGACGATGGGGACGGCCAGCAGGGAGAGGAACATGAGGATGCCCTGGGCCACGTCCGTCAGCGAGGCGCCGAGGAAGCCGCCGAACAGGGTGTAGAGCACCGTGATGCCCGCGACCACGAGCATGCCGGTGAGGTAGTTGATGCTGATGCCCTGGGCGTAGAAGGAGTCGGGGCCGAAGGTGGACTCGACGAACTTGCCGCCGGCCACCATGCCCGAGGACACGTAGAAGGTGAAGAACACGAGGATGATCAGGCCGGCCACGATCCGCAGGATGTGCGTGCGGTCCTTGAATCGGTTCTCGAGGAAGGACGGGATCGTGATCGAGTTCCCGGCCACCTCGGTGTAGGAGCGCAGGCGGGGGGCGACCACGCGCCAGTTCACCCACGCGCCCACGGTCAGGCCGACCGCCATCCAGCCCTCGACCAGGCCCGCGGCGTAGATCGCGCCGGGCAGGCCCATCAGGAGCCAGCCGGACATGTCGGACGCACCCGCGGAGAGCGCCGCGACGGACGGCTTCATGTCGCGTCCGGCGAGCATGTAGTCGTCGAGGTCGGTGTTCTTGCGGGAGGCGTACAGGCCGATCGCGATCATCGCGAGGAAATAGAGGCCGATCGCCGCTAACAGGAAGACGGTGTTCGTGTCCATGGGCTCCAGAGAATCACATCCGGACTCTCAGCCCCGGTCCCAGGTCCGTCCCAGATTCGCCCCGTCCGGGTCGGCCCGGGCCCCCGCGCGCCTAGGATGGAGGCCGTCATGACGCAGACTCCCCCGCCCTCCACGCCCGCCGCGCAGCCGTCGGCGACGCCCCACGACGCCGTCGCGATCACGTTCCCCGAACACCTGCCGGTGGCGGAGCGTCGCGAGGAGATCATGGCCGCGATCCGCGACCACCAGGTGGTGATCGTCGCGGGCGAGACCGGCTCGGGCAAGACCACGCAGCTGCCGAAGATGTGCCTGGCCCTCGGGCTCGGGGAGGCCGGCTCGATCGGCCACACCCAGCCCCGGCGCATCGCCGCCCGCTCCGTGGCCGAACGCATCGCGCAGGAGCTGGGCGAGGAGATCGGGCAGACGGTCGGCTACCAGGTCCGCTTCACGGCGCAGACCTCGAAGGCCACCCGGGTCAAGGTCATGACGGACGGCATCCTGCTGGCCGAGATCCCCCACGACCCGCAGCTGCGCCGCTACTCCGTGATCATCGTGGACGAGGCCCACGAGCGCAGCCTCAACATCGACTTCCTCCTGGGCTACCTGCGCAACCTGCTGCCCCAGCGCCCGGACCTGAAGGTGATCATCACCTCGGCCACCATCGACCCGGAGCGCTTCGCCCGGCACTTCGGCCGATCGCTGGCCGCGGGCGAGGACCATGCGGACGCGGTGGAGGCCGACGACGGCGGCCGCGTGGTCCCGGCGCCGATCATCGAGGTCTCGGGGCGCACCTACCCCGTCGAGATCCGCTACCGGCCGCTGACCGAGGAGCCCTCCCCGGACGACCCCGAGGACGATGCGGACGACGCCGCCGAGACCCGCGACCCCCTCGACGCGATCGGCGACGCCGTCCTCGAGCTGGCCGCCGAGCCGCCGGGTGACATCCTCGTGTTCCTGCCGGGCGAGCGGGAGATCCGCGAGGCCGCGGACCACCTGACCGGCGTCGTCGCCGGCACCACGCGCCTGGCCGGCACGGAGATCCTGCCGCTGTTCGGCCGCCTGTCCATGGCGGAGCAGCACCGCGTGTTCGGCCGCGCCGGGGCCGGGGTGCGCCGGCGGATCGTGCTGGCCACGAACGTCGCCGAGACGTCCCTGACCGTGCCGGGCATCAAGTACGTGATCGACACGGGCACCGCCCGCATCTCGCGCTACTCGCACCGCACCAAGGTGCAGCGCCTGCCGATCGAGCGTGTCTCCCAGGCCAGCGCGAACCAGCGCGCGGGCCGGTCCGGCCGCACCTCGGACGGCATCGCGATCCGCCTGTACTCGGAGGAGGACTACCTCTCCCGCCCCGAGTTCACGGACCCCGAGATCCTGCGCACCTCCCTGGCCTCGGTGATCCTGCAGATGCTCTCCCTCGGCGTGGCCCGCACCCCGGGCGACGTCAAGGAGTTCCCCTTCGTCCAGCCGCCGGACGGCCGTCAGGTCACCGACGGCGCCGCCACGCTCACCGAGCTCGGCGCGCTCGAGGCCGGTGGCGCCCGCGCGGGCACCATCACCCGGGTCGGACGCCGTCTGGCCCGGCTGCCGGTGGACCCGCGGCTGGGTCGCATGATCCTCGAGGCCGGTGAGCGCGGCTGCGTCCGGGAGGTCATGGTGATCGCCGCGGCCCTGACCATCCAGGACCCCCGCGAGCGCCCCACGGAGCAGCGTGAGGCCGCGGACGAGCTGCACCGCCGGTTCGCGGACGAGAACTCGGACTTCTCCGCGATCCTGAACCTGTGGGCGTACCTGCGCGAACGGCAGCAGGAGCTCTCCGGCTCCCAGTTCCGGAAGCTGTGCCGCCGGGAGCACATCAACTGGCTGCGCGTGCAGGAGTGGCAGGACCTGGTGCGCCAGCTGCGCCAGCTCACCAAGGACGTGGGCCTCACCGTCGAGGCCGGACCCGTGGACCCGGTGGGCCGGCACGAGGCGGTGCACAAGTCCCTGCTCACGGGTCTGCTCTCGCAGATCGGTGCCTATGACGAGCGCCGTCGCGAGTACGCGGGCGCCCGCGGCACCCGCTTCGCCGTGTTCCCCGGCTCCGCCCTGTTCAAGAAGCGCCACCCGTTCGTCATGGCCGCCGAGCTCGTGGAGACCTCGCGGCTGTGGGCGCGCACGGTGGCCCGGATCGAGCCGGAGTGGGCCGAGGAGGTCGCCGGCCACCTCGTCAAGCGGGCCTACAACGAGCCGCACTGGTCGCGGCGGGCGGGCTCCGTCGTCGCGCGTGAGAAGGTGACGCTGTTCGGCGTCACCCTGATCCCGGACCGCTCGGTCCGGTATGGCCGGATCGACCCGGAGCTCTCCCGCGAGCTGTTCATCCGGCACGCCCTCGTGGAGGGCGACTGGCGCACGCGCCACCGGTTCTTCGCCCGCAACCGGGCCGCGCTCGAGGAGGTCGACGCACTCGAGACGCGCCTGCGCCGCCGCGACCTGCGGATCGGGGACGAGGACCTGTTCGCCTTCTACGACGCGCGGATCCCGGGAGACGTCGTCTCCGAGCGGCACTTCGACGCGTGGTGGAAGAAGGCCCGCCAGGAGCAGCCGGACCTGCTGGACCTCGACGTCGCCGCCCTGCTCACCGCCGACGCCGAGGACCTGGACACCGACGCGTTCCCCACCACGTTCACGTATCCGATGCCCGGCGGCGACGTGGAGCTCGACCTCGAGTACACGTTCGACCCGACCGGCGCGGCCGGCACCGACGGCGTGACCGTGGCCGTGCCGATCCTGCTGCTCAACCAGGTCTCCCCCGGCCCCTTCGCGTGGCTGGTCCCCGGCCTGCGGGTCGAGCTCGTCACCGCCCTCATCAAGGCGTTGCCCAAGGCCGTGCGCAAGAACCTCGTGCCCGCCCCGGACGTGGCCCAGCAGCTCGTCGCGGACCTCGAGGCCCACGCCGACCCGCTGCGGGACGAGCTGCCGGACGCGCTGTCCGCGGCCGTGCGCCGGGTGCGCGGCGTGGTGGTGGAGCCCGGACTGTGGGCCCTGGACGCGGTGCCCCTGCACCTGCGGATGGACTACCGCGTCGTGGACGCCCGCGGCGCCGTGATGGGCGCCGGCCAGGACCTGCCCGCGCTGCAGGCCCGGCTCGCGCAGGCCAACCGCTCCGCGATCGCCGCCCGGCTCGCCGGCACCGACGACCCCGCCTCGGCCCGGCCGGGGCCGCGCGGCACGGGCCGCGGCGGCCGGGCCCAGACCGACGCGCGGGCCGGGGCCGAGGGACGCCGTCGCCCGGAGGGCCCCGGGCGGTCCGACGCGACGCCGGCCTTCGAGGAGCGGCACGGGTTGACCTCGTGGAGCATCGGCACGGTGCCGAAGACCGTCTCCACCGCGGCCGGGGCGCGCGGCCCCGCCATCACGGGCTACCCGAGCCTGGTGCCCGAGACCACGCCCGACGGCGGCCCCGCGGCCGGCCTGACCGTGGCCCGGTCCGCGGACGACCAGGCGGCCTGGCACCGGGCCGGGGTGATCCGGCTGCTGCTGGCCACCCTGCCCAGCCCCCAGCGCTACGTGCTGGACCACCTGGACAACCGGGAGAAGCTCACCTTCACCCAGAACCCGCACGGCTCGGTGGACTCCCTCGTCGCGGACTGCACGCAGGCCGCCGTCGACCGTCTCGTCGGGGACGAGCTGCCGTTCGACGAAGCCGCGTTCCGCGCCCTGTTCGACCGGGTGCGGGCCGACCTGATCGACACGGTCTTCGCCGTCACGTCCCTGGTGGAGCAGGTGCTCTCCCGGGCCGCGCAGGTGCGACGCCGTCTCAAGGGCTCGGTCTCGCCCGCCCTCGCGTCGGCGCTGTCGGACGTGAAGGCGCACCTCGAGCAGCTCGTGTTCCCCGGCTTCGTGGCCGCCACGGGATGGGAGCGGCTGCAGCACCTGCCGCGCTACCTGCAGGGCATGCTGACGCGCCTGGACCGGCTGGACGCGGGCGGCCACCTGCAGCGCGACGGGCAGCACATGGCGGTGGTGCAGGGGCTCGAGGACGAGTTCGACGCCGCCGTCGCGGCCCACCGCGCCCGGTTCGCGGGCACGCCCGTGCCCGCCGAGCTGGAGCGGGTGCGCTGGCTCATCGAGGAACTGCGCGTCTCGTTCTTCGCCCAGGAGCTGGGCACGGCGGTCTCAGTCTCCGAGAAGCGGGTGCGTCAGGCGCTCGCCCGGGCCACGCGCGCCTGAGCCGGGTCCGGGCGGCGCGGGCCGTCAGTCCTGCGGGACGACCTCTCCGTGGCCCAGGTCCCGCAGGGCCGCGCGGAGGCGGGCGGCGGCGTCGTCCAGGTCCGTCGGATCGGGGGCGTTGTCCACGCGGGCCAGGTCGAAGTCGGCGAGCGAGGTGGAGGGCCACACGTGCACGTGCAGGTGCGGGATCTCGTAGCCGGCGATCATGAGCCCGGCCCGGCGGGCGGAGAACGCCGCCACCTGCGCCTTGCCGATCTGCTGGGCGACCTTCGTCAGGTGCGTGACCAGCGCCGGGTCGACCTCCACCCATTCGTCCACCTCCTCACGGGGCACCACGAGCGTGTGCCCCGGCTGGAGCGGCGCGGCGGAGAGGAACGCGACGCACGTCTGGTCCTGCCACACGAAGCGGGCGGGCAGCTCGCCGGCGATGATCCTGCTGAAGACGGTGGCCATGGGGGGTCCTCCTGGGGGTCGGCGGGGCGGGGCCCCGGGGCTCGTCAGTCCCGGCCGGACGCGCCGTAGGGCTCGGGGCCGACCGCGACGGCGTTGGACGGGTCCTGGACCCATGCTGACCACGAACCCGGGTAGAGCGCCACTCCGGGTCGCCCCGCGACGGCCAGGGTGAGCACGGCGTGCGCCGCGGTGATGCCCGAGCCGCAGTACACGGCCACGGGCGTCGCGTCGTCCACGCCGACGGCGTCGAACCGCTCCGCCAGCTCTGCGGCGGGCCGCAGGCGGCCGTCCTCGGCGATGCTCTCCGCCGTGGGCACGTTCCGCGCCCCGGGGATGTGACCGGCCACGGGGTCGAAGGGCTCGACCTCCCCGCGGTAGCGCTCGGCCGCCCGCGCGTCGAGGAGCAGACCGCCGGAGGCCATCGCCTCGGCGCCGGCCGTGTCCACGACGGGCATGCGGCCCCACGACGGCCGGGCGGTGCCGGGCACCGGGATGACCTCACCGGGCTGCAGGGGCAGGCCCGCGGCGCGCCACGCCTCGAGGCCGCCGTCCAGGAGCACGGAGTCCCGCAGCCCCGCGTGGCGCAGCAGCCACCAGGCGCGCGCGGCGGACAGGCCGTGGTCGTCGTCGTAGACCACGATGGTGTCGCCCTCGTCGATCCCCCACATCCGCACGGCCTCCGCGAACTGGCGCGCGTCCGGCAGGGGGTGGCGCCCCGCCGCCGGACCGGCGTGGCCGGCGAGCTGGCTGGGCAGGGAGACGTAGACGGCGCCCGGCAGGTGGCCCTGGAGATAGGCGGCGTGGTCCGGCCCGCCCCCCGTGGCCCGGAACCGGACGTCGAGCAGGATCACCCGGTTCGGGCGGCATCGGCCCGGCTGGGCGTAGGCCGGGCCCCCGGGCACCGGCGGCAGGTCCTCGACGGGGGCCAGGCCGAGCCAGCCGGCCAGCACGTCCACCGTCACCAGGGTGGGCGGCTCGGCGGCCTCGGGATCGACGCCGTCGGTGTCCGCGTCCGGGTCGCCGCCGGCGTCATGGGACGAGGACGGGGCCGCCGTGGGCGCCGGGACGACGCGGCCCTGCCCCTCGTCGACGACGATCAGCGGGTCGGGTCGATCGGGGGCGGCGCCGTCGCGGTCCGGGACAGGGGATGGGTCCGGGCTCTCGCTGTGCACCCGGACACCCTACTCCACACCCCCTTCGGCGTCGCTGATAACCTGGAGGATGGCCCGTGCGGACCTGTTCCGGACCGCGCGGAGGAGGCGGCAGCCGCCGCAGAAGGAGTCGTGAGCACCGTGAGCGCCCCCGAGCCCAGCCCCCGTGCCGCCCGTCCCCGGGCGACCCGGCAGAAGGCCGCCGTCGACCGAGCCCTGGACCGCATCCCGGACTTCGTGAGCGCGCAGGAGCTCCATGCCCGCCTCCAGGACCAGGGCGAACGCGTCTCGCTGGCCACCGTGTACCGGTCCCTGCAGCAGCAGCTCGACGACGGGCTCGTGGACGTGCTCCGCCGCGATGACGGCGAGTCCGTGTACCGCCGGTGCGAGGACGAGGGCCACCATCACCACCTGGTGTGCCGGATCTGCTGGACCACCGTCGAGGTCACCGCCCCTCACGTCGAGGCGTGGGCCACCGCCGTCACCGCGGAGCACGGCTTCACGGACGCGGACCACACGGTGGAGATCACCGGTGTCTGCGCCCGCTGCCGGACCGAGGGGCGCACCCGCGGGGCCTGACCATGACCATGGGCCGGGCCCCGGTCAGTGGCGGCGGCCGCCCGCGGGGTCGTCCAGGAAGTCCGCCGCGTCCTCGACCGCCGTGGAGGGCCCGTGCAGGGCGCCCCGGCCGTACGCGATGTCCAGGTTCTCGACCGTGAGCACATCCCGCGGCGAGCCGGAGGCCACGACTCGCCCGCCCATCAGGACCACGTGGTCCGCCTCCGCGGCCTCGTCGAGATCGTGGGTCGTGTAGACCACGGACACCCCGCGCGTCGGCTCCTCGTGGAGGAGGTCGTCGATCGTGCGGGCGGAGACGATGTCGAGGCCCGTCATCGGCTCGTCGAGCAGCAGCACGTCGTGGTCCTGGGCGAGGCCCTGGGCCACGTAGGCGCGCTGGCGCTGGCCGCCGGAGAGCTGGTCGAGGTGCCGCCGTGCCAGGTCCGCGACCTGCATGCGCTCCATGGCGGCCCGCACGATGTCCCGGTCCTCCCTCCGGAACCGGCGGAACCACCCGAGCGTGGGGTACCGGCCCATCCCGACGACGTCGCGCACCGTCACCGGCACGCCCTGGGGCACGCCGATGGACTGCATCACGAAGGAGGTGCGCTGCGAGCGCCGGCGCGGGTCCTCGCCGAGCACCTCGAGCGCACCGGAGGCCGGGTCGCTCAGGCCCGCCAGGGCGGTCAGCAGCGTGGACTTGCCGGAGCCGTTGGGCCCGATCACCGCGATCAGCCGCCGGGCCGGCAGGGTGAAGTCGGAGGGCCGGACCGCCACGTGCGCGCCGTGGCGCAGTTCGAGCGCCCGGGCGACCGCGAGGGGAGGCGGGGCCGCCGCGGCGCCCGCGGGGAAGGACGCGCTCATCGGGCCTCCGCTCCGGGCAGGGCCGAGACCGGCGCCTCCTGCTCACGCTGAGCGCGCGAGCGCACGTGCCGGCCCAGGATCGCCAGCACGGCGGCTCGGACGGCGAGCACGACGAAGAACAGCAGGATCGGCATGAGCGCCATGGTGGCCGAACCCGCCGTGCCCAGCCGGTAGCTGAGGGTGAGCCCGGTGACGACGCACGCCGCGCCGATCACCACGGAGACGAGCATCATCTGGGGCACGCTGCGCGTCAGCAGGGCCGCCGTCGCGGGCGGTCCCACGAGGAGGCCGAACACGAGCACGGTGCCCACGGCCTGGAACGAACCGATCACGGCCGCGCCGATCATCACCAGCAGCAGCGTGTGCGTCAGCCCCGGCCGCATGCCCAGCGAGCGCGCCTTGACCTCGGAGAAGCTCAGCGCCAGCAGGGGCCGGTAGAGCAGCAGGGCCAGGGCGATCACCACGACGGCGATGACCGCCTGGGTCACGATGCCGTCCACGCTGACCCCCAGCACATCGCCGAACAGGATCGATGTGAGCGAACCCGTGTAGGAGTCCGACGTGGAGATGATCACCACGCCCAGGGCCATCATCCCCACGAAGAGCAGGCCGATGGCCGTGTCCTCCTTGAGGGTGGTGGCCCGGTGCACCAGGGAGATGCCCGCCATCATGACGACGGCGGCCACCGCCGCACCGAGGTGGGGGCTGCCGCCGGTGACGACCGCCAGGGCGATGCCCGGCAGGACACCGTGCACGAACGCGTCCCCGAAGAAGCTCATCCCGCGCAGCACCAGCCACGTGCCCACGACCGAGCACATCACCACGGCGATGAGTCCGCCGACGAGGGCGCGCTGCTGGAATCCCATCTGGAAGGGCTCGAGCAGCCAGTCCATCCTCAGCCCTCCAACGCGTCGGCGAGGGTGCGGGCGTTGACGAGCATGGCCTCGGCGTAGTCCGCCTCCGGGGTGCCCTTCGGGCCGACGCCGCCCTCGTAGACCTCGATGACCGGCAGGTCGCCGGCCTCTTCGGCCACGGTGTCCACGAGGCTGTTGCGCGCGCCCACGGACGTGATCACGGCGTCCGCGCCGCCGTCACGGATGGACCGGGCGAGCTCGGCGATCTCCTGGGAGGAGGGCTCGCCGTCGGTGGAGCCGCCCGGGACGACGACGCCGGACACGGTGAAGTCGTAGGCCTCGGCGAAGTAGCCGTAGGCGTCGTGGTCCGTGACCAGCGTACGGCGGTCCTCCGGGACCCCGGCGAGGATCTCCCGGACCTGCGCGTCCGTCTGCTCGAGCTCCCCGCGCACGGTGGCGCCGCACTCGGCGAACCTCTCGTCGCCCCGCTCCTGGGCGAGCGTGTCGCCCATCAGCTCGGCGGCCCTTGCCATGCGGGCGACGTCCATCCAGACGTGCGGATCCTCGGACCCGTGGTCATGGCCCTCGTGGCCCGCCCCCTCCTCGGCGTGGTCATGGCCGCCGAAGGGCAGCGGATCCAGCTGGGGCGCCACCTCGACGACGGTCGCGCCGTCCGCCTCCGCGTTCGCGAGCGCGGACTCCATGCCGCCCTCGAGGCCGAGGCCGTTGGAGAACACGAGGCCGGAGGAGACCATGTCCTTCACCTGCGCGGACGAGGCGGAGAAGTCGTGCGGGTCGTCGCCGGGGCCCATCACCGTGGCGCTGCGGGCGTCGGCGCACGCGACCACGCGGTCGAGCACGGAGCCGAGCTGCGTCGTCGTGGCGACGGCCACGGGCGCGCCCGCGGCCGAGCCGGACCCGGCGGCAGCAGCCTGCGCACCCGAGGAGTCGCCGCCGGTCCCGCCGCACGCGGCGAGGCTCAGGGTGAGCGCGGCGAGGGCCCCGGTCAGGGCGGGCAGACGACGGCGGCGGAGCATGGGGCGACCTCGTTCGTGTCGGGGACGGTGCATGAAATCGGTTCTCAACAGTAGCACCGCGCCGCCCGCGCGACGCTCACGCGGGCCGGAACCGACGCGGCGACTGCGTCACGTCGTTGATCTCCCCGACGAGCTCCTCGAGCACGTCCTCGAGGAAGAGGATGCCCGCGGTCTCGCCCTCGGGCGTGATCACCCGGGCCAGGTGGGAGCCCGTGCGCTGCATGAGCGCCAGGGCGTCCTCGACCTCATCCTCGAGCCGCACGTTGGCCAGCGACCGCACGCGCGTGAGCGGGATCGGCTCGTCGTACCCCGACGGCCCCACGGTGAGGACGTCCTTCAGGTGCAGGTAGCCGGTGTAGCCGCCGTCGGGGTCCTCGACCACGAACCGGGAGAAGCCCACGCGACCCACGGTCCACTCGAAGTCGTGCGGCGTGATCCCCTCGGGGACGGTGACGACCCGTTCCCGCGGCACCATCACGTCCCCGGCCCGGTGGTCCGAGAACTCGAGGGCCGAGTGCAGCACGCCGGACTCATCGTCCAGGGTGCCCGAGCGGGTGGACTCGGCCACGATCGACTGCACCTCCTCGAGCGTGTAGGAGGAGGCCACCTCGTCCTTCGGCTCGATGCGCAGTGCGCGCAGCACGAGGTTGGCCGTCCAGTTCAGCGCGGCCACGACCGGATGCAGCAGCTTCGAGAGCCACACGAGCGGCGGGGCCAGCAGCATCACGGCGCGGTCCGCGAACGAGACGGCGGCGTTCTTGGGCACCATCTCGCCCAGGGTCACGTGCAGGAAGGTGACCACCAGCAGCGCGAGCACGAAGGCGGTGACATCCGCCGCCGCGGCCGGCACCCCGAGGGCGGCCATCGGGACGACGAGCAGGTGGTGCAGCGCCGGCTCGGACACGTTGAGGATGAGCAGGGAGCACACCGTGATGCCGAGCTGGCAGACGGCCAGCATCTGGGAGACGTGCTCCATCGCGTAGAGCGCCACCTGGGCCTGGCGGGAGCCGGCCTCGGCCCTCGGCTCGATCTGCGCCCGACGGGCGCCCATGACGGCGAACTCGCCCGCCACGAAGAAGGCGTTGGCGGCCAACAGGACCACCAGCCACAGCAGTCCGACGACGTCCCCGTTCATGCGCGCGTCTCCTCGTCCTCAGCGGCCGGGTCGAAGCGCACGCGCTCGATGCGGCGGCCGTCCATCCGCTCGACCGTCAGGGTGCCGCCGTCCACGTCCACCACGTCCCCGACCTCCGCCAGGCGCCCCAGTCGGGCCAGGATGTACCCGCCGACGGTCTCGTAGGCCCCGTCCTCCGGCACCACGAGGCCCGGGATCTGGGTTCGCACCTCGTCGGGCCGCAGCTCCGCCGGGAAGTACCAGCGGCCGGAGGCCGTCTGGAGGACCCCCGGGGTGACTCGGTCGTGCTCGTCCGCGACCTCGCCGACGATCTCCTCCACCACGTCCTCGAGCGTGACCACCCCGGCGGTGCCCCCGTACTCGTCCACGACGACGGCCATCTGCAGGTTCGCGTCGCGCAGCTCGGCCAGCAGCTGGTCCAGGTGCACGGTCTCCGGCACGCGGATGACCTCCGTCATCAGTGCACCGGCCTCGAGGTCGGCGCGGCGCTCCCGCGGCACGGCCACGACCTTCTTCACGTGCACCACGCCGCGGATGTCGTCCGAGGAGTCGCCGATCACGGGGAACCGGGAGTAGCCGGTGCTGCGGGCCAGGTCCAGGACCTCGGGCAGAGCCTGGTCCTCCCTCACCGTCTCCACGCGGATGCGCGGGGTCATCACGTCCGCGGCGGTGCGGTCCGCGAAGCGCAGCGTCCGGTCCAGGAACGTGGCGGTCTGCGCGTCGAGCGTGCCCAGCTGCGCCGAGCGGCGGACCAGCGAGGAGAGCTCCTCGGGGCTGCGGGCGCCGGAGATCTCCTCCTTGGCCTCGATGCCCACGCGGGCCAGCACGCCGTTGGAGAACCCGTTCAGGACCAGGATCGCCGGCTTGAACACGGTGCTGAACACGAGCTGGGGCCGGGCGAGTGCTCGGCCGATCGCCATGGGCTCGGCGATGGACATGTTCTTGGGGATCAGCTCGCCGAGGAGCATCGAGAGCAGGGTTGCCACGACCATCGCGACGACGAGCGAGACGGTGCCCACCACGCCGGCCGGCAGCCCCACCTGGAGCAGCAGCGGGTCGATGAGCCGGCTGATCGCCGGGTCCATCACGTATCCGGTGAGCAGTGTGGTCAGGGTGATGCCCAGCTGGCACGCGGAGAGCTGGGTCGAGAGTGACTTGAGGCAGCGCAGCAGGGGCTCGGCGCCGCGGTCACCCGCGTCCACCATGCGCTGCACGGTCGGCACGTCGATCGCGATCAGTGCGAACTCGACGGCCACGAAGAACCCGGTGCCCACGATCAGGACCAGGCCGAGGATCAGCAGGAGCCACTCCACCCGACCTCACCCCCTCGACGGCGGGCCGGGCGGCGGTGCGGGGCACCGGGACTGGAAGGCTCCGATCCGGCCGCGTCCGCGTGGGCGGACGGGCGGTCTGGCACACAGGTGTCAGGGTGATCCATAGTCCGTCCAGTATAGGGGCGTCAGGCCCCGGCGGAACGGGCCGGGGAGAGCGGCCGCCTCACCACGACGAGGCGACCGGCCGGCCCTCCTCGTAGCCCGCCGCGGACTGCAGGCCGACGACGGCGCGCTCACGGAACTGCGCCAGGTCGTGGGCGCCGGCGTAGGTCAGCGACGAGCGCACACCGGACGTGATGGTGTCCAGGAGGTCCTCCACCGACGGGCGGCGCGGGTCCACGTACATGCGTGAGGACGAGATGCCCTCCTCGAACATCGCCTTGCGGGCCTTGGTGAAGGCGTCCTCGTGGCGGGTGCGGTGCTGGACCGCGCGAGCCGAGGCCATGCCGAAGCTCTCCTTGTACCGCCGACCGTCCGGGCCGTGCACGAGGTCGCCCGGAGACTCGAGCGTCCCCGCGAACCACGAGCCGATCATCACCGAGCTGGCTCCTGCGGCCAGCGCGAGCGCCACGTCCCGCGGGTGCTTCACCCCGCCGTCCGCCCACACGCGTGCCCCCAGCTCGCGGGCCGCGATGGCGCACTCCAGGACCGCCGAGAACTGCGGCCGGCCCACCGCGGTCTGCATGCGCGTGGTGCACATCGCGCCCGGGCCCACGCCCACCTTGACGATGTCCGCGCCGGCCGCGACCAGGTCCCGGACGCCGTCGCCGGAGACGACGTTGCCGGCCGCCACGGGCACGCCGGGGTCGAGGGCCCGCACGGCGGCGAGCGCGTCCAGCATGGTCCGCTGATGACCGTGCGCGGTGTCCACGACGAGCACGTCGACACCGGCCTCGACCAGGGCGGCGGCCTTCTCCCCCACCGCCCCGTTGATGCCGACGGCGGCGCCGACGCGGAGCCGTCCGTCGTCGTCGAGACCGGGCGTGAACAGGGACGAGCGCAGCAGGCCCGCCGCGGTGACGACCCCGCGCAGCACGGGGGCGGCGGCGCCCACCGCCGAGTCCACGACGGGGGCCATCTCCTGGCGCGCTGCGTGCAGGCGCTCGAAGGCTGCCCGCAGCGCGTCCTTGCTCGGGGCCCCGTCCGTGCCGCCGAGCTCGGCGAGCGTGAGGGTCACCGCCGGAGGGTGCATGACGGAGGCGGCCGAGGCGAAGCGGTCCATGCCCTCGCAGTCCTGGGGGCTGACCACGCCGAGCAGCCCGCCGTGCGCGTCGACCACGCAGACGGCCCCGTGGTTGCGGCGGTCCACGAGGTGGAGCAGGTCCAGCACCGTGTCCTGCGGCCCGACGGTCAGGGCGGTGTCCGCCACGGGGTGGGCCGCCTTCACCCGACGCACGACGTCCCGGATCACGTCCGCCGGGATGTCCTGCGGCAGGATTCCGAGACCACCGCGCCGGGCCATGGTCTCGACCATCCGCCGCCCGGTGACGGCGGTCATGTTGGCGGAGACCAGGGGGACGGTGGCACCCGTGCCGTCATCCGGGGCGATGTCCACGTCCATGCGACTGGCGACGTCCGAGTGGGAGGGCACGAGGAAGACGTCGTTGTACGTCAGGTCGACGGCCGGGTCGGTGAGAAAGCGCATGGCGTCATGCTCCCAGACGCGGCGGACGCCGAGAGGCCCCTGCGCGTCCGCCGGGAGCAGAGTCGAGCCGAGGCCGCGGCATTCCGACCGGGGCCGTCGAAGAACTATGATGTCCCGAGGCGTTCCCGGCCCCACGCGCGCCGCGCGGGTGGCCCGGCGCAGCACATCGCATCCCAAGGCTCAGGAATGAGGCGTTACACAGTGCCAGAACTCACGTCGGACCGGCTCGCACAGGAGTTCCCCGGGAACGAACGGCTCGTGGCCGAGATCTACCGGAAGTACCGCGAGGACGCCGGTTCCGTGGACCGGCAGTGGGCACAGATCTTCGCCCGCCTCGAGGCCAGCGCCCCCGCCGCCACCGAGGCCGAGCCGAAGGCCACCACCACGGCCGAGCCGAAGGCCTCCGCCAAGGTGACCGAGCCGAAGGCGGCGACCGCCCCGGCCCGGGGTGCGCAGCCCAAGGAGACCTCGGTCAGCACCGGCCCCAAGGCCAAGAAGACCCCGGCGGCCCAGGCCGTGCCCTCCGAGCCCGCCGACACCGCCACCACCACCGGGGACGAGAAGCAGGAGAAGGCCACCGTCCTCAAGGGCATGGCCAAGGCCGTGGCCACGAACATGGACGCCTCCCTGTCCATGCCCACCGCCACCACCGTGCGCGACCTGCCGGCCAAGGTGCTGATCGACAACCGCGTGGTCATCAACAGCCACCTGGCCCGCACCCGCGGCGGCAAGGTCTCCTTCACCCACCTCATCGGCTACGCCGTGGTCCGCGCGCTCGCGGCCATGCCCTCGATGAACGTGATCTACGAGGAGCGCGACGGCAAGCCCACCATGGTGGAACCGGCCCACGTGAACTTCGGCCTGGCCATCGACCTGCCCCGCCCGGACGGCACCCGCGCGCTCGTGGTCCCGAACGTGAAGGCCGCCGAGACCCTCGACTTCCGCGGCTTCTGGAAGGCGTACGACGACCTCGTCCAGCGCGCCCGCAAGAACAAGCTGACGATGGACGACTACGCCGGCACCACGGTCTCCCTGACCAACCCGGGCGGCATCGGCACCGTGCACTCGGTGCCCCGCCTGTCCCAGGGCCAGGCCGCCATCATCGGCGTCGGCGCGCTGACCTATCCGGCCGCCTTCCAGGGCGCCGCCGAGTCCACGCTGCACGACCTGGCGATCTCCAAGACGATCACGCTCACCTCCACGTACGACCACCGCGTGATCCAGGGCGCCAGCTCCGGCGAGTTCCTGAAGATCGTGCACGGCCTCCTGCTGGGCGAGGACGGCTTCTACGACGAGGTCTTCCACTCCCTGCGCATCCCCTACGAGCCCGTCCGCTGGGCCCAGGACGTGCAGGTGAACCCGGAGGAGCAGATCGGCAAGGTCGCCCGCATCCAGCAGCTGATCCACGCGTACCGGGACCGCGGCCACCTGCTGGCCAACGTGGACCCCCTCGAGTACTCGATGGCCTACCACCCGGACCTCGACATCCGCGAGCACGGGCTCACCCTGTGGGACCTGGACCGTCAGTGGCCCACCGGCGGCTTCGGCGGGGCGGGCAGCCTGACGCTGCGCAAGATCCTCGGCGTGCTGCGTGACGCGTACTGCCGCACCATCGGCGTCGAGTACATGCACATCCAGGACCCGGCTGAGCGCGCTTGGCTCCAGGAGAAGCTCGAGCAGCCGTACGCCAAGCCCACCCGCGAGGAGCAGCTGCGCATCCTGGGCCGCCTCAACGCCGCGGAGGCGTTCGAGACGTTCCTGCAGACCAAGTACATCGGCCAGAAGCGCTTCTCCCTGGAGGGCGGCGAGTCCCTCATCCCGCTGCTGGACGGCATCCTCGGCGATGCCGCCGACGCCGGGCTGGACGAGGTCGCCATCGGCATGGCGCACCGCGGTCGCCTGAACGTGCTGACCAACATCGCCGGCAAGACCTACAGCCAGGTCTTCCGCGAGTTCGAGGGGGCCACCCCGGGCGGTGCCTCGGGCTCGGGCGACGTGAAGTACCACATGGGCACCGAGGGCACGTTCGTGTCCGACGCCGGCAACAGCACCCGCGTATACCTCGCCGCCAATCCCTCGCACCTGGAGGCCGTGGACCCGGTCCTCGAGGGCGTCGTGCGTGCCAAGCAGGACCGCCTCGATCTGGGCGGCCAGCGCCCGGACTCCTTCCCCGTGCTGCCGATCCTGGTGCACGGCGACGCGGCCTTCGCCGGCCAGGGCGTCGTGGCCGAGGTGCTGCAGCTCTCACAGCTGCCCGGCTACCACACCGGCGGCACCATCCACGTGGTCGTGAACAACCAGGTGGGCTTCACCACGCCGCCGACCCAGGCGCGCTCCACGGTGTACTCCACCGACGTGGCCAAGACCATCCAGGCCGCGATCTTCCACGTCAACGGCGACGAGCCGGAGTCCGTAGTGCACGTGGCCCAGCTCGCCTTCGAGTACCGCCAGCGGTTCAACAAGGACGTCGTCATCGACCTCGTCTGCTACCGCCGCCGCGGCCACAACGAGGGCGACGACCCGTCGATGACGCAGCCTCGCATGTACAACCTCATCGAGCAGAAGCGCTCCACCCGCAAGCTGTACGTCGAGTCCCTCGTGGGCCGCGGCGACATCACGCAGGAGGAGGCGGACAGCGCTCTGAAGGACTACCAGCAGCAGCTCGAGCGGGTCTTCGCGGAGACCCACGAGGACGCGCCCGCCTCCGGCGGCGAGGGCATCCGCCCGGCCGAGGACCGGGACGCGGCCCCGGAGGCGCCGGCGTCCACGGCCATCTCGGCCGAGACGCTGCGGGCCATCGGGCAGGCGCACCTCGACGTGCCCGCGGGCTTCACGGTCCACCCGAAGCTCGCGGCCCTGCTCGAGCGCCGCGCCAAGATGGCCGTCGACGGCGGCATCGACTGGGGCTTCGCCGAACTGGCGGCCTTCGGCTCGCTGCTCATAGAGGGCGTGCCGGTCCGCCTGGCGGGCCAGGACTCCCAGCGCGGCACCTTCACGCAGCGCCACTCGGTGTTCCACGACCGGATCACCGGCGAGACGTGGGCGCCGCTGAGGCACCTCTCCGAGGACCAGGCGCAGTTCTGGGTCTACAACTCGCTGCTGTCCGAGTACGCCGCCCTCGGCTTCGAGTACGGCTACTCCGTGGAGCGCTCCGACGCCCTCGTGCTGTGGGAGGCCCAGTTCGGCGACTTCGTGAACGGCGCACAGACGATCATCGACGAGTTCATCTCCTCGGCCGATCAGAAGTGGTCGCAGACCTCGTCCGTGGTCCTGCTCCTCCCCCACGGCTACGAGGGGCAGGGGCCGGACCACTCCTCCGCCCGCATCGAGCGGTTCCTGCAGATGTGCGCCGAGGACAACATGCGCGTGGTCAACCCCTCCACGGGCGCCAACCACTTCCACGTGCTGCGCGAGCAGGCCTACGCCCGCCCGCGCCGACCCCTCATCGTGTTCACCCCGAAGCAGCTGCTGCGCCTCAAGGCCGCCGCGAACTCGGTGGAGGACTTCACCGAGGGCCGCTTCCAGCCGGTCATCCCGGACGCCGGGGTGGACGCCAAGGACGTCACGCGCGTGGTGCTGGTCTCCGGCCGGCTGTACTACGACCTGCTCGCCCGTCGCGAGAAGTCCGGTGACACCTCCACCGCGATCGTGCGGGTGGAGCAGCTCTACCCGCTGCCACTCGACGAGATCCGCAAGGCGCTCCGCGCCTACCCGGACGCCGACGTCGCGTGGGTGCAGGACGAGCCCGCGAACCAGGGCCCGTGGCCGTTCATGGCGCTGAACCTCGTGCCGCAGCTCGACGTCCCCGTGACCCTCGTGTCCCGCCCGGCCTCGGCCGCGACCTCCGCCGGCACCAAGGGCCGCCACGACCAGGAGCTCAGCACGCTGCTGGACGCCGCCTTCGGCCGCTGACCCGGACCGACCTGCGCCGCCGCCGCGCCCTCCGGTGCGGCGGCGGCGCCGGATCGGCCGACGAAAGGACACACTGTGCACAACCGCCGGATCCGGATCGCCGCCGTCGGCGACCATCTGCTGGCCGGTGCGGGCGACGCTCGCGCCATCGGCTGGTGGGGCCGCGTGCTCGCCCGCACCCAGGCCCCCGACGTGGAGTTGGAGAACTACGTGCTGGCCGTGCCGCACGAGACCACCGAGGACCTCAACGAGCGCTGGTGGGGCGAGGCCTCGCGGCGCTTCTCCGAGGAGACGGAGAACCGCCTCGTCGTGGCCCTGTCCGACGCGGACCTGGACCTGGAGGCCACCTCCACCGCCCGGTCGCGGCTGAACCTGGCCAACGTCCTGGACACCGCCTCGCAGCGGAACATCCCGGTGCTCGTGGTGGGCCCCACACCCACCCTGGACGAGCAGCGCAACGCCCGGCTCGCCGAGCTCAACGCCGCCTACCTGGATGTGGCCGACCGGCGCAACCACGTGTACGTGGACACGTTCACCCCGCTGGTGGGCCACGAGCAGTGGCGCTCGGACCTCGCCTCCGGCCAGGGCCGGCCGGGCCAGGCGGGCCACGGGCTCATCGCGTGGCTCGTGCTGCACCGGGGCTGGTACCAGTGGCTCGGTCTGCCTGAGCCCACGGCATGATGTGACAGAATGGACCACCGACCGACTCGTTGAAGGGAGACGTCATGAGCAAGCGTGCACGCAAGCGTCGCGACCGCCGCAAGAACGGCGCCAACCACGGCAAGCGTCCCAACGCCTGATCGGCGTCGCGGACCGGCCGGGTGCCACCCGGCGACCGCAGACCACGAAGGGCCGTCCCCTCAGGGGACGGCCCTTCGTCATCGTCGGGGCGCCCGATCGGGTGCCCACGGGTCCCATCCCGCGGTGTCAGCCCCCAGTGACGGTCGTCGTCGAGATCTGGGTGATGCGGGTCATGATGGTGGCCCGCAGCTGCGCGGGCGCCTTGTCCTGGCAGCACCGACGCACCGCCGAGCGGATGAGCTCCTCGAGCTCCTTCTGGTGCCGGCAGTCCGGACACTCCGCCACGTGGGCGCGCACCTGCTCGATGTCCTCGGGCGTCAGGGCGCCGTCCAGGTACTGGTACAGCCGCTCCAGGGAGGCGTCCTGGGCTTCGCGGCACTCATTGCCGTGCTGGTCCGCGGTCATCGCGTGGCCTCCTTCGTGCTCGTCTCGGTCTGCTTCGTGCCGCCGCGCCCCGTCTTCTTCTTCGGCTGGGCCTTGATGCCGCGCGCGGCCGCGTAGTCCGCGAGGCGCTCGCGCAGCTGCTTGCGGCCCCGGTGCAGCCGCGACATGACGGTGCCGATCGGCACGTCGAGGATCTCGGCGATCTCCTTGTAGGCGAAGCCCTCCACGTCCGCGAAGTACACGGCGAGCCGGAACTCCTCCGGGATCGCCTGCAGGGCATCCTTCACCTGGGAGTCGGGGAGCCGGTCGAGGGCCTCCGACTCGGCGGAGCGCAGGCCACCGGAGGTGTGCTCGGCGGCCCGGGCCATCTGCCAGTCCTCCACCTCGGGGCTGTCCGCCTCGAGGGGCTGGCGCTGCCGCTTGCGGTAGAGGTTGATGTATGTGTTCGTGAGGATCCGGTAGAGCCAGGCCTTGAGGTTGGTGCCGGGCCGGTACTGGTGGAACGAGGAGTAGGCCTTCGTGTACGCCTCCTGGACCAGGTCCTCGGCGTCCTGCGGGTTGCGCGTCATGCGCAGCGCAGCGGAGTACAACTGGTCCACGAACTCGAGGGCGTCACGCTCGAACCGGGCACGGCGCTGCTGTTCGGACTCGGCGGCGACGTCGATGTCGGCGCGGTCGTGCTCGGGGGCGTCCTCGGGCCGGGCGAATTCCGGCCGGCTGTTGTCAGTGCTCATCGCTGGCCAGTCTACGGTTTGGGTTTGGGAGGGATGCGTCAGCAGGGCGGCGCTCATGCGGGGCTCCTCTCCGGCTGCGGTCCTCGGCGAGCGGGACCGGTGCGCCGTCACGGGTGCGGGGTCGTCCAGTGGAGCGCCAGCAGCGTTCCAGGTATTCCCCCGGGACAGGCCGACCCCGGCCGACAGACGCCGGATAGGCTGGTCCGGTGACCCGCCCCACGCGTGCCGCCGCGCACTCTCCCGCCCCCCGTCCCGACACCGCCGAGACCTGGCCCGCGCCCGTGGCGCGCGGCCCGGTGCGCGGAGACGTGCGGCTGCCGGGATCGAAGTCGCTGACGAACCGGCACCTCGTGCTCGCCGCCCTCGCCGACGGCCCGTGCGTCCTGCACGGCGTCCTCGAGTCGCGGGACACGGCGCTGATGCGCACGGCGCTCACAGCGCTCGGCGCCCGGTTCGAGCCCCTGTCCGACGGCGGCCTGCGCGTGCATCCGATGCCGGTCGGCGAGCCGCTGGCCGGGGATGTCGCCGTGGACTGCGGACTGGCGGGGACGGTCATGCGCTTCGTCCCGTTCGTCGCCGCGCTGCGGCCCGGCCGGGTCCGCTTCGACGGCGACGCCGGCGCGCGCCTGCGCCCGATGGCCCCGGTCCTGGACGCGCTGCGCCAGCTCGGGGTGGCCGTCGTCGAGGAGGGCGAGCCCGGGCGCCTGCCCTTCACGATGACGACCCGCGCGGACGCTGCCCCGGTGGCCCCCGACGGCGACGTGCCGGAGGTCGCGGTCGACGCCTCCGGCTCCTCCCAGTTCCTGTCCGCCGCGCTGCTGGCGGCCGCGGGGATGCCGCGCGGTCTGCGGCTGCGGCACACCGGGGAGGCCGTGCCGAGTCCGGAGCACGTCGCGATGACCGTCGGGGTGCTGCGCGCGCTCGAGGTGGACGTCACCGAGACGGGTCCCGGGGCGTGGACCGTGGCCCCGGGACGCGTCCCCGCGCACGAGGCGGCCGTCGAGCCGGACCTGTCCAACGCGGGCCCCTTCCTGGCGGCCGCCGTGGCCACGGGCGGCTCCGTGACGGTGCCGGACTGGCCGACCCGCACGACGCAGATCGGCGACCGCTGGCGGCGGATCCTGCCGCAGTTCGGGGCGAGCGTGGCCCTCACGGTCGACCGCACGGACCGCTCCCGCGGCCGCCTCACGGTGACCGGGGCGGTCCACGACGACGGCACGCCCCGCATCACCGGCGCCGGTGAGATCGCGGACACGGCCGAGCTCGCCCCCACCGCGGCCGCGCTCGCCCTGCTGGCCTCCGGGCCCACCCGCCTGACGGGGATCGGCCATCTGCGGGGTCATGAGACGGACCGGCTCGCCGCGCTCACCGCCGAGGCCGCCCGCCTGGGGATCACCGTGGACGAGGGAGAGACGGCGCTCGGCTTCCCGGGCACGGACGCGTCGGGACCGCTGTCGCCCGCCGCCCTCGAGACCTACCACGACCACCGCATGGCGACCTTCGCCGCCGTCGTCGGCCTGCGCGTGCCGGGGACCGGCATCGTGGACGTGGCGACCACCGCGAAGACGATGCCGGACTTCCCCGCATTGTGGACCGCGCTCGTGGCACCCGGCGACGCGGCAGAGGAGACCCGCTGATGGCCCGGCGCCTCGATCCCTCGGCGTGGGACGAGTCCGATGTCCGGGTGCGCCCGTCCAAGCGCGGCACCCGCCCGCGCACCAAGGAGCGGCCCAAGCACGAGGACGCCGAGATCGGCATGGTGACCACGGTGGACCGGGGCCGGTACGCCGTGGTGCTGCCCGAGCGCCTGGACGAGCGGATCACGGCGATGCGCGCGCGGGAGCTGCGCCGCACGCCGATCGCCACGGGCGACCGGGTGGCCGTCGTCGGGGACCTCTCCGGGGACGAGGGCACGCTCGCGCGCATCATCCGTGTCGAGGAGCGCGGCACGGTCCTGCGCCGGTCGGCGGACGACTCGGACGAGGTCGAGCGGGTGGTGGTGGCCAACGCCGACCTGCTGGTGATCATGGTGGCCGCGGCCAATCCGGAGCCCCGGACCGGCTTCATCGACCGCGCCCTCGTCGCCTGCTACGACGCCGGCATCCACCCGGTGCTCCTCATCACGAAGACCGACCTGCGTGATCCGGACGCGCTGGTGGCGCACTACGAGGCGCTGGACCTGGAGGTGATGACCTCCGGTGCGGCGACCTTCGAGGCCGAGACCGGGGACACCGCCCTGGACGCCTCGCTCGTGGCCCGGGTGGCCGAGCGGCTGATCGGGCACACCAGCGCGTTCGTGGGGCCCTCCGGCGTCGGCAAGTCCACGCTGCTGAACGCGCTCACCGGCGCGGAACGGGCCACCGGCCACGTCAACGCCGTCACCGGCCGGGGCCGGCACACCTCCTCGTCCGCGCTCGCGCTGCCGCTGACGGGCGACGACGGCGCCCCCCTGCCGGACACCTGGGTGGTGGACACCCCCGGCATCCGGTCCTTCGGGCTGGGCTGGGTCGAGCCGGACCGCGTGGTGGAGGCCTTCGACGACCTCGCCGGCGGACTGGCGGACTGCCCGCGCGGCTGCACCCACACCGCCGACTCCCCCGGCTGCGGCCTGGACGCATGGGTGGCCGCGGGCCACGCCGGCCCCTCGGGAGCGGCACGCCTGGCCTCGCTGCGGCGTCTGCTCGGCAACCGGCTGGCCCCCTCGGGGGCGGAGGACGCGGCGTCGTCCGAGGACTGAGGCGGCCCGCGCGGTATAGCGTGGGCGGCATGGAGCGACCTGAGAACCCTGCGACCCGCGGCCGCGACCTCACGGAGGACCTGCGGCTGGCCCACATGCTGGCGGACAACGTGGACTCGATCACGATGTCCCGGTTCAAGGCCCAGGACCTCAAGGTCAGCACCAAGCCCGATCTCACCCCTGTCACGGATGCGGACCGCGCCGCCGAGGAGTCCATCCGCGCGACCCTGTCCCGCGCCCGGGCGCGCGACGGCGTCGTGGGTGAGGAGTTCGGCGGATCTCTGAGCCGCTCCGGCCGGCAGTGGGTGGTCGACCCCATCGACGGCACCAAGAACTTCGTGCGCGGCGTGCCCGTGTGGGCCACCCTCATCGCGCTGCTGATCGACGGCGAGCCCGTCGTCGGCGTCGTCTCCGCCCCCGCCCTGCACCGGCGCTGGTGGGCCGCGGCCGGTCAGGGCGCCTTCGCGGGCACCTCGCTCACGCGTGCTCAGCGGATCGCCGTGTCCGGCGTGGATCGGGTCGAGGACGCGTCGCTGTCCTTCTCCTCGATCGAGGGCTGGCGCGAACGCGGCTCGATCCGCGCGTTCCTGCAGCTCACCTCGGACGTGTGGCGCGTGCGCGGCTTCGGCGACTTCTGGTCCTACATGCTCGTCGCCGAGGGCGCCGTGGACATCGCGGCCGAGCCCGAGCTCGAGCTGCATGACATGGCCGCGCTGGTGCCGATCGTGCGCGAGGCCGGCGGCCGCTTCACCTCGCTGGACGGCGAGGACAGCCCGTTCGGCGGGCACGCGCTGGCCACGAACGGCCTGCTCCACGACGACGTCCTCGCCCGCCTCCGCGCGGGTGACGAGACCGAGGGCGGCGCCTGATAGCAGTGCGGGGGGAGACGACGGCCGACCGGAGGGGTGGGCGCGGGACAGTTCGCCGGCCCGGCACTGCGGGTGCGGTGGCCCTCGGCGGTGTCGCGGGCGTGCTGTGCGGTGCGGGGGTGATGAACGCGGTGACCGTGCTGGCCGGGGCGCCCAACTTCCGCGGCACGTTCGGCGCCGCGTTCGGGGCGGTCGACGTGCTCGTCCAGGCGCTGCCGCTCTTCGTGGTGAACGTGCTCGGCTCGTTCCTGCTCGGTCTGCTGTGGGCGGCCTCGCGACGCCGCGGGCCGGACTGGCGTCCACGCCTGGTGGCGGGGCTGGGAACCGGCTTCCTCGGTGCGTTCACCACCATCTCCAGCGCCGTCGCCCTGGTGCTGTGGCCGGTGCGGCTGGGCGCCGTGGCGTCCGGGGCGGGTGTCGTCCTCCCCGCGGCGGCCTCGGTGCTGCTGGTGCTCGCGCTGATGGCTGCACTCTCGACGGCGGCGGCCGTGCTCGGCCTGCGCGCCGGGGGCGCCCCGGGGTCGCGCGTGGTCGGGACGGATCGTTCGGAGGAGGACGCATGAGCGGCGCGGGATACGAGGTCTTCGCTCTCTTCCAGGTGGCCCTCCTGGCCTGCCTCGCGGCGGGCGGGGCGCTCGGCGCCCTGGCGCGCCGACGCCTGACCGACCGGCTCGGCCCCCGAGGTCTGCTCACCGCCAACACGACGGCGGCCCTGCTCCTCGGCGTCACCGTCGGCCTGGCCGTGCCGGAGCTGGTGTACGCGTCCGGGGGCTGGGGCGGCGGGCATGGGCTCATGCTCGTCGCGGCGGTGTCCGCCGTGGTGTCCGGGTTCTGCCTCGCCCTGGGGACGTGGTCCACGGTGGCCGCTGAGGCCGCTGACGCCGTGCTCGCCCGTCGATGGGGCGCGGCCGCCCGCCTGTGGGCCGCGCATCTGGGGCTGGGGCTGGTGTCCGTCGTCGTCGGCTGGGGCGCCGGCCTGGGCCTGCATGCCGTCGTGGCCGGCTGAGGGAAGGGTGGCCGGGCATCGGCGCGGACACGAGGAAGGCCCCGGAATCGTGATGATTCCGGGGCCTTCCCGTGGTGGTGAGTGGAGCCGGCGGGAATTGAACCCGCGTCCGATGAGGTGTTGCCAGGTCTTCTCCGGGCGCAGTCTGCTGTGGGTGTTGCTCGGTCCTGGCCGTCCCGCAGACGGGCGGCCAACCCGGACCCAGCCGGATTGATGTCGGCGTCACGACCCCCGGCGAGGGTGACGCCCAGTGGCTATCTAGCTGACGCCACGGTCCGAGGCGACAGCGACCTCGGGGTGACGGACTCGATCACTGATCAGGCAGCGAGAGCGAAGTCAGTGCGCTTGGATTCGGCACTTATTGGTTTGCAGAGAGCGTTTGACGAGATGACTCTGCATCCTCGGCCCGCTTCTCCCGACGCGACACACACCGTCGAAACCGATCGGCCCCTTGGGGGCGACTCCTCTATGAGGTTGTCAATCACCACTGCAGGCGGAGGGCGCGGAGCCCGCCGGTCCTGAAACCGGGCCTGCGAGAGATACAACGTAGCACGCCCCCCGAGCATTCCCAAGGGGCCCGCCGCGCTCAGGCCACGCCGGCGTGCCGGTTGCGCATCCGCATGGCCCGCTGGGCCTCACGGTTGTCCTGCTGCTCGCGCAGCTTGTGCCGCTTGTCGTACTCGCGGTTGCCGCGCGCGACGCCGATCTCCACCTTCACGCGCCCGTTCAGGAAGTACAGGGACAGCGGCACGATGGTCAGGCCCGGATCCTGGATCTGCCGGGAGATCTTCGTCAGCTCGGCACGGTGCAGCAGCAGCTTGCGACGCCGGCGGGCGGCGTGGTTGGTCCACGAGCCGTTGAGGTACTCCGGGATGTAGACCTGCTCGAGCCACAGCTCGTCCCGGTAGAAGACCGCGAAGCCGTCCACGAGCGAGGCCTTGCCCTCGCGCAGCGACTTCACCTCGGTGCCGGTGAGCACCATCCCGGCCTCGTACGTGTCGAGGATGGTGTAGTCGTGACGCGCCTTCTTGTTGTTGGCGATCACCTGGCGCTCGCCGGGGGCCGGCTGCTTGGTGGCCTTGCCCTTGCTGTTCTTGCCCATGGCCTCACGTCCTTCCAGCGTCACGGCGACGGCCGCGCCCCGATCAGGGCGCGGCCGTCCAGTCTATCCCGCCCCGGTCCGATGCCCGCCGAGGCGGTGCGCCGGGGCCGCGGGGCGGCGTCGTCGGCTCAGTCCAGCGGCGCGCCGGTGAGCGCGCGGACCTGCTCCTCGGTGACGCCGGGGGCGGTCTCCACGAGCGCCAGGCGGGGCTGTTCCGGGGTGCCGACGACGTCGATGACGGCCAGGTCCGTGATGATGCGGTCGACGACGGCGCGGCCGGTCAGCGGCAGCGTGCACTGGTCCACGATCTTGGGGGTCCCGTCCTTGGACACGTGGTCCATCATGACGATCACGCGGCCGGCGCCGTGGACGAGGTCCATCGCACCGCCCATGCCCTTGACCATCCTGCCGGGCACCATCCAGTTGGCCAGGTCGCCCGCGGCGGAGACCTCCATGCCGCCCAGGACGGCGACGTCGATCTTGCCGCCGCGGATCATCCCGAAGCTCAGCGCGGAGTCGAAGAAGGACGCCCCCGGGTTCACGGTGACGGTCTCCTTGCCCGCGTTGATCAGGTCCGGGTCCACGGCGTCCTCCGTGGGGTAGGGGCCCGTGCCGAGGATGCCGTTCTCGGACTGCAGCACCACGGACCGCCCGGCGGGGATGTGGTTGGGGATCAGCGTGGGCATGCCGATGCCGAGGTTGACGTAGGCGCCGTCCGGCAGCTCCTGCGCGGCGCGGGCCGCCATCTGGTCGCGGCTCAGGCCCCGGGGACGCCCGGTGGTCTGCTCGCTCATGCCTGCTCCTCCCCCGATGCGCGCACGGTGCGCTTCTCGATCCGCTTCTCGATGTCCGTGCCGACCTCCACGATCCGGTGCACGAAGATGCCGGGCAGGTGCACGTCATCCGGGTCGATCTCGCCGGGCTCGACGAGCTCCTCCACCTGGGCGATGCACACACGGCCGGCCATGGCCGCGGGCGGGCCGAACTGGCGGGTGGCCTTGCGGAACACGAGGTTGCCGTGGCGGTCGCCCTTCCACGCGTGCACAAGGGAGAAGTCGGTGACGATGGAGCGTTCGAGCACATAGGTCTCGGGCTCGTCCGGGACCTGGCTGAGGTAGCCCTCGCCGAGCACGAACGTGTCCGTGGGCTTGGCCTGCGAGGACTTCACCACGGCGCCGTCCGCGTCGTAGCGCATGGGCAGGCCGCCTTCGGCCACCTGGGTGCCGACGCCGGAGCGGGTGTAGAACGCCGGGATGCCGGCCCCGCCGGCGCGGAGCTTCTCCGCGAGGGTGCCCTGCGGGACGAGCTCCACCTCGAGCTCGCCCTCGAGGTACTGGCGGGCGAACTCCTTGTTCTCCCCCACGTAGGAGGAGGTCATCTTCCGCAGCCGGCGCGCGCCGAGCAGGAGGCCCAGGCCCCAGCCGTCCACGCCGCAGTTGTTGGAGACGACGGACAGGTCCGTGGCGCCCTGCTCGAGCAGGGCCTCGATGAGCTGCACGGGGTTGCCGGTGAGTCCGAAGCCGCCGACGGCCAGGGACGCGCCGTCCGGCACGTCCGCCACCGCCTCGGCGGGCGTGGCCACGGTCTTGTCGAGAGCCATGTCCGGGGTCCTTTCTGTCAGGGGCGGTCCGTCAGCGGAAGAGGATCAGGGCCTCGCCCTGGCCGCCGCCGCCGCAGAGCGAGACGGCCGCGCGGCCGCCGTCGCGCCGGTCGAGCTCGAGGGCGGCGTGCAGGGCCAGCCGGGCGCCGGAGGCGCCGATCGGGTGGCCCAGGGCGATGGCGCCGCCGTGGATGTTGGTCTTCTCGTGCGGGTAGTCGAGGTCGCGCAGGGACTGCACGGCCACGGCGCCGAAGGCCTCGTTGATCTCGATGAAGTCGAGGTCGGCCACGTCCCAGCCCTGCTTCCGCACGGCGGTGTTGATCGCGTCGGAGGGCTGCGAGTGCAGCTGCGAGCTGTCCGGGCCGGCGGTCTGTCCGGGTGCGCCCACCGTGGCGAGGATCGTCAGGCCCTTCTCCTCGGCGAAGGCACGCGAGGTCACCACGAGGGCGGCGGCGCCGTCGGACAGGGGCGAGGAGTTGCCGGCCGTGATCGTGCCGTCCTTCGCGAACGCCGGACGCAGGGCGCCCAGCGACTCGGCGGTCGTGTCCGGGCGGACCCCTTCGTCCTGGGAGACGACCAGCGGGTCGCCCTTGCGCTGCGGCACCTCCACCGGGGCGATCTCGCCCTCGAAGACGCCCTCGGACTGGGCCCGGGCGGCCCGCTGGTGCGAGGCCGCGGCGACCTCGTCCTGCTCGGCGCGGGCGATGTTCCGCTCGCCGTTGCCGGACTCGGTCAGCTCGCCCATGGCCTCGTGGCTCAGGGAGTCGGTGAGGCCGTCCCACGCGACGGCGTCGAGCATGGTGGCCGGGCCGTACTTGAAGCCCTTGCGCGCGCCGGGCAGCAGGTGCGGGGCGTTGGTCATGGACTCCTGGCCGCCGGCCACCACCACGTCCGCCTCGCCGAGGCGGATGAGACGGGCGGCGTCGATCACGGCGGTGAGGCCGGACAGGCACACCTTGTTGATCGTCATGGCCGGGACGTTCCAGGGGATGCCCGCGGCGAGCGCGGACTGGCGTGCCGGGTTCTGGCCCGCGCCGGCTTGCACGACCTGGCCCATGTAGACCATGTCCACGTCCTCGGGGGCCACGCCGGCGCGCTCGAGGGCGTGCCTGATCGCGTGGGCGCCCAGATCCACCGCACGCAGGTCGGCCTGCTGCGAGAGCAGCCGGGTGAAGGGGGTGCGGGCACCGCCCACGATCACGGCGTCGGTGGGCTGGGGCTGGGGCAGCTCGGCGGTCATGCGGTCCTCCTGGGATGCTCAATTCGGTTCATGGCGATTCACTGAAATGCAGTCTATGACCACGATCACAGGCGCGCCAGGGAGCGACGCGTCTGTGACGGCGCGGCTGAGTGCCGGGACGACGACGGCCCGCACCCGCCGGCTGCGGGCGCGGGCCGTCGTCGGGACGTCCGGGGATCGGGCCGACGCCTCAGAGACCCTGACCGGTCGGCGAGACGAGGATCTTCACGGCCGTCTCGTTGTGGTGGATGAGGGTCTCGAAGCCCTGGTCGACCAGGTCGTCGAGGCCGATCTTGCCGGTGATGAACGGCGCGAGGTCCACGGCGCCGTCCTCGACCATGCGGATGGTGTCCGCGTGGTCGTTCGCGTACGCGATGGTGCCGCGCAGGTCGATCTCCTTCATCACCAGCTTGTGCAGGGCCACGGCGGGCTCGTGGCCCCAGATGGACTCGTTGACGATCACGCCGCCGGGACGCACCGCGTCCAGCAGCATGTCCAGCACCACGTCCACCGAGGTGCACTCGAAGCCCACGTCCGCGCCCTGGCCGTCGTGCAGTTCGCGGATCTTGGCGGGCACGTCCACCTCGCGGGGGTCGAAGGCCTCGTCCACCACGCCGGCCTCGAGCACCTTCTGCCGCCGCAGCTCGGAGAGCTCGGAGACGTACACCGTCAGGCCCTTGCCCTTGAGCACAGCCGCGGTGAGCGCGCCGATGGGGCCGGCGCCGCCGATCACGGCCACGCCCGACGTCGGAGAGCCGGCCCGCACCCACGCGTGGTGGGCCACGGAGAGCGGCTCGATGAGCGCGGCCTGGTCGAGAGGCACGGAGTCGGCCACGGGGTGGACCCAGCGGCGCCGCACCGCGATCTGTTCGGCCAGGCCGCCGCCGTCGCCGCCCAGGCCGATGAAGTTCATGTCCGGCGCGAGGTTGTAGTCCGGTCGGTCCTGGTCCTCCTCGCGCACGATGTACGGTTCCACGACGACCTTCTGGCCGACCTCGAGGTCCGTGACGCCCTCGCCCAGGGCGGCGACGGTGCCGGACATCTCGTGGCCGAGCGTGACGGGGGCGGCGTCACCGGAGATCGGGTGCGGGTGTCCGGCCGGCGGGATGAAGATCGGACCCTCGAGGTACTCGTGCAGGTCCGTGCCGCAGATGCCGCACCACGCGACGTCCACGAGGACCTGCCCTGGACCGGCCGTGGGCGAGTCGATCTCCTCGATGCGGATGTCCTTCTTGCCGTGCCAACGGGCGGCGCGCATGGTCATGCTGGTCGACCTCCTGAGTGGGGATGGAATCGGGTGCCGGGCCGGCGCGCGGGGGCGCCCGCCCCGGTGCTTCGAGCATTCCACCGGGCCGGTCTCCCAGGCCAGGCCCGAGGCCCCTGCGGAGCCTGAACGACGACGCCGGCCCGCGCCTCGCTGCGGAGGTGCGGGCCGGCGTCGTGGTGGCCCGGGCGGCGGGGCCGCGCCGCGGGGCTCAGTCCTCCTGGGCGGCCTTGACCTGCTCGGCGCGCCAGCGGATCCCGGCGTCCACGAAATCGTCGATGTGGCCGTCGAACACGGAGGAGGGGTTGCCCTCCTCGTGGCCCGTGCGCAGGTCCTTGACCATCTGGTACGGGTTCAACACGTAGGAGCGCATCTGGTCGCCCCAGGACGCCTTGACGTCGCCGGCCATCTCCTTCTTCTTCGCGTCCTCCTCGGCCTTGCGCAGCAGCAGCAGGCGGGACTGGAGCACGCGCAGGGCGGCGGCACGGTTCTGGATCTGCGACTTCTCGTTCTGCATGGACACGACGATGCCGGTGGGCAGGTGCGTCATGCGGACGGCGGAGTCCGTGGTGTTCACGGACTGGCCGCCGGGGCCCGAGGAGCGGAACACGTCCACCTTGATCTCGGACTCGGGGATCTCGATGGAGTCGTCCGACTCGATCAGCGGCACCACCTCGACCGCCGCGAAGGACGTCTGGCGGCGGCCCTGGTTGTCGAAGGGGCTGATGCGCACGAGGCGGTGCGTGCCGGCCTCCACGGAGAGGGTGCCGAACGCGAAGGGCGCGTTGACCTCGAAGGTGACGGACTTCAGGCCGGCCTCCTCCGCGTAGGAGGTGTCCATGACCTTGGTGGACCAGCCACGCTGCTCGGCCCAGCGCAGGTACATGCGCATGAGGGTCTCGGCGAAGTCGGCCGCGTCCACGCCGCCGGCGCCCGCGCGGATGGTCACGACGGCGTCGCGCTGGTCGTACTCGCCGCTGAGCAGCGTGACGACCTCGAGTTCCTCCAGGGCCTTGCGGATGGAGGTCAGCTCCTGGTTCGCGTCGTCGAGGAGGGAGGGCTCGTCCTCCTCCGCGGCGAGCTCGACCATGGTCTCCAGGTCCTCGATGCGGCTCTCCAGGGAGGTGATGCGCTTGAGGTCCGTCTGACGGTGGGAGAGCTTGGAGGTGACCTTCTGGGCCTCCTCCGGGTCGTCCCAGAGGTCCGGTGCGGAGGCCTGCTGCTCCAGTTCGGCGATGTCCGCCTTGATGCGGTCGAGGTCCGAGACCTGCTCGATGGAGGCCAGGGTGTGGCGCAGGGAGTCGATCTCCGCGGAGAAGTCAGTGTCAGCCATGATTCGGCCAGCCTACCGCGTGGGGTGGACGCCGGTCGTGTGCCAGCGCCGGATCACCCCGGCGACGGCCTCGGGCTCCGCGACGTGCGGCCAGTGGCCCAGGCCGACGTCGACGACGGTGGTGTGCGCGATGACCGCGTCCAGGTCCCGCTGGTGGACGTCCCGGGTGCTGCGCACGTACAGCACCGGGACGGTGATGCCGGCCCAGAGGGCACGGGTGTCCGCGGCGAGGACGGCGGCCCAGAGCTCGCGCATCGGATGGTCCGGCGTGGCGTCCAGGTCGGTCAGGATCCGCTCGCGCCACGGCTCCGGGGCGAGGAGGTCGCGTGCGAGCGAGGCGCGGAGCATGCTCCGCCAGTCCGAGCGGGCGGCGAGGCGGGCCTTGGCCGCCCGGGCGGCCAGGGCGGTGTCCGTCACCGGGACGTTCGAGTCGATGACCACGAGGGCGCGGGGCCGCACCAGCCCGTCGGCGACGGCGCGCAGTGCGATGACCCCGCCCGTGCTGTGGCCGATCAGCAGCCCCGGCACGGGGCCGGCCTGCGCCGCCCAGGTGCGGGCGGCGTCGAGGACGGGGTCCGCATCGGTCGCCGGCCGTGCGGCCCGGGGGCGGCCCTGACCGCCGGCGTCCGTGCCCGGGTGGCCGGGCAGGGCGGGCGAGGCGGCGAGGTCGGCCACGGCGCCGAGGGCGTCAGCAAGGGGCTCGAAGTGGGCGGGCCGGCCACCGATGCCGTGGAGGAAGCGGATCACCGGGCCAGGCTAGTGCGACTGCTGCCCGTCGCCTCCAGGGGGACCGACAGGGGCAGTGTTCCCGCGAACGGGCCGGTCATGGCGAACAGATCGGCCCGGGCGTCGAGGGTGACGACGACGGTGGTGCCGTCCTCGGCCACGCGGGCGCTCATCCCGCCGAGCCCGGGCACGGCCTCCTGGGCACCGACGGCCGCGAGGTGTGCGCTGGCGGAGGCGGCGACGTCGTCGTCGGAGAGCACGACGCCCGGGTCCTCCCCCAGCCGGAAGCCGAGCTCCTCTGCCCCGGCGATGGCGGCCGAGTCCGCGAGCGACTGCAGGCGGCGGTGCTGCAACTGCACGGTGGTGACCGCGAGCATGACCAGCATGAGGGCCACGAGCACGGCGCACAGGCCGACGGTGAGGACGGTGGTCTGCCCGTCGTCGTGACCCAGGCGAGCGGTGAGGCGGCGGCGCATCAGAACCTCGGCACAGTCTGCCGGGCGTCGGAACCCACCGTCACGGGGGTCAGCGACCACGCTGCCGGCGTGAGAGGGACGGGCACCCCCACGTCCACCCGCACGGCGACGACCTCGCCCGGTTCGAGCGTGCCACAGCCGCCCTGGTCGCAGCCGACGGTCAGGTTGTACTGGCCGGCGCCCACGCCGTAGTCGGCGAGCGTGAGCTCGACGGTGGCGTGGGCGGCGCCTGCGCTGGGGTGATCGGCCTCGGCGACCACGGCCTTGACGGCCTGGTCCGCGGCGGCGACCGAGGCGAACGCCGCGGCCTGGACCTGGGAGACGTAGATCATCAGGTACACCACGGGGATCAGCAGGACGAGGGTGAGGCCCAGGAATTCGACCGTGGCCGCTCCCCGCTCGTCGCGGACGTCATTGACGGAACGCATGACCGCTCACCTCCACGGGGATCGGGCCCGGCAGGAACCCCAGGCCGGGCAGCGAGCTCGAGACCGTGACGCGCAGGACCGGGACCCCGTCCTGGCTGGTGAGCTCCGCGGCGACGTCGGCCCCGGACTGGCCGGGCACGCCGGCCGAGAGCAGCTCCCGAGCCCGCTGGACGCCGTCCTCGGGGCTCCGGTCCGCGAGCGCCCCGTACCGGGCGCCGGCGGAGGCGGCGTCGATCATCACGTTGCGCGTGTGGATCACGACGCCGGCCTGGAGCAGCGCCGCGAAGAGCAGGACGACCAGGGTCATCACCATGGTGGACTCGGCCACCGCGGCGCCCCGGTCGTCCCGCCAGCGGACGCCCATGTGGACGCCACGGGGCACCGGCACGGCGTGGACAGCACCCCGGGGCATGCTCAGCCGCCCTGGGACACCTGGGAGATGGCCTGGTTGAACAGTCCCTGGAGCGCCGGCAGGGCGAGGGCCAGCAGGCCGGCCACGAGCACGGCGGACATGAGGGTGATCATCACCCAGCCGGGGACGTCGCCGCGCTCGTCGCGGACGTCGTCGTGGATGAGGGCGCGCAGGGCGGCCAGGACGGTGATGGCGTGGTGGTGGAGCATGGTCCCCTCCTCGGGTGGCCGGCCGCCCGTGCGGCCGGAGTGGATGGTGATCGTGGGTGGATGGATGGACTATTCAGTTGTGGGTCTTCAGAACCCCAGGCGCATCAGGGAGATGCCGGGGAAGACGGCGAAGATCACCGTGAGCGGGAGGATGCCGAACACGAGGGGGACCATCATCTGGATCTCCTTCCGGCCGGCGGCCTCCATGAGCTCGCGGCGACCCATCTCACGCACGTCCTGGGCCTGCGCGCGCAGGACGTCGGCGAGGGGCGTGCCGCGGTCGAGCGCGATGAGCACGCCCCCGATGAACCGTTCGACGGGGGCCAGCTGCACGCGCCGTCCCATGGCCTTGAGCGCCGCGGACAGCGACGCCCCGGCACGCATGTCGGCGAGCGTGGTGCGGAACTCGCCGGCCAGCTCCCCGCGCGCCGTCCCCGCGATGCGCTCGAGCGCTCCGGCGGCGCTCTCCCCCGCGCCCACCGAGAGCGCGAACAGCTCGGCCACGGACGGGAACTCGGAGAGGATGGCCTCGCGCCGCCGTCGCACCCGCAGGGAGAGCAGCTGCTCCCGGAGCAGGAACCCGGCCATGCCGCCGGCGATCACGAGGGCGACCCCCGTGATCACCGGCACGCGGCCCGTGACGGTGAGGCTGAGCGCGAGGACGGCCGCCACGGCGGCCCCCGCGGCCGCGCTCAGGACCTGCTGGGCACGGAAGTCCGTCGACGTGACCGCGAGCCCCGCGGCGGCCAGTTTGCGGTCGAGCGCCGCCCCGCCCGGGGAGATGCGCTGGACCCAGCCGACTCCGGCCTGCACCACGGGATCGAGGATGCGTCCCCACGTTCCCCAGGGCGAGGCGCCCGCACGTTCCTCCTCGAGGAGGCGGGAGGCCGGGATGTGGTGGCGCAGCTGCGGTTCGACCCGTTGCTCGAGGCTGGGGCGCCAGCCCACCGGCTGGGTGACCAGGATGAGGAGCAGTCCCGCCCCGAGGGTGAGGCCCAGGAGCGCAGCCCAGATCAGCGCGGACGTCATGCGAACACCCGCTTCTCCCGGGGCAGCGCGCCGATGCGGAGCATGACGCGGTAGCAGACGACGGAGGCCACCATGCCGGCGAGGAGCACGGCCCCGCCGGCGGCGGACCGATAGGCCGCGACCGCGGCGGGCTGGGTCCCCAGCAGCAGGAGCACGAGCCACGGGGCGCACACCGCCAACCGGGCCGCGTTCACGGTCCACGACTGCCGGGCCTCGAGCTCGGCGCGGATGCGGGCGTCCTGCCGGAGGAACTCGGAGAGGGTCTGCAGCAGACGGCCGATGTCGGCGCCCCCGACCTCGCGGGTCAGGCGCAGCGAGACCACCAGGCGGTCCGCGACGGGGTCGGCCATCCGGGCCTTGAGCCGGTCCAGTGCGTCCACGAAGCGGGCTCCGGCCCGGTAGTCCCGGGCGAACTGCTGGAACGGCTCGCGCAGCCCCTCCGGCCCGGTCTCCCCGAGCTGGATGAGCGCCTCCGGGAGAGTCAGGCCCGCGCGGATGGCCGACCGGGCGTGGTCGATCGCGTCCGGCCACAGCTCGCGCAGTGCCGTGGAGCGCCGGCGGGCCTGCCAGGACAGCAGCAGCCAGGGCACGGCCGCGCCGAAGACGGCGAAGCACGCGGCGATGGTCCACGTACTGGTCAGCGACAGGACGAGCAGCCCGACCACGAGACCGCCGACGGCCATGGCGGACACGACGCCGGCCGGGCTGAGACGCTGGATGCCGGACTGGGCGATCAGCACACGCAGGCGCGAGTCGGGGCGGGCGGCCCCGGGTTTCTCCGTGGGAGGGGACCAGAGGGACCACCACAGCAGGAACAGGCCGCAGCCGAGCGCGAGCCCCAGCAGCGCGGCCATCAGCGCAGCCCCACCAGCTCGTGGACGTCCACGCCGCGACGGGCGAGCGCCTCGAACTCCAGGTTCGCACCCTCGTTGAGGCGCAGGTCGCCCTCGGCGTCACGCTGGAAGAGCGCCGACGTCTCGATGACCCCGCCCTCCACCCGTGAGCCGACGGTGAGGATCTCCCGCACCCGCCGGCGGCCCTGACGGTCGCGCTCGCAGTGCACGACGACGTCGATGCACGTGGCCACCGTCGGGACGACGAAGTCCCGGGAGATGTTCTCCCCGGCCAGCAGCGGCAGCGTGCAGAGCTTCGTGAGCGCGTCCGCGGCCGAGTTCGCGTGGATCGTGCACATGCCGGCCAGGCCGGAGTTCAGAGCGACGAGCATGTCCAGCGCCTCGGCCTCGCGCACCTCGCCGACGATCAGGCGGTCCGGGCGCATCCGCAGCGCCTCCTTGACGAGGCGACGCAGCGGGATCTCGCCGTGGCCCTCCAGGTTCGGCTGGCGGCACTGCAGCCCGACGACGTCGCGCACCGGGATCTGCAGCTCGAAGATCTCCTCCACGGTGATCACCCGCTCCCGCGGGCCGATGGCCGAAGCCAGGCAGTTGAGCAGGGTGGTCTTGCCCGCCTGGGTGGCCCCGCTGACGAGGATGTTCATGCCCGCGTCCACGGCCGCGTCCAGGAAGCGGGCCGCCGTCGGAGTGAGGGAACCGCCCCGGACGAGGTCGTCCAGCCGGCGCGCCCGGGCGATGAACTTCCGGATGTTCACGGCCCAGTGCCGCCGCGTGATGTCGGGGATGGCCACGTGCAGGCGCGAACCGTCTGGCAGGGCCGCGTCGACGAACGGCATCGACAGGTCCAGCCGCCGGCCCGAGGACTTCAACATGACTTCGACGAGGTCCTGCACCTCCTCCTCGGTCAGGACGATGCCCGTCAGCTCGGAGCGGCCGGACCGCGCGCAGTAGACGGCGTCCGGCGCGTTCAGCCAGATCTCCTCCACGGAGGGATCGTCCATGAGCCGCTGGAGCGGCCCGAGGCCCGCGATGCGGTCGAACAGGTCCTGCCGCGCCGCCACGGGATCCTCCAGGTCCGGCAGCGAGCTGACCATCGCGCGGGACTCGTAGTCCGCGGCCGCGTCCTGGATGAGCGTCAGGACCCGGGCGTGCTCACGCTGCGGGTCGATGCCCTGCCGCCGGACGATCTCCCGGATCTCGTCCTCGAGAATGCGCACCGCATCCACGTGTCCCTCCTGTGCCCGATTCGGCGCCATCCCCAGCGCCGCACATGTCTCGATCAGGAAGATACCCCGTTCCGTCGATGCGTGTGGTCCAGGACACCATGACTGTGGACAACGTGGCGGCGGTCCCGTTCGACGGGGAGTTGTCCACAGGCCGCCCGAACCGCCATCAGGCCGTGGCAGGGTCGTCCCCAGGCGGCCGGACGGGCCGGTCGCCGGTCTCGGGAGGGAGGGGCGGGGATGGCCTGGAGCGTGCGGATCCTGGGCGGGGCCGCTCCCGAGACATGGCGGGTGGAGCACTTCCCCGCCGACGCGGACGAGCAGGACCGGGCGGTGCGGGAACGTTTTCCCGCCCGGTCGCTGCACCGGTGCGCTGCCGGGCCGCGCAGCGTGACGTACGCGGAACGGGTCGGGAGTGCACCGGCCCGGGGGCCGGAGCTCGCGGTGGTCACCGAGCACGGACCCGACGCCGGCCGCCTCGTCCCTCTGGGGGAGGGCGGGTTGAGCACGGGACGCGGCGGGGCGCGGCTGCTGCTGGACGACCCCTCTGCCCCGTCGCGGCCGATGCGTCTGCGGCTCGCGCCCACCGGGCTGCACGTCCACGACGGTCCTCGGGACACCGGACGCCTGTGGGACGGCCGCAGCCCGCTCCCTGTGGGCCGGACCGCCCTGGGCCTGGTCCGCGGGCCCGGGGCCGCCCTGCCGCGGCCGGTCACGCCGGAGCCGCCCGCCGTCGACCTCGGATCCCCACCGGCCCGGCAGTCCGTCGTGATCCCGCTGGTGGCGGCCCTGGGCCCGCTGGTGCTCGGGGTCGCCCTGGTCCTGATGATGGGCAACCCGGTGTTCCTGCTGTTCGGTGTGCTGTCCGTGACGGTGGCGCTGGTCATGCTGGCGATGCAGCGCCGTACCCGGCTGCGGCATGCGCGGCTGCTCGCCGCCCGCGCGGACGCGGTCGTGCGCCGGCGGGCTCAGGCGGCACTGAGCCCCGGTGCGGTGGCCCGCGCCGTCCGCTCCGGCGCGACGGACCGCTTCGGGCTGACGTCGGGGGCCGACGAGGCCGTGGCGGTCTCGTGGGGTTCCGGCGTCGGGGCGCTGTCCCTGTCGCGGGACGACCCGGACGAGGCATGGGTGGAGGCCGTCACGTCGCGGCGCACCGTGATGACGACGTCACCGCCGGAGTCGCGCGTCGTCGTGCTCGGGCCGCCGCGCGATGTGGCCGGGGCCTGCCGGTGGGCGGTGTTCCAGCTCCTGCGGCACGCGGTGGCCGCCGACGGCGCGTTCGTGGTGGAGGCCGGTGGAGTCCGCCGCACCTGGTGGTCGGGCGGGTCCGGCCCGCGGCTGCTGGTGTCGGCTCCTGAGGACGCGGCACTGGATCCGGCGTGGCGAGCGTGGCGGGCCGCCATCGGCGACGACGCGGGGACGACGCCCACGGGCCGGACGGTTCTGCCCTGGACGCGGTACGACTTCACCGGGCCGCCGCCTGCGCCGGGGGACGCCGTCGTCGACCTGCGCGGGCGCACCGTCGTGGTCCCGGCCGAACAGCAGCGCTTCGAGGACGTGGCCGCCGACGGCCTCGCCGACGGCACCCTGGTCGCCTGGCTGACCGAGCTGGCCGACGACGTCGTGGACCTCGGCCTGCTGCCCACCGACGACGGCGACGGCACGCTCACACCACCGGGGCAGGTGGGCGCCCGCGATGCCGTCGACGGGCTCACCGTGACCCTCGCCCGTAGCGGCGACGAGACGGGCGTCGTCGAGATGGACCTGGCCGCCGACGGGCCGCACCTGCTCATCGCGGGCACCACGGGATCCGGGAAGTCGGATCTCCTGCTGTCCCTCCTGCTGGGGGCTGCGGCGCACCACCCGCCGGCCGAGGTCGCGTTCCTGCTGCTGGACTTCAAGGGCGGCGCGTCGTTCGGTCCGCTGGGCGCGCTCCCCCACACGATGAGCCTGGAGACCAACCACGTGGGAACGGCCTCGTTGCGGGCGCTGAGCGCCATCCGGGCGGAGCTGCATCGCCGCGAGGCCCTCTTCGCAGAGGCCGGGGTCAGCGACTATCCCGGTTTCCGTCGCCGCCATCCGGACGCGGCGCTGCCTCGGCTCGTCGTGGCGATCGACGAACTGCGCGTGCTCGTGGACGACCACCCGGACGCGGCCGCCGTCCTGCAGCGTCTGGCCGCCACGGGCCGTTCCCTCGGCTTCCACCTCATCCTGGCCACGCAGCGGGCCACGGGTGCGGTGGGCTCGGACCTGCGCTCGAACCTGGGCAGCACGATCGCCCTGCGCACCGCGACGGAGCAGGAGTCGTGGGACCTCGTGGGCACGGCCGCCGCGGCCCGGCTCGACCCGCGTCGCCCCGGCTCCGCGATCCTCTCGACGGCGGGGCGCCCGACGGTCTCGTTCCGCGCATCCCAGTGGACGGTCGACGGCGGCACGCCCGTGTGGCGGCGGCTGGGCGAGGCCGCGGCCGCCCCGGCCGTCGCCCCCTGGGAGGCCGTCGTCTCGGTCCTGGTGGAGAACTACGCGGCGGGTGACTGGCCCACACCCCCGCCCGTGGTCACCCCCGCCCTGCCGGAGCGCTGGGTGCCGGACCGCGCTCGCCGGGCCGAGGCCACGGCCCTGGCCCTGCTCGACGACGCGGCCCACGGCCGGCACCGTCCCTGGCGGTGGCCGACCGGCGCGGAGGGACGCACGGCATGGATCGTCGAGGCCGCGGGCGGTCGCGCGGAGACGCTGGCCGCCGTCGTCGAGGTGGCGATGCGCAGCGGCCGGCCGGTGGCCGTGCTGGACGGCACCGGGGAGGCCGCGACGGCCGCGCGGTCCGGGACGCCGGTGCTGACCCCGGACGCCGAGGGGGCCGGTGAGGCCGTCCTGGCCCGCCTGCGCGAGCTCGCGGCCGCGGGCGGCACGGCGGTGATCACGGGCTGGAACGCGTGGTCCGGCCTGCGCGTCGGGGACACCTACCGCACGGTCGAGGAGGACGTGCACGACTGGCTCGGCCGTCCGGCGGCCGCCGGGCTGCGTTTGGCGGTGTTCGGCGGCCGCGAGCTGGCGACGGGCCGGCTGCTGCTGCACCTGCCCCACCGCTTCTTCGTGCCGGCCGGGACGAACGCCGAGCACCGGCTCATCTGGCCCCGGCTGACCGAGGTCGAGCCCCTGCCGGGGCGGGCCGTGCACATCAGTCCCGCCGTCCCCGAACCCGGCATGCCCTGCCAGCTCGCGTCTCCCGCCCCGGCGTGACCGCACTGACGGCGATTCCCGTGTGACCGCAGCGGAACGGTGGACTCAGCTCCGACGTCCACCCGGCGAGACGTTCTCCCGTCCTCCGTCGAACGTGGATGCCGTGGTCGAGGTCGCCAGGAGCAGTCGGACAGGGCGCCCCTTCGTCGCCGTACGTCCGAAGCGGCCGCGGCATCGTCCGGCGAAGACGTCCCGAAGGTCGCAGGACGGATGAGGCCAGGAGGCCGCTGCCCGCTCCTGCCTCGAGCAGCCCCGTGACCGATCGCACGAGTGCCTCGGCACTCATGCAGAAGATTCCTCGCCGCTCGCTCGCGCAGTCTCCGACCGCGCGACGTGAAGACTGAGACGGTGCTGTCCTGGGGCCGCCGAGACGAGAACCCAGGGCACCAGTCGGGGAAGCACTGCGCTTGCCCTCCACGCAATGAGCGCCAACTCACCCGTGGCGACAGACGCGAGCCACCTCACGTCTTCGCCCCCGCTCACACACCCCCACGATGGGGCAGCCGCTCACCGCGGTCTACGCTCTGACCCATGGCGCAGATCATCCTCTTCCACCACGCCCTCGGTCTCACGGACGGCGTGCGCACGCTCGCCGAACAGATCGCCGCCGGCGGTCGCACCGTCCACACCCCTGACCTCTACGACGGCCGCACCTTCGCCACCGTGGACGAGGGTGTCGCCCACGCCCAGCAGATCGGCTTCGAGGAGATCGGCCGGCGCGGCATGCGGGCGTGTGCCGAGCACCAGGAGGCCTCCGTCGTCGCGGGCATCAGCCTGGGCGTGATGCCCGCCTGGCGTGCCGCCCAGGTGGTCCCCGGCTTCCGCGCGTGCATCGCCATCGCCGGCGCCGAGGCCCTCGACGCCTACGCCCCGCTCTGGCAGCCCCACACCGCCCTGCAGATCCACCTCGGCGCCCGCGACCCCTGGGCCCTCGAGGGCGACCTCGAGACAGCCCGTTCCTACGCGGCCACCGCCGAGCACCCGGACCGCCCCGCCGACCTCTTCGAGTACGACACGGACTGGCACCTGTTCATGGACTCCTCCACCGCGGACTTCGACGCGGACCTCACCGCCGTGCTGGTCCGCCGCATCCACGAGCTCCTGGCCTGAGCCGCGGAGCGGGCCCGACTCAGGCGGAGCGCCGCCCGCGCGCCGCCGTCGCCAGGGCGGCCAGCAGCACGAGCACGAAGCCCGCGGCCGCAGCGAACACGTAGCCCGCGGACGGGGCGATGCCGTCGATGAACACGCCGGCCAGCGGGGCGCCCATCGCGGCGCCCGCGGTCATGGCCGAGCCGTAGAAGCCCATCGCCTCGCCACGCCGCTCCTCCTCCACGAGGTGCGACAGCCGCGACGAGGCCGAGGCCAGGGTCGGCGCCGTCAGCAGACCCGAGGGGATCGAGGCCAGCGCGAGCGCCCACACCCCGTCCACGAGCGCGAGCGGCACCGTCGCCACGGCGAACAGCGCCATCAGCAGGTACGGGTGCACCTGGCGACCCCAGGCCCCGTAGAACAGCCCGCCCACGGCGGAGGCACCGCACCAGAACGCGTACACCAGACCCACCGACGCCGCGGCGCCCTGCGACTCCAGCTCGGCCACCATCGAGACCTCGGTGCCGACCATGACGATCCCGGCCGCCATCGACACCACGAGCACGCCGAGCACCTCCGACCCAACCCAGGAGAAGTGGCTCCGCCGCCACTGCCGCAGCCGCTCGGCCCGGGCCCGGCGCGGCGCCGTCGTCGGCCCGGAGCCGTCCGCGGCGATCACCGGCAGCGCCCCGGTGACGATCGGGATGGCCTCGGTGATCGCCGGCAGCGCGCCGGTGGCCAGGCTGGGGGCGGCCATCTCCACGTGCATGGGCGCGGCGGTCACCGCCTGGGCGATCGCCTCCTGACGGTCCTGCTCCTCGGTGTACGGGTCCTCGGTCGCCGGCCCGACGACGGCCAGCTGACTCGAGCGCGTGGGCGGGTTGAACCACATCAGCAGGATGCCGCCCAGCGCGCTGGAGAGGCCGACGATGGTCAGGCCGAGGGCGCTCGACCACGTGGCCGCGACGACGGCGCCCAGCGCCGGGCCCATCATGAAGATCGTCTCCGTGACGATGGAGTCCAGAGCGAAGGCCGTCTGCCGGTCCTTGCCGTGGGTGAGCACGCCGAGTCCCTGCCGGACGACGGAGAAGATCGGCAGCGAGAACACGCCGCCCAGGAACACGGCCAGGAGCATCGGCCAGAACGGCAGCCACGGGACGATCGGCCAGATCACCGCCTCCGCGATCACGGAGGGCAACAGTGCACGGCGCAGCCCCTTCGCGTCCACCACGCGGCCCCGCCACGGCGAGCCCACTGCGATGCCCAGCGTCATCGCCGCCCCGGCCAGGCCGGCCTGGCCGTAGCCCAGCCCCAGCGTGAGAGCCACGTGGAGGGTGAGGATCACCCCGGCCGCGGTGTGCGGGAAGCGGGCGATGAACCCCACCGCCAGCAGATGGCGGATCCGAGGGTCCTGCAACAGCCGTCCGTACGCTCCGAAGTCCACCGTCGAATCCTACGGGAGGGGTCAAGGCACGCCCCGGAGGCGCCGTCGAGACGGCCGCGCGCTCGGCGGACTCAGCTGTTGCTGCGCCGGTCCTTGGCCCGGATCAGGTCGAGGGCGATGGCCGTGCCGAGCACGGCGCAGCGCACCACGGGCGGCATGCCGGGGTCCAGGCGCATCTCGTACCGCGAGCGTCCGGCCAGGGCGTTCATGACACCTCCGAACCGCGCGGTCACGCGGGCGATCGGCTGCTGGCCCACGGTCATGGCGTAGTCGTGGTCCCACAGGTCGCCGGTCACCGCGAAGCACGTGCCGTCCACGACCTCGACGCCCACGGACGTCCGCAGGAACGCGATCTGGCGGACGAGGTGGGCGAGGGGCAGCCCGTCGGCGTCCAGGATCGCGAAGCGGTCGCGGCCGAACGTGGCCGGGTCGGCGAGGCGGAAGAGCACGCGGCCGTCGTCACCGTCGACCACGTCGAAGCTGCGGTTCCCCATCAGCATGCGGCCCAGGCCCCCGCCCGTGGTGACCACCGAGACGACGGTGCGCCCGTCCGGGTCCGTCACCTGGATGTCGTTGGACAGGAAGCTCGTCACCTGCTGCAGAATGAGGACGTCCGTGTGGGCGAGGCGACCGGCGTCGAAGGCGGGGCTCATGGGACCAGTCTGCCGTGTCGGGCCCTGCGGAATATTCAGAGCCGGACGGTTCGTTGTGCGCTATAATTCATTTTTGAAGAACACGGCGACGGCTCGGCCGGCACCGTGAGACCCGCCCCCGGGCACACTGAGGAGCACACCATGCAGTTCGGCGTCTTCACGATCGGCGACATCACCGCCGATCCGACGAACGGGACCGCCCCCACCGAGCATCAGCGGATCAAGGACACCGTCAAGATCGCCCGCCACGCCGAGCAGGCGGGCTTCGAGGTGTTCGCGACCGGCCAGCACCACAACCCGCCCTTCGTGGCCCCGGGCAACCCGCCCACGCTGCTGGCCTACCTGGCCGCGCAGACCGAGACCCTCCAGCTCTCCACGGCGACGACCCTGATCACCACCATGGACCCGGTGCGTCTGGCCGAGGACTACGCGTACCTGCAGCACCTCGCCGACGGCCGCGTGGACCTGACGATGGGCCGCGGCAACACCGGCCCCGTGTACCCGTGGTTCGGCAAGGACATCCGCCAGGGCATCCAGCTCGCCGTGGAGAACTACAACCTCCTGTACCGCCTGTGGCACGAGGAGACCGTGGACTGGAGCGGCAATCACCGCACCCCGCTGCAGGACTTCACGCTCACCCCGCAGCCCCTGGACGGCGTCGCCCCCTTCGTGTGGCACGGCTCCATCCGCTCCCCCGAGATCGCCGAGCAGGCCGCCTACTACGGCGACGGCTACTTCCACAACAACATCTTCTGGAACAAGGAGCACGTCATCCAGATGGTGCGCCTGTACCGCCAGCGCTACGAGTACTACGGCCACGGCAAGGCCCATCAGGCGTACGTGGCCCTGGGCGGCCAGGCCTACATGGCGAAGAACTCGCAGGACGCCGTGGCGGAGTTCCGCCCCTACTTCGACAACGCGCCGGTCTACGGCCACGGCCCCTCCCTCGAGGACTTCTCGAGGATGACGCCCCTGACGGTCGGCTCGCCGCAGCAGGTCATCGAGCGCACGCTCACGTTCCGCGACTGGGTGGGCGACTACCAGCGTCAGATGTTCCTCATCGACCACGCCGGCCTGCCCACGGACACCGTCCTCCGGCAGATCGACCTCTTCGGCGAGGAGGTCCTGCCCGTGCTGCGCAAGGAGTTCGACGCTCTGAGGCCGGATGACGTCCCGGCGGCCCCGACCCACGAGTTCCTCGTGGCACGCGCCCGCCGCGGCGAGGCCCCCGTGCCCGGCGGCAAGGAGGGATCGCAGGCCCAGCTCGACCGCGCGGCGGCCGCCGAGCAGCGCGCCACCGCCGATGCCACGAAGGGCGGTGGCGCGAAGTGACCACCCCCGGCACCCCCGATGCCTCCGACCCGTTCACGCCGCAGGCCCGGCACCTCGCCGTGGTCTCCGGCGGGTCCGGGGACCCGTCCCAGACCCGCATGCTCGCCGAACGCATGGCCGAGTCCGCCTCGGCCGCGCTCTCCGAGCACGGCGTGGTCCCGCAGATCCACCTGATCACGCTGCGTGAGCTCGCCACGGACATCGCGCAGGCCCTCGTGACCTCCGCGATCTCCCCGGCCCTGCGCGCCGCCCTGGACGAGGTCGCCCAGGCCGACGCCGTCATCGCGGTCTCACCCACGTACAAGGCCTCCTACTCGGGCCTGTTCAAGTCCTTCTGGGACCTCGCGGAGCCCACGTCCGTCGTCGGGGTGCCCGTGCTCCTCGGCGCCACCGGCGGCACCGCCCGCCACTCGCTCATGATCGACACCGCCATGCGGCCGCTGTTCGCCTACCTCAAGGCCCGCATCGTGCCGACCGCGGTCTTCGCGGCCTCGGACGACTGGGGCGAGGCGGCCGGCGTGCAGGCCTCGATGCGGACCGACCCGCTGCAGTCCCGCATCCGGGCCGCCGGACGCGACCTGGCCGAGATCACCCTGAACCGCCCCCCGCGGGCACGCGCCGCCGCGCCCGCGGACCTCGACCTGGAGGTGACCCCCTTTGAGCAGCTCCTCAACCCCGGCCCCTGAGCCCGCCACGCAGGACGCGGCGCCGGCAGAGCCCGACGGCGGCTGGTTCGGCTCTGCCTCGGAGGCGCACCGCCCGGTGGACCCGCCCAAGCGCGCCTGGCGCGCCTACTTCGAGGCCACCCAGATGCTCACGGAGGTGCTGGAGCGCCGCCTGAAACAGGACTGCGGCATGTCGCTGGCCGACTACAACCTGCTGCTGCTCCTCTACGAGTCCCCCGAGGGCCGGCTCCGGCTGGGAGAGCTGGCGTCCCGGATGGTCTTCTCCCCGTCGCGCATCACCTACCAGGTGAAAACGCTCGTGGCCCGCGGCCTGATCGACCGCCGCCCGGTGGCCTGTGACCGGCGGGGCTTCGAGGCCGTCCTCACCGACGAGGGTCGGTCCGCCTTCCGGCGCGCTGCGATCGAGCACGCCCGGCAGGTGGAGGAGCTCTTCCTCGGCGACCTGGCGCCGGGCGAGGCGGAGTCCCTCACCCGGATCTTCTCCCGCCTCGGGCGGCGGCTCGAGGGGATGTGCTGACCGCGTCCCCAGCTGGCCGGGGTCGCCCCGGCCCCGGGACGTGACGAGGCCCGGTGATCCGTGCGGATCACCGGGCCTCGTCGTGCCATTCGGGGCGGAACCGATCAGCCGACCAGCTGACCGCCCAGGGTCACGGTGGCGTCCGTGGCGGCGCCGGCGGCGTCGACCACGGTGACCTCCACGGAACCGCCCGCGGGCACCTCGGCCGGCACGGGCAGCCAGGCGCGGTACTCGCCGGTGAGGTCCAGGCCGTCCTGGCCCAGGACGGTGCCGTCCGCGTCGTAGGCCGTGACGGTGACGGCGGCGAAGCCGCCCTGATCCGTCTGCGCGACCACCCGGGTGCCGTAGGCGACACCCTCGGCGGGCGCGGCCACGACGTCGGTCACGCCCGGCGCGGCGGCCTCGGCGGCCGGGGCCTCAGCAGCGGGGGCCGCCTCGGCGGCCTCCTCCTCCGCGGCGGCCTCGGCGCGGGCCTTGAGCTCGGCCGCGATGGCCTCCTCCTCGGCCGGCGTGAACTCGGTCAGCTCGGACTCGTCCACGGCGGGCTCGCCGCCGGTGGGCAGGTCCTCGTCGGCCACGGGGCCGGCGACGTCGGCGATCGCCGGGGCCGTCTCGGCGGCCGCAGCGGTCTCGGCGGCGGGCGCCGCGGAGGCGTCCAGCGCGTCGAGGGACTCGACCGGGACCATGATCGAGGACATCGCCTGGGCGTCGCAGCCCACCACGTTGCCCTCGGCGTCGAAGGTCACCGGGGCGATGCCCGAGATGACGCCGACCACCCGCTGCTGGGCGTCATAGACGGCGCCGCCCGAGTCGCCGGCGTGGGTCGAGGCGGTGTCCAGGGCGACCTGATCCGCGTACGCGTCGTCGCAGACCGTGGCGGCCTCGAACGTCTGCGTGTGGGACACGGTGTTCGGCGCGCCCAGCGGCACGGACGAGCCATGGGTGTAGACGGTCTCGCCCACACCGACGGACGAGGCCGGCCGCGTGGACCAGTCGCCCACGACGTCGACGTCGTCGGCCAGGGCCACGCGGACCGCGTCCACGCCCGAATCGTCGGGCAGTGCCGAGACGGTGCCGATCGCTGCGCCGTCGACGTCGCGGACGGTCGAGCCGATCTGCCACTGGCCCGCGCCACAGTGGGACGCGGTGTAGGCGGTGGCATCGTCGACGATGGTCAGGCTGCACGCCCCGGCCGGCGCGGTGATCGCCGAGCCCTGGGTGAGCGTGGTCTGCGCGAGGGCGGGGCCGGCGCCGGCCACCACCACCGCGCCCAGCGCCGCGGTGGCGACGCCGGTCAAGGTTCTGGTTCTCATGGGTACTCCTCGGAGGATGGGAGGCATGGGGCCGGCGCGCGGCGCACGGCCTTTAAGGATGGGGTGGGGCCACCACGGGCCCTCCCCTCCCCCTCAACGGTACCGGACGGGCCGGGCGACCGATCAGGGTCGGCGGACCGTGATCTCCACGGAGTCGGCCCGCTCGGTGAGCAGCGCCAGGTCTGCCAGGAGGGTCTTGAGCGTGGCCGTCATCAGGCGCACCCCGGCCGCGTCGGCGTCCCGGGTGGGCATCGCGACGATCTGCAGCTCAGGCCCGGCCCCGCCTCCGTTCATCACCGCGCCCGAGCCCGTGTGCGTGGCCACCCCCGAGCCGGGGGCGAGGCCCAGGTTCAGCAGGTTCGGGACCAGGTCGGCGACCTCGGCGATCTCATCCGCGATCTCCTGGTCCCGGTAGGAGGGGGTCCACTCCTTCTGCTGGGCGAGCGACCACACGGCCGGGCGCCGCACCACGTACGTGTGCTCGGCGCCGGCGTCGATGACGACGAGCTCACAGCCCTCGTCCACGGCGGACAGGCAGGCACGCGGTAGCCACACGGCCACGGGTCGGGCGACCGGGTTCCACGCCGTCAGCGCGGGCACGTTCGTGAACACCGGCGCGCCTGCCGGCCGTCCGGCGCGCGCATGGTCACGAGGGCCACGTCCGCGGCCTTGTCCCCGTGCGCCGCGACGTCGTGCTCGTGACCGGTGTGGTCGTGGACGTCGTCCTCGTCCACGGCAAGGGTGGGCACGACGGCGGCGAACACGCGGATGCGCGCGAGCACCTCCGTCACCTCCCGCTCACCGGCGGAGCCGTCCGTCAGGGCCGCCATGACGGCGGTCCACTCGGCCGGGCTGGTGCCGTCGTCCTCGTCGAACACGTGCAACGGGTTCGCGGAGCCGTCCACGCCGGGGCCGGAGAGGTCACGGCCCTGCCACGGGACGCCCGCGGTGTCCGCGGTGTTCTCGCCCGCGGTCTTCTCCCGCATGCGGTCGAGTGCGGCTCGGATGTGCCCCGGCAGCTCCCGGGCCGCCGGGTGCGGCACCGCGACCGTCTCGTCGATCGGACCGAGCCCCTCGTCGCGGGCCAGGCCGCCGTCGTCGTGCGAGCCCGTCACGGGGCGACCGGGCCGGGCTGCTCGGAGCGCGCCTGCTCCACCGTGGCGCCGCCGGCAACGGCCAGCGCCTGCTCCAGGCTGAAGCGGCCGGCGTACAGCGCCTTGCCCATGATCGCGCCCTCGACGCCCTGGCCGGTCATGGCGGCGAGCGCGGCGACGTCCTCGAGGGAGGAGATGCCGCCCGAGGCGACGACCGGCTTCGCGGTCTTCGCGCAGACCTGGGCCAGCAGCTCCGTGTTCGGCCCCTTGAGCGTGCCGTCCTTCGTGACGTCGGTGACCACGTAGCGGGCGCAGCCGGCGTCCTCGAGGCGGGCGAGCACCTCCCAGAGGTCGCCGCCCTCCTTCGTCCAGCCGCGGGCGGCGAGCGTGGTGCCGCGCACGTCGAGGCCCACGGCGACCCGGTCGCCGAAGCGCTCGATGACGCGCGCGGTCCACTCCGGGTCCTCGAGGGCGGCGGTGCCCAGGTTCACCCGCGCCGCGCCCATCTCGAGGGCGTTCTCGAGCGAGGCGTCGTCGCGGATGCCGCCGGACAGCTCGATCTTCACGCCGATCTCCTCCACCACACGGCGCATGACCTCGCGGTTGTCACCGCGGCCGAAGGCGGCGTCCAGGTCCACGAGGTGGATCCACTCCGCGCCGGCGCGCTGCCAGTCCAGGGCGGCGGTCACCGGGTCGCCGTACGAGGTGGCGCTGCCGGCCTCGCCCTGGACGAGGCGGACGGCCTGGCCGTCCTGGACGTCGACGGCGGGCAGCAGCTCGAGTGCGGGGGCGTTCGGGGTCATGGGGTTCCTCTCGGGTGGGCGGCCGGCGCGATCAGGCGCCGACGGTCAGGAAGGAGGCGGCGATGGCCATGCCGGCCAGCACGAGGACGATCACGATGGCCCACAGCGGCGCCTTCTGCGTGCGCATGGACCAGGCGGCGCCGAGCAGCAGCCCGCCGAGGGCGAGGTACAGGACGGACCAGTAGGGCATCAGAGGGTCTCCAGCCAGTTGCGCAGCAGCTGCAGACCGGCATCCCCGGACTTCTCGGGGTGGAACTGCGTGGCGGACAGGGGGCCGTTCTCCACGGCGGCGATGAAGTCCGCGCCGTGGTGCGCCCAGGTGACCTGGGGCGGACGCATGGCGGAGATCGTCTGGTCGAACTCCCATTCGAGCACGCCGTAGGAGTGGACGAAGTAGAACCGCTCGTCCTCGATGCCCGCGAAGAGGGCGCTGCCCTCGGGCGGCCGGACGGTGTTCCAGCCCATGTGCGGCAGGACCTCGGCGGGCAGCTCGGCGACGACACCCGGCCACTCCCCCATGCCCGCGGTGCGCTCGCCGTGCTCGACGCCGGCGTCGAAGAGGATCTGGTGGCCCACGCAGATGCCGAGGACGGGTCGGCCCCCGGCCACGCGGCGGCCGATCCAGCGGGTGCCGCCGACCTCGGTCAGTGCCCGCATCACGGACGCGTACGCCCCGACACCGGGCACGAGCAGCCCGTCGGCCTCCTGCACGGCCTGCGGATCGCGCGTGAGCTCGACCTCCGCGCCGGCCCGCTCCACGGCACGCAGCGCCGAGTGCACGTTGCCCGAGCCGTAGTCCAGGACGGCGACGCGCGGCCGCACACCGGGGACGGTGGTGGGGCGGGCCATCAGAGGGCGCCCTTGGTGGAGGGCACGCCGGTCATGCGGGGGTCGTCCTCGACGGCGGCGCGCAGGGCGCGGGCGAAGGCCTTGAACTGCGCCTCGACGATGTGGTGCGGATCCCGGCCCCGCACGACGTCCATGTGGAGGCAGATCGCCGCGTGGTACGTGATCGACTCGAACACGTGGCGGGTCATGGAACCGGTGAAGTGCCCGCCGATGAGGTGGTACTGCTGCCCCTCGGGCTCGCCCTCGTGCACGAGGTACGGCCGGCCGGAGACGTCGACGACGGCGCGCGCCAGCGCCTCGTCCAGCGGCACGGACGCCTCGCCGAAGCGGCGGATGCCGGACTTGTCCCCGAGCGCGGTCTTGAGCACCTCGCCCAGGGTGATGGCGACGTCCTCGACCGTGTGGTGCACGTCGATGTGCGTGTCCCCGGTGGCACGGACCGTCAGGTCGATCTGGGAGTGCCGGGACAGCGCGGTGAGCATGTGGTCGTAGAACGGCACGGTGGTGGAGATCTCAGCGCGGCCGGTGCCGTCCAGATCCATCTCGACGTACACGTCCGACTCGCTCGTGGTGCGCGTCATGCGCGCACGGCGTCCGGAGATCAGCTCGGCTGCCACGGGTCCTCCTCGGGCTGGGTCCGCACCGGTCCGGGACGGGTGCGGGGGGATGCGGGTGCGCGCGGCCGGTGCCGGCGGGCCGGGGCGCCGCGCGCGCTGTCCCCATCCTAGGGAGCCGGGCGGACGCCCAGACTCCGGTGACGCCTCAGGACCGGTGCCCGGTCTCGCCGAGGACCTCCTCGAGAGCGGTCAGGAACGCCGTCGTCTCCGGCTCGGTGCCGGCGGTGACGCGCAGGTGGTGCGGGATGCCGACGTCCCGCACGAGCACGCCGCGGTCGAGCAGTCGGCCCCACACGTCGGACGCGTCCTCGAGGTGACCGAAGAAGACGAAGTTCGAGTCGGACACCGAGGGCCTCAGTCCCAGGCCGCGCAGGGTGGAGACGATGCGGTCGCGCTGGGCCTTGATGTCCTCCACGGTGCGCAGCAGCGCGTCCACGTGGTCGAGGGCGGCCTCCGCCGTGGCCTGCGTGACCGCGGAGAGGTGGTACGGCAGGCGCACCAGGCGCAGGGCGTCGGTGACGGCGGGGTCCGCGGCCAGGTAGCCCAGGCGCGCGCCGGCCAGGGCGAACGCCTTGGACATGGTGCGCGTGACGATCAGCCGCTCGCGGCCGGGCAGGAGCGTGAGGGCGGAGCGGGTGCCGGCGAGGGCGAACTCCGCGTAGGCCTCGTCCACGACGACCATCGCGCCGGGCCCGCCGGCGGCCTCGTTCTGCGCCTGCGCGGCGTACACGGCCTCGATGGTCGCCAGGTCCAGGGCCGTGCCCGTCGGGTTGTTGGGGGAGGCCAGGAAGATGACGTGCGGGCGGTGCTCCCGCACCATGGCCGCCGCGTGCTCGGCGCTGAGGGTGTGGTCCGCGGCGCGGCCGCCGTCCACGAACACGGTGTCCGTGCCGCCGGCCAGCAGCGGGTACATGGAGTACGAGGGCAGGAAGCTCAGCAGTGTCCGCCCGGGGCCGCCGAAGGCCTGGAGGATCTGCTGCAGGATCTCGTTGGAGCCGTTGCCGGCCCACACGTGGTCCGCCGTGAGGCCGTGGCCGAGGTAGCCGGCGAGCGCACGTCGCAGCCCCGTGAACTCGCGGTCCGGGTAGCGGTTCAGCCCACCGGCGACGGCCGCGACCCGCTCGGCGATGGCGGCGGCGACCTCCTCCGGCACCGGGTGCGTGTTCTCGTTGGTGTTGAGCATGTACGGCACGTCCAGCTGGGGGGCGCCGTAGGGACTCAGGCCGCGGAGGTTATCGCGCAGGGGCAGAGAGCTGAGGTCGGTCATGGCCGCCAGTCTAGGAACCGTGGAGGGCGAGGCCCGCCGTGCGTCACCGCGTGGCCGGGACGAACAGCTCCTCGCCCGGGGCGGGGGCCCGGCCCTCGAGCCCGTTGAGTTCGTCGATCGTGGCGATCACCTCGTAGACATCCGCCTCCGGCGCCACCGTGGTGGCGATGGTCCACAGGCTGTCCCCGGGCATGACCGTGACGGACTGGGTGGCCGGCCCCGCAGTGTCCGCGGACACCGCGGCGGGCGACAGCAGCACACCCAGGAAGAAGGCGGCCGCCAGCGTGACGGCCACGGCCGCGGCGATCACGGGGATCCCCCGCAGCACGAGGCGGCCGCGGCGGGTCAGACGGATGGTGGCCGGACGCGGCCGCGTGGTCGCGGGCGAACCGGCGAACTGGGCGGTGGTGAGCGTCATGGTGTCCTCCTCCGGGGCGGGTGCCCTCCAGGTGATCGAACATCTGTTCGAATCCGTTCGAATGCCTTTCTAGCACAGGTGTTCGAGACACGCCACGAAGAGATCGAACATATCTTTGAATGCGAGGCGGCTCTCCTCTAGGCTCAAGGCCATGCACGGACGCCCCGGAACGCCCCCGAGGACCGCCAGGACACAGGCAACCAGCGGGGGCGGACACGGTAAGCGTCCGGACGGCAGCCGGACGCCGGAACACGAGGCCGGCCACCATCACCCCCGGGAGAACGGACGGCAGCCATGAGCACCACCGACGATCAGCCGGCGGCGCGCGCGCCGCTCACCGACCGCCAGCGGCGGATCGTGCAGACCATCCGGGACGCGATCGCCGACCACGGCTACCCGCCCTCCATGCGCGAGATCGGCGACGCCGCGGGCCTGGCCTCGCTCTCCTCCGTCACGCACCAGCTGGGCCGTCTCGAGCGTCACGGCTACATCCGGCGCGACCCCGGACGCCCGCGTGCCCTCGAGGTGCTGCTCGACGTGGACGGCACCCCGCTGGGCGAGGCCGCCTCCCCCGCCGCCGCGCCGTCGTCGCAGGTCTCCACGATCGCCGCGTGGCACACCGGCACGGACGAGGCGGACAGCGTGCCGGTCCCCTGGGTCGGCCGCATCGCGGCGGGCGGCCCCGTCCTGGCCGAGCAGCAGGTCGAGGACGTCATGGCGATCCCGCGACGCCTCACGGGCGAGGGCGAGCTGTTCATGCTGCGCGTCACGGGTGACTCGATGGTGGACGCCGCGATCTGCGACGGCGACTGGGTGGTGGTGCGCCGGCAGGAGACGGCGGAGAACGGCGACATCGTCGCGGCCCTGCTCGACGACGAGGCCACCGTGAAGACCTTCCGCCGCCGCGACGGGCACACCTGGCTCCTCCCCCAGAACACGGCCTACGAGCCCATCCTCGGCGATCACGCCACCGTGATGGGGCGCGTCGTCACGGTCCTGCGTTCACTCTGACCCGCTGCCTCCGCCCGCCGCGCCACGGGCCGTGGCGGGCGGCCCGCCACGGCCTCAGAGCAGGCCGATCCACCGCCAGTAGGTGGCGGAGAACAGCAGCACCATGAGGTAGCCGATCACGGTGATCGGGATGCCGGTCTTCAGGAACTGCTTCGCCGTGAACGCCCCCGTGCCGTACGCGAGCATGTTCTGCGGCGCGGAGACCGGCAGCAGGAAGCCGAAGCAGATCGCGAACTGCTGGACGATCACGAAGCCCAGCCCACCCTGCGCGGCGTTCGGGATGGTCATGGAGAACGCGATGAACACCGGGATCAGGGCCGAGGACAGGGCTGTGGCGGAGGCGAAGCCCAGGTGGATCAGGATGGTGAACGCCGAGACGAGGGCGATCATCGCCAGCAGCGGCATGTGCGCGATGCCCAGCGAGTCGAACGCGCGCTCGGACAGCCAGCTGGCAGCGCCGGTCTTCAGCAGCAGCGAGCCGAGCGAGATGCCGACGGCGAACACCACGAGGGTGCCCCAGGTCACGAGCCCCTCCACCGTCTTCCACGAGAAGACGCCGACGCGCGGCATCAGCAGGACGGCCACGGCCAGGAGAGTGACGGTGGTGGCGTCGACGGGGTGCAGGATGCCCTGGGTGGACCAGGCCAGCAGCAGCAGGAGCGCGACGACGGTCAGCCGGATCTCCTTGCCCGTCATCGGGCCCAGCGCGGCCAGGTCCCGGCCGACGACCTCGCGACCGCCCTCGAGCCGGGTGAGCTCCGGCCTGATGGCCCAGCGCATCACGAAGTACAGCACCACGGACATGACGGCCGACCACGGGGCGCCCCACAGGAACCACTCGGGCCAGGAGATCTCTCGGCCCATCTCCTCGCGGATGAACCCGACGGCGACCTGGTTCTGCGCGGCCGCGGTCATGATGCCGATGTTCCAGATGGAGATGGCCTGGGCGGCGGTGATGATGAACAGGGCGGAGAGCTTCGAGTCCTTGGGCAGGCCGAACGCGGCCACCAGGCCGAGCAGGACCGGCACGACGGCGCCCGCGCGGGCGGTCGCCGAGGGGACGAAGAAGCTGAGGATCACGATGATGACGATGACACCGATGAGGATCCGGGAAGTCTTCTCCCCCGCAAACTTCAGGACGAGCAGCGCCACGCGCTTGTGCAGGCCGGTGGCCTGCATCGCGGCGGCCAACACGAGTGCGCCGGCGACGAGCGCGACCGCCGCGGCGCTGAATCCCTCGAGGGCGTAGCCGAGACCGCCGTTGGTGCCCAGGCTCTTCTGGGGCGCCTCCGGGTCCGGGGAGAAGCCGATCAGCAGGGCGATGAGGCCGATGATCGCCACCGAGCTCACGGGATAGGAGACGGCCTCGGTGACCCAGAGGACCACCGCGAACACGAGGATGGCCAGGGCCCGCTGGCCCGCGACGGACAGTCCCGCCTCCTGCAGGCCCGGCGCGAGCAGCACCGCCACGAGGGCCAGCACGGCGAGCCCGAACCAGACCGGGCGCAGGTGCAGGTGAGACAGGAACGAGTCGGGCGTCCGGTGTTCGGTTCCGGCCTGGGCCGAGTCCACCACCGCCTTCTCCTCGCTGGCCTGCCGTCTCAGGTGGATCCGCTGCTGCGCGGCCTTGCGCAACCGGGTGGATCCATGGGGTCGGGGGGTGCCTGACTCGCCGGGGGTGGCCATGGTCGGGCGTCCTTCATCGCACGGTGCGGCGGCGGGGTCGCCGCCACTCTCAGGCTACGCCCAGGTGAGCGTCCGGGGACCGTGGCCGGGCCGCACGTGGGTGAGGAGGTCCCGGTGGGCCGCCCCGGCCGCGTCGTCGGACCAGGTCAATCGCCCGAGGCGAGCCGTGCCAGCACCCCGCGGACGACGTCGCCGTCCGTGGTGCGCCAGAAGTCCGGCAGGGCGCTCGTGATGTAGCCGCCGTACCGCTCGGTGGCCAGGCGGGGGTCCAGCACGGCCACCACGCCGCGGTCCGTCACGGAGCGCACGAGGCGCCCGGCGCCCTGGGCCATGCGCACGGCCGCGTGCGTGGCGGAGACCCGCATGAACCCGTTGCCGCCGTGCCGGGCGACATCCCGGGTGCGGGCCTGGGAGAGCGGGTCGTCCGGCCGCGGGAACGGGATGCGGTCGATCACCACGAGCCGCAGCGAGTTCCCCGGCACGTCCACGCCCTGCCACAGGCTCATGGTCCCGAACAGGGACGTGTCCGGCTCCTCGGCGAACTGGCGCACGAGGGCGGAGAGGGTCGCGTCCCCCTGGCACAGGATCGTGGTCTTCGGCCCGAGCCGACGGCGCATCTCGGCGGCGGCGTCCTCGGCCGCCCGGCGCGAGGAGAACAGGCCGAGGGCCCCGCCCCGCGACGCCCTCAGGAGCGCCTCGAGCTCATCGAGGGACTCGGGCGAGGCCGTGCGGCCGGGCCGGGGCAGGTGCCGGGCCACGTAGAGCACCCCCTGACGCGGGTAGTCGAAGGGGCTGCCGACGTCGAGGGCCTCGAACTTCGGGGCGTCCGGGCCGGCCAGGCCCACGTCGCCGGCCACCGAGTCGAACCGGCGCTCCCCCGAGCCCACGGTGAGCGTGGCGGAGGTGAGCACCGTCGTCGCCTTGCCGAACAGGCCCTCCCGCAGCTTGCCGGCCACCGAGAGCGGGGCCACGTAGAGCTGGGGCGGGTCGGTCTCGTCCCCCGGCTGCCAGCCCACGCCGGGCTCGAAGTGGCCGGGGCGGGTGGCCCACAGCACCTCGGGGAAGTCCGCCTCGGGCCGGGCGGCGAGCATGCGCTCCACCACCTCGAGGACCTCGAGGATCCGCGAGCGCGCCATCTGCCGTCCGCCGTCGGCGTCGGCCTCCTTGTCCTTGTCCTGGCCGAGGTCGGACAGGCACTGGCGCGCGGCCGTGAGGACGCCGGTGAGGGCCTGCTCCTGCACCTCGTCCGGGCCCGCGGCGATCAGGCCGGACGGGGTGTCCGTGAACGCGCGGTCCAGGGCCGCCCCGGCCTCGATCAGGTCCTCCACGGCCACCGTGGTGTGGCGGCGCAGCGAGGTGGCCGCGCCGTGCACGATCGACCCGGACAGCTGCCCCGTGACCGCGCCGGTCACCCGGTCCTGCAGCTCGTGGGCCTCGTCCACGACGACGGCCGAGTACGCCGGCAGCACCGCGAGCCCCTCGAAGGCGCTGATGGCGAGCATCGCGTGGTTGGTGACCACGACGTCCGCGTCCGCCGCGTCCGCGCGGGCCCGCTCGGAGAAGCACTCCTCGGCCTGGGGGCAGCGGGACGCGCCGAGGCAGTCGACCGCGGAGACGGAGACCTGCCGCCACGCGCGGTCGGTGACGGGGACCTCGAGGTCGTCGCGGTCCCCGGTCTCGGTCTGGTCCGCCCACGCCCGCAGGTACATGACCTCCTTGCCCAACAGGGAGGAGGGCCCGGCGGCGCCGTCCGTGGCGGAGCCGATCATCCCGCCGTCGTCGGCGACCGTGAAGAGGGCCTCCTCGCCCTCATCTCCGGGGTAGCCGCCGTCCACCTTGTGGCGACACAGGTAATTGGAGCGGCCCTTGACCAGGGCGACGACGGGCTCGCGGGGCAGCTCGTCCTTGAGCGCCTCGACCAGCCGTGGGGCGTCCCGCTTCATGATCTGGGCCTGCAGGGCGAGCGTGGCCGTGGCGACGACGACGGGGTCCTCCTGCGTCATCGCGTGCTGGAGGGCGGGGATCAGGTAGGCCAGGGACTTGCCGGTGCCGGTGCCGGCCTGCACGAGCAGATGACGGCGCGACTCGAGGGCGCGCGCCACCTGCAGCACCATCTCCCGCTGGCCCGCGCGGTGCTGCCCGCCGGTGGCCTGCACCGCGACATCCAGCAGGCGCAGCGCCTCGCGCTCGTGCTCCGTGCGCGGCTGCGCGCCGCCCGCCCCGGCTTCCTTCACCCCGTCGCTCACGACGCGTCCGCCTCCACGACGAACTCGGCGAAGTCCGGCGCGATGTCCTCACGGACCAGCACGGACAGGCGGGTGCCGCCCTCCTCGTAGCCCTCGGCCAGGATCTCCGCGTCCGCCGAGTGCAGGCGGGAGACCAGCTCACCCCGGGTGAACGGGACCAGCAGTTCGAGCCGCACGTCCGGCCGCGGGATGGTGGCCGCGATGGCGCGCTCGAGCTCGTCGATGCCCTCGCCGGTGCGCGCGGAGACGACCACGGCGTGGGGCTCCTTGGACCGGATCCGGGCGACGACGGCCGGGTCCGCCGCGTCCGCCTTGTTCAGCACGATGATCTCGGGGATCCGGTGCGCGTCCACCTCCGCGAACACGGAGCGCACCGCGGCGATCTGGCCCTCCGGGTCCGGGTGCGAGCCGTCCACGACGTGCAGGATGACGTCCGCGTCCGCGACCTCCTCGAGGGTGGAGCGGAACGCCTCGACCAGCTGTGTGGGCAGGTTCCGCACGAAGCCGACCGTGTCCGAGAGGGTGTAGCCGATGCCGTCCGGCGTCATGGCCCTGCGCACGGTGGGGTCCAGCGTGGCGAACAGGGCGTTCTCCACGAGCACCCCGGCGTGGGTGAGGCGGTTGAGCAGGGACGACTTGCCGGCGTTGGTGTAGCCGGCGATCGCCACGGACGGCACCCGGTTGCGACGACGGTTGGCGCGCTTGGCCTCGCGTGCCGGCTTCATCCCGGCGATGTCCCGGCGCAGCTTCGCCATGCGGGTGCGGATGCGGCGGCGGTCCAGCTCGATCTTGGTCTCGCCGGGGCCGCGGGAGCCGATGCCCTCACCGGCGGCGGCACGGCCGCCGGCCTGCCGGGACATGGACTCGCCCCAGCCGCGCAGGCGCGGCAGCAGGTACTCGAGCTGCGCGAGCTCGACCTGGGCGCGGCCCTCACGCGAGCTCGCGTGCTGGGCGAAGATGTCCAGGATCAGCGCGGTCCGGTCGATCACCTTCACCCGCACCACGTCCTCCAGCGCGCGGCGCTGAGACGGGGCGAGCTCGGAGTCCACCACCACGGTGTCCGCGCCGGAGAGCGCCACGATCTCGGCGAGCTCCTGCGCCTTGCCCTTGCCGAGGAACGTGGCCGGGTCCGGGGTGGCGCGGCGCTGGATGACGCCGTCGAGCACCTCCGAGCCCGCGGTCTCGGCGAGCGCGGCCAACTCCCGCAGGGAGTTCTCCGCGTCCTCCGCGGAGCCCTCGGTCCAGACCCCCGCCAGCACCACGCGCTCCAGGCGCAGCTGGCGGTACTCGACCTCGGTCATGTCCTCGAGCTCGGTGGACAGGCCCTGCACGCGCTTGAGGGAGTGGCGCGCGGCGAGCTCGTCCTGGTCGCCGTCGGCGTCCGTGTGGCCGTCCTCGCCCTCGTCCAGGGCGAGTGCGCGGCCGGCGAGCGCGCCGGAGCGATCCGGGGTCCCGTCGTCGGGGGCGCCCTCGTGGTCCGCGGCCACGCTGTCCGCGGAGCCGCGCCCGGTCACCTCGCGCTCGGAGGCGCGGCGAGCGTCATCGGCGGCCAGGATGCGGTCGATCACGGCCTGGATCTCGTCCTCGGGGCCGTGGGCGGCCTGGGGGCCGGGGGTGTGCTGGTTCTTCTCAGTCATGGTCTCCTCTGGGCCGCCGCGGTCGGGCGGCCCGATGGTCTCAGGGTAGAGGGGTCGGCGGACGCGTTAGGCGGCTGTCCGCAGGGGGCGGACGTGGTGGGTGACGCGCAGGGCCGTGTGGGCAGGGGTCGGTGCCGTACTGCGACGATCTCGCGGCGGCTCCGTTCGCGGGAGGAAGGCGAGCACGCGGCACCGCAGCCACGAGGTCTCGTCGGAGGGCGGGCAGGGGCGGACCACGTGGTCCATGGCGGGATCTCCATCAGGTGCCGGGGCGCGCTCGACGGCCTCATCCGAGGCGGGCGCGCAAGGGGCGGGGGCGGTCAGTGACGCGGGGGCGTCAGCGCAGGAAGATCCACATGGGCGTCGAGTCTACCGGGCGGCGCGCGTGGGCGACAGGGGCCCCGGCGCCCGGCCCGCCGACGACGCGCACGTATCCTGCGGGCATGACCGCGTTCCCCTCCCCCGCCCCGCCGCAGCCCGGTCGGACGGGCCGGGCGACCGTCGTCGTGATCGGCGCGGGCCAGGCGGGCCTGTCCGCCGCCTACCACCTGCACCGCCGCGGTTTCGTGGGGCTGTCTCCCGACGACGACGGCGCCGCCGGCGTTCCCGAGGACGCCCCCGGCACGTTCGTGGTGCTCGACGCGGAGACCGCCCCGGGCGGCGCGTGGAAGCACCGCTGGGACTCGCTCACGATGGCCACCGTCAACCACATCCACGAGCTGCCCGGTGACCCGGTGCCGCCGGCCGACCCGGCCGCGCGCGCCAACGCCCTGCTGCCGGCCTACTTCGCCGACTACGAGGCACGGTTCGCCCTGCCGATCCGGCGGCCCGTGCGTGTGAGGCGCGTCGAGCGGATCGGCGAGCCGGGACGTGCGCGCGGGTTCTTCGTCCGCGCGGACGGGGCGCCGGGCACGTGGCGGGCGGACTTCGTGGTCAACGCGACCGGCACCTGGACGTCTCCGCGGTGGCCCTCGGTGCCCGGGATGCGCTCGTTCCGCGGCCAGCAGCTGCACACCCGTGACTACGTGTCCAAGGACGAGTTCGCCGGGCAGCGGGTGGTGATCGTGGGCATGGGCGTCTCGGCGACGCAGCTGCTGGCCGAGATCTCCACGGTCGCGGACACCCTGTGGGTGACCCGCCGCGAGCCGCGGTGGCAGGACTCGGCCGCGCCCGGCGCCCTGGCCGAGTCGGTGCGCGGGGTGGACGAACGGACCCGTGCGGGCCTGCCGCCGGGCTCCGTGGTCGTGGCGACCGGGATGCACCGCTCACCCTGGGTGCGCGAGGCCGAGTCACGAGGCGTACTGGTGCGCCACCCCATGTTCACGGCCGTCGAGCCGGACGGGGTGCGGATGCCCGACGGCTCGTTCGAACCGGCGGACGTGATCCTCTGGGCCACCGGCTTCCGGCCGGCGATCCGGCACCTCGCTCCCCTGCGGCTGCGCACGCCCGCCGGCGGCATCCGCGTGGCGGGCGGGCGCGCCCTGGATGAGCCGCGCCTGTTCCTCCTCGGCTACGGCCCCTCCCAGTCCACGGTCGGGGCCAACCGCGCCGGGCGCGACGCCGTGCGCGCGATCCTCGCGGACCTGGCCGGGCCGGCGTCGGGCTGAGGGCTGCGACGACCCGCTGGCTACCATGGTCGCCGTGAGCTCCGCATCCCACTACTTCGACGCCGACCCCTCCGCGCCCGAGCGGCGCCGCACCCTGCGGACACGCCTGGCCGGCCGCGACGTCGAGGTCCAGACGGCCAACGGGATCTTCTCCCCGGACGGTCTGGACAAGGGCACCGCGGCCCTGTTCTCGGCGGTGCCCGCGCCGCCGGCGACGGGCCGGTTCCTCGACGTCGGCGCGGGCTGGGGACCGATCGCCCTCACGCTGGCGTTGCGGTCGCCCGAGGCGGAGGTGACCGCCGTCGAGGTCAACGACCGCTCCCTGCAGCTGACCCGCGACAACGCCGCGGCGCTGGGCCTCGGCAATGTCGTGGCACTGCGGCCGGAGGACGTCCCCGAGGGCGCGGAGTTCGACCTCATCTGGTCCAACCCGCCCATCCGGATCGGCAAGCCGGCGCTGCACGCCCTGCTGGAGCGGTGGCTGCCACGCCTGGCCCCCGGCGGCGAGGCCTGGCTGGTGGTGCAGAAGAACCTCGGCGCGGACTCGCTGCTGCCGTGGATCGGCCGGATGCTCGAGGAGCGCGCGCCCGGCCGGTTCACCGCGGAGCGGGCGGACAGCGTCAAGGGCTTCCGGATCCTGCGGGTGGCGCGGGCGCGCTGAGGCGCCGTTTCCCGAACGAAAGCGGTCAGGCGGTGAGTTCGCCGTCGAAGACCAGCTCGGCCGGACCCGAGAGGACCACGTGCTCGGCCCCCTCCGGGCCCGGCACGACGTCGACAGCCAGCACGCCGCCCGGCACCTCGACGAGCCACGAGTCGGTGCCCTGGTCGCCCGCCCATGCGCGCATCGCCACGGCCACCGCGCACGCGCCCGTCCCGCAGGACTGGGTCTCGCCCACCCCGCGCTCGTGCACGCGCATCCGCACGCGGCCGACGCCCTCGCGCACGAGCGGCTCGTGCGCGGCCACGAACTCGACGTTCGTGCCGTGCGGCGGAGCCGGGTCCACCTCGGGGGCACGGCCCAGGTCCAGTCCCTGGAGGTCGGCGAAGGAGGCCAGCGGGACCACGGTGTGGGGATTGCCCATCGACACGCTCAACGCCGGACGCGGATCGGTGAGGCCGTGGGCGCGGACCATCGAGTCCGACGCCGCCTCCTCCGCCAGCTCGGGGTCGAGGTAGCACCAGGGGCCCATGTCGATCGCGTAGCCGTGCTCGAGCCGGGTCACGGCCTTCACACCGGCGCGCGTGCCGATGGTGATCGCCTGGCCGGGCGCCAGGTCCACGAGGCCCTTCTCGACCAGGAAGTGCACGAAGACGCGCACCCCGTTGCCGCACATCTCGGCGATCGAGCCGTCGCCGTTGCGGTAGTCCATGAACCACTCGGCCTCGGGGTGCTCGGCGAGCAGCGCCTCACCCTCCGGCAGGCGCGCCGAGCGCACGGCGCGGATGACGCCGTCGGCGCCGATCCCCCGGTGCCGGTCAGCCAGCCGCGCGACGTGCTGGGCGTCGAGCTGCGTGTTGCCGTCCGGGTCGGCGATCAGCACGAAGTCGTTGCCCGTGCCATGGCCCTTCGTGAACGGCACGCGCGGCGCGCTCGCGTGGAGGGGGTCCTGGGCGGCGGGCGCCGCGGGCTGCTCGGTCATGGGCCCAGTCTAGGTGGCGCCCCCGGCGACGACGGCGAGCGCCTCCGCCACGACGTCCTCGCCCTGCGCGTCGAGCCAGACGACGCGCGGGTCGGCCCGGAACCAGGTCTCCTGGCGGCGGGCGAACCGGCGCGTCGCCACGACGGTCTGCTCGGCCGCCTCCGCCTCGGTGAGCTCGCCGTCGAGGACGGCGAGCATCTGGGCGTAGCCGATCGCGCGGGACGCGGTCGGTCCCTGCCGCAGCCCGTCCGGCCCGGGGACGTCGAGGCGGCGGACCTCGTCCAGCAGACCCTCGGCCAGCATGCGCTCCACCCGGGCGGCGATCCGCTGGTGCAGCTCGGCCCGGTCCAGGCGCAGGCCGAGCTGCACCACGGGGGCGACCTCCGGGGCGTATGTGCGCTCCGGCATGAACGCGGAGAACGGGCGGCCCGTCAGCCGGCACACCTCCAGCGCGCGCACGATGCGCCGGGGGTCTTGCAGCCGCTCCGCCGCGACCGGGTCCAGGGCGGCCAGCTCGGCCCTCAGCCCGGCCAGGCCCTCCCGCCGCACGCGAGCCTCCAGCTCGGCCCGCAGCGCCGGGTCCGTGGGCGGGAACTCGAGCACGTCCAGCGCCGCCCGCACGTACAGCCCGGAGCCGCCCACGAGGATCGGGGTCCGACCCCGCGCGCGGATCTGGTCGAACAGGTCTCGGGCCGCGGACTGGAAGGCCGCCACCGAGGCCTCCTGGCCGACGTCCAGCACGTCCAGCAGGTGGTGCGGGACGCCCTCGCGTTCAGCCTGGGTGACCTTCGCCGTGCCCACGTCCATCCCCCGGTAGAACTGCAGGGCGTCACCGTTGACCACCTCGCCGTCCAGCGCGTGCGCCAGGGCGACGGCGAGGGCGGACTTGCCCGTCGCCGTCGCCCCGACGACGGCGACGACGGGCGGGCGGGCCGCGGCGGTGGACATCAGGACCGCGGGCGCAGGGTCGGCATGCCGAGGCTCGTGGCCCCGGAGCCGCCCGCCGTGCCGGGGGCCGGCGCGCCGCACGACTCGGCCTGGGCGCGGTCCCACGCGTCGCCGGCACGGGAGCGGCGCAGGACGTAGTCCTGTGCGGTCGGGTCGGCGACGGCGAAGAACGGGTGGGCCTCGGTGACCGTCACGGTCACGAAGTCGCCGGGGCGGGGCGTCTCGGCGCCGGCGGGCACGGAGAAGTGCACGAGCCGGTTGTCGGGTGCGCGCCCGGACAGGCGGCCGCGCTCCGCGGCCTTGGAGCCGGAGTCGGCGGTGACGAGCAGCTCCTGGCGGGTGCCGACGAGCGTGGCCATCTCCTCGGCCGAGATCCGGTCCTGCAGGGCCACGAGGCGCTCGAAGCGCTCCTGGACGACGGCCTTGGGCACCTGGTGCTCCATCTCCCCGGCCGGGGTCCCCGGACGGATGGAGTACTGGAAGGTGAACGCGGAGGAGAAGCGGGAGGCCTCGACCACGCGCATCGTCTCTGCGAAGTCCTCCTCGGTCTCCCCGGGGAAGCCGACGATGATGTCCGTGGTGATGGCGGCGTGCGGGATGCGCTCGCGGACCTTCTCCAGGATCCGCAGGAACTTCGCGGACCGGTAGGAGCGGCGCATGTCCTTGAGCACCTTGTCCGAGCCCGACTGCAGGGGCATGTGCAGCTGCGGCATGACGTTGGGGGTCTCGGCCATCGCGTCGATGACGTCGTCCGTGAACGCGGCCGGGTGGGGGCTGGTGAAGCGGACGCGTTCGAGGCCCTCGATCTCCCCGCACGCGCGCAGCAGCTTGGCGAACGCGCCGCGGTCGCCGAACTCGACGCCGTAGGTGTTCACGTTCTGGCCCAGCAGCGTGACCTCGACGGCGCCGGCGCCGACGAGCGCCTGCACCTCGGCGAGGATCTCCCCGGGTCGGCGGTCCTTCTCCTTGCCGCGCAGCGACGGGACGATGCAGAACGTGCACGTGTTGTTGCAGCCCACGGAGATGGACACCCAGCCGGAGTGGGTGGAGTCGCGCTTGGTGGGCAGGGTGGAGGGGAACACCTCGAGCGACTCGAGGATCTCGATCTCGGCCTCGGCGTTGTGGCGGGAGCGCTCCAGCAGCACGGGCAGGGAGCCGATGTTGTGGGTGCCGAAGACGACGTCCACCCAGGGGGCCCGGCGCTGGATGGCGGCCTGGTCCTTCTGGGCGAGGCACCCGCCGACGGCGATCTGCATGCCCGGGTGTGCGTCCTTCACCGCGCGCAGGTTGCCGAGGTTGCCGTACAGGCGGTTGTCCGCGTTCTCGCGGACCGCGCACGTGTTGAAGACCACGAGGTCGGCCTGGGCGTTATCGGCGACCGGGGCGTAGCCGGTGGACTCGAGCAAGCCGGAGATGCGCTCGGAGTCGTGCACGTTCATCTGGCAGCCGAAGGTGCGGACCTCATAGGTCAGACCCTCGTGCGGGCGCGCGGCGGCGCCGTCCTGCGCGAGCGGGGTGGTGCGGGGGGTGGGGTCCGTCAGAGTCACCGCACCATTCTAGGAACTCCGGGCGCGGCCCGGGTCCGCTCACTCCTCGTGCTCGGCGAGGACCTCCTTCACGACGGCGAACGCGAGGCCGCCGCCGTAGCCCTTGCGTCCCAGCATGCCGACGAGGCGGCGGGTCACCTTGTCCCGCTCGGCCCGGGCCTCCGGCGACGCACCGCCGGGGACGGTGCGGCCCCGCAGCCGTCGGCGCACGAGGTCGAGGGCGGCGGTCCGTTCGTCCTCGCCGTCGATGGCCTCGAGCGCCTCGGCGGCGATCTCCCGGTCCACGCCCTTCTGCTGGAGCTCGTGCCCGAGGGCGCGGCGGGCCAGGCCCTTGCTTCGATGACGGCTGCGGACCCAGACCTCGGCGAAGGCGGCGTCGTCCACGAGCCGCACCTCCTCGAAGCGGTCGAGGACGCGCTCGATCAGCTCGGGCTCGGCCTGGCGCTCGGCGAGCTTGCGTTCGAGCTGGCCGCGGGAGCGCGGGCCCAGGGCGAGCTGGCGCAGGACGACCTCGCGTGCTGCTTCCTCGCGCTCGCGCGGTGCGGTCGGCAGGGGCGCCGGGCCGGGGCGACGTCGGGGGCGGTCGGTCTCGACGGCGGGGCGGGGATCCACGGCCGGGCGGCCCTCGTCGCGAGGACGGCCACGCCGCGGGGACGTGGTGGCCCGCTGTCGGCCCCGGCGCTCGGTGTCCGCCCGGGTGTCCTCGCGCCCGGACCAGGGCAGCGCACGGGGCCCTGCGCCGGGCGCGGGGCTGGGCAGGTCGCTCGCGCGGGTCAACAGGGCCCCGAGATCCGGTGCCGCTCCGGGTGCGGGGTCCGGGACGTCCTCCGCGGGGGCTTCGGCGTCGTGTGCGGGCGCGGCGTCCCGCGCGGCATCCGAGGCGTCCACGTCGGACGACGTCGGCTCCGGAGCGCCGGCCAGGTCGAGCCACATCCGGCCCACGTCCGAGTCCCGGGCGTCGTCGAACGCGGACGCACCGGAGGCGGAGCCGCTCCGGCCGGTCGTCTCCGACCGGTGGGCGGCCCCGCCTCCGACGTTCCTGCGCGATCGGGTCATCCGGCCGCGGTGTCCCCCGGAACCGCGGTCAGGGCCGGGGCCTCGTCGTCCTCGGCCTCCGAGGCCACGCCGATGCCGAGCTTCGTGAGGATGCGCTGCTCGATCTCGTTGGCGAGGTCCGGGTTGTCCTTGAGGAAGCGACGGGCGTTCTCCTTGCCCTGCCCGAGCTGGTCCCCGTCATAGGTGAACCACGCGCCGGACTTCTTGACGATGCCCTCCTCGACACCCATGTCGATCAGGCCGCCCTCGCGGGAGATGCCGACCCCGTAGAGGATGTCGAACTCGGCCTGCTTGAAGGGAGGGGCCATCTTGTTCTTGACGATCTTCACGCGGGTGCGGTTGCCGACGGGGTTGCCGGCCTCCTTGAGGGTCTCGATGCGGCGGACGTCGATGCGCACGGACGCGTAGAACTTGAGCGCCTTGCCACCCGTGGTGGTCTCCGGGGAGCCGAAGAACACGCCGATCTTCTCGCGCAGCTGGTTGATGAAGATGGCCGTGGTCTTGGTCTGGTGCAGGCGGCCGGTCACCTTGCGCAGCGCCTGGGACATGAGGCGGGCCTGCAGGCCGACGTGGGAGTCGCCCATCTCGCCCTCGATCTCGGCGCGCGGGGTCAGCGCGGCCACGGAGTCGATGACGACGATGTCCAGGGTGCCCGAGGAGACGAGCATGTCCATGATCTCCAGGGCCTGCTCGCCGGTGTCCGGCTGGCTGACCAGCAGGGCGTCCGTGTCCACCCCGAGCTTGCGGGCATAGACCGGGTCCAGGGCGTGCTCCGCATCGATGAAGGCCGCGATGCCGCCGTTGCGCTGCGCGTTGGCCACCGCATGCAGGGCCAGGGTGGTCTTGCCCGAGGACTCCGGGCCGTAGATCTCCACCACGCGGCCGCGCGGCAGGCCGCCGATGCCCAGGGCCACGTCCATGGCCACCGAGCCCGTGGGGATGACCTCGACGGGTGCCTGGGTCTGGTCCCCCAGCCGCATGACGGAACCCTTGCCGAACTGCTTGTCGATCTGGGCGAGAGCGGCCTCGAGGGCCTTCTCGCGATCCGTCACCTTGCTCATCCTTCACCCCTAGCTCTGGTGGTGCTGCCGCGGGCGCTGGAGCGCCCGCCTCGGTCATGTCCGTGAATCTACGGGGGGCGGCGGACACGATAAGCGTGGCCGGCCCCGCCTGTGCACGAGATCACCCCGTCGCACTGCTGTGCAGGACTCTACCGCATTCTTCGAACACGTGTTCGAACAGGGGCGGTGCCCCGCCAGCGCGTCGCGGCGTCAGCGTTTCGGCGGCACGTCCCGGCCGAGACGCCGCTCCTGCGGGATCTCATGCAGGTCGCAGACCGCCAGCCAGACCCGCCGCGGGTCCACACCGGCGGCAAGCGCCGCCGTCGCAGTGGTGTCCAGGCCGGGCAGGTGCAGGGAGTCGGCCACGAGGCCGGCCCGGGCGGGGCCGAACTCCTCGTCCATCAGCCGGCGGAACTCGCTCTCGCGCACGGGCGGTCCTCTCTGTGGTCGGTCGCGGGGTCAGGGACGGGGACGCAGACGGCGCGGGCGCCCCGAGACGGGGCGCCCGCGCCGTGGGTGTAGCGGGGTCAGCGGCCGGCCAGCGAGCCCAGGCTGGGGTCCGTGAGGTCGTCCGGCAGGGTGTCCGGGACGACCATGCCCTCCTGCTCCACGAGCCGGTCCGAGACCTCCCGCAGCAGGTAGGACAGCGGGATGTCCAGCGCCTGGCAGATCGAGGCCAGCAGCTCGGAGGAGGCCTCCTTCTGGCCGCGCTCCACCTCCGACAGGTAGCCGAGCGAGACACGGGCGTCGTGCGAGACCTCGCGCAGGGTGCGGCCCTGGAGCTGCCGGACGTCGCGCAGGACGTCGCCGATCTCGTGGCGGAGGAGGGGCATGCTGCGCTCCTTGATGTCGGGGGCGGCCGCGCGGGGACGGGGCTGGTCATCGACCCAGCGCGTGATTCCGTGGGAATGGACGGGATGTCGCTTCATGTCTATCGCCTGCTCCTGGACTTTTCCTGAAGGGCGCCGGGCCGCGGGCCTGATCCCGCGGGGCACTCTTCTTGACTCGTTACATTCAACGCCGGGCGGGGTCGCGTTCATTCCCGAGACACCGTCTCCCCGCCGTCGGGCCCTCCGCGGCCTCGTCGCCCTCGTACCGCTCCGAGCGCCGATGCCGTTCCCGCAGGGAGTACGTGGCGTTCCGGATGCGGTGGGAGTCGTCCAGGCTCGAGCCGACGGCCCCGGCCATCGTGCCCATCGACGCCGCGAGCCACACGAGCCGGACGTAGTCGCCCACACCGCTGGGCTGGTCGAGCTCCTCCTCCAGGTACTCCACGGGGATGATCATGAGCGCGACCAGCAGCAGCGTAACGAAGAGCAGCACGTAGACGACGGTGCAGGCCAGGCCCACGGTGAGCACTGTGGAGAGGTTGTCCAGCCGCGAGCTGTGCCGATGGGCCGCACCGTGCGTCCACAGACCGTTCGTGGTGACCAGCCACGCCACCAGCAGCACGACGGACAGCACGCTGATCGCCGCGAGCCGCCCCGGGGACATCACGCTGGAGAGCACCCAGATGGAGCCGAAGAACACGCCGTAGGCACCGGCCGCGCTGGCCGAGGCGATCGTGAACGTCATGTCCCGCGGCATGAGCAGCGGCCGGTTGGCCATCACCATCCCGGCCAGCAGGCGCAGCGTGCCCGTCCAGCCCTTCACGTACACCGTGGACGTGCGCCGGGACCCGCCGCCCATCCGGGTGGTCGTGGTCACGTCCGCATCGACGTCGCCCAGCGGGGCGATGCCCCGCAGCGCGTCCGTGTCGGGCTCGGGGGGCTCGTCCGCCGGGGACCGGCCGCCGTCCTCCTCCACCTCGCCGGACTCGTCGGAGGACTGCACGTCCAGCTCCCCGTCCGGCGGGTCCACGTGGGGGGCGGTGTCGATGTGCTCGACGATCCGCAGCACCGTCTCCCGCAGCCGGCGGGCCGGGGTGATGACCCCCAGCGCCGGCACGCACACGACGCCGACCCGCAGCTGCGGCACGACGTCCGCCACCACGCCGCGCCGGTCGTCGAACCGGGGCAGGTCGACGACGGCGACCACCGTGTCCCATCCCTGCCCGTCTGCGAGGGAGCGGACCGGCTCCTCCAGGACCATGCCCCCGGTCGCACCGACCGGCAGCGACTCCTGCCGTGTCTCGACCCGCCAGCCGTCGGGCTGCGGCAGGCGTTCGTCGAGCCGGTCCTCGACGTCCCCGGCGATGCGGCGCACGAGCGCCCACGGGGTGCCCGGGTCGGCCACGAGGCCGATGACGCGGGGGCCCGGGGCGTCGTCGCCGTCCTGCGGCGCACGCTCGGGCGGGGTGGGAGGCGATGCGGTCTCCATCGCGCCGAACCTACGCGGCGGGGCGGGCCGCCACCAGGGACGGGGTGCCAAGGCGGCCGGTCGGCGCCCCCGTGCCGCCTCAGTGGCCGCGTACGGCGAGCAGGCGCGTCAGGGCCTGCAGCGCCGCGGCGACGGTGGCCTCCCGGATCGCGGCGCGGTCGCCGTCGAACCGGAGGAGGATCGCGGTGGCCGCGCCGTCGCGCTCGCCGCCGAGCACGTCCAGCACGTTCGCGTCAGCGTCGGGCACGGCCAGGCCGAGCCACACGGTGCCCACCGGCTGGCCCTGGTGGGGCTCGGGCCCGGCGACGCCCGTGGTGGCCACGCCGACGTCGGCGCCCAGGGCCGCGCGGGCGCCGAGGGCCATCCGTCGGGCCACGTCCGCGTCCACCGCCCCGACCCGCGCGAGCAGGTCCTCGGGCACACCCAGCAGACCGGTCTTCACGGCGTTCTGGTAGGCCACCACGCCGCCGTGCAGCACGGCCGACGCCCCGGGGACGTCGGCCAGGCGCGCGGCCAGCAGGCCGGCGGTGAGGGACTCCCCCGTCGCCACCGTGAGGCCCGCGCGCGCGAGCGCGTGCACCACGTCCCGGGCGGCCGCCATGGTCATCGCCTCAGGCCCCCCGCTGGGCGGCGAGGGCGTCCCGCCGCAGGACCCATGCGTCCTTCACGTACTCCAGGCCGGTCAGCACCGTCAGCACGGTGGCGGCCCCGATGACCACCCAGCCGGCCCACGGCCACCAGCCGCCCACGAGCGGGGCCAGGGGCAGGAGCAGCAGGCCGATGCCCACGGTCTGCAGCACGGTCTTGAGCTTGCCCCCGCGGCCGGCCGGCATCACGCCGTAGCGGATCACGACGAAACGCATCAGGGTGATGCCCCATTCGCGCACCAGGATCACGATGGTCACCCACCACCACAGCTCCCCCAGCAGGGAGAACAGCACGAGGGCCGTGCCCGTGAGCAGCTTGTCCGCGATGGGGTCCGCGATCTTGCCGAAGTCGGTGATCAGCCCGCGGGCGCGGGCGATGTCCCCGTCGAGCTTGTCGGTGTACATGGCCGCCGCGAACAGCGTCAGCGCGAGCCACCGGGCGACGAGCGAGTCGCCGCCCCACGGCCCGCCGGCCCACAGCGCCCAGGCGAAGAAGGGCACCATCAGGATGCGCACCGAGGTCAGGATGTTCGGCAGGTTCCAGGCGGACACCCGCTGCGCCCCGCCCGCCGTGCTCATCTGCCCGTCAGCTGCCACGCGTCCTCCGATCCCTCGTCGTCGTCCTCATCGTTCCAGTCCACGGCCGCCGGGCGCGAGTCCAGGTCCTCCTGCACCAGGTCGCGCGGGCCGGCCGACGCCGAGGCGGCGCCGTCGCCGGATGCGACCGAGGGCGGGGTGTCTCCGGAGATGGTGGCGAGCACGTCCGCGAGGTCGTCGGGCTTGACCAGCACGTCGCGGGCCTTGGAGCCCTCGGAGGGGCCCACGACGCCGCGGGACTCCATGAGGTCCATGAGGCGGCCGGCCTTCGCGAAGCCCACCCGCAGCTTGCGCTGCAACATGGACGTGGAGCCGAACTGCGTGGTGCCCACGAGCTCGACGGCCTGCAGGAGCAGGTCCAGATCGTCGCCGATGTCCTCGTCGATGACCTTCTCGGTCTTCTCGGGGATCACGTCCTCGCGGTACTGGACCTGCATCTGCGACTTCACGTGCTCCACGACGGCGTGGATCTCGGACTCGTTGACCCACGCACCCTGCACGCGCATGGGCTTGGACTTGCCCATCGGCAGGAACAGGGCGTCGCCCTGGCCGAGCAGCTTCTCCGCACCGGGCTGGTCCAGGACCACGCGTGAGTCCGTGACCGACGACGTCGCGAACGCCATGCGTGAGGGCACGTTGGCCTTGATCAGGCCCGTGACCACGTCCACGGACGGCCGCTGCGTGGCGAGCACGAGGTGGATGCCGGCCGCACGGGCCAGCTGGGTGATGCGCACGATCGCGTCCTCGACATCGCGCGGGGCGACCATCATCAGGTCCGCGAGCTCATCCACGATGACCAGCAGGTACGGGTACGGGCGCAGCACGCGCTTGGAGTCCGGCGGCAGCTTCACCTGGCCGGCCCGGACGGCCTTGTTGAAGTCGTCCACGTGCTTGTAGCCGAACGCCGCGAGGTCGTCGTAGCGGGTGTCCATCTCCTTGACGACCCACTGCAGCGCCTCGGCCGCCTTCTTCGGGCTCGTGATGATCGGGGTGACCAGGTGGGGCACGCCCTCGTACGCGGTGAGCTCGACGCGCTTGGGGTCCACCATCACCATGCGCACCTCGTCCGGGGTGGAGCGCATGAGGATCGAGGTGATCATCGAGTTCACGAACGAGGACTTGCCGGCGCCGGTGGCGCCCGCCACGAGCATGTGGGGCATCTTCGCCAGGTTGGCCACCACGTAGCCGCCCTCCACGTCCTTGCCGACGCCCATCACCATCGGGTGGTCGGTGCGCTGGGCGGCCTGCGAGCGCAGGACGTCGCCGAGGGCCACGACCTCCTTGTCCGTGTTGGGGATCTCGATGCCGATCGCGCGCTTGCCCGGGATGGGGCTGAGGATCCGCACGTCCGAGGAGGCCACCGCGTACGCGATGTTCTTCTCCAGCGCCGTCACCTTCTCCACCTTGGTGCCGGGGGCGACCTCGACCTCGTAGCGCGTCACCGTCGGCCCGCGGGAGAACCCGGTGACCTGGGCGTCCACCTTGAACTCGGTGAACGTGGTGGTCAGCGCGGCGACGACCCGGTCGTTGGCCTCGGAGCGCTCCTTCGGCTGGGGCCCGGCAGGGAGCAGGGCCGACTGCGGCAGCGTGTAGGACACGTCCCCGCCCAGCGGGGACTGGGTGCCGCGGGCCGGTTCGGCGGTCACCGGCGGCACCGGTGCGGGGGTGCTGGCGGGCACGGCGGAGGACGACGACGGCGCGGCGGTCCCGGAGCCCTGGCCCGGGGCGTCGTCCAGGGCGAACGGGGTGTCCTCCCCCGCGTCCTCCTCCAGGGCTGCGGCGGCCGGGGCGGCGGCCTCGCGCTGGGCGCGGGCGTGTTCGCGGACCTGCTCGAGGGCACGGTCCGCGGCCGTGGGCCGGCGCACTCCGGCGGGCGGCTGCGGCTCGGCGTCCGCGTCCTCGGGCGCGTCGTCCTCCTCCACCCACGGGTCGAAGTCGTCCGAGGCGTCCTGGTCCGCGTCCCGCGGGTCACGCGCGTCTGCGGCGGCCTGCTCGGCGTCGAACACGCCGTGCTCCCCGCGGGCGGCCCGCCGCGGGGCGGGTCGGGGCAGGACCTGGGTGGTCTCGGCCTCGGGGGCGGCGTGGGAGCCGGCCTCGGCCTCGTGGATCACCGGGGAGTCGTAGGCGGTGCCGGCGGTGCGCTCCGGGGCGGCGTCGGCGGCCTGATCCTCGCGTGCCCGGCGCCCGCCGAACAGGCGCGCGAACAGGCCGGGGCGGGAGGCCCCGGCGGCGTGGGAGCCGGCGGCCGGTCCGTCCAGGTAGGACTGGTCGTGGTCCGGGTGGGTGCGCCCGGTCTCCGCGTCCACGGAGAGCGGGGTGGCGAGGTCCTCGGCCTCGCGGCGCACCTCACGGGCCCGGCGCCGCTCGTCGCGGCGGGCGGCCCGCTGCTCGGAGGCGCCCTCGGGGTCCTGGCCCGTGAGCCAGTCGTAGCCTCCCGCGATCCGCTGCGGGATCGCACCGACGGGCGTCGCGGTGAGCACGAGCACCGAGAAGAAGGCCAGCAGGATCATGAGGACCCAGACGGGCACGGGTGTCAGCAGGGAGGCCAGCGGCGCCGTCGCCAGGTAGCCGACCATGCCCCCGGCGCCGAGCATGTCCTCGAAGGCCTCGGCGGCCGAGGGCACGCCGCCCACGAGGTGGGCGATGCCGGAGCCGGCGACGGTCGCCATGAGCAGGCCGATGATGATGCGCCCGTTGGCGCGATGGTCCGTGGCGTGGCGGAAGCAGCGCACGGCCACGACGAGCAGGGCGATCGGCACCAGGAGGGCGAACCACCCGACGGTGCCGCCCACCACCCCGTGCACCACGCGGCCGACGGCGGTGCCGCGCAGGCCCCACCACTCCACGGCCGCGATCAGCGCGGCGAGCAGCAGCAGGAGCAGGCCGGTGCCGTCACGGCGTTCCTCGCGGTCGATGCGCACGTCCGGGCCGAGCTTGCGGAAGCCGGCGCCGACCGGCGTGGCCAGCCCCATCCACAGGGTGTGCAGGGCGCGCAGGGGCGCGGCGGGCCGGTCGGCCTCGGGGACGGTCGCGGTCGACCCCTTCCGTCCGGAGCCTCGGCGTCCGGCGGAGCCGGAGCGGGACGTCGCGGAGGAGGAGGACGAACGCGTGGGGGAAGTACGGGTCGCCATGCCCACCAAACTACCGCGAACCGCGGACACGGCAGGCATGGCGACCCGGAGGGGTCAGGCCTCCAGGACCACCGGGATGATCATCGGGCGGCGGCGCAGCTTGCGGTTGACCCACGTGCCGACGGTCCGGCGGACCACCTGCTGGAGCTGGTGGGCGGTGTGGTCCTTGCTGGACTGCACGGCCTCCTCGAGCGCCCGGACGATCTTCGGCTTGATCTCCTCGAACACCTTCTCGTCCTCGGCGACGCCGCGGGCGTGGACGTCCGGGCCGGACACGATCGCGCCGGTCTGCCGGTTGACCACGGTGATGATCGAGATGAAGCCCTCCTCGCTCAGGACACGGCGGTCCTTGAGGTCCGAATCGGAGATCTCGCCCACGGAGGAGCCGTCCACGTACACGTAGCCGCACTCCACCTCGCCGACGACCTTCACGAGGCCGTCGGTCATGTCCACCACGGTGCCGTTGCCGGCCAGGATGACGTTCTCGGCCGGCACGCCGGTCTTCTCCGCGATCCGGCCGTTGGCGATCAGGTGGCGGGTCTCGCCGTGCACCGGCATCACGAACTCGGGCTCGACGATGTTGTAGCAGTACAGCAGCTCGCCCTCGGAGGCGTGGCCGGAGACGTGCACCTTGGCCATGCCCTTGTGCACCACGGTCGCGCCGAGCTTCATGAGCCCGTTGATCACGCGGAACACGGAGTTCTCGTTGCCCGGGATCAGCGAGGAGGCCAGCACGACGAGGTCGCCCTCCTCCAGCTGCACCTGGTGGTCGGCGTTGGCCATCCGGGACAGGGCCGCCATCGGCTCGCCCTGGGAGCCGGTGACCATGAGCACGATCTCGTCGTCGCGGTACTTGTCCACCTTGCGGATGTCCACGAGGATCCCGTTCGGCACCTTGAGGTAGCCGAGCTTCGCCGCGATGGTCATGTTGCGGATCATGGAGCGCCCGCCGAAGGCCACCTTGCGACCGTGCTTGTGGGCGGCGTCGAGGACCTGCTGCACGCGGTGCACGTGGGAGGAGAACGAGGCCACCACGATGCGGCGCTTCGCCGTGGCGAAGTAGCGCTCGAGGGTGGGGCCGATCTCCGCCTCCGTGGTGGTGAACCCCGGGACCTCGGCGTTCGTGGAGTCGGTCATGAACAGGTCCACGCCCTCCTCGCCGAGACGGGCGAAGGCGCGCAGGTCCGTGATGCGGCCGTCGAGAGGCAGCTGGTCCATCTTGAAGTCGCCGGTGTGCAGGATGGTGCCGGCGTCCGTGTGGATGGCGACGGCGAGCGCGTCCGGGATCGAGTGGTTCACGGCCACGAATTCGCACTCGAACGGGCCGAACTCGACGATGTCGTCTTCCTTGACCACGCGGGTGCGCGGCTTGATCCGGTGCTCCTCGAGCTTGGCCTCGATCAGGGCGAGCGTCAGCTTGGAGCCGATCACGGGGATGTCGTCGCGCAGGCGCAGCAGGTACGGCACGGCGCCGATGTGGTCCTCGTGGCCGTGGGTCAGGACGATGCCGACGACGTCGTCCAGGCGGTCCCGGATGTAGTCGAAGTCCGGCAGGATCAGGTCGACGCCGGGCTGGTGCTCCTCGGGGAAGAGGACGCCGCAGTCGACGATGAGGATCTTGCCGTCGATCTCGAAGGTGACCATGTTGCGGCCGACCTCCTCGAGGCCGCCCAGCTGGACGATGCGGCAGGTGCCCCGCTTGAGCTTGGGCGGGGTGGACAGGCGGGTGCCTGCGGTCATGGAACGGGTCCCTTCTAGAAGGTGATGCCGGCCTCCGCGAGGTCGGCTCGGATGACGGAGAGCTCGTCCGGCGTGGCCTGGACGAGGGGCAGCCGCACGGCTGCGGACGGGATGACACCCTGGGCGGCGAGGACGGCCTTCGCGGCCACCGCGCCCTGGACATGGGTCATGATGCCGCGCTGGACGGGGTCCAGCGCGAAGTGGTGATCACGGGCACCGGCCAGGTCGCCGGCGTGGACGGCGTCCACGAGCTGGCGGTACAGCTCGGGGGCCGCGTGCGCGGCCACCGAGACGACCCCCACGGCGCCGAGCGCCATGAGCGGCAGGGTCGCGCCGTCGTCGCCGGAGTAGAGGTCGAGGTCCGTGTGCGCCAGGACGGTCGTGGTGGACTGCAGGTCCCCCTTCGCGTCCTTGAGCGCACGGATGTTGGGATGCTGCGCGAGCGCGATGACCGTCTCGGGCTCGATCGGCATCACGGAGCGGCCCGGGATGTCGTAGAGCATGATCGGCAGGTCCACCCCGTCGGCCACGGTCTCGAAGTGCGCGCGGATGCCGGCCTGGTTGGGCTTGTTGTAGTACGGGGTGACGAGCAGCAGCCCGTCCACGCCCGTCTCGGCCGCGCGGCGCGACAGCTCGAGGGTGTGCGCCGTGTCGTTGGTGCCGGTGCCGGCCACGACCCTGGCGCGGTCCCCCACGGCCTCGACGACGGTGCGGAACATCGCCACGTTCTCGTCGTCCGTGAGCGTGGAGGTCTCGCCGGTGGTGCCGGTGACCACGAGGCCGTCGGCCCCGCGGTCCACCAGGTGCTCGGCCAGCGCGGCGGCCGCCTCGAGGTCCACGGCGCCCTCGTCCGTCATGGGGGTGACCATGGCGGGCACGACCGTGCCGAAGAGCGGCTCGGAGGGGATGACGGCGGAACGGACGGCACTCATGGGCCCCACCCTACCTGCGAGACTGAAGGCCCGCGCCGTCCGTGGCCCCTCCGCGACGCGCGGCGACCCGAGAGGAGCCCGCCCTGCGTCCCGCCCCGCCCCCCGCCGCCGTCCGCCCGGACCGGCCCGCGCGTCGTCGGCTGCCCGGCGTCGACGCGGCTCGCGGGATCGCCCTGCTCGGCATGGTCACCGTCCACGTCGTCGACCCGGTGACGGCGGACGGAGCACCCCACCCGGCGTTCCTGTGGTTCGCCGGCCGCGCCTCGGTGCTGTTCGTCCTGCTGGCCGGGGTCGGGCTGGCCCTGTCCACGGGGGGCGCGACGCCGGCCACGGGGATCCGGCGCGCGGCGCTGCGCCGCCTGATCGCCCGCCGCGCGGGTCTGCTGTTCGTGCTCGGGCTCGCGTGCGGGACGCTCGGGGTCCCCGTGGCCGTGATCCTGTGCCACTACGCCCTGCTCTTCCTGCTCGCGCTGCCCCTGCTGGGCCTGCGCGCCCGCACCCTGGGGGTGATCGCGGGGACGTGGCTCGTGCTCGGGCCTGTGCTGGTGTTCGCGGTGGTCGCGGCCGCACAGGCCGCCCTGGGCCGTCAGGAGTTCTTCGTGGGCGGGCGGCTCTGGCTCTCCCCCGGCCCCGCGGACCTGCTGCGTCCCGGGCTGCTGCTAGCCGATCTGACGGTCACGGGCTACTACCCCGTCCTGTCCTGGGGCGCGTTCCTCGTGCTGGGGCTGGCCCTGGGGCGGCTGCCACTGGACCAGCCCCGCGTGGCCGCCGGGATCCTCGGCGGCGGGGCCGCGGCGTGGGCGGCGGCCGTCGTCGTCGGCGCGGCGGTGCTGCGGGCCCCGGGCACGGTCGGGCGAGTCGCCGCGGCGATCGGCACGGACCCGGCCGAGACGGCGCTCACGCTGCGCACGGGCGAGCCGCGGCTCGCCCTCCTGATCCCGGATCCGCTGTGGCTCGCCCTGCCGACCCCGCACTCCGGGTCCGTGGTGGCCGCCGTGCTCGCGGCGGGCTGGGCGTGCGCCGTGCTGGGCGCCTGCCTGCTGGCCCGGCCCCTGGTCGGGCACGCCGCGCTGCGCCCGCTCGTGGGTGCGGGGCGCATCCCGCTCACGCTCTACGTGGGGCACCTCGTGGTGCTCGCGCTCGTGGACGCGACCGGGATCGACCCGGCCGACGGGGCGCTGCTCGCCGTCCTCGTCCTGCTGTGCCTCATGGCCGGGCTGGCCGCCGAGCTCAGTGGCCGACGGGGTCCGCTCGAGGCCGCGATGGCCCGGCTGCCCCGGGCGGGTGGGGAACGGGCCGTCGGAGGGCGCTGAGCGACGCGTGGGCCGCGTCAGCCGGCGCGGTGCAGGCGGACGGCCTCCCGGGCCGCCTCGCGGGCGCGGCGGCGGTCGCCCGAGGCGTCGTAGGCCAGGGCGAGGCGGTAGCGGGCGCGCCAGTCGCGTGGTGCGGCCTCGGCCTCCACGCGGTACAGCTCGAACTGGGCGTCGGCGGCCTCCCGGTCGATCCGGCCGCCGGGCGAGCGCGGCAGGTCGTCCTCCGGCAGTCCGCCCTCGGCCTCGAGCTGGTCCGCCAGGCGTTCGGTCTGGCGGCCGAACCACACCTCGCGGGCCAGGACGGCCACGGTCACCAGCACCACGAGGATGACGCCCGCGCCGATCGCCTTGGCCAGTGGCTGCGGGGCGCCCACCAGCGCGACGGACGCGTTGAGGGCGAACCCGGCGAACAGCAGCACGAGCAGGCACACGAAGCCGACCCACACCTTGCTCATCACGATCGAGCGGCGGGCGCGGACGGCGGGCGCGGGCGGGCCCACGGCGCCGTCGTCGGGGGTGCGGGAGGGCTCAGCCAAGGTCCAGGTATCCGTCCAGTCCGTAGGTCAGACCCGGGCGGGAGGCCACGGTCCGCAGGCCGAGGACGACGCCGGGCATGTAGGCCCCGCGGTCGAACGCGTCGTGCCGGACCACGAGCTGCTCGCCCGGCCCGCCCAGCAGCACCTCCTGGTGCGCCGCCAGGCCGCGCAGGCGCACCGCGTGCACGTGCACGCCGTGGACGACGGCGCCGCGCGCGCCGTCCGGGTCGTGCTCGGTGGCGTCCGGGGAGACGGGCACGCCGGCTGCGTCCCGGGCCGCGCCGATGAGCTCGGCGGTCCGCACGGCCGTGCCCGACGGGGCATCCACCTTGTCCGGGTGGTGCAGCTCGACGAGCTCGACGGACTCGAAGTACCGCGCCGCCTGCGCGGCGAACGCCGAGGCCAGCACCGAGCCGACCGAGAAGTTCGGGGCGATCAGCACGCCCACCCCCGGTCGCTCAGCCAGCTGCGCCTCCAGACGCGCACGGCGCTCGGGCACCCAGCCCGACGTGCCCACGACCGTGTGCAGCCCGTGCTCCACGGCGAAGGCCACGTTCTCGGGCGAGGCGTCCGGGACCGTGAGGTCCAGGACGTGGGTGGCGCCGGCGTCGAGCACCGCGTCCAGGCGGTCCTGCGAGCCGAGCTCGGCCACGAGCTCCAGACCCTCGGCCACTCGCACCGCGGGCACCGCGTGGCGGCCCATGCGGCCACCGGCACCCAAGATCGCGACGCGCGGGACGTCGTCGGGAGCGGACACGGCGGAGGGGGTGCGGGTCGCGGTCATGGCCTCCAGCCTACGCGGCCCGCACTGGCGGCCGTGGCCGGGGTCAGGCCGGGGCGACGACGACACGCGCCCGGTCCCCCGCGGCCAGGCGCGCGGCCACGGCCCGGACCTGACCGGCGTCGACCTCGCGGACCCGGGCGAGGGAGGCCGCCAGGTCCACGTACTCCCCCGTGACCAGCTCGGCCCGCCCCAGCCGGGACATGCGGGCGCCCGTGGACTCCATGCCCAGCACGGTGCCGCCGCAGATCTGCCCGTGGGCGCGCGCGAGCTCCTCCTCGGTGACGTCTGCCTCGGCCATCCGGTCCAGCTCGGCCTCCATCAGCGCGGCCACCTCCTCCACCCGGTCCGGCTGGCAGCCCGCGTACAGGCCCCAGTAGCCGGCGTCGGAGTACCCGGCGGAGAACGAGTAGGTGTTGTAGGCCAGGCCGCGGCGCTCGCGGATCTCCTGGAACAGCCGCGAGGACATGCCCCCGCCCAGGACGGACTGCATGACGCCCAGGGCGAAGCGGTCCGGGTCCGTGGTGGACAGCGAGCGGCCGCCGACGAGGACGTTGGCCTGCTCGACCGCCTTGGTGACGGTGTGCGTGCCGGTCCGCACCCGCGAGGCCGCGGCCCCGGCGGTGTCCACGGCACGACGCGGGGCGGGAAGGGCTCCCGGGGTGAGCTCCCAGCCCGAGGCGCGCAGGGCGGCGAGGACGAGGCGGCAGACCTCGTCGTGGTCGAGGTGGCCGGCGGCGGTGACGACGAGCTCGTCCGGGCGGTACCAGTGCGTGTAGTGCCCGACCACGTGGTCGCGGGTGACGGCCCGGATCGTCTCGGGCGTGCCGCCGATCGGCCGGCCGAGGGGGTGGCCGTCCAGCATGACCTCGGCGAGCTTCTCGTGGGCCACGTCCACGGGGTCGTCCGCGTCCATGGCGAGCTCCTCGAGGATCACGCCGCGCTCGGTCTCGAGCTCGTCCGGGTCGATCAGGGAGGAGGTGAGCATGTCCGTGAGCACCTCCACGGCCATCGGCAGGTCCTCGTCCAGCACGCGGGCGTGGTAGACGGTGGACTCCTTGGCCGTGCCGGCGTTGGACTCCCCGCCCACGCGGTCGAAGGCGGCCGCGATGTCCATCGCGGTGCGCGTGGGAGTGCCCTTGAAGAGCAGGTGCTCGAGGAAGTGCGTGGCGCCGAAGCCCTCGGGCGACTCGTCACGGGACCCGACGGCCACCCAGTAGCCGATGGTCACCGAGCGCTGGTCCGGCATGGCCTCGGTGAGCACACGGACGCCGCCGGGCAGCACGGAGCGGCGCACCACGGAACCGTTGCCCTCGTCCGCCAGCACGCCGTCGAAGTCCAGGGGGATCTCACGGTGAACACTCATGACGGACATTCTCGCCCATGCGCGACGACGGCGCCGCACCACTCGCTGGGAGGGTGCGGCGCCGTCGTGGTCACCGGGCCGGGCATGCCCGGCCGGGGCGGATCAGGCCTCGGTCTGCGAGGACTCGATCGCGTCCGCGGTCTCGGCCACGGCGTCGGACTCCGCCCCCACCGGGGAGAGGGAGAGCTTGCCGCGGTCGTCGATCTTGGTGATCTCGACCTGGACCTTCTGGCCCACGCCGAGCACGTCCTCGACGTCGTCCACGCGCTTGCCCTCGTTGAGCTTGCGCAGCTCGGAGACGTGCAGCAGGCCGTCCTTGCCCGGGGTGAGCGAGACGAACGCGCCGAACGTGGTCAGCTTCACGACGGTGCCGAGGTAGCGCTCGCCGACCTCGGGGACCTGCGGGTTGGCGATCGCGTTCACCGCGGAGCGCGCGGCCTCGGCCGAGGCGCCGTCGGTGGCGCCGATCAGCACGGTGCCGTCGTCCTCGATGGTGATGTCCGCGCCCGTGTCGTCCTGGATCTGGTTGATCATGGCGCCCTTGGGGCCGATGACCGCGCCGATCTTGTCCACCGGGATGCGCACGGAGATGATCCGCGGGGCGGTGGGGGCCATCTCGTCCGGGGCGTCGATGGCGGCGTTCAGCACGGACAGGATGTGCAGGCGCGCCTCGCGGGCCTGCGTCAGGGCGGAGGCCAGGACGGAAGCCGGGATGCCGTCCAGCTTGGTGTCCAGCTGGATCGCGGTGACGAACTCGGCGGTGCCGGCCACCTTGAAGTCCATGTCGCCGAACGCGTCCTCGGCGCCGAGGATGTCGGTCAGGGCCGCGTACTGGGTCTGGCCGTCCACCTCGGCGGAGACCAGGCCCATGGCGATGCCGGCCACGTGCGCGCGCAGCGGCACGCCCGCGTTCAGCAGGGACAGGGTGGAGGCGCAGACGGAGCCCATCGACGTCGAGCCGTTGGAACTGAGGGCCTCGGAGACCTGGCGGATCGCGTAGGGGAACTCCTCGCGGGCCGGGAGCACGGGCACCAGGGCGCGCTCGGCGAGGGCGCCGTGGCCGATCTCGCGGCGCTTCGGGGAGCCCACGCGGCCGGTCTCGCCGGTGGAGTACGGCGGGAAGTTGTAGTGGTGCATGTACCGCTTGGCCGTCTCCGGCGACAGCGAGTCGATCTGCTGCTCCATCTTGAGCATGTTCAGCGTGGTGACGCCCATGATCTGGGTCTCGCCGCGCTCGAAGATGGCGGAGCCGTGCACGCGGGGCAGGACCTCCACCTCCGCGGTCAGCTTGCGGATGTCCGTCAGGCCGCGGCCGTCGATGCGCACCTGGTCGGTGAGGATGCGGCGACGCACGATCTGCTTGGTGAGGGAGCCGTAGGCCTTGGCGATCTCGCCCTTGCGCTCGGCGAAGTCCTTGCCCTCGCCGGCGAGCTCCTCGAGCACCTCGAGCAGGTAGGCGTACGAGGCCGACTCGCGCTCCTGCTTGTCGGCGATGGAGAAGATCTCGGTCAGGCGGTCCGTGGCGAGCTTCTCGACGGCGGCGTAGGCGTCGTCCTGGTAGTCCTGGAACACGGGGACGTCCACCGGGTCCTTGCCGGCGCGCTTGACCAGGTCGGCCTGGGCCTCGCACAGGGCGCGGATGAAGGGCTTGGCGGCCTCGAGGCCCTCGGCCACGATCTCCTCGGTGGGCGCCTGCGCGCCGCGCTCCTTGACCAGGGTCCAGGAGTCCGGGGTCGCCTCGGCCTCGACCATCATGATGGCGACGTCGTCGCCCACCACGCGGCCGGCCACGGCCATGTTGAACACGGCGCCCTTGAGCTGGGAGTGCTTCGGGAACGCGACCCACTGGCGCGCGCCGGAGCCGTCGTCCATGAGGGCCATCCGCACGCCGCCGATGGGGCCGGAGAACGGCAGGCCGGACAGCTGCGTGGACAGGGAGGCGGCGTTGATGGCCACCGTGTCGTAGATCTCGTCCGGGGCGATCGAGGTGACGGTCACGACGACCTGGACCTCGTTGCGAATGCCCTTGACGAACGCCGGGCGCAGCGGGCGGTCGATCAGGCGGCAGGTGAGGATCGCGTCCGTGGACGGGCGGCCCTCGCGGCGGAAGAACGAGCCGGGGATGCGGCCCGAGGCGTACATGCGCTCCTCGACGTCCACGGTCAGCGGGAAGAAGTCGAAGCCCTCGCGGGGGGACTTGCCCACGGTGGTGGCGGACAGCATCGACGTCTCCTCGTCGAGGTAGACCATGGCGGCGCCGGCGGCCTGCTGGGCGAGGCGCCCGGTCTCGAAGCGGACGGTGCGCTTGCCGTACGAGCCGTTGTCGATGACGGCCTCGGCGAAGGTGATCTCAGGACCCTCCATGAGGGCCTCCTTTCAGGTGGACGGCGCCGCAGGCGTCCCTGTCCCCCTGGTCTTCGATCGAGGCCCTCGGCATCCCGCCGTGCGGCGGGGTCCGGGAGCCACTGTCGAGGACCGCGGGCGATGGGCGCGGAACCGTCGGGTGTGTCAATGATGCGGGGAGGCGCGCCGTGGCGCGCCGGAGTGCCGCAGGCTGCGGCGGTCTCCCCTCGGGACACACTACGTGCGTCCGGGGGCAGACGAAAGGCGGCGCCGGCGCTCGCGGGTCTCCCGCGGGCTCCGGCGCCGCCTCCTCAGGTCACTTGCGCAGGCCGAGGCGCTCGATCAGCGCACGGTAGCGCTCGATGTCGACGTTCTGCAGGTAGCCCAGCATGCGACGACGGCGACCGACCAGGCCCATCAGGCCACGGCGGGTGTGGTGATCGTGCTTGTGCTCCTTGAGGTGCTCGGTCAGGTCCTTGATGCGGCGGGACAGGACCGCGATCTGCACCTCGGGGGAGCCGGTGTCGCCCTCGTGGGTGGCGTACTCCTTGATGATCTGCTGCTTGACAGCGGGATCCAGGGCCATGGTGGGCCTCCTTCACTTCGGTACCGCGAACACGAGCCGCGCCCCGCCGGGGCGGACGACACGGGGCCCACCCCACCGCGGACTGCAGGGAGGCCGAGGGTCGAGTCTACCGCATCGCCTACCCTGGCCCGGTGAGCACCCCACCGGTCCCCCACTCCCCGGCCCCGCCGTCGTTCCCCGTCCGGCCGCCCGCGCCGCCCCTGGATCTGCCGCTGATCGGCCACGACTACCCCGCGCTGCTGCGCACGCCGCGGGCCCGATGGTGGAACCCACTCGCGTCCTTCGGCCTCGTGCTGGCCGGCCTGGTGGGCCTCCTCGTGCTCGGGTGCGTGCTGGGCGCTCTCGCCCTGCTCGCCACGTCCGGGCCCGGACTGCTCGGCGCGGCCGACCCGACGGACGTGGCCGACCTCGACCTGCTCTCCGCGCCCATGGTGCTGCTGAACAACCTCCTGCTCGCCGCACTGATCGGGGTCGCGCTGCTGGCCGTGGCCCTGGGCCACCCCGTCGCCGCCCGCTTCGTCCACTCGGTCGAGGGCCGCGTGCGCTGGCGCTGGCTGGCGCGCTGCGTCGTCGTGCTGACGCTGCTGTTCCTCGCCTACGTGCTGGGCACGTGGGCCCTCGACGGCGCCCCCACGGCCCCGCGCGCGCAGGACTGGGTCTGGCTGCTCGTCATGGCGTTCGTGCTCACCCCCTTCCAGGCCGCGGGTGAGGAGTACCTGTTCCGCGGGTGGCTGCTGCTGGCCGTCGGCACGTGGATCCGCCGGCCGGTCGTGGCCGTCGCGGTCACCGCGGTGCTCTCGGCGGCAACCTTCGCCCTCGCCCACGGCTCGCTCGACCCGTGGATCCTGCTGGACCTCGCCGCGTTCGCCGTCGCCGCCGTCCTGCTCACGTGGCGCACGGGCGGGCTCGAGGCCGCCGTCGCCCTGCACGTGGTCAACAACGTGGTGATCATCGCCGCCGGCACGCTCGTGGGCACCGTCGAGGACAGCTACGTGGACGCCGAGACGGCCGGCTCCCCGGCGGCCACGCTGCTCTCGGTGGCGGTGGTCGCGGTGGCCACGGCGCTGCTGCTCTGGCAGGCCCGGCGGGCCGGGATCGCCCGGACGGTCCCGGTCACCGTGGGCGCCCGCCCCTGACCGGCGCCGCCCACCAGGCCACCGTCACGTAGGGCACCTGCAGGACCGCGTCCGCCGCATGGCCCAGGTGCTCGTGCAGGTACCAGTCGAGGTTGGCCGTCATCCGGGACCGGATCCGCTCGTCCGCGCGCAGCCAGTACGAGCGCGAGGCCATGAGACCGTGCAGTCCCGCCGCGGTCATCGGCTGCGTCCACACCCAGCGCGCGTGCTCCTCCGCCCCGAACGGGGCGGCGAACCGGCGCTGCTCCGGCCGGGCGGCGTGCACGTCCCCGGCGTGCATGATCCGGGTGAGACGGTGCACCCACGGCACCGCCGTGTCGAGCTGGTTCCACACCGCGGCCAGGCGCCCGCCCGGGCGCAGCACCCGTGCGGCCTCCGCGCTCGCCGTGACCGGGTCCATCCAGTGCCACGCCTGGGCCGCCACCACGACGTCGGCGCTCGCGGCCGGTAGGCCCGTCGCCTCGCCCGTGCCCGGCACGGCGCGCACCCGCCCGCCCGTGCCGGCCGCGATCTCGCGTTCCAGGACGGCGCGCATCGACGCCGACGGCTCGAGGGCCGTCACCGTCCGCACCCGGTCCGCCTGGCGGGCCGCGAGCAGCCGGGTGAACAGTCCCGTGCCGGCCCCGAGCTCCACCACGTCCGCGCCGTCGGCGGTGTCCGCCATGACGCGGTCCACCGCGGCGGCCGGGTAGGAGGGGCGGACGGCGTCGTAGTGCTCACCGCCGGTCTCGAAGGGGTTGGGCCCGGCCCGACGGGCCCGGGCCGGGCGCCCCGGCAGGTTCGGCACGGCGGGGGGAGCGCCCAGCTCCGGGGCGCTCACCGATCGGAGGGGGTCGTGGCCAGGATCGCCCGGGCCTCGTCCACGTCCTGCGTGATCTGCGCCACGAGCTTCTCGACGCCCTCGTAGGCGACCATCCCGCGCAGCCGGGCCACGAACTCGACCTCGATGTGCTGGCCGTAGAGGTCGAAGTCCTCCACACGCTCGTCGTGGCGGTCGATCACGTGCGCCTCCACCACGCGGGAGACGTCCTCGAACGTGGGGTTCGAGCCGATGGAGATCGCGGCCGGCCACACGCCGCCGTGCGCGTCGTGCACCCAGCCGGCGTAGACGCCGTCGGCCGGGATCATGCCCTGCACATCCGTTTCGAGGTTCGCCGTGGGGAAGCCGAGCTCGCGGCCGCGCGCGAACCCGTGCACCACCTCGCCGGTGAGCACGTGGTGTCGGCCGAGCACGGCCGCGGCCTGGGCGACGTCGCCCGCGTCCAGGGCCTCGCGCACCCACGTCGAGGAGCAGCGGCGCTCCGGCTCGGCCCCGTGCTCGGCGGGGAACTCCTCGACGGCCTCGACCTCGAAGCCATAGTGGGCGCCCAGGCGCACCATCTCCGCGACGTCGCCGGTGTTGCCCCGGCCGAAGCGCACGTCGTGCCCCACGACCACGACGGCGGCATGCAGCCCGTGCACGAGCATGCCGCGGACGAACTCCTCCGGGGACTGGTCCGCGAACTCGAGGGTGTAGCGCTGCAGGAGCACCGCGTCCAGACCCGCCTCCTCCAGGAGGACGACCCGCTGCTCGGGGCTGATGATGTCCACGTGGGGCACCTCGGGCTGGTGCACGGCGCGCGGGTGCGGGGTGAAGGTCACGGCCACGGCCAGGGCGCCGCGGGCCCGCGCCAGCTCGACGACCCGGCGCAGCACCTCGCGGTGGCCGCGGTGCACGCCGTCGAAGTTGCCCAGGGTGACCACGGTGCGCGGCAGGTCCGTGGGGACCTCGTCCAGGCTGTTCCAGACCCGCATCAGAGCGCCCCCGCCTCGGCCGGGCGGGCGGGGCGGTGCGTCAGCAGCCAGATCAGGCCGACCACCGGTAGCACGAGCGGCACGTAGCCGTAGCCCGCGCCGAACCGGGACCACACGGTGTCATGGGCGAACATCCCCGGATCCAGGACGGTCCACAGGCCCACGCCGACCACGCCGGCCAGCTCCACGAGCACGGCGCCCAGCGCCACCGCCCAGGCGCGCGGGCCGGAGCGGGCGAGCGCGAACGTCGCCACGATGTACACGACCGCCGCGACCGCGGAGAGCGTGTACGCCACGGGGGCGGCGTCGAACTGCGTGAGGATCTGGAAGAGGCTGCGCGCGCTCGCCGAGAGGGCGAACACCGCGTAGACCATGACGATGATCCGGCCGAGACCCTGGTTGTGCGCGGGGTCGCCGTCGCTGGGTGCCATGTCCATCCTCCTCACCACTGCCCGAACCAGATGACCTGCATGCGGTGCAGCATCACCGCGATCGTGGGCCCGACCACGGCCAGCACGAGGTTGGACCACCGGGTCTTGTCCGTGACGGCCCAGCCCACGGCGATCACCGGCACGATCAGGGCGGTGAGGATGTAGCCCCAGAACTCCCAGCCGGGGCCGTTCAGGGTGTCCCCGCCGAGCTGACGGACGGCGGCGGCCGCCGCGTAGACGAGCGTGAACACCTCGACGGCGGCCACCGAGAGGATTGAGGCGTCCGCGGGGTGGCGGCGGATCGCCGTCATCACCACGCAGACCACGAACGAGACGGCACCGATCACCAGTCCCGTCCAGAACCAGGCGTCGAGGATCATGCGGTCCTTCCCTGTCCCGGCCCCTCGGCCGGGGCGAACACGAGCTGGGGCTTGGCGACGTCGGCGCCGCGGCGGCGCACGTCGGAGACGAGGGCGATGACGCGGCCGTCCGGCGCGCGCCCGGCGACGAGCGTCTCACCCGTGCCGGTGGGCGCCACGACCCGCCCGAAGGCGAGCTCGTGCGCCTCGTGCTCCGTCAGCTCGCGCACCGGGAAGAGCCCGGCGGCGGCCTCGGAGAGCTCGGTCATCGCGAAGCGCTCAGCGAGGGCCTCGAGCGTGAGCGCGTCGGCCACGTCGAACGGGCCGACGGCGGTGCGGCGCAGCGCCGTCAGATGCCCGCCGGTCTCGAGGGCCTCGCCCAGGTCGCGGGCGAGCGCCCGGATGTAGGTCCCGGAGGAGCAGCGCACGGTGACGTCGAGGTCGACCAGCCGGCCGCCGTCGAGCCGGCGCAGCTCGTGCACCGTGAACTCGTGCACGGTGACGGGGCGGGCGTCGAGGGTGACGTCCTCTCCCGCGCGGACGCGATCGTAGGCGCGCCGGCCCGCCACCTTGACGGCGGAGACGGCCGAGGGCACCTGCAGGATCTCGCCCGTCAGGGCGGCGACCTGCTCGGCCACGCGCTCGGGCGTGACGGCGTTGGCCAGCCGGGTCTGCACGACCTCGCCCTCCGCGTCGTCCGTGACGGTCGACTGCCCGAGCCGGATCGTGGCCGTGTACGTCTTGTCCGTGCCCGTGATGGCGGTCAGCAGGCGCGTGGCCTTGTTGACGCCGACCACGAGCAGGCCCGTGGCCATGGGGTCCAGGGTACCGGCATGGCCCACCTTGCGGGTGCCCGCCAGCCGGCGGATCCGCCCGACGACGTCGTGCGAGGTCCACCCCTGCGGCTTGTCCACGAGGACGACCCCCGACGCCTCCGTTCCCGGCGCGTCGGGGGCCTTTCCCCCGGTGCTGCGTGCGCTCACCGTGCCGCGGGCCTCAGGCGCGCGGGGCGTCGTCGGCGTCCGGCTCCGCGGTGCGGTACGGGTCCGCGTCACCGGCGTACGACGCGCCCTCGCGCGCCTTCGCCAGCTCGGCGTCCCGCTCCTTGGCTGCGCGGAGGACGTCCTCCAGGTGTGCGGCCGCCTCGGGGACGGTGTCCGCCACGAACTCGAGCGTGGGCACCAGGCGGATGGTGAGCCCGCGGCCCACTTCGCGGCGCAGGATGCCGCGGTTGTCCTGGATTCCCTCGTGGGCGGCGGCCACCGTGGCCTCGTCGCCCAGGACGGTGTAGTAGACGGTGGCGTGCTGCAGGTCGTTGGTCACGCGGACCTCCGTCACGGTGACGGGCTCCACGCGGTCGTCCTTGACGCCGCGGCGCAGCGCCTCGGCCACGAGGACCTTGATGCGCTGGGCCAGGCGGCCGGCGCGTGCCGGATCGGCCATGGTGCGGTTCCTTCCGGTGGTGATGGTTCAGAGGGTGGGACGCGGAAGGCGGGGGTCCGTGCGGGCCCCCGCCCCGGCCGTCAGACGCGCGGCTTCTCCTGCATCTCGAAGGTCTCGATCACGTCGCCCTCCTTGATGTCGTTGAAGCTGCCCAGGCCGATGCCGCACTCGTAGCCCTCGCGGACCTCGGTGGCGTCTTCCTTGAAGCGGCGCAGCGACTCGATCCTGAGGTGCTCGGAGACCACCACGCCGTCGCGAACCAGGCGGGCCTGGGCGTTGCGGCGGATGAGGCCCGAGCGCACGAGCGAACCGGCGATGTTGCCCCACTTGGAGGAGCGGAACACCTCGCGGACCTCGGCCGAGCCGAGCTCGACCTCCTCGTACTCCGGCTTCAGCATGCCCTTGAGCGCGTTCTCGATGTCATCGATCGCGTCGTAGATCACGTTGTAGAAGCGCATGTCCACGCCCTCGCGGTCGGCCAGGTCGGCGACCCGCTCGGCGGGGCGCACGTTGAAGCCGATGATGATGGCGTTGTCCACGGTCGCCAGGTTCACGTCGTTCTGCGTGATGGCGCCGACGCCGCGGTGGATGACGCGCAGCTGCACCTCGTCCTCGCCGACCTCGATCTTGAGCAGCGAGTCCTCCAGCGCCTCGACGGCACCGGACGCGTCGCCCTTGATGATGAGGTTGAGCGTGTCCAGCTTGCCCTCGGCCACGGCCTGGTCGAAGTCCTCCAGGGTGATGCGCTTGCGGCGCTTGGCCAGCTGGGCGTTGCGGTCCGCCGCCTCGCGCCTCTCCGCGATCTGGCGGGCGGTGCGCTCGTCGTCGGTGACGAGGAACGAGTCGCCGGCGCGCGGCACCGAGGACAGGCCGAGCACCTGGACGGGACGCGACGGATCGGCCGCCTCCACGGCGTTGCCGTTCTCGTCGAACATGGCGCGCACACGGCCGTGGGCGGAGCCCACCACCATGGTGTCGCCCACGCGCAGCGTGCCGGTCTGCACCAGCACGGTGACGACGGCGCCGCGGCCCTTGTCGAGGTTGGCCTCGATGGCCACGCCTCGGGCGGCCTTGTGCGGGTTCGCCGTGAGCTCGAGGGCGGCGTCCGCGGTGAGCAGGATCGCCTCGAGCAGCTGGTCGATGTTGATGTTGTTGCGCGCGGAGACGTCCACGAACATCGTGTCGCCGCCGTACTCCTCGGGCACGAGGCCGTACTCGGTGAGCTGACCGCGGATCTTGTCCGGGGCGGCGGTGTCCTTGTCGATCTTGTTGACCGCCACCACGATCGGCACGCCGGCCGACTGGGCGTGGTTGAGCGCCTCGACGGTCTGCGGCATGACACCGTCGTCGGCCGCCACCACCAGCACGGCGATGTCGGTGACCTTCGCACCGCGGGCACGCATGGCGGTGAACGCCTCGTGACCCGGGGTGTCGATGAAGGTGAGGCGACGCTGCTCGCCCTCGTGCTCCACGGGCACCTGGTAGGCGCCGATGTGCTGGGTGATGCCGCCGGCCTCGCCCTCGATGACGTTCGAGGAGCGGATGGCGTCCAGCAGACGCGTCTTGCCGTGGTCCACGTGGCCCATGACGGTGACGACCGCGGGGCGCGGCTCGAGGTCGGCCTCGTCCTCGTTGGCCTCCTCGGCCTCGAGGTCGATGTCGAAGGCCTCCAGCAGCTCCTTGTCCTCGTCTTCCGGGGACACGATCTGGACCTTGTAGCCCAACTCGTCGCCGAGCAGCTGGAAGGTCTCCTCGTCGAGGGACTGGTTGGCCGAGGCCATCTCGCCGAGGGTGAAGAGCACCTTCACCAGGTCGGCGACGTCGGCGCGGATCTTCTCGGCGAAGTCGGCCAGGGACGCACCGCGGCGCAGGCGCAGGACGGTGGTGCCGTCGCCCTTGGGGACCTTGACGCCGCCGATCTCACGCGTGTGCTGCTGCTCGAACTCCTGGCGCTTCGCGCGCTTCGACTTGCGTCCCTTGCGCGGGCCGCCGCCGCGCCCGAAGGCGCCCTGGGCGTTGCCTCGACCGCCACGGCCGCCCGGGCCGCCGGGACGACCCGGACCGCCGCCGGGGCCGCCGCCCGGACGGCCACGGCCGCGGGCCGGCTGCGGGGCCGGGGTGATCTGCTTGGGCATCATGCCCGGGTTCGGACGCGGCCCACCGGGGCGGGGGCCGCCGGCGCCCGCGGCCGGGCGCGGACCGCCCGGACGGGGGCCGCCGGCACCGGCCGGCGGACGGGGGCCGCCCGGACGAGGCGCGCGGTCCTCACGACCGGAGCGCATGCCCTGCGAGGGGGCGAACGGGTTGTTGCCCGGGCGCGGAGCACCGCCACGGCCGCCCGGGCGGGCGCCCGGACGAGACCCGGCGGAACCGCCCTTGGGGCTGAACGGGTTGTTGCCGGGGCGCGGGGCGCCCGGCTTGGGCGCAGCGGCGCCCGGCTTCGGCGCGGCCGACCCCGGCGTGGCCGACGGCTGCGGGGCCTTCGGCTCGGCCGGGACCTGGGCGGCCGGCGTCGGTGCGGCGGGGCCGGGGGTCGGGGCGACGCCCGGCTTGGTCGCGGCGGTGCGGCCCGCGGCGGGACCGGGCGCCGGGGCGCCGGCGTCCGACGTGGGGGCCACGGCGCGCGGCGACGGGGCGGCCGCCGGCTTCGGCGCGGCGGAACGGCCCGCGGCCGGGGCGGCGGGCGTGGAACCGGGCTTGGCGGCGGACTTGCCGGCACCCGGGTAGGCGCTGCGCAGCTTCTTGACCACCGGGGGCTCGATGGTGGACGAAGCCGAGCTGACGAACTCGCCGAGGTCCTTGAGCGTGCTCAAGGCCTCCTTCGAGGTGATGCCGAGCTCCTTGGCGAGCTCATGGACGCGGACCTTGGCCACGGTTCTCCTGTTCTGGCCCCACGGGCCGGAACGGGAGCCGCTCGGGCTGTCCGTCTCAGCGCGTCCTGGGACCGTTGACGTTGCTCCAGGCCGTCGCGCGCGCCACCAGGGCACGCGCACCACGGCCTGCCTGATAGCAGGGGGTGAAGTTCATCGCTGGGCACTCATGCTTCAGTGCTCATCGGGTACGCATCAGATCTCTGACCCGCCTTCATCTGTCGGTCTGTCAGCCGGTGCCTCCGCGGTGCGGACCAGCGCGTCGGCGTCGACGGCGGACCGGAAGGCCCGCCCGAACGCGCGGCGGCGCAGGGCGCGGTGGAGGCATTCCTCGCCGGGGTGCAACCACGCACCCCGGCCGGGACGGCGTCGTTCCGGGTCCCAGACGACGGATGGGGGTTCCGTCGAGGAGTCCAGGGCGACGCGCACCAGCTCTTGCTGATCCGCCCTCGATCGGCATCCGATGCAGGTGCGCACGACCGTCCGAGACGTCATGCGTTCACCCCTCACGGGCGTCGGATCGAGAAAGGACCTCATCCATCCTAGCGCGTCCGGGCCCGGACCTGTTCCCGGGGACGGTCAGCGGCCCGGGGCGGAGGTGGTGACCCCGTCGCCGACGATGTCGATCCGCCAGCCCGTGAGCTTGGCCGCGAGGCGGGCGTTCTGGCCCTCCTTGCCGATGGCCAGGGACAGCTGGTACTGCGGCACCACGGCGCGGGCAGAGTGCTGGTCCGCGTCGAGGATCTCCACCGAGACGGTCGTGGCGGGCGAGAGGGCGTTGGCGATCATCGCGGCGGGGTCGTCCACGTGGTCGATGATGTCGATCTTCTCGTCGTTGAGCTCCGTCATGACGGCGCGCACGCGGCTGCCCATCTCGCCGATGGAGGCGCCCTTGGCGTTCACCCCGGGGCGGGTGGCGCGCACGGCCATCTTGGTGCGGTGGCCGGCCTCGCGGGCCAGTGCCGTGATCTCGACCGAGCCGTCCGCGATCTCCGGGACCTCGAGCTCGAAGAGCTTGCGCACGAGGCCGGGGTGCGAGCGGGACACCGTGACGGACGGGCCCTTGGCGCCGCGCGTCGCGGAGACCACGTAGGCGCGGATCCGGCGGCCGTGCGCGTAGTCCTCGCCGGGCACCTGCTCGGGCGGCGGGAGGACGGCCTCGAGGGTGCCGAGGTTCACCTGGACCATGTGGCGGTTCAGGCCCTGCTGGATGACGCCGGAGACGAGCTCACCCTCCTTGTCCTTGAACTCGCCGAGGACCTTGTCGTCGTCCTCCTCGCGCATGCGCTGGATCATCACCTGGCGCGCCGTGGAGGCGGCCACCCGGCCGAAGCCGTTCGGGGTGTCGTCGAACTCGCCAATGGGCGTGTCGTCCTCGTCCAGCTCCGTGGCCCACGCGGTGACGTGGCCGGTCGCGCGGTCGATCTCCACGCGGGCGCGCTTCAGGGCCCCCGGGGTGCGGTGGTACGCCATGAGCAGGGCCTGCTCGATGGTGGGGATGAGGCGGTCCATCGGGATCTCCCGCTCCGCCTCCAGCATGCGCAGCGCGCTCATGTCGATGTCCAACTCATGCCTCCGTGTGCTCGGCCGTGTCCTCGCCCGCGGCGGCGTCGGCGTCGCCGGCCTGCTGAGCGGGGCTCCACTCTACCTGCACGATCGCCGGACCGAGGCGGTCGAGGGCGACCCGCTCGGCGGGCAGCTCCTTGACCCTCATGCCCTTCTTCGCGGGCGGGCGCACCACGGCCAGCTCGACGTCGTCGTCCGTCACGTCCTTCAGGCGGGCGGTCACGGGCGCGGCGCCGTCGACCGAGACCTCGACGAGACGGCCGACGTTGCGGGCGAGGTGACGGGGCTCGGTGAGCGGGCGGTCCACGCCCGCGGTGGTGACCTCCAGCAGGTACTCCCCCGCGCCGACGCCGGGCACGTGGTCGCCCAGGGCGTCGAGGGCGGCGGAGACCCGGCCGGAGAGGCGGGCGACGTCGTCCAGGCTCAGGCCGTAGGTGCCCGAGGCGCGGTCGAGGACCACCTCGACGGTGCGGTGCTCGGCGGTGCCCGTGGCGCGCACCTGCTCCACCACCACGTCGTCGGCTGCCAGGGCCTCCTCGACGCGGGTGCGCAGCTCGGCGTGGTCGTCGCGGCGGTCGGTGCTGTCCATGGGGTGCCTCACTCGTCGGGTCGGGGCCGCCGCGCCACGCGGGCCGGGGCCGGGTCGGGATCCGGGGCCGAGCCTACCGGCGGCCCACGGCGGGGCCGAGTGCTCCCGACCGGGTCGGACGGGCCGCGGTCAGCGCAGCAGCGGGGCGAGGGTGTCCGCGCCGACCTTGACGATGAGCGCGGTCACCACCGTGAGGTACACCACGCGGATGAAGCCGGTGCCGCGGGCGATCGCCATGCGGGCCCCCACGTAGCCACCCACCAGGTTGGCCGCACCGAGCAGCAGCCCCAGGCCCAGCACCGCGTGCCCCGAGGGCACGAAGTACGCGAGCGCGCCGAGGTTGGTCGCGAGGTTGACCACCTTCGCCTGTGCCGAGGCGTGCAGGAAGTCGAACTTGAGCAGCAGGACCAGCCCCAGGATGAGGAACGTGCCCGTGCCGGGGCCGAGGACCCCGTCGTAGAAGCCCACCGCCGCGCCGAGCGCCACGGCCCGGGCCAGCGCGGTGCTCCGCCGCGGCCCCACGCCGGCGACCTGCCCGAGGCCCGGGCGCACGGCCGTGAACACGGCGACGGCGATCAACGCCACCAGGATCACGGGCCGGATCACGCCGGCCGGCAGATGCGCGGCGACCACGGCCCCGCCCAGGGCCGCCGCGAAGGCGACGGCGGCCATCGGCAGTGCGGTGGACAGGTCCTGCCGCAGGCGCCGCCGGTAGGTGAGCGCCGACGTCGCCGTGCCGAACACCGAGCCGAGCTTGTTGGTGGCCAGGGCCTGGATCGGGCTCAGCCCGGGCACGAGCAGCAGGGCCGGCAGCTGCAGCAGGCCGCCCCCGCCCACGACGGCGTCGATCCAGCCCGCCGCGAAGCCCGCGGCGAGCACGAGGACGAGCAGTCCGGCGGTCAGCTCGACGGCGCCGAACCACTCAGCGCCCGTCGCGCACCTCCGCGAGCACGGCCGCGACGGCCCCGTCCACGGGCACGGGGCGGGCCTCGCCGGTGGCACGGTCCTTGAGCTCGAGCTCGCCGTCGGCCAGGCCGCGGCCGATCACCACGGTGGTGGGCACGCCGATGAGCTCGGCGTCCTTGAACTTCACGCCCGGGCTGACCTTCGGACGGTCGTCCACGAGCACGGTCAGGCCCTCGGCCTCGAGGCTCGCGGCGAGCGTCTCGGCGGCGGCGAGGCCGTCCTCGCCCTTCGTGGCGACGACGACGTGCACGTCCGCCGGGGCCACGGCGCGCGGCCACGCCAGGCCCTTGTCGTCGTGGTAGCGCTCGGCGATCGCGGCGACGGCGCGCGTGATGCCGATGCCGTAGGAGCCCATGGTCACCACGACCTGCTTGCCGTGGACGTCGAGGACCTTCAGGTCGAGGGCCTCGGCGTACTTGCGGCCGAGCTGGAAGATGTGGCCCATCTCCATGCCGCGGCGGGTGTGCAGCGGGCCGGAGCCGTCGGGGGCCTCGTCGCCCTCACGCACCGCGGTGGCCTCCAGCACGCCGTCCCACGTGAAGTCGCGGCCGGCCACGAGGCCGAACACGTGGCGCTGGTCCGCGTTCGCGCCGGTGATCCACGCCGTGCCGGGGGCGATGCGCGGGTCCACGAAGAAGGGCAGGCCCGAGACGGAGTCGTCCGCGCCGAGCACCGGGGTGCCCTCGACCGCGTCGACGGCCGCGGGGCCGATGTAGCCCTTGACCAGGGCGGGGTGCTCGGCCAGGTCCGCGGCGGTCGCGGCCTCGAGCGTGGGCTCGCCGACCACGCCGAGTGCCGAGCCCACGGAGGCCTCGAGACGCTTGAGGTCCACCTCACGGTCGCCGGGCACGCCCACGACGAACGGGCGGCGCTCACCGCCGTCCACCACCGCGGTGACCACGACGCACTTGAGCGTGTCCGCGGCGGTCCACGGCTCGCCCTCGCGCGGGGCCAGCTGGTTGGCGACGTCCACGAGCGCGGCGATGGTGGTGGAGACCGGGGTGTCCTTGACCTCGGCGGCGGGCAGGGCCGCCATGGCGGCCTCGTCCAGCGGGGCGGGGGCCACCGTGGTGACGGCCTCGACGTTGGCCCGGTAGCCGCCGTCGGACTCGACGAAGGTGTCCTCGCCCACCTCGGTGGGGTGCAGGAACTCCTCGGAGCGGGAGCCGCCCATCGCACCGGAGGTGGCCCGCACCGGCACGACCTCGAGGCCGAGTCGGTCGAAGATCCGCAGGTAGGCGGCCCGGTGGGCCTCGTACGCGGCGTCCAGGCCGGCGTCGTCCACCGTGAAGGAGTAGGAGTCCTTCATGATGAACTCGCGCCCGCGGAGCAGGCCGGCGCGCGGGCGGGCCTCGTCCCGGTACTTGGTCTGGATCTGGTACAGGTACGCGGGCAGGTCCTTGTACGAGGAGTACAGGTCCTTCACCAGGAGCGTGAACATCTCCTCGTGCGTGGGGGCCAGGAGGTAGTCGTTGCCCCTGCGGTCCTGCAGGCGGAACAGCCCGTCGCCGTACTCGTCCCAGCGCCCCGTGGCCTCGTAGGGCTCCCGCGGCAGCAGCGCCGGGAAGTGCACCTCCTGGGCGCCGATCGCGTCCATCTCCTCGCGCACGATCCGCTCCACCTTGGCCAGCACCTTCAGGCCCAGCGGCAGCCACGAGTAGATGCCCGGGGCCGCGCGACGGATGTACCCGGCACGGACGAGGAGCCTGTGGCTCGCCACCTCGGCCTCCGCCGGGTCGTCGCGCAGGGTGCGCAGGAACAGGGTGGACATGCGCAGGGGCATGACGGGGGCCTCCTCGGACAGGCTCGCGCGGTCGGGGGCGGCGCGCGGGACGGGACGACGCCGGCACGGGAGTGCCCGGCGTCCTGACCGCCGATCCTATCGCCCGCCCAGGGTCCGCCGGGTCAGTACAGGACGGTCGCGAACGTGCCGCGCCGTTCGAACCCCACGCGCTCGTACGTGCGCAGCGCGGGGGTGTTGTACGCGTTGACGTAGAGGCTGACCACGGGCGCCTGGAGGCGCACGTAGTCCACGACGGCGGCCATCGCCGACACCGCCAGCCCTCGGCCGCGCGCGGCGGGGGCCATCCACACGCCCTGGATCTGGGCGCACCGGGAGGAGAGCAGCCCGATGTCCGCCTTGAAGCGCAGCGGGCCGCCCGCGTCGCGCGGGCCCGGGTCGATGAAGACGCGCCCGGCCTGGATCAGCCGCTCGACGCGGTACCGGTACTGGGCCGCGCCGCCGGCGAACGGGGAGAAGCCGAGCTCCTCCTCGAACATCGCCGCGCTGGCCGGCAGGACGCGCGCGAAGTCGCGTGGCTGCGCCTGCACCACGGACGGGTTCGGGTCGATCCCCCCGGCCGTGCCCAGCACGAGCAGCGGCTGGTCGGGGCGCACGGACCGGGACCGGTGGCCCGCGGCGGCGAGGGCCTCGCCGGCGGCCAGCACGGGACCGGCCGGGCCGTAGATCGACCCGTACCGGCGGCGCAGCGCGGCGGCCGCCGCGCCGAGCGCCTCCGCGTCGCCCGGCGCCCAGCCCGCGTCCGGGGCCTCGGACGCGGCGACCGGCACCACGTTCGAGCCGATCCAGACGGCCGCGCGCAGCCCCCCGGCGCCCGGGGCGTCGTCGTCGATCCCGAGGAACAGGGTGCCCGCCGCTCCCCCGCGCGGGCCGGCCAGGCGGCCCGCCTCGAGCAGGGAGTCCACGAACACGTTGGACACGGGGGCACGGGCGGACAGGGCCGCGAGCGCGGCGGTGTCCGCGTCGGTCAGCAGGCGGACGCGGTCACCCGTGGCGGCCCGGACCTCCCGGTCAGTGGACGGAGACCACCGGGGCACCGGCGGCAGCCTGGTCACCGCCGTCCTCCCCCAGGTCCATCTCACCGGCGATCCGGTTGGCCTCCTCGATGAGGGTCTCCACGATCTGGTCCTCGGGCACGGTGCGGATGACCTCGCCCTTGACGAAGATCTGGCCCTTGCCGTTGCCGGAGGCGACGCCGAGGTCGGCCTCGCGGGCCTCGCCCGGCCCGTTGACGACGCAGCCCATGACGGCCACCCGCAGCGGGACCTCGAGGTCCTGGAGGCCCTCGGTGACCTGCTCGGCCAGCGTGTACACGTCCACCTGGGCGCGGCCGCACGAGGGGCAGGAGACGATCTCGAGCTTGCGCTCACGCAGGTTCAGGGACTGCAGGATCTGCAGGCCCACCTTGACCTCCTCGACCGGCGGCGCGGAGAGGGAGACGCGGATGGTGTCGCCGATGCCCTGGCCGAGCAGGTAGCCGAAGGCGGTGGCGGACTTGATGGTGCCCTGGAAGGCCGGGCCGGCCTCGGTGACGCCGAGGTGCAGCGGCCAGTCACCCTGCTCGGCGAGCAGCTCGTAGGCGCGGGCCATGATCACCGGGTCGTTGTGCTTGACGGAGATCTTGAAGTCCTTGAAGCCGTGCTCCTCGAAGAGGGAGGCCTCCCAGACGGCGGACTCGACGAGGGCCTCCGGGGTGGCCTTGCCGTACTTCTGCAGCAGGCGCGGGTCCAGGGAGCCGGCGTTGACGCCGATGCGGAGGGAGGTGCCGTGGTCCGAGGCGGCCTGCGCGATCTCCTTGACCTTGTCGTCGAACTTCTTGATGTTGCCCGGGTTCACGCGCACGGCGCCGCAGCCGGCCTCGATCGCCGCGAACACGTACTTCGGCTGGAAGTGGATGTCCGCGATCACGGGGATGGTGGACTGCTGGGCGATGACCTTGAGGGCCTCGGCGTCCTTGTCCGTGGGGCAGGCCACGCGGACGATGTCGCAGCCGGCGGCCGTGAGCTCGGCGATCTGCTGCAGGGTCGCGCCGATGTCGTGCGTCTTGGTGGTGGTCATCGACTGCACCGAGACGGGGTGCTGCGAGCCGACGCCCACCGAGCCCACCCGGATCTGCCGGGTGGTGCGGCGCGGGGCCAGCACGGGCGGCGGGGCGGACGGCATTCCAAGGCTGACGGGCACGGGGGCGCTCCTCATGGGTTCTGGGGGTCGACGGCGCGGGGCCGCCGGGTTCTCCGGCCCATCCTAGGCGCGCGGGCGCCCCGGGGCGCGGGCCGACCGCCCACGGCGAACGGACCGGGCTCAGAACAGCCGGACCGGCTCCACGATGTCCGCCACGATCAGGATGACGCCCATGAGCAGCATCGCCGCGCCCACCGCGTAGGTCAGCGGCAGCATGCGGGCCAGGTCGAACGGCCCCGGGTCGGGGCGGCCCGTGAACCGGGCCCAGCCGCGGCGCACCGCCTCCCACAGGGCGCCGGCCACGTGCCCGCCGTCGAGCGGGAGCAGCGGGATGAGGTTGAACACCATGAGCGCCACGTTCACGCCCGCCAGCAGGGACAGCAGCAGGGCGGCCTTGTCCGTCAGCGTGGCCTGCTCGAGCGCCGCCGCCTCCCCGGCGATCCGGCCGACGCCCACCACGGACATCGGTCCGTCCGGGTCGCGCTCGGCCGGGGTCACCACGGCGACGGCGGTGTCCCACAGCCGCTGCGGCAGCACGAGGACGACGTCGACGACGCCCCGCACCTGCTGGGTGACGAGCGGGCCGGCGTCGAGCGGGGTGCCGCGGACCGTCTCGAGCTGCGCGCCCATGCCGATGAACCCGACCTCGTGGGTCGCCACGGTCCCGTCCGAGGCCCGCTCGGGCCGGCCCAGCGCATCCGTCACGGGCCGTTCCGTCAGGCGCGGGGTCAGGGTGGCGCTCATCCGCTCGCCGTCGCGCTCCCACTCGATCCGCGTGGGCTGTCCGGCGCGGTCCCGGATCGCGGCGGAGAGGGCGTCCCAGTCGGAGACCGGCCGCCCGTCGAAGGCGAGCACGGTGTCCCCGGGGCGCAGTCCCGCCTCGTGGGCGGGCGCGGCGGGATCGCCCGGGCGGCAGTCCTCCGTCCCGCCGGAGGCGGCGCGGGCCTGCTGCTCCTGCGTCGTGACCACGCACCGGTAGACCTCGGCGACGGTGGTGCTGGGCTGCGAGGTGCCCACCGTGGTGACCAGCAGGGCGGTGACGCCCAACGCGATGAGCAGGTTCATGAACGGCCCGCCGAGCATGATCACCACACGCTTCCACACCGGCAGCGCCAGGAAGCGACGGTGCTCGTCGCCGGGGCGGACCTCCTCGGCGGCCTGGGCCCGCGCGTCGTCGGCCATGCGGCCCAGCTGCTGGACGAAGCCCGTGGACGCCGTGCGGGGCGTCTGCCCGGGCCGCGGCGGGGGCAGCATCCCGATCATCGCGACGTAGCCGCCCAGCGGCACGGCCTTGAACCCGTACTCCGTCTCGCCGCGGCGCCACGAGACGAGCGCCGGGCCGAAGCCGATCATGTACTGCGTGACGCGCACGCCGAAGAGCTTGGCCGGGACGAGGTGGCCGACCTCGTGCAGGGCGATCGAGACCGCCAGGCCCAGCGCGACCGCGAGGACGCCCGCGACGTACCAGAGGATCTCCACGACGGTCACCAGCGGGCCCGCGCCGCACGGCGCGCCCAGGCCTCGGCGGCGAGCACGGCATCCACGGTGAGCCCCGTCGGCGCGGGGTCGTGGCCGGCCTCGGCGAGCACGTGCTCGGGGGCATAGTCGGCGACGACGGCGCGGACCGTGTCCACGATCCCGTCGAAGGGCAGGGCGCCGGCGTGGAAGGCGTCCACGGACTCCTCGTTGGCGGCGTTGAACACGGCCATGTGGGTGGGCGAGGCGGCCGCCGCCTCCTTCGCGGCCCGTACCGCGGGGAAGGCCTCCTCGTCGAGGGGCTCGAACGTCCAGGTGGCCGCCCGCGTCCAGTCGCAGGCCGGGGCTGCGCCCGGGAGACGGCGCGGCCAGCACAGCCCCAGGGCGATGGGCAGGCGCATGTCCGGCGGGGAGGCCTGGGCGAGCGTGGACCCGTCGACGAACTCGACCATCGAGTGGACCACGGACTGCGGGTGGACCACGACGTCGATCCGGTCCAGGGGCACGTCGAACAGCAGGTGGGCCTCGATCACCTCGAGGGCCTTGTTCACGAGGGAGGCGGAGTTGGTGGTGACGACGCGGCCCATGTCCCACGTGGGGTGGGCGAGGGCCTGGGCGGGCGTGACGGCGTGCAGGGCGGCGCGGTCCAGGCCGCGGAACGGCCCGCCTGAGGCCGTGAGCACGAGGCGGCGGACCTCGTCCGCCGTGCCACCGCGCAGCGCCTGCGCGAGCGCGGAGTGCTCGGAGTCCACCGGCACGAGCTGCCCTGGTGCCGCGGCGGCCTTCACGAGGGCCCCGCCGACGATGAGCGACTCCTTGTTGGCCAGGGCCAGGCGGTGGCCGGCGTGCAGCGCGGCGAGGGTGGGCCGCAGGCCGATCGAGCCCGTGATCCCGTTCAGCACGGTGTCGGCGCCGGGCCACGCGGCGATCTCCTCGGCGGCGCACGGACCGGTGAACAGCACGGGCCGGGGGGCCGGGCGCCCGAGGCGGGCGGCGGCGTCGGCGAGGGCGGCCCGCAGCTCCTCCTGTCCCGCCGCGGCGGAGCCCACCGCCTCGACCTCGAAGCGCACGGCCTGCTCGGCCAGCAGGGTCGTGTTCGCCCCGCCCGCGAGCGCGACGGCCCGGAGCCGGGCGGGGTCCTGGGCGATCACGTCGAGGCCCTGGGTGCCGATCGAGCCCGTGGAGCCGATCAGGGCGACGGCGCGCGGGACGCCGTCGTCGTCCGCCGGGGCGGGAGCGGGCAGCGTGTAGTCGGTGAGGGATCCGTGCGTCACCCCGCCATGATGCCAGCCGGGCCTGGACACGGACGGGGGGCCGGCCGGACGGACGCCGCACCGCGACGTCCCGCCCCGCCGGCCCCCGTGGGACCGGGTCAGCCGCGGATCAGTGCTGCACCGGCTTCTCGGCGCCGATGCCGGTGAGGGAGCGGACCTCCATCTCGGCCTGCTTGTCCGGGTCCTCGGCGCGCGACGAGGTCACCGAGCCGAGCCAGCCGAGGAAGAAGGCCAGCGGGATGGAGACGATGCCCGGGTTCTTCAGCGGGAACACCGCGAAGTCCGCGCCCGGGATCATCGAGGTCGGCGTCCCGGACATCACCGGGGACAGGACGATCAGGATGATCGCGGAGAGCAGTCCGCCGTACATCGACCACACCGCGCCGCGGGTGGTGAAGCGCCGCCAGAACAGGGAGTAGAGGATGGTCGGCAGGTTCGCCGAGGCCGCCACCGCGAAGGCGAGCGCCACGAGGAACGCCACGTTCTGGCCCTGGGCGGCGATGCCGCCGACGATCGCCAGGACGCCGATCACCACCACGGTGATCTTGCCGATCCGCACCTCCTCCTGCGGGGTGAGCGGGTGCTTGGCGATCACGGAGCCGTACACGTCGTGGGCGAAGGACGCTGCCGCCGTGATGGCCAGGCCCGCGACCACCGCGAGGATGGTGGCGAACGCGACCGCCGAGATCAGGCCCAGCAGGATGGAGCCGCCGAGCTCGAACGCCAGCAGCGGGGCCGCGGAGTTCTGCCCGCCGGGCGCGGCCAGGATGCGCTCGGGACCGATCAGCGCGCCGGCGCCGTAGCCCAGCACGAGGGTGAACAGGTAGAACGCGCCGATGAGGACGATGGCCCACACCACGGACTTGCGCGCTTCCTTGGCGGTGGGCACCGTGTAGAACCGCATGAGCACGTGCGGCAGACCGGCCGTGCCGAGCACGAGCGCGATGCCCAGGGACACGAAGTCGAGGCGGGTCAGCGCGCTGGCGCCGTACTGCAGGCCCGGTTCGAGGATCGCCTCGCCCTTCGGGTTCTTCTCGACGGCGGCCCCCAGCAAGGCGTTGAAGTCGAAGCCGAACAGGGCCAGCGTCCACACGGTCATGACCCCCGCGCCGGCGATCAGCAGGATCGCCTTGATGATCTGCACGTAGGTGGTGCCCTTCATGCCGCCGATCAGCACGTAGACGATCATGAGCACGCCGACGACGATGATCACCAGGGCCTGCCCCGCCTTGTCCGTGATGTTCAGCAGCAGGGCCACGAGGGCGCCCGCGCCGGCCATCTGGGCCAGGAGGTAGAAGAGGCAGACGGCCATCGTGGCGATGGCGGCCGCGATGCGCACGGGACGCTGCTGCAGGCGGAAGGACAGCACGTCCGCCATGGTGAACCGGCCTGTGTTGCGCAGCAGCTCGGCCACCAGCAGCAGGGCGACGAGCCAGGCGACGAGGAAGCCGATCGAGTAGAGGAAGCCGTCGTAGCCGTAGAGGGCGATCGCGCCCACGATGCCGAGGAACGAGGCGGCGGAGAGGTAGTCACCCGCGATGGCCGTGCCGTTCTGGGTGCCGGAGAAGCCGCGGCCACCGGCGTAGTAGTCCGCCGACGACGCGTTGGTCTTGGACGCACGGATCACGATCACGAGGGTGACCACGACGAACGCCGCGAAGATGCCGATGTTCACGGCGGGGTTGCCGACCGTCTGCGCGGCGGCCTGGAGCAGGGGGGTCGAAGCGCTCATCGCGTGGCCTCCGGGTTCTCGTGGGCGCCGGCGGACTCGCGCTCGAGGCGCTCACGCAGCGCCGTGGCGCGGGGGTCCAGGGTCCGGTTCGAGTAGCGGACGTAGGCGAAGGTGATCAGGAACGTGGTGACGAACTGCAGCAGTCCGAGGACCAGGCCCAAGGTGATGTTGCCGCCGAGGCGGATGGACATGAACTCGGGGAAGAACGCGCCGGCGATCACGAACACCAGGTACCAGACGAAGAACGCCACGGTCATGGGGAAGGCGAAGGATCGGTGGGTGCGCCGGAGCTCGATGAACTCCTCGGACTGCTGCGCGGCGCGGAACTGCGCGGCCGTGGGGACCGGCGCCGTGGGCTCGCTGGATGACATGGGCCCTCCGGGGTGCGTGGGACGAATCAGTGTGAGACAGATCACTGTGATGACAACCACACTCTTGCGGGCGAGGCGGTGCGCCGTCAAGCGCGCCCCTGGGCCGTGCGCCCATGTGACAGCCCCGGTGTGCAGACGCGCGGACACGGCCGCGCCCCGACGGCACGGGGCCGCCGGGGCACGGGGCCGCCGAGGAGCCGGTCAGGGACTCGCGGGCCGGGCCGCGTCCGCGCGGCGCAGGACCGCGCGGGCCTGGGCGAGGACCACCTCGTCGACCATCGTCCCGTCCAGCTCGAAGGCCCCGTGTCGGCCCTCGGCCGCGGCGAGGACGCGCCGGGCGCGCTCGACGGCCTCCGGGGCGGGCGTGTAGGCGGAGCGCACGACGGGCACCTGGCGCGGGTGCAGGCACACGGTCGCGGTGCAGCCCAGGGCGACGGCGTCCTCGGCCTCGGCGGCCAGCCCGGCCTCGTCGCCGAGGTCCAGGTGGACGGCGTCCCATGCGGCCGCGCCGTGGGCGGCCGCCGCCAGCAGCACCGTCGCGCGGGCGTGCTGGACCACGGAGCGGTAGGCGCCCTCGGGGGTGCGGGAGGAGCTGCCGCCCATCGACGCCACGAGGTCCTCGGCGCCCCACATCAGCGCACCCACGTGCGGGTGGGCGGCCAGTTCGGCGGCGGCGAGGATCCCGGCCGCGGTCTCGCACAGGGCGACGACGCGGGTCTGCGGTCCGAGGGCGGCGACGACCCCGTCCACCTGCGCGGCGGACTCGGCCTTGGCGAGCATGAGCGTGCGCCAGCCCGTCCCGGCGAGCATGGCCAGGTCGGCGTCGTGGTCCGCGGTGCCCGCGGGGTTCACGCGCACCACCACGCGGTCCTCGTCCAGCGGGCCGCCGTCGACCCCGCCCGTCGCCCGCCCCGCCCAGGCCGCCGCGACGGCGTCCCGCGCGGCGGGCCGGGCCTCCGGGATGACGGCGTCCTCGAGGTCGAGGATCACCGCGTCCGCGCGTTCGAGCGCCGTGGCGTACCGCTCGGGGCGGTCCGCCGGGGTGAACATGACGGCCGGTCCGAGGCTCAGCGCGCTCATGCCCGCTCTCCCGTCCCTGCGGCGTCGGCGGCCTTCGCCTTGGCCTCCGCGTGCGCCTGCGCGGTCCACATCAGGCACGTGCGCTGGGCGCGGACGACGACGTCGCCGTGCTGGTTCTCCCCCGTCATCGCGAACGTGACGATCCGCTGCCCCGGCCGCGAGGAGGACTCGCGGATCGCGGTGACCTCGGAGCGCCCGTAGAGCGTGTCCCCGTGGAAGACCGGCTTCGGGAACGCGATCTCCCCCAGGCCGAGCTGGGCCACGAGCGTGCCCTGCGTGGTCTGCCCGACGGCGAGGCCCACCAGGGTGGACAGCGACAGCATCGAGTTGACCAGCGGTCGGCCGAACGGCTGGGCCGCCGCGTACGCGTGGTCCAGGTGCAGGGCCTGCGGGTTCATGGTGAGGGTGGTGAACAGCACGTTGTCCGCCTCAGTGAGCGTGCGGCCGGGCCGGTGCAGGTAGACCTGACCGACCGCCAGCTCGTCCGCGTAGCGGCCCCGCTGCTCGATCTCGACGCGTTCCGTCACGTCAGAGGCCCAGCTCGCGGGCGATCAGCATGAGCTGCACCTCGGTGGTGCCCTCGCCGACCTCGAGGATCTTGGAGTCGCGGTAGTGACGGGCCACGAGGGTCTCGTTCATGAAGCCGTAGCCGCCGAACACCTGGGTGGCGTCCCGGGCGTTGTCCATGGCGGCCTCGCCGGCGATCAGCTTGGCCATGGCGGCCTCGGTCTTGAACGGCTTGCCGGCCAGCATCTTCTGGGCGGCCTCGTAGTAGGCCAGGCGGGCGGCGTGCGCGCGGGCCTGCATGCGGGCGATCTTGAAGGACACGGCCTGGAACTGCCCGATCTTCTGGCCGAACGAGGTCCGCTGCTTGGCGTAGGCGACCGACTCGTCCACGCATCCCTGGGCCGCGCCGGTGGCCAGGGCCGCGATGGCGATGCGGCCCTCGTCCAGGATCTCGAGGAAGTTGGCGAAGCCGCGGCCGCGGGCGCCCAGCAGGTTCTCCTCCGGCACGCGCGCGTCCGTGAAGTGCAGGGCGTGGGTGTCCGAGGAGTTCCAGCCGACCTTGTCGTAGGCCTTGGCCACGGAGAAGCCCTCGGTGCCGGCGGGCACGAGGATCGTGGAGATCTCCTTGGCGGGGCGGCCGTCATGGCCGGTCCTGCCCTCCACGGTGCCGGTCACGGCGGTGACGGTGATGAGCGAGGTGATGTCCGTGCCGGAATTGGTGATGAACTCCTTGGCGCCGTTGATGCGCCACTGGCCGTCCTCGAGCGCGGCGGTGGTCTGGGTGCCGCCGGCGTCGGAGCCCGCGCCCGGCTCGGTGAGGCCGAAGCCGGCCAGGTGCGTGCCGGCCACGAGGTCCGGCAGCCAGCGCTGCTTCTGCTCCTCGGTGCCGAACTTCAGCAGCGGCATGGCGCCCAGGGAGACGCCGGCCTCGAGGGTGATGGCCACGGACTGGTTGACGCGGCCGAGCTGCTCGAGCGCCAGGGCCAGGGCGAAGTAGTCGCCGCCCATGCCGCCGTACTCCTCGGGGAACGGCAGGCCGAACAGGCCCATCTCGCCCATCTGGGCCACGATCTCGTACGGGAACTCGTGCTTGGCGTCCAGCTCGGCGGAGACCGGGGCCACGACCTCGTCGGCGAACTCGCGGACGGTGTCGGAGAGGACCTGGTAGTCCTCCTCGAGGGCGGGCAGGGTGCGGTGCTTGGTGCTCATGGTCCTCTCCTGTTCTCAGGTGTTCTCTGCGGGTGCTGCGTGCTCGACGGGTTCGACGACGGCGATCAACGCCTGCGCGGCCACGGCGTCGCCCTCGGCGACGTGGACGGTCACGACGCCGGCGACGGCGGCCGTGACGGGGTGCTCCATCTTCATGGCCTCGACCACCGCCAGCTCCTGGCCCGCGGCCACGGTGTCCCCGGTGTCCACGGACACGGCGACGACGGTGCCCGGCATGGGCGTGCGTGCCTCGGGCGACGCTGCGCCGGCCGGAGCACGGCGCGCGGCCGCGGCCGCGCGGGCGGCCTCGACCACCTCGGCCCGGGTGAGGCGGCGGACCTGCCACGCGGCGCCGTCGCGGTGCAGCCACGCCGAGCGCGGGTCCCGCGGGTCACCGGCCAGGAGGTTGACACCCGCCAGGGCTCCGGCGTCCTCGTCCACCTCGGCGTCGGCGGCGGGGGCGGTGAGGATCCGGTCCTCGTCCCCCACCCGGACGCGCATCCCGGGCTGCGGGGCGCCCGCGCCGCGCCAGCCGTCCGCCCGGGCCCACGCGGTGCCGGCCGCGCGGCGTTCGGCGGCGGCCGCGTCCTCGGACACGTCGGCCAGGGCCTCGGCCGCGAGCGCGGCGAGGTCCTCGGGCAGCGCGGGGGCGGTCCACGCCTCGAGGCCGTCGATCAGCTCGGTGGTGAGCCGGCCGGTCCGCACATCCGTGCGGGCAGCGAGCTCGCGCAGCCAGCCCAGGTTGGAGCGGACGCCGAACAGCACGGTGTCCGCGAGCGCGGCGTCGAGCCGCTCGAGGGCCTCGGTGCGGTCGGCGCCGCGGGTGATGAGCTTGGCGATCATCGGGTCGTAGAAGCCGGTGATCTCGGGCTGAGCGCCGTCGACGTCCACGGGGTCCACGGCGCCGACGGCGGTGGCGGGCCCAGAGCCGAACGCGCGCTCCTCGGTCGGCCGGGAGGGCAGCAGGAGCGTGTCGACGCGGACGCCCTCTCCGGCGGGCTCGCGCCAGCGCAGCACCGGCCCGGTGGAGGGCAGGAAGCCGTTCGCGGGGTCCTCCGCGTAGACGCGGGCCTCGACGGCGGCGCCGTCGAGGGTCACGTCCTCCTGGGCGAAGCCGAGCGGCTCCCCCGCGGCGATGCGCAGCTGCAGCTCCACGAAGTCCAGGCGCTGTCCGCGCACCCGGACGACCTCCTCGGAGACCGGGTGCTCCACCTGCAGGCGGGTGTTCATCTCCATGAAGAAGAACTCGTCCGGGTTCTCGTCCGAGACGAGGAACTCGACGGTGCCGGCGCCGCGATAGCCCACGGACACGGCCGCGTCCACGGCGGCCCGGCCCAGGCGCTCGCGGAGCTCGGCCCCGTGCGCCAGCCCGGTCAGCAGGGGCGCGGGGGCCTCCTCGATCACCTTCTGGTGGCGGCGCTGCAGGGAGCACTCGCGCTCACCCAGGTGCACGGTGGCGCCGTGGGCGTCCGCGAACACCTGCACCTCGACGTGCCGGGGCGCGGTGATGAGCCGCTCGAGCAGCAGCGTGTCGTCGCCGAACGCGGAGCGCGCCGTGCGCCGGGCCGAGGCGAGGGCGCCGGGCAGCTCCTCGGCGGCGCGCACGGCCACCATGCCCTTGCCGCCGCCTCCCGCGGAGGGCTTGATCAGCAGCGGGAAGCCGACGCGCTCGGCCTCGGCCGTGATCTGCGCGTCGGTGAGCGTGGGGTCCTGGATGCCGGGGACCACCGGCACGTCGTACGCGGCCACGGTCTCCTTCGCGCGGATCTTGTCCGCCATCGCGTCGAGCGAGCCCACGGGAGGGCCCACGAACACGATGCCGGCCGCCTCCAGCGCGCGGGCGATGTCGGCGTTCTCGGACAGGAAGCCGTAGCCGGGGTGCACGGCCTGGGCGCCGGTGCGGCGCGCGGCGTCGACGACGGCGCCGATGTCCAGGTACGACTCGCGGGCCGGGGCCGGGCCGAGGCGGACCGCCGTGTCCGCCTCGCGGACGTGCCGCGCGTCGGCGTCGGCGTCGGAGTGCACGGCCACCGAGCGGATGCCGAGGCGGCGCAGGGTGCGGATGACGCGCACGGCGATCTCGCCGCGGTTGGCCACCAGCACGGTGTCGAACAGGGGCGTCCCCTGGGCGTGGTTCTCGGTCACGGGTGCCTCACATGCGGAACAGGCCGAACCGGGAGTCCGGCAGCGGGGAACGGGAGATGACGTCGAGGGCCAGGGAGAGCACCCGGCGGGTCTGGCCGGGGGTGATCACCCCGTCGTCCCAGAGGCGGGCGGTGGAGTACAGGGGGCTGCCCTGGTCCTCGTACTGCCGACGGACCGGCGCCTGGAAGGCCTCGACCTCCTCGGAGGACATCGGCTCCTCCCCCGCGGCGGCCCGCTGGTCCTGCTTGATCTGCGTGAGCACGGAGGAGGCCTGCGGGCCGCCCATCACGGAGATGCGCGCGTTCGGCCACATCCACAGGAAGCGGGGTGAGTAGGCGCGGCCGCACATCGCGTAGTTGCCGGCGCCGAACGAGCCGCCGATCACCACGGTCAGCTTGGGCACGCGGGCGGTGGCGACGGCGGTGACCATCTTGGCGCCGTCGCGCGCGATGCCGCCGGTCTCCGCGTCCCGGCCCACCATGAAGCCGGAGATGTTCTGCAGGAACAGCAGCGGGATGCCGCGCTGGTCGCACAGTTCGATGAAGTGCGCACCCTTGCGGGCGGAGTCGCCGAACAGGATGCCGTTGTTGGCGAGGACACCCACGGGATGGCCGTCGATCCGTGCGAACGCGGTGACCAGGGTGGTGCCGTGGAGGGGTTTGAACTCGTGGACGGAGCCGCCGTCCACGAGGCGGTCGATCACCTCGCGCACGTCGTAGGGGGTGTTCACGTCCACGGGCACGACGCTGGTCAGCTCGGCCGGGTCCTTGGCGGGCTCCGCGGCGGGGGCGACCTCCCAGGCCGGCGCCTCGGCCGGGGGCAGGGTGGCCACGATGTCCCGGAGGATCTGCATGGCGTGCAGGTCGTCGTCCGCCAGGTGGTCCGCGACGCCGGAGCGCTCGGCGTGCAGCCGGCCGCCGCCGAGGTCCTCGGGCGAGATGTCCTCCCCGATCGCGGCCTTCACGAGCGGGGGGCCGCCGAGGAAGATGGTGCCCTGCTCGCGCACGATCACGGTCTCGTCCGACATGGCCGGCACGTACGCGCCGCCCGCCGTGGAGGAGCCGCACACCGCGGCCAGCTGCGGGATGCGCTGCGAGGAGAGCAGCGCCTGGTTCCGGAAGATGCGGCCGAAGTGCTCGCGGTCCGGGAAGACCTCGTCCTGGCGGGGCAGGAACGCGCCGCCGGAGTCCACGAGGTAGATGCACGGCAGGCGGTTCTCCAGGGCGATCTCCTGGGCCCGCAGGTGCTTCTTCACCGTCATGGGGTAGTAGGTGCCGCCCTTCACGGTGGCGTCGTTGCCCACCACCATCACGAGGCGGCCGTGGACCAGGCCGATGCCCGCCACGACGCCGGCGGCGGGGCTGTCCCCGCCGTACATGCCGTGCGCGGCCAGCGCGCCGACCTCGAGGAAGGGCGAGCCCTCGTCGAGCAGCGCGTCGATGCGGTCCCGCACCAGCAGCTTGCCGCGGCCGGTGTGGCGCTCGCGCGAGCGCTCGGGCCCGCCGAGCGACGTGCGGGCGACGAGGTCGGCGAGCTCCTGCTCGAGCCGGGCATGGCCGGCCGCGTTGCGCTCGGCCACGGTGGGCGCGGACTGCGCGGCCGGGGCCGGGATGCTGGCGGTCATGAGACCCCCTTCAGTGAATGACGACTAACTGAACTGAGCCTCAGTGTAGTGACGATCGTCACCGACGTCGACCGGGCGCCCGGCGCGCCTCGTCCCGCCCTACAGTGGATCCCATGCCCGCCGCCGATCCCGCGTCCCCCGCCGCCCCGGCGACCCCGCCGACCGCCCGGGAGGCCGCCAAGGCCCGACGCCGGGTGGACCTGCTCGCGGCCGCGGCGCGACTGTTCGCAGCCCGGGGCTTCGACGCGGTCCGCCTCGAGGACATCGGCGCCGCCGTCGGGATCAGCGGACCCGCCATCTACCGCCACTTCGCCGGCAAGGCCGCCGTGCTCACGGCGATCCTCGACACGGCCTCACAGGACCTGCTCAACGGCGGGCTGGCCGCCGAGGCGCAGCACGCGCCGGGGGCGGAGACCCTGCGGGCCCTCATCGGCTTCCAGGCGGACTTCGCCCTCGCCCAGCGCGACGTGATCCGCGTGCAGGACCGCGACATGTCCGCCCTGCCCGACGGCGCACGCACGGCCATCACGCGCACCCAGCGCGCCTACATCGACGTGTGGGCGCGCCAGCTGCAGGTCGTCCACCCCCACGAGGACCAGGCCACCGCCGTGTTCCGCGCCCAGGCCGTGCTGGGCCTGCTCAACTCCACCCCCCGCTCAGTGCGGCGCACCGCGGCCGACCGCGCGGCCCGCCGCGCGACCCTCGCGGCCATGGCCTGGGACGCGGCCACGGCCCCCGGACCGTTGCCCGGCGAGGACTGAGCGGGCGGCACCGGCCCGGCGGGCCGGCGTCGTGCCCGGTGGTACGGTGGCCGGTACCGTGACGGCGGACGCCGTCGAACCCCGCCCCGAGAGGTCCACCGCCGTGCTTCTTCGTGACGTCCGACCCGAGGATCTGGACGAGTTCTTCCTCCACCAGCAGGACGAGCAGGCCAACCTGATGTCCGCCTTCGCCCCCCGCAACCCCCGGGACCGCGGCGTTTTCGACTACCACTGGGCCCACCTGCTCGGGGACGAGGACACCATTGTGCGGACCATCGAGCACGAGGGCCGCGCCGCGGGCGCCCTCGTGTGCACCCAGCAGGACGGCGTGGGCGAGCTGTCCTTCTGGACCGCGCAGGACTACTGGGGCCTGGGCCTGACGACCGCGGCCGTGGACCGGTTCCTCGAGGAGCACACCGCCCGCCCACTGCGGGCGCACGTCCCCGAGGACAACGTGGGCTCCGTGAAGGTGCTCTCCCGCCGCGGCTTCGAGACCGTCGGTAAGGAGAAGGTCTTCTCCAACGCCCGCGCTGAGGTCATCACCGAGCTCGTGATGGAACTGCCCGCCGCCGACTGAGCGCGCCCCGCGGCCCCGCAGCGCCTGCGGCCCGCACTGATCCCAGCGACGACGACGGCCCCGCCCCCCCGGTGATCGGGGGGCGGGGCCGCGGCGCGTCCGACGCGGTCAGACCATGGTCAGGGTCAGGCCCGGACGGCGCAGGAGGGCACCGACGTCCGCGAGGAAGCGGGAGCCCTGCTCGCCGTCCACGAAGCGGTGGTCGAACGAGAGGGACAGCGTCATGACGTCCCGCAGGGCGATCTCGCCGCGGTGCTCCCACGGCATCCGCCGGACCTGGCCGATCGCGATGATCGCCCCCTCGCCCGGGTTGATGATCGGGGTGCCCGCGTCCACGCCGAACACGCCGACGTTCGTGAGCGTGAAGGTGCCGCCGGCCAGGTCCGCCGGGGACAGCTTCCCCTCGCGGGCGAGTCCGGTGAGGTCGCGGATGGCGTCCGCCAGCTCCGCCAGGCTCATCGCCTGGGCGTCCTTGACGTTCGGCACCATCAGCCCGCGGGGGGTGGCCGCGGCGAAGCCGAGGTTGACGAAGTTCTGCTGCACGATCGCTCCGGCGGCCTCGTCCCAGCGGGCGTTGACGTCCGGGGTGCGCTCCATCGCCACGAGGCACGCCTTGGCGGCGAGCGTCATGGGCGTGAGCTTGACGTCCCGGAACTCGCGGGAGGCCTTGAGCTCGGCGAGCAGCTCCATGGTCTCGGTGACGTCCACCTGCAGGAACTCGGTCACGTGCGGGGCGGTGAACGCGGACTGCACCATGGCCGCCGCCGTCGCCTTCCGCACGCCCTTGACCGGCACGGCCTCGGTGCGCGGGCGGCCGCCCAGGGTGCGGACGCCCCCGGTCGAGCCCGACTCGGCGCCGGACTGCGGCGGCGTCGCCGCGGCCGCGGGCTGCCCGCCCCCGGCCAGGAACGCCTCGACGTCCGCGCGGGTGATGACCCCGCCCACGCCGGTGCCGGTGACCTGTTCCAGATCCACGCCCGCGCGGCGCGCGTACAGGCGCACGGGCGGGGTGCAGCGGGGCCGCTCGCCCGACGCCGCGCCCCGCACCGCTTCCGGGGCCGCGTCCGCGCGGACGGGCTCGGCGGCCTCGGGCTGCGGGCGCCCGGCACCGGCCGGGGCCGCCTCCGACGTGGACGGCGCCTGTCCGCGGGCGGGCTCGCCCGCCGGGGCGGCCGATGTCGCCGGGGCCGCGGAGCCGCGCCGCGCACGGCGGCCGGGCTTGCCGGTGTCCGGCGCGGCGCCGTAGCCGACGAGGGTGGGCACGCGGCCGTCGGCCTCGGCGGGCCCGCCGACGTCGGGCTCGGCGCCCTCGAGGGTGAAGGTCACCAGGGGCGCGCCGACCTCGAGGGTCTCGCCCTCGGCGCCGTGCAGGGCCGCGACGACGCCCGCGAACGGGCTGGAGACCTCGACCACGGCCTTGGCCGTCTCGACGTCGGCGAGCACCTGGTTCACGGTCACCGCGTCGCCCTCGGCCACGCGCCACGTCACGATCTCGGACTCGGTCAGGCCCTCGCCGAGGTCGGGCAGGCGGAAGGTCTTCTGGCTCATCGGGTCTCCTCCCCGGCGTTCTGGGCGGCGAGGAACTGCTCGGCGGTCTCGGGGGCGGCGAACGCGTCCACGGAGTCCAGCGAATTCGGCCGGCCCAGAGCACGGTCCAGGCCGTCGAGGATGCGGTCGAGGTCCGGCAGGTGCAGGTGCTCGAGCTTGGACGGCGGGTAGGGCACGTCCATGCCGGTGACGCGCACCGGCGGGGCCTCGAGCCAATGGAACGCGCGCTCGGCCACCGTGGCCACGAGCTCGGCGCCGAGGCCGCCCGTGCGGGAGGCCTCGTGCGCCACGACGAGCCGACCGGTGCGCCGCACCGAGGACTCGACGAGGCCGGTGTCCAGCGGGGACAGGCTGCGCAGGTCGACCACCTCGACCTCGACACCCTCCTCGGCCGCCACCTCGGCGGCCTGCAGGGCGGTCTTCACGAGCGGGCCGTAGGCCACGAGCGTGGCGTCACGGCCCTCGCGCAGGATGCGGGCCGGGCTCATCGGCGGGATCGCGACGCCCAGGTCCACGTCGCCCTTGTCGTGGTAGCGACGCTTGGGCTCGAGGTAGACCACCGGGTCCTCCGAGGCGATCGCGGCGCGGATGAGGTCGTACCCCTCCTGCGGGGAGGACGGGGAGACCACGCGCAGACCCGCGGTGTGCAGGAAGTAGGCCTCGGGCGACTCGGAGTGGTGCTCCGGGGAGCCGATGCCGCCGCCGAAGGGGATGCGGATGGTCACCGGCATCGGCACGGCGCCGCGGGTGCGGGCGCGCAGCTTGGCCAGGTTCGCCACGATCTGGTCGAACGCCGGGTACACGAAGCCGTCGAACTGGATCTCGACGACGGGCCGGTAGCCGCGCATCGCCAGGCCGATGGCCGTGCCCACGATGCCGGACTCGGCCAGCGGGGTGTCGAGCACCCGGTCCTCGCCGAACTCGGCCTGCAGGCCGTCGGTGATGCGGAACACGCCGCCGAGGGCGCCGATGTCCTCGCCCATGAGCAGGACCTTGGGGTCGTCGGCCAGGGCACGGTGCAGGCCGCGGTTGATCGCACGGCCGAAGGTCATGCGCTCGCTCACGCGCCCGCCTCCTCGTCGTCGAACTGCTGCAGGTAGAGGGCGTGCTCGCGGCGCTGCCGCTCGAGCTCCTGGTGGGGCTCCGCGTAGATCTCGTCGAAGAGCCTGTCCGCGCCGTCCTCCTCGAGCGCCTCGAGGGCACGGCGGACCTCCGCTGCCAGCTCGTCGGCCTCGGCCTGGGCCTGTGCAAGCACGGCGTCCACGTCCACGTCGAGGGTGCGCAGGTGCGCCTCCACGCGGGTCAGCGGGTCACGGGCCTTCCAGGCCTCGAGCTCGGCGTCGTCCCGGTAGCGGGTGGGGTCGTCCGCGGTGGTGTGTGGACCCATGCGGTAGGTGACGGCCTCGACGAACGTGGGGCCGCCCCCGTCGGCCGCGCGCTCGACGGCGGCGCGGGTTGCGGCGAGCACGGCCAGGACGTCGTTGCCGTCCACGCGCATCGACGGGATGCCGAAGCCCCACGGGCGGTCCGCGATGCTGCGGCGGGTCTGCAGGCGCACGGGCTCGGAGATGGCCCAGTGGTTGTTCTGGCAGAAGAACACCACGGGCGCCTGGTAGGAGGCGCTGAAGACCATGGCCTCGTTGACGTCGCCCTGGCTCGTGGCGCCGTCGCCGAAGTAGACGATCGTGGCGACGTCCGCCTGGTCCCGCTGGACGCCCATCGCGTAGCCGACGGCGTGCAGGGCCTGCGCGCCGATGATGATCTGCTGGGTGGCCACCCGCGTCTCGTTCGGGTCCCAGCTCGAGAACGTGGAGCCGCGCCACACCCGCAGCAGGTCCAGCGCGGGGACGCCGCGCAGCAGGGCCACGCCGTTCTCGCGGTAGGACGGGAAGACGAAGTCGTCCGGGCGCAGCGCGACGGCGGAGCCCACCTGGGCGGCCTCCTGGCCCAGCAGCGGCGGCCACAGGGCCAGCTCGCCCTGACGCTGCAGGTGCGTGGCCTCGACGTCGAGGCGACGGACCACGGCCATCTGGCGGTACAGCGCGGCGAGGGCGGCGGCGTCGACGTCCTCGATCCACGGGTCGAGCTCCGGCTGCGGACGGCGGCGGCCCTCCGTGTCGAGCACCTGGAGCATCACGGCCTCGGCCGGGCCCGCCGGGGGCGGAGAGCCGGCGGACTGTCCGCCGGTGGGACGGGTGTGGTCCACGAGGGTCACTGGACTGCCTTCCGATCGACGCCCACGGTGCGGGGCGAGGGAGTTGTACGCATGCGCGAGCAGGGGTGGAGCGCGCGGCGTCTCGGTGGTGTGATTGTAATCACTTCAGTGTGATCTGCGCCACTCTCCCGGGGCCGCCGCGCGAGGGCCGGGTGTCAGGCGCGGCGCAGCAGCACGTCGACGGCGGCGTCAAGGTAGGCGTCGACCTGGCCCTCCTCGTAGCCGGCGGCACCCTCGGCCTCGCCGAACGCCGCGCGGCGCACGTCGTCCGCGGTCAGCCCGCCTTCGGCGTCGGGATCCGTCGAGTCCTCCGCACCGGCCAGGGTGACGCGCAGGCGGTCCACGAGCGCGTCCACCTGGTCCACGTCGTAGCTCACGGCGTCCGCGCGGGAGGGGCGGCGGAAGCGCTCCGCCGGGGCCCGGTCGGCACGGGCCACGAGCTCGGCCACGCGCTCCTCGAGGTCTGCGGCCCAGTCCTCGTCCCCGCGCTCGGCGACGAAGGCCTGACGCTCGGCGGCGGCCAGCTCCTCTTCGAGGCGGTCCAGCTCGTCATCCACCTCGTCCGTGGCGTAGCCGCCGTTGACGGTCGCGAAGCGGGCCTGGCGCACCTCCTCCGCCGTCAGCGGGGCACCGCCGTCGCGTGCCTCACGGGCACGCGCCATGAAGGCGTCCACGTGGGTGGTCTCGTAGCCGATCTCGTCCTGCTCGACGAGCTCGAAGACCGGCTCGGCGTCCGGGGTGGTGCGGGGGGTCATGGGCGTCTCCTGCGGTGCGGGTCCCGGACGTGCCGGGTCGAGGGGTGGATCAGGTCAGGGGCAGCGCCAGCACGGTGTAGGCCACCGGCGAGGCGAACACGAGGGAGTCCAGGCGGTCCATCACGCCGCCGTGGCCGGGCAGGGCGGAGGACATGTCCTTGATGCCGAGCTCACGCTTGACCATGGACTCGGAGAAGTCCCCCGAGGTGGCGGCGGCGACGGTGGTCACGCCGAGGACGGCGCCGACCCACCACGGCTGGCCGACCAGCACGGGGACGGCGACGACGCCCACCAGCACCGAGCCCGCCAGGGAGCCGGCCAGGCCCTCCCAGGACTTCTTGGGGCTGATGCGCGGGGCGATCGGGGTGCGGCCGAAGCGGTAGCCCACGATGTAGCCGAACGTGTCGTTGGAGACCACCATCAGCAGCAGGACCGCCACCATGCGGTGCCCCAGCGGCTCGTCCAGGAGCGCCGCGGCGAAGGAGAGCAGGAACGGCGCCCACAGCACGATGAACACGCCCGCGAGCATGAACTGGCCCGCCGGGCGCCGGCGCGTCAGCGCTGTCCACACGGCCACCAGGGCCAGGCACGCCACGAGGGCGACGAACAGCCCCGGCACCCCCCACCGCCACGCCGTCAGCGGCAGGACCGCCGCAGCCACCCAGAGCGGGGGCCGCGGCACGTCCAGGCCGATGCCGCGTACCGCCGTCGCGATCTCGGACACCGCGCCGACCAGCAGGGCGACCACGAGCACGACCAGCAGCCAGTCGAACCAGAAGAGGCCGACCAGGGCCGTCGCCAGCAGCCCCACCCCCACGAGGACGGCGGACTTGAGGTCGCGGCCGCCGCGCGGGGGTGCGGGCGAGGTGGACACGGCGGAGGTCATGGGGCGAGCTCAGACGGCGGGAGGATCAGACCTCCAGCAGCTCCTGCTCCTTGTTCTTGGCCATCTCGTCGATGAGCTCGACGTGGCGCTTGGTGAGCGCGTCCAGCTCCTTCTCGCCGCGGGCGCCCTCGTCCTCGCCGACCTCGCCGTCCTTGACGGCCTTGTCCATGGCCTCCTTGGCCTTGCGGCGGGCATTGCGCACGGAGATCTTGTGCTCCTCCGCCTTGGACTTGACCAGCTTCACGTACTCCTTGCGGCGCTCCGCGGTCAGCTCCGGCATCACGATGCGGATGACCTTGCCGTCGTTGGACGGGTTCGCGCCGACCTCAGACTCGGACAGGGCCTTCTCGATGTTGCGCAGGGCCGACTGGTCGAACGGCGTGATGAGCAGCGTGCGGGCGTCCGTGGTGGTGAAGGACGCCAGCTGCTGCAGCGGGGTGAACGAGCCGTAGTAGTCGACCATCACCTTGGAGTAGAGGCCCGGGTTGGCGCGGCCGGTGCGCACGGAGACGAAGTCCTCACGCGTGGCCTCGATGGTGCGGTCCATCTGCTCTTCGGCGGACTGCAGGGTCTCCTGGATCACGGTGTCTCCTCGGTGTGGTGGATCAGGTCTGCCGCCATCCTACGCGGCGCGCCTCAGACGGTGACGGTGGTGCCGATCGGCTCGCCGAGCAGGGCGCGGGTCACGTTGCCCGGGCCCTCCATGCCGAACACGCGCATGTCCAGGTTGTTGTCCTTGCACATGGTCATGGCCGTCAGGTCCATCACGCGGATGTTCCGCAGCAGCGCCTCGTCGTAGGTCAGGTGCGTGAGGCGCTCGGCGGTGGGGTCCTTCTTGGGGTCCGCGGTGTAGACGCCGTCCACGCCGGACTTGGCCATCAGGACCTCGTCCGCCCCGACCTCGAGGGCGCGCTGGGCCGCCACGGTGTCCGTGGAGAAGTAGGGCAGGCCGGTGCCGGCGCCGAAGATCACGACGCGGCCCTTCTGCATGTGGCGGATGGCGCGCAGCGGGATGTAGGACTCCGCCACCTGCTCCATGTGGATGGCGGACTGCACGCGCGTGGTGACCCCGGCCTGGATGAGGAAGTCCTGCAGGGCCAGGCAGTTCATCACGGTGCCGAGCATGCCCATGTAGTCGGCCCGGCGGCGGTCCATCCCGTTCTCGGACAGCTCCGCGCCACGGAAGAAGTTGCCGCCGCCGACGACGATCGCGATCTCCACCTGGTCCGCCGCGGCGGCGATCTGCTCGGCGATGCCACGGACGGTCTCCGGGTCCACGCCGATCTTGCCGCCGCCGAACACCTCGCCCGAGAGCTTCAGGAGCACGCGACGGCGGCCGGTGTCGTCCGAGGTCTGCGGGGCGTGGGCGGTGGTCGGGTCCTCGGGGGCGCGGTTCGTCTCCATGGGAAGCATCTCCTGGTCGGTGGGGGTCGGGCCGGGGACGGCCGTCCCGGGGGCGGACACGCGGACGGGGTGGCCGCCCGGTCGGGGCGGCCACCCCGTCATGCGATGGTCGTCGGCGCCGTCCGGCGCCGGAGTGGACCTCGGGTCGCTCCCGATCCTACGCCCCCGCGAGGCGTGGACCGGGAGCGGCCGGTCCGGGTGCGGCGGTCAGTTGCCGACGCGGAAGCGGGCGAACCCGGTGACGTTGGTGCCGGCGTCGGAGGCGACCTTGCCGACGGTCTGCTTCGGGTCCTTCGCGAACGGCTGGTCCACGAGCACGATCTCCTTGAAGAAGCCGGTCAGGCGGCCCTCCACGATCTTCGGCAGGGCCTGCTCCGGCTTGCCCTCGGCACGGGCGGTCTCATCGGCGATGCGACGCTCGTTCTCGACGGTCTCGGCCGGCACGTCCTCACGGGTGAGGTACGTGGGCGAATAGGCCGCGGTGTGCACGGCGATGTCGTGCGCGGCGGTCTTGGCGTCGGCGGAGTCGGCGTCCACGGCGAGGAGCACGCCCACCTGGGCCGGCAGGTCCTTGGAGGTCTTGTGCAGGTAGGCGTCCACGAAGGCGCCCTCCACGCGGGCCAGGCGGCGCACGGCCACCTTCTCGCCCAGCAGGGCGCCCTCCTCGGTCACGTAGTCGCCCAGGGTGCGGCCCTCGTAGTCGGAGGCCAGCAGGCCGTCGACGTCGGTGGCGCCGGAGGCGACGGCGGCGCGCAGCACCACGTCGCCCAGGGCGATGAACTTGTCGGCCTTGGCCACGAAGTCGGTCTCGCAGTTGAGCTCGATCATGACGCCGACGCCGTTCTCGACGGTCGCGGCCACGAGGCCCTCGGCGGCGGAGCGGCCCTCGCGCTTGGTGGCGCCCTTGAGGCCCTTCACGCGGATGATCTCGATGGCCTTCTCGGCGTCGCCGTCGGCCTCGTCCAGAGCCTTCTTCACGTCCATCATGCCGGCGCCGGTGCGCTCGCGCAGGGCCTTGATGTCAGCAGCGGTGTAGTTCGCCATGCTCGTTCGGTCCTTCCCGTGGTGTGGGTTGTGCGGGATGTTCGGGGTCTGAACCGGTCCGTCGGCCCGGCCAGGTGGGGCCGGGCCGACGGACCGGCAGGGATCACTCGCCCTGCGGGGCGGCCTCGGCGGCGGGGGCCTCGGCCGGCTCGGCCGGCGCCTCGGCGGCGGGGGCCTCGGCCTGCTCGGCCTGCTGGGCGTTGTGCTGCTCGAGCAGCTCGCGCTCCCACTCGGCCATCGGCTCGGCGGCCGCCTGGCCGGACTTGCCGCCCTGGCGGGCGATCAGGCCCTCGGCGACGGCGTCCGCGACCACGCGGGTCAGCAGGTTCACGGAGCGGATGGCGTCGTCGTTGCCCGGGATCGGGTAGGCGACCTCGTCCGGATCGCAGTTGGTGTCCAGGATGGCGACGACCGGGATGCCGAGCTTCTGGGCCTCGTCGACGGCCAGGTGCTCCTTCTTGGTGTCCACGACCCACACGGCGGAGGGGGTCTTGGCCATGTTGCGGATGCCGCCGAGGTTGGCCTGCAGCTTCTCGAGCTCACGGTTGAGCAGCAGCAGCTCCTTCTTGGTGAACTGCGAGCCGGCCACGTCCTCGAAGTCGATCTCCTCGAGCTCCTTCATGCGCTGCACGCGCTTGGAGACGGTGGAGAAGTTGGTCAGCATGCCGCCGAGCCAGCGGTGGTTCACGTAGGGCATGCCCACGCGGCCGGCCTGCTCCGCGATGGCCTCCTGGGCCTGCTTCTTGGTGCCGACGAACAGGATGGTGCCGCCATGGGCGACGGTCTCCTTGACGAACTCGTAGGCGCGGTCGATGTAGGACAGCGACTGCTGGAGGTCGATGATGTAGATGCCGTTGCGCTCGGTGAAGATGAAGCGCTTCATCTTGGGGTTCCAGCGGCGGGTCTGGTGGCCGAAGTGGACACCGGAGTCGAGGAGCTGGCGCATGGTCACGACGGGCATGACGTTCCCTTCTGTGGCAGCCGTGGCACCCCGCACTTCACGCGCGGGCGGTCTGCCGGTCGATTTCTTGACGGTTGGCGGCCGGCCCGGTCGGGCGGCCCCTGGCATCACGACGGCGGGCTGCCGGGCCCCACGAGCACCCGCGCCGACGCCCTCTCCAGGAGGACGGCGGGGACGGGACCGAGCGTGGGGGCTGGGCCGCTGGAGCGACCCACCGCGATGCGCGGAGTCGGCGTCCGGGGCACAGCACAGGGCTGGCCACAGGACACCGCTGAGGTGAATCCTACCCCAGGTGGGCGACCGCTCCCATCGCTGACTCCTGCACAGGGGCCGGTGCGGCGGGCGCTCTCCACGATCGCACTGCGGGCCCGCCACGCGGTCGCCCGGGACGCCAGGCTGACGCCATGACGCCACGTACCCTCCTCCCCCGTCCGCTCCCGCGCCCGCACATCGCGGGGTGCGTCGCGGCGGCCCTGCTCGCCTGGCTCGTCCTCGCCCTGGGGGTGGGCGGCCTCGACCCCGTGCCGCGGGCCGCGTCCGCACCGTCGGGGCGCGACGCGCTGCTGCTCGTCGCGGCGTCCCCGGCAGGTCCGGGCACGACGGCCGCGCCGGTCGCGTGGCACCCGCCCGTCGCCGGAGCCGCCCCGGATGACGTGCTCCGCGCGTTCGTCGCTCCCGAGCGACCGTGGAGTCGAGGGCACCGGGGCGTGGACCTCGCCGTGCCCTCCGGGGCTCCGATACAGGCACCGGCGGCCGGCCGGGTCGTGTTCGCCGGGGTCGTGGTCGACCGCCCCGTGCTGACCCTCGAGCATGCGGACGGGACGTACAGCTCCCTCGAGCCGGTGGAGGCCGACGTCGCGGTGGGGGCCGTGGTCGACGCGGGCGACCCCGTGGGGCGGCTGGCCGGGACGCCGCCCCACTGCCCGCGGGCGTGCGTGCACTGGGGCGTGCGGGAGCCCGATGGCTGGCGGGTGGGGGACGCGGCCTTCGACCGCTACCTCGACCCGCTGGTGCTCATCGGCTGGAGCGGCCCATCCGTGCTCTGGCCGCACGCCGCTCCGCACCCAGCGCGGCCGTGAGGTCCACGAGTCGGCGAGCGGACTCGTCCCAGCTGAACCGGGCCGCCTGGGCGACGCTCGCCCGGGAGGCCGCGGCGAACTCGGCGGGGTCCTCGAGCTCCCGCACGCGGGCGGCGAGCGCGGCCGCCCGGTCCCCCTCGAGCGGGACACCCCGGAAGGACGGGGTGCCCGCGCCGGCGATCTCGCGGAAGATCGGCAGGTCCGAGCACACCACCGGCGTGCCATGGGCCATCGCCTCGGCCACGGGCAGGCCGAAGCCCTCGGCGCGGGAGAGGGTGACGGCCGCGGTGGCCCGGCGGAGCAGGCGCACGTACTCGGCCTCGTCGGTGCCGTCGTGGAACAGCACGTCCGCGCCGGCGGCTCCTGCGGCGGCGCGATGCTCGGCCAGCCGGGCCTCGAGCTGCCCGCGGCGCTCCGGGCTGATGCGGGAGAGCAGGTGCAGCTCGTAGCCCGGCAGCAGGGGCGCGGCGGCCACGAGGGACTCGACGTCCTTGTAGTCCATGAACGAGCCCATGTAGAGCAGCGTGCGGTCCGGGGTCTCGTCCGGGTCCCGCGGCTCCGGGACCGCCTGCGCCGCATTGGCGATGACGTGGACCGGACGCCGGGTGAGGCGGTGCCGGGCGATGAGCTCCGCCGTCGTCCGGGAGACCGTGGCGACCGCGTCCGCGCGGTCGAGCAGGAGCCGCTGCGGGGTCTTGGTCAGGTGGTAGGCCCGCCAGAGCCAGCGGATCGGCTCGGGCAGGTTCCGCGGCGGGGTGCGGTGCTCGTAGTAGATGAGGTCGTGGAGCGTGAGGATCAGGGCGTAGTCCCGCCCCCACGAACCCATGGTCTGCATGGGCGAGAAGACGACGTCCGGTCGCAGACGCGCGACCTGACGGGCCACGAACGGCTCGCGTGGGGAGGTGGGGCCGGAGACGAGGTGCCACGGCACGCCGTCCGGGAGCAGGGCCAGCTGCCGCTCGTCCGAGATCAGCATCGCGACCTCGACGTCGGCGCCCGCCGTGCCCGGTGCGGCGGCCCGGCGGGCGACCGCCTCGATGAGGCTCGCGCCGTAGCGGGAGATGCCGTCGTGGAAGTCGGTGCGGGTGTAGCGGGCGTCCATCAGCAGGCGCAGGGGGCGGGAGGGGCTCACCCGGACCACGCTAGCGCCGCGCCGGAGAGGGGCGGGGACAGCCGCGCGCGGAGGGTGCCGAGCGGGGGGTGTCGAGCACCGTGCGGCCACCTGGGCGTCATCCGAATTTCTGATTGCGTTTCGATAACGATCGTGTATCCTGATCACGGATCGGTTATGGCCGGTCCGCCACGCCGGGGCTTCCTCCGCATCTTCGCGTACCCGGTCATCCGCACTGCTCGTCAACTCGCACCCGCGGTCCGGCCTCGTTCCGGGCACCGCCCCGAGGCACCATCCTCACGGGCCGCAGGTCCTGTCCGGGAAGAAGATCTGATGTCTGTGACCTCCCCGCACGCCGCCGCGCGTCCCGCCCCCCGCACCGCCGCCGCCTCCGTGGCGCTCGCCCTGGGCGCCGCCGCCCTGACTGGCGTCGGCACCGTGTCCGTCGCCGAGACCGCCCAGGCCGCCGAGACCACCTACACCGTCCGCTCCGGCGACGGCTGGTGGATCATCGCCCAGCGCACCGGCGTCTCCATGTCCACGCTGCAGTCGCTCAACGGCATGACCGCCGCGACCGTGCTGCACCCCGGCATGGTCCTCAAGACCTCCGGCACCGCCACCCCGGCCCCGGCCCCGGCGCCGTCCACCTCGGGCTCGACCTACACCGTGCTGGCCGGCGACGGCTGGTGGATCATCTCCTACCGCGCGGGCGTGTCCGCCTCCGTCCTGCAGTCCATCAACGGCATGAGCTCCTCAACCATGCTCCACCCGGGAATGGTCCTGAAGACCACCTCGGTCTCCACCTCCAGCGCCCCCGCCGTCGCCCCTGCGCCGGCGCCCGCGTCCAAGCAGGCCGCCGTCGACTACGTGCGCGCCGCCGTCCGGAACCCGTCCTCCTACTACGTGTGGGGCGGCAACGGCCCCTCCGGCTTCGACTGCTCCGGCCTCACCCAGCAGGCCATGGCCCAGGCCGGCATCTCCATCCCGCGCCGCGCCGGCGACCAGTACCTCGCCGCGAAGTCCTACGTGCCGATCTCCCAGGCCCAGCCCGGCGACCTCGTGTTCTACGCGAACCAGTCCACCGGCCGCATCTACCACGTGGCCATGTACATGGGCGGCGGCCAGCTTGCCCACGCCCTCAACGAGGACGCGGGCCTGGTGTTCACCTCCACGACGATCATGAAGTCCGACATGCTCGCGGTGGCCGCCCGCTACTGAGCACCGGCACGACGACGGCCCCCGGCCCGCGCCATACCGCGCGGCCGGGGGCCGTTCCTCGTAGGGCGTGCGGGACTTGAACCCGCGACCCAGGGATTATGAGTCCCCTGCTCTGACCGACTGAGCTAACGCCCCTCCCCCGCGGCATCGCGCGGGACCCGCCCATCCTACCGACGGGTCTCAGAGCAGCGCGCGGACCTCGGCGGCCGTCGCGCCGCGGTAGAGGCGCTCGAAGATGTCCACCGTCTTCTGGGCGGAATGGTGCAGGGCCTTCGCGTGGGACGCCTCACCCATGGCGGCGCGCTCCGCGTCCGAGAGGTCGAGGATCCGGGCGATCCGCTCGGCCAGGGCCACGTGGTCCCCGGGCGGGAAGAGGTGGCCGTTGACGCCCTCGTCCACGAGGTGGGGCAGCGCGAGGGCGTCCGCGAGGACCACCGGGGTGGACGCGCTGAGCGCCTCGAGGGTCACGAGGGACTGCAGCTCCGCCGTGCCCGGCTGGCAGAACACGTCGGCGCGCAGGTAGGCCGCCCGCAGCTCCTCCGCGGAGACGTGGCCGCGCAGCAGGACGCGGTCGGCCGCCCCCTCCTCGTCCACCGTGGCACGGATGCGGTCGCGCTGCTCGCCGTCGCCGACGATCTCGGCGTGCACGTCCAGGTCGGGACGGGTGCGGGCCAGGTGCGCGATCGCACGGATCAGCACCTCCACGTTCTTCTCCACGGCCAGCCGCCCCACGAAGAGCACGACCGGATGGCCGGGATGGTCCACCCTCTCCCCCGGCTGCAGCTCGTAGGCGCTCGCGTCGATGCCGTTGGAGACCGGGAGGACGTTGTCCAGGCCGGCGTGCTCGGCCATGGCCTGCGCGGCGAGGGCCGTGGGGGTGGTGACCACCGCGCCCTTGCCCATGAGCCGACCCATGTCCTTCCACGACACCCGGGAGACGATGTCCAGGAACCACTGCGGGAACGGCAGGAACGGCTCGAGGTTCTCCGGCATGAAGTGGTTCGTGGAGACGATCCGGATGCGGCGCCGCTCGGCCTCGTTGATGGCGGCCTCACCGATCATGTAGTGGCACTGGGCGTGCACGACGTCCGGCCGGACCTCGCGGTAGATGCGGCGGAAGGAGGTCTTGGCGTGCCGCGGGAGCACCACGCGGTAGTACTCGTGCGTCGGCGCCGGCAGGGAGCGCAGCAGGTGCACGGTGGCCTCCGGCCGGTGCTCCACGGTGTCCGGGCCGGCCTCGCCGCGCGGCATCACGACGTGGACCTCGTGGCCACGCGCGTGCAGCGCGGTGGCGAGGCGGTGGCCGGAGGTGGCGGCCCCGTTGACGTGCGGCGGATAGGTGTCAGCAGCGATCAGCACCTTCAGGGGGCGGTCGGCGGCGATCCCGGGACGGTCGGACACGGAGGTCCCTCTCTGTGGTGGCGATGGCACGACGGCGCCCGGCCCGTGCCGTGAGGATCGGCCGCGGGCACGGCGCGCGTCCCACGGTAGCAACCGTCGGCGCCGGCACGACCATGCGCCGGGGTCAGCCCCGGCGGGACGGGCCCTCGCGCGGGTCCTGACCGTCCGCCCGCAGGCCGCGGGCCTTGCCCACCAGCAGCAGCGCGGTGCGCACCTTGCCCAGGACCGTGACCGGCAGGTCCGGGCTGCCGCCGAACAGCCACAGGCACACGGCGGCGAGCACGACGTCCGGGATCGCGATGGCCAGGGCGAGCCAGAGCGGGGCGATGCCCGTGGCCACGAACGTCACGGCCACCACCAGCAGGGAGAGGCGGTCCGCCACCGGGTCGAGCCACCGCCCGACCGTGGAGATCATGTCGAACCGGCGCGCCACGTAGCCGTCCACCCAGTCCGTGCCGGAGAGCACCGCCAGGATCACGAACGCGTCCAGGTGCCGACCGTCGACGGTGAGCCACACGAACACCGGCACCAGGGCGAAGCGGGCCAGGGTGATGAGGTTCGGCACGGTCAGCCAGGTGTCGCGGACGCGGTACTCGTGGCCCTCGCGCAGGCCGACGTCGATCACACGCATGGGTCACTCCTCCAGGGTCCGCGGGCGGACGCCCCCGCCGGGCGCCCCACACGCCCAGCCTACCGACGCCGTCACCCCTCCCCGCAGACGACGAGGCCCCGATCCGTGGGGATCGGGGCCTCGGGGGCGGGCGCCCTCGGGTCAGCGGCGGCGCAGGCGGCCGGCGAGCGCCACGAACGCGGCGGAGGAGGCGCCGAGCAGCGCGAGCGGCTGCCAGTTGTCCTTCACGTAGTCCTCGGCCTCGGCGGTCCGCTCCCCCGCGCGGGCGGCACCGGTGAACGGCGCGGTCTGCTCGGTGGCGTGCGTGGTCTCGGGGGTGACCCCGCGACCCTTGCGCTGGGCGGCGAAGGCCGCGAGCTGGCCCTTCACGCTGATCTTCTCGTCCAGGCCGGAGCGGATGTCGCCCAGGTGGCGGCGGCGCAGGTCGGCACGACGGCGGATCTCCGCCTCGGTGGCGTCGTCACGGCCCGGGTGGGGAGCGGCCTCGCCGTTCTTGCGGGCCTTCTTGTTCTCCTCCTTCTCCACCTTCCTCCGCTCGGCCTCGCGGGCGGCCTCGACGCGCTTGGCCTCGGCGCGCTCCGCCTTGAGGCGGTCGTACTCGGCCGGGTCGAAGGCGTTGCCCTCCTTGAGGTAGCCGAGGTCGTACTCGAGGTTGCGCACGGTCTCCTGCGGTACGAGCGGCATGGCACCCTTGACCATCACGAGGCCGACGCCGGCGAAGATCAGGCCGAGCACGAGGAAGGCCAGCGCCACCATGAGCGCCGGGAACCAGAAGGTCGGGTCGGCGAAGGCGCCGATCAGGGTCACCACGAGGGCGACCACCATGAGCGCGAGGAAGAACAGGCCCACCACCGCGACCCCGGCGCCGATGCCGGCCTTCTTGCCCTTCGCGGCCACGTGTCTCTTGGCGAGCGCGAGCTCGTCCTTGATCTGCAGGGGCAACAGGCGCACGAGGGCGCCGAGCAGGTCGGTCAGCGAGCTCGCGCGGGTCTGCGGGGTCACCGGGACGGCGGTCCGCGGCGCGCGGGCCTTCGACGCATCGGCGGGGGGAGCCTGGTGGGACATGGTGCATGCCTTCCGTGGAGTGCCTGGACAGATGCGCCCGGGCGGCGCGGCGGCCGCCGGGCATGCTCGAGCAAAACTATCACCGGCCCGCCCCCAGGGGGGACGGGCCGGGTGCGCGCGGTGGCGGCTGGATCAGAAGTCGATGACCGCCGGGTCGGGGCCGAGGCGGCCGTCCTCGCGGTCGAGGGCGTCGATCCGGGCGACGTCGTCGGCGGTCAGCTCCACCCCCGCGGCCTCGAGGTTCGAGACGATGCGCTCGGGCGTCACGGACTTGGGGATGACCACGAAGCCGTGGGCGAGGTGCCACGCGATGACCACCTGGGCCGGCGTCGCACCGCGGGCCTCGGCGATCTCCGTGACCACGGGGTCGGCGAGGAGGTCGCCGCCCTGACCGAGCGGGGACCAGGACTCGTGGACGATGCCGTGTCGGCCCTCGACCTCGCGCAGCTCGCGCTGCTGCCAGTACGGGTGGGTCTCGACCTGGTGGATCACGGGCACCACGCCGGTGGCCTCGATGATCTCCTCGAGCTGGGCGGCCGGGAAGTTGGAGACGCCGATCGAGCGCACCTTGCCCTGCTTCTGCGCCTCGATCAGGGCCTTCCAGGTGTCCACGTACTTCCCCTGCGCCGGCTTGGCCCAGTGGATGAGGTAGAGGTCGACGTAGTCGGTGCCGAGCTTGTCGAGCGAGACGTCGAGGGCGGCGAGCGCCTCCTCGTAGCCCTGGTCCGAGTTCCACACCTTGGTGGTGAGGAACAGCTCCTCGCGGGCGACGCCGGACGCGGCGATGCCGCGGCCCACGCCCTCCTCATTCCCGTAGATCGCGGCGGTGTCGATGTGGCGGTAGCCGGCGCGGATCGCCTGCTCGACGACGTCGGCGGCGACGTCGTCCTCGACCTGCCACACGCCGAGTCCGAGCTGCGGGATCTGCTGGCCGTCGTGGAAGGGAACGGTGGACACGCTGGTCATGAGGGAGCTCCTGGAAGGTCGGGGTCGGGCGGATGCGTCGGATGCAACCGCGCGCGGGCGGCCGGCATTCCCGACGGCGGTCACCGGGCCGGGGCGCCGCCGTCGGACGTCCGCTCCTCCGCGACGACGGCGCCCACCGCGCGGGCGAAGGCCGCGAACACCTCCGCGGGGTCGTTGGCCGTGACGAGCCGGGCGTTGGGGCGCCTGCCCCAGATGTCCCGCGTGTCGTGGACGGTGGTGCCGCGCAGCAGCTCCGAGTCCGCCTCGACGTCGACGACGGTGGCCCGGGTGGCGATGCGGGCCTGGCCCGCGGCCACCTGGGCGGCGAAGAGGTCGTGCAGGTGGGCGATGTAGCCCTGGTCGTAGTCGTGGTGGAACTCGAAGTAGAAGCGCAGCGCGTCGGCGAGCACGTCCAGGACGGGGCGGCCGGTCGCGGCGGCCGGCCCGGCGACCCGCGGTCGGTCCGCGGACCAGCCGACGGGGCTGGCCCCGGCGTCGGCCAGGAGGCCGTCCAGCAGGGCCGGCGTGTACTCGATCCGCTCCGTGGTCTCGAGCGCGCACACCACCGGCAGGCGATCCTCGGGCAGGCCCTCGAAGGCCGCGAACACCTCCTTCGCGGCGTCCGGGTCCACCCAGGTGTTCCACTCGGCGGTGGGCGTGGTGTTGCCCGGATGATAGAAGGAGCCGCCCATGATCACGATGCCGCGGGCGAGGAACGGCAGGCGCGGCTCGACGCGCAGCGCGAGGGCCAGGTTCGTCAGCGGCGCGGTGCAGAGGATCGTCGTCTCCCCGGGGTGGGCCCGAAGCTCGTCCAGCCACACCTCCACGGCGGGCCGGGGCGAGAGCCACTCAGGGCGCCGATCGATCCGGGCATGGCCGAGACCGCCGTCGCCGTGGGTCTCCGGGGTGGTGACCGCGGGCCGGCGCAGCGGGGTCTCGGCACCGACGGCCACCTCGACGTCGGCCCGGCCGACCAGGTCCAGCACCGCGGCCGTGTTCAGGGCGCAGTCCCGGGCGGTCGCGTTGCCGCCCGTGGTGGTGACGGCCACGAGCTCGGGGCCGGCGCCGAGGCGGTGGGCGCCCACGAGGTGGAGCAGGGCGCAGGCATCGTCGATGCCGGTGTCGACGTCGGCGAGGAGGCGGGCGGTCACGGGGTGGGCGTGCCGCCGTTGGCGTTCAGGGTCTCGCCGTTGACGTAGCTGGACTCGCCCGAGGCCAGGAACACATAGGCGGGCGCCATCTCCACGGGCTGGCCGGCGCGGCCGATGGGGGTGCTGTGGCCGAACTCGGGCAGCTTCTCCTCGGGCTCACCGTAGGACACGTGCTGCACCGTCCAGATGGGCCCGGGCGCCACCGCGTTGACGCGGATGCCCTTCGGGCCGAGCTGCTCGGCCAGGCCCTTGGTGAAGTTGTTGATGGCGCCCTTGGTGGCGGCGTAGTCGAGGAGCCTCGGGTTGGGGTTGTAGGCCTGCACCGAGGTGGTGTTCACGATCGTGCTGCCCGGGCCCATGTGCTTCAGCGCGGCGCGGCTGAGCGTGAACATGGACATGATGTTGATCTGGAACGTCTCGTGGACCTGCTCGTCGGTGAGATCGGTCAGGTCATCGGAGATGAACTGCTTGCCCGCGTTGTTCACGAGGATGTCCAGGCCGCCGAGGCGCTTCGCCGCCTCGTCCACGAGGGCGGCACGGTAGTCCGCGTCCATCAGGTCCCCCGGCAGCGCGACGGCGGTGCGCCCGGCCGCCTCGATCGCCGCCAGGACGCGGTCGGCGTCGGGCTGCTCCTGAGGCAGGTAGGCGATGGCGACGTCCGCGCCCTCACGGGCGTAGGCGATGGCGACCGCGGCACCGATGCCGGAGTCGCCGCCGGTGATCAGGGCCTTGCGGCCGGTCAGCCGGCCCGCCCCCCGGTACGAGTCCAGACCGATGTCCGGGACGGGATCCGTCTTCACGTCCAGGCCCGGCTCGGGCTGGCGCTGCTTGGCGACGCGGAGCTTCGGGTGGCGGGTGCGCGGGTCGTCGTGGGCCAGCTGGGAGTCCTCGACGGCGGTGGTGGGGGTCGACTCGGAAGTGCTCATGGCCCGGGACGCTACGCGGGCGACGGAGGGTGCAGGCAAGACCCGGGGACCCGGGCCGGGGCTATCGTCGGGGGATGGATGTGCGGATCGGGACCTCCGGCTGGACCTACAAGCACTGGCGCGGGACCTTCTACCCGCAGGGGCTGCGGATCGCCGATCAGCTCGACCACTACACGGAGCGATTCCGGACGGTCGAGCTCAACGGTTCCCACTACCGCTGGCCGGCGGACAGCACCGTCGAGGCCTGGCGCGAGCGCCTGCCCGCCGGCTTCGAGATGGCCGTCAAGGCCTCCCGCTACCTGACCCACTACCGCAAGCTGAACGAGCCGCAGGACTGGGTGGAGCGCATCGTGCACACGCTGGACCTGCTCGGTGACCACGCCGGGCCGCTGCTGCTGCAGCTGCCGGCCCACCTGCACCGCGACGACGACCGGCTCGCCGGGTTCCTCGGCCTGCTGCCCGAGCGGGTGCGCGTGGCGGTGGAGGTCCAGCACGAGTCCTGGCTGGACGAGGACGTGTTCGACCTCCTCGACCGGCACGGGGCGGGGTTCGTGGTCTCGGTGATCGCCGGGCGGGAGCCGGTGCTGCGCGCGACCGGGCGTCTCGCCTACGTGCGCTTCCCCAACGCGGACCCGGCGGGAGCACCGCCCGCCTACGTCTCCTTCTACAACGACAACCACGGCCACGCCGCCCTCAACGCGCCGACGCTGCGCCGGATGGCGGAGGCCGAAGCCTGACACGCGCCGAGCGCCTGCCTAGCGTGAGGAGGAAGCGGCGGCCGAGCGCCGCCGTCGTCCCCCGAGAGCACAGGAAGGCAGACGCACATGACCCTCATGCAGATCCCCACGGACCACGGCACGATCGGGCTGAACGTGGAGGAGGCCGGCCACGGGCGTCCCGTGGTCCTCATCCACGGCTGGCCGCTGACCCTCGACTCCTGGAAGGACCAGGTCGCAGCCCTGTCCCCGCACTACCGCGTGATCACCTACGACCGGCGGGGCTTCGGCGCCTCGGAGAAGCCCGCCGGCGGCTACGACTACGACACGATGACCGCCGACCTGCACGGCCTGCTCACCGAGCTCGACCTGCGCGACGTGACGCTCGTGGGCTTCTCGATGGGCGGCGGCGAGGTGGCGCGCTACATGTCCCGGTTCGGCGCGGACCGGATCCACTCGGTGGTGTTCGCCGGCGCGGTGCCCCCGTACCTGCTGAAGACCGACGACAACCCGGACGGCCCGCTGACCGAGAAGCAGGCCGCCGAGATGCGCGCGGGTCTCGAGAAGGACCGCGAGTCGTTCTTCGACGACTTCACGACGACGTTCTTCTCCACCCCCAAGCTCGCCGGCCTGACCAGCAGCCTCAAGGTCACCGAGGAGCAGCGCCAGGAGGCCATCCGGATGGCGCTGCAGTCCGACCAGACGGCGGCGCTGGCCTGCATGGACGCGTTCGGGGCCACCGACTTCCGCCGCGACCTGCCGGCGGTGACCGTGCCGGCCCTGGTCCTGCACGGCGACGCCGACCAGATCGTGCCGTTCAAGGGCTCCGGCAAGCGGACGCACAAGGCGATCGACGGCAGCCGCGTCGAACTGGTCAAGGATGCCCCGCACGGCTTCAGCATCAGCCACTCCGAGGAGTTCAACCGGATCCTGTTGGAGTTCCTGGCGGAGTGAGGGGGCGGGGAGGCCCATCAGAGTGCTGAACGCGACACGGCGCTCGTAGGGGGCGGTGCATGCCGCCCGGTCGGCAGAACCGCCCGTCAGCACGTGGAGGATGAAGCCGCTGAGCGCGGCTGCCCCCAGATGGAGGCCCACGGCCCGGAACGGGTCGATTCCGGACGGCAGGTGGGTGAGCACACTGAGCCAGATGATCCCGAAGACCGTCATCGACGAAGCTCCCTCCACAGCGACGCGCACCTACCGAAACCGAGCAGATCCCAGACCTGCCCCGCCACGAACGGCCAGGCTACGAGACGGCGCGTCTTCTCCTGTGCCTCCAACGTCGCCGACGGCGTCGTGCCCCGGTTCCGTCCGATGTCAGTCAGGCGGTTCGATCCACCTGGCACCTGATCACACACCAGTCCCGACATCTTGCACCAAGGGGCGGAAACGGTGGTTATCTGGAGTCTGGTCAGACGTGGCCGTGACGTCCAGCACAAGACTCAGCGGATCGGGGGTCTTCCTTGTGGACGTGGTTATCTGGGGTCGTCCGTCAAGCTGCTCGGCCCCAGTCACCGCTCCGGGTTCGACGCCCGTAGTCGCCCGAGGGCGTGTTCCAGTTGTTTCCGGAGTCGCTGGTTCTCGGCGGTGAGGTCGCGGACGCGCGCGTTGGCAACTTCGAGGCGGCGTATCAGGGATGCATCGGTGGAACGTTGAGACGCGGGCAGTGGTGCGCCGACGGCACCCTGCTGGAGGCCGCGGAGCCGGCGGACCTCGGCGCAGATGTCGTCCTGGGTGTAGAGCCAGGACCGCGAGACGTGTGCCTTCTGCGCGACGATCTGGAAGGTGACTGCTCCTCCCTCGCGGTCGAGGTCGCGAAGAGCCTGGGTGGCTTTGGCACGGGCGGTCTCGTGGCGCCGCTGGGCGGCGGCGATCAAGTGGTGGCTGTTATCGGCATGCATCAGGTACTTGCCTCGTCGTCCTGGTCGTCCTCCAACGAGGTGATGATCTGATCGAGGTTTCCCAGGACCTGCTGGTTCATCTCGATCAGTCGTTGCTGGCCGCGGGCTTCGGCAGCGGTGATGATCTGCACGACCTGTTGACGATGCTGGCGGTGCTCGGGCAGGAACTCGGAGGTGGTGATGAACATTGGGCAGCTCAGGCACGCGTTCGCGTGCGGGCAGGATTGCTGGACCGGCAGTCCGCAGAAGCCGTTGGGCAGGGCCTGGGTGGCCCGCCCGACGCGCTGCTTGGCCCAGGCCGCCTCGGCCAAGGGGCCGTGCGGGTCGAGGGTGACGGTCTCGCCCTTGATGTTGACCTTCCGTGCAGCTTCCCAGTGCCGGCGGATCGTGGTGTCACTGAGCCGGGCATAGTGGGCGGTCATGACGTGGGAGTCGTGGTCGAGAATCCGCCGGACCACTTCTTGGGGGACGTCTCGGTTGATCAGTCTCGTACCCAGGGTGTGCCGGAAACTGTGCGGGACGACGCGAACGGGCTGGCCGTGCTCATCACGGACGTCGCAGCGCTTGAGCCAGCTGTGCAGCGCCTTGCGGTAGACCCCGTCCCCGACCGACTCGCGGCCGTCGTCGTTGTCCGTGACTCGCGGGAAGAGCACCGGCTCCCCGCCCGGCCACCGCTCGTGCACACGGCGACGCTGCGCAGTGATGGCTTCGGCGAGGTCGGCGTCGATGGGCACCAGGGCTTCGCGTTTCATCTTGTGGTTGAGGTAGCGCAGGTAGGGCGCTCCCTCGCCGTCGTAGACGATGCAGTCGGTCGGCAGACGGACGGTGTCGGTGATGCGCAGCCCGCAGCCCATCAGGATCAGCGTGATCAGCTCATAGGCGGCGTTGTTCCACTTGGCGAGGTTGTCCGGGTTCTCCAGCTGAGCCATCACGGTTTCGCTCAGCGCGCGCGGTTGCCGGATGGCCTCCTTGGGGAAGTCCTCGCTGAAGAACATCACCGTCGAAGGCAGGGAATCGTCCCAGCCGTGCTGCCGGATGGTGGTGAAGAACAGGTTCAGCTGGCCGATCAACATGCGGTGCTTCACGGTGCCCGAGAACCGGGCGTGCAGGTGCGCGAGGTAGCGCTCCAGCAGGTCCCGGTCCAGGTCTGCCAGCCCCTGGACGGAGGGTGCCACGTCCGCGAGGAACTGCCCGAAGTGCGCGATCGCCCGGGTGCCCGAGGAGACGCTGACCACCCCGAGGCCCGTGGCCAGGCGCCAGCGGGCCCAGCGTTTGGCCAAGGCTTTGAGCCAGGGCTGCGGGATGTCCTCGAAGGTGATCCGGGCCAGCCGTCTGTCCTTGATGCCAAGTTCACGCAGCCGCCAGACGTCCTTGCCGTACTCAGCATCCCAGCTGTTGGTCTGAAGGGACGTTCGGCGCCGCTCACGCCCGGCCCTTGATGGCTGTTCGGGCGCCAGCGGGCTCGGCGCACTCACAGTCGCACCTCTCGGCCGGTGAACCAACCCGCTTCCTCCAGCGCCTTGCGAGCGTCCTCGGCGCTCAGGTGCCCGTAGACGGCGGTGGTGGTGGTGATGTCGGCGTGGCCGAGGAGCTTGGAGACCACCTCGATCGGCACACCGTCGCGCAGCATCCGGGTCGCGGCGGTGTGGCGGTACCAGTGCGGGTCGAAGTCGATCCCGGTGCGCCGCCGCAGACGCTTGACCAGGTCGTAGACGGCCGTGTAGGTCAGCGGGTGACCGTGGGGTCGGCCCCAGAGGTTGACGAAGACGTAGTCGGAGTCTAGATCGTCGTACTCCAGGTGAAGGTAGTCGGCGTAGAGCCGGACCAGCTCCGCGCTGACCGGCACCGTCCGCGGTGCGCATGACTTGGAGCGGGCACCGTTGTCATTGACCCGGCGCTGGACCGTGATCTGGGACTCGGCAGCGGCAATGTCCTCATGCCGCAGCCCCAGCGCCTCACCGATCCGCATCCCGGTGTCGAACAGCACCGCGAACAAGAACCGGTCCCGCAGATGGTCACAGGCATCGAGGATCGTCTGCACCTCGGCGGCGGAGAGCACGCGCGGGAGCTTGCTCTGCGCGCTCAGCACGATGGCCCGCCGAGCCTGCGGTTTGCCCTTGCTGATGTGGTGCAAGAACGGCTTCCACCCCGAGCCACGACCTCCGGCCGGCTGCCACGCCCTGAGCAACTCCCCGAGGTCGACGCCGTGGCGCGCCGCGTGCTGGTAGAAAGCGCTGAGCGCGGAGAGTTTCCGGTTGACCGTGGACTCAGTGCAGTGATGCTCCACCGACGGCAGGATCGGGACCGTCCCGTCGCGCAGCTGCGGCGGTCGGCGTAGCCAGGCGACGAACTCGGCGACGTTCTCCAATCGCACCTCACACCAGTCCAGGTTCTGGGCACCGAGGAACACGAACCAGTCCTTGGGACTGCCCCGAGTTCGGTTGACACCTGACCTCTGAGGTTTCGGCCTCAGGCGGAAGGATGTCCCCGTGGCAAAGCCCTACCCCAAAGAGTTCCGTGACGACGTCGTGGCCGTGGCCCGCCAGGGCCGGGCGCCCTTGTCGCAGATCGCGAAGGACTTCGGCATCTCCGAAGGCTCGCTGGCGAACTGGATGAAACAGGCCGACATCGAGGACGGCCGCCGTCCCGGCCTGACTGAAGACGAGCGCAAGCAGCTGCGTGAGGCAAACAAGAGGATTCGACTCCTCGAGCAGGAGAACGAGGTCCTACGCCGGGCCGCTGCCTACCTGTCGCAGGCGAACCTGCCGGGAAAATAGTCTTCCCGCTCGTCCGTGAGATGGCCGAGACCGGCGCCCCGATCAGGGTGCCGGTCGCGGTGGCGTGCAGGGTCCTGGGCTTGTCGACCCAGGGGTACTACAAGTGGCTCAAAGACCCGGTCTGTCAGCGCGACTGGGATGACGCACACCTCATCGACGTCCTCTACGACATCCATGAGGACGACGCCACGCTGGGCTACAGGTTCCTCAGCGACGAGCTCGACCTCGAGCACGGCATCAGGGTCGGCGAGAACCGCGTCCACCGGCTCTGTCGGATCGCCGGCATCACCGCGTCACACCACAAGAAGCGCAGCAAGGCGGGCTCCACCGGTCCGGCGCCGCACGACGACCTCCTCGCGGTGGTCGACGAGCACGGCATCGTCCGACACGAGTTCGTCGCCAACGGCCCGAACAAAGTCTGGCTGTGGGACATCTCGGAGCACCCCACGCGGGAAGGGAAGATCTACATCTGCGCGATCAAGGACGTCTGGTCGAACAAGATCGTCGGCTACTCCATCGACTCCCGGATGAAGTCTTCGCTCGCCCGGGCCGCGATGCGCAACGCCATCGCGCTGCGCTCACCAGTCGACACCGTGTGCCACTCGGACAGGGGCGGCCAATTTCGCGCCAAGAAGACCCAACGGCTGCTCGCGAACAACGATCTCGTCGGATCGATGGGCCGCTCCTACGGCGCCGGCGACAACGCCAGCATGGAGAGCTTCTTCGCACTGCTGCAAAAGAACGTGCTCAACACCCGACGCTGGGACACCCGCGAAGACCTCCGCCTCGCGATGGTCACCTGGATCGAAACCAAGTACAACCGCCGACGTCGCCAGCGCGCCCTAGGCAAGCTCACGCCCGTCGAGTTTGAGATGATCTACACGACCGCAGCAGCGGCCTGAACACCCCAACCCATACGTGTCAACCAAAGTGGGGGCAGTCCCATCTTGCGTGATAGATCCATGGACAAATACTACTGGTGCGGGCCCAGCTTGGCGTGTGGGAGGAATCGGTGCGCACTGAACGTGTTCGCCAGGCATCCGGCTCTCGGCATGAGCGCACTGCCCCCCCCCCCCCCCCCCCCCCGGTGCCGCGTCTACGACACCTGGGCCAGGGTAGAGAGCCAGATCAGGATCGCGCGTAGGAGCACCGCGGCGCGGTAGGTCGAGGCGAGTTTGTCGTACCGGGCTGGGTCGGTGCGCGGCGGCCGGCCGCCACTAGGGCGTGTTGCTAAAGTAGGGTAGTCAGCCAGTGCAGTGTCGCTGCGAGGCTGAGCCCGGCGTGATAGTTCCGGGCGTACTTGTCCGAACGCATCGCGATCCCTCGCCACTGTTTGAGCCGGTTGAAGCACCGCTCCACGACATTGCGTCCCCGGTAGCGCTGGCGCTGGTCTTCACCGAAGTCGATCGGTCTTCCTGGGCGGCGGCGCCGGTGCGCGATCTGATCGGCCCGCTCGGGGATCGTGGCCGCGATGCCATGCCGGCGCAGCCAAGCCCGGTTCGCCTTCGAGGGGTAGCCCTTGTCCGCAATCAGGCGGTCAGGCCGTATCCGGGGCCGCCCACGGGCCCCGGCAACGCTGATCTGCTCCATCGTGGTGGCCAGCATCGAGGTGTCCGCGACCTGGCCGCCGGTCACCACGAACGCCAGCACCCTGCCCTTGCCATCACAGACCAGATGAGACTTCGTCGTCAGACCGCCGCGGGAGCGTCCGATGGCATGATCAGCCGGCTCGTCCCCGGATTTCTTGTAGTTCATCCAGGCCCCCTGTGGGGCGGGGCAGGGTCGCCCCGTGCTGGTGGACGCGCACGATCGTGGAATCGATCGAGGCCACCCAGTCCAGCTCGCCAGCCTGCTGTGCCATGGACTGGGTCTTCTCCAGCACCCGCTCCCACACGCCCTGGGCGGCCCACCGGTTGAAGTTCTTGTAGATCGTGTTCCAGTTCCCGAACCGCTCGGGCAGATCCCGCCACGGCGCCCCGGTGCGGAAGCGCCACGCGGTGGCCTCGACCACCGCGCGCCGATCCACGGGCGGACGCCCGGTGGTCTTGGCTTCGGGGAACAGTGGGCCGATCACGGCCCAGACCTCGTCCGAGATGACATCACGCGACATGACCCCAGACTCGCGCATCCACGTCCCCGAACCCTTTAGCAACACGCCCTAGGGCGTGTTGCTAAAGGAGGGTAGTCAGCCAGTGCAGTGTCGCTGCGAGGCTGAGCCCGGCGTGATAGTTCCGGGCGTACTTGTCCGAGCGCATCGCGATTCCTCGCCACTGTTTGAGCCGGTTGAAGCACCGCTCCACGACATTGCGTCCCCGGTAGCGCTGGCGCTGGTCTTCACCGAAGTCGATCGGCCGGCCCGGGCGTCTGCGCCGGTGCGTGATCTGATCGGCCCGCTCGGGGATCGTGGCCGCGATGCCATGCCGGCGCAGCCAGGCCCGGTTCGCCTTCGAGGGGTAGCCCTTGTCTGCAATCAGGCGGTCAGGCCGCGCCCTGGGCCGCCCACGGGCCCCGGCCACGCTGATCAGCTCCAGCGTGGTGGCCAGCATCGAGGTGTGAAGCCACCTGCCCGCCGGTCACCACGAACGCCAGCACCCTGCCCTTGCCATCACAGACCAGATGAGACTTCGTCGTCAGACCGCCGCGGGAGCGTCCGATGGCATGATCAGCCGGCTCGTCCCCGGATTTCTTGTAGTTCATCCAGGCCCCCTGTGGGGCGGGGCAGGGTCGCCCCGTGCTGATGGACGCGCACGATCGTGGAATCGATCGAGGCCACCCAATCCAGCTCGCCAGCCTGCTGTGCCATCGACTGAGTGCGCTCGAGCACGCGCTCCCACACACCCTGGGCGGCCCACCGGTTGAAGTTCTTGTAGATCGTGTTCCAGTTCCCGAACCGCTCGGGCAGATCCCGCCACGGAGCTCCGGTGCGGAAGCGCCACGCGGTGGCCTCGACCACCGCGCGCCGATCCACCGGGGGCCGACCGGTGGACTTCGGGGCAGGGAACAGCGGGCCGATCACGGCCCAGACCTCGTCCGAGATGACATCACGCGACATGACCCCAGACTCGCGCATCCACGTCCCCGAACCCTTTAGCAACACGCCCTAGCAGCAAGACTCACCGCCGGTTGCATCCTGAGGCCGGAACGAAACCCAGGGCGCTTCAGCCTGGACGGGTGGACGTGGTTTGCACTTGCTCTGATTCTGGTTGCCTCGATCCTGCACGTGATCTTCGAGACCGCACGGCATCGTCGCGCCACCAATCGCACTGACTGACCCCAACACGACGGCCAGCCTCAGCCTGAGCCAACTATTCGAAGGCATCACAGGCTGGCCGTCCTGACTGGATCTCCTACGTCAGACCGAGAAGCCCGCGGCCCCGATACCTCACCGGTATCGGGGCCGCTCCGTCATGGTGCTCCTGTAGTCAGCTCTGCGTCACAGCGACCTGGAGCTTCCGTTCGATTGCTTCGACGCATTCCCGACGCACGGCCTGATACCGCCCAGCACCCTCCTGGCGCTCATCGAAGTGCCCACCATGGGCCAGCCCCGAGAACAACACATCCGTGCGCTCGATAACATCTGTTCCGACCAACTCGAATACGCGGTACCGGGACCGGTACGGCGCCCCGTTCTTCGTCATCCGCCAGCCACCGTCGCTGAGCATGGCCAGCACGGTGCCGTACTCCCGCTCCACCCACACTGCGCCGGTGCGGTCGTCCTCATAGAGGTCCCACTCCTGCCTGTCCATTTGCTGGACCCAGTGCATGTTCCACGGGCTACCGGTGCCGCGAACCCAGTTCATCGTCGTTCCTCCTCGCTCGAGTCCTCCGGCTGTTGCTCATCTCCCAGGGTGCCCCAGATGTGCCCGTCCGGGGAGCTCTCCCACTCCACACTGAGGTCGTCCCGGCTATCAGCCACGGATACCGCCAGCCGTGGAGCCGACGGCGTAGACGAGGACATCTCCAGCACCACGGCCACGTCTTCAGGCTGCCGGGAGGCGGCCAGCCCCACCGGGTTCGACACCGCGACCTGCCCGCCGTCGCCGTCCACCACACGTGCCCGCACGTATTGCACGCCCGTCGTGGGTCGTTCGAGGGTGTCCTGTTCACGGGTGGTACCAGCCCAGGCCGTGAAGTCGTCCTCGTCGTAGTCCAGCGTGAACGCTGGCCGGTCTCCGTATGCCTCGGGCTCCTTGTGCCTCCCGATCTTCGCGCAGCCGGCCTCATCCACCATGCGGCGCAGACGCGCGGTGAGCATCTCCACATGCGGGTGCCACATCATCATCGGGCCCAGCCCCGGAGCCTGTTCCTCCCAAACCTTGTACTCCATGCACATCGCCGCATACAGCTCGGCCGTCAGGTCCGAGTGCTTGTACCAGCACGGCGGCACCACCGAGGTCACCAGCCGGTACTCGGCTACGAACCAGTCCACCCAGCGACGCAGCGTGTTCCACGCCTCCCACTGGTGCTCTGCCTCGATCTCCCGCCACCGCGTGCCCATCCACACCGGCGGACCCTCGCCCGCGAGTTCCGCGGCGACCTCCGGGTCGACGTAGGGCAGCGGAGTCCCCGTCTGTCCGTCGTCATCGGCGGCCGCCGGCCCCTCCCAGTCCGTGGGCTCCTCGTCTTCAACCCAGGGCGATGCCATCAGTTCCGTCCTTCCCTCGTGTACCGACGCGCTGGCCCGCCCAACAGCCGCTCGAGCCGGGCGAACAGCTCCTCAACGGCCTCGCGCCCGCCTGCCCCGGTCGAGCGCATGTAGCGATGTGCGGCGTCCTCGCACGTCCCGCACAACCACACCCCGATTCCGCCGGCGGCACGACACTCGGCGCGGTCCAGGTGCCGTCCATCCGTGCAGTGCCACCTCGTGGAGACGGTCCGCTGGCAGACATGGCACCGTGCACCCCCGTCCGTGCTCATGCCTGACTCTGCCGGATCATCCTGGCCACGATCACGACCGTGGCCCGCCTGCGGTCCCATCCAAAGAACTCCTTCGTGCCGTCCATGATCTGATGCAGCCGCTGGTGATGGTCCCGGCACAACGGCATCAGGTCGTTGTGCGCTTCACGGGCCTGCCACCGGCCCTCCACATCCTGGCCCACGCCCTTGTACGAGACGCGGTGTAGGTCCAGGGTCCCGGCCTGGGTCAGCGTGATCCCGCAGACCTGGCAGGCCGGCTCTTGGCCGGCCTGCCGGCAGTCCGCGAACCACCGCGCCCGCCTGTACCCCCACGCCTGGGACCGCAGGTACCGCTTGTACTCGGCCGAGCCGGTGCGGTGCAGCCCGAACCTGCCCATGCCCTCACCGCACCGGGATCGCCGGGGCCGTCTCCGGCACCGGGTCCAACGCCGCCACGGAGTCCTCGGCCCGGTCCGCGTCGGTCGGTGTCGAGGGAGCCGGGTCCTTGGACTCCAGCTCGGCCAGCAGCGCCTTCGAGTACCGCCCCGCGGCCTCCTTGATCTGCTTGCCGTCCTTGCGGTCCCACCAGCGGGTCATCTGCATCAGGATCGGCCGGCCGTTGCGATTCAGCAGGATCCCCCACCCGAACGGCAGCCGACGCAGCTCCGCGACCGAGACCACTTCGGTGTCGTGGATCTGCTCGGAGACCGAGGTGTTGTCCTTGCCGCGAGACTTCGAGGTCCGCATGATCTTGCGCTGACCGGCCAGCTTGGCGAACTGCTCCAGGTCGGACACGTTCGAGGCACCCCCGAGCTGGACCTTCACCGTGGCCGCGTCGAACAGCGCCTGGGCCTGCTGCTCGCCCCACTCGTTGCGGGCCTGGGCCATCGACTGGAACACCGCGAACGGAGAGATGCCCACGCCGCCGCCGTCCGCCATGAGCTGGGTCAGGCCCGGCCAGGCACCGGAGATGTTCGCGATCTCATCGAGCACCAGGGACAGCGGCGGGTCCAGCCGGTTCCCGGGCGACTTCGCCGCCAGCTCACGGGCACGCTCGGTGAGGGCGTCCATCATCGCGATCAGGAACGGCCCCGCCGACGAGCCACCGGTCTTGGTGCCCACGATGTAGAGCGTCCCGCACTCGGTGAGGAACTTGTCGATGTCCAGGGTCTCCTCGAACCGGTTGGGTCGCAGCACGTCGCGGACCTCGGGCACCGACAGGCCCTTGACCGCGCCCTCCACGCCGAACCACTTGGACTGGAGCAGCTTCGGGTCGCCCTCGATGATGCCCTTGAGCACCAGGTTCCAGTTCAGCGCTGCCTTGGGGTGCTCGGTGAGGATCTTCACGGCCTCCTTGGCCTCGGCCGGGTTGTTGCCCCACCGCATCAGATCATCCACGGTGCGCTCACCCAGCGCCGCGGCGTGCAGCAGGCACTCCATGATCGTGATCGCCGGGGCCTGCCACTCCGCGTTCGAGCTGGAGGACCCCAGGCCGGAGGCACCGATTAGCGACGCCGCCCGCTGATTCGCCACGCGCGGCTCCTCACAGCCCGTGATCGGGGACCACTTCAGCGTGGAGGGCTGACCGGTCAGCCCCTGCGGGTCGAACAGGGCCACCGGCCCCTTGGCCTTGCGCAGCTCGGCCGTGGCCCCCAGGTTGTCCGCGCGAGAGCTGGTCGTGATGACCGGGCCGGGTGCGTCGAGAATCGCACCGATCAGCAGGTGCACGCCCTTGCCCGAGCGCGGCGGGCCGATCAGCACCACCGACTCCTCGTAGGACGCGAACACGTCCACGCCCTCGGCCTTGCCCAGACGCATGGCCCCGTCCGTGATGGCCGGCTTCTTGATCGAGGGCCGCACCTTCTTCACCCGGGACAGCACCGACTTGCGGCCCACCGTCTTGGTGATCTCCGCAGACCGGGCCAGGCCCTCGCGCTCGCGCAGCTCCTTGATGAACTTCTTGTCCGACTGCTGGTACCGGCTCCACGCCGTCACCGCCACGCCGATCAGCACGAGGGCCAGCACCCCCAGACCGATCAGCCAGCCGATGACCCCGCCGGTGGTCGCCATGCATCCCTGCGCGGTGGCCCCGAACGCGGCCGGGTCGTGCTCGCCCACGAGGAAGCCCAGCGGCGCGAACAGCGAGTCCGGCTTCGTCGGCGCTCCACAGTGGATACGCCCGGCCAGGAACCCGGCCAGCAGGTACGCCCCGTAGAGCAGCACCGCCGGCCCCATGAGCCAGATCAGTGCCGTCTCGGCCGGGTTGTCCCCTTCCAGGACCGAGTTGTTGCCACGTTCGCGTCGCATCAGGCCACCGCCTCCTTCGCCTTGTCCATGCGCTCGTCCGTGTCGAACAGCGGCAGCTCGGCCCGCGTGAGCACGTTCTGCACCTCGAACGAGGAATCCCCCAGCAGCCACAGGCCCGTGCCCTTGGGCAGGGACCGCACCAGGGACCGCTCCCGGTCGGACAGTTCCATCTCCGACGTCGTGATCTTCAGCGCGGACCGGTCCTGCCGGTAGATCACCTTCACGTCCGCGTCGGCCAGCAGGGACCGGGCCATCGCGGCCATCTTCGAGTTCTGATCACCAGCCATGTCCAGGTCAGCGATCTTGTGCAGCACGAGCACGTTGAAGATGCCGTACGCGCGGCTGAGCTTCCACTGCTCGACCATGCGCCGCAGGTCGGCCTCGGAGCTGATGTTGTCCCAGCCCTCTTCGTAGATCACGATCCGCTGCCCGCCATCGCGGGTGGTGACCATCGCTTCGGTCCATGCGCCCGCGCACGCGTTGACCACGCGCACCGCCTCCGGGGAGGCACCCAGCAACGCGGAGGTGTCGATGCTCGTCGCGCACGCCTGCTCATCCAGGACGACCGTGGTCTCCCCGTCGAACATGCCGGCCAGGTCGCCGGAGGACACGCGGCCCAGCGTCATCATCGTCACCGACGCGGCCTGCGCCTTCATCGCGTCCGGGTCCGTGCGGGCCTCGTCCAGCGCCCGGATCACGTCTGGGATGATCGGCGGCCGGTCCTCGGCGTCTGCGACCGCCACGGCCGCGTCCAGGCCCGCAGAGAGCACGTGGTGCTCGGGCGAGGTCATGTCCCGGTCGGTGAGGATCTTCACCAGGGCCACCAAGATGGACATGCGCCGGGTCCGCACCATTGAGGCCCACGCCCGGTCGGTCATCGGCTCGCCCTGCACGTCGGTCGATGGCCGGGTGCCCGGGTCCAGCGGGTTCAGGCGCGTGTCCAGGCCAGGGCCGACCTGGATCACCGATCCACCCAGGCCCTTGACCACGCGGGTCCACTCGCCCTTCTTGTCCGAGGCCACCGAGAGCTTGCGGCCGGCCAGCACCTGCCGCACTGCCAGCGACTTGGCCAGTGACGACTTCCCGGTGCCGACCTGCCCGAACAGCATCATCGACATGCCCGAGATGATCCCGGCTTCATAGAGCGCCCACGGGTCGAAGCAGAACGCGCCGCCGCCGTGCATGTCCTTGCCGATCATCAGCCCGCGCGCACCCAGACCGGGGCCGGCCACGAACGGGTACGCGGTCGAGACCGTGTGTGTCGTCGTGCGGACCGGCCGAGGGGCCAGCGTGCGCATTCCCCGCAGCTGCCGTGCCCCGCGCGGTCCGGCCTTGCCCCACTGCGGCTGAGGGAACCGCACCTCCTTAGCCTGCGCCGCCATCGCCTTCCGCAGCGCCCGCTGGCCTCGCTCCAGCTCCCGGGCCGCACGCTTGGCCTCCCGGGCTTCGTCCTTGCCCGGCTCGATGATCTGGAACAGATCGACCTTCGGTTCTTCACGCATGGGCGTGTCAACTTGTCTGTGTAAGCGGGGTGGTCACAGGTAGGGGTTGATCCGGTCGGGGTAGGCCGCGGCGAGCTGGGCGAGGGCCTGCTTCCAGTTCGTGACGGCCTGGCCTTCGACGAGCCGGCCCTGGGCTTTGCGCTGGCCGGCGGGTTTGCCCCGGTCCCGAGCGCGTTCGGCGGCGCGTTTGTCTTCGATGTTGCAGATCGCCAGCCAGAGCAGCTTCACCGCCGCCTCGGTCGAGGGGAAGTGGCCGCGGTTCTTGGTCACCTTCCGTAGCTGGAAGTTCAGCGACTCGATGCTGTTGGTCGTGTAGATGACCTTGCGGAGCATGGGTGGGAACTGCAGGAACGGGATGAACCGCTCCCAGGAGTTCGCCCAGGTCGCGGCTGCAGACGGGTACTTCGTGCCGAGCTCGGAGGCCTCGAACTCGGCCAGCGCCTTCCTCGCGGTCTCTTCGTTGGGGGCGGTGTAGATCGGCTTCAGCGCGGCGGCGACCTTCTTGCGGTCCTGGTAGGCCACGAACCGCATCGCGGCCCGGATCAGGTGAACCACGCAGGTCTGGACCATCGAGTCCGGCCACGTCGCCTCGACCGCCTCCGGCAGGCCCTTGAGCCCGTCGCAGCACACGATCAGCACGTCCTGCACGCCCCGGTTGGCGAGATCGGCGCAGACGTGGGCCCAGAACGCCGAGCCCTCGGTGTCCTGGACCCAGATCCCCAGCACGTGCTTGATGCCCTCGAGGTCCACGCCGACGGCGATGTAGGCGGCACGGTTGAGGACCTGGCTGTTCTCTCGGATCTTGATCCGGATTGCGTCGAGATAGATCACCGGATAGAACTCCTCCAGCGGCCGCGACTGCCACGCCAGGACCTCTTCGCTCACGGCGTCGGTGATGTTGGAGATCGTCTCGTGCGACAGGTCCGTGCCGATCGTGGAGGCCAGGTGGTGCTGGATGTCCCGGATCGTCATTCCGCCGGCATAGAGGCTGATGATCATGTCATCCAGGCCCCCGAGGCGCCGCTGGCCCTTGGGCACCAGGCGCGGGGTGAACGACCCGCCCCGGTCTCGCGGGACGTCCAGCTCGATCGGCCCGACCTCGGACTCCACGGTCTTCGGGGTGGTCCCGTTGCGGGAGTTGGCGTGCTTCGGCGCCTCGCTCGAGCCCTTCTCGTAGCCCAGATGGCTGGTCAGCTCGGCCTGCAGGCCCCGCTCGAGCGCGGCCTTGACCAGCGCGGGCACGAACCCGCCGTCACCGGTGAGCTCGACGCCGCCCGCGTCGATCTGCGCGAATAGGGAATCAAGCTGCCCTGAGGCTTTCAGCTGCTCGACCAGGTCCTGGCCCGAGGGCTCGCCTGGGTTCTTCTCGTCGGTCATGGTCATGATTCTTACCGTTCCTCTCGGTACGGCTTACACAGACCATCTGACACGCCCTCACGCATCAGAGCTTCATCCTTCCGAACGGCAGGGCACCGGCCACGAACGCCGCGTCCTGCTCCATCCACACCGGGCGCAGCTCGCACTCGGCCGTGATCCCGGCGGTCATGACCTCCGCCGCCGCGGACTCCAGCTCGGACCGCGAGGACCCGGTCACCGTGACCAGCACGACGACCTCCACGCCCGTGTGCCGACGCCGCAGCTCGGCCTCCTCACGCTCGACGTCCTCCAGGGACTGGTCATGTTCCAACGAACCGATGCGACCGAGCTTGCTCATCAGCCGCGAGTTCGTGTGCCAGTCCGTCTTGCGCCGCTGCACGGACCGCACCGCGGCCCCACGCTCGACCGGCGCCAGGAACACCGAGACCGTGTGCCGGAAGTCCCCGGCGAACACCAGCTCGTCCAGGAACCCCAGCCGGGCCAGGTTCTGCGGCAGCTCGGAGACCTTGTAGGTGCGGTGGTAGTTCCCGTCCGTGACCATGTGGCCCGCATGAACCTCCACGGCCATCGGTCCCGCACTCGAGGGCGCGGTGCCCGCCGGCTGCCCGTCCGCCTTCATGGTCGAGACCATCACCGAGGCGTCCGGGTCGAACGCCGACCGCGAGAGGCCGGCCAGCGTGCGCGGGGAGTGCCAGGCGGTCACCTGGGTCCCCGAGCGCGGCAGCGTGCTCTCCACCGTCGTCATCAGCTTGAGCATGTGCTCCATGAGCGCCGGGGTGCCCCCGCCGAGCGCCTTGACCTGCGAGGTGATCTTCGACGGGGAGACCACCAGCGTCAGCCACTGCTCGTGCACCGGCATCGACTGGGCCTCCTTCATCAGCTCACGGAACGCCTGGTCCAGGAACGGGTCGATGCTTGCCCCTGACCGGCCCGCGTCCTCCTGCTTGGACTCGTAGAAGTCCTCCACGGCCGCACCGGAGATGAGCGTCGTCTGATCCGACGCCTGAATCCGCACCACACCCGGCAGACGCGACAGCGCCGCCAGCGACGATCCCCACGACAGGGACCGTTCCTCCTGAGCGTCGAAGGACTCCAGATCAAAGCCCCGCGTCGTCATGACCTTCGCGCAGACCACCGCTTCCCGGGCGCGCGGGTCCCAGACGAACCCGGCCCCGTTGGGCATCGCGTAGACCATCAGCTCTCCGGCCACACCCGGCAGCCGGAACCGCGCCGGCTCACCCGGCTTGATCCGCCCCTTCGCATCACGTTGGGCCTGCGGCCCTGCCTCACTCACGGGTGCCTGCGGCTCGCCGTCCACCAGCTCCAGCACGTGTGCCGGGGCCATCCCCTGGCGGTACTCGAGCTGATCCGTTGCCCCCCGCCGCAGGTACTGCGCCGCCACCCACACCCAGCCAGGCAGGGACCGGCCACGGAACCGGGTCGCACCGAACGCGCCGATCACGGCCATCAGCCCGATACCCACGAACATGGCCGGCCCGCCACGCAGGATGAACGCCATGCCGATCAGCACGCCGGCCAGAACCACGATCACCTGCTCCAGGGTCAGCCCCAGGATCAGTCCCTGAGTCCGTTCCTGGGGGAATCGGACGTCGTCGTACTCCGAGTCCATCGACTCCTGAATCATCGTTGCCATCAGCGGCCTCCTCGCATCACCATCGCCCCGGCACGCTGGCGCATCCGGCCAGCCCGCGCCGAAACGCCCCGCATCGAATTCATTCCTCCACGCCCGGCCCGGCTCGCGGCCATCACGCCCGCCTGCTCAGCCTGGCCAGCACCGCCGCCCAGCCACGCGGTGACCGCAAGCATGAAGATCGGCATGGCCGCGGCCACGAACACCAGCACCATGCCAGCCACGGTCTGCACCCAATCCGTGGACAATGCCGCCATCGCCATACCCAGCCGCACGACGGCGGCTGCGATCGGCCCGGCCATGATCAGCCCCAGCATCATCGACAGCCACCGCCCCGCCAGGGCCTTGGCCGGCTCCAGGGCCAGCGAGAAGATCGCCGGGGCCGCGAACGAGGCCAAAATCAGAATCAGCACCAGACGGAAGATCATCATCGCCATCAGCACGAAGCAGGCGAAGAAGATCACCAGCGCGATGATCCACGCGACCAGGATCATCCCGTTTTCCGCGTTCTCGCTGGCCATCTCCCACTGCGCGAAGTTCTCGTCCAGCAAGATCTTGTCGTTGGCGGCGTCGTAGGTCAGACCGAACAGTCCCAGCACGCCGGCCACTGCCTCGTCCTGGCCATCGGTGCCACCGGAACCGACCTGCAAGATCCACAAGGTCAGCTGCTGGGTCGCTCCCATCGCCATCCACACCAGCCCGACCACCACGTAAGTCGCCGGGATGCTGAACACCGCCGCCAGGAACGCGCGCAGCATGCCAGCCGTGGACCCGCGCACCGCCGAGAGCGCGACCTGGACGGCCACGAAGATCACCAGCAGCGGGATCATCGCCAGCACGATGACGTTCAGCATCCCCGGGTGGTCGATCACCGCGCTCTCGCCACCGGCCACCGTTGTAGTGACCTGACCGCCGACGACCGTGACCCACCACTCCGGGGTCAGCGCACCCACGGAGAAAGCCTGCTCGATCAGCCCGGCAGCGGCCTTCGCCAGCCCCAGGATCGAACCTCGCACGAATTCCTCGAAGTCCTTCTCCCACATCGTTCTCTCCCTCCGTGAGTGCGCTCAGGACCTCAGAACAGCGGCAGGCCCGCGCCCCAACCGATCAGGCTCGCAGCACCGGCGATCAGGGCCGCAGCCACGATGCCCCAGACCACGAAGCTGATACCCACGTCCTGCGCGCGGCCGCTCGAGGAGAGCTTGCCGAAAATCCAGACCAGCACGCCGATGCCGACGGCGACGATCAGGATGACCAGGAAGGTGCCCAACGCCAGGCCCGTGATGTTCTGGATGGTGGGCATCCAGGGCCCATCGAAGCTCGGTGCGATGTCCGGGACACCGGCAGCCACCGTGGTGGCCGCGTGAATCAGATTGCTCATCAGAGGTCCTCCCGTAGGGATGTGATGTGACGACGGCCCGGATGTCTTCCGGCCCGCGCGGGCACCTCCTGCCCGCTGCCAGATGTACGACGCGCCGCACCGCCACGCATGTCACCTGCCCCGCACACGAGAAAGCCCCCACCCGCTGCATCCGCAGCAGGTGGGGGCAACCCTCAGATCAGATCAAGAGCAGTTCTGACCCCGCGTCAGCGTCAGGGTCCGCCCGGTCTGAGCACCGTTGGTCAGCGACTGACGCGCCACGTGCACCTCGACCGGCGAGCACTCGGCCGTGGCCTCGTTCTGCGCCGAGCAGTCCGGCTCACCCGACCCGTTCACCTCGCCCGTGGCATACCACTTCACCGATGTGACGACCGTGTACGAGGATTCCGTGCCCGTAGGCTCCTTGCCCCACTCGTACCCGTCCAACGCGGGCTGTCCACCGAGCAACGCACTGATCACACGCTCACGCTCTGCCCGATCCGGCGACGGCTCCTCCTTGTCAAAGTCCCGCACCGCCTGCCGGTTGCAGGTCTGCTTCGGGGCGTTCTTCTCGATCGCGACCGACTGTGGCCTGGCCCCGGCGGGCATCAGCTCGCTCGTGCCCAGCCCAGCCCCCCAGCTCGCGCCGGCCGTGCCAGCGCCCAGCACCGTCGCCCCCACCGCCGCCAACCCGACCATCGTCCACCCCTTCCGCATCCCGCCAGGCGAAAACCAGGCCCTGCCCCACATCGCCAGCACCACGCCAGCACCCACCGCCAGGACCAGCACGACCAGCGCCGTCCCGACCACCCATCCACTGATCTGTGACCACCCCGACAGCCCGTCCGGGTTGATTCCGTTCAACATGTCCGACTCCTCGTCGCTCGTCTGACCCGTCTTGCTTCGTTGCCGTGTCTCGTCCTGGGTTCGCGGTCGCCACCGCGAAGGTCTGTCAGCCCGCCATCGCCTGCACCACCGCCAGCACCCACAGCACGAGTACCACCAGCGCCACGGCCGCAATCGCCCACCGACCCCGGGCCGAGTCCCACCCGGCCGGTACACGCTCCTGCCACGACGTCGGCAGTGGCGCGTCCACGGACTCCGCCACCCACCGCCGCCCGGCCTCACCCGTGCTCTGGCGCAGCCGCCGCACGGACGAGAACAGCCCCCGGTCCCGCTCTACGTAGACCACGCGCGGCTCCTGGCCCTCCGGCACGTCTTGGCTCTGCTCGAACTCCGTCTGTTCGCTCACTTCTCTGCCCTCTCGTTTCGGATCACCGTTGTCGCCACCCGCAGCAGGTGCCGCGTCTCGGCCAGGTACTGCCGACTCGTGGAGTGGCTGAACCCGGTGGCCTGCATGACGTCCTCGACCGTGACCGCTTCCATCCGGCCCCCAGCCTGCGCGCAGGCCAACGCGACCTGCCGCGCCCAGTCCCCCGCGTCCCCGTCGTCGGGAAGGCAGCTGATCAGCACGCGCATCGTCACCGCCTGCCCCGAACGGGCCACCTCCTGCGCCGCCCGGACCACCCGGGCACAGCGCACCAGCTCACGCCGCGCCTGACGCAGTGCGGTCACCGAGACGCCCATCGCCTCCGATGCCGCCACGACGTCATCCCCGAACGCCAGCACCACGGCCAGGGCACGGGCCGTCATCTCCGAGGACTCCATCACCGACTCGACCACCCGCATCACCTCCGCGACTTCCCGGTGTGCAGCCAGCGCTTCAACCACAGCCTCGGCCGGGTCCTCCATGACCATCGACACCGCAGTCTTCTCCCGCGCCACCGCGGAAGCCTCCAGCGCCTCCTGGCCCGCCCGCGACCGGCCGACCGCCCGCAGATGATCCACCGCCCGGTTCCGGGCGATGGTGCCGACCCAGGTCCGCAGGGAACCCCGGTCCGGATCGAACCGCTCCCGGGAGTGCCACGCGGACTCCCACGTGCTCTGGAGCACGTCCTCCACGACGTCGCCGTTGCCCGAGGGTCCGAGCACGGCCACCACCGTGCCTCGCACCGAGGCCACCGCTTCCGCCAGCTCGTCACCGGTCACCAGCACCATCCCCGCCGGAGCCACCCGGTCCGCCTGCCCGGCCATCACTCCACCGCCTCCACCAACGCCCGTGGCATCGCCCGACGCTCCAGCCGGCAGTGCGGGCAATCCGCAAGCACGGCCTGCCCGTACGCCGAGACGTGCACGTCCGGGTCCTGGCACGGCTCACCGGTCCGCAGCTCACGCACCTGCCCCGACGCAGCCGGAGCCTGAGCCACGGCGACCGGCCGGGGCCGGGTCACCGCGACCAACTCCTCGAACTCCGAGGCCAAGGACCGCGCCACGAACGCCGTGGGCTTGCGCACCGGCCCCGAGGCCCGCGCCAAGACCACGTCCACGATGGACCGCAGCTGCCCGTCCCCGAGGTCCGCAGCCGCCGGCACCCGCTGAACCAGGTCCGCCAGGACCACACCCCGATGGACCAGCCCCACGCCTTCCCCACCGTCGATGGCCTGATCGGTCCGTCGTCCGTCGTCCGTCGTCGTCTCCGCGCGCACTGCACCGGACTGACGGACTGACGGACGGACAGATGAGGGTTCTTGGGGGTTAGTCCGCGCGCGATCCTTATAGTCGGCAAAGTCGCGATTGTCGGGTGAGTCCGCCGAAATTGTCGGGTGAGTCGAATCACCCGCCAGATTGTCGGGTCGCGTGTTCATGCGGGTCTCAGATTTACCCGCCAGATTGTCGGGTCGCGTGTTCATGCAGGTCTCAGATTTACCCGCCAGATTGTCGGTTCGCGTGTTCATGCGGGTCTCAGATTTACCCGCCAGATTGTCGGGTCGCGTGTTCATGCGGGTCTTGGGGTCTTGGACAAGGTCGTTCAGGGCCTCTTCGCGGAGGTAGTACCTCAAGCCGATCCGCCCGCGCCCGTCCCCGTACCGGGACTCGGTCTCCACCAGGCCCAGGTCTCGCAGGCGGGCGATGTGCCGCTCCACCGAACGCACCGTCTGGGCCGACCGCCGGGCCAACGTCTCCTGGCTCGGGTAGCAAGACCACGCCTCGTCCGCGTGGTCACCCAGTATCAAAAGCACGAACGCCTGGCCGGTGTTGAGGTGGCCCGTCTCCGCAGCCTTCCACGCCCACTTCATCGCGTCGATGGTCATGCCTGCTCCTCCCCGGCCCCGAATGCCTCAGCGTGCGTCTCACGGGCATCAGCCAAGCGGCGACGCCCGGTGCGCTCTGAGCATCCGAACTTCTCTGCGACCTCTGCTGCCGAGGGCACCTGGCCCTCCTGCGCACGGGCCACGATCCATGAGGTGATGTCCGCACCCGATGCCTTCTCCACCGTCTTCGTCTCTGCGGCGACCGGCTCTGACGACGCCACGGTCTCGACGACCTCGACCCCCTGGGCGACCTCGACCCCCTGGGCGACCTGCGATTCCTCGACCACGGCCTGCTGAACCTCACGGGCCTCGCGTTCGGTCTCGAGTTCGGCCTGACGCTCCATCCGCTCCAGCTCCTGCCGGTGCCGAGCCTCGGCCACTTCGGCCTCCCGCTCGGCCTCGCGCCGCTGGGCCTCGATCTGCCGGCGGCTCGCCGCGAGTTCGGCCTCCAGCTCCGCGCGCCGACGATCCAGCTCCGCCTGAGCCTTCAGCTGCTCTGCCTCCTCCGAGACCTGCGATGCGCGCTCGGCCCGCCGCGAGTCCGGGTTCTCCACTGCGACCCGCGCCAGCTGATTCGTGGCCACGAACACCGCCACCGGAACCATCACTGCGATGAGCGCACCCACCACGGACTGCCACACGCTCGCGTTCTCAGCACTCCACGCATGCGCCCCGTTGGCGATCATCGACAGGCCCGTGAACGCCCCCAGCGCCCACCACGACGCCCGCGCGGACTCCCCTCGGGACTCGTGCACCAGTACGGAGCCTGCGTAGACCAGGATCGCCAGATCGATGAAGACCGGCACTGCCCAATGCATGAACGGCGGCAGCCCCAGCCACGCCGCGACCTCGTACAGCGCCGCGAACGAAATGGAGAACGCCACCAGCCCGGCCACAGCGGTCCCGGCCACCACGGCCCGGATGAACCGGCCATCGTTCGGGTTGACCCGGCGCGGAAGCGACCGAATCCCACTGCCCGTGGGCCGCGTACCGGTGCTATCCTTCGAGTACTCGACCAGCGTGTTCTTTGGAATGTGCACCGTCTCCGATTGAGCGTTTTCGGAAGCCCTGACAGCCTGGCCGCTGCTCGGGGCTTCCGGCCATTTCGGCCCAGACGTTCGGGCCTCCCACATCTGCTGCGCGCTCATCGCGTGCCCTCCTCGATCTTCTTCAGCACCTCATCCAGGTCGTCCACCGCGTCCCGAAGCGTTGACCGGATCTCTGCCTGAGACTCGCCGTCGACATGCCCCACAGAACGGATCACGTGCGCCAGAGTCCGCACGCACCGCACCGAGTCCCACACGACCCCGTGAAGGTCCTCGTCCTCGACCAGCGCCTTGCCCGTCGCGGGCGACACCAGCGAAGCCACCGGGGTAGCCGCCTTGATCAGCGCTGGCACCGCGGCCGCACCCGATCCGTTGAACGCAGTCAGCACACGACGCGCGCGGCCCTTCTGTTCCTCGTCGTGCCGGACCAAGTCCAGCGGCTCGATCCCGAAGTCCTCGGCCGGCATGTCCAAGACCGCGTCAACGTCACTTTGACCACCTCGGACCCCCATGGAGGGCTCGAGGTTTCCAATGCGAGTGGGCCTCGTGGCCTCGTAGGTCTTCCCGTCGACCCCGACGACGGAGGCCGGTGCACGTCCAGGTGCGTCTTTTGACGCACCTGCGTGCTTAAGCTCCCGCCGCACCGTGGCCTCACTGATCTGTGTCGCGGACGCGATCGCCCGAGTACTCATCCCCACCTCACGGAGGGACAGCACGATGTCCTGTCGCTTTTCCAGCGGTGGCCGAAGATGCAAGTTGCCGAACTCCCGAGTCACGTACTCGTCCCAGCTCCGGTACCCCAGAACTTCCCAAGCCCGCCCCCGATACGCGGACCGGATCAGGTGGTACACGGACTCCAGGCCGGTCTTGATCTGGTCTGTGACTTCTCGCGCTGCCTCTGGGGTGTAGGCCAGCTGAAGTGAATAGCCGTTCATGCCTCGGCCAGCTGTTCATCTGCAGCATCGATGCCGGCTACCAACGTCGCGAACGGCACGCCCAGGACACGGGCGAGCTCCAGCAGCTCGCCTAGGCGGAATTCGACCTGCCCGGACATCCGCTTGGAAAGACCGTCCGGGGTGAGACCGGCCAGTGCCGCTGCGCGGGCCTGGGTTAGGTCTCGTCTACTGATTTCGGCTGCCAGGTTCGACCTGACGCAACGGGTGTGATTGCTCATGGCCCACACTGTATGCGCTGTACGCATATCTGCCCAGCCCTCGCCTTGCGGTCATCGCAACTTTTTTTCTCTGACCTTGTGCGTCGTTCGCCTGAGCCATAGGGTCTTGCCCATGACGAACTCGAACGAGGAGAGCGGCTCGGATTTCAATTCGATGGTCGCCGCAGAGGTGCGTGCTTGGCTCGCCCGCTCCGGCAAACGCCAGGCAGACCTAGCAGCGGCGCTCGGCGTCTCACAGAGCGGCATCTCACACCGGCTTCGCGCTCGGGTGGCCTTTACGTTGGAGGAGCTGGCCACCATCGCGGAGGTCTTCGACATCACGCTGGCGGAACTGCTCGGCCCGGTCATCCTCCAGGCACGAAGAAGCCCCCACACCGACATGGTCGGTGCAGGGGCTTCAGGATCGCTCCCCCGGTTGGATTCGAACCAACAACCCTTCGATTAACAGTCGAATGCTCTGCCGTTGAGCTACGGGGGAATGTGCCGCGAACCGCCGGAGCCGCTCGGACAACGGATGGAACTTTACCAGAGCCACCCGCCTGCGCGCCACCCGGCCGCGGGGCGCCGTCGTCGTCCTGCCCACGCCCGGGGACCGGGCCCTTGCCAGGCACGGCTCCGGCGGGCCTACGGTGCGAGGACATTCCCAGAACCATCAGGAACGGACCCGAAGGAGAGACGTGACCATGACCATCACGACCCTCACGCGCAAGACCGCGCTGACCGGCACGGGCGTGCTGGTCTCGCTCGCCCTCGCGGCCTGCGGCACCACCTCCGACAACGGCGACGACGGCTCCGCCTCGCCGGGGGTCGACGCCTCCTCGTCCGTGGCGAACACCCCCACCACGGACGACGGGTCGGGCTCGGCGTCGTCGTCAGCCTCCTCCGCCCCGGCTTCATCGACGGCCCCCGCGGCTGGCGGCGGCTCGGCCACCGGCCAGGCCGACGAGCCCGCCTACGCGGTGATCGACGCGGTGCTGGAGAGGCACGGCGACGGCATCATCGTCGCGGTGGATGCCGACGACGATGACACGACCTGGGAGGTCGACGTCGTGGTGGGCGAGGAGGTGAAGGAGCTGGACGTCACCGCCGACGGCGACATCACCGAGACCGACCGCGACTCGGATCCCGAGGACGTCCAGAAGGCGAAGGAGGCCGAGGTCACCGCCCAGCAGGCCCTCGACACCGCCCGGGAGGGCCGTGACGGGGTGACCCTGGACGAGATGGACCTGGACGACGACAACGGCACTCTCCAGTGGGCGGTCGAGTTCGACCGCGAGGACGGCTCCGACGGCCCCGAGGTCAAGATCGACGCCAGGTCCGGCGAGGTGCTCACGGTCGACGAGCACTGACGCCGCACGGCCGACGGACCGCCGTTTCCCGAACGAAAATGCGCCTGGGGCCGCCGTTTCCCGAACGAAAGCGGGCGGGGGTCAGTCGTCGGCTCGGAGGGCCCGGCGGCGCGCCTCCAGTTCCATGAGCTCGCTGTTGAGGCGGGTGAACTCGGCGGGGTCGCCCTCGGGGCCGAGCCGCTGCAGGCGCCCGAGCAGCTCCTCCTTGCGGTGCACGATCTGCAGGGCGAACAGGCGGTTCATGATGTCCCGGCAGTACCGGTCCACATCCTCGGGAGTGCGGGCGGGCAGGTCGCGGACCGCCAGCTCGGACACGACGCCGGCCACCTCCTGGGGCACGGCATCCCGCACGGCGTCCACCCAGCGCTGCGGCGTCGCCCCCGCCGACCCGGCCACCTTCACACCCTGGTGGACGGCGGCGTACTGCGGGACCGTGAAGCGGGCGGCGTACAGCGCGGTCCACTGCTCCGCGGAGAGCAGGGTGGGGTGCTGCAGCACCACCTCGAGGGACTCCCGCTCCCGGCGGGCGACGGGGTCACGCGGGTCCACCGGCACCACGATCCGCGGCGCCGGGGCGGCAGCCTCCCCGTGGCGGCCCGTGGGCCCGACCGCCTGCCCGTCGCTCGCCAGGGTCGGCCGCGCCTCGGGCTCGGGCCCCCGCCGCGGTGCGCGCCCGGCCGCGGCCACGGCCCGGTGCACGGCGTTCGGGTCCAGACCGAGCCAGCCGGCCAGCTCCCGCTCGTAGCCCGGGCGCAGGACGGCGTCCTTGATCCCCGCCACGATCGGCGCGGCGTGGCGCAGGGCGCCGGCGCGGCCCTCCACGGTGTTCAGGTCGTAGTGCTTGAGCCCGGCCCGGATCGCGAACTCGAAGAGCGGGCGCCGCGAGGCGATGAGCGCGCGCACCGCCTCGTCACCCTTCTGCATGCGCAGGTCGCACGGGTCCATGCCGCTGGGCTCCACGGCCACGAACGTCTTGGCGAGGAACCGGTGGTCCTCGTCGAACGCCTTGAGCGCGGCCTTCTGCCCGGCCTCGTCGCCGTCGAAGGTGAAGATCACCTCGCCGCCCGTGCCGTCATCGGAGATCAGGCGGCGGGCCACCTTGATGTGGTCCGCGCCGAACGCGGTGCCGCACGTGGCCACGGCCGTCCCGACGCCGGCCAGGTGGGCCGCCATCACGTCCGTGTAGCCCTCGACGAGCACCAGCTGGCGCTCCTTGGCGATCGTCCGCTTGGCCAGGTCGATGCCGTAGAGCACCTGCGACTTCTTGTAGAGCGGCGTCTCGGGGGTGTTCAGGTACTTGGGGCCGGGATCGTCGTCGTAGAGCTTGCGGGCGCCGAAGCCGATGGTCGCGCCGGTCATGTCCCGGATGGGCCAGAGCAGGCGGCCGCGGAACCGGTCGTACAGGCCGCGCTGCCCCTCGGACACCAGCCCGGAGGCGCGCAGCTCCTCGTCCCGGAAGCCGCGCTGCCGGAGGTGGTCCAGCAGGTGCGACCACCCCTGCGGGGCGTACCCGAGGCCGAACTGCGCCGCGTGCTCCTGTGTGAACCCGCGCTGGGTGAGGAAGTCGCGGGCGGCCTGGGCCTCGGGCGAGCCGAGGGCCCGACGGAAGAACTCGTCCGCCACCTTGTTCGCCTCGAACAGGCGACGACGGCGCCCCGTCTCCGCCTTGTCCGGGCCGGTGCCGCCGTCCTCGTAGTGCAGCTCCACCCCCACCCGGGACGCCAGACGCTCCACGGTCTCCATGAACGTGGTGTGCTCGAGTTCCATCAGGAAGCTGATGACGTCCCCGTGCGCGCCGCAGCCGAAGCAGTGATAGGTGCCCACGCCGGGGCGCACGTGGAACGACGGCGTCCGCTCGTCGTGGAACGGGCACAGCCCCTTGAACGAGCCCACACCCGCCGAGCGCAGGGTGACGAACTCCTCCACCACGGCCTTGAGGTCCGTGCGCTCGCGGACGAGGTCGATGTCCTTGCGCACGATCAGTCCAGCCATGGGGACCATTCTAGGGACGGGGCGGAGCGGTCAGCCCCGAGCGGAACCGGCCTCCGTGGACGCGCGGGACTCCTGCGGGCCCTGTGCAGGAGTCGAGTGCCCGGACCCCGGGCGGGCGTCGGCCGGCTCCGCCGGGCGGCCGGTCACCGGGTCGATCACGGGCAGGGCGCCGGTGGCCGCCTCCACGAGCGGGTGGAACAGTGCTGCCGAAGCCAGGCCGCCACGCCGGCGGCGCGCCGAGGACACGAACGAGAGGCTCATGTCGCCCACGATAGCCACCCGGTACCGTGATTCCGGTCACGGAAAGGCAACATTGTGGGCGGTCAGGTCACGGTTCGCCGCGCGCCCGCCCCCGCGGACTGCCCGTGCAGCGGCAGCAGCCGGGGCACCAGCCGGACGAGGCTCACCATCGCCCCGAGCTCCACGAGCGTCTGCGTCACCACCACGAGTGGGGCCGGGTCCAGGCTCGCCGGCAGGGACAGCGCCAGCGGCAGCACGACCAGGGAGTTCCGCGTCACGCCCGAGAACACGAGCGCCCGTCCTGCGGGCACGTCGAGACGCGCCCACCGCGCGGCCACCACGCCGAGGGCCACCATCACGGCGGCGAACGCCGCGAACAGGGGCACGACGGCGGCCAGCGCGGGCAGCCGCTCCCCCACCCCGCGGATCTGCGAGGCGACCACCGTGAACAGCGTGACGACCATGAGCGGGACCATCGCCGCCGTGAACCCGCGCACTACCCCGGCCGCCGTGTCCCGCACCCCACCGCGGCCGCGCACCGCACCCCACTGGAGCAGCGCCGCGAGCGCGAGCGGCACCAGGATCAGCATGACCAGGGCACGGACGAAGGGCCCGACGTCGACCGCGGCCACGGCCGCCTCGCCGGCGACGACGCGCAGCAGCACGGGCAGCACGACCAGCTGGACGAGCATGAGCAGCGGAGCCGCCGCCAGCAGCCTCTCGGCCGCCCCGCCCGCGAGCGCGGTGAACGCGATGACATAGTCCACGCACGGGGCCAGCAGCACGAGGAGCACGCCCACGAGCAGCGCGTCGTCGTGGGCCACGAACCGGCTCAGCCCGAACACCACCGCCGGCACCACCACGAAGTTCAGGACCAGCAGTGCCGTGAGGAACCTGCCGTCCCGCAGGCCCGCGCCCAGCGCGGCGAACGGCACCGCCAGGAACGTCGCCAGCAGGAGCAGCGCGAGGACCGGCTCGACGAGCACCGCCCACGCGTCGGCCCCGGGCACGGCCCACCCGACGACGGCGCCCGCGGCGATCCCCGCGAGGTACAGCGCCACCTGGTGGCGTTCGAGCGCGGCGACCAGGGCGCGGCGGGGCGGTGCGGACGGCATGCCGCCAGCGTACGGAGCGATCCGGGCGGGGGCTGACCCCTACGCTGGGGGCCATGCCCACCGCCCCCGCACCGCCCGAGGCCGCCGCCACCCCGTTGCATGTGGCCGTGCGCACGCTCGACGCCGCGGCGCTCGCGGCGGCCGGGCACACGGCGGCGAGCGCCGTGGCCGCGGTCTATGCGCACGCCGTCATGCGCGGGGCCGCGTCGTTCTGGTTGGACTCCGCCCTGCCGGACCCGGCCGAGGCGCGCTGGTCCGTGGCGGGCGACGGGCTGGATGTGCTCGGCGAGGAGCAGGGTCGCGTGCCCTCCCCCGGCACGCGGCTGGTCCGGCACGACGACCCCGCCGATCCGGACCGCGCGTGGGCCGACCTCGCGGCCGCGGCCGCGCCCCGACCGGTGGTCGGCGGCGAGGGCCTGCCCCTGCGCGGCGGCCTGGTCGGCTGGCTCGGCTACGAGCTCGGCCTGGCGGATCTGGGGGTGTCCCCGCCCTCACGTCGACCCGGGGACCCCGCAGCCCTGCCCGCGCAGTTCTGGGTGCGCCCGTCCCGCTACGTCGTGGCGGACCATGCGGCCGGGGTGCTGCACTGCTGCGTCGTCTCCCTCGATCCGACCGCCGCGGAGGCCGGGGTCGACCGCTGGGCAGTGGACGTGCGCCGTGCCCTCGCCGCGGCCCGCCGCGCTCTCGAGACGGCGGCGGGCGACGCCGTCGTGCCGCCCCCGGAGAACGCCGGCCCGGAATCCCGGGCCGACGAGGAGGCGCCGGGCACGTGGCGCGAGAACCGGGCAGCATACGCCGAGCAGATCGCCCGCTGCCGCGCCGCGCTGCACGCCGGCGACTCCTACGAGCTGTGCCTGACCACCCGCTTCGACGCCGACGCCGGGCTGCGCGTGGACCCGCTGGTCCTCTTCCACGAGCTCGCCGCGCACCAGCCGGCCCCGTATGCGGCGCTGCTGGAGCACGGCACGGGCGCCCGCCGGTGGGCCGTGGTCTCCGCCTCCCCCGAGCGCTTCCTCTCCGGCCGGGACGGGCGGTACAGCACCAAACCGATCAAGGGCACGGCCGCCCGACTGGCCGACCCGGCCGAGGACGCCGAGGCGGCCCGCGCGCTCGCCGCCGACCCCAAGACACGCGCCGAGAATCTCATGATCGTGGACCTGCTGCGCAACGACCTCTCCCGGGTGTGCGAGCCCGGCTCCGTGCAGGTGCCCTCCCTCATGGCGGTGGAGAGCTACGCGACCGTCCACCAGCTCGTCTCCACCGTCACGGGCACGGCACGGGCCGGCGTCGACCCGGTGGACGTGGTGCGCTCCCTCTTCCCCGGCGGGTCGATGACGGGCGCGCCGAAGCGCCGCAGCGTCGAACTGCTGGCCGCGTGGGAGGCCTCTCCGCGCGGCGTGTACTCCGGAGCGCTGGGGATGCTGGGCGCGGACGGGACGACGTCGTTGTCCGTCGTGATCCGCACGGCCGTGCTCGCCGGGGGCCGCTGGTCCGTGGGGGCCGGCGGGGCGATCGTCGCGGACTCTGACCCGGCCGCCGAGCACGACGAGGTCCTCCTCAAGGCCCGCGGCCTGCGCCGGGCCCTCGCCCGCGCCGCCGGCACGGGCCTGCCGACGACGGCGCCCGACATCGCCTGACCCCACACCGTGGTCCGGGGGCGATATTCGGCGGTATTCCGACGGAATAACGCCGCAAACCGCCCCCGGACGAGGGGGGCGCCCACCCGTGCCGCCTGCCTAGGCTGGGGACATGGCCGATCCGCACCCCGTCCTCGCCGCCTCCGCCCCCGTCCTCGCCGATCCGCACCCCGTCCTCGCCGCCTCCGCTCCCGACCTCGACCCTGGCGCGCTGGACGCCGTCCGCGCGCTCGTGGCCGCCGCCGAGCGTCCCGTGGTGCTCTCCGGGGCGGGGATGAGCGCCGAGTCCGGCATCCCCACGTTCCGTGACGCCCAGACCGGCCTGTGGGAGCGCTTCTCCGCGGAACAGCTCGCCACGGAGGAGGCGTTCCTCGCCGATCCCGCGCTCGTGTGGTCCTGGTACCGGTGGCGTGCCCGGATGGTGCGGGCCCGCCGACCGAATCCGGGGCACGACGCCGTCGCCGCCTGGCAGCGCCGCACACCCGACCTGGAGGTGGTCACCCAGAACGTGGACGACCTGCACGAGCGGGCCGGCGCCCGCGTGCTCGCGCACCTGCACGGCTCGCTGTTCGAACACCGCTGCGCCGAGTGCGGGGCCCCGGCGGACGTGGACCCGGGCGCGCCCTCGGACGTGGACGCGGCCGGCTCGGAGGCGGACCTGGAGGCGATGCTGCGTGAGGCGCCGCCGGCGTGCCCGGCGTGCGGGACGGGACGGATCCGGCCGGGCGTGGTGTGGTTCGGCGAGATGCTGCCGCAGGAGCCGTGGGAGCGCGCCTACGAGGCGCTGGAGCGCTGCGACCTGGCCCTCGTCGTCGGCACCTCGGGCCTGATCCAGCCGGCCGCGTCCCTGCCGTTCGTGGCGCTGGGAGCCGGGGTCGCCGTCGTCGAGGTGAACCCCGTGGAGACCGAGCTGAGCGGCGCGGTGACGCACGCGCTGCGCGGCTCGGCCGGGGCGGTGCTGCCCGCGCTCGTCGCCGGCGTCTGGCCCGGGCCGTCGGGGGCCTTGTCGACTGCGAGGCACGTCACATGGTGACGCAATAGACAACACACGCATGACTTAATAGGCTCCCCTTGCCGGCCCGCCAGGAACCCCTGGCCCGCGGCGCCGCCCCCGCCACTCCTCCCGAATCGAGATTGCCATGCCCCAGTCCCGCGCCCTCTCGCGTGGTGTCCGCCTCTCGGCCGTGTCCGCCACGCTGCTGCTCGCCCTGACCGCCTGCGCCGGCGGCACCGGCGGCTCCGGCTCGGACTCCGCGTCCGGCGCGGCGTCCGGCTCCGCCTCCGCCGCCGAGTCGGACAAGAAGGTCACCCTGTACTCGGGCCGCAGCGAGGACCTCGTCCAGCCGATCCTGGACGAGTTCACCGACGAGACCGGCATCGAGGTGGAGGTCCGCTACGACAAGACCCCCGCCATGGCCGCGCAGCTGGTCGAGGAGGGCGAGGGCTCCCCCGCCGACGTGTTCCTCTCCCAGGATGCGGGCGCGCTCGGCGCCGTCGCCAAGGAGGGCCTGTTCACGCCCCTCGCCCAGGAGACCCTGGACCGCGTGCCCGAGACCTACCGGGACGACGAGGGCGACTGGGTCGGCCTGACCGGCCGCGTCCGCGTGCTGGCCTACAACGAGGAGAAGGTCCCCGAGGCCGACCTCCCGACGTCGGTCGACGAGCTGACCGATCCGAAGTGGAAGGGCCGCGTCGGCGTCGCCCCCACCAACGCGTCCTTCCAGACGTTCGTCACCGCCCTTCGCCTGCAGAAGGGCGAGGACGAGGCCCGGACCTGGCTCGAGGACTTCGCCGCCAACGACCCGCAGCGCCGCGAGAAGAACGGCGAGATCCTCGCCGACGTGGACGCCGGCACCCTGGACACCGGCCTAGTCAACCACTACTACCTGTTCGAGCTGGCCCGGGAGAAGGGCGTCGCCCCGGAGGAGCTGGGCGCGTCCCTGCACTTCTTCCCCGACGGCGACCTCGGCTCGCTGGTGAACGTGTCCGGCATGGGCCTGGTGGGCGAGCAGGAGGACGGCGACGCCGCCGCCCTCGTGGAGTACCTTCTCTCCGAGGACGGTCAGTCGTACTTCGCCGAGGAGACCGGCGAGTACCCGCTCGTGGAGGGCGTGGAGCAGCCGGCCGGCTTCCCGGAGCTCTCCGAGGTCAAGGCCCCCGACGTGGACCTCAACGACCTGGACGACCTCCAGACCACCATCCAGATGATCCAGGAGGCGGGCCTGCTCTGACCCCCCGAGCACCGGAGCCGGCCGTCCGCCGCACGCGCGGACGGCGCGCTCCCGCGGCGCTGACCGCCGCGGCCCTCGTGGCCGCGGCGGTCGCGCTCGTCCCCATCGGCTACCTGTTCCTGCGCACCGCCCAGGGCGGGTTCGGCCCCTGGCTGGACGCCGTCGTGAGCCCGCGCGTGGGCGCCCTGGCCGCCACCTCGCTCGCGCTCACCGCCGTGGTGACCGCGCTGTGCCTGGTGATCGGCGTGGGCGCCGCCTGGCTCGTCACCCGCACCGACACGCCCGGCCGCGGCCTGCTGGCCGTCCTGCTGGCGCTGCCGCTGGCCGTGCCCTCCTACGTGGCGGCGTTCACGTGGGTGTCCGTCTCGGACCTGCTGCCCGGCGTGGAGGCGGGGCGCTTCGAGGGGTTCTGGGCCGCGGTGACGGTGATGACCCTCTACACGTACCCGTACGTATACCTGCCGGTGGCGGCCGCGCTCTCCCGCATCGACCCCGGCCAGGAGGACGTGGCCCGCTCGCTCGGCCGCGGCCCCGCCGCCACGCTGTTCACCGTCACGCTCGCCCAAGTGCGCCCGGCGATCGCCGGCGGCGCCCTGCTGGTGGCCCTCTACGTGCTCTCCGACTTCGGCGCCGTGGCCATCCTGCGCCTGGACACCTTCACCCGGGCGATCTTCACGGCGCTCGAGGTGGGCTTCAACCGGCAGCTCGCCCTCACCCTGGCCACCGTGCTCGTGCTGCTGACGGTGCTGGTGCTCTGGGGCGAGTCCCGCACCCGCCGGGCCGACGACGGCGTCCGCTCCGGTCGCACGGTCCGCCGGGTCAGCGTGCACCGGCTGGGCCGGTCCCGCTGGGTCGGCACCGGGCTCCTCGCCGTGGTCACGGGCGCCGCGCTGGGCGTGCCCGCGGTGAGCCTGGTCCGCTGGATGGGCGAGGGCACGTCCCTGTCCGCCGTCCGGGACCGCTGGCTCGACGCCGTCTCCGGCTCCGTGGTCCTGGCGGGCGCGGGCGCGGCGCTCACCCTCGCCCTCGCCCTGCCGATCGGCATCCTCGCCGCCCGCCACCCGGGGCGCGTCTCCCGGATCGCCGAGCGCGCCGCGTTCCTCGCGCACGGGCTGCCCGGCGTCGTCGTGGGGCTCTCCCTCGTGTTCCTCGGGGTCTCCCTGGTCCCGGCGCTCTACCAGACCACGTGGATGGTGGCCTTCGCCTACGCCACCCTGTTCCTGCCGCTGGCGGTCACGTCGGTGGCCGGGGCCGTCGCCCAGTCCTCCCCTGCCCTCGAGGAGGCGGCCCGGTCCCTGGGCTCCTCGGGCGCCGAGGTGCTGCGCCGCGTGACCCTGCCGCTGGCGCTGCCGGGGGTGGGCGCCGGCGTCGCGCTGGTGGCCCTCACCGCCATGAAGGAGCTGCCCGCCACGCTGCTGCTGCGGCCCACCGGCATGGACACGCTCGCCACCCGCCTGTGGAACGCCACCAGCGTGGGCCGGTACGCCGAGGCCGCCCCCTACGCGCTCACCCTCGTGCTGCTCGCCGCGGTGCCCACGTGGGTGGTGGTCCACCGCACGGGGATCGTCGCGGCCGTGCGCGGCCGCTCGAGCGCCCCGTCGACCCCGAACGAGGTGTCAGAATGACCGCCATGCCCTCCCCCGCCGCCTCGACCCGCGCGTCCCGCCCGGCCGGTCCCCGGCCCGGCGTCGGCCACGCCGTGTCCGTGGCCGACCTCGGCGCCTCCTACGGGGAGGGGCCCGTCCTGGAGGGCGTGCAGTTCGACCTGGAGCCGGGCGAGCTGCTCGCCGTGCTCGGCCCCTCCGGCTGCGGGAAGACCACGCTGCTGCGCTGCCTGGCCGGCTTCGAGCGCATCGAGTCCGGCCGCATCAGCCTTGCCGGCTCCGTGGTGGCCCTGCCCCGCGTGCACGTGCCCGCCCACCGCCGGCACGTGGCCGTGGTGCCCCAGGACGGCGCCCTGTTCCCGCACCTGAGCGTGGCGGAGAACGTGGGCTTCGGGCTGCGCCGCCGCCGGCCCGGGCGGATGGCCCGCATCCAGGAGTGCCTCGAGCTCGTGGACCTCGCCGGCCACGGCGAGCGCATGCCGCACGAGCTCTCCGGCGGCCAGCAGCAGCGCGTGGCCCTGGCCCGGGCGATGGCCCCGCGCCCGCCGCTGATCCTGCTGGACGAGCCCTTCGGCGCCCTCGACGCCTCCCTGCGCAGCGGCCTGCGCCGGGACGTGCGCCAGGCGCTGAAGGAGGACGGCGCCACGGCCGTGCTCGTCACCCACGACCAGTCCGAGGCCCTGTCCATGGCCGACCGCGCGGCCGTGATGCGGGCCGGGCGCCTGCGCCAGCTGGGCACGCCGGACGAGGTGTACGCGCACCCGGCCGACGCCTGGGTCGCCGCGTTCGTCGGGGAGGCCTCCCTGCTGCCGCTGCTGGACGTGACCGGGCCGGAGCGCGACGGCGGCCGGCGGATCGGGCGCACCGCCCTCGGCCCGGTGCCCCTGCACGGGGCGCGTGCGGCCACGGCTGTGCCCGGGGACCTCGTGGTGGTCCGCCCCGAGCACGTGCGCGGCACCCTCGACCCGACCGTTGACGTGGACGGGGTCGAGGCCGCGCGCGTCTGGACGCCCGCCACCGTGGTGGACGTGGACTACCGCGGCCACGACTCGGTGGCCACGGTCCAGCTGGCCGACGGCACCCGGGCCCAGGCCCGCGTGGAGGGGGCGCTGCCCCCGCTCGACGCCGCCTGCGGGGTCCGGCTCGCGGGCCCGTGCGCCGTCGTCGCCCCGGGCGAGTGACCGGCCCGGGGCGGCCCCTCAGATCCAGACGCGCCGGAACTCCGCGCCCTGCACCAGGGTGTGATGCCACTCGACGGCGGTCGAATCGGTGAGCGAGGCGATCTGGTCGATCACCACGCGCCGCCGGGCGGCGTCGTCGGGGGCCTGCGCCCAGTCGAACGTGAACATCGGCTCGAGGTACCGGTCCCCCGTGGCCTCCAGCAGCGCCACGAGCTCCGCGAGCACCTCGCGCTGCCGCGCGTAGAGCGGCTGGCGCTGCTCCGCGGTCATCACGTAGGCCGCCGCGATGCCCTTCATCACGGCGATCTCGGTCTCCGTCTCCTCGGGCACCACGACGTCGGCCCCGTGGCGGGTCAGCGGCTCGTTGCCGAACACCTGGCGCGTGGCGTCGAAGGCGGCGCTGCAGAACCGGCCGATCAGCTGGCTCGTCATGTCCTTCATCGCCGCCAGCGCCCGCCGGGAGCCGTCCATCTCGGAGACCCACACGTCGGTGGCCTCGAGGCGGGCCAGGGCCGCGTCGACCTCGGCCGGGTCCGTGTGCGGCAGGTACCACTGGCGGGTGGTCTCCACGACGCGCTCCCGGTGCTCCGGGATGGCCAGCCACTTGAGCTGGAACACGGCGTTGACCACGCCGTCCTCGACGTCGTGCACGGAGTAGGAGATGTCGTCCGCGAGGTCCATGACCTGGGCCTCCATGGACGTGCGCGTGCCGGGCACCCCGGCGCGGAACCAGCGGAACACGGGCAGGTCGTCCTCGTAGACGCCGAACTTGCGCGAGCGCGTGCCGTCGGGGCGCAGCGGGGCGTCCTCACGGGTCCACGGGTACTTGCATGCGGCGTCGAGGGCGGCGCGCGTGAGGTTCAGGCCCGCGGAGGAGCCGTCCGCGAAGAGCTTCTTCTGCTCGAGGCGGGCCAGCAGGCGCAGGGTCTGGGCGTTGCCCTCGAAGCCGCCGACGTCCTCGCTGAGCGCGTCGAGCGCCTTCTCCCCGTTGTGCCCGAAGGGCGGGTGGCCGAGGTCGTGGGACAGGCAGGCGGTGTCCACGAGGTCGGGGTCGCAGCCCAGCGACCGGCCGAGCTCACGCCCCACCTGCGCCACCTCGAGCGAGTGCGTCAGGCGGGTGCGGGCGAAGTCGTCCGCGTCCGGGGCGACCACCTGGGTCTTGGCCCCCAGCCGGCGCAGGCCCGCGGAGTGCAGCACGCGGGCACGATCCCGCTCGAAGTCCGAGCGGTACGAGGACTTGGGCGGCTCGGGCAGCCACCGCTCCCGGTCCCACGGCGTGTAGCCGGGGGTCTGCACGGCGCGGCCGGCATACGGGGGCCGGCCCTCCGGGCCGAACAGCACCGGCTGGTGGGCGGCGCCGGTCCAGGGCGACGACGGCGCGGCGGGCGTTCCGGCGGCGGGCTCCGGCGGCGTGGGCTCAGCCACCGGAGACGTCCAGCTCGGCGGCCTGGATCATGGCCTGCTGCTCGGCGTTGAGCTCGCGGGAGTCCAGCCAGCCGTCCGGCAGGTGCGGGCGCTTGGGGGCGCCGGCCCGGCCGCGGGGGCCCTCGGCGGCCTCGCCCGGGTAGGGCTGGTCCCGGTCCACGCGGGCGAGGATCTCGCGCAGCGTGGCCAGGTCCGGGACGGTCGCCAGGGCGGTGCGGATCTCCGAGCCCACGGGGTAGCCCTTGAAGTACCAGGCCACGTGCTTGCGGATGTCCCGCAGCGCCTTCGTCTCGTCGCCGCCGAAGGTGTCCACGAGCAGCTCGGCGTGGCGGTACAGCGTGTCCGCGACCATGCCCAGGGTCGGGTGGAACCGGTCCTGGCGGCCCTCGAACGCGGCCTGCAGGTCCCCGAACAGCCAGGGCCTTCCCTGGCAGCCGCGGCCGATCACGACGCCGTCCACGCCCGTGCGCTCGACCATCGCGATGGCGTCCTCCGCGGACCAGATGTCGCCGTTGCCGAGCACGGGGATGTCCGGCAGGGCCTCGCGCAGCCGGGCGATGTCGTCCCACACGGCGGTGCCCGAGTAGAACTGGCGGGTGGTGCGGCCGTGGAGGGCGACGGCGGCGACGCCGAGGTCGCGGGCCGTGCGGCCGGCGTCGAGGAAGGTCAGGTGGTCCTCGTCGATGCCGCGGCGCATCTTCACGGTCACCGGGATGTCCTTCTTGGCCGCCTCGGTGACGGCGGCCTTCACGATCGAGGCGAACAGCTCCGACTTCCACGGCAGGGCCGAGCCGCCGCCGCGGCGGGTCACCTTGGGCACGGGGCAGCCGAAGTTCATGTCGATGTGGTCGCAGCGGTCCTCCTCGACCAGCATCCGCACCGCCGCGCCGGTGGTGACCGGGTCCACGGAGTAGAGCTGCACGGAGCGGGGCACCTCGTCCGGGTCGTGCTGGATGATCCGCATCGACTCGGGCTTCCGCTCGACCAGCGCGCGGGCCGTGACCATCTCGTTGACGTAGAGGCCGCCACCGTACTCGCGGCACAGGCGGCGGAACGCCGTGTTGGTGATGCCGGCCATCGGGGCGAGCACCACGGGGACGTCGATGGTCAGCGGTCCCAGCCGCAGCGGGGGCAGGGTCAGGCGGTCCGTCGTCGGGGCGGGGTGGCGGGCCTCGTGGAGCTGATCGTCGTCGGTGATGCGTCGACCCGCGCCGGCGGACTTGGCGTAGTGCGGGGCGTGAGGGTCGGCGACGTCGTCGCCGTCGGCCGCCGCCGCGGCGGGGAGGGTGTGGGAAGAAGTCATGTCGGATCCCATTCTTCCATTCCGCCCGGCACCCGCGTCACCGTGCCCCACGACGCGGCCCGCTGGGAGGCGATCGCCGAGGCGCCCCGCCGGGACGGGCAGACCGTCCTCCCGGCGGGTCAGGCCTCCGACGCCGGCGCCGCGTCCCCGCCGTCGAGCACCGCCAGCAGGTCAGCACCGGCGAACATCTGAGCGGTCTGACGCGCCGAGGGGGTGCCCGCGTCCGGGTCCGCCCCGGCCGCGAGCAGATGCCGCATCGAGGCGACATCCCGTTTGAACGTGGCGCAGGTCAGGGCGCGCTGGCCGCGATCGTTGGCGTGCTCGATCTCGGCGCCGGCCTCGATGAGCATCGCCACGGTGTCCGGGTGCTCGTGGTAGGCGGCGAGGGTGAGGAACGAGTCGCCCGTGTGGTTGCGCAGGCGCGTGCTCACCCCGGCGTCCAGGTATGCCTTCAGCTGGGCCGTGTCCCCGTCCCGCGCCATGTCGAAGAGCCGGTTCGCCAGCTCGATGTCCTTCTCGCTCCACTGCTCGCTCATGCCCGCCAGTATGGCGGACGCCGCGGCGATCGACCGCTCCGCAGCGACATCTCCGCGGGTCTGCCCGCAGGTGATGTCGCCGGCCGGCGGTCAGACGAGCACCGTGAACAGCCCCGCCCGCCCCGCGGTTGCACCCGGCATGACCCGCAAGCACCTCGGCTTCCTCAACTTCGGCCACTGGATCCACCGGCCCGGCGCCGAACCGGACGCGCGGCAGGCCCTCGACGACGTCGTCCCCATGGCCGTGGCCGCCGAGGACGCCGGGCTCGACGGCGCCTGGCTGCGCGTCCACCACTTCCAGCGGATGTTCTCCTCGCCGTTCCCGATCCTCGCCGCGATGGCCGCCCGCACCGAGCGGATCAGCCTCGGCACCGGCGTGATCGACCTGCGGTAGCGCATGTCGGGGTTGCAACACTCGTCCACGTAAGCTTGGTTGCATGGTCGAACTGGTAGCGCTGAGGAAGACGAACGAGGTGGCGGCCTACGTCCGCGCCTCCATGGACCGCAAAGGCGACCGCTGGACGGTCGATACACAACTGAGGAAGATCAGGGCATTGGCCGAGGCCAAGGACTGGAACGTGGTCGAGGTCTACGAGGACAACGCGGTGTCGGCGACGAAGAAGCGTCGAGCTGGCACCCGCTGGGCCGAGATGTTGGACGACGCCCGAGCAGGTCGATTCTCGATGGTCGTCGCCGTGGACATGGACCGACTGCTGCGGAGCACGAAGGACCTCAACACGCTGATCGACCTCGGCCTGCGCGTCGTCACAGTGGACGGCGAGATCGACCTCTCGACGGCCGACGGAGAGTTCCGAGCGACGATGCTCGCCGCTCTCGCCCGGTTCGAGGCTCGACGCAAGGCGGAGCGGCAGATCAGGTCGAATGAGCGCCGCCGCGCCGAAGGCATCCCGGCGTCCACCTGGAAGGCGTTCGGTTGGACGAGGGAGGGCGAGCTGATCGAGGAGGAGGCCGCCGCAGTTCGGCGGGCCTTCGATGCGTTCCTCGGTGAGCCGTCGCTGTCGATCCGTCGCATCCGGGAGGACTTGAACAGCGCTGGCCACCTCACCGCCCGCGGGTCGGAGTTCTCCGTCGATGCTGTGCGGTATCTGCTGGCGAACTCGCTCTACGCTGGCTTCATCCGCCACTACAAGACCGGCGAGCTGTACCCGGTGCAGGGCGAGGCGTTCCCGCCCATCGTCGGCGAGCAGACGTGGCGGGCCGCGGTGGCGAAGCTGGAGGACAACGTGCGGAGGTCGGCGAGGCAGGGCAATCAGCCGAAGTACCTCCTGTCCACGATCGGCCTCTGTGGGAAGTGCGGCGCGACGCTCGTCTCGGGGACGAACAGCCGCAAGCAGCCGACGTACTGTTGTGGCGAGCAGTTCCATCTCACCCGCCAGCGCGAGCCCGTCGATGCGATGGTCACCGAGGCGGTGCTCACGCGCCTGTCGTCCGTGGACGTGCACGACCTCGTGATGCCGCAGGAAGCCGCCGGGCCGGATCGCGAGGAACTGCTGACCGAGCGGAACGCCCTGGTCGAGCGGGTGAAGGCGCTGAGCCCGCTGCTGCGCGACATCCATCAGCCGGTCCTGGAGATCACGGCGGCGATCAACGACGTGAAGGCTCGCATCGACGAGATCGACGCGGAGCTGCTCGACCGCTCGGTGTCGGTGGCGGCGAAGCTGCTGGCGGAGGTCGATGAGCCGGTCGGCACCGCGGAGCGCCGCGAGGTTGTCGAGTCGAAGTGGAAGGCGTTGGACATGGACCGTCGCCGGATGCTCGTGGACGAGCTGGTGACGGTGACCATCGAGCCCATCATGCCGGGTCACGTGAAGTTCGACCCCGATCTCGTGCGGATCGAGCCGAGACGCGACTGACTCATGACTCGACTCGTCATTGCACTGGTGAGTCGAGTCATGGAAGAATGGTTGCAGACAAGAAGATCCCACCGGGGCCGCGACTTAGAAGCGCGGGGTTCTGCTCCCGGATGAGTAGCCGGTCAAACAGCCCAATTACCGTGGCGGGGAACCGGAAGATACTCATGTCTGAGGACTTCCGATGTCTGTCGTTATCGACGTTCCCCGCGCATCCGCGCTCGTCCGCCCTGGCCTCGATCAGGGCTCCGCTCCTTCTCCGCAGGCAGACGGCCACGATCCCGTCATCGCCGCCGCCCGCGCCGCTGGCCGCCGAGCCGGTGAGCGCCTGGCACTCACTCCGCTGACCCCGCGCCAGCGCGCCGCCGTTGCCTCTGTGATGGGCGGTGGTCGCTGATGAGCGCGAACTCCGCCGCCTTCGATCACTTGACCGGCTTCCGCTGGCGTCAGGGCGACCCGTCCCTCGCCGACGCCGAGGCCCAGCTCTACGACCTCGGCGTGCTCCGCTCTGTGCTGGAGGAGGCCGTCGAGATCGCCGTCGCCGACGCCCGAGCCGATGGGGTGACCTGGGCCAGGATCGGCGACGCCCTCGGCGTCACGCATCAGGCTGTCATCAAGCGCTACGGCCGGGGCGGTGGTCGCTGATGTACGCCGACGCACGCAACCTCAGCACCGCTCCCACCAACCTGACCCCGCCCGGAGGGCCTGGCCTGGCACCCGCCGAAGGCGGGCTGCCCGTCGTCGTGATGGCTGCCCGTAGCCGTGCTTCGCACTCCAAGAGTTACGAGACCCTCATTCGTTCCTACGGGCGCGGCAAGGGCTTGTCGATTGCCGCGCCTTGCAACAACATGCCTGGTCAGCGGCCTGTTCCGCCCTCGCTCCGTCGCGTGGTCCCGCGGGATCATATGGGGTCTCATTTGGGGGTCAATAGGGGGTCATTTAGGCGCCGCACTCCCTCTGAGGCCCTCCGCGCCGCCCGCGGCGGGGGTGGTCGCCGTGGCTAAGCAGGAGAACAACCCGACGAGCATCGGGCTCACGCAGTACCTCGATCCGTCGTACTGGGCCTGGGCTGCCGAGGACCCGAACGGGGCCGCGCTGCTCCAGCAGGGTGCCGAGGCGATCCTCGCCTACGTGGTGCAGCGGCTCGAGGCCACCGGCTGCCAGGTCGTCGAGGCCTACGGCATCGTGCACGACAGGGACGAGCGCGAGGTCTGGAGTGACACGGATAAGGCCCTGGTGGTCGAACCGAAGCCCGAGCACCTGCACGCCGTGATCAAGTTCGCCAGCCGTGCGAAGAGTGCGCCGCTGGATCGGCTCGCGTTCGGCATCGGCGTCGAGCCCCAGTACGTCGAGAAGCCTGGCCGCGGGCGGTACGCCTTCGACAACATGCTGTCGTATCTGACGCACGTGAAGTACGCGGACAAGCACCAGTACGCGCCTTCGGAGGTCGCCACGGTGCGTGGGCCTGACTACCTCGGGATCGACGCCCAGCGCCGGGAGACGTGGCTGAAGGGCCGCGCCCACGTGAAGAAGAAGATCGTCGCCGAGAACTTCGAGGACATGCGGGAGCGCGTTCTCCAAGGTGAGATCACGCGGGATCAGATCATGCTCACGGACGAGCTGTTCGATATCTACTCGCGGCATCAGCGGGAGATCGACGACGCGCTGTCGGCCTACGGCCAGCGTCGCGCATACCGGGCGGCGGCGAAGCTGCGCGCCGGTGAGTTCTCGACGCACGTGGTGTTCGTCCATGGGGATGCCGGGATCGGCAAGACCCGGTTCGCCACGGACTTCATTACCGAGGCGATCAACGCGGCGAACGCGCACGGCGAGCGGTGGCAGGTCTACCGGGCCGCGACGGGGAACCCGCTTGATGACTGGCGGGGCGAGGAAGTGCTGCTGCTGGACGATCTGCGGGCCTCGGCGATGGATGCGAACGACTGGCTGCTGCTGCTCGATCCGTACAACGCCTCGCCTGCGAAGGCCCGCTACAAGAACAAGGGCGAGGTCGCCCCGCGCCTCATCGTCATCACGGCGACGATCGAGCCCGTCGAGTTCTTCTACTACGCCCGCCAGAAGGGCAACGTGGACGAGGCGCTGGACCAGTTCATCCGCCGGCTGGCCTCGGTCGTGAAGGTCTATCGTGCCGACGACATCAATCGTTACCTCGTGCAGCACATCGGGAAGATCGAGCCCTACGAGTGGCACCAGTGCAGCGTTCCGACCGCCGCGCACACGCCCGGTATGTACGGCAACGCGTACCACCAGAACGTCGGGTCGCGGGAACTGACCTACGGCCCGGAGACCTCGGCCGAACATGATGCGGAGGGCGCGGTTGCTGAGCTGCTGGGTGGGCTCGCGGTGCGGAGCCCTGACGTGCCGCTGGCGCTGATCGGAGGTGCCGCATGAGCACCGAACGCGATGCGCTCTTCCAGGGGGTCGAGGGGGCCGGAGGCCCCTCGCAAGCAGCCGGGGAGGACATGAGCGCCAGCGAAACGTCCGACACGGCTACTGCTTGCCACTCTGGCGTACAGGTGGAGCAGCAGACCGACTCCCAGGTGAACACCGGTCGGGCTGATGCGGAGGCTGTGCGCCAGAGTCACGGCGGCGCGAAGCGTCGTCGTGGGGGCGGCGGGAGGCTCGACACCCGCTTCGATGACGCCACGCTCGCGGCGCTTCGCACTCGTGCGAAGCGGCTCGGGCTGGCTCCGAGCACGTGGGTGCGGACCGTCGTGCGCGATGCCCTGCACGCCTCTCGGAGCGAGGAGCTGGATGCCGCCGTGGCCGCGCAGCTGCTCGGGGTCGAGGAGCGCGTGCAGGCGTCTGCTGATGCTCGGGAGCTGGCCGCCCAGGTGCGCCCGCTCGCGATCAACGTCAACGACCTGGACCGCCGTGCTCGCGCGGGTGAGCCGGTGGCGCTGTCGGCGGAGGTGCCCGAGCTGATCGAGCTGCTGCACGAGGTCCGCGCGCTGCTCGGGGATCGGGCGGCCTCATGAGCACGACGCATTACAGTCCGAGCGCCAACGCCGCCGACACCGAGCGCTACATCCGGGGCAAGGAGGACGAGCGCGGCGTCGCGATCACGGGCGACGTGCCGGGAGGCCCCGGCGCGTTCTCGGCGCGCGCCCGCGCGCTCACCCAGAACACGAAGCGTGACGTCGAGGCGCTGCACTACAGGCAGTCGTTCAGCGACGACGAGTTCGACCCAAAGAATCCTGAGGACGTGCAGCGGGTGAACGATCTGGGTTACCAGCTCGCGAAGAAGATGCACCCCAACGCGGACTGCCTCGTGGTGAGCCATGTGGACGGACGCGGGAAGAAGCCGCACAACCACATCTTGGTCATCAACCACAGCAATCGGACGGGGAAGGCGCTCTCGGACTATCGCACGTTCCACGACCGCAAGGCCGGGAACCAGCGGGGCGTTCAGTCAGCGAACGACGAGCTCATGCGCGAGCACGGTCTCTCGGTCGTGAAGCGTCTGGAGCACGCGCCGAAGGACTGGGAGCTGCGCCGCGAGGACTTCGCCGAGGGCAGGCTCGACCGCGAGATGGGCGACCGGATGAGCGCCGCCCTGGCTGATCCCCGTGCGGTGGACAAGGCCGGTCTCGAAGCGGTGATCGAGGAGCAGAACCAGCAGCGCGGCGATGACGGGGAGCGGGTGCTGCGGATGCGGTTGCACAGCCCCGTCAGCAAGAAGGGCAAGCGCGCCGGGCAGGAGACCTGGACGCTCTACATCGAGGACCGCCGCGGCGAGTCCGGACGCGCCGAGCGCCGCAAGCGCGCGAGCGCACTCTCGGCGGACTTCACCCCGGAGGGCGCGCAGGCGTTCTTCGACTATCACCAGCAGCAGGAGGAGCAGGAACATGAGCGCAGCGCTCGACAGGCTGAAGCAGCAGAACGCGCAGAGCGGATCGCAGCAGCAGCTCGACAGTCCGGAGACGATGGAGGCGTTGACCTCGATCCTCGCCGCCGTCGAGGCGCAGAACGCGAGGCTCGACCGGCTGGCCGAGCAGCAGAAGAAGCTCGCAGGGTTCGTGAAGGTCATGGACGAGGAGACGACGAGGCGGCTGGAGCGGATCACGGCCTCGGCGTCGACCTCCTCGCCCTCCAGCGACGCGTCCGCGAGGATCGCGAGTATCGAGAGCAGGCTGAACGAGATCGCGAGCACGCTCGGCGAGTTCGCGCAGAGTCTCAACGGCGAGAGCTTGAACGCCGCGTCGCAGAGCTTGGTCGCGGAGGCGCAGAGGAATCACGCGGCTACGGCATCGGCGATTGAGGGGCTCAAGGCGCAGGCCGCGGCGAACCAGAAGCTCGTCAGCCAGGTCGGCGGCGCGGTGCAGCGGATCGAAAAGCGCACCGAGGAGCGAGTCGTGAAGGCCGTCGAACAGGTCGCCGGGGAGGCGTCTGCCACGATCGCGGCAAACCTCGACGCATCGAACGAGCGCGCCGAGCGGATCATCGCTGCCACGGCGAAGCTGGAGGCCCGTCAGCTCTGGTCGGCCGCCGCCGCGATGTGCCTCGCACTCCTGCCGGTGGTGGTGGTCGTCGCCGGGCTCTGGATGGGCATCGCTGGGCTCATCACAGGCGCTCAGTGGGCGCTGGACGTGGACGGTAGCGTGTGGCTCGGGATCGGGCGCTGGCTCGTGATCGCCGCGGGCCTCGCGGCGGCCGGCTACGGGGTCTTCGCGTCCGTCCGCTGGGTTGCTGGCCTCGTGGAGACCTGGAAGGGTCGCGGGATGCCGACGTGGCCGAACTGGCGACGATGACTGGAGCCACTCGAACTACTGACCCCGGTCAGTAGTCGAACGATTGCCGCAGCAGCCGGTCGAGCGACGTCGGTGCCGCCGCAGTCGCCGGAGGACGATCGCCGCTGTGACGGCCACCCCGACTGCGATCCCGGCACCGATGAGCCAAGGGTTGCCGAGGAAACCTCCGATACCTGCGAGGGCTCCGCCCGCGGCGAGGAGAGGCAGGCCGCAGCAGATCAGCAGCGGAAGCGCGCAGCATGCCAACAGGAGCAAGCCCGTCCCAGCACCGACAAGCACGCCCGCGCGATGCGAGTCGTGGTCCTTATCGCCGCTCATCGTCTGTTCCTCTCCCAGCTGAGCGTTCCCCCCGATTGTCTGCGTGCGCGTTCACGCGCAGCACGACAGGAGCGACGGATCGGTGGTGAAGGCCTTGGCGGCGATCCGGATGCCCTCGGCCATGGTCAGGTAGGGGGCCCAGGCGTCGGCGACCTCGGCGACCGTCTTGCCGAGCACGTGGACCCCGGCGGCGGCGAGCTCGCCGGCGTCCTTGGCGACGGCGGTGATGCCGAGAATCTTCCCGGTGTCGGCGTCCACGACGATCTTGACGAAGCCGCGGGTGTCGCGGTTGACCAGTGCGCGGGGCACGTGGTGCAGCGGCAGGACGCGGCAGTCGCAGCGGATCCCGGCGGCGACGACGTCCTTCTCGGTCATCCCGACCGCGCCGATCGCCGGGCCGGTGAACGTCACCCTCGGCAGTCGGGCGTAGTCCACGGCCCGGTCGGCGTCGGCGAACGCGTTCTCGGCGACGAGGGTGCCGTGGTGGGCGGCGACGTAGACGAACTCAGGGTGGCCGGTCACGTCGCCCGCGGCCCAGATCCGCGGGTGGGAGGACTGCATCCGGTCGGAGACGACCACCTCGCCGAGGTCCCCGGTCTCGACCCCGACCCTGTCGAGGCCGAGCCCGTCGGTGACCGGTCGTCGTCCGAGGGCGACGAGCACCTGGTCGGCGCGGAACTCCTCCCGCCCCCCGGCGACGTCCGCGGTGACGACGGCCTGCCCGGTCGCGGCGTCGCGGGACACCCGCGTCGGCAGCGCGCGGCGGACCACCCGGATGCCCTCGTCGGCGAACACCTCCTCCAGCGTCCTGGACACCTCCGGCTCCTCCTTCGACGCGAGCCGGGACCGGACCAGCACGGTGACCTGGGAGCCGAGCCGGGCGAACAGCTGCGCCTGCTCCAGGGCGACGTAGCCGCCGCCGAGCACGAGCAGGGACTCAGGGAGTTCGGTCAGCTCCATCGCCGTGGTCGAGGTCAGGTACCCGGTCTCGTCCAGGCCGTCGATCGGCGGGGCCCACGGCCGAGAGCCGGTCGCCACCAGGAAGTGCCCGGCCTCGATCGTCTCGGTGCTGCCGTCGTCCCCGGCGACCTGGAGGACCGGAGCGTCGGGGGTGCCGGCGAACGCGGCGTCGCCGCGGCGGACGGCCCACCCGTAGGAGTCGGCGACGTCGGCGTACTTCTCGCCCCGCAGCGACTCGACCAGCGCCTGCTTCCCGGCGATCAGGGCGGGCATGTCCACCGGCCCCGCCGTCGTCGCGATCCCCGGGAACCGGTCGGCGGCGTCGGCCGCGGAGTGCCGTGCGTCGGCCGCGGCGATCAGGGCCTTCGACGGCACGCAGCCGGTGTTCACGCAGGTGCCGCCCAGCGTCCCGCGCTCGATCATCACCACCGACTTGCCGAGCGTGGTCGCGCGGATCGCGGCGGCGAACGCACCACCGCCCGATCCGATGATAGCGAGGTCGTACTTCGTGGGCATCGCAGCTCCTGTCAACACTTGGTCTTCCGGTCTGTCTCAGCCATACTGGACCTTCCAGTGCAGGGGAAGGTCAAGAGGACTTCTGCCGAAAGAAGAGGGGGCCTGCGATGCGCATCGGGGAACTCGCCGAGCGGGCGGGAACGACGGCGAAGACGCTGCGGTTCTACGAGGAGCAGGGCCTGCTGCCGCCGGCCGAGCGCACGCCGTCCGGATACCGCGACTACGCGCCCGAGACGGCCGCCCGGATCGACTTCGTCCACCGCGGCCAGGCCGCGGGCCTCACCCTCGCCCAGATCCGCCAGATCCTCGACATCCGCGACGACGGCGCTGCTCCCTGCGAGCACGTGCGCGACCTCCTCGACGCACGCCTCGCCGAGATCGAGCAGCAGATCGCCCAGCTCGCCGCGCTGCGCGACACCATCACCGAGCTCAGACGCGACGCCGCGCAGCCCGACCCCGACTCGTGCAGCGCGGACCAGGTCTGCCGGTACCTGTAAACGGCAGAGCCGGTCGCACCAACGCCACAAGCCCGACATGCGCTATGAGAACCCCCTGTACATGGCCGAGGCCGCGGCCACCACGGACCTCATCTCCGGTGGCCGGCTCGAGCTCGGCGTCTCCCGCGGCTCACCCGAGGCCGCCCTCGACGGCCAGGCACAGTTCGGCTACACCCTCGACGAGGGGCAGACCTGGGCCGACGTGACCCGCGAGCGCGGACGCCGCTTCCTCGCGGCCGTGCGCGGCGAGGGCATCGCGACGCCGGACCTCGCCTCCGGCTGGGCGCACAGCTCGCAGCCGCTGCGGATCGAGCCGTACTCCCCCGGGCTCGCGGACCGGATCTGGTGGGGGTCGGGCTCCGTGGGCTCGGTGGCCGGCGCCGCCGCGGACGGCTACAACATGCTCTCCTCCACCCTGCTCCTGCAGGACGACGGCCGCCCCTTCCACGTCCAGCAGGCCGACCAGATCGCCCGCTACCGGGAGGCCTTCGCCGCGGCCGGCCACGCCGGTCCGGGCCGCACGGCGGTCACGCGCTCCGCGTTCGTCATCCAGGACCGGGAGGACGAGCTGTACTTCGGCCGGGAGCGGGCCTCGCGCGACTCCTCCGGCATGCTCGAGGGCGGCGCCGCCCGCTCCGGCCCGACCTATGCCGGGTCCGCCGAGGAGGTCGCGGAGAAGCTCGCCGCCGACGACGCCGTCGCCGCCGCCGACTGGGTCCTGTTCGCCAACCCCAACCAGCTCGGGGTCGAGTACAACGCGAAGATCTTCGCCGGCTGGGCGGAGGTCTGGCGCCTGCTCGGCTGGGATGCATGAGCCAGGCCGCGCCGCACGTTCCGGCCGCCGACGGGTTCACCCGAGCCCGTCGCGCGCGCTGGGCCGTCACCGCCGCCTTCGCGACGAACGGCGCCCTGCTCGGCGCGCTCATCCCGCACTACCCGGAGGCCAAGGCCGCGTTCGGCCTGGACCCGGCCGCGTTCGGCCTGCTCGTCATCGCGCTCGCCGTGGGCGGCACGCTCGCCGGGCCTCTGCCCGCGCCGATCCTGCGCCGGTTCGGCGCCCGACGCGTCATGCTCGCCGGCAGCGTGGCCATCGCCCTGCTCACGACGGCGGCCGGTCTCGTCCTCGACGTCGCCGGGGCGGGCGCGGGGGCCGGGCACGGTGCGGGCACGGCCGCGGCCTGGCCGCTGTGGGTCTTCGCGGGCCTCGTCCTGGCATCGGGGGTGCTCGACGCCGTTGTGGACACCGCCCAGAACGCGCAGGGCCTGCAGGTGCAGACCCGGCTGGCCCGGCCCGTTCTCACGACCATGCACGCCGGCTGGAGCCTCGGAGCGGCCGCCGGTGCCGGGCTCGGCGCCGCGGTCATCACCGTGGGCGGCCCCGCGGCCCTGCACCTGGGCCTCAACGGCGCCGTGTGCGTCGCGGTGCTGCTGGGGGTCCGGCGCCTGTTCCTGGCGGAGGCGCCCACGGACTCGGCCTCGGCCCGCGACGCCTCGGATCAGTCACCCGCGCCGTCGGAGACGTCCGCGCCGCCTGCCCCGGCCACCCAAGCCCTCCCCCGCCGCGCCGCCGTGGCCGTGCTCGTCCCCGCCGTGGTGATCGCGATGGCCGGGTTCGGTGTGGAGGAGTTCGGCAACGCGTGGGCCACCCTGTTCCTGATCACCGAGCGCGGCCTGGACCCGGCCGCGGCGGTGCTCGGCGCGTCGACGCTGCTGGGCGCGCAGTTCGTCGGACGCCTCGCGGGCGACCGCACCCTCGCCGCCCTGGGACGCCGCGGGGCGCTGACGGCGGGGCTGGGCGCCGTCGTCGTGGGGCTGGGACTGGCCCTGGCGCCGCTGCCGGGGCCGGTGGCCGTGCCTGCCGCGTTCGCGGGGCTGGCGCTGGCGGGGCTGGGCTGCGCCGTGGTGGTGCCCGTGGCCTATGCGCTCGGCGACGAGGCGCCCGGGCTCCGGCCGCAGACCGGGCTGGCGGTGACGAGCTGGTGCATGCGGCTGGCCGGGGTCGGGCTCAGCCCGGCGGTCGGGGCACTGGCCGGCGCCGTCGGTCTGGCACCGGCGCTGACGGTGTTCCTGGGCCTGGCCGCCGTCGGGGCGGTGCTGGCCGCCCGGCTGCCCGCCACCCCGTAGGAACTGCTCAGTCGTCGTCGACCTCGCCGGCGAGGGCCCGGGCCGCCAGGTGCTCCTCGGTCGCGACCTCCCAGATCTCCTTGGCGGCGGAGCCGTTGAGCAGCACGAGAAGCACGCCCACGATGATGTCCGCCCAGCCCGATGCCGTCAGCACCGTGATCCCGGACAGGGCGATCAGCACGACGCCGGCCACGAGGTCGTTGCGCGCCGCGAGCCAGGCCGCCCGGGTGAGGGACCCGCCGTCGACGCGGACGCGGGCCAGCAGGACCACGCACACGAGGTTCACGAGGATCGAGCCGACGGCCACCCCCAGCAGCACGCCCGCGGCCGGCGGGTCGGGGTCCCCGACCTTCGTGGCCGCCATGACGAGCGCCGCCACGGCTGGGAGCACGATGACCCCGGCCATGACCTTGCCGATGACCGCCTGCCGGGCCGCCGTCCACCCGAGCGCCACGAAGATCAGCAGGTTGACGGCGAAGTCCTCGAAGAAGTCGACGGAGTCCGCCACGAGGGCCACCGAGCCGATCCCCAGGGCCAGGATGATCTCGACCACCAGGTAGGCGCCGTTGAGCAGGGCCACCGCCAGGACCGTGCCCCGCAGGGCGCGGGCGCGCCGGCGGTCCGCTACGGCCGCCCGGTTCACGCGCCCGGCGCGTCGTCCACGAACACGTACGTGTCCACCAGCGTCCGCGCCGCGTTGCCGCCGATGAGCCCGTCCACGATCCGCTCCAGCGGGGCCATCGCCTCGTCCACCTCGATCTGCACGGGGTACTGGGCCACGAGCAGGGCGAGCAGGTCGGCCACGGCCTGCAGCGCGTCCTCCTCCCCCAGCTCCGGGTCCCAGCCCACGAGCACGTCGGCCGGCGCGTCCTGGCGCTCCGGGGTGTAGGACACCGCGAACGCGCGGATGCGCCCGCCCTCGGCCTTCGGCGCGTCGCGGAGCACGACGGCGCCCGCGGCCCCGGTGGCCGGGCCCAGCAGCAGCTGCTGGGCGGCCCCGACGCTCAGGGTCGACGGGTCCCACGCGTGCACGGCGTCATAGAACGCGGCGACCGCCTGCGTCAGCTCGACGGAGCCGGTCGAGGCCTCCTCGAGGACCACGCCATCCGGGTGCTCCTCCCCGCGCACGTCCGGCAGGCCGATGGCACCCGGGGCGATCGCGACGCGGCGGGAGCGCTGCACGGGGGTGAAGCCCTCGGCCACGAGGAACGCCTCGGTGCCGGCGGCCAGCGCGGCGGTCTGGGAGCGCACGGCGTCCGTGTCCACGGGCGGGCGGCCCGTCGCACCGTCGGCCTCGGTCTGCGGGTCGGCGCCGGCCACACCGGGCACCAGGGCGTCCTTGGCGAACCGAGCCTTCAGAGCCGTCGTCGGGATGGCGCCGGCGGCGTGCGCCTCCTCGGCGAGCCCCCGCAGGGCCGCCACGAGCGCCCGGCCGATGCCCCGGCGCCGCTCGGCGGCCGCGGTCTCGACGTACAGCCACAGCCGCCGCGGGTGCACGGACGAGGCGTAGACGACGCCCGCCGCCACCGGCACGCCGGCGGCCTCGGCCACGAGCGCGCGGCGCCAGGGCCGTTCCGCGTCCTCGGCGAGCATCGCCCGGTCCTGGTGCTGCTGCGCGTTGGCCGGGTCACCCCACACCTCGAGCAGGGCCAGGTCGTCCCCGGGCCGCCAGGGACGCAGCACGATCTCCCCGCCGGCCACCGCGGCGGCGTCGAACGGCGCGCCGCCGTCGTCGTGCCCCGCGGCCCCGGCCGCTCCCGTCACGTCCCCGCTCACTTGACCAGGCGCTCCAGCAGGTAGGACTTCACCTGGGACAGCGCCACGCGCTCCTGGGCCATGGTGTCCCGCTCGCGGATGGTCACGGCCTGGTCCTCGAGGGTGTCGAAGTCCACGGTGATGCAGAACGGGGTGCCGATCTCGTCCTGGCGGCGGTAGCGACGGCCGATCGCGCCGGAGTCGTCCGTCTCGATGTTCCAGAGGCCGCGCAGCTCCGCCGCGAGGGACTGGGTGGCCGGCTGCAGCTCGGCCTTCCTCGACAGCGGGAGCACGGCGGCCTTGACCGGGGCCAGGCGCGGGTCCAGCTTGAGCACGGTGCGCACGTCCACGCCGCCCTTGGCGTTCGGGGCCTCGTCCTCGGCGTAGGCGTCCACGAGGAACGCCATCATGGCGCGGGTCAGGCCGAAGGACGGCTCGATCACGTACGGGGTGTAGTGCTCGTTGTTGGCCTGGTCGAAGTACTGCATCTTGGTGCCCGAGTGCTCGGTGTGCCGGCCCAGGTCGTAGTCGGTGCGGTTCGCGATGCCCATCAGCTCGCCCCAGCCGTCGCCGCCGGTGAAGCCGAAGTCGTACTCGAGGTCGATCGTGGCGTCCGAGTAGTGGGCCCGCTCGTCCGCGGGGACGTCGAACTTCCGCAGGTGCGCGGGGTCGATGCCGAGGTCGATGAACCAGTCCCAGCAGTCCTCCACCCAGCGGTCGAAGTGCTGGCCCGCCTCGGCCGGCGGCACGAAGTACTCGATCTCCATCTGCTCGAACTCGCGGGTGCGGAAGATGAAGTTGCCCGGGGTGATCTCGTTGCGGAACGCCTTGCCGATCTGGCCGATGCCGAACGGCGGCTTCTTCCGGGCCGCGCCCAGCACGTTGAGGAAGTTCACGAAGATGCCCTGCGCCGTCTCCGGGCGCAGGTAGTGCAGGCCCTCCTCGTTGTCCACGGGGCCGAGGTAGGTCTTGACCAGGCCCGAGAACAGCTGCGGCTCGGTCCAGGCGCCCTGGGTTCCGCAGTCCGGGCACACGATCTCGGCCATGCCCTCGGCCGGCCGGCCCTTCTTGGCCTCGAACGCCTCGAGCAGGTGGTCCTGGCGGTGGCGCCTGTGGCACTGGGTGCACTCCACGAGCGGGTCGGTGAAGGTCTCGACGTGGCCGGAGGCCTCCCACACCGCGCGCGGCAGGATGATCGAGGAGTCCAGGCCCACCATGTCCTCACGGGAGCGCACGAAGGTCTTCCACCACTCGGCCTTGATGTTCTCCTTCAGCTCCACGCCCAGGGGCCCGTAGTCCCACGCGGAGCGCGAACCGCCGTAGATCTCACCGGCCTGGAACACGAAGCCTCGGCGCTTGGCGAGGTTGATGACGTTGTCCAGCGGGGACTTGGCAGCCATGGAGGCATCACTTCCGTACTCATCGGCGGGGCGGGAGGGGATCACGACGACGACGGCACCCGGCCGCCTTCGACGCGGCGGGCCCGTTCCGGCGCGGCGCGCCGGTCGATCCCGTCCAGCCTACCGGCCATGATGGACACCATGACCGAGACGAACGCACCCGACGCCCAGCCCCTGCCCATCCGTGACGAGTCCATCCGCCTCGGCCAGGCGCTCAAGCTCGCCTCCCTCGTGGACGACGGGGCCATGGCCCGCGACGTCGTCACCGACGGGCTCGTCACCGTCAACGGCGCGGTGGAGACGCGCCGCGGCGCCCAGCTGCACGACGGGGACGTCGTCGAGTTCGCCGGAGAGGCGTTCGTCGTCCAGGCCGAGCAGGCCTGAGCCGGCGCCCCGGCGGGCGGCCGTGGCGCCGTCGTCGGGCGGGTCCGGTGCGTCAGCCGCGGGGCGGCACCATGTGCGTGAGGTACTCCTTCACGTGGCCCAGCTCCTGCTCGTTGATCGCGTGGCCGAGCCCGGCGTAGACGATCTTCATGAGGTCCACGTGGGCGTTCAGCCAGGCATGGGTCTCCTCCACCCGGGGCTCGGAGATGATCGGATCCTCCTGGCCGCGGCCCCAGAAGACCTTCGGTCGGAGGCGGGCGACGTCGTCGTCGCGAGTGAACAGCTCACGCAGCCGCGGCTCGGTGAGCTCCGGGTCCACCACGAAGCCGGACAGCGCCACGGTGCACGCGTAGGCCTCCGGGTCCAGGCGCAGCAGCGACGTGGCCATCGCCATGCCCTGTGAGAAGCCGAGCAGGGAGACGGTGCGGAAGTCCCCGCGCACGGCCTGCACCCAGGCGTGCAGGGCCTCGACGGCCTCGCGGACCGGCTCGGCGGTGGAGCCCAGCTCGCCCGTGACCGGGTCCTGGGAGAGCGGGAACCAGGCGTAGGAGCCCGGCTGCAGGGGCAGGGGCGCGCGCACGGCGGCCACCGTGACGTGCTCGGGCAGGTGCGGGACGAGGCCGAACAGGTCGTCCTCGTTCGCGCCGTAGCCGTGCAGGACGATCAGCAGGTCCTCGGTGCGCTCGCCCTCGGGGCGGGACCAGCGGACAACGGGTTCGACGGCGGGGGTGGGGTTCGCGTTCACGCCCGCCAGCCTAGCGAGCGGCGCGGTCGGCCCCACCCGGCGGTTGACCCCTCCCGCGCGACGCGGGCAGAATCCTACCCGTGGGTAACCCTTCCTCCTCCCAGACTCCGCACGCCTCCGACGCGACCCCGGTCGACGACCCTGCCGCCCATCCCTGGCGCCGCTACGTCGCCATCGGGGACTCGTTCTCCGAGGGCATCGGCGACCCGGACCCGGACCGCCCCGGCTACCACCGCGGCTGGGCTGACCGCCTGGCCGAGGAGCTCTCCCGCCTGACCCCGCCCAGTGAGGACCTGGCCTACGCCAACCTGGCGGTCCGCGGGAAGCTGCTGGACCAGATCGCCGAGGACCAGGTCGAGCCGGCGCTCGCCCTGCGGCCGGACCTCATCAGCGTCTGCGCGGGCGGCAACGACATCCTGCGCGGCGCGGACCCGGACGAGATCGCGGTCCGGCTGGACGCCGTCGTCGAGCGCCTGGCCTCCGACGGCGCCACCGTGCTGCTGTTCAACGCGACCGACGTGAAGGGCACGCCCGTCATCGGCCGCATCCGCGGCACCGTGGCGATCTACAACGAGAACGTGCGCACCATCGCCCTGCGGCACGACGCGCTGGTGCCGGACATGTGGTCGCTCAAGGACCTCGCCCGGCGGGAGATGTGGACCGAGGACCGCCTGCACTTCTCCGCGCTCGGCCACCACACGATCGCCGCGATGGTGCTGGACACCCTCGGCGTGGAGCACGGCCTCGAGCACCTGCGCCTGGCCCCGCCGGCGCCGCGCACGTGGCGCGCGGCCCGCGCGTCGGACGCCGCATGGGTGCGCACGCACCTGGCGCCGTGGGTGGTCCGCCGCCTCCGCGGCGTCTCCTCGGGCGACGGCGTCACGGCCAAGCGCCCCGTCCCCGAGCCGCTCTTCGGCGCGCCGATGCCGCAGGGCTCGGACCACACCGAGCCGCTGGACGTCGTCGAGCCCTGAGCCCGGCCGGCGGGGGCCGGGGTCCGTTTCCCGAACGACAGTGCCGCGACACGCCGCCGTTTCCCGAACGAAAGTTCAGAGGGCGAGGGTGCGCTTCAGCGTGTCGGCCACCTGGCCGTATTCGGTGAGGAACCCGTCGTGGCCGATGGGCGAGGCGATCGTGTGCACCGGCGGCCGCGCGGGCAGCGCCGCCGCGAGCGCCTCGGACTCGGCCGGCAGGTAGAGCCGGTCCGAGTCGACGGCGGCCACGAACGCCCGGCCCCGGTAGTCCGCGAGCGCCGCCGCCACGCCGCCGCGCCCGCGCCCGACGTCGTGGCCCATGAGGGCCTCGGTGACCACGAGGTAGGAGTTCGCGTCGAACCGGTCGGTGAGCTTGGCCGCCTGGTGGTCCAGGTAGGACTCCACGGCGTAGCGCCCGCGCCCGCCCGGCACCCCGACGACGGCGCCGAACGGGTCCTCGACGCCCTGCGGTTCCCGGCCGAACCGCTGGCCGAGCTCGCCCGCCGTGCGGTAGGTGGTGTGGGCGATGCGCCGGGCGATGCCCAGGCCGGCCACGGGGCCGGGGCCGGGGTAGTAGTCGCCGCCCTGGAAGTCCGGGTCGAGGCGGATGGCCGCGGTCTGCGCCTGGCCCCACGCGATCTGGTCGGCGGAGGAGGCCGCGGTGGCGGCCAGCACGCCCACCCCGGCGACGCGCGCGGGGTGGGTCGCGGCCCACTCGAGGGCGCGGGCCCCGCCCATCGATCCGCCGATCACGGCACGCCACGCGCCGATCCCGAGGTGGTCGGCCAGGCGCCGCTCGGCCTCGACCGCGTCCCGCAGCGTGAGGAACGGGAACCGGGAGCCCCAGGGCCGCCCGTCGGGCGCGGGCGTCGAGGGCCCGGTGGAGCCGTGGCAGCCGCCGATCATGGCGGGGGCGACCACGAACCACCGGTCCGTGTCCACGGCGCGGCCCGGGCCGACGAGGGCGTCCCACCAGCCCGGCGTCGGGTCCTCCTCGTGCGCGGCCACGTGCGCGTCGCCGGTGAGGGCGTGCAGCACGAGCACGGCGTTGGAGCCGTCGGCGGCGAGGGTGCCCCAGGTCTCGTAGGTCAGCTCGACGTCGGGCAGCAGCCCGCCGGTCTCGGTGCGCAGCTCGCCGACCCGCAGACGGTGGCGGCCGCCGCGGGGCAGCGCGGTGCGCGACGGACGCGTGGCGACGGCGGTCATGCCCGCTCCCCCGCGTCGTCGTCGCCGCGGCGAGCGGCGGCCGCGAAGCCGCGCTCGAGGTCGGCGAGGATGTCCTCGATGTCCTCCACGCCGAGCGAGAGCCGCACCAGGCCGGGGGTGACGCCGGCGGCGCGCTGCTCGTCGTCGGTGAGCTGGGAGTGGGTGGTCGAGGCCGGGTGCACCACGAGCGAGCGGACGTCGCCGATGTTGGCCACGTGGTGGTGCAGGGTGAGCCCGTCCACGAACGCGGCCCCGGCCTCGCGGCCGCCCGCGATCTCGAAGGAGACGAACGCGCCCGCGCCCTTCGGCAGGTAGCGCTGGGCGCGCTCGTGCCACGGGCTGGACTCCAGGCCGGCGTAGACCACGTGCTCGACGTCGTCGCGGCCCTCGAGCCAGCGCGCGACGGCGGCCGCGTTGGCCACCTGCCGCTCCATGCGCAGGGACAGGGTCTCCAGGCCGAGGTTCACCAGGAACGCGTTGAACGGGGAGATGGCCGAGCCGTAGTCGCGCAGCAGTTGCACGCGCGCCTTGAGGATGAAGGCCAGGTTGGCGCCGAGCGGCGAGCCCACCCCGAGGTCCCGCGCGTAGACGAGGCCGTGGTACGACTCGTCCGGCTCGTTGAAGCCGGGGTACCGCTCGGCGTGCTGCGCGTAGTCGAACGTGCCGGCGTCGACGATCACGCCCGCGATGGCCGCGGCGTGCCCGCCGAGGTACTTCGTGGCGGAGTGGGTGACGACGTCGGCGCCGTGCTCGATGGGCCGCAGCAGGTACGGGGTGGCCAGCGTGTTGTCCACGATCAGCGGCACGCCGGCCTCGTGGGCGGCGTCGGCGACGGCGCGCACGTCCAGGACGTCCCCGCGCGGGTTGCCGAGGGTCTCGCCGAAGAACGCCGTGGTGTTCGGCCGGACGGCGGCGCGCCAGGACTCGAGGTCGTCCGGGTCGGTCACGAACGTCGTCTCGACGCCGACCTTGGCGAGGGTGTGCTTGAACAGGTTCTGCGTGCCGCCGTAGAGGCTGGCCGAGGCGACCACGTGGTCGCCGGCGCCGGCGACGTTGAGGATCGCGAACGTGGTCGCCGCCTGACCGGAGGCCAGCAGCAGCGCGCCCACACCGCCCTCGAGCGCGGCGATCTTCTCCTCCACCGGGCCCTGCGTCGGGTTGCCGATGCGGGTGTAGAGCGGGTCGAGGTCCTTGAGCGCGAACCGGTCCGCGGCCACCTGGGCGGACGGGAAGTCGTACGAGGTGGTCTGGAAGATCGGCAGGGCGGTCGCACCGAAGGCGTGCTGGCCGACGGCGACGCCCGCGTGGACCTGCGCGGTGGAGAAGCCCCAGGCGTCGGGGGTCGGGGTGGTCTGGTCGGTCATGGCGGACCCTCCTGAGGGGTTCAGGGGCCGGACCCGGCCGCCCCGCCCGCCGGCCGACGTGCCGATTCGCGGACCGGCGTCGTCGAGGTGCCGGAGATGACCCGGCGCCGTCGAGAGGGGCCGTGGGATCGGCCCGCGCTTGCCGGCGTCCGTTGTGGGGCCGGCCTGGTCGTCACCCGGGGCACCCCACCGCGGAAGGAGGGTTGCCGGTCAGCATGCCGGGGCCTGTTGCTGACTCTCGTGACCGTGCCTCCGAGTGTAGCCCGCCGCCCCGCCACGATTTCGTCACGCGTGTCACCCGCGGATACGCTCTCCGCACGGGGCGCCCGACCCGTCAAGGGCTCGACGCCCCGCGACTCGCACCAGGTCAACCCCCGGGGCAGCCCGGGAACGGAGAGGAACAGCGCAGTGCACACCTGTCGCATGGACCACGTGTCCTACGCCGCCGGCCCCGAGGGCCTGGACGCCACGGTCGCCCGCATCGCCGAGACGCTGGGCATCGAGCGGATCAAGGGCGGTGTCCACCCCCGCTTCGGCACGCAGAACGCCCTGTTCCCCATGGCGGGCAGGCAGTATCTGGAGGTCGTCGAGGCCCTGGACCACCCGGCCTCCCTCAGCGCGCCGTTCGGCCAGCTCGTGCGCGCCCGCACCGAGCAGGGCGGGGGCTGGATGAGCTGGGCCGTGTCCACCACGGACATCGGCCGCTTCGAGCGCCGCCTCGGCCGCGAGGCCGTCCCCGGCAACCGTCGCTTCCCGGACGGCCGGGAGCTGTCCTGGCGGCAGATCGGCATCAAGGGAACCCTCGCGGACCCGCAGCTGCCGTTCATCCTGCGCTGGGCCGACGGCCAGGAGGACATGCACCCCTCGCAGGCGGCCGAGCCGCAGGCCACCATCGAGCGCCTGAACATCGCCGGCTCCCCCGAGCGCCTCGCCGAGTGGCTCGGCGACGACGAGGACGGCCAGGTCCAGGACGTGAACATCGAGTACGTCGCGCCCTCCGGCACCCCGGGCATCGTCTCGGTCACCTTCCGCACCCCGAAGGGCGAGGTCACGCTCTGAGCGCGGGGGCGGGGCGGCTCAGCCGAGCAGCCCCGCCCGCGCCAGCAGCGGGTAGCCGACGAACCCGACGGCGTCCAGCAGCGTGTGCGCGATGACCAGCGGCATCACCCGGCGCACCCGCAGGAACACGAGCGCGAACACCACGCCCATCAGGGCGTTGCCCACGCCCGGCCCGATCCCCTGGTACAGGTGGTACGCCCCGCGCAGCAGCGCGAGGGCGAGCACCACCACGGCCGCGCGGGTCGGCAGGTACAGCCCTTCGGCGCTCACCCACGACGACGGCACGGCCGGCGCCGGATCGTGCGCCAGCCCCGCGGCGCGCAGCCGCTGCAGATACCCGAGCCGGTCGACGAGCCAGGCGCCCACGATGACCTCCTCCAGCAGTCCGTGCCGCAGCGCGGAGAGGAGCAGGACCGGCACCTGGTACCAGCTCTCCCCGAGCGCCGAGCCGACGATCGCCGTCGTGATCCCCAGGGCCCGGCCGGCGGCGTAGACGCCGAGCGTGCCCAGCCCGATGGCCGCGAACAGGCCCAGGCCCCAGGCCAGGTCGCGGCCGGGGCGACGCAGGTCGAGGCCGAGCACCCGGAACGGGTCCCGTCCGCGCAGGTGCATCAGGTGCAGCACGAGGGCCACCGGCACCAGCGCGAACCCGATGCCGAGCAGCTGATAGGTCAGGTCGAAGGCCCAGCGGTCGGCCAGGGCCGGGTTGAGGACGGTGGTCTGCTCCCCCAGCGGGGCCTGGGTGGCCTTGTCGATGAGCTGGACGATCGCGTAGACCGCCGACTTCCCCAGGGAGAGGCCGAGGACGATCGCGATCTCCCACCGCACCGTGCGCGCCGAGGGGGCGGGCAGCGCGGGGGCGGGTCGGACAGCTGGGGTGCGGGACGTGCGCGGGGTGGCGGGCATGCCCTCCAGTATCCGCCCGCCCCCTCTGCCCCCGGGCGCTTTCGAACGTGAGGTAGGGCCTATCTCCCGTTCGAAAGTCCCCATTCCCCCGATGTCACGTTCGAAAGTCCGGGAGGGGAGGGCGGAGGGAGGGTTAGCGTGGTCGTGTGGTCTCCCCGCCTGCCCCCAGCGAGCTCGAGCCGGTCCACCGCGCCCTGCAGCACCTCCGCCCCGGCCTCGACCCCGCTCTCGCCCACCGGCTCCGCACAGCCGACTGGGCCGCGGCGTCCGTGGAGGAGGGCGGGCAGTTCCACCGCGTGCTCGTGCTCGAGGACGTTGGCGTCCTCCGGATGACGCGGGCCCACGAGGTCGGCGCCGCCCCGGCCGCGCGGTGGGCGCCCGAGCGGGACCCCGCGGCGCACCTGCCCCGGCGCCTGACCCTCCTCGACGGGCTCGCCGCGGCCCTGGCCGAACGCGACGTGCCGTGGGCCGTGCCCGTCGCCCTCTCGGACCCCGTCCCCGCGGGCCCGGGCGCCGCGGTGCTGCAGCGCTTCCTCCCGGGCAGGCCGCACCCGCCGCACGAGGGCGATCCGGCCGTGCTGCGCGGCGTCCTCGACGACCTCGCCGCCGTGGACGTCACCGACCCGCGGATCGCCCCGCACCTCGGCCGTCCGTTCGCCTTCCGCGGCCCGTGGACGTCGGAGCGCGCCCGGCACGTCGCGGCGCTGCCGGGGACGGTGGCCGCGCGCCTGGGGGCGTGGGAGGGCCACGACGTCGACGCGCGGCTGGGCACCGAGGCGTGGCCGGACGCGGTGGCCGCCCTCACGGACGCGGTGACGGCGTGGACCGCCGCGCCGCCCGTGCCGCCGTCGCTCGTGCACGGCGACCTGGCCGGGCACAACATGCGCTGGCGTGCCGTGCCCGAGGACGAGGGCCCGCGCGCCCCGCTGCGCTGGGCGCTGGCCGGGGTGCTGGACTGGGACCTCGCGTGCGCGTGGGACCCCGCCCTCAACATCGCCTACCTGGCGCTGTGGCACGGCGAGGAGAAGGTCCCCGACCTGGCCCGGGACGCGGCCGAGGCGCGGCGGGCCCGCGTGTGGCTCGGGGCGATGGCCATGGAGACGCTCGACGACGCGGCGGCCCGGGACGCGATCGTCGGCGGGCTGGCCGCGGGGTCCTGGCGGCGTCTGCTGCGCAAGACCCTGCCCCGCGTGGCGCGGGCCCTCACCGCCCTGGACGGCTGAGGGCCCGCGCGGTCGTCAGGACACGCCCAGGCGCTCCAGGACGATCTCGCGGACGCGGCCGGCGTCGGCCTGCCCGCGGGTGGCCTTCATGACCGGGCCGATCAGGGCGCCGACGGCGGCCATCTTGCCGCCCTTGATCTTCTCGGCCACGTCCGGGTTGGCGGCGATCGCGGCGTCGACGGCCTCGGTGAGCGCACCGTCGTCGGACACCACGGCCAGGCCCTTCGCCGCGACGATCTCCTTCGGGGCGCCCTCGCCGTCGGCCACCAGACCGAGCACCTGCTTGGCGATCTTGTCGTTGATCGTCTTCGCGGCGATCAGCTCCTCGACCTCCACCACGTGCGCCGGGGTGATCCCCAGCTCCGCGACGGCGACCTCGCGGACGTTCGCCAGGCGGGCGATCTCGCCCATCCACCACTTGCGGGCGGCCGCCGCGGAGGCTCCGGCCTCCACGGTCGCGACGATCTCGTCCAGCACGCCGGCGTTGACGACGTCGCGGAACTCCTCGTCCGAGAAGCCCCACTCGGCCTTGAGCCGCTTGTTCCGCACGGCCGGCAGCTCGGGCATGGCCGCGCGCACGCGCTCGACCCACGCGGCGTCCACGTGCACCGGCACGAGGTCCGGCTCCGGGAAGTACCGGTAGTCGTCCGCGTCCGACTTCGGGCGACCCGAGGTGGTGCTGCGGGTGTCCTCGTGCCAGTGGCGGGTCTCCTGCGTCACGGTGCCGCCCGCGGCGAGCACCGCGGCCTGGCGCTGGATCTCGTGGGTGACCGCGTGCTGCACGGCGCGCGTGGAGTTCACGTTCTTCGTCTCGGTGCGGGTGCCGAACTCGGTGGCGCCCTTGGGCATCAGCGAGATGTTCGCGTCGCAGCGGACGTTGCCGCGCTCCATCCGCGCGTCGGAGATGTCGATGGCCTGCACGATGTCCCGGATCGCGGTGACGTAGGCGCGGGCCAGCTCGGGGGCTCGCGCGCCGGCGCCGACGATCGGCTTGGTGACGATCTCGATGAGCGGCACGCCCGCACGGTTGTAGTCGACGAGGGACGCGGAGGCGCCCTGGATCCGCCCGGAGCCGCCCACGTGGGTGAGCTTGCCGGCGTCGTCCTCGAGGTGCGCGCGCTCGATCTCCACGCGGAAGACCTCGCCGTCCTCCAGCTCGACGTCGAGGTGGCCGTCGAAGACGATCGGCTCGTCGTACTGGGAGGTCTGGAAGTTCTTCGGCGTGTCCGGGTAGAAGTAGTTCTTCCGCGCGAACCGGCAGGTCTCGGCGACCTGCGCGTCCAGGGCCACGCCCAGGCGGATCGCGTACTCGACGACCTTGCGGTTGAGCACCGGCAGGGTGCCGGGCAGGCCGAGGTCGAGCGGGGTCACGTTGGTGTTCGGCTCGTCGCCGAACGCGTTGGGCGCCGAGGAGAAGATCTTCGTGGCGGTGTTCAGCTCCACGTGCACCTCGAAGCCCAGCACGGGGTCGAAGCGCTCCATCGCCTCCGCGAAGTCCATGGTCTGCTCTGCGTGGCTCATGCCCGGCCTCCTGCCGTGGTCGCGGTGGTGGCGCGCTGCGCGCCCTTCTCCAGCTCGGGGGCCTCGGCCCACACCGGCCCGCCCCGGCGCTGGGCCACGAGGCGCTCGAGCGCGGCGCCGGCCTCGTACAGGCGGGCGTCCTGGCGCGTCGGCGCCATCAGCTGCAGGCCGTAGGGCAGCCCGTCGACGACGCCGCCCGGCACGGACATGCCCGGGATGCCGGCGAGGTTGGCCGGGATGGTGGTGAGGTCGTTGACGTACATGGTCATCGGGTCGTCCGTCTTCGCGCCCAGCTCGAACGCCGGGGTCGGGGCGGTGGGCGTGAGGATGACGTCCACCTGCTCGAAGGCGCGGGCGAAGTCCTCCTGCACGAGCGTGCGGACCTTCTGCGCGGAGCCGTAGTAGGCGTCGTAGTAGCCGGCGGACAGCGCGTAGGTGCCCAGGATGATGCGCCGCTTGACCTCGGCGCCGAACCCGGCGGCGCGGGTGGCGCCCATGACCTGCTCGATCGTGCCGCCGCCGTCGGGCACCACGCGGTGGCCGTAGCGGACACCGTCGAAGCGGGCCAGGTTGGAGGAGGCCTCCGAGGGCATGATCAGGTAGTACGCGCCGAGGGCGGCGTCGAAGCTCGGGCAGGAGACCTCCACGATCTCCGCGCCCGCCTCACGCAGGGCCGCGACGTGCTCGTCGAAGCCGGCCCGGATGCCCGGGTGGAACGCGTCCGCCGGCAGGTCCGTCACGACGCCGACGCGCAGCCCCGCCAGGTCGCGGCCGCGGGCCGCGGCGGTCAGGTCCGCCGGCTCGTCGGCCAGGGACGTGGAGTCCTGCGGGTCGTGGCCGGCGATGACCTGCTGCAGCGCCGCGGCGTCGGCCACGGTGCGGGCGGCGGGGCCGATCTGGTCCAGCGAGGAGGCCATGGCGATCAGGCCGTAGCGGGAGACCGCGCCATAGGTGGGCTTCACGCCGACCGTGCCGGTGAACGCGGCGGGCTCACGGACGGAGCCGCCGGTGTCCGAGCCGAGGGCGAAGGGTGCCAGGAAGGCGGCGACGGCGGCCGCCGACCCGCCGCCCGAGCCGCCGGGCACCCGGTCTCCGTCCCACGGGTTGCGGGTGATGCCGAACGCGGAGTGCTCGGTGGAGCCGCCCATCGCGAACTCGTCGAGGTTGGTCTTGCCGAGGATCGGCAGGCGGGCCTCGCGGAGGCGGGCCACCACCGTGGCGTCGTACGGGCTGAGCCAGCCCTCGAGCATGCGGGAGGCGGCCGTGGTCGGCTGGCCGCGCGTGACGATGTTGTCCTTCACGGCCACGGGCACGCCGGCCAGCGGGTGCAGGGCGTCGGCCTCGGGGCCGCCGGCGGCGCGGATCGCGTCCACCTCGGCGGCGACGGCGAGGGCCTCGTCCGTGTTCACGTGGAGGTAGGCGCGCACGCCGCGGTCACCGGCGGCGTCGGCGCGCACGTCGCCGTCGTGGGCCGCGATGCGGTCCAGGTGGGCCTGGACGAGCTCCACGGAGGTGGTGGTGCCGGCGCGCAGGCGCTCGGCCATCTGCAGCGCGGTGAGCCGGACGAGCTCGTCGGCGCCGAGGGTCGCGTTCACGTCGAACGTCGCGGTCATGGGGGTGATCACTCTCCGTCCAGGATGGCGGGGACCTTGAACTGGCCGTCCTCGGAGTCCGGCGCCTGGTCGAGGGCCTCCTCCTGTGTGAGCATGCCGGCCGGCACGTCCTCGCGGAACACGTTCTCCAACGCGATGGGGTGGGACGTCGGCGTCACGTCGTCGCCCGCGGCGGCCTGGACCGCGGAGACGTGCTCCAGGATCTTCTCCAGGTCGCCGGACATCGTGTCCAGCTCCTCGTCGGTCATCCGGATGTGGGCCAGGCGAGCCAGATGCTCCACCTGATCCCGGGTGATCTCAGGCATGGATCTCCTCGTGTGACGGGTCGGGGCGGGGTGGACGACGCCGGCGCGGCGGCGGCCACATCGGGGTCGAGTCTAGTGCCGGGGCCTGCCCGGCCGCCGCCACCGCTTCGAGGCGGGAAATCCACCCCACCGCGGCGCTCCGGGCCCGCATGACAGGGATTTCCCGCCTCGAATGGGGTTCCGGTGCCGATGTCCCGCCCGGGGTCAGTCCAGCGCGAGCCGGTAGACGAGGAACGGTCCGGTCTCCTCGGCCGGGTCGAGGTCCGGCACCACGTCCGCGAGGAGCCAGTCCCGCTCCGGGACGCGCACGAAGCCGGCGCGCTCGTACATCCGGTGCGCGCCGGTCATGGAGGGCATGGTGGTCAGCACGACGGCGTCCACACCCTCCTCGGCGCGGGCCCGCGCCACGATCTCGGCCAGCAGGGCGCCGCCCACCCCGCGGCGGTGGAACCGCGGGTGCACGGCGAGCATGCGGAACTCGTACTCCCCGTCGCCGGAGGTCTCGGCCAGGGGCGAGCCGGGCGGGGTGAGCACCACGGACCCGGCCACCTCGCCGTCGACCTCGGCCACGAGGACCTCCGCGCGGCCGGCCCGGTCGGCCACGTCCATGAGGGTCTTCACGTAGGCGTCGTCGGGGGCGATGTGGCCGCCGTCGACATAGGACGCAAGGGTGAGCTCGGCGACCGCCTCGTGGTCCTCGGGGCGCAACGGGCGGACGAGGGCGCTCATGCGTCGCCTCCGGCGTGCTGGCGCAGCGTGTCCTTCAGGCGGGCGCGGGTCGCGTCCGTGGCCACGACGTAGTCGCGCCGACGCAGCCAGGCGGTGGGCACGGCCTGGTGGGGGTGGCCGTCGCGCGCCTCGTGCAGCCCCGCGAGGAACGTCGCGGCCGCCGGCTCCTGCCAGATGTTCACCCAGTAGGCGCGCTCCCGTTCCTGCGCCGTCAGTTCCGTGACCAGCCGCCGCGTGAACGAACAGCCCGGCCGCCAGAACACGACGACGCCGCCGCCCTCGACGTGCGCCTGTGCGCCGGCGAACGGCCGCGAGCGGACCCGGACCGCCCACCGGTGCGTGACCGCGTAGCCGGCCAGGACGAGCCCGGCCACGATCATGCCGACCTGCTGCAGGCGCGTCCCCGCGATCATGAACGTCAGGCCGCCGGCCACGAACAGGACCGGGTAGAACCACGGGTCTCCGACGATCCGCCTCATGCCGTCTCCCCCGTCACGGCGGCCAGGGCGGCCGCGTCCACGTCGCCGGCCACCATCCAGTCGGGATGTGCCGTGCCGTCCGCCGAGGAGGGCCGCGTCACCGCGAGGCCGGCCTCCTCCGCCACCAGCGCGCCGGCGGCCCAGTCGTACTCCTGCGTGCCGAACTCGGCGTAGGCGTCCAGGGTGCCGTCCGCGACCATGCACAGGTCCAGCGCCGCCGAGCCGATCCGCCGCACGTCCCCGAACGCGGGCAGCAGGGCCGCGAGCGCGCGCACCTGCAGGGCCCGGCGAGCGGGGTCGTAGCCGAAGCCGGTGGCGAGCAGCCGCCCGGAGCGCCCCGGCACGGGGCCGGTGAGCCGCACGGGGGCGGCATCGCGGTCGGTAAGGTCCACGCCCGCCGTCGTCGCGTCCGCGGTGCTGAAGGCGCCCCGGCCCGCGCTCGCGAACCAGGTGCGCCCCAGCGCGGGCGCCGCCACGACGCCGGCCAGCCAGCGTTCGGTGCCCTCGGCCACCCCCAGCAGGTCGGCGGTCTCGGCGTCCGCCGGGCCGGTGACGGCCACCGAGGTGCAGAACTGCGGAAGCCCGCGCACGAAGTTCGTGGTGCCGTCCAGCGGGTCGATGGACCAGCGGTACCCGGACGGCTCGGCTGGACGGGTGGCGCCGTACTCCTCGCCGGTGATCTCGTCCGAGGGGCGGTAGCCGGCGATGACCTGCCGGACGGCCTGCTCGGCGCGGCGGTCGTAGTCGGTGACCCAGTCGGAGCCGGAGGACTTCGTCTGCGCGCCGATCTCCTCGACGCCCAGCGGGACGGCCGGGTGGTGACCGGTCCAGCGCCGGGCCAGGACGTCCGCGCCGGCGCGCGCGGCGGCCTTGGCGACCACGAGCAGGCCCGGGACCGTGGTGCGCGCGCTCATGCCGAGGCCTCCCCGTCTGCGGCGCCGTCGGTGGCGTCGTCCGTGTCCGCCGGACGCACGGCGTCCGGGCCGCCGGCCAGCAGCGCCGTGAACTCGGCCTCGTCCAGCACGGGCACGCCGAGGGACTGCGCCTTGTCCAGTTTGGAGCCGGCGGCCTCGCCGGCCACCAAGAAGTCGGTCTTCTTGGACACGGACCCGGAGGCCTTGCCGCCGCGCACGAGGATCGCCTCCTTCGCGGAGTCACGGGAGAAGCCCTCGAGCGAGCCGGTGACCACCACCGTCAGGCCCTCGAGCGTGCGCGGGGTGGACTCGTCCTGCTCGTCCTCCATGGCCACACCCGCCGCGGTCCAGCGGTCCACGATCTCCCGGTGCCAGTCCTCGGCGAACCACTCGATGAGCGCGTCCGCGATGATCGGGCCGACGCCGTCGATCTCGGCCAGCCGGTCCCGGTCGCCGGCCTCGGCCGCCGCGCGCAGCGCCGTCATCGAGCCGAACGCCGTGGCCAGCGAGCGGGCCGCCGTCGGGCCCACGTGCCGGATGGACAGCGCCACGAGGGTGCGCCAGAGCGGCTGGGACTTGGCCTTCTCGAGCTCGTCGAACAGGCGCAGCGTGTTGGCCGTGGGCGCGGACGGCCTCTTCGCGGTGCCGGCGGTGAAGAAGTACGGCTTGAGCGTGAACACGCCCGAGGGCACCATGCGGCCGTCCACCTTCGTGCGGCCCTCGCGCCACACGCGCACCGCGCCGAGGGAGCGCTGCAGGTCCGTCAACCCGTCCTCGCCGCGGGGGCCCGTGATCGCCTCCGGTGTGCCGGAGGCGAGGTCGAAGATCTGCGCCTCCGCCGTGATGGGGCCCGGGCCCTCGGGCCGCACGTGTCCCTCGTGCTCGGCCGGGTCCTCCCCGGGGCCCTGGACGAGCCAGCGGGCCGCCTCCTCGCCGAGCGCCTCCACGTCGAACGCGCCGCGGCTGGCCAGGTGCTCGACGCGGCCGGCCAGCTGGGCCGGGCAGGAGCGGGCGTTGGGGCAGCGCAGGTCCACGTCCCCCTCCTTGGCCGGGGCCAGCGGCGTGCCGCACGAGGGGCAGTGCGCGGGCATGACGAACTCGCGCAGCTCCCGGCCCGCCTCGATCGCCTTCTCGCGCAGCGGCAGCACAGGGCCCACGACCTCGGGGATCACGTCCCCGGCCTTCCGCACCACCACGGTGTCCCCGATCAACACGCCCTTGGCCTTGACCACGTCCTGGTTGTGCAGGGTGGCCAGGGAGACGGTGGACCCGGCCACGGTGACCGGCTCCAACACCGCGAACGGGGTCACCCGTCCGGTGCGGCCCACCGAGACCGCGATGTCCCGCAGCAGCGTGTGCACCTCCTCCGGCGGGTACTTGTACGCCGCGGCCCAGCGGGGCACGCGGGAGGTGTGGCCGAGGTAGCGCTGGTCCGCGAACGCGTCCGCCTTCAGCACGATGCCGTCGATCTCGTGGATCAGCTCGTGCCGGCGCCGGCCGTACTCCTCGATCACCGCGACGACGGCGGCCAACGCCTCCTCGTCCGCGCCCTCCACCCGGCGGGTGTAGGGGCTGACGGGCAGGCCCCAGCTCGCGAGCGCGTCGTACGCCTCGTGCTGGGACTCCAGTCCGAACGCCTCGACAGAGCCGATGCCGTGCACGAACATGGCCAGCGGGCGCTGCGCGGTGACGGCCGGGTCCTTCTGACGCAGGGCGCCAGCGGCGGCGTTGCGCGGGTTCGCGAACGGCGGCTGACCCTCCTCGGCACGGCGCGCGTTGAGCTCGGCGAAGGCGGCGGAGGACATGAAGACCTCGCCGCGCACCTCGAACTCGGCGGGCCAGCCCTCGCCGGAGAGCTCGTGCGGGATGTCCCCGATGGTGCGCACGTTGGCGGTGACGTCCTCGCCCGTGACGCCGTCGCCGCGGGTGGCGGCCTGCACGAGCCGCCCGTCCCGGTAGCGCAGCGCGACGGCGAGCCCGTCGATCTTCACCTCCACGAGCCAGCGGGGCGCCACGCCCGGCCGCACCTGCGTCAGGGCCTGCGCCGCGCGGCGGAACCAGACCTCGAGCTCCTCGACGGAGAACACGTCCTCGAGCGAGTACATGCGGGCCCCGTGCCGGACCGGGGCGAACGCCTCCGAGACCTCCCCCCCGACCTCCTGGGTGGGCGAGTCGTTGGACACGAGCTCGGGGTGCAGGGCCTCGAGGTCCTCGAGACGGCGGTACAGCGCGTCGTACTCGGCGTCCGAGATCTCCGGGGCGTCCCGCTGGTAGTAGGCGGTCCGGGCGGCGCGGACCCGCTCCACGAGGTCCTCATACTCCTCCCGCAGGTCCGCGGCGGGGATGTCCTGCGGATCGGGCTGGGCGGCGGATTCCTTGGGGGTGCTCACCCGGCCCAGCGTAGTCGGCGTCCCGGACGGCGCACCCGGGTCAGGGGATGCGCACGAGCACCGCCGTGATGTTGTCCCGGCCGCCGCGCCACAGGGCGGCGCCGATGAGCTTCTCGAGGGCGTCCTCGAGGGTGTCGGCGTCGTCGATCAGCGCGCGGATCTCCTCGTCCAGCAGCTCGCCGGTCAGGCCGTCGCTGCACAGCAGGACCAGGTCCCCGGAGGCGAGGGGGACCTCGGCCACGTCCACCGTGAGCGCCTCGCGCGAGCCGAGCGCGCGGGTGATGACGTTGCGGCGCGGGTGGACGCGGGCCTCGGCGGGGGTGAGCTCCCCCGCGTCGACGAGCATCTGGACCGCCGAGTGGTCCACCGTGAGCTGCTGGAGCACCGGCGAGCCGACGGGCCGCAGGTACACCCGGGAGTCGCCGACGTTCGCCACGGCCCAGCGACCGCGCTCCGTGTCCAGGCAGGCCAGCACGGTCAGGGTGGTGCCGGAGCGCCCCAGCCCGGCCTCGACGACGGCGGCGTCCGCCTCGTGGATCAGGTGGCCGAGCTCCTGGGGCGTGTGGGCCGTGCCCGGGGCGAGCACCTCGGGGGCGCGGCGGCGCAGGGTCTCGATCGCGGCGGCCGAGGCCACCTCGCCGGCCTCGTGCCCGCCCATGCCGTCGGCCACGGCGGCGAGCACCAGCGGCTCCCCCACGACGGTCCACGCGTCCTCGTTCAGGTCGCGGACGGCGCCCACGTGGGTGGCGCCCGCGGCCTGGGGGCGCGGCGCGGACGGGGTCTCGGGGCGGGGGTCCACGGGGTCCTCGATCAGTCGGCGAGCAGGGTCTGGGCCGACCCGTCCAAGAGCAGGGAGGGGCGGACCTCTCCGAACCCGCGGACGATCCTGGGCGGCTGCGGGACGAGCACGAAGCGCTCGTCCCGGGACAGGGCCGCAGCGGTCATGGCGTCCACGAGCACGGTACCCGGATCGGCCAGGGACGTCAGCCGCGCGGCGAGGTTCACGGTGGGCCCGTAGATGTCCCCCATGCGGGAGAGCACCCGTCCCCAGGTCAGGGCGACGCGCGCCGAGGGCAGCTCCTCGTCCGCGGCGATGGTCTCGGCCAGGGAGAGCGCGATCGCGGCGCCGGCCTCGGGGGTCTCGGCGTTGAACATGACCTCGTCGCCGATGGTCTTCACGAGCCAGCCGCCGCCGGCCGAGATGGTCTCCGCGGCGAGGGACTCGAAGCGCAGCACCATGCGAGCCAGCGTCCGGTCGTCCATGGTCCGGGAGAGCGTCGTGTAGGAGACCATGTCCGCGAAGCCGACGGCGCGGGCCAGCGGCAGCGGCGCGTCCGATTCGGAGCCGTCGCGGCCCTCGGCGCTGGCCGCCAGCCCGGCCTCCACGCGGACGGTCAGGCGCTGGACGGCGCGGTTGAGCTGGCGCCGGTAGACGATCCGCATGGCCTTCTCGAGCGGTCCGACCATGTCCGGGAGCATGTCGACGACGGCCCGCCGTGCCTCCGGGTCCGTCAGGTCCTCGGAGGCGATCTTGTCCTCCACGAGCGCCTCGATCTGCCACACCACCATGCGGTCCGTCATCTGCCCGATCGAGCGGGCCAGCGAGATGGCGGTGTCCTCGTTCAGCGTCCCCGAGCGCACGAGCGTGAGCACGGACTCGAACGCCTCGATGTCCGCCTCGGTGAAGGCCTTGTGCCCCTCCGGCGAGGCCGGATAGCCCAGCGCACGCCAGATCTTCCGGGCGGAGGCCATCGAGACGCCGAGGCGCTGCGCCACCTCCCGAGAGGTGTAGGCGCGCGGGCCCACCACCAGGCCGGCGTCGAGCGTGCGCATCGCGCTCGTCCAGCCGGCGGGCTGGGCGGAGCGCTCCTCGACGTCGCGGGCGGTCTCGTCCTCAGCCGACGGGACGATCGGCAGCGGTGCGGTGTCCGGTGTCTCCGGACGGCTCATCGGAGGTCTCCTGTCGGGACGGGGGCGGGCCAGGTTGCGGTGCGGGCCTGGCGGGTGAGGTGGGCCAGGGCCTCCTCGAAGCGCGCGGCCTCGGGGACGTCGCGCAGCCGCCAGTGGACCTGGCGGGCGGGCTCCTGGAAGAGGATGTGCAGGTCTCCGGCACCCGAGCCGCGGCGGCGCCGCTGCACGTCGGCGATGGACACGAGCGGCATGGCGGCACCGGAGCCGCCGACGCCGGCGCCCTGGAGGATGCGGCGGTCGGTGAGCACGGTGCGCCGGAAGACCCAGCGCCACAGCGGGCGGACGGTGCCGGGGAGCAGGACGAGCGCCGCGACCACCCACGCGGCCGCCTCGAGCACGGCGCGGTTCGCGGCGACGATCCCGGGCAGGTCGGGGCGTGCGAGCACGCCGACGGCCAGGCCGAGCAGGAACGCGACGGCCACGAGGACCGCGGCCGGGCGCAGCAGCGCGCGCGGGTGGGTGCGGGTGCGCACCATCACCTGCTCACCGGGCTCGAGTCGCACGGCGGTCACCTCCTGACCGGGACGGGTGTGTCATGCGCCGCGATGGACGTCTCCGCGCAGGTGGGCCACGTCCCCCGCACTGACCTCGGTCTCGATTGTGCCACGGTCCGGTGTGACGTGCTTCACGCGCAGGGTGCCGCCGGGGCCGAGGCCCACGGCCGTGCCCTCCAGCACGCCGCCGCCGGGCAGCTCGGCGCGTACCGCACGGCCCAAGGTGGAGAGGCGGTCCGCCACGGCCGCCACGGCGGGGTGGCGTCCGTCCACGGCCGCCGCCTGTCCCGCCACGCCCGCCGCGAAGCGGTCCACGGCCGCCACGACGGCGTCGCGCAGCTCGACCGCGAGGTCCCGGGGCGCGGGCACGGCGTCCGCGCCGATCCACTCCGCCAGGTCCGTGGCGGTGTCCACCGGGGCGGCCCCGCGGTGGTCCAGGTTCACGCCCATCCCGACGACGACGCCGGGCCCCTTGCCGTCCGAGGACAGTGCCACCGTGGCCAGCACGCCGCACAGCTTGCGCCCGTCCGTGGCGAGCACGTCGTTCGGCCACTTCACGTGCGTCGGGACGCCCCGGGCCGCGAGGCGCTCGGCGACCGTGGCGGAGGCGACGAGCGAGAGCCAGCTCAGGTGGGCCGGGGAGACCGGCACCCCGCCGGACTCGGGACGCAGGTACACGGACAGGGCGAGTGCCGCCCCCGGCGCGGCGCTCCACACGCGGGCGTGCCGCCCCCGGCCGGCCCGTTGGTCCGCGGTGGCCACGGCCGCACCGTGCCGGTGCCCTGCGCGGTCCAGCCGTGCGAGGAGCTCATCCTGCGTGGAGCCGGCGGAGTCCAGCCAGGTCAGATCCGGTATGGGGGCGTCGTCGGGGTGCATGCCCCTAGATATACACGGCGTTCCCGGGGGCGGGCTGGGCGGGCCGATCCGCCGCCGGGGCGCGCGAAGGGGCGACCCGGGCCGGCGTCCCCGCCGTTTGCGGGCTTCCTCCACCCGAGGGCGTCCGCGGCGGCCCGTACACTGGCCGATTGAGCCTCCGCATCTGGCGGACCACCACAAGGAGGACGTGTGACCGATCCCGATCTGACCACCACGGCCGGCCGGCTGGCCGACCTGCATCGGCGGCTCGAGGCGACGGCCGCGCCCGGCGGCCCGGACGCCGTCGAGCGCCAGCACGCGCGCGGCAAGCACACCGCGCGCGAGCGGATCGACCTCCTCCTGGACGAGGGCTCCTTCGTGGAGCTGGACGCGCTGGCCGTGCACCGCACCACCGCGTTCGGCATGGACGCCAAGCACCCGGCCGGCGACGGCCTGGTGTCCGGCTTCGGCACCGTGGACGGGCGCCAGGTGGCCGTCTACTCCCAGGACTTCACCGTGTTCGGCGGCTCGCTGTCCGAGCGCAACGGACAGAAGATCGTGAAGGTCCAGGAGTTCGCCGCGCGCAACGGCTGCCCCGTGATCGGCATCCTCGACGGCGGCGGCGCGCGCATCCAGGAGGGGGTGGCCTCCCTCGCCCAGTTCGCGGACATCTTCCGGAACAACGTCCTGGCCTCGGGCATGATCCCGCAGATCTCGCTGATCATGGGCCCCTCCGCCGGCGGCGCGGCCTACTCGCCGGCGCTGACGGACGTCGTGGTGATGGTGGACCAGACCTCGCACATGTTCATCACCGGCCCGGACGTGATCAAGACCGTCACGGGCGAGGATGTGGACATGGAGACCCTCGGCGGCGCCCGCTCGCACAATGCCACCTCCGGCACCGCCCACTACATGGCCTCCTCGGAGGAGGACGCGATCGCCTACGTGCAGGACCTGCTGGAGTTCCTTCCCTCGAACAACCTGGCCGAGGCCCCCGCGTTCGAGCCGACCTCCCTCGACCTCACGGCGGAGGACGAGGCGCTGGACGTGATCGTCCCGGACTCCGCCCACCAGCCCTACGACATGCTCGAGGTCATCGCCTCGATCGTGGACGAGGGCCACCTGCTGCAGCTGCAGGAGCTGTACGCGCCCAACGTGATCACCGGCCTGGCCCGCCTGGACGGCATGAGCGTGGGCGTCGTCGCGAACCAGCCGATGCAGTTCGCGGGCACCCTGGACATCGCCGCCTCGGAGAAGGCCGCCCGCTTCGTGCGCTTCTGCGACGCGTTCAACATCCCGATCATCACCCTCGTGGACGTGCCCGGGTTCCTGCCCGGCACGGACCAGGAGTTCAACGGCATCATCCGCCGCGGCGCCAAACTCATCTACGCCTACGCCGAGGCCACCGTGCCGAAGCTGACCGTGATCACGCGCAAGGCCTTCGGCGGCGCGTACATCGTGATGGGTTCCAAGAAGCTCGGCGCGGACCTGAACCTGGCGTGGCCCTCGGCCCAGATCGGTGTGATGGGCGCCCAGGGCGCCGTGAACATCCTGTACCGGCGCGACCTGAAGGCGACGGCGGAGGCGGGGGGCGACGTCGACGCGCGGCGGGCCGAGATCGTGGCCGACTACGAGGCCGAGCTGCTCAACCCCTACCAGGCCGCCGAGCTGGGCTACGTGGACGCCGTGGTGCCCCCGCACGCCACCCGCGGCCACCTGGTGCGCGCGCTGCGCGCCACCTACCACAAGCGCGAGGCCCGCCCCGCCAAGAAGCATGGGAACATGCCGCTGTGAGCGCCCTCGAGCACGCCCCGCGTCAGGACGGGGAACACGAGGAGAACGAGGGCGTGCGCCTGGACGGCGCCCAGCTTGAGCCTGCGGAGATGGCCGCCCTCACCGCGATTCTCGCCCAGATGCGGGCCCAGGGCGGCACCGAGGTCCCGCAGACCGGTCGGCACGGCCGCATGCGCCGCCCGGACCGCACCCTCGTGCGCCGCGGCGACCTCGGCCTGTGGGCCCGGCCCGGCCAGGACCAGTGGCGCCGCGGGATCGGGCCACGATGACCGGAAGAGGAGGACCGCTGCGGCTCGACACGGTCCTGCGCGCCACCCGCCGCCCTTGGACGACCGATCAAGGCGAGGGGAAGGTCTACGTCCTGCCTCCCGGCGGGGGTCCGCCCGCCCTCCTGAGCCCACCCGGGGCACTCGTCTGGCAACGCGCGGGTGAACCCACCTCTGCCCGTCGACTCGCGACGGATCTCGTGGCGTCCGGCGCCGTGTCCGTGGAGGAGGCGCTCTCGTCTGACGAGTTCGCCCGCCTCGTGCTGCGACAGCTCCAGGAGCTCGAGGCCGCGGGTCTGGTGGAACGAGTCCATGAGGTCGCATAGGGGCGTCCCGGCCCTGTCCCGATCCGTGTGTTCGTGTGTGAGTTAGCATTGGCGGCGATGTGAGACAAACGGCATCCGGATCCCGCTGCCACTGATCGTTCGACCCCTGGAGGAACCCTCGTGACCATGGACCAGCCCTCGACGAAGGACCAGCCCTCGGCGAACGAGCATTCCCGCTTCACGCCCCGCGACGTGCTCCGGGCGGTGCGGGACCACTGGGTCCTTCTCGCCTCGTGCACGTTGGTCGGGATCCTGCTGGCTGCCCTGTGGACCCTGACCCAGCCGCAGACCTACCAGTCTCAGGCGTCCGCTGTGGTCACTGCCGGAGTCAACGAGAACCTGGGTATCGCCCTCACTGCAGACAATCTGGCCAAGTCCAAGGCCACGCAGTATCAGGAGCTCGCCAAGTCGCGGTCGGTGGCTGAGGGGGCCGTGGAGCGAGCCGGCCTCGACATCTCTCCCGACGCCGCTCTGGGCAGCCTGACCGTCGCCGTCCCGCCGGACACGGCCGAGGTGCGCCTGAGCGTCGTGCAGGATTCACCCGAGACCGCCCAGGCCCTCGCCGACGCGTGGGTGGCGTCGCTCGCGCAGGAGGTCTCCAACATCGAGAACCAGCAGATGCCGGGTGTCGCCGACGCGGACGAGGTCACGGCGCAGTCCGTTATCAAGGTGCTCCCCCTGGTGGAGGCCACGAAGCCCTCCACCCCCCACAGCCCGAACGGGCGGCTCGCCCTGGCCCTGGGAGCCCTCTCCGGCCTGGTGCTCGGCCTGGCCCTGACCGCCCTTCGTGCTGTGAACGACCGTCGCATCAAGTCTTCGGCGGCTCTCGAGGACGACTTCGGGCTCACGGTGTTGGGCACGATCCCGGTGATGAGTCGCAAGTCGGCCAAGGGCAAGAAGGGCCGGGACAAGCAGGGCAGCAAGGCCGATCGCTCCGGCCGCGCCACCCTGCGTGACGGACTCCGGGGCGCCGACGCCTCGGACGCGACCGTCACCTTCCACTTCGCCGAGGCGTTCAAGGAGCTGCGCACCAACCTTCAGTTCATCCGCCCGGACAACCCGCCGCGGATCATCGTCATCACCTCAGCGCTCCCCGCCGAGGGCAAGTCCACCGTGGCCGCGAACACCGCCATCACCCTCGCCGAGTCCGGCATCCCCACGGTCCTGGTGGACGCGGACCTGCGCCGCCCGACCGTGGCCGGCTCCTTCCATGTGGAGGGCTCGGTGGGCCTGACGAACACCGTGATCGGCAACGCGGAGGTCTGGGACGTCCTCCAGCCCGTCCCGGATGTGGGTGACCTCAAGGTCCTGGCCTCCGGCCCCGTACCGCCGAATCCCTCCGAGATCCTCGCCTCCGCCCGGCTCGAGTCCGTGCTGCGTTCGATCGCGGAGGACCACGTGGTGATCGTGGATGCCCCGCCGCTGCTGCCCGTCACCGACGCCGCCATCCTCGCCGCCAAGTACGACGGCTGCGTGCTCGTGGTCACGGCCGGCCAGACGACGCGTGACGAGCTCGCGAAGGCCCTGGGCAACCTGGCGAAGGTGAACGGCCCCGTCCTGGGCGCGGTCCTGAACCGCGTCCCCACCACCGGTCCCGAGGCCAGCTACTACGGGTTCTACGGCAAGTCGTACTACGCGTACACATCCACGACGACGGCCGAGCCCACGGACGCCGAGTCCTCGCCCACCGCGCGGGCGTGACGGCCCAAGAGGCTCGGCCGGGCGGGGAGGTCGAGCCGCTCCCCCTGTCGCAGGCGATCCCGCTCGCTGCGGCGGCCGTCCAGGAAGCCACCGCCGCAGCCGGCGTCCGCGCACTGGTCATCAAAGGGATCACCGCCGAGGTGCAGCTGCTACGGCCGGCGGGCCGCCCCACTGACGTCGACGTGCTGGTGGCGCCCGGAGACGTCGAGCCCCTGCTCCACGCGCTGCGTGGCCAGGGGTGGGTGCCACGCCCGGACGACAACCACCTGGGCATCTTCCCCGAACACTCCGTCACGGTCATGCATCCGCAGTGGCCGTGTGACCTGGACGTGCACCACCGCTACCCAGGCCTCGATGCCCGCGATCCGAAGCGGGCGTTCGACCGGCTGTGGTCGGACCACGCGGAGGTGGAGGTGGCCCATTGGCCGGTGGCGGCCCCGTCCCGGGCCGCGCACGCGGTGATCCTCGCTCTCACCTCCCTCCGGGAGCCCTGGGACAGGCGCGCAGACGGGCAGCTGCGGTTCCTCGTGGACGAGGTCCTGGTGACCCCGGAGCTGCGGGACCAGTTCATCGAGGTCGGCCTGGAGCTGAACGCCGGCGCCGCCCTCGCACCGATGCTGCAGGATCTCTGCCCGGACCGCGACTGGTCGGGTCTGCCCGCCCCGGACGACGACTGGCTGCTGTACACGCACAGCCGGGAGTCCGCCACACTGCGGCTCGCCGGCCTGGCCCAGGCTCGCGGCCTCGACCGGGTGCGCCATCTGTGGGAGGCGCTCGCCCCCAGCCGCACCGCTCTCGCCTCCCAAGACCTCTCCGTCGCCGACGCCGGCCTGCGCAGCCTGTGGCTGGCCCGGTGGCGGCGCCTGCGACGCGGCGTACGGGCCATCCCGACCGTCCTCGAGGACTACCGCCGCTACCGCCGTCTCCGTGAAGGCGTCGTGAAGGGACGACTCCGATGACAGCAGACCCCACGCCCCCGTCCGCGCGGCCCACGCCCACGGTCCCCCCGCCGCCCTCCGGTGCGACGGCCGCACGCGCCGGGATGGGGCGCAGCGTCGTGCAGCAGATCCTGGCCCTCGCCGTCCCGCCCTTCCTGGCGCTCGTGACGGCGCCGATCCTCGCCCACAGCCTCGGCGTGGAGGGCCGCGGCGAGCTGGCCGCCGGCACCGCCACGCTGCTGTTCCTCGGCGCGGTGCTCACCTTCGGCCTTCAGGAGTCCGTGACGCATCACGTGGCGCGGCGCCCCGGGGGCGAGCGCGCCATGCTCCTGCAGGCGGGGGCGGTGATCGCCGGGCTCGGTGTGCTCGGCGGAATCGGCACCTGGTTCGCGGCGCCCTGGCTCTCGGCCGGCAACGACGAGCTCACCGGCGTCATTCGGCTCACCGCCGCGTTCGTGACTCCCACGCTCGTCCTGCTCGTGCCCCGAGCCATCGCCTCCGGTCAACACAGGTGGAGGCTGGTGTCCCTCGAATCCTGGGTCGCCGGCCTGGCCCGCGCCCTGGTGATCGTCGTGCTCTGGCTCTCCGGGCACCTGTCGGTCCCCAGCGCCGCCCTGACGTTCTCCGCCGTCCCGGTGCTGGCCGGCCTCATCTACCTGCCCCTGATCGTCCGGGTGCTGCGCGATCCCCCGGTGCCCGGGGCGGCCCCGTCCCTGAGCACCCTCTTGGGCTATGGGCTCAAGATCTGGCTCGGAGCGCTTTCCGGCATCATCCTCACACGGGTGGACCAGGTGCTCATGGTGCCGCTGTCCGATGAGATGCAGCTGGGCCTCTACGCCGTCGCCGTGACCATCGGCGAGGTGCCCACGGTGATCTCCGCGGCCGTGCGCAACGTGGTGTTCGCCGCGGACTCGGCGGAGACGGACCCGGCGCTCCAGGCGGGCCGCCTCCAGCAGGCGAGTCGGCTGGCCGTGGCGGGCTCCGCGGCGGCCGCGCTCGGACTCGGGTCCACCATGCACTGGTGGATCCCCTGGCTGTTCGGCCCGGGCTTCGCCGACGCCTGGTTGGCGGCCGCGATCCTGCTGCTGGCCACGGTCGTGGGCACCTCGGGCTCGGTTGCCGGGGCCGGTCTCAGTGCCCGTGGGCGGCCCGGCTTGCGCAGCATCTCCATGGCAATCGGTGCCGCGTGCAACCTGACCGTGTTCTTGGCGGCGGTCGGCCCCTGGGGCGTCGTGGGAGCGGCATTGTCCACCCTGGTCGGCTCATATGTGTCCGGCACCATGAACATCGTGTTCCTGAAGACCCGGTTCGGCATCTCGGCCTCGGGCTTCTACGGCCTCCGCCGTGAGGATCTCGCCCTCCTCTCCCGGGCCGTCCGGAAGCTCGTCCGACGCGGCGCGTGATCACCCCGACCCCCGATCCGGGCGGCCCGTCTCCGCGCACTAGGATGTGTCTGGCGTCAAGCATCCACCGGCGCCCCCCGACCACAGCCCAGGCCGCGACCATCCCATCCAAGGAGGCCCCGTGACCCCCGTCCCCCCACAGGAGATGATCGCACTCCGCGCTCATCGCCCGGACCGCCCCACCCTGGCCGCGCATCGCCGACTGGTACGTGCCTTCGGCGAGGATCGCGTCGTGGTCGTGGCGGACGAGGCCTCGTCTCCGGCCCAGCAGTGGCCGGCCCATGTGGACGTCGTCCGTATCACCCCGGAGGCACTCGAACAGCTCGGTCTGTCCACGGACATCAGCGACTCGGGGTGGCGCTGCGGTGACTACGCGCTGTCCGTGCTGTTCGCCCAGCGCCGCGTGGAGCGCGCCTGGCTGACCGAACCCGACGTGGCCTTTTCCGGCCAGACGCCGATGGAGTTCACGCATCGCTATGCGGAAGACCCCGCGGACTTCGTGGTGCACTCCATGGCGCCGCAGAATCCGGGGGGCTTCTGGTACGGCACGCTGACCTCCCGTGGCTTCAGCGGACGTGAGTGGCACTCGTTCTTCCCGCTGCTGCGCGTCAGCCGGGCAGCCGTGGAGGCGGCAACAGCACTGCGGCGCGAGGTCCAGCACGTCCCCTCCGACCTCATGCACCCCAACGACGAGACGGTGGTGGCCACCGCCGTCGCGGAGAACGGCCTCAGCTGGACCGCCATGAAGGACCGGGACCCCGCCATGTTCCGCCGCTTCTCCCCCGGGCTGCGGCTCCCCCTGCCGGTCCTCAAGGCGCTCTACAGGGGTCCCCAGGTGTTCCATCCAGTCGGCCGTCCGGACATCCTGAAGCGCCGCCGCCGCGCTGAGGACGTCACCAGCGCCTGATCCCGGCATCGACCGGTCTCGCACCGCCCAGAGAGGACCCGCACCATGCAGATGGACTCCACCGCCCCGCGCCCACTCCGGGTGGTCGGGAAGGGATCCCGCATCCTGGCCCTGCGCGCGCGCAACCGGGTCAGCCGGGCACCGGTGACAGGACCGGCGCCCGTCACCCTGTCCCTCACCTCCTACGGGGAGCGCATGGCCGTCGTGGGGCACACCATCGAGTCCCTCGCGGCCGGGCGACTGCGCCCACGGCGGATGGTGCTGTGGGTGGACGACCCGGAGCGGACCGTCCAGGAGCACCCCATGCTGGGCCGCCTGCAGGCCAGGGGACTCGAGATCCTCCCCACGGTCGACTACAAGCCGCACAAGAAGTACTACTCCCTGCTGGAGTCGGAGGGGCCCTCGGACACCCCGATCGTCGCCGCGGACGACGACATCCTCTACCCGGCGACGTGGCTCGAGGGGCTGGTCCATGAGCACGTCCAGCGGCCGGAGCACTTCCTCGGCTACCGGGCGCACTGGATCCGGACCACGAAGGACGGCCTGCTCCCGTACTCGGACTGGGGCCAGGCCCCCGTGGGGGCGGAGTCACCCCGCACGTTCATCACCACGGGCGCGGGCTCGGTGTACCCGCGCGCCCTCCAGGAGGCGCTGCTGCAGCACGGGACGGTGTTCCAGGAGCTCTCCCCCCGTGCCGACGACGTCTGGGTGAACGCCGTCGCCGTGGCCGCCGGCGTGCCGAAACGGCGTGTGGCGATCGACCATCTGGGCACCTTCTACACCTATCCCAGGACCCAGGGCGGCGGGCTCCACGCCATGAACGTGGGCACCGGCGGCAACGATGTGCAGATCCGCGCCGCCCACGACCACCTGGGCCTCCACGCGTCGGCCTACGCTGACGACCTCACCGCAGGGAAGGGGCGTGCGTGAGCGCCGCCTCGCCCCCCGGCCCTGGGGGTCGATCCGCGCACCGACCTTGACCATCCCGGAGTCCCCCGGCGCCACCGGCCTGACATCCAGGGACTGCGCACCATTGCCGTGACCCTCGTCGTCCTGCAGCACACTGCGGGCCTGCCCGCCGGCGGGTTCATCGGCGTGGACGTGTTCTTCGTGGTCAGCGGGTTTCTGATCACGGGAATCCTGCTTCGGGACATCGCTCGGCACGGGCGGATCGACCTCATGCAGTTCTACACCTCGCGGGTGCGGCGGATCGTCCCGGCAGCTGTCGTGACCGCCGTCGTGACCGTCGCCGTCGCATGGATCGTGTGGTTTACCCCTCGCGCCCTGCAGGTGACGCTGGACGGCCTCTGGTCCGTCCTGTGGGTCGCCAACTGGCACTTCGTCGCCACAGGGACGGACTACCTGGCCGGCGGCGACCACCCCTCGCCCTTCCAGCACTACTGGTCCTTGTCCGTGGAGGAGCAGTTCTACGCGGCCTGGCCCTGGCTGCTCGTGGGAGTGACGGTCCTCGCCGCCCGCTTCGGCACGGCGCGCGGAGACCGCAGGCTTGCCGCCTCCTCCCGGTGGACCCTCCTGGGTGTGGGTGCGCTGCTGACGGCGGGGTTCATCTGGTCCGTGGTGCTCGTCGCGGCCCGTCCCGAGGTCGCGTACTTCGATCTCATCTCCCGCAGCTGGGAGCTGCTTGTCGGCGCGTTCCTCGCCGTGCTCGCCCACCGCGGCACCCTGCACCGGCCCGGTTCCTGGTGCTGGGCGGCCCAGCGATGGTTCCTGATCGCCGGGGTCGCGATGATCGTCGTGGGAGCATTCCTGATCTCCGAGTCCACGCCCTTCCCGGGCCTCGCGGCCCTGGTCCCCGTCGTCGGCTCCGCCCTCGTGGTCGCCGCACGCAAGGATGCCCACCTCCATCCGATCCTGACGAACCCCGTGGCCGTGTGGCTCGGAGACCGCTCCTACTCGCTGTATCTCTGGCACTTTCCCGTCGTGGTCTTCGCTTCCACCGCCGGGACTCTGGAGACCGTGCCCCAGCAGTTCGCCGCCATCGGCATCAGCCTGGGACTCGCCTGGGCCTCGCACCGGTACATCGAGGAGCCGTTCCGGCGCCGTCGCGGGCGCTCCCGCTCTGCCGCCCCTGCAGCCGAGGATGACGGCATCGCCCCTCCGCGCTCCACCCGTATGCCGTCCTCCCGTGGCCGCTCGTTCGCGGTGGGCGCGGCTGTCGCGGCCGCGATCGCCCTCTTCACCGTCATCCAGTTCCTCCCCTCGCGCTGGGGCGTGATCGCGGACCGGACGATGAGCGTGGCTCCGGCCTCCGCGCCTGCCGCGTTCGCTGACGCGTCGGCAGTGGCCGATGCCGTGTCGGCGGCCGTGGCAGCTCCGCAGCCATGGGCGGGTGGGGAGTTCGCGCCCTCCCCAGACGCATTGACGCAGCGCCAGATCGCGGCCCCGATGCACGCCTGCCCGAATACCGTCGGTACCACTGACCTGAAGACCTGCGTGTTCGGAGACGGGCCTCGTCATGCCATGCTCGTCGGGGATTCAGTGGCACTGGCGTGGACGCCGGCTGTCCATCGTGCCCTGGGTCCGGCTTGGACTCTGACGGTCGTGGGCGTCGCCAGCTGCGCCCCGTGGGACGCCGAACACGGCGCCCGCTGGGGAGACCCTGCCTTCGTCGGCCAGTGCGCCCGCAGTCGCGACGCTGTCGACCGCCTCGTGGAGGATACGGCTCCGGACCTGGTGATCGCATCGGGTGCCCAGGGCGGATACCTCCTGCAGCCGGGTCCCGAACTCTGGGGAGCATGGGCGGAGGGCGCCGCGGAGGCCATCTCCCAGTGGCGTACCTCCGGCGCGGAGGTCGTCGCCCTGGGGTCCCCGCCTCCCGCAGCGGATCTGCGCACCTGCGTCCTGCGGATCGGTGACACCCACGATTGCCTCACCTCGTGGTCGCCCGAGACGCCCGAGGTCGCGTCCTCGCTCGAGGCAGGAGCCGAGAGGGCCGGTGTTCCCTACATTGATGTCCGTCCGTGGTTCTGCACGGTGGAGGGGAAATGTCCCGCCGCCGTCAGCGGCATGGTCGTCCGCACCGACCCGACACACATCACCGCGGCCTACGCCGAGTCCTTGGGGGACGTCCTGAGGACTGAACTTGAGGACGGCCTCCCCGACCTCGCGGCAGCCCCGGACGCACGGCGCAGGTGAGCGTGGCACTCCGCTCCTGACCACCCTCCGTTCACAGCCGCGACAGCGGCCTGGAGGAGGGCATGCCCATCAGGAGCGGGCCGGGCTCCCCGGGGAGGTGACCGAATGTCCTCGCGCGACGCCCTCCACCAAGGGAACGACCCGTTCGCGGTACCGGTCCCAGGTGAAGCCCCTCGCCGTCACGGCGGCCGCCTCGCCCATGCGCCGCGCCAACCCCCTGTCCTCGGCGAGGGCACGAAGATGCTGGGCGATCGCCTCCGTGTCCCGCGGCTCCACCACGAAGCCGTCCACCCCCTCGGTGACAACGTCGTGTCCAAAGGTGGCTGTGGAGACGATCACGGGTGTCCCCACGGACATCGCCTCGATCTGCGTCAGCGGAAAACCCTCGCCAAGGGATGGCAGGGCACTCACGTCAGCCTCGGAGACGAGCGCCATGAGCCGACTGCGGGGCATGCTGCCCAGCACGGTGACATCGGAGCGCGTGCGGATGTCAGCCATAATCTCCCGCGGCCCCTCGCCGATGACCACAAGGTGTGCCATGCCCTCAGGCAGCATGTCCAGTGCGTCGAGAAGGTAGTAGATTCCCTTCCGCTGTGTCACCTGCCCCGCGAACACGACCCTGAGCGCCTCCCCATCCGGGAAGTGGTGGACATGGTCCGCCTCCGTGAACTCCGGACTCACGGCGGCCAGGGGCAACACGGAGATCCGTTCCGGGTCCACGCCGTACTCCACGCAGGTGCGTTTCACGAACGTGCTGCCCACGATGAGGTGGTCGGCAGCATCGATCTCAGCATCCAGCGTTGCCAGCGCCTCCTCGTCGGGGCGGTCGGAGAGGTAGATCGCCCCGGCGCGGTCCGGCCGGAGGGCGAACTCCCGCGCCATCTCGCGCGCCAGCCAGCGGTGATGGGCGATGGGGTAGTTCAGGACGCGCACCGCGGATGGGCCAACCTCAGTGAACACCGGAAAAGCGGATCCCTGCTGTGCCACGATCATATCGACGTCTGCCATTGGGGAGCGACGGCGGCGGAGCTGCCCACGCAGCCGCTCACCCAGCTGGTCGTTGCGTCGCAGCATCGCGGCGCCTGCGGACTCGAGGTCGCCGCGGAGCTTCCGATGCAGGAGGTTCTGCAGCTCGTTCAGATGCCCGCCACGGATGATCTGGCGGTCAGAGAGGCCGTCCGGCAGCTCCCGGCGCAGGATCTCCCGGGTCACCCCACCAAGGATCCCCCGGCGTCCGGCCGCACGGGCGGCCTTCATGATCCATGCATCGCGGCCGAAGGACGCCGCCGTGACGACCTGGACCTCGTGGCCAGCACGGGTGAGGGCCCCCGCCATCTGCAGGGGCTCGGGATGCGTCGAGTAGGACACCACCAAGATCTTCATTCACTGCTCCGTCTGCCGTAGGTCGAATCGAGGTCGAGGGTGTTCCAGGTCAAGGGCGCACGGGGGCGGCCTGGGATGAAGGCACCGCGCCAGAAGCAAGCGACAGTCGCTCCGAGGCGGCCGACGGCTCCGTTGGCCCGAGTCGGATGTGGCGAGCGTCCGCGTACGCCATGCCGCACAGCGCCCAGAACAGGAATCCGTCCGGGCCCTGAGCCATGAACGCACTGGAGCCCACGCCAGCCACGAGCATGGCCACCGCCGCGAAGGCCAGCGCGGCGGAACGTCCCCTTCCCGCCCGAGGCGTCACGGCGCGCAGCAGGGTGCCCAGCTGCAGGAGGAGGTAGAGGACCGCGCACAGCACGCCGAAGGACACGCCGAAGATGAAGTAGCCGTTCTCCAAGGAGGAGCCCAGGTACCCGTCTTCGCGCAGATTCCGCGGCCCAAAGTACCCGACCAGTGAGAACTCCGGCCAGCGCTCCAGGAACCATTCGGCGGCGATCACACGGAGTTGGGTGGACGACCCGTCGTCGACGAACTTGCGCTGGAGCGCCAGGCCGGCCTCGCTGTTCAGCACCCGGAGCAGCGCGCCGCCTGCGAGAGTCCCCCACATCGCCGATGCAATGGGCCGACGAACCAAAGAGACCAGCAGGACCACCACGGCGCCGAGCAGGCTGACCACGAGTCCCGCCCGCGCCTCAGCGACGAGGGTGGCGTACACGAACAGCACGATCAGGCCAAAGCGGAGCCACACGTAGCGCACGAACACGGTGAGCACAGTGGCGGCCGACATCAGCGTCCCCACCTGGATCCCGTGCCCCAGTGTGCCGACGGCACGGGAGATCTGGTCGCCCCTGAGGAACCAGCTGTTGGAGAGGAGGTCCTCCCAGAAGATCGCGCGTTCGACATTGACCTGGACGATCGCCAGCACGGCCTCGAAGACGCTGACGAGGAGCAGGGGGTAGACGAACCAGCCAAGGGAGCTGGGGCGGTGGCGGACCTCATCCCGGATGAGTAGAAACATCAGCACCGGGAGCAAAACGATCTGGAAGGCCACCACGGCGGTGCCGATCAGTCCACGGCCATAGGGATTGAGCCCGTCCAGCATCATGAGCGATACGACAGCGAGAAGGGTCAGCATCCACACGATGCCGGGAGCCCGAAGCGCCCGCAGGAAGCGTGGCCACGCGAAGACCGCTTGGACAGCCGTATGAGCCACCAGCAGGTACATGGCGGGGTGGAGCACCGGGGTGAGGAACCCCTCCGCCATACCAGGAACGAGGATGCGCACCGCCACCACGGCGGACAGCACCACCGCCGGCCGGTTCCAGAAGACCAGGGCGAACAGCAGGGACCCGGTCATCACCATCAGTGCCAGGGTCACGGCTCACTCCCCCCGATCGCGTCAACGTAGATGGTCTCGAGGCGTCGGGCCACGGCGTCCATCGAGTAGGTGTGCTCCACGTGTTCCAGGCCGGCGGCCCCGGCACGGCGGCGCCGCTCCGGGTCGGTGAGCAGTTCCCGGACTGCGGACGCCAAGGACTCCACCGAGTCGTCATGCGCGACGGCGCCGCCGGTGGCGCGCACGTCCTCCGCCAGTCCGCAGTCGTGATTGGCCACGGTCGGCAGGCCGACCGCCATGGCCTCGATCAGCGTCATGCCGAACGGCTCGTCCACCGCAGGCAGCACGTAGACGGCCGCCTCGGCCATCCGGGCGGCCGTCCGGTCGGGGGCCAGGGGCCCCTCCCACACGATGCGGCCGTCGGCGTCGTCCTCGGCGATCGCCGTGCGCACGGCGTCGCCGCGGTCCTCGTCTGGGCCGATCAGCGTGAACCGGGCGGCCGGGAATGCGGGGGCGAGGAGCTGGGCCGCCCGCACGAACTCGACGGGCCGCTTGCGCGCGGCCACCCGCGCCAGGAACAGCACCTCCGGGTGTTCCGCCGCCGCGCCGGCGCGCTGCTCCACCGCGCGCTCCACCGTGGGCGGGACGCCGTTGGGGAGGACGACGGGCTCCACGAGCTGCGGGAACAGCTCCTGCAGATCGGTCTTCTCTCGGGGAACGAGAGCGATCGACCCTGCGGCGCTGCGCATCACGGGGCGCGTCATGGCCAGGTCGAGCGGCTTCGCCAGGAGCCGGTCCGAGGCGTCGATCATGCCGTGGGTGTGCACCACCAGGGGTACCCGCCGCGCAGCGGCGGCCAGGGCCGTGGGCAAGGCTACGAGGTCGCGGGCCAGGTGCAGGTGCACGACGTCGTATTCGGGCGCCCGGCGGGCCACGAAAGCCGTGAGCCGCGGGGCGACCAGCCCGGCGAAGCCGGTGCCGGGCACCGCCTGTCGGGCCGGGAAGAGGGTGACGGTCACGCCGTCGTATTCGTGCGGCAACGGGCCCTCGAAGCCCTGTGCGCCGGCCACGAGGTCCACCTGGTGGCCTCGCGCCCGCAGCGCACGCACCTGGTTGACGGCGACCCGGAGTGGGCCGCCGAAGGACCCGTCCGGGGTCACGAGCGTGACGACGTGCATGATCTTCACAGCGCGGCGGCCTTCTCCCCGTCCGGCGAGCCGACCCGCGCGTCTACCGCGTCCCGCAGCTTGGGGGGCAGGAGCTTCCCGAGCTGGGCCACGACCTTGTGCCCGCTGGGCACGTCCTTGACCACGAGGGACTTCGCCCCGATGAGGACGTCGTCTCCGATGGTCACCCCGCGCAGGATGGTCGCCTGGGCGGCGATCCAGGTGCGGGAGCCGATGCGGATGGGGGCGTTGTCGAACTCGAAGTGGTCGTCGTCGAACTGGTGGGACCCGGTGCAGATGAACACGTCCTGGGAGATGCACGTGTTGCTGCCGATCTCCACGGGCTCCAGGTTGAGGATCCAGACGCCCTCGCCGATCCATGAGGAGTCCCCGATCGAGAGCTTCCACGGCCAGTGGATCCGCACCCGGTGCCTCACCAGCACGTCCTCGCCGATCTCGGCCCCGAACGCCCGGAGGGTCGCGGTGCGGAGCGTAGCTGGGCACCACCAGTGCTGCAGCACCGCTCCCTGGACGGCCAGCCAGGCGGCCTGCACCACCTTGGGGCGGCCCTTGTCATACCCGACTCCAGTGAACCCGGTCAGATCCTTCATGATGCTGGTCCCTCCTCGCGCCTCGGGCGCGTGTGATCGATGACGGCGCCGGTTCCGGCCACGAGACGTCGGCGCAGGTGGTCGGCCAGGCGGGTCGCCACCGCCACGGCCGTCATGGTCGGCCCTGCATGACTCGCGGTCGGGAAGACGCCGGTGGAGCTGATGTACAGGTTACGCGTTCCCCACACCCGCAGGTCCGGGTCGACGACCGACGTCTCCGGACGGGTGCCGGTGCGCACCAGGCCCATCTGGTGGGTGGCGTCCGTGAGCTCCAGGGAGAGCAGGTGGTCCAGGGACGGCGGGGTGTAGGTGCCGAAGCCCGAGCGCGCGAAGCCCTCAGCCAGGAGGGTCAGGGACCGGTGGTAGTTCTCTCGGTCCGTGTCCCCCACCCGGTGGGCCACGTGCAGCCGGGGAACGCCGAAGGCGTCCCGCTCATCCCGGGACAGGGTCACGCGGTTCTCCGGCGAGGGCGACTGCTCGGCGTCGAACCGGATGCGGTAGCGACCCTGCTTGGAACGGCGCGTGAACGCCGGGAGCGTGCGCGGATCAGCCCAGCGGTCGCGGGCCCACGTGTATGCAAAGGCCGCGAGCTGGGGCGCTCCCAACGCCACGTTGCGCACGTGCTGCGCGGTGCCGCCGGCCGCGGCGAAGCGCCGATGCATGCCGGCGGACTTGAAACCGTCCAGCTGGATCAGCGCCTTGCGGGCCAGGACGTAGGCCGAGAGCAGCGGGTCCCCGTGGGAGGGGTCCATCGGGTCCTCATACCAGATGGCATAACCCATGTGGAGCAGGTCCTGCTCGCGCCGGACGCGCTCGGTGAGCGTCAGCAGGCGACGCACCCAGACGCCGTCATGGGACTTGACGTAGCGCGTGGCGGTGTCCGCCGAGTGCGGGTCGCTCAGCTGCAGCTCCCCGACCTCGGCAATGGGGTGGATCATGTAGTTCCGGCCCACCTGGTCATGGGCAGTCCCGACCTCCGAGTGCAGCAGGAGGCGCGCCGACTCCAGGCCACCGGCCGCCACCACCACGATCCGGCCGGTCACCGTGAAGGTCCGGCCGGGGGCGGAGGCGGCCACGACCTGCGTGACCTCGGCGTCTCCGGCGTCCGCACGCTCCTCCGCCACCAGGCGCACGACGTTGGCGTGATGCAGCAGGCGCAGGTTGGCACGGTGGTCCAGCTCGCGGCGGTAGACGTCCCCGAAGCGCACCGGCGGGGAGAAGCGCCACAGTCCGGTGTCCTCCACGATGTCCTGGCCTCGCCCGAGCAGGTGCTCCGGGTCCCCCGGGAGGGCGGTCGCGGCGTCCCACTCGTAGCGGCGCAGGTCGAGCGCCTGGGCGGCCCGGCGGTAGTACGGCTCCAGGTCCTGCCGGCTGAAGGACCAGGGCTCCGGGATGCCGAGCCCGGGGCGAGCCTCGAAGTCCAGGGGGGAGAACGGCGCGGTGCGCCCGCCCCACTGATGACTCGCCCCGCCCAGGCCCTTCTGCCGGGCCTTCTCCAGCGGCTCGGCGCGCTGCGAGTGTGCATCCCCCTTCAGGGTGTCCTGCAGCTCCGCGTCCACGTCCAGGGAACCACCTTCGAGCAGCAGGATGTCCCGGCCGGTGTCGGCGAGCTCACGGGCCACGGTCATCCCGGAGGGGCCCGTGCCGATCACCACGACGTCGGCGCTCAGGTGGGCGCCGACGGGCAGGGTGCGTGCGTCCAGGGTGCTCATGCGGTGGGCTCCTCTCCGGGGGTGAGCAGGCGTTCGAGGGTGGGGCCGTCCAGCAGCGGCGCCCCCGCCCGCAGGCGCGCGAGATTGCGGACAGCGTGCTCGGCGGTGCTCATACCGAGCAGCACGGCGTCCGGCCGCATTCGGACGATGGCCCGGTCCAGCAGAGACACCACCACGTCGGACCCGGGCAGACCGGTCCGCTCCGCGAGCTCAGGGACGAGGGCGCCGTCTCCGAGGGCGCCGATGCCGACCAGCACCGCCTGGCCCCGGCGGGGATGCTCCGTGAGCCGGTCCGCCAGCGCGGCGTGGTCCGGCCCGGCGAGCGCCTGCACCCACGGAGTGCCAGGCAGGTCGAGCGCCGCCACGGCCACCTGGGGGTCCGGGGTGGACACCCCCCAGGCCCCGACGAGGCCCTCGCGGACGAACCCCGTCATGGCCTCCACCACCTGAGGGTCCTGCACGTCGGAGAGCTCCGGCTCGTGGAGGAGGTAGACGGGGATGTGCTCCATCCGCAGCCGCCGGAGCGAGCCCTCCAGGGCCCAGCGCAGGTACCCGGGGTGGAAGCAGCGACCCGCCGCGGCCGAGGTCTTGAGCCCGGACGGCGACGGCCGGGTGCCGGTTGCACGGGATGCCGCCACCAGTGCCTGCGGGGTCTTCAGCAGCCCCGCTTTGGTCATCACAGCGACATCGGGCCGGGTGGCAACAGCACGGCCCACGAGCCGCTCAGCGATCCCCCGGGCGTAGACGTCGGCGGTGTCCACCAGGGTCACCCCCAGGTCCAGGGCAGCCTCGAGGGTGCGGGCCCCCTCGCGCACACCACGGCCCTGCCAGAAGGCGCCGAGCCGTGCGGTGCCTACCCCGAGGCCGGACGCCTGGAGCTCGGAGCCCAGTGGACGTCGGGTCAGGAGGTCGGTGACGTCGGTGAGCGGTGAGGTCATCGTGGGTTCCTTTATGCTCTGGGCCGCGGTACCGCGCCGGGCCGGTCGGTGGCGGGCCCATGGCGAACCGCGCTCCTGACAGCATCGTCCCATGCGCTCCGCACCCGCTGCGCGGAGAGCGTCGTCCGCAGCAGCTCCCATCCTGCCCGGCCGATCCGGTCCGCGCGCTCCGGCTGCTCCATGAGAGCGCGGATGTGTTCGACGAGCTCCTCCGTAGTGTCCCCCACCAGGGCGTCCACCCCTGCCGTGACAGGGATTCCCTCCACACCTAGCGGCGTCGCGGCGACGGGCAGACCCACACTCATGGCGTCCAGCACCTTGGTCTTGACCCCCGCACCGGAGAGCACCGGGGACAGGAACCCGCGGTGCTGTCGCAGGGCCTCACCGAGGCCGTCCACGTACCCGGCGAGAATCACGCCCGTGGAGCCAGGGAACTCGTCCCGCAGGTCGTCGGCCCCCTTGCCGTAGGCCGTGACGCTGAGGTCGAGCCCACGGGCCCGCGCGGCGGGGATGACCTCGTCCCGCAGGTGGCGCAGTGCTACGAGGTTGGGCCCGTAGTGAAGGACGCCGAGGAAGGCGAAGGAACCGGCCGGCGCCTCGGACGGTGTGCCGGGCGTGCGCGTGTCCACGGCCATGGGCAGGTCCACGACCGGGCACCCGGCACGGTCCCGCAGGATCCGCGCCTCGGTGCGGGACGTCATGGCGGGCACAGTGCAGGCCCGCGCGGCGGCGATCTCACGCCGGTGCACCAGCCTTCCCTCCAGGGTAAGCGCGCGGTGGGCGGCACGTTCGGCGGCCCCCCGCACGGCGCCGGGGAGTCGCTCGCCGTAGTAGCCGAGCACGGAGTCGTTGCCGTCCTTGAAGGCCGCGGAGCGGTAGCGGTCGGAGAGGAGGTCATCCAGGTGCAGGACGGTCGGCACCCGGACGTCCTCAAGGAGGGGCCAGGTCCGGATGCCGTCCCCGACGACGACGTCCGGACGCACATGCCTCACCGTGCGACGCACCTCGTGCCGCACCCTCCGGCCGTCGAGCACGGCCTCGTTCAGGGAGTGTCGCCGGGCGAGATGACCCAGGACGCTGAGAGGGAGCCCAGCCAGCCGAGGCGGAGCGATGCGCGTCAGGGGCCGTCCGAGCCAGTCCCCCGACTCGCCCTCGGAGATGGTCGCGACGGTGACGTCATGGCCCGCCTCCACCAGTCCGCTGACGCCGGTCTCGAGGACGGCGATGCGTCCTGTCCGGGACGCCAGCGGGTCTCGCGCCAACAGGAACAGCACCCTGAAAGGTGTTGTCCCAGCAGAACCATCACTCACCGCTCTCCACCGTCCCTCATCACGACTCAGCTTGCGCCGCGCGTCACTGACACGCGGTCTGTAGAACGATACGGAACAACTTCACCCCACGGGTGTCAGCGGGAGTGATCCGCAACGCGCACCGCGCTCCGCACCATCTCGTCCAGCGAGTACCGCATACGCCAGTCGAGGTCCCGCGCGGCCCGTGTCCCGTCCGCGACGATGCGGGCAGGGTCGCCAGGGCGCCGCGCCCGCACCTCAGGGACGAACGGGGTGCCCGTCACGCGGCTCATGGCGTCCATGATCTGGCGGACGGAGGTTCCGTCCCCGGACCCCAGATTGTAGACCGGGTGCAGTCGCACACCGTCTCGAAGTGCCCGTGCTGCGACGACGTGGGCCTGCGCTATGTCCTGCACGTGGACGTAGTCCCGGACGCATGTTCCGTCCTCAGTGGGGTAGTCGTCCCCGAAGATCACCGGTGTGGCACCGTCGGCGAGGGCCTTCAGGACCAGCGGGAAGAGGTTGTGCGCGCTGGAGTCGTAGATGTCCGGGTGGCCCGAGCCGACGACGTTGAAGTAGCGCAGGCTCGTGTGCCGCAGGCCCGTCGCGCGCGCCTGGTCAGCCATCAGCCATTCGCCGATCAGCTTCGATTCGCCGTAGGGCGACTCCGGATGTGTCTCCGTATCTTCGGTGACGAGGGGCGTCGTCGGGGAGCCGTACGTGGCCGCAGACGAGGAGAACACCATCAGGCGGGCACCCACGGCCTCCATGGCCTCCAGCACGCTCACGACCCCCTGGACGTTAGCTCGGTACGTGATCAGGGGACGCTCCACGGAGACGCCGGCGAATTTGAAGCCTGCTACGTGCACGACGCCGCCGACGTTGTGCGAGCGCATGAATGCGGCGAGGGCAGCGGTTTCGCAGATGTCGCCCCGCAGGAAGGGCACATCCGACGGGACGAACTCGGCGTGGCCAGTGGACAGGTCATCCACGACGACGCAATCCATTCCTGCCGCTTGGAACGCGCGCACCACATGGGCGCCGATGTAACCGGCGCCGCCGGTCACAAGCCACGTGGAACCGGGCCCACCATCCTGGGCAACACGCTTTTCCGTCATCTCAGAACTCCTCGATTAGTCCTGGCGCGACCCGACCCACTTCTGTGACATGGCCGACAGTGTCATCCGCGCGATTCTGCGTAACTAGGTGAACCGACCAACATCGTGGGCAACGCGATGCCTTATGACGCGTCACGAGCCTGCCACACCCCGTGTGGGCGGAAACCATCGAAGGACTATTGAATCATATCCATATGGTCTTCACAGGCGGCGCCCCGCTGTCCCGCTACAGCTTAGACCTTTGCTCGGCCCACACGACAACGCTTCAACTCACGGCGAGCAACGAAGTCCGGGGTGCACATGAGCCGCCCCCTTCATTCGGTCCGGACGTTCTGTGAGTCGTCGGTTTCCATTTGATGGGTGCACTGCCGAGCGTACTCGGCTGGGGTTAGGTAGCCGAGCGAGGAGTGCCGGCGGTGGTGGTTGTACTCGTCCTTCCAGTCGCCGATGATGACCTGTGCGTGCAGCAGCGAGTAGAAGCTGTTGATGTTGAGGCACTCGTCGCGGATCCGGCTGTTGAACGACTCGACGTACCCGTTGCGCCACGGCGAGCCCGGAGGGATGTAGGACAGGCCGGTGCGGGTGCCGGCCCAGTCGGCCATCGCCTCGCTGATGAACTCCGGCCCGTTGTCCGACCTGAGCACCGCCGGGGCGCCCCGGGCGGCGACGAGGTCCTCGAGGTGGGCGGTGAGTCGGTCGGCGGTAATCGAGCGCTCCACGAGCCCGCCGATGCACTCCCGGGTGTGTTCGTCGACGATCGAGCAGATCTTGATCGGTCGTCCGTGCTCGTCGGCGTCGAACTGGAAGTCCACCGCCCACACCACGTTCGGCGCGTCCGCCGCCAGCGCGGCCACGGCGCGGCGCACCCCGGCCCCGTTCAGCACGGCCTCGTTGAGCGCGTGCAGTCGTGCGGTGCCCGCGACCACCCGGAACGGCAGCGCGGCGAGGCCCGGCGGGCTCACCCGGTGCAGCGGAAGGCCCATCCAGGTGCCCGGATCGCCCGAGGCGACGGCAGCGACGGTCACCTCGTGGCCGGCGTCTACGAGGCTCTGGACGGCGGTCTCCAGCACGGCCGTGCGGCCGGTGCGCACCGCCAGCGGGTCCCGCGCCAGGACGAACAGCACGCGGCGGGGGGTCATCGCGTTCCCCCGATCCCAACAGCGTCTCGGATTCCCTGACGGAAGCCGGCCCAGGACAGGCGCTCGGCCTCGCGCAGCGCATCGGCGCGATAGGACCGGGCGGGATCATACGAGGCGCGGAACTCCTCCAGGGCGGCGACCAGCGCAGCCACCTTACCCGCCTCCACGACGCGGCCGAGGTGGGGTGGCAGACCCATACCGGACAGGCCGGTGTTGGAGGACGCGATCAGGCGCGCGCCGTGTGCGAGCGCCTCGCCGAGCACGAGGCCGAACCCTTCCACCACGGACGGCAGCACGAGTGTGTCCGAGGTGCGCATGAGATCCTCGAGCTCGGCACGGTCGGCACGGCCCCGCAGGTCCAGCCGCGGAGCCCCCTCGGCGAATCGCTCGATCTCCGGATCGAGGCGGGACGCCACCACCACGAGGCGGGCGTCCCCGAGGTCGGCCTGCCGCCAGGCCTCCACCAGCAGATGCAGCCCCTTGCGCTGGACCCCTTGGCCAACGAACAAGAAGGTCTGCTGCGCGGTCGGCTCGGGCACAGGGCCGGTGTCCGGCGCGGGTGAACCGTAGGGGACGACGGCGACGTCGGTCTCGGCCATGCCGCCTTGCACGAGACCGCGCCGCGTGAACTCGGAGGCGCAGATCGCCGAGTCGGCGGCGGCGACCTCCGCACGGTGCTTCGCCTCGAGGCCGGGGTTGTCCACCTCCGCCTCGGCCCACCAGGGCCGGAGCCCGGCGAGCTCATCCACCTCGGCGAGCGTCTGCTCGATGAACTGCGGGGACGGGTGGTACTGGAAGAGGATCCGCCGGCCACGCGAGGGCCCTTCGAATGCCTGGCGTGCGCTTCCCGAGTAGAGCAGCAGGTCCAGGTCCGGGTGGCGCCGGGCGACCCGGGCCACGGTGGCGCCGAGGGCACCTTCCACGCGCTCGGACGGAAAGTCCGTGGGACGGACGCGACGCATCACCTCATATGGCAGCTGCGTGACGAACGCCCCGGCGGAGGTGACCACCTGGCTCGGGCGGATGGCCTCCGCCCGGCGATGCCGCAGTGACGGCAACACCTGCCCGGGCTTGCCGTGGTAGTAGTCGGTGACGAATCGCGTCAGCTGGTTCGCCTCCGCGAGGGCGACGGGCACCTGATAGGAGTCCCGATCCCTGTTCAATGCGACGAGAAAACCCACTCACTCACCCTCACGCGGGAAACGCACCCCGAGGCATCTGCAGGGCCATGCGAACGGTACCAACAACACGACCCCCGCAGTCTCCTGCAGTCCAGGGCTCACTCCTGGCCGTCCCGGCCCTGATACGCGGCCAGGAGCTGCTCGGCCATGTTCTGTGCGTACAGAGCAGCGCCCTCTTCATTTGGGTGGAGAGCATCTTGGTTGAATCCCTCCACGTATGCGTTGTCATCGCCGCGGATTCCCTCCCAGGGATCCACAAGGGTCCATCCCTCCTCGGACGCGAGCTCCCCCAGTCGGGCGTTCCACTCCTCGACCTCGTCCTGAGGGCGGTCGTTCATAGGGCCCAGGGCGACGACGACGAACATTTCACGAGGGTCCTGCAGATCCGCGAATTCACGCGCGTTGGAAGCAAATTCCTCGAAGGGGACATCCGTCCTCAGGTCGTTTGTCCCGAAAGCGTAGACAACGAACGTGGCTAGAATACCCCTGTCCTCACCTCGGGATTCGCCGGAGGTCCGGCCGCCCTGAGCAGACCCTCCAACGAAGCGCAACCCCTCGTCGTTGATGTAGCTAGTCCATGAAGACGGCCCCGACTCCGCACCTGCAAAATTTGGGGAGTCGGCCACGGCGATCGAGTCCCCATAGACCTCGACCGTCGGCCGGGTGTCGGCCGAATAGCTGTGCACCGGCACGGGGGAACGGTTCTCCGCCTCCGCCGCGGGGGAGACTACGGGACGATTCAGTGCCAGGAAGGCTGCGGCACCGGCGACCACGAGCAGAACCAGGAGCGCGATCTTGGACGAGGTCTTCACGCCCCTATGCTATCCCTATGCCAGCCGGGCGGCTCTCCGGGCCCGCCCGACCGTAGGATCCTGGCATGACCCCCATCACCTCTGACGTGCCCACCGGTACGCGCACCCCGTCCGCCATCGACGCGCTCGCTGAGCGCTACGTGACCGACCTCCTCGCCCTGCATCCGGACACCGCCACCGAGCTCGGCTTCCCGGGCCGGGAGACCGAGTACACGGACTTCTCTCCCGCCGGCGCCCGCGCCGACGACGAGCTCAACGCCCGCCTGCTCGAGGACCTGGCCGCGCTCGAGCCGCAGGACGAGACGGACCGCGTCACGAAGGCGGCCATGCAGGAGCGCATCGGCCTCGAGCGCGAGATCCACGCGACCGGCCGCACCGAGCTGAACAACATCGCCTCCCCTGCCCAGGGCATCTGCGCGGTCTTCGACCTCATGCCCACGGACACCGCGGAGCAGTGGGGCCACATCGCCGGCCGCCTCGAGAACCTGCCGGCCGCCCTGCGCGGCTACACCGAGTCCCTGCTCGCCTCCCGCGACGCCGGCCACGTGGCCGCGGTGCGCCAGGTGGACATCGTGGTGGAACAGGCCCGCGCCCACGGCGCCGCGGGCGGGTTCTTCCCGGGCCTGGTCGAGCGGGCCGAGGCAGCCGACGTCGTGGACGACGCCCTGGCCGCCCGCATCCGCTCCGGCGCGGACGCCGCCGCGCAGGCCTACCGCGACTTCGCGGACACGCTCGAGGCCGAGCTGCGCCCTCACGCCCCGGAGGTGGACGGCGTCGGGATCGAGTACTACCGGCTGGCCTCCCGCGTCTTCCTCGGCGCCGAGATCGACCTCGAGGAGACCTACCGCTGGGGCCAGGAGGAGCTGGCCCGCATCATCGCCGCGCAGCAGGCGGACGCCGAGCGCATCCGGCCGGGCGCCACGATCGAGGAGGCACGCGCGATCCTGGACGCGGACCCGGAGCGCACCCTGAAGGGCACCGAGGCCCTGCGCACGTGGATGCAGCGGCTCTCCGACGACGCGGTCGAGGCCATGAAGGAGCACTTCGAGATCCCGGCCCCGATGGACCGGCTCGAATGCATGATCGCCCCCACCCAGGAGGGCGGCATCTACTACACCGGCCCCTCGGACGACTTCTCCCGGCCCGGCCGCATGTGGTGGTCCGTGCCCCCGGGCGAGGACGAGTTCACCACGTGGGCGGAGACCACCACGGTCTACCACGAGGGCGTGCCGGGCCATCACCTGCAGATCGCCACCGCCATGATGAACCGGGAGAACCTCAACCTGTGGCGCCGCAGCTTCTGCTGGACGTCCGGCCACGGCGAGGGCTGGGCGCTGTACGCGGAGAAGCTCATGGAGGAGCTCGGCTTCCTCGACGATCCGGGCGACCACCTCGGCATGCTGGACATGCAGCGCATGCGCGCGGCCCGCGTGGTGTTCGACATCGGCTACCACTGCGGCTTCGACGCCCCCGAGTCCGAGGGCGGCGGCGCGTGGACCCCGGAGAAGGGCTACGCGTTCCTGGCCAAGCACCTGAACATCTCCGAGGGCCAGCGCCGCTTCGAGTTCACGCGCTACCTCGGCTGGCCGGGGCAGGCGCCCGCCTACAAGGTGGGTCAGCGCATCTGGGAGCAGATCCGCGCCGAGCACGAGCAGGCCGAGGGCGCCGACTTCGACCTCAAGGCCTTCCACACCCGGGCCCTGCGCCTGGGCGGCATGGGCCTGGACACCCTGCGGGAGGCACTCGCGTGATCCCGCGCGACGACGGCGCGGCCGGCCCCGGCACGGGCCTGCGGCTGGTGCTCGGCTCGGCCTCCCCCGGCCGGGCGGAGGTCCTGACCCGGGCGCGGGTGCCGTTCCGCGTCGTCGTCTCCGGGGTGGACGAGGCGGCCGTGGGCGCGGCGGCGGGCGACCCGTCGCCGGCGGAGCTGGCGGGCCTGCTGGCGGAGGCCAAGGGCCGCGACGTGGCCGCCCGTGTGGCGGCCGCCGGCGTCGAGACGCCCACGCTCGTGCTCGGCTGCGACTCCGTGTTCGAGTTCGAGGGCCGCGCCCACGGCAAGCCCTACGAGCCCGAGGTCGCCGTCGAGCGCTGGCGCGCCCAGGCCGGCCGGGAGGGTGTGCTGCACTCGGGCCACTGGCTGGGCCTGGTGCTGCCGGAGCCCGGGGTCGGGTCCGGGATGGCCGCGGAGGCGGGCGTGGTGTCCGCCGTCGTGCGCTTCGGCGCCGTCACCGAGGCCGAGATCCAGGCCTACGTGGCCACGGGCGAACCGCTGAACTGCGCGGGCGCGTTCACGGTGGACGGCGCGGGCGCGGCCCTCGTGGACGGCGTGGACGGGGACCCCAACGCGGTGATCGGGCTGTCCGTGGCATGGCTGCGGCGGGCCACGGCGGCCCTGGGTCAGGACCTCACCCGGTTGTGGGAACCCTCCAACGCGCAGCGCTGATCCGGCGCGACAGGGCCGCGTGCCTCGGAGGGTTCCGCCACAACGAGTAGGGTGCTGGTCAGAGTCGGCGCCGTCCCGCGCCCTTCACCCCACCGGGTGAGGGGCACGACCCCGGACGTGGCGCCCCACCCCCAGCCGTGATCGTCCGAGGAGTCCATCGCCCATGAGCATCGCCGACGCACCGCAGGCCTCGGTCGTCCCGCCCGTCGACCCCGCGGCGGAGCGCCGGTTCTCCCGGGTGCTGATCGCCAACCGCGGCGAGATCGCCGTGCGCATCATCCGGGCCTGCCAAGACGAGGGGCTGACCTCCGTGGCCGTCTACGCCGAGCCGGACCGAGACGCCCTGCACGTGACGCTCGCGGACGAGGCCGTGGCCCTCGGCGGGGAGACCGCCGCCGACTCCTATCTGGTGATCGGCAAGATCCTCGACGCCGCCGAGCGCGCGGGCGCGGACGCCGTGCACCCCGGCTACGGCTTCCTCTCCGAGAACGCGGACTTCGCGCGCGCCGTGGCTGACGCCGGCCTCGTGTGGATCGGCCCGCCCGCCGAGGCGATCGACCGGCTGGGCGACAAGGTCTCGGCCCGCCAGCTGGCCACCAAGGTCGGCGCCCCGCTGGCACCGGGCACCACCTCCCCCGTGACCGGCACGGAGGAGGTCGTCGCGTTCGCGGACGAGTTCGGCCTGCCGGTGGCCATCAAGGCGGCCTACGGCGGCGGCGGCCGCGGCATCAAGGTGGCCCGCACGCGCGAGGAGATCCCCGAGTTCTACGAGTCCGCGGTCCGCGAGGCCGTGGCCGCGTTCGGCCGGGGCGAGTGCTTCGTGGAGCGGTTCCTGGACAAGCCGCGCCACGTGGAGACGCAGTGCCTGGCGGACGTGCACGGCGACGTCGTCGTGATCTCCACCCGCGACTGCTCGCTGCAGCGCCGCAACCAGAAGCTCGTGGAGGAGGCCCCGGCGCCGTTCCTCACGGACGAGCAGAACGCCCGCCTCGTGGAGTCCTCCAAGGCGATCCTGCGGGAGGCCGGCTACGTCGGCGCGGGCACGTGCGAGTTCCTCGTGGGCCAGGACGGGACCATCTCCTTCCTCGAGGTGAACACGCGCCTGCAGGTGGAGCACCCGGTTTCCGAGGAGATCACCGGCATCGACCTCGTGCGCGAGCAGTTCCGCCTGGCCCGTGGCGAGGCCCTCGGCTACGAGGATCCGCAGCCCCGCGGCCACTCGATCGAGTTCCGCCTCAACGGCGAGGACCCGGGCCGCAACTTCCTGCCCGCCCCCGGCCGGCTCACCACGTTCCGCATGCCCAGCGGCCCGGGCGTGCGTGTGGACTCCGGCGTGGTGGAGGGTGAGACCGTCTCCGGGGCCTTCGACTCCATGGTCGCCAAGCTGATCGTCACCGGTGCGGACCGCCGCCAGGCCCTGCAGCGCGCCGCCCGCGCCCTGCGCGAGGCCGAGATCGTCGGCATGCCCTCGGTGCTGCCCTTCCATCGCGCCGTGGTGCGCGACCCCGCCTTCGCCCCCGAGATCGCCGGCTCGGAGGAGCCGTTCTCGGTGCACACCCGGTGGATCGAGACGGAGTTCGCGAACCACATCGAGCCGAGCGCCCTCACCCCGGCGGAGCCGGCCCCCCGCGAGGCGCGCCACACCGTGACCGTGGAGGTCAACGGCAAGCGCGTGGACGTCACCCTGCCCACGTGGGGCGAGGCCCTGCACACGATCTCCGGCGCCGCCCAGCGGGCCGGTGCGGGACGACGCCGGCCCCGCGGCAAGCGCGGCGCACCGGTGGCCGCGGCCGTCAGCACGGACGCGCTGACCGCCCCGATGCAGGGCACCGTGGTGAAGGTCGCCGCCGAGAACGGCCAGACCGTGGCCGAGGGCGACCTGATCGTGGTCGTGGAGGCCATGAAGATGGAGCAGCCGCTCACGGCCCACCGCGCGGGCGTCGTCAGCGGGCTCGAGGTCGAGCCGGGCCAGACGGTCACGGCCGGCACGGTGATCGCCTCCATCGCCGACGCGGAGTGAGCCGCCGGCGATGACGGCGGGGAGCGCCGTCGTCGCCGGCTGGTTCCACATGGTGGACGACGGGGATGTGACTCTCGCAGATCGGCGCGATGAGGCTTAGCCTGACACGCATCTTCGTCTCACATCGTGGTCGCTCGCGACCCCCTGTGCCCGTCATACCAGGGAGACACCATGTCCCACTCCACCCCGCCCGCGAACCCGGGCGCCCCCACCGCCACCACCGATCTCACGTCGGACGCGGTCGCCGCTGCGGAGGAGGTGCCCCGCTCGCGGGTCATCATCGCCTCGCTCGTGGGCACCTCGATCGAGTTCTACGACTTCTACATCTACGCCACGGCCGCCGTCTCGGTGTTCCCGCTGATCTTCTTCGCGGGCGGTGATGACAACACGGCCCTGCTGGCCTCCATGGCCACCTTCGGCGCGGCGTTCGTCGCCCGGCCGCTGGGCGCCGTCGTCTTCGGCCACCTGGGCGACCGCGTGGGCCGCAAGACCACGCTCATCGGCTCGCTGCTGACCATGGGCATCGCGACGTTCCTCATCGGCCTGCTGCCCACGTACTTCCAGATCGGCCTGTGGGCGCCGGCCATGCTGACGCTGCTGCGCTTCTTCCAGGGCCTGGGGCTCGGCGGCGAGTGGTCCGGCGCCGCCCTGCTGGCCACCGCGTACGCCAAGGACGGCAAGCGCGCGCAGGCGGCCATGTGGCCGCAGCTCGGCGCGCCGATCGGCTTCCTGCTGGCCAACGGCCTGTTCCTCACGCTCGTGCTCGGGTTCGGCCACGACTCCACGAGCCCGGTGCTCGACGGCCCGTTCCTCACGTGGGTGTGGCGCCTGCCGTTCCTGCTCTCGATCGTGATGGTGGCCGTGGGCCTCTACGTCCGCGTCAAGCTCGAGGAGACCCCGGTCTTCCAGCGCGCCCTCGACCGCGACCAGCGCGTGAAGGCGCCGCTGGGCGAGGTGTTCCGCCGCAACTGGTGGGAGCTGATCCTGGGCACCTTCGTGATGTACGCCACCTACGTGCTCTTCTACCTGATGACCACGTGGATCCTCTCCTACGCGATCGGCAAGCCGGCCAACGGCTTCCTGGGCGTCCCCTACGCCGAGTTCCTCGTGCTGCAGCTGGTCGGCATCCTGTTCTTCGCGGCGTTCGTGCCGGTCTCCGGCCTGCTGGCGGACCGCTTCGGCCGCCGCCCCACCCTGATCGTGATCTCTGTGCTCATGGTGCTGTTCGGCCTCTCGTTCGGCCTGTGGCTCGCGCCGGAGAACATGGGTGTGGGCGCGGAGCTGAACGTGCCGCTGATGGTGGCGTTCCTGGCCACGGGCATGACGCTCATGGGCCTGACCTTCGGGCCGATGTCCGCGGTGCTGCCTGAGCTGTTCCCCACGAACACCCGCTACACCGGCTCCGGCATCGCGTACAACGTGTCCTCGATCCTCGGCGCCGCGCTGACCCCGTTCATCGCCGCCTGGCTGGTGCAGAAGTTCGACGTCTCCTATGTCGGCTACTACCTGGCCGCCGCCTCGGCGATCACCGTCATCGCACTGGTGCTCTCCCCCGAGACCCGGCACACGGACCTCGACACCGTCACCTCGGCCCGGGAGCGCCGCGCCGCCACCCGCTGAACGCGCGCACGCACCCTGCGATTCCCGCATCCTGTCCCGGGGCCGGCTCGAAGTCCGGCCCCGGACCGCGTCTGGTGAGCTGTCAGCGGCGCACCATCACGCGGCCGTCCCGATGCGCCTGCTGGACGAGCTCCCAATAGCGGTCCACCATCACCTCGGTGCGGTGGGCCGAGACGTTCTCCTCGCGACCGCGATGCGCCGCGGCGAACGCGGCGTCGTCGGTGGCGAGCGCGTGCAGGGCCTCCGTCAACGCGGCCACGTCGCCCGGCTCCACGAGCACGCCGGTGCCGTTCAGCGCCTCCGGGATCCCGCCGATCCGTGAGGCGACGACGGCGCAGCCGGCCGCCTGCGCCTCGAGGACCACGGTGCCGAAGGTCTCCAGGCCCACTGAGGGCAGCACGGCGACGGCGGCGCGGTTGAGCACGGTGTTCACTTGGGGCCCGGTCAGGGCTCCGTGGAACTCCACGCGGCCCCTGAGGCCCAGCTCTGTGGCCAGTGTGCGCAGCCGCGTCTCCTCCTCTCCGGAGCCCACGAGGTCCAGGTGGAGCGGGACACCTCGCTCTCCGACTCCGGCCACGGCGCGCAGCAACACATCGATCCCCTTGTCCGGGGAGAGACGGCCGATGTACGCCACTCGCCGCCGGTCGCGATCCTCTACGCGTGTCTCGGTACGGAAGATGTGGTCCCGGTAGGAGTTGTGGACCACCACCGCGCCGCCGCCGATGTCCGCGGACATCATCTCGCTGTTCGCGGCCAGCACGGTGGCCCGGCGGATGAGCCGCTGCTTGACGTGCAGCACCGCCTTCCGTCTCCGGCTCAGCGGGATGCCCGGCACGCGGAGGACAGCCCGCATGGTCACAACCCACGGGCGGGGCACCACCAGGTGCGCCCAAGCGAACTGCATGAGGGCATTGTTGTGGAAGACCACGTCCGCACCGCGCACCGCGGCCAGCAGCTCGCCCGGGGACGGTTCGCGCAGGACGCGGTAGGGCAACGTGGCGTCGAACTCCGCCGGAGCGGGGTTCCGGGTGACGACGAGCACCTCGGCACCGTGCCGTGTGGTGAAGCCGCGCGCGAGAACGTCCGCGGTCACCTCGATCCCTCCCGTCTCGGGGAGGAAGCGGTGGGCGAAGATCGCGACACGCACGGTGCTCACACCCGCACATGGAGGCGGCGCGCCGCCTCCGCGATCGACCCGGACATGGACGGGTACACGGTGAAGGTGTCCGCGAGGTCGTCCACGTGCAACTTGTGCGTGACCGCGAGCGCGAGCGCGTAGATCAGCTCGGAGGCGCGCGGCGAGACCACCACGCCGCCGATCACGGTGCCGGAGCCCTGACGCGCGAAGATCTTCACGAACCCCTCCTCCGCGCCGGACATCTTGGCGCGGGGGTTGGTGTGGAAGTCCAGTCGCAGCACGTCCGCCTGGTACTGGCCGGAGTCCACCTGCGCCTGCGAGACGCCCACGGTGGCGATCTCCGGCGAGGTGAAGATGTTCGAGGCCAGCAGGTGCGGGCGCAGCGGCTTGAGGGCGTCGCCGAGCAGGTGGGCCACGGCGATGCGCCCCTGCATGGCCGCCACCGAGGCGAGGGCGAGCTTGCCCGTGCAGTCGCCCGCCGCGTAGATGCTCGGCACGGACGTGCGGGAGACGCCGTCCACGAGCACGTGGCCGGAGTCGGCCAGCTTCACGCCCACGTCGTCGAGGCCGAGGCCCGCCGTGTTCGGCACGCCGCCGACGGCCACCAGCGCGTGGGAGCCCTCGATCGACGGGGTGTCTTCGGCCCCCTCGCCGGAGAGGTGCACGCGCACGCCGGTCTCGGTCCGCTCGACCGACTCGGCCCGGGAGCGGGAGACAACCCTGAGGCCGTTGCCCTCGAAGACCTTCTCGAGCAGCTCTGCGGCGTCGGCGTCCTCGCCGGGGAGCACGCGGTCGCGCGAGGAGACGAGGGTGACCTTGGCGCCGAGGCGGTTGTAGGCCGAGGCGAACTCGGCGCCGGTGACGCCGGAGCCCACGACGATCAGGTGCTCGGGCAGCTCCTTGAGGTTGTAGACCTGCTTCCAGTTGAAGATCCGCTCGCCGTCCGGGACGGCGGTGGGCAGCTCCCGGGGACTCGCGCCGACGGCCACGAGGATCGCGTCCGAGGTGATGATCTCGGGCTCGGCGCCGGCGTCGGCGTCGTCGAGGGCGCGGACGGACACCTCGTGGGGGCCGACGACGCGGCCCACGCCGTCGATCACCCGGACACCGACCCGCTCGAGGCCCGCGCGGATGTCCGAGGACTGCTCGTGGGCCAGGTTCAGGATGCGGTGGCCGACCCGGCCCATGTCCGCGTGGACCTCGGCCCCGCCGAGGTCGACCCCCAGGTCCACGGAGGCGCCCACGCGGCGCATCGAGTCGGCGGCGGCGATCAGCGTCTTGGAGGGGACCACGTCCGTGAGGACGGCCGCGCCGCCCACCCCCTGGCGCTCGACCAGGGTCACGCGGGCGCCCAGCTTCGCGGCCACCATGGCGGCCTCGTAGCCGCCGGGGCCGCCGCCGATGATGGTCAGGGACGGGATGAAGGTGCTGTTTTCCTCGGTCACGCCCCCCATTGTGTCCCGTTTCCGGGTGGGATGTGACAGGGGCCCATTGAGCGGCGGTCCTGGGGTAGGCCCCGCCGATGCGGTCTCAGAGACGTGTCACCCGTTCACCGGCAGGGACAACGTTCCTCGTGTCGAACACCCGCACGCCGAGATTGGACACCTCGGCGTAGTCGACGTCCGAATGGTCGGTGACCACGATGACGAGATCCTGCGCTGAGAGCTCCGCGAGCTGCCCCACGCGACGGACGCCATCCGGCCAGGAGCGGCCGTGGACCCAGGAGTCGAGGGCGGACACCTCGGCGCCGTAACCGTGGAGGAGGTCGATGATGGCCTCCGCGGGAGACTCGCGCACGTCCGAGGAGTCACGCTTGTAGGCCAGGCCGAGGAGCGCCACCTTGGCACCGTTGAGCGCCTTGCGATCCTGGTTGAGCAGCTTCATGACCCGCTCCACCACATGAACCGGTTGGTGCTCGTTGACGTCGTTCGCCAGCTCCACGAAACGGAAGGTCTGACCCAGGCCCTTCTTCACGGCCCAGGACAGGTAGCTCGGGTCCACGGGAAGGCAGTGACCGCCCACTCCCGGGCCGGGGGTGAAGCGCATGAATCCGAACGGCTTGGAACCGGCCGCCTCGATCGCGTCCCAGATGTCCACGTTGAGCTGGTGTGCGAACACCGCGAGTTCGTTCATCAGCGCGATGTTCACGTGACGGAAGGTGTTCTCCAAGAGCTTGGTCAGCTCCGCCTCCCGAGTGCCCCTCACGGGCACGGGGCTGTCGATGATCGACGCGTAGAACTCCTGGACCTTCACGAGGCATGCCTGCGTCAGGCCGGAGATGACCTTCGGGGTGGTCTTGAACGTCCAGTCCCTACGCCCCGGATCGATGCGCTCCGGGGAGTATCCGACATGGAAGTCCTCGCCCGCGGTCAGACCCGACCCCTTCTCCAGGATGGGGACGAGCAGCTCGTCCGTGGTGCCCGGGTAGGTGGTGGACTCGAGAATCACGGTCGCACCGGGCGTGACGTGCTCCGCCAGGGAGGCGCCCGCCGACTCGATGAAGCTCAGGTCCGGCAGGGAGTCGCGCAACGGCGTCGGGACGGTGATGACGGCGACGTCGAAGCCGGCGGCGTCGTCATAGTCCCGGGTGGCCAGGAACCGGCCGGAACGGAGGGCCTCCTGGACGTCCCCGTCCGAGATGTCCTCCACGTACGACCGCCCGGCCTGTAGATCCGCTGTACGCGACTCACTCAGGTCCAGGCCCACGACGTGGTGGCCGACCTCGACCGCTCTCATGGAGACCGGCAGTCCGACGTAACCCTGACCGATGATGACAACCTTCACTGCAATCAGCACTCCTCATCCTGGGCAGACCGGGCTCATGATGAACCGGCACGGCGTCCGCGACCTGACTGTGATGTTAGTTTCCGCAACGTGAGTCTAGTTTCCATGACACCGTGCCCCGCCCCGCCGCCAACCGTGTAGAGGACCTGCCCGTCCCGCGAGGGCGGGACGGGGCGTGGCGGTCAGCTCGTTGTTACAGCGGCCGCGACCGGTGGCTCCATCGCCGAGGCCGAAGACGATGTCGGCCTCCTCGCCGGGCTCATGGACGTCGTCGCCGGGCCCGCTCAGATCCCGCACGATCGCGGAGCTGACACTGCCGACCGGCTGATTGGCCACGTTGGAGTGGTGGATCTGGGAGTTCCGGATGTCGTCCCACGATGAGGCGACCCGGGTGAGCTTGCGTCTGTTGTCGTTGACGACGTTGTCATTGCGCACCTGGATGTCGAACAGGAGCGGGTTCGCGGCCGTGTACTCGATGGCGCAGCCAGAAATGTTCCTGACGCTGAGGTACACGTCCGTGGCGGTGCCGTTGAGGGCCGCCAAGGGCTGGAAGAAGTTGAGCTCCAGCGTCACGGGCTGACCATTGCATAGGCGCGAAGCGAAGGCGAGGTCGATGGGCATGGGGTCGCAGACCGGGGAGGCGCTGGCGGCGGCAAGATGACGCGGTTTCACCATTCAGGTCCATCGTCATCGGCGTCCACCCGGAGAGTCAACCACGTCCCCACCGCTTCGTGTCCGCCCTCCCCCGCTGGATCCACCCCCGCACCTACACTGACGGCGTGAACGAGCAGAGCACCCCCGTGACCGCGGCCGACGCCGACTCCTCCCCCCTGACCGGCGACCACCCGGGCTTCGCCGAGGCCCGCGCGGCCGCCGACACCATCGCCCGGGCGACGGGCGTGGCGGAGCACCGCATCGCCGTCGTCCTCGGCTCCGGCTGGGGCGAGGCCGCCGGCCTGATCGGCGACGAGGTCGCCGCCGTGCCGCTGGCCGAGGTGCCCGGCTTCCACGCCCCGAAGGTGCCCGGCCACAACGCCGTGATCCGCTCGGTCCGACTGCCGGACGGCACGCACACCCTCGTCTTCGGCTCGCGCACGCACTTCTACGAGTCCCGCGACGCCCAGGCCGTGGCGCACACCGTCCGCACCGCCGCCGCCGCCGGGGCGCGCACCGTGGTGCTGACCAACGGCTGCGGCGGCATGGACCCGGAGATCGCCCCGGGCACCCCCGTCCTGATCGCGGACCACATCAACCTCACCGGCGCCACCCCGCTCGCCGGCGCCACGTTCGTGGACCTCACCGACCTCTACTCGCCGCGGCTGCGCGCGATCGCCCGCGAGGTGGACCCGTCCCTGCGCGAGGGCGTGTACGTCCAGTTCGCCGGCCCGCAGTACGAGACCCCCGCCGAGGTGCGGATGGCGCGCACCCTCGGCGGCGACCTCGTCGGCATGTCCACGGCACTGGACGCGATCGCGGCCCGTCACGCCGGGCTGGAGGTGTTCGGCATCTCACTGGTGACCAACCTCGGCGCCGGCATCTCGGAGACCCCGCTGTCCCACGCCGAGGTCGTCGAGGCCGGCCAGGCCGCCGGCCCGCGCATCGCGCGCCTGCTCGCGGACATCGTGGGGCGGCTCTGATGCCCGCGCACGACGACGTCGCCGCGCTCCCGGAGGACGTCCTCGCCCGGGCCGAGCGGTGGGCGGCGGAGGACCCCGACCCCGCGCACCAGTACACCCTGCGCGCCGAGCTCGACGCGGCCGCCGGCGTCGGCCCGGAGGCCGCGGCCGCCCGGGCGGCGCTCGCCGCCCGCTTCGCCGGGCCGCTCGCCTTCGGCACCGCCGGCCTGCGCGCCGAGGAGGGCCCGGGCGAGTCCCGCATGAACCGGCTCGTGGTGCGCCGCACCGCGGCGGGTCTGGCCGCCCACCTGTGGGACGGCGTCGGGCGGGACGCGGCCCCGCCGCTGGCCGTCGTCGGGTACGACGCGCGGCGCGGTTCGGCCGCCTTCGCCGCGGACACGGCCGCCGTCCTGACGGCCGCGGGCGTGCAGACCGTCCTGCTGCCGGATCCGCTGCCGACGCCGGTGCTCGCCTTCGCGGTGCGCCATCTCAGCGCGGACGCGGGCGTGATGGTCACGGCCAGCCACAACCCGCCCGCGGACAACGGCTACAAGGTCTACCTCGGCGGGCGGCTCACGGACGAGGCGGGTCGGGGGGCGCAGATCGTCTCCCCCGCGGACGCGCAGATCGCCGCCCGCATCGACCACGCGGCGTGGGCCGCGGACATCCCGCTCGCCGACGACGGCTGGACCGTGGCCGGGCCGGACCTACTGGAGGCCTACCGTGCGGCGGCCCTCGGCGTGCTCGACGACGACCGGCACGGCCACCGCGACCTGCGCGTGGTCTACACGCCCCTGCACGGGGTGGGCGGCGCCGTGGTCCCGGGCCTGCTCGAGGACGCCGGCTTCGGCCCCGTCCACGTGGTGGCCGAGCAGGCCGCCCCGGACCCGGCCTTCCCCACGGTGGCGTTCCCCAACCCGGAGGAGCCGGGGGCGATGGACCTCGCCCTCGCCCTGGCCGCCGAGGTGGACGCGGACCTGGTGATCGCCAACGACCCCGACGCCGACCGCCTGGCCCTGGCCGCGCCCGTCACCGACGCGGACGGCGTCCGCACGTGGCGGATGCTCTCGGGCGACGCCGTCGGGACGCTGCTGGGCGCGCACGCGATGCCGGCCCTGCACGCGGCCGGCCGCAGCGCCGCGAACTCCGTGGTCTCCTCCCCGCAGCTGGCCGCCCTGGCGGAGACGAACGGGGTGAGGCACCACGTCACGCTGACCGGCTTCAAGTGGATCTCCCGTGCCCCGGACCTCGGCTTCGGCTACGAGGAGGCCCTCGGCTACTGCGTGGACCCGGACATGGTGCGGGACAAGGACGGCATCACGGCCGCCCTCATGGCCGCGGAGCTGGCCGCCGCCCTCACGGCGCAGGGACGCGGCCTGACGGACGCCCTGGCCGACGTCGACGCCGTCACCGGCGCCATGCCCAGCGCCCAGGTCTCGGTCCGCGTGGCGGACCTGTCCCTGATCGCCCGCACCATGACGGCCCTGCGTCAGCAGGCGCCGGCCACGCTCGCGGGCGAGCCCGTCACCGTGCGCCGGGACCTGGCCGCCGGCGGGGACGGGCTGCCGCCCACGGACGCGCTGCTGTTCGCCACCGACTCCGGCACCCGCGTGCTCGCGCGCCCCTCCGGCACCGAGCCGAAGCTCAAGTGCTACCTCGGCACCCGGGACGCCGACCCGGCCGCGGCCGCCGAGCGGCTCGAGGCGCTGCGGGCCGAGGTGATGGCCCTCGTGGGCGGCTGAGCCTCGGTAGGCTGGTGGGCATGACCGTCTCCCTCACCACCGCCGAGCTGGCGAAGTACATCGACGCGACCGCCCTGAAGGCAGACACCTCGGAGGCGGACGTGCGCCGCCTCGTGGCCGAGTCCCGCGAGGCCGGGGTCAAGAGCGTCTGCATCAACCCCGTGTGGGTGCCGCTGGTGGCCGCCGAGCTCGCGGACTCGGACGTGCTGACCTGCACCGTGATCGGCTTCCCCCTCGGCGCCAACACCTCGGAGGTCAAGGCCTTCGAGGCCCGGCAGGCGATCGACGCCGGCGCGGACGAGGTGGACATGGTCATCGACGTCGCCGCGGCCCGCGCCGGGGACCGCGCCCGGCTCGTCTCGGACGTCCGCGCCGTGGCCGAGGCCGCCCACGCGGACGGCCCCGCGGGCGATGGCGGGGCGTTGCTCAAGGTGATCGTGGAGACCGCCCTCCTGGACGACGACGCAATCGTCCTGGCCTGCGAGGCCGCGGTCGAGGCCGGGGCGGACTTCGTGAAGACCTCCACGGGCTTCTCCACCGCGGGCGCCACCGTCGAGCACGTCGCGCTGATGCGCCGCACCGTGGGCGAGGGCATCGGCGTGAAGGCCTCCGGCGGGGTGCGCACCCGCGAGGACGCCTTGGCGATGATCGAGGCCGGGGCCACCCGGATCGGGGCCAGCTCCGCCCTTGCTATCCTGGGATCCGACTGACTCGCATCACTTCGGCCGGGCGTCCGCCCCGGTCGGGACCGCACCGAAGGAGCATCACGTGATCCGCAACGGCAAGGCCATCGACCACTCCAACGTGGGCGGCGTCTGGGGTTCCCTGATCGCCTTCATCGTCGCCTTCGGCGCGTTCCTCGGCTGCCTCTACGCCATGGGCTTCTGGACGCTCGAGTCGGTCTGGGTCCCCGGCCTGATCGCGCTGGCCCTGGCCACCGTGGCCTTCATGATCCCCAAGGCGTTGCTGGGCCGCAGCGACACCGTGGACACCACCGCCATCCACACCCGTCCCGCCGTCGAGCACGCCGCCACCGGCGCCCACGCCGTCGAGACCGGCGCCGCGCACCGCTGAGCCGTCCCGGAGCCGAGGATCGCTGACACCGGTCGTCCGGCTGCCGCGCGCCGAAGGGCGTCCACCCGCAACACGGGGGTGGACGCCCTTCGGCTTGTCTCCATCGCGGCGGTGGTGCTGGGTCACGCATACCTGACGGACCTCACCTTCAGCCGGTACCTGGAGATCTGGCGGATGCCGCTGTTCTTCTTCCTCACCGGCTACTTCTGGACGCGCGGCCGCCCCTGGGCCAAGGACGTGCGGGGCCGCTTCCGGAGCCTGATGGTGCCGTACCTGGTGTGGGCGGCGCTCATGTCCGTGGCCGCGTTCGCGTGGTTCGGCGACGACCCCGACCTCCTGCGGCGCCTGATGCTCACCGGCTGGTACGGGGGCGCGGACCAGGAGCCCCCGTGGTGGGCGTTCTGGTTCATCTCCGTCCTGTTCTTCACCACGGTGCTGCGCCGATTCCTCGAGCGCTTCCCGTCCGCCGTCGCCTGGGCGGTGGGCCTGGCCGGGCTGGCGTGGGCCCACCTCGTGCCGGACTCCGCGATCGCCCGCACGCCGCTGGGCGTCGGGCTGGCCCTGCCCTGCCTGCTGTTCGTCCTCAGCGGGGAGATGTTCCGCCGCCGCGTCCAACCGCACGTGCGACGCCATCGGACGCTCATCGGCGTCGGCCTGGTGCTGCTCGGGCTGGGCGCGGTCCGGCTGGGCCTGGAGCCGCCCAACATCAAGTTCGGCGGCTTCGGCACGCCGGTGCTCACCCCCGCCGTGGGCGTCCTGATGTCCGCGGGGATGGTGCTCGTGTTCGGTTCCACGGTGGAGGGGCTGCTGCGCTCCTTCGCCCGACGCACCGGGACGGGGCAGGCCCTGCGCCGCGTCATCACCGCCCTGGTCCGGACGGGCACGGTGGTGGTGCTGCTGCACGGCTGGGTGCTGATGTGGGTCACGCGGCACGGCGTGGAGGACAACGCCGCCAAGTTCGCCCTCGCGCTCACCCTCAGCTGGCTGGCAGGCCTCGCCCTGCTCGCCACCCCCCTGTCCAAGCCGTTCACGGGGGCGCGCCGCCGCTGGCACCCGGTGCACCGCCTGCGTCGCGTGGAGCCCCCGCACCACGTCACGTCCGCGCTGCCGCGCGTCACGACCGCCTCGGAGAGGTCACAACCATGAGCCGGGATCATCGCCCCCCGATCCGCAATCCGTTCCTGCCGTCGACGCCGGAGGAGCCCGAGGTGCGGGCCCGCGACGGCGCGGCCACCCGGCCGGCCCCGCCGCGCCAGCGTACGGCGCCGACCGGGGCCGCGCGGAGGTCACCAGCGCGGGGACGGAACCAAACCAGGCGCTGACCGTCCCCGGCCCGCTGCTCGACCTCGCACCGAGCCGCTGCGGTCCCTCCGGGCGCACGGCGTCCTCGTCCGCGTGACCTCGTCCTGACCCGCCTCAGCCCTCCGGCGCGAAGATCGCGTCGACCACCTGCTGCGCCCACTCGAGCAGCGGGACGTCCACGAGGTCCTGACCCATGACCGGCTTGGTCTTGGGACGCGGGATGAGGACGCCGTTCAGGGCCGGCTTGACCTGGGCGCCCTTGTACATGCGGGTCAGGCGCATCTGGCGGGACTCCGGCAGGTCCGCGGCGGGGCCGAACTTCACGTTCTGCCCCAGCAGCATCACCTCGGTGACGCCCGCAGCTCGGGCCCGGTTGCGGAACCGGGCGACGGCGACGAGCGCCTCCACCGGATCCGGCAGCGGGCCGTAGCGGTCCTTGAGCTCCTCCACCACGGCGTCCACGGCGGCGTCGTCCGCGGCCTGGGCGAGGTTGCGGTACATCTCCAGGCGCAGCCGCTCCCCCGGCACGTAGTCGTGCGGCAGGTGGGCGTTGACCGGCAGCTCCACCTTCACCTCGGCGGGTGAGGTGTCCTCCTCGCCCTTGAAGTCGGCCACGGCCTCGCCCACCATCCGCAGGTAGAGGTCGAAGCCCACGCCGGCGATGTGGCCGGACTGCTCCCCGCCCAGCAGGTTGCCGGCGCCGCGGATCTCGAGGTCCTTCATGGCCAGCTGCATGCCCGCGCCGAGCTCGTTGTGGGTGGCCACGGCCTTGAGCCGTTCGAGGGCCACCTCGCCGAGGGGCTTCTGCGGGTCGTACAGGAAGTACGCGTACGCCCGCTCACGGCCACGGCCCACACGGCCGCGCAGCTGGTGCAGCTGCGAGAGGCCGTAGCGGTGGGCGTCCTCCACGATCAGGGTGTTGGCGTTGGCGATGTCCAGGCCGGTCTCGATGATCGTGGTGGACACGAGCACGTCGAGCTTCCGCTCCCAGAAGTCCACCATGATCTGCTCGAGCCGGGCCTCGCTCATCTTGCCGTGGGCGACGGCGATCCGCGCCTCCGGCACCAGCTCGGCGATGCGCTTGGCCACCTTGTCGATGGTGGTGACGCGGTTGTGCACGTAGAACACCTGGCCCTCGCGCATCAGCTCGCGGCGGATGGCCGCGGTGACCTGCTGGTCCGAGTACGGGCCCACCGAGGTGAGCACGGGGTGGCGCTCCTCCGGGGCGGTGGCCAGCGTGGAGGTCTCGCGGATGCCGGTGAGGGACATCTCGAGGGTGCGCGGGATGGGCGTGGCGGACATGGCGAGCACGTCCACGTTGGTGCGCATCTTCTTCAGCGCCTCCTTGTGCTCGACGCCGAAGCGCTGCTCCTCGTCCACGACCACCAGGCCCAGGTCCTTGAACTGCACCTGGTCGGAGAGCAGCCGGTGGGTGCCGATCACCACGTCCACCTCGCCGTGCGCGAGCCCCTCGACGACCTCCTTGGACTCCTTGGCGGTCTGGAACCGGGAGAGCGCGGCCACCTTCACGGGGAAGCCGGCGAACCGGTCGGAGAACGTCTGGTGGTGCTGGCGGGCGAGCAGCGTCGTGGGGACGAGGACGGCCACCTGCTTGCCGTCCTGCACCGCCTTGAACGCGGCGCGCACGGCCACCTCGGTCTTGCCGAAGCCGACGTCGCCGGAGACGAGCCGGTCCATGGGGACGGCCTCCTCCATGTCCTTCTTGACGTCCTCGATGGTGGTCAGCTGGTCCGGCGTCTCGATGAACGGGAACGCCTCCTCCAGCTCGGCCTGCCACGGGGTGTCCGGGGCGAACGCGTGGCCGCGCGAGGCCATGCGGGCCGAGTACAGGCGGATGAGCTCGCCGGCGATCTCGCGGGTGGCGCGCTTGGCCTTGGACTTGGTCTGCGCCCAGTCCGAGCCGCCCATCCTGGACAGCGACGGCGTCTCCCCGCCCACGTAGGTGGAGATCAGGTCGAGCTGGTCGGTGGGCACGAACAGCCGGTCGCCGGGGGCGCCGCGCTTCGAGGGCGCGTACTCGAGCACGAGGTACTCGCGGTAGGACTCCTCGGCACCGGGGGCGGTGCGCGGCCCGCCGGTGACCTTGCGGCGCTGCAGCTCCACGAAGCGGGCGATGCCGTGCTGGGAGTGCACCACGTGGTCGCCGGGCTGCAGGGTCAGCGGGTCGACGGCGTTGCGCCGCTTGCGGGCCAACCGTGCCCCGGGGGCGCGCGTGCCCGCGGTGCGGTGCCGGCCGAAGAGGTCGTGCTCCGTGATCAGGGCGATCTGCGCGTCCGGGATCGTGAAGCCGGAGCCGACGGGCGCCGTCGCGATGGAGACCCGCCCCGGGGCGAGGTCCGCGGGCAGGGGCCCGTCCGCCACGGAGGCCGTGAGGCCGGCCTCCGTGGTGAGCTCGGCGAGACGGCGGGTGGAGCCGGGGCCGTCGGTGAGGACCACGGCATGCCACCCCTCCGCGAGCCGGACGCGGGTGTGCGCGACCATGGCCTCGATGTCGCCGGAGAAGGTCTGCGGGACGCCGAGGGTGGCGCGCAGGGTGGCGGCGTCGGGCAGCAGCTCGTCGTCCGAGACCAGCGCGGTGACGGACCAGAACCCCTGGTCCTGCTCGAGTGCGGCCGCGCGGAGTTCGGCCACCGTGAGGAAGCCACCCGCGGCGGACTGGTCCGCCCCGGCCACGTCCACCGGGGCGACCGCGCCCTGCGCGGCGCCGGCCCACGCGGCCTGGAGGAACTCCTCGTTGGTGGCCAGCAGGTCGTCGGCGCGGCCGCGCAGGCGCTCGGGCTCCACGAGGACGGTCAGCGACCCGGTGGGCAGCATGCGGGGCAGCGACGTCATGGCCTCGGCCAGCAGCGGGGAGAGGGACTCCATGCCCTCCACGGCCACGCCCTCGGCGATCCGGTCCAGCATGTCCGCGGCGGCGGGCATGGCCGGGATCAGCTCTTTGGCGCGCCGGCGCACGTGGTCCGTGATCAGCAGCTCGCGGCACGGGGGCGCGTACAGCTCGGAGGGGTGGCCCGAGCCGTCCTCCGTGGTGTCCTCGAGGGAGCGCTGGTCCGCCACGGAGAACCAGCGCATCTGCTCCACCTCGTCGCCGAAGAACTCGATGCGCACGGGGTAGTCCTCGGTGGGCGGGAACACGTCGATCAGCCCGCCGCGCACGGCGAACTCGCCGCGTCGGCTGACCATGTCCACGCGCGAGTAGGCGGCATCCGCGAGCGCGGCCACCACACCGTCGAAGTCCCGCTCCTCCCCCGTCCGCAGGGTCACCGGGCTCAGCTCGCCGAGCCCGGCCACGAGGGGCTGCAGCACGGCGCGCACGGGGGCGACGACGATGCGGAGCGGGCCCTCCGCGTGCTCCTCGGGGTGGGCGAGGCGGCGCAGCACGGCCAGGCGCGCGCCCACGGTGTCCGAGCGCGGGGACAGGCGCTCGTGGGGCAGCGTCTCCCAGGACGGGAACAGCGCGGCGGCGCCGGCGGGGGCCCAGGCGGCGAGGTCGGTCACGAGGTCCTCGGCCTCGCGGGTGGTCGCGGTGACCACGAGGACGGCGGCGCGCTCGCCGTGGCCCTCGGCCAGCGCCTCGGCCAGGACGGTCAGCAGGGGCGCGCGGGCGCCGTCGGGCAGGCCGATCTCCAGCTCGACGCCCCGGGACTCGAGCGGCCGGGCGGCGGAGGCGGCGGCCGCCTCGATGGCACGTTCGGCGCGCAGGCGCGGCAGCAGCGGGGCGAGGACGGGGGTGGTCTCGGGGACGCTCATGCGCGGACCTCCGGGGTGGCGGTGGAGCCGTCCGTGGCGGCGGGCAGTTCGGTGGTCATGATCTCCCGGATCTCTTCGAGGAAGGCGAGGACGTCGTCGGCGCCGCCCACCGGGCCGCCGGCGGTGAGCCGGTCCGTGCCGAGCAGCACCGCGGTGGGGAACGAGTGCAGGCCGAGGGCCTGCGAGGCGGCGCCGGCCGGGTCGGCGAGCACGAGCGACGCGTCGACGGCGCCGCGGCGGATCGCCCCGTCGGCACCGGGGGCGTGCTGGGGCATGAGGACGCGCAGCCGGACCGGCCCGAGCGCGTCCGTGAACTCGTCCAGCCGCTCGATCACCCGCGCGCAGGAGCCGCACCCCGTGGACAGGCGCAGGACCACCACGGCCCCGTCCGCGACCAGCCGGTGCAGACCGGTGTACTCGCCGTCCGCGACCACGACGGCGTCCGGGAACGGGTGGCGTTCGGGCTCGGCGCCGTCGGCCGGGTCGAGGGCGGCCGGGGCCTCGGGCGTGGGCGTCGCCGGGGCGGCGTCGGGCGCGGCCGGGACGGACTCGCGCCCGGCCAGGAACGCGGCGGTCGCGAGCAGCACGGACACGAGCAGGGCCCACGCCCACGCCCCGGCGCCGAAGGCGGTGAGCGGCTGCCAGGCCAGGCCCGCGCCGTGCACCGCCAGCGAGACGATCCCCTCGGCCAGGGCCAGGACGGCGAGGGCCAGGAAGACGACGTTGCGGACCACGGTGGTGCGGGAGATCGGGGCGGCCGAGGCCTCGCCGAAGCAGCCGCACGAGACGCCGTCGTCCTGGGCCCGGACCACGAGCGCGAGGAAGGCGGCGAAGAGGGCCACGGCCACCAGCCCGACGACCGGACGCAGCAGGGTGAAGGGCTGCAGGAGGGCGGCGGCGAGCAGCAGCTCGAGCCAGGGGAACGCGCGCGCCAGGGCGGGGGCCGCGAACGGGCGGGGCACCCTGAGTCGGGTGAACGTGGCCTGCACGTCCTCGCCGGAACGGAGCTTCGCCGTCCCGCTCAGGAGCATGATGAGGGCCACGGCCCAGAGTGCCGACATGGCGGACACACCTTCCAGGGGGTTCACGAGGGGTCGCGCGGCCGGTCCCGGCGCCGTGCACGGGACCCGGGTCGCGGAGGCCAGCATATAAGGTGGGGGTTGGACGCCCATCGCCGTCGGCGAACCGGTGCCGGCCCTCTCACGGCCCGCCGGGCGCGGCCTGACTTGACCCCGAGGAGACACCGTGGCCTTTTCCGCTCAGCAGCCCATCCCGCACCCGCCGGCGGCCGTGGCAGCCGCCCTGGCGTCCGAGGACTTCCACCGTTCCGTGGTCGAGTCCTTCGGCGGCTCCCTGGTCTCGTTCTCCGTCGAGGGCTCCCCGGAGGGCCCGATGACCGTCACCGCCGTGCGCTCCCTGCCCGCGGACCGCATCCCGGACCGTGTCCCGGACATGGCCCGCAAGCTCATCGGCTCCGCCCTCCAGGTGGAGCAGGTGGAGCGGTGGGACGCGCCCGCCGCGGACGGCTCCCGCGCCGGCACCACCACCATCACCGTGCCCTCCGCCAAGGCGACGGCGGACGGCGCCCTCCGCCTGACCGCCGCCGGTGAGGGCTCCCAGTTCTCCGTGGACGGCACCCTCGTCTGCCGGATCCCGCTGGTGGGCTCGAAGCTCGCGGCGAAGGCCGAGCCGATGGTCGGCAAGGTCGTCGATCGTCAGGCCCGGGCGCTGTCCTCGTGGCTCGGGCGTGACGGAGGAGCCGCGCGCAGTTGATCTCGTTCTCCCGTCGTCACGTCCCGACGAGCCCGCCTCCACCTGCCCGGCGGGGGCGCCGGGCCCTCCCCGCGCCGGACGCCGTGCTCATCGTGTGCACCGGCAACGTGTGCCGCTCGGCTTATGCGAGCCGCGCCCTCCAAGGTCAGCTGGGGCCCCTGGCCCCCGGCCGGGTGGAGGTCGGCAGCGCCGGCTCCCAGCCGAATCAGGCCCTGAGGGTGCCCCCGCCGCTCGTGCGGCTCGGCGCCGAGGCCGGTGTCGCCGGCCTTGCGGACCACCGGCCCGCCGCGTTGCAGCCGTTCATGATCGAGGTGGCGGATCTCGTGTTGACCGCGACTCAGGAACACATGAGCTTCGCGCTGCGCCAGGTGCCGCAGGCCGTCACGCGCGTGTTCACCGTGCTGGAGCTCGCGGAGCTGGTCCGCATCCTGGACGCGCGGGACGGACGGGACTGGATCCCCGCGGGCCGAGGGGTGCGCGCCTTCGCGGCGGAGGCGGCCCACCACCGGGCCCTCGCACGGTCGACCACCCAGCCCCTCGACATCGTGGACCCGTTCCGCGGACCGGAGGAAGGGTACGCGGAGATGATCCGGATCATGGATCCCGCAGTGGAGACCATCGCGGACGCCCTGGCCCGTGCCGTGACCCCGGCGCCCTGAGCGTGGGATCCCGCCCTGCGCGTCGCGGATGTCACGGGGCGGGAGGTCAGTGGAACGCCTGCTGGGCGGGCTCGAGCCCGTCCGTGACGAGCTTCTCCACGGCGTCCGCCGCGCGGTCCACGTGCAGCGGCAGGACGTCCTGCTCGGGCTTGGTGAAGGGGCGCAGCACGAAGTCGGCCACGTCCATGCGGCCCGGGGGCCGGCCGATGCCGACGCGCACGCGGGCGTAGTCCTTCGTGCCCAGCGAGGCGGTGATGGACTTCAGGCCGTTGTGGCCGCCCTCTCCCCCGCCGCGCTTGAGGCGCAGGGTGTCGAACGGGATGTCCAGCTCGTCATGGACCACCACGAGGTCCTCGGGGCCGATCCCGTAGAAGGACGCCAGCGCGGAGACGGGGCGTCCGGAGACGTTCATGTAGCCGGTGGACTTCGCGAGCACGACCCGCGGCCCCCCGATGCCGAGGCGACCCGTGGCCACCACGGCGCCGGCCCGGTGGCGGGTGAACCCGACCCCCATGCGGGAGGCGAGCTCATCCGCCACCATCTGGCCGACGTTGTGACGGGTGCGCTCATACTCGGGCCCGGGGTTGCCGAGCCCGACGATGAGCGTGGTCCCCGTCGTCATGGCGTGATCAGTCCTCGGAGCCCTCGGACTCGCCCTCGGCAGACTCGGCGGCCTGCTCCTCCTGCACGGACTCGTCGCCGAGGTCCTGCTCGACGACCTCGTTGACGGTGGCGATAACGATGTCGTCCTCGAGCTGCAGGGTGGCGCCGGCCGGGACCTGCACATCCGGGGCGTACACGTGGTCGCCGGCCTCGCGGCCCTCGACGGAGATGGTGACGGCCTCGGGCAGGTCGGTGGCGTCGGCCTCGACCGGCACGGTGACGTAGTCCAGCACGTACTCGGTGCCGGGGGCGACCTCGCCCTCGACCTGCACGGTGACCTCGACGACGACCTTCTCGCCGCGGCGGACCTCGATGAGGTCCAGGTGGTCCACGGTGTCCTTGATGGCGTGGCGCTGGATGTCCTTGGGCAGGACCAGGTGCTCCTCGCCGGCCTCGTTCACAACGGTGAGCAGGGCGTTGGGGTTGCGGACGGCCAGGGTGGTCTCCTGGGCCGGCAGCAGCAGGTGCACGGGCTCCTGGCCGTGGCCGTAGACGACGGCGGGGATCAGGCCGGCGCGGCGGGCCTGGCGGGCGGCGCCCTTGCCGAAGTCGGTGCGGCGGGTGACCTTGATCTTGAGCTGGTCAGACATGATGCGTCCTCCTGTGGGGGTCTCGGCCGCGCAGCCGGGGGCGGCGCGGGATGCGGCCAGGAGGGGGCTTCAGTGCCGCAGCGGGTCAGCATGCTGACGCGCAGGCGGCGGCCTCGTCGATCACGGAGCGCGCGCTCCCTCGCCTGGGCAACCCGTCAAGGATACCACCGCCGTCCTCGTCACCGCGGGAGCGCCCTCTGCCGAGCGCACAGGCCCAGCGGGCCGGCGCCGCACGCCCTAGAGTTGCCTCAGTGCCTTGCCCCCGTCAGAGGAGCCCCATGCCCGCGCATCCCACCGACTGCCAGCACCGGGACACGTCCACCTGGTCGATCGAGACCGGGGCCGGGTCCCTGCTCGTCTCGTCGCTCGACGAGGTCGAGTCTGCCGCCATCGTCCGCGCGTGGTCACGGTGCACCCCGACACCGTGCGAGGCCTCACGGGGGGACGTGGACCGTGTGAGTCTGGCCTCGCTGTCGTGGGACCAGTTCCACGAGGAATTGGTCCACCGGGCCACGCGCCACGCCATCGAGGCGGGGCGCGGGAGCCACCTGATGTTCCATGCGGCCTGCCTGGCTGACCTTGAGACCGGTGCCGCCGTCGTCCTGGTCGCGGCGTCGGGGACGGGGAAGACCACGGCGACTCGGACCCTGGGACCCCACTACGGCTACCTCTCAGACGAGACGGCGATCGTCCACCCCGGGGATCTCGCCGTCACCCCCTACCCCAAGCCGCTCTCCGTGCTCAGTCCGTCTGGAAGCCGTCCGAAGCATCAGGTGAGTCCGGACGAGATAGGGCTCGGTCAAGCCCCGGAGGCGACGCTGCAGCGCATCTGCGTGCTGGAGCGTGTCCGGGAGCCGGGCGAGCGCGTGACGGCGCGTGCCGAGCCGATGCCCCTGCTGGAGGCGTTGACCCTCCTCGTGCCCCAGACGTCCTCCGTCGCCCATCTTCCGCGTGGACTGGTCGCCCTGTGCCGGACGCTCGACAGGCTGGGCGGCGCCCTCCGGCTCGTCTACTCGGAGGCCTCTGACCTGCGTCCCGTGATAGACGGGCTGCTCGCGCAGCAGCCCGCACCGATGAGCCCGTCATGGACGCCTCTCAATGACCCGGAGCTCTCCGCCAGCCCGAGGACAGTCTCCACCGCCGGGACACCGGGCGGTGACGGCGCAACCGTCCGGCGCCACGGTGCGGAGTGCGGAATCCAGCTCGATGACGGCCGCCTGGTCCTGCTCGCCTCGGACCGCCTGGTCGTGCTCGAAGGTCTGGGCCCCTCCGTCTGGCTCCTGCTGGACGAGCCGCGGACGGCCGCCGACGTGGTGGGCCGTCTCCGCGCCGAAGGGCCCGTGCCCGAGGACGCCGAGGCCCGGGTGCGGGAGGCGATGGACGCCCTGGTCACCGCGGAACTGGCCACGACCGGCTGAGCCGGCACGGTCCGCCGTCGCCCAGGAGGCCCCGCGCCTCAGGAGATCAGTGCCCGCCCCAGTGCGTGGGCGGCCAGACGGTCACGAAGACCTCACCCACGATGTCCTCGCGGGTGACGAAGCGCGCGCAGTCCCCGGCCTGGTCGGCGGGGATGCCGCGGCACGCGATCACGGAGTCGGCCGAGTTCGAGCGGTGGTCGCCGAGCACGAGCATCGAGTCCTCCGGCACGGTGACCGGGCCGAAGCAGCGCGCGGACATCACCTCGGACTCGCAGTCCAGCTCGTCCCGGATGAATGGCAGATCGTTGTGGATGTATGGCTCGTCCAGGGGCTCCCCGTCCACCGTCACGGCGCCCTCGGCGGTGCAGCACTCCACGGTCTGCCCCGCGGTGCCGACCACGCGCTTGACCAGCGCCTGCTCGTGCGAGCGGCCGATGCCGGTGAGGTCGCCGAACGTGCGGACGGCGTTCTCCACGGCCCCCTCCGGTGGCATGGGGTGCGCCCAGTCCTCGTTGGCCGTGAAGACCACCACGTCCTGGGAGTCGGCCATCCCGTCCGGGTAGGCGGTGCGGTTGACCAGCATGCGGTCCCCCACCTCGAGGGTGTTCTCCATCGAGCCGGACGGCACCGAGTACACCTTCACCCACAGGGCCTGCACCACGGCGACGACCGCGAGGGCCACCACCACGTTCAGCAGCAGGGAGGCCCAGAACGGCAGGCGTGGGCCGCGCCGCTCCGGCGCGGCCGTGGCCCCGCCGTCGGCCTCGTCCCCGCGGACCGGCTCCACGCGCTCGGCCATGCTCAGGCGTCGCCGTCGAACAGGCTGGTGACGGAGCCGTCCTCGAACACCTCGCGGATCGCGCGGGCGATCAGCGGAGCGATGGAGAGCACGGTGAGGGACTCGAACCGCTTCTCCTCGGGGATGGGCAGCGTGTTGGTCACCACGACCTCGCGGGCGCCGCAGTCGCTCAGGCGCTGGGCGGCGGGCTCGGAGAACACCGCGTGGGTGGCGGCGATGATGACGTCCTTGGCGCCGGCGTCCTTCAGGATGCGCACGGCGCCGGCGATCGTGCCGCCGGTGTCGATCATGTCGTCGATCAGCACGCACACGCGGCCCTCGACGTCGCCCACCACGGTCTTCGACTCCGCCTTGTTCGGGACCGTGAGGTCGCGGCTCTTGTGCACGAAGCCCAGGGGCACGCCGCCGAGGCGGTCCGCCCACTGCTCCGCCACGCGCACGCGGCCGGTGTCCGGGGAGACCACGGTGACCTCCTCGCCCTCCACGCGGGTGCGGATGTAGTCCGCGAGCAGCGGGATGGCGAAGAGGTGGTCCACCGGGCCGTCGAAGAAGCCCTGGATCTGCGCGGTGTGCAGGTCCACGCTCATCACGCGGGAGGCGCCGGCGGTCTTGTACAGGTCCGCCACCAGACGGGCCGAGATCGGCTCGCGGCCGCGGCCCTTCTTGTCCTGGCGGGCGTACGGGTAGAACGGGGAGACCACCGTGATGCGGCGGGCGGAGGCGCGCTTCATGGAGTCCACCATGATCAGCTGCTCCATCAGGTGGTTGTTCAGCGGCGCGGGGTGGGACTGGATGATGAACACGTCCTTGCCGCGCACCGACTCGCCCGAGCGCACGTAGATCTCGCCGTTGGCGAAGTCGTAGGCGCTCATGGGCAGCAGCTCGGTGCCGAGCTCCTCCGCGATCTCCTGCGCGAGCTCGGGGTGGGCGCGGCCCGTGGCCAGCACCAGTCGCTTGTCCTCGCTGCGGCTCAGCTCCGTCATGACGTCCTCATCATCCTTCGTGGTTGCACGTTCCATGCCCGGCGGCGGCGCGCGGCCGACGTCCAGCGGGCCGCCTGAGGGGCCCGGTCCTCGCACCCATCCTAGGGCGCGCGGGGTCAGCCCTGAGCGCCGGAGCCCTCGGCGCCGGCGGCCCGCGCGATCCTTGTGATCAACGACTCCAGCCAATCCGCCGCGTCGGACACGCGCGGCTGCAGGAGCCTGGCCTGTCCCTCCGCACCCACTCGTGTCTCCTCCAGCGCATCCAGGTACCCCTGCTCGAGAGTCCGGACGTGAGCGACCGGAGGCGGCCACTCATGCGGTGTGTGTCCTGCCGCAGTCCGGCCGGGTGACCGAAACATGAAAGTACGGCTGACGAGATCTGCGAGCAACGGGATGTCGACACCACCCTCGGCCTCCGCCCCATGCCAGAGCAACTGGATGTCCACGAGATCGTGGCCTCGCGTCTGATGTGGATCCGTGACGGCATGGATCTTCTGTGCGAGCTGCTGCTCGACAGCCATCACGGCCACAGACCGCGGTGTTCCACATCCCAACGCGGTGACCGCCTCCGCGACCTGGGGTGCCACGACCTCGACTGGCTGCGCCAGCGTGCTGCCCTCGAATTCGTCGCGCCCGATCTCGATCGGGACCGACACCCAACTTGTCCTCGGGGAGAGAAAATGCAGGGTCACCTTCGCTCGTGACAGGACGTAGGGATCGGGCACTCCGAGAGGCTCCGCAGGATCGTCCTCATGCACCGTGCCGAAGAAGGCCACCCGGGTCGCAGCCGGGTCGGCCTTGAGTTCTCTCTTGCTCCCGGGCGCGGCCCCCCATCCCCGGTCGACGAACCCGGTCAAGTCCTTCAGCGCCTGCTGGGGATCGCGAGCCAGTAGATCGAGATCCCGGGTCGCCCGCGTCCCGGTGGCTCCATGGCGGAGTCGAACGCCATTTGCACCCTTGACTACGACGCCTTCCGGCAACATCTGCGCCACGATCACTGCTCCCAGCAACCGGCGCGCCCGGTCCACCGGAACGCCCATCGCGTCAGCGATCGCCTCCAGTCGACGGTTGAGTTGGCCTTCGCTCCTGGGCGCACCTCGAGCTCCCAGATCGCCCAGGCCCACGACCACGTCAGCGACCGCCACGATGTCCACCGTTCTGCCGCGCCTCCAGGTCCCTCTTCAAGCTCCTCGCCTCGCCCACCGTGAGCAGCCCGCGCGCGCGGGCCTCCTCGATCGCAGCGGCGACGCGCTCGAGAGGGATGCGGTCGAGTGCCTCACGAAGGGCTTGGTTGATCGTGAGGCCTCGCACGCCGCCGTGAAAGGTGAGGTCCTCGTCGCCCGGCGGGGGACGGCGTCGTGTCACTCGTACATGCGCGCGCGGCGAGCCGCGGTACCGCCTCGTCACGCCCACCCGTACGACGGAGGGATCGACCAGGGCGAGGTCGTACAGTGACAGCACTGCGTCCCAGTCCAGGAATGCATCTTCACCGACCGTGGCCACGGCCTCCGCCGCGTCCGTGAACCGGTCGCGGGGAACCTGGCGATGGAGGTACACCCCGTGGGCCAGCCTCCGCAGAACGCCGCGCTGGGCGAGCTTGCGGACCTCGACGGCGGGCACGCCCGCCTCCTCCGCTTCCGTAGTGGTGATGACCCCGTGGTTCCCCGCAGCCACGTCCCACAGATCGTCACGATACGTCACGGGATCACCACCTCATCTCTGGTGTCACAACCGTACCGGAATCGGTACGGTTGTGACACGCCGACCTCTTGTCGGGCGCGCGGGGTCAGCCCTGAGCGCCGGAGCCCTCCGCGCCGGCGGCCCGCGCGGCCTCGGCCGAGGAGGTGCCCGGGCGCTTGGCCGGCACCCAGCCCTCGAGGGTGCGCTGGCTCACGGCGTTCAGCGCCAGTGCCCCGGCGGGCACGTCCTCGCGGACCACGGCGCCCGCGCCGGTGTAGGCGCCGTCGCCCACGGTCACCGGGGCCGTGAACACCGTGTTGGAGCCGGTGCGCACGTGCGCGCCGATCACCGTGCGGTGCTTGTTGACGCCGTCGTAGTTGGCGGTGATGTTGCCGCAGCCGATGTTCGTGTACTCGCCGATCTCGGCGTCGCCGGCGTAGCCGAGGTGGGAGAGCTTGGCGCCGCGGCCGATGGTGACCTTCTTCGTCTCGTAGAACGCGCCGATCCTGCCCTCCTCGCCCAGCACGGTGCCCGGGCGCAGGTAGGTGAACGGGCCGATGCTCGCGTCCGCGCCGATCACGGCCTCCGTGGCGTCGGTCCGCTTGACCACGGCGCGCTCCCCCACCTGCGTGTCCGTGAGGGTGGAGTCCGGGCCCACCACGGCGCCGGTGGCCACCGACGTCGCACCGTGCAGCTGCGTGCCCGGCTTGAGAGTGACGTCCGAGGACAAGGTGACGGTGACGTCCACCCACGTGGAGGAGGGGTCCACCACGGTGACGCCCTCCTTCATCCAGTGGCGCAGCACGCGCTCGTTCAGCCGACGGCCCAGGTCGGAGAGCTGGCGGCGGTCGTTGGCGCCCTCGACCTCCCACACGTCCTGCGTGCCCACGGAGGCCACGCGGCCGCCCTCGTCCCGGGCCATGCCCAGCACGTCCGTGAGGTACTTCTCGCCCTGCACGTTGTCCGTGGAGATCGCCGGGAGCGTGCGCCGCAGCAGGGCGGCGTCGAAGGCGTAGATGCCGGAGTTGACCTCGCGGATCGCCACGAAGGAGTCGTCCCCCGTGGACTCGGCGTGGGCGAGGGCGTCCTTGTGCTCCATGATCCGCTCCACGAGGCCCTCGGCGTCGCGGACGATGCGGCCGTAGCCCGTGGCGTCCTCGAGGGTGGCGGTGAGCACGGTGACGGCGTTGCCGTCCGCCTCGTGGTCCGCGACGAGGCGGGCGAGCGTCTCCGGGGTCAGCAGCGGGACGTCGCCGTAGGTCACCACGACGGTGCCCTCGAGGTCCGCGGGCAGGGCGGCCAGGCCCAGCTCGACGGCGCGGCCCGTGCCCGGCACGTCGTCCTGGTCGGCGATCGCCAGCGCGTCGATGCCCAGCTGGGCCGCCACCGTCTCGATGTGCTCGGCCACGCGGGCCCGCTCGTGCCGGACCACGGCCACGAGGTGCTCCGGCGCAAGCGACCACGCCGCCGCGAGCGCGTGGCCCACGAGGGAGCGTCCCCCGATCGCATGCATGATCTTCGGCGTCGTCGACTTCATGCGGGTGCCCTGGCCCGCGGCCAGGACGATCACGGCGGAGGGACGAGCGGACGGCTGGGACATGGGGGCTCCTGCACCGGTGGGGGTCAGAGGACGGGGGTTCCGCCCCTAGGATTCGAACCTAGACCGCACGGCTCCAAAGGCCGGCGTGCTGCCATTACACCAGGGCGGAGCGCCGGGCCCCAGGGGGCGGCGACGACGGCCCATTCTTCCACACAGGTCGTGCGGATCCGGGGTCAATAGGCGCCGTCGGCGGCGATCACGGCCTTGACGGTCCGCCCCAGGATCACGAGGTCGCCCAGGATGGACCAGTTCTCCACGTAGTAGAGGTCCAGGCGGACCGCCTCCTCCCACGGGAGGTCGGACCGGCCGGAGACCTGCCAGAGGCCCGTGATGCCGGGCTTCACCAGGAACCGGCGGTGCACGTACTGGTCATAGGCCTCGACCTCGTGCGGCAGGTGGGGCCGCGGGCCCACGAGGGACATGTCCCCCCGCAGCACGTTCACGAGCTGGGGCAGCTCGTCGATGCTGGTGCGGCGGATGAACCTGCCGACCTTCGTGATGCGCGGGTCGTCCTTCATCTTGAACAGCACGTCCGCATCCCCGCCATCCGAGACGAGCCGCTGCCGGATCTTCTCGGCGTCCACCACCATGGAGCGGAACTTGAGCATGGTGAACGGCCTGCCGCCGAGACCGATGCGCTCCTGCCGGAACAGCACCGGCCCGCCGTCCGTGGCCTTGACCGCGATCGCGACGGCGATCAGCAGCGGCGAGATGATGATCAGGCCCAGACCCGACGCGACGACGTCGAACCCCCGCTTGACGAATGCCTTGCCCTCGGAGAGGCGCGGGGTGGAGAGGTGGATGAGCGGCAGACCCGCGAGGGGCTGCGTGTGGAGACGGGGTCCGGCGACGTCCACGAGGGCGGGCGCCATGATCAGGGAGACGCCGCGCTCCTGCAGCTCCCAGCCCAGCCGGCGGACGTCCCCGGGGACGAACGAGTGGCCCGAGGTGATCACCACCGCTTCGAGGTCGCGCTCTTCCACGAGGGCGACCAGGTCCTCCACGGTGTCCAGGTCCGTGGAGACCGGTATCGGGAGGTAGTCCTCCCGCCGGGCCTTGTATCCGGGGAGAGCCGCCGCCACGGGGGCGTAGCCGGCGCCGGCCTCGGAGTCGAGGGTCTGGAAGATGTGCCGGACCGCCTTCGGGCCGCCGACGAGCAGGAGCCGCCGCCGGAACCTGCCGCGGTGTCGCTGCCGCGCCACCCACCTGCGCACGAGGAACCGGCCCAGCAGGAGCAGGAGGACACCCAGCGGCAGAGCCAGGCCCACGTAGCCGCGCGCCACTTCGAGACCTGCCGCATAGGCGAGGATCGCGAAGGTGCCGAAGAGATAGAGAGTGCTCTGCAGGACCCGCTTGTACTCCTCGCTGCCCGCCCCCAGGATCCGGATGTCCCGCGACCCCTGAGTTGAGTCCCGCATAGTGGTGTAGCGCCCGGTGGTCGGGCACGTCGTTCCAGACGTGGACGCGGCCACCGTGTGATCCTTCGAGTCAACCTCTCACAGAATCCTCGAATGGAGTCATCACGATGACCGCTCCTCATATTGTCGACCCTGCCGGCCTGCTGGGCGAAGCCCTGTCCGAGGCCTCCCCGGACATGATGCGCCACCTGCTGCAGACGATGATCAACACCCTGCTCTGCGCTGACGCCGATGCGGTGGTCGGCGCCGAATGGGGCAAACCCTCCCGTGACCGCACGGCCCAGCGCAATGGGTACCGGCACCGGGACCTGGACACCCGGGTCGGCACCGTGGACGTGGCCATCCCGAAGCTGCGCTCGGGCACCTACTTCCCGGAATGGCTGCTCGAGCGGCGCAAGCGGGCCGAATCGGCGCTGATCACCGTGGTCGCAGACTGCTACCTGGCCGGTGTCTCTACCCGGCGGATGGACAAGCTGGTCAAGACCTTGGGCATCAATGCCCTGTCGAAGTCCCAGGTGTCCCGGATGGCCGCGGACCTCGATGAGCAGGTGGAGGCCTTCCGCCACCGGCCGCTCGGGGAGGCGGGACCGTTCACGTTCGTTGCCGCGGACGCGTTGACGATGAAGGTGCGTGAGGGCGGGCGCGTGGTCAACGCCGTGGTGCTGCTGGCCACCGGGGTCAATGGTGACGGCCACCGCGAGGTCCTCGGCCTGCGGGTGGCCACCTCGGAGACGGGGTCGGCGTGGAACGAGTTCTTCGCCGACCTGGTGGCCCGGGGCCTGACCGGAGTCCGCCTGGTCACTTCCGACGCCCACACCGGGCTCAAGGACGCCATCGCCGCGAACCTGCCCGGAGCGACCTGGCAGCGGTGCCGGACCCACTACGCGGCGAACCTGATGGGCATCACCCCCAAGTCCATGTGGCCGGCCGTGAAGGCCATGCTGCACTCGGTGTATGACCAGCCCGACGCCGCCAGCGTGGACGCCCAGTTCGACCGGCTGCTGGACTACGTCAGCGAAAAGCTGCCCGCGGTGGCCGAACACCTCGATGGTGCCCGGGCGGACATCCTGGCGTTCACCACGTTCCCCAAGGACGTGTGGACCCAGATCTGGTCGAACAACCCGGCCGAACGGCTCAACCGCGAGATCCGGCGTCGCACCGACGCCGTGGGCATCTTCCCGAACCGGGCAGCGATCGTGCGCCTGGTCGGGGCGGTGCTGGCTGAGCAGACCGATGAGTGGGCCGAGGGCCGCCGCTACCTCGGCCTCGAGGTGTTGGCCCGCTGCCGCCTCACCACCGTGGACGACACCGGGAACGAGGTGAACGCCGAACCGGAAACCACCCTCGAACTCAGCGCCTAACAGCACCAATGGAGGATCAGAGCGTTACACCACTACTCGGGACTTGACCGACCCCTGGATGCCCAGCGCGAGCACCCACGCCGCGCTCAGCGTGAGGCTGATGGTGCCGTAGTCGATGAGTTCGGCGCCGGGGAGGGTGATGCTTCGCGAGGCGCCGAACCGGAGCTGGGCCGAGACGAAGGTGGCCAGCAGCACCGCGACGAGGTCCACGATGAGGACGAGCAGCGGGAGGCCGCGCTCCCAGGGCCGACCCAGGACACGACCGCGGACGGTCGATCCCCTCCGGGGCATGGTCAGTTGATCACCGGGACTCGCGATCACGCTCTGCTCCTCCGTCCTGACGCGGGGGATGGTCCACGTCACATGGGGTCGGGCATGATGCTGTGCCCCGACCCCGATTATAGGGCGGAAACAACTGTCGGCTGGGCCACCTGCCACACTCTGCTGTGCGAGCCCGCCGGTCAGTCCCTGTCGGCGAGTTCAGCGGCCTGCAGCCACTCCTCCTCCAGGGCGTCCAGCTGCGCGTCGAGGTCCTTCAGGTCGGCGGAGGCCGCGGTGAGGGCGTCGAAGTCCTGCGCCTGCCCCAGCTCGGCCATCCGCGTTTCGAGGCCGGACCTGCGGTCCCGCAGCCGGGTCATCTGCTTCTCAAGCCGAGCCGTCTCCTTGCGGGCCCGCCGACGCTCCGCCTCGGTGGGTCCGGTGTCCTCCTCCGGCCCGCCCATGCCGGCGCACGTCCCGACGACGTCGTTGCGGCCTCGCGCCGCGCCGGCTCCCCGGGCCGGGCCGCCGGCGCCGTCCATCGCGGCGCGCAGCTCGAGGTACTGGTCCACCCCGCCCGGCAGGCCGCGGACCTTGCCGTCCCCGAGCAGGGCGACCTGGTGGTCGGTGACGCGCTCGAGCAGGTAACGGTCATGGGAGACCACCACCAGGGTCCCCGGCCACCCGTCCAGCACGTCCTCGACGGCGGCCAGGGTGTCCGTGTCCAGGTCGTTGGTCGGCTCGTCGAGCAGGAGGACGTTGGGCTCGCCCACGAGCAGGCGCAGCAGCTGCAGGCGCCGGCGCTCGCCGCCCGAGAGCTCGGAGACCTGCGTCCACTGCCGGGAGGTGCCGAAGCCGAGCATCTCGAGCAGCTGGCCGGAGGACATCTCGCGGTCACCGACCTGGAAGGACGAGCCCTCGCGGGCCATGACTTCGGCGACGCGCAGGTGGGCGACGTCGTCGAGCTCCTTCACGTCCTGGGTGAGGGTGGCCGAGACCACCGTCTTGCCGCGCTTCACCCGCCCCGAGCCCGGGGCGATGCGGCCGTCGAGCAGGCGCAGCAGGGTCGACTTGCCGGCACCGTTGACGCCGACCACGCCGAGCCGCTCGCCGGGTGCCAGGCGCAGCGTGACGTCGTCGAGGATCGGCTTCTCCCCCAGCGCCAGGCTCACGTGCTCGAGGTCGAGGACGTCCTTGCCCAGCCGGGCCGTGGCCATCTTCGCCAGGGACACCGAGTCGCGCGGGGCGGGGACGTCCTCGATGATGGCGCTGGCCGCCTCGATGCGGAACTTGGGCTTGGACGTGCGCGCCGGGGCGCCACGGCGCAGCCAGGCGAGCTCCTTCTTCACCAGCTGCTGACGCTTCTGCTCCGTCACCGCCGCCTGCCGGGAGCGCTCCGCGCGCGCGAGCACCCACGCCGCGTAGCCGCCGTCGAACGGGTCCACCGTGGCGTCGTGCACCTCCCACGTGCGCGTGCAGACCTCGTCGAGGAACCACCGGTCATGGGTGACCACCACGAGGCCGCCGTCGGTGGGGCGCCAGCGCTGCGTCAGGTGGCGGGCGAGCCACGCGACGCCCTCCACGTCCAGGTGGTTGGTGGGCTCGTCGAGGAAGAGGACGTCGTCGTCCCCGGCGAGCAGACGGGCCAGGGCCACGCGACGGCGCTGGCCGCCGGAGAGGCCCCGCACGGACTGCTCGAGGTCGAAGCCGTCGAGGAGACCGCCCAGGACGTCCCGGGCCTTGGGGTCCGAGGCCCACACGTGGTCGTCCACGTCCCCGACCACGGCCTGACGCACGGTGTGCTCCGGGTCGAGCCGGTCCTGCTGGTCCAGCACGCCCACGCGGACGCCGCCGCGACGGGTGACGCGGCCCGTGTCGGGTTCCTGGAGGCCGGCGAGGATGCGCATGAGGGTGGACTTGCCGTCGCCGTTGCGGCCCACGAGTCCGATCCGGTCCCCCTCATCCACGCCGAGGGAGAGGCCCTCGAGGACGGTGCGGGTGCCGAAGGCGATGCCGATGTTCTCGGCGCCGAGCAGGTGGGCCATGGAGGGAGTGGTCCTTTCCGGACGGAGGAGGGGTGGTCGGGTGCGGCGGGGTGCGCCGCCGGGTGTCACAGCACGTGGGCGCCGGGCACGGGGCCGTGGACGGGGAGGGCGCGCACGCCCGTGCGCTCCTCGATGGCCGAGGCCAGCCGCAGCGCGGAGGCCTCGTCCTGCACCACGAAGAGCAGGGTGGGGCCGGAGCCGGAGACCATGCCGCGCAGCGCGCCCTCGTCCAGACCGAGGTCGAGGACGTCCGAGAGCTCGGGGAACAGGACGACGGCCGGGGTCTGCAGGTCGTTGTCCATGGCGGTGGCGAGTGCGAGCGGGTCGGCCGCGGTGAGGGCCCGCAGGACGGCCTCGTTCACCTCGGGGCGCGCCGGCCCGTCGGGCAGGTGGCCCTCCCGGCGCAGCTCGTCCAGGGTCTGGAACACCGCGGGGGTGGACAGCCCGGCGTCCGCCGGGACGAGGACGAGGTGCAGCGGGGTGCGGGCCGCGACGGGGGTCAGCTCGGCCCCGGTCCCGAGCCCGACGGCGGCGCCGCCCAGCACGCTGAAGGGCACGTCCGCGCCCAGCGGGGCGGCCAGCTCGGCGAGTTCGGCGCGGGTGTGCCCGGTCTCCCACAGGACGCTGCACGCGAGCAGCGCGGCGGCCGCGTCGGCGGAGCCGCCGCCCATGCCACCCGCGACCGGGACCTGCTTGGCGACCTCGAGGTGGACGCCGTGGGTGTCAGGATCGAGCCCGAGGGTGCGCCGCAGGTGCGCGGCGGCGCGGTGCGCGAGGTTGCGCTCGTCCCAGGGCACGTCCTCGGTGTCCACCAGACTGATGTGGCGGCCCAACGGGCCGACGGTGATCCTCCCGTCCGTGCGCGCGATCGCCGTGACGGTCTCCCGCAGGCTGACGGCCAGGTACACGGTGGCCACGGGGTGGTAGCCGTCCGCGCCGGGCGGCCCCACCCGCAGGGACAGGTTCACCTTGCCGGGGGCGCTGACCGTGACGTGCCGGGCCGTGGGGTCGAGGCCGAGGTCCTCCGTCGTCATGCGCTCACCTCCTCCGCCGCACGCCGCGGGCCGTGCTCGGCGATCCGCGCGAAGGCCGCGATGTCCAGGGCCTCGCCGCGGGCCCGCGGGTCCACGCCGGCGGCCACCAGGGCGTCCTCCGCCGCCGGCGGCGATCCCGCCCAGGAGGCGAGCGCGGCGCGCAGGGTCTTGCGGCGCTGGGCGAAGGCGGCGTCCACCACGGCGAAGACCTCCCGGCGGGACGCGCTGCCCGCCGGCGGCTCGCGCCGGGTGAAGGCGACCAGCCCGGAGTGGATGCGCGGAGCCGGCCAGAACACCTGGGTGCCGATGGTGCCCGCCTTGCGCACGTCCGCGTACCACGCCGCCTTGGCGGACGGGACGCCGTAGACCTTGGATCCGGGCCCGGCCGCGAGACGGTCCGCGACCTCCTCCTGCACCATCACCAGGCCGTGCCGCAGCCCCGGCAGGACCGCGAGCGCGTGCAGCAGCACGGGCACGGCCACGTTGTAGGGCAGGTTCGCCACGAGCGCGGTGGGGCTGCCGGCAGCGGCAGCGGGCCGGACCTCGGCCAGGGCCTGCTCGCTCAGCGTCATGGCGTCCGCGTGCAGCACGGCGAGGGCGTCCTCGGCCCCGGGGCGGAACTCGGCGGCGGTGCGCGGCAGGCGGGCGGCGGTGACCGGGTCGATCTCGACGGCGGTGACGGCGGCGGCCGCGTCCAGCAGGCCGAGGGTGAGCGAGCCCAGCCCGGGGCCGATCTCCAGCACGTGCTCGTCCGCGCTCACGTCCGCGGCCTGCACGATGCGCCGGATCGTGTTCGGGTCGATCACGAAGTTCTGGCCCCACTGCTTGGTGGGACGCAGGTCCAGCTCGGCGGCGATGCGCCGCACGTCCGCGGCGCTCAGCAGCGGGGCGGGAACGGGGTGCGGGGAGGGCTGGACCATGCCCGCGAGTCTATCGGGGTACCGGACGGGGTAACCGGGGCGCAGCGGCGCGGGCTCCGCTCAGGTGGAGAGGTCACCGAGCCGGACGAGCCCGCGGAACTCGGGACTCGTCCCCTGCAGCCCGGCGAACGTGCCCGGGCCGATGACCAGGTCCATCCGGAACTGGCCCACACGGGAGGCCGGGTTTTGAGGAGTCGGGTCAGCAGGCCGTCCACCCCAGACACCGGGTCTGGATCGACTTAGAACGAGCCGTACACCCGGGCGGTGTTCTCACTCACCGCGCGGGCGAGGGCCGCCACGTCGTCTCCGCGCGTCTCCGCCATGCCCCGCAGGGTCACCGGGACCAGGTAGGGCGCGTTGGGGCGGCCCCGGTGCGGATGCGGCGTGAGGAAGGGCGCGTCCGTCTCCACGAGCAGCAGCTCGGCCGGGGCGATCCGCAGCGCCTCGCGCAGCTCGTCGTTGGCCTTGAAGGTGACGGGACCGGCGAAGGACATGTGCCAGCCGTGCTCGGTGCACGTGCGGGCCAGATCGGGGCCGCCGGAGAAGCAGTGGAACACCACGTGCGGGGGCAGCCCGCCGTCGGACGCCTCCTCGAGCAGGATCCGGACGACGTCGTCGTGCGCGTCCCGGTCGTGGATCTGCAGAGCCGTGCCGAGTTCGCGGGCGAGTCGGATGTGCCGGCGGAAGGACTCCTGCTGCGCCGCGTGGCCGGCCTCGTCCTGCGTCCGGAAGTAGTCGAGGCCCGTCTCACCCACCGCGCGCACGCGAGGGTGACGGGCGAACTCGGCGATCTCCGCGAACGCGTCCTCGAACTCGCCGCGCTCGGCCAGGCGGGCCGCGTCGTTGGGGTGCAGCGCCACGGCGCCGAGCAGGCGGGGCTCGGCCTCGATCGCCGCGATCGTGAACCGGGCCGAGGCGACGTCGCAGCCCACCTGGACCGCGCCGGTCACGCCCACGGCCTCCGCCGCGTCCATCGCCTGGTGGACGTCCACGCGGACCAGGCCGTCGCGGAAGTCGAGGTGCGTGTGGTTGTCCACGACGGGCACCGGCAGCGGCTCGGGTGCGGGCGGGTACTCGAGACGACGCTTGCGGCCCGACTTCTCCTCGTGGGCGTCCCGGCGCGGGCCGCCGTCGTCGTCCGGCTGCGGGGCGGGGGCGCGGTAGGCGAGCGGGGTCTCGGATGCGTGGGCCATGCACCCCACTCTAGGGAGACGAGCCCGGGGCCCCCGACACGCCTCGGGGGCGGTATCGGGTGGTATCCACGTCGGATACCACCCGATACCGCCCCCGGAGGGCACGGCTCGGCGCGAGGGTCAGGCCTTCGCGGCCGCCCACGGGTCGGCGATGCCGATGTACTGCACCGAGGTGTACTCCTCGATGCCCTCGGCGCCGCCCTCACGGCCCAGGCCCGACTGCTTCACGCCGCCGAACGGCGCGGCCGGGTTGGAGATGATGCCCACGTTGTAGCCCATGAGGCCGAACTCGATGCTCTCGGCCACGCGGTACATCCGGGCCTGATCCTTCGTGAACACGTAGGAGGCGAGGCCGTACTCGGTGTCGTTGGCCATCTCGATGGCCTCCTCCTCGGAGGCGAAGGTCACGATCGGGGCCACCGGGCCGAAGATCTCCTGCTGGAGGATCGGGTTGCCCTTCTCCACCTTGATCGCGGTCGGCGCGTAGAAGTAGCCGTCGCCCTCGATCTTGTGGCCGCCGGTGAGCACCTCGCCGCCGGCCGCCACGGCGTCCTGGACGAGCTGGTCGATGTCGTCGCGCGCGCCCTCGTCCACGATCGGGCCGAGGGTGGACTCCGGGTCGGTGCCGCGCAGGGGCTTGAGCGCCTCGAGCTTGGCCACGAACTTCTGCGTGAACTCCTCGGCCACGTCCTCGTGCACGAGGAAGCGGTTGGCGGCGGTGCAGGCCTCGCCCATGTTGCGCATCTTCGCGGCGAAGGCGCCCTCGACGGCGGCGTCCAGGTCCGCGTCCTCGAAGACGATGAGCGGGGCGTTGCCGCCGAGCTCCATGGAGGTGCGCAGGACGTTGTCCGCGGCGTCCTTCATGAGGCGCACACCGACCGGCGTGGAACCGGTGAAGGACACCTTGCGCAGGCGCCGGTCCTGCAGGATCGGGCCGGAGATCGACGAGGCGGAGGAGCCCGCGACGACGTTGAGCACGCCCTTGGGCAGGCCGGCCTCCTGCATCACCTGCGCGAACAGCTGGGTGGTCAGCGGGGTCAGCTTGGCGGCCTTGAGGACCATGGTGCAGCCGGCGGCGACGGCGGGGCCCACCTTGCGGGTGGCCATGGCCAGCGGGAAGTTCCACGGGGTGATCAGCAGGCACGGGCCCACCGGGCGGTGGTGCACCTGCATGCGCAGGGTGCCCTCGGGCACGGTGAGGGTGCGGCCGTAGTGGCGGCCGGCCTCCTCCGAGAACCAGCGCAGGAAGCCGTTGCCGTACGTGACCTCGCCGCGGGCCTCGGCGAGCGGCTTGCCCATCTCGAGGGTCATCAGCAGCGCGAAGTCCTCGGCGCGCTCGTTGATCAGGTCGTAGGCGCGGCGCAGGATGTCGGCGCGCTCCTTGGCCGGGGTGCGGGCCCACTCGGCCTGCGCGGCGCAGGCGGCGTCGAAGGCGGCCATGGCGTCGTCGGAGTTCGCGTCCTGCAGGCTCGCGATGACCTTGCCGGTGGCCGGGTCCTTCACGTCGAAGGTCTTGCCGGAGGAGGCATCTCGCCACTCGCCGTCGATCAGCAGGCCGGTGGGGACGGACTCCAGCAGCGCCTTCTCGCGCTCAGCGGTCACGGTCATGATGCACCTCTTTCGGGGTCGGTGGTCGGAGGCGGCACGCCCCGCGTCCTGAAAGGAAACGGGTGGACGGCCACGGCTATTCCGACGCCGCCCAGCGGCGGCTCCACGGCTGATCCTAGCCAGGCCCCGGGGCCGCGCCCCCGCGCATGAGCATCTGTGTAGCCGGGGACGCGTCAGCCCCGGGCCGCGAGCACCGCCTGGTAGAGCTCCCGGCTCCGCATCCCGTGGGCTCCGGCCACCGCGGCCACGGCCTCCTTGAGCCGGGTGCCGGACTCCACCAGCACCGCCACCTCGGCGACGGCGTCCGCCTCGGACGCCTCGCCCTCGGCGCCGGGCGCGGGCGGCCCGATCACCAGCACGATCTCCCCGCGGATCCCCTCCCCCGCGTGCCGCTCCGCAGCCCAGGCCTGCACCTCGGCCGCGGTGCCGCGCACCACCTCCTCGTGCAGCTTGGTGAGCTCGCGGGCCACGCACACCGGCCGTTCCGGTCCGAGGACCTCCACGACGACGGCCAGCGCGTCCGCCAGACGCTGCGGCGATTCGAAGGCGACCACGGTGCGCGCCTCGGTCAGCAGGGAGGTGAGCCATCGCCGTCGTTCCCCGTCCTTGCGGGGGACGAAGCCGTCGAAGGCGAACCGGTCCGTCGGCAGGCCGGAGAGGGCGAGCGCGGTGGTCACGGCGGAGGGGCCGGGCGCGCAGGTCACGGGCAGCCCTGCGGACACCGCGGCCGCCACGAGCCGGTACCCCGGGTCCGAGACCGTGGGCATGCCCGCGTCCGAGACCACCGCCACCGTGGCACCGCCCCGCACCTGGTCCAGCAGCCCCTGGGCGGAGGCCGCCTCGTTGTGCTCGTGATGGGCCACCACCCTGCCCGCCGGGGTGACGCCCAGTCCGGCGCACAGGCGCCGCGCGGTCCGGGTGTCCTCGGCGGCGATCACGTCCGCCTCCGCCAGCAGCTCACGCAGGCGCGCGGACGCGTCCCCGAGGTTGCCGATGGGGGTGGCGGCCAGGACGATGCGGCCCTCGGGCATGGGACGACCTTTCGACGGACGGGACGGCTGCCCCGAGCCTACGGCCCCGGTCACCGTGCACGTCTCGCCGTCCACCCGTCCCCCTAGCATGGAGCCCGTGCCCGCCACCGCCCTCGCCCCCCGCCCCGCCGCCGTCGCGGCCGACGACGGCCCCTTCGGCGTCGCCGCCCTGCGCGCCCGCCTCGGGGTGAGTGCGGCACCCCTGACGCGGTGGCACTGGATCCTGCCGCTGCTGGTCACGGCGATCGCCGGCGTCCTGCGGTTCACGAACCTGGCCCACCCGGATCAGCTGATCTTCGACGAGACCTACTACCCCAAGGACGCCTACTCCCTCCTGGAGTCCGGCTACGAGCGGCGGTGGGACGAGGACGTCAACGACGCGTTCGCGCGCGGCGAGGCGGAGCCGCTCGAGGGGGCCGCCTACGTGGTGCACCCGCCGCTGGGCAAGTGGCTGATCGGCCTGGGCATGCTCGCGTTCGGCCCGGACAACGGGGTGGGCTGGCGGTTCAGCGCCGCGGTGGCCGGCACGCTCTCCGTCCTGCTGGTCGCCCTCGCCACGCAGCACCTGCTGCGCTCGGTGTCCCTGGGCGCGGTCGCCGGGCTGCTGCTGGCCGTGGAGGGCCACCACCTGGTGATGTCCCGCATCGGGCTGCTGGACATCTTCCTCTCGTTCTTCGTGCTCGCGGCCTTCGCCGCGCTGCTGGCGGACCGCGTGCACGGGCGGCGGCTGCTCGCGGAGCGGCTCGCCCTCGACGTCGCCCGGCGGGGACGCGACGCCCTGGCCAGCGGGCCGTGGCTCGGCTGGCGCCCGTGGCGACTGCTCGCGGGCGTGCTGCTGGGCGCCGGCTGCGCCGTGAAGCTCTCCGGGCTGGCGTTCATGGCGGCCTTCGGCCTGCTCACGGTCCTGTGGGACATGTCCGCGCGCCGGACCGCCGGGGTGCGGCACTGGGCGTGGGCCGGCGTCGAGAAGGACGGCCTGTACGCGTTCGTGGCCGTGGTGGGCGGCGGCCTGGTCGCCTACCTGGCCTCGTGGACCGGCTGGTTCGTCACGGGGGGCGGCTACTACCGGGACTGGCACCGGGACAACCCGCCGGAGGGCCTGCTCGCCGGGCTGGTCCCCGGCCCGCTGCGCTCCCTGTGGCACTACCACGAGGAGTCCACGACCTTCCACCAGGGCCTCACCAGCCCCCACGACTACGCCGCCAACCCGTGGACCTGGCCGTTCATGGGCCGGCCCGTGAGCTACTACTACGAGGGCGCAGAGCCCGGCGAGGGGATCTGCCCGGCGGACGCCGCGGGCGCGTGCTCGTCGGCCATCACGGACATCGCCAACCCGTTCGTGTGGTGGACGGGCCTGGCCGCCGTCCTCGTGTGCGTGTGGCTGCTGGTGCGCCACCGGGACTGGCGGGCCGGCGCCCTGCTCGGCGCCTACGCGGCCGGGCAGCTGGTGTGGTTCCTGTGGCCCGAGCGGACCATGTTCTTCTTCTACACGATCGCCTACGAGCCCTTCCTCGTGATGATGATCGCCCTGGCGCTCTCGCTGCTGCTGCGGCCGGGCCGCCGGCCCGGGCCCCGCTGGGGCTCGGCCCTGGTGCTGGCGTACGTGACGATCGCCGTCGCCGTGTCCCTGTTCTTCCTTCCCGTGTGGATCGGCGACGTCATCCCGTACGACCAGTGGCGCTGGCGGATGTGGTTCAGCAGCTGGATCTGACGGCCGCGGAGCGGGCGCGGGTGTGCCCGACCGCGCGCCGCACGCCCGGAAATGGATACGCTCGGACCGTGCAGAACCAGAGCCCCGTCCATGAGTCCGCCACCGAGCTCGTCGGCATGCCGCCGGCGGACTCCAACATCACGGACCTGATCGTCGCCTCCTGTGCCGATCGGCCGGACGCCCCCGTGTACGCCCAGCGCAACGGCGCGGGCGGCTGGGTGGACGTCCACTTCACCGCGTTCCTGACCCAGGTGCGCGCCGTGGCGGCCGGCCTCATCGCCCGCGGCGTCCAGCCCGGGGACCGGGTGGGCCTGTTCTCCCCCACCTCCTACGCGTGGGCCGTCCTCGACCAGGCCGTGTGGTTCGCCGGCGCCGTCTCCGTGCCGATCTACGAGACCTCCTCCGCCCACCAGGTGGAGCACATCGTCACGGACTCGGGGCTGCGGGTGGTCGCCGTCGGCAGCGAGGAGCTCGACGAGCGTGTCGCCGAGGCCGCCGGGCACGCGGGCGTGGACGTGGCGACGTTCCCGCTGACGGACGCGGGGCTGGCGGAGCTGGCCGAGGCCGGCGCGTTCGTGTCGGACGACGCCGTCGAGCACGCCCGCTCCCTGGCGACCCTCGCCAGCCCCGCCTCGATCGTCTACACCTCCGGCACCACCGGCCGCCCGAAGGGCGCCGTGATCACGCACGGCAACTTCGTGGGCGCGGCCATCAACGTGCTGCACTTCGCGCGCGAGGTGGTCCAGTGGTCCCCGGAGACGACGACGTCGCGCACCCTGCTCTTCCTCCCGCTGGCCCACGTGCTCGCCCACGCCGTCCAGGTCATCTGCCTGTACGCCCGCATCCAGGTGGCCCACTCCGGTTCCCCGGCCACGCTGCTCGGCGACCTCGCCTCCTTCCACCCCACGTGGCTGCTGGCCGTGCCGCGCGTGTTCGAGAAGGTCGAGGCCGGCATCGAGGCCAAGGCCCAGAAGGGCGGCACCGGGCGGATCTACGCGGCGGCCAAGCGCACCGCCATCGAGTGGTCCACGGCCGTGGACGAGGCCGAGTTCGGGGACGGCCCCGGCCCCTCGGCCCTGCTGCGCGCCCGGCGTGCGCTGTTCGACCGGCTGGTCTATCGCAAGATCCGGGAGGCCCTCGGCGGCGAGGTGATCTCGTGCGTGTCCGGCGCGTCCGCCCTCTCCCCGGAGCTGGTGCACTTCTTCCGCGGCGCCGGCATCCCGATCGTGGAGGGCTACGGCCTCACGGAGACCACCGCGCCGGCCACCGTGAACATCCCCGGCGCGCACCGCGTGGGCACCGTGGGCCTGCCCGTGGCCGGGGTGACGGTGAAGATCGCCGAGGACGGCGAGATCCTCATCCGCGGGCCCGTGGTGTTCGACGGCTACCACGGCATGCCGAAGGCGTCGGCGGAGGCGATGGAAGACGGCTTCTTCCGCACCGGGGACATCGGCGCGCTGGACGAGCACGGCTTCCTGCGGATCACCGGCCGCAAGAAGGACGTGATCATCACCGCCGGCGGCAAGAACGTGTACCCCACACCCATGGAGGAGGCGCTGCGCCAGCACCGGCTCATCGAGCACGTCGTGGTGGTCGGGGAGAACCGCCCGTTCGTGGGCGCCCTCATCACCCTGGACGCCGAGGCCCTCACCCAGTGGGCCCTGGACCGCGAGCTCAGCCTCACTCCGGCCGAGGCCGCCACGGACCCCACCGTGCTGGCCTCGATCCAGGAGGCGGTGGACCAGGTCAACGCGGGCGTCTCCCGCGCCGAGTCCATCCGCCGCTTCCGCATCCTGGACCACCCGTTCACCGAGGACTCCGGGCACGTCACCCAGTCCCAGAAGCTCAAGCGGGCCCAGGTGATCGAGGACCACGCCGAGGACGTCGAGGCCCTCTACCGCCGCTGACCCCGCCCCCCGGACGACGACGGGCCGGGAGGACGCCTCGTCCTCCCGGCCCGTTCCCGGTGCCGTCCGGCGGCGGTCAGCGCACCTCGGCGTCGTCCTCCCGGGCCCACCGCAGGCGGGTGCGCAGCAGCTGCTCGCGGCGGTCCGCGCTCAGCTCACGACGGCGTCGCGTGGGCCACGTGACCACGAGCGTCACGAGGGACGCCAGCAGGGTCACCAGCCCGACCACCACGGCGGCGTCCACCCAGAACTGCTCGGGGTAGAGGCGGATGAGGGCGTCCCGCACGGAGAACGTCCACGTGCCGTCCGCGAAGAACAGCGAGTGGAACCCGGCGAAGAACGTCTCCCAGCCCAGCACCGCCAGGACCGCGAGCGCGATCACCGCGAGCGGCAGCCACACGGCGCCGGCGAACAGGGCGCGGCGCACCCCGCCGGGGCTGGTGCGCAGCAGGGACGCGATGAGCAGGGCGCACACCACCACGAGCAGCACGAGCGCCGCGGCGGCGATCCACAGCACGGTCTTCACGTCCGTCATGTGGTCGACCTCGACCTCGGTGAACAACGGCGCGCCCTGGTGCGTGAGGCTGCTGAGGTACCGCGGCCCGGCCAGGTTGGTCACGTAGTCCAGCCCGGCGGAGCCGTAGTGCATGCGGTCGGCGAGGGTGAAGCCGAACCGGTCCGCGGGGAACCCGGGTCGGTGGTACTCCAGCCACAGGAACACCGGGCTCGCCACGAGGCGGACGGCGGCCAGCAGCAGGGCGAGCGGGGCGAGGATCGCCAGCAGCACCTGCGCCAAGCGCGGGCCCGCCTTGGGCAGGCGCGCGCGCTCCTCCGGCGTGGGGCCCTGCAGGGCCGCCGCCTGCGCCATGGGGGCGGCGGTGCCGTCCTCGGGGTAGCGGTCGACCGGGGCGGCTGTGCTCGACCCTGCCGCGCGGGCCCCGACGGCGGCGCTCAGCGGGCCGAGCTCGTCGGCACCGGGCAGCGGCCGCCGGTCGCCCTCGGGCACGGCCCGGGAGGCGACGATGTCGCGGTCGGCGTCCGCGGCCGGGCGGCCGGCGTCGCGTCGGTCTGCGGCCGCCGCGTCCCCGCCGCGCAGCGCGGCGAGGTCCTCGGGGCTGAGCGCCGAGGTGTGCTGGGCGCCGCCGTCGTCGTCCCGGCCCATGGCGGGCAGCGCCTGGGTGCGGTTCGCGTCGTCCGCGGCGTCGTCCTGGACGAACGCGCCGTAGTCCAGCCCGGATTCGAAGTCCTCCGCCCCGGCGCGCTCGTCGCGCCCGCGGCCGGCCTGATGGGAAGCCATGTCCGTGCCTCTCTCGAGTGGGTCCGTCCGCCCGCGGGCGTCGGGGATCAGTAGCGGTAGTGGTCGGCCTTGAAGGGGCCGGCCACGTCCACGCCGAGGTACTCGGCCTGGGCCTTGGTCAGCTCGGTCAGCCCGACGCCGAGGGCGTCCAGGTGCAGGCGGGCGACCTTCTCGTCCAGCACCTTGGGCAGCGTGTAGACGCGCTTCTCGTAGTGCTCGCCGGTCAGGGCGCCGGTGCCCGTGGAGCCGCCGAAGAGCTCGATCTGCGCCATCACCTGGTTGGAGAAGGACGCGCTCATCACGAACGAGGGGTGGCCGGTGGCGTTGCCGAGGTTCAGCAGGCGGCCCTCGGAGAGCACGATGATGCTGCGCTCGGCCTCCGTGCCGCCGTCCAGGGTCCACTCGTGGACCTGCGGCTTGATCTCCGTCTTCACGACGCCGGGGATGCGGGCCAGGCCGGCCATGTCGATCTCGTTGTCGAAGTGGCCGACGTTGCCCACGATCGCCTTGTCCTTCATGGCGGCCATGTGCTCGGCCATGATGATGTCCTTGCCGCCGGTGGTGGTGACGAAGATGTCGCCCTCGCCCACCACGTCCTCGAGGCGGGCCACCTGGTAGCCGTCCATCGCGGCCTGCAGCGCGCAGATCGGGTCGATCTCCGTGACGATCACGCGGGCGCCCTGGCCGCGCAGGGCCTCGGCGGCGCCCTTGCCGACGTCGCCGTAGCCGCAGACCACGGCGACCTTGCCGCCGATCAGCACGTCCGTGGCGCGCATGATGCCGTCCGGCAGCGAATGGCGGATGCCGTACTTGTTGTCGAACTTGGACTTGGTCACGGCGTCGTTCACGTTGATCGCCGGGAAGAGCAGGCGGCCCTCCTGCGCCAGCTGGTAGAGGCGCAGCACGCCCGTGGTGGTCTCCTCGGAGACGCCGCGCAGGGTGCCGGCGGTGCGGGTCCAGTGCTGCGGGTCGCGGGCCAGCGAGCGACGCAGGGTCTCGAGGATGATCCGGTACTCCTCGGGGTCGTCCTCGGTGGCGCTGGGCACGGCGCCCGCGGCCTCGAACTCGACGCCCTTGTGCACCAGCAGGGTGGCGTCGCCGCCGTCGTCCAGGATCATGTTGGGGCCGCGCTCCGGGTCCTCGGCGGCGCCGGGCCACGTGAGGATCTGGGAGGCGGTCCACCAGTAGTCCTCGAGGGTCTCGTTCTTCCATGCGAACACGGGCACGCCCTGCGGGTCCCCCGGGGTGCCTTGGCCCACGACGACGGCGGCCGCGGCCTCGTCCTGCGTGGAGAAGATGTTGCACGAGGCCCAGCGGACCTCGGCGCCCAGGGCCGTGAGGGTCTCGATCAGCACGGCGGTCTGCACGGTCATGTGCAGCGAGCCGGCGATCCGCGCGCCCTTGAGCGGCTGCGACTCCCCGTACTCCTCGCGCAGGGACATCAGGCCCGGCATCTCGTGCTCGGCCAGGCGGATCTGGTGGCGGCCCGCCTCGGCCAGGGAGAGGTCCCGGACGGTGAAGTCGAACGCGGCGCCGGGCACCGTGGTGCGGTTGGCGTAGGCCGGGTCGACGTCGGGCGTGCGGGTCTCTGCGGGGGTCTCAGTCATGCACCTCAGCCTAGCTGTTGTGGGGCATGAGGTTCTTGGCACGAGGGCCGGGCTGAGATGAGACGAGTGGGCCTCTCCCGCAGGATGGAAGTTCCTACACCACCCACCTGCCCGAAAAGAGACCCACTCATGACTCACGCTAATGCACCCCTGACTCCCACCGGCCGTCTCAGGATGGTCCACCGCCACCTGCACGACGGGATCCCACAGGCGCACGTGGCCGCCGAGTTCCGGGTGAGCCGGCCCACGGTGGCCACCTGGGTGGCCCGCTACCGTGCCGAAGGCGAGGCCGGCCTTCAGGACCTGCCCAGCCGGCCGCACCGTTCACCTGCCCAGCTCGACCCCGAGGTGGTGGCCCAGATCCAGACCCTGCGTCGCAGGGAGAAGTGGTCGGCCCGCCGGATCCATCACCACCTCGTCTCTGAAGGCCACCGGGTGTGCCTCCGAACGGTGGGCAGGTGGCTGCACCGGCTGGGCATCTCCCGGTTGCCAGACCTCGCGCCCACGGGTGAGGACCTGCGCCAACGACCGCAGAAGATCACCGCCCGCGGCCCGGGGCACATGGTGCACCTGGACGTGAAGAAGATCGGGCGCATCCCCGAGGGGGGCGGCTGGCGTGCTCACGGACGGGACTCCGAGAACGCGCGAGCAGCCAAGCGCGGGCCTGGCCGGCGGGTCGGGTACACCTACCTGCACTCGGCGATCGACGGGTACACCCGCCTGGCGTACACCGAGGCGTTGGAGGATGAGAAAGCGGTGACCACGATCGGGTTCTTCTGCCGGGCGAGGGCGTTCTTCGCCGCCCACGGCATCACCGTGGACCGGGTGGTCACGGACAACGGGAACAACTATCGGGCCGCGGAGTTCACCGCCAAGGTGGTCTCGCTCGGGGGCCGGCACCACCGGATCCGCCCATACACGCCCCGCCATAACGGGAAGGTCGAACGCTACAACCGGCTGATGGTCGATGAGGTCCTCTACGCCCGCCCGTATACCTCAGAGACAGCTCGGCGTGAGGCGTTGGCAGTGTGGGTGAACCACTACAACTACCATCGGCCTCATACCTCCTGCGGAGACGCTCCTCCGGCCTCACTGGCCCCGGCCCGAGTCAACAACGTCATGACCTCCTACACCTAGCGACGCCCCGGACGGCACGACACGTGCCGCGTCAGTCCCCGTCACGCACCACGCGCAGCCCGGGGCGGGCCGGCGGGGCGGCCATGGGCCGGGTGGGGACCGTGCGCACTCCGCCGTCCGCGTCGAGGGCCTCATAGTGCTCGGGCAGCTCCAGCCGCAGCACCTCCCAGCCGCGCGGGGCCGTGGTGCGCCGAGCGTGCTCGCCGCAGAGGTCGTACGTGTGCGGCTCCGCCCGGCGCGACAGAGGCCCGATGACCACCTGCGAGTCCGCGTAGTTGTACGTCAGCGTGGCCAGGGCAGGGCTCTGGCATCCGGTCTTGCTGCAGCGTCGCATGGGTCCCACGCCCGCCACCCTACTCGGCGGACGGCCCGGGGCGGTGGCCTACCATGGCGCGCATGACCGCGTCCGCCGCCTCCGATCCCCTCGACCCCCTGCCGTTCCGGGCGGGCGACGCCGCGGGCCCGGAGCGGGGCACGTCCGGCGGCCCGGTCGAGACGGGAGCCCCTCAGCCGGGCGCCGCCGCGTCCGGCGCGGGCGGCCACGGCGCGCGGCGCACGCGCGACCGCCGCGGCCGCGGGCTGCGCCACCCCCGCCCCTTCGGCCTGCGCTCCGAGCGGGGCCGCGGCGAGGCACTGCTGACCGCCGTCGAGAAGGCCGTCGACCGGCTGGCGGCGCTGGAGGCCCCCGGGCTGCGGCACGTGACCGCGCGGGTGGAGCGCATCCCGGACCGGCTCGACGAACGGCTGCGCGAGCTGCACGCCGGCCGGGAACGGGATGAGGAGGCGCTGTTCGCGCGGGCCGAGCGGCAGGGCCGGGACGGGGTGCTGATCACCCTGTTCGAGCGGCCGCTGCGGGACGCGGCCGACCCGGCCGACCTCGAGGGGGCCGTCTACGGGGTAGCACTGAGCCGCTGCGCCGAGGCCCTGGGCGTGGACCCGCAGGTGCTCGACCCCAGCTGGGGCCGCGGCTGAGCCGGGGCCGGGTGGCCGCCGGGCGTCAGGCGCGGGCGCGGCGCAGCCGGCGGCGCTCCCGCTCGGAGAGGCCGCCCCAGATGCCGAAGCGCTCGTCGTTCTCCATGGCGTACTCGAGGCACTGGTCCTTGACCACGCAGGCCTCGCACACGCGCTTGGCGTCCCGCGTGGAGCCGCCCTTCTCCGGGAAGAACGCCTCGGGGTCCGTCTGGGCGCACAGCGCGTCCACCTGCCAGGCCAGCTCGCCCTCGACGGGCTCGGTGACCAGGCCCGGGATCGCGGCCCAGTCGTCCGCGACGGGCGCGGCCTCGACCGGCCGGCCGGGGTCACCCGGGAAGAGGGCGGTGACGGTGGCGGACGGGGTGCCGGCCTCGTCCTCGAGGTCGTGGGCGGAGAGCAGGGCGGTGGCCTGGTCCTCCAGGGTGGCGGCGTCGGCGCCGGCCAGCGGATCGGCCGGGTCCAGGAACCAGTCACTGGGGACTCCGCGCGGGCGAGGCGCCGCCGCCTGCGCCGACTCGGCGCGGTGCGCGTCCTCGACTCGCTGGGTCTGCTCCATGTGTGACGCCTCTTCCCGGGATCGACGTGGCTGACGCGGGATCCCGTTCTCCTGCCGGTCCGCGCGGGCCCCGGACAAGCCGGTGCGGCCCCTGTGAGAGGCCGCTGACCCGGCCTTCATTACATCGGTGTGATTCGTGTCCCGTCAAGCCGAGCACGGGCCCGCCGGGGCCCCGGACCTCGGCCCCGGGGCCGACCCCGGGGGCCGCCGCGGCGCGGGATCGGGGTGCCAGACTGGGTGCATGGTCTCCCTCTCCGCGCCCCACTCCACCGGCCCCCTCGTGCTGCGCCTGGCCTCCTCACCGCGCCCCGCGCTCGTCCAGGAACCGGGCGCCCCCGGCGAGCACGGCGCCGTGGACCAGCGCATCGAGCTCTCCGGCCGCGTCACCGTGAACTGGGCGGCCAAGACGGCCGGCCTGCTGGCGGACGAGGGCCTCGGCCCCGGCGACCCGGTGGCCCTGGACCTGCCCGCCCACTGGCTCTCCCACGCCCTGGCCCTCGGCGTGCTCTGCGCCGGCGCCAAGCCCGCCGACGACGGCGCCACCCCCGCGGCCGTCCTCACCGACCGCCCTGAGCGCTGGACCGACCCGGCCACCGCCGTGTTCGCCGTCGCGCTGCCCCGCGGGCTCGAGCTCCCGACCGGCGGCACCGCGGCCGACCCGTCCGTGGTGGACGTGGCCGCCGAGATCCTCGGCCAGCCCGACGCCCTGCCCGGCCCCGTGGACCACGTGCGCCCCGAGGCCCTGCCGGCCGCCGACGTCGCCGCGGCGGACGGGGACGCCCGAACTGACGAAGACCAGGACGACGACGGCCCGCGCCCCCGCCTCACGTGGGCGGGGATGCGGGCCGTGCTGCAGGCGTGGGACGCCGGGCGGGCGGTGCAGGTGCACCCCTGACGGGGCGGGATTGCGGACCCGCGCGCCGGGCTCAGCGCACCGGGCTCAGAGCTCCGGGCTCAGGAGGCGCGGTGGCGGGCCGGGCCATCGTCCCGACGGACGTGGCGCTCGGCCGGGCGGCCCCGCGCCTCGTGGCGGCCGTGCGGGTGCAGCTGCTCGTCGCGCAGCACGGGCATCTGGCCGGTGATGATCGCGATGTCGTTGGCGAAGCCGGGCTCCACGTCCAGCTCCTCCTTGAACACCCAGAACCGGTAGGCGAAGTAGCGGAACACGGTGCCGAAGAACAGGCCCACCACGTTGCCGGCGATGAACAGGCCGCCCGGGTCCGTCACGCCCATCAAATACTGCGCGATGAACACGCAGCCCGCCTGGATGCCCAGGCCGATCGCGTTCATCAGCAGGAACATGACGAGCTCGCGGGTCTTGTTGGACGAGCGCTTCTCGCGGAACGTCCAGTAGCGGTTGGCGACCCAGCTGAACAGGGTGGCGACGACGCCGCCCACGATCTTGGCCTTGACGTTGGACCCCTCGAGCGGGCCGGTCATCATCCACCAGAAGACGAGCGAGTCCACCACGAACGCGGCCGCACCGACGGTGCCGAACTTGGCCACCTCCCGCCACAGCAGGGCGACCATCCCGGTCAGGCGGCCCCAGAGATCGGACAGCATGGGCGTGGACTCCTCGGTTCGGGACGGGGACGGGGGTGTGGACGCGAGGCGGACCCGCGCAGGGCTGGGGAACACTGTAGCCGCGCCCCCGGCGCGCGCCCTCCTCGGATCCGGCATCGGCCGCCCCTCCGTGACGGAGTTCTCAGCCGGTCCGACTACCCTGTGCGGGTGACTTCCCCTCGACTCGGTGTGATCGGCGGCGGGCAGCTGGCCCGCATGATGGCGGGCGCCGCCGCGGAGCTCGGTGTGCCCTTCCGCGTGCTCGCGGAGGCCCCGGACGCGTCAGCGGCCCAGGTCGCCCCCCACATGGTCGGCGACCACGCGGACCTGGCGGACCTGCGCGCGTTCGCGGCCACGGTGGACGTGGTCACCTTCGACCACGAGCACGTGCCCACCGAGCACCTGCGGGCCCTGCAGGAGGCCGGCGTCGCCGTGCGCCCCGGCCCCGAGGCCCTGCAGCACGCCCAGGACAAGCTGGTCATGCGCGCCGCCGTCGAGCGGATGGGCCTGCCGAACCCGGCGTGGGCACCGGTCGACGACCTCGAGGCCGTCCTCGCCTTCGGCGACGAGCACGGCTGGCCGATGATCCTCAAGACCCCCCGCGGCGGCTACGACGGCAAGGGTGTGCTCAAACTCGACGACGCCGACGACGCCCGCGCCTCCGCCGCGGACGGCACCCTGGCCGCGTGGCTCGGCGCCGGCATCACCCCGCTGCTGGCCGAGGCCCTCGTCCCCTTCTCCCGTGAGCTCTCCGCGCAGGTGGCGCGCACCCCCTCCGGTGAGGTGGCCGTCTACCCCGTGGTCGACTCGGTCCAGGTGGCCGGCGTGTGCGACCTCGTGGTCGCCCCGGCCCAGGACCTCGACCCGGCCGTCGCCGCGGCCGCGACCGCCGCGGCCGTCCGCCTCGCCGAGGAGCTGGACGTCACCGGCATGCTCGCGGTCGAGCTGTTCGAGACGCCGGGGGTCGGCCCCGGCTTCCAGGTGAACGAGCTGGCCATGCGCCCCCACAACTCCGGCCACTGGTCCATGGACGGCGCCGTCACCGGGCAGTTCGAACAGCACGTCCGCGCCGTGCTCGACCTGCCGCTGGGCCAGACGGCCCCCCGCGGGGCCGGCGTCGTGATGAAGAACGTCCTCGGCGGCGCCCGCGAGGACCTGCACGCCGGCAGCGTCGCGGCCCTCGCCGCCCACCCGCAGGCCAAGGTCCACCTCTACGGCAAGGACGTGCGCCCGGGACGCAAGGTCGGTCACGTCAACGTCGTCGCGGACCACGGCCTCAGCCTCGAGGAGGCCGTGCGGACCGCCGAGTCCGCCGCCGCACTCCTGCGCGACGACGCCCCCACCACCGGCACCGAGACGGAGGCCCGCCCATGACCGCCACGCCCCAGACCCCTGCCCAGCCCCTGCAGGACGACGCCCCGGTCGTCTCCGTCGTGATGGGCTCCGACTCCGACTGGCCCGTGATGAGCGCGGCCGCCGAGGCCCTGCGCGAGCTCGACGTGCCCGTCGAGGTCGGCGTGGTCTCCGCGCACCGCATGCCCCACGAGATGGTGGAGTTCGGCGCCCGCGCGCACCAGCGCGGCATCCGCGTGATCGTGGCCGGCGCGGGCGGCGCGGCGCACCTGCCCGGGATGCTCGCCGCCGTCACCCCCCTGCCCGTGATCGGCGTGCCCGTGAAGCTCAAGAGCCTGGACGGGATGGACTCCCTGCTCTCGATCGTCCAGATGCCGGCCGGCGTGCCGGTGGCCACCGTCTCCATCGACGGCGCCCGCAACGCCGGCCTGCTGGCCGCCCGCATCCTCGCCTCGGCCGACACCGCGGAGGGCGACCGCCTGCGCGCCGCCCTCGCCGAGCACGCCGACGAGCTCAACGCCCAGGCCCGGGCCAAGGGAGCCCGCCTGCGCGAGCGGATGGCCGCCGACCGCTGATGTCGACCGCCCCCGGATCCGTGCCCGCCGGTCACGCGCAGCCCGACCCGCTTCGGGACCCGCGCGTCGCCTCCCCCACCGAGCGCACCCGCCGGGCGCTGATCCTCACCACCCTGACCCTGCTGGTCCCCGGCGGCGCCCAGCTCGTCGCCGGCAGCCGCCGGCTCGGCCGCGTGGCGCTGCGGGTCACCGTCACCGTGTGGGCCGTGCTGCTCCTCGGGCTGCTGTGGTGGCTGGTCTCCCGCGCGAGCCTGATCTCACTCATGGCCCGGGACGGCGTGCTGCTCGGACTGGCGGTGGTCCTGGCGGCGTTGGCGGTGGGCTGGGCGGTGCTGTGGGTGGACACGTTCCGGCTGATCCGGCTGCACCTGCTCGCCCCCGGCGCGCGGAAGATCACGGCGGCGGTCACCGCGCTCGCGCTCGTGCTCACCAGCGGCGCCCTGCTCTACGGCGGCTGGGCCGCGAACACGAGCCGCGGGGCGCTCGGCGAGGTATTCCAGGAGGGACCGGCCGTCCCGGAGGCCGAGGGCCGCTACAACATCCTGGTCCTGGGCGCGGACGCCGGCGAGGGCCGGCAGGGGCTGCGCCCGGACTCCATGCACGTGGTCTCCGTGGACGCCCGCACCGGCGCCATCGTGATGTTCTCCCTGCCCCGCAACCTCCAGGACGTGCCGTTCATCGAGGGCTCCCCGCTGTGGGACGTCTACCCGAACGGCTTCGACTGCGGCGACGAGTGCATCCTCAACGCCCTCTACACGGACGTGGAGGAGCATCACGCAGACCTCTACCCGGACGCCGAACACCCCGGCGCCGAGGCCATGAAGGACGCCGCCGGCGGCATCCTCGGGCTGGACATCTCCGGCTACGCCCTCATGGACATGGGCGGCTTCGCCCAGCTGATCGACGCCATGGGCGGGGTGGACGTCGTCAGCGGCGGCTACGTGGTCCACCGCGGCGTCCGGCCCGACGGCGCCTGGGGCAACATCTGGTGGGAGCCGGGCACCCACCACTTCAACGGCGACGATGCGCTCGCCTTCGCCCGCTCCCGGCACTGGTCCACCGACTACGCCCGCATCCGCCGGCAGCAGTGCATGCAGGCGGCGATGCTGGAGCAGTTCAGCCCCGCCACCGTGCTCACCCGCTTCGAGGAGATCCTCGCGGCGGGCCAGCAGATCGTGACCACCGACCTGCCGCAGTCCCAGCTGGGCACGTTCGTGGACCTCGCCGAGCGCTCGCGCGGCCAGAGGATGCGGCGGCTGACCGTCGGCCCGCCCGACTTCGGCGACACGGGCACCCACTTCACCACCTATCCCGACTACGACCTCGTCCACCGCCGCGTGGACGAGATGCTGGCCGACGAGTCCGTGACCGCCGGGTCGGACCCGACCGGCGTCACGGCGACGCCGCTGCTCACCGCGCTGGCCGTCGTCGCGCAGGAGACGCAGACCCCCGACGTCGACGAGGATGACCCGGCCACGTGGCCGGCCCCGCCGACCCGCTCCGACGGCGAGCCCTTCACCGCCGAGGACCTGATGACGGCCGAGGACCTGGGCCAGGAGGACGTGCTGAACCACGCGTCCTCGACGAACGGGCTGTGCGTCCCCGCCCCGTGAGGCGCGACGCGCGGGCCGACGGGCTGATCTAGGCTGGGCGCATGCACGTCCTGAAGCCCGTGATCCGTGACTACGCCTGGGGCTCCCCCACGCTCCTCGCCGACCTGCAGGGACGCGAGCCCACCGGCCGCCCCGAGGCCGAGCTGTGGCTGGGCGACCATCCGGGCGCCCCGTGCGTCGCCGTCGTGAGGGACGGCGCCCACGTCGGCCTGGACGAGGTGGTGGCCGCGGACCCCGAGCACTGCCTCGGACCCGCAGCACCGGAGGGCCGACTGCCCTTCCTGATGAAGCTGCTCGCCGCGAGCGCCCCGCTGTCCATCCAGGCGCACCCCACCCTGGAGCAGGCCCGCGCGGGCCACGCCGCGGAGGAGGCCGCCGGCGTGCCGGTCGACGCCCCGGAGCGCAACTACAAGGACGCGAACCACAAGCCGGAGATGCTGCTCGCGCTGACCCCCTTCGCGGCGATGTGCGGCTTCCGCTCCCCCGAGGTCTCCTCGGACAGCTTCGAGGCCCTGGCCCGCGCCCTCACGGAGCGGGCGGACGGGGACACGTCCGCCGTCGCCGTCGCCGCCGCCCGGATCAGCCAGGCCCTCGCCGCCGGGGACCTCGAGGACGCGTTCACCTCGATCCTCGACCCGGACTCCGTGTGGGGCGCCCCCGGCGCCGTGGCGCAGGTCGTGGACGTGCTGCGGGCTGCGCCGGACCTGGCCGAGCGCGACCCCTCGCTGGCCACGGCCCTCGAGGTCGCCCAGCACCACCCGGACGACCCCGGCGTGGTGGTGGCCATCCTGCTCAACCGCGTGGACCTGGCCCCGGGTCAGGCCATCCATCTGCCCGCCGGCAACGTGCACGCGTACCTGCACGGGCTGGGCGTGGAGGTCATGGCGGCCTCGGACAACGTGCTGCGCGGCGGGCTCACCCCGAAGCACATGGACGTGCCCGAGCTGCGCCGCGTGGTCACCTTCGAGGCGCTGCCGGTGCCCTCCACCGAGCCCGAGCGCGTGGCCGACTCCGTGGTGGCCTTCCGCCCGCCGTTCGAGGAGTTCGAGCTGCTCCAGGCCACGCTCGAGGACGACGCCGTCCACGGGCTCGACGTGCACGGGCCCGGGATCGCGGTGGTCACCCGCGGCACGGCGAGCCTGGCCCTGGCAGGCCAGGAGATCGAGCTGGGCCCGGGCGAGGCCGTGTTCCTGCCCGCCGCGGAGACGGCGTCCGGCCCGCTGGCCGTCCGCGCCGCGGCCGGCGCCCCGGCGACGGTGCACGTGGCCGGCCTGCCGCGGGGCTGAGCCCGGCAGACCGGCCCGCGGGCTCAGCGGGCGTCGCGGTCCCCCAGCCACTTGGACCACTTCTTCACGTCGTGCTCGGCGTCCACGGTGCGGACCGTGCCGGACGACGAGCGCATCACGATGGACTGCGTGTGCACGCGGCCGTCGGCGAAGCGCACACCGCGCAGCAGGTCGCCGTCGGTGATGCCGGTGGCCGCGAAGTAGCAGTGGTCGGAGGTGACCAGCTCGTTCGTGGTCAGCACCGCGTCGAGGTCGAGGCCGGCGTCGAGGGCCTTCTGCTTCTCGGCGTCGTCGGTGGGGGCCAGGCGGCCCTGGATGATGCCGCCGGTGGCCTTGATCGCGCACGCGGTGACGATGCCCTCCGGGGTGCCGCCGATGCCCATCATCATGTCCACGCCGGTGCCCGGGCGGGCGGCGGCGATGGCGCCGGCGACGTCGCCGTCCAGGATGAACTTCACGCGGGCGCCGGCCTGGCGGATCTCCTTGACCAGGCCCTCGTGGCGGGGGCGGTCCAGCACGCACACGGTCACCTGGGAGACGGGCTTGTCCAGGGCCTTGGCCACGAGGTTCACGTTCTGCTTCACCGGCAGGCGCATGTCCACGAAGTCGGCGGCCTCGGGGCCCACCACGAGCTTGTCCATGTAGAACACGGCCGACGGGTCGAACATGGTGCCGCGCTCGGCCACCGCGAAGACGGAGAGCGCGTTGTTGTAGCCCATGGCGGTCAGGCGGGTGCCGTCGATCGGGTCCACGGCCACGTCCACGGCGGCGCCGGAGCCGTCGCCGACCTGCTCGCCGTTGAACAGCATGGGGGCCTCGTCCTTCTCGCCCTCGCCGATCACCACGGTGCCGTCCATGGCCACGGTGTCCATGAACGCGCGCATCGCGTCCACCGCGGCGCCGTCCGCCTTGTTCTTGTCCCCGTAGCCCACCCAGGGGCTCGCGGCGATGGCCGCCGCCTCGGTCACCCGCACCAACTCCATGGCCAGGTTGCGGTCCGGGACGTGATTCTCGTAGCCGGTCTTCTCCGAGGACGCGCTGGTCATCGCTGCTCCGATCCTTGCTCGCGGCGCTCCGTCCGCACGAGACGGGGCGTGAGGGCGGCTCTGCCCCGGTCCTCATCCTACGGGGGCGGCCTCCCGTGGGTGGCACAATGCTGACCGTGAGCTCCGCCGACCCCCACGCCCCCGCCCCCCGTCCCGTCCTGACCGCCACGCAGGCGCAGCGGGCCCGGCAGCCGTGGATGGCCATGGTGCTCTCCCTGGCGGCTCTGCTGGCGATCGTGGCCGTGGTCCTCCTGCTCAACCCGGAGCCGCCGCAGCGGCCCCGTGAGGACCGCGTCGACGTCGCCGCCGAGGCCGCCACGGTCCCCCACGACGACGGCGACCTGCCGGCCCTGGCGCCCGAGGTGCCGGAGTCCTGGTATGCCAACTACGCCCGCCTGCAGAAGCTGGACGGCGTCTCCACGTGGGACGTCGGCTGGGTGGTCACGGACACGGTGTTCGCGGGCCTGCAGCAGGCCGAGGACGTCGACCCCACCTGGGTGAGCCTGCGGGTGGACCAGGTCCCGGCGTCGGAGACGATCGAGATCGACGGGATCGCGTGGGACCTCCACGCCGATCCGAAGAAGCCGGAGCGACGGCTCGTGTCGGAGGTGGACGGCAGCACCGTGGTGCTGACCACCACCGGCGACCGCGCCGTCCTCGAAGACCTGGCGCACGGCGTCGCGAAGGAGACCCGATGACCCCCCATACCCGCCCCGAGACGACGCCGGCCCCCGACGTCGTCGTCCCCACCTCCGACCTGACCCCCGCGGAGGCGTGGGAGGTCCTCGCCGACGGCAACCGCCGCTTCGTGGCGGGCGAGCCGAGCCACCCGAACCAGAACGCGGAGCGGCGCAGCGACCTGACCGCCGGCCAGGCCCCGGTCGCCGTGATCTTCGGCTGCGCCGACTCCCGCCTGGCGGCCGAGATCATCTTCGACCTGGGGCTCGGCGACGTGTTCGTGGTGCGCACGGCTGGCCACGTGATCGACGACGCCGTGCTGGGCTCCATCGAGTACGGCGTGGACGTGCTGGAGATCCCGCTCGTCATCGTCCTGGGCCACAACTCGTGCGGCGCCGTCACGGCGACGGTCGAGTCCTACATCTCCGGCACCATGCCGCGCGGCTTCGTGCGCCCCCTCGTGGAGCGCATCATCCCGTCCGTGCTGGCGGGGCGCCGCCGCGGTCTGGAGGAGGTCGACGAGTTCGTGGCCGAGCACGTGGACCAGACCTGCGACCACCTCCTGGAGACCTCGCAGTCCGTCCGCGCGGCCGTCGAGTCGGGGCGCACCGCCGTCGTCGGGCTCACCTACTCGCTGTCCGAGGGCACCGCTCGACCGGGCCGCGTGCACGGCGACCTGGCGGTCTGACGACGTCGGGCGTCCGGTGCGGCACCGGGCGCCCACGCCGTCCTAGGATGTGATCATGACCGCAGAGAACACCGATCAGCAGTTCCGCATCGAGCACGACACCATGGGCGAGGTGAAGGTGCCGGTGAACGCGCTCTACCGTGCACAGACCCAGCGCGCCGTGGAGAACTTCCCGATCTCCGGCAAGGGCCTCGAGCCCGCCCACATCCACGCCCTCGCGCAGGTCAAGAAGGCCGCGGCCAAGGCGAACGCCGAGCTGGGCATCATCTCGCAGGAGCGCGCGGACGCCATCGTCGCCGCCGCGGACCAGGTCATCGCCGGCGACCACGACGACCAGTTCCCGATCGACGTGTTCCAGACCGGCTCCGGCACCTCCTCGAACATGAACACCAACGAGGTGCTCGCCACCCTCGCCACCCGCGCCCTGAAGGAGGCCGGCTCCGAGGACGAGGTGCACCCCAACGACCACGTCAACGCCTCCCAGTCCTCGAACGACGTGTTCCCGACCTCCGTGCACGTGGCCGTCACCGCCGCCCTCGTGAACGACCTCGTCCCGGCGCTGGACCATCTGGCCGTCTCCCTCGAGAAGAAGGCGGAGGACTTCGCCGGCATCGTGAAGTCCGGCCGCACCCACCTCATGGACGCCACCCCGGTGACCCTGGGCCAGGAGTTCAGCGGCTACGCCGCGCAGGTCCGCTACGGCATCGAGCGCATCCAGTGCGCGCTGCCCCGCGTGGCCGAGGTCCCGCTCGGCGGCACCGCCGTGGGCACCGGCATCAACACGCCCCAGGGCTTCTCCGCCCGCGTGATCGAGCTGCTCGCCGAGGAGACCGGCCTGCCGCTGACCGAGGCCCGCAACCACTTCGAGGCCCAGGCCAACCGTGACGGCCTCGTGGAGGCCTCCGGTCAGCTGCGGAACATCGCGTACTCGATCATGAAGATCAACAACGACCTGCGGTGGATGGGCTCCGGCCCGAACACCGGCCTCGGTGAGATCGCCATCCCGGACCTGCAGCCGGGCTCCTCGATCATGCCGGGCAAGGTCAACCCCGTGATCTGCGAGGCCGCGATCATGGTGTGCGCCCAGGTGATCGGCAACGACACCACCGTCGCCCTGTCCTCCACCAACGGCGCGTTCGAGCTCAACGTGGGCATCCCGGTGATGGCCGCCAACCTGCTCGAGTCCATCCGCCTGCTGGCCAACACGACGCGCGTCATGGCGGACAAGATGATCGACGGCATCGAGGCCAACGAGGAGCGCTGCGCCTTCCTCGCCGGTGCCTCGCCGTCCATCGTGACCCCCCTGAACAAGGTGATCGGCTACGAGGCCGCCGCCAAGATCGCCAAGCACTCCGTCGCGAACAAGATGACCGTGCGCGAGGCCGTCGTGGACCTCGGCTACGTCGAGCGCGGCGAGGTCACCGAGGAGCAGCTGGACAAGGCCCTGGACACCATGTCCATGACCCACCCGGAGTGATCCGGCGGATCCGGTGAGCGGCGCGACGCCGCCTCCCGGACCACGACGACGAGCGGCCGTCCTCCCGTGCGGAGGGCGGCCGCTCGTGGTTCACGCCAGCACCAGCACTCCGGCGGCCGCCGCCACCATCGCCGGCCCGAACGGCAGCGCCGTCCGCCCCGTCGCCCGACCCGCGAGCACCAGCAGCCCCGCCACGACGCCGCCGAGCAGGATCGCGCCCACCCCGGCGGCGAGCACCGCCGTCGGGCCGAGCGCCCCCGTGTACACGCCCAGCCCGCCGGCCAGCTTCACGTCGCCCATCCCGAGGCCGCCGCGGCTGAGCACGTGCAGCGCGAGCATGGCCACGGTGTAGCCGAGACCGCCCAGCAGGCTGCAGAGGGCCAGGTCACCCCGGCCCGCCAGCAGCGCTCCCCCGGTCATCATCGTCAACCCGCCCAGCGCCAGCCGCAGCGTCCATCGGTTCGGCAGCCGGTGCTCGCGCAGGTCCGTGCGCACGAGCACGCCCGTGCACACCGCGAACCACACCAGTCCCAGGGACCACAGCACCGCCGTCGCCGGCGCACCGTGCGCCCACGCCCATCCCACCCCGCTCATGCGCCCAGCCTAGGCCGGACGGCGCACACGCCGGGTCGCCGTCCACAGGGCGATCCGGCCACCTCGCGTTCACGGTCCGGCCACCCGGTGTTCTGCCCACAGCGCAACCGGAGCCGCCCATTGCGACGCCCCCCCCCGCACGGGTCTACTCTGAAGTCACGAGCTTCCGGCCGTCTGATGGACGTACGGGGCTCACACAGACCCCATGGCCTCAATCCCGTTTCAAAGGGGCCATGGTGGCGGGCTTCCTCGGTCCCCCATCCCCCCTCCGCGGGGCCGAGCACCCCCGCCGGGGGCCGCTGCTTCGGCAGCGGCCCCTTTTTCATGCCCGGCCCCGCCGCCGGCTCAGGCCCGGCCCTCCTCCAGCAGGTCCGTGACCAGCGCGGCGATCGGCGAGCGCTCGGAACGGGTCAGCGTCACGTGCCCGAACAGCGGGTGGCCCTTGAGGCGCTCCACCACGGCCGCGATGCCGTCGTGCCGGCCCACGCGCAGGTTGTCCCGCTGGGCGACGTCGTGGGTCAGCACCACCTTCGAGTTGCGGCCCATCCGGCTCAGCACCGTGAGCAGCACGTTCCGCTCGAGCGACTGCGCCTCGTCCACGATCACCCACGCATCGTGCAGCGAGCGGCCGCGGATGTGCGTCAGCGGCAGGATCTCCAGCATCCCGCGGTCCACCACCTCGTCCACCACGGACGGGGAGACGAGCGCGCCCAGGGTGTCGAACACGGCCTGCGCCCACGGGCCCATCTTGTCGCCCTCGGAGCCGGGCAGGTAGCCCAGGTCCTGGCCGCCGACGGCGTACAGCGGGCGGAACACGACCACCCTGCGGTGCTCGCGGCGCTCCATCACGGCGTCGAGGCCCGCGCACAGCGCCAGCGCGGACTTGCCGGTGCCCGCGCGGCCGCCGAGGGAGACGATGCCCACGCTCGGATCCGTCAGCAGCTCGATGGCCAGCCGCTGCTCGGCGGAGCGGCCGTGCAGGCCGAACACGTCGCGGTCCCCGCGCACCAGGCAGGCTCGGCCGCCCTCGCCGACCCGGGCCAGAGCGGAGCCCCGGGGCGCGGTGAGCACCAGCCCCGTGTTGACCGGCAGGCGGTCCGCCTCGGCCGGGGCCTCCTCCGGCCCGGTCTCGACGCCCGTGCCGGTCAGGGTCCCCAGCGGGACGCCGGCCAGGTCGACCTCGCCGTCGTCGTAGAGGGCGTCCAGCCGCTCCTGCGCCACGCTGAGGGAGACGGTGCCGCGCCAGCCCGAGTCACGCACGAGCTCGTGGCGGTACTCGTCCGCGGCGAGGCCCATGGCCGCCGCCTTCACGCGCATCGGCAGGTCCTTGGACACGACCGTGACCGTGGCGCCCTCGTCCGCGAGCGCCTTCGCGACGGCGAGGATGCGGGAGTCGTTGTCCGTGCCGCGGATGCCCAGGGGCAGCACGTCCACGGACACGTGGTTCAGTTCGATCCGCAGCGTGCCGCCCTCGGGGGTGATCGGCACGGGCTGGTCCAGCGCGCCGTGGCGGCCGCGCAGGTCGTCGAGCAGGCGCAGGGCCGTGCGCGCGTAGTAGCCGAGGTCGGGGTCGGCGCGCTTGGCCTCGAGCTCCGAGACCACCACGAGCGGCAGGACCACCTCGTGCTCGGCGAAGTGCAGCAGGGCGCGCGGGTCCGAGAGCAGCACGGACGTGTCCACCACGTAGGTCCGCAGGCCGGTCGCCTCCGCCGGCCCCGCCTCGGCACGCGCCTGGCCCGGCCGGTTCGGCCTCGGCGGCTCCTGCCGGGTCTGCGCGTGCTCCACGAGCTCTGCCACCATGTCTGCCTCCTGTGCCGGTGAACCGTGCGTGCGGGGGTCCGCCCACGGGCCACGCTAGGAAGCGGCGTCGTCCGCCGGGTCCCGGCACGGTGAACCCGGGATGAAGTCGCGGTGACGGTCCGTCCGAGCCCCGCCACGGCCCCGACGTCCCGCGCTCCCTACACTGGAGACGCGCCGCCGACGTCCCGACGGCCGCCCGCTCCCCGTCCCCAGGAGGGCCCATGAGCATGCACCGCCCGTCCCCCGGCCTGCCCGATCGGCCGGGCGGCCCGGCCCCCGCCCCGACCCTGGCCGAGCGCGCCGGCGGCCGCCTGCTGGGCGCCGTCGCGCCCACCGCCGTGCTGATCACGGCCATGTGGGTCGCGCAGGTCGTGCTGATCTTCCTCGGCCGGGTGATCATCCCCGGCGTGGGCCTGATCCCGCGGCGCCTCGACGGCCTCGACGGGGTCCTGTTCTCCCCCGTGCTGCACGCCGGCTGGGCCCACTTGATCGGCAACACGACGGCGCTGCTCGTCCTCGGTCCGCTGGCCGCCCTGGTCTCGCGCCGGCCGGTGGCCCTGCTCGTCTGCGCCTGGCTGGGCTCGGGCCTGCTGACCTGGGCGATCGGCACCCCGGGCGTGCACATCGGCGCCTCCGGGATCGTGTACGCGCTGATCGCGTTCCTGATCGTCTACGGGGTCGCGGTGCGGCGGATCGGGGCGGTCGTCGTCTCCGTGCTCGTCGCGCTCACGCACCTGGGCTCGAGCCTGATCGGCCTGCTGCCGGCCCCCGGCATCTCGTGGACCGGCCACCTGGCCGGGGCCGTCGTCGGGGTGCTGCTGGGCCTGTGGTGGGGCCGCGCCGACCGTCAGGTGCCGAACCGGCGCTGACGGCTGCCGTAGTCGCGCAGGGCACGCAGGAAGTCGACCTTGCGGAACGCGGGCCACATGGCCTCGCAGAAGTAGAACTCCGAGTACGCGGACTGCCAGAGCAGGAACCCGGAGAGCCGCTGCTCCCCGGACGTGCGGATGACCAGGTCCGGGTCCGGCTGGCCGCGCGTGTAGAGCCGGTCCGCGATCTGCTCGACGGTGACGGACTCGGCCACCTCCGCCGCGCTGTGGCCCAGGGCGTGCTCGTCCCGCAGCAGCTCGCGCACGGCGTCGAGGATCTCCTGGCGACCCCCGTAGCCCACGGCCACGTTCACGTGCACGCCGTCGTGGTCCTTGGTCTGCTCGGCCACCTCGGCGAGCCGCCGCGCCATGGGCTCGGGGAGCAGGTCCACCGCGCCGACCGGCTGCACGCACACGGGGGCGCGGCCCTCGGCCGGCTGGGCGAGGCGCTCCGCCGTCGTCTGGATGATCTCCAGGAGCGGGGCGAGCTCCTCCGCCGGGCGCCGCAGGTTCTCGGTGGAGAGCATGTAGAGCGTGACCACGGGGATGCCGGCCTCGTCGCACCAGCCGATGAAGTCGAGGATGCGCTCGGCGCCGGCCTGGTGGCCCTGCTGCGTGGACGCCCCGAACGCGCGGGCCCAGCGACGGTTGCCGTCCACCAGCACACCGATGTGCCGGGGCAGCCGCTCCGGGTCCAGGCCGCGCGCCAGCCGCCGCTCGTACAGGCGGTAGAAGGCCTCAGGTCGACCCACGGCGCGCTCCCCTCTCGAATGGTCCTGCGAGCCTCCAGGATACGCGCGCGGCACACAGCGACCATCCCGTGCCCCGGCCCCGGGCCGACCGGTGACAATGGAGGCATGGACCCTGTGACACCCCACCGCGAGACCGACTCCGCCCGTCGTCTGCGCTGGCGCATCGAGCGCGTCCGCGACCCCGACCATCCGCTGTACAAGCCCCGACTGCGCGGCTGGATCCACGCGGTCATGGCGCCGCTGACGCTCGCGGCCGGCATCGTGCTCATCGTGCTCGCGCCGACTGCAACGCTGCGGTGGGCCAGCGCGGTCTACGCCGTGACGGGCCTGCTGCTGTTCGCGGTCTCGGCGACGTACCACCTGGTGCAGTGGAACGAGGTGGTCTCCCGTGTCCTCAAGCGGCTGGACCACACGAACATCATGCTGGTCATCGCCGGCACCTACACGCCGCTCTCCCTGGCCCTGCTGCCTCCGGACCGGGCGCGTGTGCTGCTCACCCTGGTGTGGGTGGGGGCCGTGGCCGGCGTCGCGTTCCGGGTGCTGTGGACGGACGCGCCGCGCTGGCTCTACACGCCGGTGTACGTGGTGCTCGGGCTGGCGGCGCTGCTGTACCTGGGCGACTTCTTCGCCGCGGATGCGGCGGCGGGGTGGCTGATCGTGGCCGGCGGCATCGCGTACATCACGGGCGCGGTCTTCTACGCACTGCAGGCCCCCACGATCCACCGCGAGTGGTTCGGCTTCCACGAGCTGTTCCACGCCTTCACGGTGGCCGGCTTCGTGTGCCACGCCGTCGCCATCTACCGGGCGGTGCTCGTCGTCGCCTGAGCGCGGCAGGGACGGGGGTCTGCGCCCCGCCGGGCAGCGCCGAGGCCCGCAGACGCGCCGCTACGTCCATGCCGTAGCGGCGCGTCTGCGGGCCTCAAGGGTTCGGGCGTGGAGTCTCCGGCGCCGAATCTCGGGCGTGCACGGGCCCGACGGCGGTCAGTCGCGTCCGGTGTCCGGGGCCTGGGGCTCCGGGGCCGGCTCCTGGAGGTAGCCGGGGTACTTCTCCTGCAGGCGGCGCAGCCGGTCCTCGGAGTCCGCGTCCAGGTGCTCGCCGCCCGCGCGCGCCTCGTCCGGCAGGTGCTGCTGATGGCGCTCCACGAGCATGGCCTCGGCCTGCGGGGAGCGCTGCTGGACGCGGCGCACGGAGCGGACCATGACGCGGAGGACGATGATCGCCATGACCACCATGAGCGCGGTGAACAGGAACCCCTCGATGCCGGGGGTGACCTCCGCCTCCTCGAGCCCGGGGCGCAGCGTCGGCTCCGGGACGGCGGGCACCGGCGCGGGGCTCGCGGCCGCGAGCGCGGTGAGGACGAGGGGAAGGCCAGACAGGGGTGTCACGCCGCCCCACTCTACCGGCCCCGGCTGCACGGCCCGAGCCGGGTCGGCTCAGCGCAGGCCGGCGAAGAGGTCGTGCTCCGGCAGCTCGGAGGGCACGCGCGAGTCGATCAGCGCGAAGTCCTCCCACGGCCAGGCGCGCCGCTGCAGATCATGGGGGGCGTCGAAGAACATGCCGTCGGGGTCGATCTGGGTGCGATGCGCCCGCAGGGCGGCGTCGCGCTCGTCGAGGAAGCCGGTGACGTCCACCTGCGTGGTGACGTCGTGGTCCGCGGTGACCCACGGCGGGATGACCTCCGGGTCGGGCACGTCCTCCCCGGCTTCGCGGCGGCGCAGCACCTCGCGCATCGCGTCCATCGCGTCGAACATCATCAGGCGTCGGGCGAACGGCACGTCCTCGCCGTCGGCCTCGGCCACCGCGGCCATCGTGCGGAACTTCCGCGGGTTGAAGCCGCAGTCGTAGTAGACCTTCGAGACCTCCCAGGCGGGCCCGGCCTCGGGGTACTCGTCGGCGAGGCCGGCGGCCCGGTAGGCCTCCATCGTCACGGCGTGGGCCTGCAGGTGGTCCGGGTGGGGGTAGCCGCCGACCTCGTCGTAGGAGATGAGCACGTGCGGGCGGAACCGGCGCACGAGCGAGATCAGCGGGGCCGCCGCATCCCGGAGCGGGATCTCGGCGAAGCAGTTCGCCGGGAGGGCGGGCAGCGGATCCCCCTCGGGCAGGCCCGAGTCGAGGAAGCCGAGCCAGGCGTGCCGGATGCCGAGGATGCGCGCGGCCTCCGCCATCTCCTCGCGGCGCACGGCCGCGATGTCCCGGTCGGCCCGGGTGGTGTCCCCGAACGACGGGTTGAGCAGGGTGCCGGCCTCGCCGCCGGTGCACGTGACGACCATGACCTCGGCCCCGGCGGCCGCGTAGGCGGCCATGGTGCCGGCCCCCTTCGAGGACTCGTCGTCGGGGTGCGCGTGCACCGCCATGAGACGCAGCCCGGTGGAGGGCGGCAGGGCGGTGCCTGCGGCGGGCTGGGCCTGGGGGGTCTGATCGGTCACGGGGATCGCACACTCCTGTCCGGAGGGGAGCCGCCGCGGGGGCGGCGGCGTGAGGGGTCGGGGCCGACGTCCTCATCGGCCTCCGGCGGCGGGCAGCGGCTAGGGTGGAGGGGATGTCTCACCACGCCCCCGCGGTCCGCGCGCAGGACCCTACATTAGCCAACCGGTACGGCACGGACCACACGCGTCCGGGCCGTCGTCGGCTGTGGGCGGGCCTCGGCGGACTCGGGCTGGTCGTGGCCGTGCTGCTGTCCGTGTGGATCGGCCTGAACATGTCCGTGGGCGCCATCGAGTACAAGGACGTCGGCTTCACCATCGAAGACGACGGCCGCGCGACCGTCACCTTCCAGGCCTCCGTCCCGGAGGGCGTGCAGGCCGAGTGCGATGTGCTCGTCACCGACTCCCACGCCGCCCCCGTCGGCTTCCGCACCGTCCGCCTGGAGACCCTGCCGGCCGACCGGCGGGACTCCCCCTCGGACGCGCAGCAGCGCTACACCGTGGACGTGCGCACCGTGGTGCGGGGCGACTCCGGCATCGTCGAGACCTGCCGCAAGGTCTGAGCCCTCGCGGAGCGCTCCGCCCTCGGCGTAGCGGCCGCCTTTGGTGTGACGCACACCGCCCGGATAGACTCCTCGGAGCATTCCCGCCCCGCCGGTGAGTCAGGCAGGCGTCGCACGGAGCCCTCGGGCCACGCGCGTCCTCCTGATCGGCGGGGTCTTTCGCATGCGGGCGCGTCCGCCGGACGCGGATCGCGCGCCGGACCCGGTGTGCCGCGCCCCGGACTCCGCATCACCCGAGACAGAAAGGCGGAACAGAGCATGACCACCAGCCAGTCCGACGCCCCGTGGCTGACCCAGGAGGCGTACGACCGCCTCTCCAAGGAGCTCGAGCACATCTCCGGCCCCGGCCGCCAGGAGATCATCGAGCGCATCGAGGCCGCCCGCGATGAGGGCGACCTCAAGGAGAACGGCGGCTACCACGCCGCCCGCGAGGAGCAGTCCAAGAACGAGGGCCGCATCGCCGAGCTGAAGCACCTGCTCGAGACCGCCCGCGTCGGCGAGGCCGCCGAGAACGACGGCGCCGTGCACCCGGGCACCGTGGTGACCGCCGTCGTCGCCGGCGACGAGATGACCTTCCTCTTCGGCAACCGTGAGATCGCCGCGGACGACGAGTCGCTCGAGGTCTACTCCGAGCGCTCCCCGCTCGGCGAGGCCATCAACGGCGCCAAGCAGGGCGACAAGGTCTCCTACACCGCCCCGAACGGCAAGGACATCAAGGTCGAGATCAAGGACGTCCAGCCCTACTCCGGCTGACCCTCCCCGGACCCGACGACGGCCGCGGTCCCCTCGTGGGGCCGCGGCCGTCGTCCGTCCCGGGCACCACCGCGCCCCCGTTGCTACTGTGGCCCCATGCTGACCGTCGAGAAGGCGCACCTGCTGCTCACCCGCGAGGACGGGCTCTCCGAGAGCCCCTCCCACCACCGCGTGGCCCTCGCGGCCGCCGCGCTGGCCGACCACCGCTCCGCCGGGATCGTGACCCTCGAGGACGTCCCCGTGGACCGGGCCCGCGTGCTCGTGACCGCGGCCGGCACCACCGGCGACCCCGTCCTGGACTCCTCCCTCGGAGAGGTCGACGCCCTGGCCGGCCGGCCGCTCGTGGCCACCCTGGCGGCCGGGAAGCCGGATCTGCGCAAGGCCGTCGTCGCCCATCTGACCGAGACCGGTCGCCTCACCGAGCGCAAGGCCTTCCTGGCCACCCGGCACGTCCCCCGCGGCACCGAGCGCGCCGAGCTGCTCGCGCACCTGACCGCCGTGGTCCTGGACGAGGCCGAGCCCTCCGACGAGGACGTGCTCCTGCTCGGCGTGCTGCAGCACCTCAATCTGGCCCGACGCCTGCTGCCGGGCGTCCGCGAGCGCTACGACCGCCGCGAGATGGTCCGCCGCATCGAGACGCTGACGCGCGAGGACCTCCTGGTCCAGGCCGTGCGCCGCGCGGTGGGCGGGACCTGTGGCACCGTCACCGCGGCCGCCGCCGGCTCCGTGGCCTGAGCCGGCCCGGTCAGGGCAGCGGGGCCGGGCTGTAGCCGGCCGCGCGCAGCGCCTCCAGGACCTGGGCGGAGTGCTCGGCGCCGCGGGTCTCCATGTCGATCGTGATGTGCACGCCGCCCATGGACAGCTCCGGGCCGACGCGGGTGTGGTCCACGCGCACCACGTTGGCGTCCGTGTCCGCGATGATCCGTGAGATCGTGGCCAGCTCGCCCGGGCGGTCCCGCAGCGGGATGCGCACGGTCATGTAGCGCCCCGCCGCCGACAGTCCGGCCTGGATGGACTTCAGCATGAGCATCGGATCGATGTTCCCGCCGGAGAGGATCACGGCGGTGGTGCCGAGCTCGAAGCCCAGGTCCGCCGTGCGGCCCGCCAGCAGGGCGGCCACCCCGACGGCGCCCGCCGGCTCCACCACGAGCTTGGAGCGCTCGAGGAGGTGGACGAGGGCCGCGGCGATCTCGTCGTCCGTGACGGTCACGACGGCGTCCACCAGCTCGGCGGCGATCCGCAGCGGCAGGGCCCCGGGCCTGCCGACGGCGATGCCGTCCGCGATGGTGGACACGCTCTCCAGCACCTGGACGCGGCCCTCCTCGAGGGAGCCGGGGAACGCGGCGGCGGTGGCCGCCTGCACGCCGATGACGCGCACCGTGCGCCCACGACGCCGGGCGGCCTCCTTGAGGGCCACGGCCGTGCCGGCGATGAGCCCCCCGCCGCCGATGCCCATGATCACGGTGTCCACGTCCGGCAGCACGTCGAGGATCTCGAGGCCGACGGTGCCCTGGCCCGCGATCACGGCCGGGTCGTCGAACGGCGGGATGAACACGGCATCGGTCTCCGTGGCCCACCGCTGCGCCTCGGCGAGGGACTCGTCCACGGTGGAGCCGTGCAGGACGACCTCGGCGCCGTGGTCCCGGGTGGCCTGCAGCTTGGGCAGGGCGACGCCGTGCGGCATGAAGATGCGGGCGCGGATGCCGAGCTTGGCGGCCGCGAGGGCGACGCCCTGGGCGTGGTTGCCGGCCGAGGCGGCCACGACGCCGCGGCCGCGCTCCTCCTCGCTCAGCTGCGCCATCCGCACGTAGGCGCCGCGGACCTTGAACGAGCCGGCCCGCTGCAGGTTCTCGCACTTCAGGTGCACGTCCGTGCCCACGGCCCGGGAGAGCGCCCGGGAGTGCTGCAGCGGGGAGCGCTCGGCGATCCCGCGCAGCGTCTCACGCGCCCGCTCGATCTCCCCGAGGGTGACGGGCAGCTCCGCCGGGGTCGGTGCGCCGCCGGCGGGCCGCACCCACCGGGGCGACGGCGTCGGGACGGTCCGGTCCGGGGTGTTCGTGGCCTGCGCCGCGACCATCAGGCGTCGTCCCCGTGCCGGGTGCCCGCGTCGGCCTCGGAGGCGAGGGCGGCGTCCTCGTGCGTCGAGGGGCGGTACCGGTGGGAGCCGGCCGCCTCGTCCTCCGCGCCGCCCGGTTCGAGGGCGTGGTCCGTCCGCTCCGTGAGCTCCTCGGGGGTGTCGGCGGTGAGGGCGCGGACGAAGCTGTTCACGAAGGCCAGCACCGGCACGGCGAACACGGCGCCCGCCAGGCCGAGGACGGTGGAGCCGGCGGCGACGGCCAGGAACACGGCCAGCGGGTGCAGCGCGACGGCCTTGCCCATCACGAGCGGCTGCAGGACGTTCGACTCGATCTGCTGCACGAGCAGCACCACGCCCAGCATGAGCAGTGCGTTGACCAGGCCGTTGGACATCAACGCCAGGAGCACCGCCATCCCGCCGGTCAGGGTGGCGCCGATCATCGGGATGAACGAGGCCAGGAACACGAGCACGGCCAGCGGGATGGCCAGCGGCACGCCCAGGATCAGGGCGCCGAGGCCGATGCCGACGGCGTCGATGAACGCCACGAAGATCTGGACCCGCACGTAGGAGCCGAGCGACTGCCAGCCCGAGCGGCCCGCGCGGCCCACGGTGGCCCGGTGCGCCTTCGGCACGAAGATCAGGAGGAAGCGCCAGATGCGGTCCCCGTCGTAGAGGAAGAAGATCAGGGAGAACAGGGCGATGAACAGGCCCGCACCGATGTTGACGGCCGTGGAGCCGAACGAGACGGCGCTGTTCATGAACGTGGCGGAGTTGTCCCGCAGCGTCTGCCACAGGCCCTCCAGCTCGGCACCGGACCGGGGGATCTCCACGCCCACGCCGGCCAGCCAGGCGATCGCGTCGTCGACGGCCTGGCCCAGCTGGTCGCCCAGTTCGGCGAAGCCCTGCACGATCTGCTGACTGGCGAGCCCCACGAGGCCCACCACGACGACGACCAGCAGCAGCACGCACAGCAGGGCGGCCGCGACGCCCGGCACCCGGATGCGCCGCATCGCCTGGAACACCGGGGCCAGCAGGGTGGCCAGCAGCGCGGCCACGAGGATCGGGATCACCACGAGGCTCACGAAGCTCAGCAGGTACACCACGACGCCGATGCCGATGACCACGACCACCAGCCGCCAGGACCAGGCTGCGGCCACCGTCAGCCCGTAGGGCACGTCCTTGTTGATCTTGGTCTGGGCCGCCAGGGTCGAGCTCACGCGCGATCCTCCTCGTGTGGGTGGTCGGGGACATGGGGGGTCAGGCCCCACTGGGCGCTCCAGCGGGCGTGCGGGGCGAGCCGGTGCAGGCCCTCCCCCGAGTTGAGGGCGTCCGCGGGAGCGGTGAGCGGCTCCACCGCGAGCGCCGTGTCACGGCCGGGCAGCCGGTCCGTGACGAAGACGTGGGTGTAGGCGAACGCGTGGTCGGACCACAGGGTCACGGCGCGGCCGTCCGCGGCGAGCAGGGTCTGGCGGTGCCGGCCGTCGGCGTCCGGGGTCAGGCCGGTGAGGCACACGTCCAGGGCGGCCTCGCCTACGGCCCGGCCACGGCGGAAGTCCAGGTCCGTGCCGTCCACCGGCAGGGTCTCCACGGGGATGAGGTCCTCCCCCGTGCGGATCCAGGCGTCCGCGGGCACGCGCAGGCTCAGCTCCGCCGTCGGGACGTCCCCGATGCGCAGGAACGGGTGGGCGCCGACCGCCACGGGCACGGTGGCGTCCGTGTGGTTCTGCACCTCGGCGGTGACGGTGAGGCCGCCGTCCGCCTCGAGCTCGTACGTGACGCGGTGGGTGAGCCGGAACGGCCAGCCGTGCTGGGGGTGGATCTCACCGCGCAGGGTCACCGCGTGGGCGGAAAACGTCTCGGTGACGAAGTGGGTGTTGCGCAGCAGGCCGTGGCTGGCGTGGCCGCGCGCGGGTTCGGTGACGTCCAGGCGCTGCTCGACGCCGTCCAGGATCCAGCGGGCGCCGGCGACGCGGTTCGGCCACGGGCTCATCTGGATGCCGTTGGCGGCGGGCGGGACCACGTCCTGGCCGTACGGCTCGGTCAGGTCCACGCCGCCCACGCGGTACCTGCGCAGGGCACCGGCCAGGCCGACGACGACGGCCTCCGCGGACCCGCGGCGCAGGCGGTGCTGGGCGCCGGTGGCGTGCGGCGCCCCGAACTCGGGCGCGGCGCTGGTCTCGGTCACGGTTCCTCCTGCGGTCACGGCGACGGACCCCCTCAATGTACGCCCTCGCGCAACGCGCGCCGCCCCGGCCCTGTGGAGGGCCGGGGCGGCGGGGAGGGCTCCCGTCCGGGGACGGGGCCGGGGTCAGTCTTTGCCGCGCAGGATGGCGACGATGCGCAGGATCTCGATGTACAGCCAGATCAGGGTCACGGTCAGGCCGAAGGCCACGGTCCAGGAGTACTTCTGCGGGGCGCCGTTCTTCACGCCGACGGCGGCCATCTCAAAGTCCAGTGTCAGCGAGTAGGCGGCGAGCAGCACGGCGATCGCGCCGATGATCAGGCCGAGGCCGCCCTCGCGCATGTTGCCGATGCCGGTCCAGGTCAGGACCAGGTTGACGAGCATGAAGACCAGGTAGCCGATCATGGCGGCCATGACGATCTTGGTCATGCGCGGGGTGGGGCGGAACCTACCCGAGGTGTAGAGCGCCAGCATCACGGCGAACACCGAGAAGGTGCCGAGCACGGCCTGCACCACGATGCCCGGGTAGGCGCCCTCGAAGAAGGCGGAGATGCCGCCGAGGAACAGGCCCTGCGCCACGGCGTAGGCCATGATCAGCGCGGGCGAGGGCTCGCGCTTGAACGCATTGACCAGGCCCAGCACGAGGCCGGCGATCGCGCCGATGATCATCAGGCCCGGCGAGAACCAGCCCACCGCGCCGGCCACCACGACGAGCACGAGCATCAGGCCCGTCTTGCCGACGATGTCGTTGAACGTCATCCGGCCGGTCTCGCCCGGGCCGGCGGAGGGGGCGCGGAACGCGTCCTCCATGGACTGCTGGTGCGCGTGCTGCTGGGCGGCCTGGCCGGCGCCGAACGCCTGGGCCTGGCCGTAGGGGCTCTGCTGCTGGCCGTACGGGGACTGCGCGGTCTGCTGGCCGCCGCCCTGGTACCAGCCCGGCTGCGGCTGTCCGCCGCCGCGCATCTGCTGCTGGAAGTTCTGAGAGTTCATGACCGGGTTCGCCACGGCTCGCTCCTTGGGGTCGTGTCGGCCCGGACACACGCCGCCTGCGGTGAGCCGTCCACGTGCTCCGGGTGTTCTGCTCAAGTCTATCGGCATCGACCCCGGGTGTGCGAGGCCGGGGTCCCGGCAGCCGCCTGCGGCCGTGCCCTGTTCACGGTGGGCGCAGAAGCTGGGAGTGCCCCCGGCGGGACTCGAACCCGCAACACGCCGATTTTAAGTCGGCCGCCTCTGCCAGTTGGGCCACGGGGGCGTGGCGGGCCCGTGGACGCGGGCCCGGGTGCGGACGACGCCGGCCCCGTCCGATGCGCTCGGACGGGGCCGGCGGCCCGCTGGCTGCGGGATCAGCCCTTCGAGGACTCGAGGGCCCGCTGCCGCTCGAAGCGGCCGGGCTCGAGCTCGACGCCGGCGGCGCGGCGGAACGGGTTGAACGGGGTGTCCAGGCCCGCCACCGAGGTGGAGTCGCGGCCGAACAGGGTCTCGGCGACCCAGCCGGAGAGGATCCGGAAGCGGCGGTCCAGGGTGGGCATCGCGTAGGCGTGGTAGCCGCGGTGCGCCAGGAAGGCGGCCGGGCCGGAGATCTTCACGCCGAGCGGGTTGCCGACGCCCTTGAAGAAGCCCAGGCCGGCGACGGCGCCGAGCGACTTGTGCACGTACTCCTGCACCTCGCCCTCGCCGTGGCGGACGGCCATGTAGTTGGCGGCCAGCTGCTTGGCCTGACGGCCGGCGTGCTGGGCGTTCGGGACGCAGAACCCGCCGGGGCCCGCGCCGGTCAGGTCCGGGACGGCGCAGACGTCGCCGCAGCCCCAGGCGCCCTCGAGCACGCCGTCCTCCCCGTCCTTGACCTGGAGGGTGGGGGTGACCTCGATGCGGCCACGCTCCTCGACCGGGAAGTCGGTCTGCTTGGCGACGGCGTTGGCCGCCACGCCCGCGGTCCACACGAGGGTGTCGGCCCCGAACTTCTCCTTCTCGGACTTGTCCTTCATGTCCACGAGGGTCATGATCCCGTCCGTGGCGTCGCCCAGCGAGGTGTTGAGCAGGACCTCGATGCCGCGGTCCTTCAGGTGCTCCACCACGCCGACGGCCTGGTCCTCGCCGACCTCGGGCATGATGCGGCCCATCGCCTCGACGAGCACGATGCGGACCTCGGACTGGGACAGGCGCGGGTTACGGGCGACGGCGGTGCGGATGAGGTGCTCCATCTCGCCCACGGTCTCGATGCCGGCGAAGCCGCCGCCGACCACCACGAAGGTCAGGGCGCGACGACGGGCCTCGGCGTCCACCATGAGGGAGGCGGCGTCCAGGCGCTCCAGGATCTGGTTGCGCAGCGTCACGGCCTCCTCCACGGTCTTCAGACCGATGCCGTGCTCGCCCAGGCCCTTGATCGGGAAGACGCGGGTGGTGGCGCCGGCGGTCATGGCGATGTCCTGGTAGGGCAGCTCGAACTCGTGGCCGTCCTCGCCGCGCACGGTGGCGACACGGCGGGCGTGCTCCACCTTCACGACGGTGCCGCGCAGCACCTCGGCGTCCTTGAGATGCGTGGCGAGGTCCACGACGACGTGGCGCCCCACGATGTGGCCGCCGACGACCTCGGGCAGGAACGGCTGGTACGTCATGTACGGCAGCGGGTCCACGACGGTCACGACGCCGCCGCGGTCCTTGACCTTGGTCTGCAGCTCCTTCGCGAGCTGGAAACCGGCGTAGCCGCCGCCGACGATCAGCAGGCGCGGCTTGGGAGACAGTTCAGGAGTGAGAGACATACCGCCAGTCTACGCACGCACCGGCCCCGCCCCTCCATCTTCCGCCGCCGTGATCAGGACCGCAGCGAGAGCACGATCCCGTCCAGGATGTCGTGCTCGCTCGCCCAGGCCTCGGTGACGCCCGCGGTCTCGGCCACCCGCTCCAGGACGGTGCTCCACAGCAGAGCGCCCGCGCCGATCACGTCCACCCGTCCCGGGTGCATGAACCCCCGCTCGGAGCGCTCGGCCCGGGTCGCGGCCACGAGGCCCTCCGCCGCCGCGCGGAACTCCGCGATCGGCAGGCGCGCGCCGTGGATGGCCTCGGGCTCGTACGTGCTGAGCCCGAGGGCCTCGGCGGTCACGGTGGTCACCGAGCCGGCCACGCCGACTACGCGGGCCACGCGTTCCAGCGGCAGGCGGGCGGCGGCGTCGTCGAGGAGGCGGCGTGCGTCCGCGCGGGCCGCGGCGACCTCGTCCGACGTCGGGGGGTCGGAGCGCAGATGACGCTCGGTGAACCGCACGCAGCCCATGTCCAGGCTGACCGCGCCCACGACCTCGCCCGCAGGCGTGCCGACGACGAGCTCGGTGGAGCCGCCGCCGAGGTCCACGACGAGCAGGAGGTCCTCCGGGCCCAGGTCCGCGGTCTCGACGGCGGAGACGGCGCCCGTGAAGGACAGGGCGGCCTCCTCTGCGCCCGAGACGACCTCCGGCTCGACGCCGAGCCGCTCCCGGACGCCGTCGACGAACGCGGCCCGGTTGGAGACGTCCCGGCTGGCGGAGGTGGCCACGAACCGGACCCGGCCGGCGTGGTGGCGCTGGACCAGGCGGGCGTACTCGTCCACCGCCGCGAAGGTGCGCTCCAGCGCGGCGTCGGAGAACGCGCCGGTGGCGTCCACGCCCTCGCCCAGGCGCACCACGCGCATCTCGCGCACGACGTCGGCCAGCGGCGCCGTCGGGTCGGCCACGGCGCCGGTGGTCTCATCCGTCCCGGCCGGCCGGGAGATCAGCAGGCGGATGGAGTTCGTGCCGCAGTCCACGCCGGCCACCGTGACCTCCTTGAGCGCGGCGACGCGTTCGAGGTGCCTCACGTGCCGGGACAGGTCCTTCGTGGGCACCGCCGCGGCCTCGTCCCACGCGCCCTCGCACGCGCAGACCTCGGGCGTCCACCACGGGGCCACCAGGGCGATCGCCTCGTCACCGAGCGGGTTCACCCCCGGCCCGGCCGCGAGCGCGTGGCCCACGAGGGCGTGCAGGCACTTCACGCGCTCGGGCATGCCGCCGGCCGAGACCCCGGCGATCTCCGGGACGGGCCCCGTGCCGGCCTCGGCCCCGACCCGGTCCCGCTCGGCGATGTAGGCCTCGTGCGCCGCGCGGTGCGCGGCCGCGAGCGCGGGATCCTGGGCGAGGCGGTCGTTCATGCGTGCCATCTCCCCGTCCGCCTCCACGCGCGAGACCGCCGCCGTCAGCACGGGGTGCGTCAGGTAGAAGGTCGTGGGGAACGGGATGCCGTTGGAGAGCCGCGGCGCGGTGGTGGCCACGAGGGGGTTGCCGCACACGCAGCGGGCACCGATCTCCACGACGTCCCGGACCGGGCGGCCGAGCTGGCGGGACAGGGTGTCCAGGTCCTGCTCGGTGACGGTGCGGTCCTGGGCGGGGCGGGGGCTGACGGTCATGGTGTCCTCGGGGTGCGGGGGTGGTGCGGGCGGGGGCGGGACGCGGGGCTCACTCGAGCCCGGCGCGGACGGCCGAGTCCCACAGGCCCTCGGCCCACGGCAGGCGGGTGTTGACGGTCTCGTCCGCGCCGGCGGCGGGCGTGTCCTCGGTCTCGGTATCGGTGTCGGTCTCGGAGGGCCGCCCCGTCACGGAGTACAGGGTCTCCCCCGGCATGACCAGCTCGAGACGCTCGCGCGCCTGTTGGGTCACGTAGGCGGGGTCGTCCCACAGCTGGATCCGCCGCTCGTAGTCCTCGCGCTGGGCCTGCATGGTGGCGATCTCCTCGCGCGCGGCCGAGATCTCCAGCTGCTGGTTCAGGAACGCGCGCAGCGTGGGGGCCACCAGGACGGCGGCCAGCAGCAGCACGGCGACGACGATGAGCGAGCGGCCCGTGATCTGCCGGGCCGGCACCGGCTCCGGCAGCGGGGCCCGACGGCGGGCGGCCGTGGCGGCGGCGGACGCGGCGCGGCGGGGGGCGGGCCGGGTCCGACGCCCGGCCGGGCGGGCCGACGCCGTCCGGCGCGGGGGTGCCGACGGGGATGCGGGGGCGGCGGGGGCCGTGTCAGCCCGGCCCGCGTCCGGGTGCCCGTCCAGGTGTCCGTGGTGACCGGCCTGGCGGCGCTCCTGGACGCGCTGCAGGTCGATGACCTCGGCGCCCGTCGGCGGGGTGTTCGGCGTGGGGGCCGCAGGGGTCGGCGTGGGCGCGTCCGCCTCCGGGGAGGCCGTCGCCGGGGCCGCCGGGGCGGCGACGGCGGTCCGGCGCGGGGCGCCCGTCGTCGGGTCGACACGGGGCACGCTGGGGCGGCGCGGACTCATCGCGGACTCCTTCGGACGCGTGGCGGGGACCCTCACAGCCTACTGCCCGCCCCTGACAGGCTCCTGGCCACACCCGGGACGGGCGCGGGCCCGCCCGGAAGGATCCGGGCGGGCCCGCGCGTCGTCGTCGGGGACGGTCAGCCGCGGAAGCGCGGGAAGGCGGAGCGGCCCGCGTAGACGGCGGCGTCGGCCAGGTCCTCCTCGATGCGCAGCAGCTGGTTGTACTTGGCCACGCGGTCCGAGCGGGCCGGGGCGCCGGTCTTGATCTGGCCGGCGTTGGTGGCCACCGCGAGGTCCGCGATGAACGTGTCCTCGGTCTCGCCCGAGCGGTGCGAGATCATGCAGTGGAACATGTGGCGCTGGGCCAGGGAGATCGCGTCGAAGGTCTCGGTCAGGGAGCCGATCTGGTTGACCTTCACGAGCAGGGCGTTGCCGGCCTTCTCGTCGATGCCGCGCTGCAGCCGCTCCACGTTGGTGACGAACAGGTCGTCGCCCACCAGCTGGACGCGATCGCCCAGCTGCGCCGTCAGGTGCTGCCAGCCCTCCCAGTCGTCCTCGTCGAGCGGGTCCTCGATGGAGACGATCGGGTAGTTGTCCACCAGCTCGGTGTAGTAGGCGGCCATCTCCTCGGCGGAGCGCTGCTGGCCCTCGAAGGTGTAGGAGCCCTTGTCGAAGAACTCGGAGGAGGCGACGTCCAGCGCCAGCGCGATGTCCTCACCCAGGCGGTAGCCGGCCTTCGTCACGGCCTCGGCGATGAGGTCCAGGGCGGCCCGGTTGGACTCCAGGGACGGGGCGAACCCGCCCTCGTCGCCCAGGCCGGTGGACAGGCCCTTCTCCTGCAGCACGGTCTTCAGGGCGTGGTAGACCTCGGTGCCCCAGCGCAGGGCCTCGCGGAAGGACGGGGCGCCGATCGGGGCGATCATGAACTCCTGGATGTCCACGTTGGAGTCCGCGTGGGCGCCGCCGTTGAGGATGTTCATCATCGGCACGGGCAACACGTGGGAGTTCGGGCCGCCCAGGTACTTGTAGAGCATGAGGTCGGAGGCCTGCGCGGCGGCCACGGCGACGGCCATCGACACGCCCAGGATCGCGTTCGCGCCCAGCTTGCCCTTGTTGGGGGTGCCGTCCAGGTCCCGCATCGCGCGGTCCACGGCGCGCTGGTCCGCGGCGAACTCGCCCTCGAGCTCCTCCGCGATGCCCTCGACCGCGGCGACGGCGTCCAGCACACCCTTGCCGCCGTAGCGCTTCTTGTCCCCGTCACGGCGCTCGACCGCCTCGAACTCGCCGGTGGACGCGCCCGAGGGCACGGCCGCGCGGCCCAGGGAGCCGTCGGTGAGCAGGACCTCCACCTCGACGGTGGGGTTGCCGCGCGAGTCGAGGATCTCGCGAGCGTGGATGGCGTCGATCAGGGCCATGGACGGGTCTCCTTCAATCGAAGTCGGAAGTCGTGCCCGCGGCGTGGACACGGCCTCAGCCTAGCGGGGACCTCAGGTTCCAGGCGGCGCCGCGTCAGCCGGACGGGCGCAGGGCCGACCAGTCCCCCGCACGCACCCGCGCCACCGTGGTGCGCAGGGCCCGTTCGGGGTCGAGCCCCGCCGCCCGGGCCCGGCGCACCAGCGCGAACAGCTCCGCCCCGAGCGCGGCCTCGTCGGGCCACCCCGCCGCCGGGCGCTCCCCCGCCTCGGCGGCCGGCACCGGGACGTGCGCGGCGAGCGGGTCCGGCTCCTGCCGGGCCGCGCGGTCGACCACCTTCGCGGCGGCGGCCAGCGCCGGCAGCCGGGCCGGGATGTCGCCGACGTCGAGGCCCGGGCCGGTGCCGCCGTCGTCGTCGTGGTCCGGAGCGGCGGACGAGAGCCCCGCGGCGGCCCGCTCCCGCGCCTTGACCCGCTCCCAGGCCAGCTCGACCGCCTCGGGCGTGACGGCGGCGAGCTCCTCGGCCGGGCGCAGGCCGCCCTCGGGGGTGAGCACGAGCGGGTTGCGCCGGATCATCTTGGCGGTGAGGGCGTCGGCGGCGTCGTCCAGGCGGAACCCGGCCGTCTCCGCCGGGGCGCCCGGCGCCCGGGAGACGGCGGCGTGCAGGACCACCTGGAACAGGACGTCCCCGAGCTCGGCGGCCAGGGCGGGGTACGCGCCGTCGGCCCGACGCGCGGGCACGTCGGCCCACGCGGCGGCGTCGCGGGACTCGATCTCCGCCACCGCCTCGTACGCCTCCTCCACGAGGTACTCGGCGAGGTCGGCGTGCGTGAGCGCGGCCGTCCACGGACAGTGGTCGCGCAGTGCCTCGACCACCGCCACCAGACGGTCCACACTCGCGCTCACGGGCGGATCAGTCGTCCTCGTCCTCGTCGTCCAGCTCTTCGAGGACCGGGCCGACGGCGTCGCCGGAGATGACCTCGCCCCAGCCGGCCACGAGGATCTCGGCGAGGTCCTCGCGCTCGTCCACGGGCAGGAAGGCGGCCTCGGCGGCGTTGAGCTGCAGGTCCAGCAGCTCGGAGAGCGAGTAGCCGAAGGTCTCGGCGAGCAGGTAGAGCTCGTCGGTCAGGGACACGTCCGAGACGAGCCGGTTGTCCGTGTTCACGGTGACGCGGAAGCCGAGCTGCACGAGCAGGTCGATGGGATGGCCCGCGATGCCCGCCGCGGCGTCCACCGCGCCGGTCTGCAGGTTCGAGGACGGGCAGACCTCCAGGGCGATCTGCCGGTCCCGCACCCACGCGGCGGTCTCGCCCAGGTCCACGAGGCCGGTCAGCTCGTCCAGCTGCTCGCCGTCCTCGTCCACGCCGCCGTACTCCACCGAGATGTCCTCCGCCAGGCGCACGCCGTGGCCCAGACGCAGGGCGCGGCCGTCCACGAGGGCCGAGCGGACGGAGTCCAGGCCGTCGCCCTCGCCCGCGTGCACGGTGACGGGCAGGTGGTGGGCGGCCAGCCACGTGAAGGTGTCGGCGAAGCGGGAGGGCGGGAACCCGGCCTCGGCGCCCGCGATGTCGAAGCCCACGACGCCGGCCTCGCGGTGGCGCACGGCCAGCTCGGCGATCTCCTGGGCCCGGTCGGCGTGCCGCATCGCGGTGACCAGCTGGCCCACGCGGATCACGTGGCCCGCGGCGTCGGCGGCCTCGACCGCCTCGTCCAGGCCGGCCTGCACGGCCTCGACGGCCTCGTCCAGGCTCAGCCCGCCGGCCAGGTGCTGCTCGGGGGCCCAGCGGATCTCGCCGTAGACGACGCCGTCGGCGACCAGGTCCTCGACGAATTCGCGGGCCACGCGGCGCAGCTGCTCGCGGGTCTGCATCACAGCGGTGGTCAGGGCGAAGACCTGCAGGTACTTCTCGAGGGACTCGCCGTTGGCGTGCTCGGCGATCCACTCGGCCAGGCCCTCGACGGTGTCCGCGGGGACCTCGACGCCGGCCTCGCGGGCCAGGTCGAGGACGGTGCCCACGCGCAGGCCGCCGTCGAGGTGGTCGTGGAGGGAGACCTTGGGCAGGACGGCCAGGTCGACCTCGAGCGGGGAGGGGGATGCGGTGTCCGGAAGCTGCGTCGTCGTCACGGGCGTCACTCTACGGCAGGGCGCTCAGCGCAGGGCCTCCTGCTCGGCCAGGGTGAGGCCCTTCACCCCGGCGCCCAGCCGGCGGCGCAGCAGGGCCTTGAGCAGACGGTCCAGCAGCACGCCCACGAGCGCGGCACCCGTCACGGAGACGGCGATCTGCAGCACCGGGTTCTCCAGCCAGCCCGCGGTCAGGCGCGCGATCATGATCGAATACGCGGCCCAGCTGGCCGTGGAGAGCAGGTCCAGCGCCACGAACCGCACCGGCGGATAGCGGGTGGCGCCGGCGGTGAAGTTCAGGGCCACGCGGCCGCCGGGGATGAACCGGGCGGTGAACAGCAGCAGCGCGCCGTGACTGTGCAGGTGGTGCCGGGCGACCTCGACCGTGGCCCGCACTCGCCGCAGCCGCATCCACCGGAACCGCTCCACGCCCACGGCACGGCCGATCGCGTACGCGGCCACGTCCCCCAGGAACGCGCCCGCGAAGCCGACCCCCCACAGCGCCCACAGGGAGAACGGATGCCCGTCGCGGACGATCGCACCGAGGGCCACCAGCACCGACTCCGACGGGAAGATCGGCACGATGCCGTCGAGCAGGCACAGCAGCAGCGTCAGCGGCAGGACCCACCACTGCGCGGAGGCGTGGAGGATCGCCCCCTCGAGCCACGCGAGCATCCGGTCAGCCGATCCGGTCCAGGATCACGGAGCGCTCGCGCAGGGTCCGGGCGGCGGCGTCGTCGAGCTCGCCGACGGCCCAGCCGCCGGCGAGCGCGGCCTTCGCCCGCTCGAAGCGCTCCGGCGTGTCCGTGTGCAGGGTCAGGACCTTCTGACCCCGGGCCACGCGCTCGCCGGGGCGCACGTGCACCTCGACGCCGGCCGCGGCCTGGACGGCCTGGCCCTGCCGCTCCCGCCCGGCGCCGAGGCGCCACGCGGCCAGGCCCACGGCCATCGCGTCCAGCTCGGTGAGGACGCCGTCCGTCTCCGCGACGACGTCCTCGGCGTGGGCCGCCGTCGGGAGGGCCGCGCGCGGGTCGCCGCCCTGGGCCTCGATCATCCGGTTCCACACGTCCATCGCCCGGCCGTTGGCCAGGTGCTCGGCCGGGTCCACGTCCGTGACCCCGGCGCCGGCGAGCATCGCGGCGGCGAGCGCCACGGTGAGCTCCACGACGTCGGCCGGGCCGCCGCCGGCGAGCACCTCCACCGACTCGCGGACCTCGAGGGCGTTGCCGGCCGTCCGGCCCAGGGGCACGGACATGTCCGTGAGCAGCGCCGAGGTGTCCACCCCGGCGTCCCGGCCGAGGTCCACCATGGTCCGGGCCAGCTCGCGGGCGGACGCCTCGTCCTTCATGAACGCGCCCGAGCCGCACTTGACGTCCAGCACGAGGGCGCCGGTGCCCTCGGCGATCTTCTTGGACATGATCGAGGAGGCGATCAGGGGGATGGCCTCCACCGTGCCCGTGACGTCGCGCAGTGCGTACAGGCGCTTGTCCGCCGGGGCCAGGCCCGAGCCGGCCGCGCAGATCACGGCGCCCACCTCGGAGAGCTGGCGCAGCATCGCCTCGTTGCTGAGGTCGGCCCGCCACCCGGGGATCGCCTCGAGCTTGTCCAGGGTGCCGCCGGTGTGGCCGAGGCCGCGGCCGGACAGCTGCGGCACGGCCACCCCGAAGGAGGCCACGAGGGGGGCCAGCGGCAGGGTGATCTTGTCCCCCACGCCGCCGGTGGAGTGCTTGTCCGCGGTGGCCAGGGGGCGGCCGTCCGGGGTGGTGAGCCCGCCGAAGTCCATGCGCTCGCCCGAGGCGATCATCGCGTCCGTCCAGCGGGCGATCTCGGCGCGGTCCATGCCGTTGAGCAGGATCGCCATGGCCAGGGCGGACATCTGCTCGTCCGCCACCACGCCGCGGGTGTACGCGTCCACCACCCAGTCGATCTGCTCGGGGGACAGCGTCCCCCGGTCCCGCTTGGCGCGGATCACCTCGACGGCGTCGAAGGGCTCGGCCTGCGGCTGCGCGGTCATGGGGGTCTCCTCGGGGGACGGCTGCGACGGTCAGCCTCCGACTCTAGCGAGCGGGCCCGGGAGCGCGCCGCAGGTCAGGGACGGTCCGCCCGCTCCAGGTCGGCCGGGCCGAAGGCGTCCGGCAGCACCGCGTCGATCCCCCGCTCCCCCGCCGGGGTGAGCAGCACGAGCCCGGGGGCGCGGAACTCGTACAGCAGCTGGCGGCACCGCCCGCAGGGCATGGTGAGCACGCCCTCGCCGTCCACGCAGACGAACGCGGCCAGTCGGCCGCCCCCGCCCATGCGCAGGTCGGCCAGCAGCGCGCACTCGGCGCACAGGGTCAGCCCGTAGGACGCGTTCTCGATGTTGCAGCCCGAGACGAGGCGGCCGTCGTCGGTGAGCGCGGCGGCGCCCACCCGGAACCCCGAGTAGGGCACGTAGGCGTGCTCCGTGGCGGCCAGGGCCGCGGCCCGCAGCCGGTCCCAGTCCACGCGCGGCGCCGTCGTCGTGTGCTGCCCGTCCGCCACGGCTACTCCTTCACGTACGGCACGCCCGAGGCGGCCGGGCCGCGCGAGCGGCCCACGAGGCCGGCCACGGCGAACACCGTGACGAGGTACGGGAGCATCGCCATGAACTGGCTCGGCACCGGGGTGCCGAGGATCGCCAGGACGTACTGCATGTTGGTGGCGAAGCCGAACAGCAGCGCCGCGAAGAACGCGCCGATCGGGTTCCAGCGGCCGAAGATCACGGCCGCGAGCGCGATGAAGCCCTGGCCCGCCGTCATCTCCTTGGTGAAGGACGACGCGGAGACGAGCGTGAAGAACGCCCCGCCCATGCCGGCCACCGCGCCGCCCAGCAGGACGGCGGCGTACCGCGTGCGGTTCACGTCGATGCCCACGGTGTCCGCGGCCTTGGGGTGCTCGCCCACGGCGCGCACGCGCAGGCCCCAGCGGGTGCGGAACAGGGCGAACCACAGCGCGATCACGAGCAGGTACATCGCGTAGCCCAGGATCGTCTGGTTGAACAGGATGGGCCCGAGCACGGGGATGTCCGCCAGGCCCGGGATCCGCAGGTTCGGGAAGTGCGGCGGCGCGTTGAGCTCGGTGTCCCCGCCCGTGAGGACGGTGGAGTACAGGAAGCTCGTCAGGCCGGCCACGAGCACGTTGAGCACGACGCCGACGATCACCTGGTTGACCAGGTACTTGATCGAGAACACGGCGAGCAGCCAGGACACGAGGACGCCGGCCACGATCGCGGCGGCCAGGCCCGCCCAGGGCGAGCCGGTGGCGGTGCCGACGACGGCGGCCGTGAACGCGCCCGCCAGCAGCTGACCCTCGATCGCGATGTTCACCACGCCCGAACGCTCGGCCAGGATGCCGGCCATCGAGCCGAAGATCAGCGGGACGGCCAGCGCGAACGAGCCGGCGATCAGGCCGGTGAGGAACACGGTGGTGTTGTCCGCCGAGCCGATCACCCAGATGAGGAACGCGGCCACGAACGCGACGGCGAACAGGGCCGCGGCCCAGCCGGGGGTGCGACCCGAGCGCAGGGTCGCCAGCCAGGCCACCACGGTGAGCACCGCCATGAGCCCGACGAGCAGCCAGCCCCACAGCACGGGGTCGGCGGTCAGGTCCGGGAGCACGACGGCGTCGGACGCGTTGGAGAGTCGGAAGGTCGCCGTCGCCTCGGGGGCGCCGAGGGCGAAGACGGCCAGGGCCAGCAGGGTCAGGATCGTCAGGGCGATCGGGGTGGTCCAGTGCCGGACCACGACCCGGGCAGGCTCGGCGGCCTCGGGGCGGGCGACGTCGGCGTGGGGCCGGGCGGCGGTCGCGCTCATCGGGCGTCCCCCTTCTGCTCGTGCGGGCGGTGGGTCGGGGCCATGTCCGTGGGCGCGGTGGTCGGAGCCTGCGGGTCCGCGACGGCGGCGGCCGCGGCCTCCTGGACGCCCGTGGACGGGGCGGCGGCGTGGCCGGCGGCGCCGGTCAGCGCGGCACCGGCCACGGCGGGCTGGGTCACGGGGTCGGCGGCGCGGCGGGCGCGGGCGGCGCCCGGGGCGGGCAGTCGGAAGATGGCGCGGACCAGCGGCGGGGCCGCGATGAGCAGCACGATCACGGACTGCACCACGAGGACGATGTCGACCGGCACCCCGGTCTCGGTCTGCATGGTCACGCCGCCGGCGCGCAGGGCGCCGAAGAGCAGGCCCGCGAACAGCACGCCCACCGGGTGGGACCGGCCGAGCAGGGCCACCGTGATCGCGTCGAAGCCGAAGGACCCGGCCACGGAGGTGTTCAGCGTGCTCTCCGTGCCGGCCACGTGGGTGGCGCCGGCCAGGCCGGCGAGGCCGCCGGAGATCGCCATGGCGGCCACGTAGGAGCCCTTCACGGAGATGCCGGCGGTGCGGGCGGCGTCGGGGTTGGCACCCACGGCCCGCAGGCGGAAGCCGAGGGTGGAGCGCTGCATCAGCCACCACGTGAAGAGCACGGCCAGCAGCGCGACGAAGAAGCCCCAGTGCAGCCGGAAGTCGGTCCCGAGCAGCCGCGGGAACATGGCGGAGCGGTCCAGCGGCGCGGACACCGGGTTCGTGGTGCCGGGCGCCCGCAGGACGGGGGTGTTCAGCAGGTAGGCGAGCAGGTTCACCGCCACGTAGTTGAGCATGATCGTGAGGATCACCTCGTGCGCGCCCGTCCAGGCCTTGAGCACGCCGACGACGGAGCCCCACAGCACGCCGCCGAGCACGCCCATCACGACGACGAGCAGCAGGTGCACGCCGGGCGGCAGGTGCAGGTGCACGCCGAACCACGTGGCGAACATGGCGCCGAAGATGAACTGGCCCTGGCCGCCGATGTTGAACAGGCCCGCCCGGAAGGCGATGGCGATGCCCAGCGAGATGATGATCAGCGGGGTCGCCACGGTGAGGGTCTCGGTGAGCGGGTAGAGCATGCCCGTCGCGTCCGAGGCCCGGTAGTTGAAGACGGCGCCGCGGAACAGGGCCGCGAAGGCTCCGGCGAACGCGGCCCAGGCGGCGGACAGCAGGTCGCCCGGGCGGGCGAAGAAGTAGCGGGCGGCGTCGCGGACGTCCTCGTCCACGGCGATGATCAGCAGGCCGGAGACCAGCAGGGACAGCAGGATCGCCAGGGCGGTGACCGTGCCGTTGCCCGAGAGGATCCGGCGCAGGGCGGAGTCGGCGGGGGCGGGCCGGACGGCTATGTCGGACGCGGGGGCCGGGCGCTGCGGGGCGGCGGTGCTCACGGGCGCTCTCCTTCCGTGGTGGGGTGGGCGGCGGGCGCCGCGCCGGCGGTGCCGGGCGTGCCCGCGGCGACGTCCGCGCCGGAGGCGAGGGCCGCGTCGTCGGGGGTCTGGCCGGCCATCATGAGGCCGAGCGTCTCGCGCGAGGTGTCCCCCGGCACGATGCCGACGATCCGCCCGTGGTACATCACGGCGATCCGGTCGGCCAGCTCGAGGACCTCGTCCAGCTCGGTGGAGACGATCAGCACGGGGGTGCCGGCGTCGCGCTCGGCGATGATCCGGTCGTGCAGGAACTCGATCGAGCCGACGTCCACGCCGCGCGTGGGCTGCGAGGCGATGAACAGGCGCAGCCCGTCCACGAGCTCGCGGGCCATGACGACCTTCTGCTGGTTGCCTCCCGAGAGGGAGGAGACCGGCAGGTCCACGCCCTGGGTGCGGACGTCGAACTCGGCCACGCGGCGCTCGGCGTGCGCCCGCACCGCGGCGGGGCGCATCTGCACGGCGTTGCCTGCCGGGGCGACGTCGAACCGGTTGAGCACCATGTTCTCCGCCACGGAGAACGGGCCGACGAGCCCGTCCGTGGAGCGGTCCTCGGGCACGAAGCCGACGCCGGCGCGGATGATCTGGCGGGTGGACCGGCCGATCAGCTCCCGGCCGTCCAGGGTGACGGAGCCGGTGGCCTTGACCAGGCCCATGATCGCCTCGGTCAGCTCCGTCTGCCCGTTGCCCTGCACACCGGCCACGGCGAGGACCTCGCCCTGGCGGACGGCGAAGGACACGGCGTCCAGCAGCACCTGGCCCGTGGGCGAGACGACGGAGAGGCCCTCGACGCGGAACGTCTCCTCCCCCAGGGTCGGGGCCGTCTTGCGCCGCTCGAGGACGACGTTCCGGCCCACCATGAGGGCGGCCAGCTCGGCGGCCTCGGCGGAGGGGTCCGCCGTGCCGACCACGCGGCCGCGGCGCAGCACGGTGATGTCGTCCGAGACGGCCTTGACCTCGCGCAGCTTGTGGGAGATGAACACGATCGCCGTGCCGTCCGCGCGCAGCTGGCGGATGATGCCGAGCAGCTCGTCGGTCTCCTGGGGGGTGAGCACGGCGGTCGGCTCGTCCAGGATGAGGATGCGTGCGTCGCGGACGAGGGCCTTGATGATCTCGACGCGCTGCTGCACGCCCACGGGCAGGTCCTCGACGACGGCGTCCGGGTCCACGTCGAAGCCGTACTGGGCGGAGATCTCCCGGATCCGCCGGCGGGTGGCCTCGAGGTCGAGCACGCCCAGGGCGCGGGTGTGCTCGTCGCCGAGGGCCACGTTCTCGGCCACCGTGAAGACGGGCACGAGCATGAAGTGCTGGTGCACCATGCCGATGCCCGCGCGCATGGCCTCACCGGGGCCGGAGAACCGGACGGGCTCGCCGTCGAGCAGGATCTCCCCCTCGGTGGGCTCGTAGAGCCCGAAGAGGACGTTCATCAGGGTGGACTTGCCGGCGCCGTTCTCACCGAGGAGGGTGTGCACCCGCCCCGACTCCACGGTCAGGTTCACGTCCTCGTTCGCGGCGAACGAGCCGAAGCGCTTGGTGATCCCGCGCAGTTCGAGCCTCATCGAGGGCCTTCCGTCTGGTCGATGCTCGTGGTGCCGCGCTCGGCGGCGGGGGCGGGCCGGGCGCCCGCGCGCCGCGGGGCCGGTCCGGAGGGGTCCGGGCCGGCCCCGCGGCGATGGCGAGGCGGGTCAGGCCTCCGGGGAGTACTCCGAGCCGACCTTCAGCTCGCCCGAGACGATCTTCGCCTCGAGGTCCTTGAGCTCGTCCTTGAGCTCCTGCGGCACCGTGTCCTCGAAGTCGTGGAACGGGGCCAGCTCGACGCCCTTGTTCTCCAACGTGCCCACGTAGGGCTCGGCCGAGAACTCGTCCTTCAGGTCCGCGGCGATCACGTCGGCGACGGACTGGCCCATGTTCTTCTTCACCGAGGTGAGGATCAGGTTGCCGTCCTTGGTGGACTCGTAGCCGTCCGAGTCCGGCCAGATGACCTTGACGTCCTTGCCGCCCTGGTTCGCCTCGCGGACGGCGTCCAGGGTGCCCAGGCCCACGGGGCCGGCCACCGGCATCACGATGTCGGCGCCCTCGTTGATGAAGTTGGCGGTGTTCGTCTTGCCGTTGGCCACGTTCTTGAAGTCGCCCGTGAAGGAGCCGGTCTTCGCGTCCTTGTCCCAGCCCAGGACCTTGACGTCCTTGTCCTTGACCTCGTTGTAGTGCTCCACGCCGCGGGCGAAGCCGTCCATGAAGATGGTGACGGTGGGGATCTCCATGCCGCCGTAGGTGGCCACGGTGCCGGTCTCGGTGGTGCCCGCCGCCAGGTAGCCGGCCAGGAACGCCGCCTGCGCCGTGTCGTAGGTGAGCTTCTGGAAGCTGTCGGAGAAGCCCTCCGCGGTGACGTCCACGCCGAAGAAGTGGGTGTCCGAGTGCTGCGCGGCGATCGGCTTCATGGCGTCGCCGAGGAGGAAGCCCACGCCGATGACGGCGTCGCAGTCGGCGTTGACCATGGCGGTCACGTTCGGGGTGAACTCGCTGGGCTCGTTCGACTCGGCCTCGCTGGTGGTGATGCCGTAGGCCTTCTCTGCGGCCTTGAGGCCCTCGTAGGAGGACTGGTTGAAGGAGCGGTCGTCGAAGCCGCCCTCGTCCGAGACGATGCAGGCCTTGTAGTCCTTGTTGTCCGAGCCGACGCCGTCGACGGTGGCGATGGCCTCGCTCTCGGCGGCGCCGGAGCCCGAGGCCTCGGACTGCTCCGGCGGGGCGCCGCACGCGGTCAGCAGCAGGCCGGAGACGGCGAGCGCGGCGGCGGGGAGCAGGAGACGACGGCGGCGCGCGGCCGACGGGGTGGCGATGCCCATGGGGTCCTCATTTCGGGCTCTCCTGACTGATCCGTGGGTCATTTCCGGCCCGGTAGGACGGGTCGGTGGCCGCCGAGGTTGAGCATGGCCAGGGCGATGAGGGCTTCGGGGGACTTGAAGCCGAAGGCGACGCGGGTGATGAGCCGAATCTTCGTGTTCACGGACTCGATACGTCCGTTGGACAGGCCGTGCTCGATCGCGGCGAGGATCGAGGCCTTGTGCTTGACGATGCGGCGTTGGAGCTCGACGAAGGCGGGGATGCGGCAACGTCGGGCCCAGCCGATCCAGCGTTCCAGGGCCGTCTCGGCCTCGTCGGCGGGTAGCTGGAAGACCAGGCGCAGTCCTTCCTTGAGCAGGTAGGCCCGGTGCAGGCGCGGGTCGGTCTTGGCGACCCAGGCGAGCTTGGCCTGCTGCCGGGTGGTGAGGTTCTCGGGGTTCTTCCACAGCGCGTACCGGGCGTGCTTGAGCGCCTTGGCGTGCCCGCCGGCCCGCCCGGCCCGGCGCTGCCGGACCGCGCCACGGGCCTCGTTCCACGCCTGGCGACGGACCTCGTCCAGGGCCTCGGTGGCCCACTTGACGATGTGGAACGGATCAGCGCACCGCACCGCGTTCGGGCACCGCTCGGCGACCACGGCGGCGATCCAGTCCGCCCCGTCGGCGCTGACGTGGGTGATCTCGGCGCACCGGTCGGGCCCGAGGGCCTCGAAGAACGCCGCCAGGGTCGCCTTGTCCCGGCCCGGGGCGGCCCAGACGAGCCGGCCGGTGTCGTGGTCGACCACGATCGTGAGGTAGCGGTGGCCCTTCTTGTAGGAGATCTCATCGATGCCGATCCGTCGCAGGCCGGCGAACCGGTCGCCGAGGGCCTCCACGTCGGCCCAGACCCGGGTGATGATCGCCCCGACGGTGCGCCAGGCGATGCGCATCAGCTCGGTGACCGCGGACTTGGAGCACTGCGTGGCCAGCCAGGCCACCTGCTCGTCGAACACCACGGTGTGACCGGCCCCGTGCCTGGCCCACGGGACGGCGGCCACCGTGGGACCGTGCTCGCGGCAGGCCACCCGCGGGGCGTCGGCCTCGAGGTAGACCTGCACCGTGCCCAGATCCAGCGCCCGCCACCGCCGCCGACCCTCGCCACGGTCGTACCCGGGCGACCTGCGCCCGCACCGCCCGCACCGGCCACGCACTCGAGCCCGGGGACGGACATGAGCCACCAGGAGCTGGTCGTCCTCATCGAACTCGATGCCCTCCACGACCGTCTTCTCGACGCCCAGCAAGGACCGCCATAGGCTTGCGTTCCGCACGCCGTTCTCCGCCCTTCAGGTAACTGACCTCAACAGCCAGAAACCTAGGCAGAGAGCGGCGTGCCCTCGTCAACGGCTCGCCAGAACACCCACGGAAGCGTCAGGAGAGCCTCATTTCGGAAGGCACGGTGCGAGGTCGGCGGCCGGTGGCCGCGGAAAGACGGGGCCCGTGCGGGTGGCCCCGTCCGGATGAGCGCGAGTCTACCGAACGGTTGGCCCGTCCCCTCCGGCGGGTGCGGGCGGCGGGGTCAGTGGTGGTCCTCGCCCGTGAGCACCTGCAGCGCGGCGGCGGTGAAGACCCGCATGCCCACGCCGATGGCCCGCTCGTCCGGCGCGTAGTCCCCGCGGTGCAGATCGTAGATGGGGCCACCCGGGGACCGGGTGCCGAGGCGCAGCATGGAGCCGGGCACCTTCTGGGTCATCCAGGCGAAGTCCTCGCCGCCCATCGACTGCGGGGTCAGGAGGATCGCCCGTGAGCCGAGCTCCCGCCGCGCCGCGGTCTCGATCAGCGCCGTCTCGCCCTCGGTGTTGTGCACCGGCGGGACACCGCGCACGTGCTCGAGCTGCACGTGCACGCCGTACGGCGCGGCGACCTGCCGGACCACCTCGTCGAGCAGCGCTCCGGCCTCCTCCCACACGTCCGCGTCGAGGCAGCGCATGGTCCCGGCCAGGTAGCCGGTGTTGTCGATCGCGTTGGGCGCGCTGCCGGCGGCGATCTGCCCCCACACCACGGAGACGGCCGAGCGCACGTCGATCCGCCGGGAGAGCACGGCGGGCACGTTCACGGCGATCTGAGACAGGGCGAAGACCATGTCCTCGGTGAGGTGGGGCCGCGAGGTGTGCCCACCGCGTCCGGTGAGGGTGATCCGGATCGTGTCCGCCGCCGAGGTGATGGCGCCGATGCGGGTGCCGATCGAGCCGACGTCGACCTGGGGGTCGCAGTGCGCCGCCAGGATGCGGGGCACGTCGTCGAGGATCCCCTGGCGCAGCACGGCCAGGGAGCCGCCGGGCAGCCGCTCCTCCGCGGGCTGGAAGATGACGCGGACCGTGCCGTGGACCCGCTCGCCGGCCGCGCGCAGGTCGGCGTCGGCGGTGGCCCCGCGGAGGATGCGGCCGAGGGCGACGGCCACACCCGCCATGACGGCGGTGTGCATGTCGTGGCCGCACGCGTGTGCGACGCCGTCATTGACGGACACGTAGGGCAGGCCGGTCTCCTCCTCGACCGGCAGCGCGTCGATGTCCGCGCGCAGGGCCAGCACCACCGGCCCCTCCCCGACGTCCACGTAGGCGCCCGTGGACTCCATCCGCACGGGCGAGAGCCCGTAGCCGGAGAGCAGCTCCACGATGCGGTCGGTGGTGCGGTACTCCTCATAGGAGAGCTCGGGATGCCGGTGCAGGTCCCGGCGGAAGGACACGATCTCGTCCTCGAGCTCGGCCACCACGGGGCCCACCGAGGGGACGGAGGTCGGACGGGGCCCGGTCAGCACGGAGTCGGAGGTGGTCATGGCCCAGCACCCTACTCCGGGGGTGCCGGTCGGTGGGGGCCGGACCCGGCACAGGACGCGGTCAGAGGACCTCGTCCACGCCCTCCGCCTTGAGCGCCTCGACGGCCTTCTTGACCTCCTGGGCGTGCTCCGTGGTGGTGACGAGCAACGCGTCCTCGGTGTCCACCACGACGACGTCCTCGATGCCGATCAGCGCGATGACGCGCTTCGTGTCCGTCACCACGACGCCGGACGCGTCGTCCGAGTACACCCGTGGGGTGTCGCCGATCACCGTGATGCCGGAGGCGTCCTTGACCGGGTTCAGGCGGGCGATCGCCGCGAAGTCCCCCACGTCGTCCCACGTGAAGGAGCCGGGGATCACGGCCACGTCGCCGACGGCGGCGGCGGGCTCGGCCACGGCGTAGTCGATGGCGGTCTTCGTCAGCTCGGGCCACACCCGGGCCATGACCTCGTCCCGCTCCGGCGTCTCCCACGCGCGGGCGATCTCCATCAGGCCGGCGTGCAGCGCGGGCTCGTTCTCCTCGAGGTGGGCCAGCATGAGGCCCACGGGCGCCACGAACATGCCCGCGTTCCAGAGGTAGCGGCCGGACTTCACGTACTGCTGGGCGACCTTCAGGTCCGGCTTCTCCACGAACGCGGCGACGTCGTGCGCGTCCGGGGCGCCGGCCACGCGGAGGCGGCGGCCCCGGCGGATGTAGCCGAAGCCCGTGGCCGCGTGCGTGGGCTCGATGCCGATGGTCACGATCCGACCCGTGGCCGCCGTCTCGACGGCCTGTCGCACCGCGTCCTGGAAGACCTCCACCGGGGAGATCACCTGATCCGCCGCGAACGAGCCCATGATCGTGTCCGGGTCGCGCAGGGAGAGGATCGCCGCGGCCAGGCCGATGGCGGCCGCGGAGTCCTTGGGCGAGGGCTCGAGCACCAGATCCGTCTCCGCCAGGGCCGGCAGCTGCGTGCACACCGCCTCCCGGTGGGCCTCCCCGGTCACCACGAGCATGCCCGCGGCCAGGGGCGCCAGACGGTCCCACGTGGCACGGATCAGGGTCTGGCCCGAGCCGGTGAGGTCGTGGAGGAACTTCGGCGCGGCGGCCCGCGAGAGGGGCCACAGGCGGGTGCCCACGCCCCCGGCGGGGATCACGGCGTGGAAGCGGGACAGGGCCGTGCCCGGCGCGGCCTCGCGCGGGGCATCGGTCAGGTTCGGATCGGTGCTCACCGGGCCAGACTACGGAACCGTCCGGACAGCGGACCACTCGACGCGTCCCAGGCGGGGCACAGCCCAGACCGAGCAGGACGGCGGCGGGGCGCCGCGCGCGTCACAGTGGCCGCCCCGGTCCCCGATCGGGCACGGAGGCGCGGGAAGGGTCTACCCTAGGCGGAGGAATCCACTCGCACACGCCCCTGCCCGTCGTCGTCCCACGGCGGAGGACCGGGATCGTGCATTCCCCCCTGGAGGTATCAACCGTGTCTAGCGCCACTGCGCAGGCCCCGGCCAAGAACGGCCGCGGAACCCTGTACCGGGGCCACGGCGGCATGTGGTCCTGGGTGGGCCACCGCGTCACCGGCGTCGTCATCTTCTTCTACCTGCTCGTCCACGTGCTGGACACGGCCCTGGTCCGGGTCTCCCCCGAGGCCTACGACGCCGTGATCGGCTCGTACAAGACGTGGTACTTCGCGCTCGGCGAGGCCGGCCTCGTCGCGGCGATCATCTTCCACGCCCTGAACGGCCTGCGCATCATCCTGGTCGACTTCTGGAAGGGCGGCACCCAGCACCACAAGACCCTGCTGTGGATCGTGCTGGGGCTGTGGGTCGTCCTGACCCTGGGCTTCGCCATCCGTCACTTCAGCCTCGCACTCGGAGGTCACTGAGCCATGAGCACCACCGCTGAGACCACCATCGCGGCGCCCCGCAGCCGCCGTCTGGACCCCACGTACACGCGCGACGGCGGCGGCCGCGGCAACTTCGAGATGCTCGCCTGGCTGTTCATGCGCATCTCGGGCGTCTTCCTCGTCGTGCTGATCGCCGTGCACCTGACCACCAACCTGCTGGTCGGCGACGGCATCCACGCCGTCGACTTCGGCTTCGTGGCCGGCAAGTGGGCGCACCCGCTGTGGCAGTTCTGGGACCTGGCCCTCCTGTGGCTGGCCATGCTGCACGGCGCCAACGGCGTGCGCACGATCATCAACGACTACACCCGTCGCGGCACCGGCCGGTTCTGGCTGACGATGATCCTGTACATCGCCACGGCCGTGATCATCATCCTCGGCACCCTGGTGATCTTCACCTTCGATCCCTGCATGGTGGACGCCTCCGGCGCCCTGCTTGAGGGCTCCCCGGCCTTCTGCGGCTGACCCCGGAAACGTTCACCCTGCGGTGCGGCCGGCCCGAGCGGCCGCCGCGTCACAGACACCCAGAAAGAGAGACCTGAATGCAGGTGCACAAGTACGACGTGGTGATCGTCGGCGCCGGCGGCGCGGGCATGCGCGCGGCCATCGAGGCCGGTCAGCGCGCGCACACCGCCGTCCTCACCAAGATCTACCCCACGCGTTCCCACACCGGCGCGGCCCAGGGCGGCATGTGCGCGGCCCTCGCCAACGTCGAGGAGGACAACTGGGAGTGGCACACGTTCGACACCGTCAAGGGCGGCGACTACCTGGTGGACCAGGACGCCGCGGAGGTCATGGCCAAGGAGGCCATCGACGCGGTGCTCGACCTCGAGAAGATGGGCCTGCCCTTCAACCGCACCCCCGAGGGCAAGATCGACCAGCGCCGCTTCGGCGGCCACACCCGTGACCACGGCAAGGCGCCCGTGCGCCGCGCCTGCTACGCCGCGGACCGCACCGGCCACATGATCCTCCAGACGCTGTACCAGAACTGCGTCAAGCACAACGTGGAGTTCTACAACGAGTTCTACGTGCTCGACCTGCTGCTGGTGGAGGAGGACGCCGTGCGCGAGGACGGCACCGCCTACAAGCAGAAGCGCACCGCCGGCGTCGTCTCCTACGAGCTGGCCACCGGCGAGATCCACGTCTTCCAGGCCAAGTCGGTCATCTTCGCCACCGGCGGCGCCGGGAAGGTGTACAAGACCACCTCGAACGCCCACACCCTCACCGGCGACGGCATGGCCATCGCCTACCGCGCGGGCCTGCCCCTCGAGGACATGGAGTTCGTGCAGTTCCACCCGACCGGCCTGGCCGGCCTGGGCATCCTGCTCTCCGAGGCCGCACGCGGCGAGGGCGGCATCCTCCGCAACGCGGACGGCGAGCGCTTCATGGAGCGCTACGCCCCCACCATCAAGGACCTCGCCCCGCGCGACATCGTGGCCCGGTCCATGGCCGAGGAGGTCCGTCAGGGCCGCGGCGCCGGCCCCAACAAGGACTACGTGCTGCTCGACCTGACGCACCTGGAGCCCTCGCACATCGACGAGAAGCTCCCGGACATCACCGAGTTCGCCCGCACGTACCTGGGCGTCGAGCCCTACACGGAGCCGGTGCCGGTGTTCCCCACCTGCCACTACTTCATGGGCGGCATCCCCACGAACATCAAGGCCGAGGTCCTCCAGGACAACGACACCGTCGTGCCGGGCCTGTACGCCGCCGGCGAGGTGGCCTGCGTGTCCGTGCACGGGTCCAACCGCCTGGGCACCAACTCGCTGCTGGACATCAACGTGTTCGGCCGCCGCGCAGGCATCTACGCCGCCGAGTACGCCGCGCAGGCGGACTGGGTGGAGCTGCCCGAGGGCGGCGAGCTGCCGACCGTGGAGCACATCGAGAACCTGCGCTCCGCCACCGGGTCCGAGCGCGTCGCGGACATCCGCGCCGAGCTCCAGGAGTCCATGGACGCGGACATGCAGGTCTTCCGCGACGAGGACTCGATCCGCCGCGCACTGGCCAAGATCGAGGAGCTGCGCGGCCGCTACGAGAACGTGTCCGTCCAGGACAAGGGCCACCGCTTCAACCTCGACCTGCTCGAGGGCATGGAGCTGGGCTACCTCCTGGACATCGCCGAGGCGATGACCCTCGCGGCCCTGGGCCGCAAGGAGTCCCGCGGCGGCCACTACCGCGAGGACTACCCCGATCGCGACGACGAGAACTTCATGGCGCACACCATGATCTACCGTGACGAGACCGCGGAGATGGAGGGCGTCAAGGGCATCCGCTTCGAGACCAAGCCCGTCGTCGTGACCCGTTACCAGCCGATGGAGCGTAAGTACTGATGAGCCACTCAGCAACCGAGACCGAGGCCCCCGTGGCCCAGGCGCAGACCCAGTCCGCCGGCGGCGGCGCAGGCGAGGTCGAGAGCTTCGACATCGTACTCAAGGTCCGCCGCTACCTCCCGGAGTCCTCCGAGGAGTCCTACTGGGACGAGTGGCGCCTGACCATGTACGGCACCGACCGCGTGCTGGACGCCCTGCACAAGGTCAAGTGGGACCACGACGGCACCCTGTCGTTCCGCCGCTCCTGCGCCCACGGCGTGTGCGGCTCCGACGCCATGCGCATCAACGGCCGCAACCGCCTGGCCTGCAAGACGCTCCTGAAGGACCTCGACCTGTCCAAGCCCATCCTGGTGGAGCCCATCAAGGGCCTGCCGGTGGAGAAGGACCTGATCGTGGACATGGACCCGTTCTTCCAGTCCTACCGCGAGATCATGCCGTTCCTGGTCGCCGAGGGCCACGCGCCCACCAAGGAGCGCTACCAGTCCCAGGCCGACCGGGCGATCTACGACGACACCACGAAGTGCATCCTGTGCGCCGCGTGCACCTCGTCCTGCCCGGTGTTCTGGACGGACGGCCAGTACTTCGGCCCGGCCGCCATCGTCAACGCGCACCGGTTCATCTTCGACTCGCGTGACGAGGCCGGCGACATGCGCCTGGAGATCCTGAACGACAAGGAGGGCGTGTGGCGCTGCCGCACGACCTTCAACTGCACCGACGCGTGCCCCCGCGGCATCCAGGTGACCAAGGCGATCTCCGAGGTGAAGCGGGCCATCCTGGCCCGCCAGTTCTGATCCCCCGCACCACGACGGCGGCCCGTCTCCTCGCTCGAGGAGGCGGGCCGCCGTCGTCGTGGAGGGGTGCCCCTCCCGCCGAGGCCCGCAGACGCGCCGTCACCGGCCCGGTGTAGCGGCGTGTCTGCGGGCCTCGGCATGGGGACGGGGGCGGGACCGGAGGCGGAGGCGGAGGCGGCGCGAGCTCAGGCGTCGAAGGCGTCGCGCGTCTCCCGCCGGTGCGCCACACGCAGCCACACCGCGCTGGACACGAGCATCCCGACGACGGCCCCCAGCACGGCCGGACCCCCTCCCCCGGCCTGCACCATCCGCCCGCCGTCGACCATCCAGAAGGCCGCCGTGAGCATCCCCAGCACCACGAACACGCTCCCCACGGGGCGCACGGCCCGGATCCGGCGGGTGATGCCGGCCAGGAGCACCAGGGTCAGGACGACCACCGCCGCGGCGGCCACCGGCCACGCCCCCGCCGGGGTGAGGAACGCGGCGACGTCGGCGTCGGTCACCTCGCTCGCGCCCCAGGAGCGCGCCTCCAGCACGGCGCGGGCGTAGCCGGGCGTCGATTGCAGCGCGAGTACGCCCCCCACGCCGGCCGCGCTCAGTGCCCCCGTGACCGCCGTGACGGTCTGGAACAGGCGCAGGGGACGCAGGGCCGCGCGGTCGGGGGCGGGGTCGCGGTCCGTGGCGGCGTGGGGATCGTCGTCGAGGGGGTGCATGCCCCCATCATGCCCGGCGGCGCAGGAAGGTCGTCGCGAGGCCGGGGTTGAAGGCGCACACGAGCCAGGCCGCGTTCACGAGCGCGAACAGCCCGCCCAGGACCAGGGGCAGCACGACGTCCCCGGCGGGGAAGACGAACAGGCGGATGGTCCCCAGCAGGGTCACGAAGATGGCGATCGAGGCGAACAGGGCGCCCATGATGCGCGCCGTGTTGCTGCGCCGGGTCAGGCCGACGAGGACGGTCGCGTAGACCGCCAGGCCCAGCAGGGTCGCGAACCAGACGCTGCCGGTGAGGGCGCCCTCGATCGCCTCGGTGGTCATCGCGGGCGACTGCGCGCTGCCCTCGGGCAGCGAGTCCGCGATGTCCTGGGCCGCGCCCGGGAGGAGGTTGCGCAGGATCGACGCGGCGTAGAGGACCGCGGACGCGACCGTCAGTCCGAGCAGCGCCCGGAACACGCCGGGGGTGCGGGCGTCGGGGCGGATCAGCGGGCGGGCGTCCGGACCGGAGTGCCCGGCGATGCGCCGCCGCGCCTCGTCCGGACCCACCACGGGCCGCCCGCCGCCGTCCAGGTCGTCGGGGTGGGGGGACATGGGATGCGGGGGTCGATGATCGGAGGCCATGTCGCCATGGTCTCCGCTGGCCGACGCCGGGGCGAGGGGTGGCGACCCCGGACTCGCCGCCGGCGAACGGCGTCGGGATCAGGCGCGGCGGCCCTGACGGGTGTAGGCCGCGACCTGCGGGTTGAAGGCCTTGACCAGCCACAGGATGTTCACGATCACCAGCGCCAGGCTCAGCACGGAGGCCAGGACGCCGCCGATGCCGGGGAAGGTCACGAAGGAGAAGATGCCGCCGACGGCACTGAGGGTGCCCAGGATCGCCAAGACGATGCCGAGGATGCGGGCCCAGTTCTTGGCCCCGCGGAGGTTGAAGTACACCAGGGCGTACAGGGCCACGCCGATGAGCAGGACGATGATCGTTCCCACCGTCACGGAGGCGCCCACGACGGGCGCGATCTCCTCCACCTGCTCCGGGGTGAGGCCGCTCTGGCGAAGGGAGTCCCGCATGCTCTCGATGCTCTCCCCGCCGCCGAACAGGCCCGGCAGGGCGGACAGCACGTACAGCGCGAGCGACGTGAGCGTCAGCGTCAGGAGGGCGGGGAACGCGGCCGGCTCCGGGACGGTGCCGTACGGGCTGCCCGGCTGGGCGCCGTAGCCCGGGGCCGCGTAGGGCTGCGTGCCGTAGCGGGAGCCCGCGGCGGGGTGCTGGTCCGGGTTCGGGTCCTGGTTCGGTCGATCGGTGGTCATGGTGAGCTCCTCGGTGTCGTGGGTGACGGTGATGGCGGTGACGGGCGCGGCAGCCGGATCACTCGTGCCGCAGGGCCTCGATGGGATCCTTCCGGGCCGCACGCAGGGCGGGCAAGGTGCCGGCGATGAACGCGATGGCCACGATCAGCAGCAGGATCAGCAGCAGGGCGAGGGGGTTGACCGCGAACAGGACCAGGCCGGTGACGCCGCTGAGGGGGCCGGTGGTCAGCACTTGGTTCGCGATGAGTCCGACGGCGACGCCCAGGCCGATGCCGATCAGCGAGCCGAGCAGGCCGATCACGACGGCCTCCATGGTGAACAGGCCGAAGATCTTCCCGCCGGTCATGCCGAGGGCCTTCATGAGGCCGATCTCCCGGGTGCGCTCCTGCACCGCCATGAGCAGGGTGTTGATGATGCCGAAGCTGGCGGCGAGCAGCGCGATGAGCGCGAAGCCGGTGAGCACCCACGTGACGGCGTCGATGACGCCGCGGATCACGCCGAGCTGCTCCTCGAGGGTCTGCGCCAGCAGGCCCTTGTCGGCCAGCGCCTGCTTCACGGCGTCCTCGTTCGCCTCCGGGTCCTCCACGATCGCCGTGGCCTGGAAGTAGGTGTCCCGCTGGGACTCCGGCAGGCCCTCCGTCGTGATGTCGTAGATCGCCTGCTCCAGCGACTCCGACGGCGTCGGGGCGGTGCCCGCACCGGACGCGGCCGCCTTCGTCACACCGACCACGGTGGCCTTCACGGACTTCTGCTCCTGCAGCGGGGTCGCCGCCACGACGGTCAGCTCCGTGCCGATCAGGTCCTCGGCGTCGCTGGCGCCCAGGTCCTCCACCCACGACTCGGGCATGACGATCTCCGAGGCGCCGGCCTCGGGGGCACGGCCGGCGGCGAAGGTGAGCATGTCGATCTCACCGGAGCTGCCCATGAAGCCGGTCTGCCACTTGCGGTCGTCCGGGCCCTGGATGTACTCCGGCTCGGCCACCCGATAGGTCTTCACCTCGGTGACGAGCTCGGTGTCCTCGATCGCGGCGAGGTCCTCCTGGGTGAGCAGCGGCATGCCGAACATCTCGCCGCCGGCGGCGTCCTGCTCCGTGTACTCCTGGGGCGAACCGCTCACCGCCCCGACCGAGGACATGTCCTGCTGCTTCATCACGGTCAGCTCGCCGGGCTGGCCGAAGCCCTCGACCACGTTGTCCACGTACTTGTTGATGCCCGCGCCGAGCCCCGTGGTGAGGGTCAGCGTGAATGCGCCGATCACGATCGCGACGACGGTGAGGAAGGTGCGCAGCTTGGAGCGCATCGTGTTGGCGAGCGCCGTGCCCGCGACGTCGATGGCCTTCATGCCCGTGCTCCGTCCCGCTCGGTGCCGACGCGCTCGTCGGCGATGACCACGCCGTCCTGCAGCTCGACGCGACGGTCGCACTTCGCGGCCAGGTCGTCGTCGTGCGTGACCACCACGAGGGTGATGCCCTCGTCGCGGTGCAGGCCGAAGAGGATGTCCTCCACGGCCGCCGAGGTGGCGGAGTCCAGGTTGCCCGTGGGCTCGTCCGCGAACAGCACCGTCGGGTTGTTCACGAGCGCGCGGGCGATGCACACGCGCTGCTTCTGGCCGCCGGAGAGGTCCGTGGCCTTGTTCTTCGCCTTGTCCGCGAGCTCGAGCCGCTCGAGCACCGCCATGCCTCGGCGGGTGCGCTCGGCCCGGCCCACGCCGGCGATCTTCAGCGGCAGCACGGTGTTCTCCAGGACCGTCTGGTTCGGGTTCAGGAAGAACTGCTGGAACACGAAGCCGAACCGCTCGTTGCGCAGCTGCGAGATCTCCGCGGCCTTGAGCTGGGAGACGGGACGGCCGTCCATCGCGACGACGCCGGCGGAGGGCTGGTCCAGCAGCGCCAGCAGGTGCATCAGGGTGGACTTGCCGGAGCCGGACTTGCCGACGACGGCCAGGGACTCGCCGCGCTGGATCTGCAGGGTGATGCCCTTCAGCGCGTCGAAGCGGGACGCCCCGCGACCGTAGACCTTGACGAGGTTCTCCGTCTCCAGGACGGGTTCGGCCCCGGGCGGGACCTCGGCGACCCCGGGGGTCGCGACTGCGGTGGACATGGCTCCGGCACTCCTCTGTCGGTGGGGCACGCCCCCACGGCGGCAGGAGCGGGGGCGGTGCCTCCATCCTGTCAGCCGCGCACGTGCCACCGCCTCCACCTCGAGTCGGAGAAACACGACGGCCCGCGTCCCCCGCAGGTCGGAGGCGCGGGCCGTCGTCGGGAGGCCGCGGAGCCGGTGCGGCCCGGCTCAACGCAGCGGCGGCAGGAAGCCGACCTTGGCGTAGACGTCCTCGAGCACGGGCGTGGCCACGGCGCGGGCCTTCTCGGCGCCGGCGGCGAGGATGCGGTCGAGCTCGGCGGGATCGTCCAGCAGCGCGAGGGCGCGCTCACGCACGGGGGCCAGGCGCTCGACGACGGCGTCCGCCACCGCGACCTTGAGGTGCCCGTACATCTTGCCGACGAACTCCTCCTCGAGCTGCGGGATCGGCGTGCCGGACACCGCGGAGAGGATGGTCAGCAGGTTGGAGACGCCGGGCTTGGCCTCGCGGTCGAAGCGCGCCTCGGTGCCGTCGTCGGTGACCGCGGACTTGATCTTCTTGGCGGTCTTCTTGGGCTCGTCCAGCACGTTGATGAGACCGTTCGGGGACGCCGCGGACTTGGACATCTTCGACGTGGGGTCCTGCAGGTCGTAGATGCGCGCGCCGGTCTCCGGGTAGAAGCCGGTGGGCACCACGAACGTCTCGCCGTAGCGGTGGTTGAAGCGCTGGGCGAGGTCGCGGGTGAGCTCCACGTGCTGGCGCTGGTCGTCGCCCACGGGCACGCCATGCGGCTGGTAGAGCAGGATGTCCGCGGCCATGAGCATGGGGTACGCGAGCAGGCCGACGCCAGCCGCGTCCGCGCCCTGCTTGGCGGACTTGTCCTTGAACTGGGTCATCCGCATGGCCTCGCCCATGCCGGTCATGCAGGTCAGCACCCACGCCAGCTGCGCGTGCTCGGGCACCTGGGACTGGACGAACAGCGTGGAGCGCTCGGGGTCGATGCCGCCGGCGATGAACTGCGCGGCAGCCACCCGCGTGCGCTCCGCCAGGGCGGCCGGGTCCTGCGGCACGGTGATGGCGTGCAGGTCGGGGATGAAGAAGAACGCCTCGAAGTCGGCCTGGGTGCGCTCCCAGTTCACGAGGGCGCCGAGGTAGTTGCCCAGGTGGAGGGAGTCCGCCGAGGGCTGCATGCCGGAGAGCACGCGGTGCCGGGCGGACGCGCCGGCCAGGTGGGCGGTGGCGGCGGCGTCCTGGGCCAGGACGTCCTGGACGGAGTTCTTCTTCATGGTCATCTCAGCCTCGGGTCTCTCCTGCACGGTCAGAACTGGTAGTCGACCACGAGCGGGGCATGGTCGGAGAAGCGGGTGCCCCAGCTGGGGGCGCGGTCCACGACGGCGGTCGTCGCCCGCTCGGCCAGGTCCGCGGTCGCCATGTGGTAGTCGATGCGCCACCCGGCGTCGTTGTCGAAGGCCTTGCCGCGCATGGACCACCACGTGTACGGGCCCGGCACCGGCCCGGCGAGGGCGCGGTGCACGTCCGTGAAGCCGAGCTCACCGAAGAACCGGTCGAAGTAGGCGCGCTCCTCGGGCAGGAAGCCGGCCTTCTTCACGTTGCCCTTCCAGTTCTTGATGTCCAGCTCGGTGTGGCCCACGTTGAGGTCGCCCGTGACGAGGGCGTGCCCCTCCCCCGCGGCCAGCTCGGAGAGGCGGCGGACCATCTCGTCGAGGAACCGGTACTTGTCCACCTGCTTCGGGGTGTCGACCTCGCCCGAGTGCACGTAGGCGGAGACCACGGTCAGCGGCGAGCCGTCCGGCAGGCGCAGGTCGGCCTCGATCCAGCGGCCGGCGTCGTCGAAGTACCCGTCGGCGTCGGCGATGCCCGTGCGGACCTCACCGAGCGGGAACCGCGAGGCGATCGCGACGCCGGCCCGCCCCTTGGCGGCGGCCACGGCGTCCGCCAGGTGCACCTCGTCCCAGTCCTCGCCCACGATCTCGCTGACCAGCTGCGCCGTGACGTCCGCGGGGGCGCGCACCTCCTGGAGGGTGAGCACGTCCACGCCGCGGCCGGCGAACCACTCCCGCATCCCCTTGCGGTGCGAGGCGCGGATGCCGTTGACGTTCACGGTGGCCACGCGCACGGCGCCGTCGGCCTTGGGCGCCCCGGCGTTGGCGTGCACCACGGGCTCGCCCTCGGCGGGCTCGGGGTACTTCCCGGTGACCGGGTCCTTCTCGGGCAGCGCCGTCATCAGTCGATCACCGTCCCGCTCACCGGGCCCTCGGTGTCACCGGCCCGGGACTCCTTGATCATGTCGCGGGCGTTGGAGGCCGTGATGTCGATGGTCTCCAGGGCGCGGTCCACCATCTCGCGATCCATGCCCTCGCCCGCGGCGAGCTGCTCGCGCACCACGCGCACCTGCACCTGGGCGATCTTGAACGAGTGGTCCAGCTTGGTGTCCCGCAGGGGGTCCGCGGCCGGTGCCTGCGGGGCCACCGCGGGGGCGGCGGCGTCGGTGTCCCGGCCGCGCAGGGCGGCGACGTCGGCGCGGGCGTTCTGCATGGCGGTGTCCACCTTGCGGCCCACGGCCTGGACGCCGCGGCGCATCTGCAGGTACACGACCACCGCGAACACGAGCCAGCCGGCGGCGACGGCGACCACGAGCCACCCGATCACGTCGTTCTGGTTCGCGGCGAAGATGATCGCCACGATCAGGATGACGATCATCGCGACGAAGCCGAGCGATCCCACGCGCAGGCCGGCGCGGGGGCCGCGGCGCGCGCCGTCGGGACCGGGGGTCAGGGACTGGGACATGGGTGCTCCTCCGGAGGGGCTCGTGGGGTCTGCCCTCCATCATCCCGCATCGTGGGGTGCGCTCCGAATCGGGCGGCCCGCGTCGGCACCTATCCTGTGGCGATGACCCCCCGCCCCCCGCACCCCGCCGACCCCGCGTCCGGGGCCTTCACCCCTGACCAGCGCCGCATCCTCACCGCACTGCTCATGCCGCTCTTCCTCGCGCTGATGAGCGTGTCCGTGGTGAACGTGGCGCTGCCGGCCATCGAGTCGGGCCTGGACGCCACGAGCGCGGATCTGCAGTGGGTGCTGGCGGGGTACACGCTGACGTTCGGCACCGTGCTCGTGGCCGCGGGCCGCGCCGGCGACCTGTGGGGCCGCAAGAGCCTCTTCCTGGCGGGCATCACGCTGTACATGCTCGGCTCCCTGCTCTCCGGCCTGGCCGGGGACACCCTGCTGCTCAACGCGGGGCGCCTGCTCACGGGCCTGGGCGCAGGCGTGTTCAACCCCCAGGTCATCGGGTTCATCCAGTCGAACTTCCACGGCCGCGCCCGCGGGCGGGCCTACGGACTCTTCGGCACCGTGGTGGGCCTCGGCGTGGCCGTGGGGCCCCTGCTCGGCGGGCTGTTCCTCGGCGCGTTCGGCCCCGAGTGGGGCTGGCGCTCCACGTTCCTCATGAATGTGCCCGTGGGCCTGGCCGCCGTCGCGATGGGCGCCCTCTGGCTGCCGCCGCCCACCCGCGTGCACGGCCTGCCCCCCGCCCCCGGCCCGCGCGGGATCGCCGCGCTCGACCCGGTGGGCGCCCTGCTGCTCGGCGCCGGCGGGGTGAGCCTCATGGTGCCGTTCATCGTCCCGGGCACCGCCTGGCTGCTGGTGCTCGCCGCCGCGCTCGTGACGGCGTGGTGGCTGTGGGAGAAACGCGTGAAGGCACGGGCGTCGGCCACTGGCGTGCAGCCCATGGTGGACCCGGCCCTGTTCCGGCGGCCGTCCTTCACGATCGGCGCGCTCGAGTCCACCATCTACCTGGCCACCATGCCGGCGGTGTTCGCGATCGTGGCGATCTTCCTGCAGCGCGGCATGGGGTTCACGCCGCTCGAGGCCGGCCTCGTGGGTCTGCCCGGCGCCGTCGTCGTGGCCTCCCTGTCCCCGTGGGTGGGCTCGATGGTGCAGCGGCGCGGGCCCGTGCTCGTGCTGCTCGGCGCCCTCGTGGGCCTCGTGTCGCTGGGGTTGCTCGCGCTCGCGTTCGAGCGCAGCGCGGCCGGCGCGTGGTCGCCGTGGATCGTGGGGGTGGGGCTGATCGTGCAGTCGGCCTCGCAGGCCCTGCTGCTCACCAGCACGCAGGTGCTGATGATGGACGACGTCGCCGGCCACGAGGCGGGGGCGGCCGGCGGCGTCGCCCAGACGGCGCAGCGCCTCGGCACCGCCCTGGGCCTGTCCGTGGTGACGGGCGCGTTCTTCGCGGCCCTGGCCGGCGCCGCAGCCGAGAGCGCCGGCCCGCCGTCGGCCGCGGCGTACGCACACGCGGCCTCGACCGCCATGGGCATGGTGGCCGTGTGCTGGGCGCTCACCGCCGTGGTCGCGGCCCTGGACGTGGTCCGGCGGCGCCGCGCCGCGCGCGGCCTGACCGGCCCGCGGGGGCCTCAGCGCAGGAACAGCGCACCGAGCCGGCGGGCGGCGAGCCACACCCCGACGCCGGCCATCACCACGAAGTAGAGGACGTGGCCGGCGGTCGCCCAGCTCAGCACGCCCACCGCGAGCGCGCGCATCATCTCCACGGCGTGCCACAGCGGGAACACGCGGATCACCCACTGGATCGGCTCCGGGTAGACCGCGAGCGGGAAGAACGTGGCCGAGAACAGGAACATGGGCATCAGCACGATCTGGATCCAGTCCATGTGCTGGAACGTCTTCATCCAGCTCGTCACCGCCATGCCGAGGGAGGCGAAGCCCAGCGCCACGAGCAGGGCGCCGGGGATCATGAGCAGCGCCGTCCACGAGGTGACGAGCCCGGCCACGGTCATGACGATCAGGAAGCCGACCGCGTAGATCAGCCCGCGCAGCAGCGCCATCGCGATCTCCCCGAGTGCCACGTCCAGCGGGCCCAGCCGCGTGGAGAGCATGGTCTGGTACGTCTTCGCGTAGCGCAGCTTGAAGAACACGTTCCACGTGGAGTCGTAGATGGCGCCGTTCATCGCCGAGACCGCCAGCAGTGCGGGGGCGAGGTACATGCCGTACGGGACGGGGGTGCCATCCGGGCCGGCCACGTCGCCGACCAGCGCGCCGAGCCCCAGGCCCATGGAGGCCAGGTAGAGCACGGGCTCGAAGAAGCCGGAGAAGAACACCACCCAGTTGTTGGACTTCAGGGAGAGGAACGCCCGCTCCATCACCGCGCGCACGTTGCCCGAGTACGCGCCGGCCAGCGGGCCGCGGCGCACGGGGATCTCGGGCATGGGGGGCACGGCGACGGCGTGTTCCCGCATCACCGAGGACGACGGCGCGGCCGGCTCCGCCTGCGCGGCGGCGGGTGCGACGTCGGCGCGGGCGGCCCCGGTGCGCGCGGCACGCCGGCCCAGGCGCGGGGCACGAACCCGGCGGGCGGCCGTGACGGCGTCCCGGTCCGGGGTGCCTCGGACCCAGCCGAGACGGCGCGTGTAGATCCGCACCGCGAGCCAGGCCCCGCCGAGCGCGAGGGCCAGCAGGAACGCCACGTGCACCACGGTGAGCCAGGCCGGCTCGACCATCCCGTAGGAGAGCACGCGGCCGAGCTGGGCGGCATGCCACTGCGGGGAGAGCCAGCCGATCCAGCGCAGCCACACCGGCAGCGCCTCGAGCGGGTAGAAGGTGGCGGAGAACAGGAACAGGGGCATGACCACGAGCCGTTGCAGGGTGGCGAACTGGCCCTTGTCCTCCTTCAGGGAGGCCGCGAACGCCATGATCGGCGCGCCGACGGCGAGCCCGCCGAGCGTGGCGGTGAGGACCTGCACCCACGCCCACGGGCTCGAGACCACGCCGAACGCCAGCATCACCAGCAGGAACACGGCAGCCTGGAACACGAACCGCAGGCTCACGGCCGCGAGGTGGCCCAGGGCGATCTGCGCCGGAGACAGCGGCGTGGCCTGCGCCGCGTAGTACGTGCGCTGCCACTGGAACCCGCCCATCACCGGGTAGGAGAACTCGACGGACGCGGTCATCAGCGCACCCGAGGCCAGCAGCGCCGGGGCGATGAACGCGACGTAGGAGACCCCGCCCAGGGCGTCCTGCGGCATCCCGCCGCCCATGAGCTGGGCCAGGCCCAGGCCCATGGCCAGCAGGTAGAGCACGGGCTCGCCCAGGGCACCGACGATCAGCACCATGCCGTAGCGACGCATGGACCGCAGCTGGTGTTCGGCGTAGAGCAGGACGCCGCGGCGCCTCACGCGCTCCGCGGACGCCGCCGCGGTGACCGGCGGGCGCAGCGGCTCGGCGGGCGAGGCGGGGCCGGGGGCCGTCGTCGTGGTGGGGGACGGCACGGGTCAGTCCACCAGGGTGCGGCCGGTGAGGATGAGGAACACGTCCTCGAGGCTCGCGCGGCGGGTCAGCGTGGTGACGGGGGCGGGCAGGGCGCCCTCGTCGACGAGGCGCTGCACGACGTCGTGCAGGTCGTCCGCGCGTCGGGCGTAGACGAGGACGCGGTCCGGGAGGACCTCGACGCGGTGCACGACGCCGTCACCCGCGTGGGCCTGGACGGTGCGGGCCGCGGCCTCGTTGCGGTCCGCGCCGAAGCGCGCCTCGAGGACCTCGCGGGAGGCGTGCTCGCGGATGAGCTCGGCGGGGGTGCCGGCGGCCATGATCTCGCCGCCGTCGACGACGACGAGCCGATCGCACAGCTGCTCCGCCTCGTCCATGTGGTGCGTGGTCAGCAGCAGCGTGGTGCCGCGTTCCTTGAGCCGGTAGAGGCGGTCCCACAGGATGTGGCGGGCCTGCGGGTCCAGGCCTGTGGTGGGCTCGTCGAGGAGGAAGAGGGCCGGCTCGTTGACCAGTGCGCGGGCGATCACGAGCCGGCGCTTCATGCCGCCGGAGAGGTCGGTGACCTTGGCGTCCGCCTTCTCGGTGAGCTGGGCGAAGGCCAGCAGCTCCTCGGCCTTGGGCCGCAGGTACGAGTAGGGCAGGCCGAAGTAGCGGCCGTAGATCAGGATGTTCTCCCGGGCGGTGAGCTCCTCGTCCAGGTTGTCCTGCTGCGGCACCACGCCCAGACGCGCACGGACGGCCGGCCCGTCCTCCTCCGGGTCGATGCCCAGGATGGTCAGCTCGCCCGCGGTGCGCTGCGAGGTGCCCGCGAGCATGCGCATGGTGGTGGACTTGCCCGCGCCGTTGGGGCCGAGCAGGCCGAAGCACTCGCCGGGGCGCACGTCCAGGTCGATGCCCTTCACGGCGTGGAACTCGCCGTACTGCTTGCGCAGCCCGCGGGCACGGATGACGGAGGCGTCGCCGGGGGACGCGTGCAGAGTGGTGTGACTCACAAGGCGACAGCATAGGCGCACCACCCGCCCATACGCGCGCCGCCCCCTCTGCGACGAACCCTGCGATATGGCCCCCATCCGGGGTGGATGGGGGCCATATCGCAGGGTTCGTCACGGGGCGGGGAGAGGTCAGGCTCCGGCCCGCTCCCTCGGCGTCAGATCACGCCGTAGCGCTCCATGAGGTCGCCCACCTGGGTCTTCTCCAGGTGGCGGGAGAGCCAGCCGGGCACCGGCAGTCGCTTGCCGTCCCGCATGACGGCGGTGGCCTTCAGCAGCTCCCGCACGTCGTACACCGAGCCCCAGACCTCGGGCACGCCCCGCTCGACGTCCAGCAGCTGGTAGACCGCCTCCATCGCCGTGCGCACGGAGTACTCGGTGGTGAAGATGGTGTCCCGCACGGTCTCCGCGAACTGGCCGAGGAAGGCGAAGTTCGTGACGTGCTCCGGGACCACCTGCGGGCGGTCCCCCTTGGTGCGGGGCATGAAGAACGCGGTGACGAAGGGCATCGCGCAGGGCCGGGTGATGCAGGAGTTCTTCGCGAGCTCGGGGATCTGATCCTCCGGGACACCCAGGTGGTACAGCCACTCCTGGCAGATCTCCTCACCCGTGCACTCGCGCATGGGCTTGGGGATGAAGTCGCCGGGGGTGTCGATCATCAGGCCGTAGAACCAGATGGTCAGCTCGTTGGGGCGCTGCTCCTTGAAGTGGGGCTGGCGATTGATCGTCCAGGACTGCAGCCAGGCCGAGTCGCGGGCCGTGACGATGCCGCCGGTGACCACGCGGCCGGAATGGGGGTCCCGCTGGCAGATGCGCTCGATGTAGGGCGTGATGCGGTCGTCGAGCGTGGTGATCGTGGCCGACTCCCAGGCCGTCTCGTGCTCCGCGTGGACGTTGGGGGCGTGGATGAACTTGTCCGGCCGCCCGAAGTCGGGGTCCTGACGGGCGATGTTCTTCCACAGCTGCCAGCCGTCGCCCGGCTTGACCTCGTAGTCCCACGTCGGCGCGGTGGTGTTGTCGCCCCAGCTGGAGTTGGTCACGAGGGAGCCGTTGGTGACGAACACCAGGGTGTCCTCGTCGACGTCGACGCCGCCCTCCTCGCCGCCGCGCAGCCACTCGATGCGGCGGGCCGTCTTGCGCTGGGCGGTGATGTCGAAGACCACGTTGGTGACGCGGGTGTCGAACTGCACCTGCACGCCCTGGTCCTGGAGCCAGCGCATGAGCGGCTGGACGAGGGACTCGTACTGGTTGTACTTGGTGAACTTCAGGGCGGAGAAGTCCGGCAGGCCGCCGATGTGGTGGATGAAGCGCTGGACGTAGAGCTTCATCTCGAGGGCGGAGTGCCACTCCTCGAAGGCGAACATCGTGCGCCAGTAGAGCCAGAAGTTGGAGGCGAGGAAGCTCTTGCCCATCACCTCGTTGATGCGCTTGTCATACAGGTCCTCCTCACGCGCCATGACGAGGTCCAGCAGGTCCTTCTGAGCCTTCAGGTCCAGGGTGAACTTGCCGTCGGTGTGCCCGTCCTGGCCGCGGTCCTGGGTGGCCCGCATGAGGGAGTAGTTCGGGTCGTCCTTGTTGAGCCAGTAGAACTCGTCCAGGACGGAGGCACCCTCCACCTCGAGGGAGGGGACGGAGCGGAACAGGTCCCACAGGCACTCGAAGTGGTTCTCCATCTCGCGGCCGCCGCGGATCAGGAAGCCGTCGCGATGCGGGTCCGGAATGCCGTCCAGGGCGCCGCCCGCGATGTCGCTCGCCTCAAGGATGGTGATGTTCTCGCCGGGCATCTGGCCGTCGCGGACGAGGAAGCCCGCCGCGGCCAGGGAGGCCAGGCCGGCACCCACCAGGTAGGCCTTCTTCTTCTCCACGCCCTCCGGCTTGCGGGGGCGGGCGAACGCCTCGTAGTTGCCGCTGCTGTAGTACATGCGATTCCTCCTGGGTTGGATCCTCTCCCCCCCTGCATCGCAATGTACGCCCGTGTGGCCGGGGCCCTGTAGCCCCGGCCACACCGCGGATCTCAGGCCCCGGCCCGCTCCCCGGCCCAGTTCTCGCCGTCGGCGGCGCGCTCGGCGGCCTCGACGACGTTCGCCAGCAGCATAACGCGGGTCATCGGCCCGACGCCCCCCGGGTTCGGCGCCATCCAGGCCGCCTTCTCCTTCACGGCCGGGTCCACGTCACCCAGGACGCGGGACTTCCCGTCCTCCCCGGTCACGCGCGAGACGCCCACGTCCAGGACGATCACGCCCTCCTTGACCTGTTCCGGCGTCACCATGTGGGCGGAGCCGGCGGCGGCGATCACGACGTCGGCGCTCGCCAGCAGCTCGTCGAGGTTCGTGGTGCCGGTGTGGGCCAGGGTCACGGTGGCGTTGACCTCGCGGCGGGTGAGCACGAGGCCGGCGGGCCGGCCGATGGTCACGCCGCGGCCGATCACGAGCACGTGCTTGCCGGCCAGCTCCACACCGTGGTGGCGCAGCAGCTCGACGCAGCCGGCCGGGGTGCACGGCAGCGGCGAGTCCAGCTCGCCGCCGACCGAGGCCACGAGCCGCCCCAGGTTCATGGGGTGCAGGCCGTCCGCGTCCTTGTCCGGGTCGATGGCCTCGAGCACCTTCTGGGTGTCCACGTGCTTCGGCAGCGGCAGCTGGACGATGTAGCCCGTACAGGCCGGGTCCTCGTTCAGCTCGCGCACGACGTCGAGGATCTGCTCCTCCGTCGCGTCCGCGGGCAGCTCACGCTGGATGGACTCGATGCCCACCTCGGCGCAGTCGCGGTGCTTGCCCGCCACGTACTTCTGCGAGCCGGCGTCCTCACCCACGAGCAGGGTGCCGAGGCCGGGGGTGCGCCCACGCTCGGCGAGGGCGGCCACGCGGCCGCGCAGCTCCTCCTTGATCGCGGCGGCGGTGGCCTTGCCGTCCAGGACCTTCGCGGTCATCGGCGGCTCACCAGCCCTCGAGGCCGTCGTACAGCGGGAAGTCCTCGGTGAGCTTCACGACGCGGGCGCGCAGCGCCTCCACGTCCGGGCTCGGCTTGAGGGCCTCGGCGATGACGTCGGACACCTCGCGGAACTCGGCCTCGCCGAAGCCGCGGGAGGCCAGCGCGGGGGTGCCGATGCGCAGGCCGGAGGTGGTCATCGGCGGACGCGGGTCCCACGGCACCGAGTTGCGGTTCACCGTGATGCCGACCTCGTGCAGGATGTCCTCGCCCTGCCTGCCGTCCAGCTGGGACTCGCGCAGGTCCACCAGGACCAGGTGCACGTCCGTGCCGCCGGTGAGCACCGAGATGCCGTGCTCGGCCATGTCCGGGGCGGTCAGTCGCTCGGCCAGGATCTGCGCACCGGCCAGGGTGCGCTCCTGCTTCTCCTTGAAGTCCGCGGAGCCGGCGATCTTGAAGGCCACGGCCTTGCCCGCGATCGCGTGCATCAGCGGGCCGCCCTGCTGGCCCGGGAACACGGCGGAATCGATCTTCTTCTTCAGCTCCTCGGTGGAGAGGATGAAGCCCGAACGGGGGCCGGCGAGGGTCTTGTGCACGGTGGAGGAGACGACGTCGGCGTGCGGCACCGGGTTCGGGTGCAGGCCGGCGGCCACGAGGCCGGCGAAGTGGGCCATGTCCACCCAGAGCCTGGCGCCGACCTCGTCCGCGATCGAGCGGAAGGCGGCGAAGTCGAGCTGACGGGGATAGGCGGACCAGCCGGCCACGATCACCTTCGGCCGGGCCTCGAGGGCCTTCTCGCGCACCTTGTCCATGTCGATGCGGTGGGTGTCCGGCTCCACCTCATACGCGGCGATGCTGTAGTTCTTGCCGGAGAAGTTCAGCTTCATGCCGTGCGTCAGGTGGCCGCCGTGCGCCAGGGACAGGCCCATCATCGTGTCCCCGTGGTCCAGCAGCGAGGTCATCACGGCCACGTTGGCCTGGGCGCCGGCGTGCGGCTGGACGTTGGCGTGCTCGGCGCCGAACAGGTCCTTGGCGCGCTGGATGGCCAGGTTCTCGGCCACGTCCACGAATTCGCAGCCGCCGTAGTAGCGGCGGCCCGGGTAGCCCTCCGCGTACTTGTTGGTCAGCACCGAGCCCTGCGTCTCGAGGATGGCGCGCGGCACGAAGTTCTCCGAGGCGATCATCTCGAGCGTGCCCCGCTGGCGGCCGAGCTCGTCCGCGAGCGCCGCGGCGATCTCCGGGTCCACCTCAGCGAGGGGCTGGGTGTTGATGTCGGGCGTCTGCGTCACGGGGGTTCCCTTCGAACGGGGGTCTGTGCGGCCGGAAGGCTCCGGTGCCCTCCATCCTAGTGACCAGGCGCCGTCGTCGGGTCTGCACGACGGCGCCCCGCGGCCCCGGCAGCCACCCTCAGCGCGCGGTTCTTTTGACTGATTCAGAAATATGGCTCTCCTGACGCTTCCGTGGGTGTTCTGGCGAGCCGTTGACGAGGGCACGCCGCTCTCTGCCTAGGTTTCTGGCTGTTGAGGTCAGTTACCTGAAGGGCGGAGAACGGCGTGCGGAACGCAAGCCTATGGCGGTCCTTGCTGGGCGTCGAGAAGACGGTCGTGGAGGGCATCGAGTTCGATGAGGACGACCAGCTCCTGGTGGCTCATGTCCGTCCCCGGGCTCGAGTGCGTGGCCGGTGCGGGCGGTGCGGGCGCAGGTCGCCCGGGTACGACCGTGGCGAGGGTCGGCGGCGGTGGCGGGCGCTGGATCTGGGCACGGTGCAGGTCTACCTCGAGGCCGACGCCCCGCGGGTGGCCTGCCGCGAGCACGGTCCCACGGTGGCCGCCGTCCCGTGGGCCAGGCACGGGGCCGGTCACACCGTGGTGTTCGACGAGCAGGTGGCCTGGCTGGCCACGCAGTGCTCCAAGTCCGCGGTCACCGAGCTGATGCGCATCGCCTGGCGCACCGTCGGGGCGATCATCACCCGGGTCTGGGCCGACGTGGAGGCCCTCGGCGACCGGTTCGCCGGCCTGCGACGGATCGGCATCGATGAGATCTCCTACAAGAAGGGCCACCGCTACCTCACGATCGTGGTCGACCACGACACCGGCCGGCTCGTCTGGGCCGCCCCGGGCCGGGACAAGGCGACCCTGGCGGCGTTCTTCGAGGCCCTCGGGCCCGACCGGTGCGCCGAGATCACCCACGTCAGCGCCGACGGGGCGGACTGGATCGCCGCCGTGGTCGCCGAGCGGTGCCCGAACGCGGTGCGGTGCGCTGATCCGTTCCACATCGTCAAGTGGGCCACCGAGGCCCTGGACGAGGTCCGTCGCCAGGCGTGGAACGAGGCCCGTGGCGCGGTCCGGCAGCGCCGGGCCGGGCGGGCCGGCGGGCACGCCAAGGCGCTCAAGCACGCCCGGTACGCGCTGTGGAAGAACCCCGAGAACCTCACCACCCGGCAGCAGGCCAAGCTCGCCTGGGTCGCCAAGACCGACCCGCGCCTGCACCGGGCCTACCTGCTCAAGGAAGGACTGCGCCTGGTCTTCCAGCTACCCGCCGACGAGGCCGAGACGGCCCTGGAACGCTGGATCGGCTGGGCCCGACGTTGCCGCATCCCCGCCTTCGTCGAGCTCCAACGCCGCATCGTCAAGCACAAGGCCTCGATCCTCGCCGCGATCGAGCACGGCCTGTCCAACGGACGTATCGAGTCCGTGAACACGAAGATTCGGCTCATCACCCGCGTCGCCTTCGGCTTCAAGTCCCCCGAAGCCCTCATCGCCCTGGCCATGCTCAACCTCGGCGGCCACCGACCCGTCCTACCGGGCCGGAAATGACCCACGGATCAGTCAGGAGAGCCAGAAATATGCCAAGATCGGAGGTGACGCCGCCCACCGCGCCGATCGGCGCGCGACCGACGTCGATCGACGAAGGAGAATTCCATGACGGAGCACCAGAAGACGACCCCGCACGCGACCGGCTCGACCCGCCAGAACGGCGCCCCGGCCGTCAGCGACCGCCAGTCCCTGACCGTGGGCAGCGAGGGTCCCATCGTCCTGCACGACACCCACCTGCTGGAGACCCACCAGCACTTCAACCGCATGAACATCCCGGAGCGCCGCCCGCACGCCAAGGGCTCGGGCGCGTTCGGCGAGTTCGAGGTGACCGAGGACGTGTCGAAGTACACCAAGGCCCTCGTGTTCCAGCCGGGCACGAAGACCGAGACCCTCCTGCGCTTCTCCACCGTGGCCGGCGAGCTCGGCTCCCCGGACACCTGGCGCGACGTGCGCGGCTTCGCGCTGCGCTTCTACACCGAGGAGGGCAACTACGACCTCGTCGGCAACAACACCCCGATCTTCTTCCTGCGCGACCCCATGAAGTTCACCCACTTCATCCGCTCGCAGAAGCGCCTGCCGGACTCCGGCCTGCGCGATGCCACCATGCAGTGGGACTTCTGGACCAACAACCCCGAGTCGGCGCACCAGGTGACCTACCTGATGGGCCCGCGCGGCCTGCCCCGCACCTGGCGTGAGATGAACGGCTACGGCTCCCACACCTACCTGTGGGTCAACGCCCAGGGTGAGAAGCACTGGGTGAAGTACCACTTCATCTCCCAGCAGGGCGTGCACAACCTCTCGAACGACGAGGCCACCAAGATCGCCGGCGAGAACGCCGACTTCCACCGCCAGGACCTGTTCGAGTCCATCGCCAAGGGCGACCACCCCAAGTGGGACCTCTACATCCAGGCGATCCCCTACGAGGAGGGCAAGACCTACCGGTTCAACCCCTTCGACCTGACGAAGACGATCTCCCAGAAGGACTACCCGCGCATCAAGGTCGGCACGCTGACCCTGAACCGCAACCCGGAGAACCACTTCGCGCAGATCGAGTCCGCCGCGTTCAGCCCGAGCAACACCGTGCCGGGCATCGGCCTGTCCCCGGACCGCATGCTCCTGGGCCGCGCCTTCGCGTACCACGACGCGCAGCTGTACCGCGTGGGCGCCCACGTGAACCAGCTGCCGGTGAACCGTCCCAAGAACGCGGTGCACAACTACGCCTTCGAGGGCCAGATGTGGTACGACCACACCGGCGACCGCTCCACCTACGTGCCGAACTCCAACGGCGACTCCTGGTCGGACGAGACCGGCCCGGTGGACGACGGCTGGGAGGCCGACGGCACCCTGACCCGTGAGGCCCAGGCGCTGCGCGCGGACGACGACGACTTCGGCCAGGCCGGCACCCTCGTCCGCGAGGTCTTCTCGGACCAGGAGCGTGACGACTTCGTGGAGACCGTGGCCGGCGCGCTGAAGGGTGTCCGCCAGGACGTCCAGGCCCGCGCCTTCGAGTACTGGAAGAACGTGGACGCCACGATCGGCCAGCGCATCGAGGACGAGGTCAAGCGCCACGAGGGCGACGGCATCCCGGGCGTCGAGGCCGGCGGCGAGGCCCGCATCTGACGGCCCCCTCCCCCGGCGGGCGCCCGCGCACACTCCGCTGAACGCACGGCGGCCGCCCCCTCACACGAGGGGGCGGCCGCCGTCGTCGTGGGGCGAATGCCCAGGTCAGCGCTTGCCCCAGCGGCGCTCCTGCGCCTGGGCCAGCTTGTCCTTGACCACCTTCACGACCTTGTCCTTGGCGGGCACCGCCACGTTGTCCCGCAGCGGGACGGCGACCTTGTCACGTACGGTCTCGAACGCGGAGGCCGCCACGGCGCCGGCCTGGGCCAGCTTCGACTCACCCTCGGCATCCGAGCCTCGGGTCTCGTCGCGGTCCGCCCGCAGGTCCGGGAGGGCGGCGCCCTCGGTGTCGTCCTCGGCGGGCTCCGCATCCGTGGGGGCGGAGGAGGTGGAGGTGTCCGGGGCCACGGTCGGGGGCGTCGACGACGTCGGCGCGGCGGTCCCAGCCGTCCCTGCAGTCCCGGCGGTCGCCGCCGACTGCGCGGCGCGGGCCTCGCGGCGGGTCGCCGGGGTGGCGTCCTCCGCACGGCCGGACGAGGCCGCGGTCGGATCCAGCTCCGGGGCGCCGCCCAGGGGCGTGGCCGGCGTGGTACCGGCGTGGGTCTCCGGGGCCTCGGCCCGACGGGTGGCCGGGGCAGCCTCGAGGGACGGGCGCTCGGCCGCGGGCTCGACCGCCGCCGGCTGCGCGGCGGCCGCGCGGTGGTCCTCGGTGCGCGCCGGCTCGCGATCCGCCTCGGCCATGCGACCGGGCACGCCGGGCGTGCCGTCGATGCGCAGGGATCCGGCGGCCGAGCGCTCAGCGCCGTCGGCGTCGTTCCGCTGGGCCTGGTCCGACTCGGCGGCCACGACCGTGACCGAGCCGTGCGCGGTGGTGGCGACCGTGTGCGTCTCGAGGTGCTCGCCCTGCGCGACGGGGATCGCGTCCGTGGCGAACTCCTTGGTGGGGGTGTGCTCGGCGGCGACCTCGTCGGCGGGGACGGTCCCGTGCACGTGCTCGGGAGCCGGGGTGAGATGGCTCCTCGTCTGCCGAGTCTCGGCGGCCGGTGCCGTCGGGGCGGGGGTCTCAGCCACCGGGGACGGGGAGGCCGGGGTCGCCGGGACGTCGGCCGCGGGCGTCTGCTCGTCCAAGGTGATGCCGGAGCCGCCGGCCACCCCGGCCGCGCCCAGGCCCACGGTGTCTGCCGCGCGCGGCGTGCTCGTCGCCGCCGCGGCGGGGCGCAGAGTGCCCCGAGCGGCCGGAGCCGCGGGATCGCGACGGTGGGTCTCAGCGGTGGCCTCGGCGCTCCGGGCCTCCTGCTGATCCACGGTCACCCCGGCACCGCCGGCCGCGGGGCGTGCGTCCTTCTCGGCCACCGCCTCGTCCAGGCGGGAGAGGCGGGTCGGGGCCGCGGGGGCGGCCGCCTGCTCACCCGGGGCGTCCGCGGTGATGCCCCGGCGCTCAAGCAGGGTCTCGGCCACCTCGGTCTCGGCCTCGCGACGACGCCGCGAGGCGACCACCGAGAGGATGATCAGGATCAGCAGCACGACGATGATCGCCGCGATGATCCAGTAGAGGGTGGACTGTGCCATGGGGTGCTCCTCGGTTGCTGGGGCGACCGGCCGTGCCGGGCGCCGCGTCGTGCTTCCCGCGCCGTCGGACGGCGGGGAACCTGGTCTCGAGGATGGCACGGGGCCCGGCCCCCCGACCAGGGATCAGCCCCGTCATCCCGCGGTTCCGCGCGGCCGGCACCGCCTACCATCGACGCCATGGACACGGCAGCCCTCTCCCCCAGCCCCTCCCCCGCCTCCGGCGCCGAGCACGCCCACGTGCTCACGCTGGCCTGCACGAACCGCAAGGGCATTGTGCACGCCGTGACGGGCGCCCTGCTGGGCGTGGAGGCGGACATCACCGAGTCGCAGCAGTATGATTCCCCGGACACCGGCGACTTCTTCATGCGCGTGGAGTTCGTGACCCCGGCCACGCGGGAGGACATCGAGCAGGCGCTCGCGCCGGTGCGCGAGGAGTTCGGCATGCGCATGGGCCTGTGGGACGCGGCGCAGCGCATGCGCACCCTCGTGATGTGCTCCAAGGACGGGCACACCCTCAACGACCTGCTCTTCCAGCAGCGCGCCGGCACCCTGCCCATCGAGATCCCCGTGGTGGTCTCGAACCACCTGGACCTGCAGCCGCTCGCCTCCTTCTACGGCGTGCCCTTCATCCACGTGCCCGTCTCGAAGGACCCCTCGAGCCGGGACTCCAAGGAGGCCGCGGAGGGCCGGCTGCGCGACCTGATCGCCCAGTTCGACATCGAGCTGGTGGTGCTGGCCCGCTACATGCAGATCCTCTCGGACGAGCTGTGCCGGGACCTGGCCGGGATGGCCATCAACATCCACCACTCGTTCCTGCCCTCCTTCAAGGGCGCCCGCCCCTACCACCAGGCGCACGAACGCGGTGTGAAGCTCATCGGCGCCACCGCCCACTACGTGACCGCCGACCTGGACGAGGGCCCGATCATCGCGCAGTCCGTGCAGCCGGTGACCCACGCCCAGACCGCCGCCGACTTCGTGGCCCGCGGCCGCGACGTCGAGGGCTCCACGCTCGCGCAGGCCGTGCGCTGGCACGCCCAGCACCGCGTCCTCGCAGACGGGCGGCGGACCGTCGTCTTCAGCTGAGCCCGGGACGACGGCGCCGCTCGGCGCCGTCGTGCTGCCCGCCTAGGCTGGTGGCATGGCCCACATCATCACCGTCGCGGGTGCCACCCCGCGCATCCACGAGTCCGTCTTCCTCGCCCCGACCGCCGCGATCACCGGCGACGTCGAGATGGCCGAGCGCTCCTCCGCCTTCTACGGCGCCTCCGCCCGCGGCGACTCCGCCCCCATCCGCGTCGGGGCGGGCACCAATCTGCAGGACAACGTGGTGCTGCACGCGGACGAGGGCTTCCCGTGCACCCTCGGCGCCGGTGTCTCCGTGGGCCACTCCGCCGTGGTGCACGGGGCCACCGTGGAGGACGACTGCCTGATCGGCATGTCCGCCACGGTGATGAACGGCGCGGTCATCGGCGCCGGTTCGCTCGTGGCTGCCGGCGCCCTGGTGCTCGAGGGGACGCAGGTCCCGGCCGGCTCGCTCGTGGCGGGCGTCCCCGCGAAGGTCCGCCGCCCCCTCACGGACGAGGAGCGGGAGGGCCTGAAGAAGAACGCGGCCACCTACCTGCGGCTGTCCGCCGCGCACCGGGACGCCGTCGCCGGCTGAAGCGGGCCCGGAGGATGTGGGACGGTGGGCACCATGCCCACCTCTTCCGCTCTCCCCCGCACCCGACCCGACGACGCGCCCGAGCGCCTGCTCGTCCTCCCCGCGGCGCAGGACGTCGCTGGCACCCCCTACGCCCACGCCCGTCGGCTGGCCGAGCAGGCCGTGGCCGACGTCGGCGGCGCCGCCGTGGCCGAGGGCGACACCTCCGCCACGGCCCTGCTGATGGTCCGCCCGATCCCGGTCGAGGCGCTCGCCGCGGCCCTGGCCGCCCACCCCCACGTGAGCTGGGTGCAGCTCCCGTTCGCCGGGATCGAGCCGTTCGTCCCCCTCGTGCGCAGCCGCCCGGACATCGTGTGGACGTCCGCCAAGGGCACGTACGCGCCGCCGGTGGCCGAACACGCGCTGCTGCTCACCCTGGCCCTGCTGCGGGACCTGCCCGCGCGCGTCCGCGCCACCACGTGGGGCCCCTCCTCCGGCCGCACCCTGAACGGCCTGAACGCCGTGGTCGTGGGCGGCGGCGGGATCGCACAGGAGTACATCCGCCTGCTCAAGACCTGGGACGTGCACGTCACCGCGGTCCGCCGACGCGCGGGCGACGTGCCCGGCGCGGACCGCACCGTCACGACCGACCGCCTCGACGAGGTCCTGCCCGGCGCGCAGGTCGTGATGATCGCCGCGGCGGCCACCGAGGAGACCCGCGGCATGGTCGACGCCGACCGCCTCGCCCTCCTGGACGAGGACGCCGTGCTCGTGAACGTCGCCCGCGGGGCGCTGGTGGACACGGACGCCGTCGTCCAGGCCCTCGCGGCGGGCCGGCTGCACGGCTACGGCACGGACGTCACCGACCCCGAGCCGCTCCCGGACGGCCACCCGCTCTGGACCGAGGAGCGCGCCCTCATCACGCCGCACACGGCGGACACCCCGGAGATGTGCGTCCCGCTGCTCCACGCGCGGGTCGAGCGGAACCTGCGGGCCCGCGCGGCCGGGACGGAGCTGGAGGGCCTGGTGGACGCCGAGGGCGGGTACTGACCCGCCCCCGGCGTCCGCGGCGCCGGCTCAGCGGCGCGGCGCGTCCGCCTCGTGCTCGGCGGCGTCGCGCTCGGCCGCCATCTCGATCTGGCGGCGGCGCTCCTCGGCGGCCCGGCGGGTCAGCTCGGCGCCGACCTCGGGGTCGCGGGTGAGGTTCTCACCGGTGGTCGGGTCGAACAGGTGCACCCGCGTGGTGTCCACCCACAGGCGGGTCGGCGTGCCCGGCCGGGCGCGGGACTCGCCGGAGAGGGTGGCCACGACGACGGGGCGTAGCTCGTCCGCGTCCAGGTCCTTGGCCAGCGAGGAGAGCATCTCGGCCACGGCCGGGTCCGGATCGAACTCGATGTAGCCGTACTGCTCATGGCCCAGCCACTCCAGGTGCGTCAGCGTCGCGTCGAAGGTGGAGCCCTGGTCGCGGCGGCTGTCCTCCACCAGCTCGGCGTCCTCGAAGAACTCCGGCCGCAGGCCGAGGAACACGATGTCCCGCCCCTCGGCGGCGCGGGCCTTCTCGGGCGGCACCGGGATGTCACCGATCGGCGAGGACAGCACGTGGCCGCCCTCCTTCTGCTTCAGCGAGGCGGGCAGGAAGTTCATCGACGGCGAGCCGATGAAGCCGGCCACGAACAGGTTGAGCGGCTGCTCGTAGAGCTCGCGCGGGCTGGCCACCTGCTGCAGCTCGCCCTTCTTGAGCACGGCCACCCGATCGCCCAGGGTCATGGCCTCGGTCTGGTCGTGGGTCACGTAGACGGAGGTGGTGGCCAGGCGGCGCTGCAGCTGCGAGATCTCCGCGCGCATCTGCCCGCGCAGCTTGGCGTCCAGGTTGGACAGCGGCTCGTCGAAGAGGAACGCGTCCGCCTCGCGCACGATCGCCCGGCCCATGGCCACGCGCTGACGCTGGCCGCCGGAGAGGTTGCCGGGCTTGCGCTCGAGGTGGTCCTCGAGCTCGAGCACGCGGGCGGCGTCGCGCACCTTGCGGTCGATCTCCTCCTCGGAGGGCTTGTTCTCCTTGATCAGCCGCAGCGGGAAGGCGATGTTCTCGTACACCGTCAGGTGCGGGTACAGCGCGTAGTTCTGGAACACCATCGCGAGGTTGCGGTCCTTGGGGGCCGCCTCGTTCACGCGGCGGCCGTCGATCAGCATCTCGCCGTCGGTGATGTCCTCGAGGCCCACGATCATGCGCAGCAGCGTGGACTTGCCGGAGCCGGAGGGGCCCACGAGGATGACGAACTCGCCGTCCTCGATCTCCAGGTTCACGTCCTTGATGGCGTGGAAGCCGTCGTCGTAGGTCTTGTCGATGTGGTTCAGGGTGATGGAGGCCATCGGGGGGTCCTTTCGAGAGGTCTCGTGCGCGGGCCTCAGCCCTTCACCGCGCCGTTGGTCAGGCCGGCCACGATCTGACGCTGGAACGCCAGCACCAGGATCACGATCGGGATGGTCACGATGATCGCGGCCGCCGAGATGGCCCCGGTCGGCGACTCGAACTGCGAGGCGCCGGTGAAGAAGGCCAGGGCGGCGGGCACGGTGCGCGCGGTCTCGGTGGAGGTCAGGGAGATGCCGAACACGAAGTCGTTCCAGGCGATGAAGAAGGCGATGATCGCCGTCGTGAAGACGCCGGGGGCGGCCAGCGGGACGATCACCTTGCGGAACGCCTCGAGCGGGGTCGCGCCGTCCACCTGCGCGGCCTGGTCGAGCTCCCACGGGATCTGGCGGAAGAACGCGGCCAGGGTCCAGATGGAGATCGGCAGGGTCAGGGACAGGTAGGGGATGATCAGGCCGAGCCACGTGTCGTACAGCCCGAGGGTGCGCCACATGTTGAACAGCGGCGTCACCAGGGAGATGACGGGGAACATCGAGACCATCAGGGACACCGTGAGCACGATCCGCTTGCCCGGGAAGTCCAGGCGGGCGATCGCGTAGGCGCACAGCGTGGCCAGGATGACGGCGATGATCGTGGCGATCACGGTGATGCCGATCGAATTGCGCAGCGCCGTGAGGAACAGCTCGCGCGAGCCGCCCACGAAGATCTCCTCGTAGTTCACGGTGGACCACTGGGTGGGCAGCAGCTTGCCGTTGGCCAGGTCGGCGGGCGTCTTGAAGCTGGTCGCGAAGATCGAGAACAGCGGGAAGAGGCACCACACGCCGATCACGACGGTGAGGATCCACCACAGTGCGGTGGCCTTCCCGGTGCCGCGACGGTGGGGCGCGCGGCCCTCGGCGGCGGGAGCGGATGCGGCGGTGCTCACTTGGAACCTCCTCGGTCGGCCAGGTCCACCTTGAAGCCCTTGACTGCGATGACCGCCATGAGGGCCACGCACAGGAACAGGATCACGGAGACCGCCGAACCCATGCCGATCTCGAGCCGGCCGATGGACGTGCGGTAGGCCAGCAGCGAGAGGACCTCGGTGCCGTAGGCGCCGTTGGTCATGATGTAGATGGAGTCGAAGATGCGGAACGCGTCCATCGCGCGGAACAGGACGGCCACCATGATCGAGGCCTTCATGTTCGGCAGGATGACCAGCTTCATCCGCTGCCACCAGGAGGCGCCGTCGACGGAGGCGGCCTCGGTGAGGTCTCCCGGCACCTGGGCCAGGCCGGCCAGCAGGAGCAGGGAGATGAACGGGGTGGTCTTCCAGATCTCGGAGAGCATGATCACGAACAGCGCGGTGCTGCCCTGCGCGAACCAGTTCAGGTCCGCGTCGACGCCCGGCAGCCACTCGAACCAGGCGTTGATGTAGCCCGAGTCGATCGAGAACATGTAGAACCACGCGAACGCGGAGACCACGGTGATGATGCCGTACGGCACCAGGATGATCGTGCGGATCAGGCCGCGGGTCTGCTTGATGGCGTGGTGCATGGCCAGGGCCAGCAGGAAGCCGAGGATGAGCTCGACCACCACGGTCACCACGGTGATCAGCAGGGTCACCCCGAGGCCCTTCCAGAACACGGGGTCCGCGAGGATCACGCCGTAGTTGCCCAGGCCCACGAACTCGCGGTCGTCCGGCGCGGTGAGCCGGTACGTGAACAGCGAGTCGTAGAGGGCCTGCAGGATCGGGTACAGGACTACGAACAGCATCACGAAGAACGCCGGGCCGGCCAGGAGCCAGCCGAGACGCGCCTCGGACTTCGCGCGCTGGGACTTCACCCGGCGGGGTCGGCGCCCCTCGGCGGCACGCGGGGTGGATGCGGCGGGTGCGGTGTCGACGTGGCTCACAGCAGACGCTCCCCTCTCAGGACTTCCTGGATGAAGTCGTCGGTCTCGGCCGGGGTGGACTCGGAGACGCCCGACGGCGGCGCGTAGCGCTGCTGGATCGCGGTGGAGACCTCGTTGTAGTACGGGGTCTGCGGCCGCGGGGCGCCCAGCTCGAGGGACTCCCGGATGGTGTCCGCCATGGGGTACTTCTCGGCGACCTCGGGGGCGTCGTAGGCCGCCGGGTCGGCGGGCGGGTTGCCGTTCTCGACGAAGTACTGGCTCTGGTGCTCGGTGGTGGTGATGCAGGAGATCGCGTCCCAGGCGAGGTCCTGGTGCTCGGACTTCGCACCCACCCCCAGGTTGATGCCGCCCACGGGCGGCGCGGCGTCCTTGTCCTCCACGGTGCGGGGGTAGACGGCCCAGCCGATGTCCTCGGGCAGGTCCTCCGGCAGCGAGCCCTCCTCCACGGAGCCGAGGGTGGCCGGCCAGACGAACGGCCAGTTGACCATGAACGAGCCGTTCTTGCCCTGGAAGAGCAGCATGGAGGCATTCTCGTCCTGGGTCGGCAGGCCGGCGCTTCCGAGGCCCTCCTTGCCGATCGTGGAGATGATCCGGGCGGCGGTGCGGCCGGCCTCGGAGTCGAGGTTCGTGGTGACCTCGTCCGTGGGCGCCTCGGCGTTGGGGATGATCTGCTCCCCGCCGCCCTCGATGAGCGCGTTGAGCCACACGGTCATGGACTCGGCGCGGGCACCCTGGACGGCCAGGTCCTTGTCCTGGCTGCGGGCGACCTCGATCAGCTGGTCCCACGTGACGGGCTGGGACATGTCCAGCCCCGCGGCCTCGGCGACCGACTTGCGGTACCAGAGCAGCTGCGTGTTGGCCCAGAACGGGACCGTGACGAGCTCGTCCTTCCAGCTGGCGGCCGCGAGGGCGCCCTCCAGGGCGTTGTCCTTCGCGTAGGCCTGCATCTCCTCCGGCACGGGGGCCAGGAAGCCGGGCTCGGCGAGCTCGGGGACGAACGGCGGGTCGAGGGACATGATGTCCATCGACGTGTCGCCCGCGGCGAGGCGGCGGGTCAGCTGCTCGCGCTGGGAGGCGGCGTCCGTCGGGAGCATGGAGGTCTCGATTCGGTACCGGCCGTTCGCGGCGTCGGTGCACTGGGCGGCGATCTTCGCCTGCCCGCCGTCGTCGGGGTTGGTGTACCAGGTCAGGGTGGGCGTCTGCTCGGCCGGGGCACACCCGGCCAGGATGAGCGCGCCCGCGGCGACGGCGCCGGCCAGCGTGGCCCGGCGCCGTTGACGTGCCCGCGTGTCGTGTCTCACAAGTGGAACCTCATTCGATGCGATTCGGATGTGACGGCCATCATCACGCATCGGAGCGATTCCTGCACGTTTCGCGGGCCCTTTCTCAGCGGGCGCGGCGGTTCGTCCGGGCGGTCGGCTCCGCGGCGGCGGGATCCTCGGGCCACGGGTGCTTGGGGTATCGCCCGCGGTTCTCGGCGCGGACCTGCGCGTAGGGGCCGGCCCAGAAGGACGGCAGGTCGGCGGTCACGGCGAGTGGGCGGCCTGCCGGGGAGAGCAGGTGCAGGACCACCGGCTCACGGCCGTCCGCCACGGCGGGGGTGACACGCGCCCCGAAGAACTCCTGCAGCTTGGCGGCGACCACGGGCGGGGTGTCCTCGTGGACGGCCGGATAGTCCACGACGACGGCGCGCCCGCTCGGCACGGGCAGGCGCTCGGGGGCGAGCTCGTCCAACCGGCCCGCCTCCGGCCAGGGCAGGGCGCCGCGCAGCAGCGCCTCGGCGTCCAGGCGCGTGAGGGGCCGCCCCGCGGCCAGGTCGGCCGCGAACCCGTCGACCAGCGCGCCCAGGCCGGGCAGCGCCGCGTCCGAGAGGTCCGGCCACGGGGCGCCGAGGACGCGGTGGAGCAGGTGCACCCGGCGGCGCAGGCGTTCGGCCCGACCGCTCGGGTCGAACCGGGCGAGGCCGTCGGCGGCCAGCGCGGCGCGCACGGCCTGTGCGGCGGCGTCGGGGGCCACGGACGCCGGCGTCTCCGCCAGCACGAGCGCGCCCAGCCGGTCCACGCGGCGGCCGGTGAGCCGGTCCCCGCGCCAGTCGGCGGTGTCCTCGGTGCGCCGCAGGCCCGCGCCGGCGAGTTCAGCCAGCGACCGGTCGATCGGCGCGGCCGCGCGGATCACGGCACCCGCGCCGGCCGCGTCCCCGGCCACGCGGGCGACCTCGGCCACGGCCAGCCACTCCTGCCCCGCCAGGCCGCCGCCGACGGCGTCGCGGGGCAGGGCCGCGCGGGTGCCGGAGGCGAGCAGGTACGCGCCCGCCTCCCCCGCGCGTCGGGCGATCCACGCGGGGAAGGCCTGGGCGGCCACGAGGCCGGCGGGGTGCCGCCGCGCGGTCGCCGCCGCCTCGGGCCCGGGCTCATCCGGGGCGTGGTGTGCGTGCCGACGGGCGAGTCGTTCCAGTCGGTCCGCCTCCCGGCGCCAGCGCCCGGCCTCCGGGTGCCGGCCGTCCCGCACGGCCGCGACCAGCGCCTCGAGGTCGGCCCCGGGGGCGCGCAGGTCCAGGGCGAGGGCCGCCGTCGCCTCGGCCGCGGGGCGGGGCCCCGTCCACGGTGCCGCGCGCAGGAGGGCGTGGCCGAGGGGCGGGTCCAGGGGCAGCTCGGCCAGGACGGCGCCGTGCGGGGTGATGCGCCCGTCCGCGTCCACCGCGCCGAGGGAGGCGAGCGTGCGCTCGGCGGCGGCCATCGCGTCGGCCGGCGGGTCCTCGGGCAGGGTCAGCCCGCGGCCGCCCGGGGCCCCCCACGCCGCGAACGCCAGGGCCACCGGCGCGAGGTCGACGACGGCGAGGGCCGGCGTCGGGGCCGCGGGCGCGGTGCCCAGGGCCGCGGCGGTGTGGCAGCGGACCACGGTGCCGGGGCCGAGGCGGGCGGCGCGGCCCGCCCGCTGGCCGGCGGCCGCACGCGATGCTTGGACGGTGACGAGACCGTCCATGCCCCGCCCCCGGTCCCGGCGCGGCTCGCGGGCCAGGCCCGAGTCGACGACGAGGCGCACCCCCGGCACGGTCAGCGAGGACTCAGCGACCGCCGTCGCGACGACGACGCGCGGCACGGCGGGGTCGGTACGGCCGGCGAGCGCGGCGTCTTGGTCGGCGGGCTCCTGGCGGCCGTGCAGGACGCGGACCTCGGTGTCCGGGGCGAGCGCGGCGACGCGCCCCGCGACGGTCTCGACCTCGGCCACGCCGGGCAGGAAGACGAGGGCGTCCACGCTCGGGTCGGCGTCGAGCGCCTCGGCGTGGGCGCGCGCGGCCGTGGCCGCGACGTGGTCGAGGAAGGCCCGGTCCACGCGGCCCTCGGCGGTGAGGCGGTGGCCGCGGAAGGGGGCGTGCTCCTCGCGCAGCGGGTGCAGCACGGCCGGGGTGGAGACCACGGGCAGGGGCGCGTCCTCCCCCATGCCGCGGGCCCAGCGGGCGGCCAGGGCGGCCGCGTCCACGGTGGCGGACATGGCCACGAGCGCGAGTTCGGGACGCAGCTGCCGCAGGTCGGCGAGGAGGGCGAAGAGCACGTCCGTGTCCAGGTCCCGCTCGTGGACCTCGTCCAGGACCACCGCGTCCACGCCGTCGAGCCCGGGGTCGGCCAGGAGGCGGCGCAGCAGCAGGCCCGGGGTCACGAACTCGACGGCCGAGGCCCCGCCGCCCGCCGCGTCGCCGCGCACGGCGTACCCGACGGCCGCGTCCCCGAGCCGAGCCTGCGCGTCGGGGTCGGCGCCAGGCTGCACGTCGGCCGCGGCGGCCAGCACCGCCGTGCGCAGCCGCCGCCACGCCGCGCGCACCGCGACCCGCCGCGGCTGCGTGACCAGGACGCGCCCACCGCCGCGGTCCGCGAGCCGGACCACGAGCGCGGGCGGGACCACGGTGGTCTTGCCCGTGCCCGGGGGCGCCTCGACGACGGCCACCCCGCGCGCGTCCAGCGCCGCTTCGAGGTCGGGCAGGGCGGCCGCGAACGTCAGGCCGGCGCTGAGGCGGCCGAGGGCGGCGGAGAGGACGGAGGGGATGGCGACGGGATCGACGGGGGTGGGCATCGGGACCCATTGTGCCCGCCTCCGCCACGCTGTCCCGGGACTGTCCTACTGACTAGGCTGTGACCCATGACCACACCCGTCCAGGAGCACCTCGATCGCCTCACGTCGGCCCACGCGGGCGAGGGGGAGGTCCCGGACGGGCTGGGCGTCGCGATGCTCCTGGTGGACGGACACCGCTACGTCTCCGGATCCATGACGCCCGTGCCGCTCGCCACGCTCGCCTCTCCCCTGTTCCACGCGCAGGCCCTCGAAGACCTCGGCGCGGTGCGGGTGGGCGAGCGCGTCGGCGCCGCCCCCGTGCGCGACCTGGACCATCGGGTCGAGGTGGACGCCGTGACGGGTCTGCCGCACAACCCGCTGCAGAACGCGGGCGCGGTGGCCACTGCCTCCCTCGTGAAGGGCCGCGGTGGCCGCGACCGCACCGCACGCATGATGCAGCTGCTCTCCGCACTGTTCGACCGCGAGGTCACCGTCACGGAGTCGGCCGCCCGCGCGGAGAACCGCGCCCAGCACCACACCCGGTCCGCTGCCTGGCTGATGAAGTCCCTCGACACCCTGGACGCCGACCCTGAGACGCTGCTCGAGGACATCGCCACGGTGCGTGCTGCCGCCGTGACCGTGGAGGACCTCGCCCTGCTCGCCGGCACCCTCGCGCACGGTGGTGTCCACCCCGTCACCGGGGACCGCGTGCTGAGCGAGGAGACGGTCCGCGGTGTGCTCTCCGCGATGGACTCCTGCGGCATGGACACCCGGGACTCCCGATGGGCATACGACGTCGGCCAGCCCGGGTGGGCGTCGACGCGCGGCGGCACCGTGCTCGTGGTGGTGCCGGGCCACCTCGGTCTGGCGCTGCAGTCGGACACGACGGACGAGAACGGGCTCGGCGCCGCGGCGATGGCCGCCCTGCGGACCATCGTCGAGGACTTCGAGCTGCACCCGTCGGTGGTCACCGGTTCCCCGCGCGCGGCTCTGCGCACCCACTACCGGATCGATCAGGCGCCCTCGGGCACGGTGCGCAGCGCCGTCGTCCTCGAGGCGCTGGGGCGGTTCGCGGACACCGTGCACGTGATGGAGCTGGGCGGTCACCTCGGCTTCAGCCAGGTGGACGCGATCGCTCGCGTCAGCCGCGATCTGCCGGAGGTCCTCGAGACGCTCGTGGTGGACATGCGCTCGGTCAGCTCCGTCTCCCGTCCGGCCCGGCTGCTGGTGGCCCAGTGGTTCGCCCGCGCGTTGGGCAACGGACTCGACGTCGTCGTCGTGGACCGGGACGCCGCGGAGATGAAGGAGCTGATGGCGGCCGTCGAGGAGTCCGTGGAGGTGGACCTGCCCGAGCCGCTGCAGGATGAGGCCGAGGGGGTGGACCCCGCCGCCGAGGGCGCGCAGTTCGTGTTCTTCGACTCCCGCTCGCGTGCTGCCCAGTTGGCCGAGCAGCGGCTGCTCTCCCGGCACGCCCCCCATCTGCTGCCGCGGGACGCCCAGGAGGCGGCTGTGGCACCCCTGCTGCAGCACCTCTCCGCGGACGATGCGCGCCTGCTCGAGTCCATGATGGACGAGCGGGTCTACTCGGACGGCCAGATCATCCGTCGGGCCGGCCAGCCGTTCGGCGGCATCTACGTGATCGTCTCCGGCACCGTGGAGCTCTCGGGCCAGGGCACGGGCAACCGCCGCGTGCGCCGCACCCTGCTCACCCCGGGGATGACGTTCGGCGAGATGGCCCTGGGCCAGCCCGGCCGCCAGCCCTCCACCGTCCGCGCGCGCGGGCCGGTGACGGCGCGCGTCCTCACCGCCCAGGTGATGGTCGCGCTCCAGGAGGGCTTCCCCCAGCTGGCCCTGGCACTGTGGGAGGCGCTGGCCCGCGATGCGTTCACCGCACTGGGGCAGCTCATCCGGGAGACCGGCGCGCTGCAGGACTGACGGCCCGCGTGGGCAGCGTCCCCGGGGGGCGCTGCCCCACCCCCGTCACCGCCCGAGGACGTGGCGCAACGCGCCCTCCAGTTCGGGGTCGCGCATCTCGTAGCCGGAGGCGACCAGTCGGTCCGCCAGGACCTTCTGGTCGGCCGCGACGGTCTCCACCCGGCCCTCCTCGCCCAGCAGCAGGCGCGGCCCGGCCTCGGGCACCGGGATGAGAGCGGGCCGGCGCAGCACCCGCCCGAGCACGGTGGCGAACTCCCGGGCCGTGACCGGCTCGGGCGCCACCGCGTTCACCGGGCCGGTGACGCCGTCGTCGAGCACCGCGTGGGCGAAGGCCCCCGCGATGTCATCCGCGCCGATCCAGCTCAGCCACGGGCTGCCGTCGTGGCTCTCCCCGCCCGAGGTCGCGACCGGGCCGCCGAGCCCCGCGAGGAACAGCGGCAGCACCTGCTGCAGCATGCCCCCGGCCGGGCTCAGGACCACGCCGGTCCGCAGCATCGCGACCCGGATGCCGGACGTCTCGGCGCGTCGGGCCTCGGCCTCCCAGTCCGCGACGACCTCGGCGAGGAAGTCGTCCCCGGGCTCCAGATCCTCGACGAGGCCGCTGCCGAACGGGCCCGTGCCCGCGTCCGCCCCGTAGTACCCGATCGCCGAGCCGTTCACGAGCGCCCGCGCCCGCGCGTCGTCCCCCTCCCGTGCGGCGATCCGGGCGAGCGCGTCCACGAGGGTGCGCGTGCCGCGTACGCGCGAGTCGTGCACGGCCTCCTTGTGCGCGTCCGAGAACCGGCCGGCGATGGGCTCGCCCGCCAGGTTCACGACGACGTCGGCCTCGGCCAGGGCGTCCTCGTCCACGGTCTCCCGGCCGGGGTCCCACAGCGCCGCGTCCAGCGCGCCGGCCTTCTTCGGGCTCCGCACGAGCCGGATGACGCGGTGGCCGCCGGTGGTGAGCAGGGCACAGAGCTGCCGGCCGATCAGTCCGCCGGACCCCGTCACGGCGACCGTGCGAGCCGGCCCGCCGACGAGGGGGCCGGGATGGGCGGCGTGGAAGTCCAGGTCATCGGCCATCACGCGGGCCCGATAGGCGAACTGGCGGCCCAGCTCCGCCTCGAAGGCCTCGTGGGTGCTGCGCGAGGCCGCGGCGCCCAGACCGGGCACGCGGGACACCAGGGACTCCCCCGGCAGGGCGTACTCGATGTGGTCCGTCACGACCGTGCCGCGCCGGCCGTCCGCCGTGTCCGCCTCACCGGGCGCGGCGTCATCGAGCAGGTGGGTGTGCCGCCAGGAGGCGAGGGGACCGGAGACCATCTCGTCCCGGAACATGCGGCCCTCCTCGTAGGCCGTGTGGCGGGCCCGCCACGGCACCGCGGGCGCGGCCCCACCGGGCAGGCGGGAGGCGACGGCGTCCGGCAGCAGGCCGGTGAGCATCCCATGGGCCGCGCCGGCGAACAGGCCGGCCGCCCCCGGGGCCTGGATGCGCAGCCGCGACTCGGAGCCCACGCGGAGGCCGTCCGTGGGTCCCTGGACCACCTCGCCGGCGAAGGGCGGGGTGAGCCGCTCCAGCGCGCCGGGGTTCTCCAGCCAGCGGAAGACGACCTCACGCGGGTGGCGCAGGAGGGTGCGGTGCTCGAAGACGCGGATCTCGGTCATGGACGCCAGCCTGACACAGGGAGCGGACGGGCGAACACCTGTCCGGGCCGGGCCGTGCAGGACAATGAGGGGATGGATCTGCTTCCCGAGCTGCGCTGGACCGCGGCCGCCCTGCCCGCCACCGAGCTGACCCTCGTGGCCGTCTTCTCCCCCGAGGACCAGACGGTGCGCGCCTCCGGCGTGGCCGTGCCGGGGGACTCGCAGCCCCCCGCCGCCGCGGTCGGGCGCCTCCTCGAGACGCTCATGGACCGGCTCGTGGCCCTGGACCCGGAGACCGCCGACCGCGAGATGAACCCGCGCCCCGTGGAGCCGCGTCCGGGTGCGTCCCAGCCCGTCGCCGACGCCCTGGCCGCCTACGCCGCGGGGGACGTGGCCGCGCTGGACGCCCTCGACGTCGCCCAGCCGGGCACCGCGTTCCGGCAGCGGGCGTGGCGGGAGCTGCGCGGCATCGCCCCCGGCTCCCCCGCCACCTACGGCGGCCTGGCCGAACGGTGCGGGGCCCCGCGGGCCGTGCGCGCCGCCGGCGGGGCGTGCGCCGCCAACCTGGTGGCCGTCGTCGTGCCCTGCCACCGCGTGGTGCGCGCCGACGGCGCCGCCGGCCACTACCTCTACGGCACCGCCGCGAAGCAGGCCCTGCTGGCCCACGAGGCGGCACACGCGGGCTGACCACCCCTCCCTCCGGGCAACGCGGGTTGAGTTGTCACGGGTCCGGGGCTCGAACACCCGTGACAACTCAACCCGCGTTGCGGACACGAGAAGGGGCCGGGCCGCGCGCTCCACGCACGCGACCCGGCCCCAGGCGCTCAGATGCTCAGACGGAGAGCTTGTCCACGATCGCGTTGAGCGTCGCGGACGGACGCATCACGGAGGTGACCTTCTCCATATCCGGCGCGTAGTAGCCGCCCAGGTCCACCGGGGAGCCCTGCACGCCGTTGAGCTCGGCCAGGATGGTCTCCTCCTGGGCCCCCAGCTCCTCGGCGATCGGCTTCGCCGCGGCCGCCAGCTCGGCGTCCTCGGTCTGCTTCGCCAGCTCGCGGGCCCAGTACAGCGCCAGGTAGAAGTGGCTGCCGCGGTTGTCCAGCTCGCCGACCTTGCGCTTCGGGGACTTGCCCTCGATCAGCAGGGTGCCGGTGGCGGCGTCCAGGGTGTCCGCCAGGACCTGCGCGCGGTGGTTCTCGTTCGCGACCGCCTCGTGCTCGAAGGACACGGCCAGCGCGAGGAACTCGCCGAGGGAGTCCCAGCGAAGGTGGTTCTCCTCCAGCAGCTGCTGCACGTGCTTCGGGGCGGAGCCGCCCGCGCCGGTCTCGAACAGGCCGCCGCCGTTGAGCAGCGGGACGATCGACAGCATCTTCGCGGACGTGCCCAGCTCGAGGATCGGGAACAGGTCCGTGTTGTAGTCACGCAGCACGTTGCCGGTCACGGAGATGGTGTCCTCGCCGCGGCGGATGCGCTCCACCGAGAGCTTGGTGGCCTCCACCGGGGAGAGGATGCGCAGATCCAGGCCCTCGGTGTCGTGCTCCTTGAGGTACTCCTCGACCTTCTTGATGAGCTCGCGGTCGTGGGCGCGGGTCTCGTCCAGCCAGAACACGGCCGGGGTCTGGGACGCGCGGGCGCGGGTCACGGCCAGCTTCACCCAGTCGCGCACCGGGACGTCCTTGGTCTGGCAGGCGCGCCAGATGTCGCCGGCCTCGACGTCGTGGGAGAGCAGGGTCTCCCCGGCGGAGTTCTTCACGGCCACGGTGCCCGCGGCGTCCATGATGAACGTCTTGTCGTGCGAGCCGTACTCCTCGGCCTTCTGCGCCATGAGGCCCACGTTCGGGACGGTGCCCATGGTGGAGGGGTCGTAGGCGCCGTTGGCCTTGCAGTCGTCGATCACGGCCTGGAAGACGCCGGCGTAGGAGGAGTCCGGGATGACGGCCAGGGTGTCCTGGGTCTGGTCGTGCTTGTTCCACATGCGGCCGGAGTTGCGGATCATGGCGGGCATGGAGGCGTCCACGATCACGTCGGAGGGCACGTGGAGGTTGGTGATGCCCTTGGCGGAGTTCACCATGGCCACGTCCGGGCCGTTCTCGTAGGCGGCGGCGATGGCGGCGCGCACACCCTCGGCGGTCTCGGCGTCGAGCTTGTCCAGGCCGCCCTCGATCGCGGCGAGGCCGTTGTTCGCGGACAGGCCGGCGGCGGCCAGCTGCTCGCCGTACTTCTCGAACAGCTCGGAGAAGTAGGCCTTCACGACGTGGCCGAAGATCACCGGGTCGGAGACCTTCATCATGGTGGCCTTCAGGTGCGCGGAGAAGAGGATGCCCTCCTCCTTGGCGCGCTTGACCTGCTCGGCGAGGAACGCGTCCAGGGCCTTGGCGGACATGAACGTGCCGTCCACGACCTCGCCCTTGAGGACCTTCAGGCCCTCCTTGAGCACGGTGGTCTTGCCGTCCTCGTCGGTGAACTCGATCGTCAGCACGTCGGCGGCCGGCAGGGTCACGGACTGCTCATTGGCGCGGAAGTCGTCCGCGCCCATGGTGGCGACGGCGGTCTTGGAGTCCGGGGTCCACTCGCCCATCGAGTGGGGGAAGCGCTTGGCGTACTCCTTCACGGCCTTCGGGGCGCGGCGGTCCGAGTTGCCCTCGCGCAGCACCGGATTCACGGCGGAGCCCTTGACGGAGTCGTAGCGCGCCTTCGCGTCCTTCTCCGCGTCCGTCTTCGGCTCGTCCGGGTACTCCGGCAGCGCGTAGCCGTGCGCCTGCAGCTCCTTGATCGCGGCGCGCAGCTGCGGCACGGACGCGGAGATGTTCGGCAGCTTGATGACGTTGGCCTCGGGGGTCTTCACGAGCTCGCCGAGCTCGGCGAGGGCGTCCGCGGTGCGCTGCTCCTCGGGCAGGACGTCCTTGAACGCGGCGAGGATGCGGCCGGCCAGCGAGATGTCACGGGTCTCCAGCTCCACGCCGGCGGTGCCCGCGTAGGCGCGCACGATCGGCAGCAGCGACGCGGTGGCCAGCATGGGCGCCTCGTCCGTGAGCGTGTAGATGATCTTCGACATGCGGATGATCTCTCCTTCTGGCCGCACTCGAGACGCGGCCCTCGTCGGCAGGGAACGGGTGACTCGCCGCCAATCTACCCGGCGTCTCGGACGCGCCACACCGTGTGTGGCTCGGCGTCAGCGCCCCCGGCCGTCGCCGGTGCCCTCGCCGGTGCCCTCGCCGGGCCGGGAGGGGTCGCTCGGGTACCAGGGGGGCGTCGGGTCGGAGGGGGCGCCCTCCGACGACGGCGGCACGGCCGGTCCGGCGGGCCCGCCCCGGAACGCCTCGCCGAGGCGGGCCGCATGCCGCACCTGCTCGGCCTCGCGCCGGCGTCGCCGCTCCCCCTCGGTGAACGACTGCCAGGCGCCGAGGGCGGTGACCGCGGCGAAGGCGATCCCCATGAACCCGAAGAACGTGCCCCACGCGGCCAGGGCCACCACGACCGCCACGGCGAGCAGCCCGAAGCCGACCGCCCCGGGGACGGCCCACGGCTGCCCCTCGGCCCGTCGCTCGCCGGCCGCGCGCAGAGGGACGCGCGCGAAGCCCCCGAGCACGAGGCACGCCAGCAGCGCCAGCCAGCCGCTGCCGACCATGAGTTCACCCATCATGCCGCCCATGCCACCCCAGGGCCCGTCGTGCATCATGCGGCCAGTGTAGGCAGGGCGTCGTGGGTCGTGGCCGGCTCAGATGCCGAGCACGGCCTGGGCGATGAAGAAGTAGACGACCAGGCCGAGGGCGTCCACGAGCGTCGAGATGAACGGGTTCGAGAACACGGCGGGGTCGGCGCCGATCGTGCGGGCCGCCAACGGCATGAGACCGCCGACGGTGGCGGCGAAGGAGCACACGGTGAACAAAGTCGCCCCGATCACGAGACCGACGGGCCACGAGAACACGAGCCCGGCGATCACGAGGCCCAGCAGGCCGATGCACCCGCCCAGGGCCATGCCGACGCGCAGCTCGCGGAACATCACGCGCGGCGCATCGCGGGGCCGGACGTCGTCGAGGGCGAGCGCCCGGGTGACCGTGGTGGCCGCCTGGTTGCCCGTGTTGCCGCCGGTGCCGATGATCAGCGGGATGAACAGGGAGAGGACCACCATCTCCTCGAGCGTGTCCTCGAAGACGCCGAGCACCTGCACGGTGAGGGTGGCGCCGATCGCGAGCACGAGCAGCCACGTGATGCGCGAGCGCATCAGCGCCAGCACGGAGGTCGCCAGATAGGGCCGGCCGAGGGGCTCCACACCACCGGCGCGCGCCGCGTCCTCCGTCGACTCCTCGTCGAGGACCTCGAGGGCGTCGGCCACGGTGAACACGCCGATCAGGCGCCCCTCCGAATCCGTCACGGGGACCGTCCACAGGCGGCGGTCCGCACAGAGCCGGGCCACCTCCTCGGCGTCCTCGGTGGCGACCGCGGACACCGGTTCCCGCATGATCTCCGAGACCCGCGCGTCGAGCGGCTGCGTGACCAGGACGGAGACGTCCACGACGCCGGTCAGGCGCGCCTGCGGGCTCACCACCGGCACGGAGACGATGGCGGCCTGCTCCCGGCCGCCGTGGTCCCGGAGGTTCTGCAGGGCCACGGCCACGGTCCAGTCCTCGCGCAGACGCACCGGCGCCATGCGCAGCCGGCGGCCCACCGAGTCCGCCGGGTAGCCCAGGAGCCGACCGACCTCGCCGCGCGCCTCGGCGTCGAGCCCGGCGAGCATCTTCCGGGCCACGGTGGCCGGCATCTCGTCGAGCAGCCGGGCCTGGCCCGAGACCCGCAGCTCGGCGAAGAGGTCCTGGACCTGACCGTCCTGGAGCTGGCGCACCAGGTCGGACTGCTGGCCCGTCTCCATCGCCGCGAAGACGTGGACCGCCGTCGACTTGTCCAGGAGCCGGAACAGCACGGGGACCATGCGCGGCTCGGAGCGGTCGAGCAGTTCGAGCGCGTCGCCCGGAGACAGCGCGCGCAGCAGCTCGACCGCGCTGTCGAGGTCGTCCCTGCGCAGGTGCTCGCGGATGCGGTCCTCGACGCTCTCGACCTCGCGGCGGGTCATCGCCTCGTCACCTCCTGGGGGTCACGGGGCCCGGTCCGGGCCCCCGTCCGGCAGCGGCGCGCCGCGCTCAGCCGTGGAAGAAGTGGCGCGCCCCGGTCAGGTACAGGGTCACGCCGGCGGCCTCGGCCGCGGCCACGACCTCCTCATCCCGGACGGAGCCGCCCGGCTGGACGACGGCCTTCACGCCGGCGTCGATGAGGATCTGCAGCCCGTCCGCGAACGGGAAGAACGCGTCCGAGGCGGCCACGGACCCGCGGGCCCGCTCGGGGGCGCCCTCCCCGGAGACGTTCTCCGCGCCGCCGGCGCTGTTCACGTCCTGCCCGCCGGTCTGCGCCGCGCCCAGGGTGTTGGCGCGCTCGACGGCCAGGCGGCAGGAGTCGAGGCGGTTGACCTGGCCCATGCCCACGCCGACCGTGGCGCCGTCGTGGGCCAGCAGCACGGCGTTGGACTTGGCCGCGCGCACGGCGCGCCACGCGAAGGCCAGGTCGGCCAGGACGGCCTCGTCGGCGGCCGGGCCGGCGGCGAGGGTCCAGGTGGCCGGGTCGTCGCCGTCCGCGTCCACCGCGTCCGCGATCTGCAGCAGCATGCCGCCGGAGACCTGCTTGGCCTCCACGGCGTCCCGCAGGAAGCCCTCGGGCAGGCTCAGCAGGCGCAGGTTCTTCTTGGCGGAGAGGATCTCCAGGGCCTCGGGCTCGAACGCCGGGGCCACGACGACCTCCGTGAACACGTCCTTCACCTGGGCGGCCATGGCGTCGGTGACGGGGCGGTTGGCCGCGATCACGCCGCCGAACGCGGAGACCGGGTCGCACGCGTGGGCCTTGGCGTGCGCCTGCGCGATGTCCGTGCCCGCGTCCGTGACGGCCACGCCGCACGGGTTGGCGTGCTTGACGATCGCCACGGCCGGGACCGGGTGGTCGAAGGCGGCGCGCACCGCGGCGTCGGCGTCCACGTAGTTGTTGTAGCTCATCGGCTTGCCGTGCAGCAGCTCGGCCTGCGCGATGCCGGGGGCCGCCGAGGAGTCCAGGTACAGCGCCGCGGGCTGGTGCGGGTTCTCGCCGTAGCGCAGGATCTGCGCGCGCTCGAGGGAGAAGCCGGCGTAGGGCGGGAACACGGGGATCTCGTCGGCGTGGATGTCCTCGCCGAAGTGGGCGGCGGTCCAGGCAGCCACGGCGTTGTCGTACGCCGCGGTGTGGGCGAAGGCCAGGGCGGCCAGGCGCTGGCGGGCGCGCAGGTCGAAGCCGCCGGACTGCGCGGCCTGGACGACCTCGCCGTAGCGGGCCGGGTCCACGACGATCGCCACGGATGCATGGTTCTTCGCGGCCGCGCGCACCATGGACGGCCCGCCGATGTCGATCTGCTCGACGACGGCGTCCTCCGCGGCGCCCGAGTTCACGGTGTCCACGAACGGGTAGAGGTTCACGACGACGAGGTCGAACGGCTCCACCTCGAGCTCGCGCAGCTGGGTCACGTGGTCCTCGCGACGACGGTCCGCCAGGATGCCCGCGTGCACGCGCGGGTGCAGCGTCTTCACGCGGCCGTCCAGGCACTCCTGGAACCCGGTGACCTCGGCGACCTCGGTGACGGGCACGCCGGCGGCGGCGATGCGCTGGGCGGTGGAGCCGGTCGAGACGATCTGCACGCCCGCGGCGTGGAGCCCGGTGGCGAGCTCCTCGAGGCCGGTCTTGTCGTACACGGAGATCAGGGCCCGCTTCAGGGGCACCGTGTCCAGGACGGTGGTGGTGGGCTGGGCAGAGATCACGAGGGGGCGCTCCTTCGAGGGGGTCCGGGTGCGTCCTCCAGCATAGGCCGGGCCGCATAATGGCCCAGGCGTCCGCGTGACGGACCGCCCCCACTCCACCCGACGAACGGGAGCCGACCATGTCCTCCGCCACCCCGCCCCGCCCCAGCGCTGACGGCGCGCACCCCGGGCCCGCGCCCGACGTCGTCGCCCTGCCCACCGGCGAGGCCGTCGTCCAGGAGCTGCCGTGGCGCTGGTCCGTCCAGGGACGCATCTTCCTGATCGGCGGCCTGGGTTTCATGTTCGACGCGTGGGACGTCACGCTCAACGGCGTGATGATCCCGCTGCTGCGCGAGGAGTGGGCCCTGGACAAGGCCGACGCCGCGTGGATCGGCACCGCCAACCTCATCGGCATGGCCGTGGGCGCGTTCCTGTGGGGCACCATCGCGGACCGCATCGGCCGCAAGGCGGCGTTCGCGTGGACGCTCGCGATCTTCTCCGTGTTCACGATCGCGGGCGCGCTGACGGACTCCCTGCTGTGGTTCGCGCTGTTCCGCTTCGTGGCCGGTGTGGGCCTGGGCGGCACGATCCCCGTGGACTACGCGCTCGTGGGCGAGTTCACCCCGCGCCGGCTGCGCGGCCGCGTCCTGGCCGCGATGGACGGCTGGTGGCCCGTCGGCGCCGCGCTGTGCGGCCTCGTCTCCGCCTGGCTCGTGGGCACGTGGGGCGACTGGCGCCTGCCCCTGCTGGCCATGGTCCTGCCGGCCCTGCTCGTGTTCGTCGTGCGCCTGGGCATCCCCGAGTCCCCGCTGTTCCTGATGAGCCGGGGCCGCGAGGCACAGGCCCGCGCCGTCATCGACCGCATGGTGGCGGCCACCGGCGCGCCCCGCCGGCCCTACACGATGCCCCCGGCCGAGCCGGCCCGCTCCGGCGGCGTCGGCGCGCAGCTCGCCGCGGTCTGGCGGTTCTCCCCGCGCATCACCGCGGTCGCCTGGGCCCTGTTCGTGGCCATCATGCTCGTCTACTACATCGCGCTGCAGTGGCTGCCGACGTTCCTCATCGACGCCGGCTACGCGGAGGGCCGCGCCTTCATCATGACCTCCGGCATGGCCGCGGCCGGCCTGCTCGGCGTGGTCGTGGCCACCGTGCTGATCGAGGTCACCGGCCGCCGCTGGCTGCTGGCCGTCAGCGCCGTCGTCGCGAGCGCCCTGACCGTCTGGCTGGCGAGCGTGCTGGACGTGCCCGCCGCGGTGCTGCCGCTCGTGCTGGCGTTCGGCTTCGTGGTGCAGGTCGCGATCCCGGTGCTCTACACGTACGTCTCCGAGCTGTACCCGACGACGCTGCGCGCCTCCGGCTTCGGCTGGGCGTCGGCGGCCTCGCGGGTGGGCGCGGGCCTGGGCCCGCTGCTCTTCGTGGGCACGCTGGTCCCCGCCCTCGGGCTGCCGGGGGCGTTCGCCGTCACCGGCGGGCTCGTGGTCCTGGCCTGCGCGGCGATGCTGGCGCTGGCCCCGGAGACCCGCGGCCGCGCCCTCGAGGTCAGCGCCGACTGAGCTCGCCGAGCACGCGCAGCAGCAGGGCCCGCTCCTGGACCTTGATGCGCTCGTGCAGCTCGGCCTCGGTGTCCGTGTCCAGCACGGGCACCGCGGCCTGCGCGAGGATCGGGCCGGTGTCCACGCCCGCGTCCACCACATGCACGGTGCAGCCGGTGACCTTCACCCCGTGCGCCAGCGCGTCCCGGACGCCGTGGGCCCCCGGGAAGGACGGCAGCAGGGCGGGGTGGGTGTTGAGGATGCGGCCGTCGAACCGCTCGAGCAGCGGGGCGCCCAGGATCCGCATGAACCCGGAGCACACCACCCAGTCCGGCGCGTAGGCGGCGACGGCGTCCGCGAGCGCCTCGTCCCACGCGCGCCGGTCCGCGTGGTCCGTCGGGGACACCACGAACGTCTCGATCCCGTGGGCGCGGGCACGGTCGAGTCCGCCGGCGTCGGCGACGTCGGCGCCCACCGCGGCGATCTCCACGTCCAGGGCGCCGGAGGCGACGGCGTCGAGGACGGCCTGCAGGTTGGTGCCGGAACCGGAGACGAGGGCAACGATGCGCATGCGCCCATCGTAGGGTGAGGGGGTGTCCGCCCCCGTTCCCTCCTCCCCGCCCCGCCCGCCGCAGGGCGCCCCGGACCCCGGCCGCGTCCGCACCGGTCGTGCCCTACTGTGGCAGTCCGTGGCGCTGCTGGGGATGGTGCTCTCCTTCTCCCTCGTGCTGCCGTGGAAGCTGATCGCCCTCGCGCTGGGGCTGGTCGCCCTCGTGCTCGGCGTGCGCGTGTGGGTCACGAGCCGCGGCGCCGAGCGCTCGGGGCTGCCCCGCGCGGTGGCGTCCGCCGGCATGGCGATGGCGCTGGTGGGCATGACGACGGCGGCGCTGCCGCTGCTCGCGTGGGACGCGACGGTCCAGCTCGAGCAGTGCGGCGCCTCCGCGCTCACCGTGCGGGCGCAGCAGGCGTGCGCGGACGAGTTCACCCGTCAGGTGGAGGAGCGCACGGGGGTGCCCCAGCTGCGGCCCTGAGCCGCGGGCGTCAGTCCCGCGCCCGGCGGGGGGACGGCCGGTCGCGCGGGCCCGAGGCGCGGTCGCCGGACCGCGGCACCGTCGTCGTCCTGTCCCGGTGCCCGGCCACGGCCAGGGCCGTGAGGTAGCCGGCCGCGCAGCCCAGCGCGACCCACCCGGCGACGGCGGCGCACACCGCCCAGACGTGGGAGCCGATGTCCGTCAGCGCGCCGAGCCCGAGCGTCCCGGAGGTGAGGGCCAGCGGCACGAGCAGCAGCAGCCCCGTGAGCAGTCCGGTGAGCACGGCCAGGGCCAGCGTGGACAGCGTCAGGGACACCGCGCGGCTGCCGTGGCGGGTGTGCAGCCAGTCGTCGAGGTGGTTCTCCCCCTCCCGCAGCAGCCACACGCCGGCCACGGCGCCGGCGCCGATCGGCACGGCCAGCAGGAGCAGCTGCCACGGCGACCACGTCACGGGCAGCGCACCCAGCGCCGGGAGGGCGGGCGCGGTGGCCGGCGTCGCACCGAACACGGAGTAGAGGCTGTCCGCGCCCACGGAGAACCCCGGGCCCGCCGTCCACGCGATCGACCACGCGGTGAACGTGGGCAGCCAGCCGATCTGCAGCAGCGCCAGCAGCAGACCGCCCAGCGGGCCGCCCCCGATCGCCTGGGCCACGGTGACGACGGCGGTCCACTCGACGGCCAGGCGCCCCGCCACGAGCAGCGCGTTCAGGCCCGTCAGGGCGAGCACGGCGATGACCGCGGCGCGCACCACGGACCACGCGTACGAGCCGGCCCAGCGTTCGTATTGCGACCGCCGCGAGATCCGCTCCGTGAGGTCCAGGCCGATCAGGTGCGCCCAGGTGCCGGCCTCGCGCCGCGCCCCCGCGAGGGCGGCGACGCCGAAGAGCAGGGCGGGCAGCAGCGCCGCCGGGACGGGGTGGACCGTCAGCTCGTCCGTGCCGGGCAGGAACGCCACGGCCAGCCCCACCAGGGCGTAGGCCCCCACCGCGCCCACGAGGGCCTGCCACGCCTGGTCCCGGTAGGACGCGCGCGCCAGGTGCCGGCCGGCCCGCCAGGACAGCGCGAGCGGGACCAGGGTCAGGCCCCACGGCACGAGCCACGCCGTGCCGGTGATGAGGTGGTCCGGCGCGGTGGGCATGGCCGTGGCCACGGTGACGGGCACCGCGTGCAGGGCCAGCCACAGGACGCCGCCCACCTGGACGGCACCCTCGATGGTCGGCCGCTCGAACCCGCCCGTGGCCCACACCGCGAGGGTGGGGACCATGACCGCGAGCAGGCTGATCATCGCCGTGACGAGCGCCTCGACCACCCCCTGCAGCCACAGCGGCAGGGGGACGGGGCGCAGCAGACGGGGCGCAGCGGGGCGGGAACTCACCCGTCCATGGTGCCACCCGACTCCGGGCGGCGCCTGGACGGGGGCGGGCCGCGCGGGCCGGTGCGACGACCGTCACGTGCCCCGAGAGTTCACCGCGGGGTCACCGGGCCGTCGTCGGAGGGTGTCCCGGCCGTGGTCCGGGGTCCTTAGCGTCGGCCACGTGCGTGTCGTCGTGGTCGCCGAATCGTTCCTGCCCCATATGAACGGGGTCACCCACTCCCTCCTCCAGGTGCTGCGCCACCTGCGGGAGCGGGGCGACGAGGCGATGGTGATCGCCCCGGCTGCCTCGTGGTCCGCCGGGTGGACCCAACGCGCGGGCGCCGGTGAGGCCCCCCGCGAGGTCGAGGGCTTCCCCGTGCGCACCCTGCCCTCCGTGCCCCTGACCGGGTACGCCTCCGTGCGGGTGGCCGCCGGCACAGTGGGCCGGCTGCGCGGCATGCTCGCCGACTTCGCCCCGGACGTGGTGCACATCGCCTCCCCCTTCGTGCTGGGCTGGCGCGCGGTGCAGGCGGCCGAGGAGCTCGGCATCCCCTCCGTGGCCGTCTACCAGACCGAGGTCCCCGGCTACGCGGCCCGGTACGGCGCCCCGTGGCTGGAGGACGTGCTGTGGAGCCACGTGGCGCGCCTGCACAACACGGCCACGCTGACGCTCGCGCCGTCGTCGTTCACCGTCCGGCAGCTGCACCGCCAGGGGGTGCGACGCGTGCACCTGTGGGGCCGCGGCGTCGACTCCGGCCGATTCCATCCCGCCAAGCGGGACGAGGCGCTGCGCGCCGAGCTCGCCCCGAACGGCGAGAAGCTCGCGGGCTTCGTGGGGCGGCTGGCGCACGAGAAGCAGGTCGGGGACCTGCGGGTGCTCTCGGACCTGCCGGGCACCCGCCTCGTGGTCATCGGCTCCGGGCCGCTGCGCGAACAGCTCGAGCGCCAGCTGCCCGGCGCGCACTTCGCCGGCTTCCAGGGAGGCGAGGACCTCGCGCGCCACGTGGCGAGCCTGGACCTGTTCGTGCACCCCGGCGAGTCCGACACCTTCGGCCAGACGCTGCAGGAGGCGATGGCCTCGGGCGTGCCCGTCGTCGCCGTCGGCCGCGGCGGCCCCCTGGACATCGTGGACGTCTCCCGCACCGGCTGGCTCTACCCGCCCGGCGAGCTGGACGAGCTGCGCCGCCACGTCGCGGACCTGGTGTACGACGACGTCAAGCGGGCCGCGTTCGCCGACGCGGCGTGGGCGTCGGTGCAGGGCCGGACGTGGCCGGTGCTGTGCGAGCAGCTCGTGGGCTACTACGAGAAGGCGATCGCGGTGCAGGAGCGCCGCCGCGTGGAGCTGGCCCGCCGGCTGCTGACGGCGCCGGCGCTGCTGGCCGCGCGCGTTTTCGGCTGAGCCCGGGGCCGGACGCCGGCCGCCTGGCCGACCTCGTCAACGACGCGACCGTGGAAGGCCCGCGCTGAGCCATGCACGGGGCCCGGGGTGGCCCGCGTCTCATTTCGGTGACAGAGCGCGCTCCCTGTCAGGATGGGTCTCAGGCACCGCGGCCTCCTCCGACCGCGGCGCGCCACGGCGGGGGCACCGCGGGGCGTCTCTACCCCGACGTCCGAGGAGGACACCATGAATGAGTCTCTGGAGACCCTGCGCGACGAAGTGTTCGCGCGCAACCCCGTCGAGGCCGAGTTCCACCAGGCGGTGTCCGAGGTGTTCGAGGCGCTGGGACCGGTGATGCAGCGCCACCCCCAGTACGTCGAGGCCGGGGTCATGCACCGCCTCTGCGAGCCGGAGCGCCAGATCATCTTCCGCGTGCCGTGGATCGACGACGCCGGCGTCGTGCAGGTCAACCGCGGGTTCCGCGTGGAGTTCAACTCGGCGCTCGGCCCGTACAAGGGCGGGCTGCGCTTCCACCCCTCCGTGTACCTCGGGATCGTCAAGTTCCTGGGCTTCGAGCAGATCTTCAAGAACTCGCTCACCGGCATGCCGATCGGCGGCGGCAAGGGCGGCTCGGACTTCGACCCCGCCGGCAAGTCCGACCGCGAGATCATGCGGTTCTGCCAGTCCTTCATGACGGAGCTGCATCGCCACATCGGTGAGCACACGGACGTGCCGGCCGGCGACATCGGCGTGGGTGCCCGCGAGATCGGCTACATGTTCGGCCAGTACAAGCGACTGACCAACCGCTTCGAGGCCGGCGCCCTCACCGGCAAGGGCCTGACGTGGGGCGGCTCGCTGGTCCGCACCGAGGCCACCGGCTACGGCGCCGTGATGTTCGTCGACTCCATGCTGCGCACGCGCGGCGAATCCATGGACGGCCAGCAGGTGCTGATCTCCGGCTCCGGCAACGTGGCCATCTACGCCGCGGAGAAGGCCGCCGCGCTCGGGGCCACCGTGCTCACCGCGTCCGACTCCTCGGGCTACATCGTGGACCCGGACGGCCTCGACCTGGACCTGCTCAAGCAGATCAAGGAGGTCGAGCGTGGCCGTATCTCCGAGTACGCCGAGCGCCGCGGCGGGCGGTCCCGCTACGTGACCGGCGGCAGCGTCTGGGACGTCGAGGGCACCGTGGCCCTGCCGTGTGCCACCCAGAACGAGCTCGACGAGTCCTCCGCGCGAACCCTGCTGAAGAACGGGGTGAAGGCCGTGGCCGAGGGCGCGAACATGCCCTGCACCGAGGCGGCCTCCCACCTGTTCGTCGACTCCGGGACGCTGTTCGGCCCGGGCAAGGCCGCCAATGCGGGCGGCGTGGCGACGTCGGCGCTGGAGATGCAGCAGAACGCCTCGCGGGACTCGTGGAACTTCGACTACACCCACGACCGGCTCGAGCAGATCATGCGCGACATCCACGACCGCTGCGTGGAGACCGCCGAGGAGTACGGCACCCCCGGCAACTACGTGGCGGGGGCGAACATCGCCGGGTTCATCAAGGTCGCCGACGCGATGATCGCCCAGGGCGTGGTCTGAGTCCCGGCCCTGCCCCTTCCGTGATCCTCCGCCGCCCTGCGACATCACCGCCGTTCTGACGCGCGGTGATGTCGCAGGGCGGCGGTCGCTCGAGGGCACCCGACTCCTGCACAGGCCCCCCGACGGCGGGTGCCCTCCACCGTCGGCGCGGTCGGCCCCTCGCGCCCCGGACGGGCCCACGACACTGGGCCGCATGACCCCGCTCTCCGACCACTCGCGTGCGCTGCTCCCGGGACGCGGGCCCCTGCTCAGCGCGGCGGACCCTCACGACGGGGCGGCGCGGCGCCGTCTCGAACGCGCCTGGACCCGCGGGGTCCTCGTGCGGCTCTGCCCGCGCGTCTACATCAGCGTCGGCGACTGGGCCGCGCTGCGTCCGTGGGACAGGACGGTCGTGTCCGCCGTCGCCCTCTCGATCGCCCGCCCCGAGACGGTGTTCACGGGCCTGACCGCGGCCCGGTTGCACGGTCTCGGGCCGGCCGTCGAGCCGCCCGCGCTCGAGCTGCGCGCCCCCTCACCCGGGCATCACGGCGCCGGTCCGATGACCCGCCGTCCCTTCGCCCCCTCCCTGGTGGCCCATGACCGCCGGCTTCCCGTCCCGCCGCGCCGCCGACCCCGGTGGGGGCCGCCGGAGGCGGCCCACGCCGCGCCTCAGCCGGTCGAGGCCGTCCTGTCGGACGGGCAGAGCCTCGGGACCGTCCTGGCGGATCCGCTGCCCACGGTGCTGCTGGTCCTCGGCGGGGCCACCCCGTTCCGCGACGCCGTGGCCCCGCTGGACGCGCTCGTCCGAGCCCGGCCCGAGGAGGCCGCACGCTGGGCGAGGCAGGCGGAGAGCCGACTCGGATCCGCGGCCGCCCTCCGCCGATTCGAGCGGGCCTGGCACTTCGCGGACGCGCGGGCGGAATCCGCCGGCGAGTCCTACAGCCGTGCCATCCTCCACGAGCTCGGTTTCGTCCCGCCCACGGCGCTGCAGCATCGCCACCGGGATGCGAACGGTCGCGAGGTGGCCCGCACGGACTTCTGGTGGGAGCAGGTGCGGGTGTACGGGGAGTTCGACGGGCTGGGCAAGTACGACCTGTCGTTCTTCGACGGTGACGACACGGCCCGCCGCGCCAGCATCCGCCGGGAGAAGGAACGGGAGGTGGCCCTGCAGCTGGTCGCCCGGGCCGGCGCGCATTGGACGTGGGGAGACCTCCTGCGGCCGGACCGGCTGGCGCGGATCCTCACCGCCGCGGGCGTCCCCCGCTCGGTCTGATCCGCGGCCGTCCCACGGGCCCGGTCCCGACCTCCGCGAGCCCGAGCGTTCGACCTCCGCTCTGCGACATCGCAGCCGTGCTGCACGGCGGTGATGTCGCTGGGCGGCTGTCGGGCGGTCGCAGCCCGCCGCAGGCCACCTCAGCCCACCTCAGCCGGCCAGGGCCGCCCGCTGCTCGGGACTGATGCGCACGGGGCGGCCCGTCTGCCCGTCGACGAACACCATGACGGACGTCGCGGTGGCGCAGAGGGTGTCGTCGACGCCGTCGTGCAGGGCGTAGCCCACGTGCACCGAGGCGGCCTTCACGGCGTCCACGCTCACCACCACGCGCAGCGGCACGGGGCGGTAGGGCATCTGGGCCCGGTACTTCACGGTGTGCTCGGAGATGAACGTCCGCACACCGGGGGCCACCCCCTCGAGCAGGTCGATCGGCGGGGCCTGCCCGCCACCGGCGCCGGTGTTCGCGGGCACGCCGAAGGCCGCCACGCGGGCCTCCTCCAGCAGCTGCACCACGGCGATGTTGTTCACGTGGCCGTAGGCGTCCATGTCCGCCCAGCGCAGCGGGATGCGGACCTCGACGGAGCGCGAGGCGGTCATCGGGCGGCCTCCTCGTCCGCGGACCGACCGTCGCGCTGCGCCGGGGCGTCGAGGGTCGCCGGCGCCTCGTCGTCACCGAGGATGTCCTCGCGCCAGGCCTCGGGCTGCACGTCCACGAACTCGACGGGCAGGATGCCCAGGTCCTCGAGCTGATTGGACAGCGTGGCCCCGTCCGGGCCGTAGCACCACGGGATGCCCGGGGTGGAATGGCGGGTGTCCTCCGCCCGGCCGCCCGCGAGCACCGCCTGCGAGGGGGTCAGCTGCCGGATGACGATCGCCTTGACCCGGTCGGGGTGGCGCTGCGCGAACTCGGCGTAGATCTCGGGGTCGTGCTGGCCGTCGTCGCCCACCAGGATCCACTGGATGTCCGGGAACTGCTCGGCGAGGCGCTCGAGCTGGACCCTCTTGTGCTCCTGACCGGAGCGGAACCAGCGGTCCTTCGTGGGCCCCCAGCTGGTCAGCAGCAGGGCGCCGAGCGGGTAGAGGTTGCGGCCCAGGAAGCGGGTGAGGGTCTGCGCCACGTTCCACGCGCCCGTGGACAGGTACAGCACGGGGGCCTTCGGCTCGAGCTCGGCGATCCGGCGCAGCAGCACGGCGATCCCCGGGGTGGGCGTGCGGGCGTGCTCGTCGATCACGAACGAGTTCCAGGCCGCCAGCAGGGGGCGGGGCAGCGAGGTGACCACCACGGTGTCGTCGATGTCCGAGACCAGGCCGATCCGCGCGCCCGGCTCGCAGATGTACAGGTCCATGACGGCGTGCTCCTCCTGGCCGCCGACGTGGAGGGTGGCGGTCTGCCAGCCGGGCTCCAGCTCGACGTCCAGCACGACGTCGACGACGCCCATCCGGTCCGTGCGCACCGTGGTGCGCAGGTCCCCCACCTGCACCTCCACCTCGGCGTAGGCCATGGGCGGGGCCACGAAGTTGCGCCAGCCGCGCATGCCGTCCGCCACCACCTTCGACAGCCGACGGCCGTTCATGAACTCCTCGTCGGAGGCGATCACCACCCGGGAGAGGATCCGCACCCAGCTGGTGCTGCCGTAGCCCGTGAACGCCATGACCGTCGGCACGTTGCCGGCACGCAGCGCGCGGGCGCGGTGCCAGCGGTTCCACCCCTCCTGCAGGTGCGTGGCGACGTTCTCCACGGGGGTGGGGTCACCGGGAGGGGCCAGGCGGCCGCGCCGGGGCGCGGGCGTGGGGGCGTCGGAGGCTGCGGGCATGCGTCCAGTATTCCGCACCGTGCGCTCTCAGCGGATCTCGGGGACCAGCGCGGTCAGGCGGTCCAGCATGCGGCCGACCTTGCCGTTCTCGATCGCGGCGGCCACGTGCCCGTCCGCGAACCGCTCGCCGCGCACCAGGTAGGTGAACAGCGTGCCGAGGTCGGCCAGGGACGCCTCGGCGATGCCGGCCTCGCTCGCCCGGTCCACGTTCCGCAGGTAGTCGACGTCGATGCCCGCCAGCTCCTGCGCGGCCACGAGGCCGGGGAACACGCGGTCGTCGTAGTCCGGGTAGACGCCGCCGAGGGTGCCGGGCGCGGGGGCGCCGTAGGAGGCGATCGGCCGGGCCTCGGTGCCGTAGCCGGCGGCGAGCAGCTCGCGCAGCGCACGCACGGCGGCCACGCGCTGGGGCGTGGGGGTCTGCGGGCCGGTGAGGGTGGCGTCGTCGTCGGGGGTCGGGAGGGGGTGCTCGGTCATGGCGGCTCCTCTGCTCGGGGGGTCGGCCCCATTGTCTCGCGTGCGGTCCGGCGTGTCCGGACCCCCGCCTAGGCTCGGGGCATGAGCCCAGCCCTGCCCTGCCCCGCCGAGCTCCGCGCGATCGCCCTCGACGCCGCCCGCGCGGTCGTCGGCGACCTCGCCGCCGCCTTCCGCTCCCCCGCCGCGACCGGGCCCGAGGCCAAGACCACGCACCACGACCTCGTCACCGTCCACGACCGACGCACCGAGGCCCGGCTCGTCGCCGCGCTCACGACGGCGGTCCCCGGCTCCGGCGTGCTCGGCGAGGAGCTCGGGGCGCAGGCCGGCACCGGTGAGGCCGCCCGGCTGACCTGGATCGTCGACCCCATCGACGGCACCTCCAACTTCGCGCACGGCTTCGCGATGTTCTCGGTGTCCCTGGCCGCGGAGGTCGACGGCGAGGTGGTGGCCGGCGTCGTGCTGGACCCCGTGGGCGGGCTGGCGTTCTCCGCCGACGCGGACGGCGCCTACCTCACCCGCGGCGACGGGCCGGAGCGCCCGCTGGCCGAGGTCGCCCGGCCGGCGCCGGCCGGCGGCGAGCGCGCCCAGAACCTCGTGACCTCCTATCCGGCGGGCGAGGCGCTCGCGCGCGAGGGCGAGGACGCGCTGCGCCGCTTCGGGCGGCTCGTGACCGCCCACGCGACCGTGCGCCGCACCGTCTCCGGCGCCCTCGAGCTCGCCCACACGGCGGCGGGCTGGGCCGACGCCGCGCTGTACGTGGACACCAAGCCCTGGGACGTCGCGGCGGGGCAGCTGATCCTGCGCCGCGCCGGGGGCAGGTGGCTCACGCCGGACCCGGCCGCGCCGTCGTCGGGCCGGCTCGTCGACGACGGCCCGCGCGCCCACACGTGCCCGTTCGCGCTCGCCGTCGCCCCGGGCCGCGAGGCGCCGACGACGGCAGCGGTGCTGGGCGACATCGTCGCCTCGCGGGCGGCCGACCATGTCTAGAGTGGGGGTGAGCCCGATCTCAGCGCCGCGCCCGACGGCGCCCGTCCCGGCACGCCAGGAGGCCCCGATGACCCCGCAGCACCACGACACCGCCGACGCCCCGTCGATGCAGCGCCCCGATCCCGTCGCGGAGCCCGGGGACCACCTGATGTTCGAGCACCCGGACGGCGAGGCCGTCCTGGTGCTGGACGAGGACCAGGTCTGGCGACTGCTGCGCCGCGTGCGCCACGCGCGCCTCGGGCTGGCCGTGGACGGGCGGCCGGACATCGTGCCGGTGAACGTGCGGGCCCACGACGGCGCCATCTACTTCCGCACCGCGCCCGGCTCGAAGCTCGCCGAGCTCACGGTGAACCCGCGCGTCGTGGTGCAGGCCGACGGGATCCTGGCCGACCAGGCCTGGTCCGTGCTCGTGCACGGCACCGCGCGACGCCTGGACACGGAGGCTGAGATCGCGGAGGCCGAGTCCCTCGGCATCGAGCCGTGGGTGCCGACGCTGAAGGACTTCTACGTCCGCGTGGACGTCCAGCGCGTGTCCGGCCGCCACTTCGTGTTCGGCCCGCACCCCGAGCGCAACGAGTCCCAGACCGACTGAGCCGGTGACCGGGCCGGGAAGGCTCAGGGGCGCGCCGGGGGCTGCCCGCCCTCGCCGCCCGCCGGGGGCTGCCCGCCGCCGGGCCCGCCCATCCCGCCCTGCTCCTGCTCGGTGGTGGTGTCGATCGGGACGTCGATGATGATGGCGAAGCCCTTCGCCACGGAGCCCGTGATCTGCGGCAGCTGCGTCTCATAGCCGTCCGAGAAGACGTTGTCCGTCTCGAGGCTGACCTGGGCGAGGTTCGCCGTCGACCCGTCGTAGGCCGAGGTGGCGTAGACCTGCGAGGACTGCTCCGCGGGCATGGCGATCTGGGAGGTGAGGACGTTGTTCGTCGCGTCCGTGATGGACGCCTTGTCCGGGAACACCTCGAAGTGCAGGTGGGGCCACCGGCCGTCGTAGCAGCCGGGCCACACCGTGGTGAAGGTGACCGTGCCGTCGTCGCCCACCACCTGGACGCCGCGCAGGTAGGTCTCCTCCGTGATGCCGTCCGAGTACATCGAGTAGCGGCCCTGCGCGTCGGCGTGCCAGAGGTACACGGCGGCGCCGGTCATGGCGGCGTCGCCGTTGGTCATGTCGATCACGTTCATCGTCACCGTGAGCGGGACACCCTCGGCGACGGTGCCCGTGTCGATGCTCGTGGTCAGGTCGGAGCGCTCGATGCCGGACGCGTCGAGCACGTCCGGGCCGTTGGAGCCGTCGCCCGGGTACGGGCCTGCGGTCTCGGTGACCATCTCGGTCAGGGTGGCGGACGGCGAGGCGCTCGCCGCCGACGAGGAGGCCGCGGGTGACGAGGAGCCGGCGCTCGCCGACGTCGAGCTGGAGGAGGACGAGGCGCCCTCCTGGACGCCGCACGCGGCGAGGACGAGGGCCCCCGCCCCCGCGCCGAAGATGCCCAGCGCGTTGCGGCGGGAGACGAGCGTGCCGACGTCGAAGGCGGCGCCCTGGTCCTCGACGTCCTCGGCCGGGCGGTGGAAGGCCCGGCCCTCGAAGGTGGGCGTGACGGCGGGGGCCCCGCCTCCCTCGGTGACCTGGGGGAAGGGACGGCGGGAGCGGGTCGGGAGCCAGGGGGCCATGGAGTTCCTCTCGTGGGGTGCCCGCCGGGTGGCGGGCCGCGTCGAGAGGCCAGCATGGCAACGAACGCCAGACGTTTCCGTGAGATCGGCGGGATGGTTCCAGGACGTCCTCTGGGAGGTTTCTGACACGGCCGGGACGCCCGCAACTGCCCCGGCGCCGTCGACATGGAGGGCCATGTCCCTGGTGACCGGGTCGGTCCGCGCGGACCCTCGGCCCGGCTCCCTTGACGCCCGAGTCCGGCTTCTTCGCCACGGAGACAGCTCCGTGGCCGTGGTCCACCTCGTCACCGCGCTGCGCACGCACCGCCCGCAACTCGAGTTGCCACAGGTGCACGCCAACCCCACCCCGGGCGGCCTTGCGCCACCGCGCTCGTGGCACGAGTGTTGAACGTCGGGCCGCCGGGGCGGGGCAGGACGACGAGCCGCTCGAGGCCGGCGGCCCCCGCTGAACCGCGCCGGGCCGCCTCAGACCTCCGGGGCCTCCCCCAGGTGGCTCGGCGCCCACATCGCCAGGCGGGTCTGCACCACGACGACGTTCGGCCCGTCCGCCTGGAACGAGCGCTCGAGCGCGCCGCGCACGTCCTCCACTCCCACCGTCTCGGCGGGCACGCCGAAGGAGGCGGCGAGGGCCTGGAAGTCCGGCCGGTCGAGCTCGGTGGCCGTGGCCTTGCCGAACGCGCCCTCCATGTACTCGCGCAGGATGCCGTACCCGCCGTCGTCGATGATCAGCCACGTCACCGCCGCGCCGTGCTGCCTGGCGGCCGCGAGCTCGGCGATGGAGTACATCGCCGAGCCGTCGCCGGCGACGGCGAGCACGCGCCCGTCGATCCCGGTGCGTCCCTGGTGGGCCAGGCCCACCGCGCCGCCGAACGCGGCCGGGAACCCGTAGCCGAGCCCCCCGGCGCCCTGCGCCGAGTGGAACTCGCCGTCCTGCGCGTCCCAGCAGTTCCACGCCCAGTAGGCGGCGATGGTCATGTCCCAGTACGTCTGCATGGTCGACGGGACGGCGGCGCGGATGTCCGCCAGGAGCCGGCGCTCCACGCCGAGGTCCTGGGCGTCGAGCCGGGAGCCGATCCGCGCGTTGACGTCGGCGACCACCTCGGCCGGGGTGCGGCCGTGCCAGACGGCGGCGTCCTGCGCCACCGAGCCCGACTCGCGCAGCGCCGCGGCGAGGGCGTCGAGCGCCTGGCCGGCGTCGGCGCGCACACCCAGCGTGGGGTGGTTGGTCTCCAGCACACGCGGCTCCGCGTCCACCTGGATGAGGCGGCCGCGCGGCTCGAGCGTGAAGTAGTTCGAGGTGACCTCGCCGAGCGAGGAGCCCACCACGAGCAGCACCTCCGCGTCCTCGAGCAGGTCCGTGACGAGGCGGTCCTCCACCCAGCCGCCGAGGCTGAGCGGGTGCTCCCACGGGAAGGCGGTGTTGCCGCCCGGCGAGCAGACCACGGGCGCCTGGAGCAGCTCCGCGACCTCCCGCAGGCTCGCCATCGCGGCCCGGCCGGAGCGGCGCACACCGCCGCCGGCCACGATCGCCACCCGCCCGGCCCCGCGCAGCCAGCGCACGGACTCGGCCACGAGCTCGGCGCGCGGCGGGTGGTCGTAGGGCACGGCCAGGGCGTCCTCGACCGGGGGCACCATGACCTCGCCGAGCAGCACGTCCTGCGGGATCTCGACCCACACCGGCCCCTGCGGCACGGTGATGGCCTCGGCCCATGCGTCCTGGATGGCGGAGGGGATGCCCGAGGCGTGGTGCACCGTGAACTGGGCCTTGGTGACGTTGCGGGCCGAGGCCTTCTGGTCGTCCAGCTGGTGCAGCATGCCCTTGCGCCGGGCACCGAGCCCGGACAACGGGATCTGCGAGGCGATCACCAGCATCGGCACACCGGTCGCGTAGGCCTCCTGCAGGCCGGCCAGCGAGGTGAGCGCGCCCGGGCCGGTGGACAGGAACAGGACGCCGACCTCGCCGGTGGCCCGGGCGTATCCGTCCGCGGCGAAGGCGGCGTTGTTCTCCACGCGGTTCGAGACGAACTCCAGCGGGGAGCGGGACAGGGCGTCGAAGAGGCCGAGGGCGTGCTGGCCCGGGATGCCGAAGACCGTCCGTGCTCCCAGGGCGTGGAGCGTCTCGACGGCGAGGTCGCCGCCGTTGCGCCGCGGGGCCGCCGTCGTCGTCTGCTCGTCTGTCATCGGCCCGGCTCCTCACCGGCGGCCGCGCGGGTGGCGCGGCGGTCGGCCATCAGGGAGATGAGGTCATAGGCCACATGGGAGGCGGCGACGCCGGTCAGCTCGGCGTGGTCGTAGGCCGGGGCCACCTCCACCAGGTCCGCGCCCACGATGTCCAGCCCGCGCAGCCCACGCAGGATCTCGAGCAGCTCGCGGCTCGTGATGCCGCCGGCCTCGGGGGTTCCGGTGCCCGGGGCGTGCGCGGGGTCGAGGACGTCGATGTCCACCGAGATGTAGAGCGGCCGGCCCCCGATGCGCTGGCGCAGCTGGTCCACGATCTCGTCCACGCCCTGACGGAACACATCCGAGGAGGTGACGATGCCGAAGCCCATGCGGTGGTCGTCGTCGAGGTCCTTCTTGCCGTAGAGCGGACCGCGGGTGCCCACATGCGAGATGGCCTCGGTGTCCAGGATCCCCTCCTCCACGGCGCGGCGGAACGGCGTGCCGTGGGTGTACTCGGCGCCGAAGTAGGTGTCCCACGTGTCCAGGTGGGCGTCGAAGTGCAGCAGGGCCACGGGCTCACCCGCCCGGGCGGAGGCGGCGCGCAGCAGCGGCAGCGCGATGGTGTGGTCGCCGCCGATGGTCATGAGTGAGGAGCCGTCCTCGGTGAGGTCCATCGCGTCCTGCTGGATCGCCTCGATGGCCTCGCCGATGTTGAACGGGTTCACCGCCATGTCGCCGGCGTCCACCACCTGAGCCTGTGCGAAGGGCGAGGTGTCCGTGGCCGGGTTGTACGGGCGCAGCAGCCGCGAGGACTGCCGCACGTGGCCGGACCCGAAGCGTGCACCGGGGCGGTAGGAGACGCCGGCGTCGAACGGCACGCCGACCACCTTGATCTCCGGGGCGACGCCGGCCGCGGCCGCCTCGTCCAGGCGCGACAGCAGCGCGTAGGTGGGGGCACCGCCGTAGCGGGGCACGAGGGCGGAGTTCACGGGGCCGAGGCGTCCGTTGTCCTCGACGCGGGGGATCTCGAGCATCTGGGATGTCCTCTCGGGGCGGTTCGGTTCGATTCGGTTCTGTCTGGTCTGTCTGGTCTGTGCGGTGCGGGCGTGCCGCACGGGGTCATGCGTGGCCCACGAGGGTCCACAGCACGACGGCGGGGCGCTCGTCCGGATTGGCCCACGAGTGGGGCTCGCGGCCGGGGAAGGTGACGGTGTCCCCCTCCTCCAACAGGTGCACGGCCTCGGTGGTCCGCAGCTCGAGGCGGCCGGTGACCACGTGCACCGCCTCCACGCGGCAGTCCACGGTGTACAGCTCCGCCTCCCCGCGGCCATGCGGTGCGATGTCAGCGCGCAGGATCTGCAGGTCGCGACTGCCGCGCGGGGTGATCAGGCGCTCGCGGATGCCCTCACCGCCGAGACTGACCGCGGGGGCGTCGGCGAGGCGCACGACCGTCACCTCGGGCGCGTCCAGGACGTCGCCCGGGCTCGCACCGAGCACCTGGCACAGGGTCACGAGCGTGCTCACGGACGGGCTCGTCAGGTCCCGCTCGAGGCGGGAGAGGAAGCCCTTGCTGACGCCGGCCGCCTCGGCCAGCTGGGCCACGGTGAGCCGCCGCGCCTCGCGCAGCGCACGCAGCCGGCGGCCGATCAGCGCCTGGCCCGGCGCGGTCTCGAGCGGGAGGGCCTTCATCGCGTTCCTTCCTCGCGTCGTGCGACGTCGCGATGTCATCCTGCATGACATGTTGCCCGATGGACAACATATGTTTACCGTAGACCCAGATCGTGTGATCGGCAACACGCCGATCTCTCCTGTCCCGCTCGCGGCGCCCCCGCATCCCGGCGCCCTGGATCCCCTCGCCCCAAGGACCACCCGTGACCCTCAACCTGACCATCGTCGCCGTCTACCTGGTCGGCATGCTCGCCTTCGGCTGGTGGGGCAAGACCCGCGCCGCCAGCTCGGAGGACTACCTCGTGGCGGGCCGCCGCCTCGGGCCGGTGCTGTTCACCGGCACCATGGCCGCCGTCGTGCTCGGCGGCGCCGCCACCGTGGGCGGCGTCGGCCTGGGGTACGAGTTCGGGCTCTCCGGCGCGTGGCTCGTGGCCGCCATCGGCGTCGGCGTGCTCATCCTGTCGGTGGCGTTCGCCCCGATCCTGGCCCGTCTGAAGATCTACACCGTCTCGCAGATGCTGCGCCTGCGGTACGGCCGCGGCGGGGCCTCCCACGCCTCCTCCTTCGTGATGCTCGCCTACACGCTCATGCTCGCCGCCACCTCCACGGGCGCCTACGCGTCGATCTTCGTGGTGCTCTTCGGCTGGGACCGCTGGCTGTCCGTCCTGGTGGGCGGCGGCATCGTGCTGGCCTACTCCGTGCTCGGCGGCATGTGGTCCATCACCCTGGCGGACATGGCCCAGTTCCTCATCATGACCATCGGCATGTTCGCCCTCATGCTCCCCCTCTCCTTGGCCAACGCCGGCGGCTGGGGAGCCATGCAGGAGCGCCTGGGCGCCGAGTTCTTCAGCTGGGACGGGATCGGCGTGCAGTCGATCGTCACCTACTTCGTGGTCTACACCCTCGGCCTGCTGATCGGCCAGGACGTCTGGCAGCGCGTCTTCACGGCCCGCTCCCCGCGCGTGGCCCAGATCGGCGGCGCCACCGCGGGGCTGTACTGCATCGTGTACGGCGTCGCCGGCGCGCTGATCGGCATGGCCGCGCGCACGGTGACCGCGGACATCGCCACCACGGACGACGTGTTCGCGTGGGTCGCCCAGAACCTGCTGCCCGTCGGCGTGGGCGGCGTGGCACTGGCGGCCGCCGTCGCGGCCATGATGTCCACCGCCTCGGGGGCGATCATCGCGGCCTCGACCGTGATGCGCACCGACATCCTCCCGATCCTCCGCGGCGAGGCCGCCGCCTCCGAGGCCGCCGCCTCCGAGGACGAGGCTCCGGAGACCGCGGCGGAGCTCGCCTCGAACCGCGGCTGGGTGCTGCTGCTCGGCGCCGTCGTGCTGGGGCTGGCGATCGTCGTCCCAGACGTGGTGGCGGCCCTGACCATCGCGTACGACATCCTCGTGGGCGGCCTGTTCGTCGCGATCGTCGGCGGCCTCGTGTGGAAGCGCGGCACCGGCACGGCGGCGCTGTGGTCCATGGTGGTCGGGACGGTGGGCACCCTCGGCACCATGGGCTGGCTCGAGCTGAACGCGGCCGAGCCCTTCGAGGGCGTCTTCGCGAACGAGCCGATCTACGTCGGCCTGGCCGCCTCCGCCGTCGTGTACGTCCTCCTCAGCCTGATGACCCGGCCCACCGACCCCGCGGTCCTCGAGGCCTGGCGGGTGCGCTCCCGCCACGGCGTCGACGCCGCGGTCTGAGAGTGCCCCTGGCCGATGACCCCGGGGCCTGTGATCCTCCGACGCCCGCACGATGGCCGAGGCCAGGCGGTGCGGTGGCGGGCCACCCCTTGGCCGGGATCTTCCCGGCCCCCTACTGTGTGCGTACAGCCCGGGACTGGGCCCCCCTCGGGTTCGCCCCGTCTCTCGCCCCCCTGGGGCCTCACTGGAGACAGAAAGGCAACGGTTTCATGACCACCAAGAACCGCGCCGTGGCATTCCACGGCATCAAGGACGTGCGCGTCGACGAGCTGGACTTCCCCAAGCTGGAGATGCCCAACGGCTCCGCCGCCCCGCACGGCGTCATCCTCAAGATCGTCGCCACCAACATCTGCGGCAGCGACCTGCACATCTACCGCGGCTCCTTCCCCGTACCCGAGGGCATGGTGCTGGGTCACGAGATGACCGGCCAGGTGCTGGAGGTCGGCAGCGACGTCCAGTTCCTGCAGGAGGGCGACCTCGTCTCCGTGCCGTTCAACGTGGCCTGCGGCCGCTGCCGCAACTGCCGCGCCGGCCGCACCGAGGTCTGTGAGACCGCCAACCCGGAGCAGGCGTGCGCCGCCTACGGCTTCAATCTGGGCGACTTCCAGGGCGGACAGGCCGAGTACCTGTTCGTGCCCTACGCCGACTTCCAGCTGCTGCGCTTCCCGGACCAGGAGCAGGCGATGGAGAAGATCCTGGATCTCGCCGTGCTCTCGGACATCCTGCCCACGGCGTTCCACGGTCTCATGTCGGCCGGCGCCAAGCCCGGCTCCACCGTCTACATCGCCGGCGCCGGCCCTGTGGGCCGGTGCGCCGCGGCCGCCGCTCGGCTGCTGGGCGCCTCGTGCATCATCGTGGGCGATCAAGACGCCTCGCGGCTGGAGCTGGTGCGCAAGCACGGCTGCGAGACCATCGACCTCTCCACCACGGAGAACCTGCAGGACGCCGTGAACGACATCCTCGGCGAGCCGATGGTGGACTGCGCGGTGGACTGCGTCGGCTCCGAGGCCCATGGCCTGGGCTCCGCATCCGATGAGATGCAGCCGATCGCCGCCGTGAACCAGGTCCTGGACGTCACCCGTCCGGGCGGTGCCACGGGCATCATCGGCATCTACGGGCCGGACCCGATCGCGGAGACGAAGGCCGAGCAGGAGGGCACCTTCCCGGTGGACTTCGGCAAGGCCTGGATCAAGTCGCCCCACATCATCGGCGGGCAGGCGCCCATCATGCGCTACAACCGCCAGCTGATGATGTCGATCCTGTGGGACCGGATGCCGTACCTGACGGAGATGGTCAACCCGCGCGTGATCAGCCTGGACGAGGCACCCCAGGCCTACGCGGAGTTCGACCAGGGCTCCCTGGAGAAGTTCGTCATCGACCCCCACGGCATGATCGCCCGCTGAGCGGTCCACCTCCGCAGGCACGACGGCGCCCCTCACCTGCCCGCGCAGGTGAGGGGCGCCGTCGTCGTCCGCGGCTCAGGCCGCGTGCAGCAGCGTGGCGGTGATCCCGAGGGCCGCCAGGCCCACCACCAGCGCGACCATGCAGGCCACCGACGCCAGCGCCGGCCGGGCCTGCTCCCGCGTGATCCCGTCCGCCTGCGCCACGTAGCGCCGGCGCTGCGTGGCCAGCACGGCCGCCCCGCCGACGGCCGCCACCACCGCAGGCCCGAACGCCCAGGCGCCGACGGCCGGCCACCACCTCAGGAACGTGAGGCTGAGGACGCTCAGCGCCAGGACCGTGCGGCCCCAGCTCATCACGGTGCGCTCGGGCTGCAGCCCCGGGTCGTGATGCAGACGCATCGCCTCAGCCCCGCGGCAGGACGACGGCGAGCATCAGCACCACGACGGCCAGCACGACGCCCCCCGCCAGGACCGGGACGATCAGCGGCAGCGGCAGCGGACGGCCGCGGCGCATCGCCCGCTCCACCCGGAGCCAGCGCGCACCCGCGCCCAGGGCGAGCAGCGCCGCCAGGACGAGCAGCACCGTGCTCAGCACCACCCGGACCGGCGGCGCGAAGAGGTCGCCGGTGAACGCCTCCACCGCGACCCCGCCGGCCAGCAGCGCCAGCGCCGTCCGGACCCAGGCCAGGAACGTGCGCTCGTTGGCGAGCGTGAACCGGGGGTCCGGCTCCACCCCGCCCGCCAGGAGGCGGTGCTGCCAGGCCGGCCGGCCGCCGTCGTGCGCGGTGGCCTCGGGGCCTTCGGGGGTCTCCGCTGCGTCCATGCGGCCATGGTAACGGCGGCGTAGACTGGCCGGTCGAGCGCGCCCGGCCGACGCGGTCCGCGACGGCGCCGCCCGTCTCCGCCCGCCCATCCGATGGAGCCCCATGAGCCCCGCCCACACCGCCACTCCTGCGGCACGCCCCGAGCCGACCCGCGAACAGGTCCGACGCTGGCGCCGCTACCTCGCCGACGAGATCGCCGAGGGTCAGATCTACCGCGACATCGCCGCCCGCAAGGACGGCGTGGAGCGCGACATCCTGCTCGGCCTCGCCGAGGCCGAGCGCCGCCACGAACAGCACTGGCGGGCCCTCCTGGGTGGGCACGCCGAGAACCCGCCGCGCCCCTCCCTACACCGCATCCTGCTGCGCTGGCTCGCGCGGATCTTCGGCTCCGTGTTCGTGCTGGCCCTGGCCCAGCGCGCCGAGTCGGACACTCCCTACGCGGAGGACCAGGACGCCCCCGAGGGCATGGTGGCGGATGAGGCCATCCACGAGGAGGTCGTGCGCGGCCTCGCCGCCCGGGGTCGCGAGCAGCTGGCCGGCAACTTCCGCGCCGCGGTCTTCGGCATGAACGACGGGCTGGTCTCCAACCTGGCGCTCGTGATGGGCATCGGCGCGACGGGCGTGGCGCCGTCCGTCGTGCTGTTCACGGGCGTGGCCGGCCTGCTGGCGGGCGCGCTGTCCATGGCGGCCGGCGAGTACGTCTCGGTGCGGTCCCAGCGGGAGCTGCTCGAGGCCTCCTCCCCCACCCAGATCACCCTCGAGGCGGCCCAGCACCTCGACCTGGACCACAACGAGCTCACGCTCGTCTACCTGGCCCGCGGCATGACGCCCGAGGACGCCGAGCACCGCGCGCTCGAGCGCCTCGGCTATCTCACGTGCGACTGCAACCCGAAGTTCTCCGCCCGCCCCGACGGCTCCCAGGGGCCCGTGGACCACTCGGACTCCTTCGCGGAGATCGGCTCGGCGTGGAGCGCGTCCCTGTCCAGCTTCGCGTTCTTCGCCTCCGGCGCGCTCATCCCGATCCTGCCGTACATCTTCGGCATGTCCGGGCCGTGGGCCCTGGGCCTGGCGGCGGCGATGGTGGGCGCGGCCCTGCTGTTCACCGGCGGCGTGGTCGGGCTGCTGTCCGGCTCCTCACCGCTGGCCCGGGGCCTGCGCCAGCTCGCGATCGGCTACGGCGCCGCCGCCGTGACGTACGTGCTCGGCCTGCTCTTCGGGGCGAACGTGGGCTGAGCGACGTCCGCCGCCTGCTCTGCCCCGCACGGCACGCGGCCCCTGCCCCTCACGACGAGGGACAGGGGCCGCGGTGCCTCCGCCTGCCGGTGCGGAGCACCGGCATCGGCGCCCCGCACCGCGGGATCAGGCCTGGGCCTGCAGGATCTCCCGCATCAGCTGGGCGGTCTCGGACGGGGTCTTGCCGACCTTCACGCCCGCGGCCTCAAGGGCCTCCTTCTTGGCCTGCGCGGTGCCCGCGGAGCCCGAGACGATGGCGCCGGCGTGGCCCATGGTCTTGCCCTCTGGGGCGGTGAAGCCGGCCACGTAGCCGACGACCGGCTTGGTGACGTTGGCCTTGATGAACTCGGCCGCACGCTCCTCGGCGTCGCCGCCGATCTCACCGATCATCACGATGGCCTGGGTGTCCGGGTCGGCCTCGAACGCCTCGAGGGCGTCGATGTGGGTGGTGCCGATGATCGGGTCGCCGCCGATGCCGATGGCGGTGGAGAAGCCGAAGTCACGCAGCTCGTACATCATCTGGTAGGTCAGCGTGCCGGACTTGGAGACCAGGCCGATGGGGCCGGAGCCGGTGATGGTGGCCGGGGTGATGCCCGCCAGGGCCTCGCCCGGGGTGATGACGCCGGGGCAGTTCGGGCCGATGATGCGGGTCTTCGGCTTGCCGTCCTCGCCGGTCTTGGACTGGGACAGGGCGAAGAACTTGGCGGTGTCCTGCACCGGGATGCCCTCGGTGATGACCACGAGCAGCGGGATCTCGGCCTCGATGGCCTCGATGGCGGCGTCCTTGGCGAAGGCCGGCGGCACGAAGGCCACGGACACGTCCGCACCGGTCTTCTCCATGGCCTCCTTGACGGTGCCGAAGACGGGCAGCTCGACGGCGTTGCCGTCCTTGTCCTCATGGGACACGGTGGTGCCGGCCTTGCGGGCGTTCACGCCGCCCACGATGTTCGTGCCGGCCTTGAGCATGAGGCGGGTGTGCTTGGTGCCCTCACCGCCGGTGATGCCCTGGACGATGACCTTGGAGTCCTTGTTCAGGTAGATCGACATAGCTGTTTCCTCAGTCTTTCCGAACGGTCAGTTCGCGGTGTGGGCGAGCTCGGCGGCCTTGTCGGCGCCCTCGTCCATGGTGGCGGCCAGGGTGACGAGCGGGTGGTTCGCCTCCTGCAGGATGCGGCGGCCCTCCTCCACGGCGTTGCCGTCCAGACGCACGACCAGCGGCTTGGTGGCGGCGTCGCCCAGGATCTCGAGGGCCTTGACGATGCCGTTCGCGACGGCGTCGCACGCGGTGATGCCGCCGAAGACGTTCACGAACACGGACTTGACCTGCTCGTCGCCCAGGATGACGTCGAGGCCGTTGGCCATGACCTCGGCGTTGGCGCCGCCGCCGATGTCCAGGAAGTTGGCGGGCTTCACGCCGCCGTGCTTCTCGCCGGCGTACGCGACGACGTCGAGGGTGGACATCACGAGGCCGGCGCCGTTGCCGATCACGCCGACCTGGCCGTCCAGCTTCACGTAGTTGAGGTCGTTGGCCTTGGCCTTGGCCTCCAGCGGGTCCTCGGTGCGCTCGTCGACGAGGGCGGCGTGGCCCTCCTGGCGGAACTCCGCGTTGTCGTCGAGGGAGACCTTGCCGTCCAGGGCGAGGATCTTGCCGTCGCCGGTCTTCACCAGGGGGTTCACCTCGACGAGGGTGGCGTCCTCCTTCTCGAAGACCTCCCAGAGCTTCTGGATGACCTCGGCGACGTCGGCGCGCAGCTCCTCGGGGAAGCCCGCCTCGGCGACGATCTTCTGGGCGGTCTCGGCGTCGATGCCGGTCAGCGCGGAGACGGGCACCTTGGCGAGGGCCTCGGGGCGCTCCTCGGCGAGCTGCTCGATCTCCATGCCGCCCTCGACCGAGCACATGGCCAGGTAGGTGCGGTTGGCGCGGTCCAGCAGCACGGAGAAGTAGTACTCCTCGGCGATGTCGGCGCCCTGGGCGATCATGACCTGGTGCACGGTGTGGCCCTTGATGTCCATCCCCAGGATGGCCTTGGCGTGCTCGTAGGCCTCGTCGGCCGTCTTGGCGACCTTCACGCCGCCGGCCTTGCCACGGCCGCCGACCTTCACCTGCGCCTTGACGACGGTGACGCCGCCGATCTTCTCCGCGGCCGCCTTGGCCTCGTCCGGGGTCTGCGCAACGATGCCGGCCAGCACGGGGACGCCGTGCGCCTCGAACAGATCGCGCGCCTGGTACTCATACAGGTCCACGGTGGTGTGTCCTTCTTGGTCGAAGACAGGGTCTGCCGGCCTCGCCCGCGGGCACGGCCGACGTCGACGCCCCCTCCGTGGCCAGGCCGGGCACGGAGGCACAGCAGGGCGGCGGACGGCGGCGTTCCACGGCTCACTCTAGTCCACACCCCGGAGAGACCGGGGGGGTCGGCAGGCCGGTCCTGTCAGCCCTCGACCTTCGTCAGCGGCGCGTAGCGCAGCAGCAGCCGCTTCTGCGCCCCGGTGGCGTCGAAGGTGACGGTCGCGACGGTCTTGTCCCCGGCGCCCGCGACGGCGTCCACGCGCCCCTCGCCGAAGGTCGCGTGGGAGACGCGGTCGCCCGGGCTGAGCGCCACGATCTCCTTCTGCGGCTGCACCCGGCTCGGCGCCTTCCCCCGCACCACGGCGGAGGGCACCGTCAGGTCCGCCGGCTCGTCCCCGCGGGTGAGGCGCTGGGGCCGCGCGCCGTCGTCGTCGTCCCGGGACCGCCAGGCCGGTCGCCCGCCGCCGAACCGGCCCGCGTACCGCGAGGTGCCGGCGCCGGTGAGGCTCAGCGAGCCGGCCGAGCGCGTGGTGCCCTCGCGCTCCCAGTCGATGAGCGCCTCCGGGATCTCGCCGAGGAACTGGCTGGGCGGGTTGAACTGGTGCTGGCCCCACAGCGAGCGCGCCTCGGCGCGCGTGAGGAACAGGCGACGGCGGGCGCGGGTCAGCCCCACGTACGCCAGGCGGCGCTCCTCGGCGAGCTCCTTCTCGTCCGTCATGGACCGGGCGTGCGGGAACACACCGTGCTCCATGCCCGTGAGGAACACCACGGGGAACTCCAGGCCCTTGGCGGTGTGCAGCGTCATGAGCGTGACCTGGCCCTGGGCCTCCGCGAGCGCCTCGCCCTCGACGTCCGGGGCGGTGGGCAGCTGGTCCGCGTCCGCCACCAGCGCGACCTGCTCCAGGAAGTCCGAGAGCGTGCCGTCCGGCGTGGTCTTCTCGAAGGAGCGCACCACGGCCACGAGCTCGCCGAGGTTGTCCGCGCGGGACTCGTCCTGCAGGTCCTCGGACTCGCGCAGCGCGGCGAGCATGCCGGACTGCTCCAGCACGGCCTCGAGCACGGTGGCGGGGCCGGCGGTCTCGGCCACCTGGGCCAGGTCGTCCATCATCTGCACGAACCCGTTGACGGCCTTGAGCGAGCGGGCGGCCAAGCCGGGGGCGTGCTCCGCGTCGCGCAGGGCGGCGGAGAACGTGGAGCGGTTCCGCTGCGCCCACGCCGCCACCGCGCCCTCGGCCCGGTCCCCGATGCCGCGCTTGGGCTCGTTGAGGATGCGGCGCACGTTCACGTCGTCGTCCGGGTTCACGATCACCCGCAGGTACGCGAGCGCGTCCTTGATCTCCTTGCGGTCGTAGAACCGGGTGCCGCCGATCACGCGGTACGGGATCCCGCGGGTGACGAGGCGCTCCTCGAGGGCGCGGGACTGCGCGTTGGTCCGGTAGAACACGGCGACGTCGGACGGGCGGATCCCGTCCTCGTCCTGCAGCCGGTCGATGGTGGCGGCGATCCACTCGGCCTCGGCGGACTCGTTCTCCGCGGCGTAGCCGACGATCGCCGGGCCCTCCCCCTCGGCCGTCCACAGGCGCTTGGGGCGGCGGTCCGGGTTGCGCTCGATCACCGCGTTGGCGGCGTCCAGGATGGTCTGCGTGGAGCGGTAGTTCTGCTCGAGCTTGATGGTGACGGCGTCCGTGAAGTCCTGCTCGAACTCGACGATGTTGCGGATGTCCGCGCCGCGGAACGCGTAGATGGACTGGTCCGAGTCGCCGACGACGGTCAGCTCGCCGCCGGGGGTCTCCACGCCCTCGGGGTCGCCCGCCGGGCCGGCGAGGAGCCGGATCAGGCGGTACTGGGCGTGGTTGGTGTCCTGGTACTCGTCCACGAGGACGTGGCGGAACCGGCGGCGGTAGTTGTCCAGCACGCGCGGGAACGCCTCGAACATGTGGACCGTCATGCCGATCAGGTCGTCGAAGTCCAGGGCGTTGGCCTGGCGCAGGCGGGCCGTGTAGTCCCGGTAGACGGCGGCGACGGCGCGGCCCCACGGGTCCCCCTCGGCCACGGTGGCGGCGTAGTCGTCCGCCTCCACGAGCTCGTTCTTCAGGGAGCTGATGCGGTTCAGCAGGGCCTTGGGCGCGAAGCGCTTCGGGTCCAGCTCGTGCTGCTTGGCGACGGTGGTGACCAGGCGCAGGCTGTCCGCCGAGTCGTAGATGGTGAACGTGGACTTCAGCCCGATGTTCGCCGCCTCGTTGCGCAGCAGGCGCACGGCCGAGGAGTGGAACGTGGAGATCCACATGCGCTGGGCGGTGGGGCCGATCAGCCCGGCCACGCGCTCGCGCATCTCCGCCGCCGCCTTGTTCGTGAAGGTGATGGCGAGGATCTCGTGCGGGCGCGCCCGGCCCGTGGCCAGCAGCCAGGCGATCCGGTGGGTCAGCACGCGCGTCTTGCCCGAGCCGGCGCCGGCCACGATCAGCAGCGGGGCGCCCGTGTGGGTCACGGCGGCCGACTGCTGCGGGTTCAGCCCCTCGACCAGGGAGTCCGGGGTGTGGGCCACGGCGGCCCCGGCGGCGTCGTCGCCCCACCCCCGCGCGCCCGCCTCCGGGTCCGCCGCGGCGCGGGTGACGGCCGGGGGCACGAGCCCGGGCAGGGCGGTCTCCGGGTCCGCGTCGCGGCGGGTCCGGGAGGGGTTCAGGGGCGAGCGTCCGAGCGCGGAGAAGAGGTCAGCCATGGCGGATCCAGTCTAGGCGGGGTCCCGGACGGGACAGCGGGCGGGGGCACGACGACGGCCCGCTGCCGGCGCGCGGACTGAGCCATCCACGCCGTCTGGGATGATGGTCGGCGGAGGTGCCCCGTGTCCCAGAAGTCCCGCAAGTCCCGTCCCCGCGCGTCGCAGCCCGCCGCGCGCGCCGGCTCGTCCGCCGCCCGCCCGGAGGCCGGCGCGGAGCGCGCCCGTCCCACCCTGCGGGACGTGAACGTCCGCGAGGACCTGGCGACCGCCGGTCAGCAGGAGGGCAGCCCGGCGATCCCGGTGAGCGCGCTGATCGTGACCACCCTGCTCGTGGGCGCGTACCTGCACCTGCTGGTCCTCCAGCAGATGACCCAGCTCTCGGGCGGCCTGGCCATGCCGGACTCGATGCTCTTCTACGGTCAGGACCACGTCCGCGCGCTCTCCGAGGCCATGGACGAGGACGCGCGCGGCCAGCTCAACTGGGTGCACAAGACGGCCGGCGTGATCTTCCCGGTGGCCGTGGCCCTCACCCTCGCCGCCGTGGGCGCCTGGCGGCTGCGGCCCGTGGCCGCCAAGTGGGCGGCCCTCGGCGTGGGCGTCCTGTTCGCCGTGGTGGACATCGCGGAGAACATCGCCATCGAGCAGGCCATCGCCGCCGGCGGTGCGGGCGCCGAGCTGGCCGCCGCGCTGACGTTCACCCGCTGGGTGCTGCTGGCGCTGATCGCGCTGGCGGTGGCCGTGATGCTGTGGGCCGGGCGGCGCCGTCGTCGTCCTGCCGCGCCGCGGGCCTGAACGCCTCGGCTAGACTCGCTCACCGGACCGGCGCGCTCGGCGCGCGGTCCGCGCCCCAGTAGCTCAGTTGGATAGAGCGACCCTCTCCTAAAGGGTAGGCCGTCGGTTCGATTCCGGCCTGGGGCACCGTCAGGATCCCATGAGACCGCGCCGGAGCGCCGCGAGTCTGAGTGCGTACATCCCGAAGGTGTCGGTCAGGCCCATGTCCCGAAGAAGAGCACTGCCCGACGTCGCGATGATCTCAGCGCACACGGCCGAGGCCTCGGGAGCGTCAGAGCGGGCCTGCTCGCCGGTGAGCAGCCATGCCGCGGCCTCCGCGTCGTGGTCGGTCTGCGCCAGGAGGGAGGCATCCCAGACCTCCTCGTCTCGGAGGCGCGCCCCCGCGATGGCGGCCAAGAGCATGCTCAGGTCTCGAGCATCCTTCACGGTCTGCGTCTGTCGGATGTTCCACACGATGATCTTGAGGAGCAGCAGGCCCTCCACCGTCGGCAGCCGCACGCAGAGTCCTGGCTCGATCTCGACCCGGCGCGCCGACTGATACGCCTCGGACTGCCCGCGGACGTCGAGCACGATGCCCCGACCCGGCGAGAACGTGGCGGCCTCGTCGAGTCGTTCGATCCTCGGTAGCACATCGACCGGGACTCCCTCGATCTCGAAGGTGAACCCCTTGTCGTTGACCGGGGGCCCGAGGGCCCTGACCACCTCCTGATATGAGACCCCGTGGGGAAGTTCGACGACGACGTCGACGTCCTGAGTCTCCTTCCCGGCGGACGACCCCAGCTCCACCAGGACGGCGTCGCGCGCGTGGGCCCCTATCACCATCAGTTCGGACTGAAGCCGATTCGAGACGGAGCGGAGCTGCGGGAGGATGTCCCCGAGGGGTCAGTCACGGCGCGCCTCATCGGCGACCATCTGCTCCCCGGCCTCGCGCAGCCGCGGGTCGGAAGTGCAGAGCAGCTCGGCCCCCACCAGGAGCGGAGGCGCCAGTGGTCCGAGTCGCAGGGCGGTCTCGTCCCAGAACCGCTGTCGCAACACGACCTCAGTCTGCTCCACCGCGGCACGCAGTCGGCCGGCCCGGATGGCGGCGCCCCACGGCGGCTCTCCGAAGACCACCACTCCGGTCCCGTTCCTGATCACCGGGGCCAGTGCGTCGCCTGCCATCGTCACTCCCACGTCGCCGCGCAAGGTCTCCACGAGGTCGGCCACGGCGCCCGGCGCCGTCATGAACCGGGATTCCAGGGTACGCACCAACCGCTCCCGGTAGCCGATGGCCCACAGCCTGACCAGGTCTCCTCTGCGCCCCAGCGAGCGCGCCGGTACGGCTGTGTCCCGGAGATACTCCTCGTCCCGCATCACGCGGAGGACCTGTTGAGCGGTTCCTATGGAGACCAGGGCGGCCCCCGCGATGTCGCGGACCGTGGAGCGCCGCAGGTCAGGGACCTCCAACAGTGCGAACACCACCCGCAGGCCGGCGGGCGTGCTCAGTGCACCGGAGCGGGCGCCGGGGGTCCCTCCGCCGCGTCGTGGCCGACGCCTCGCCGGACTCGACCGGCGGCCTTCGACGTGGACGTGGAGTCCCGATGCATGGATGCGGGCATTGCCATGGGAGTCCAGATAGGCGACGCCCCGCTCACGCAGGCGGTGACCGAGGGCGGCGTCCACCGTCGGCACCAGGACCAGGAAATCCTGGGCGCCGTCCAGGCGATCGAGCTCCTCCAGCAGTCCGACCGCCTCGGCTCGCGGGTCCACGGCGTCGACATCACCCCACAGCGCCAGCTTCCGCCGGCTTCCGTCCGGCAGGAGGGCGGCCTCGCCGGGCGGGTCGCTGTCCGCTCCTATCGAGTCCAGTGCCCTGATGTACGGGGCCAACTCCGCCGGCCCGGGCGTCCGCCACTTCATGTGACCACTATAGCGCGATGTTCATCTATCCTGAACATTCAGTTTTCATGAACATTCGGACATTCTGAACGTCCCGTGAAACTGCCCGCCCCTCACTCCGCGTCGGCGAACTGCGTGGTGTAGAGCTCCGCGTACCGTCCGTCCGCCGCGAGCAGAGCGGTGTGCGTGCCGCGCTCCACGATCCGCCCGGCCTCGACCACGAGGATCTCGTCCGCACTGCGGACGGTGGAGAGCCGGTGCGCGATCACGATCGCGGTCCGCCCGGCCAGCGCCTCCCCCAGCGCCTCCTGGATGGCGCGTTCATTGGTGGAGTCCAGCGCCGCGGTCGCCTCGTCCAGCACCACGACGCGCGGGGCCGCCAGCAGCAGCCGCGCGATCGTCATGCGCTGCCGCTCGCCGCCGGAGAGGCGGTAGCCGCGCTCGCCGACCACGGTGTCCAGCCCGTCCGGCAGCGCCTCGACCACGGGGCGCAGGCGGGCGCGCTCCACGGCGTCCCACAGCTGCTCGTCCGTCGCGTCGGGGCGGGCGAGCGTCAGGTTGGCACGCACGGTCTCGTGGAAGAGGTGGCCGTCCTGGGTCACCATGCCCACGGCCCGCTGCAGGTCCGCGAACGCGAGGTCCCGCACGTCCACGCCGCCGATCTCGACGGCGCCGGAGGTGACGTCGTGCAGGCGCGTGACGAGCGAGGCGATGGTGGACTTGCCCGCACCCGAGGAGCCCACGAGGGCCACGGTGGCCCCGGCGGGCACGGCCACGTCGATCCCGTGCAGCACCTCCTCGCCGCCGCGTGAGTCCAGCACCGCGACCTCCTCGAGGGAGGCCAGGGACACCTGCTCCGCGGTGGGGTAGGCGAAGCGCACGTCCCGCAGCCGCACGGACAGGGGCCCCTCCGGCAGGGCCGCGGGCCGCGCGGGCTCCGTGATGAGCGGCTCCAGGTCCAGGACCTCGAACACGCGCTCGAAGCTCACGAGCGCGCTCATGATCTCCACGCGGGCGTTCGCCAGCGCGGTCAGGGGCGCGTAGAGGCGGGTCAGCAGGAGGGCGAGGGTGACGACGTCGCCGGCGTCGAGGGTGCCCGCGATCGCCTGGAGCCCGCCCACGCCGTACACGGCCGCGAGCGCGAGCGCGGAGACCAGGGTGAGCAGCGTGGTGAAGACCGCCTGGCGCACGGAGATGTCCACGCCGGTGGCGCGCACGCGGTCGGCACGGCGGGCGAACTCGGCGGACTCGGCGGCGGGGCGGCCGAAGAGCTTGATGAGCGTGGCGCCGGGAGCGGAGAACCGCTCGGTCATCTGGTCGCCCATGGCCGCGTTGTGCCCGGCCCGTTCGCGGGACAGGCCCGCCAGCTTCGAGCCGACCGCCCGGGCCGGCACCAGGAACAGCGGCAGCATCACGAGGGACAGGACGGTGACCTGCCAGCTGGTGGCCACCATCACCCCCAGGGTCAGCGCCACGGACACCACGTTCGCGACGACGCCGGAGAGCGTCCGCGAGATCGCCGACTGCGCCCCGATCACGTCGTTGTTCAGGCGCGAGACGAGCGCGCCGGTGCGGGTGCGCTGGAAGAACGCCACCGGCATGCGCTGTACGTGGTCGAACACGGCGGTGCGCAGGTCGTAGATGACGCGTTCCCCCAGCCCGGCGGAGAGCCACTTGGTGAACACGGACAGCGCCGCGTCGAGCACGGCCACGAGGGCGATCAGCAGGGCCAGCCGCACCACGAGCCCGCGGTCCGCGCCACCGGTGATCGCGTTGACGACGTCGCCGGCCAACACGGGCGAGGCCACGCCGAGCACCGCGCCCACGATGGACGCCGCGACGAACACGATCAGGCGGGTGCGGTACCGGCCCGCGAACGCGATGGTCCGGCGCACCGTGCCGCGGGCGAGCCTCTGCTGGGCGTCGGACTGCCCGCGGGTCATCCGCATCATGGACATCCGTGCCGCCGACTCCATGCTCATGGGCCCCTCCGCTCTCTCGACCGTTCGAGAGTCTAGGAACCGCCGGGCACGGGCGGGCGCGATTCCGCTTCCGGCATCAGGCCGCCAGGCGCAGGTAGCCCCGCCACGCCTCGGCGGGCCGCTCCAGCTCGCGGATCCGCCACTGGGCCCCGCGCGGGCGCACCGGCTCCACCCGCAGCCGCCAGCCCAGGGCCTCGAGCGAGCGGTCCGCCTTCGCCCCGTTGCAGCGCAGGCAGCAGGCCACGAGGTTCTCCCACGTGTTCTCACCGCCCCGCGAGCGCGGCCGCACGTGGTCCACGGTGGTGGCGGGGGCGCCGCAGTAGGCGCAGCGGTGTCCGTCCCGGCGCAGCACGCCCTTGCGGGAGACCGGGGTCGCATCCGTGTGGGGCACCCGGATGTACTGGTGCAGCAGGATCACGAGGGGCCGACCCCACGCGCGGGTGGGACTGCGCATCGGGTCCCCGGCGTCCTCGAGCACGCTCGCCTTGCCGGTGGCCACGAGCAGCAGTGCCCGGCGGTCGGAGACGACCGAGAGGGGTTCATAGCCGGCGTTGAGGACGAGTGTGCGCATCGGGGGCCTCGAGAGCGTGGGGACACAGGGGGCGTCGTGTCCCCACGCTAGGCGCAGGCGCCGCGGCACGCCGCGTGTCGCCTGCGGCGGCGGAAGAGGTTCACCGGCCCGTCACCGGGCCATCACGCCCCCGTCACGCACGATGGCGGCGCGCCGCGTTTCAGCCGTCGAGGCGCTCGACCCACACGTGCGCGGCCGTGGTCGCGGCCAGCTCGAGGGCCCCGCCGTCCGCGGCCGCGCCGTCCTCCGCCTCGCCCTCGACCCGGATGTACCCGGCGTCGCGGGCGGCCTCGGCACGCACCACGCGGCCAGGGGTCACGCCGGCGCGGGCCAGCTGGGCCAGCAGCTCGGGATCGGTCTGCACGCCCTCGGCCAGCCCGCGGACGCGGAACCGGCCGGCGGTGGCGGCCTCCTCGGAGAGCCGGGTGCCCGCCAGGCCCATGTCGCGGCTCCAGTCCTCGGCGGAGGCCTGCTCGGGCCGGGGCGGGATCGGGGTGCCGTAGGGGGTCTCGGTGGGGTTCTCCAGCAGCGTGAGCAGGCGGCGCTCCACCTGGTCGCTCATCACGTGCTCCCAGCGGCAGGCCTCCTCGTGGACGAGTTCCCACTCGAGGCCGATCACGTCCGCGAGCAGGCGCTCGGCCAGGCGGTGCTTGCGCAGCACGGACACGGCCCGCTCACGGCCCGCCACGGTCAGCTCCAGCCGACGGTCCGTGCCCACGTGCACCAGCCCGTCCCGCTCCATGCGGGCCACGGTCTGGGAGACGGTGGGTCCGGAGTGCTCCAGTCGCTCGACGATGCGGGCGCGCAGCGGGGGGATGCCCTCCTCCTCGAGCTCGAGGATCGTGCGCAGGTACATCTCGGTGGTGTCGATCAGATCCGTCATGGCGCGTCCTCTTCCCTCGGGCTCTTCGTCCCGGACATCCTAGCGAGGCGTGAGTCACGTGGACGGCAAGCGGTCCCGGGCGCGGGAGAATGGGCGCGACCCGCGACCCCGAAGCGTCAGGAGCACGCATGACCTCCCCCGCCGAGATCACCATCCCCCAGGACCTGCTGCCGGCCGACGGCCGCTTCGGCGCCGGCCCGTCCAAGGTCCGCCCCGAGCAGCTGAGCGCGCTCCAGGACGCGGCCGGGCTGCTCGGCACCTCGCACCGCCAGAAGCCGGTCAAGGACCTGGTGGCGAGCGTCCGGTCCGGCGTCGCCGAGCTGTTCTCGGCGCCGGAGGGCTACGAGGTGATCCTCGGCGTCGGCGGCTCCACCGCGTTCTGGGACGCGGCCGCCTTCAGCCTGGTCCGCGAGCGCGCCCAGCATCTGAGCTTCGGCGAGTTCGGCTCGAAGTTCGCCAAGGCCACCGACCAGGCGCCGTTCCTGGCGCCGTCGGACATCCGCACCTCCGAGCCGGGCACCCGCCCCGAGCCGGAGGCCGTGGCCGGGGTCGACGTGTACGCGTGGCCGCACAACGAGACCTCCACCGGCGTCATGGCGCCCGTCGTCCGCCCCGCGGGCATCGACGAGGACGCCCTGGTCGTCGTCGACGCCACCTCGGCCGCGGGCGGCCTGCCGGTGGACGTGTCCGAGGCGGACGTGTACTACTTCGCGCCGCAGAAGAACTTCGCGTCCGACGGCGGCCTGTGGCTCGCGCTGTTCTCCCCTCGGGCCCTGGCGCGGGTCACGGAGATCAAGGAGTCCGGCCGCTGGATCCCGGCGTTCCTGGACCTCGCCACGGCCGTGGACAACTCCCTCAAGGACCAGACCTACAACACGCCCGCGCTGGCCACACTCGTCATGCTGGACGCGCAGCTGCGCTGGATGAACGGCCAGGGCGGGCTGGACGCGATGACCGCCCGCACCGCCGACTCCTCCTCGCGCGTGTACGCGTGGGCCGAGGCGTCGTCCTTCGCCACACCCTTTGTGGCCCGGCCCGAGGACCGCTCCGCCGTGATCTGCACCGTCGACTTCTCCGACGACGTCGACGCGGCGGCGGTCGCCCAGGTCCTGCGCGCCAACGGCGTGGTGGACGTGGAGCCCTACCGCAAGCTCGGCCGGAACCAGCTGCGGATCGCGACCTTCGCCGCGATCGAGCCCGAGGACGTCGCGGCACTGCTGCGCTGCATCGACCACGTGGTCGAGCGCCTGGCCTGAGCCGGGTCAGCCGAGGGCCGCGGCCCCGAGCGTCCCGTCCCCCTCGGCCTCGGGCGCCGGGGCGCCGGGCACGCGGCCCTCGGCCACGGCCTTCAGCCGCTCGCGCTCCTCCTCGTTCACGCGCTCGGCGTACGGCACCCACGGGGGTGCCACGAGCGAGCCCTCCCCCGCCATGAGGCCGGTCTCGCACACGGTGACCTGCTTGGCACGCGGGGCACGGGCGATCGTCACGTACCAGAGCCAGCCCGCGTAGCCGGGCAGGCGGCATGCGAAGCGGTGGGTCAGGAGGCGGTCGTCGTCCACGAGCACGTCCACGTGCTCCCCCACCTCGTCCGGGGCGGCCAGCCCATCCAGCCCCGCGCGGGCGGCGTCCACGGCGGCGGCGAGCAGCTCGTCGCGGCGCGGGGCCCGGCGACGCGCGGGCGGCACGGCCGTCCTCTCCTCGGCGGGCGTGGGCTCGGCGTCGGGGCTCCGGTGGTCGACGCGCGGGGCGTCCTCGTGGGTGGTCATGGCTCAGGCCTCCAGGTCGTCGGCGACACGGCGCAGCACCTGCGCCATCTTCTGCGCCTGGGCGCGCTGGGGGTAGCGGCCGCGGCGCAGGCCGTTGGAGGCCTGGTCCAGCCACGTGATGAGGTCCTCCATGAGGACGGCCATCTCGGTGGCGCCCGGCCGGTGGTTGCGGACCACCGAGGGCGCGGCGTCGAGCACGCGCAGCGAGAGCGCCTGCTTGCCGCGGCGGCCCTCGGCCACGCCGAACTCCACGCGGGTGCCTCCGCGCAGCTCGGTCACCCCGGCCGGCAGGGCCGAGGCGGGCACGTGGACCTCCTCGCCCTCGTCCGTCTGGGCGAACCCGAAGCCCTTGGTCGAGTCGTAGAACTTGATGCGTCCGGTGGGCATGTGCGTCACCTGCTCCTCGTCATGTGGGTCCTCCGCGTCGGGCCGGCGCCGCAGGGGCGGCCGTGCTCTCGTCTCGGGTCGGCGGGGTCCGGCACCGGCGTGGCGGTGCGCCGCGGCATCGGTGGGACCAGCCTGGCCGTGCGCCCGGAGGGTACGGCGGAGGACGTGGTCGTCAATGACCTCCCAGGATAGCCCGACTAGAGTGGCAGGCATGCCTCGGACCTCCACCCTCCCCGCCTCCGCGCCCGCCGCCGACCCCGCCGATCACCGGGGCGGTCGTGGCGTCGTCCTGGTGCTGGGCGTGGCCGTGACGGCGGTGTCCGCTCTGGCCCTGGTGGTCCTGCTGGTCGCGTACTTCCTGGCGTGGCCGGCGTCCCCGGCGCTGTTCGCGCTCGCGCTGTTCGGCCTGCCCGTCGGCTTCGGCCTGATGCTGCTGCACGTCGTGCTGGGTGCCGTCCGACGCTCGCGCCCCTGAGCCGCCGGGCCGACGACGCCCCGCGACATCCAGCACCCTTTCAGGGTGTTCCCAGGTCAGAGCGGTTGACTGGGCCCCATGCAGCCTCAGAACCCCGAAGCACGCCTCCTGGTGGTGGACGACGAGCCCAACATCCGCGAGCTGCTCTCCACATCCCTGCGCTACGCCGGCTTCGAGGTCACGGCCGCGGCCAACGGCCGGGAGGCCCTGGACGCCGCCGAGGAGTTCCAGCCGGACCTGGCCGTGCTGGACGTGATGCTCCCGGACATGGACGGCTTCACCGTGACCCGCCGCCTGCGCTCCGCCGGCCGTCACTTCCCCGTCGTGTTCCTCACCGCGCGGGACGGCACCGAGGACAAGATCACCGGCCTGACGGTCGGCGGCGACGACTACGTGACCAAGCCGTTCTCCCTCGACGAGGTGGTCGCCCGCATCCGCGCCGTGCTGCGCCGCACTGCCTCCCTCGACGACGACGACGCGGCGGTGCTGCGCGTGGACGATCTCGAGCTCGACGACGACGCGCACGAGGTCCGCCGCGGCGGCGAGGTCGTGGAGCTCTCCCCCACCGAGTTCAAGCTGCTGCGCTACCTCATGATGAACCCGAACCGGGTGCTCTCGAAGGCCCAGATCCTGGACCACGTGTGGGAGTACGACTTCAACGGGGACGCCTCGATCGTCGAGTCCTACATCTCCTACCTGCGCCGCAAGATCGACGTCGGCGGCCACGAGAAGATGATCCACACCAAGCGCGGCGTCGGCTACATGCTCCGCACCGCGGACAAGCGCTGACGTGCGTGCGCGGCTCGACGCCGCGGCGGCCCACGTCCGCCATCCGCGCGCCTGGCTGAGGGGCACGTGGCAGGGGCAGTCCCTGCGCACCAAGCTGGTCGTGATGATCGCGGCGCTCATGCTGGCCCTGGTCGCCGTCACCGCCGTGGCGACCGCGGTGCTGTTCCGCCAGGAGGCGGTGCGCCAGCTGGACGAGGACATGGCCGCCAACCGGGACACCGTCTCGATGTACCTGGCCAACGTCGCCCAGACCGGCGAGTACTACATGCCGCAGCTGCCCATCCTGCGCTTCTACGGCGTCGTGTGGGACAACGAGGGCGCGCGGGTCGTCCAGACCCCGGTGATGCCGGGTGCGGACGAGCCGGCCCTGCCGGACATCACCCCGGCCGAGGCCCTGGAGCGCGGCTCCGCCTCCTTCGAGGTGCCCGGCACACAGCCGGACTCGAGCGGCTGGCGCGTGCAGCTGTACGGGCTCAGCAGCGGCGACGGCACCATGGCCGTGGCCCTTCCCCTGCAGAGCGTGACCTCCTCCGTCGAGCGCGTCACCTCGATCGTCGTGACCATCGGCCTGCTCGCGACGGCGGGCACCGTGATCGTGGCCAACCTGGCGGTCCAGCGCGCGTTCCGCACCCTGAACCGCGTGGAGCGCACCGCCGCCAAGATCGCCGCCGGCGACCTGAGCCAGCGCGTGGAGAGCGCGGCGCCCGACACCGAGGTGGGCCGGCTCTCCCGCTCTCTCAACGCGATGCTCGCGCACATCGAGTCCGCGTTCCGGGACAAGGAGATCTCCGAGGACAAGATGCGCCGCTTCGTGCAGGACGCCTCCCACGAGCTGCGCACGCCCCTGGTCACCATCCGCGGGTTCTCCGAGCTGTACCGGCACGGCGGGCTGCGCGAGGAGGAGGACGTCGCCGCCGCCATGCAGCGCATCGAGTCCGAGGCCACCCGCATGACCCGCCTCGTGGAGGACCTGCTCACCCTGGCCCGTCTCGACGAGCAGCGCCCCCTCGAGCACGCCCCGGTGGACCTGCTCATCCTCGCGATGGACTCCCTGATGGACGCGTCCGTGAACGCCCCGGACCGCAAGGTCACCCTCGTGGGCCCCGACGACGACCGGGCGGCCCCGGCGCCCATCCTCGGCGACGAGAACCGGATGCGCCAGGTGGTCGTGAACCTCATGACCAACGCCCTGCGCTACACCCCCGCCGGCACCCCCATCGAGATCGCGGTCGGCACCGTCGACCACCTCGGCGGCCAGGCGGGGGCGGACGGTGCGGGCCGCAGCTCCGTGATCGAGATCCGTGACCACGGGGCGGGCGTGTCCGAGGAGGACCGTGCCCGCATCTTCGAGCGGTTCTACCGCGCGGACACCTCCCGGCACCGCGAGACGGGCGGCACGGGGCTCGGCCTGGCCATCGTCGCGGCGATCGTGGCCCAGCACGGCGGCTCCGTCCGACTGCTGGAGACCGAGGGCGGCGGCGCCACCTTCTCCGTCCACCTGCCGTGGGCACCGTTCGAGGACGAGGCGGACGAGGACGTCGAGGACGAGCGCCTGCCCGCACGGGACACCGACGACGACGCGGCCGGTCCGCCCACCGGCCCCCTCGCCCTGGCCGCGCCGTCGGGCGCCGGCGCCAGCGCCGCGGACGCCGCCCGGAGCAGCCGCCTGCTGCGTGCGGCGGAGCGGTTCCGTCGCGCCTCGGCCGAGCGCCGCCGTCGGGCGTCTGCTCCTGCACAGGCGCCTCAGGCCGACCCCCCGTCCCCAGGCGAGGACGACCCGGCGGCGGAGCGGGACGCCCGTCCCTAGCGTGGTGCCCGGCGGCACCCGCCGCCCATCAGCACTCGTCAGAGGGGACAGTCACATGAGCATCGTGCAGATCGACGTCGAGGACCTGCGGGCCAAGAGCGGGGCGGTGGAGGGCTCCATCGGACGCCTCCAGGCGGAGGTGAGCACCATGGAGGCCAACCTGCGCCAGCTGCAGGACACCTGGCGCGGCCAGGCGGCCGCGAACTTCCAGGGCGTGCTCACCGAGTGGCGCGCCACCCAGCAGCGCGTGGAGGAGTCCCTGGCGGGCATCCGCCGCGCGATGGACGCCGCCGCCACCCAGTACCAGGACGCGGAGACCGCCAACGCCGCGATGTTCCGGTTCTGAGCGCCCGGAACGGACCGGGGCGCGGCCGGCCGGCCGCGCCCCGGTCCGTGCTTCCTAGAGTGGAGGCATGACCGTCCTGATCGACCCGCCCGCGTGGCCCGCCCACGGCACCGTGTTCTCCCACCTCGTCTCCGACGCCTCCCTCGAGGAGCTCCACGCGTTCGCGCGGGCAGCAGGGCTCTCGGAGCGGGCCTTCGACCGGGACCACTACGACGTGCCCGCGCACCGACGTGCCGAGCTCGTGGCCCGCGGGGCGGTGCCCGTCACCGGACGGGAGCTGGTGCGTCGGCTCGCCGCCTCGGGGCTGCGCGTGCCCGCCCGGAGCCGCGCCGAGAAGCGGGACGTCGTCCTCGCCCGGCGCTGGGCGCGGCTGTTCGAGGGCACGGCGGCGAGCCCGGATGCGGTGACGACGGCGGGACGCGACCTGCTGGCCCGCTGGGCGGAGCCGCATCGGCACTACCACGACCCGGCCCACCTGCTCGCGGTGCTCGAGTCCGTGGACCTGCTCGAGCGGGCGGGGGCGGAGACCGGGCCGGATCCGCGTGCGGTCCGCCTGGCCGCGTGGTTCCACGACGCCGTCTACGCCGGGGACCCCACCGCGCCCGCCGGCCAGGACGAGGCGGACTCGGCCGCCCTGGCCCGGGACGTGCTCACCGATCCGCGGCTGGCCGTGCCGGCCGACGTCGTCGACGAGGTGGCACGCCTCGTGCTGCTCACCGCCGCCCACGACCCCGCCCCGCACGACGCGGCCGGGGCGGTGCTCTCGGACGCGGACCTCGAGGTCCTCGGCCGCTCCCCCGAGGCCTACGCCCGCTACGTGGCCGCGGTGCGGCGGGACTACGCGCACGTGTGCGACGCGGACTGGGCCCGCGGTCGCGGCGCGGTGCTGGACGCCCTGCTGGACGCCGGGCCGCTGTATCGGACCGCGCCCGGCCGAGCACGGTGGGAGGCCGCCGCCCGCCGCAACCTGGCGGCGGAACGAGCCGCGCTGTCGGCCTGAGCGGGGCGCCCCGGTGCCGGCCCCGGACGCGGCGAGGCCCGCCTCCCCGGACGGGGAGACGGGCCTCGCTGGCTGGGCGCCCGAACGGGCCGGGCCGGCTCAGCGGCTGATCACATCATGCCGCCCATGCCGCCCATGCCGCCCATCGGGTCCATGCCCTCGGCGCCGGCGGCGGCCTTCTCGGGCTTGTCCGCGACGACGGCCTCGGTGGTCAGGAACAGGCCCGCGATGGACGCGGCGTTCTGCAGGGCCGAGCGGGTCACCTTCACCGGGTCGTTGATGCCGGCGGCCAGCAGGTCCTCGTACTCGCCGGTGGCGGCGTTCAGGCCGTGGCCGTCGTCGAGGGTCTTGACCTTGTCCGCCACGACGCCGGGCTCCAGGCCGGCGTTGAAGGCGATCTGCTTCAGCGGGGCCTCGATGGCGACCTTCACGATGTTCGCGCCGGTGGCCTCGTCGCCCTCGAGCTGCAGGCCGCCGAATGCCTTGGCGCCGGCCTGGATCAGGGCCACGCCGCCGCCGGCGACGATGCCCTCCTCCACGGCGGCCTTGGCGTTGCGCACGGCGTCCTCGATGCGGTGCTTACGCTCCTTGAGCTCCACCTCGGTGGCCGCGCCGGCCTTGATGACGGCCACGCCGCCGGCCAGCTTGGCGAGGCGCTCCTGCAGCTTCTCGCGATCGTAGTCCGAGTCGGTGTTCTCGATCTCGGAGCGGATCTGGGCCACGCGGCCGGCGATCTGCTCGGCGTCGCCGCCACCCTCCACGATGGTGGTCTCGTCCTTGGTGACGACCACCTTGCGGGCGGTGCCCAGCAGGTCGAGGGTCGCGTTCTCCAGGGACAGGCCCACCTCGGAGGAGATGACCTGGCCGCCGGTGAGGATGGCGATGTCGGCGAGCATGGCCTTGCGGCGGTCACCGAAGCCCGGGGCCTTCACGGCCACGGACTTGAAGGTGCCGCGGATCTTGTTGACCACGAGGGTGGCCAGGGCCTCGCCCTCGACGTCTTCGGCGATGATCAGCAGCGGCTTGCCCGACTGCATGACCTTCTCGAGGATCGCCACCATGTCCTTCACGGAGGAGATCTTCGAGTTGACGATGAGGATGTAGGGATCCTCGAGGACGGCCTCCTGGCGGTCCGCGTCGGTCACGAAGTAACCGGAGATGTAACCCTTGTCGAAGCGCATGCCCTCGGTGAGCTCGAGCTCGAGGCCGAAGGTGTTGGACTCCTCGACGGTGATGACGCCCTCCTTGCCGACCTTGTCCAGGGCCTCGGCGATGAGGGAGCCGATCTGCTTGTCCGCGGCGGAGATCGAGGCGGTGGCCGCGATCTGGTCCTTGGTCTCGATCTCGCGGGCGGCGGAGAGCAGCTCGGAGGTGACGGCCTCCACGGCCTTCTCGATGCCGCGCTTCAGGGACAGCGGGTCGGCGCCCGCAGCCACGTTGCGCAGGCCTTCGCGGACCAGCGCCTGGGCCAGCACGGTGGCGGTGGTGGTGCCGTCGCCGGCGACGTCGTCGGTCTTCTTGGCGACCTCCTTGACGAGCTCCGCGCCGATCTTCTCGTACGGGTCCTCGAGCTCGATCTCCTTGGCGATGGAGACGCCGTCGTTGGTGATGGTGGGGGCGCCCCACTTCTTCTCCAGCACCACGTTGCGGCCGCGGGGGCCGAGGGTCACCTTCACGGCGTCGGCCAGGGTGTTCAGACCCTTCTCCAGGCCGCGGCGGGCCTCTTCGTCGAATGCGATGGTCTTGGCCATGTGCAGGTCCTTTCTGGACGTCGGCTTCCTACTGCTGGTGGCTGACCCGCGCCGGTGCCCGCGACGGACGGCCCCTGGGGGCCTCACCGGTGGACAGGTCCTCCTCCACGGCGCCGGGCCGACCGGAGTACGGCTGGCAGTCGCGCCTTCGGAGTGCTAACCCCATTATGAGCACTCGCACCGGGAGAGTGCAAAGGGTCCGCGGTGCGGGAGCCCGCTCTTCCGCGGACGGCGGACGGCCCCCGGCAGCACGCCTCGGGAGGCGCCCCGCCGGGGGCCGTGAGCGGTGCGCGGCCGGCACGGCCGCGCGACGGGCGGATCAGCCGGTGACGACCACCGCGACGCCGTTCACCTGCAGGTTCGGGGTCTGCATGACCGGGAAGCCGAGCTCCTTGCCGACCGCCTCGGCGGCGGCCTTGTTGGCCGAGCCGTTGTACAGGACGGTGGAGGACTGGATGCCGTAGCCGCTCCAGTTCTTCGCGTCCACCGAGGTGTAGCCGGCGCTCCTGAGCCGCTGCGCGTAGGAGGCGGCGAGTCCCTGGGAGCGGGTCGCGTTGTACACGGTGACGTGGGTGCCGCGCACGGCCGAGGACTGTGCGGCCGCACGAGAGCTCGACGCGGCCGCGGACTGTGCGGCCGCACGAGAGCTCGACGCGGCCGCGGACTGTGCGGCCGCACGAGAGCTCGACGCGGCCGCGGCCTGCGAGCGCGAGGCCTCCGCCGCGGCGGCGGAACGGGACGCCTCGGCGGCCGAACGGGACGCGGCGGCGCGCGAGGACTCCGCCGCCTGGGCGGCCGCCGACCGAGACGCCTCGGCGGACTGCGCGGCGGCTGCGGAACGCGAGGCCTCCGCCGCCTGTGCCTCGGCGGCGGCACGGGACGACGCGGCAGCCTGGGACGACTCGGCGGCCTCGGCGGCGGCCGCCTCCTGCGCCGCCCGCGCGGACTCGGCCGCGGCCGCGGAACGGGACGCCTCCGCCGCGTCCTCGGACGGGGTGGCGGACTCGGTCGCGGATGCAGTCGACGCCGACGCGGAGGACGCCGAGGAGGACTCGGACGACGCCGACGTCGACGGCGCGGCAGCCGGGGCCGTCGTCGAGCTCTCGGCGGCGACGGGCTCGGAGCGGTCGCCGGTGAGCCACGGCAGGACGACGCCCACGAACAGGCCGGCGAGCAGGACGAGGCCGGCCACCCAGAGCAGCGGGCTCAGGCGGCGACCCCCGCCCGTGGCGGTCGCGCCGGCGACGGCGAAGGACTCGCGGTGCGCGCCGCGCTGGTCCGTGTACTCGGGGACCTCGTCGAAGCGGTCGGGCTGGTAGGCCATGGGTCAGTTCTCCTGGCGGGAAGCGGGCGTGGACGGCGCCGGATCCGCGGGCCCCCTCCGGGCCCGGCTGCGGGTGCCGCGCTTGCGCAGCAGCCGCGTGACCAGCAGGGGTCGGTAGGCCAGGGCGGCCTCACGGTCCAGCAATCCGTTCAACACCTGATAATAGGCGGTCGGAGACAGCCCCAGACGCTCTCGGACGGCGTGGCCCTTGGCCCCGCCGTACCGCCAGGTGGCGGCCTCCAGGTCCAGGACCGCACGCTCCAGGTCCGTCAGCTCGTCCCGCCGCGCCCGCGCGCAGGCACCCTCGTCCGGGGCCGGATCGGGCGAGACGGGCGTGGGGTGGGACATGGCGGCCACTGTACCCACCCGGTCTACCCTCGGGGCATGGAGTTCATCGCGCCCCTGGATCCGGGCTGGGAGGCGGCCCTCGCCCCGCAGGCCGCCGCGTTCGAGCAGGTCGGCGAGCGGCTGCGGGCCCGCCGGGCGGCCGGAGAGCAGGTGCTGCCCGCACCGGAGCACATCCTGCGGGCGTTCCGCCAGCCGTTCGCGGACGTCCGCGTCCTCGTGCTGGGCCAGGACCCCTACCCGACGCCGGGCCATCCGATCGGCCTGAGCTTCGCGGTGGACCGCCACGTGCGGCCGCTGCCCCGCTCCCTGGCCAACATCCACCGGGAGATGCACGACGACCTCGGCATCACCCCGCCCGCCCACGGCGACCTCTCCGCGTGGACGGACCAGGGCGTGCTGCTGCTGAACCGCGCCCTCAGTGTGCGGGCCGGCGCACCCGGCAGCCACCGCGGCCTCGGCTGGGAGCAGATCACAGAGGGCGCGGTGCGGGCCCTCTGCGCGCGCGGCACCCCGCTCGTGGGGCTGCTGTGGGGAGCCGACGCGCGGCGCATGGCGCCGCTGCTGACGGCGGCGGGGGCCGGCGTCGTGGAGTCCCCGCATCCCTCGCCCCTGAGCGCCCACCGCGGGTTCTTCGGCTCCCGGCCGTTCAGCCGGGTGAACCGGCTCCTCGAGGCGGCCGGCGCGGCCCCGGTGGACTGGCGCCTGCCCGACTGAGCCGGGCCGCCGGTCAGCCGCGCTGATGCATCACGAACTCGGTGGGCAGCAGCGTGCCCATCCGGTCGGTGATCGGCTTGGCCAGGGTGTTGCCGAAGGCGACGCCGGCCGCGATCGCCACGACGATGACCGCGGCGTTGAACAGTCCCTCGACGCCCAGCAGCGTGGCCCCGGTCTCCACGGTGAACCCGTAGACGGACCGGAACATGGTGAGGCCGGGAAGCAGGAACAGCATGGACGGTAGGACGATCACGAGCGCCGGGGCCGCGAGCCGCTGGGCCACCAGGCGGCCGAGGAACCCGACCGCCACCGCGGCGACCGCGGGCACCAGCCGGTCGCTGACCCCGACCTGCTGCGCGGCCAGGTACGCGCCGAAGCCGGCCCCGGACACGAGACCGCAGGCCAGGATCTGCGGCCACCGCGACTGCTCCACCACCGCGTCCGCCATGCCCGCGGCCATCACGAGGCCCAGCAGCAGCAGCGGCGGATAGCTCAGCGTCCCCGCCTCGGCCAGGTCCAGCTGTTCGAATCCCACGAGATCCCCGATGCCCACGGCGATCATGATCCCGGCCATCACCCCGGCGAACACGAGCAGCGCGGAGAGGAAGCGGCCCGCGGCGGTCACCGGGAAGCCGTGGATGGCGTCCTGCACCGCGGTGACGAACCTCGCCGTGGGCAGGAGCATCATGATGCCGCCGGCGATCACCAGCGCCGGGTTGACCGGCAGGTCGAGGGCGTAGGCCATCAGCGCGATCACCGTGGCCGTGATCGCCCCGAACATGGTGGAGAAGATCTCCGGGAAGCGCGCCTTGTCCGCCTGGAGCTTGAGCCAGAAGACCAGCCAGGTGGAGACCATGCCCAGGGCCGCGCCCGTCCAGGTCCCCCCGATGAATGGCACGAAGCAGGCCACGAACACGCCGGAGAAGAGGATCTCGAAGACGGCGGGGAACGGCTTCGGCTGATGCCGGATCTCCACGAGCCGGCGCTGGGCCTCGGCCCGGTCCACCTTGCCCGCGGCGATCTCCTCGACGAGCCGGTGGACGGCCACGAGCCCCTCGAAGTTCACCGAAGACGAGCGGACCACCCGCTGGAGGGTGAACGGGGCCTCGCCGCGTGAGGAGTCGGGCGCGTAGTTCAGGGAGATGGACTGGTTGGTCAGGTCCACCTCGGTCTCGAGGATCCCGTAGGCCTGCGTGGCCACGATGATCGAGGTCTCCACGTCCAGCGAGGCCGCCCCGAAGCTGAACATGGTCTCGCCCAGCTTGAGGGCGAAGTCCAGGGTGGTGCGGGCCTCGAGGGCCTGCGCCTCCGCGCGACGCTGCTGCAGCGTGGAGCGCATGCGGCGCCCATACGGCGAGGAGTGCAGGCGGTCGGCCAGCACGAGCGCCTGCGTCGGCAGGTTCTCGACGAAGACCTCACGGGAGCGCCGGCCCCGCCGACGCCCGCGCTTCTCGGGCGGGCCCACGGGGACCACCGGGTCCGGGACGGTGATGTCCGGCGCGGGGATCACGTCCGGAGCGGGCAGGGCGCCGTCGGCGTCCGCGGGGGCCAGGACGGAGGTGGGCACCTGCTCGGACAGCGGCGGCTCGGTCAGGGGCGCGTCCGCGGCCGGTTCCGGCAGCGTCTCCGCCTCCGGCTCTGCCGGCTCCTCCGGCTCCGGCTCCGGATCGGCGGCGGCGGGGCGGACCACGGACGGCAGCGGTTCGGTCGGCTCGACGGCGACCGCGGCCGGGTGGGCCGACTCCGCCGGGTCGAGGTCGAGCACGCCGGGGCCCTCCGGGTCGAGCGCGAGGTCGCCGGCAGCGGCGGCATCCTCGGCGCCGGCCCGGCGCAGCACGGGGATGAGCGTGGGGACGGCCGGGGGCTCCGCGATGCGGGGGTCGAACCGCGCCGGCTCCTGGGTGCCCTCCTGCTCCATGCGGCTCACCCTCTCCTTCCGTGTGCGGGCGCTGGACGCGTCACGGCGGTGGGTCGAGCCCCGCCGACGCGTCCATCCAACCACGCCGGCGCCTCCCCCGCCGGGGCCGTCGGCGCCGCGGCCCGGGGACGCGAAAGGGCCCTCCCGGAGGAGGGCCCTGCTGTGGTGGATCTTACTGGACTCGAACCAGCGACCTCTCGCGTGTGAAGCGAACGCTCTAACCAACTGAGCTAAAGATCCGGGCGTCGCCCCATGGGGGTGACAACTCGAAGAACGATACCTCAGGTGGCACCGCCTGTCCACCCGGGCGACGACCGCCCCGCGCACGGCGGAGCGGCCGTCGAGGCCGGAGGGGAGGTCAGCGCGGGGTCACGGCGACCTCGTCGATGCGGAACGTCGTGGCCGCGGTGGAGTCCTCCGTGCCGCGGAAGCGCAGTGTCACGGTCGTGCCCGCGAAGCGGGACAGGTCCACGGTGTGCGTGGCGTAGCCGCCCCTGTCCAGGTTGGAGTGCGCGGCGACGGTGGACGTGCCCGTGGTGCCGCCCACGACCTGGACGTCCAGGCGGTCGTAGGCGCGGGAGGCGGTGGTCTCCGCGGTGTCCACCTGCAGCGCATAGGTCAGGGTGGCGCCGGAGGCCGGCACGGTGACCTTCTGCTCGACCGTCGCGGTGCTCCGGCGGCCCACGCCGTTCAGCTGGGCGAAGGCCTGACCCGAGGCGGCCTTGCCCGCGTCCGTGCGCGCGAAGCCGGCCGGGGTGCCGGTCCAGCCGGTGCTGCCGGACTCGAAGCCGCCGTTGACGATCGACGAGGCCGCGGGGGTCGGCTCGGGCTCCGTCTGGGCGCCGCCGAGGGAGGAGACCGCCGCGGTGGCGTCCGCCAGGCCGGCGCCGCAGCCCGCGGAGCAGGTCACCGGCATGGAGCGGGCCGTGGACGTGAGGGTGGATTCGACCTGGGCCGGGGTGAGGCTGGGCTTCGTGGCCAGCAGCAGACCGGCCAGGCCCGCGACGTGCGGGGTGGCCATCGAGGTGCCGTTGTAGGCGGCGTGGCCGGCCGTCGTCGGGGTGGTGGCGCCGTTGTTCACGGTCGAGATGATGTTCGCGCCCGGGGCGGTCACGTCCACGGCGGAGCCGTAGTTCGAGAACGAGGCGCGGGCGCCCTGCGAGGTGGAGGCAGCCACCACGATGGTGTTCCGGCAGTTGGCCGGGCGCACGTTGGCGGCGGGCTGGTTCTCGTTGCCCGCGGCCACGACGACGGGCACGCCGCGGGAGACGGCCGCGTTGATCGCGTTCTGGTAGGTGGTGCCGCACACGCCGGAGCCACCGAGGGACATGTTGATGACGTCCGCCGGGTTCGGGTTGGCCGGCACGCCCGCCACGGTGCCGCCGGCGGCCCACACGACCGCGTCGGCGATGTCGGACAGCGAGCCGCCGCACCTGCCGAGCACGCGGATCGGCTGGATCTTCGCGTTCGGCGCCACACCGACGACGCCCTGGGAGTCGGCCACGGCCGCGACGGTGCCCGCCACGTGGGAGCCGTGCCACGAGGAGTCGGAGGCGCCGGCGGTGCCGCACTCGCCGGCGGCGTACCAGTCGCCCTCGTCGCGCGGATTGGAGTCGCGGCCACCGCCGTCACGTGCCGCCGTGCTGTCGGAGATGAAGTCGTAGCCGGGCACGACGTTGCGGTCGAGATCCGGGTGGGAGGTGATGCCGGTGTCGATGACGGCCACGGTCGCACCGGAGCCCGTCGTGCGGTCCCACGTTCCGGGGACCCGCATGCCGTGGGTGCCGGTGAAGCCCCACTGCTGCGAGTAGAGGGCGTCCACGGGGCTCAGGCCGGTGGCGGTGAGGATCGCGTCCGGCTCCACGGCCTCGACCGCCCCGGAGGCCTTCAGGTCGGCCATGAACTTCGCGGACTCGGCCTGGTCCAGCTTGCGGTCCGCCGTGATCACGCGGGAGCCGAGCGCGGTCTCACGCAGCTCCTTCACGGAGACGCCGGCCTCCTTCGCGGCCTTGCCCCAGGCGTTCGCGCGGCCCTTCGCGTGGGCATTGGCGGCGGTTTCCTTGTAGGTGACGATGAAGGAGTCGTAGCCGTCTGCGTTCGGGTCCTCGGCCTGCGCCGCCGCCAGGGGTGAGGCGGCGGTCGGGCTCGCTGCCGGTGCGGCGGGGGCGCCGCCGGAGGGGGCCGCGAGCGCGGGGGACGAGGTCAGGGTCCCGCCGGCGAGGACGGCGCCGGCCACGAGGGCGCCGATGCGGCGGCGGGTGCTGCGGGGTGTGGAGGACTGCACGGGATCTCCTCGGAGTTCTGGGTCACCGGATGCGGGCGCCCGAGGGGCTCGGGCCAGGGTGACTGAGCTCACGGTAGGGTCACGATTCCGTCACGGCGAGGCCGCGGGCCGAAGTCTGGCGGATGGTCGAGGCATCTCTCGCGGTTCCGCCAGCCGGGCCGGGCGGATGGTCGGGGCGCGCACAGCGGCACCCCAGCGTCGGCCCGCGCCGGACACGACGACGGCGCCGCGCCCTCCCGGCGGAGGTGCGCGGCGCCGTCGGGCCCGCGGTGGGGTGGAGCCCCCTGCCGGATTCGAACCGGCGACCTGCTGTTTACAAGGCAGCTGCTCTGGCCAGCTGAGCTAAGGAGGCCTGCGGCCGGCGCCCGGGGGCGCCGCGGCCGACCCTCCCAGCGTACAAGGCCCGGGCGGACGACGCGGGGCGTCCCCGCGTGGGGACGCCCCGCGGACCTCGGCGCCGGGTCAGCCGGCGATCTTGGCGCCCGCCCAGTCGATGAAGGTCTTGTCCTCGCCGTCGAGCGCCCAGTTCTTCCCGTCCACGAACACGGTGGGGGTGCCGGCCACGCCGGCGGCGCGCGCCTGGCGGGTGGTGTACTCGACCGCGGAGCGGAACGTGCCGTCCTCGACGCAGGAGGCGATGTCCGCGCCGTGCTCCTGCGCGAGCTGCGTGAGCGCCGCGTTGTCCAGGCCCTTGCCCTGGTGCTCGTCGTAGGCGGCGAACAGGGCGGACACGAAGCCGTTGTAGGCCTCGGGCTTCTGGTCCGCCACGCAGTACGCGGCGTTGGCGGCGCGGGCCGAGTAGTTCTGGTTGTTCGGGGCGCTCAGGTAGTCCACCATCCGGTACTCGACCGTGACCTCGCCCTGCTCGAGCCACTGCTCGATCTGGTCCCCGTTGGTGGACTCGAAGTCCGCGCAGTGCACGCAGTTGAAGTCCTCGTAGAGCACGATCCGCGTCGGCTCACCGTCACCACGGGCCTCGGTGTTCGGCAGGGTCTCGGGCTGAGAGCTCGCGGCCTGCTTCGGCACCTCGATCTTCGAGGGGTCGACCTCGCGTTCTCCCGCGCCCTCCGCCAGGTCCGTGGCCGAGGTCAACTCGATGCCGCCCTGCTCGTTCGCCACGGCGGGGATGGGGCCGGCGGCCGCGGCGTCGTCGCCGTTGCGGTTGAGCACGAACGCGACGACGAGGCCGATCACGAGCACCACCGCGAGGACCGAGCCCCAGATGACGCCGGTGCGGCGGCGACTGTCCTTCCTGCGCTGCTCCTCCTGGATCTGGCGGGCACGCGCACGAGCGTCCGTCGCCGAGGTGTGCGAGCCTGACGTGTTCCGGGCCAAGGGTCCTCCTCGTGGGGCAGTCGGTCCGGGTCGAGCACCGGAGCCGGCGGGCAGCGGGCGCGCCGCGCCAGGCGAGCATAGCGGCCCTGTCTGAAAGGATCGTGACCATGGACACCGCCGAGACCCCCTCCCCCGTCGATCGACTGACCATCACGGGCGCCCCGTCGGGGGACGCGACCGAGGACCCGGCGACGTCTCTGCTCGCCCTGCCCTGGGCGCTCCCCCTCGAGACGTGGCCGCGTGAGGTGCTGGCGGCCCTGCCGCGGGGCATCTCCCGTCACGTGGTGCGCTTCGCCCGGATGGGCGGGGGCATCGTGGCGGTGAAGGAGACCACTGAAGAACTCGCGTTCCACGAGTACCGGCTGCTGCGCCGGCTCGAGCGGAGCCCGGCGCCGTCGGTGGTGCCGGTGGCCGTGGTCACCGGACGCACGGAGGACGACGGCACGCCCCTGCCCGCCGCCCTCGTGACCCGGCACCTGCGCTTCTCCCTGCCGTACCGCGCCGTGTTCTCGGAGCGCCTCGAGCGCCGCACCCTCGTGCGCCTTATGGACGCGCTGGCGACGCTGCTCGTGGAACTGCACCTCGAGGGGTTCTTCTGGGGTGACGTCTCCCTGTCCAACGTCCTGTTCCGGCGGGACGCGGGCGGGTTCGCCGCTCACCTGGTGGACGCCGAGACAGGCGAGCTGCGGGAGCGGCTGTCCAACGGCCAGCGCGAGCACGACCTGGACGTGGCCGCCGTGAACGTGGGCGGTGAGCTGCTGGACCTGCAGGCCAGCGGGCTGCTGGACCCGGAGGTGGACCCCGTCACCACGCCGGACCTGCTCGTGGCGTCCTACCGGCGGCTGTGGGACGAGCTGACCGGGCCCCTGCTGTTCCCCCGCGCCGAGCCGTGGCGCCTGGACCGCCGCGTCCGCCGCCTGCAGGAGCTCGGCTTCGAGCTGGCCGAGTACTCACTGCGCGCCGCCGACGCCCCCGGGATGATGATCGCCCGACCCGTCGAGATCCACGCGGGCTACCACCGCCGTCGGCTGACCCGCCTCACGGGACTCGAAGTCCAGGAGAACCAGGCCCGGCGGCTGCTCGTCGACATCGAGGCCGCCCGCCGGGAGTGGGACCCGTACATGGACATCGAGGCTGCGGCGCACCGCTGGGTGGTGGAGGTGTTCGACCCCGTGGTCCGCTCGGTGCCCCTTGAGCTGCGGGCCAAGCTCGAGCCCGCCGAGGTGATGCACCAGCTCCTCGAGCACCGCTGGTACCTCTCCGAGGCCCGCGGCCAGGCCGTGCCCCTGCAGGAGGCGGTGGACTCCTACGTGGACACGGTGCTGCGGGCCCGCCGCGACGAGGACGCGGTGGCACTGCACCCCACGACCACCATGCTGCTCGCCGTCCCGCCCGCGGACGCGGACTGACGCCGGACGCGGCTCAGCGGCGCAGGAGCAGGAAGCCGGGGGCCGGGACCGCCGCCGGCACCGTGCCGGGGCCGAGCGGGCCGTGGTCGCCGTGGCCGGCGAGCAGCTCCGCCCGCGTCAGGTCCGCGGGCACGGGCAGCGGCTCCGCGCCGAGGGCGACGAGCAGGACGACGTCGGCGTCCTCGCCGGCGCGGGTGAGGCGCACGTGGCGCCGGGCCGCGTCCACCTCGGCCCGGACGCGGTCGCGGCGAGGGTCGGTGAGCTGGGGCAGCGTGCGGCGCAGGCCGATCAGGGTGCGGTAGGCGGCGAGCACGCGCACCCCGCGGCCCTGGCCGTCCGCGCCGTCCGCGGCCTCCGCCCAGTCCAGCACCGCCGCGTCCCGCGTGGCGGGGTCCTGCGGGTCGGGGACGTCGGCCGGATCCCAGCCGTGGGCGGCGAACTCGCGGCGTCGGCCCTGCCGGACGGCGTCCCCGAGCTCGGGCTCGCGGAACGAGGTGAAGAACGGCCACGGCGTCGGGGCCGCGAACTCCTCGCCCATGAAGAGCATCGGCACGTGCGGGCCGGTCAGCAGCAGGGCGGCCTCGGCCGCGAGCGCACCCTCGGACAGGGCGGCAGCGGTGCGGTCGCCACCGGCGCGGTTGCCCACCTGGTCGTGGTTCTGGATGCTGGCCACCCACGCATGGTTCGGGACGGCGTCCGGCACGGGGCGCCCGTGGTCGCGGCCGCGGAAGGTGGAGCGAGTGCCGTCGTGGAAGTAGGTGCGCTCCATGACCTTGGCCACCGCCTCCAGCGGGGCGAAGTCCGCGTAGTAGCCGTGGGTCTCCCCCGTCGCGGCCACGTGCAGGGCGTGGTGGACATCGTCGTTCCAGGCCGCGGCGAGGCCGAGCCCGCCGGCGTGGCGGGGCAGCACCAGACGCGGGTCGTTGAGGTCCGACTCGGCCAGGAGGGGCACGGGTCGGCCGGCACGGGCCGCGATCCCGTCCGCGAGCGCGGCCATCTCCTCGAGCAGGTGCACGGCGCGGGTGTCCCGCAGGGCATGCACCGCGTCGAGGCGCAGCCCGTCCACACGCATCTCCTCGAGCCAGAAGCGGACGTTGTCCAGGACGAACCGGCGCACCTCGTCCGAGTCGGCGCCGTCCAGGTTCAGGCCGTCGCCCCAGCCGGTGCCGCCCGGGCCCAGATACGGCCCGAACACCGGCAGGTAGTTGCCGGAGGGGCCCAGGTGGTTGTGCACGACGTCCTGGACCACGCCGAGGCCGGCGGCGTGGGCGGCGGCCACGAAGCGGCGGTAGGCGGCGGGGCCGCCGTAGGACTCGTCCACGGCGAACCACGCCACCCCGTCGTAGCCCCAGTTCCGCGGCCCGGAGAAGGAGTTCACGGGCAACAGTTCGACGTGGGTGACCCCGAGGTCCGTCAGGTGCGGGAGGCGGGCGATGGCGGCGTCGAGGGTCCCCTCGGCCGTGAAGGTCCCCAGGTGCAGCTCGTACAGGACGGCACCGCGCAGGCCGCCGCCCTGGGGCGCGGCCGGATCGGACTCCACCCCGGGCGGCCCGGCCCAGCCCTCGTCCGGCCACGTGAAGACGCGGCCGGCGACGTCGCGGCGGGAGGGCCCGTGGACCGTGTCGGGCTGGCGGCGGGAGCGGGGGTCCGGCACGGGGTCCGCCCCGTCCACGCGGTAGCCGTAGCCGGGGTCGGCCGACGGCTGGGCGGCGTCGAGGCCGAGGGCGGCCAGCGGGTCCTCCGTGGGCGTCCACCAGCCTCCGGCGGCGGGGTCCATGGGCACGACGGCGGCGACGGGCCAGCGGTCCTCGGCGTCGTGCAGGGCGCCGGGCTCGGTGTCGACGAGGACGAGGTCGACGCTCTCGGCGTGCGGCGCCCACACGGCGTAGGGGACGGCGCGCGCGGCGTCGACAGCGGCCCGCTCCGCCGCGGCGGGGTCCACGGGATCGGAGCCGATCGGGTGCAGGCCCGGGGCGGGGGCGTCGACCGGACGGGGCTCGGTCACGGGGCGGTCCTCTCTCGGCGGTCGGACGGGGCGTGCGCCGGGACGAGCAGCGCGACGGGCAGGGTGCTGAGCAGTTCGTCGAGGCGCACGGCGCCGCGCGCGTCCGGGTGGACGGGGTGGCCGGTGACGGCGTCCTCCCACCGCCCGGCCGGCACGGTCAGGACGGTCTCGCCCCAGCCGCCCGCGGCCGCCAGGCGGACGGGCCAGCGGGTGGCCACGGCGAGCGCCCCGCCCCGGTCGAACGCGATCGCGTGCTCGGCGGCGGGGCCGGAGACGTCGAGGGGGCGGTGGCCGGTGAACAGCTCGGGCCGGTCGCGGCGGGTGCGCAGCACGCCGGCCACGACGGCCAGCTTGGCGGCGGCGGGGTCGTCGAGGCCGGGCGTGTGGCCGGCGTCGAGGCGGTCCAGCAGGTCGGCCCGGGCCGCGAAGTCCACGGGGCGGCGGTTGTCCGGGTCCACGAGGGTGGGGAAGGGCACCTCCGTGCCCTGGTAGACGTCGGGGACGCCGGGGGCGGCGAGCTGGACGAGCTTGTGGCCGAGCTGGACCACCAGGCCGGGCTCGGCGATGCGGTCCGCGACGGCCTGGAGCACACCCCGGGCAGGCCCCTCGGGGGAGGTGACGGCGGCGGCGAGCGCGGCGAGCCGGGCCTCGAACTCGGGGTCCTGGTCCGTCCAGGTGGTGGCCAGGGCCGCCTCGCGGGAGGCCTTCTGCAGGAAGCCGAGGATCCGCTCCTCCCCCGGCGCGGTGCCGTCCGTCGGCCAGACCCCCACGATGGACTCCCAGAGCAGCCGCTCCGCGTCGGGGTGGCCGAGCGGGTGGAGGCGCCTGAGCTCCGCGAGCTCGGCGGCCCAGCGGTCGGGCTCCTCGGCGAGCACGGCGATGCGGGCGCGCACGTCCTCGCCGCGCTTGGTGTCATGGGTGCTCAGGGTGGTCATGGCCGTCGGCCAGGCGGCCTGGCGCGCCTGCTGGGCGGCGTGGAAGTCGGCCAGGGACAGGGCGACGTGGGAGGGGTCTCCGCCGACCTCGTTCAGATTGGCCCACCGGGTGTACCGGTAGAAGGACCGGTCCTCGACGCCCTTGGCCATCACCATGCCGGAGGTCTGCTGGAACCGGCGGGCCACGGGCGAGTCCGGGTCGGTCAGCTCGGGCCGCAGGTCGCCGAGCACGTCGGCGAGGCCCGGCTCCGCCTCGGCCGCGTCCGCCAGCGCGCCCTCGAGCACGGCCAGGCCCACGGGCAGGTAGGTGCGGTACACGGGCAGGCGGGCCAGCACGGCGGCGAACGCGGCGGCCACGTCCTCGTCCGGGTGGGCACCGAGGGCGTGCACGGCGCGGACCTCCCGGACCAGCCGGGCGGTCTCGGCCGCGAGGGAGCCGGTGGCCACGTCGTGCTTGGCCCGCACCACGGCCTCGTCCCACTCCCGACGACGGCGCGCGTCCTCGGCCGCATCGCCCGCGGCGTCGGGGTGCATGAAGACGCGTTCGACCTCGCCGAGCGCGTCGTAGCCGGTGGTCCCGTCCACGGGCCAGTCCGCGGGCAGCGCCTCACCGGGCTCGAGGATCTTCTCCACCACGAGGTAGCCCTCCGGGAGCACGTGGGAGCGCAGGCGTCGCGCGTAGCCGGCCGGGTCCGCCAGGCCGTCCGGGTGGTCCACGCGCAGCCCGTCCACGAGCCCTTCGCGGACCCAGCGGGCGGGTTCGGCATGGACGGCGTCGAAGACCTCGGGCTCGTCCACCCGGACGCCCGCGAGCGTGGTGACGGTGAAGAAGCGGCGGTAGTTCAGCTCGGCGTCGCCGCGGCGCCAGCCGACCAGCCGGTAGTGCTGGCGCTCGTGCACGGCGCGGGCCAGGCGGGCCTGCTCCGCGGTCGGCTCCTTCGCCGGGTCCGCCTCCGCGAAGACCTCCGCGGCGCGCAGCCCGGTCTCCGCCTCGGCCGCCTCGAGCGATCCGGGGGCGAGGGGGTAGACGTTGTCCCAGTAGCGCAGGCGACCCTCGTCGACGACGAGACGGTTCAGCTCCGCGTCCGCGTCCCCGTCAGGACCGTCCCCCAGGACGGGGATGAGCAGAGACCCGCCGCCGGCCGCCCAGTCCACGTCGAACCACGCCGCATGCGCCGCCTCGGGACCGTGGGTGAGCACGTCCCACCACGCCGGATTGGCCTGGGGCGTGGCCACGCCCACGTGGTTCGGCACGATGTCGACGAGCACGCCCATGCCCGCCTCGTGCGCGGCGCGCGCGACCGCGTCCAGTCCCTCGGCCCCGCCGCGGGCGGCGTCCAGCCGCGTGGGGTCCACGACGTCGTACCCGTGGTCGGAGCCGGGCTCGGCCTCGAGCAGCGGCGAGAGGTAGAGCCAGTCCACGCCCAGGCGCCGCAGATAGGGCACGAGCCCGGCCACGGACTCCAGCGGCAGATCCGGGCTGACCTGGAGCCGGTAGGTGGACGCGGGGGCGGAACGGACGGTCGAGGTGCTCACGCGGCGACGCTAACAGAGGCCCCCGACGCGGCATCAGGCCCGGCGGACGGCGGCGGGCGCGGTCACGGGGCCGGACGCAGCGGCAGGTCCTCGTACTTCTCCGGCGGGTTGTGGAAGATGTCCTCGCCGACGAAGGGCTCGCCCGAGGGGTCGACCAGGACCATCTCGTCCCGCAGGACGGTTCCGTCCGGCTGGGTGAGGTCGATGATGAACCCCGTGCCGGACTGGCGGATGCGCTCGATCGAGGTGTAGCCGTACTTGGCCGTCAGGTTCTGACGCAGCGTGTCCAGCCCCGCCAGGTGCGTCCACACACCCACGCCGGCCAGCACGGCCGCGACCGCCAGCATCACGGCCCCCACCCGGCGCTGCAGCCGGGTGTTGTCCAGGACGTCCACCTCGGTGTTGCGTCCGTGCGCGTCAGCGTGCCGGCGGTGTCGGCGCTCACGCCAGATCCCGGCGGCCAGCAGGATGCCGCCGACGACGAGCGCGAGGGCGGCCGCCCAGTAGGCGAGCCAGGGGGTGAAGAGGTTGACGGGCTCGAAGGTCATGCCCCCAGTGTGACATCCCTCACGTCTGCGGGTCGCTCAGGGCAGGCCGGCGCCGCGTGCCGCGGTCCACAGGCGGTGCCACTGCGCGGAGTCCATCGCCTCGGCCGCGGCGGCCGCCTCGGCGCACGCGGCGACGCGCTCCGGGTCCTGGGTGCCGATCACGGGCCGCACGCCCCACGGCAGGCGCAGCAGCCAGGCGAGCACCACGACCTCCCGGCTGCCGCCCAGCTCCGTTGCCACCTCGCCGACGACGCCGGCCGCGCCGTCGTCACCGGAGCTGAACCGGCCCTGCCCCAGCGGCCCCCAGGCCTGCAGCTCGATCCCCTCCGCGGCGCACACCGGGCCGAGGCGCCCGGCGTCGGCGTCCGCGGGGGCATCCGGGTGGTTGGCGAGCACGACCGCCTCCACGAGGGTGCGGTGGTGCAGGCCGAGCTCGACCTGGACGCACGCCAGCCCGGTCCCGTCCGCCGCCTGGCTCTCGAGCTCGCGCTGGAACTCGAGTACGCGGCCCACGCCGAGGTTGGAGACACCCAGCTTGCCGACCAGGCCCGCCTCCCGTGCGTCGAGGAAGGCGCGCACGGTGTCGGCCACGGGCGTGAGGACGTCGGGCCGATGGATGATCAGGGTGTCCACGCGCTGCTCGCCGAGGCGGGCCAGCGAGCCCTCCAGCGAGGCGCGCACGTGCTCGGGCGAGGAGTCGTAGCGGGTCAGGCGCCGCCCGGCCGGGTCCGGCTCGCGCAGGACGATCCCGCACTTGGTCTGCACCTTCAGGGCGGAGCGCTCCTCGTAGGGCAGCTCGTGCAGCAGCCGGCCGACGGTCTCCTCGGAGCGGCCGGCCCCGTAGATGTCCGCGGTGTCCAGCAGGTCGACGCCGGCCTCGATCCCGGCGCGCAGGGCGCGGCGGGCGCGCTCCACGGCCGCCTCGGCCTGCGCCCCGCCCGCGGTCCCCTCCGGCCCCGCCCCCGGATCGGCGTCCGGGGGCGGCGGGGGAACGGACCCCCAGGCCATGGTCCCGAGGACGATCGGGGTGGCCGGGGTCGGGTCGGGCTCGAGCGGCGGATGCGTGGGGGCTGTGTTCATGGCCTCACCGTCTCACGTCCGCCCGCCCCGGGTCCGGACCCGCCGCCCTGTGATGGGATGGGTCCATGAAGCTCGCCACGTTCCGCCAGCCCGACTCCGACGCCGCCTACCCCGGCGCCACGTTCGCCGCGGTCATCACCTCCGTGCACCCCGAGGACCCCGAGGTCGCCGTGCGCGCCGTCGCCCTGCCGGACTGTCGCGACGTGGGCGAGTACCTCACCGCCACGCCGGAGGAGCAGCGGGAGATGGTGGAGGGCGCCCTCCGCGCGGCGCAGGCCGACCGGTCCCTCCTGCTGGACACCTCCGGCCTCGTCTACGACACGCTCGTGCCCTTCCCCACCAAGGTGTTCTGCGTGGGCCTGAACTACACGAACCACATCGACGAGACGGGCCTGGAGCGCCCTGAGCATCCGACGCTGTTCGCGAAGTTCCCGCAGTCCCTCACGGGTGCACTGGACCCGATCGAGGTCCCCGAGGAGGACCACCGGGTCGACTACGAGGGCGAGCTGTGCATCGTGGTCGGGGAGCCGGGCCGACGCATCGCCGTCGAGGACGCCCCGGAGCACATCGCGGGCTACGCGGTGGCCAACGACATCTCCATGCGCGGCTTCCAGGGCCGCACCTCCGAGTGGCTGCAGGGCAAGGTGTGGGAGGCCTCGACGCCCGTGGGTCCGTGGCTGGTCACCCCGGACGAGTTCCCGGCGGACGCGCGCGTCCTCACGCACGTCAACGGTGAGCTGCGTCAGGAGGACAGGGTCGCCGACGTCGTCTTCTCCCCCGCCGAGCTGGTCTCCTACGCCTCGCAGCTGATCACCCTGAACCCGGGTGACCTGATCCTGACCGGCACGCCCGCGGGGGTCGCCCTGGCCCGCCGGGACGCCGAGGGCCGCCGCCCGTGGCTGCGTCCCGACGACGTCGTCGAGGTGGAGATCACCGGGCTGGGACGCCAGCGCAATGAACTCGTCTGAGGCGGCGGCGCCGGCGGACGCCCTGCCCCGCGTCGTCGGCATCCTCGGTGCGGGGCGGGCGGGCACCGCGCTGGCACGGGCGATCGCGCGCATCCCCCGCCTCGCCCCGGGCACGGCCGGCCCGCGGGTGATGGTCGCGGGCACGCGGCGCCCCGCGGCGGTCCAGCGCCACCTGACGATCTACGCGCCCGAGGCCGGCGCCGTGTCGGCCGAGGACCTGGCGGCGGAGGCGGAGCTCGTCGTCGTGGCCGTGCCGCGCGAGGCGCTCGACGACGTCGACCCGCTCGCCCTCGCCGGGCCCGCCACGCGCGCCGTGGTGGACCTGACCAACACATGGGGGGACGAGCCGGTCCCGGCGTGGGTCGACGACGACGGCGCGCCGGGCACAGCCCGGATCGCCGCGCGCTGGGCCGCCGCGGGGCTGCGCGTGCCCGTCGTGCGCGCGTTCTCGGAGATCTCGCATCACGACCTCGGAGATGCCGGGCGTGCCACAGCCCCGCGCCGCGCCCTCGCGGTGGGCACCGAGCCGGCCGACGCGACGGCCGACCCGGCCGCGGTCGCCGCCGCGCGCGACACGGTGATCGCCCTCGTCACGGCGATGGGCTTCGACGCGGTCCCCTACACGGGCCTCGACCGGGCCGGCGTCCTCGAGCCGGGGGCGGCGGGGTTCGGCACCGCGCACGACGCCGGCCGGCTCGCCGTGCTGCTCGCCGACGCGTCCACCGGCTGAGGCGACACCGGCCCTGCTGTACCTACGCTGGGTGGGACCGCCGACCCGTCCAGGAGGCCCCCGTGACCCGTCCGCCACACCGCACCGCCCGCCGCACTCTCACCGCGGTCGCCCTGTCCGCCGCCGCCGTTACCGGGCCGGCGGCGGCCGCCACCGTCGTCGCCCTGCCGGTCACGGCGGGGGTGACGGGCGCCGTCGTCGCCGCCGCGCCGCAGGCCCACGCCGTGGCCTGGGACCGGGTGGAGCTCGTGGATGACGCGGGCGTGATCGACCCCGCCCAGCTGCGCCGAGACCTGGCGGAGATCGAGTTCCGGGAGCCGACCCGCGTCGCCGTGGTCACCGAGCGCGGCCCGGACCTCTCCGCGCTGGACGACGACCGTGCGTCCCAGGCGTTCAACGGGCGGGTGCTCGAGCGGGCTCGCGCCGAGCACCCGGACTGGCTCAGCGCGGACGGCCAGAAGTGGGCCGACGGCCTCGTGATCGTGGCGCTCGACCCGGACAACCGGTTGATCGGGGTGTACGTGGGCGAGGACCGGATGCTCAGCACGGACCAGCTGCGGGATGTGCGCGAGGCCGGCCACGAGGCGGCCCGCGCGGCCCAATGGACGGACACGGTCGTGGAGGTGACGGGCGCCGCCGCAGAGCTGATCGGGCGCCCCTGGTGGCAGGCTCCCGAGCTGTGGTTCGGCGCGGGGATCGTCGGTGTGGCGGGCGGCGGCGCCGCGGCCGCGGTGCTCGCGAGCCGACGGCGTCGCCGCCGCCGGACGGCCGACCTGATGGCCGAGGCCCGCACCCACCTGACCTCCGTGACCCTGGAGATGGACGCCACCGAGGTGAACGCGGCCACGGTGCCCGAGGACTCGCCCCACGCGGCCGCGCTGATGGAGCGCTTCCGCGGCTTCCGGCGCCAGGCGCTCGAGGCATCGGCGGAACTGGACCGCCTCGAGGCCCTGCCGGAGCGCAGCCTGCATCGCACAGAGCACGCCCGGGCCGCGGAGGACGTCCGGGACCGCGCCCGTGAGCTCGACCGCCTCGACGACGCCGTGGCCGCGGCGAACACCTTCCTCAACCGCCACCCGGGGTGGTCGGCGGCGTGGGACCAGCAGACCGCCCCGCTGCGGGCCGACCTGGACGCCGTCGGCACGCTGGCCTCCTCCGTCGGCTCCGCCGGACCCGTCCGGTCCGCGGTCGCCGCGCTGGAATCCTTCCGCGCCGAGGCGCAGGACCGGCTCGAGGCGCTGGGCGCGGACCTGCAGGAGGAGCGCCTGACCCCGGCCGCGGCGCTGGACGAGCTGGACGCGCTGCGGCGTCGCCTGACCGGGCTGGTCTCCGCCCTCGCCGACGCCGAGGTGGCGGCGTTCGGCGAGGACGAGGCCGAGCGTGAGCTGCTGCGCGACGAGCTGCGCTCGCACCGTGGACCGGCCCGGTCCGCGCGCGGCTCGATCCTGGACTCCGCGCTGCCGGCGGATGCCTACTGGACGGTGGTGGCCTTCACCACGGGCCACCAGGCCGGCGAGCAGTCCGTCCAGGACCACCGCCAGGCGCAGTCCAGCTCCTCCGGGACCGGCTACGGATCCTCGGGCGGCTCGTTCTCCGGGGCGGGCTCGTCCGGCCGATTCTGAGGCGATCGGGGCCGGATCTGAGGCGATCGGGGCCGGATCTGAGCCAGAAGCTCGTCCGGGACCGGCACCCGGCCCCTGGCCCACCGCCCCGTTCTGCGAGACATTGAAGGACCATGACCGCCGCTGACACCCCCGCACCCCGCCAGGACCCCCTCGCGTTCTTCCTCGACAAGGCCGTGCCCGAGGCATGGCACGCGGTCGGGCCGCTGGCCTCGGCCGCGCGCGCTGCCGCCGAACAGGCCGGGCTGGACCGGCAGCTCGTGGAGCTCGTGAACCTCCGGGTCTCCCAGCTCAACGGCTGCGGGTTCTGCCTGGACCGGCACACCCGCCAGGGCGCCGACGCAGGTCTGAGCGTGCAGCGCCTGGGACTGCTGCCGGCATGGCGTGAGGCCGGGGCCGTGTACTCGGAGCAGGAACGCGCCGCGCTCGAGCTCGCCGAGGCGGTCACGGACCTCCCCGAGCAGGAGCAGCTGAACTACGTGCAGGCCTCCACGGCCGCCGTGCTCACGGACGCCCAGTACGCGGCCGTGCAGTGGGTCGCGATGGTGATGAACCTGACGAACCGCATCTCGATCCTGTCCCATCACCCCGTGCGGCGCCGGGACGACTGACCCCCTTCCCCGTCACCGGCCCGGCGGCGGGGTCCACCCAGGAACGAGAGGACCGACCATGACCGAGCAGACCCCATGCCTGGAGCACCCGCAGGTCCGCAAGAACGCGGAGGGGTACGAGATCGTCGTCGACGACGCGGGCACGGTGGCCGGCTTCACGGTGGCGATCGACTACGACACCGCCGACGGCCCGGCCCAGCGGATCTTCCCGCACACCAAGGTCGACCACGAGTACGCGGGCCGGGGCCTGGCCTCGACCCTCGTGCGCGAGGCGCTGAAGGACACCGTGGCCGCGGGCCGCCGGATCGTCCCCGTGTGCCCGTACGTGAAGGACTGGGTGGAGGAACACGACGACGTGGCCGGCGAAGTGGACCCGGCGCACGCCGAGCACCTCCAGTTCCTGGAGTCCCGCCGGGACTGACGCCCCGCACCCGGTGAGCACCCGGAGACGAGAAGAGCCCCCGCCGATTCGGCGGGGGCTCTTTCTGGTCGGGGTGACAGGATTTGAACCTGCGGCCTCGTCGTCCCGAACGACGCGCGCTACCAAGCTGCGCCACACCCCGTTGGAGGTCTCAGACCTGAATCCAACAGAGAGCGACTATACCAGCCGCAGCGGGTGCCGCCAAACCGGGATGCGGGGCAGAATCGCACGCGTGAGACCTCTGCGCATCCCGCGAATCCGAGAGAGGCCGGCATGAGCTGGTGGCCGTTCCCGCGTTCCTCCGCGAGCGCCTCCCCCGACGACGATGGCGCCCCGGCCGCGGCCGAGCTCGAGGAGGCCGTGGCCGCCCTGCGACAGATGTTGCGCGCGGAGCGGCACCGACTGCGCCCGGACAGCTGGGCCCTCGCATGGGAGATGGTCGAGCACGCCGCCGAGTACGCGCCGGCCTGGACTCGCCTGCAACGCACACGGCCCCTAGAGACCCAGGAGCTCGTGCTCGCCCTCACCGGGCGCTTGGAGCCGCTGCTGCGTGACTTCCTCGCACTCCCAGACTCGGACAAGCCGGCACACGCCGACGCCGTGCACGCGCGCCTTCTGGAGCAGCGCACGGAGCACGGCCGGCTGCGCCGCCGACTCACCCGCGCGCTCACGGCACGACTGCGGGCCGGCGAGGAGCTCTGAGCGCCGCGGGCGAATGCACCCGGGAACGCAGAAAGCCCCGTGCTCATCGCACGGGGCCGCCCGGTGAATCCTCCCGGGAATGCGGGAAGGGCCTCGCACCAACAGTGCGAGGCCCTCCCTCAAAGAATGTCCGGCGGCGACCTACTCTCCCACAACCTCCCGGTTGCAGTACCATCGGCGCTGTGGGCCTTAGCTTCCGGGTTCGGAATGGAACCGGGCGTTTCCCCCACGCTATGACCGCCGTAACCCTAACCCCACACCACCACCCTCAACACGGGCAACAGCAGGGAAACCTACGGGTCACACAACAGTGACACTATTCAACTGAAACACCTCAACCACCCACCAACACGTGGACAACCGGCTGCAATCAGACAACCGCACAGTGGACGCGAACACCAACCCATCACCTTGAAGCAAGCAATGGGATAAGAGTGTGTGTAAGTCATCGGCCTATTAGTACTGGTCAGCTTCACGAGTCTTCAGTCCTCGCTTCCACATCCAGCCTATCAACCCAGTGTTCTAGCTGGGGGCCTCACACCCTCAAAGGGGCAAGGAAATCTCATCTCGAAGCCGGCTTCCCGCTTAGATGCTTTCAGCGGTTATCCATCCCGAACGTAGCTAATCAGCCATGCACCTGGCGGTACAACTGACATACCAGAGGTTCGTCCGTCCCGGTCCTCTCGTACTAGGGACAGACCTTCTCAAATTTCCAACGCGCGCAGAGGATAGGGACCGAACTGTCTCACGACGTTCTGAACCCAGCTCGCGTACCGCTTTAATGGGCGAACAGCCCAACCCTTGGGACCTACTCCAGCCCCAGGATGCGACGAGCCGACATCGAGGTGCCAAACCATGCCGTCGATATGGACTCTTGGGCAAGATCAGCCTGTTATCCCCGAGGTACCTTTTATCCGTTGAGCGACGGCCGTTCCACAACGAGCCGCCGGATCACTAGTCCCGACTTTCGTCCCTGCTCGAGCTGCCACTCTCACAGTCAAGCTCCCTTGTGCACTTGCACTCGACACCTGATTACCAACCAGGCTGAGGGAACCTTTGGGCGCCTCCGTTACATTTTAGGAGGCAACCGCCCCAGTTAAACTACCCATCAGGCACTGTCCCTGACCCGGATCACGGGCCGAAGTTAGATATCCAGAGTGACCAGAGTGGTATTTCAACGACGACTCCACGAACACTGGCGTGCCCGCTTCACAGTCTCCCACCTATCCTACACAAGCCACACCGAACACCAATACCAAACTATAGTAAAGGTCACGGGGTCTTTCCGTCCTTCTGCGCGTAACGAGCATCTTTACTCGTAATGCAATTTCGCCGGGTTCATGGTTGAGACAGCGGGGAAGTCGTTACTCCATTCGTGCAGGTCGGAACTTACCCGACAAGGAATTTCGCTACCTTAGGATGGTTATAGTTACCACCGCCGTTTACTGGGGCTTAAGTTCTCCGCTTCGCCGAAGCTAACGGGTCCCCTTAACCTTCCAGCACCGGGCAGGAGTCAGTCCATATACATCGTCTTACGACTTCGCATGGACCTGTGTTTTTGATAAACAGTCGCTTCCCCCTGGTCTCTGCGGCCCCGATCCCCTCACACCAGCACGTGGTGCTCAAGGTTGGGGCCCCCCTTCTCCCGAAGTTACGGGGGCATTTTGCCGAGTTCCTTAACCATGATTCTCTCGATCGCCTTAGTATTCTCTACCTGACCACCTGTGTCGGTTTAGGGTACGGGCAGTTTGAACCTCGCGCCGATGCTTTTCTAGGCAGCATAGGATCACCGGATCACCCACCATGTGGGCGCCCATCAGGTCTCAGGCATACAGCCGGCGGATTTACCTACCGGCAGCCCTACACCCTTAGACCAGGTCATTTCCATTGCCCGGCCCGGCTACCTTCCTGCGTCACACCTGTTAATGCGCTTGCCTCCCCGGTTCAGGTCCCGCGCTCCCCATCACCGACCCCGTCAAAGACGAGGTTCGGGATGGTTCGGGCGGTTAGTATCACCGGCTCAGCATGGGCGGTTCTTCACTGGTACGGGAATATCAACCCGTTGTCCATCGACTACGCCTGTCGGCCTCGCCTTAGGTCCCGACTTACCCAGGGCAGATTAGCTTGACCCTGGAACCCTTAGTCATCCGGCGGACGGGTTTCTCACCCGTCTTTCGCTACTCATGCCTGCATTCTCACTCGTCCACAATCCACCAGAAGTTACCCGCTGGCTTCACCTCGTGAACGACGCTCCCCTACCCATCCAGCAAAACTGAATGCCACGGTTTCGGCGGTGTACTTGAGCCCCGCTACATTGTCGGCGCGGAATCACTTGACCAGTGAGCTATTACGCACTCTTTCAAGGGTGGCTGCTTCTAAGCCAACCTCCTGGTTGTCTCAGCAACTCCACATCCTTTCCCACTTAGCACACGCTTAGGGGCCTTAACCGGTGGTCTGGGCTGTTTCCCTCTCGACTATGAAGCTTATCCCCCACAGTCTCACTGCCACGCTCTCACTTCCCGGCATTCGGAGTTTGGCTGAAGTCAGTAGCCTTGTAGGGCCCATCGTCCATCCAGTAGCTCTACCTCCGGGAAGAAACACGTGACGCTGCACCTAAATGCATTTCGGGGAGAACCAGCTATCACGGAGTTTGATTGGCCTTTCACCCCTACCCACAACTCATCCCCTCCATTTTCAACTGAAGTGGGTTCGGTCCTCCACGCGTTCTTACACGCGCTTCAACCTGGCCATGGGTAGATCACTCCGCTTCGGGTCTAGGACACGCGACTCAATCGCCCTATTCAGACTCGCTTTCGCTACGGCTTCCCCACACGGGTTAACCTCGCCACGTATCACTAACTCGCAGGCTCATTCTTCAAAAGGCACGCTGTCACCCCACAAGGAGGCTCCAACGGTTTGTAGGCACATGGTTTCAGGTACTATTTCACTCCCCTCCCGGGGTACTTTTCACCATTCCCTCACGGTACTGATCCGCTATCGGTCAACAGGTAGTATTCAGGCTTACCAGGTGGTCCTGGCAGATTCACACGGGATTCCTCGGGCCCCGTGCTACTCGGGCAACCCTCCAACAGCGGCGGAACACATTTCGACTACGGGACTCTCACCCTCTACGGTCCAGCATCCACACTGGTTCGTCTATATGCCCGCACCTCACTGCGCCATGCCGGCAGACATGACAAGGAGGGGCCCACAACACCGCACATGCAACCCCTGCCGGGTATCACACACATACGGTTTAGCCCCATCCGCGTTCGCTCGCCACTACTAACGGAATCACTTTTGTTTTCTCTTCCTGTGGGTACTGAGATGTTTCACTTCCCCACGTTCCCTCCACCCGGTCTATGTGTTCAACCGGGGGTCACACGACACGTCGTGCGGGGTTTCCCCATTCGGAAATCCTGGTCTCAACGTCCGGTTATCGACTCCACCAGGCTTATCGCAGATTCCCACGTCCTTCTTCGGCTCCTGTTGCCAAGGCATCCACCATGCGCCCTTGGAAACTTTCACACACAATGAAAGTCCTCAAATGAGCAATATCTAACTAAGATGTCATTCTCGGCATCACCACACCTCACACACCACCCCAGGGGGAACAGTGCGATCAACGATGCAGCAACAAAAAATAAGATGCTCGCGTCCACTATGCAGTTCTCAAACAACAACCCACACCCCATCCACTAACCCACAAGGCCAGCTTCACAAGGTACGGAGACCAGAAACAACAACCCCAACCCTCACAGGTCAGGGTGCCTGCTGTTCCAGGACCCAACAGTGTGCCAACACCAGCTCGCAGCCACCAACATCACCCATTCCAACCACACCCGCAAAGGCATGACGTACTCGAGCACTGCCGGCACCACCACTGGCACCATTCATTGATGTTCCACCCATGAGCAACCCGCCATCACACACGCGGTGATGCAACGGGCACTGATGCTCCTTAGAAAGGAGGTGATCCAGCCGCACCTTCCGGTACGGCTACCTTGTTACGACTTAGTCCCAATCGCTGGTCCCACCTTCGACGGCTCCCTCCCACAAGGGTTAGGCCACCGGCTTCGGGTGTTACCGACTTTCGTGACTTGACGGGCGGTGTGTACAAGGCCCGGGAACGTATTCACCGCAGCGTTGCTGATCTGCGATTACTAGCGACTCCGACTTCATGGGGTCGAGTTGCAGACCCCAATCCGAACTGAGACCGGCTTTTTGGGATTAGCTCCACCTCACAGTATCGCAACCCATTGTACCGGCCATTGTAGCATGCGTGAAGCCCAAGACATAAGGGGCATGATGATTTGACGTCGTCCTCACCTTCCTCCGAGTTGACCCCGGCAGTCTCCCATGAGTCCCCACCATTACGTGCTGGCAACATGGAACGAGGGTTGCGCTCGTTGCGGGACTTAACCCAACATCTCACGACACGAGCTGACGACAACCATGCACCACCTGTGAACCCGCCCCAAAGGGGAAATCGTATCTCTACGGCGATCGGGAACATGTCAAGCCTTGGTAAGGTTCTTCGCGTTGCATCGAATTAATCCGCATGCTCCGCCGCTTGTGCGGGCCCCCGTCAATTCCTTTGAGTTTTAGCCTTGCGGCCGTACTCCCCAGGCGGGGCACTTAATGCGTTAGCTGCGGCGCGGAAACCGTGGAATGGTCCCCACACCTAGTGCCCAACGTTTACGGCATGGACTACCAGGGTATCTAATCCTGTTCGCTCCCCATGCTTTCGCTCCTCAGCGTCAGTTACAGCCCAGAGACCTGCCTTCGCCATCGGTGTTCCTCCTGATATCTGCGCATTCCACCGCTACACCAGGAATTCCAGTCTCCCCTACTGCACTCTAGTCTGCCCGTACCCACCGCAGATCCGGGGTTAAGCCCCGGACTTTCACGACAGACGCGACAAACCGCCTACGAGCTCTTTACGCCCAATAATTCCGGATAACGCTCGCACCCTACGTATTACCGCGGCTGCTGGCACGTAGTTAGCCGGTGCTTCTTCTGCAGGTACCGTCACTTTCGCTTCTTCCCTACTGAAAGAGGTTTACAACCCGAAGGCCGTCATCCCTCACGCGGCGTCGCTGCATCAGGCTTTCGCCCATTGTGCAATATTCCCCACTGCTGCCTCCCGTAGGAGTCTGGGCCGTGTCTCAGTCCCAGTGTGGCCGGTCACCCTCTCAGGCCGGCTACCCGTCGTCGCCTTGGTGAGCCATTACCTCACCAACAAGCTGATAGGCCGCGAGTCCATCCAAAACCGATAAATCTTTCCAACACCCACCATGCGGTGGACGCTCCTATCCGGTATTAGACCCAGTTTCCCAGGCTTATCCCAGAGTTAAGGGCAGGTTACTCACGTGTTACTCACCCGTTCGCCACTAATCCACCCAGCAAGCTGGGCTTCATCGTTCGACTTGCATGTGTTAAGCACGCCGCCAGCGTTCATCCTGAGCCAGGATCAAACTCTCCGTAAAAAATTACAGAACAACACCGTGGCAGCCGGAAATAACCACCACGACATCCATTCAATACCTAGCAGACCATCACCACACCACGGGGGTGGCAGGCGACGATCAACCAATATGTGTTAAAACAATTGGCATCAACAAACTTGGCACACTATTGAGTTCTCAAACAACAGGCGCTTCCAGCTTCAGCGACCCGCTCCGCGGGCCGTTTCGCTCTGGAGCAACTTCTCCATCCTAGACCATCCGTTTCGACCGTGTCAACTCCGTGTCCGAAGCATTCACCGTCCGTTCACATGGCCGGGCTAGAAAACCTTACCACGCGATCCGACAATGTCAACTCCGCTTCCGCGGGGCCAGACACTCACCGGACCATCCACGTGGAAGGCCTCGAAAACCTTACCACATGATCCCCGGCTGTCAAACCAGATCATCTTCTTCAGGAATCCCGACCCGCATCACTGCCGGCCGCGCACCCGGTGAGCACCACCCGCCCTGGACCTGCCATTCTCGGCATGAATCCGCGGATTCTGTGTTCTTCACCCCGCCTCCCGGTCACCCGGTCGGCGTCTTGAGCACGAGATGGAACTCTACACCCGAATCCCACCGAACACAAAATCAGGGGTGACACCCCGCGTGCAGTCCCGGGCGGGCGGTCGACTTCCGCCTGTTCTCGCGGATTCCTTCGGCCTGGCCAGCCCCGTTCGACGCTCCCGCGCCAAGACCGCCGATCGTGACGTGCACCACGCCTCAGTGCGTGCCCGTCGTGTCCGGGTTCGGCTGGAGCCACAGGGTGGTCAGCGCCGGCACGTTCACCGTGACGTGGGCCGGCTGGCCCTGCCACTGGCCCTCATGGGCAGTGACCACCTCGGACTGGCCGGTCTGCTCCCGCCAGCCGTCTCCGTGGAAGTCGATCGCGTCGGTGTCCAGCACCACCGTCCACTCCCCCGCGGACGGCACCCCCACCCGGAGGCCCTGACGCGGCGACCCCGAGAGGTTGGTGATGCACAGCAGCGGGGCGCCGCCCGGTTCGGCGGCCGGGACCGCGTCGCCGTCGTCGTCGATCCGCGGCTCCGGCACCACCTGCGCCGCGGGCATGCGGAGGAATACGAGCGTGTTGCCGTCAGCGTCGCCGCCGTCCACCCACGAGAATCCTTCCGGGCTGTGGTCCAGCGACCACAGCGCCGGCTTGCTGCGGTAGAGCGCGTTGAGCTCCCGGATCGTCAGCTGGACCCCGCGGTGCGCCTCGTCCCATGAGACGGGCCAGTCCAGGCCCTCTCCCTCGGACCACTCGCTCGGCTGCGCGTACTCCCCGCCCATGAACAGCAGCTGCTTGCCGGGGTGCGCCCACATGTACCCGTAGTAGGCGCGCAGGGTGGCCAGCTGCTGCCGGCGGTCGCCCGGGATGCGGCCCAGCAGAGAGCCCTTGCCGTGGACGACCTCGTCGTGGGACAGCGGCAGCACGTAGTTCTCCGAGTAGGCGTACACCATGGAGAACGTCCACTGCCCGTGGTGCCACCGGCGGTTGACCGGGTCCTGGGACAGGTAGGCCAGGGTGTCGTGCATCCAGCCCATGTTCCACTTCTTGCCGAAGCCGAGACCGCCCGCGTCCACGGGAGCGCTCACCCCGGAGAAGGCCGTGGACTCCTCCGCGATCATGTGGACGCCGGGGTGCAGGCGGTACACGGTCGCGTTGACCTCGCGCAGGAAGTCGATGGCCTCGAGGTTGTGGTTGCCGCCGTGCACGTTGGGCTCCCACTGCCCGTCCTCGCGCGAGTAGTCCAGGTAGAGCATCGAGGCGACGGCGTCCACACGCAGCCCGTCGATGTGGAACTCGCCGAGCCAGTAGAGCGCGTTGGCCACGAGGAAGTTGCGGACCTCGGTGCGGCCGAAGTCGAACACGAGGGTGCCCCAGTCCGGATGCTCGCCCCGCCGCGGGTCCGGGTGCTCGTACAGGGCGGTCCCGTCGAAGCGCGCGAGCGCCCACTCGTCCTTCGGGAAGTGCGCCGGCACCCAGTCCACGATGACGCCGATCCCCGCCTGGTGCAGCGCGTCCACCAGGTGCTTGAACTCGTCCGGGGAGCCGAACCGGGAGGTGGGGGCGTAGTAGCCGGTCACCTGGTAGCCCCAGGACCCGCCGAACGGATGCTCCGCGACCGGCAGGAACTCCACGTGCGTGAACCCCAGCCACTGCACGTACTCCACGAGCTGCTCGGCCAGCTCGCGGTAGTCGAGCCCGGGCCGCCACGAGCCCAGGTGCACCTCGTAGATGCTCAGCGGGCGCTCGTGCGGGTCCGTGACGCGGCGGCGCTCCATCCAGGTGCGGTCCCCGAAGGCGTAGTCGGACTCCAGCACACGCGAGGCCGTGGCCGGGGGGACCTCCGTCCAGCGGGCCATCGGGTCCGCCTTCTGCCGCCAGAGCCCGTCCCGGCCGAGGATCTCGAACTTGTAGCGGTCGCCGTGACCGACGCCGGGCGCCAGCAGCTCCCACACGCCGGAGGAGCCGAGGGACCGCATGGCGTGGGTCCGGCCGTCCCAGCCGTTGTGGTCGCCCACCACGCGCACGGCCCGCGCGTTCGGCGCCCAGACCGCGAAGGCCGTGCCGACGGCCTCGTCGGCGGAGGTGCGGACCACGCGCGCGCCGAGCACCTCCCACAGCCGTTCGTGCCGGCCCTCCCCGATCAGGTGCAGGTCCAGCTCGCCGAGCGTGGGCAGGTGCCGGTACGCGTCGTCCTGCTCCTGGACGGGGCCGGTCGTGCCGTCCTCGGTCTCGTACACCACCTCGACGCGGTAGTCGCCTGCGGCGGCCCCGGCCACGCGGGGCGTCGGGGCCACGCCCGCGAACACGCCGTCGTGCTCGTGCGTCAGCTCCACCCGCTGCCCGTCGCCGGCGCGGACCACCGTGACCGTGCGCGCCAGCGGGCGCAGCACACGGTAGGTGACCGCGGCGCCGTCGGGATGCGGGTGGGCGCCCAGCACGGTGTGCGGATCGTGGTGCCGGCCCTGCGCGACGGCGGCCAGCACCTCCGGGTCCACGGCGAGCGGGGCGACGGCGGGACGGGGGGCGGCGGACGGGGTCATGGCGGTTCCTGTTCTGGGGACGGCGGGCGTCGGGAGCGGCTCAGCCGTTCCGGACGACCCGCAGGACGTGGGCGGGCTCGACGTTCGGGTCCAGGCGGACGTACGGGGTGCGGCCCCACTGCCAGCGCTGGCCGGTGAGCAGGTCCTCCACCTCGACGGCCCCGGACGCGTCGCGGTCCTCGGGGCGCAGACGCAGCGCCTCGAGGTCCAGGTCCAGGGTCGCCTCGACGACGTCGTGCGGGTTCGTGGTGACGACGACGATCAGGGTGTCCTCCGCGGGACCGACGTCGGTGACCGCCTCGGCGTCCCGGTGCGCGCCCTCGGGCCGGGCCGAGCGCGTCTTCGAGAACACGAGCAGGTCCGGGTGCGTCGAGGCGTGCAGGGTCAGGTTCTGCAGGTCGCCCAGCGCCGGGTGCGCCGCGCGGATCTCATTGAGCCGGGTGAGGTACGGGGCGAGCGAGGCACCCGCGGCCTCCGCGCCCTCCCAGTCCCGGGGCCGGTACTCGTACTTCTCGTTGTCGATGTACTCCTCCGCGCCGGGCCGGGCCACGTGCTCGAACAGCTCGAACCCGGCGTAGACGCCCCACAGCGGGCTGGCCATCGCGGCGACGACGGCGCGGATCCGGAACGCGCCCGGGCCGCCGTGCTGCAGGTACTCCGTGAGGATGTCCGGCGTGTTGACGAAGAGGTTGGGGCGGTAGAACGCCGGCGTCTCGTGCGAGATCTCCTGGAGGTACTCCGCGAGCTCCTCGGCGGTGTTCCGCCAGGTGAAGTACCCGTAGGACTGCTGGAACCCGACCTTGCCCAGGGCGTGCATCATCGCGGGACGGGTGAAGGCCTCGGCGAGGAACACGGCGCGCGGCTCCTCGGCGCGGACCTTCGCGATCAGCCACTCCCAGAACCACAGGGGCTTGGTGTGCGGGTTGTCCACGCGGAAGATGTGCACGCCGCGGGCGACCCAGCCCCGCACCACGTCCAGCACCGCCTGGGCGAGGCCGTCCGGGTCGTTGTCGAAGTTCAGCGGGTAGATGTCCTGGTACTTCTTCGGCGGGTTCTCCGCGTACGCGATGGTGCCGTCCACGCGGGTGGTGAACCACTCCGGGTGCGCGGCGACCCACGGGTGGTCCGGGGAGCACTGCAGGGCCAGGTCCAGGGCCACTTCGAGGCCCGCGTCCGCGGCCGCGGCCACGAACGCCTCGAAGTCCTCGACGGTGCCCAGGTCCGGGTGCACGGCGTCGTGTCCGCCCTCGGGCGCGCCGATCGCCCACGGCGAGCCCGGGTCCTGCGGCCCGGCCGTCAGCGTGTTGTTCGGACCCTTGCGGTGCGAGGTGCCGATCGGGTGGATCGGCGGCAGGTAGGCCACCTGGAAGCCCATCCGGGCGACCGCCGGGAGCCGGCGGGCCGCCGTCGCGAAGGTGCCGGAGGACCACGTGCCGGTGGCCTCGTCGAAGCGGGCGCCCTCGGAGCGGGGGAAGAACTCGTACCAGGCGCCGCGCCCGGCGAGCTCACGCTGCACGTCCAGCGGGTAGAGCTCGGAGCTCGTGAGGTGCTCCCGCACGGGGCGGGCGTGGAGGACGGCGGACACCTCCGCCGACTCGGCGGAGGCCAGGCGCTGGGCCGGGATGAGGGACTCGTCCTCGAGGCCGCGAACGACCTCCTCGAACACGGCGCGGTCCTCGGCCGAGCGCTCCGCGTCCTCGGCGGCCCGGCGGAACAGGGCGGCGCCCTCGGCGAGCATCAGCTCCACGTCGATGCCGGCGGCGATCTTGACGGTGGCCGCGTGCTTCCACGAGCCCACCGGGTCGTCCCAGCCCTCGACCACGAACTGGTGCAGGCCCGGCTCGGCGGGCCGCAGCGTGGCCACGACCTCGTCCAGCCCGGGCCGGCCCGGACGCATCTGCACGCGCTGCACCTCGGCGCCGGCCGGGTCGAGCAGGCGGACGGTGGCGCGCACGGAGTCGTGGCCCTCGCGGAACACGGTGGCGCGGACGGGGATGTCCTCGCCGACCACGGCCTTGGCCGGGAACCGGCCGTCCAGCACCACGGGCTGCACGTCCATCACCGGGATGCGCCCCGTGACGGTCTGGAGGCGGACATCGGCTGCGGCGGCGCTCTGGGTGTCGGGCTTCACGGTGCTCACGCCACGACGCTACCCCGCGGCCGCGCCGGTGAGAACGGCCGGCCCGCCCGCCCGCCGTGGGGCGGAGGGGCGGGCCGGGGACGGGGAGGCCGGACGGAGCGCTCAGGACAGCATGGTCTTGTCGTCCACGACGGCGCCCTTGATCTTGCCGAACTCGGCCAACAGGTCCGCCGGGGTGCGCCCGGCCTTCTCCTGCTCGTCCAGCTCGAGGATGATCCGGCCGTCGTGCATCATGATCAGCCGGTTGCCGACCTCGAGGGCCTGGGACATGTTGTGCGTGACCATCAGCGTGGTGAGCCGGTGCTCGGCCACCACCTGCCGGGTCAGGCGGGTCACCAGCTCCGCCCGGGACGGGTCCAGGGCGGCGGTGTGCTCGTCCAGCAGCAGGATCTTCGGGCCGGAGAACGTGGCCATGAGCAGGCTCAACGCCTGACGCTGGCCCCCGGAGAGCAGCCCCACCTTGGCGGTGAGGCGGTTCTCCAGGCCGAGTTCGAGCTTCGTGAGCTCGTCGCGGAACATCGCGCGCCGGGCGCGGGAGACGCCCCGCGAGAGCCCGCGGGCGTGCCCGCGTCGCCAGGCCAGGGCCATGTTCTCCTCGATCGTGAGGTTCGGGGCCGTGCCCGCCGTCGGGTCCTGGAACACCCGGCCGATCGAGGCCGCGCGGCGGTGGTCCGGCATGCGGGTGACGTCCTTGCCGCCCACGGCCACGGTGCCGGTGTCCGGGAGCAGCTTGCCTGCGATCGTGTTCAGGATCGTGGACTTGCCGGCGCCGTTCGAGCCGATCACGGTGACGAAGTCGCCCTCGGCCAGGTGCAGGTCGATGTCCTGCAGCGCGCGCCGCTCGTTGACGGTGTTCGGGAAGAAGGTCTTGGAGACCTGCGAGATCTCAAGCACGGGGGGCCTCCTCGGGGGCGGATGCGGCGGGGGTGGCGCCGCCCGGCTCGCCGGTCAGGGGCATGCCGGCGGTGGCCGGTGCGGCGGCGGCCGGCCCCGGGGTCGCGGCCGTGCCCCGAGTGCGCAGGCTCAGGCGCTTGGCGAAGCCGAAGCGCGGCAGCAGCAGGGCCACGACGACGAGAGCCGCGGAGATCAGCTTCATGTCGTTCGGGCTCAGGCCCGCGTTGAGGGCGAACTGGATGATCAGGCGGTAGAGCACGGCGCCGACGATCACGGCGAGCGTCGCCCAGAAGACCGTGCGCTGGCCGAACACGGCCTGGCCCACGATCACGGACGCCAGGCCCACGAGGATGAGGCCGATGCCCATGGAGATGTCCGCGAAGCCCTGGTACATGGCCAGCAGGGAGCCGCCGAGGGCCACGAGGCCGTTGGAGATCATGAGGCCGAGGATCTTCATCCGGTCCGTGGAGACGCCGTACGAGCGGATCATCTCCTCGTTGTCACCGGTCGCCTGCAGGGCGAGGCCCAGGTCCGTGTGCAGGAACCAGTCGAGGATCAGCTTCACCACGAACACGCCGAGGAAGAGCACGAGGATCGAGCCCCAGTTCCGGGCCAGGCCCAGGTCGTCGAGCCACGTGAACAGGGTGTCCTGGCCGAGCAGGGGGATGTTGGCCTTGCCCATGATCCGCAGGTTGATCGAGTAGAGCGCGATCATCGTGAGGATGCCGGCGAGCAGGCCGTCGATCCGGCCCTTGGTGTGCAGCAGGCCGGTGACGAGGCCCGCGAGCGCGCCCGCCACGAAGGCGGCGAGCATGGCCAGGGGCACCGGCGTGCCGCCCGTGATGAGCACGGCGGCCGTGGCGGCGCCGGTGGTGAACGAGCCGTCCACCGTGAGGTCGGGGAAGTCGAGGATGCGGAAGGTCAGGTACACGCCGAGCGCGACGACGGCGTAGATCAGACCCAGTTCCACTGCGGTCAGCATGGGGTGGGTGCCTTTCGGGCGGTGCGAGGGGGACGGACGACGGCGGGACGGGGTGGGCCGGCCGCCGACGTGCTCCGCGGCGGCCCGGACCCCGTGGTCCGGGCCGCCGCGGAGGCGGGCAGGCGCGGGATCAGCCCTCGACGAGCTGGTCGGCCCTGTCCGTGAGCTCGGCGGGGATCTCGACGCCGTAGGCCTCGGCGGCCGTCGGGTTCAGCACGAGCTGCAGGTTGGCCGGGTCGGCGTAGCCCACGGGCAGCTCGGCCGGCTTCGCGCCGTCCTTGAGGATCTTCACGGCCATCTCGCCGGCCTGCTTGCCGTGCGCCGTGTAGTCGATGCCGTACGTGCCCAGGGCGCCGCGCTCGACGGAGTCGATGTCCGCCGAGATGACGGGGACGCGCTGCTCCTTGCCGTAGCCCACCACGGTCTCCAGCGCCGAGACGACGGCGTTGTCCGTGGGCACGTAGATGCCGTCCACGCCGGACAGGGACTGCACGCCCTGCTGGACCTCGGACGAGTTGGTGATGGTGGCCTCCTTGACCTCGAGGCCCAGCTCCTTGCCGGCCTCCTTGGCCTGGTCCACCTGGACCTTGGAGTTGGCCTCGCCGGAGTTGTAGACGATGCCGACGGTCGTGGCGTCCGGCTTCACGTCCTTGAGCAGCTGCAGCTGCTCCTTGACCGGGTTGCGGTCCGAGACGCCGGTGACGTTGCCGCCCGGGGCCTCGTCCGAGGCCACGAGCTCGGCGCCCTTGGGGTCGGTGACCGCCATGAACACGACCGGCTTGTCCTTCACGGCCGAGGCGGTGCCCTGCGCGGCGGGGGTCGCGATGGCGGCCACGAGGTCCACGTCCGCGTCGTTGGCGAAGGTGGAGGCGATGGAGGTGACCGTGGCCTGCTCGTTCTGGGCGTTCTGCTCCTCGAACGTCACGTCCAGGCCGGCGTCCTCGAACGCCTCCTTGAAGCCCTCGGCCGCGCCGTCGAGCGCCGGGTGGGAGACGAGCTGGTTGATGCCCACGGTGTAGGAGCCGTCGCCGCCGGCGGCGGAGGACGAGCCGGAGCCGCCGGAGCCGGAGTCGCCGCACGCCGTGAGCCCGAGGGCGGCGAGGGCGAGGGCGGCGGTGAGGGGGAGGGAGCGGTGCTTCATGAGACGGACCTCGTTCTGATGGTGCGGTGCGGGATGCGCTCGCCGACGGGGGCCCGTCGGACACAGTGCAGACACTGTGCGCGGTGACACGCATCACAGGCAAGACGTGCGCGTATCCACGCGACATCCTGCCATGTGATCGGCGTCACTGTAGACACTCTGCCCCCGCCGGCGCCGTGTGCGACACCCGCGTCCCCGCCTGGCCGTCATCCCGGGCGGGGGCGCCGTGGAGGTCAGCGCCCGCCGGCGCGCTGCACCGAGATCTCGTACAGGGAGATGCCCACCGCCATCGAGGCGTTGAGGGACTCCATCGTCGAGTCGATCGGGATGGACACGATCTGCTGGCAGTGCTCCCGCACCATGCGGGACAGACCCTTGCCCTCGGCCCCCACCACGAGCACGAGCGGCTCCGTGGCCAGGGCGAGCCCGGGCAGGCAGACGTCCCCGCCGCCGTCGAGACCCAGCACGAAGTAACCGGCCTTGTGCAGGTCGACGAGGGTGGTGTTCAGGTTGCCGGCCTGGGCCACGGGCACCCGCGCGGCCGCGCCGGCCGAGGTGCGCCAGGCGGTGGCGGTCACGCCGACGGAGCGCCGCTCGGGCACGATCACGCCGTCCGCGTCGAACGCGGAGCCGGCCCGGATGATGGCGCCGAGGTTGCGGGGGTCGGTGATGCCGTCGAGCGCGATCAGCAGCGGCGGTGTCCGCAGGTGCCCCTTCTCGTGCTTCGCGAGCGCGTCGAGGGCCAGGGCCGTGGCGTCCGCGTACTCATAGGGCGGGATCTGCAGCACGATGCCCTGGTGCACGGCCTCCCCGGAGAGGCGGTCCAGCTCCGGCTTGGTGTTCTCCAGGACCGGCACGCCCTGCTCGAGGCAGAGGCGCAGGGCCTCCTTGACGCGGTCGTCCATCTCGATGCGCACGGCCACGTGCAGCGCCTTGGCGGGGATGCCCGCGCGCAGCGCCTCGAGCACGGGGTTGCGGCCGGAGACCGTCTCATCCGTGAGCTTCACGCGGCCGCGGACCTGGTCCGTCACGGAGCCGCGCTTGGCGGCCGAGCGCTCGGCCAGCTGCTTGGCACGGTGTGCCTTGTGGTAGACCCGGTCCTCGGCCTTGGGGGTGGGTCCGCGGCCCTCGAGCGCCTTGCGACCGTGGCCGCCGGTGCCCTTCATGGGGCCCTTCTTGCCCTTGGGCTTGCGGGATCCGCCGGAGCGGGGGGCGGTGGACATGGCGGGACTCCTGCGTGCCGGGGACGGGGGCGGCGGCACGCGGGGCGCCGCCGGATCGCCCTCCAGTCTAGGTGTCAGTCCGCCAGGCGCCATGTGGCGCCGTCGGCACCGTCCTCCACCACGACGCCGGCCGCGGCCAGCGCGTCCCGGATGCGGTCCGCGGTGGCCCAGTCCTTGTCCGCGCGGGCCTGCGCCCGCGCCTCGATCTGCGAGCGGACGAGCGAGTCGAGTGCGTCCGACACCGGGCCGGCCGCGGCGTCGTCGCCCTCGGGCACGTCGTCCAGGCCCAGCACCGCGGTCATGGCCTCCACCTCGGCCAGGCGGGCGGCCGCGGCGTCGAGGTCCTGCCCGGCCAGCGCCGAGTTGCCGGCGCGCACGGCCTCGTGCAGGGCCGCGAGCGCCTGGGGCACGTTGAGGTCGTCCTCCATGGCGGTGCGGAAGGCGGCGGGCACGCGGTCCGCGAGCGCCCCGTCGGGGGCGGGCGGGACGGCGCCGGCGGCGCGGGCGCGGGCCGTGAAGCCCTCGATGCGCTCGACGACGGCCTCGGCCTCGTCGAGGGCGCCGGGCCGGTAGTCGAGCTGGGAGCGGTAGTGGGCCTGCCCCAGGAAGTAGCGCACCGCCGTCGGGCGGGCCATGCCGAGCATCTCCTCGGGGGAGATCGTGTTGCCCACGGACTTGGACATCTTCTCGCCGCCGTAGGTGACGAGCCCGTTGTGCAGCCAGAAGCGGGCGAAGCCGTCCCCGGCGGCCGCCGACTGGGCCAGCTCGTTCTCGTGGTGCGGGAACCGCAGGTCCAGGCCGCCGCCGTGGATGTCGAACTCGGCGCCGAGGTACTTCGTGGACATGGCCGAGCACTCCAGGTGCCATCCGGGGCGGCCGGCTCCCCAGGGCGACTCCCACACGGCGGTGGCGGGCTCACCGGGCTTGGCGCCCTTCCACAGGGCGAAGTCGTGGGGGTCGCGCTTGCCGCGCGGGTCGGCGTCGGGCGCGTCCTGCATGTCCTCCACGCGCTGGCGGGTGAGCTCGCCGTAGCGCTCCCAGGACCGGACGTCGAAGTAGACGTCGCCCGAGCCGTCCTGCGCGGGGTAGGCGTGGCCGCGCTCCATCAGGCGCTCGATGAGCGCGAACATCTCGGGCACGTGGCCGGTGGCGCGCGGCTCGTAGGTGGGACGGCGGACGCCGAGGGCGAGGTAGGCGGCGTCGAATGCCTTCTCGAACCGGTAGGCCAGGGCCCACCACGGCTCGCGGGCCGGGTAGAGGTCCGAGGCCTCGAAGCCGGCCTCGTGGGAGGCGGCCGAGCGGTCGAGGATCTTGTCGTCGATGTCCGTCACGTTCCGCACCGAGGTGACGCGCAGCCCGGTGGCCTCGAGCCAGCGGATGAGGATGTCGAACACGATCGCGCTGCGCACGTGGCCCACGTGCGGCATGCCCTGCACCGTGGCCCCGCAGTAGTACACCGACGCCTCGCCGGGCACGAGGGGCTCGAAGTCCCGGATCTGCGCGGTGCGGGTGTCGTAGAAGCGCTGGGCCATGGGGGCGCGGTCCTTCCGGAGGGGCGGGGTCCTGACGGGGCTCTGCCAGCCTAGTCGGTGCGCCGGCGCGGGCTCAGGCCGCAGGGACGACGAGCGCGGTCGCGATCCCGACCAGCCCCTCCCTGCGCCCGATGAACCCCAGCCGGTCCGTGGTGGCGGCGGAGACGGACACGGGGGCCCCGCCGAGGGCGGCGGACAGGGCGGCCTCCATCTCCGCGCGGCGCGTGCCCACCTTGGGCCGGGGCGCGACCACCTGGACCGCCACGTTCCCGACGGCGAGGCCCGCCTCCGTCAGCAGGCGCAGCACCTCGCGGAGCATGTCCGCGCCGGAGGCGTCCGCCATCTCGGGCCGGTCGACGCCGAACACGGCCCCGAGGTCGCCGAGGCCGGCGGCGGAGAGCAGGGCGTTGCACGCCGCGTGGGCGACCACGTCCCCGTCCGAGGTCGCGGCCACGCCCCGCTCGCCGGGCCAGTGGATGCCGCCGAGCCACAGGGGCCGGGGGGCGTCCTCGGGTGCCCACGCGTGCACGTCGGTGCCGATCCCCACGCGCGGCAGGGGGGCGGGCGCGGCGGCGGGGCGGGCGGGCTGGTCCATGGGAGCCTCCTCCTGGGGGGCGCGGCGGGCGAGCTCGAGGCGGGCGAGGTCGAGGTCGCCAGGGGCGGTGACCTTGAACGCGGCCGGGTCGCCGGGCACCACCACGACCTCGTGCCCCGCGGCCTCCATGACCATCGCGTCGTCGGTGAGCGCCGCGGCGTCGAGCGTGGGGTCCGCGCGCACGGCCTCGTGGGCCGCCAGCAGGGTGTCCAGGTCGAAGCCCTGCGGCGTCTGGATCGCGCGCAGTCCGGCGCGGGCCGGCGTGGCCGCGACGACGTCGACCCCGCCCCGGCCGGGGGTGACCTGCTTGACGGTGTCCGTCAGCGGCAGGCCCGGGACCGCGGCGACCGCGCCGGTCTCGAGCGCCGCCGTGACGGCCCCGAACACGCTCGGCGGGGTCAGCGCGCGGGCCGCGTCGTGGACGAGGACACGGCGGGGCGCCCCCGCCGGGGCGAAGTCGGCCAGAGCGCGGGAGGCCGCGGCGAGTCCGGCGCGGACCGAGTCCGCGCGCTCGGCGCCGCCGGGCACGCAGTGCACGGGCACGTCCAGGCGCGGGCCGGCGTCGACCTCGGCGGCCACGCGGCCGGCGTCGACCTCCGTCGGCGGGGTGAGCACCACGACGGCGTCCAGGGCGAGCCCGGCGGCGCGCGCGGCGGCGACGGACTCCAGGCAGTGGCGCAGGAGGGTGCGCCCGTCCGCGAGGGGGGCGAGGGCCTTGGGCAGCCCGGCGCCGAGGCGGGTGCCGGCGCCGGCGGCGGCGATCACGAGGGCGGTGGGCATGGCCTCATCCTAGGGAGCGCGCCGGTACCCGTGGCCCGGGACCCCCAGGGCGGCGCCGGACGGGCCGGGGACGAGACAGGGGAGGGGCCCGCGTCGTGGACGCGGACCCCTCCCCGGCCGTGTGCTGCCCGTCAGCCCTCGAGCACCTTGTCCAGGCGACCCTCGGCCTCCTCCTCGGTGACCTTCTTGGCCAGCGCCAGCTCGGACACGAGCACCTGGCGGGCCTTCGAGAGCATGCGCTTCTCACCGGCGGACAGGCCTCGGTCCTGATCGCGGCGCCACAGGTCGCGGACGACCTCGGCCACCTTGTTGACGTCGCCGCTGGCGAGCTTCTCCAGGTTCGCCTTGTAGCGGCGGGACCAGTTGGTCGGCTCCTCCACGTGCTCGGCGCGCAGGACCTCCATGACGTGTTCGAGTCCCTCCGCATCCACGACGTCACGCACGCCGACGAGGTCGACGTTCTCCGCAGGGACCTCGATGGTCAGGTCTCCCTGCGCCACCTTGAGCTTGAGGTACATCTTCTCCTCCCCCTTGATGGTGCGCATCTTGATCTCCTCGATCCGCGCAGCACCGTGATGGGGGTAGACGACGGTCTCTCCGACCTCAAAAACCATGTTGTTGTGCCCCTTTCAGTCGTCTCATTCTATCATGCGGCCTCGTCATGCCGCGCGTGCCGTCACCTCTTCGGCCCCCGGATGTGATAGTGGACGACCCAGCGCCACAGGCCGGCCGGCGTCCCGGGATGCGGTAGCCTGACCTCGCAGGGCCCCTGCCTCGGGGCACCTGAGCACGTCATCGCACCTGAGGAGACCTCTGTGAAGAACGCATCCCGGCCCGCCCGGCGCCACCTCGCCGCAGGTGCGCTGGCCGCGGTCGCCCTGCTGGGCGCCACCGGCTGCTCCGCCTTCAACCCGATCGCCACCGCCATCCCGTACTCCCCCTCGGACGGCATCAACGGCCAGGAGCAGGACTTCCTGAGCTACCGCAACCTCGCCCTCGTCGGCGACGGCGAGTCGGGTCCCGCCCGCCTGATCGGCACCGTGGAGAACACCTCCGGCCAGGACCAGACCTACACCTTCCAGGCCGAGGGCGGCAGCTCCGCGACCCTGAGGGTCCCCGCCGGCGAGAGCCGCAAGCTCGAGGACGACGCGAACACGACCGTCCTGGAGCGCGAGGGCGTGTGGGTCGGCGAGATCCTGCCCGTGACCGTCTCCGGCAACGGCGGCACCGCCGACCTGGCCGTCCCGCTGCTGAGCGCCACCCAGGAGCAGTACCGTGACCTGCTCCCCGAGGGCGTCGAGCCCGCAGACGAGGATCTCGTCGGGCACCTCCACGAGGAGACCCACCACTACGGCGAGGAGCACTGACCTCCGTCGGGCCCGCGCCCGGCACGCCACGGCCCCGGCCCCACCGCGAGGTGGAGCCGGGGCCGTCGTCGTCCCGGGAGGAGCGCGCCGGTCAGGCCTCGAACTTGTAGCCCAGGCCGCGCACCGTGACGAGGTAGCGGGGGCTCGAGGGATCGGGCTCGATCTTGGAGCGCAGGCGCTTCACGTGCACGTCGAGGGTCTTGGTGTCCCCCACGTAGTCGGAGCCCCACACGCGGTCGATCAGCTGGCCGCGGGTGAGCACGCGCCCGGCGTTGCGCAGCAGCATCTCCAGCAGCTCGAACTCCTTGAGCGGCAGGGACACCTGCTCGCCGTCCACGGAGACGACGTGCCGCTCGACGTCCATGCGCACGGGGCCGGCGCTGATGGTCGCCGACATCGGCTCCTCCTGCTCCCCCTGACGGCGCAGCACGGCGCGGACGCGGGCCACCAGCTCACGCGAGGAGTACGGCTTGGTCACGTAGTCGTCCGCCCCGAGCTCGAGGCCGACGACCTTGTCGATCTCCGAGTCCTTCGCGGTCAGCATGATCACGGGGACGTTGGAGCGCTGGCGCACCTGACGGCACACCTCGGTGCCGGACATCCCCGGGAGCATCAGGTCCAGGAGGATCAGGTCCGCGCTGTCGCGCTCGAAGACGCTCAGCGCCTCGTTGCCGTCGGCGGCGACGGTGACCTCGAACCCCTCCTTCTCCAGGAGGTAGGACAGGGGGTCGCTGAACGACTCCTCGTCCTCCACGATCAGAATGCGGCTCATGCGCTCGTCTCCTTCCGGGTCGGGGGTGCGGCCGAGGCGGTCACCCGGTGACCGCGCCGCTCGGTGACGTGGGCGGCGCCCGGCGCGCCGTCGACGGCGACACCGTCCCCCCACTCGGGCAGGCGGATGGTGAAGGTCGACCCGCGGCCCGGCTGGGACCAGAGGGTGACCTCCCCTCCGTGGTTGATGACGACGTGCTTGACGATGCTCAGCCCCAGGCCCGTGCCGCCCGTCTGGCGTGACCGCGCCGCGTCCACGCGGTAGAAGCGTTCGAAGACCCGCTCCTGCTCCTCCGGGCTGATGCCGATGCCCTGGTCCGTGACGGTGACCTGCGCGAGCCCGTCCACGGAGCTCAGGCCGATGCCCACCGTGGTGCCCTCCGGGGAGTAGCGCACCGCGTTGTCTACCAGGTTGCGCACCGCGGTCATCAGCTGGTCCTGGTCCCCGTGCACCACCGCGTCCACGCGGCCGCCCACGCGCAGCGCGATGCCGCGGTCCTCGGCGGTCAGACGCAGGCGGTCCACGGCGTCGGCGACGACGGCGTTGAGGTCCACGGGCCCTCCGTCCTGGACCACGTCCTTGGCCTGCAGCCGGGAGAACTCGATGATGTCCTGCACGAGGGCCGTGAGCCGGCGGGACTCGACGCCCAGCCGTGCGGCGAAGCGACGCACCGCCTCGTCGTCCTCCGCGGCGTCGCCGATGGCCTCGGAGAGCAGGGAGATGGCACCCACCGGCGTCTTGAGCTCGTGCGAGACGTTGACGACGAAGTCGTGGCGCATGGCCTCGGTGCGGGTCACGTCCGTGCGGTCGTCGGCGAGGATCAGGATGTACTCCTCGTCCAGCGGGGCCACGCGCAGCTCGACGACGAGGCTCGACTGCCCGAGGGGTCCTCGGGGCAGCTCCATGCGGCGCTCGACGATGACGCCGTCGGCCCGCACGGTCCGCGTGAGCTCCCGCAGCTGGTCCTGGACGAGCGAGTGCCCCCGCACGAGGCCGAGGGCGTAGGCCGCGGGGTTCGCGCGCACCACGCCGTCGACGTCGTCCACCACCGCGTACGCGCGGCCGACCACGGAGAGGACCTCGGCGGCGCCCGGCGCCAGGGTGGGTTCGCCGACCGTCAGGTCCACCGTCCGCGAGCGCTCGGACGCCCGGAAGGCCAGCATGGAGGCCACTCCGGTGAACAGTCCGACCGCTCCGCACAGCAGGCCGATGATGACGGGATCCACGGCACCAGACTAGCCTCTGGCGGCCCGGAGACGGGCTGCCCAGGCCTCGCCAGACGCCGGACGATCGGCGTTCATGGGCCGTTCATCTTGCCCTGCCAGGATGGGCCGCTGCCCCGCGGACTCGGGGTCGGCGGCGCACGGGCGTCGCCGGGGAGAGGAGACCATGCGCGAGCTCTACCGAGCCGACCTCGAACGGCTGGGCCGCGACCTGACCGAGATCGCCCGCCTCGTGCACCGCGCCGTGATGGACGCGCAGGCCGCCCTCGAGGCGGCCGACGTGCACGGCGCCGAACGGGTCATCTCGGAGGACGCGCGGATCGACCAGCTGCAGGAGTCCCTCGACGAGCAGGCCGTGCGCATCCTGGCGCTGCAGGCGCCCGTGGCCACGGACCTGCGCACCGTCGTCGCCACGCTGCGGATGAGCTCCTCGCTCGAGCGCATGGGCGACCTCGCCCGCCACGTGGCCCAGCTGACCCGGCTGCGCTACCCCGAGCACGTCATCCCGGAACCGGTCCGGACCGTGTTCACCGCGATGTGCGACGCCGCCGTGGAGGTGGCCGAGGAGGTCGTCCTGCTGCTCGAAACCCAGGACCTGGCGCACGGGGACCGGATCGACGCCCTCAACGAGGACGTCAACGCGCTGCACGTGTCCGTCTTCCGCGCGATCGCCGCCCCGGACTGGAGCGCGACGCCGGCCACCACCACGGACGTCACGCTGGCCTCCCGCTACCTCGAGCGGTTCACGGACCACGGCCTGTCCGTGGCCGCCAAGGTGCGCTATCTCGTCACGGGCGAGTGGGCGACCCACCGCCCGGACGCCACCGGCTCCTGACGTCCCCGCCGTCACGGGCCGGGCCCCCGAGCGGGGGCCCGGCCCGTCGTCGTCGGGCGCGTCAGTGCGCGGAGCCCTGGGCGGCCACGGCGGCGGCGCCGGCCGCGGCGGCCTCCGGGTCGAGGTAGCGGCCGTTCGCGGTGATCGGCTTGAAGTTCTGGTCCAGCTCGTAGACCAGCGGGATGCCCGTCGGGATGTTCAGGCCCGCGATGTCCTCGTCCGAGATGCCGTCCAGGTGCTTGACCAGCGCGCGCAGCGAGTTGCCGTGCGCGGCGATCAGCACGGTCTTGCCGGCCTTGAGGTCGGGCAGGACCTGCTCCTCCCAGTAGGGCAGCAGGCGGTCGATGACCTGCTTGAGGGCCTCGGTGCGGGGGGCGTCCTTGCCCAGGTCCGCGTAGCGCTCGTCGCCGGCCTGGGAGAACTCGGAGTCGTCGTCCAGGGCGGGCGGCGGGGTGTCGAAGGAGCGGCGCCAGACCATGAACTGCTCCTCGCCGAACTCCTCCTTCACCTGGGCCTTGTCCTTTCCCTGGAGGGCGCCGTAGTGGCGCTCGTTCAGGCGCCAGCTGCGCTTGACCGGGATCCACTGGCGGTCCGCGGCCTCGAGGGCCAGGTTGGCCGTGGTGATGGCGCGCTTGAGCAGGGACGTGTGGACCACGTCCGGGTGGATGCCCTCCGCCTCCAGCAGCTCACCGCCGCGGGCGGCCTCGGCGCGCCCCTTCTCGGTCAGCGGGACGTCCACCCAGCCGGTGAACAGGTTCTTCTCGTTCCATTCGCTCTGACCGTGCCGCAGCAGGACCAGCGTGTACGTGGTGTTCGCCATGTCACCATCCTAGGCGGCCCCGTCCCGCCGCTCCCCTACGCTGGAGCCCATGGTGGAGAAGACCCGGCGGCTGCGCGCGGGCACGACGCCCGGCCCAGTCCCGGCACGGGGCCCGCAGGGCCACATCACCCGCGGCACGACGGCGGCGCAGCGGATGCGCCGGGTGGACCGCTGGCTCACGGACGTGCACGGGCCCCTGCTGCGGCGCACTCCCCGCCCGCTGGCCGTGGACCTGGGCTTCGGTGCGGAGCCGGTGACCGCCGTCGAGATGGCCGAGCGGCTGCGCGTGCAGAACCCGGCCCTCGAGCTGGTGGGCCTCGAGATCGACCCCGCTCGGGTGGCCCGGGCCCGGGAGCGGGCCGGCGACCTGCCGGGGGTCACCTGGGCGGTCGGCGGCTTCGAGCTGCCCGTGCCGCGGCCGCCCACCGTGGTGCGCGCGTTCAATGTGCTGCGCCAGTACCGGGAGGAGGACGTGCCCGCGATCTGGTCCCTGCTGTGCGCGGGGCTCGCCGACGACGGCGTCCTCGTGGAGGGCACGTGCTCCGAGGACGGTCGGCGGGCGGCCTGGGTGGATCTGCGCCGGGACGGGCCGGCGAGCCTGACCGTGGCCCTCAGGCTGGGGTCCTTCGCCCGCCCCTCGGACGTGGCGGCGCGCCTGCCGAAGGTCCTCATCCACCGGCACGTGCCCGGCGAGCCCGTCCATCGGCTCCTGGCGGAGGCCGACGCCGCGTGGGCCGCGCACGCCCCGCTCGCGGCCTACGGGACGCGGCAGCGGTGGCTGGCGACGGTCGGCACGCTGCGCTCGGCGGGCTGGCCCGTGCTGGGCGGCCCGCACCAGTGGCGGCGCGGGGAGCTGAGCGTGCGCTGGGCGGCGGTGGCGCCGTCGTCATGAGGGCGCCGCCGACGGCGCGGGTCCCTCAGCGGCGCAGGGCCGGGCCCATGTCCTGGCGGGGGCCGGCGAGGTAGACGCACGCCACGCACGCGGCCACGAGGCCGAACATGCCCATCCCGCCGCCCGCGAGCACGCCGAGGAGCCCGACGACGGCGGCGACGCCGGTCAGGATCAGCCAGAAGCTCCTGTCCCGGCCCCCGATGCGGGCGAAGTCGTCGGGGCGGCGCCGGACGACATCCACCAGCGCCCAGACCTCGAGCACGAGCGCGGCGATCGCCAGGACGCGGAACAGCCAGTGGTCGAAGAGGAGGGCGACGTGCATGGGGGCGCTCATGCCGGTCAGTCTAGGCGGTCGGCCCGGCCGGGTTCCTTCCCCGTCCGGGGCGGCGTCTAGGCTCGAGGCGTGAGCACCCAGACCGAGCATCGCGGCCTGTTCGTCGCCGTCGAGGGGCCGGACGGATCCGGCAAGTCCACCCAGGCCCGCGCCCTGACCGAGGCCCTGCGCGCCGCGGGCCACGAGGTGGTGCTCACGCGCGAGCCCGGCGGCTCGGACCTGGGTGAGACGCTGCGGGAGCTGCTGCTGGACCCCGAGCACGCCCCCGTGGACCCCCGCACCGAGGCGCTGCTGTTCGCCGCGGCCCGGTCCGCCCACGCCGTCCGCACGCTGCGCCCCGCGCTGGCCCGGGGCGCCGTCGTCGTCACGGACCGGTATGTGGACTCGTCCGTGGCCTATCAGGGCGCGGCGCGCGGGCTGGGCGAGGCGCGGATCGCCGCCCTGAACGAGTGGGCCACGGACGGCCTCGTCCCCGATCTGACGGTGCTGATCGACGTGGACGCGGCCACCGCCGCGGACCGGCGTGACCGCCGCGCGGCGGGGGGCGAGGGCGCACCCGACCGCATGGAGCGGGAGACGGCGGACCGGCACGAGGCCCTGCGCGCCGCCTTCCTCGCGCGCGCGGCGGCCGCGCCCGAGCGGTACCTCGTGCTCGACGGCGCGCTGCCGCCGCAGGAGCTCACCGCCCGCGCGCTGGCCCGCGTCACCGCCCAGGCGGCCGACCGATGACGGCCCCCGCCCCCGCCGTGTTCGCGGACCTCGCGGGCCAGGAGGCCGCGGTGGCCCAGCTGCGCCGCGCCGCGGCCGCGGACCGTCCCACCCACGCCTGGATGTTCACGGGCCCGCCCGGTTCCGGCCGGTCGACGGCGGCGCGCGCGTTCGCCGCGGCCCTGCAGTGCGAGGTCGCGGACCCGGCGGCGCGCGGCTGTGGCGAGTGCCACGCATGCCGCACCGTCCTCGGCGGCACCCACCCGGACGTGACCGTGCTGGCCACCGAGGCGGTGAGCTATCGGATCGAGGACGTCCGCGCCCTCGTGGAGGCCGGCCAGTCCACCCCCGCGACCGGGCGCTGGCGGATCTTCCTCATGGAGGACGCGGACCGCATGACGGAGCGCGCCACGAACGTGCTCCTCAAGGCCATCGAGGAGCCGCCGGCCCGCACGATCTGGATGCTGTGCACCCCGTCCCCCGCGGACGTGCTCCCCACCGTCCGCTCCCGCTGCCGTCTGATCACGCTGAGCATCCCCGCCGTGGAGCAGGTGGCGGAGCTGCTGCACCGCCGCGACGGGCTGGACCGCGAGACGGCGCTCACCACCGCCCGGATCTCCCAGTCGCACGTGGGCATGGCCCGCCGCCTCGCGCGGGACCCGGAGGCCCTCGAACGCCGCGAGCGCATCCTCTCCCTGCCGCTCCAGGCCACCGCCGTCTCCGACGCGATGGCCCTGGCCGCCACGTTGGCCGAGGTGTCCAAGGCCGAGGCCGAGTCCGCCGCCGAGGCCCGGGACGCCGAGGAGCTCGAGGCGCTGCGCCGCTCCCTGGGCCTCGAGCCCGTCGAGCCCGTCCCGCCCAAGCTCCGCCACCACGTCAAACGGCTCGAGGAGGACCAGACCCGCCGGCGGCGCCGCGCCGTCCGGGACTCGCTGGACCGGGCCATGATCGACGTCATGGGCCTGTTCCGGGATGTGCTGCGCGTGCAGCTGGGGGCCGACGGCGAGCTCATCAACGAGCACCGCCGGGGCGAGATCGAGGCGTACGCCCGCGGCGCCGCCGGTGACTCGGCCGAGGTGCTCGCCCGGATCGACGCCGTCGCCACGGCCCGCGGGCGCATCGCCGCCAACGTGCCGGAGCAGCTGGCCCTCGAAGCCCTGATGCTGGCGCTGCTGCCCCGGCGAGTGCGCACCCCGCGACGTCGCTGAGCGGCCGCGCGGGGTGGACCGGCGCCGGCTCAGCGGGTGCGGGCCACCAGGTCCGGCACGTCGGCCAGGCCCGGCACCACCCGGTCCGCGCCCGCCGCCAGCAGGACGTCGTCCGCGTCGCGACCCGTGCGCACGCCGACCACGAGTCCGGCCCCCGCGCGGCGCCCGGCCGTCATGTCCTCCGCGGTGTCCCCGACCACGAGGACGCTGCGGACGTCGTCGAGGTCGAGACCGAGCAGGGCGGTGAGGATCATGTCCGGGTAGGGGACGCCGCGGCCGGCGTCGTCCGGGGACAGGCTCAGATCCCCCAGGCCCATCCACCCCAGCGACTCGAGGATCATGTTCTGGGTGTGGCGGGCGTAGCCGGTGCAGAGGCACACGTGGAGGCCGAGGGCGCGCAGGCGGACGAGCGCCTCCTCCGCACCCGGCACGGCCTGGACGCCGTGCTGGCCCAACAGCGCGTCGAAGGTCGCCTCGAACGTGCGGGTCGCCGCCGCGGCCACCGCCCGGTCGGCGAACACGCGGGGGAACACGGCCGTGCGCGAGGTGGGCCGGAGCGCACGGAACCGCCGCGCGGCGTCGTCGTGCTCCGGCGTGCCCGCCGGGACGCCGTGCTGGTCCAACGTGCGGGCGAACGCCGTGTCCTGGAGCCCGTGCTCCACGATGGACGTGCCGGACATGTCCACCACGGCCAGGCGGAGGGGCACGGCTGACGAGGCCGCGGCGGGGGGTGCCGGGGTGCGAGGGGCGTGGGGCAGGCTCATGCGTCTCCCGTCGACGGTGTGTGCCCACCAGGGAACCGTCCCCGTCTGGCCGCGGCATGGCCCGGGGGTGAACGCCCGCAGAAGGGGCGGGCCACACTCGGTGGCCCGCGCACCCGGCCGCGCGGTGGAATCGGGGCCGCGAAACCGGTATGCTCGTCAGCCGTGGCCGTTGACGGTCACGTGCCTCCTTAGCTCAGCTGGCCAGAGCAGCTCCCTCGTAAAGAGCAGGTCGCCGGTTCGAATCCGGCAGGGGGCTCCCCCGGACCCCGCCGCGTGATCACGCGGCGGGGTCCTCTCGTCTCCGGGCCGGCCCTCCGGGGCGCGCCGCCGTCAGAGCCCGGCTCCCAGCTCCTCCGCCCGGTCCAGGTGGCCGAGGGTGCGTTCGGCGTGCCGGCCGACCGACTCCGCCGAACCCTGACCGAGCCGGTACAGGGCGAGGGCCTGGGCGGTGGCCGCCAGCTCGTGCGCGGCGCGGGAGAGCTCACGGTGGACGTCGGCGGCCTCGGCCGGGATGTGCTCGCCGTCGCCCTCGTGGTCCCGGTGCAGGCGGGCGCACAGGGCACGGACCGCGGGGAGCCGTTCCGTGAGGACGTTGCCGGCGTGGACCACGCCGTTGCGCTCCTCGGGGCTCAGCACGTCCGTACCCCGCTGGCCCTCCAGCACCTGCCAGTAGCGGTCCAGGGCCCGGCCGAGGCGGTCGTGGGCACGGCGCCACAGCCCCGTGCCGAGCTCGCGGTCGTCGGCACGCTCCTGACGGAAGCGTGCGAAGGGCCCCCTCATGCGCGGTCGCCGGACGGCCGGCGCGCATCGGCGGGGTCGGTGACGAGCACGACCTTGCCCGTGCGGGTGGCGGAGTCGAACCAGTCGAACGCCTCGGCGGCCTCGGCGAGCGGGAAGCACGCCCCGACGCTCGCGTCGATGCGGCCCGCCGCCACCAGGGGCCACACGGCACGTTCGGCCGCGGCCACGATCCCGGCCTTGTCCACGACCGAGCGGGAGCGGAGCGTCGCCCCCGTGAGCCAGCCGCGCTTGACCACCAGCTTCATGATGTTGAAGTCCTCCGGGACGGCGCCGCCCTGGACCGCGAGCGTCACGATGCGTCCCTCGGGGGCGAGCGCGGACACGTTGGGTGCCAGGTACGGGGCGCCGACGACGTCGAGGATGACGTCCGCGCCGTGGCCGTCCGTGACCTCCTTGACCCACGGGGCGAAGGCACCGGACTCGGCGGCGCGGTGGTCGAACATGTGCTCGGCGCCCAGCCGCCGGCCGAGCGCCACCTTCTCCGGGCCGCCGGCGGTGCCCAGCACCCGTGCGGCGAGCGCGGTGAGGAACTGGACGGCGAAGGAGCCGATGCCGCCGGTGGCGCCGTGCACGAGCACCCGGTCCCCGGCCTGGACGCCTGCCCGGCCCACGAGCGTCGAGTGCACCGTGCAGGCCACCTCCGGCAGGGCCGCCGCCTCGACGAGTCCGACGCCGTCGGGGACGGCCATGAGCTGGCCCGCCGGCACGGCGACGTACTCGGCGAAGCCGCCGCCGGCCAGGAGCGCGCACACCCGGTCACCGACGGCGAAGCGCCCCTCACCCGGCATCCCGGCCTCGGGTCCCAGCGCCGCCACGGTGCCGGAGACCTCGAGCCCGGGGATCTCGGAGGCGCCGCGCGGCGGCGGATAGCGGCCCTCGCGCTGCGCGATGTCCGCGCGGTTGAGACCCGCGGCGGCCACCTGCACCAGCACCTCGCCCGGGCCGGGGTCTGGCACGGGCTCCTGGCCCACGCGGACGACGCCGTTGCCGCCGGCCCCGGTGAATCGCACGGCGTGCATCTGTGCGGGGACGTCCATGGGGTCTCCTCCTCTGGTCGGGGGTCGAGGGTCCATCCTCGCGCGCGGGGGCCGGACTCGCCACCGGTCGCCCGCCGGGCCACGGGCTAGAGTGGGTCCTCGACGCGGCGGCCCACGCCGTCGCTGTCAGGCCCGGGATGGTTGTCCGAGCGGCCGAAGGAGCCGGTCTTGAAAACCGGTGCGCGGTGACCCCGTGCCGAGGGTTCGAATCCCTCACCATCCGCGTGCACACGACGAGAGGCGGCGGGCCGGACGGCCCGCCGCCTCTCGTTCACCTGGGGGCCACCTGGATGTGGTGGACTCGGCGCGTCACCCCGCCGTCCACCGGCGGCGCACCTCTGTCATCACGCATCCCGGGGAGAGCCATGCCCAGCCTGTTCCGCCGCCGTGCCGTCACCACGGCCGCCTGCACCGTCCTCGTCCTCGCGCCCGCGAGTGCGGCGCCCGCCCTGGCCGTCGAGACGGCCGCCGCGGACGAGACCACCATCTCGATCCTGTCCTTCAACGACTTCCACGGCGCGCTGTCCGGGGACTACATCGGCACGCAGTTCGCGGACACCGTGGAGGACTACCGCACCGCGTTCGAGGCCGAGCACGGCGCCGGCTCCACGCTGCTGACCAGCGCCGGCGACCTGATCGGCGGCTCGAAGTCCGTGTCCAACGTGCAGCAGGACAACCCGACGATCGACGTGATGAACGCGCTCGGCCTGGCCTCGCTGACCGCCGGCAACCACGAGTTCGACAAGGGCCTGGACGACCTGCAGGGCCGCGTGGAGTCCCGGGCCCAGTTCCCGGTGCTCTCCGCCAACCTGGTGGACCCGACGAGCAAGGAGCCCGTCCTCACCTCGCACGCCGTCTTCGACGTCGACGGCGTGCGCGTCGCCGTCATCGGCGCCTCCCCCAACGAGCTGTACGCGACCACCACCGGCGCGGGTCTGAAGGGCAACGAGGTCCTCGACGAGGTCGCCGCCGTGAACGCGGTCGCCGACGAGCTGGCGGCCCAGGACGCCGCCGACGTGATCGTGGCCTCGTACCACGACGGCGCCGCCGGTGCGGGCGAGCTGGCCGCAGAGCGGGCGGCCCGGGCCGAGTTCGACCGGATCGTCGGCGAGACCTCCTCCGCCGTGGACGTCATCTTCAACGCCCACACCCACCAGCTCTACCAGTACGACACCACGGCCGGCGGCGCCCACCGCCCCGTGATCCAGGCGGGCGCCTCCGGCAGCCACCTGGCCGCCGTCGAGCTGACCGTGGGCGCCGACGGCGAGGTCACCGGACTCACCCCGCGCCTGCTGACCCGGTCCACGCAGGCCCCCGCCGAGGCCGCCGCGGAATCCCCCGTCACCGCCCAGGTGTACGCGATCGAGCAGGAGGCCGTCGCGGTCTTCGAGGACCTGCAGGGCGAGGTCGTGGCCGACCTGTCCGCCTCCATCACCACGGACTACCAGAAGCTGATCGACGCCGGCGGCTCCTGGAAGGCCGGCGGCACGCGCGCCGCCGAGACCACCCTGGGCACCTGGGTGGGCGACGCCGTCAAGCACGCCGCCGAGCAGGCGAACCCCGAGGTGGACCTCGGCGTGACCAACCCCGGCGGCCTGCGCTCCGAGCTGCTGACGGACCGCTTCACCGACGGCGGCGCGTTCCCGGCCAAGCCGGCCGACCTCGTCGGTCGCCTCACCCTGGGCGAGCTGCTCGACATGGCGCCGTTCGGCAACACCATCACCTACTTCGACATCCCGGGCTCCTCCATCAAGCTGGCCCTCGAGGAGAACTGGCGGAACGACGTGCGCAAGTTCACCCTCGGCTGGTCCGAGGAGCTGACCTGGACCTACGACGAGTCCCGCCCGCAGGGGGACAAGGTGACCGGCGTGTGGATCGACGGCGAGCCGCTCCAGGCGGACCGCATGTACACGGTGGCCAGCCAGTCGTTCCTGGCCGACGACACCTGGACGACGCTCGGGGACCCGACCAAGGCCCCCGACGGCTACACCGCCTTCGCGACCGGCCGCCAGAACTTCGTGAACATGGGCCTGCTGGACTCCCAGGCGATCACGGACTACGCCCGCGCCCAGGACGCGGCCCACGGCGCCGTCGCCCCGGACTTCGGCAAGAACGGCGTGCCGGTCACCGACGCCCCCGCCTCGGTCGAGGCCGGGCAGGCCGTCGGCCTGACCCTCGGGGACCTCGTGGTGGACTCCGACGGCGCCCCCGCGGCGACCGCGGTCGACGTCGCCTTCCGCACGACCGACGGTGCCGAGACCGCCCTGGGCACCGTGGCAGTCCCCACGGGTTCCGAGACCGTCACGCTCTCCGGGATCACCGCCCCCGCCGCTGCGGGCACGGGCGAGCTCGTGATGACCGTGCGCTACGCCGACGGCAGCACGACCGTGGTGCGCCATGCCCTCGAGGTCACCGCGGCCCCGACCCCCACCGAGCCGGAGCAGCCCGCCCCGACCCACCCGGGCAAGGGCCATGACAAGGGCGCCGACCACCCGGGCAAGGGCCGCGTGAAGGGCGAGGACCACCCGGGCAAGGGCCGCGGCGTGCAGCGCGGCGCCGCCACGCACCCCGTCTTCTCCGCCCATGCCTGGCTGACCGCCGCGGGCCTGCCGCGCTGACCCATCGAGAGAGATCGAGACGAGGACGACATGACCCCCTGCCCCGCTTCGCCGCGCGCACCGCGGTGACCACCGCCGCCCTGGCCCTGCTCGCCCCCGCCGTGGCCCTGCCCTCCCAGGCCAGCCCGGCCGGCGACTCCCTCGTCATCAACGAGGCGTACACCAACGGCGGCTCCGCGAACGCCGTGTACACCCACAAGTTCGTGGAGCTCTACAACCCCACCGACCAGCCGATCAGCCTCGACGGCTGGTCCCTGCAGTACCGCTCCGCCACCGGCACGGCCGCGACCCAGGGCACGGTCGCGCTGTCCGGCACGGTGCCCGCAAAGGGCCACTTCCTGGTCTCCGGCAGCTCCAACGGCACCGCGGGCGCCGTCCTGCCGCAGGCGGACCTCGTGGCCGGCGGGGCGTTCAACCCCGCGGGCACCAAGGGCACGATCGTGCTCGCGCGCCAGGCGGGCACCGTGACGGACCTGCCGGTCGGCTCCGTGGTGACCGGTCAGGTGCCGGGCGTCACGGACGTGCTCGGCTACGGCGCCACCAACACCTTCGAAACAACGGCCGCCGGCGCCCCCTCGGCCAACGCGGACCCGAAGTCCCTCACCCGCACGAACGGCGTGGACACGGACGACAACAGCGCCGACTTCGCCGTCACCGACCAGCTCACCCCGACCAACGCCGCCGCCACCGGCGGCGAGCCGACCCCGGAGCCCGAGCCGCAGCCGACTCCGGCCGAGCGGATCACCATCGCCCAGCTCCAGGGCACCGGCACGGCCACCCCGTACGCCGGGCGCCAGGTGACCACCACCGGCGGCGACACCGCCGTGTACTCCACGGGCGGCTACGACGGCTACTACATCCAGACCGCCGGCACCGGCGGCGACACCCCCGACGCCACCCCGGGCGCCTCCGACGGCGTGTTCGTGTACTCGCCGGACACGGTCGGCTCCGTGGCGCTCGGCGACCACGTCCAGGTCACGGGCGAAGCGGCCGAGCACTACGGCCTCACGCAGATCAAGGTCGCCGCCGGCGGCGTGCTGCCGGTCGCCGAGCCCGGCGCCGTGGCCCCCACGCCGGTGGAGTTCCCGCTGGATGAGGCCGGACGCGAAGCGCTCGAGGGCATGGTCCTCGCCCAGCAGGGCGACTGGACGGTCACGGACAACTACTCCCTCAACCAGTACGGCTCCCTCGGCGTCGTCCCCGGCACGAAGCCGCTGGACAATCCGACGTCGGTGGCCCGGCCCGGCGCCGAGGCGCAGGCCGTCGCGGCCGCCAACGCGCAGCAGCTGATCGTGCTCGACGACGGGGCCACCACGAACTTCATGCGCTCGCCGGGCAACCAGAACCCACTGCCGTACCTGGACGCGGACCAGCCGGTGCGCGTGGGCGCGGGCCTGGAGTTCACCACCGGAGTCATCCTCGACTGGCGCTTCGACGCGTGGTCCTTCCAGCCGCTGGGCCACCTCACCGACGCCACGGCGGCCGCCGTCCAGCCCGTGACGATCGAGGACACCCGCCCGGCCGAGGCCGCCCCCGAGACAGTCGGCGGCAACGTCACCGTCGGCAGCTTCAACGTGCTCAACTACTTCACGACCCTGGGCCAGGACGTGGCCGGCTGCAGCACCTACCGCGACCGCGCCGGCACCCCCGTCACCACGAACGGCTGCCTGCCGCGCGGCGCCCACACCCCCGAGGCGTTCGCCCGCCAGCAGGAGAAGATCGCGGCCGCGATCAACGGCCTCGACACCTCGGTGGTCGCGCTCGAGGAGATCGAGAACTCCGAGAAGTTCGGCCTCGACCGGGACCACGCGCTGGCCCACCTCGTGGAGGCCCTCAACGCGCAGGCCGGCGAGCAGCGCTGGGCCTTCGTCGCCTCCCCGGCCGCCCGCCCAGCGCTCGCGGACGAGGACGTCATCCGCTCCGCGTTCATCTACCAACCGGCCGAGGTCACTCCGGTGGGCGAGTCGGTGATCCTGGACGACCAGACGAACTTCGACAACGCCCGCGAGCCAATGGCGCAGCTGTTCCGCGCCGCCGACGGCACGTCCGTGGGGGCGGCCGGCACCGAGTTCGTGGCGATCACCAACCACTTCAAGTCCAAGGGCGGCTCCGGTGCGACCGGGGACAACGTGGACACGGGCGACGGCCAGGGCGCGTACAACGCGGACCGCGTGGGCCAGGCCGAGGCCCTCGTGGCCTTCGCCGAGCGCATGAAGGCCGAGACCGGCACCGACCGCGTCCTGCTCATGGGCGACTTCAACTCCTACGAGAAGGAGGACCCGATCCGCGTGCTCGAGGCGGCCGGGTACGTCTCGCAGGGAGCGCTCACGGGCGAGTACTCGTACGCGTTCGGCGGCGCCGTCGGCAGCCTGGACGGGATCTACGCCTCGCCGTCCGCGGCCGCGGCGATCTCCGGCCAGGACATCTGGATGATCAACGCGAACGAATCCGTGGCCCTGGAGTACTCGCGCCACAACTACGTGGCCGAGGACCTGTACTCCGCGGACCAGTGGCGGTCCTCGGACCACAACCCGATCCTGGTGGGCCTCCAGCTCGACGCGCCCGTGACCGAGCCGACCCCGGAGCCGGAGCCCTCCCCGGGCGAGACCTGCGACGGCGTGACCGATCCGCGCGGCGTGCCGGGCAAGCCCGCGAACTCCGTGCGCGAGTGGCTGCGCTGCGTGGGCGCGACCCCGGGCCACGGCGGCGACCACCCGGGCAAGGGCCACGGCCCGGAGCACCCCGGCAAGGGCCGCGGGCCGGTCCGTCCCTGACGGGAGGCGGGGCGCCGCATCCGGCATGACGACGGCGGGGCCGTCCGGGATCCACCCGGGCGGCCCCGCCGTCGTCGTGGGGGCTCAGCCGGCGAGCACGGCCGCCGCGGCGGCGTCGGCGTCGGCGAGGAAGAGGGCACGTCCGGCCGGATCGGCCCCGGCCTCGGCCGCGATCGCGGTGCCCCACTGCACGCCGGAGAGCTGCAGGCCCAGCACGAACACGTCCGCGTGGACCGTGCCGTCCGCGGCCCGCAGCCGGTACGGGCGGGCGGTGACGTCGAAGCCGGGGGCGGGCACGCGCACACCCTCCTCGTCCTCCCACGTCCCGGCCTCGGCGACGCCGTCCGCCAGCATCTGACGGACCAGCGGGGAGGCGGCGGCCTGCACGCGGTTGGGCGGCATCATCGCCTCCACCAGCCAGGCCCCCTCGACGACGGCGGGCTCCAGCGAGTCCTGCGCTCCCACCTGGGGGCTGCGGGCGGTGAACCCGTGGTCCTCGGCCTCGACCACGGGCGCGGGACCGGCCCAGGTGAGCAGGCCGGCCCGGTGCACCGCGAGCATCTGCTCGACGCGCCACAGGGGCGGGCCGGAGGCGAGGCCCTCGACCAGCGGCTCGAACCAGCCCTGGACGTCCCGGATGCGGGAGGCCTCGGCGATCCGGCCCTCGGCGATCCATGCCTTGATCCGCAGTCGGCCCGCATGGAGCGCGCCGACGGCCATCATGAACGGGGACTCCTCCCCGAGGGCGGCCTCCACGCACGCCTGCTCCATGAGGTCCGCGACGGCCCGCTGATAGTCCTCATGGGAGGCGAACACGGCGTCCTCGAACGGGGACCCATAGGCCCGGATGTCGAGGAAGCGGCGGCCGGGGGCGTACCGCTGGAGGAGCTCCTCGGCGTGCGCGGAGGTCACGGGGGCGCCGCGGCCGGCCTCCTCGAGCTGGCCGACGAGCTCCCCGAGGAACCGCCGCGCCTCGACGGGGCCGCCGAGGATCTCGGGCTGGGCCCGGACGAGCGTGGCGTAGTAGTGCCGGACCACGTCGCGGTGCAGCAGCGGCCAGAGGTGCTCGGCGAGGTCCAGGGCCCCGTGCCGGGCGGCGAGGGCGTCCACGGCGGCGTCGGAGAGGTAGCTGAGGGTGACGCCGCGGGGCACGAAGGCGTCCACCTCGGCCTTGGGCAGGTACGGGATGCCGCGACGGGACATCAGGTGCAGGCGCGGCTCGTCCCCCGACGGCTCGTACCGCAGGGCCCGGCCGGGTCCGTCGCCGGTGCGGCGGTACACCCCGCCCCGGCCCTGGGTGAGCTGGGCCAGCAGGTCGAACGCGTTCAGGCCCATGCCCCGCACGAGGACGTCCGCCCCGGCCTCCACGGTCTCCCAGTCCACGTCCGAGGGGATCTGCGGGCCCTGGTAGTGCGGCTCGTCCCGGCCCCGCGCGGCGGCGGCCATCCGACTCTGGCCGGGACTGAGCTCCGCCGGCTGGTGGCCCAGGCAGAGCACGACGGCGTCCGCGTCGAGCGCGGAGACCGCGCCGTCGGCGTCCCGCAGCTCCAGGCGGGCACCGCCGTCGGGCCGGGGGTGCAGGGCGGTGGTCTCCGCGCGGTGCTCGACGACCTCGACGACCTCGGGACGGGCGCGCAGCCCCGCGACGACGTCCTTGTACAGATGCCGGAGGTAGCGCCCGTAGACCGCACGGGCCGGGTACTGGTGGCGGCGCACGCCGAGGCTGGCCTCCGGGTGCACGCGTCGCCACTGGTCGAAGGTCTGGGCGGCGGTGGAGGGGCGCAGACCGGGGTTGTCGGCGGCGCACGCGGTCGGGAAGAACGCGGGGGTGTTCATGAGGTACAGCTCGGACTGGTCCGTGCGCCACACCCGCCCCGGCCCGGGGGGATAGGGGTCCACGACGTCGATGCGCAGCCGCCGGGGGTGCGCGTCCGGGGCCGCGCCCTCGAGTCGGGCGAGGATCCGCTCCAGCAGCATGACGCCGCGGGGGCCGGCTCCCACCACTGCGAGGCGGCGATCGGCCACCAGGGGCTCGGACATGGGGCCTCCACTCTCCTCGGGATCGTTTTCACGCCTGCGGCACGCGTATTCCACACAATATCGGTGGCCGTCAAGGGTCGCGGACCGCATGCGCCACACTCCCACCGATCCCCCAGGATCCACAGCAGGCCCGGACGAAGAATCCGCGGAATCACGCGGATCACACCGAAATTCTGGGAGAAGTCTGGGAATTGGGAATCTGGGGGCCGATGGTTGACGCCACTCGGGCCCATGGGGAATTGTGAATGAGCGTAAGGCAACAAAACACCAATTCAGAAGGAGAATTCCTCATGGACCGCAACGCTCTCGACCAGCTGCAGAACTCCACCGTCTTCGCCACCGACGGCGACAAGATCGGCTCTGTCGGTCAGGTCTACCTCGACGACGTCACCAACGAGCCCACCTTCATCACGGTGAAGACCGGCCTGTTCGGCGCCCGCGAGACCTTCGTCCCGCTGCAGCAGGCCCAGATCACCGCCGACGGCATCACGGTGCCCTTCGAGAAGTCCTTCGTGAAGGACGCCCCGAACGTGGACGCCGACGGCTCGCTGACCCCCGAGGAGGAGCAGCGCATCTACGAGTACTACTCCCTGGAGTACTCCGTCGTGGAGTACCCCGCCGTGGATCACGACGGCGACGAGCGTCGTGACGACGTGCGCACCGATGCCGGCACCGCCGGCGTGGCCGGCACTGCGGGTGTGGCCGGCGTGGCCGACCGTCGCGACGAGGCCGTCGTGGACGGCGACCGCCGCGACGTGACCGACGCCGACTCCGTCGTCGTCAAGGACGAGCACCTGAGCGTCGGCACCGAGCGCCGCGCCTCCGGCCGCGTCCGGCTGCGCAAGCAGGCCTACACCACCACCGAGACCGTCGAGGTGCCCGTCACCCGCGAGGAGGTCGTGGTGGAGCGCGAGTCCGTCGACCCGAACTCCGCCGAGGCCCGCACCGCCGGCCGCGACGGCGACGTCGAGGTGACCACCTACGAGGAGACCCCGGTCGTCAACAAGACCGTGGACGCCGAGAAGGTCTCCCTGGGCAAGCGCCAGGTGCAGGACACCGAGACGGTGACCGAGGAGGTCCGCCACGAGGACGTCAAGGTCGACGGCGACGCCACCGATCGCGACCTCGACGGCCGCAAGGATCGCATCTGATCTGACCAGACGCGCCGGCCTCAGGCCGGACGACTGACAGATCACGCGGGGCCCCGGATCCATGGATCCGGGGCCCCGCTCGTGCGCGGTGGTGGTCCGCCCGTGAGCACGTCGCTCCTTTGCCCTGCCCTGGCCTGGCGCGCTAAGCTGGACCGGTCTGACCGCGCGTCGCCCCGTGCGAGGCGCGCCGGACGGAGGAGACGTGCCAGAGCGGCCGAATGGACTTCACTGCTAATGAAGGGCTCGACGAAAGTCGGGCCGGGGGTTCAAATCCCCCCGTCTCCGCGAGAGAGGGCCGGAATCCACGCGATTCCGGCCCTCTTCGCGTCTGCGCGCGGGGACCTGACATGCCGACCGGCTGGTGACTAGCCCTCCCCGCGACGCTCGCGCATGCGGCGCAGCAGCTCGTACGCCTCCGGGACGGAGAGCTCCGAGTGGCTGGACAGCTGGACCGCGGCGGACTCGAGGTTGCCGTCCCGCACCATGGCGGAGAGCTGGTCGCGCAGCCACGGCGGCAGGTCCTGCGAAGAGAGGCGGACGGACTCCGTCCCCCGCATCACCTCGACCTCGAAGGGGAGCTCCTCCTCGGCGGGCGCGGCGGTCCACTCGGCCGGGACGGTCAGGGTGGTCAGCTCGTCGGCAAGCGGCGTCGTCGGACGCGGCGCAGCCGAGGCGTGGTCGGTGTCCTGCCGGGCGTCGTCCTCGGCCACGGCGCCAGAGGTCTCGCCCTCGGTCGTCTGGGCGTCCGGCTCCCTCCGCCCACTCGGATCCTGTCCGGGCCGCTCCGGCCCGGGGGTCTCGGCCGGGGCCACGTCGTCCCGGTGGGGCTCCTCATGGTCGGCGGAAACGGGCCCCGCGGCTCCGGCGGACGTGGCGTCCGGTTCCTGCGCCGGCTCGGAGTAGACCTGCGGATGCACGGCGAGGGACTGCACGTCCATGACGGCGTCCTTCAGGCCGCGCCCGGTGTGGGCGCGGTAGTCGCGCACGGCCTCCATGACGCGGCTCTGGGCGATGTGCCCGTACACCCGCTGATGCGCGTCCTCGTCCAGCAGCCCCGCCGCCAGACGCGCCCGCTCCGGTCCGATGTCCAGCCCGCGACCGGGCGGCGTGCGCTGGCTCGCCGCCTGACGCGCTCGACCGGCCGACATCCACCGGGCGGCGGCGAACGCGAGGGCGCCGATGACGACCACCGCGAGGACAGGGACGAGATATTCCATGCCTCCAGTCTAGGTGTGGCCCGCGAGGGCCATGTCGGCGACCGCGGCGCCACATCACAACCTGGTCACAGTTCTGCCAGGGCCCCAGAGCCACCGATGGCCTCGCCTACGGTGGAATGTGGAGTCCTCCGTGTCTGGTCACGGCGGCCATGGAGGAGGCACTCCACCCGCCACTCGACCGAGCCAGGAGACCGCATGTCCTTCCCCCGCCCGTCCGCCCGCACCGTCGACACCCCCTCGCCCCGGCGACGCCGCTGGTGGGGGACGTCGGTGGCGCTCGCCCTCGTGCTGGCCGGCTGCGCCGCCCCGCAGGGGGACGAGGGGGCGGCGGCCGGGTCCTCCGGCGCCACGGACGCGGCCGTCTCGTCGCCCGCATCTGCGGACGGATCCGAGGCCTCGTCGTCACAGGGACGGTCCTCGGATGCGGCCTCCTCGCAGGCCGCGGCGTCGTCCGGTGAGGGCTCGCCGTCGGCCGCCGCAGACCCCGCGGACCCCGCGCTCCCCCTGGCCGCCCGCTCTCATGAGGGCGTGCCGATGCGGGCCTTCACGGCGGAGGAGCGCCCGCCGCAGTTCGTCCTCTTCTCCTTCGACGGCGGCCGTCAGGACGCGCGCTGGAAGACCTTCCTGGATGCGGCGGCGGACTCCGACGCGAAGTTCACGGTGTTCCAGTCCGCGATCAACCTCATCGAGACCGCCAACCGGGAGAACTACACGGCGCCCGGCTACGTGGGCACGGAGTTCGGCGGCGACGAGGCCGAGGTGGCGCAGCGCATCGAGAACATCAACACGGCCCACGCCGCCGGCCACGAGATCGGCACCCACTACGCGGGCCACCTGTGCGCGCCCACGAGGTACGGCGCAGACCAGTGGTCCACGGCCGAGTGGGAGCGGGAGTACGGCTCGTTCGCGGACATCCTCTCCGACCCCGGCGCCTACAACCCGGGCAGCTCCCTGCCGGCGCTGGAGGTCACCCCCGAGGACGTCAAGGGCGGCCGTCTGCCCTGCCTCGACGGGGAGTGGGACCAGCTCGTCCCGATGTGGAAGGACAACGGACTCGAGTACGACACGTCGCGTGCCGCGGCCGCCTCCGGCGTCGCCTGGCCCTACCGGGAGGACGGGATCTGGGAGTTCGAGATGCCGATGACCTGGTCCCCCGTGCTCGCCGAGAAGGGCGCGGCCAGCCCGTTCGTGATGGCGATGGACTACAACTTCTGGATCTCCGGCAACGGCGGCAAGGACATCCCGGAGGACGTCGCCCGACTCACCGACTTCCAGTACCGCACCTACCGCTACATGTACGACTCGGCGTTCGCGGGCAACCGCGCCCCGCTGGTCTTCGGCAACCACTTCAACGACTGGGGTCTCAACGCGTTCAACCCGGCTGTGGAGAAGGTCATGCGGGAGGTCTGCGTCGAGGAGGACACCTACTGCGTGACCTACCAGCAGATGATCGCGTGGCTCGAGCTGCAGGACCCGGAGGTGCTCGCCGCCTGGCGCGACCAGGCCCGGTCCGCCACCGGCACGGATGCCGAGGCCCTCGGCTGGTGATCGGCGGGTCGACCCACTGACATCCGCCCCGACGACGGCCCCGGCTCAGCGCGCCGGGGCCGTCCCGCGTCCGCGCAGCACGACGACGGCGCTCACCAGGGCGGTCAGCACCAGGGCCAGGACCATCAGCACCGTCCCCGGCCACCCGTGGGACTCGTGGAACACGCCGCCCAGCCAGCCGAAGAGGCTCGAGCCGGCGTAGTACGCGAAGTTGTACAGGGAGGTCGACTGGGCGCGGCCCGTGGGGGCGGCCGTCCCGGACCACGCGGAGGCCACGGCGTGGGCGGCGAAGAACGCGCCCGTCACGAGCACGAGGGCGGGCACCAGCACCGCCGGATGCGGGACCAACGTGAGGGCGACGCCCGCCGCCATGGCCGCCGTCGCGCCGGCCAGGACGGGCAGCCGTCCCACCCGCGCGGCCAGCCGACCCGCGCGCGGCGACGACCACGTGCCCGCGAGATAGGCGAGGAAGACGAGGCCGGCCGCCGTCGGCGTCCAGGAGAACGGCGGGTCGAGCAGACGGTAGCCCACGAAGTTGTACAGCGCCACGAACCCGCCCATCAGCAGCGCACCCTGCAGGTAGACGGCGACGAGCTCCCGCGAGCGCAGGTGGCCGCGCACGATGCGCACGAGCGTCGCCGGGGAGGTGGGCGACGGCGTGAAACGTCGGGCACGCGGCGTGATCGCCAGGAAGCCGACGGTGCACAGCACCCCGACCACGGTGACGGCCAGCATGCCGCCGCGCCACGAGGACGCCTCCGCGACGGGCAGGGCGAGGAGCCGCCCGGAGAGACCGCCGAGGGTGGTGCCGGCGATGTAGGTGCCGGCGGCCGCCGCGACCGCGTGCGGGGCCACCTCCTCCGCCAGCAGCGCCACGGCGAGTCCCGCGACGCCCCCGTGCGCCATGCCCTCGAGCAGGCGCAGACCAAGCATGGCCTCGAACGTGGGCGCGAGGACGCCCGCGAGCGCGCACGCACTGGCGGAGACCATCGAGACCACCATGGCGCGTCGGCGGCCCCACCGGTCCCCGGCCACGGACCACGGCACCACCGACAGCGCGAGGCCGAGCGTGCCGGCGGAGACGAGCAGGGCGGCACGGTCCGCGGGGACGCCCAGGTCGTCGCTGACCAGCGGCAGCAGGCCCTGCGGGGAGTAGAGCTGGGCGAACGTGGCCACCCCCGCCAGGAACAGCCCGATCAGCAGCCTGCGGTACGCGGGCTGCTGATCGGGCTGTTCCTGGCGGGGGTCCCGACGACGGGACGGCCGGGGGCCCCGCGCTCGGGGGCGGAGTGGTCGGGGGCACGCCCTCACTGTATCCAGGCTGTCCACTACGATCGGTCGGGTGACTACCTCGACCCCCTCCCTCGACCTGCACGACTCCTTCAAGGCGTACGACGTCCGCGGCATCGTGGGCGAATCCATCACGGCGGAGAGCGTCCGCGCGGTGGGCGCGGCCTTCGTGGACGTACTGGGCCTGGCCGGTCAGACCGTGCTGGTCGGCGGGGACATGCGCCCCTCCTCGCCCGCGTTCATGACGGCCTTCGCCGAGGGCGCCACGCGCCGCGGCGCCGACGTCGTCACCCTGGGGCTGATCTCCACGGACATGCTCTACTACGCGGCGGGCGTGAAGCAGGCCGCGGGCGTGGTGTTCACCGCCTCGCACAACCCGGCCGAGTACAACGGCATGAAGATGGCCCAGGCCGGCGCCGTGCCGGTCTCCTCGGACACCGGGCTGTTCGAGATCCGCGACGCGGCCCAGGCCTACCTCGACGCCGGTGAGATCCCCGCCGCCGAGACCGCCGGCACCGTGACGGAGGAAGACATCCTCCCCGGCTACGCCGCGTACCTGCGCTCGCTCGTGGACCTGACGGGGGTGCGCCGCCTGAAGGTCGTGGTGGACGCGGGCAACGGCATGGCGGGCAAGACCACCCCGGCCGTCCTCGGCGACGCCGAGCTGGCCGCCCTGCCGCTGGAGATCGAGCCGCTCTACTTCGAGCTGGACGGCACCTTCCCGAACCACCCGGCCAACCCGCTGGAGCCGGAGAACCTCCGGGACCTGCAGGCCGCCGTCGTGGAGCACGGCGCGGACATCGGCCTGGCCTTCGACGGCGACGCCGACCGCTGCTTCGTGATCGACGAGCAGGGCACACCGGTCTCCCCCTCCGCGATCACCGCCCTCGTGGCCCGTCGCGAGATCGCCCGCGCGAAGGCCGACGGCGAGCAGACCCCCGTGGTCATCCACAACCTGATCACCTCCCGCGCCGTCCCCGAGCTCGTGGCGGCCGACGGGGGCCGGGCCGTGGAGACCCGCGTGGGTCACTCCTTCATCAAGGCGGTCATGGCCGCCGAGTCCGCCGTGTTCGGCGGCGAACACTCCGCGCACTACTACTTCCGCGACTTCTTCAACGCGGACACCGGCATGCTCGCGGCCATGCACGTGCTGGCGGCCCTGGGCGGCCAGGAGCAGCCGCTGTCCGAGCTGGCCGAGGAGTACGAGCCGTACGTGGCCTCCGGCGAGATCAACTCGCAGGTCGAGGACAAGGACGCCGCCGTGGCCGCGGTGGTGGCGCAGTTCGCCCCCGCCGTGGGCGAGGGCGCCGGCGAGGGCCAGGCCGTGCACGAGGACTTCGCCGGGGTGGCCACCACGGTGACCCGCATGGACGGCACCACGGTCGCCGCCCAGGACGGCACGTGGTGGTTCAACCTCCGCCCGTCCAACACGGAGCCGTTCCTGCGCTACAACGGCGAGGCCCGCACGGCCGCCACCATGGAGGCGCTCCGCGACGCCGTGCTGGCGATCGTCCGCGCGGAGCGCTGACCGCGGCGGCTCATCCGGCCTGGGCGAGGACGAGCGGCAGCACCCCCTGCGCGCCGGCCTCGCGCAGCACCCGCGCGGCCTCGGCGAGCGACCACCGCGAGTCGACGAGGTCGTCGACGAGCAGCACGGGGCCGTGCCGGCCGGCATCCGGTGCGGTGCGCAGCATCTGCGCCATCGCCTCGGGGACGGCGAACCGGCCGTACACGGACCCGAGCCGGTAGGCGCTGTTGCCGCCCGGCCCGGCCGTGGGGCCGCCGCGCGCGTGCTCGAGCGAGCCGAGGAACGGCAGCCGGCCGATCCGGGCGATCCCCTCGGCGAACGACCCCACCAGCTGCGGGCGGGTGCGCGAGGGCATCGCGACGACGGCGATCGGCCGCGTCGGCCACCCCCAGCCGGCCAGGACGTCGACGGCGCCCCGCAGGACCTCCTCCGGCACCGGGGCGTCCTCCCGGTCCAGCAGGTCCCGCAGGACGGTGCCCCACCCGAGGTCCGTCAGGCGGGCGAGCGCGCGACCCTCCTCGGCCTGCGACTCGGACGCGATGCGCCCCTTGACGGGCACGCCCAGCCGGTCCATGCCCGAGGGCCACATGCGACGGGGTTCGATCGGCACACCGGTGCGGCGCAGGGCGGCCTCCGCGCGCTCCCGCGCCACCCCGTCCGATCCCGTCGGGTACCAGGGGCCGGCGCAGACGTCGCAGCGGCCGCACGGCGCGGCGGTGGGGTCGTCCAGGGTGCGGGCCAGGAACTCCATGCGGCACCGGTCCGTGGTCTGGTAGTCGAGCATGAGCCGCTCCTCGGCCCGGCGGGCCTCGGCCACGCGGGCGTACCGCTCGGCGTCGTACGTCCATTCCCGCCCGGTGGCACGCCAGCCGCCGCCCACCCGCTCGACCGCCCCGTCCACGGCGAGGACCTTGAGCAGCAGCTCCAGGGTGGTGCGCTTGATCCGCACGGCCGGCTCGAGCGCCGCCGCGGAGAGGGCCCCGCCGTGGTCCGCGAGCGCCCCCAGCACGGCGCGCGCCTGCTCCTCGTCCGGCATGGAGGCGGTGGCGAAGTACTCCCAGATGCGACGGTCCTCGGGCCCGGGCAGCAGGAGCACGTCCGCGTGGTCCGTCCCGCGGCCGGCGCGGCCGACCTGCTGGTAGTACGCCACGGGCGAGCCCGGCGCACCGAGGTGCACCACGAACGTCAGGTCCGGCTTGTCGAAGCCCATGCCGAGCGCCGAGGTGGCCACGACGGCCTTCACCCGGTTGGCCTTGAGGTCCTCCTCGATCTCGGCGCGACGCTCCGGGTCCGTGCGGCCCGTGTAGGCGACCACCTCGTGCCCCGCCTCGCGCAGGGCGCGCGCCGTGTCCTCGGCGGCGGAGACGGTGAGGGCGTAGACGATCCCGGAGCCCGGCAGGTCCCCGAGGTGGTCGAGGAGCCAGGCCAGGCGCGCGGCCGGGCTGGGCATGCGCAGCACGCCCAGGCGCAGCGAGGCGCGGGCCAGGGGGCCGCGGAGCACGAACACGTCCTGCTCGGAGGCGACGCCGAGCTGCTCCACCACGTCCGCCACCACACGGGCGTTGGCCGTGGCGGTGGTGGCCAGCACGGGCACCGCGCGCGGCCCCTCGGCGGGAAGCAGCCCGATCAGGTCCCGGATGCGGCGGTAGTCCGGCCGGAAGTCGTGGCCCCAGTCGGAGATGCAGTGGGCCTCGTCCACCACGAGCAGGCCCATGCGCGCCACGAGGTCCGGCAGCTGCTCGTCCCGGAACCGGGGGTTCGTGAGGCGCTCGGGCGAGATCAGCAGCACGTCCACCTCGTCCGCCGCGAGCCGAGCACGGACCTCGTCCCACTCCGTGGCGTTCGCCGAGCTCACGGAGACCGCGCGCACGCCCGCCCGGGCGGCGGCTGCGACCTGGTCCCGCATGAGCGCGAGCAGCGGGGAGACGATCAGCGTGGGCCCCGCGCCGCGGGCGCGCAGCAGGAGGGAGGCCACGAAGTACACGGCGGACTTGCCCCAGCCGGTGCGCTGCACCACCAGGGCGCGGCGGCGGTGGGCCACGAGCGCCTCGATCGCCTCGAACTGCCCGTCCTTGAATCGCGCGTCCGGCCGGTCCACGAGCCGACGCAGGACGGCCAGGGCCTCCTCGTGCAGCGCGGCGTCGCCCCCCGGCGCGGAGGTCTCGGGGAGGCGGGGGCCGGCGTCGGGGTGCGAGGTGGCGTCCATGGCGTCCATGGCGTCAGTATGCCAACCGGCCCGGACACCGCAGGCGCGGCGGGGCCGTGCACCGGTGGGATGATGGGGGGATGAAGCTGAGCGCCTACACCGACGTCTGCCTGCGGGTGCTGATGACGCTCGCGGCGGCCGAGGGGGAACGGGTCACCAGCCAGCAGATCGCGGACCGGATCCAGGTGCCCTACAACCACGTGATCAAGGCGGTCGCCGAGCTGCGCCGCCGCGGGACCATCGAGGTGCTGCGCGGTCGGAACGGCGGGGCCACGATCGCCGAGGCCGGTCTGGACCAGCGCGTGGGCGAGCTCGTGCGCGCGTTGAGCAGCCGCGACGAGGTGATCGACTGCGCCGGCCACGAGACGGGCGTCCCGTGCCCGTTCGCGGCGGACTGCCGACTGCGGGAGGCCCTCGCGCGCGCCCGGGAGGCGTTCATGGCCGAGCTCGACCTCCTGACGGTCCGTGACCTCGTGCGTCCGGGCCGAGCGGGCGCCACGGGGCCGGTCTCCCTGGGCCTGCCCGCGATGGGATCCCACGCGGCCACGGTGTAATCTTGCATCGACAATGCACATATAAGGCTCCCGAGGAGACCCCCATGCTGTCCGAGAAGTCCCGCCCCGTCATCGAGGCCACCGCCGCCGTCGTCGCCGAGCACATGCCGGAGATCACGCCGAAGTTCTACGCCCACATGTTCGAGGCCCACCCCGAGCTCCTCGACGGCGTCTTCTCCCGCGCCAACCAGCGCAACGGCGAGCAGGCGCAGGCCCTCGCCGGCTCCATCGTGAAGTTCGCGGTGCACCTGCTCGAGAACCCGGGCACCCTGCCCGAGGCCGTGCTCGCGCGGATCGCGCACAAGCACACCGCCCTCGGCATCACCGAGGACCAGTACCAGATCGTCTACGAGAACCTCTTCTGGGCCATCGCCGACGTCCTCGGCGACGCCGTGACCCCCGAGGTCGCCGAGGCCTGGACCGAGGTGTACTGGCTCATGGCCGACGCCCTGATCAAGCTCGAGAAGGGCCTCTACGCCAAGCAGGCCAACGACAAGATGTGGCTCGACTGGAAGGTCGTCTCCAAGGAGCCCACCGGCAACGCCGCCGTGACCTTCCGCTTCGAGCCGGCCGACGACACCCCGCAGACCCCCGGCGAGGCCGGCGGCTTCGTCTCGGTGCGCGTCAAGGTGGCCGACGGCCTGCGCCAGGCCCGGCAGTACTCGCTCTCGGACCACGCCGCCTCCACCACCGAGCGCGTGATCACCGTGAAGCTGGACGAGGCCGGCGAGGTCTCGCCCGTGCTCATCCAGAACGTGGAGGTCGGCGACGTCATCGAGCTGTCCAACCCCTACGGCGAGATCACCCCGAAGGACGACTCGGCGCCCCTCATGCTCGCCACCGCGGGCATCGGCATCACGCCGGCCGCCTCCATCCTGAGCTCGCTGGCCGAACAGGGGTCCGACCGTGAGGTCGTCGTCCTGCACGCCGATGCCTCCCTGGAGTCCGTGGCCCTGCTCGGGCAGCTCACGGAGTCGCTCTCCGCGCTGCCGAACGCCCAGGCCCACCTGTGGCTCGGCGTGGCCCCGGAGCAGGCGCCCGAGGGCATCACCGTCCACGAGGGCCGCATGGACCCCTCCGAGATCGAGCTCCCCTCCGGCGCCGAGGTCATCCTCTGCGGCCCGCTCGCGTTCATGCAGTCCACCCGCTCGACGCTGATCGACGCCGGCGTGCCCGCGACGTCCATCCGCTACGAGATCTTCGGCCCGGACATCTGGCTCGCCGCCTGATCCGGCCCTCCTCCGGACGTCGGGTCTCAGCCCCGGCCGGCCGCCCGCCGCGCCCCGGCGACCAGCAGCAGCGTGGCCCACATGCCCAGCAGGAAAGGCCAGGTGAACACCGGGATCGCGGTCTCCACCAGCACGTGCTGGAAGGCCAGGCTCAGCGCCACGCCGACGACGACGAGCGGCACCCGCCGTCGCCAGCCGCCGAGCCCCGGGACCACCGCGCCGAGGGCGATGGCGACGAGCACGGAGCTGTACCCCCACAGGCCCGTGGACACGTCCGTGAGCTCGTGCCCCACGATGAGACGGGCCGCGGCGAAGGAGGCCACCGCGCCGAACAGCCCGTAGAGCCCCACCCGCCAGGACCCCACGAAGAGGGCCGCCAGGATCAGCGCGCCCGGGAGGGCGCCGTCCGCCAGGACCACCTCCGCGAAGCTGTTGAGCAGCCCCAGGCCGAGACCGGGCCACGGGGACCCGGATGAGGTCAGCGGGGCGGAGGGCCCGGCGAGGGCGGCCGTGAGGAGGGTCAGCATGCCCGCGGTCAGGCAGAACGGGGCGGTGGACACCGGGAGTCCCGCGGAGCGCAGGGGCCGGGTCGCGAAGAGCCGGGCCACGAGCATGTGCACGGGGACGCAGGCTGCGGCGCCGACCACCGTGGCCAGCACGGCTGTGAGGGGGGTGGGCGCGAAGACGAGCGCCGCGGCGGCCCCCACGAGCGCGCCGTTGTAGCCCATGATCCCGCGCCGCACCTCGTCGCCGAGCACGACCGCCCGGGCCCGCAGGTCGTCCTCGGTCTCGTCGGGGTGCCGGACGGCCGAGCACAGCGCCTGCACGGCGGAGCCCAGGGCCGTCGTCACCGCCGCCCAGGGGTGCATCAGCGCCAGGGCACCCAGGATCAGCGCGCCGCTCAGGGAGTTCTCCAGAAAGAAGATCTGGGACACCCCGCGCAGCACCGTGCGGAGGGCCGTCCCGAGGGGACGCGGCGCACGGGGGGATCGGGACGGAGCCGTGGTCGACGTCGTCATGCCCCATCCCCCACGGGACAGACCCGGCCGCGCCGGTGCTCGAGCAGGGCGGCGCACAGCCAGATGAGAGCGAAGACGCCGACGAGCGCCAGTCCCGCGTGGCCGAGGTCCACCTCCGCCAGCCAGGTGGTCACCGGGTCCGTCAAGCCCAGCAGCTCATGGACGAACGCGCCGAGGGTGAGCACCGCGATGAACAGGGCCGAGACCGCGGACACGGAGGTGACGACGAGGTTGAAGCGGCGTCGGCGCTCGGACTGCTGCAGAGCGCTCGAGTAGAGCCGCATCATGCCCAGCCCGTTGGTGGTGTCGCAGAGCGTCATGGCGGCGGTGAACGCCACCGGCAGCGCCAGCAGGGTCACCAGGGGGATGCCGGCGGCGGAGACGGACACGGCCAGCAGCAGCAGGCCGATGGTCGTGGCCGTGTCGAAACCCAGGCCGAAGAGGAACCCGATGACGAAGATGTCCCGCGGGGAGCGCACACGGCGCAGCGGGGCCCGCAGGAGGCGCGTGACCAGACCCGTGGGCTCCTCCGCCGGGCCCGGACGCCGTACTGCGGACGCCCGGCGCAGCCGCAGCGCCGAGACGCCGTTGTACACGCCGAGCAGCAGCAGGTAGCCACCGGACACGCCGGTGCCGATCAGTCCGAGCACCCGGTTCGCCGGCGACCCGTCGGCGAAGGCCCCCTGCATGAGCCCCGCCCCGGCGACGGCCAAGACCGCCGCGAGCGTCACCACGAGGGAGTGGCCCAGGCTGAACGCCAGGCCCACGCCGGCCGGGCTGCCGCCCTCGGAGACGAACTTGCGCGTCGAGTTGTCGATCGCGGAGATGTGGTCCCAGTCGTAGCTGTGCTTGAGCCCCGCCCCGTAGGCGGTGACGAGCGCGGCCAGGAGCACGGGCGAGGGCGACGCTCCGCCGTACCCGCCCAGCAGCAGCGCCGCGGCGAGGACGTGGAGCGCCACCACCACTGCGTAGACGGCCGCCACCCGCACCCGGAGCGGTCGCTCCGGGGCGGCTGTCCTGTGGGGCGTCACGGCGGTCGGGACGGCATGGCTCATAGGGGGTCCTCCTTCTCGGCGGGCACGGATGGGGTGGGTCAGTACTTGCGCAGGGCGAGCGGGGACTGGTCCCGCCAGCGGGCACGGAGCAGGTCCGCGAGCGCGTGGTGCAGGGCGGTGATGCGGCCGGTGGAGGCGGCGAGGCAGCGCACGCTCACGCAGTCCACCCCGTGGGCGCGGCCCGTGCCCGCCCGGGTGATGCCGGAGACCGTGTCCGAGGCGTCGACGACCTCCGTGAGCTCGGCGACGAGGTCCGCGTCCAGCCGACGGTCAGCGACCAGCAGCTGCCCGGTGTGGGAGTGGCCCTCGAGCATGCCCATCCCGGTCAGGCCCTGGCCCTCCGCGGGGTGGAGCCGGAGCTGGTCCACGACGAGCCGGCGGGGGTCCCCGCCGGGATCGACGGTCACCTCCGTGCGCATGCCGAGCCGGTCGTAGCGGAACGGCTCGGCGGTGGGCGACCACCCGGGGGTGATCACCTCGGCCAGCAGCACAGAGGCGGAGGGGTCCATCACCACGCGGGTGTCCTGCAGATAGGACCCGCCCCGGTACACGATCAGCTGGTCGGGCACGTACTCGAGGACGGCACCGGGTCCCAGCCGCAGGGTCATGTCCTGCCGGGCGGGGCCCTGCGGGGTGCGGTAGACCTTCGTGGCGGACTGCGTGGTCAGCAGCAGGGAGGCGTCCTCCTCGACGTCGACCTCGATCCCGTACCGGTCGGCGCCGAAGTAGGCGCCGCCGGGGTTGATCACGGTGTAGGAGACCTGCCCGGACCTGTCCAGGTAATGGGGGCGCAGCACGCGCAGCGCCCCCTGGTGGAACTGCCGGGCGGCCACGGAGCGGCCGCCGCGGACGGCGACGCGCAGGCGCAGCTCGCCGGTGAGGCCCTCAGCCAAGGTCTGCCATCAGCACGTCGTTGCGGATCCAGTCCATGACGACGTCCAGGCCCTCGTCGGTCTTGAGGTTCGTGAAGGCGAACGGGCGGTCCTTGCGGAACACCTTCGAGTCGGACTCCATGACGGACAGGTCAGCGCCCACGTACGGGGCCAAGTCCGTCTTGTTGACGATGAACAGGTCCGACTTGATCATGCCCTGGCCGGCCTTGCGCGGGATCTTCTCACCCTGGGCGACGTCGATGATGTAGATCGAGAAGTCGACGAGCTCCGGGCTGAAGGTCGCCGAGAGGTTGTCGCCGCCGGACTCCACGAAGATCACCTGAAGGTCCGGGAAACGGGCCTTGAGCTGCTCGATGGCCGCCTCGTTCATGGAGGTGTCCTCGCGGATGGCGGTGTGGGGGCAGCCGCCCGTCTCGATGCCCACGATCCGCTCCTCCGGGAGCACCGAGGTGCGGGAGAGGATCTTGGCGTCCTCGATCGTGTAGATGTCGTTGGTGATGGCGGCCATCGAGATCTCCTCGCTCATCGCGCGGGTGAGGCGCTCCACGAGCTGGGTCTTGCCGGCCCCCACGGGGCCTCCGATGCCGATGATCACGGGATCCATGGTGTTCTCCTTCTGTGTGTGTCGGTGGTGCCGGGCCGGCCCCGCGCGGGGTACGGCCGGCCCGGTGTGGTGCGCGGGCCGCTCAGCTCATGAACATGCGGGCGCGCTGCCGCTCGTGCCGCATCTGAGCGATCTCCAGCCCCGGGGCGATGGCCCCGAGGTCGTCGGGGTCGAGGTCACGGGAGACCTCGACGGCCCGCAGGACCCACTCCTGGGCCCGGCGGACGACCCGCTGGCCCGCGTCCTGGCCCAGCGGGATGCCGCGGACGGCGTTCTGCGTCAGCGACATGACGGAGGCGTGCAGGTGCGCGGCCACCGCCTCCTCGACGGGCACCCCGATCTCCCGGGCGATGACGCCCCAGACGAGGGCCTGGTGGGCGTCGAGCGTGCCCGCCTCGACCCCCTCGTGGTAGCGGCGGACCCAGTCCCCCGGGTAGGCGGGGGCGCCGATGCGCAGCAGTCGCCGCCCCATCGTGCGCCCCGCCTCGCGGATCTGGGCGGGGAGCGCCTGCGCGGTGACGAGCTCGTCCAGGTCCGCGACGGCGCCGAAGTTCTCCGCCGCGTAGACCAGGCGGACCGCCAGCGCGTCCGTGAACGTGAGCTGCTGCTCCACGAACATCTCCAGCCAGGCGGCGAAGTCCTCCTCGCCCTCGATCCGGCCGTCGCTCATGTAGGTCTCCAGGCCCAGGGAGTGGCTGAAGGCGCCCGTGGGCAGCGCGGAGTCCGTCAGCTGCAGCATCCCCAGGAGGGCGACGCCGGACGGGACGCCCGGCGCCGCCGTGGAGGTGGTCCCGGCCATGTCAGTGGGTGTGCTCGGCATGGCGGAAGGGCACGTCCATGACGCGTTCCTGCCGCTCGTGGGGCACGTCGTGGGCGCGCAGGAAGTCCTCGACGGTGTGGTCGTGCTGCACCACCATCGCGTCCCGGCCGAAGGGCCCGTCCGCGTCGAAGAACTGGGCCGGCAGGTGCCGGTTGCCCAGGCTGTGCGCCACGAACGCCATCTCGCGCAGCGATCGCGCCGAGATCACCAGCACGTCCGTGGACAGCACGCGCACGATCACGGCGTTGCCGCGCTCGCCCTCGTCGTCGTCGTCGACGGTCAGGATGTCGCCGTCCCGCAGGTCCGGGGACCCGGCGGGCAGACGCAGCCCGTACTCATTGCCGTGGTCGGTGCGCAGCCGCTGGATGCGCTTGACGAGGGCGGAGCCCTCGAGGTGCACCTGCTCCCGGTGGCGGTCGCCCACCAGGGCGGCGCCGGCGTCGTCGTGGACGTTGCCGAGGATCTCGGTGACGATCATGCGGTCCCCTCTCTCAGAACAGGAAGTAGCGCTGGGCCATGGGCAGGACGTCCTGCGGCTCGCACGTGACGGGCTCCCCGTCCACGCGGACCTCGTACGTCTCCGGGTCCACCTCGAGGCGGGGCGTCTCGCCGTTGTGGCGCATGTCCGCCTTGGTGAGGTCGCGGATGCCGTGCACGGCGCGGATGGTCTTCTGCAGCCCCAGGGCGCGCGGCAGGCCGGCCCGGATGGACGCCTCGGACATGAAGGTGATGGCAGAGGTGTGCACGGCCTGGCCGTACGCGCCGAATGACCTGCGGTACCAGCGGGGCTGTGGCGTCGGGATGGAGCCGTTGGGGTCGCCCACGACCCCGTAGACCATCTGCCCGCCCTTGATGACCAGGTCCGGCTTCACCCCGAAGAACTGCGGCTCCCACAGCACGAGGTCGGCGAACTTGCCGACCTCCACGGAGCCGACCGAATCGGCGATGCCGTGGGCGATGGCGGGGTTGATGGTGTACTTCGACACGTAGCGCTTGATGCGGTGGTTGTCCCCCGCGGTGCCCTCGTCCTCGGGCAGCGGGCCGCGCTGACGCTTCATGGAGTCCGCGACCTGCCACGTGCGGATCAGCACCTCGCCGACGCGGCCCATCGCCTGGGAGTCGGAGGAGGTCATGGAGAAGATGCCCATGTCCTGCAGGACGTCCTCGGCCGCGATGGTCTCCTGGCGGATGCGGGAGTCAGCGAAGGCCACGTCCTCCGGCAGGTCCGCGTTCAGGTGATGCGCCACCATGAGCATGTCCACATGCTCCTCGACCGTGTTCGTCGTGTACGGCAGGGTCGGGTTGGTGGAGGCGGGCAGGATGTTCGGGTACTGCGCCAGCTCGATGATGTCCGGGGCGTGGCCGCCGCCGGCGCCCTCGGTGTGGAACGTGTGGATCACGCGGCCGTCGATCGCGGCGCGGGTGTCCTCCACGAAGCCGGACTCGTTGAGGGTGTCCGTGTGGATGGCCACCTGGACGTCGTACTCGTCCGCCACCTGCAGGGCGGTGTTGATGGACGACGGCGTGGCGCCCCAGTCCTCGTGGACCTTCAGGCCGATGGCGCCGGCACGGATCTGCTCGGCCATCGGGGAGATGGAGGAGCCGTGGCCCTTGCCGAGCAGGCCGAAGTTCATGGGCCAGTGCTCGAACGAGCGGAGCATGGTGTGGATGTTCCACTCGCCGGGGGTGATGGTGGTGGCCTTCGACGACTCGGAGGGACCGGTGCCGCCGCCGATCATGGTGGTCAGACCGGAGGAGAGCGCGGTCTCGATCTGGTCCGGGCTGATGAAGTGCACGTGGGTATCGATGCCGCCGGCGGTGAGGATCTTGCCCTCGCCGGAGATGACGTCGGTGGCCACCCCGATCACGATGTCTACGCCGTCCATGGTGTGTGGGTTGCCGGCCTTGCCGATGGCCACGATGTGCGCGTCGCGCACGGCGATGTCGGCCTTGTAGATGCCGGTCCAGTCGATGACCACGACGTTGGTGATCACCAGGTCGGGGACGCCGACGTCGCGGACGAGCTGGCTGTTCTGGCCCATCCCGTCGCGGATGACCTTGCCGCCGCCGAAGACGGCCTCCTCGCCGGGCGTGGTCAGGTCCTCCTCGACGACGGCGAACAGCTCGGTGTCCGCCAGGCGGATCGCGTCGCCGGTGGTGGGTCCGTAGAGGCTCGCATACTGCTCGCGGCTGATCTCGAAGCTCATGGTGTGTGTCCTCTCTGCGGACTCAGCGGGTCTCGTTGTCGAAGCCGGCGCGTTCCTTCAGCGGCGACGGGGCGTCGCCCGCGGCGGACTCGTGACGGGCCGGGATGGCGGGAGCGGCGGGCGCGGCGTGGAGGCCGGCTGCCTCGTGGGGGTCGAGCGAACCGTCGACCATGTCCCGGAAGCCGTAGACGACGCGGTCGCCGCCGAGGGGGATGAGCTTGACGGTGGTCTCGTCGCCGGGCTCGAGCCGCACGGCGGTGCCGGCCGGGATGTCCAGGCGGCAGCCGAGGGCGGCCTGACGGTCGAAGTCGAGGGCGCGGTTGGCCTCGGCGAAGTGGAAGTGCGAGCCGACCTGCACGGGGCGGTCGCCCCGGTTGGTGACGGACAGCTCGACAGCCTCACGGCCGCGGTTGCAGACGACGGGGGCGTCGGCGAGGACGTACTCTCCGGGCTTCATGGTCTCCTCCTGGGTCCGGTTCAGCGGATGGGGTCGTGGACGGTGACGAGCTTGGTGCCGTCGGGGAAGGTCGCCTCGACCTGGACCATCGAGATCATGTCGGCCACGCCCTCCTGGACGTCGTCGACGGTGAGGATGGTGCTGCCCCAGCTCATGAGGTCGGCGACGCTGCGGCCGTCGCGCGCGCCCTCCATCAGCTCATAGGTGATGATCGCGATCGCCTCCGGATGGTTCAGCTTGAGGCCGCGCTGCTGGCGACGGCGCGCCAGGTCGGCGGCCACCACCACCAGGAGCTTCTCGAGGTCCTTGGGCTGCAGATGCATGTGTGCTCCTTCATGAGGTGTGCCCGGCGGGGTCGGACCGGCCCACGTACGGGCACATGGGTCTGCCGTGAGTTTGGTTGACACGAGTTATCAGGCGGCGGCAGCCGCCTGGACTGATTGAACCATCTCGAACTCGACAGGGGTGAGCTTCCCGAGACGGGCCTGCCTACGACGGCGGTGATAGGTCCGCTCGATCCAGCTCACGATCGCGAGCCGGAGCTGGTCGAAGGACTGCCAGCGACGCCGGTTCAGCACGTTCTTCTGCAACAGCGCGAAGAAGGATTCCATTGCCGCGTTGTCCCCAGCAGCACCGACCCTGCCCATCGACCCGACCAGGCCGTTGACCCGCAGCGTCTCCACGAATCGTCTGGCTCGAAATTGCGATCCTCGATCCGGATGCACCCGGCAACCCTGCACCTCGGCCTTGCCTCCACGCCGGGCCAGAGCCATCTGCAGGGCGTCCACGGCCAGCTGCGAGCTCATCCGCCGATTGATCGAGTAGCCCACGATCCGGTTCGAGAACACGTCCTTGACCGCGCAGAGATAGAGCTTGGAATCCCCGGCCCAATGCTCTGAGATGTCCGTGAGCCACAGCTGGTTCGGCTTCTCAGCGCGGAACTGACGACGAACCAGATCATCATGAACGGCAGGGCCAGGACGCTTGCCCGAGCCGCGACGGATCGAGTGGCAGCAGCGGACCTTCACGAGCCGACAGGCCTTCAACACCTGATGGTCCGACACGGCCAGGCCACGGCCGCGGAGCTCATCAGCCAGGAACCGGTATCCGAACTCCGGGTCATCGGCATGGGCGTCGAGGACGGCGTTGGCGGCATGCGCGTCGGACCATTCCCGCTCGCTGACAGGTTCGGCCAGCCACTGGTAGTAGGCCTGACGGGAGAACCCGAGGACCCGGCAGGAGAGTTTCACGGGAATCCCGTCGCGGGCCAGGTCCTTCACGACGGGATAGCTCATTTTGGGGACTGACCCAATTTCAGGTTCGCCTGCGACAGATACGCGGCTGCGCGGCGTAGGACCTCGTTCTCCATCTCCAATTCACGGTTAGTTGAGTCCCGCATAGTGGTGTAGCGCCCGGTGGTCGGGCACGTCGTTCCAGACGTGGACGCGGCCACCGTGTGATCCTTCGAGTCAACCTCTCACAGAATCCTCGAATGGAGTCATCACGATGACCGCTCCTCATATTGTCGACCCTGCCGGCCTGCTGGGCGAAGCCCTGTCCGAGGCCTCCCCGGACATGATGCGCCACCTGCTGCAGACGATGATCAACACCCTGCTCTGCGCTGACGCCGATGCGGTGGTCGGCGCCGAATGGGGCAAACCCTCCCGTGACCGCACGGCCCAGCGCAATGGGTACCGGCACCGGGACCTGGACACCCGGGTCGGGACCCTGGACGTGGCGATCCCCAAACTCAGGTCGGGCACGTACTTCCCGGAGTGGCTGCTCGAGCGCCGCAAAAGGGCCGAATCCGCGCTGATCACGGTGGTCGCCGACTGCTACCTGGCCGGGGTCTCGACCCGGCGGATGGACAAACTGGTCAAGACCCTCGGGATCAACGCGCTGTCGAAGTCCCAGGTCTCGCGGATGGCCACCGAGCTGGACGAGCAGGTCGAGTCCTTCCGTCATCGCCCGCTCGGGGAGGCTGGGCCGTTCACGTTCGTGGCCGCCGACGCGTTGACGATGAAGGTGCGTGAGGGCGGGCGCGTGGTCAACGCCGTGGTGCTGCTGGCCACCGGGGTCAATGGTGACGGCCACCGCGAGGTCCTCGGCCTGCGGGTGGCCACCTCGGAGACGGGGTCGGCGTGGAACGAGTTCTTCGCCGACCTGGTGGCCCGGGGCCTGACCGGAGTCCGCCTGGTCACTTCCGACGCCCACACCGGGCTCAAGGACGCCATCGCCGCGAACCTGCCCGGAGCGACCTGGCAGCGGTGCCGGACCCACTACGCGGCGAACCTGATGGGCATCACCCCCAAGTCCATGTGGCCGGCCGTGAAGGCCATGCTGCACTCGGTGTATGACCAGCCCGACGCCGCCAGCGTGGACGCCCAGTTCGACCGGCTGCTGGACTACGTCAGCGAAAAGCTGCCCGCGGTGGCCGAACACCTCGATGGTGCCCGGGCGGACATCCTGGCGTTCACCACGTTCCCCAAGGACGTGTGGACCCAGATCTGGTCGAACAACCCGGCCGAACGGCTCAACCGCGAGATCCGGCGTCGCACCGACGCCGTGGGCATCTTCCCGAACCGGGCAGCGATCGTGCGCCTGGTCGGGGCGGTGCTGGCTGAGCAGACCGATGAGTGGGCCGAGGGCCGCCGCTACCTCGGCCTCGAGGTGTTGGCCCGCTGCCGCCTCACCACCGTGGACGACACCGGGAACGAGGTGAACGCCGAACCGGAAACCACCCTCGAACTCAGCGCCTAACAGCACCAATGGAGGATCAGAGCGTTACACCACTACTCGGGACTTGACCTCACGGTTGCGGCGCTTGAGCGCCTTCAGCTCCTCGTTCTCAGCCTTGGTGATGCCGGGCCGGATCCCGGCCTCGACATCATCCTGGGCCAGCCAGCGCCGTAGGCAGGAGGCGGTGATGCCGAAGTCCTTCGCGACCTGCGCGATCGGCATCTGGCCCTTACGGGCGATCGCGACCACGTCCTGGCGGAACTCTCGGGGGTATGCAGCGGGCATGAGGACATCCTTCCAGCAGTCCCTCCCGGGACCACAGATCAGATGTCAACCAAACTCACGGCAGACCCGATTTATACGCCTCGTTTCCTGGGAGGAAACCGAACGAGATTCTGAGAGGACGTCCACGTCAGAGCAAGAGCGCAGGAAATCCGGCGGCAGTGGGAGACGGCTCACCCACCCCGGCGTCACCCCGGGCGCGACGACGGCCCCCCACCTCAGCGCGGAGGTGGGGGGCCGTCGTGGTCGGCCGGGCCGGTCAGGCCTGGGCGAACCGCGCCTTCTGCGCCTCGAAGCGATCGCGGATGGCCTGGGGCAGGGACTCGCCGAACCGGCCGAGCCACTGCTCGATGAGCTCGTTCTCCTCGGCCCACTCCTCACGGTCCACCTTGAGGGCGTCCTCGAGGTCCGCGTCGGACACGTCCAGGCCGGTCAGGTCGAGGGACTCGGGGGTGGGGGTGAAGCCGATCGGGGTCTCCACGGCGTCGGCCTTGCCCTCGAGGCGCTCCACGACCCACTTCAGGACGCGGGAGTTCTCGCCGAAGCCGGGCCAGGCGAAGCCGCCGTCACGGTTGCGGCGGAACCAGTTGACCAGGTAGATGCGCGGCAGCTTCTCCGGGTCGGCCTTGCCGGACTCCCTGACCCAGTGGGCCAGGTAGTCGCCGGCGTCGTAGCCGAGGAACGGCAGCATGGCCATCGGGTCGCGGCGCACGACGCCCACGGCGCCGGCGGCGGCCGCGGTGGTCTCCGAGGAGAGGGTGGCGCCCTTGAGGATGCCGTCCTCCCAGTCGAAGGCCTCGGTCACCAGCGGCACGGTGGTCTTGCGGCGGCCGCCGAACAGGATGGCGTCCAGCTTCACGCCCCGCGGGTCGCGGTACTCGTCGGCCAGCATGTCCGTCTGCTCGATGGGCGTGCAGAACCGGGAGTTGGGGTGGGCGGCCGGGCGGCCGGACTCGGGCGTCCAGTCGTTGCCGCGCCAGTCGGTGAGGTGCTCGGGGACCTCGTCCGTCATGCCCTCCCACCACACGCCGCCGTCGTCGGTGAGGGCGACGTTGGTGAAGATGGAGTTGCCCTTGGAGATCGCGCGCATGGCGTTCGGGTTGGTGGACCAGCCGGTGCCGGGGGCGACGCCGAAGTAGCCGGTCTCCGGGTTGATCACGCGGAACTCACCGTCCTTGCCGGCGCGGATCCAGGTGATGTCGTCGCCCAGGGTCTCGGCCTTCCAGCCCTCGATGGTGGGGTCGATGAGGGCGAGGTTGGTCTTGCCGCAGGCCGACGGGAAGGCGCCGGTGATGTGGTAGGACCGGCCCTCGGGGTTGGTCAGCTTGAGGATCAGCATGTGCTCGGCGAGCCAGGCCTCGTCCCGGGCCATCACGGAGGCGATGCGCAGCGCGTAGCACTTCTTGCCGAGCAGGGCGTTGCCGCCGTAGCCGGAGCCGAAGGACCAGATGGAGCGCTCCTCGGGGAAGTGCACGATCCACTTGGTCTCGTTGCACGGCCACGGCACGTCCTGTTCGCCCGGCTCCAGCGGGGCTCCCACGGAGTGCACGGCCGGCACGTAGAAGGCCTGCTCGCGGGACATCTTGTCCAGCACGTCCTGGCCGATGCGGGCCATGATGCGCATCGACAGGACCACGTAGGCGGAGTCGGTGATCTCCACGCCGTACTTCGGGTCCTCGGCGTCGAGGTGGCCCATCACGAACGGGATCACGTACATGGTGCGGCCGCGCATGGCGCCGGAGAACGCGTCGTCGAGGATGCCGTGCATCTTCGCCGGGTCCATCCAGTTGTTGGTGAAGCCGGCGTCCTCCTCCTTCTCGGAGCAGATGAAGGTGCGGTCCTCCACGCGGGCGACGTCGGCGGGATCGGAGAACGCGGCGAAGGAGTGGGGGAACTTGTCCTCGGCCAGGCGGGTCAGGGTGCCCGCCGCCACAAGCTCGTCCGCGAGGCGGTCGCGCTCCTCCTCGGAGCCGTCGACCCACTGCACGGAGTCCGGCTGCGTCAGCTCTGCGATCTGAGCAACCCACTCGCGCAGCTGGGCGTAGTCCGTGGGCGCGTCCGCCAGGGCGCGATCCGCGAACGAGGTGGTGGCGTTGTCAGCCATGGTGGAGAGTCCTCCCATTGGGGTCCGGGGCCGTTCCGTCCCGTCCACTCCGATACGTGCACCGCCGAAGCGCGCACCACATCGTTGTGGCCACACGGTCCTGCCATGGTACCCGAGCTCGGCTATCATGGCCGCGTCCCCGCCACGCCCCCGACACAGGCCGACGCAGAGCGTCGATTTGCACTTCGCCGGAGAGGTCCTGTAGTGTTCTACGAGTTCGAGCCGCTCCGGCGGATCGGATGATGCGCCCATAGCTCAGCTGGATAGAGCGTCTGTCTACGGAACAGAAGGTCAGGGGTTCGAATCCCTTTGGGCGCACGACCGGAAGGCCCCGCTCCTGCTGGAGCGGGGCCTTCGTCATGTCGGCGCGCCTCTGCCACGCGCGCCGCCGCGGAGGTCAGCGCCCCGGAACCACGAAGTGCGTCAGGGCGGCGTCGCGGCCGTCGAGCTCGGCCCACGGCTTCTCCACCCGGAACACCTGCATCCCGAGCGTCGGGTAGTGCTCGCTCATGCGCAGCGCCGCGTCCTGGTCCGAGTCCAGGCTCATCAGCCGCATGCCCAGCTCCTGCACCCACGGCATGTGGCCCACCACCAGCAGCCGTCGCGTGGTCTCCTCCGTCTCGTTGACGACGGCCAGGGCCCGCGCCGCGTCGGCGCCGTAGAGCCGCGGGTCCAGGTAGGGCGTGGGTGCCAGCTCGCCCAGGCGCTCGCACACCCACACGCACGTCTGACGGGTGCGCAGCGCATCGGAGCACACGACGGCGCCCGGGACGAGGTCGTGCTCGCGGAGCCAGTCGCCGGCGGCGGGCGCCTGGGCGTGGCCTCGCTCGGCGAGCGGGCGGGCATGGTCGTCGGCCGCGTCGGGCCAGCCGGCCTTGGCGTGCCGGAGGACGATCAGGGTCTTCGCGTCGGCGGTGCTCATGCGGCCAGGCTACGGCGACGGCCCCCGCTCGGGTGAGCGGGGGCCGTCGTCGGACACGGGCGGGCGCGGGTCAGATGCTGTACTCCGGCGCCGCCCACACGACCACCTCGGGGTGGCGGTAGAAGCGGTAGCCCTGGCCGCGCACGGTGCGCACGGTGTTCGCGAGGCGGCCGAGCTTGGCGCGCAGTCGGCGGATGTGCACGTCGATGGTGCGCTCGTTGGGCACCTCGTCGGCGTTGCGCCACAGGGCGTCGAGCAGCTCCTCGCGGCCGACGGTGCGCTCGCCGTTCTCCACGAGGTAGTTCAGGAGCTCGAACTCCTTGAAGGTGAGGTTCAGCGACTCACCGTCCAGCTGCACCTCGCGCCGGGACAGATCGATCAGCACACCGGGCTGGCGCGTGGACACGGGGGCCGGCGCCTGCGCCAGGTCGGGACGGGCACCGCCCTGCACGGTCGGGTCGCCGAGCACCTGGCGCACGACCTCGAGGTCGCGGCCCTCCGCGCCGGCGGGGGCCAGGGCGACGGCGGCGTGCGACTCCGCCCCGGGGACGAGGGACTCCACGTAGTGGCGCAGCTCATTGGCCAGCCGCGTGAGGGAGGTGCCGGCGGCCGAGGCGGCCAGCTCGTCCATGCCCACGTAGACGACGAACCCACGGGCCTCGTTCTCCCGGGCCACCGCCTGGGGACCCGGGATGCCGTTCGGCGCCAGGACCGGCGTCGGCGCCGTCTGGGAGTCGGGGGCGTCGGTGCCACCGGCCAGGCGCAGGCCTGCGCGGGCCTGGCCTCGGCGGGACATGCCGTCGGCCCGGCGCTGCGCGTTGCGGACGGAGATGTGCACGTATCCGGCGGACTGACCCATGGCCACCACTCCTCTTTCGGCTCATGGCCCCTCCACCGCTCGGTCGGTGCGGCGGACGAGGCGTCACATGACAAGAATGTGACTTCACCGAGGGGACTGGCAAGTAACGTTCGCACTTTTGTCTCATTATTTGAGAAGAAGAGTCCTGAATGTGCTCAACATCACTATTCGCGGATCGGAATAGCGTCGCGCCGTCGCTCGGCTCGCCCGCGTGACTCTCTCATTGTTCAACAGGTGGGGACGCGCCGCAGGACCAATGAGTATGCGGAATATTTATGCAGGAGACTGCCAGGTTTTCCATGTGACGCCATGATGACGGGTCACAGCGGGTCGTGACGTCCACTAGATGGACGACACATTGGCGGCCCCGCTTGACGTCCCCGCCGGAGACGCTCCCACGAGACGACCACGGCCCCCGCCGGGTGGGGGCGGGGGCCGTGGTCGTCTCGTGGCGGACGCGGAGCTCCGTTCAGGTCATTCCGCCAGGCCGTAGAGCCGGTCGCCGGCGTCGCCGAGGCCGGGGACGATGTAGGACCGCTCGTCCAGGCGCTCGTCGACGGCGGCCAGGTACAGGTCCACCTCGACGTCGCCCAGCGAGGCCTCCAGCCGCTCGATGCCCTCGGGCGCTCCGAGCAGGCAGAGGCACGTGACCCGCGCCGCGCCGCGCTGGTAGAGGAAGCGGATGGCCTCGATCAGCGTGCCTCCCGTGGCCAGCATGGGGTCCAGGACGAACACGTGACGCCCGGACAGGTCGGCCGGCAGCCGCTCCGCGTAGGTGACGATGTCCAGCGTCTCCTCATTGCGGGCCATGCCGAGGAACCCGACCTCGGCGGACGGCGCCATCTTGGTCATCCCCTCCAGCATCCCGAGCCCCGCGCGCAGGATCGGCACGACCAGCGGACGCGGGCGGGCCAGCCGGAAGCCGGTGGTCTCGGTCACCGGGGTCTCGATCCGCACCTCCTCCATGGCCACGTCGCGCGTCGCCTCGTAGGCGAGCAGCATCACGAGCTCCTCAGTGAGCTGCCGGAAGATCATGGACGGGGTCTTCTTGTCCCGCAGGACGCTGAGCTTGTGGGCCACGAGCGGGTGGTCGACGATGTGGACGCGCATGGCGCCCACGGTACCGCCCACGCGCGCCTCTCCGCCCGTCCCCGTGCCCGCGGGGGCGCCGACACCGCCGCTAGGCTGGCCGCGTGTCCGCCCCCGTCCCCTCCCCCGCGCCCACGGCCGAGCAGGAGCACGCGTGGATGGGCCTGGCCCTCCGGGCCGCCCGCGCGGCCGGGGCGGCCGGCGACGTGCCGATCGGCGCCGCACTCGTGGCCGGCGACGGGACCGTCCTAGCCGTCGTCGGGAACGAGCGCGAACAGCACCACGATCCCACCGCCCACGCCGAGGTCCTCGCGCTGCGCCGCGGGGCGGAGCTGCGGGCCGCCGCCGGGGCGCACGACGGCTGGCGCCTGACGGACTGCACCCTCGTGGTGACCCTCGAGCCCTGCCCCATGTGCGCCGGTGCGCTGCTGCTGGCCCGCATCCCGCGCGTCGTGTTCGGGGCGTGGGACCCGAAGGCGGGCGCGTGCGGATCGGTGCTGGATGTGGTCCGCGACCCCCGCTTCAACCACCGGGTGCAGGTCCGCGCCGGCGTCCGTTCCGAGGAGAGCGCGGCGCTGCTGCGGGGGTTCTTCGCGGCACAGCGCGACTGAACGCGCCCGTGCCCGACGACGGCGGGCGGCCGGTTTGGGCGCGCCGCCACGGCTCGGGTAGGGTGTCCTGGTCTGGTGACGTGTCCGAGCGGCCGAAGGTGCAGCACTCGAAATGCTGTGTACGGTAACCCCGTACCGTGGGTTCAAATCCCACCGTCACCGCCAGATGTGAAGCCCGGGAGCCTTGCGCTCCCGGGCTTTCGCCATGCCGGGACGGGTCCGGCCGCCGGCTCAGCGCGGCAGGACGGCGTCCAGGAACGTGGCCACCGCGGACCACGAGATGGTGGCGTGCACGGCGCTGGCCGGCACACCGTGGCGGAGCACCTCCGCGCTGCGCGTCTTCGCGGTCATCATGCCCAGGTCGTGGCCGCCCTCGGCCACCGAGTAGAACGCGATGCGCAGTCCGGCGGCCTCGGCGGCCCGGTACAGCTCGAGGCTCTGCCCCCACGGGACCGTGACGTCCCTGCGCCCGTGGACGACCAGCAGGGGCGGCGAGTCCGGGCGCACGTGCGCGATCGGGGAGGCCAGCCGGGTCAGGCCGCCCGAGGCCAGGACCGGCACCCCCAGCATGTCCGACTTGGTGCTGCGGTCGTCGAGGTGGCAGTGCTTCAGCCGGTTCGCGCGGTTGTAGTCCGCGCACGCGCCCGGGAGCATCTGGCGGTTCATCGTCAGGAAGTCCGTGGGGCCGAAGAAGTCCACGATCGCCTGGACGCGGTCCTCCTCCGGGATCGCGTGGCCGCCGTCGGGCACCTCCCGGCCGGGCAGCGGCACCCGCTCCCTGTCCAGGTCCTGTCCGCCCGTGAGGCCGGCCATGAGGGCGTTCCAGCCGCCCGCCCGCCCCGCGTCCAGCTGCAGGCCCGGGGCGTTGCGTCGTACCCAGCGGACCGCCGCCGTCGCGTCCTCCACCTGAGCGGGGAACGTGCCCTGCTTGGAGCTGCGCACCGAGAACGCGGCGACGGCGTAGCCGTGCGGGACCAGGCCGCGGGCGACGTCGGCGCCGTCGCTGTAGCCGCGATCGCTGCGCCAGCCGGAGCCCGCGTTCCACACGAGGACCGGGAACGGGCCCTGGCCCGGCGGCCGGTACACGTCGATGCGTCCGGCGCGCCCGGGCAGGGCCGCGTACGTGTGGCCGGTGGAGCTGCGCATGCCGTACAGGGCCGTCGAGTTGGCGCCCAGCGGCCCGGCGGGCGCGCCGACCAGGTCGGCGACGACGGCCACCCCGCCCACCGCGAGGGCGCCGACCCCGAGGCCGAGCGCGGCGCGGCGGGACACCCGCGCGGACCGTGCGGTCGACGTCATGGGCCCCCTTCCGGTGCGGAGCCAGGCACCCCGCCCCGGCGAGCGCAACCGAGCGGCGGGGGCCGACCCCCGTACCCTCTCCGCCGCCGGTGCGATCATGGGGCCATGTCTGTTCGGGTGCTGGCCATCGGCAAGAAGCATGAGGCGTGGGTCGTCGACGGGATCGACCGCTACGAGCGGCGCCTCAAGAAGCCCTACGACCTCTCGTGGCGTCTGCTGCCGCACTCCGCGCGGCAGGAGGAGGCGGCGCGCACCGAGGAGTCGGACCGGATCCTGGGCGCGGTCGGCGCGGACGAGCACCTGATCCTGCTGGACGAGCGGGGGACGGCGTTCGACTCGCCGGGCCTGGCGCGGCACCTGCAGGGCCGGTTCGACGTCGGCGCCCCGGTGACGATGGTCATCGGAGGCGCGTACGGGGTGGACACCCGGGTCCACGCCCGCGCGGACCGCGTCTGGTCCCTGTCCCCGCTCGTCTTCCCGCACCAGCTCGTGCGGCTGATCCTGGCGGAGCAGGTCTACCGGGCCCAGGAGATCTCCGCCGGCCGACCGTACCACCACGCATGAGCGGGCCCGCGGAGACCGCAGCGGGCTCGGCCACGCCCGCGGCCGACGTCGTCCTGGGCCGGTTCACCGAACCCACGCGCGCCTGGTTCACGGGCGCGTTCGAGGCCCCGACGCCGGCCCAGCTCGGCGCGTGGGACGCGATCTCCTCGGGGCGGCACGCGCTGGTGATCGCGCCGACCGGCTCGGGCAAGACCCTCTCCTCCTTCCTCTGGGCGCTCGACTCGTTCGTGCGCGAGCCCGCCGCCGAGGGGACGGCGGCCACCCGCGTCCTCTACGTCTCGCCGCTGAAGGCGCTCGGCGTGGACGTGGAACGGAACCTGCGGGCCCCGCTGGTGGGCATCACGCAGACCGCCGCGCACCAGGGCAGGCCCGTGCCGCGCGTGCGGGTGGGCGTGCGCTCCGGGGACACCCCGGCGGCCGAGCGGCGGCGCCTGCAGCAGGATCCGCCGGACATCCTCATCACCACGCCCGAGTCGCTGTACCTCATGCTCACCTCGCAGGCCCGAGCGGCGCTGGCCGGGGTCCGCACGGTGATCGTGGACGAGGTGCACGCCGTGGCCGGGACCAAGCGCGGCGCCCACCTGGCCGTCTCCCTCGAGCGCCTGGACGCCCTGCTGGACACGCCGGTGCAGCGGATCGGCCTGTCCGCCACGGTCGAGCCGGCCGCCGAGGTGGCCCGGTTCCTCGGCGGCACGCAGCCGGTGACGGTGGTGCGGCCCGCCTCGGCCAAGCGCTGGGACCTGGCGGTCACGGTGCCGGTGCCGGACCTGACGGACCTCTCCTCCCCCGCCGCAGCCCACGACCTGGGGCCCGGCTCCTCGACGGGCGGGCTCGGCGACGAGGGCGCGGTGACGGGCGGGTCCATCTGGCCGCACGTCGAGGAGCGGATCGTGGACCTGGTGGCCGAGCGGCGCTCCACGCTCGTGTTCGCCAACTCGCGCCGCCTGGCCGAGCGCCTCACCGGCCGGCTCAACGAGATCTGGGAGGCCCGCGCCGAGGCGGCCGCCGCGGCCGAGCACCCGGACGCCGTCCCCGGCTTCCGCACACCGGACCCGACCGGCTTCCACGGCCCCGCCCAGGTGGCCGGGCAGACCGGCACCGGATCGGGCACCGTCTCCGACTTCGCCCGCGCCCACCACGGCTCCGTGTCCAAGGAGCAGCGCGCCATCGTCGAGGAGGCGCTGAAGACCGGCCAGATCCGCTGCGTCGTGGCCACGAGCTCGCTCGAGCTGGGCATCGACATGGGCGCGGTGGACCAGGTGATCCAGGTGGAGTCCCCGCCCTCGGTGGCCTCCGGTCTGCAGCGCGTGGGCCGCGCCGGGCACCAGGTGGGCGAGGTCTCCCGGGGCGTGTTCTTCCCCAAGCACCGGGGCGACCTCGTGGACACCGCCGTCGTGGCCGAGCGCATGACGGCCGGGCGCATCGAGTCGCTGCGCATCCCCGCCAACCCGCTGGACATCCTCGCCCAGCACACCGTGGCCGCCGTCGCCGTCGCGGACCTGGACGCACAGGAGTGGTTCGACCTCGTGCGCCGGTCCGCGCCGTTCGCCACGCTGCCGTTCTCCGCCTACGAGTCCGTGCTCGACCTGCTGGCCGGCCGCTACCCCTCGGACGAGTTCGCCGAGCTGCGCCCGCGCATCCTGTGGGACCGGGAGAACGCCACGCTCGCCGCCCGCCCCGGCGCCCAGCGCCTCGCAGTCACCTCGGGCGGCACCATCCCGGACCGCGGCCTGTTCGGGGTGTTCCTGGCCTCCGACGGCGGCGCGGCGGCCGGGGACACGGCCGAGTCGGCGGGCACCGCGTCCGCGGGCTCGGCCCGCTCCGGCGGACGCCGGGTCGGCGAGCTCGACGAGGAGATGGTCTACGAGTCCCGCGTGGGGGACGTCATCCTGCTGGGCGCCACGAGCTGGCGCATCGTGGACATCACCGCGGACCGCGTCCTGGTGCTGCCCGCCTACGGGCAGCCCGGCAAGCTCCCGTTCTGGCGGGGCGACGCCGCGGGCCGGCCGGCGGAGCTGGGCGACGCCGTCGGGCGCTTCCGCCGCGAGCTGGACGCGGACCCCGAGGCCGGCCGCACCCGCCTGGCCGCCGCGGGCCTGGACCCGTGGGCGCAGGACAACCTGCTGGCCTACCTCGCCGACCAGCGCGAGGCCACCGGTGTGCTGCCCACCGAGCAGACGCTCGTGGTGGAGCGGTTCACGGACGAGCTCGGCGACTGGCGCGTGGTGCTGCACTCCCCCTACGGCATGGCGGTGCACGCCCCGTGGGCGCTCGCGGTGGGGGCGCGGCTGGCGCAGCGGTACGGGCTGGAGACCGGTTCGGGCGCGGCGATGGCGGCCGACGACGGGATCGTGCTGCGCATCCCGCTGATGGACGCCGAGCCGCCGGGCGCGGAGCTGTTCGAGTTCACGGCCGAGGAGCTGGACGAGATCGTCACGGCGGAGGTCGGCGGGTCCGCGCTGTTCGCGGCCCGATTCCGGGAGAACGCGGCCCGGTCCCTGCTGCTGCCGCGCCGTGACCCCGGGCGGCGGACCCCCCCTGTGGCAGCAGCGGCAGCGGTCCGCGCAGCTGCTGGACGTGGCACGGAAGCACCCGCGGTTCCCCGTGATCCTGGAGACCGTGCGCGAGGTGCTCCAGGACGTCTACGACCTCCCTGCGCTCAAGGAGCTCGCGGGGCGGGTGGCCTCGCGGGCCGTCCGGCTCGTGGAGGTCACGACGACGGCGCCCTCGCCGTTCAGCCAGTCCATCCTGTTCGGCTACATCGCGCAGTTCATCTACGAGGGCGACTCCCCGCTGGCCGAGCGCCGCGCCGCCGCGCTCTCCCTCGACCCGGCACTGCTGTCCGAGCTGCTGGGCACGGAGGAGCTGCGCGAGCTGCTGGACGCCGGGGTCATCGCGGAGGTCGAGGCCCAGCTGCAGCGGCTCGCGCCCGACCGGCGCGCCCGCGGGGTCGAGGGCGTGGCGGACCTGCTGCGCCTGCTGGGACCGCTGTCCGTGGCGGAGGCCGCGCGGCGCACACGGGCCGAGGGGGAGACGGAGGAGGCCGCGGACGAGGACGCCGTCGCCGGCATGCTGGCGGAGCTCGAGCGCGCCGGCCGCGCGTTCCGCCTGCGCCAGGACGGGGTCGAGCGGTTCGCCGCCGTCGAGGACGCCGCCCGCCTGCGGGACGCGCTCGGCACGCCGATCCCGCACGGAGTGCCCACCGCGTTCCTCGATCCGGTCGACGACCCGCTCGGGGACCTCGTGGGCCGCTATGCCCGCACCCACGGCCCCTTCACCGCCGCCGAGGCGGGGGCCGCGATGGGACTGGGCGGCGCCGTCGTGCTCTCGGTGCTGCAGCGCCTGGCCACCGAGCGCCGCGTGAGCACGGGCGCGTTCCGGCCGGAGGGCACCCCCGGGGCCACCGGCCTGGACGCCGAGTGGTGCGACGCCGAGGTGCTGCGGCGGATCCGCATGCGCTCCCTCGCCGCGCTGCGCGCCGAGGTCGAGCCGGTGGACCAGGCCGCGTACGCCCGGTTCCTCGCCGACTGGCAGCACCTGCGGCCACGGACGGGGCGCGACGGGGCCTGGCGTCCGCCGGCCACGCTCGAGGGCGTGGACGGGGTGGCCACCGTCCTGGACCAGCTGGCCGGCACGCCCCTGCCCGCGAGCGCGTGGGAATCCCTCGTGCTGCCCGCCCGCGTGCGGGACTACGCCCCCGCCCTGCTCGACGAGCTGCTGGCCACGGGCGAATACGTGTGGTCGGGCGTCGGGGAGGCCGCCGGCAACGACGGCTGGGTGGCCCTGCACCCCGCCGACGCCGTGGACCTCACGCTGCGCCTGCCCGAGCCCGCCGAGGCGACGCCGGCCGACGCCGCCCTGCGCGCGGCCGTGCTCGAGGTGCTCGCCGGCGGCGGGGCCTGGTTCTTCCCCCAGCTCGTGGAGCGGGTGCGGGCGGTGCAGGCGGCGGGCGGCGACGCGGGTGGCGCAGGCCGGGCGGTCGGCCCCGACCCGCACCGCGACCCGGCCGACCTGGCCCGCGGCCCCGCGGTGCTGGCCGCGCTGTGGGGCCTGGTGTGGGACGGCCGGGTCGGCAACGACACGTTCGCCCCCGTCCGCGGCCTGCTCTCGCTCGGCAAGACCGCGCACCGCACCGGCCGGCAGACGCCGCGGGCCCGCACCGCGCGGACGGGCGGGGCCGCGGGGGCGGAGGCCGGGCGCGGGCTCGGCGGGCGGCTGGCCGGGGTGCGCGGGCGGGGCCGGTACGCGGGGCTCACCTCGCCCGAGGGCGGCGCCCGGGGCTCGGCCGGCCTCACGGCGGGGACCGTCGGGCTCTCGGCCGCCGAGCAGGCCCGCTCGGCCGGCCGCTGGTCCCTGCTGCCCGCCGCCGAGCAGGACCCCACGATCCGCGCCCACGCGACCGCCGAGCTGCTGCTGGACCGGTACGGCGTGATCACGCGCGGCTCCGTGGTGGCCGAGGAGGTCCCCGGCGGCTTCGCGGGGCAGTACCGGCTGCTCACCCGGATGGAGGACGCGGGCCAGGTGCGCCGCGGCCACTTCGTCGACGGGCTGGGCGGCGCGCAGTTCTCCACCGGCGCCGTCGTGGATCGGCTGCGAGGGTTCCAGCGGGACGAGGAGGACGCCGCCGTCGACGCCGCCCCCCTCGCCCTCGCCCTGGCCGCGACGGATCCGGCGAACCCCTACGGCGCCGCGCTGGACTGGCCGTCCGTGCCGGCCGGGCCGGACGGCGTCGTGCCCACGGGCCACCGCCCGGGCCGGAAGGCGGGCGCCGTCGTCGTGCTGATCGCGGGGCGGCTGGCCCTCTACATGGAGCGCGGCGGGCGCACGCTGCTCGCGTTCACGGAGGAGCCGGGCGAGCTGCGGGCCGCGGCGGAGGCGCTCGTGTGGGCGCTGCGCACCGGCCACACCGAGCGGCTGAGCCTGGAGAAGGTCAATGGCGGGCCCGTGCTCGGCACGCCGCTGGCCGAGGCGCTGCTGGCCGCGGGGTTCTACTCGAGCCCGTCGGGCATCCGGTTCCGGAACTGAGAGCTCGACGCCGTCCGTCCGTCCGCAACGCGGGTTGAGTTGTCGCGGGTCCCGCCGTCGGACACCCGCGACAACTCAACCCGCGTTGCCCGGGGCGGCCCTGTCGCGGAGGCGGGTCCCGGGGGTAGGTTCGGCCCATGAGCATCGACGCCGCCCCGCCCGAGGACGTGGGCACCGCCCCCACGGGCACGTCCCCCGCCCCCGAGGCCCTCGAGGACGCCCTGCCGCACCCCTCGGACCCCTCCGTCACCCCGTTCCTCATGTTCGAGGGCGACGCCGGTGCGGCCATGGACGCCTACCTCACCGCGTTCGTGGAGCACCTGCCCGTCACCGAGGTCCGCCGCGACCTCTTCGACGACTCCTCCCCGCGCGGCGCCGAATGGGCGGGCAAGGTCCTGCACGGCGAGCTCGAGATCGCCGGCCAGCGGTTGCGGTTCTTCGACTCCTTCACCCCGCACGGGTTCACGTTCACCCCGGCCATCAGCCTGTTCGTCGAGCTGCCGGACGCCACCGCGGTGGACGCCATCCACGACACGCTCCTCGCCGGCGGTGGCCGTGACTACATGCCGCCCGACGACTACGGCTTCTCGCGCCGCTTCGCGTGGGTCGGGGACCGCTTCGGCGTGACCTGGCAGCTCAACGCGGCCTGAGCCGGTGACGGCCCGTGCCTGAAGGCGACTCCCTCGTCCGCGTCGCGCACCGGCTCCGCCCCGTGCTCGAGGGCCGGGTCCTGACGCACGCGGATCTGCGCGTGCCCCGCCACGCCACCGCGGACCTGACCGGCTGGACGGTGGCCGAGGTCCTGCCGCGCGCCAAGTACCTGCTGATGCGGCTGACCCCGCCCACGGCCCGCCCCGGGGCCCGGCCGCTCACCCTGATCTCGCACCTGAAGATGGAGGGGCGCTGGCTCGTCTCGGCCGTCGACGCGCGGTGGGGCGCCCCCGCCTGGCAGGTGCGGGCGGTGCTGGAGACGGCGGGGCACCGCGTGCTCGGCGCCCAGCTGGGCCTGCTCACCCTCGTGCCCACCGCCGACGAGGCCACCGTCCTCGGCCACCTCGGCCCCGACCTGCTCGACCCGGCCTGGGACACCCCCGACGACGGCGCCGCGCTGCTCGCCGAGGGCGTGCGGCGGCTCACGGCCCGGCCCGAGCGGCCGGTCGGCCTGGCCCTGCTCGACCAGCGGCTCGTCTCCGGGATCGGCAACATCTACCGCTGCGAGACCCTCCTGCTGGCCGGCATCGACCCGCACCGGCCGGTCGGGGAGGTCGAGGACGTCGCCGGACTCGTGCTGCTCGCCCGGGACCTGCTGCGCGCCAACGTCCCGCCCGCCGCCCCCGCCGCGGGCGCACGGCGCCGGACCACGGGCGTGCGTCCCAACCCGGGGCGACCCTTCGGGGTCGAGGTGCTGGTCCCGGCCGGTCCGCCACCCGGCACGACGCCCGGCCGGACGCCCGGCGCGCGCGGCGGGGGGACGCCGTCGTACTGGGTCTACGGGCACGACCGCGCCCCGTGCCTGCGCTGCCGCGGCCCCGTCCGCCAGGAGGACTACGGCTCCGCCGAGGACGACGCGCGGCGGCTGTGGTGGTGCCCGCACTGCCAGGGCTGAGCCGGACGCACCCGAACGGTGGCCACGTGTCGTCCCCGCTCCCTACGCTGAACCCGCCCCGACCCGAGGAGGAGTCATGGCCGACCCGTTCCCGAAGGACCCGGAGGGCGCCGTCGTCGCGCTCGTGCTGGCCGGTGGCACCGGCGGCCGCCTCATGCCGCTCACCGCGGCCCGCGCCAAGCCGATGGTGCCGCTGGCGGGCCAGTACCGGCTGATCGACGTCGTCCTGTCCAACCTGGCCCACTCGCGCCTGCGGGACGTGTGGGTCGTGGAGCAGTACCGCCCCTTCACGCTCAACCAGCACCTGGCTGGCGGCCGGCCGTGGGATCTCGACGGCACCCGCCACGGCCTGCGGCTCCTGCCCCCCGCGCAGGGCCGCGCCGAGGAGGGCTTCGCCCGCGGCAACGGGCACGCGATCGCCCAGCAGCTGCCGCTGCTGGAGCAGTTCGGCGCCGAGACCGTCGTGGTGCTCTCCGCCGACCACCTGTACCAGCTGGACCTGCGCCCCGTGCTGGCCGAGCACGCCCGCTCCGGCGCCGAGCTCACCGTGGTCACCACCGAGACGGACGAGGACCCCTCGCGCTTCGGCGTCGTGCAGGTGGACGACGACGGCGCGGTGACCGACTACGCCTACAAGCCGGAGGACCCGGCGGGCACGCTCGTGGCCACCGAGGTGTTCGTGTTCGACGTCGCCGCGCTCTCCGGGGTGGTCGGCGACCTCGTGGCGGGCGAGGACGAGACGGCCACCAAGGACGAGGGCGAGACCGATGAGGACGGCGACCCCGTGGGCTCCTCCCTCGGCGACTACGGGGAGAGCATCATCCCGGCGTTCGTGGCGCGGGGGCGCGTGCGGGAGCACCGCCTCGTGGGGTACTGGCGGGACATCGGCACCCTGGACGCGTACGTCCGCGCCCACCGGGAGATCCTCGAGGGCACCGGCCTGGACGTCGCCGCCGAAGGCTGGCCGCTGATCACCAACCCCCACCAGGCGCCACCGGCGTGGGTGGCCCCGGACGCCCGCGTCTCCGGCTCGCTGCTCAACCCGGGCTGCCGGATCGAGGGCGAGGTGTCGGACAGCGTGGTCGGCCCCGGGGTGGTCGTGGCGGCCGGCGCCACGGTGCGCGGCAGCCTCCTGCTCGGCGACTGCGAGGTCCCCGCGGGCGCGGTGCTGGACACCGTGGTGGTCGACGTCGGCGGGGCGGTCCCGGCGCACGAGGTGACGGGGCGCGCCGCGCCGGCCGAGGAGGTCGTGGTGCTCACCCCGCAGGGCCGAGGCCCGGCCGAGGACGAGACCACCGGCTCCGGCCGGCCCGGCCGGTCGGACTGAACGGCGCCGGTCGGACGCAGCCGCGCCGGGCTGGGAGGATGGACCCGTGGCCGTCCCCTCTCCCCTCCCCCCGCGCAACGGCGTCAACGCCACGCGCCTGCGCCTGCCCGCCTCCGGCTGGCCCACCGCGCAGGACTACGTGCTCCACCGGTTCGGTCACGTGGACCCGGACGGCATCCGCGCGCGCTTCGCCCGCGGCGAGGTCGTGGCGGCGGACGGCACCGCACTGACGCCGGCGACGCCGCTCGGCGTGCACGACGACCTCTGGTACTACCGGGACGTGCCCGACGAGGCCCCGCTGCCCGTGACGCACACGCTCCTGCACCGCGACGAGCACCTCGTGGTCATCCACAAGCCGCACTTCCTGTCCACCACCCCGGGCGGCCGCTTCGTCCAGGAGACCGCGCTGGTGCAGCTGCGCAACGAGCTCGGCCTCGATGACCTCGTGCCCCTGCACCGGCTCGACCGGGCGACGGCCGGCGTCGTGATGTTCTCCGCGAACCCGGCCACCCGCGGCGCCTACCACCTGCTCTTCGAGCGGCGTGCCGTGGCCAAGACCTACGAGGCCGTGGCGCTCCTGCCGGACGCCCCCGACGACGGCGCCCGCGGCCCCGGCACCCCGGCCGACCCCGTCCTGGGGCGGTTCCCGCTGACCGTGCGCAGCCGGATCCGCAAGGACAAGGGGGTCCTGCGCTCCGTGGTGGAGGAGATCCCGCCGGCCGCCTCGGGACGCCGGGCGGGCGCGCCGGTGCGGACCCGGCGGTCGAATCGGCCCCACGCCGGGGCGAACGCGGAGTCCCGGGTGGAGCTGCTGGGCGTCGGCGTCTCCGCCGGGACGCTGGCGGGGCGGCGCGTGGCGCACCTGCGACTCACCCCGCGCACGGGCCGCACCCACCAGCTGCGCATCCACCTGGCCGCCCTGGGCCTGGGCATCGCGTTCGACCCGTTCTACCCGGACCTGCTCGACCTCGCCCCGGACGACGTCACACAGCCCCTGCAGCTGCTCTCCCGGTCGCTGCGCTTCACGGACCCGGTGACGGGCGAGGAGCGGGAGTTCACCTCCCCCGCCCAGCTGCAGGAGCGACCGCGGTGACGGGCGGGGACCCGGCCAGCCTGCTGGACGCGCTCGGAGCGTGGTTCCACCCGCTCACCGCGCTGCTCGTGGCCCTGGACGCCCCGATCCCGCCCGTCCCGTCGGAGGTGGTGGTCATCGGCTCGGGGGCGCTCGCGGCGGAGGGTCGGGTCTCCCCCGTGGCCGCAGTGCTGGCGGCGTGGCTGGGCTGCTGGGCCGGGGACGTCGGCCTCTACGCGCTGTTCCGCCACGGCCTCGCCGACCGCCTGGACCGCTGGGCGTGGTGGCGGCGGATCCACCGGGGGATCCGAACCCTGCTGGTGAGGGTGGGCCCGGCGGGCAGCCTGGCGGGGCTGTCCGTGCTGCGGTTCGTCTCGGGCGGACGGACGGCGTCGATGGCGGCGGCCGGGATCGGCGGGATCCGCTGGCCCGTGTTCCTGTGGCTGTCCGGGGCGGGCTCGCTCGCGTGGTCCGGGTCCATGGTGGGGCTCGGCTGGATCACCGGCCGGGCCACCGGCCTGCCGTGGTGGGCGTCCGCGATGGTCGGCATGGTGTTCGGTACCCTTGCAGGGTTGATGATCGCGGGGATCATGGCCCACCGTCGCCGGGGCCGGAAGGGGTGAGCATGCAGGACGCGTCCTCCGAGTCCCGCGCCGCCCTCGAGCGCCTCCGGGACGCCTCGGCGCCCCGTCCCGACGACGACGCGACGCGTGCCCCCGCCGCGCGCCCCCGCCGCGCCCTGGCCGCGCCCGGGGAGATCTCCCGCCGCGATCTGCGCCGTCACGAGCGCGCCCTGCGCTCGGGCCGACCCGAGACCGCCGCCGAGCGCCGCGTGCGCGAGGACCGCCGCGCGGACGTGCACCGCGCCATGGACCGCCTGCGCACCCCGGGCGCCCCCGCCGAGCAGCGTCCACGCCGCGACCTCAGCGAGATCCTGGACCGCCTCGGCAGCCCGGACCTCGCCCGTTTCGCCGATCCGCTCGTCGGCACGGTCGAGCGCATCCTCCCCGCCCCGGGGCGGGACCCGGCGAAGGCCGCGGAGGCCGCACGCCGCCGCACCGCGGCCGAGGAGCGCCGGCGGGCCCGCCTGCGAGCCGGCCGGGAGCGCGCCGCCGAGGCCGCCCGTCGCCGGGCCGCCGAGCATGAGCGGGTCGCCGCCGAGGCCGCCGCCGCACAGGCCCGCGACGCCGCCCGGGCTCGCGACGCCGCCGCCCTCCAGGCCCGCCTCGACGAGGAGGCCCGCCGGGCCCAGGCCGCGCGGGTGGCCCGCCGCCGCCGCGAGGAGGAGAAGCAGCGCCGTCGGCGTGAAGCCGAGCGGCGCCGTCGGGTGGCGGCCGAGGAGAAGGCCCGTGCCGCCGCCGAGGCGGACGCCCGCCGCCAGGAGCAGGAGGAACGGCGCCGCCGGGAGGCGGAGGTCGCCGCCGAGCGCGCCCGCGTGCAGGCGGAGCGGAGGGCCCGCGAGGAGGCCGCGCTCGCCGAGCGGGAGCGGTTCCGGCTCGAGGCGGAGGCGGAGGCGGAGCGCCGTCGGCAGGCGGCCGAGGCCGAACGCCGTCGCCTCGAGGCCGAACGCGTCGAGGCCGAGCGGCGCCGTCGGGCCGAGGAGGCCGAGCGGCGCCGTCGCGAGGCGGAGGAGGCCGCCCGCCGCGAGGCCGAGCGACGTCGTCGCCAGGCCGCACGCGTCCGCGCCCACACCGTGCTGCACGCCGAACGCGCCCTCGCCCAGGCCCGGCTCCTCGAGGACCGCGCCCGGGAGGCCGAGCGCCGTGCGGCGGAGGACGCCGCCCGCCGCCGTCGCGAGCACGAGGAGCGGGAGTCCCGCGCGCTCGCCCGGGCCGCGCGCGAGCTCGAGGGCCCCGAGGTCTTCCCGGCCGCCGCCGACCGGCCGCTGCTGTCCGACCCGGAGGAGCGGCTCACCGACGAGGAGCTGTTCGCCCGGGCCCGGGTGGCCCTGCCCGAGTGGCGGCGGCGGCAGCGACTGTCCACGAAGGCGCAGGCCGTCCGGGCCGAGGCCATCGCCCACTCCTCGGCGGGGCCGGTCACGGGCGCCCTTCCCCTGATCCCCGGCTACACCCCCGCCCCGCCCGAGGAGCCGGCCGGCTCACCGACCCGCGCGGACCGGCTCGGCCAGGCGCTGCTGACACTCGTGTGGGCGCTGTTCGTGCTCTCCAGTGCGTGGGGCCTCGGCCTGGCCGGGCGCGTCCCGGGACTCGGCGCGCTCGACGCCGGTGCGTACCCGCTCACCGCCGACGGCCGACACGGCCCCGGCGCGAGCGTGTTCGGGCTGTCCCCGCTGCACCCGGCGATCTGGCCGGTGCTGTGGCTGCTGACCGGGATGTACGTGCTCCGGCAGTGGGGGCGGGGCCAGGGGGCGTCGCCGCGGCACCGCCGCATCCGGGGCGCGGTCGCGGGGACCCTGCTGGCGCTGACGCTGTGGTTCCCCCTGGCCGTCCTGGCCCCCGGGGGCTTCGACGTCGTCCCGTGGCTGCTCGCCCTGGTCCTCATGCTCCGTGTGGTCCGGCGGCTCGGCGCCCGCCCGGCGGCCCGCCGCCTCGCACGGGTGGCCGAGGACGGCGCGCTCGGCGTGCTGCTGGGCACCCTCCTCGCCGGCGCACCCACCGCGGTGGGCGCCGCCCTCCACGCCTGGGGTGTGCACGTCGACTGGTTCCCGACTGAGCTGCTCGCCCTGCTGGTGCTGGTGGCCCTGCTGCTGGCGGCCCTGCGCCTCGTGCTCGGTGGGCGCGGCCGCATGGGTGTGGCCCTGGGCATGGCCTGGACCCTGCTCTGCCTCGCCCTGCCCCGCCTGCTGCCCAGCCCGCTCGGGGCACAGCAGAGCGCGTGGGTGGGTCTCGCGGCCGCCTTCGGGGCGTTGCTGCTGCTCACCGCCGCGGCCGTGCGCCGCTCCTGGGTCCGCCAGATCGAGCGCGACGCCGCCCGCCGGCCGCTCCCGGCCGGCGCCTGAGCCCAGCCCCGTTCAGCGCCCGGGCCCAGCGGGCACCGGGACCCACCGGCCGCCGTCGCGCCGGAGCACGTCCAACCGGCCCGTCACGGCGACGCCGGACACCGCCTCCGCCATCCGCCGCGCCACCTCGGCGGCCTCGGCGTCCTCGCCGGCCCGGTGCGAGCCGGGCACCGTGAAGCGCAGCACGATCCGCGGGACGCGCGCGACGACCTCGAGGTCCTTGGCCGCGAGCACGTGCGTGGCCTGGACGGCGGCCTCGGCCAGGTCCATGACCTCTTCGGGCCGGTGGCCGGGCAGGAGGTCGCCGATCTGCAGGCGGGCGCGGTAGGAGGGCATGGGCCCAGGGTAGGGGTGGACGCAGCAGCGGTGACGACTTCTCTCGTCGCACGGGCCGGCCCGCCCTTCCGCCCGCGGCGGACGCGAGCCCTCCCGTGTCCGGACCCGCTCGTAAGGTGGGGTGCATGACTCAGACCGCCACCCCGCAGACCGACGCCCCCGCCGTGACCGCGATCTTCGAACCGTTCGAGATCAACGGCGTGCGCGTGCGCAACCGCCTGATCCTGCCGCCGATGTGCCAGTACTCGTGCGAGGCGCGCGACGGCGTCCCCCACGGCTGGCACTTCCAGCACCTGGGCGCCCGCGCGGCCGGCGGCTTCGGGATCGTGGTGGCCGAGGCCACCGCCGTCACACCCGAGGGACGCATCTCCGCGTGGGACACCGGCCTGTGGAACGACGAGCAGCGGGACGCGTGGGCGCCGATCGCCGCGTTCATCGCCTCCCAGGGCGCCCTGCCCGCCATCCAGCTCGGCCACGCCGGCGCCAAGGCCTCGACCGTCCCCATGCACCCGGGCGCGCCCGCCGGGCAGCCGATCCTCGAGGGCCCCGACTCCTGGGAGACCCTCTCCCCCTCCGGCGTGGCCACCAACTCCATGGAGATCCGCACCCACGCGATGCGGGTGGACGAGATCCGGGAGACCGTCCAGGCCTTCGCCGACGCCGCCGAGCGCGCCGACCGTGCCGGCTTCGGCGCCGTGCAGCTGCACGCCGCCCACGGCTACCTCATCCACCAGTTCCTCTCGCCGCTGACCAACACCCGGACCGACGAGTACGGCGGGGACTTCGAGGGCCGCACCCGCTTCCTCAAGGAGGTCGTGGCGGCCGTGCGCGAGGTGTGGCCCGCGGACAAGGTCCTCGGCATCCGCATCTCCGGCTCGGACTGGGTCGAGGGCGGCTGGAGCATCGAGGAGACCGTCCGCCTGGCGCAGGAGCTGCAGGGGCAGGTGCACTGGTTCGACCTGTCCTCCGCGGGCATCGGGGACACCTACGAGGGCCCCCAGGGCCCCGGTTATCAGGTGCCGCTGGCCACCGCCGTGAAGGAGGGCACCGAGGGGATCGTGGTGTCCGCCGTCGGCTCGCTGACCGGCGCCGAGGAGGTCGCGGCCGTGGTGGACGAGGACCGCGCCGACGCCGTCTGTGTGGGTCGCGCCGCCCTGGCGAACCCGAACTGGCCGACCGCGGCCGCCCTCGCCCTCGACGTCCCCTCGGAGCAGGTGCCGATGGCCCGGCAGTACTTCCGCGCCAAGTGGTGAGCGGAACACGCGGGACCCGGTGTGCCCCCGGCGCGGAACTCCGGTAGAACAGAACCATGAGCGTGCGCACCCCCGACCCGAATCCGGGCTGGCTGTCCGACGAGGACCTCTACGAGGCCCGGCGTCGGCTGCCCATGGTGTACGTGGAGGCCATCCCGGTGCGGCTGGACTCCCTCGGCTACGTCACCGAGATCGGCCTGCTCTACGTGGCGGACGAGACCGGCACGTTCCAGCGGTCGTTCGTCTCCGGCCGCGTCCAGTACCGGGAGACCATCCGCGCCGCGCTGATGCGCCACCTGGAGAAGGACCTCGGCCCGCTCGCGTTCCCGCAGCTGCCGCCGTCGGTGGTCCCCTGCACCGTCGCCGAGTACTTCCCGGCGCCGTCCGAGACCGGGCTGACGGACGACCGCCAGCACGCCGTGGCCCTGGTCTACGTGGTGCCGGTGACGGGTGAGTGCCAGCCGCGCCAGAACGCGCTCGAGCTGACCTGGCTCACCCCCGAGGAGGCCCTCGGCGAGGACATCCAGGCCGAGTTCATCGGTGGCCGCGGGGACCTGGTGCGCCAGGCCCTCGCCCACGTGGGATGGGGGCGCTGAGCATGGCACCGGTCGTCGGCGGCTATCTCCGCCATCTGAAGTCCCAGGACGTGCAGCCCGGGGACAGCTTCCTGACCCGCCGCGGCGAGCCCGCCCCGCCCGTGGCCTCGACCCGGGTGATGCGGGACGACTTCGGCACCCCCGCGCTCGTGATCGCCACCCTCGAGGGCGGCCGCGAGGTCAGGATCGCGCACGGCTCCGTGATCCGGGTCCGCACGGACCGTCCGGAGGAGCGCAGGGCCGTCCCGGACACCACCTTCTCCCCCGTGGACGCAGGCTCCCCCGAGGAGCGGATCGTCGCCGTCGGCAAGCGCCACCTCGAGGACACCGAGCTGACCGCCACCGCGGCCCGGCTCTCGCACGGGTTGAACCTGCGCTCCGGCTCCCAGCTGGAGGACGTGTTCGGCATGGCCGAGCGGCTCTACCTGCTGCACGAGGACACCGAGGGCACGCTCGCCACCCTGGGCCTGCTGACGAACCTGCCGTGGGACGGGGCTGTAGGGCGGTGGAAGTCCATCCAGGCCGCGCTGTCCCTGGCGTCGATGATCCTGCGCGAGGAGGGCGAGCACATCGCCGCCGCCAACCTCGGTCGGCGCCTGCTCGAGGCGGACGAGGTCCCCTCCGAGCCGGGCCGGGCGTCCCGCGTGCTCGAAGTGCGCCAGCGTCAGCTCAACGAGCCGCCGCTCTACGACCGGGAGATCTCCCGCGCCCTGCAGGCCCGCGACGCCGAGGCCGAGTACCAGTGGCGCCGCGCCCGGTTCGACCAGCTGCTCTACCTGCGTGCCCGCGGCGGCTCGGAGACGCTCACGGACGCCGACCTGGATTCCCGGATCGCCCGTGAGCTCGGCACGCTGCGCACCCTCGCCGACGAGCTCGAGGCGAAGGCCGCCACGCGCCGGTGAGGCCCGGCCGCGGGACGGGCGTCGAGAGCCGGCCCCGTCCCCGGTGACCCGCCCTCCGGGGTCCGGTTCGTGTGGTGCACCTCACTTTCCAGCCCCTGTCGGGGCCATGCTCCCGACATGACCGGCTCCGCACCCGCTCAGCTCCGCCCCCTCCGCTCCACGGACGCGCCCGCCGTCCTGGCGGCCTTCCACGCGGGCACCGTCGGCATGGCCGACCCCGGGGAGGTCACCGACGAGGCCTCCGCCCGCGCCTACGTCGACGGACTGGTCCAGGCGGAGGGGACGGACGCCGTCGCCGTGGTGGAGCGCGGGACGGACACGCTGATCGGCCTGGTCGCCGTCGTGCGCGACGAGGCGCACGGCACCGGCGCGCTCACCGCCTGGCTGCATCAGGGCTGGCGCGGGGACGCGATCATGTCGCGTGCGGCGACCACCGTGGCGGGCGCCGAACTGGCCGAGGGCGGCCTCGAGCGGATCGAACTGGCCCACCGGGCGGACATCCCGACGGCGGGGGCCGTCGCCCGGGCCGCCGGGCTCCGACACGAAGGCACGCAGCGCGGCCGCCTCCGCGCGGGCGGGCGGCGGCTCGACGTGCACCGCTACGGCCGGCTGGCCACGGACCCGCTGCCCGAGGAGCGCGTCCGTCCCCTGCCGTGGGCCTCCGACGCCCGCCCCTGGGCCGACCGCTGACCGCGGCCCGCCCCCGACGACGCCCCACGACGCCGCCGCGCCCTCCCGGCCCGATGCCCCGCTAGTTGTAAGAGGTCATGACGTTGTTGACTCGGGCCGGGGCCAACGAGGCCGGCGGGGCGTCCCCGCAGGAGGTATGAGGCCGATGATAGTTGTAGTGGTTCACCCACACCTGCAGGGCCTCACGCCGAGCCGTCTCTGAGGTATACGGGCGGGCGTAGAGGACCTCATCGACCATCAGCCGGTTGTAGCGTTCGACCTTCCCGTTGTGACGCGGGGTGTAGGGGCGGATCCGGTGGTGCCGGCCCCCGAGCGAGACCACCTTGGCGGTGAAGTCCACGGCCCGGTAGTTGTTCCCGTTGTCCGTGACCACCCGGTCCACGGTGATGCCGTGGGCGGCGAAGAACGCCCTCGCCCGGCAGAAGAACCCGATCGTGGTCACCGCCTTCTCGTCCTCCAACGCCTCGGTGTAGGCCAGGCGGGTGAACCCGTCGATCGCCGAATGCAGGTAGGTGTACCCGACCCGCCGGCCAGGCCCGCGCTTGGCCGCTCGCGCGTTCTCGGAGTCCCGTCCGTGCGCACGCCAGCCGCCCCCCTCGGGGATGCGCCCGATCTTCTTCACGTCCAGGTGCACCATGTGCCCCGGGCCGCGGGCGGTGATCTTCTGCGGTCGTTGGCGCAGGTCCTCACCCGTGGGCGCGAGGTCTGGCAACCGGGAGATGCCCAGCCGGTGCAGCCACCTCCCCACGGTACGAAGACACACCCGGTGGCCCTCGGAGACGAGGTGGTGATGGATGCGCCGTGCGGACCACTTGCGCTCCCGCCGCAGGGCGTGGATCTGGGCGACCAGGACCGGATCGAGCTGGGCAGGTGAACGGTGCGGCCGGCTGGGCCGGTCGAGCAGCCCGGCCTCGCCCTCGGCGCGGTAGCGGGCCACCCAGGTGGCCACCGTGGGGCGGCTGACGCGGAACTCGGCGGCCACGTGCGCTTGCGGGATGCCGTCGTGCAGGTGGCGGTGGACCATCCTGAGACGGCCGGTCGGGGTCAGGGGTGCGTTAGCGTGAGTCATGAGCGGGTCTCTTCTGGCAGGTGGGTTGTTGAGGAACTTCCATCCTGCGGGAGAGGCCCGCTCGTCTCATCTCAGCCCGTACCCCGTGGCAAGAACCTCATGACCCACAACAGCTAGTCTGCCGAGATGACCACCCCGACCGGCGCCGTCCCGAGCCCGCATCCGCGGCCGTTCCTCCTCGTCCAGACGCGCCCCGAAGACGACGCCGCGGCCGCCGAGGTCGAGGCCGTCCAGCGACTGGGCGGCTATCCGGAGGGCCGGCTGCGGGTGCTGCGCCTGGACCGCGTCGTGCAGCGCCCGGACGTGGCCACGCACGGCCTGGACTGGGAGGCGGAGCTCGCGGACGTCGCCGCCGTGATCCTGCCCGGCAGCCCGTTCACGGGCTCCGATCCCGAGGAGACCAAGTCCCCCGTGCAGCGCGCCGTGGAGGCGGAGCTGGGCCGGATGCTCGACGTCGTCCGGCGCCGCGACCTGCCGTTCCTCGGCTGCTGCTACGGCGTCGGCACGCTGGGCCGGCACGCCGGCGGCGTCGTGGACAACGCGTACGGCGAATCGGCCGCGCCCGTCGAGGTCACGCTCACCGACGAGGGTGCCGCAGATCCGCTGCTGGCCGGGGTCCCGCGCACGTTCGCGGCGTACCTCGGCCACAAGGAGGCGATGAGCGCGCTGCCGCCCGGCGCGGTGCTGCTCGCCGCGGGCGCCGACTGCCCCGTGCAGATGTTCCGGCTCGGCACCCGCCAGTACGCCACCCAGTTCCACCCGGAGCTGGACCAAGCCGGGATCCTCGAGCGCCTCGAGATCTACCGCGACCACGGGTACTTCGCGCCGGGCGAGTACGAGCCCACGGTGGCGGGGCTAGCCGCCGTCGACCCCGAGCACCCGCGCCGGATCCTGGCGAACTTCCGCACGCTGTTCGGCTGAGCCGCACCTCGCGCCGGGGCCAGGTCGGGCCGGGCGTCTCGCACGCCCTGCCCCGTCCTGCCCCTCCGTAGGGTGGGGCCATGAGCACCCCGATCTCGACCGCCCCCGGTCTGCCCTGGATCGACGGCCCCGCCGTGCGCTCCGCCCTGAGCCCGTGTGCCGCCGTGGACGCACTGGAGGCGGCCCTCGCCGCCGGCCTGGACCCGGAGGCCGACGCCCCCCGCACCCGCGTGGCCACCGCCGCCGGGCAGCTGTTGCAGATGCCTTCGACGCGCGGGACCGAGGTCGGCACCAAGCTGCTCACCCTCACGCCGGACAACCCGGAGCGCGGACTGCCCGTCATCCAGGGCGTCTACGTGCTGTTCGGCGCCCCGGGCAGCCCCGGCCAGGCGCCGCGGGCCGTGCTGGACGGCGTCGAGCTCACGGGTCTGCGCACCTCCGCGGTGTCCGCGCTCGGGGTGCGGCTGCTCGCGGACGCCTCGCCCCGGCACCTGGTCGTGTTCGGCACGGGCGTGCAGGCGTGGGAGCACGCGCTCACGTTCCAGGACGTGTTCGGGCTGGAACGGGTGTCCGTGGTGGGCCGCGACGCCGGCCGGGCCGCCGCCCTGGCCGCGCGCAGCGAAGCGGAGCTGGGCGTGACCGCGAGCGCCGCGGGCCCGGAGGCCGTGGCGGAGGCGGACGTCGTGGTGACGTGCACGGCCGCGACGGCCCCGCTGTTCGACGGGACGCTCGTGCCGGAGCACGCGACGGTCGTGGCGATGGGCTCGCACACCACGGACGCCCGCGAGACCGACGACGCCCTGGCCCGCCGCGCGACCGTGGCGGTGGAGTCGCGGGACTCGGCCGCCCGCGAGGCCGGGGACGTGACCCTCGCGGTGGCCTCCGGCGCCCTCGCCGGGATCGAGGACACGGTGACGCTGGCCGAGCTCGTGGCCGGGACCGCGCGTCGTCGGGAGGGCGCGCCCGCCCTGTTCGTCACCACGGGCATGCCCTGGCAGGACCTGGTGGTGGCGAGCGCGGTGGCGCGGGAGGTGCTGGGCTGAGCCGGGGCGGCCGGGTCCAGCTGGCGGACCGAGGGCGTGTCCCGGCGGCTGACGGCGAGGAGGACGAGGGCGCCGGCGAGCCCGACCAGATTTCTCGCCACGAGCGGGGCGAGGCCGGCCTCCGCGGTGTCAGCCCAGTCGAGCACGCCCCGTCTGGATAGAGTGACTCGCGCCACCCTCTTCACTGCAAGGCAGGACACATGATCGACGCACCCCTCGCCCAGCTCGCTGAGACGTACGCCCGTGACGTGCGGCTCGCCTCCACGAGCGGGGTCTCCGCCGAGCCGGAGGCGCAGCTGACGGTCCCGGTCTCCGAGTTCCTGCGCGCGTTCTCCTTCGTCACCGGGCTTGGGGACCTCAGCCTGCTGCGAGAGGCCCAGCTCGACGGCGTGCGCCCGGACTTCGCCGCCCTGATCGACGGTCGCCCCTGCGGATGGGTGGAACTCAAGGCACCCGGCCACACGGTCATCGGAGAGAAGTGGCGCGGCCGGGAGAAGGGCCAGTGGGACCTGCTCTCCCAGCTGGACGCGCTGCTCGTCTCGAACGGAGACGAGATCGCCCTCTATGTCTCCGGCTCCCTTGTGGACACCGCGTTCCTGCCCGTCGACGGCGTCGCAGGCTGGGACGCGGACCGCCTGCGCACCGTCCTGGAACAGTTCACCCTGGCCCAGCCCCGGCCGATCACCCGAGTGGGCCAGCTCGCGGACCGCCTGGCCCCGCTGGCCCGCTTCCTTCGAGAGCGCCTCCAGGAAGGCCTGTCCAACAACTACCGCTCGGTGCGGGAGGCGAAGGCGGCCTGGGACCACACGGTGCACCACACGACCACGGACGCCCAGTTCGCGGGCGACGTCGCCCAGGTGGTGGCCTACTCCATGGCCATCGCCGGTCTCTCCGGCCAAGCGGACCGGAACGCCGACGGCGTGGTGACGCTCGAGGAGGCCAAGCACGCCCTGGAGACGGCCCACCGCAATGTTCTGGCGGCGTCCCTCGGACCGATCATCGGCATCCCGGCGCTCATGGAGTACATCGCCCCGGAGGTCGGGGCCATCATGCGGCTGGTGTCCAGCATGGACGTGGCCGCCATCGAGCGCTCCACGGACTCCCGTGGTGAGCCGTGGCTGTGGTTCTACGAGGACTTCCTCCAGCGCTACGACCCGGCCGCCCGTAACCGCGCGGGTGTCTACTACACGCCGATCAGTGTGGTGCAGTGCCAGGTGCGCGTGGTGGACGCGCTGCTGCGGGAACGTTTCGGTCAGACCCTGGGCTTCGGCGCCCCCTCGGTGGTGACGCTGGACCCCGCGACGGGCTCCGGCACCTACCCGCTGGCGGTCATCGACCGCGCGGAGGCAGCGGCCCGGGAGGAACGCGGCCCGGCGGGGGTGGCCCAGGTGGCCAAGAACCTCACGAAGAACCTGCTGGCCTTCGAGCTGCTGCCCGGCCCATACTCGGTGGCGCACCTGCGCATCGGTCAGCGGCTCGCTGAGGCGCAGGGTCACGCCTTCCAGGCGGAGGAGATCGGCGTGTACCTGACGGACACCCTGGAGGACCCGTCGGCGGGCATGGCGGAGGGGTTGTTCGGCGACGCGCGGGTCCTCGCCGAGGCCGCCGAGGCGGCCCGCCGGATCAAGCGGGACCGGCGCATCACCGTGGCCATCGGCAACCCGCCCTATGACCGGGTGACCTCCGGCACCGGCGGCTGGGTGGAGCACGGGGACGGCGAGGACGCGCTGTTCGACGACGTGATCGGCCCCGCCCAGGAGCAGGGGGTGATCTTCTCCGCCCAGGCCTCGCTGTACAACCTGTACGTGTATTTCTGGCTCTCCTGACTGATCCGTGGGTCATTTCCGGCCCGGTAGGACGGGTCGGTGGCCGCCGAGGTTGAGCATGGCCAGGGCGATGAGGGCTTCGGGGGACTTGAAGCCGAAGGCGACGCGGGTGATGAGCCGAATCTTCGTGTTCACGGACTCGATACGTCCGTTGGACAGGCCGTGCTCGATCGCGGCGAGGATCGAGGCCTTGTGCTTGACGATGCGGCGTTGGAGCTCGACGAAGGCGGGGATGCGGCAACGTCGGGCCCAGCCGATCCAGCGTTCCAGGGCCGTCTCGGCCTCGTCGGCGGGTAGCTGGAAGACCAGGCGCAGTCCTTCCTTGAGCAGGTAGGCCCGGTGCAGGCGCGGGTCGGTCTTGGCGACCCAGGCGAGCTTGGCCTGCTGCCGGGTGGTGAGGTTCTCGGGGTTCTTCCACAGCGCGTACCGGGCGTGCTTGAGCGCCTTGGCGTGCCCGCCGGCCCGCCCGGCCCGGCGCTGCCGGACCGCGCCACGGGCCTCGTTCCACGCCTGGCGACGGACCTCGTCCAGGGCCTCGGTGGCCCACTTGACGATGTGGAACGGATCAGCGCACCGCACCGCGTTCGGGCACCGCTCGGCGACCACGGCGGCGATCCAGTCCGCCCCGTCGGCGCTGACGTGGGTGATCTCGGCGCACCGGTCGGGCCCGAGGGCCTCGAAGAACGCCGCCAGGGTCGCCTTGTCCCGGCCCGGGGCGGCCCAGACGAGCCGGCCGGTGTCGTGGTCGACCACGATCGTGAGGTAGCGGTGGCCCTTCTTGTAGGAGATCTCATCGATGCCGATCCGTCGCAGGCCGGCGAACCGGTCGCCGAGGGCCTCCACGTCGGCCCAGACCCGGGTGATGATCGCCCCGACGGTGCGCCAGGCGATGCGCATCAGCTCGGTGACCGCGGACTTGGAGCACTGCGTGGCCAGCCAGGCCACCTGCTCGTCGAACACCACGGTGTGACCGGCCCCGTGCCTGGCCCACGGGACGGCGGCCACCGTGGGACCGTGCTCGCGGCAGGCCACCCGCGGGGCGTCGGCCTCGAGGTAGACCTGCACCGTGCCCAGATCCAGCGCCCGCCACCGCCGCCGACCCTCGCCACGGTCGTACCCGGGCGACCTGCGCCCGCACCGCCCGCACCGGCCACGCACTCGAGCCCGGGGACGGACATGAGCCACCAGGAGCTGGTCGTCCTCATCGAACTCGATGCCCTCCACGACCGTCTTCTCGACGCCCAGCAAGGACCGCCATAGGCTTGCGTTCCGCACGCCGTTCTCCGCCCTTCAGGTAACTGACCTCAACAGCCAGAAACCTAGGCAGAGAGCGGCGTGCCCTCGTCAACGGCTCGCCAGAACACCCACGGAAGCGTCAGGAGAGCCGTATTTCTGGCGGTGGGCCATCTGGAAGGCGTTCCAGCAGGACCCCGGGGACCAGGCGATCATCTCCTTCATCACGGCGTCCTCGTGGCTGACCGGCCCGGCCTTTGTGGGTCTGCGCGATCTGGCCCGTCGGACGGCCAGTGAGATCTGGGTGATGGACCTTGGCGGCGAGGGCCGCGGGGCACGCCAGGAGGAGAACGTCTTCGACATCCAGACCCCGGTGGCGATCGTGACTCTGGTGCGCACCGGCAAGGCCGCCCGGGAAGCGTCCGTGTACTACCGGCGCTTCCGGGGCACGCGCGCGGAGAAGTTCGCGGCCCTGGACGAGGTGGCCCGGTTGGATCCCGACGACGGCACATGGGAGTGCCTGCCCGGTGGGGCGGGCGACCCCTTGGCACCGGCCAGCGGCGGGGAGGACTGGGCGGCGATGCCCGCCCTGGCGGACCTCTTCCCCTGGCAGCAGCCGGGGATGATGTACAACCGCGCCTGGCCCGTGGCCCCGGATCAGGACACCTTGCAACGGCGGTGGCGAGAGCTGTTGGCTGACCCGTCCGCGGACGCCCGTGCGGAGAAGTATGTGACGGGCCACTCTGGGCGCACCATCCACACCGCCGTGAGCGGCCTGACCCCCTTGGCGGCGCTGCCCGCCGACGCTGAGCACCGGCCGATCACACGGGTGGCGTGGCGCTCCTTCGACCGCCAGTGGACCTTCGACGACCCCCGGTTGGCGAAGACGGACAGCCCCGCACTCTGGCAAGCGCTGTCGGACCGCCAGCTGTTCTTTGTCTCCCCTAGGACAGCCCGCATCAGCGGTGGCCCCGCCGTGACCGTGGCCACGGCCGTGCCGGACAAGCACTACTTCGTCGGCTCCTACGGCGGCAAGGACGTCATCCCCCTCTACCGGGACGCTGAAGCCGCTCAGCCCAACGTCACCGGCGGGCTGCTCCCGCTGCTGGGGGAGCGCTACGGCCGAGAGGTCACGCCGGAAGACCTGGCCGCCTATGTCATGGGCGTCGCCGGCCACGACGCCTACGTCCAGCGGTTCGACGAAGCCCTGGAGGGCAGCCCCGTCCGCGTGCCGCTGACTGCCGACCCTGACCTGTTCACCCGTGCCGTGAAGCTGGGTGAACGTCTGCTGTGGCTGCAGACCTACGGGGAGCGGTTCACCGGTGCAGATCGCCCCGCCGGCCGCGTACCCCGCATTCCTGGCCTGGGTTGGGAAGCCCCCGTGACGGCGTTGCCTGCCTCCCCGCGGGCCGTGTCCTACGACCCTGCCACCCAGCGTCTGACGGTGGGGGACGGCGTCGTCACCGGCGTGAGCCCGGAGGTCAGGGCCTTCACCGTGTCCGGCATGAACATCCTGGACAAGTGGCTCGGCGCCAGGACGGCCACCGGCATCGGCCGCGCCGCCGGCAAGGCGGCCACCCCGCTGGACCGTATCCGCCCCACTGAGTGGGCAGACGAGTGGAACGACGAGCTGCTCGATCTGCTCCGAGTGCTGACCGAGACCGTGTCACTGGGCGGTGACCAGGCAGACCTCTTGGACGAGATCCTCGCCGGAGACCTGATCCCGGCGAACGAACTCCCCGAACCGACCCCGGCCGAACGGAAGGTTCCCAAGACGATCAAGCGGGACTTCTCCACTGCGCAGGAGGAGATGTTCTGATGGACGCTGCGAACGTCATCGCCCTCGTGGTCTCCGTGTTGGCGCTCCTGGCCGCGGCATGGTCCGCCGTGGAGTCGTGGCGGTTGCGCCAGATCGAGAAGGGCCGCGACGAGCGGCAGGACCTGCGCGAAAAGCAGGAACAGGCACGCCAGGTCGCCGCGTGGATGTGCGTCGCCGCCCGGATCAATGACGAGTTCGGCGCCCCACCCACGCGGCGCTGGTTCCTCGCCGTGGAGAACTCCTCCCAGGTCCCGGTCTACGGGGCACGGGCCACGGTGGCGTCGAAGTATCCCGTTCCCGATCTCACCGCCGCCATGCTGCCTCCAGGACGCACCTACTTCGAACTGAGCAAGAACGAGTGGGGCTACGGCGTCCAGGCGGATGAACTGGACGTGGTCCCCCGGCCGCTGACCAACGCCGAACGGTTCCGGGTGACCGCCTTCACCTTCACCGACGCCGCTGGCGACCGCTGGTCCCGCGACCACCGGTCAAGTCCCGAGTAGTGGTGTAACGCTCTGATCCTCCATTGGTGCTGTTAGGCGCTGAGTTCGAGGGTGGTTTCCGGTTCGGCGTTCACCTCGTTCCCGGTGTCGTCCACGGTGGTGAGGCGGCAGCGGGCCAACACCTCGAGGCCGAGGTAGCGGCGGCCCTCGGCCCACTCATCGGTCTGCTCAGCCAGCACCGCCCCGACCAGGCGCACGATCGCTGCCCGGTTCGGGAAGATGCCCACGGCGTCGGTGCGACGCCGGATCTCGCGGTTGAGCCGTTCGGCCGGGTTGTTCGACCAGATCTGGGTCCACACGTCCTTGGGGAACGTGGTGAACGCCAGGATGTCCGCCCGGGCACCATCGAGGTGTTCGGCCACCGCGGGCAGCTTTTCGCTGACGTAGTCCAGCAGCCGGTCGAACTGGGCGTCCACGCTGGCGGCGTCGGGCTGGTCATACACCGAGTGCAGCATGGCCTTCACGGCCGGCCACATGGACTTGGGGGTGATGCCCATCAGGTTCGCCGCGTAGTGGGTCCGGCACCGCTGCCAGGTCGCTCCGGGCAGGTTCGCGGCGATGGCGTCCTTGAGCCCGGTGTGGGCGTCGGAAGTGACCAGGCGGACTCCGGTCAGGCCCCGGGCCACCAGGTCGGCGAAGAACTCGTTCCACGCCGACCCCGTCTCCGAGGTGGCCACCCGCAGGCCGAGGACCTCGCGGTGGCCGTCACCATTGACCCCGGTGGCCAGCAGCACCACGGCGTTGACCACCCGGCCGCCCTCGCGGACCTTCATGCTCAGCGCGTCGGCGGCCACGAACGTGAACGGCCCAGCCTCCCCGAGCGGGCGATGACGGAAGGACTCGACCTGCTCGTCCAGCTCGGTGGCCATCCGCGAGACCTGGGACTTCGACAGCGCGTTGATCCCGAGGGTCTTGACCAGTTTGTCCATCCGCCGGGTCGAGACCCCGGCCAGGTAGCAGTCGGCGACCACCGTGATCAGCGCGGATTCGGCCCTTTTGCGGCGCTCGAGCAGCCACTCCGGGAAGTACGTGCCCGACCTGAGTTTGGGGATCGCCACGTCCAGGGTCCCGACCCGGGTGTCCAGGTCCCGGTGCCGGTACCCGTTGCGCTGGGTAGCTCGGCCCGGGGTGGGTTTACCCCATTCGGCGCCGACCACCGCGTCGGCGTCAGCGGAGAGCAGGGAGTTGATCACGGTCTGCAGCAACGAACGCATCAAATCCGGGGATGCTTCGGACAGGGCTTCGCCGAGCAGGCCGGCAGGGTCGACAATATGAGGAGCGGTCATCGTGATGACTCCGTTCGAGGATTCTGTGGAAGGTTGACTCGAAGGATCACACGGTGGCCGCGTCCACATCCGGAACGACGTGCCCAGTCACCGTGCGCTACACCACTCTATGGGGCACTACTCGACCACCAGGGTCGGCTCTCAGCGACAAGTGGGAAAGAGTCTGAAGCGACTGATTGAGGGACAGGCAGGCAAGGGACCTGGACCAGCTCCATGCACAGCTCCGAGCCGACCACCCGCAGGCGGTGCCGGAGCAGCTCGAGTTCCATGGCCTGCGGTGTTTAACGGCAAGGACGACTGGACTGCCGCCCCCGTCGGCGTCCGCGCATGGGCCAGCCAACGCGCCGTCGAACTCATCGCCGCGCACACCCCGTGGTTCGGCTTCCAGGGTGTCGACGTCGACAGGCTGCGTCAGCGGCCTGGATGGGAAGACGCCAAACCGCACATCGTGGTGTCCGCTCAGCTCTTGAACCGCGTGCACCGGAGGACGTCCCTGCGTGCGGACGGCCTCCTGGTGATCGCCGATGACCACCACCTCCGCGATGACAGCCGTCTGACCTACCGACGCATGCGAGCCGCCTCGGTCCAGGGCCTCTCCGACGGAGCACTCGACCACCTGTTGGACACGATGTACTTCGGCCCTTCGAACCAGAGCCGCCTGCTGCAGGCCGTGGACGTCCTGACGTACTTCGAGCAGCGCCGCCGCCATGTCACTGAGCGCCACCGCGATGCCGTTCGCCGAATGAACGCCATCGGCCGATCGCTGAACAAGATCCGTCAGCACTCTTACGTCTGGACCCCTTGAACGCAGACACACGAAACCCCCGCTCGAAGGCGGGGGTCCGGTTGGACGGAAGACGCCGAAGCGCGTCCCGTGATGTCCAGTGTACTCGCCTCTGAGGACTCCCGACAGGGACATCCCGTTCGGGACCACGCCGCTCCACCCCGCCTCCCCGCTTGGACGCCCCCACTACCCTGGATCCCATGCCCGACACCCCGCAGCCCCCCGCCGTTCCCGCGCACCCGGACCACTTCGGCTTCGAGGTGACCCACCGCCTGGAGACCCCCGGGCACGACGGCGCCCCGCTGGGCCGCACGGGCGTCATCACCACGCCGCACGGGCGGATCCAGACCCCGGCGTTCATCCCGGTGGCCACGCAGGCCACGGTCAAGGCGGTGCTGCCGGAGTCGATGGCCGAGCTCGGCGCGCAGGCCCTCCTGGCCAACGCGTATCACCTGTACCTGCAGCCCGGGGACGACCTCCTGGACGAGGCCGGCGGCCTCGGCGCGTTCATGAACTGGCCCGGGCCGACCTTCACGGACTCGGGCGGATTCCAGGTGATGAGTCTCGGCTCGGGATTCAAGAAGGTCATCGACATGAAGGGCCCCGGCGCGCCCGAGGGGCAGGGCGCCGACGACGCCGTCGCCCCCGGCAAGGAGCGCCTGGCCAACGTCGACGACGACGGCGTCTGGTTCAAGTCCCACCTCACCGGGGACCGACACCGGTTCACCCCCGAGGTGTCCGTGGGCATCCAGCACAACCTCGGCGCGGACATCATGTTCGCCTTCGACGAGCTGACCACCCTGCACAACTCCCGCGGCTACCAGGAGGAGGCGCTCGAGCGCACCCGCCGCTGGGCCCAGCGCTGCCTCGACGAGCACGCCCGCCTCACCGGGGTCCGCGCGGCGCGGCCGTACCAGGCGCTGTTCGGCGTGATCCAGGGCGCCCAGTACGAGGACCTGCGCCGCAAGGCCTGCCGCGACCTCGCGGCGATGCGGGCCGAGTTCCCGGCCGCGGGGGAGCTCAACGGCGTGGCGTCCGGCTTCGACGGCTACGGCGTCGGCGGGGCCCTGGAGAAGGAGAACCTCGGGACCATCGTGGGCTGGTGCGCGCAGGAGCTGCCCGAGGACAAGCCGCGCCACCTGCTGGGCATCTCCGAGCCCGACGACCTGTTCACCGCCGTCGAGAACGGCGCCGACACCTTCGACTGCGTCTCCCCCACCCGTGTGGCCCGCACCGGCGCGTTCTACACCCGCGACGGGCGCTTCAACCTGCCCGGGGCGAAGTACCGTCGCGACTTCGGCCCGCTGGATCCCGAGTGCGACTGCTACACGTGCGCCCACTACTCCCGCGCGTACCTGCGGCACCTGTTCAAGGCGAAGGAGATGGTGGCGCACACGCTCCTCTCCATCCACAACGAGCGGTTCACGGTCTCCCTCGTGGACCGGATCCGCGCGGCCATGCAGGACGGCACGCTCGCCGAGCTCAAGGCCGAGACCCTCGGCCGGTACTACGCCCCGAAGGGCTGAGGGGAGCCGGGTGCGCCGACACGCTGTGACGGCACGCGCCAGCACGCTGCGACGGGCGCGAGCCAGACGTTTCTGCTGTTCTGAGGGGGCTGTCACGACCGATTCGTCTGGCTCAGCGCCGCCCGGACGCGTGGGGGACGTGAGCCAGACGATTCAGCGGCTCCTGCACAGGGCCGCCGGCCCGGCTCGCCCTCCACGGCCCTCGCCGTCGCGGCACCGGGTCCTCCCACGGACGGGGAGGCTGGCGGCATGGTCGCCCCTCCTCCGCACGACGACGACGCCCTCAGCCCCGTCTTCCCGGTCGCCGCGGGGCTGCAGGCCGGTCTGACGGCCTCGCAGCTGCGCGGCCCCCGGTTCGACGCCCCGCACCACGGGCTGCGGCACCTCGCCGGGGGTCAGCCCTCACTGGCCGACGTCGTCCGCGCCCTCCAGCGGACGAACCCCGGCACCGCGGCCACCCACGCCACCGCCGCTCGCCTCTGGGGGATGTGGCTGCCGCGGCAGTGGGAACGCGGCCCCATCCATCTGGCGCGCACGCGGGCCGAGGGCGGGGCGCCGCGCCGCAGCGGCGTCGTCGGGCATGAGCTGCACCCGCAGGACCCCGTGCTGGTGCGTGCCGGGGTGCGGATCACGACGCCGGCCGCCACCTGGGCGGCCCTGGCGCAGCTGGGTCTGCCATTGGCCGACGTCGTCGCCGCCGGGGACAGCCTGCTGCAACGGGCTGACGGCCCGGCGGGCCGGTGTCGCCCCGGCGAGCATCCACGGTGCACCGTGCGCGATCTGGAGGCGGAGGTGCTGCGGGTCCGTGGGCGGCGAGGGACGCGGACCCTGCGGGCGACCCTGCCGCTGCTCAGGGACGGCGCGGATTCGAGGGCCGAGACGCTCCTGCGACTGGCGCTGACCGACGCGGGCGTACCAGGGCCGGAGGTGAATCCGCTGCTTCTGCTGAGTGACGGGTCCACCGTCCGGCCGGACCTGGTGTGGCGGGAGGCGCGCGTCTGCGTGCAGTACGAGGGCGATCATCACCGGACGGACCCGCGGCAGTGGCGCCGTGACATCGAGCGCGACCGCCGGATGCAGGCCGAGGGGTGGATCGTGCTGCGCGTGACCGCCAGCGTCTTCACTCGGCGCGGTCTCGACGCCCTGCTGCGCGACCTCGCCGCCCACCTGCGGCTCCCTCTGCCTGCGTGAGCCAGACGAATCGGCCACCGAGCCAGACGAATCGGCGGCAGGGGGGCGTGCGTACCAGCAGAAATCTCTGGCTCACGCCGCCCCCCGCTCGCGTCATCTCACACGAACGCGCCGACCCCCGTGATCTCGCGGCCGATGATCAGCCCCTGCACGGTCTCGGTGCCCTCGTAGGTGTGGATCGCCTCGATGTCCGCGAAGTGGCGGGCCACCTCGTTCTGGATGAGGATGCCGTTGCCACCGAGCAGGTCGCGCGCGTTCGCGGCGATGGACCGCGCGGCGCGCGTCGCCGAGTACTTGGCCAGGGACGCCATCGGCCCGGTGAGCCGCCCCTCGTCCTCGAGCCGGGTCGCACGCAGCACGAGCAGCTGCACCTGGGTGAGCTGGGAGAGCATCTCGGCCAGGCGGGTCTGCACGCTCTGGGCCGCCGCCAGCGGCCGGCCGAACTGGACGCGCTGCCCCGCGTAGTGCACCGCCGCCTCGTAGCAGCCCACGGCCTTCCCGAGGGCGGACCACGCGACCCCCACGCGCGTGGCGAAGAGGACGCGGGAGGTGTCCTTGAAGGAGCGGGCCTCGGGCAGGACGTCGGCATCGGGCACGAACACGCCGTCGAGGGTGATGTGGGCCTGGTCGATGGCCCGCAGCGCGACCTTGCCCTTGATGACCTCGGCCGTGTAGCCCTCGGACTCCTGGCGCACGATGAACCCGCGGACCTTCTCGTCCTCGGCGCTGCGCGCCCACACCACGGTCACGCCGCCGGCGGCCCCGTTGCCGATCCACTTCTTGTGCCCGTGCAGCCGCCAGCCGCCGTCGACGCGCTCGGCGCGGGTCTCCAGCGAGACCGAGTCGGAGCCGTGGGTCGGCTCCGTGAGCGCGAAGGCGCCGTAGAGCTCGCCGCGCGCCATGGCCGGCAGGTGCTCGGCACGCTGCTCCTCGCTGCCGCACAGCTGGATCGAGCGCATGGCCAGACCGCCCTGCACGCCCGTCATCGTGGCGATCGAGCCGTCCAGCCGCGAGAGCTCCATCATGGCCAGGCCCGCGGCCACGCGGGAGACGTCGGGCAGCCCGTCCACGGGGACGCCGTCGCGCAGCAGGTCGGCCTGCCCCAGGCGGGCCACGAGGTCCAGCGGGTACTCGTGGCGGTCCCACGCCTCCCGGATCCGGGGCAGCACGTCCGGCTCGAGCGCGAAGGCGCGGGCCCGACGCCACACGTCCTTCTCGGCGTCGGAGACGTCTGCGAGCGCCAGGTAGAAGTCGGTGTCCAGCGGCGTGGCGACGTCGTACTCGGGCTCGACGGTGGGCAGGGTCTCGGTCATGGTGGCCTCCCGGGCGGGGTCGGAGAGATGGATGTGTCTGTCATCACCCTACACCGACTGACACGCCATCTCACAGAATCAGACGCAGTCTCACTCCTGAGCCGCGCCCGTGGCACCATGGCCCGCATGACGACGCCCGCCGAGGACACTCTCACCGCCCTGATCCACCTGCTGGACCGCGAGGGCTACGACGCCGTCACGGCCGACCAGCTCGCCCGCCAGGCCGGCATGAGCCGGGCCAGCTTCTTCCGCCACCTCGGCGGGAAGGAGGAGGTGGTCTTCGCCGACCACGCGGCGCTGCTCGCCCGCCTGGACGACTTCCTGCGCGGCACCTCCCTCGGCGTGCGGGAGGCCCTGGAGGAGGCAGTCCTCCAGGTCTTCCGGCATCACACCGCCGATCCGGACCGGGCCCGGGCGCGCTCCCGCCTGCTGCGCGGCTCCCAGGCGCTGCGCACGCGCGAGCTGCTCACCTCGCACCGCTACACGGAGCTGTTCTCCGGCTGGCTCGCCACGGCCCTGCCGGACACGCCCGTGCGCGGCGGGATCGCCGTCGGGCTGGCGGCGGCCGTGGTGGCCGTCCACAACCGCGCCCTGCGGGCGTGGCTCCACGCCCCGGCCGACGACGCCGAGGCCAGCCTGCGCACGGACCTCGCGGAGGTCATCGCGCGGCTCACGGCCGAGCCGGCCGAGGCCGAACGGACGCTCGCCGCCGTGCGCCGACTCCTGGACTGAGACCGGGCCCTCAGCGGCCGACGACCTGCGCGTTCTCCGCCCCGAACGCGGGCGGGTAGCGGAACTCACCGGCCGGCACCTCGGCCCCGTCCTGGAGCGTGAGGACCTGCAGCGCCTCGGGCTGTCGGGCGAAGGCCGCGTGCACGCCGTGCTCGGAGGCCCGGTGGAAGCCGAACTTCGCGTAGTACTCGGGCCAGCCGTAGACCACCACGACCTCCTCGCCGTCGGCCTGCGCCGTCTGCAGCAGGGCGTTGACGAGCGCGGTGCCGGCGCCCTCGCCCTGGTGCTCGGGCAGGACGCCGTGCGGGGCGAGCGCGAGCACCTCGGCGTCGTCGATGTGGGCCCGGACCAGGGTGCCGTAGCCCATCGGGTCCGACTGCAGGTCCGTGCCGGGGATCACGGCGGTCATGGCTACGAGGGAGTACTGGGGCAGCCAGCCCTCCGCACCGCCGGCGAGCTCCTCCACGAGGTCGGCCTCGGCCGTGGACTCGAAGGCGAGCTCGGCGATCTGGCGGACGGCGCGGCGGTCCGCCGGATCGTCGTGATCGGCCTCGCGGGTGGACCAGCGGTGGCCGAGATCCTGGCCGGCGGGGACGTGGGCGGCGCGGTGGCCGGGGGTCTGGGTGCTGTTCTGCTCGGCGCTCATGCGCTCACCGTAGCCAGGGTGTGACTCCGGATACAGGGACGGCGCCCTGCGTCACGCTCGTGACGCGGGCGCCGTCGCCTCCCCCCCGGCCGGAAGCGGGCTCAGTCGATCTGCAGCTCGCCCATCGGGCCGAAGCCCTCCGCGCCGACCTGCTCGGAGATGATCTGGGGCGTGCTCGCCAGCAGCGGGCGCATCGCGTCCAGGCCCTCCTGGAAGTGCGGGGACGCGACGTGGGCCTGCGCACCCTCGTCCGTGAACCCCTCGAGCAGGAAGTACTCGTTCGGGCCGCCCTCCACCGGGCGGTACCACTCGAAGAACAGGTTGCCGGGCTCGGAACGCACGTCCGCGGTGTACTTCGCGACGGCGTCCATCCACTCGTCGGCACGCTCGGGCTGGACGGTGAACTTCAGGTTGATGAGGATCATGCCGTCCATTCTGGTCGACCCGGCACGGCCGCGGCACGGCCTCGCGTCTGCCGAGCGCGGAACCGCCGGGCCAGCAGCCACAGGCCCACGACGACGGCGACCACCAGCACGGCGACCAGCACCGGCAGGAACAGCGCGGCCGCGACGAGGCCGGCCGCCGAGACGTCCTCGGCGCCGACGCCGGAGGCGAACATGATGCCGCCGGCCGCGGGGCGCACGACCGTCTGGACGGCGTCGTTGACCGCGTCCACCCCGGGGATCTTGTCCGCGACGAGCTCGAGCGCGAGCAGGACGCCGAGGATCCAGAGGGAGGCGTCGGCGGAGAGCCACGTCCAGCCCGCGGGCAGGTCGACGAGCCCCGTGAACCGGTCCAGCAGACCCAGGGCGAGCAGGGGGATGTAGGCGTTGAGCCCGGCCGAGGTGGCCAGACCCGTGCCGGTGAGGAGCTCGAGCCCGTCCGTCCCCTTCCTTCGCGGGTCGCTCGGGGCGCCCGGGCGGACGCTCCGGGTCCGAGGACCCTGGCTCCCCAGTGAACACCGCCGGCTGTCGGGCGCTTCCCGTCCGTGGTCGGTCCTACCATGGGCGCATGCCCCAGACCGCGCACTCCCCCCAGCACTCCGCCTCCGCCCCGGCGCTCGCCCTGACCATCGCCGGGTCCGAGGCCACCGGCGGCGCCGGCGCCCAGGCCGACCTCAAGACGTTCCAGGAACTGGGCGTCTTCGGCATCGTGGCGCTGACCTGCATCGTCTCCTTCGACCCGGAGGACGACTGGAACCACCGCTTCTTCCCCGTGCCCACCGAGATCCTCCAGCAGCAGCTCGACGCCATCCAGGGCGACTACCCGGAGCGGCTGCGCGCCGTGAAGCTGGGCATGCAGGGCTCCCCGGAGGTCATCCGCACCTCGGCCGCGGCCCTGCGCCGCGCCGCGTGGGACCACGTGGTCCTGGACCCCGTGCTCATCTGCAAGGGCCAGGAGCCGGGCCACGCCCTGGACACGGACCAGGCGCTCAAGGCCGAGCTGCTGCCGCTGGCCACGTTCACCACCCCGAACCACTTCGAGACGGAGCAGCTCTCCGGCATGACCGTGCGCTCGGTCGAGGACCTGACGGCGGCCGCTCGGCGCATCCACGAGATCTCCGGCGCGGCCGTCCTGGCCAAGGGCGGGATGCACCTGCCCGGCCCGGACGCCGTGGACGTGTTCGTGGACGGGGACACCGTGGAGGTGCTCTCCGCCCCGAAGATCGGCCAGTCCGGCGTCTCCGGTGCGGGCTGCTCGCTCGCCGCCGCCGTCACCGCCGAGCTGGCCAAGGGCGCCACCGCGCTCGAGGCCGCGCGCCGTGCCAAGGAGTTCGTGCGGGCCGGCATCGCGCAGGCGGTGGAGGGCCGCACGCCGTTCGCCGCCCTGTGGCAGGGCGGCCTGCGCTCCGCATGAGCGCGCGCGGGGGCCGCTGACTCGTCCTGAGCCGGGCGGTGCGCCACACTGGGGACATGAAGCTCCCCTCCCCCGCCCGTCCCGCCTCCGGCGAGGTCCACCACTCGGCGTCGTACGTTCCCGTCGACGGCGTCGAGGCCGTCTTCCCCGCGTTGCGCCAGCGCGCCCTCGCCCCGGGCGGCCGGCTCTACGGGCTGGCGGCGGCGGCCGCGGTCGGCGGGCTCACCCTGCTGGATCCACACGCCCGCCGGGGGCGCGAGCGTCGGGCCCTCGCAGAGCTCGAGGCCGCCGTCAGCGGCACGTTCCTCGCGGCCGAGACCGCCAGCGCCCTCCACACCGCGGCGATCGCCGACGGTGAGGTGGTCCCCTCCCCCGCCGCGCGCGCCCTGCGCGGGCTCGGCGGACTGGCCGTCGGCGGCGCGGCCGCGGCGGTCGCGCTGCGCACCGCCGGCCTGAACGACCGGATCGACGGCGCCGTGGTGCGCGGGCTCCAGCGGGTCGGCGTCCCCGCCCCGCGCGTCGCGCTGGCCGCAGCGGCCTCACTGGCGATGCTGCTGGCCAACGAGGACGCCCGCCGGACCCGCCGCGACGCCGTCGAACTCGCCGTCACCGGACCCGCCGGCCTGGACGAGGACACGGTCGACCAGGTCGAGTCGGAGGCCACCGCCGAGCTGCCGGTCGAGGTGCGCGTGCTGCTCGAGACCCTGCTCGACCCGGCGCTGTCCGAGGGCCGGGACCTGCCCGGGGCTGAGGCGCTGCGCTCCCAGCTGCCGCACGCGCGCACCGTCGCCTCGGTGGCCGAGGCCATCCGTGAAGCCGGCGAGGTCCCGGACTGGGTGCCGCTCGTCGTCCAGACCGACGACGACGTCCGGCGCGCGGTGCCGAACGACTGCGTCTGGCCCGTCCGCGGCCGCTTCGCCTCCGGATCCGCCGGAGGACACGAGCTCGAGCTGCGCCTGCAGGTGATCGACGGGGAGATCGGCGCCCTGACGGTGACCCTGCCCGCGGACGCCGAGGCGGACAGCGACGCCTGGGACGCGTTCCAGGAGATCGAGTCCTTCCCCGGCGTCGAGGACCTGGCCTTCCATGTGGACGGCGACCGGCGGGCCTGACCCGGGGGCCCTCCCGGGGCCCGTCCAGCCCGGCCCACTACAGTGGGGACCCGCCCGACGTCGTCGATCCCCCTCCCGGAGAGTTCCCGCCATGACCACCCCCGCCCCGGTCGCGTCCGCCGCCCGTGCCCGCCGCCGCGCGGCCCGTTCCGGCCCCCGCCCGCAGCTGCGCATGGGATTGAACGGGTTCCTCGTGGCCTGGCTGCTGCCCAACCTCGTGATGGCCGCCGTGGTGGCGGTCCTGGCCGTGGTCCCGGACCTGCAGGCCTTCGGCAGCCTGACACCGCTGCTGACGGTGGTCGGGGTCGCCGGGCTGGTGGTGGGGCTGCCGCTGTGCCTGCTCGTGAACTGGGCGTTCCGGCACGTGCTCAACCAGTGGGTCCACGTGCTGGCGTACGCGCTGATCGGCATGCTCTACGGCCTGGTGGTGCTCACGCAGGGCGCGGCGGGCATCCTGCCGATGCTCATCCCGGTGATCGGATTCCCGGCCGCCGTGCTCATGGCACTGGGCCGGACGGCAGCCCGTCCCCTCGTCCGCACGGTCACCCCGGAGCCGTCGCGCACCGAGCCCGCCTGAGCACGCCCGACAACGAGAAAGGACGATGGCCGGATGGCCATCGTCCCTCTCGGAACCACGTCCGAGGCCCGCATCCCCTCAGGCATGTATCCCGGCTCGTGATTCGCACTGTGCACCGTCTCAATGGGGCATGACCCACTCTAGGAGGGACGACGGCGCCCCCGACAGTGGCGGAAGGTGCAGACTTTCGGGCCCTGATGTGAGGCATGTCACATGAGGGTGGGCCGCGGCTGCGACGGCGCCGGCCTCAGTCAGACGGACCGGGGGAGCACCGCGCGCACCCGCCACCCCCAGCCCCCCGGCCCGGCCTCGATCGTGCCGCCGAAGGTGGCCACGCGATCCCGCATGGAGTTCAGGCCCACACCGGAGGAGTTCCACCGCGGCAGGCCGGACCGCTCGGTGACGGTGTTCTCCACCGCGAGCACCACGTCCGACCTCGCGTCACGGAGTTCGATGCGCACACGTGCGCCCTCGCCGGCGTGCTTGGCGACGTTCGTGGTGGCCTCCTGGAGCACCCGGTGCAGGGTGGACCGCGCGGAGATCGGCATCGCGTTCTGGTCGCAGCGGACGTCCGTCTCCACCGTCATTCCGAGGCTGCGCAGCTCCTCGGCCAGGCGGGCCACGGACAGCACCGGATCCGCGGACGTCGCCCCGTCCGCGCCCCCCGCGGCGCCCGGCTCACCGCTCGGGTCCACGATCCCGTCCTCCTGGAGGATGGAGAGCATGCGCCGCAGGTCCCGCAGCGCGTCCTTCGCGGAGTCCCCCACCACGTCCAGCACGCCCTGAGCCGCCTCCGGGGTGCCGAGGTAGCGTGCCGTCCGGGCCTGCATCGAGATGATCGTGAGGTTGTGCGCGACCACGTCGTGCAGGTCGCGGGCCAGGGAGCGACGCTCGGCCTCGGCGGCCAGCCGGGCCCGCTCCTCCGCTTCGAACACCCGGCGGCGGTCCCGTTCCCGCCGGGCCAGGCTCTCCCGGATGAAGAGCCCGCCGCCGAGGCCCATGGACATGAGCAGCAGGATGAACCACGTCGCGTTCGCCTGACCCACCGCGAACGGCTGGGCGACGCCCCAGGTCAGCGCCAGGATGGCGGCCGTGACGACGAACCCCCAGGAACGGGCGGTCGCCGCGACGGCCCCGAGGACCACGGGCGCGACGACGGCGAAGAGCACCTCGGAACCGCCGGCGGCGGTCGCGACGGCCCCGGGCAGGAGCAGGGCGAAGCCCACCGTGCTGCGCCACCACTGGGCGAGGAAGGCGCTGGTCGCCGACGCGATGGCGATCCCGTCCAGGACCGGGATGGCGCCGAGGCCCGTGCCGAACAGGCCGAGGTCGGACGCGGTCGAGGCGAGCAGGAACGCGGACCCGAAGGCGAGGTAGACGCGGCTCAGCGGCGCCGCGGCCCAGAACGCGCGCCACCGCAGGCTGCGCGCCTGACGCCACGCCGAAGAGCGGCGCGCCCGGGAGGGCGCGCCGCTCCGGACGGAGGGGGTCGATGGGCTCGAATCAGGCATCGGGGGCGGACCGCCCCGGGGTCAGTCGCACCAGATGCCGAAGTGGCGGCAGGTCCACTCCGCAGCGCCCTTGCCGAGGCCCAGGGTCGTGACGACGTCGTCCTCGGCCGAGGCCGCCGAGGCGGCGGCGGCCGGAGCGCCGACGAGGGTGGAGGCGAGAAGGAGAGCGGAAGCGAGGAGAGCGGGAGTCTTCATGGCCCCAGTATGTATGACGGCCGTCACAAATGGTGCACGCCGCGCACAGGCCGCACCGCGGCATGGCGCAGATGACGGCCAGCGGGCACCCCGGCCTCGCCCCGACGCCGACAAGGTGGCATGCGCCACAGCACCGGTTACGCTGACCTGCGTGTCCGAAGAGCTGCGCATCCTGATCGCCGACGACCAGCCGCTCATGAGCGGCGCGCTCCGCGTGCTCGTCGGCTCTGCCCCCGGCATGACCTGCGTGGGTGTGGTCGCCAACGGCGTCGAAGCCGTAGAGGCGTGCGCCGCCATCGAGCCGGACGTGGTACTGATGGACATGCAGATGCCCCTGATGGACGGGGTGGAGGCCACACGCCGGATCAAGGACACCCACCCCGCGATCCGGGTCCTGGCGATCACCACGTTCACGTCCGAGGACTACCTCGTGCCGGCCCTGCGCGCCGGAGCGGGCGGCTACCTCCTCAAGGACGCGGAGCCCCCGGCCATCCTGGGCGCCATTCAGGCCGTCCATCGCGGCGAGTCCGTGCTCTCCCCCGCCGTGGCGGCCAAGCTGCTCGCCTCGATCGAGCGGGACCGGCCGACGGTGGGCCCCACCTCGGTGCAGCCCGGCAGCCCCGACGGCTCCGACCTCACCGAGCGGGAGCTGGGCGTGCTGCGGCTGCTGGCCAGGGGTCAGTCGAACCCGGAGATCGCCGCGAACCTCTTCGTCTCCGAGTCCACGGTCAAGGCCAACCTCACGCGGATCATGGCCAAGCTGGAGGTCCGCGACCGCGTCCAGCTGATCATCCGGGCGGCCCAGCTCGGGCTCGTCACCCTCGCCCTGGACTGAACGCGGCGGGGTCAGCCGCGGGCCGCGATCTCGTTGCGCCGGGTATTGAGGTCCTTCAGGACCTGCATCCCGTGCTCCACCACCGGGTCCGCCTCGGCCAGGAGCGAGTCCTTGGCCGGGCTGTAGGCGAGGTCGGCGAACGTGCCGTTCTCCGGGTCGAGGGCCCGGACCTCCTGCTGCACCAGGCGCACCTGGTCCAGGCCGGCCGCGTACTCCACCGATCGCTCGTCGATCTTCGTCAGGGACGCCTCCGCGTCCTCCGGGATCTGCTCCAGGGCGAACTGGGCCTCGTAGAGCCGGTTCTGGTACGTGCAGGGCTCCTCGATGTCGTAGAGCCCCACGCCGCGGCCCACGGCCTCCTGATTGGCCTGGGCGATCTCCTCCGCCAGGCGCTTGCCGACGGCGACCTCCGTGGGCGCGGCCATGCCGGCCTCCGCCATGGCCACGTTGACGGTGCTGCCGCCGATCGAGATGACCGCGCTCTCCATCCCCTCGGGCGCACCCTCGTCCGAGGTGGTCATGCTCGCGGTCGCCCCCTGCGGGAGCCGATCACGCAGCCAGGAGTAGGACTCCTCCCCCATGCAGAGGTTGGGGCCGACCTTGAGGCCCTCCGGGTTGCGGCCCGCGCTCGTGACGCCGGCGAGGACCACGGTCCGCTCGGTGCCGCCTTGGTTCACCACCACGGTGTTGCCGTCCAGCACGGAGACGATGTCCACGCGGGCGGCGTCGGCGGCCACGCCGCGGAGGACGGTGACGATGCCCAGCAGGAGCAGGACGGCGGCGACGACGAGGAAGACCAGCAGCCCCTTCAGGGGGACCCGGGCACGGGCGGCGACGTGAGTCATGCGGACTTCCTGCAGGTGGACGGCGGGACGGGGGGCCGCGACGACGGCCCGGAGCCCGAGTCTAGCGAAGGGCCCCGGGACCGCCGAGCGGCGGGCCGAGGGACGGCTGCGTCGGGCTCAGCGCTCCCGGCGGTAGAACGGCGTGGCCACCACGGTGAACGGCTCGCCGCGGCCGCGCAGGTCCACCTGCAGGGACGTGCCCTCGGCGGCCACGTCGCGGCGGACACGGGCCAGGGCGATGGGGTGTCCGAGGGTCGGGCTGGGGGCGCCCGAGGTCACCTCGCCCACCCGCTCGCCGGACTCGTCCAGCACGGCGTAACCGTGCCGGCCGGCACGCCGACCCGCGCCCTGCAGCCCCACGACGACCTCCTCGACGTCGTCCCTGCCGACCAGCGCGGACCGGCCGACGAAGTCGGCCTCCTTGCTCGCGGGCACCGCGAAGCCGACGCCAGAGGCGTGCGGCTGGTGCCCGGTGTCCAGCTCGTTGCCGTAGAGCGGCATGCCCGCCTCGAGGCGCAGCGAGTCCCGCGAGGCGAGCCCGCACAGCGTCAGCTCCACGCCCGCCTCGTCCGCGGCCGAGAGCATCGTGTTCCACACGGCGGAGCCGCGGTCGCCGGCCTCGGCGGTGGAGGCGGCGGGCAGGAACAGCTCGAAGCCGTCCTCACCGGTGTAGCCGGTGCGGGCGACGACGGCGGTGACGTCGCCGGCGTCCGTGGGCACGGTCAGGGTCAGGTGGCCGTAGTACTTCAGCTCGGCCAGCTGCGCCGCGGCCTCCGGCATGGCCCGGGCGAGGATCCTCTCGGCCTGCGGGCCCTGCACGGCCACGAGGGCGGTGGTCGAGGACTCGTCCTCGACGACGGCATCCCAGCCCGACGCCCGCTGGTTCAGGGCGGTGTGGACCGCGGCGATGTTGCCAGCGTTGGGCACCACCAGGTAGTCGGGCTCGGAGCCGGCCTCGCCGTCGTCCATCCGGTAGACGATCGTGTCGTCCAGGATGGTGCCGGCGTCCGTCAGGCACAGGGCGTACTTGGCGCGGCCGGGCTTCAACGTGGAGAGCACGCTCGAGAGGGCGTGGTCCAGCATGGCCCCGGCCTCCGGGCCGGTGACCCGGACCTCGCCCATGTGGGAGAGGTCGAACAGGCCTGCGGAGGTGCGGACGGCCTTGTGCTCGGCCAGCTCGGAGCCGTACTTCAGGGGCATGTTCCAGCCGCCGAAGTCCGTGAACGTGGCGCCCGCGGCCTCGTGGACCGGGTGCAGCGGGGAGTTGCGCGTCGAATCGCTCATGGGGTGATCCTCTCAGTCCTCGTCGGCGGTGTCGGCCACGGCGTCCTCGAACGCCTCGGGCGGCGGGCACGAGCACACGAGGTTGCGATCCCCGTAGGCGCCGTCGATGCGGCCCACCGGCGGCAGGTACTTGTCCAGACGCAGGCTCGGCACCGGCGTGCCCGCCTGGGCGCGCGAGTAGGGGCGGTCCCATTCGTCGGCCATCAGGACGTTGAGGGTGTGCGGGGCGCGGCGCAGGACGGAGTCCGCCACGGTCTCCGGGGTGACGGCGGTGATCTCGGCGTGGATGGCCTCCATGGCCTCGATGAACCGCTCGATCTCCTCGAGGTCCTCGGACTCGGTGGGCTCCACCATGAGCGTGCCCGCCACGGGGAACGCCAGGGTGGGGGCGTGGAACCCGTAGTCGATGAGGCGCTTGCAGACGTCCTCGGCGGTCACGCCCGTGCGGGCCGTGAGCTCGCGCAGGTCGAGGATGCACTCGTGCGCCACGAGGCCGTCGTTGCCCGTGTACAGCGTCGGGTAGAGGGGCGCGAGGCGGCGGGAGATGTAGTTGGCGCCCAGCAGCGCGTGCTCGGTGGCGGAGAGCAGGCCCTCGGCGCCCATCAGGTGGATGTAGGCCCAGGAGATGGGCAGCACGCCGGCCGAGCCGTGCGGGGCCGCGGTCATCAGGGCCTCGCGGGAGGGCAGGTACGGCACCAGGTGCTCGCCCACCGCCACGGGGCCCACGCCCGGGCCCCCGCCGCCGTGCGGGATGCAGAACGTCTTGTGCAGGTTCAGGTGGGAGACGTCTCCGCCGAACTCGCCCGGCTGGGCCAGGCCCACGAGCGCGTTGAGGTTGGCGCCGTCGATGTACACCTGGCCGCCCGCGGCGTGCACCGTGGCGCAGACCTCCTTGACGTCGGCGTCGTACACGCCGTGCGTGGAGGGGTAGGTGATCATGATGGCCGCGATGCGGCCCTCGTTCGCCGCGATCTTGACGTCCAGGTCGGCGGCGTCGATCGTGCCGTCGTCGGCGGTGGCGACGACGACGACCTTCAGCCCCGCCAGCACGGCCGAGGCCGCGTTGGTGCCGTGGGCGGAGGCCGGGATCAGGCAGATGTCCCGCTCACCCTCACCGCGGGCCAGGTGGTACTGGCGGATGGCCCACAGGCCCGCGAACTCGCCCTGCGAGCCGGCGTTCGGGGCCACCGAGACGCCCGCGTAGCCGGTGATCTCGGCGAGCTTGGCCTCCAGATCCGCGATCAGGAACCGCCAGCCCTCGGTCTGGTGGTCGGGCGCGAACGGGTGGATGGAGCAGAACTCGGGCCAGGAGATGGCCTCCATCTCCGCGGTGGCATTGAGCTTCATGGTGCACGAGCCCAGCGGGATCATGGTGCGGTCCAGCGCCAGGTCGTAGCCGGAGAGGCGGCGCAGGTAGCGCAGCATCTTCGTCTCCGAGTGGTGGGTGTTGAACACCGGGTGCGTCATGAACGCGGAGGAGCGGCGCAGCGACTCCGGCACGGCCGGGGTGGCCACGGCGCCCTCGTGCGCGGAGGCCGGCAGGGAGCCCGCGTCCAGGCCGAACGCCGTCAGGACGGCCACGAGGTCGGCGTCGACGGTGGTCTCATCGGCTGCGATCCGCAGGGTGTCCGCGTCCACCAGGCGCAGGTTCACGCCGTTCTCCTCGGCGGCCTGCAGGACCTGCTCGGCCCGGCCGGGCACGCGGACGGTGATCGTGTCGAAGAAGTGCTCCTCGGCGACCTCGACGCCACCGGCCCGCAGCGCCTCCGCCAGGCGGACGGCCTGGGCGTGGGCGTGGCGGGCGATGCGGGCGATGCCCTGGGGGCCGTGGTAGACGGCGTACATCGAGGCGACGATCGCGAGCAGCGCCTGGGCGGTGCAGATGTTGGAGGTGGCCTTCTCGCGCCGGATGTGCTGTTCGCGCGTCTGGAGGGCGAGGCGGTAGGCGGGCTTGCCGGCGTCGTCGTAGGAGACGCCCACGAGGCGGCCCGGCATGCTGCGCTGCAGGCCCTCCTTCACGGCCATGTAGGCGGCGTGGGGGCCGCCGAAGAACAGGGGCACGCCGAAGCGCTGCGTGGAGCCGACGGCGATGTCCGCACCATGCTCCCCGGGCGGAGTGATCAGGGCGAGGGAGAGGATGTCCGCGGCGACGGTCACGAGGGCGCCGGCCTCCTTGGCCTGCGCGATGACGGCGGCGTGGTCGTGGATGCGGCCGGAGTCGCCGGGCTGCTGCAGCACGACGCCGCACAGGCCCTTCTCCTCGACCTCGGCGCGGACGTCCTCCGGGATGCCTGCGGAGAGGTCGGCCACGCGCACGTCGATGCCCACGGCCTCGGCGCGCAGGCGCACCACGGAGAGGGTCTGCGGGAAGAGGTCCGCGTCGAGGAGGGTGACGCCGTCGGTCCTGCGGCGGTTGGCGCGGTGCATGAGGAGCACGGCCTCGGCGGCGGCGGAGGCCTCGTCCAGCAGAGAGGCGTTGGCGATGTCCAGGCCGGTGAGGTCCTGGACCATCGTCTGGTAGTTCAGGAGGGCCTCGAGGCGGCCCTGGGAGATCTCCGGCTGGTACGGCGTGTAGGCCGTGTACCAGGCCGGGTTCTCCAGCACCTTGCGGAGGATGACGCCCGGGGTGACGGTGTCCGAGAAGCCCTGCCCGATCATCTGGGTCTTCATGACGTTGCGGCCGGCGATCTCGCGCAGCTGCTCCAGGACCGCGGACTCGGTCAGCGGGGCGGGCAGCTCGAGGGGCTTCGGCTGGCGGATGCCGGCGGGGACGGCGGTGTCCACGAGGGCCTCGAGCGAGTCGTAGCCCAGGGTCTGCAGCATGTGCTCGACGTCCGCGGGGCGCGGGCCGATGTGGCGGGCCACGAAGGGGGCCGAGGCGGTGTCCTTGGGCTCGACGCGCTCGTGGGGCAGCGCGGTCGTGATCTCGGTGGTCTGGGGGCTGGTCACGGGGTACCTCCGGGGGGATCCTGCCGTGGTCACGGCGTGGGTCTGCTCCTCCCCGCTCTGTCATGGACCTGAGAGTTTCCGACGCCCGGGTGGGCGGCTTGCACCGTCGGTGGTCTCGGTCCGGACGCGGGGGCGGCGGAGTGAGACGCTTTCCAGAGCGCCTGACCCCACGCGGTACGGATGCCTGAGAGATTCCCGGGGAGGGTTTGCTCCTTCGGCGGCCTGCTCACGCGGCCGGCTGTGGCAGGACGCGCGCCGACGCTCTCCCGCGCGGGGCATGCGGCGTGCCGTCAGTATCCCACACGTGTAGGCCGCGTCACAGTGCGTCCGGGAGGGGTTGAGTCACCCCACGCGCCCGTGCCTACCGTGGCCGGGACGGGCGGACCGTGTTCCTCCGCCCCGGAGCCGACCGAGGGAGCGATCCACCCATATACACCCGCAGCCGGAACGACGTCGAGAAGGTCGAGTGGGGCGGAGGCACCTCCGAACGTCTCCTCACCGCGCAGGACGAGATGGGCTTCGCCGTCGCCCACACGATCGTGCGCGCCGGATCGTCCTCGAAGCTCCAGTACCGCCACCACCAGGAGGCCTGCTACTGCATCGCGGGCAACGGCTCCGTGGTGGAGCCGGACGGCACCGTCCACGAGATCACGCCGGGCGTCATCTACGTGCTGCCGGACCACGAGCCGCACGACCTGCGCGGCGGCACCGAGGACATGCACCTGATCTCGGTGTTCAACCCCGCCATCACCGGCGACGAGAAGCACACCCTGTCGGAGGACGGCTACTCCAGCTACTGAGCCCGGCCCGGGCACGGTGACGGGGGGCGTCGACGACGGCGCCTCCCGCGTCGGCGCCGACGGCGGCGCCCAGCCGTAGGGTGGCGTCGTGTTCAACCTGTGCGCCCCCGAGCGCACCGTGCGGCGCAACACCCACCTGGCGCTGGTGCTGACCGCGATCGCGGGGATCCTCAACTCCGTGGGCTTCGTCGCCGTGGCCACGTACACGTCCCACATGACGGGGATCGTGGCGTCCATGGCGGACGCGGCGGTCCTCCGCGCCCCAGGCCTGGTCGGCACGGGCCTGCTTGCGCTGGCCATGTTCATCCTGGGCGCGGTCGTCTGCGCGCTGGTGTTCAACTGGGGCCGGGTCAACGGCCTCCGCTCGCGGTACGCCAACACCCTCCTGCTCGAGGGCGTCGGCATGCTGGTGTTCGGCCTGCTCGCCGAGCACGTCCGCGATGCGCACCGGCCGCTCGTCGTGGTGGCCGTGCTGTGCTTCACCATGGGCCTGCAGAACGCGTTGATCACCCGCATCGGGGCGTGGCTCACACGAAGGCCGAGACGCCGGTGAGGGCCCGCCCCACGATCAGGGTGTTCATGCCGTAGGAGCCCTCGTAGGAGTAGATGGCCTCCACGTCCCCCATGATCTTGGCGATCTCGTGCTCCGTGAGCAGGCCGTTGCCGCCAAGGGCGTCGCGGGCGAGCGCCGCCGAGGACCGGGCCAGCCGGGTCGAGGTGGCCTTGGCCATCGCCGCGTGCATCATCTCCATCCGCCCCTCCTGCCGCAGGGCGTCCACCTGGAGCATCATCCCGGCGGAGGCGGCCAGGTTGCCGGCGACCTCGGCGATCTGGGCCTGGATGAGCTGGAACGCGGCCAGCGGGCGACCGAACTGCTCCCGCCGCAGCGCGTAGGAGCGCAGCACGTCCAGCACGCCCATCTGCGCGCCGACGCCCTGCCAGCCGACCCACATGCGCGAGTCGCGCAGCAGGGCGCGGGTGGCGGCGAAGGTGGTGGCGCCGGGCAGGATCGCGTCTGCGGGCAGGCGCACGTCCAGGGTGATGTCCGCGTTCTGCATGATCCGCAGGCCCATCTTCCCGCTGATCTTGGTGGCCTCGTAGCCGGGGGTGTCGGTGGGCACCACGAAGCCCTTGATCTCGCCGTCGGCGGTGTCGCGCGCCCAGACGAGCGCGACGTCGGCGATCGTGCCGGCCCCGATCCAGCGCTTGGCGCCGCGGATGACCCACTCGTCGCCGTCGCGGGTGGCGGTGGTGGCGAGGCCGCCGGCGATGTCCGAGCCGTGGTCCGGCTCGGTGAGGCAGAACGCGCCCAGGGCGTCGAAGGATTCGAGGCGCCCCTGCCACGTGGCCTTCTGCCGCTCCGAGCCCAGGCCGGCGATCATGCCGAGGTTGAGCTCGTTGTGGATGCCCACGAGGGCGGACAGGGACAGGTCCACACGGGCGATCTCCGCGTGCACGAGCTGCTGGAACAGCGAGGACGAGCCGTCCAGGACGAGGCGCCCCAGACCCAGCTCGGCCAGGCCCGGCAGCAGGTCGAATGCGAACTCCTCGGCGTCCCAGTACCGGGTCAGGTGCGGCCGCACGCGGGTCTGCAGGTGGTCCTCGATCGCGTCGAGCCGGGCACGCTCGACCGGTTCGAGGCGGTCCCGCAGGCGCAGCAGGTCCACGTGGGGCAGGCCGGGGGGGACGGCGGGCGCGCCGGAGGCGGGGACGGGGCGGTCGGCGAGGGCGGTCATGGCTCTCCTTCGGGGGGCGGTCCGACGACGGCGGGCGGTTTCGCCGTGAATCCGACTGTAGGACTTCCAACTATCCAGGTCTGACAGTAGTGTTCCAGATCACAGGCCCCCGGCCAAGGATCCGTTCAGCAACCACCTCGAGGAGGGACCCATGACCGTCCAGGACCCCACCGCCGTCGCCGCCCCGTCGCCGACGGAGGTGTTCCGCGCGGCCCGCGACCTGCTGGTCGAGTGCCAGACCGACGACGAGCGCGCCCGCGCCGAGTTCGAGTGGCCCCGCTTCGAGCACTTCAACTTCGGCTTCGACTGGTTCGACCGCCTGGCTCAGGACCCGGCCCGCGCGGACGTGCCGGCGCTGATCATCGCCGAGGACGACGGTCGCAGCACCGAACGCACCTTCGCCGAGCTCTCCGCGGCCTCCAACCGGGTGGCGAACTGGCTCTCCGCGCAGGGCCTGCGCCGCGGCGACCGTCTCATCCTCATGCTGAACAACCAGGTGGAGCTGTGGGAGTTCATGCTCGCCTGCATCAAGCTGCGGGTGGTCATGGTGCCCACCACCACACAGATGACCTCCGGGGACCTCGAGGACCGGGTGACGCGCGCCGGCGCCGCGTGGGCCGTGGCCGGCGCCGAGGACCTGGCCAAGTTCGCCGGCGTCGGCGAGGACCTGCACCTGGTGCACGTGCCGGGCGTCTTCGCGGAGGGCCCGGCGCGCCGCGCCCCCGAGGTCGCCGGCCACACCGTGCTCTCCTACGACGACGCCGACGACGCCGCCACCGAGCTGACCCCGGCCGAGCCGACCCCCGCGGACGAGACGCTGCTCTTCTACTTCACCTCGGGCACCACCTCGAAGCCGAAGCTCGTGGAGCACACCCACACCTCGTACCCGGTCGGCCACCTCACGACGCTCTACTGGATCGGTCTGGAGCCGGGCGACGTGCACCTCAACGTGGCCTCCCCGGGCTGGGCCAAGCACGCGTGGTCCAACTTCTTCGCCCCGTGGATCGCGGAGGCCACGATCTTCGTGCACAACGCCCGCAAGTTCGACCCCGCGGCCCTGATGGCCAACATGGAGCGCTACGGCGTCACGAGCTTCTGCGCCCCGCCCACCGTGTGGCGCATGCTCATCAAGGCGGACCTGGCGCAGCTGACGACCCCGCCGACCAAGACCATCTCCGCGGGCGAGCCGCTCAACGCCGAGGTGATCGACCAGGTGCACAAGGCGTGGGGCACCACGATCCGCGACGGCTTCGGCATGACCGAGACCACCCTGCAGGTCGCCAACACCCCCGGCCAGAAGGTCGTCATCGGCTCGATGGGCCGCCCGCTGCCCGGCATGGACGTCACCCTGATCGACCCGCTCACGGGCCAGGAGGCCGACGAGGGCGAGATCTGCCTGCGCCTCGACCCGCGTCCGGTGGGCCTGCTGAAGTCCTACTACGGCAACCAGGAGAAGACGGACGAGGTGTTCCGCGACGGCGTGTTCCACACCGGCGACATCGCCCGCCGCGACGAGAACGGCGTGCTGACCTATGTGGGCCGCGCGGACGACGTCTTCAAGTCCTCGGACTACAAGGTGTCCCCGTTCGAGCTGGAGTCGGTGCTGGTCAAGCACCCGGCCGTGATGGAGGGCGCGATCGTCCCCACCCCGGACGAGCTGCGACTGGCCGTGCCGAAGGCCTTCGTCACCCTCGCCCCGGGCCACGAGCCCACCGTGGAGACCGCGCGGGCGATCCTGCAGTTCACGCTCACCCAGCTGCCCCCGTACAAGCGCATCCGGCGCATCGAGTTCCTCGAGCTGCCGAAGACCATCTCGGGCAAGATCCGCCGCGTGGAGCTGCGCAAGGCCGAGGTCGAGCGCGCCCAGACGGGTGCCGCCCCGGACGGCTACGGGACCGAGTTCCGGGAGGAGGACCTGGACCTGCAGCGCTGACCGGCCGTTCCCCGCCACCGCCCCGTCCGTGTCCGGCGGTGGCGGGGGACCCCCGGTGCGCCGCTAGTCTGGAGCGCCATGAAGAAGCCACCCCTCGCCCAGGACCCCATCCGGGAGGCCGCCCGGAACTGGGAGCGTCACGGATGGGGTGACGTCGCCCGCCCGATGGCCGCCATCACCTCGATCATGCGGGCCCAGCAGATCCTGCTGGGTCGGACGCAGGCCGCGCTCAAGCCCTACGGGCTCACCTTCGCGCGGTACGAGCTGCTGGCGCTGCTGAACTTCTCGCGCGAGAAGCGGATGCGGATGTCCAAGGCGTCCGCGCTCCTGCAGGTCCACCCCACCTCGGTGACCAATGCGGTGGACCGGCTCGAGGCCGCCGGGCTGGTGGAGCGCACCCCCCACGAGTCGGACCGCCGCGCGCTCGTGCTCGCCCTCACGGACGAGGGCCGGCGCGTCGCCGACGCCGCCACGGAGACGCTCAACGCCGAGGTCTTCGGCCGTTCCGGCTTCGATCCGGCGGACGTGGACACCCTCATCGACGTCCTCGGCCGGTTCCGCGCCGAGGCCGGCGACTTCCAGGTCGACGGCCTCGACGCCGGCGCGCCCGCGACGGCGGAGCACACCTCCTCCTGACGCGCTCCCCGGCCGCCCGACTCAGCGGGGCTCGAGGCGCACGGCGCCGTCGAGCCGGATGACCTCGCCGTTCAGGAACGGATTGGACACGATCTGCTCGACCAGCAGCGCGTAGTCCTCGGGCCGGCCGAGGCGGGCCGGATGCGGGGTCTTGGTGGACAGCGCCTCGCGGGCGGCCTCGGGCAGGCCGGCCATCATGGGCGTCTCCATGAGGCCGGGGGCGATCGTGACCACGCGGATCTGCGAGGAGGCGAGCTCGCGGGCCGCGGGCAGGGTCAGCGCGACCACGGCGCCCTTGGAGGCGGCGTACGCGATCTGGCCGATCTGCCCGTCGTAGGCCGCCACGGAGGCGGTGTTCACGATGACGCCGCGGTCCTCGCCGAGCGGCTCCTGCGCCTTCATCGCGGCGGCGGCCTGGGCCATCATCGACACGGTGCCGACCGTGTTGATCGCCAGGACCCGGGTCAGCACCTCGGTGGACAGCGGCCCGTCGCGACCCACGAGCTTGCCCGGCGTCGCCACGCCGGCGCAGTTGACCAGCACCCGCAGCGGCCCGGCCTCCAGCGCGGCGGCCACGGCCTCCCGGGCGGTGTCCTCGGCGGTGACGTCGCCGGTCACGAAGCGCGCGTGGGGGCCGAGGGCGGCCACGGCGTCCGCGCGGACGGTCTCGCCCTCGCGGTCCGGCAGGTCCACCACCACGACGGCGGCCCCCGCGTCCGCCAGGCGGCGGGCGGTGGCGTGGCCGAGGCCCGAGGCCCCGCCGGTGACGATCGCGCTCTGGTTCGACAGGTCCATGGACGGACCCTCCCTTCCTCCTCGGGATACCCCCCGAGTTCGATAGTTGCATGTCCTACGTTCTCATCCTAGATTAGCGGATGAGTAACCCAGATCACACGCACGGCCGGGCCCGCCACGCCCGCCGTGGGCGGCGCCGAACGACGTCCGCCCTTCCGCCTGGACCCGCGAGGAGCCTCCATGTCCGAGAAGACCGCGCCCACCGAGACCGTCCCCGTGATCCCCCACTTCGTGCACGGCGAGCGGCGCGAGGGCGCCTCCGGCCGGCACAGCGACGTCTACCACCCGGCCACGGGCAGCGTGGCGGGCCGCGTGCCGCTGGCCTCCGCCGAGGAGATCGACGCCGCCCTGGCCTCCGCCGAGGAGGGCTTCGCCGCGTGGTCGGCGCTGAATCCGCAGCGCCGTGGCCGCATCCTGCTGCGCTGGGTCGACCTGATCAACGAGAACATGGACGAGTTGGCCACCGTGCTCGCCCAGGAGCACGGCAAGACCTTCCCGGACGCCAAGGGCGACATCCAGCGCGGCATCGAGGTCGTGGAGTTCGCCGCGGGCGCCCCGCACCTGCTCAAGGGTGAGTTCACCGCCGACGCGGGCACCGGCATCGACGTGCACTCCATCCGCCAGCCGCTCGGCGTGGCCGTGGGCATCACGCCCTTCAACTTCCCGGCGATGATCCCGCTGTGGAAGGCCGGCATCGCCCTGGCGGCGGGCAACGCCTTCGTCCTCAAGCCCTCCGAGCGCGACCCCTCCGTGCCGGTGCGCCTGGCCGAGCTGGCCCTCGAGGCCGGCATGCCCGCCGGCGCCCTCAACGTGGTGCACGGCGACAAGGCCGCCGTGGACGCGCTCATCGAGGACCCACGCGTCAAGGCCGTCGGCTTCGTCGGCTCCACCCCGATCGCGCAGTCCATCTACGCGCACGCAGGCCGCATGGGCAAGCGCGCGCAGTGCTTCGGCGGGGCCAAGAACCACGCCGTGATCATGCCGGACGCGGACCTCGAGATGACCGCCGACGCCCTGGTCGGCGCCGCCTTCGGCTCCGCCGGCGAGCGCTGCATGGCGATCTCCGTGGCCGTCCCGGTCGGCGCGGAGACCGCCGACCGCCTGATCGCGCTGCTCCGCGAGCGCGTGAAGGACCTCAGGGTCGGCCCGTCGCTCGAGGCATCCTCGGACTTCGGCCCCGTCGTCTCGAAGGACGCGAAGGAGCGCATCGAGGGCTACATCGCGGCCGGCGTCGAGGCGGGCGCCGAACTGGTCGAGGACGGCCGGGGCGTCGTCGTCGAGGGCCACGAGGACGGCTTCTACGTGGGCGCCACCCTGTTCGACCGCGTCACCCCGGAGATGAGCATCTACCGCGAGGAGATCTTCGGCCCGGTGCTCTCCGTGGTCCGCGCGAAGGACTACGAGGAGGCGCTCACGCTCGTGAACGAGCACGAGTTCGGCAACGGCGTGGCCATCTTCACCCGCGACGGCGACGCCGCCCGCGACTTCTCCACCCGCGTGGACACCGGCATGGTCGGCGTGAACGTGCCGATCCCCGTGCCGATCGCCTACTACACCTTCGGCGGCTGGAAGGCCTCCGGCTTCGGCGACCTGAACCAGCACGGCACGGACGGGCTGAAGTTCTACACCAAGACGAAGACCGTCACCACGCGCTGGCCCTCCGGCGTGCGCGAGGGCGCCAGCTTCGTGATGCCGGCCGGCTCCTGACCGCCCCGCAGCCCGTCCCGACCAGGAGGACCCCATGACCACCGTTCTGTTCCTCGGCCTCGGCCACATGGGCGGCCCCATGGCCGCCAACCTCGCCGCCGCGGGCCACCGTGTGCTCGGCTTCGACCTCGTCCCCGAGGCCCTCGAGAAGGCCCGTGCGGCCGGCGTCGAGACCGTCACGGACACGGCCGCGGCGGCCGCGGAGGCCGACGTCGTGCTGACCATGCTCCCCCACGGGCGCCTGGTGCTGGACGTCTACCGGGGTGAGGACGGCGACGGCGGCCTGCTCGCCGCCGCCCGGCCCGGCACCGTGTTCCTGGACTGCTCGACCATCGACGTCGCCGAGGCCCGCGAGGCGGCCGCGGCGGCGGAGGCGGCGGGCATGCGGGCGGCCGACGCGCCGGTCTCGGGCGGCCAGGTGGGCGCCGAGGCCGGCACCCTCGCCTTCATGGTGGGCGCCTCGGACGAGGTGTACGCCGAGGTGCTGCCGCTGCTCGAGGTCATGGGCGCGCGGATCGTGCACTGTGGGGCCGCCGGTCTGGGCCAGGCCGCGAAGATCTGCAACAACATGGTGCTGGGCATCACGCAGATCGCCGTCGCCGAGGCCTTCGTCCTGGGTGAGCGCCTGGGCCTGCAGCGCCAGGCCCTGTACGACGTGATGAGCAAGGCCTCCGGGCAGTGCTGGTCCCTGACCACCAACTGCCCGGTGCCCGGCCCCGTCCCCGGCTCCCCCGCGAACCGGGACTTCCAGCCCGGCTTCGCCGGCGCCCTGATGGCCAAGGACCTCGGGCTCGCACTCGCGGCCCTGGACGAGCAGGGCGTGGCGGCCGACCTGGGCCGCCTCGCGCAGGCCAAGTACGCCGAGTACGCCGCTGGAGAAGGCGCCGCCCGCGACTTTTCCAGCATCATCGAGGACATCCGAGCATCACACACGGACAGGAGCGAGGCATGAGCGAGCAGACCACCCCGGACGGCGCCGAGTCGCCGATCATCGTGGAGCGGCAGGGCCGGGTCGGCCACATCCGGCTGAACCGACCGAAGGCCCTGAACGCGCTGAACGAGGCCACGATGCGCGCCGTCGTCGCGGCGGTGCAGGAGCTGGACACCGACCCGGAGATCGGGGCGATCCTGCTCTCCGGCTCCCCCAAGGCGTTCGCCGCCGGCGCGGACATCAAGGAGATGGCCGCCAAGGAGTTCTCCGAGATGTACGCGGCCGACTGGTTCGCCGGCTGGGACGGGCTCACCCGTGCCCGCACCCCCATCGTGGCGTGCGTGACCGGCTACGCCCTCGGCGGCGGATGCGAGCTGGCCATGATGGCCGATGTGCTCGTGGCCGGCGAGGGCGCGAAGTTCGGCCAGCCCGAGATCAACCTCGGCGTCATCCCCGGCATGGGCGGCTCCCAGCGCCTGACCCGTGCCGTGGGCAAGGCGAAGGCCATGGACATGATCCTCACCGGCCGCATGATCGGGGCGGAGGAGGCCGAGCGCATCGGGCTCGTCTCCCGCGTGGTGGCCGACGAGAAGGCCCTCGAGGAGGCGCTGGAGGTGGCCGCGACCATCGCGTCCAAGTCCAAGCCGGCCTCCTGGATGGCCAAGGAGGCCGTCAACGCCGCGTTCGAGACCACCCTCGCCCAGGGCATCGCCTTCGAACGCCGCGTGTTCCACGCCGCGTTCGCCACGGCGGACCAGAAGGAGGGCATGGACGCGTTCGCGGCCAAGCGCGAGGCGCGGTGGCAGCACCGATGAGCGGCGCGCAGACCACGGCGACGACGGCCCCCACGGCCGCACGGGACGGGGCGGCGGACGAGGTGCTCCTCGAGGTCCGCGACGGCCTCGGCCGCATCACGCTGAACCGTCCGCGCGCCCTGAACGCGCTGACGCAGGACATGGTCCGGGCGATCGACGCGGCCCTGACCGACTGGGCCGCAGACCCCGCCGTGCGCGGCGTGCTGATCCGCGGCGCCGGGGAGAAGGGACTGTGCGCCGGCGGTGACGTCGTCTCCCTGCGCTCCTCGCTCCTGGCCGGGCGGTTCGCGGAGGCCGAGGAGTTCTTCCGCGACGAGTACGCGATGAACGAGCGCATCGCCACCTACCCCAAGCCGTACGTGGCCTTCATGGACGGCATCGTCCTGGGCGGCGGCATGGGCGTGTCCGCGCACGGCTCGCACCGCGTGGCCACCGAGCGGACGCGCGCCGGCATGCCCGAGACGGCGATCGGGTTCACCCCCGACGTCGGCGGCTCCTTCCACCTCGCCCGCGCACCCTTCCAGGCGGGCCGGCACCTGGCCGCGACCTCGGCGCACGCCTCCGGGTCCGACGCGGTGGCCCTGGGCCTGGCGGACGTCTTCGTGGAGTCCGCCCGGCTGGACGAGCTCGAGCAGGCCCTCGCCGCGGCGCTCGGCGCCCTCGGCTCGGCCGCGGACGCGGGCGCGCGCGACGACGCCGCCTTCGCCGCCTCCGACGAGGTGCTGGCCCGGTTCGCGGTGGCCGAGGACGCCCGGCCCGCCTCCGCCCTGGTGGCCGACCGGGAGTGGATCGAGGACGCCTACGGCCGGGAGACGGCCGCCGAGGTCCTCGCCGCCCTGGACGAGCGCGCCGCCGCGGGCGGGGAGCACGCCGAGGCTGCGGGAAAGGCCGCCGAGGCCATCCGTACCAAGTCCCCGACCGCCGTCGCCGTGGCCCACGAGGCCCAGCGCCGGCTGGCCGAGCGAGGAGCGGACCTGACCGTGGCCGACGCGCTGCGCCAGGAGTTCACGATCGGCACCCACCTGATGCGCGAGCCGGACATGGCCGAGGGCATCCGCGCGCTGCTCGTGGACAAGGACAAGGATCCGACGTGGAGCCCGGCCCGGCTCGAGGACGTCTCGGCCGAGGACGTGGCCGGACACTTCGAGCCCGTGCCCGGGGTGGACCCGCTGCAGCTCGGCTGAGCCCGCCCCGACGCACGACGCCCCGTGGTCACGTGTGGTGACCGCGGGGCGCCGTGCTGTGTGGGGCGACCGGGCGGGCCCCCCGGCCTCAGCCGATCAGGCCGCGACCCACGATCATGCGCATGATCTCGTTGGACCCCTCAAGGATCCGGTGCACACGCAGGTCCCGGACGAGCTTCTCCACGCCGTACTCGTGCAGGTAGCCGTAGCCGCCGTGCAGCTGCAGGGCGGTGTCGGCGGCCTCGTAGCCGGACTCGGTGGCCACGAGCTTGGCCATGGCGCACAGGCGCACGGTGTCCGGGTCGTTGCGATCCAGGGCGTCCGCGGCGCGCATGAGCATCGTGTGGGCGGTCTCCAGCTTCACGGACATGTCCGCGAGCTCGAAGACCAGGGCCTGCTTGGTGGTGAGCGGCTCGCCGAACGCGCTGCGCTCCTTGAGGTAGCGGGTGGCCTTGTCCAGGGCGGCCAGGCCTCCGCCGATCGAGCAGGCGCCGATGTTCAGGCGGCCGCCGTTGAGGCCCTTCATGGCGATGCGGAAGCCGTCGCCCTCCTCGCCGAGGCGGTCGGCCACGGGCACGCGGACGTCCTCGAAGATCACCTGGCGCGTGGGCTGGGTGTGCCAGCCCATCTTCTTCTCGTTGGGGCCGAAGGACAGGCCGGGGGTGTCCTTGTGGACCACGACGGCGGAGATCCCCCGGGCCCCCGTGTCGGCGGTGCGGCACATCACCACGTAGCAGTCGGACGCGCCGGCGCCGGAGATGAACTGCTTGACGCCGTTGAGGACGTAGTGGTCGCCGTCGCGGACGGCGCGGGTCTTCAGCGCGGCCGCGTCCGAGCCGGCGCCGGGCTCGGTGAGGCAGTAGCTGGCCAGGTGCGCCATGCCCACGAGGTCGGGGATCCAGCGGGCGCGCTGCTCGTCGCTGCCGAAGGAGTCGATCATCCAGGCGACCATGTTATGGATGGAGATGTAGGCGGCGAAGGCCGGGTCCGCCTTGGCGAGTTCCTCGAAGATCAGGATCGCGTCCGTGCGCTCCAGGCCGGTGCCGCCGTGCTCCTCCCCCACGTAGATGCCGCCCAGGCCGAGCTCGCCGGCCTCGGCGAGGACGTCCACCGGGAAGTGCTTCTCGGCATCCCAGTCGAGGGCGTGCGGGGCGACGCGCTGCTCGGCGAAGTCGCGGACGGCGTCGACCAGGGCCTTCTGGTCATCGGTGATGGAGAACATGGGTTCGCCCTCCTGGGGCTCGGTCCGGCCGCGCGGGCGGTCCACGACGGGGCGGTGCGGGGGTGACACCGCGGGCGGCGACAGGGTGTGACTGTCGTCACCATGATAATAGGACATCCAATGACTTGCCGTGTCGCCGCCGGGCCGTGGGCTAGCGTGCTCCCCGTGCAGACCACCACCAGCCCCACCGCGGACTCGCCCACCGGCCCCCGCTCCCATGCCTCCGGCCGCACGGAACAGCTGTTCGGCATCCGCCGCCACGCGCTGATGACCGAGCGGGACGGTGCCCTCAACCCGGCCGCGTTCGAGGTCGGCCCGTGGTGCCTCGACCTGGACGGCCGGCCCACCGGCGCGGCGGCCACCGTGATCATGGACAACGCCACGGCGGTGGCCGTGCACCACGCGGCCCGGGACATCGAGACCGTGGTCACCACCGAGCTGCAGGTCAACGTGCTCGGCCCGCTGCCCGCCTTCGACGCGGCCGCCGTCACGGCCGGGGACGAGGACGGCCCGCTGCTGGAGTGCTGGACCCGCCCGCTGGCCTGGGATGCCGGCGGCGGCGTGGCCCGCGCGTGGCTCGAGGACGCAGACGGGCGTCGCGTGGTCGAGGCGACCGGCTGGTTCCAGTCGGTGCCCGCCGGAGCGCAGGAGCGGATGGCCGAGTTCGTCGCCACCGGACGGCTGCCCCGCGGGGCCGAGACCCGCGTGCCCATGCCGGGGCTGCTGGCCGCCCGCCCCGAGTCGCTGCCGACGGCCGATCCGGACGCGCGCCCCGCCGTCGCCGCCGCGCCGACCGTGGGCGTCCGCTTCGCCCCGAAGCCGGAGCTGGCCAACCCGTCGGGCGCAGTCCACGGCGGGGCCATGACGCTGCGGGCGGTCACCGCCGCGCAGGCGGCCATGCCGGACCGCGAGCGCTACGACGTCCAGGCCGTGCGCGTGGTGTTCGTGCGCCCGGGTCACGGCGAGATGGTCGCCCTCACGCGGGTGCGGCACGCCGGCCGGTCCCTGCGCCTCGTGGACGTGGACCTCGTGCCGGTCGGCGCCGACGGCGTCCCCGTGGCCGACAAGCCGATGGTCCAGGTGCAGGTCACCTTCCGCGCGACCCGGAGCTGACGCCCCGCACGCCCGGGCACCCGGGCGCTTTCGAACGTGAGATAGGGCCTACCCCACGTTCGAAAGCGCTCATTCCCCCGACATCACGTTCGAAAGTCCCGGGAGGAGGAGGCGTCGCCGTCGTGGGGCCGGCTCAGCGGCCCACGGTGCCGAACCGGGAGGCCACGGGGGCCGTGAAGGCGGGCTTCAGGAAGAACCACGCGGCGGCGGTGACCGCCACGCTCACGAGGAACACCACGAGGCCCCACGCGTCGGTGGCACCACCCCGCGAGGTGTACATGTGGTTCAGGTTCGTCAGCAGGCCCGTGAAGGCCACGAGGAACACGTGCACCAGGATGAACGCCACGAAGAAGACCATCACCGGGAAGTGCACCTTGCGGGCCACCTCCATGGGGAACGCCTTGTTCAGTCCCGTGGCCTCCGTGGGGAACCACGAGGACATGCGCCAGCCCGTGAGGGCGGCGAGCGGGGCGGCCACGAACACCACCAGCGCGTAGGAGAGCATCTGCAGCGCGTTGTAGTGCACCCAGCCGTTCTCCGTGGGCCAGTCCAGGGACAGGTATTGGATGCCGGCGGACAGGGCGTGCTGGAACACGTGCGGGTCCGTGGGCACGATCCGCGCCCAGTGGCCGGTGGCGATCAGCAGCACCACGAAGATCAGGCCGTTGAGCAGCCACAGCGCGTCGAGGGCCTGGTGCATCCAGATGGTGAGCGAGAACTTCTTCGGGGTGTTGCCCCGCGCGGAGAACAGGCCGTCCTTCGTCGGAGTGAAGTTGGCCGGAGGCCGTGTCTCGTGACGGATCTGCAGGCCCGTCCGGATGATCAGCACCATCAGGAACATGTTCAGGAAGTGCTGCCAGCCCATCCACCAGGGCATCCCCTCGGGGGTGCCCTCGGGCAGGACCGGGTGCCCGTCGTAGGTCGCGATGAAGTCCGCCACCGGGTCCAGGCTCCGCAGCCAGCGTCCGGCCAGCACCGCGAGCAGCGCCAGCACCACGACGCCGGCCACCGCCGGCAGCGCCTTGCGCAGACGGGACGGGGCGGCGGACTCGGCGGCGTCCGTCTCCGCTGCCCGAGCGGGCGTGCCGGTGGCGGCCCCGGGGGCGGCCCGGGGCGGCTGCGCGGCGGAGGCCGGCGGGGCCGAACGGGTGTCCGGCGCGGTGGGAGCCGGCTCCGCGGCCGGCGCCGCGGCCGCGGGCTCGGCGACGACCGGCTCCGGTGCGACGACCTCCTGCGCCACCGTCTCCGGCGCGGTGGGGGCGCCCACGGCGGCCAGCTCGGTGAACCACTCCCCCTCCCGGGCGAACGGCACGTACCCGGCCATGCGTCGCCGCTCCGCGAGCGGCACGAGGTCGGACTCCACGGGAGCGCCCACCCCGGCCGCGGCCGGCGCACCGGTCGCAGCGGCGGCGACGACGGCCGCCACGTCCGGCACGACGGGCTCGGTCTCCGCCGGTGCGGGGGCCTGCGTCGGGGACGCGGAGGCGGCGATCGGCTCGGGGGCGGCGGGCCGCGCCGGAGCGGCGGCCGGGGTCGAGCCCGCAGCCGGGGCGGGGGCCCCGCCGAGCCACTCAGCCTCGCGGGCGAACGGGACGTACCCGGCCATGCGGCGTCGCGCGGACAGGGGCGTCAGGGCCGACGCCGGGGCGGGGGCCGCCGTCGTGGTGTCCTGCGCCGGGGCGGGGGCCGCCGTCGTGGTGTCCTGCCCCGGGGCGGGGGCGGGCTCGGTCTCGGCCGGGGCGCCCTTCAGGGGGACGTAACCGGCCATTCGCTGCTTGGGCATGCTTCTCCTCGTCCGAGGGGCGCGGTCCGCAGCGGACCGCGCCCGCACCGGTTCAGCCGCGGCGGGTGCGCAGCTGCTCGATGACCTGCGGGACCACCTGGAAGATGTCCCCGACCACGCCGAAGTCGGCGTGCTCGAAGATCTCGGCGTCCTCGTTCTTGTCGATCGCCACGATGGTCTTGGCGGTCTTCATGCCGGCCAGGTGCTGGATGGCGCCGGAGATGCCCAGGGCGATGTACAGGTTCGGGGACACGATCACGCCGGTCTGGCCCACCTGGCGCTCGGCCGCGGTGTAGCCGGAGTCGACGGCGGCACGCGAGGCACCCACGGCGGCGCCGAGCTCGTCGGCGAGCTGCTCGACGATCGCGAAGCCCTCCTCGGAGCCCACGCCGCGACCGCCGGCGACGACGGTCTTCGCGCCGCGCAGCGGCGGACGGGCGGAGTTCTGCGTGCGGGGGTTCACCTCGAGCACCCGGGCGCCGGCGGTCACCGGGCCCAGCTCGGCGGCGGCCAGCTCCACGACCTCGGGCGCCTCGACGGCCGGAGCCCGATCCGCGACGGCGCCGGGGCGCACGGTGATGATCCGGGGGCCGCCCTCGCCGGTGGACTCGCTGAGGTAGTCGCCGCCGAACACGGAGTGGCGGGCGATGACCTCGTCGTCGGCCCAGCGCAGCCCCACGGCATCCGCGCAGACGGGGCCGCGGGCGCGGACGGACAGGCGGCCGGCCACCGCGCGGGACTCGGGGCTGCTGGAGAGCAGCACGGCCACGGGCGCGGTGCGGGCGGCCGCGGCGGCGAGGGCCTGCACGGCGGCGTCGCCGAGGGTGGTGGCGGCGTCGTCGGCCACGAGGACGTGGACGCGCGTGGCGCCGTACTCCCCCAGACGGGCGACGGCGGCGTCCCTGCCCTCCGCGCCGGTCACGAGGACGGCCTCGGGCACGCCCACGGTGGCGGCGGCGCCGAGCAGCTCGGCCACGACCGGGCGGAGCGCGCCGTCCGCGCCGATCTCGGCGTGCACCAGCACGGTCTGACCGCTGTTCGCGGCGTCGGTCTGCGTCGTCATCTCGGTCTCCTCCACGTTCGCGCTCACACGAGCCCCCGACCCGCGAGGAACTCCACCAGCCGCTCGGCGGCGGTGCCGTCGTCGGTGATCTTCTCGCCCGCGGCACGCTCGGGACGCGTGTCCGCCGAGACCATCACGGAGCGGTAGGCGGCCTCGGCCGGGCCCGCGGCGATGCCGAGGTCGGCCAGGGACAGCACGGTGAGCGGCTTCTTCTTGGCCGCCATGATGTTCTTGAAGTTCGGGAACCGCGGCTCCGCGGTCTTCTCCGTCAGGCCCGCCACGGCGGGCAGGGCGACGGCGGCGCGCACGTCCGCGTCCGAGGTCGCCACGGTGCCGGTCAGCTCGCCGTCGGCCAGCTCGGGGGCCTCGGCGTGCGGCAGGTAGGGCCGGTCCAGGAGCTCGGCGACCATGGCGGGCACCACGCCGGTGCCGCCGTCCGTGGACACCGTGCCGGCGAGCACGAGGTCGGCGCCCTCCTTCTCGACGGCCGCGGCGATCACGCGAGCCGTCTGCACGGCGTCCGAGCCGACGAGTGCGTCGTCGGTGATCTGCACGGCGGAGTCCGCGCCCATGGCCAGCATCTTGCGCAGGGTCTTCGAGGAGTCCTCGGGGCCCACCGTCAGGGCCACGACCTCGACGTCCGCGCCGGCGTCCCGCCAGCCCAGGGCGACCTCCATGACGCGCTCGCTGATCTCGTCCGGCACGGGCTCGGCCGCGCCGTCGCGCACCACCCAGCCGGTCTCCAGGCTCAGCTCACGCTCCTGCCACGTGTCCGGCACCTGCTTGGCCAGCACCAGGATCTTCACGGCCTCTCCTCCTTGGGTCGCGGTCTCGCCCCGGGGCCTCCGCCCCGAGCACGGTGACTTACGCTACAGACTACGGGGCCGCCGTCGTCGGCCCGTGCGTCCGGACCATGATCGCCCGAACCGAGGAGGCACCGTGAGCCCCGCCGCCCCGCCCGCCGCCGAGGACCGGCCCCGGGTCCCGGCGGTGCCCGCCTCCTCCCTCGTGCTGGTCCGGCCCGGGGCCGGCGGCGAGACCTCGGTGTTCACCGTCCGCCGCGCCGGGACCATGGCCTTCAGCGCCCACGCCACGGCCTTCCCCGGCGGCCGCGTGGACCCCGCGGACGACCTGCCGGACCGGCTGTGGGAGGGCACGGATCTGGCCGACTGGGGCCGGCGCCTGGGGCTGCCGCACGAGCCCGCGGACGCCCACGGCACCCTCGCGGAACTCGACCCCGCCGACGGCGCCGGCCGCGTGCTGGCCGCCGCCGTCCGCGAGACGTTCGAGGAGACCGGAGTGCTCCTGGCCCGGGACGCCGACACCGGCACCCCCGTGGACCCGGCCCGGGTGGCCGCGTTCCCCGACGAGCTGCGCGACGCCGTCGAGCGCCACGAGGTGGACTTCGGGGAGCTGCTCGACCGCGAGGGGCTGCGCCCCGACGCCGGCGCGCTCGTGCCGTGGTCCCGGTGGATCACCCCGCACGGGGGCCCGCGCCGCTACGACACGTTCTTCTTCGCCGTCCACCTGCCGCAGGGCCAGTCCCCCGAGCGGATGTCCTCCGAGGCGGCCAGCCACGGCTGGGCGTCGCCCGCCGAGCTCCTGCGCCGCTTCCGGGCCGGCGAGGTCAACCTGATGGCCCCCACGTGGTGGCAGCTGCGCACCATGGTCGACGCCGGCGAGGACATCTACGCGGGCCGCTCCCGGTTCGAGCCCCTCGAGGGGGTCATGCTCGTGGCCGGGCAGGGGCCCGTGTTCCGCCACGCGGACGAGTATCTGCGTGACCTGACGGCGTTCCGCGCGGCCGCGCAGGTGGAGGAGTCCAAGGACAACATCCTCTGAGCGCTCCCGGCTCCGGTCCGTGCGGCGGGCGACGGGCCGGAGAGCACCGCGGACCACGACCCGCGGCCCCGTGGCCTGCCGGACCCCGTGCCCCTAGTCTGGTCTGCACCGGATCACCCGGCTCCGCGCGTCCGGCCCCAACCCCGGCCACCGCGCGTCCCGCTCGCACCCTAGGAGCACTGCATGGCGCTCAGCGTCCTCGACCTGTTCTCGATCGGCATCGGCCCGTCCTCGTCCCACACCGTGGGGCCCATGCGCGCCGCCCGCCGCTTCACGGACAGCATGGGCCAGCACGGCGTCCTCGAGCGCACGGCCCGCGTGCACGCCGAGCTGTTCGGCTCGCTGGCGGCCACCGGCGTGGGCCACGGCTCGGACACCGCGGTGCTGCTCGGCCTGGCAGGCCAGGACCCCGAGACCATCGACCCGGACGCCTGCACCGGGCTCGTGGAGGAGATCGTCACGGGCGGTCGGCTGCCCCTGGACGGGCGCCACGAGATCGCCTTCGACCGGCAGGCGGACCTGACGCTGCACATGCGCGAGTCCCTGCCCGGGCATCCGAACGGCATGCGCCTGACCGCCTACGACGACGCCGGCGAACAGCTCCACACCCGCGACTACTACTCGGTGGGCGGCGGCTTCGTGGTCACCTCGGACGAGCTCGAGGCCGAGCTGGACGCCACCAAGGACGTCAACCGCACCGACGACGGCGACACCGGCGAACCGTACCCCTTCTCCACGGGCGCCGAGCTCGCCGCCCGCTGCCACGAGGCGGGCCTGAGCATCGCGGAGCTCATGCTCGCCAACGAGGCCACCCGCCACGACCTCGACGCGCTGCGCACCCAGCTGCTGGCCATCTGGGCCGTCATGGAGGAATGCGTCCACAACGGCGTGACCCGCACCGAGCCGATCCTGCCCGGCGGACTGCAGGTCCGCCGTCGGGCGCCCGCGCTGCGGGAGCACCTGCTGCAGACCACCAACCGCACCGACCCCATGTGGGCCATGGAGTGGGTCAACCTCTTCGCGCTCGCGGTGAACGAGGAGAACGCCTCGGGCGGGCGCATCGTCACCGCACCCACGAACGGCGCCGCGGGCATCATCCCGGCCGTCATGCTCTACTACATGCGCTTCGTGCTCCCCGAGGGCGCCACGCAGCAGGAGCGGGACGACAAGGTGGTCGAGTTCCTGCTCACCGCGGCGGCGATCGGCATCCTGTACAAGCGCAACGCCTCCATCTCCGGCGCCGAGGTCGGCTGCCAGGGCGAGGTCGGCTCGGCCTGCTCCATGGCGGCGGGCGCGCTGTGCGCCGTGCTCGGCGGCACGGTGGACCAGGTGGAGAACGCGGCCGAGATCGGGATCGAGCACAACCTCGGGCTGACGTGCGACCCCGTGGGCGGCCTCGTCCAGGTGCCGTGCATCGAACGCAACGCGATCGCGTCCGTGAAGGCCATCAACGCGGCCCGGCTGGCGCTGCTCGGGGACGGCTCGCACCGGGTGACCCTGGACCAGGCCATCAAGACCATGCGCGACACCGGCGCGGACATGAAGTCCAAGTACAAGGAGACCTCGCGCGGCGGCCTGGCCGTGAACGTCATCGAGTGCTGATCGCCCGGGTCCGCGGCCCAGCGCCGCTCCGGTCGGGACGGATGGGGCACCCGTCCGCTACCGTGACTCCCGATCCGCACCCTGCCCCGAGCGTGAGAGGACCGACGTGGCCATTCATCCTGTGGACGCGACCCTGGAGGCCGCGAAGATCGATCCCGACCAGCGTGCCGAGAGGCTCCAGGGCGTGAAGCTCGACGGCGCCGGCTGGAAGTACGCGCTCACGCGCGCGCTCAAGGAGTTCGGCAACGACGGCGGCACCGACCTGGCCGCGAAGCTCACCTACTACCTGGTGCTCTCACTGGCCCCCTCGCTGCTGGCCGTGTTCTCCATCCTGTCCCTCGTGCTCGCCTCCAACCGCGGGGCCATCGACGATCTGCTGGGGCAGCTGACCGGCCTGGTCCCGAGCGACTACCAGCCGCTCGTCACGAACCTGGTGACCACCATGAGCGACTCGGCCGACTCAGGCGGCGGGATCGTCGCCCTCATCATCGGCATCGCGACCGCCCTGTGGTCCGCCTCCGCGTACGTGAAGGCGTTCAACCGCTCGGCCAACACGGTGTACGGCTACGAGGAGGGCCGCGGCCTGGTGAAGCTGACGCTGACCAACCTGCTCACCACGCTCATCCTGATCGTGGGCATCGTGGCCGTGCTGCTCTCGCTGGCGCTGAACCGCTCGCTCGTGGACGGCTTCCTCCAGCCGATCGCCGGCCCGCTCGGCATGACCGGCGTGGTGAACTTCCTCTCGGACACGTTCCTGCCGGTGTGGGCGTGGGTGAAGTGGCCCGTCGTCGTCGTGATCCTGCTGGTGCTGATCGCGACCCTGTACTACACCACCCCGAACGTCCAGAAACCGCGTTTCCACCTCTTCGGCCCCGGCAACATCGTGGCGCTGGTGGGCATGGTGCTGGCCGCGGTGGCCCTGTCCGTGTACTTCACGCAGTTCGCCGGCTACTCGGCGTACGGCGCGATCGGCACGATCATGGCGCTGCTGTTCGCCCTGTGGATCTTCAACATCGTGCTGCTGCTCGGCCTGGAGGTCGACGCCGAGGTGGAGCGTGCCCGCCAGCTCGAGGCCGGCCTGCCCGCCGAGGTTCGGGTGCAGCTGCCCCCGAAGGACGTGGCCGCGGTGGAGAAGCGCGTTGAGAAGCAGACGACTTTGGAGGAGCGCGGCTACGAGCTGCGAGCGGTCCACGAGGGCCGCTGACCGCACCCGGCGCGGCGCCGAGCACACGTTCCGCACGGACGACGACGGCCGCTCACCTGGCGAGGTGGGCGGCCGTCGTCGTGCGCGGGGCCCTCAGCGCCGGGCCGCGCGGTAGCCGTCCGCCTGGGCCGCGGAGGCGGAGGCGTAGCAGTTGCGCGCGTTGGTCCTGCCGTAGTGCTGCTGACCGGGCATGTGGTAGATGCCCGAATTGTCGTTGGCCTTGACCGGGTGGGAGTCCGGGCACACGGAGCCGGCTCCGCTCACCGGCCCCGCGTCCCCGTCCGCGGGGGCGGCTTCGGGCGCGGGGGCCGCCTCCGGGACGGGGGCCGGGGCCGCCTCCGGGATGGGCTCGGCCGCGGCGCCGCACTCCCCGGAGAACCTGCCGACGCCGTTCGCCCGGGCCTCCTCCCACGCCGCCTCCACCTCGGGCAGGAAACGGTCGTTGCCGTCGAAGACCGCCGGCTCGCCGTAGCCCAGGCGGGCCATCTCTGCGTTGACCAGGACGCCGTCTGCGTACACGCCGGCGAGGAGGCGGTCATAGCGGTCGTGGAGCCGGCGGTCGTACCGCAGCACCACCGTGTCGCCGGGGCTGATCATCGACGTCAGCGCCGCCGTCGCCTCCGGGCCCATGCACTCCACCGGCTTCGAGGGGTGACGGGTCTCGGGGGTGTCGATGTTGAGCAGGCGCACCCGCGTGGACACCTCGCCGAGGGTCACGCGGAGCGTGTCGCCGTCCGAGATCGACTCGACCGTGACCACGTCGCCCTCGGTGCTCGCCGGGGTGACGCCGTCGTCGGTGGCGGTGCAGCCGGTGAGCAGGAGCAGGGACAGTGCGGCCGCGGGGAGCGCCGCGCGCAGACGGGCAAGGGGCACGAGGATCCTGGAGGGGAGGGGGACATGACGAAGGCCCCGCCGTGAGGCGGGGCCTTCGGATCGGCACATCATCGCATGGGGGAGGCGGTGGCGTTACTGCACGTCAAGACAGCATCGTCCCCCGTTCCGTCAACGACGACGGGGGTCAGCGTCGGCCGTCGATGGGGTCGCCGCCGCCGTCGAGGGCGTCGAGGACGAGGTCGCGGGCCTCGCCCGTCGCGGACCGGCGGGAGAGCAGCAGCGCGGCCAGCCAGCACAGCAGGACGATCGCGGCGCCGCCCCACGCCAGGAGGGCGAGGCTGCCCGAGAGCAGCCCCGTGCCGTCCGCGCGGCCGACGCCGATCCACACCAGACCCCACGCGAGCGCGAGGGCCGGAGCCGGGCGGCCGCCGTTGTACACGGCCGTGAACGCGCCGATCAGCACCGCCACCACGAGCATCACCTTCGCCCAGAGGGAGGACTGCCCCGGATCGCCGACGACGCCGGTCGAGGCCAGCCACGCGGCCAGGTTCGCCACGGCGGCGATCGAGACCCAGCCCAGATGCAGGCCCTGCACCCCGTCCAGGAGGATCCGCTCACCCCAGCTGTGCGCGCGGACGGATTCGAGGAGCACCAGGATCCACGCCAGGCATGCCAGCAGCAACGCGATCACCACGACGCTCAGCCCCAGCAGCCCGGCCTGCACCGTCCAGATCCACGCGGCGTTGAGCAGCACCGAGACCAGGATCCACGGTCGCAGGCGGTCGTGACGGGCCGACTGGGCCGAGGGGAGGAACTGCCACACGGCGTACGCCAGCAGGCCCGCGTAGATCACGGACCAGATGCCGAACGCGGGGGTCGCCGGGGATACCCAGGTGGCGTCCGGGCCGAGCCAGCCGCCCGCGGCCTCGGCCACCGGGGTCAGGCCGCCGACGACGCCGGAGCCCAGGAACGCGGCCACGACCGCGAGGATCACGACCACGAGCATGGCCACCCGACCGCCCGTCGAGGACAGCCCCTTCCCCGAGCTGGGGACGCGCGCCGCGGCGTCGGGGCCGAAGGGGCTGCGGGACGGGCCGAGGTCGGTGGCGGTGCTCATGGGTGCTCCCGTGGGGTGATCGTCGGGGGTGCGCCCCGGGTGGGGCGGGTCTCAGGGTCAGCGTAGCCGCCGGGCCCATCGCGGGCACGGGCCACCGCGGCCTAGGGTGAGGGCATGCGCACTCCCTCCCCGATCGGACTCCTGCTGGACGTGGACGGCCCCGTGGCCTCCACCGAGACCCGGACCGTGCCGGAGGGGATCATCGACGTACTCGTCCGCCTCGCGCGGCGCGGGGTGCCGGTCGGCTTCAACACGGGCCGCTCCACGGACTTCCTCCTGCACAGCGTGATCGCCCCGCTGCGGGACGCGGGTCTCCCGGACGACGCTCCCTTCCACGCGATCTGCGAGAAGGGCGCCGTGTGGTTCCCGTTCTCCGCGGTGCCCTCCGGGGACCTGCCCGACGTCACCGTGGACGGCACCGCCCCGGACTGGCTCCGCACCGACCCGGACATGGCCATCGACGCGGACACCCGTGACGCGATCTGGGCCCTCAACGATGAGCGCGCCGGGGACCTGCAGTTCATCGACCGCACCAAGCTGGCCATGGTCTCCCTCGAGAAGACGGTGGGCGCGGACCAGACGGAGTACGAGCGGGTGCGCGACGACGTCGCCGCGGGCGTCGAGGACCTGCTCGCCGAGCGCGGACTCGCCGAGGACGTGCGCGTGGCCCCCTCGGTGATCTCGGTGGACGTCGAGCACCGCTCCTCCGGCAAGGACCTGGGCGTCGAGCGCTGCTTCGACCTGCTGGCGGAGGCGGGCACCCCGGTGCCCGAACGCTGGCTCACCGCGGGCGACTCGCGCAGCGACTACGCCATGGCCGACCGGCTGCACGAGCGCGGACTGGCCGTGGAGCACATGGACGTGCGGCCCGCCGACGGCGTCCCCGAGAAGCCCTACGGCGTGGTGACGGCGGCGATCCTCGCCGAACGCGGCATCGGCGGCGCCGGGGACGTCCACGAGCGGGCGGGCGAGTCCCTGCTGCGCTGGGTCGAGCGCGACCTGCTGCGCTGACCAGGCCGGACGCCCCCTGCGGGCGGCCGACCCTCCCCGGGCCGGGACCTCGACGCCTAGCGTGGAAGGGAATGCCGCGCCCCTGCCGAACCGGCCCGGGCGCCTCCCGACCAGAGAGAGGTTCCACCGTGGCCACTGTCGCCCAGAACATCGTCGAGACCCTCCACGCCTCGGGCGTGCGCCGCATGTACGGCGTGCCCGGGGACTCCCTCAACGGGCTGACCGAGGCCCTGCGCTCCCACGGCGGCATCCAGTGGGTGCACACCCGGCACGAGGAGACCGCGGCCTTCGCCGCCTCCGCCGAGTCCCAGCTCACGGACGAGCTCGCGGTCTGCGTGGGCTCGTGCGGTCCGGGCAACCTCCACCTGATCAACGGCCTGTTCGACGCGCAGCGCTCCCGCACCCCGGTGCTCGCGATCGCCGCGCACATCCCGTCGGCGGAGATCGGTTCGGGCTACTTCCAGGAGACCCACCCGCAGGACCTGTTCCGCGAGTGCTCCGTCTACGTGGAGCACGTCTCCTCGGCGGACCAGATGCCCCGCATGCTGCGCACCGCGATGCGGACCGCCGTCGAGCAGCGGGGCGTGGCCGTGCTCGTGATCCCGGGCGACGTGGCCCTCACCGAGCTCTCCGCGAAGCCCGAGGTGATCCGTCACACGCCGTCCCGCGTCATCCCGGCCGACTCCGTGCTGCGCGAGGCCGCCGAGGCCCTGGACTCGTCCAAGCGGATCACCATCCTGGCCGGCGCGGGTGCTGCCGGCGCCCACGACGAGGTCGTGGCTCTGGCGGAGCGCCTGCAGGCCCCGATCGTCCACGCTCTGCGCGGCAAGGACCGGATCGAGTACGACAACCCGTATGACGTCGGCTTGACCGGCCTGCTCGGCTTCGCCTCCGGCTACCACGCGCTCAAGGAGGCCGAGACGCTGCTGATCCTCGGCTCCTCCCTGCCGTACCGGCAGTTCTACCCCGAGGACGCCACGGTCATCCAGGTGGACGTGCGCGGCGAGCAGATCGGCCGGCGGGTGGCCGTGGACGTGCCGCTCGTGGGCGGTGTCAAGGAGACGGCCCAGGCCCTGCTGCCGCTGCTGCGCGGGAACCCGTCGTCGGGGTTCCTGGACAAGGCGCTCAAGCACTACGCCAAGACCCGCAAGGACCTCGACCAGCTGGCCACCCCGGGCCGCGGACGCGTGCACCCGCAGTACGTGGCCCGCCTCCTCGACGAGCTGGCCGACGACGACGTGGTGTTCCTGCCCGACGTCGGCTCCCCGGTGGTCTGGGCCTCCCGGTACCTGACGATGAACGGGCGCCGCCGGATCATCGGCTCCCTGTCCCACGGCTCCATGGCCAACGCAGTCACGCAGGCGGTCGGCGCCCAGGCGGTCGACCCTGCCCGCCAGGTGGTGGCGATGGCCGGCGACGGCGGGTTGGCCATGATGCTCGGCGAGCTGCTGTCGTTCGTGCAGAACGACCTGCCCGTGAAGACGCTCGTGTTCGACAACGACTCGCTGAACTTCGTGGAGCTCGAGATGATGGCCGCCGGGTTCGTCCCCTTCGGGACGGACCTGCAGAACCCGGACTTCGCGGCGATCGCGGAGGCGGTCGGCATCAAGGGCTTCCGCGCGGACCACACGACGGACCTGCCCGCAGTGATGCGCGAGTTCCTCGCCCACGACGGGCCTGCGCTGCTGGTGGTCAAGACCGAGCGTCAGGAGCTGACGATCCCGCCGAGCATCGAGTTCGAGCAGGCCAAGGGCTTCGCGCTCTACGCCATGCGCACCGTCCTCGACGGCAAGGGCACCAAGCTCCTCGACCTCGCCAAGGCGAACCTGCGCCAGCTCTTCTGACCTGCCGCGCACGACGACGGCCCGGACGCTGGCGGTGTCCGGGCCGTCGTCGTGGTGGGGCGGGGAAGGCCCAGCCCCGCCGGTCCGTCAGGCGCGGTGGGCGCCGCCGTCGGCGACGATCGGGTGCTCGGCCGTGCCGGCGACGCCCTGGGTGATCAGGCCGTCGGCGCGGTGCTCCCAGAACTCGGCGTTGCGGATGCCGAGCGGGCGCGGGTCGAACTGCGGGTCGAGACCCTGGCGCTTCTGTGCGCGGTAGTCCTTGAGGGCCTTGAGGGCCGGGCCCTGCAGCACGAGGATGCCGAGGATGTTCAGCCAGGCCATGGAGCCCACGCCGATGTCGCCGAGGCCCCAGGCCGCACCGGTGGTGGCGACGGCGCCGTAGGCCACCGACACGAGGATCAGGGCCTGTAGGAAGCGCAGCACGACGCGGCGGACCATGCCGTTGCGCAGGTTGCGCGTGAGGTACACGAGGTTGACCTCGGCCATGTAGTAGTACGCCACGATCGTGGTGAAGGCGAAGAACGCCAGGGCCACGGCCACGAACGTGGGGCCGAAGCCGGAGAACACGGCGTCGAAGCCGGTCTGGACGAAGGCCGGGCCCTCGGAGGCCGTCGGGGAGACGATGCCCTCGAACAGCAGTCCGGAGCCGGACCCGTCCGAGTACACCCGGTAGGCGCCCGTGGAGATGATGATGAACGCGGTGGCCGAGCAGACGAAGAGCGTGTCGATGTACACGGCGAACGCCTGCACGAAGCCCTGCTTGGCCGGGTGCGAGACCTCGGCGGCCGCGGCGGCGTGCGGGCCCGTGCCCTGGCCGGCCTCGTTGGAGTAGACGCCGCGCTTCACGCCCCACTGGATGGCGAGGCCGAGGATCGCGCCGAACACCGCGTGCACGCCGAACGCACTGGCGAAGATGGAGCCGAAGACCTCGGGGATCTGGTCGAAGTTCAGGAACAGCACGATCAGCGCGAGGATGATGTACAGCACGGCCACCACGGGCACCACGTAGACGGCGAACGTCGCGATGCGCTTCACGCCGCCCAGGACGATGAAGGCCAGCAGGATGACCATGGCCAGGGCCACGACCCAGGCGGGCACGGCCCACGCCTCGCCCACGGCCGCGGCCACGCCGTTGGCCTGCACGCCCGGCAGGAAGTAGCTGGTGGCGAAGACGGTGACGACGGCGAACAGGATGGCGTACGCCTTGAAGGCGGGGGCGGCGGCCGTGTGCTTGTAGGCCTTCTCCAGGTAGTACGCCGGGCCGCCGCGGTACTCGCCGGTGTCCGGGTCGCGCTCCTTGTAGATCTGGCCGAGCGTGGACTCGATGAAGGACGTGGCGGCGCCGAGCAGGGCCATGACCCACATCCAGAACACGGCGCCGGGGCCGCCGAACGCGATGGCTGTGGCGACGCCGCCGATGTTGCCCATGCCCACGCGGCCGGCGAGCGACAACATGAGGGACTGGAGGGACGAGGTGCCGTCCGCGGAGTCCTGGCCCTCGCGGAGCTGCTTCACCATGTCCGGGATGTTCACGAACTGCAGGAACATGGTCCGGATGGTGAAGTAGAGGCCGACGATCAGGCAGAGCCAGATCAGGGCCGGGGACCAGATGACGTCGTTCACGGCGGTGATGAGATCTGCGAAGGACATGGGGTCTCCAGATCGGGGTGGGGATGGCCGGTGCGGTGCGAGCTCCGAGCGGCGGCCGCCGGCGGTCCCGGACGACTGGGGAGAAGGATACGCGCAAATGTGACCCGCGTCTCGCACCCAGCGCGGCAGATGAGGAGTCCGGGCGCGCCCTCCCCGGTCGACAGCGGTCCCGGACATGCGAAAAGCCCCGGAACCACTGGGGTCCCGGGGCTTGCCCGCGGAGGATGGGGGATTTGAACCCCCGAGGGCTGTTAACCCAACACGCGTTCCAGGCGTGCGCCATAGGCCGCTAGGCGAATCCTCCTTGGTGCGCCCCCATGCGGCGGACCGCGCGAGGGCAGGTTCAATCATAACCAGATCGTCCTGGGCCGCGCCAATCCTCCGCGGGAGGCGCGAGCTCGGCCCGGGCCTCCCCGCGGCCCGAATCGCCGCGCCCGCCGCCACCCTGCTAGACTCTTCGACGGCCCCTCACGTGGTGTCATCTCGCTGAACTCCCCCAGGACCGGAAGGTAGCAAGGGTAGGTGGGCTCTGGCAGGTGCGTGAGGGGTCTTCACTTTCCCCAGGAGATCCCATGCCCGCCGGACGCTACGCCCCCTCCCCCACGGGAAGCCTGCACCTGGGCAACCTGCGCACCGCGCTCGTCGCGTGGCTCGCGGCGCGCGCCACGGACCGTGCCTTCCTGCTGCGGGTCGAGGACCTGGACCGCGTCCGCTCCGGGGCCGAGGCTGACCAGCGGGCGGACCTGGCCGCCGTCGGGCTGGACTGGGACGCCGAGCCGGTGCGCCAGTCCGAGCGCACCGCCCTGTACGACGCCGCCGTGGCCGCCCTGCGCGCCGTGCACGGCCCGGACGCGGTCTACGAGTGCTTCTGCTCGCGCAAGGACATCGCCGAGGCGACGTCGGCCCCGCACCCGAAGCCCGACGACGTCGCCCCCGCCTCCGGCGGCACCGCGCCGCTGCGTCCGCCCGGCTTCTATCCGGGCACCTGCCGCGGCCTGACGGAGGCCGAGCGGGCAGAGCGACGGCGGGTGCGTCCCGCCGCCCTGCGGATCGACGCGGCGAAGGTCGCGGGCCTGCCGGCGGGCGAGATCCCGCGCGCCACCGCCGTGGACGTGCTGCACGGCGAGGTCACGGGCCTGGTCGACGACCTGGTGCTGCGCCGGAACGACGAGGCGTACGCGTACAACCTGGCCGTCGTCGTGGACGACCTGGCGCAGGGCGTGGACCAGGTGGTCCGCGGCGACGACCTGCTCGACTCGGCCCCGCGTCAGCGCTGGCTGGCCGAGGCGCTGTGCGCAGCACGCGGGGAGCCGACGCCCGCGGTGGAGTACCTGCACGTGCCGCTCGTGCTGAATGCGGAGGGGCGGCGGCTGGCCAAGCGGGACGGCGCCGTGACGCTCGAGGACCTCGCCGCGCAGGACCCGGCGTGGACCCCCGAGCGGGTGCGGGACCGGCTGCTGGAGTCCCTCGGCCTGCCCGCGGGACCGCTGGCGGCCGCCGTGCCCGCGTTCGACCCGGCCGCGCTGCCGCGTGATCCGTGGGTGTTCACCGGGCTCTGAGCGGGCCGGCGCCCCAGCCCGCCGCAGGCCCGCCCCGGTCAGAGGACCTGGGCGGCCTGGTCGAAGTCGAGGCGGCCCTGGCGGGGCTGCCGCGCCTTCTCGTCGTCCGCGGCGGCGTGGCCCACGTTGATCACCAGGAGGGACTTCCAGGCACGGTCCGCATGGAACTCGGCGTCCACGGCGGCGGCGTCGAACCCGGCCATGGGGCCGACCTCGAGCCCGTGCGCGCGCAGTGCCACGAGCAGGTAGCCCACCTGGATGAGCGCGTTCGTGCGGCCCATCCCCTCGCGCATGCCCGGCTTGCCCTCGGCATCCTCCTCGAAGCCCTCCCGGAACGGGGCGAGGTGGCCCATGTTGCGGTGCCAGTCGAGGTCGTAGGAGGCGATCAGCGTCAGCGGGGCGCGCTCCGTCTTCTCCCGGTTGAACTCGATCATCAGCGGGGCCAGGCGGGCGCGGGCCTCGGGGCTGTCCACGACGTCGAGCCGCAGCGGCTGGTTGTTCATGGCGGTCGGCGCCCAGCGGAGGTCCGCGTAGGCCCGCTCGATCAGCGCGAGGTCGACGGGCTCGTCCGAGAAGAGCTGCGTCGTGTGGCGGTCCGCGAAGAGGCGGTCGATCTCGGCCTGACTCAGCGGTCCCGAGTCCGGGGCCGGCTGCGTGGGGTGGATCGTGTCCTCGGCGTCGGTGTGCATGTGCATGGTGGTCATGGGCCAGGGAACGAGCCGGCGGGCGTGCGCATTCCCCGGCTCCCTTAGCCCGTCCGCCCGCCGGATAGGCTTTCGAGGGTGAGCACCGCCCTGTATCGCCGCTACCGCCCGGACCGTTTCGAGGACGTGATCGGGCAGGACCATGTCACGGTCCCGCTGCGCACCGCACTGGCGAAGGACCGCGTGAACCACGCCTACCTCTTCTCCGGCCCGCGCGGCTGCGGCAAGACCACGTCCGCCCGCATCCTCGCGCGCTGCCTGAACTGCGCCCAGGGCCCCACGCCCACGCCGTGCGGCGAGTGCGACTCGTGCCGGGACCTGGCCACCGGCGGGCCGGGCTCGCTGGACGTGCTGGAGATCGACGCGGCCTCGCACGGCGGTGTGGAGGACGCCCGCGGCCTGCGCGAACGGGCCACGTTCGCCCCGGTCCGGGACCGCTACAAGATCCTCATCATCGACGAGGCGCACATGGTCACCGCGGCGGGCTTCAACGCGCTGCTCAAGATCGTGGAGGAGCCGCCGGAGCATCTGAAGTTCATCTTCGCCACCACGGAGCCGGATAAGGTCATCGGGACCATCCGCTCCCGCACCCACCACTACCCGTTCCGGCTCGTGCCGCCGGAGCCGCTCATCGCCTACCTCGAGCAGCTGTGCGCGGAGGAGGCCGTGTCCGTGGAGAAGGGCGTGCTGCCGCTCGTGGTGCGCGCCGGCACGGGCTCGGTGCGTGACACGCTCTCCGTGCTGGACCAGCTGATCGCGGGCGCCCAGGAGGGCCAGGTCTCGTACGAGCTCGCGGTGAGCCTGCTCGGCTTCACCCCGGAGGCCCTGCTGGACGACGTGATCGACGCCGTCGCCGCGGACGACACCCCCACCGTGTTCCGCGTGGTGGACCGTGTGGTGCAGTCCGGCCAGGACCCGCGCCGCTTCGTCGAGGACCTGCTGGATCGCTTCCGCGACCTCGTGATCGCCCGTGCCCTGCCGGAGGAGGCCGGGGCGATCCTGCACGGCATGCCGGAGGACCAGGTGCGGCGTCTCTCGGCGCAGGCCGCGCAGCTCTCCCGCGCGGAGCTCTCCCGCCTCGCAGACATCACCAACCTGGCGCTGACGGACATGGTGGGGGCCACCAGTCCCCGCCTGCACCTCGAGCTGCTCATGGCGCGCCTGCTGCTGCCCGCCTCGGACGAGACGCACCGCGGCCTGGCCGCCCGCCTCGAGGCCCTCGAACGGCGCCTCGAGCTCGGTGGCGCCGCGCCCGTCGAGGACGGCGCCCCGGAGGGCACGACGACGCCGACCCGGTCCGGCACGCCCGCCGCGGACGGCGGCGGATCGGCCGGGAACGCGGAGGGCTCCGGCCCTCTGACCGGCGCCGCGCTCGCCCGGGCCGCCATGCGGCGGCCGGAGGAGTCCGCGCCGACGGCGTCCACCGCCCCGCCGGAGCGCTGGACGCCGCCTGCCCCGCAGTCCGTGGCAGAGGCGCCGGAGGGGGACGCGGCCGCCGGGGCCACCGGGTCCGAGCGTCCGCAGCAGGCGCCGCAGCCCGGGCGGCCCGAACCGGCTGAGGTCGGGGCCCGTTCCGAGGACGTGCGCCGCCCGGAGGCCGGGAACCGCCCCGAGCCTGAGGGCCGCCCCGAGCCCGAGGGCCGGCCCCAGGCCCAGGACAGCACCGGTGCCGCGCCGGCCCCCGCCCACGGGCCGGAGGAGACGGCCGCGCCGTCGAGCCCCACGCCCGCCCCGGCGGCGAGCCAGGTGGAGATGATCCGCCGGGCCTGGCCGGACATCCTCGCGGCCCTCGAGGACGCCTCACGCCTGGTGTGGATGCTGGTGAAGGACAACGCGAGCGTCGCGGGCTACGACGGTTCGTTGCTGACGATCGGCTTCCAGCAGGACGGGCCCCGCCAGTCGCTGCTCGGCCGGGGTGGCGACCGCGTGCTCGGCGAGGCCGTCCACCAGGTGCTCGGCATCCGCCCGCGGCTCGATCTGATCCTCGGTGGGGACGCGCCGACCGGGGACGCCCGCGCACAGTCCGGCACTCGCCCGGCCGGCCCGGCACGGACGGACCGGCCTGAGCGTCCGGCCTCGCAGCAGAGCCGGCCCGACCGACCGGCGGCGCAGCCGAACCGGCCCGCTCCGGTACCGGGGCAGGCCCCGCGCGAGCCGGAGTCCTCCCGCCCTGCCCCGCCACGCTCCGCCGCACCCTCCACCGCGGAGGACGACCCGGCGCCGCCGGCGGCTTCGCCCCGGACCGCGCAGCAGCGTCAGACGCCGCAGCCGTCCCCCGCCTGGACGCCCGAGGCCCCCGCCACCTCCTGGGGGCCGACGCCGACGTCGTCGACGACGCCCGCCCCCGCCCCGCCGGCGGACGGCTGGGGCGGCCCGGACGAGGAGCCGCCCGCCTGGGACGACGCTCCCCCGCCCGAGGAGGACCCGTGGGACTCGCTGCCCGCGTTCGACCCGGACGCGGAGCAGGACGACTCGGACGGCCCCGAGGGCTGGACCCCGCCGGCCCGCGACGCCGAGGAGCGGCCCGTCGGCGCCGCCGGCTGGGACGGTCCCGTGCCGTCGGTCGAGGACTGGGGCGCGCCGCCGCAGGCCGCACCGGCGTCCGGCGGCGCCGCGCCGGACGCCGGCCAGGGCCCCCCGGTCCGGCCCGACGCCCCGGCCCCCGGCGAGAGCGAGCCGAGCGCCGAGGAGGTCCGTCGGGCCTACGACCCGGGGCCGCTGGTCCGCGAGGAGGAGCACTCGATCCCCGTGTTCGCCCGTCCGGAGGCGGAGCTGCGCGCGGAGTTCGCGAAGCGCTTCGGCGCGACCCGTCCCGCCGGCTTCGACGACGGCGCGGGCGCGGCCGCGGACGGTGACTCCGCCCGGCCTGCCACGCCGTCGCCCGCCCCGGACGACGACGCAGCGGCCACGGAGCGACGCGATCCCCACCCGGCCGCCTCGGGCGCCGGCCCGTCCTCGGACGAGCAGCGGCGCCCCACGGGTGCACCCACGGCCGACGCGACCCCTGACCCGGGCGTGCCCACCGACGACGCGGACGCCGCGCCGCGCACGGCTGCCGGACCGACCGGTTCGGACTTCCCGGGCTCGGGCCATCCGGCGAGCATGTACCCGCGGCTCATGGAGCGGCTGCGGGCCGGTGGGCCCCTCGAGCCTCCGGTGAACGCGGGCTCGAGCGGCGGCACGGGCGGCGGCCCCGGCGCTCCCGGCGGCTCCGGCCCGGACGCCACGCCGGGCTCCCCCGCCGGGGGCCGACCGAGCGCGGCCTCGCTCGGGGCGCGCCCCGCCGACGCCGAGCCCGCCGGGGGAGCCTCGGCGCCGCCGTCGTTGGACGCGCGGGCCGCGGCCATCCGCGCCGCCCGTGAGGCCGCCCAGGGTCGCGGCCCGGCCCGGCCCGCCGACACCGGCCCCGCCGCCCCGGCGACGTCCGGTGTGGGGTGGGAGGACGAGGTCGCCAGCGACGACGACGTCCCGCTCGAGGACTCGGGCCTCGTGGGCCGGGCCGTCGTCGAACGGGTGCTCGGCGGCCGTCTGCTCGAGGAACGCCCGAACGACGCCTGAGGCGAACGCGCCCGTACGCCGTCCGGGGCCGCGGGCATGATGGACGCGGCGCCGGACCACGGCGCCGCGTCCGGGCGCACGCCCCATGAGACGCACCATCGGACGAGGGAGACGGATGTACCAGGGCGCGGTGCAGGACCTGATCGACGAACTCGGCCGCCTGCCGGGCATCGGCCCGAAGTCCGCCCAGCGCATCGCCTTCCACATGCTGGAGGCGGACCGGGAGGACATGCTGCGGCTCGCGGACGCCATCCGCACGGTCAAGGACAGGGTGCGGCTGTGCTCGGTCTGCTTCAACGTCTCCGAGGACGAGGTGTGCTCGCTCTGCCGGGATGAACGCCGGGACCGCTCCCAGATCTGCGTGGTCGAGGAGTCGCAGGACGTCATGGCCATGGAGCGCACCCGCGCCTTCCAGGGCCGGTACCACGTGCTCGGCGGGGCCATCAATCCGATCGCCGGCATCGGCCCCGAGCAGCTGCACGTCCGCGAGCTGCTCACCCGGCTGCAGGACGAGGCCGTGCAGGAGGTCATCCTCGCCACGGATCCCAACCTCGAGGGCGAGGCCACGGCCACCTACCTCGGCCGGCTCCTCGGCGCCACGGGCATCCGCGTCACGCGCCTGGCCTCCGGTCTGCCCGTCGGCGGGGACCTCGAGTACGCGGACGAGGTCACCCTCGGCCGTGCCTTCGAGGGACGCCGCCTGATCAGCGGCTGACACCGGCCGGCGTCGAACAGGTCCTGCCCGACGCCGGCCCGGCTCAGGCCACGCGCGTGCCGGCGGGCAGCCGCCCGGCCGGGGTGTCCAGGCGACGGTGGCCCCACCAGCCCAGCCCGGCCACCAGCACACCCTGCATCGCCAGGCCGAGCGGCCACACCGGCCAGGTGCCCTGCCGGTCCGGCACGCCGCTCTGGTCGAGACCGCGCAGCTCGCCGTCGAGGCACTCGACGTCCCGGACGGGGTCACGCTGGGTCCAGCGCAGCCCCACGGACAGCAGGTTGAGCGGCCCGGGATCCACCCGGGTCCCGTCCGCGAGGAGCCCTGCCTCCCAGGGGGAGGCATCCGCGAGGACGGCGTAGGGGTTCGCCGCGAGCAGCCATCCGCTCCGCCGCGGGTCGGGGATCGTCCGGGCGGTCACCGGGCCGACGCACCGGTCGGCGATCCCGTCGAACAGCTCCGGGTTCGCCGCCTCCCACTCGGCCCAGGCCTGCTCCGCCTCCTCCGGGGTCATCTTCTCGAGCTCCGCCTCGGTGAACGGCTCCGCCGTCATGGAGCCGTACTCGGCGTCGTTGGCCCGCACCTCGGTCTGCAGGAACTGCAGGGACAGCCCGAAGGCCACCAGGGTGCCGATCGTCAGCGCCGCCACGATCAGGTACGTCACCACGACGGCGAACAGCGTGCGCCCGGCGATCGCCGAGACGGCCACGCCGATCCCCGCGATCATGCCGAACTCCACGAGGATCATCACGAGCCCCACCAGCACGGCCCACGGGGACACGCGCCCCACCACGGCTGCGACCGCGAGCCACGGCAGCGCGGCCGCGAGGAACGCGGCGGAGGCGATCCACGCGGCCAGCCACTTGCCCGCCATCAGCTGCCCGGTCCGCAGCAGGGTGACCTGGGTGATGGCCAGGGTGCCGCCGGCACGGTCGCCCGAGATCGCGTTGGCCGCCAGGGCGGGCGAGACCAGCAGCGAGAGGGTGAGGACGAAGAGCAGGACGCCGTCGAAGAGCGTCCGCCCCAGGGCGCGCATCTGCTGCTCTGCCAGCTCCGGCTCCAGGCCGGACGCCTCCATCTCCGCCACGCCCAGGCCGCGCAACCCGAGGGCGCCGAGGGTCACCGCCCCCACCACCACGAAGAAGACGCCCAACAGCACGTACCAGCCGCGCGAGCGCAGCCGCTGACGCAGTTCCATCCCCACCACGGTGGCCACGGCCTGGGCCGCGCCGAGGCGTCCCCCCGGCTGCGGCTGCGGCGGGCGGCGGTCATGGATCGAGGTCGCGACGGCGGTGCTCACGGCCGGTCTCCTTCGGTGCGGGGGCCCTCCAGATGGAGGCCCAGGTAGGCGTTCTCGAGGCGGGAGCCCTCCGGGGCGAAGTGGCTGACGAGCACACCCTCGCGCACGAGGTCCGCGAGCAGCGCGGCCGCGGCGGCCTCACCCCGCAGCTGCACCACGACGCCGTCCCGGCGCTGGCCCGCGCCGGCGCCGGTGGCCACGGTGACGGCGAGGCCGCGGGCCTCGAGGGCGCGGACGAGGGTGTCCCGGGCCGTCGGGTCGGGTCCGGCGATCCGGTAGGGGCGGGCGAGGTCGTCGGCGGCGCGGAACTCCTGGGTGGCCACCGTGGCGCCCGCACGGAGGAACACGGCGCGGTCGGACATCTCCTCGAGCTCGGCGAGCACGTGGGAGGAGACGAGCACGGCGGTGCCGGCTGCGGCCATGGCGCGCAAGTCGTCCCGCAGCCGGATGCGGGCGGCCGGGTCGAGGCCGTTGGCGGGTTCGTCCAGGAGCAGGACGGAGGGCCGGTGCACGGTGGCCCGAGCCAGGGACAGGCGCTGCTGCTGGCCGCGGGAGAGCACGCGGGCGGGCCGGTGGGCGAACTCCGTGAGCTCGACCCACGCGAGCTGCTCGTCCGCGCGCGCCGACGCCTCCGCCTTCCCCATGCCGTAGAGCCGGCCCAGGCTGGCGAGGATGTCGTGGCAGGTCAGCTCCTCCCACACGCCCAGGGTGTCGGGCATCCAGCCGAGCCGCCGCCGGGCCTCGACGGGCTCGCGCACCGCGTCCACCCCGGCCACGGACACGGCGCCGGCGTCCGGGCGCAGCAGGGTGGCCAGGATCAGCAGGAGCGTGGTCTTGCCCGAGCCGTTCGGGCCGACGAGGGCCGTCACGGAGCCAGCGGGCACGGTGAGGGAGACGTCCCGCACCGCATGGACGGCGCCGAACGAGCGGGCGAGGCCGTGGGCCACGATCCCGTCGTGGGCGGCCACCCCCAGGACGGGTGAGGCAGGCGGGGGTGCTGGAGCGGTCATGGCCCCATCCTTGCCGCATCGGGCACGGACGCGGATCCACCCGGGGGATGATCCCGGCGCCGATCCCAGGCCGACCGGGGTCGCAGGCGGGTCCGCGGGCGCCGTCGTCCTGACCGGCCGCGGGCGCCGGGTCCAGCATCCGGAACAGGGGTTCACCTGGCGGACCTGCGCGGGTGCGCGCCCCTAGACTTGGCCCGAACCGACCCTCGACCCTGTCCGGAGCGACCCATGAGTCTCATCGTCCAGAAGTTCGGCGGCTCCTCCGTGGCCGACGCCGCCGGCATCCAGCGCGTGGCCCGCCGCGTCGCGGACACGGTACGGGCCGGGAACCGCGTGTGCGTCGTGGTCTCAGCCATGGGCGACACCACGGACGAGCTGCTCGACCTCGCCGCCGAACTCACGCAGGACGCGCCCGCACGCGAGATGGACATCCTGCTCTCGGCCGGCGAGCGCATCTCCATGTCCCTGCTCGCGATGGCGATCCATGCCGAGGGCGTCGAGGCCCGCTCCTACACCGGCTCCCAGGCCGGCATGCTGACGGACACCTCGTACGGCCGGGCCCGGATCGTCAAGGTCAACCCCCACCGCGTGCAGGAGGCCCTCGACGCCGGCCGCGTGGCCATCGTGGCCGGGTTCCAGGGCATGAGCCCCGAGTCCAAGGACATCACCACCATGGGCCGCGGCGGCTCGGACACCACCGCCGTCGCCCTCGCCGCCGCGCTCGGCGCGGACGTGTGCGAGATCTACACGGACGTGGACGGCGTCTACTCCGCCGACCCGCGCGTCGTGCCGACCGCCCGCAAGCTCACCGAGCTCTCCTCCGAGGAGACCCTCGAGATGGCGGCCTCCGGATCCAAGGTGCTGCACCTGCGCTCCGTGGAGTACGCGCGCCGCTTCGGCGTGCCACTGCACGTGCGCTCCTCCTTCTCCGACCACGAGGGCACCTGGATCCTGCCCGACCCGAACGACACCATCACCCTTCAGGAAGGCGCTCCCATGGAACAGCCCATCGTCTCCGGCGTCGCCCACGACCGCTCCGAGGGCAAGGTCACGATCGTCGGCGTCCCCGACGTGCCCGGCAAGGCCGCCGAGATCTTCCGCGTGATCGCCGTGTCCAACGTGAACATCGACATGATCGTGCAGAACATCTCCCGCGAGGGCTCGGGCCGCACGGACATCTCCTTCACCCTGCCGATCGTGGAGGGCAAGGACGCCATGGCCGCCCTGCGCGCCGCCCAGGACCGGATCGGCTTCCAGGACATCGTCTCGGACCCGGAGATCGGCAAGCTCTCACTGATCGGCGCGGGCATGCGCTCCAACCCGGGCGTCTCCGCCACCTTCTTCAAGGCCCTCGCCGACGCCGGCGTGAACGTGGACCTCATCTCCACCTCGGAGATCCGCATCTCCGTGGTCACCGCCGAGAGCAAGCTCGACGACGCCGTCCGCGCCGTGCACGCCGCCTTCGGCCTCGACGCCGAGGAGGAGGCCACGGTCTACGGCGGCACCGGCCGCTGACGCCGCACCCTCCCCCACCCACCGCCCGGGCGACTTTCGAACGTGAAATGGGGCGAATGAGCGCTTTCGAACGTGAGATAGGGCCTATCCCACGTTCGAAAGCGAGGGGGCGGGGGCGCTTCCACCCTCCCCCGCCCACCACGACGCCGGCCCCGCACCTTCAGCGTGAAGGTGCGGGGCCGGCGTCGTGCGGGCGGTTCCTCCCGTTCCGTCAGCGAGGACGGAGGGGGTCGGCGGTCACGGGACCTGGACGGTCACGTCGGTCGTGATGCCCGCGTCCCAGGTGACGAGGCCCTTCCAGGTGCCCGAGGTCAGGCCGGACCAGGAGAGGGTCGCCTCGGTGGCCTTGCCCGAGGTCACGGGGACCGGGTTCGGGGAGACGGTGAGGTTGCCGGCGTCCTCGCGCAGCTTCAGCGTCTCGAGGGTGCCGGTGTCCTTGCCGCCGTTGGCCGCGTACAGGTGGCCGACCACGGTGTAGGCGCCCGGGACGGGGTCGGCGATCGTCAGCGTCTCGGACTCGTCCGCGGTCGCCCGGGAGAGCTGCTTGCCCTCGGGGGTGATCACGTACAGGTCCCAGTCGGCGCCGGCAGCGCCCGCGTTGATCGAGGCCACCAGGGACTGGGTGCCCTCCTCCACGGTCACGGTGGACACGGCCAGTGCGCTGGACGCGAGCGAGTTGCTCGCGGTGGCGGCGGCCACGGTGGAGTCCACCTTGCCCAGGCCCAGGACCTGCGGGGTCAGCTCACCGGTCACGCCGGGGGTGATCTCCACGTCGGCGGAGCCGGTGGCGCCGGAGCCCTCGACGGCGGAGGTGACGGTCGCGGACTTCGCCTTGACGGTGACCGGGGAGGTCACCTCCGGGACGGCCTTGCCCTTGGCGGTGGTCCAGGACATGGAGCCGTGGGTCCAGGTGTTCATCGCAGCGTCGGTGCGGGTGACGGTCAGCTCGACGTCGGCGGACTGGCCGGCCTTCAGGTCCAGCACGGCCGGGGAGGCGGTCACCTCGAAGCCTGGCACGTTCGCAGAGAACTGCCAGCGGCCGTTCTCCAGGGCGGTCACGGTGCGGGTCACGGTGGCCGAGCCGACGACGTCGGGGATCGCCAGGGACGGGACGTTCACGTCACGGCCGGCGATGTCGCCGCGCAGCAGCGCGTCCCACTGCTCCTTGCCGGACTCGTAGACCAGGCCCGGACGGGCGGCGGCGGCCGGATCGGCAGAGCCGGCACCCGTGGCGAAGTTGTCCGTGTTCACGGTGCCGTCGGCGTTGTACACGTCGCCGGCGGTGGTCATGAGGGCGGACTTCACGGCCATCGGCGACCAGGCCGGGTACTTGCCGATCAGCAGCGTGGCCATGCCGGCCAGGTTCGGCGATGCCATGGACGTGCCGGACATCAGGCCGAACGTGTTGCCGTGGTAGTCGGGGTCCAGCGGGGAGACGCCGGCGATCACGTTCACGCCGGGGGCGGCGAGGTCGGGCTTCAGGAGCTCCTGGTTCACGGCGTTGGCCGGGCCGCGGGAGGAGAAGCCGGCGATCTGGGGAAGCGGGTCCGCCGGCAGGCCGGTGGTGTCGCCCGGGACGATCGTGGCGGTGAGGTCGGAGGACTTCACCTTCTCGATCACGCCGTTGTCGTTCATGTGCACGGTCGGCACCGCGTGGATGTCCGCGTCCAGCGAGCCGGACGGGGTGTTCACGAGGATCATGCCGACGCCGCCGGCCTCCTCCACCACCTGCGACTTCTCGGTGCGGGCGTTCACGCCGCGCTCGCAGAGCACGATCTTGCCGGCGGCCTCCTCGGTGAGCCCGCCGGGCAGGCAGAGACGCGCGGCCTCGGCGTCGCCGGCGGCGACCTCGGACGCGTGGATGACCTCGGCCGGGCCCACGCCGGTGCGGGCCGAGGAGGCGCCGCGGAGCTGCGTGCCGTCGGAGAACTGCACGGTGGCGGTGAGCTCGTTGGAGAACGTCTCCGCGGCCACGGTGGTCAGCCACGGGGAGCCGTGGTTCACGGTGTTCGGGCCGGGGCCGGAGTTGCCGCCGGAGGCGGCCACGAAGATGCCGGCCTCGGCGGCGGACTTGAAGGCCATGGCCACCGGGTCCACGATCGAGGTGTTGGAGCCGGAGATCGAGTAGTTCAGCACGTCCACGTTGTTCTCGATGGCCTGCTCGACGGCGGCCACGGAGGCGGAGGTGTAGCAGCCGCCGGTGTCCGGGTCGGTGTCCTCCCAGCAGATCTTGTAGGAGATCAGGTTCGCGGCCGGGGCCACGCCCGCGCCCTCGCCGAAGGAGTCGCCGTCGATGGTCTGCTCCACCCCGGTGTTGCCGAGGATGGTGGTGGCCACGTGGGTGCCGTGGGAGAACACGCCGAGCGGGGAGATGCGCTCCTCCGGGGCCCGCTCGTCCACCGGGACGAAGCGCTCGAAGTCCTCCGAGAAGGCGTAGGCGCCGATCAGCTTGGAGTCGCACGACGACGCCGGGAAGTCCGGGCCGGTCTCGCAGTCGGCCGTGGCGGTGGTGCCGTCCGCCTTGAGCACGGCGATCTGGCCGTCCGCGGTGCGGTACGGCACGCCGACCTTGGCCTTGCCCTTGAGCGGCTGGACGGGCTGGCCGTCGATGAACGGGTTGTCCGGGTGGATGCCGGAGTCGATGACGCCGACCACCACGCCCTCGCCCGCGTTCTCGGCCTTGCCGTACACGGACTTCCAGGTGCCCTTCTTGCCGGCCAGGCCGAGGAACTCGGTGGAGCTGTAGTCCGGGGCCACCTGCTCGTCCGGTGCGACGCCGAGCACGGCCGGGTCCTTCGCGATCGCCTGGGCCTCCTCGGCGGTCAGCTCGGCGACGAACGCGTTCACGGCGCGCTGGAAGGAGATCTCGACCTTGGCGCCGTGGGCCTTCGCGACCTTCGCCTGCTGGCGCTGGAGCTTGGCCTCGTAGTTCTTCACGCGCGGGTGCGAGGGGTCGAACTTCGCCTTCGGGGCCGCGCCCGGAACGGCGCCGGCCTCGGGGGCGGTCACCGACGGCTGGTCCTTCAGGACCACGAAGTAGCGGCCGTCCTCGAACTGCTGCTGGACCTGCACCTCGCCCTGCGGGCTGGAGACGGTGCTGCCGTCGGGCAGTTCGACGGCGGTGGCCGACACCGCGAGCGCGGGAGCGGCCACGAGGCTCGCGCCGGCGACGGCCGCGGCCAGGGCCCGACGGCGCCGGGCAGGGGTGGGGTTCTGAGGCATTGCCTCCGCCTTTCTCATCAAGGTCCACCCAGCTCTCGCCCGCGGCACGCCGGCGGGGATGGCGCCGGGGGACGGGGAGATCGACGCCCATGTGATGAGCGCCACAGCGAGACATGTGAAATCTACCGTCCGGTAGGGCGTTTGACCAGATCTTTGCCAGGCAATGTCCAGGACCGTCGAATAGGGGCCGCCGGAGCGCGCTCCCCGCGTCGGCATCGCGTGGACCCGCTCGCTCACGAGGGGCGCCACGGGGGAGGATGGTGGGGCCATGCCCGAGTCACGCACCGCCCCCGCACCCACGCCGACCGCCGTCGTCGCCCTGCCCGCCGACGTGTGGCGGGCCCACGCGCGGGCGCACCGCGCGCGCATCGCCCGACGCACGGACCCGCTGGTGGCCCTGCGGATGCGCGGCGAGAAGCACCCGGTGCAGGACTTCCTCTTCGGCTACTACACGCACTCCCCCGCCGCGCTGCAGCGCTGGCACCCCGGGCCGGGGGTCCTCCTCGCGGACGACGACGGCGCCGCGGCCCGCGCCGAGGCGGCCGAGCTGGGCACGACCCCACGGGGCGAGTGGAAGCACTACCGGCGCGTCGAGGCCGGCGAGGTGGCGGGCGCCGTCGTCGACGGCCGCGCGGTGGGCGGCTGGCTGGTGGACGTGGCGGCGGTGCTGGCCGACCGCGCGTCGGGGGTGGCGTTCACGCGGGAGCTGCTCGCGCGCACGGCGGAGCGGGCGCCGCGCCTGGGCTGCTTCGGGCTGCACGAGTGGGCGATGGCATACCGCTCGGACGTGCACGGGGTGCGGCACTCCCAGCTGCCGCTGCGGCTCGGGGCCGAGGGGACGGACGCGGTGGTGGAGGGCTCGCGGATCCGGTGCACGCACTTCGATGCGTTCCGGTTCTTCGCGCCCGAGGCCCGCGACCGCAACGAGGGCGACGACGGCGTCCTGCCCACGCGCGCCGGGATGCGGGAGATGGAGCAGCCCGGCTGCCTGCACGCGGGGATGGACCTGTACAAGTGGGCGTACAAGCTGGTGCCGGTGGTCGACTCGGACCTGCTCGCGGACTGCTTCGACCTCGCGTGGGACATCCGCCGGCTGGACATGGAGGCCTCGCCGTACGACCTGACCGGAGTGGACGACCTCTCCGACGGGCGCGGCGGCTACGCGGCCGTGCGGATCGAGGAGCCGGCCGGGCGTGCCGAGTACGCGCGGCGACAGCGCGAGTTCGCCGCGCGGGGCCAGGCGCTGCGGGTGCGGCTGTTGGCAATGTTGGACGCGGCCGTGGGGGCGGCCCCCGGGACCCGGCCGGACACCGAGTGGACTTCCAGCGCGCGTCCATGATTACGATGGCTTCCACACAGGCTGTGAGGCGCATCACTCGCGTCATCCGGTGACCGCCCCGGCCCTCTCCGCACCGAACGACTCGAGGACCTGACGTGACCAGAACCGTTCCAGCTCGCCGCCGCACCACGCTCGCCGCCGCCGTCGCGGCCGTCTCACTCGCCATCACGGCCGCCGCCCCCGCGCTCTCCGCACCCGGCAACGGCAACGGCAACGGCAAGGGGTCCGTATCGCAGGGCCAGGCCCGCTCCAACGACCTCTCCGCCACGCGCGGCAACAAGGTCAACGACGCCGCCGCGCTTGCGCCGCACCTCGTGGGCCAGACGCTGGACTGGGAGGCCTGCGACTTCGGCAGCGAGAGCCTCAACGCCCGGTTCAACGCGATCCCCGGCACCGCGTGCGCCGACGTCACGGTGCCCCGCGACTGGAAGAACCCCGAGGACGGCCACACCATCACCCTGCGCGCGGCCAAGACCGAGACCTCGAAGGGCAACCCGGAGCGCCAGGGCATCGCGCTGGTCAACCCCGGCGGCCCGGGCGGCTCGGGCCTGCCCTGGGGTCCCGCCATGGCCGAGCGCGCCCCGGAGCTCGCCGAGCAGTACGACTTCATCGGCTTCGACCCCCGCGGCGTGGGCCAGTCCACCGCCCTGGAGTGCACCTACACGCCAAACCCCGAGCACGACGTGTGGCAGGACACGAAGGCCCAGGTCGACGCGTGCCTCGAGAACGAGCTCACCCCGTACATCACCACCGAGCAGACCGTGTACGACATGGACTTCATCCGCGCCGTCCTGGGCGAGGAGAAGACCTCCTACATCGGCTACTCGTACGGCACCTGGCTGGGCAGCTGGTACCAGCGCGTCTTCCCCCAGCACACGCACCGGTTCCTGCTGGACTCCGCCGTGGACATCTCCCGCGACGGCCTCCAGACCACCTGGGACCTGCAGCCGCGCTCCCGCGACCGCCAGTTCCAGGACGCGATGCTCCCCTACGTGGCCCGGCACGATGAGCTCTACTTCCTGGGCGACGACCCGATGCAGATCCGGGAGCGCTGGGAGGACGGCGGCGGCACCCGCACGCAGCTCGGCATGATCGTCGCCGGCTCGTTCCTGCTGCCGGCCATGTACGACACCTCCCAGTACATGAGCGCCGGGGCGGTCATCGCCGCCTACATCCGCATCATGGAGTCCGAGGCCGCGGCCACGGACCCCGCGGGGCAGCGCACCCAGATCGAGCGCATCCTGGCCGAGGCCCGTGCGTCGCTGCCGACCGAGGAGCGCGACTCCTTCGACCGCTTCGCCGACCGCGGCCTGGAGACCGTGGGCGAGCGCGAGCAGCTCGTCGCCGCCACCCAGGCCGGAGACGCCGTCACCTTCGAGGGCGCGTTCTCGGCGATCCGGTGCCAGGACGGCCAGTGGAACACCTCGCAGGGCTACTGGACCTCGTGGGTGGACGACCTCGGCCGCAAGGCCCCGTGGATCGGTGTGCTGATGGGCCCGTCGGAGTGCATGTACTGGCCCGCCCAGACCTCCATGCCCTCCCAGCCCGGCGGCAAGGGCGCCCCGAGCACCGTGATCGTGCAGTCCGAGCTGGACGCGGCGACCCCGTACGAAGGCGGCCACCGCGCCGCCGGCGTGCTGCGCAACACGTCCCTCATCTCCGTGGACAACGAGGGCACTCACGGCCTGTTCCCGTACGGCACCGAGTGCGTGGACGCGCCCATCCGTGACTACTTCCTGACCGGCGCCCAGCCGGCCGAGAAGTCACTGTGCGACGCCGTCCCGCTGCCGCTCGAGACCCAGCCGGTCCAGGTGGCTGGGACCCCGACCCACAAGGGCGACATCAAGATCTCGATGCGCACCGACGCCGTGCGCGAGGCCAACCGCATCACCCACGACGCGATCGAGCGTCAGCTGATCGACTCCCGCGCGGTGACCCCGGACGTCGAGGCCTTCCTGGAGGACTGACGGCCCGGGCACCCGGAACCCGGTCCGCCCCCGACGGCCCGGCGGCTCCCCCGCGGGCGGAGACGCCGGGCCGTCGTCGCGCCCGGGGCGGCCCTGGAACGCTGGTTGAGTTATCGCGGGTGCCCCCGCCCCACACCCCCGACAACTCAACCCGCGATGGGCAGCCGGAGGGGTGGCGTCGACGCCGGGGCCGATAGCCTCGCGCCATGATCCTGCACATCACCCTCCCGGAGGACTGGGCCGCCGCGCGGCGCATCGGCCGCTACACGGCGTCGACGCGCGGCGCCTCGATCGACGACGTCGGCTTCCTCCATGCCTCCGACGACGCCGCCCAGGTGGGAGTGGTCGGCGCGGCGATCTACCCGGACCGGCCGGACGCGTTCGTCGTCGGCCTGGACGAGGACGAACTGGCGGGGGCCGGCATGCGGGTGCGGCGCGAGCCGGGAGACCCCTCCGATCCCCACTCGGCCGAGTTCCCGCACGTCTATCCGGGCGAGGCCGTCTCCGGGCACATCCCGTGGTCGATGCTCACCCCCGTGACCGACCCACGGGCGGAAGCCCGCGTGCACCGCGAAGACTCGGCCGAGGCCGCTGCGCTGCTCGACGCCGGGTGGAGCGTGCGCTCCCGCTCCTGGGGCGCGCGCCTCCACCTCGACGACGACGCCGACCTGGCGCCCTACCGTGGCCACGTCGCGGCGGCCGAAGCGCGGGGAATCGAGGTGCGGAGACTGACCTCCGTCGACCTGCCTGCCCTGCGCGCCCTCGACGAGGACGCGGCTCCCCGATTCCCGCACACCGACGGCTCCCGTCACGAGCCGCTGCCGGACGACCTCGAGGCCCGACTGTCCACCCCAGAGGGGCTCGCCGTGGGGGCCTTCGTGGGAGGCGTGCTCATCGGATTCACCCTGACGTTCCGCTCCCCTGACCGGTGGGAGGTCGACCGCACCGCGGTCGCGGCCGAGCACGAGAACCGTGGCGTGGCGAAGGCCGTCAAGGCGGCGACCGTCCTGGCGACCCATGCCCGCGGTGGGCGCGAGTGGGGCACCGGCGGGGCCGAGGCCAATGCGGCGGCCCTGCGGATGAACACGGCCCTCGGGTTCCGTCTCGAACCTGCCTGGCTCGGGCTGACCCCGCCCATGACGTGGGAGGAGTTCGTGCGGGCCCCAGAGTCAAGTTCCCTTGACGACAAGATCACTTGACTGTCAAGCTTGCTTCACAACGTCCGGTCGGACGGCCCCCAGTGCCTCCGAGGCGGGCCGGGCCATCGGCCCAGGGCATCGACCACAGGAGGGCCCCATGACCGCGAACCACTCCCACCACACCGCCGCCGCAGCGGACAGCCAGGGCGCCGCGGCGGAGCACGCCGGCACCGCCACCACCGATCCGCGCCGGGACACCCGCTCCCGCTGGGGCCGCTCCTCCCGTCTGGGCGGCGGATCCGGGCGACTGATCCTCGTCAGCCTCGTGGCCGGCGTCGTCATCGCCCTGCTGATCGGGGCCGCGGCCTACGGTCTGGCCTCGAGCCAGGGCGACGCCGATCCCCGCTTCCCGACGGTCATGGGCGCGGTCATGGCGGCGTCGGCGCTCCCGGCCGGCGCAGCCCTTGCCTGGCTGTTCCTCGTGGACCGCACCACCCTGCGCGGCGCCGTCCGGGACACCGAGGAGACCATCGAGGGCCGGTGGCTCGAGAGGGCGCAGTCCGGCGCGTTCGGCGACCTGCTCGTGGTGCTGGGGCTGGGCACGTTCGTCGTCGCCCTGGCGGGGTGGCAGCTCAGCCTCCCCCTCGTGGGCGCCGGGCTGCTCCTCTTCGCGGGCGCCTCGGTGGCCGTCCGCTACGCGCTCCAGAAGCGCCGGGGCTGAGCCGTGGAGAACACCATCCCCGACGAGCGTGCCCGCCTCGGCTGGTCGCAGCAGCGGCTCGCCGACGAGCTCGGCGTCTCCCGGCAGACCGTCATCTCTCTCGAGAAGGGCCGCTACGACCCCTCGCTCCCCCTCGCCTTCCGCCTCGCGGCCGTGTTCGGGCGGCGGATCGAGGACCTGTTCACCCCAGACGGCAACGCGGGTTGAGTTGTCGCGGGTCCGGGCGCCCAGCACCCGTGACAAGTCAACCCGCGTTGAGCCCGGGGCGGCGTGGGGCGTGAGAGGCTGGGGCCATGGATCGAGAGCTGCGCACCCCTCCGGAGCTGGAGGGCGTGGACTGGCACGACGACGCCCCGCGTCGCCCCCGTCCGATCGTCACCCTGGTGGCGTGGATCGCCATCCTGGGCCTGGTCCTCAGCGTGGGCGCCGGGATCTTCTCGGCCTTCTGACGCGTCACTGCCGGCCGCCGTCCGACCCGCCCCGGCCTCAGCGCACGTCGCCGTCCACGTAGCGCCAGATCCCGTCCTCACGGCGGAACCGGCTGACCTCATGGAGTCGGAACCGCCCCTCGGCCCCCGCGCCGACGGCCACGAACTCCACGGTCCCGGCGTCCTGGAACGGCCCGCCGTCGCGCACGTCCAGCACCGCCAGGCGGGTGAACCGCGGCGCCTGTTCCCCCGCGCCCGGCAGCAGCTCGGCCGCGGTGGGCCGGTGCTCGGGGGCCCAGGTCGCGGCGAGGTAGTCGGCCATCGCCCGGGCCTCTGCCGTCTCGGTCTCGCCCAGCCGCGCGAACGCCGTGTACCGGGAACGCATGAGCGCCTCGGCGGTGGGCGCGGTCAGGGCGCCGTCCTGGGCGAAACGCGCGTGCAGGCGACCGCAGCACGTCGCGAGTCCGGCTCCGGACCCGCAGGGGCAGGGCTCGGGACGGGTCACCGGCGCGGGCGTCCGGCCGCGCGACGCCGGGCGGACCGGGCCTTGATGCGGCGCACTCCCGTCAGCACGACGCCGGCCGCCGCGGCGAGCAGCGCAGGGCCGAGCGGACTGATCGGCCGACGTCGACCGAGCGGGGACACACGGGTCTGCTGAGGTCTCATGCCGCCAGGCTACGCCGGGCCGGCTGCCGCGTGCCGCCCCCGTCACACCCCCGATTCCGCGTCCGGGCGGCCGAGTAGACTGGGCGGGCAAGCACGCGGAGCGCACCGGGCCGGGCGTGAGACGGCATCACACCGTCCTGCTCCGCGGCATCGTCCCGCACCCAGGAGCGTGTTCATGCCCATCATCGTCGTCGACGTCATGCCCAAGCCCGAGATCCTCGATCCGCAGGGCAAGGCGATCAACGGGGCCCTGCCCCGCCTCGGCTTCACCGAGTTCAGCCAGGTCCGCCAGGGCAAGCGCTTCGAGCTCACCGTGGAGGGCGAGGTCACCGACGAGATCCTCGCCCAGGCCCGCACGGCCGCCGAGGAGATGCTGTCCAACCCCGTCATCGAGGACGTCGTGAACGTGGCCGTCCTGGACGAGGCCGAGGGCGCCCGATGACCGAGCTCCCCCTCATCGGCGACTACTCGACGCCGGCGACGCCGCTCAGCGGCGCGCGCATCGGCGTCATCACCTTCCCCGGCACCCTGGACGACGTGGACGCGCTGCGCGCCGTCCGCCTCGCCGGCGCCGAGCCCGTCTCCCTGTGGCACGCCGACGCGGACCCGCAGCGGACGCTCGCCGGCGTCGACGCCGTCGTGATCCCGGGCGGCTTCTCCTACGGCGACTACCTGCGCGCCGGCGCGATCGCGCGCTTCGCCCCCATGATGGACGCGGTGGCGACGGCGGCCGGCGGCCCCGAGGGCGACGCGGACGGCCTGCCGGTGCTCGGCATCTGCAACGGCTTCCAGATCCTCACCGAGTCGCACCTGCTGCCGGGCTCGATGATCAAGAACGACCACCTGCACTTCATCTGCCGCGACCAGGAGCTGGTCGTGGAGAGCACGGACACCGTGTGGACCCGCGACTTCGAGCAGGGTCAGACCATCACCGTGCCGCTGAAGAACCAGGACGGCCAGTACGTGGCGGACGAGAAGACCCTCGACGCCCTCGAGGCCGAGGGCCGCGTGGTGTTCCGCTATCGGGGCTGGAACCCGAACGGCTCGCGCCGGGACATCGCGGGCATCGCGAACCCGGCCGGCAACGTCGTCGGCCTGATGCCGCACCCGGAGCACGCCGTGGAGACGGGCTTCGGCCCGGACACCGCCGCCGGCCCCCGCTCCGGCGTGGACGGCCTCGGCTTCTTCACCTCCGTCCTGACCACCCTCGCCAGCCGTGGAGGCCATGCATGAGCCAGCAGTTCAACATCGAGACGGTCGCGGACGCGCAGGCGACGCCGGACGTCGAGCAGCCCTGGGCCGAGCTGGGCCTGAAGGAGAACGAGTACGCCGAGATCAAGAAGATCCTCGGCCGCCGCCCCACCGCGGCCGAGCTGGCCATGTACTCGGTCATGTGGTCCGAGCACTGCTCGTACAAGTCCTCGAAGGTGCACCTGCGCCAGTTCGGCGAGAAGCTCACCGACGAGATGAAGCAGCACATGATGGTGGGCATCGGCGAGAACGCCGGCGTGACCGACCTCGGTGACGGCTGGGCCGTGACGTTCAAGGTCGAGTCCCACAACTCGCCCTCCTACGTGGAGCCCTACCAGGGCGCGGCCACGGGCATCGGCGGCATCGTGCGCGACATCATCTCCATGGGCGCCCGCCCGGTGGCCGTGATGGACCCGCTGCGCTTCGGCGCGATCGACCACCCGGACACCGCCCGCGTGTTCCACGGCGTGGTGGCCGGCATCGGCGGCTACGGCAACTCCCTGGGCCTGCCGAACATCGGCGGCGAGACCCGCTTCGACCCGGTCTACCAGGGCAACCCGCTCGTCAACGCCCTCGCCGTGGGCGTGCTCAAGCACGAGGACCTGCGCCTGGCCAACGCCTCCGGCGTGGGCAACAAGGTGGTCCTGTTCGGTGCCCGCACCGGCGGTGACGGCATCGGCGGCGCCTCCGTGCTGGCCTCCGAGTCCTTCGACGGCGACGGCAAGCCCGCCAAGCGCCCCTCGGTGCAGGTCGGCGACCCCTTCTCCGAGAAGGTGCTCATCGAGTGCTGCCTCGAGCTGTTCCGCGACTCCCTCGTGGAGGGCATCCAGGACCTCGGCGCCGCCGGCATCTCCTGCGCCACCTCCGAGCTCGCCTCCAACGGCGAGGGCGGCATGCGCGTGGAGCTGACGGACGTGCTGCTGCGCGACTCCACGCTGACCCCGGGCGAGATCCTCATGTCCGAGTCGCAGGAGCGCATGATGGCCGTGGTGACGCCGGAGAACGTCGCCGCGTTCGAGGCCGTCATGGCCAAGTGGGACGTCGAGTACTCCTGGCTGGGCGAGGTCACCGGCGACGGCCGCCTGATCATCACCTGGGACGGCGAGGTCATCGTCGACGTGGACCCGCGCACCGTGGCCCACGACGGCCCGGTCTACGAGCGCCCGTACGCGCGTCCGGCCTGGCAGGACGAGCTCCAGGCGGACACGTTCCGCTCCTCCGAGGCCGGTCAGCACCTGCCCGCCACGGGCGAGGAGCTGCGCGCCGCCGTCGTGGAGCTGATGAGCTCCCCGAACCTGGCGGACACCTCTTGGATCACCCGCCAGTACGACCGCTACGTCCGCGGCAACACCGCCCTGGCGGCCCCGGACGACGCGGGCGTGGTGCGCGTGGACGAGGAGACCGGCATGGGCGTGGCCCTGGCCACGGACTGCAACGACCGGTTCACCTACCTGGACCCGTACACGGGCGCGCAGGCCTCCCTGGCCGAGGCGTACCGCAACGTCACCACCGCCGGGGCCGTGCCCCTGGCCGTCTCCGACTGCCTGAACTTCGGCTCCCCCGAGGACCCGGACGTGATGTGGCAGTTCGCGGAGGCCGTGCGCGGCCTGGCGGACGGCTGCCAGACCCTCGGCATCCCGGTGACCGGCGGCAACGTGTCCCTGTACAACCAGACGGGCAGCACCCCGATCCACCCCACCCCCACGGTGGCGGTGCTCGGCCAGCTCGACGACGTCCTGCGCCGCACCCCGTCCGGCTTCGCCCCGGACGCGGACGGCCAGGCGATCTACCTGCTGGGCGAGACCGCGGACGAGCTGGACGGCTCCGAGTTCGCGCGCCTGCGCGGCCACCTCGGCGGCCTGCCCCCGAAGGTCGACCTGAAGAAGGAGCGCCTGCTCGGCGAGCTGCTGGTCAACATGTCCCGGGACGGCATGATCGACGCCGCCCACGACGTCTCCGGCGGCGGCCTCGCGGCCACCCTGTCCGAGATGGTGCTGCGCTTCGGCGTGGGGGCCCGCGTGGTGCTGGACGAGGTGCTGCGCCGCGACGGCGTGGACCTGTTCACCGCGCTGTTCTCCGAGACGCAGGCGCGCGCCGTCGTGGCCGTGCCCCGCACCGAGGAGGTCCGGTTCACGGACATGACCACGGCCCGCGGCTACGCGGCCGTGCGCATCGGCGTGGTGAACGCCGACTCCGCGGCCCTCGAGGTCCAGGACGCCTTCACCCTGCCGATCGCGGAGCTGCGCGAGGCCTGGGAGGCCACCCTGCCGAAGCACTTCGGCTGACCCCGTGGGCCCACGGGCCCCGGCACGACGACGGCCGCCCACCCCCGGGGGTGGGCGGCCGTCGTCGTGGGGCGGGACGGTGGGGACGAACGCCACCGGCCCTCGCGCGGCCGTGCGCCTCAACCGTTGACGTGGCAGGCTCCGGTGACCAGAGTGATCCCAGGACAGCGCGTCAGCGCGCCGCCCGGCCCGTCCAAGAGGGTCGGCGCGGTCCCGACACATGAAGGAGACCACCCATGCGCCTCATCACCCTGGGCCTCGGCGCCGCACTCGGCTACCTGCTCGGCTCCGCCGAGGGCCGCAAGAACCTCGAGAAGATGACCCAGAACGCCCAGAAGCTCTGGAACGACCCCAAGACCCAGGAGAAGGTCGGCCAGGTCCAGGAGACCGCCCAGCAGAAGTTCGCTGAGGTGAAGAACTCCGATCCGGTGCAGAAGGCCACGACGAAGGTGGAGGATGCCATGCAGGGCAACGACAAGAAGAACGACGTCCGCGACGACCGCGTGACCGAGTCCAACAACGACAACGTCACCTCGGCGGCCCGCCACGGTGCCGAGCCGGACACCGTCTCGGACCCGTCCACCCCGCTGGGTGACGAGGGTCCGCTGACGCGCTGACCCGCTCAGACACGGCGGCCCGCCTCCCCGAGGGGAGGCGGGCCGCCGTCGTCGTGGGCCGGGTCAGCCGTCCTGCGTCAGGACCTCGTCGGCCGGCGGGGCCTGCACCGGATCCACCCCGCCCATCTCGGAGAGGGTCACCACGGCCTTCGTGCCGGCGGACTCGGTCTCCACGGTGAGCAGGCGGCCGTCCTCCTTGGACACCGTGAACGCGGTCAGCTCCACGCCCTCCTGCGGGCCCGAGACGGGCTCGTCCAGCACGTAGCGGATCGCGTCCTGACCGCTGCGGCGGATGCCGTCCGCGTCCGCCTCGACGTCGTCCAGGCCGCCCGACTCCGGCAGGGAGCCCAGGAGCGAGCTCACCATCGCGCCCATGCCGGTGGCGCTGGGATCGCTCTCGTACGGGGTGGCGGTCCAGCGCTCCACATAGGCGGGGCGGTCCTCGCCGCTCGCACCGGCGCGCTCCACCGTGAACCGGGAGTACGCGGTGCCGTCCACGATCCGGGACTCGTCGCGGGTGATCAGACCGTCGTCCTGGTACACGGACACGTACCGCATGGACGAGCCGTCCACGGGGCCGGAGATGTCCACCGAGTCCGGGATCGCGCGGCCGTTGCTCGGAGCTTCGGACCGCAGCTCGGTGACCATGCGGACGGAGTCGGCCTCCTCGAGCTGGGTGCGGGCGCGGTCCCAGGCGCCGGGGGCGTCGTCGCCCGAGGCGCAGCCGGTCAGCAGCAGGGCGGCCGCCCCGACGGCGGCGAGGGACAGGCCGCGGCGGGTGCGGCGGGTCTGGGTCTGGCGCTGCCTCACTCGGCCACCTCCTCCGGCGCCCCGGCCGGCTCGATCTGGTTCCAGTCGCTCAGGGCGTACTGCTGGGTGGCCCGGCCGTCGTCGACGGTGAGCGCGACCAGCTCGCCGTCGTCGTCCACCGTGAAGGAGTGCACCCGGGTGGCGTCGCCCTCGGCCATCGCCGCGTCGGCGACCTCCTCGGGCACGGCATAGCGGTAGGCCGTGCCGCCGTCCCAGTCGACCTCCTCGGCGCGCACCTCGGCGCCGTCGAGGGCGTCCGCCGCGGGGAAGCCCACCTGGTCGAGGAGGGACTTCAGGGGCGGCTCCTGCCCCTCGCCGGCCGGGACACGGCGCCACTGCGGGTCGGAGTACATCATCTGGACGTCGTCCGGGATGTCGGACCCGTCCACGTCGACCCGGACGAACACGTCCTCGCCGACCTGGCGGGACTCCATGGTGATGTGCGAGTCCCGGCCGACCTGCATGATGCCCTTCGACTCGGCGTCGCCGCCGTCGAGCCGGCCGGCGATGTCCCAGCGGACCGACTGCGGGCCCTGACGGCCGGTGGTGTAGGCGGTCTCGAGTCGGACGGTCTCGGCCTCGTCCAACTGGGTGCGGGCCTGATGCCAGGCCTCCCCCGCCGACTGCGGCTCGGATGCGCACCCGGCCAGGGCCAGGGCGCCCACGACGCCGAGCCCGGCCGCGCGGACGGCACGTCTGCGCTGCATGTTCTCCTCCTGGGGCTGCTGCCGGCCGAGGCAGGGCGCCGCGGCCACTGGCGTCACCCTACCGGCGGCGCAGGGCGAAGGAGGCGCCGTGGTGGTTCTGCGGCAGGTGGTCGCCGCGGCCGAAGAGCTTGTGGCGCAGCGTGCCGTCCGTGTACGCGGTCTTGTAGCGACCGAGCTTCTGCAGCTCCGGCACCACGAACTCCACGATGTCCTCGAAGGTGCCCGGGGTGATGTGGTAGGCGAGGTTGAAGCCGTCCACGTCGGTCTCGTCGGCCCACTCGACGAGCTGGCGGGCCGCGGACTCGCCGCCGCCCACGATCACGGGGCCGAAGCCGCCGATGCCCACCCACTCGGCGAGCTTGCGCACGGTCCACTCCTCGTCCGTGCCGGAGGCCTTCTGGAAGGTCTCCACGGTGGACTGGATGGCGTTCGACTTCACGTCCCCGATCGGCTCGTCCAGGTCGTACTGGGACAGGTCGATGCCCATCCAGCCGGACATGAGCACGAGGCCGCCCAGCGGGTCCACGTACTGCGCCAGGTCGTCGTACTTGGCCCGCGCGTCCTCATCGGTGGCCCCGGTGACGATCGTCTGCATCGCGAAGATCTTCACGTCGTACGGGTCACGGCCAGCGTCCACCAGGGCCTGGCGGATCTTCTTCACGGTGGCGGCCGCCAGCTCCTTCGTGGGGGAGTTGATGAACACGGCCTCGGCGTGCTTGCCGGCGAAGGCGCGGCCGCGCGTCGAGGCACCGGCCTGGTAGATCACGGGGGTGCGCTGCACGGACGGCTCGGTGACGGCGTGGCCGGGCACGGTGAAGTACCGGCCCTGGTGGGCGATGTCGTGGACCTTGGCCGGGTCCGCGAACACGCCGGACTCCTTGTCGTAGACGACGGCGTCGTCCTCCCACGAGCCCTCGAGGAGCTTGTAGACGACGTCGAGGTACTCGTCGGCGTGCTCGTAGCGCTCGTCGTGTTCCATCTGGTCGTCCTGGCCCATGTTCTGGGCGGCGGAGGGCAGGTAGCCGGTGACCACGTTCCAGCCCACGCGGCCGCCCGTGAGGTGGTCGAGTGTGGCGAGGCGGCGGGCGAACGGGTAGGGGTGCTCGTAGGCGGTGCCGGCGGTGACGCCGAAGCCGAGGTGCTCGGTGACCGCGGCCATCGCGGAGACGAGCAGGAACGGGTCGTTCACGGGGGTCTGCGCGCCGGTCCTGATGGCGGCCTCGGAGGTGCCGCCGTACACGGAGTACGGGCCGAGGACGTCGGCGATGAACAAGCCGTCGAACAGGCCCTTCTCCAGCGTCTGCGCCAGGTGCGTCCAGTAGCCCAGGGTGTTGTAGTCGCGGGCGTGGTCGTCGGGGTGACGCCAGAGCCCCGGGGACTGGTGGGCGACGCAGTTCATGTCGAATGCGTTGAAGAGGATCTCGCGGTGCTCATCCGGGCGGGTGGGTGCTCCGGCCCCGGCGTTCTCGGCGGTGCTCATGGGTCTCCTTTCCATGGCCGCCCGGTCGCAGGGGCGCGGGCGGGCGGGCGGGCGGGCGACGGTTCCGCACCATGCAACGCCGACGCGGCCGGCGGTGGAAGTCGGCCGGCCCAGGGGTTCATGACGGCGCCGCCGGGCCCGGCCACGCGTCCGGCGCCCGGTTCGTGACACGCCCCGACCGTGACGGAGGACACGTCCGCGGGTGGCGGCCCTGTTGCGGCCCAGCGGCACCCCAGCGCTGAGCCAGAGAAATCTGCTGCCTCCACCCTGCGGTGACGACCGAAACGTCTGGCTCGGCGCTGGCCCAGCCCGGGCCCGGCGGCGCCCCCGGTGTGACGCCGCGCTGGCGAGCATCCTGGACACCCGTTTCGCCGAGGAGGCCATCCGATGAGCACCGCCCTGACCACCCCCGCCGCGACGACGGACCCCGAGGCGCGCGAGCGGTCGGATCGCCGCGACGACGGGGGGACGGGGGCACGCCGACGGCCGCGCCCCCGGGTGCCGGACCGGCCCGGCGCCCGGGCGGTGGTGGGGCTGGCCGCGCCCGCCGTCCTCCTGGTGCTGTGGTGGGCGGTGACGGCCGCCGGGCTGCTCTCCGCGGTGCAGCTGCCCTCCCCCGGCGCGGTGCTCAGCGCCGGCGTCAACCTGCTGGAGCGGGGCGACCTGTGGCTGCACGTCGGCATCTCCACCCAGCGCGTGCTGCTGGGCTTCCTGCTCGGCGCCGCACTCGGGCTGGCCGTGGGGTCCGCGCTCGGGCTGTCGCGGTGGGCGGACGCGCTGTTCGCCCCGCTGATCGGGGCGCTGCGCGCGGTGCCCTCGCTGGCCTGGGTGCCGCTGCTGATCCTGTGGATGCAGATCGGCGAGGAGTCCAAGGTCACCCTCATCGCGATCGGCGCGTTCTTCCCGGTGTTCACCACCGTCTACGCCGCCCTGCGCCATGTGGACCCGCACCTGGTGGAGGCCGGTCGGGCCTTCGGCTACCACGGGCTGTCCCTGCTGCGGACGGTGCAGCTGCCCGCCGTGGTGCCGGCCGTGTTCTCCGGCCTGCGGCTGGCCCTGGCCCAGGCCTGGCTGTTCCTGGTGGCCGCGGAGCTGATCGCGTCCTCGATGGGCCTGGGCTTCCTGCTCACCGACTCGCAGAACAACGGACGCACGGACCGCCTGATCCTGGCGATCATCCTGCTCGCCGTGCTCGGCAAGCTCACCGACTGGCTGCTCGGCCTGCTGGAGCGCCGGGCCCTGCGCCGCTGGGCCTGAGCCCGGCACGTCCGGCCGCCCGGTCGTCGGGTCAGTCCCCCTCGGGGACCTCGCCGGCCGACGTGTAGGCGGTCGGCGGGGTGCCGTTCACGAGCCAGTCGCCGGCCATGCGCACCTTGAACGCCGCCGGGTCGTGGGTGGCGAGGGTGCGGGCGTTGCGCCAGTGCCGGTCGAGCCGCAGCGTGGCCGACGTCGCCGACGCGCCGAGCGTGTCGAAGATGCGGGTGCACACCTCGAGGACGGCCTCCGGCACCACGGCCTGGGCCCGGTACGCGGCCGCCATCGCCTCGGCGGACGCCGCCACGACGTCGGCCTCCGCCGGGCCGGCCCCGTCGGCGCCGTCCTGCCCCTCGTCGAGCAGCCGCCCGATCTCGCGCACCATCAGCTCGGCCGCGGCCTGCCGCCCGGCCAGCTGCCCCATGATCTCGAGGAGCTGGGGGTCGTCCTTGGGCAGCGCGGCCGTGCCGGTGTTGAAGGTGCGGCGCCGCTGCCGCAGCAGCTGCGTGCCCTCCGTGAGCGCCGCCCGGCCGATCCCGGCCTGCAGCGCCAGCAGGGTCGCCTCCATGAGCACGGGCACGGGCCCGTCCTGCCGCGGCACCTCGAGCAGCTCCTCGGCCGCGGCGTCGTCGAGCACCACGGACCCGGTGGCGGTCAGGCGCTGGCCGAAGCCGTCCCAGTCGTCCTTGATGCCCACGCGCGGCTGACGCACGCGCACGACGGCGACGGCCCGGTCCGGCTCGCGGACCGCGCCCCCGGCCCGCTTGGAGTTCCGGCGGGAGACGAGGTCCGCCCCCTCGATGCCCACGGTCGCGGCGGTCCACGTGGCGAAGGCCGAGCCGGTCGCGTAGTACTTCTGCCCCCGCACGACCCAGGTGCCGCCCTCGTCCCGGCTGGCCAGGGTGGCGGCACGGCCCGGCGCGGCCCCGCCGGCGCGTTCGGCCAGGGCGGAGCCGGCCCAGTCCCCGTCGACGATGTGCCGCAGCCACCGCTCCCGGCGGGCGGGCGCCTGGTCCATGGCCGTGGCGATGAACACGAGGTGGGAGCGCCAGACGTGCGCGGTGTTCACGTCCCGGGCGGCCAGGTCCATGAGCAGGCGCAGCACGGTCTCGCTGCCGCCGCCCTCGCCGCCCGCGTCCTCGGGGACACCGACCTTGCCGAACCCGGCGGCCTGCAGCTCCCCGAGGGCGGCGAACGGCAGGTGCCGGCCCGCCTCGCGGGCCCGCTCGCCGTGGGCGACGGAGTCGAAGGCGTCGGCGTACCGGGCGGCGAGGGTGGCGTAGGTGGTCATGGCCCTACTCTGGCACGCGCGGGCGGGCCGGCGGCCGGGGCGACCCGGCCGTGGGACGGGGTCCACACCGGCCGCCGTCGCCCTGGCCCGCGCCGGGCGCCCGCGGGGGTCCGGCGGGCCGAGCATGACCGCCGGTGACGACGGCGGGCGGGGCGCCGTCGTCGTCGTCCCTAGCCTGGTCGGACCCGCCGACCAGGAGGACCGCCGCCCATGACGCCCACCGAGGACCCCGCCCGCCCCGACCCGGCCGAGGAGGGCGCCTCCGGGGCCGTCCGCGGACCGAACGACGGCGTGCCCGCCGCGGCCCTCGCCACGCTGCCCGGCCCCCTCCCGCAGGCGCTCGTCGACGCCGCAGACCCGGACGTCCACCCCGGCCGCCCGGCGGACCGGCTGCACGGCGGGCGCGGTGACGGCCGCCCGGTGGCCGAGGCGGACCGGCTCGCGTTCTGGGAGGCGGCCGGCCGACGTCTGAGCTGGGAGCGTCCCTTCACCCGGACGCGCTCCCTCACCGCCCCGGACCCGGCCGCCGAGCGCGGCCCGGAGATCCGCTGGTATGAGGACGGCACCCTGAACGTGGCCGTGAACTGCGTGGACCGCCACGTGGCGGCGGGGCGCGGGGAGAAGGTCGCCCTGTACTTCGAGGGCGAGCCCGGCGACCGCCGCGCCGTCACCTACGCGCAGCTGCAGCGCGAGGTCGCCCAGGCCGCGAACGCCCTCGAGGAGCTGGGCATCGAGGCGGGCGACCGCGTCGTCGTGTACCTGCCCGTGCTCGTGGAGACGATCGTCATCACGCTGGCGTGCGCGCGGATCGGGGCCGTGCACTCGCTCGTGTTCGGCGGGTTCTCGGCGGAGGCGCTGCGGTTCCGCGTCGAGGACACGGGCGCGAAGCTGCTCGTCACCACCGACGGCCAGTTCCGCCGCGGCGCCGCCGTCCCCGTGAAGGCCAACGCGGACGAGGCCGTGTCCGGGGACAACGCGATCGAGCACGTCCTCGTCCTGGACCGCACGGGCCACCGGGACATCCCGTGGACCGAGGGCCGGGACCTGTGGTGGCACGACGTCGTGGACCGCCAGCCGGACACCCACACCCCGCGCGCCTTCGACGCGGAGCACCCGCTGTTCATCATGTACACCTCCGGCACCACGGGACAGCCCAAGGGGCTCGTGCACACCTCCGGCGGGTACCTCGCCGCGGCCTCGTGGACGCACGACTTCCTGTTCTCCCACCCGGACCCGGCACGGCGCGACGACGACGTCCACTGGTGCACCGCGGACCTGGCCTGGGTCACCGCGCACACCTACGAGATCTACGGTCCGCTCTCGAACGGGGTCACGCAGGTGATCTACGAGGGCGTGCCGAACGCCCCGCACCCGGGCCGGCACTTCGAGGTGATCGAGCGCTACCGGGTGACGAGCTACTACACGGCCCCCACCCTGATCCGCTCGCTCAAGGGCTGGCATCCGGAGGGGATCCCGGCGCACGCGGACGGCGGCCCGGACCTGTCCTCGATCCGCCTGATCGGCACCGTGGGCGAGTCCGTGAACCCGGAGGCCTGGACGTGGGCGCGGACCCAGATCGGCCGGGACACCCCGGACCTGCCGATGGTGGACACGTGGTGGCAGTCCGAGACGGGCGCCACCGTGCTCTCCCCCCGCCCCACGGACACGGCCTTCAAGCCGGGCTGCGGCTCCCGGCCCCTGCCGGGGGTGGACGTGGCCGTGGTCGACGACGACGGCGCCCCCACGCCCGAGGGCCTGCAGGGCCGGATCGTGGTCACCCGCACCTCGCCGTCGATGGCCCGGACCGTGTGGCGGAACCCGGCCCGCTACTTCCACTCGTACTGGGAGGACTACGCGGACCAGGGCGAGGCGGGCTGGTTCCTCGCCGGCGACGGCGCCAAGCGGGACGAGGACGGCGACGTCTGGATCCTCGGGCGCGTGGACGACGTCATCAACATCTCCGGGCACCGGCTGAGCACCATCGAGATCGAGTCCGCCCTCGTGGCGCACCCGGAGGTGATCGAGGCGGGGGTGTGCCCCGTGCCGCACGAGACCACCGGGCACGCGGCCGTCGCCTTCGTGGTGGCGCACGAGAGCTGGCTGGCCGGCGACGACGGCCCCGGCGCCTCCGCCGCCGACCGCGCCGAGGAGCTGCGGCGGCACGTGGGGCGGGTGATCGGGCCGGTGGCCAAGCCCGCCGAGGTGGTCTTCGTCCCCGACGTGCCCAAGACCCGCTCGGGCAAGATCATGCGGCGGCTGCTGACGCAGCTGCACCAGGGCACCGCGCTCGGGGACACCACGAGCCTGCAGAACGAGCCGTGCGTCGGGCAGATCGCCGAGGTGCTCCGGGCCGGCCGCCGCGCTCAGGACGCCGGCACCGGCGCCGTCCGCAGCGCCAGCTCGGCCAGCACCTGAGCGGCCCGCGGCACCACGGCGTCGTCGAACACGGCCTGCGGGGAGTGGTTGACCGGGGCCTCGTCCGGGTCCACGCCCTCCGGGGCCGCCCCGAGCAGGACGTAGGCGCCGGGCACCCGCTGGAGGACCTCGGAGAAGTCCTCGCTGCCGGGCTCGGGCTCGGGCAGCTCCCGGTAGGCGTCGGCCCCGTAGAGGTCCTCCACGACCCCGCGGGCGAAGGCCACCGCGTCCGGGTCGTTGGCCGTCACCGGGAACGCGCAGTCCGTCCGGACCTGTGCGCTCATGCCGTGCGCCGCGGCGATCCCGTGCACCAGGCGCTCCACGGCCGAGAGCAGCCGGGCGCGGGCGTCCGCGGAGAAGGTCCGCAGGGTGAGGGCGAGGGTGGCGCTGTCCGGGATGATGTTGGCCGCCGTGCCCGCGCTCAGGTGCCCGACGGTCGCGACCACCGGGTCGAAGGCGTCGAACTGCCGGGTGACCACGGACTGCAGCGCCAGCACCATCTCGGCGGCCACGGGCACCGGATCCTGGGCCAGGTGCGGCACCGAGCCGTGCCCGCCTCGACCGTGCACCGTCACCACCAGGTCGTCGCAGCCGGCCTGGATCGCCCCCGGGCGGCTGAGCAGGACGCCGCGCGGGTACGTGCCCGAGGAGACATGGATCGCGTAGGCGGCGTCCACCGGTCGCCCGGCCGCCTCCAGCAGCCCCTCCTGGATCATGTGCAGGGCGCCGCCGCCGGTCTCCTCCCCGGGCTGGAACATGGCCACCACGTCGGCGGTGAGCTCCCCGCGACGGCGCACCAGCCACGCCAGCGCGCCGTAGAGGCCGGCGGTGTGCAGGTCATGGCCGCAGCCGTGCATGGTGCCCGGCACGGAGGGGGCGTACTCCAGCCCGGTCTCCTCCGTGACGGGCAGGGCGTCCATGTCCCCCCGCAGCAGCACGACCGGCCGCCGGACCCCCTCCGGCAGCGGGGCCCCGCCGCGCAGCACCACGACGACGGAGCTCAGCGCCCGGCCCACGCTCGTCTCCAGCGCGGGGCGGCCGGTGGCGGCATCCTCCCCCGCCTCGGCGCGCAGGGCCTCGAGCCGCTCGAGGACGGCGGCCTGGGTGCGGGGCAGGTGCAGGTCCAGCTCCGGATGTCCGTGGAGGAGGCGGCGGAAGGCGATCGCCTCCCGGGCGATGTCCTCCGGCAGGCCCGGGGCGAGGGCGTTCGCGGGCGGGGTGGGGGCGGTGCGGTCCATCAGGACATCATGCCGTGGCGCCCCGCCGGCCCACCCGGATCGCGCAGCGGGTCAGCCGGCCAGCTCCTGCAGCTCGGCCAGGTCGAAGACGTCCTCCGAGGCGGGGGCCTCGGGCGCCTCGACCGCGTTCCACTCGGTGAAGGTGGCGTTCGCGTCCACGTCCTCGTCCTCCGAGTTCACGTCCTCGAGACGGTAGAGGGTCGTGCTCTCCGGGTCGACCAGCATCGTCCGGCCGAACGCGTGGTGCTCCTCGGGCAGCGCGTACTTGAGGTACTTCCTGCCCTCGAGCTCCACCTCCTCGGCCTTCAGGTCCTTGCCGTCGAAGGCGTCCGCGGCGGGCATGTCCTCCTCGAGGTCGGACATGATCTCCTCGAGTGAGATGTCCATCTGCGCGGCCTGCTCGGCGTTCGTCTTGATCCAGCGGTCGCCCACGAGGGTGGAGAACATGCCCATCTCCCGGGGCAGGTCGTCACCGTCGGCCTTGAGCTTGAAGAACACGTCGGCGTCCCGGCGCAGGACCTCGATGTCCAGGGTGGCCGCCCCCATGTCCACGTTCATGGTGCCCTTGAGGTGGGAGTCGTCGGTGGCGCCGGCGAGGTCCACGTTCGCGGACTGGATGGCGTCCGCGCCCAGGGAGGCGGAGGGCGACGCCGAGGCCGACGCGTCGTCCTTGTCCTCCTCCTTGTCGGCGGCGGTGCCTTCCATCCTCAGGCGCAGGCTCTCGGCATCCACGACCTTCTGGCGGATCTCGGGCCAGCTCTCGTCCAGCGTCGGGTCGGCGGCGCAGCCGGTGAGCAGCAGACCGGAGGCGGCGAGCATGCCGACGGCGAGGCGTGCGGGCGTCTTCATGGGGGACTCCTTCACAGAGGTGCGGACGTGACGGCGGCCGGGGACCGCCGGATGATGACCCCTCGACCGTCTCACGTCACCCCTGGCCCGTCACGTCATGAGGGACGGCGGAACTGCGGCTGTTCCGAGCCTGTGCGGGTCAGCCGCCGGTGGCGCCGTCCTCGAAGATCTGCCCCACCGGGGTCTGCTTCTCCGCCTGGAACACGTCCTCGGTGCGGCCGTAGGCCCAGTACGCGCTCACCGACAGCTGCCGCCGGTCCACGCCGCGCACGTCCGTGAGGTACGCCCGGACGCGCTTGACCTGCTCCCGCTCGCCGTGCACGAACGCGTGCACCCGGCCGTCCCGCCACCCCGCGTCCTCGACGGCGGCGGCGAACCGCGTCGTCTCCGGGGTGAAGGGGCCGCCGCGGTGCAGCCAGCGCACCTCGACGCCGGCCGGCGCGGTCAGGGGCACCTCGTCGCTTGCGTCGGTCACCTCGATCAGCGCGACACCGGCCGCCGCGGCGTCCGTGGCGGCCAGGTCCTCGAGGGCGGCGGCGATCGCCGGCAGCGCGGCCTCGTCGCCGGCGAGCAGGTGCCAGTCCGCGGTGGGGTCGGGCCGGTAGGCGCCGCCGGGGCCCAGGAACGCGACCTGCTGCCCCACCGGCTCGGAGGCCGCCCACGCCCCGGCCAGGCCGCCGTCGTGCCCGGGGGCGGCGCCGTCGTCGGACGCGCCGTGGACCACGAAGTCGACGTCCATGGTGCGGGCGGCCGCGTCCATGCGGCGCACCGTGTAGGTGCGGCGGACCGGCAGCTGCTCCGGGGCGAGACGCTCGCGGAGGGCGTCCAGGTCGTACGGGGGTTCGAGGCCGAGCGCGGGGTCGGCGAAGAGCAGCTTCACGTACTGGTCCGTGGCGCCCTTCTCCGCCCAGCGGGCGTGGACGCCGTCGAACTGCTCACCGCCGAGGGTCAGGCGCACGAGGTGCGGGGTGAGCCGGCGGGCGGCCAGCACGGTGAGGACGGTCTGGGGCCGGGCCATGCGGGCCTCCTGGGGTCGGGGGCGGGTTCTGCGCGGGCGCGCGTCCCCCACTCTCCCACGACGAGGCGGATTAGCGCACGTCAGCGTGATGTTTTCCCGCGGCGTCGGGGTCAGCGGAACCGGGCCCCGCGGTGGTCCTCGGGCAGCAGCGGTCCCGCGCCGGCCGGGGCCGGGGTGACGCGGCGCGGCCCTAGGCTGAGCCCGTGCGTCTCGTCCTGCTCGTCCTGCTCTCGCTGCTGAGCCAGCAGCTCGGCGCGTCCGTGGCGGGCCTGCTGTTCGACGACGTCGGCGCGTCCGCCATGGTCGCCCTGCGCGTGGTGTTCTCCGCGGCCGTGCTGCTGCTCGTCACCCGGCCGAGCCGCGCCGCCCTCGCCGGACTGGGCACCCGGGGGTGGGCCGCCGTCGTCGGGCTGGGCGCGGCCATGACCGGCATGAACCTGGCCATCTACGAGGCGTTCGCGCGGATCCCGCAGGGCGTGGCCGTGACGTTCGAGGTGCTCGGGCCGCTGGCGCTGTCCGTGGCGGCGCGGCCGTCGTGGCGGTCGGCGGCGTGGGCGGCCCTCGCTCTCGCCGGGATCGGGGTGCTCGGCCGGGAGGGGTTCAGCGCGGGCGGCGGGATCGGCGGGGCGGGACTGGACCCGGTGGGGGTGGCGCTCGCGCTGGCCGCGGCGGCGTGCTGGGCGGCGTACATCCTGCTCTCGCGGCGCGCGGGGACCCATCTGCCGGGGGTGCAGGGGCTGGCCCTGGCGACGGCCGCCGGGTCCCTCGTGGCGCTGCCGGTCGGCGTCGCGACGGCGGGGGCGGCCCTGCTCTCTCCCGTGGTGCTGGGCGTGGGGCTGGCCGTGGCGCTGCTGTCCACGGCGGTGCCGTACGGGATCGACCTGCAGGTGCTGCGCCGCATGCCGACCGCGCTGTTCTCCCTGCTGACGTGCCTGTCGCCGATCGCGGCGGCGCTGACCGCGTGGGCCGTGCGCGGGCAGGAGCTCACCCCGCTGGACCTGGCGGGGATGCTGCTGGTGATCGCGGCGTGCGCGGCCGCCGTCTGGACGAGCCGGTCACCGGGTGTGGCGGGCGGGGGCCGTGGCTAGCCTGGGTGGATGCCCCACCCGTCCCGTCCCACCCCCGACGACGTCCCCGCCGCCGAGCGCGCCGCCCTGCGCCGTGGCCGGCTGCGTCCGTGGCTGCCGTTCCTGCTCGCGGCCGTGCTGTGCCTGGCGCTGCTGGGGTGGGCCCTCGTCGCCCTGCCGGGCCTGCCGGAGCGCGTGCCCACGCACTGGGGCGTCGACGGGCGGCCGGATGCGTGGGAGGACACCTCGTTCGGCACGGTGGCGGCGGGGCCGCTGATCGGCCTCGGCATGACGGGTTTCCTGGCGCTGGTCTCCGCTATGGTCACCGCCCTCACCCCCACGGATCCGGGACTGTCCCCGTGGCGGCGCGTGCGCCAGACGGGGGTGCACCGCGGGGTCCAGGAAAGCCTCGGGTGGTCGTGCGTGCTCATCGTGCTGGTGCTGGCCCCGACGACGGCCGAGGTGCTCGCCGCCGGCACCTGGACGATGCCGTGGTGGCTCCTGCCCCTCACACTGACCGTGCTCATGGTGGGCATCTTCCCGGAACTGCGGGCCGGAACGCAGCGGTGGACGCGCTGGTCGGACCGCGTCGCGGCGGAGCTCGGGTACCGGCCCACGGCCGCGGAGCTCGCCGAGGACGAGGTGTGGACGCCCCTGGGGCTCAAGCGCGACCCCGAGGACCCGGCTGTCTTCCCCGCCAAGCGTCCCGGCTACGGGGTGGGCGCGACGGTCAACCTCGCCACCCCAGTGGGCCGGTGGCTGGTGCGCGGATTCGTGGCCGTGTTCATCGTCGGCCTGCCGCTGGCGATCTGGCTCGGCGCGTACGCGGCGCGGTGAGGCGGACCGTGCCCGACGACGTCGCCGTCCGCCTGCTCCTGATCGCCGACACCCACATCCCGCGGCGTGCCCGCGCCCTGCCCGCGCAGGTGCGGGCCGAGGTGGCGCGGGCCGACGTCGTGCTCCACGCCGGTGACTGGGTGGCCGAGGACGTGCTCGACGACCTCGACGCGCGGGCCGCCCGGCTGGTGGGCGTGTGGGGCAACAACGACGGGCCTGGGCTGCGGGCGCGGCTGCCCGAGGTGGCGCGCGTGGAGCTCGGCGGGGTGCGGATCGCGATGGTCCACGAGACGGGCCCGGCGGCCGGCCGCGAGCGCCGCATGGCCACGGCGTTCCCGGACGCGGACGTGCTGGTCTTCGGGCACAGCCACATCCCGTGGGACACCGTGGCCGGTCCGGACACCGCGAACCCGGGGCTGCGGCTGCTCAACCCCGGCTCCTGCACGGACCGGAGGCGGCAGCCGGTGTGCACCCTGATGCGCGCGGTGGTGCGGGGCGGGCGGCTCGAGGACGTGGAGCTGGTGTCCGTGGACCGCACGCCGTGACCGACGGGCCGGCCGCTCCCCCCTGCAACGCTGGTTGAGTTATCGCGGGTCCAGGCGGCTTGCACCCGTGATAACTCAACCCGCGTCGTGCCGGGGCCGCCGTGTCCGGCGGGCCGGCCGCTCCTGCACAGCCACCACGACGACGGCGGCCCTCCCCAGGGCGCATCGGTTCGATCCGTCGCAGGGTCCGGGGGCGGCAGGCTCGCCCCATGACCGCGCGCACGCCCCTGCCGCCCGCCCTCGCCGCGGGCGCCTTCACGACGGCCGAGCTGCACGCCGCCGGCCTGCCGTGGCGCCGGACCCTCGCGGCAGACCTCGCCCGGATCTGCCGCGGCGTGCACACCGCGGGCGCCCCCGACCCGTGCTCCCCGGACGGCGCGGCCGCGCTGGCCCGCCTCACGGGCGGGGTGGTCTCCCACGTCTCTGCCGCCCTCTGGCACGGACTGCCGCTGCCGCCCCGCCTCGCGCGGCCGGCCGGGCTGCACCTGACCTTCGACCGGTCCGCGCGCACGCACCGGACCGACCTGGGCGGCGCCGTCAGCCACCGGGTGCGGCTGCCCACCGACCACGTGCTCGACCTTCCCGACGGCCAGCGCGTCACGACGGCTGCGCGCACCTGGTTCGACCTCGCCGGGATGCTCCGCCCCCACGAGGTGGACTGGCTCATCGCGGCCGGCGACCACCTGGTGCGTCCGCCGTGGACGCCGACGGGCCGGGCGGATCCCGCGGCCACCGTGTCCGAGCTGTCGGAGGTGCTCGCCCGCTGCCGTGGCCGGCCGGGTGTCCGTCTCGCACGTGCCGCGCTGGCGGAGGTGCGCGTCGGGGCCGACTCCCCGCCCGAGACCTTCCTCCGGCTCGCGCTGATCCGGGCCGGGCTGCCGGAGCCGGAGCTGCAGGTCGCCGTCGACCCGGCCGACCCGGCCTCGCCCGTCGTGGACCTCGGGTACCGGGGGGCGCGCCTGGCCCTCCAGTACGACGGCGCCGGCCACCGCACGGCTCAGCAGCAGGCGAGGGACGCCCGTCGGGACGCGTACTGCCTCGAGCGGGAATGGACGACCCTGCGCTGCACCTGGGAGGACCAGCGCGCTGGGTTCGGGCGGATCGTGGGGCTGGTCCGGCGTCGGCTGGCCCGCACGCGCTGATCCGCCCCCTCCCGGCCAACGCGGGTTGAGTTGTCACGGGTCCCGTCCAACGCGGGTTGAGTTGTCACGGGTCCAGGCCCGCGTAATCGGTGATAACTCAACCCGCGTTGCATGCCACCGGCCGGCGCCGCGTGACGCTCTGCGACGTGCCCACCCTGCACTCGGCGCGCCTCGCCCGGGACAATGGGACGGACTGTCCCGAAGCCTCCATCGAAAGGACCCCCGTGGCTGACCACGAGTTCGGCTTCCGCACCCAGGCGCTGCACGCGGGCGCCGTCCCGGACGCCGTCCACGGCTCGCGGGCCGTGCCGATCCACCAGACCAGCTCCTTCGTGTTCGAGTCCGCCGAGGACGCCGCCAACCTCTTCGCGCTGCAGAAGTACGGCAACATCTACTCGCGGATCGGCAACCCCACGGTCGCCGCGTTCGAGGAGCGGGTCGCCACGCTCGAGGGCGGGATCGGGGCCGTCGCGACGGCGTCCGGCATGGCCGCCGAGTTCGTCACCTTCGCGGCCCTCGCCGGGGCCGGCGACCACATCGTGGCGTCCTCGAAGCTCTACGGCGGCACGATCACCCAGCTGGACGTCTCCCTGCGCCGGTTCGGCGTCGAGACCACGTTCGTGGACTCCGCCGAGGCCGCGGACTTCGAGGCCGCCCTCCAGCCCAACACCAAGGCCGTCTACACGGAGATCGTCGCCAACCCCTCCGGTGACGTCGTGGACCTACCGGGCCTGGCCGACGTCGCCCACCGGCACGGCGTGCCGCTCGTCGTGGACGCGACCCTCACCCCGCCCTATCTGATCCGGCCGATCGAGCACGGCGCGGACATCGTCATCCATTCGGCCACGAAGTTCCTCGGCGGCCACGGCACCACGCTGGGCGGCGTCGTGGTGGAGTCCGGTCGCTTCCCGTGGGACAACGGCAAGTTCCCGTCGATGACCGAGCCCGTGCCCTCGTACGGCGGCGTCTCCTGGTGGGGCAACTTCGGCGAGTACGGCTTCCTCACCAAGCTCCGCTCGGAGCAGCTGCGCGACTTCGGCCCGTCGCTGGCCCCGCAGTCGGCGTTCCAGCTGCTGCTCGGCGTCGAGACGCTGGCCCCGCGCATGGACGCCCACCTCGCCAACGCCCGCGCCGTCGCCACCTGGCTGGACGAGGACCCGCGCGTCTCCTGGGTCCGCTACGCCGGCCTGCCCGGCCACCCGCACCACGCCCGCGCGCAGCAGCTGCTGCCCCGGGGCGTCGGCTCGGTGTTCAGCTTCGGCGTGGCCCCGGCGGCCACGGACACCGACGACGGCGCCTCCGGTCCGGAGGCCGGGCGCGCGACGGCGGCGCGCTTCATCTCGGCGCTGCAGCTGGCCTCCCACCTGGCCAACATCGGCGACGCGAAGACGCTGGTGCTGCACCCCGCCACGACGACCCATCAGCAGCTCACCGCCGAGCAGCTCGTGGCCGCGGGCATCCCGGCGGACCTGATCCGCATCTCGGTGGGCATCGAGGACACCGAGGACATCCTCTGGGACCTGGACCAGGCTCTGACCGAAGCCACCGGCCGCACCCGCGACGGCGCCGTCGTCCCCGCAGAGCAGGAGGCCTGAGCCATGAGCACCACCCACCCCGAGCGCACCTGGACCGGCCCCGGCGCCCCCGAGCGCCTGGCGATCCTGCGCCGCACCCGCTCGATCGCGATCGTCGGCGCCTCGGACAAGCCGGCCCGTGCGTCGTACTTCGTGGCCACGTACCTGCTGAGCTCGACCACGTACGACGTCTACTTCGTCAATCCCGTGCTCGCCGCGGCCGGCAAGGAGATCCTCGGCCACCGCGTCTACGCCTCGCTGGACGACCTGCCCGTCACCCCGGACCTCGTGGAGGTGTTCCGCAAGTCCTCCGACGCCCCCGAGGTGGTGGCGGACGCCGCCCGCGTGGGCGCCCGGACCGTGTGGCTGCAGCTGGGCATCTGGAACGAGGACGCCGCGCGTCAGGCCGAGGCCGCGGGCCTGGAGATCGTCATGGATCGCTGCGTGAAGATCGAGCACGCCCGCTTCCACGGCGGGCTCAACCTCGCCGGCTTCGTCACCGGCGTGATCAGCTCACGGCGCCAGGAACTGGACCGCTAGGCGGACGACGCCCCATGTCGGGCGTCGTCCGGCCCTCGTTGCGCACCCGCCCGTCGATGGCGTGGGATGGGCCCATGACCTCCGAGCTCCCCTCCCCGTCCCTCTCCCCCGCCTGGACCGGCCGCACCGACGGTGACACCCCCGAGCACCTGCGCTGGCACCAGGTCGTCCGCCCCGCCGACGGCCGCGGCGATCCCACGACGCCGCAGCGCGACCCCGGCGCCGGCGCTCCGACGTCGGGCGCGCGGTCCACGGCGCTCATCGGCTTCGCCTCGGACGAGGGCGTGCGCCGGAACCACGGCCGCGTGGGCGCCGAGGACGGCCCGGAGGCGCTGCGCGGCGCTCTCGCCTCGCTCGCGTACCTCGAGGGCACGGGCGCGCTCGTGGACGCGGGCGACGTGTCCGTGGACCGCGGCGACGACGACGCCCCGGGCGAGCTCGAGGCGGGCCAGGCCGAGCTGGGCACAGTGGTCAGCGGGCTGCTGAACGCCCACGACCTGGCCGTGGTGCTCGGCGGCGGGCACGAGACCGCCTACGCCTCGATCACGGGGCTGACCGGCTCCACGCGCGTGGCTGCGGGCACCCGCGTGGGCATCCTCAACCTGGACGCGCACTTCGACCTGCGCGAGGCGCCGCGGCCCAGCTCCGGCACCCCGTTCCTGCAGGCGCTGCGGGACGCCGAGGGGGCGGAGCATCAGCTCTCCTACGCGGTGGTGGGCATCAGCGAGGCCAACAACACCCGCGCCCTGTTCGACACCGCGCGCGAACGCGGGGTCACGTGGGTGACCGACGAGCAGGCCCAGACCGCCGACGTCACCGGCGTGCGCCGCTGGGTGCGCTCGTTCATCACCGCCGTGGACGTGCTCTACCTGACGATCGACCTGGATGTGCTGCCGGCCGCCGTCGCCCCGGGGGTGAGCGCACCGGCCGGCTTCGGCGTGCCGTACGAGGTGATCCACGCGTGCACACTGGAGGCCACCCAGTCCGGGAAGCTGGCCCTGGCCGACGTCGTGGAGCTCAACCCCGCCCTGGACGTGGACGGCCGCACGGCGAAGGCCGCGGCCCGGCTGATCCACACGATCGTCAGCCGTCACCGGACGGACGCGTCGCTGCTGGCCTGAGCGGGCCGGGGTCCATTCGGGCGCGGGGGCCGCACCGCGAGGGCCGCGGTGCGGCTGATCCACACGATCGTCGGCCGCCACCGCCGCTGAGGTAGCGAGGTGCGTTGAGGGTCACTCAGCCTCTGTGATGATCAGAAAACAGACTCTGCATCTTCCAGAGCTTCTTTAAGAACCTCCACGCCTGATTTTGGCTGAGCCGGGCACACCTCCGGCCTCGGGCAGAGCACAGAGATGAGCATCCAGATCGCCAAACGAATCTGCTCAGTCGGATTGATCCCCTCCACGGCTCCCGCTGCAATCTTCTTTGTCGCTGCGATTGCCAAGGCGACGACCGGTCGAGGAAGACCTGCCGTGGCGAGGGCTGTCCTGATGCGAGCGGCTGCTTCATCGATGTATTCGCCTGGATCTAGCGCATTCGCCACCTCGGCAAGTACCTGGCACATAGCATGGCGCCGCACTCGTCCACGCCCCTGTTCGCCGTAGGCTACGGCAAAATCGAGAAGGTGCGTACGAACTTCCCGGATGCTTTCCGTGACCAGAAGGTCACCAGCCAACTGAAGCACTTCATCGATTCGACGACGTCGCTCACATTCCATTGGGGAAGTCTGTCTATCGGCACCCTCCGGCCCTGGGGGCAGAGCGATCAATGTCTCTGTTGGTGGGGTAACGCCCGGACCTGGGGAAGAGCCACAGTGCGGACAACGTGCACGAGCAGTCTCTTTCCTATGGCCTCGCTTGGGGGCCCTGGGGCAGGTGACGGGAGTCATGTCTGAACACTACGTGAGCAGTCATAGAAACTGGAGGCTCGCAGAAGGGCGGATATCACGACTCGGCTCACCGTCCGGTGAGGTCATGCGACGACGCCGCACGCCTCGTCCCCGTCCGCGTTCGCTTCTGGTCCCGGCACCATCGCAGACGCCCGGACGAGGTCCAGCCGCTCGCGCAGGGAGTACACCTGCGCCTCCTCGAACAGGCCGAACGGCCCCTCGGGGGCGTCGTCCGTGTAGGGGGACTCGAACAGCCGGCCGGCGTCCAGGACGCCGTTGGCGGTCAGCTCCTCCACCATGTGACCCAGGAAGCGGATCTGCGCCTGGGTGAGCGTCCGGTCCTGGACGAAGTCCGCGACCACACCCTGCGCGGCGGCGCGATCCATCCCCACTAGCATGCGCACGAACAGGCCCAGCTGTCCCTCGCCCTCGGACTTCGCCGCGGCCAGGTGCACGTCCTCGGCCCCGATGCTCCGGAGCAGCTGTTCGAGCGACTCCAGGTCCTGCTTGGTGAGCTGCTTGCCGTGGCGCAGCTTCTGCAGCGCCAGCGAGGACTCGTTGCGGCGCAGCGGCTCGCTGACCTTGGCCCAGAACCGTTCGATGTCCACGCCGGGCGTCGGCCGCACGACGTCGACCTCCTCAAGCTGCGTGAGCGTGTCCGCGAAGTCCGTGTATACGCGGGAGCGGCGGACCTTCTCGATGAACTGGACGAGCCCGCGCAGCTTCTTCCGGGCGTGCTCGAGCATGCCGAGAGTGACGCCCTCCCACCATTCCTCTCCGGCCACGGCCTCGAGGAGGATGATCTGTTCCTTGATGGCGGGGATGGCGTCCTTGGAGAGCAGGTTCTCCGCGAGGGACTGCACCGTGGTCCGGATGCGCTCGGCCGTGCCGGCCTCCCCGGTGAGGTCTGCCAGCTGCCGGCGCACGATGAGCAGGTCGAAGCGCTTGGCGTCGATGTCCTCCCCCGGCAGCCCGGTGACCACACCGGCCAGCGCGCGTGCCCGTTCGGCGGCCTGGGCGCTCAGGGACGTCCACGCCTCAGGCCGCTGGAACTCCTCGACCTCCCTGCGGTGGGGGCGGGCCAGGACGTTCTCGAGGGTCAGGCGGGCGATGGCCGCCTGCAGCTCCTCGGCGGCGGTGCGGCGTAGCTCGCGCACCGCGCGTTCCTCCGGCCCGACGGCGGCGGGCGCCCCGGCATCGTCGTCCAGCGCGTCGAGGGCGACGACGAGCGCGAGCCGGTCCTCGAACAACCGCTGGGTGAGGGACCTCTGGGTGAAGCCGTCGGACTCCGGGAGGTCCTGGTTGAAGAACTCGAGGTTCTGGCACCAGTCGAAGACGAGGAAGTCCTCCTTGTCCCTCCCCGGCCCGTAGAGGTCCGGGCGCAGGCGGGTGCCGCGGCCGATCATCTGCCAGAACTTGGTCTTGGAGCGGATGAGCTTGAAGAACACGAGGTTGACGACGTCGGGCACGTCCACCCCCGTGTCCAGCATGTCCACGCTGATGGCGATGTGCGGGGCCTTGCCGGGGGTCTTGAAGTCGTCCAGCAGGGCGTCCGGGTAGCGGCTGGCGTGGGTGATGATCTGGGCGTACCGGCCGCCGAGCTCCGGCCACTGGGCGTCGAACCGCTGCAGGATGAACTCGGCGTGCGGCTGGTTCTTGGCGAAGACGATGGTCTTGCCGAGCCGTTCGCCGTCGGCCACCTTGTGGCCGTGCTCCCTGAGGGTGGAGAGCACGCGGTCCACGGTGTCCGCATTGAAGAGGAACCGGTTGATCTCCTCGCTCGAAACCTCCTCGGGCGCCTCGTCCTCGCCCCAGTCCAGCGCGTCCCAGGCCTCCTGCTCCTCGGCGGGAAGCTGATCGTACCGGGTGCCGCGACGCAGGAAGGTGGTGCCCACGGAGACGCCCCGCGGCGGCACCAGGAACCCGTCCGCCACGGCCTCGTCGAGGGTGTAGGCATCAGTCGGCACGCCGGGCTCGAGGCCGAAGAGGCCGTAGGTGTTCCGGTCGATCTCGTCCTTGGGGGTGGCGGTGAGGCCCACGAGAAGGGCATCGAAGTGGCGGAAGATCTCGCCGTACTTGGCGTATACGGACCGGTGGGCCTCGTCCACGATCACCAGGTCGAAGTATCCGGGGTCGAAGCGGGCGCCCTGGCCGGTGGACTCCTGGATGAGGCCGAGCATGGTGGGGTAGGTGGAGGCGTAGACGCGTCCCTCCCCGTGCCGGTTCTTCAGCAGGTTCACGGTGGTGCCGACGAAGCCGTGCTCCACGAAGGCGTCCGCGGCCTGCTTCACGAGGGCCTGCCGGTCCGCCAGGAAGAGCACGCGCTTGACCCATCCGGCGCGGGCCATCTGGTCCACCAGGGCGACGGCGGTGCACGTCTTCCCGGTGCCGGTGGCCATCACCAGCAGTGCGGCGCGGCGCTTGTTCTCGAACGCATCAGCGTATGCGACGAGGGTTCACCGCCAGTGCCATGTGTGCGAGAATCGCACACATGTCGCCGACCACTCCTCATTCGCTGGGTGCCCGTGTACGTGCCGCGCGGGAGCGTCGCGGGATGTCCCAGCAGGACCTAGCTACCGCCGTTGGCCTCGAGCGCACCATGGTCAACCGGATCGAAGGCGGACAACGGAAGGTCACTGCCCTGGAGCTGGCCTCCATCGCCGATGCCCTGGGAACCCGAATGCAGTCGTTCTTCACCGAGCCTGCGCCAGCGCTCGTCTCGCACCGTTCCGCCCAGGGGTTGGATACCACCGAGTCGGCCGTGGACCACCTGCTGGCCGAACTCCTCGCAGACGTCGAGTTCCTGCACGGCCTGCATCCCATCGAGGGGTTCGGCGTGCGGGACCCCTGGGAGCAGCCCAAGTCCGTTCACGAGGCCGACGACATGGCCGCCCGGGCACGCGAGCACGTCGGGTATACAGCAACGGAACCCGTAAAGGACCTCCAGGCGCACCTGGCCACTGCTGGCCTGCTCCTGTTCTCCCGCAACTTCGGCGTGGACGCCGCTGACGCGGGAACGGTGCTCCTCGCCGAGGGCGGCATCTCCCTGGTGAATTCCACCCCCAAGGTCGGGCGACGCCGCCTCTCCGCCGTGCACGAGCTTGGGCACTACCTACTTGCCGATGAATACACGGTGGACTGGCGCACCGCCCACACCGGCCCGGACATCGAGGGTCGCCTCGATCGGTTCGCTCGAGCATTTCTCCTGCCAGCAGCTGTCCTTTTACAGGAATGGCCCGCCGCAGCTCACTCAGGCGATGTCCGCACTGCCGCTGTGAAGATCGCCGGCACCTACCTGGTGGACATGTCGACCCTGGCCCGCCGACTCCACGACCTGGAATTGGTGGACGCTTCCACGGCAAACGACATCCGCGCTGTGCAGACCACGCAGACGGACATCATCACCCACGATCTGTACCCGTCTGACGAGATGGCAGGCACTACCCAGCCCCGGGTGTACCAGAAGCACGTCATCGCGCTGTTCGAGGCCGAGAAGCTCTCGCGTGAACGCACACTCGACCTCTTGGATGGGACTTTCGACGACGACGACCTTCCGGACCTTCCCCCACGTCAGGAACAGGAGATCTGGGAGTACGTCTCGTGACCGCCGTTCCGGAGACCTACGTCTTCGATACGGGACCACTGCGCCATTTCACCCTGAAAGGATGGCTCGGTGTGCTCAAGTTCCTGACAGCCGGCCATGCCGTGATTCCGGAGAGTGTGGAGCAGGAGATCAGGGACCAGCAGTACCAGCACCCAGATCTCCGGCAGATCTTGGACGCCGAATGGATCGTCGTGGACCGCAGCGAGGACCTCGAGTTCCTCGCGGCCTTCGCCCGATACGAGGAGCACCTTGTGGCGGGCGGTCGGAACCGGGGCGAATGCGGCGTTCTAGCCCTCGGTCGGACGCACGGGTATCGCATCGTGATCGACGACAACGTGCCCCGCGTCCTGGCCAAGCGCGAGAAGCTCGAGTGCACCGGCACCCTCGGGTTGCTCTGTGAGGCGATCCGCAAGGAGCAACTCACCGTTCCCATGGTTGAGAGCCTCGCTGACGATCTCATCATGGGCGATTACCGGCTTCCCTTCGGCCCAGGAGGATTCAAGTGCTGGGCCGAACAACAGGGACTCCTGGGATAAGCCCTTAGCTGGTGTCGTGCTGCAGTCGGACTGATCGCGCCGTTCCGGCTTCACCCCACGACACCAACCACATGACGTTGCCCGGATTGTCTCCCGCCTGATCCATACGATCGTCAGCAGGCACAGGACGACGACGGCGCTCCTCACCTGAGCCGGAGCCGACCGGCCCGACCCGCAGGCCGCCCCCTCCGCACACAGAGTGGTCACGACACGCCGTCCATTCCAGACGCACGCGGCATGTCGTGACCACTCTGTGGCGTCGGGCCGCTCGGCAGCGTCAGTGCCCCTCGGCCCCGGCGCCCTCGGACTCCTCGGCCAGGTCCTGCGGCTCGGCGTCGGCGGACACGCCCGCGAGCGCCTCCGCCACGGCGGCCAGCACGGACCCGTCGCGCAGGGCCTGCTCGGCGGCGGCCAGCTGCGGCGCCATGTACTGGTCCGGGCCCGGACCGGGGACGTCGGCCTCGCGGATCACGCGGACGGCGGCACCGGTCGCGGCGGAGGGCTGCAGCGGCGCGCGCAGCTCGATCGCGCGGGCGGCGGCCACGAGCTCGACGGCGAGCACGCGGCGGAAGTTCTCCACGGCCGAGCGCAGCTTGCGGGCGGCGTGCCAACCCATGGAGACGTGGTCCTCCTGCATCGCGGAGGACGGGATGGAGTCCACGGACGCGGGCACGGCCAGGCGCTTCATGTCCGAGACGAGCCCGGCCTGCGTGTACTGGGCGATCATCATGCCGGAGTCCACGCCCGGGTCGTCCACGAGGAACGCGGGCAGCCCGTGCGAGCGGGCCGGGTCCAGCATGCGGTCGGTGCGGCGCTCGGACATGCTGGCGACGTCGGCCACCGGGATGGCCAGGAAGTCCAGCACGTACGCCACGGGCGCCCCGTGGAAGTTGCCGTTCGAGCTCACCCGGCCGTCGTCGAGCACCACCGGGTTGTCCACGGTCGCGGCGAGCTCACGCTCGGCCACGGTGCGCACGTACGCGAGGGTGTCGCGCAGGCCGCCGGCCACCTGCGGGGCGCAGCGCAGCGAGTAGGCGTCCTGCACGCGGGAGTCGCCCTCCTTGTGGCTGGCCACGATCGGCGAGCCCGCCAGGATCCTCAGCATCCGGTCGGCGGAGGTCGCCTGGCCCGGGTGGGGGCGCAGCGGCAGGTGCAGCTCCGGCACGAACACGCGGTCGGTGCCGAGCAGCGCCTCCACGGACATCGCGGCGGTGAGGTCCACGGTGTCGGCGAGCTCCTCGAGGTCGGCCAGCGCCATGATCAGCATGCCGAGCATGCCCTCGGTGCCGTTGACGAGGGCCAGGCCCTCCTTCTCCCGCAGCTCGACCGGCTCGATCCCGGCCTCGGCGAGCGCCTCGCCGGCCGGACGCAGCGCGCCGTCCGTCCCGACGACGTCGCCCTCGCCCATCAGCGCCAGGGCCACGTGGGAGAGCGGTGCGAGGTCACCGGAGCAGCCCAGGGAGCCGAACTCGCGCACGGCGGGGGTGATGCCCGCGTTGAGCATGGCCACGAAGGTCTCGACCACCACGGGGCGCACGCCCGTGCGGCCGGAGGCCAGCGTGGTGGCCCGCAGGAACATCAGCGCGCGGACGACCTCGCGCTCCACCACGGGGCCCATGCCGGCGGCGTGGGAGCGGATCAGGGACTTCTGCAGCTGCGCGCGGGACTCGAGCGGGATGTGCTTGTCCGCGAGCGCGCCGAAGCCGGTGGAGACGCCGTAGGTGGGGGTCTCGGCCTCGGCCAGCGCCTCGACGTGGCGGCGCACCGCGCCGACGGTCTCGAGCACGTCGTCGGCGAGCACCACGCGGGCGTCGTGGCGGGCCACGGCGACGACGTCGTCCAGGGTGGCCCCGGACGTGCCGAGCGTGACGGTGACGGGAGGGGTGGTCATGGTGATGCGTTCTCCTTGCTGTCGGTCGATCAGACGGCCCGACGGCCCGCGCGCCAGACCGCGTGGGTCAGCGGCATGCCGGGGCGGTAGGCCAGGTGGATGGCGGCGGGGGCGTCGAGCACGTGCAGGTCGGCGCGCTTGCCGACCTCGAGGCTGCCGACGCGGTCCTGCGCCCGCAGGCCGAGGGCCCCGCCGAGGGTGGCGGCGCGCACGGCTTCGGCGAGGGTCAGGTGCATCTGCAGCACGGCGGTGCCCACGTTGAAGTTCATGGACGTGGTGTAGCTGGTGCCCGGGTTGCAGTTCGAGGCCAGGGAGACCTCGATGCCGGCGTCGAGCAGGCGACGCGCGGGCGCCAGCGGGGCGCGGGTGGACAGGTCGCACGCGGGCAGGCAGCCGGCCACGGTGCCGGGCGTGCCGGTGGCCGAGGCGCGGTCCCAGCCGGTCCAGGTGCCGGCCAGGGCCTCGACGTCCGCGTCGGAGAGGTGGTTGACGTGGTCCACGGAGGCGGCGCCGAACTCCACGGCCACGCCCACACCCGGGCCCTGCTCGATCTGGTTGCCGTGCAGGCGCACGCCCAGGCCCGCCGCCACGCCCGCGGCGAGCACGCGGCGGGTCTGCTCGGCGTCGAAGGCGCCGGTGTCGCAGAACACGTCCACCCAGCCCGCGTGCTCCCGCACGGCCTCGAGCATCGGTCCGACGACGTCGTCGAGGTAGTCCTCCGCGTCCCGGCCCGGGGGCACGAGGTGGGCACCGAGGAAGGTCACCTCGTCCACGAGGCCCTCCTCGCGCAGCCCGGCCAGCAGGCGCGCGTGGCGCGCCTCCTCCTCCACGGTGAGCCCGTAGCCGGTCTTGGTCTCGAGGTAGGTGGTGCCGCCGGCCACCGCGTCGGCCACCCGGCCGCGGACCAGCTCGGCCAGGCGGTCGTCCGAGGCGGCACGGGTGGCGGAGGTGGTCACGCCGATGCCGCCGGCCGCGTAGGACTCACCGGCCATGCGGGCCTCGAACTCGGCGGAGCGGTCCCCGTCGAACACGAGGTGCGTGTGGGAGTCCACCCAGCCGGGCAGCACGGCGCGGCCCTCGACGGACACCCGGTCGTCCGCGTCCGGGGCGTCCGCGGCAGGGCCGATCCAGGCGATGCGCTCGTCCTCGACGACGACGGCCGCGTCCGTGAGCACCCGCCCTTCGGGGTCGACGGTGGTCAGCTCGGCGATGTCGGTGATGAGCGTGGAGCGCATGGGGGCCTCTCTGCGGGACGGACGGGGGTGGGGCGGTGGGGCGGGCCTCAGGTGAGCGCGGCCACCAGGTGGGCCAGCGGCGTGGCCAGCACGATGGTGAGCGCCACGCGCTCGACCCAGATCACCAGGAGGTGCCACATCTTCACGGGGATGTCCGTGGCCAGGATGGCAGGAACCACCGCGGAGAAGAAGATGATCGCGGAGACGCAGACGACGCCGATCACGAACCGGGCGACGAGGTCCTCGTGACCGGCCGCCATCGTGGCCGGGATGAACATCTCGGCGATCGAGGTGGCGGAGGCCGAGGCCAGCAGGCCGGGGTCGGAGTAGCCCAGCGCCCAGAACAGCGGGTAGAAGATCACGCCGATCCACTCGAACACGGGCGTGTACGTGGCCAGGACCAGGGCGATCAGGCCCACGGACATGATGGAGGGCAGGATCTGGAGCACCATCACGAGGCCGTCCCGGAAGTTGACCCAGATGTTCTTCGGCAGGGACGGGGCCTCGGCGAGGGTCTGCTCGGCGGCGCGCAGGGCCACGCGGAAGCGGTCCCGGGTGACGGCCTGCTCGGGCGAGTGCACCGCGCCGGGGTACACCTCGTCCGGGATGCGGCTCAGCGGCGGGAGGCGCACGGTGATGGCCGTGACCACGAACGTCACCACGAGGGTGCCGAAGAAGTACCAGAGCCAGATGTCCATCAGGCCCAGCGTCTTGGCGACGATCACCATGAAGGTCGCGGACACCGTGGAGAACCCGACGGCGATGATCGCCGCCTCGCGGGCCGTGTAGCGGCCCCCGGTGTACATGCGGTTCGTCAGCAGCAGGCCCAGGGCGTAGGAGCCCACGAAGGAGGCGACGGCGTCGACGGCGGCGCGGCCGGGCACGCGCCAGATCGGCCGCATGGCCGGGCGCAGGTAGACGCCCACGAACTCCATGAGGCCGTAGCCGATCACGAGGGCCAGGAAGACGCCGCCGATGGGGACGATCAGGCCCACGGGCACCACGAGCTTGTCCATCAGGAACGGGCCGATGCTCTCGTCCAGGATCCAGCTCGGGCCCACGCCGAACACGACCATCGCCGAGGCGACCAGGCCGAGCACGGCGAGGAGGGCGAAGACCGTCCGCGTGGTGCTGGTCCGCCAGCGGCCCGAGGCGAACGGGTACACGGCGCCGGCGGCGATGATGGCCAGGCCCACCCAGCGGTCGGCCGGGCCGAGCAGCCCGCGCACCCAGGTCACCAGGTGGTCCAGCGGGATGGAGCTCGCCCCGTTGATCGTGACGGGCACGAAGAACATGACGATGCCGATCGTCGAGTAGACGATCATGCGCCAGCGCGCCGGCGGGCGGGGCGCGTCGGCCTCGATCGCGGCCATCGCGGTGGTGTCGGTGTGCAGCTCGTGGTCTGCGGGGCGGGACGAGTCCATCGTGGTGTCCTTTCGATCGCGAGCCGGACGGGCGGCCGCCCGTCCGGCTCGCGGCGGTGAAGACGTCGGACGGCGGCGGCGCGGCGGCACCGTCGTCGTCCGACGACGTGACCGGGGTCAGTCCCGGATCGTGGCCTCCATGGGCACACGGACGCCGCGCTCCTTCGCCACCTCGGCGGCGCGGGAGTAGCCGGCGTCGACGTGGCGGATGACGCCCATGCCCGGGTCGTTGGTGAGCAGCGCCTCGAGCTTGGCCGCGGCCAGCTCGGTGCCGTCGGCCACGCCGACCTGGCCGGCGTGGATGGAGCGGCCGATGCCGACGCCGCCGCCGTGGTGGATCGACACCCAGGTGGCACCCGAGGAGGTGGCGGTCAGGGCGTTCAGCAGCGGCCAGTCGGCGATCGCGTCGGAGCCGTCCAGCATGGACTCGGTCTCGCGGTACGGGGAGGCCACGGAGCCGGAGTCGAGGTGGTCGCGGCCGATCACGATCGGCGCCTTGACCCTGCCCTCGGCCACGAGCTGGTTGAAGAGCAGGCCGGCCTTGTGGCGCTCGCCGTAGCCCAGCCAGCAGATGCGGGCCGGCAGGCCCTCGAACTCCACAAACTCGGCGGCGCCGTCCAGCCAGCGGTGCAGGTGCTCGTTCTCGGGGAACAGCTCCTTCAGGGCCTCGTCGGTCACGCGGATGTCCTCCGGGTCGCCGGAGAGCGCGGCCCAGCGGAACGGGCCGAGGCCCTCGCAGAACAGCGGGCGGATGTAGGCCGGGACGAAGCCCGGGAACTCGAAGGCGCGGGAGTAGCCGGCCTTGCGGGCCTCGTCGCGGATGGAGTTGCCGTAGTCGAAGACCTCGGCGCCGATGTCCTGGAAACCGACCATGGCCTCCACCTGACGGGCCATGGACTCCTGGGCCTTCTTGGTGAAGGTCTCCGGGTCGGCCTCGGCCTCGGCCTGCCAGTCGGCCTCGGTGACCTCGATCGGCAGGTAGGACAGCGGATCGTGCGCGGAGGTCTGGTCCGTGACGATGTCGATCTCGATCTCGCCGCGCTTCTGGCGCTCGAGCAGCTCGGGGAAGACCTCGGCGGCGTTGCCCACGAGGCCCACGGAGACGGCCTCGCCGTCGTTCTTGGCCTGCATGACGCGTGCCACGGCCTTGTCCAGGTCGGTCTCGACCTCGTCCAGGTAGCGCTTGCCCATGCGGCGGCGCAGGCGGTCCTCCGAGACGTCCACGATCAGGCAGACGCCGCCGTTGAGGGTGACGGCCAGGGGCTGGGCGCCGCCCATGCCACCGCAACCGCCGGTGAGGGTGAGGGTGCCCTTGAGGGTGCCGTCGTACTTCTTGCGGCCGATCGCGGCGAAGGTCTCGTAGGTGCCCTGCAGGATGCCCTGGGTGGCGATGTAGATCCAGGAGCCGGCGGTCATCTGGCCGTACATCATGAGGCCCTCGGCCTCGAGCTTGCGGAACTCCGGCCACGTGGCCCAGTCGCCCACGAGGTTGGAGTTGGCGATCAGCACGCGCGGGGCCCACTTGTTGGTGCGGAACACGCCCACCGGCTTGCCGGACTGCACCAGGAGGGTCTCGTCCTCCTCGAGGTCCTTGAGGGTGGCGACGATGGCGTCGTAGGCCTCCCAGGAGCGGGCCGCGCGGCCGGTGCCGCCGTAGACGACGAGGTCCTCGGGACGCTCGGCGACCTCGGGGTCCAGGTTGTTCATGAGCATCCGCAGCGGGGCCTCGGTCTGCCAGGACTTGGCGGACAGCTCGGTGCCGCGTGGGGCGCGGATGGTGCGGGACGGGTCGTGCTGGGTGAAGCCCACGGCCATGGCAGTTCCTCTCGACGGGGTGCGTGCGCCGCCGGGACGGGTGGCCCCTGTGATTTCACGGTTCGGCATGTACTTTCCGAACATTGAAACAGTGGCTCGGCTCACGCGCAAGCCCGATCCGCGTGTCCCGCGCCCGTTACGCTCCCTGTCATGACCACCAACCCCACCGCCTCGACGCGCACCGTGGACCGGGCCCTGGACCTGCTCGCCGCCGTCACCGAGCAGCCCCGACTGAGCCTGACCGAGGCCGCCCGCGCCACGGCGCTGCCGGCGTCCACGGCGCTGCGCCTGCTGCGCAGCCTCGAGGGGTCCGGCTTCGTGGCCCGCGACGACGACGGCGCCTACCGCCCCGGCGTGCGCCTCATCCAGCTCGGGGCACGGGCCTTCTCCCGGGACTCGCTCGTGCAGCTGGCCCGCGGGCCGATGGACCACGTCGTGGCCGCCACGGGCGAATCCGTCTACCTCTCGGTGACGACCCCTCCGGACTCCGCCGTCTACCTGGCGATCGTGGAGGGCACGCACTCGGTCCGCCACACGAACTGGGTCGGACGCACCGTCCCCCTGGCGGGCACGGCCGTGGGCGACGCCCTGCGCGGCGGCGTGGCCGCGGGGGACTACACCCTGCGCACCCGGTCCGTGGAGAAGGACGTCACCTCGCTGTCCGCCCCCATCAGCGTGGCGGGCACGGTGGTCGGTGCGCTCAGCACGCTCGTGCCGGCCTACCGCTGCACGGACGAGCTGGCGGACCGATGCGGGGCGGCCCTCGTCGCCGCCACCGACGAACTGGCGCACCTGCTCGGGGTGACCGACACTCCCAGGGAACGCCCAGCCGACTCCCCTGGAAAGCCCAAGGCGAGTTCGTAGGCTGAAGCCACCTCATCGAAGGTGCGAGTGATGACGGAGAAGGCCCCGGGCCCGGCGAGAGCCGGGACCGGGGCCTTTCTCTGCGACCGGCGCCCGAGGCGCCGGTCCGGGGATCAGCGGCGGGAGGAGACGACGCCCGCCCAGAGGCCGGCGAGCAGGCCGGCCACCGGCAGCATCCAGAACAGGTGCACGCCCGACCCCTCGAGGGCGGTGTTGGAGAACACCGCGAACACGCCCACGGCGCCGAGGAAGCCGCCGACCACGCCACCGACCACGTAGCGCACGACGGAGCGGGCGGCCCCGCCCATCAGCAGCACGACCAGGTAGCCTGACGCGCCCGCCAGGGCGCCGCCCACCAGGCCGAACATGAACGACTGCACCAGCACGACCCAGCCGTGGCCGGTCTCGCCCAGCGCCACGGAGCCGTTCGGATCACCCAGGTCGCCGGTGAGCACGCGCACGACGTTGCCGATGATCACGACGAGCACCGAGAGGAGGATGACGCGGTTGGTGAAGCCCCAGCCTTCCACCGGGCCCAGCGGCTCGAGCACCTCCTCCTCGACCACGGCGTGGCGCACGGGGCGGGCCGGAGCGGTGTGGGCGTCCGCGGTATGGGGCTGGACGGCGTGGCTGCCGTCGGCGTTGATGGTCATCTCTGATCTCCGTCCCGCCCCGGGCGGGGCGCGTTCCGAGCGCCAGGGCGCCCGTCTGGTTGCACGTCTGGTTGCACGTCTGACGTGATTTTAGGCTTTTCCCAGCCCGAGGGGGTAGTGGTGACCCGTCCGCCGGGCGGGGGCGGCTCAGAGGACGTCGGTGCGGCGGTTGGCGAGCGAGGGGAGGAACTCCCGGACCTCGTCGATCCGCTCGCGGCTGACCTCCGCGGTCACCACGGCCTCCCGCTCGTCGGCGAGCTCGGCGACGGGCAGCGCCAGCGGGTCCACGATCATCGAGTGGCCCACGGTGCCGTCCGAGCACGTGTCGGCCGCGGCCACCCACACCGTGTTCTCCACCGCGCGGGCCTTGAGCAGGGTGCGCCAGTGGTCCACCTTGTGCTCACCGGAGAACCACGCCGCGGGGATCACGAGCACGTCCGCGCCCTCCACCGCCAGACGCCGGGACAGCTCGGGGAAGCGCAGGTCGTAGCAGGTGAGCAGGCCCAGGCGGAGCCCGCCGAGCTCGATCGCCGCGACGCCGCCGTCGCCGGGGGTGATCCGGTCCGACTCGCGGTGCGCGAACGCGTCGTAGAGGTGGAGCTTGCGGTACGCGCCCAGCCGGGCGCCGTCCGCGCCCACCGCCAGCAGCGTGTTGTAGGGACGCCGGTCCGGTCCCGGCTCGTAGCCGCCCGCGACGACGGCGATCCCGTGCTCACGCGCCAGCGCCGCCAGGCCCGCGGCGAACGGCTCCCAGGCCGTGGCGACGGCGTCGGGGAACTCCTCCCCCACCTCGCGGGCCCCGAGCATGGCCTCCTCGGGCAGCACCAGCAGGTCCGCCCCCTCGCCCGCGGCGCGGGCGGCGAGGCGGGCCATCACGGCCAGGTTCGCCTCGACGTCGCCCACGGGCCCGAACTGTCCGACGCTGATCCTCATGCCCCCAGGGTAGCCAGGCCCCCGCCGGTGGCCGTGACCCCTGGTCAGCGCCGCGGCCGGCCGCCACGCTGGAGACCGGGCACGACGTCGGCCCGCAGCGGCCGCCGTTGTCGTCCGCCCCCCGATCCGCGCGGCACCGCGCGGCACGTCGACACCACAGGAGCAGACGCGATGACCACCCAGCAGCCCGACATCCCCGGCACGCCGGGGCCGATCACCCCCGACCTCGAGGAGCACACCGCCCTCACCCACCCGGACCAGCCCGTGGCCGTGCCGGCCCCGGACCAGCGCGGTCCGGCCCAGGTCTCCCCCACCGGCCAGGACACCGGCGCCGACCCCGCGACCGCCGCGCAGGGCTGCCCGTACCTAACCACCGCGCACGGCGTGCGCCTGCAGGACTCGGACCACTCGCTCAAGGCCGGCCGCCGAGGCCCCACCCTCCTGCAGGACCACCACCTGCGGGAGAAGCTCAGCCACTTCGACCACGAGCGCATCCCCGAGCGCGTGGTCCACGCCCGCGGCGCCGGCGCCCACGGCGTGTTCCGCGGCTACGGCACCGCCGCGAAGATCAGCCGGGCCGGACTCTTCGCCAAGGACAAGGAGACGGAGGTGTTCGTCCGCTTCTCCACCGTGGCCGGCTCGCGCGGCTCCATGGATCTGGCACGTGACACCCGCGGCTTCGCCACCAAGTTCTACACGGACGAGGGCACGTGGGACCTGGTGGGCAACAACATCCCCGTGTTCTTCGTGCAGGACGCCATCAAGTTCCCGGACGTCGTGCACTCGGTGAAGCCGCACCCGGATCGGGAGATCCCGCAGGCGCAGTCCGCGCACGACACGTTCTGGGACTTCGTGTCCCTGCACACCGAGGCGCAGCACCACACCCTGTGGAACATGTCCGACCGCGGCATCCCGCGTTCCTACCGCATGATGGAGGGCTTCGGCGTCCACACCTACCGCCTGATCGCGGCGGACGGCTCCACCGTGCTGGTCAAGTTCCACTGGAAGCCGATGCTCGGCGTGCACTCCGTGACCTGGGAGGAGGCGCTGCTCACCAACGGCATAGACCCGGACTTCCACCGGCGTGACCTCGCCGACGCGATCGAGGCCGGCGCCTTCCCCGAGTGGGAGCTCGGCGTGCAGGTGTTCGAGGACAACGAGGAGCAGATGTTCGAGGGGATCGACCTGCTCGACCCCACGAAGCTGGTCCCGGAGGAGCTCGCCCCTGTGCAGCCCCTCGGCCGCATGACGCTGAACGCCAACCCGTCCAACTACTTCGCGGAGACGGAGCAGGTGGCCTTCAACCCGGCCAACCTCGTGCCCGGCATCGACGTCACCAACGACCCGCTCCTGCAGGGCCGCCTCTTCTCCTACCTGGACACGCAGCTCACCCGCCTCGGCGGGCCGAACTGGAACCAGCTGCCCATCAACCGCCCGCACGCCCCGGTCAACGACATGCTGCGTGACGGCTTCCACCAGGGCGCCGTGCATCGCGGCGTGGCGCCGTACCGGCCCAATTCGCTCGACGGCGGCCTGCCGTACGAGACCCCCGCGGACGACCACGCGTTCATCGAGCACCCGGAGCCGCTGCCGGCCTCGGTCAAGGAGCGCGCGCACGCCGCATCCTTCGACGACCACTTCTCGCAGGCGCGCCTGTTCTTCCTCTCACTCTCCGAGGTGGAGCGCGAGCACGTGGCGCAGGCGTACACGTTCGAGCTGGGCAAGTGCTACGAGCAGACCATCCGCGAGCGCCAGCTGGCCCACCTCGCCGCGATCGACACGCGACTGGCCCATCAGGTCGCGGACGGCCTGGGCATCCCCGTTCCCGCGCCGACCGAGACCCCGGCCGACGTGCAGCCCTCCCCCGTGCTGTCCCAGATCGGCGGCGCGTGGCCGCTCGACGGCCGTCAGGTCGGCGTCGTGGTGGGCGAGTCCGTGGACGAGAAGGAGCTGGACGCCCTCGTGCAGGGCATCCACGGTGCGGGCATGGTCCCGCTAGTCATCGCGCCGAAGGGCGGCCCCGTGGCCGGGGAGATCGTGGCCCAGCGGACCTACCTGACCGCGGTGTCCATCGAGCTGGATGCCGTGGTCGTGGCCTCGCCGGCGGCCCCCGCCGCTGACGCCGCCCCCGGCCTGGATGAGAAGGCCGGCGCCGCCGCCTCCGAGGCGGTGGACCCGCGCGTCGTCAAGGTGCTGCAGGAGATGTGGCGCCACTCCAAGGCGATCCTCGCCCTCGAGCCGGCGGAGGCCGTCCTCGCGGCCGCCCAGGTGTCCGGCAAGGGCGTCGAGTCCGCGGCGGACGGCGCCTCCGCCGTCAGCCGGCTGACGGAGCTGCTGCCCGCGCACCGCGTGTGGGGGCGCTTCCCGACCACGGGCCGCCTGGCCGACTGACCCGGCGGACCCCCGGGCGCTTTCGAACGTGAGATAGGGCCTATCTCACGTTCGAAAGCGCCCATTCGCCCTCTTCCACGTTCGAAAGTGCAGGCCAGGGTGGGCTGGGTGCGGGGCGGCGGGCCGGGTCAGTCCTGGATGAGGTCCCGGACCTGGACCACCTGGTCGCGGCCCGGGCCCACGCCGATCGCCGAGATCCGGCAGCCGGAGAGCTTCTCGAGGGCCTCCACGTAGTGCTGGGCGTTCAGCGGCAGATCCGTGAACGCGCGGGCGCCGGAGATGTCCTCGGTCCACCCGTCGAAGAGCTCGTAGACCGGCTTCGCGTGGTGGAACTCGGTCTGGGTCATGGGCATGCGGTCGTGGCGCACGCCGTCCACCTCGTAGGCCACGCACACCGGGATCTTCTCGATGCCGGTGAGCACGTCCAGCTTGGTGAGGAAGTAGTCCGTGAAGCCGTTGATCCGCGCGGCGTAGTGGGCCATGACGGCGTCGTACCAGCCGGTGCGCCGCGGGCGGCCGGTGTTCACGCCGAACTCGCCGCCGGTGGTGCGCAGCTGCTCGCCCATCTCGTCGAAGAGCTCCGTGGGGAACGGGCCGGCGCCGACGCGCGTGGTGTAGGCCTTCACGATGCCGATGGTCCGGGAGAAGCGGGTGGGGCCGATGCCCGCGCCCACGGCCGCGCCGCCGGCGGTCGGGTTGGACGAGGTCACGAACGGGTAGGTGCCGTGGTCCACGTCCAGGTAGGTGGCCTGGCCGCCCTCCATGAGCACCACCTTGCCCTCGTCCAGGGCGTCGTTGAGCAGGTTCACGGAGTCCACGACCATGGGGCGCAGGCGGTCCGCGTAGCCCAGGAAGTACTCGGCGATCTCGTCCACGGTCACGGCGCGGCGGTTGTAGAGCTTCACCAGCAGCTCGTTCTTCTGCCGCAGGGCGCCCTCGATCTTCTGCCGCAGGATCGACTCGTCGAAGATGTCCTGCACGCGGATGCCCAGGCGGGCCACCTTGTCCATGTAGGTGGGGCCGATGCCGCGGCCGGTGGTGCCGATCGCGCGCTGGCCCAGGAACCGCTCGGTCACCTTGTCCATGGTCTGGTGGTACGGCGCCACGAGGTGGGCGTTGGCGGAGATCTTCAGGTGCTCGCACGAGTGGCCGCGGGACTCGAGCCCGTCGATCTCCTCGAACAGCGCCTCCAGGTTCACCACCACGCCGTTGCCGATCACCGGCACCGCGTTGGGGGAGAGGATGCCGGCGGGCAGCAGCTTGAGCTCGAACTTCTCCCCGTTGACGACGACGGTGTGCCCGGCGTTGTTGCCGCCGTTCGGCTTGACGACGTAGTCCACTCGCCCGCCCAGCAGGTCCGTGGCCTTGCCCTTGCCCTCGTCGCCCCACTGGGCTCCGACGATCGCGATCGCTGGCATCTGCATCTCTCCTCAGGGCCGCGGGTCGTCCCGGACCGGCCCGTATATGGAAAACGCCCCCTTGCGGTGCGCACGGAGGCCGTACCCCCGAATCCTACCAGCGTGACGGATGCCACCCTCTGGCTACGCTGGCTCCATGAGCACCGCAGCGCCCCGCACCCAGCACTCGGACGTCGCCACCCCGACCCCCACCCGCAAGGGCCCGAGCGTGGGCACGTGGCGCCCCTGGGCCGTGCTGCCGTGGGCGCTGGCCCTCCTCGCCCTGCCCTTGATCGCGCTCGCCCTGCGCTCCAACTTCGGCGCGAACGGCTGGATGACGGTCATCTACATGGTCTTCGGCGCCCTGCCCCACGAGCTCTTCCTCATGCTCATGGTGGGGAGCCTGTTCCTCCTGCCCCGCGTGAACCCGCAGGATGAGCAGCGGGGCGGCATCCGGCTGGGGCGCCTGCTGCACACGCTGCTGGGCGTCTCCTGGGGGTCCTTCGCGCTGGCCGCGATCATCTTCCCCGACGGCGGCGACCACCCGGACTCCGGCGCCACGACCCCGGTGCTCATGGACCTGCTCGGCAAGAGCACCGCGATGGACGTCGGCCTCGTGGGCGGCCTCGCCCTCGCGGCCGTCAGCGCGCTCACCGGTCTCGCGGTGATCGTGGTGTGCGTGGTGCGGCGGATCCGCGCCGTTCGCTGAGCACGCTCCCGACGACGGCGGTCAGCGCGCCGACATGACGCGCTGACCGTCACGGTCACGGCGGGTTCAGGCGTTGGCGGGTTCGGCCGTGCCCGCGCCCCGGCGGCGCAGCTCGGGCTTCACGGTGGCCTCGGCGCCCGTGTCGGGTCGGGCGTCCTCCGCGACCCCGGCCTCCGAGGCGACGGCCGCCCCGGAGCCGCACGGGCCGGCGTCGGTCGTGCCGCCGCAGCAGCCGCCGGCCGGGGCGCCGCCGTCGGCCGCGGCCCGCTGCGTGCGTTCCTCGGCGCCGAGCACGGTGAAGCCGGCGTCGGCGATCATCTGCAGGTCCGCCTCGGCGTCCTGGCCCTCGGAGGTGAGGTAGTCACCGAGGAAGATCGAGTTGGCAACCTGCAGGCCGACCGGCTGCAGGGAGCGCAGGTGCATCTCGCGGCCGCCGGCGATGCGCAGCTCCTTGTCCGGGCAGGCCAGGCGGACCATGGCGAGGATGCGGAGGCACTCGAGCGGGGTGAGCTGCTGGTGGCCCTGCAGCGGGGTGCCGTCGAAGGGCATGAGGAAGTTGACGGGAATGGAGTCGGAGTCCAGGTCGCGGAGCGCGAGGACGGCCTCGACGAGCTGCTCGTGCGTCTCCCCCATGCCCGCGATCAGGCCGCTGCAGGAGGACAGACCGGCGGCGCCGGCCCGCTGCACGGTGTCCACGCGCTGCTCGTAGGTGTGGGAAGTGCAGATGGACTCGTAGTGGGACTCGGCCGTGTTGAGGTTGTGGTTGTAGGCGTCGACGCCGGCGTCCTTGAGCTTCTCGGCCTGGCCGTCCTTGAGGAAGCCGAGGCACGCGCACACCTCGACGTCCGGGTGCTGGGCCTTGAGGTCGCCGACCATGCCGGCCACGCGGTCGACGTCGCGGTCCGTGGGGCCGGTGCCGGAGGCGACCATGCACACGCGCGAGGCGCCGCCGGCGATGCCCAGGCCCGCCTGGCGGACGGCCTCCTCCGGCTTGAGCCACGTGTAGCGCAGGATCTCGGCCTCGGTGCCGAGACGCTGGGAGCAGTAGGTGCAGTTCTCCGGGCAGAGGCCGGTCTTGAGGCTGACCAGGTAGTTGACCTTGACCGTGCGGCCGAAGTGCTTCTCGCGCAGGCGCGAGGCCGCCGCGACGATGCGGAACGTGTCCGCGTCCGGGGCGTCCAGCACAGCGACGGCCTCTTCAGCGGTGAGGCGGTGGCCCGCCTCGATGCGGTCCACGAGGGCCTCGGGCTCGAGGGCGGCGGCGGGGCGGGGGTCGACGGCGGGGGCGTCCTGGGTGGCGGTCATGCGGGCCTCTCCGGTGGGTGGGGCTCGGCCCCGGGTGGGTCTGACCCGACGGACTCTAACAGTGTTCATTGAACAGTGTTCAGGAGTGTGGGACCATGACCCCGACGTCAGCGCCCGTGCCGGTCCAGAGGGACCGGCTCGGGCCGCGGCTGCTCCTCGAGCGTCGTCGTCGCCGCGAGGATGCCGTGGGCGGCGGCAGTGAGCACCGCGCCGAGCAGACCGGCCCCGACCGCCCGGACGCCGGCGTCGTCGATCGCGTTCAGCGCCAGCCCCGGAATGACCGCGGCCCCCATCAGCAGCATCACCCACGCGGTGGAGCCGGCTCCGGCGTAGAACACGTTGCGGCGAGCCTGCTCCGCCTCGACCCGGTGATGCACCCCTCGCAGGGCGAGCATCGCCCCGAGGGCCGTGACGGCCACCAGCGTCAGACCCCAGCCCAGCCCCAGGTCCTGCCGCAGCCCCGCGAACACACCGGCCGAACCCACCAGGGCAGACGCCACACCAATGCGCCACCGCCACTCACGCTCATTCCCCACCCGGCTCACAGCCCCATGCTGGCACACGGCCCTGGGAGGCGGAGCGGCACTGCGGACACCGGTACCCCTTCCCGGTCCACTGACGCCCGGCCGCCGGGATCACTCCTGCGTGAGGGACGAATGGAACTCCGAGGCGAGCATCGCGTAGGTGGCACCATCCACCCAACCGCGCGTGAGATGCAGAGACTCCTCCTTGAACGTGCCCTCGTGACGCATCCCCACCTTCTCCATGATGCGCAGACTCGGAGCGTTGTCCGCGAAGGCGTGAGCCTCCACGCGCCGCACACCGAGATCGTTGAACGCGAAGCCCAGCAGGGCTCGAGCAAGCTCCGTGCCATAGCCCTGCCCCGCCTGGCGCGGATCGATCGTCCAGCCGAGCTCGGCCTGGGCGTCCCGGGCTTCCTCCCGCGGGCCACCCTGACTCCACGCGTCCTGCACCGCGACCTTCCCGACACCGATGATGACGTCTCCAGCCCGCACGGTGAGGCGGTCCCCCGCCCCGAGGTAGGACTCACGCAGCGCGCCCTCACTCTCCGGGCGGCCGGAGGTCCACGCCCACACCTGCTCACGACGGCAGAAGCCCCACACGGAGGGTGCATCGAGACCCCGGAACGGGGTGAGGGTCAGCCGGCGGGTGCGCAGCGGGAAGCAGACGCCTCGACTCGCGGCGAGCTCCAGGAGAGGGGTGGCCATGACAGACAGGGTACGAACAAAAGTCCTCGAGTCGGCCTCCGGACAGACCAGCGCCCGCACCCTGCGTCGATGCCAGATCCACGCGGCCTCTCAGGGCCCGTTGACCTCGGGCAGATCCCGCCACGGAGTCCCGCACCTGCACCGGCAGGTGATCGCCTCGACCATCGTGCGGGCATCGGAGAAGGGTCGGCCCTGCCGGCTCGTGCGGTCTGGAGCAGCGGGGCGATCAGCTCCGATTTGGCGTCGGAGACGACCTGGAACCGGGACATGGCCTCCCCGGATCTCAGCGGATCCCTGGATCCATTCTCAGACACGCCCTAGGCCATCTCCAGCGTCGAGGCCCGCCTCACATCCGAGGAGGTCCTCCACGCTCAGGTGACGCGGCTCAGACACGAGTTGAGTCCCGCATAGTGGTGTAGCGCCCGGTGGTCGGGCACGTCGTTCCAGACGTGGACGCGGCCACCGTGTGATCCTTCGAGTCAACCTTCCACAGAATCCTCGAATGGAGTCATCACGATGACCGCTCCTCATATTGTCGACCCTGCCGGCCTGCTCGGCGAAGCCCTGTCCGAAGCATCCCCGGATTTGATGCGTTCGTTGCTGCAGACCGTGATCAACTCCCTGCTCTCCGCTGACGCCGACGCGGTGGTCGGCGCCGAATGGGGTAAACCCACCCCGGGCCGAGCTACCCAGCGCAACGGGTACCGGCACCGGGACCTGGACACCCGGGTCGGGACCCTGGACGTGGCGATCCCCAAACTCAGGTCGGGCACGTACTTCCCGGAGTGGCTGCTCGAGCGCCGCAAAAGGGCCGAATCCGCGCTGATCACGGTGGTCGCCGACTGCTACCTGGCCGGGGTCTCGACCCGGCGGATGGACAAACTGGTCAAGACCCTCGGGATCAACGCGCTGTCGAAGTCCCAGGTCTCGCGGATGGCCACCGAGCTGGACGAGCAGGTCGAGTCCTTCCGTCATCGCCCGCTCGGGGAGGCTGGGCCGTTCACGTTCGTGGCCGCCGACGCGCTGAGCATGAAGGTCCGCGAGGGCGGCCGGGTGGTCAACGCCGTGGTGCTGCTGGCCACCGGGGTCAATGGTGACGGCCACCGCGAGGTCCTCGGCCTGCGGGTGGCCACCTCGGAGACGGGGTCGGCGTGGAACGAGTTCTTCGCCGACCTGGTGGCCCGGGGCCTGACCGGAGTCCGCCTGGTCACTTCCGACGCCCACACCGGGCTCAAGGACGCCATCGCCGCGAACCTGCCCGGAGCGACCTGGCAGCGGTGCCGGACCCACTACGCGGCGAACCTGATGGGCATCACCCCCAAGTCCATGTGGCCGGCCGTGAAGGCCATGCTGCACTCGGTGTATGACCAGCCCGACGCCGCCAGCGTGGACGCCCAGTTCGACCGGCTGCTGGACTACGTCAGCGAAAAGCTGCCCGCGGTGGCCGAACACCTCGATGGTGCCCGGGCGGACATCCTGGCGTTCACCACGTTCCCCAAGGACGTGTGGACCCAGATCTGGTCGAACAACCCGGCCGAACGGCTCAACCGCGAGATCCGGCGTCGCACCGACGCCGTGGGCATCTTCCCGAACCGGGCAGCGATCGTGCGCCTGGTCGGGGCGGTGCTGGCTGAGCAGACCGATGAGTGGGCCGAGGGCCGCCGCTACCTCGGCCTCGAGGTGTTGGCCCGCTGCCGCCTCACCACCGTGGACGACACCGAGAACGAGGTGAACGCCGAACCGGAAACCACCCTCGAACTCAGCGCCTAACAGCACCAATGGAGGATCAGAGCGTTACACCACTACTCGGGACTTGACCCAGACACGATGCAACAGTCGATCGAGGGCCTCTCGCCCAGCGGCCCGCTCACGGACGTCGTCGGAGTCCATGAGGTCCAGCGCCACGACTGCCTCAGTGCGAAGCAGGGCGGAGGGATCCACGGGGGCAGGTATGTGGCGGATCACCACTTCCCCCGCCGCCGAGGCGTCGAGGCGGAGCCGCGACTGGAGAGCCTCCAGGTCGCCGAGCAGATAGCCCTCCTCTCGCTGGCTCCCTTCGACAGCGGCGAACCCGAAGCGGCGGGCGAGATCCGACTGATCCAGGGCGGACACCCCCGAGGGCACGAGAGCGTCGGCGAGCTTGGCTCGAGCTCGAGGCGAGGCGTGGAACCGGTGGGGCCGGGCCCTGTTCTCAGCCAGTCGGTGCATCTCGGCAGCGGTGAGCGTTCGCAGCCGGGAGCGCAGACGGGAGATCCGCGGCTGGTCGAGGAAGGCCCGTCCGTTTCCTCCGGCAAGGAGGTCGACGGCGGCCCAGGCGGTCCGCGGAGCCCAAGTGCGGCCGATACCCGGCGCCCTGCGGGCACGACGGGTCAGCGCGCGCTCATCGATGAACCAGGATTCTCCGAGGCGGCGGGCCGGCACATCACCGCGCTCGACGAGACGCCGCACATAGCGGTCGGAGACCTTGAGGCGCTCGGCGGCCTCCCCCACCGTCAGAAGAGTCATGCAAGAAGAGTACCGAAGCCGGACCTGTTCATGCATGCCCGGGGAGCCCTGGCTTTGAGACCCTGTCATGCCATGCGCCGAGAGCGCGTGGCCCTCTCTCTAGAGCCGTGCTCCACCAGAGCGGAGACGCAAGGGCCATCGACAGCAGCGCTTGGAAGGGGGCAACACGCCCTGGGGCGATCCCTTCGGCCTGGCGCTCCTTGATCCTTCGACGCGCGAACTCAGCGAATGCGGCCTGGATGCCGAGCATGAGTCCGGCTACGGGGGAAGTGCCGGGCCTGGGCACCGTGATCTCACTCGGACGAGACCTGCACGGTGCATCCCTTCTCGGTGAGCTCGTCCACGCTCGCGTACAGATTCCGGGTGACCCGGCCGAGCCGGGCCACGACGTCGTCGACCGCTGGGGAATCGACCGCGCCGATGCCCTCGTCAGCGAGCGCCCGGCCATGGACGTGGACCAGGCCCTGCCCGAGACGGCCGAGCGCCTAGAGTGATCCACATCACTCCCGCCTCGGCCTCTCCCCCTGACCAGGAGCCTCATGTCCGCCACGTCCACACGTCCGCCCACACCCGGGCCCTCGGGCCGCGCCGTCCGTGAAGGCACGTTCTTCAGCCGCGCCATGCGCCCGCTGAACACGACGATGGAGCGGTTCATCCCGTCCTCGCTCGTGTTCACCATCGTGCTCACGTTCGCGGTGGCAGCCCTGTGCCTGCTGCTCACTCCGGCCGGGCCGGCCGACGTCGTCGTGGGCTGGGGTGACGGCCTGTCCGGACTGCTGGCGTTCATCACGCAGATGGCGCTCGTGCTCATGCTCGGCCACATCCTGGCGAACACCGGTCCGGTGCGCCGCCTGCTCGCCCGCCTCGCCAGCATTCCCCGCACGCCCCTGGCCGCCTACATCTTCGTGTTCGTGGTGGCGGCGGCGGCCTCCCTCATCACGTGGGGCCTGGGCCTGGTGGTCGGTGCGCTGCTGGCCAAGGAGGTCGCGGCGCAGGCCCGTGAGCGCGGGCTGGCCCTGCACTTCCCGATGCTGGTGGCCGCCGGGTTCTCCGGGTTCGTGGTGTGGCACATGGGGTACTCGGGCTCCGGCCCGCTGACGGCCGCCACCCCCGGTTCATTCCTCACGGAGAGCCTGGGCGGCCGGACGGTCCCGGTCTCGGAGACCACCTTCTCCTGGTGGAACATCACCGCCGCCGTGGTGACCGTGCTCGTCGTGGCCCTGGCCCTGTTCCTCGTCGCCCCGCGCGCCGGGGACCGGATCGTGGAGCTGGAGATCGACGCGCGGGACCAGGACACCGTGTCCGCACCGGAGATCGAGACGCCGGCGGACCGCCTCGACGCCTCCCGTGTCCCCACACTCCTCGTCGGCGCCATGCTCGTGGCCTATCTGGTGATGCACTTCGTCGGCGGCGGCACCCTCACCCTGGACATCGTCAACTGGTCCTTCCTCGCGCTGATCCTGCTGCTGGTGCGCAGCCCGCACGAGCTGATCGGCCTCACCCAGTCGGCCGCGTCCAACGTGGGCGAGATCCTGCTGCAGTTCCCCTCTACGCGGGCATCCTCGGCATGATGACGACCACCGGCCTGGTGGCGGTGCTCTCGGACGCCTTCGTGGCGATCTCGAACCCGGTGACATTCGGCCTGCTGGCGTTCCTGGCCGCGGGTCTCGTGAACTTCTTCGTCCCCTCCGGCGGCGGACAGTTCGCCGTGCAGGGCCCGATCATGCTCCAGGCCGGCGACGCGCTCGGCGTGGACCCGGCCATCACCATCATGGCCGTCTCCTACGGCGACCAGTGGACCAACATGATCCAGCCGTTCTGGGCGATCCCCCTTCTGGCGATCGCCGGCCTGAAGATGCGCGACATCCTGGGGTACACCACGGTCGTGCTGCTCGCGTCGGGGCTCGTCTTCGGCGGCACGCTCCTGCTCGTCTCGCTCTGAGCCGGCCGGCCGATGCGGGCCAGGACAGGCGAAGGGCCCCGGGATCACCGGGGCCCTTCGTCTGTCATCACTCGCACCTTCATCACTCGCACCTCGATGAAGTGGTTCCACCGTACGAACCGAGCATGGGCGCAGCCGTCATGCAGCCTGGCAGTTGCCTGGCAATGGCCGCCTCAGCCCAGGGCACCGCCGGACTCCGCCAGGTAGCACGTGCCGCACAGGGACTCGTAGGTCACCTGGACACCGTCGATCGCCACCTGGTCCCCCTCGAACACGAAGTGCTCGGCGCCCGTGGCCGGGTCCACGACCTTGCGCGTGTTGAACACCGCCTTCCGGCCGCACCGGCAGATGGTCTTCAGCTCCTCGAGGGAGTGCGCCAGCTCCAGCAGCCGCGCGGAGCCCGGGAAGGAGCGGGTGCGGAAGTCGGTGCGCAGCCCGTAGGCGATCACGGGGACGCCGTCGAGCACGGCGATGCGCAGCAGGTCGTCCACCTGCGCCGGCTCGAGGAACTGCGCCTCGTCCACGAGAAGGCACGCCACGGGCGGAGCCTCCACGTGCCCCACGAGGGCGTCCGGGTCGTCACCGGTGGCGTGCCGGCGGAACAGCTCCCGCACGTCCGCTCCCGCCGGGACGAGGAAGTCCACGGCGCGGGTCACACCGAGGCGGGACACGACGTCGCCCTCCCCCTTCACGTCCACCTCCGGCTTGGCCAGCAGCACCCGCTGGCCGCGCTCCTCGTAGTTGAAGGCGGCCTGCAGCAGGCCCGTGGACTTGCCGGAGTTCATGGCCCCGTAGCGGAAGTAGAGCTTGGCCACGGCTCCGCTCAGCCCTGGGCGCGGCCCTGGCCGGCCTCGATCTGCTCTGCGGCCGTGGGGTCCGAGTCCCGCAGGAAGGTGCGGATGCGCTCGACCTCCTCGGACTCCCCGATCCCGGCGGCCGCGCGGCCCAGCGCGTACAGGGCGCGCAGGAAGCCGCGGTTGGGCTCGTGGGCGTACGGCACCGGGCCGGCGCCGCGCCACCCCGCCCGGCGCAGCGCGTCCAGACCCCGGTGGTAGCCGACGCGGGCGTACGCATAGGAGTCCACGGTCCGGCCCTCGGCCCACGCGTCCTCCGCCATGAGCGCCCACACCAGGGAGGACTCGGGCGCCACCGGCACGATGTCCTCGGGCAGGTCACCTGCCTCGAGCCGGGCCAGCACCTCCGGCTCCTCCGGCAGGCGCGTGGCCGGCGGCTCCATCAGGTTCTTGCCGATCAGGGACTCGGACATGGGATGCCTCTTCTCCTCGCGGACGATGCGGTCGCGGCCGAGTCTATCGACGGCGCCGGACGCCGGACGGATCGCCGTCCCCGCGTCCAGGACGGTCCGGTACCGTAGGCGCAGCGTCCGTCCGCAGCCCCACGCTCCCGGGGCCGGGCCGCCGATGCCGTCGAAGGAGCCTCCATGACCCACCCCGCGCCCGCCCGCCGCCGTGCCCCGCTGGCCGTCGGCGTCGCCGCCCTCGCCCTCGCCCTGGCCGGCTGCGGCTCGGCCGGCCAGTCCGGTGAGCCCGCCTCGTCGACCGCCGCGGCACCCAGCGGATCGGCGGCCTCGGCCGCGGCCGGCTCGGCCACGGAGAGCCCCACCGACCCCGCGTCCGCCGCGGCGTCCCGCGTCCGTGAGGCCCTCGCGTCGGAGTCCGCCGAGGGCACCCCGCGCGCCGAGCCGCGTCAGGCGTTCGAGACCGTCGGCCCGGGCATCAAGGACGGCGCCGCCACCGAGGCCTGGAAGAACACGGCCGCGGTCCGCAACGACACCGTCTCCGTGATGGACTGCACGCGCGACGTCCTGGACCAGCGCACCCTGGACGCCGTCGCCACGCACATCCCGGACAGCTCGAACATCGAGATCGTGCAGCTGTTCGCCTCGCAGGACGAGACCCACGAGTTCCTCACCTGCGTCTACAACGGCTACTTCGAGTACAGCCCCGGCATGCCCCTGGCACAGGTCCACTACCAGCACAACCGGGACGGCTCCCGCCTGGAGTGGTGTCAGGAGGAGCCCGCCACCGTGGCGGACGAGTACACGTTCGACCCGAAGACCGGCAAGGGGCTGCTCGCCCTGCTGCGCCCGGGCATGGTCGGAGGCCAGGACGGCGCCCCCCTGCTGCCCCAGCGCACCGCGTGGGCCTGCTCCGAGGACGGCAGCGAGATGGTCTCCGTGACCATGGGCTCCATGGAGGGCTTCGGCGACGCCAACGGCGGCCTCACCCAGGTGAAGAACTCGCCGGTCGCGCAGAGCACCACCCTCGTCACCGAGACCCGCGACCACCTCGCGGACACCGTGCTGAAGGACGCCGGGGAGTTCCAGGAGGTCATCAAGCTCAGCTCGCCGTTCTTCCTGAACGCGCAGATGGACGAGGAGACCCTGGCCAAGGCCCGGGAGATCCCCACCGGTCGCGTGCCCGACGAGCTGCTGAACGACCAGTCCACGATCGACCGCCCCGAGGGTGCCCCGGGCCCCGTGGCCCCGGGCCAGCCGCCGCGGCCGTTCCAGGGGGCCGCGCGGGAGGCCGCCGAGTCTCAGCGGGCCGCGGAGGCGTCCGCCTCGGCGTCGGCCAGCCCGTCACCGACGAAGTCGGCCTCGGCCTCGGCCTCGCCGTCCCCCTCCACGTCCGGGGACTGACGTCCCGGCACGACGACGGCCGGTCACCTCGTGAGGTGACCGGCCGTCGTCGTGGGACCCGGCGGATCAGGCCTTCGCCGCGGCGTCGTCCTGGCCGGCGAAGTGGCGCCGGTACGCGCCCACGGTGAGGAACGCCGGGTACTCCGGCGGCAGGGCCGACTCGCAGAACACGCGCACCGCGTCCTCGAACCGGTGGCCCTCGGGCAGCGGGCCGGCGAGGATCCGAGCGTGCTCCTCGCGGATCAGCTGCTCCATCCAGCCGCGGTTGGCGGTCCGCACGCCGCCCTCGGTCAGCTGCACACCGGTGCCGTTGTGTGCCCACTGCCAGATCTGGGACCGGGAGATCTCCGCCGTGGCGGCGTCCTCCATGAGTCCGTGGATCGCGGCGGCGCCGTTCCCCCGCAGCCAGGACTCGATGTAGCGGATCCCGACCTCGATGTTCATCCGCACGCCGGCCTCGGTCACCGAGCCCGTGGTCGCGGCGACGTCGAGCAGGGCGGCCTCGTCCGGCACCACGTCCTCGCGGCGGCGGGTGCGGATCTGGTTCGGGGCCTCGCCGAGCACGGCATCGAACTCCTCCCGGGCGACCGGCACGAGGTCCGGGTGCGCCACCCACGAGCCGTCGAAGCCGTCGCCGGCCTCGCGGGCCTTGTCCGCGCGCACCTTCTCCAGCGCGGCGGCGTTGGCCTCCTCGTTCCGGCGGTCCGGGATCACGGCGGACATGCCGCCGATCGCCGAGGCGCCGCGCCGGTGGCAGGCCCGGACCAGCTGCTCCGTGTAGGCCCGCATCATCGGCTGGGTCATGGTCACCTCCGAGCGGTCCGGGAGGACGAACTCGGCCCCGCGGTCCCGGAAGTTCTTGATGATGGAGAAGATGTAGTCCCAGCGGCCGGCGTTCAGGCCAGCGGCATGGTTGCGCAGCTGGTACAGGATCTCCTCCATCTGGAACGCCGCGGTGATCGTCTCGATCAGCACGGTGGCCCGGATGGTGCCCTGGGGGATGCCCAGCTCGTCCTGCGCCGCCACGAACACGCAGTTCCACAGCCGCGCCTCGAGATGGGACTCGAGCTTGGGCAGGTAGAAGTACGGGCCGTGGCCGCGGCGGATCAGCTCGTCGGCGTTGTGGAAGAAGTACAGGCCGAAGTCCACGAGGGCGCCGGCCATCGGCTCGCCGTCCACACGGATGTGGTCCTCGAGGAGGTGCCAGCCGCGCGGGCGGACGATGATGGTCGGCCGGTCCGTGAGCTCGCGCTCGCGCAGCCGGTACTCCTTGCCCTCGGGGGAGGTGAAGTCGATCTGGTCGCGGATCGCGTCGAACAGGTTGACCTGCCCGTCCAGCATCCGGTCCCAGGACGGCGTCGAGGAGTCCTCGAAGTCGGCGAGCCAGCCCGAGGCGCCCGAGTTGAGGGCGTTGATCGTCATCTTCCGATCCACGGGGCCGGTGATCTCCACGCGGCGGTCCTGCAGGCCGGGGGCCAGCGGCGCCACACGCCAGGAGTCGTCCTCGCGGACCCGGCGGGTGGACCGCAGGTAGTGCGGGTTCCATCCGTCGGTGATGCGGCGCCGGGTGTACTCCCGCTCCTCGAGCAGCCGCCGGCGGCGGTCCTCGGCCAGCCGGTGCAGGCGGCCGAGGAACGCCAGCGCCTCGTCCGTGAGGATCTCGGCCTGCCGCCCGTCGACCGGCCCGTGGACGGTCACCACGGGGGCGGCGCCCTCGGGGATGACGACGGGGATGGCCTGGGTGCTCACGTCATGCGGCAGGGGCGTGTGCTCCCGAACGTCGTCGGCATGGATCTCGTGCAGGGTGGGGGTCGTGGTCTGCGGGCTCATGGGACTGCCTCCTCGCGGTCTCGGCTGAGCGGATCAGTGGAACTGGCCGGACTCCGTGGAGCCCGCCAGGGCCACCGTGGAGCTGTCCGGGTTGATGGCGGTGGACACGGCGTCGAAGTAGCCGGTGCCGACCTCGCGCTGGTGCTTGGTCGCGGTGTAGCCGCGGGCCTCGTCGGCGAACTCGCGCTCCTGCAGCTCGACGTACGCGGACATCTGGCGCTCGTTGTATCCCTTGGCCAGGTCGAACATCGAGTGGTTCAGGGCGTGGAAGCCGGCCAGCGTGATGAACTGGAAGGTGTAGCCCATGGCGCCCAGCTCGCGCTGGAACTTGGCGATGGTGTCGTCGTCGAGGTTCTTCTTCCAGTTGAACGACGGCGAGCAGTTGTAGGCCAGCATCTGGTCCGGGAACTCGGCCTTGACGGCCTCGGCGAACTTCCGGGCCAGCTCGAGGTCCGGCGTGCCGGTCTCCATCCAGATCAGGTCCGCGTGCGGGGCGTAGGCCTTGGCGCGGGCGATGCAGGGCTCGACGCCGTTGCGGACCTTGTAGAAGCCCTCCGCGGTGCGCTCACCGGTGATGAACTCGGCGTCGCGCTCGTCCACGTCCGAGGTGATCAGCGTGGCCGCCTCGGCGTCGGTGCGGGCGATGATCACGCTGGGCACGTCGGCGACGTCGGCGGCCAGGCGGGCGGCGTTGAGCGTGCGGATGTGCTGGCCGGTGGGGATGAGCACCTTGCCGCCGAGGTGGCCGCACTTCTTCTCGGAGGCCAGCTGGTCCTCCCAGTGCACGCCGGAGGCGCCGGCCGTGATCATCGACTTCATGAGCTCGTAGGCGTTGAGCGGGCCGCCGAAGCCAGCCTCGGCGTCGGCCACGATCGGCACGAGCCAGTCCTCGACGCTGCTGACGCCCTCGGCGTGCTCGATCTGGTCCGCGCGCAGCAGGGCGTTGTTGATGCGGCGCACCACCTGCGGCACGGAGTTGGCCGGGTACAGGGACTGGTCCGGGTACGTGTGGCCGGAGAGGTTGGCGTCCGCGGCGACCTGCCAGCCGGAGAGGTAGATGGCGCGCAGCCCGGCCTTGACCTGCTGGACGGCCTGGTTGCCGGTGAGGGCGCCGAGGGCGTTGGTGAACTCACCGCGGGCGTTCTCGTCCTTCAGCTGGGTCCACAGCTTCTCGGCACCGCGGCGGGCCAGCGTGTGCTCCTCCTGGATGCGGCCGCGGAGACGGACGACGTCCTCGGCGGTGAAGCTGCGCTCGACGCCGGCCCAGCGGGGGTTGTTGTCCCAGTCGTGCTGGAGCTGTTCGGCGGAGGCGGGAGTGGAGTGGTGGGGCTGGGTGGTCATGACGTCCTCCTGAGGATCGGTCCGGTTCGGTGAAGGGTTCGGTGCGACGTGTCCGCCGCTGCCGTTGACATCCACCTTGGCCCCGGGCAAGGCCCTCTGGAGCACAAAATCGGTGGAAACTCCGGCCGTTCCTGCCACTGGGTCAGAACGTGACGGTCCTTGCGCCCCGGTGTGGTCTGGATCACGGCCATGGCCCCCCGGTTGTCAAGAATGTGACTTTCTTTCCGTCACACGTGATCTCCTCCCCGGTTCCGTCTACAGTTCCGCGCATGATGACCCGCCCGCTTCCCGAGGACAGCGCGACCGTGGACGCCGTCGCGCTGGGCCGCCGCGTCCGGCACCTGCGCAAGCAGGCCGGCCTCACCCTGGACCAGCTCGCGGAGCGCACGGGAGTGAGCGGCTCGCACCTGTCCCTCGTGGAGAACGCCCGCCGCGAGCCGCGGCTCTCGCTGGTCCAGCGGATCGCGGAGGTCCTGGGCGTGCCGGTCGAGGACCTGCTCACCGGCCGGGCCCCCACCCGTCGGGCCGAACTGGAGATCGAGGTCGAACGGTTCGCGCGCTCGGAGCACTACGCCTCCCTCGGCCTGCCCCCGCTGCGCATCGGGCCCCGCACCCCCACCGAGGTCCTCGAGGTGATCGCGGGGCTGGAGGCCGAGCTGCGCCGTCGCCTGGAGGAGCAGGCCGCCACCCCCGAGGAGGCGCGCCGCGCCAACGCCCAGCTGCGCGCGCAGATGCGCGCGGTGGACAACCACTACCCCGATCTCGAGGCCGAGGCGCATCGGCTGCTCGACGCGATCGGCCATACGGGCGGGCCGCTGGGCCTGCACGCCGTCTCGGAGCTGGCCGAGCACCTCGGCTTCACCCTGCGCTTCGTCCCGGACCTGCCGCACTCCACGCGCTCCGTCACGGACCTCAAGCACGGGCGCATCCACATCAGCGGCTCCCGCTCCTCGGACCACGACCGCCGCACCGTGGTGCTCCAGGCCCTCGCCGCCGCCGTCCTGGGCCACGGCGAGCCGCGGGACTACGAGGACTTCCTCGCCCAGCGTGTGGCGGTGAACTACCTGGCGGGCGCGCTGCTCATGCCGCAGCGGGCGGCATCGTCGCTGCTGCGGGCCGCCCAGAAGCGCCGGGACCTGTCCGTGGACGACCTGAAGGACGCGTTCGGCGTCTCCTACGAAGCCGCCGCGCACCGGTTCACCAACCTGGCCACTGTGGACCTGGGCATCCGCTGCCACTTCCAGAAGGTCCACGAGACCGGGGTGATCCACAAGGCCTACGAGAACGACGGGATCGTGTTCCCCGCCGACCACACCGGTGCGATCGAGGGCCAGCAGGCGTGCCGGAAGTGGGGCGCGCGGCAGGCCTTCTCCCGCAACGACCGGTTCCGCGCCCACACGCAGTACACGGACTCGCCCAACGGGACGTTCTGGTGCACCTCGATGATCGAGAACGGTCCCGACGGGCTGTTCGCCCTCTCCGTGGGCACCCCGTTCGAGCAGGCCCGGCACTTCCGCGGCGCGGACACCCGCCACCGGGTCACCTCCACGTGCCCCGATCCGCGCTGCTGCCGCCGTCCCGACCCCGAGCTCGAGGCCGCGTGGGGCGGGCACGTGTGGCCCGCGGCCCGCATGCACGCGCATCTGCTGGCGGCCATGCCCACGCAGACCTTCCCCGGTGTGGACGAGCGTGAGGTCTTCGAGTTCCTCCAGGCCCAGGAGGAGCGGGAGGGCTGAAACGACGCCGGCCCGCACCCTCGCGTGAGGGTGCGGGCCGGTGCGGCGGAGGGCGGGGTCAGCCGATGCTCTTGCCGGCCGAGTTCAGCTCGGTGCAGGCCTGGACCACGCGGGCGGCCATGCCCTCCTCGGCCTTGGCACCCCACACGCGGGGGTCGTACTGCTTCTTGTCGCCGACCTCGCCGTCGACCTTCAGGACGCCGTCGTAGTTCTCGAACATGTGCCCTGCCACGGGGCGGGTGAACGCGTACTGGGTGTCCGTGTCCACGTTCATCTTCACGACGCCGTACTCCACCGAGTCGGCGATCTCCTGGGCGGCGGAGCCGGAGCCGCCGTGGAACACGAGGTCGAACGGGCGCTCCCTGCCGAACTTCTCACCCACGGCCTGCTGGATCTCCTGCAGGATCTCCGGGCGCAGCTTCACGTTGCCTGGCTTGTAGACACCGTGCACGTTGCCGAAGGTCAGCGCGGTGAGGTAGCGACCGTTCTCGCCGAGGCCGAGTGCCTCCACCGTGGCGATGCCGTCCGCCACGGTGGTGTAGAGCTTCTCGTTGATCTCGTGGGCCACGCCGTCCTCCTCGCCGCCCACGACGCCGATCTCCACCTCGAGGATCTGCTTGTTGGCGTGGGTGCGGGCGAGCAGCTCGCGGCCGATCCGCAGGTTCTCCTCGAGGGTCTCGGCGGAGCCGTCCCACATGTGGGAGTTGAAGATCGGGTCGCGCCCGGCCTTCACCTCGGCCTCGGAGGCGTCCAGCAGGGGCAGGACGAAGTCCTCGAGCTTGTCCTGGGGGCAGTGGTCCGTGTGCAGGGCGATGTTCACGGAGTGCTTCTTGGCGACCTCGCGCGCGAACGCGGCGAACGCCAGCGAGCCGGCGACCATGTCCTTCACGGAGGAGCCGGAGAAGTAGGCGGCACCGCCGGTGGAGACCTGGATGATGCCGTCCGAGCCGGCCTCGGCGAAGCCGCGGATGGCGGCGTTCAGGGTCTGGGAGCTGGTGACGTTGATCGCCGGGTAGGCGAAGGCGCCGTTCTTGGCGGCGTCGATCATCTCGGCGTACTTCTCCGGGGATGCGATGGGCATGCTGCAGCTCCTAGGCGTCGTCGACTCGGACAGGCGGGGGAGCGCGGCGGGCGCGACACCCTCGGGCTCATCCTATCCGCGCGGCCGGACCCGCCCCAGGGCCCCGGGCCCGACGGCGACGCCGGCCTGGGCGCGGCCCCGTCGCTGGCCTAGAGTGAGCTGCGTCACATCTGCATCCGAGAGACCGGAGACCGCCATGGCCCCCGCCCACCGCCCCTCCCGCCCCCTCGCCCTGGCCGCCGCCGTGGCCGTCGTCGCCGGGTTCGGCGCGCCACACGCGGCCCTGGCCCAGGAGTCCGCCCCTGCCCCGGACGCGCCGGAGGTGAGCTCCGCCGTCGAGGACCTCTCGCAGCCGGCCACGACGGCCGAGGACGCCCGCTGGAACGCGGCCCGGGACACCCTGGCGGCCGCCTCGGCCGACGACCCCTTCTACCTGCCGCCCACCGTCGTGCCCGCGACCCCCGGCGCCCTGATCCGCACCGAGCCCACCGCCTTCTACCTGGACCCGGTGCGGCTGGTGCAGGTGCCCGCGCACGCCACGCGCATCATGTACGCCTCGCAGGACGCCCAGGGCCGACCCATCGCCGTGACCGGCACCGTGCTGACCCCCACCGCCCCGTGGACGGGCGGCGGCGAGCGCCCCGTGATCGGCTACGCAGTGGGGACCCAGGGGGCGGCGGACCGCTGCGCCCCCTCGCGCACCCTCTCCACCGGCGTGCAGTACGAGGGCGTCGGGATCACGTCCCTGCTGAGCCGCGGCCACGCCGTGGTGGTCACCGACTACGAGGGCCTGGGCACCCCGGGCACGCACACCTACATGGTCCGGGAGGCCCAGGCACACGCCGTCCTCGACGCGGTGCGCGCGGCCGCCCAGGTGTCGGGGTCGGGCGTCACCGCGACCGCGCCGGTCGCGCTCGCGGGCTACTCGCAGGGCGGCGGGGCGGCCGCGGCCGCCGCCGAGCTCGCGCCCGACTACGCCCCGGAGCTGGACCTCAAGGGCGCCTACGCGGGCGCCCCGCCGGCCGACCTCGTGCAGGTCGCGGGCCGGATCGACGGCGGTCTCTACGCGGCCTTCCTGCTCTACGCGATGGCCGGGCAGCTCGCCGCGTACGACGTGGACCCGGCCACGCACCTCAACGAGACCGGCCTGACGGCCCTCGACGGCGCGGCCGAGACCTGCCTGGCAGGCAGCCTCGCCTACGCGCACCTCGACTCCGCCACGCTGACCCACACGGGGCAGGACTTCCCTGAGCTCGTCCGCTCCGACGCCGAGCTGGCCGGGATCCTCGCCGAGCAGCGGATCGGCGCGCAGGGCCGCCGTCCCGAGGTGCCGGTGATGATCGCGCACTCCGTCACGGACGACGTCATCCCGTACCGCGCCGGCCGCGACCTGGGCCGCCGCTGGTGCGCGGAGGGCGCGCGGGTGCGCTTCGACCCGCTCCTCACCCCGACCCACGTGGGCGGCCACGTGGCCTCCCTGCCGCGGATGGGGGCGTTCCTGGACGCGACCCTCGCCGACCGCTGGACCGCCGACTCGTGCGGGTGGTTCTGAGCCTCGGCTAGCGTCGGGGCCAGGACCGTCCCGCCCACCGAAGGAGCAGCCATGCGCGCCGAGCAGGTCACCGATCCCATCGCCTACCACGGCGAGGGCCCCGTCTGGGCCGCCTCGTGGGGCAGCGCCGCCGAGGGCGTGACCGCCGGCGGCGGCCTGCGCTGGGTGGACATGCTCGCCGGGGACGTCCTGTCCCTGCGCGCCGACGGCACGGTGGACCGCACGCACGTCGGCGACGTGGCCGCCGCGCTGCGCCCGCGTGCGGGGGGTGGCGCCGTCGTCGCGGTGGAGCGGGGCTTCGCCCTGATCTCGCCCGAGGGCGAGCTGACGACGCTGCCCGAGCTGTGGGACGCGGACGCCGGGATCCGGATGAACGAGGGCGGCTGCGACCCGGACGGCCGGTTCCACTGCGGCACCATGGCGTACGCCAAGACCCCCGGCGCCGCGAACCTCTACCGGCTCGCCCCCGGGCCCGACGGCGGCGCCGGCGAGGTGGACGTCGTGCTGACCGACGCGACGACGTCCAACGGCCTGGAGTGGAGCCCGGACGGCACACGGGCCTACTACAACGACACCCCCACACGGCAGGTGGCCGTGTTCGACTACTCCCGCGAGGAGGGCCTGACGAATCGGCGCGTGCTCGTGGACGTGCTCGACGGCGAGGGCAAGCCGGACGGACTCACCGTGGACGCCGAGGGCGGGATCTGGGTGGCCGTGATCAGCCACGGGCGGATCCACCGGTACACGCCCGAGGGGACGCTCGACGAGGTGGTCGAGGTGCCCGTGCAGAAGACGACGGCGTGCACCTTCGGCGGCGACGACCTCGGCACCCTCTACATCACCACCTCCTGGGAGAACCTGGAGCGCGGCGAGGACCCGCTGGCCGGGGCCCTGTTCGCCGTCCGCCCGGGGGTGACGGGCCTGCCGGCCCGCCCCTTCGCGGGCTGACGCCGTCACGCCGCACGTCGTCGGCGCGGTCTTGCGCGGTCCTGCGCCGCGAGCCAGACGAATCTGCGGTCCAGAGGCTCCTTTCAGCGCGGAATCGTCTGGCTCGCGCCGGACTCAGGGGACGCCGCGTGCTGCCGGATCCACGCGTGCATCGCGATGCCGGCGGCCACGCCCGCGTTGATCGAGCGGGTGGAGCCGTACTGCGCGATGGACAGCACCGCGCTCGACGCCGCCCGCACCTCCGCAGAGAGCCCCGGCCCCTCCTGCCCGAAGACGAGCACGCAGGCGCGCGGGAAGTCGAAGGTCTCCACCGGCACCGACTCGGGGAACAGGTCCACGCCGAGCACGGGCAGCCCCTCCCCCGCCGCCCACGCGGTGAACGCCTCCACCGTCTCGTGGTGGCGCACGTGCAGGTAGCGGTCGGTGACCATGGCGCCGCGCCGGTTCCAGCGGCGCCGCCCGATGATGTGCACCCCGGCCGCGTTGAACGCGTTGGCGGTGCGCACGACGGTGCCGATGTTCAGGTCGTGCTGCCAGTTCTCGATGGCCACGTGGAACGGGTGCCGCCGCGCGTCGAGGTCCGCGACGATCGCCTCGAGGCTCCAGTAGCGGTAGCGGTCGAGGACGTTGCGGCGGTCGCCGTGCGCGAGCAGCTCCGGGTCGTAGCGGGGGTCCTCCGGCCACGGGCCGGTCCACGGGCCGACGCCGACCTCGCGGGGCGCGGTGCCGTCGTCGGCCGGCGCGGGCTCGCTCAGCGGCCGGCCTCGGACCGGTCGACGGCGGCCCACGCGGCCCCGGCGGACACCGCGGCCACGGAGAGCACGGCCGGCCACGCGCCGATCTTCTTGGCCAGCGGGTGTGAGGCGCCGAAGCCGCCGAGGTACAGGGCGGCCAGGCCCCCGGTGACGGCCGGCCCCCTCTTGGCCAGCCACGTCCGGCCGGCGTACAGGCCGGCGGCGGCCAGCACGACGCCGCCGAGCGGGCGGATGCCGGTCTCACGGGCGGTCAGGTAGCCGCCGACCAGACCGAACGCGGTGATCGGGGCGGTGGAGACGGCGTGGGCGGGGAGCAGGGTCTTGCCGTCACGGACGACGGGCGGGGCATGGCGCGGAGTCTTCATGGCGCCACCGTAGCGCGCATCCGGGAATATGCCGGGGGCCACCGTCGGGGAGAATGTCCTGGTGAGCATGATCGACAACGCCGTGTACGTGGACGGGCGGCGCGTCCACACCCCCTCCACCCTCGAGGACACCTGGGAGGAGTGCGAGCGCACCGGCGGCATGGTCTGGCTGGGCCTGTACCGCCCGGACGTGGCCGAACTCCAAGCGGTCGCGGAGGAGCTGCGCCTGCACCCGCTCGCCGTCGAGGACGCCCTCGCCGGGGGCGAGCGCGCCAAGCTGGACCGCTACGGCGAGGACTCGTTCATGGTCCTGCACCCGGCCCGCTACATCGACCGCACCGAGACCGTGGAGTTCGGCGAGCTGAGCGTCTTCACCGGCGAGCACTACGTGGTGACGGTGCGTCACGCGGAGGAGCCGGACCTGGCCGCCGTGCGTCGGTCCCTGGAGACGGAGGGCCGCGAGCGCCTCGCGATGGGGCCGTGGCAGGTCACCCTGGAGATCCTGGACCGGGTCGTGGACGACTACGTCCCCGTGGCCGACGGCCTCGAACAGGACATCGAGGAGATCGAGGGCCAGGTCTTCGCCGGCGACGGGCACGTCTCCCGGCGCATCTACCAGCTCTCCCGCGAGGTGTTGAACTTCCAGCACGCCATCCGCGCGCTGCCGTCCATCGTGGAGCAGCTCCAGGAGGAGGTGCGCACCCGCATGCACGAGGACACCCGCCGCCTCGACGCCGACGGCCTACCCCGGCGCGACGACGCCCACGGGTGGGAGGACGAGGAGCTCAGCGATCAGGCGCGCCTCGAGGTGGAGAACCTGCACCGCCTGCGTGACGTCCACGACCACACCGTCCAGATCAACGAGCGCGTGACGACCATGCGCCAGATGCTCCACAGCGCCCTCGAGCTGGACTCGACGCTGGCGTCGAAGCGGCTGTCCGAGCAGTCGATCGCCCAGAACGAGCAGGTCAAGCAGATCTCGTCCTGGGCGGCGATCATCTTCGCGCCGCAGCTGGTGGGCTCGGTCTATGGCATGAACTTCGACGGCATGCCCGAGCTGCACTGGGCGTTCGGCTATCCGTTCGCCCTGGGACTCATGCTGGCGGTGGCCCTCACCCTCTTCGTGCTGTTCAAGCGCGCGGACTGGCTCTAGGGCGTGTTGCTAAAGGGTTCGGGGACGTGGATGCGCGAGTCTGGGGTCATGTCGCGTGATGTCATCTCGGACGAGGTCTGGGCCGTGATCGGCCCGCTGTTCCCTGCCCCGAAGTCCACCGGTCGGCCCCCGGTGGATCGGCGCGCGGTGGTCGAGGCCACCGCGTGGCGCTTCCGCACCGGAGCTCCGTGGCGGGATCTGCCCGAGCGGTTCGGGAACTGGAACACGATCTACAAGAACTTCAACCGGTGGGCCGCCCAGGGTGTGTGGGAGCGCGTGCTCGAGCGCACTCAGTCGATGGCACAGCAGGCTGGCGAGCTGGATTGGGTGGCCTCGATCGATTCCACGATCGTGCGCGTCCATCAGCACGGGGCGACCCTGCCCCGCCCCACAGGGGGCCTGGATGAACGACAAGAAATCCGGGGACGAGCCGGCTGATCATGCCATCGGATGCTCCCGCGGCGGTCTGACGACGAAGTCTCATCTGGTCTGTGATGGCAAGGGCCGGGTGCTGGCGTTCGTGGTGACCGGCGGGCAGGTGGCTTCACACCTCGATGCTGGCCACCACGCTGGAGCAGATCAGCGTTGCCGGGGCCCGTGGGCGGCCCCGGACACGCCCTGACCGCCTGATTGCGGACAAGGGCTACCCCTCGAAGGCGAACCGGGCTTGGCTGCGCCGGCATGGCATCGCGGCCACGATCCCCGAGCGGGCCGATCAGATCGCGCACCGGCGCCGCCGCCCGGGCCGGCCGATCGACTTCGGTGAAGACCAGCGCCAGCGCTACCGGGGACGCAATGTCGTGGAGCGGTGCTTCAACCGGCTCAAGCAGTGGCGAGGGATCGCGATGCGTTCGGACAAGTACGCCCGGAGCTATCACGCCGGGCTCAGCCTCGCAGCGACACTGCACTGGCTGACTACCCTACTTTAGCAACACGCCCTAGGCGGGCGGCGCACGGGGCCGTCCGAGGCTCAGCCGAGGCCGAGCTCGTCCTTGCCGAACGCGTACAGGTACGGCACGTCCGCCTCCTCGGCCACGCGCTCGGCGGCGCCGGTCGCACGGTCCACGATCACGGCCACGGCCTGGACGTCGCCGCCCGCGTTGCGCACACCCTCGACGGCGGTCAGCGCGGAGCCGCCCGTCGTCGAGGTGTCCTCCAGCACGACGACGCGGCGACCGTCCACGCCCGGGCCCTCCACCTGCCGACCCATGCCGTACGACTTCTGCGCCTTGCGCACCACGAACGCGTCGAGCGCACGGCCCGCGGCGCCGGCCTGATGCATCATCGCGGTGGCCACGGGGTCGGCGCCCATGGTCAGACCCCCCACCGCGTCGAACGCGATCCCGTTCTCCTCGAGCAGGCGCAGCATCACGCGGCCGATCAGCGGGGCGGCCTCGTGGTGCAGGGTGACACGACGCAGGTCCACGTAGTAGTCCGCCTCCTTGCCGGAGGACAGGGTCACCCGGCCGTGCACCACAGCCAGATCCTGGATGAGCTGCTTGAGCCGCTCGCGGTCCTGCTGGGGCGTGGGGACGGTGGGGGTCTGCGCGTCGGTCATGCCGCCCATGCTAGTGCGGGCCCGGCCACCCCTGCCGCTTCCGTCCCGGCCTGGCTAGGCTCGGGTTATGAGCGAGATCCCGCACGACGACACCGCCGTCCAGCACCCCTCTGGCCTGCCCCTGGCGCACTGGCTCACCCTCACCGAGGGCCTGATCGCGGCGCGCGTGGCCGAGAGCCTAGAGGAGCACGGCCTGACCCGCGCCCAATGGCAGCTGCTGAACACCCTCACGGTGGCCCCGCAGTCCCGTGCCGAGCTCGAGGCCGGCTTCGAGGAGGAGCAGCGCGGCGCGGTGTCCGGTCAGATCGAGGAGCTGGTCGAGTCCCACTGGGTGACGGTCGAGGGCGACCTCTACACCCTCACCGCCACGGGCCGCACTGCGGGCGCCCGCGTGGGTGAGGCGGTCGAGGCCCTGCGTGCCGAGGCGACGGCGGACGTCCCGCGGGACCAGATCGACGACGCCGTCCGCGTCCTGCGCCGCATCGCCCGCAACCTGGGGCACCCGGACGCGTGAGCCGCCGTCGCCGACCGCCCCTGTCCCCGTGCGCGGCGCCGGTCCTACGCTGACCGGCATGCGTGAACTCCAGCAGCGGATCATCGCCGAGCAGTGCGTCCTCCCTGAGATCGACCCCGCGGCCGAAGTCGAACGGCGCGTGGCCTTCCTCGCCGACTACCTCGCGGCCACGGGCGCGTCCGGCTTCGTCCTGGGCATCTCCGGCGGCGTGGACTCCACCGTGGGTGGGCGGCTGGCTCAGCTCGCCGTCGAGCGTCGCCGAGCCCAGCTCGGCGTCCCGGACGCCGTCGCCCTGGGCGGCCCCGGCACCACCCCGGCGGGTGAGGCGGGGGTGGGCGCCGACGTCGTGCCCTCCCGCGAGAACCCCCGGTTCACCGCCGTGCGCCTGCCCTACAAGGTGCAGCACGACGAGGCGGATGCGCGGGCGGCCATGGACTTCGTGGGTGCGGATCAGGACGTCACCCTGAACATCGCGGAGGCCGTGCAGGGTCTGGCCGCCGCCTTCGCCGAGGGGGTGGGGGAGCCGATCTCGGACTACAACCAGGGCAACGTGAAGGCCCGCATCCGCATGACGGCGCAGTACGCGGTGGCCGGTGCCCACGGGCAGCTGGTGATCGGCACGGACCACGCGGCGGAGGCCGTCACCGGGTTCTACACGAAGTTCGGCGACGGCGGCGCGGACGTCCTGCCGCTGGCCGGCCTGAACAAGCGGCAGGTGCGGGCGCTGGGCCGCGAGCTCGGCGCCCCCGAGCCCCTGTGGAACAAGGTGCCCACCGCGGACCTGCTGGACGGCACGCCGGGCCAGACGGACGAGGCCGAACTCGGGATGACGTACGAGGACATCGACGACTACCTCGAGGGCAAGGACGTCCCCACCGAGGTCGCGGAGAAGCTCGAGGGCATCTGGCTCCGCAGCCGCCACAAGCGCACCACGCCGGTGACGATCCACGACGACTGGTGGCGCTGAGGCGCCGATCCCACGGTGTCCGCGCCCTTCGATAGCCTGGCCGGGTGAAGATCGCCACCTGGAACGTCAACTCCCTCCGTGCCCGCGCCGACCGCGTCGAGGCCTTCCTCGAGCGCCATGACATCGACGTCCTGGCCATCCAGGAGACCAAGTGCCGGGACGAGAACTTCCCGTGGGAGCTCTTCGAGCGCGCCGGCTACGAGGTGGTCCACAACGGCACCTCGCAGTGGAACGGCGTGGCCATCGCCTCCCGCGTCGGCCTGAGCGACGTGCAGCGCGGCTTCCCCGGCCAGCCGCACTTCGGCAAGGGCGGCGTGGACCCCCAGGAGGAGTCCCGCGCCATCGGGGCGACCGTGGGCGCCGAGGCGGCCGACGGCGTCGCCCCGGTGCGCCTGTGGAGCCTGTACGTGCCCAACGGGCGCGGCCTGGAGGACGAGCACATGGGCTACAAGCTCGAGTGGCTGCGCGTGCTCCAGGAGCACGCGGCCGCTCACCTCGCCGAGGACCCGGACACCCGGCTCGCCCTGGCCGGCGACTGGAACATCGCTCCGCAGGACGAGGACGTGTGGGACATCGAGCTGTTCCAGCGCGAGGGCTACACGCACGTCTCCCCGGCCGAGCGAGCGGCGTTCCACGCGTTCGAGGACGCCGGGCTGGTGGACGTGGTGCGCCCGCGCCACCCCGGCCCCGGCGTGTACACGTACTGGGACTACACGGGCCTGGCCTTCCCCAAGAAGAAGGGCATGCGCATCGACTTCCAGCTGTGCTCCCCCGCCCTCGCACGGACGGTCACGGACGCCTGGATCGAGCGCGAGGAGCGCAAGGGCAAGGGCGCCTCGGACCACGCGCCCGTGGTCGTCGAGCTGGGCTGAGCCACGGACGAGCCCGCGATGACCCACGACGACGACGGCCCGCCCCCGGGTGTCGCGCGCGGCACCGCGCACCTGCGCGTCTTCCAGCCGCTGGCCGCGTTCCCAGACGCGGTCCAGGCGCGACTGATCGCCGGCGGCCACCGCACGCGCGCCGAGGTGGAGGCCGAGGCGGCGGAGCGGGCCCGGCGTCGCCTGGCCCGGCCCGTGGCCGACCCGTTCCCGGAGCCCGGTGAGGACGACCTGGTGCGGGTCCTGCAGGACGAGCACCGCTCCGCGTTCTACTGCCCGGACGAGCGGGGCCTGCGGGCCGAGATGGCCGCGGCCGTGCTCGAGGAGACCATGCTGCCGCGGCTGCACGAGGCCGCCATCCCGCCGGCAGCGCGGGCCATGAACCGCGGCCGCGCCCTCGTGGCGCTCGAGGAGGAGTGGGGCCTCTCCCCCGACCCGGACGCGGAGGGCGAGGACCCGCAGGGCGAGGACGGTGCGCCGGACCACCACCGCGTGCAGACGCGCACGGCCACGTGGGGTGTGCCGCACGGCTGGCTCACGGTGTTCGACCCCGAGGAGCCGGTGCAGCGCCTCGTGGACGGCGAGCGCACGGCGTACCGGCGCGCCCCGATCGTTTCCGCCCGGGAGCGGGCCGGGCACGCGGCGGCGGTGCTCGCGCGGCACGCCCCGGACGCGGAGCTGATCGGCGAGCTCACGGTGATGCTGGAGTGGCTCGGCGCGTTCCACCCCGACTCGTGGGTCGAGCTGGACTACGGCGGCCTCACGCGGCACGTGTGGCCGGACGACTCCGTCTTCGACCTGTGGACGCTCATCGACGCCCTCGAGGAGGGCGACGAGGTGACCGCCGGCGTCGCGCAGGAACGGCTGAACCGTCGCTGGGCCGCCGTCGGGATGCTGGCCCGGCTGACCTGAGCCTGCCGCTCAGCCCTGCGGCATGCGGCCCAGGAACGGGGCCGGGTCCAGGGCGGGCTTCTTGGAGGCCTCGAGACGGGCCCGGAAGGCCGGGTCCACGTCCCCCACGTAGAGCCAGCCCAGCAGCCGCTCGTGGTCGCCGAGCCCGTGGGCCGCGCGCACGGCGGGGGCGTCCGTGTGCAGGCCGGAGCGCCACATCACGCCCCAGCCGGCCTGCCACAGCGCGAGTTCGAGCAGGTGCGCGGCGCCCGCGGCGGTGGCGTCCTGTTCCCAGACCGGCACGCCGGGGTGGGGCCGGTGCGAGGCGACGACGGCGATCAGCAGCTCCGCCCGGTACGGCTTGGGGTTGACCTCGCCCGGCTCCCGCTCGGTGCCGGCGGCCGTGTCGAGGGCCTGGCCGAGGCGATGGCGGTCCTCACCGCGCAGCAGGATGAGCCGCCAGGGGCGCAGCGCCTTGTGGTCGGCCACGGGGGTGACGGCCGCGAGCAGACCCGCGAGCTCCTCGTCCGTGGGGGTGGTCGGGCCCACCCTGGACACGGAGCGGCGCGAGGCCATGGCGTGCAGGACGGGATCCTCGAAGTGCCTCATCCGGCCATGGTGGCCGACCGCGCCGGACGCCCGAGACGCACACCACGCCGCCGACACCAGCCACGCGGGGCGCGCGCTCCGGCGTCGGGCCTAGGGTGGATCCCATGACCACGCAGCGCCTGAGCACCCCGCCCTCGGAAGCCCGGAACCGGCCCGTCACGCCGTGGTGGGTGGACGCCGTGATCTACCAGGTGTACCCGCGCTCCTTCGCGGACGCGGACGGGGACGGCATGGGCGACCTGCGCGGCGTCACCTCGCGCCTCGACTACCTGGCCCAGCTCGGCGTGGACGCGATCTGGCTCTCGCCCTTCTACCTCTCCCCGCAGCACGACGCCGGCTACGACGTCGCGGACTACCGCACCGTGGACCCGCGGTTCGGCACGCTCGCGGACGCGGACGAGATGATCGCCGCCGCGCACGAGGCCGGCATCCGCGTGGTCGTGGACCTCGTGCCGAACCACACCTCGTCCGAGCACGCGTGGTTCCAGGCCGCCCTGGCCGCCGGCCCCGGCTCCCCCGAGCGCGCCCGCTACCACTTCGCCGAGGGCCGCGGCGAGCACGGCGAGCTGCCCCCCAACAACTGGGAGTCCACGTTCGGCGGCGGGGCCTGGACCCGCGTGACCGAGGCGGACGGCACCCCGGGCCAGTGGTACCTGCACCTGTTCGACACCACGCAGCCGGACCTGAACTGGGAGAACGAGGAGGTGCGCGAGGAGTTCCGCTCCATCCTGCGGTTCTGGCTGGACCGCGGCGTGGACGGCTTCCGAGTGGACGTGGCCCACGGGCTCATCAAGCAGCCCGGCTACCCGGACGCCGAGCACTCCCGCATGGGCATGGTCACGGACGCGGGCGAGGACGCCGACCCCACGTTCGACCCGGACACCTTCGAGCCGCTCACCCCGTTCATGGACCAGGACCGTGTCCACGAGGTCTACCGGGACTGGCGGCGGGTCCTGGACTCCTACGACCACGAGCCGATGATGGTGGCCGAGGCGTGGGTGGCCCCGCTCTCGCGCATGTTCCGGTACGTCCGCCCCGGCGAGATGCACCAGACCTTCAACTTCACCTACCTCATGGCGGGCTGGGACGCCGTGTCGCTGACCCACGCGATCGACCGGTCCTTCGAGCAGGCCGATCGGGTCGGCGCCCCGAACACCTGGGTGCTCTCGAACCACGACACGGTGCGCCACGCCTCCCGCTACGGCCTCGCGGACCCGAGCTCCTACCCCGCCGGCATCACGGCCGAGGACGAGCAGCCGGACGAGGCGGTCGGTCGCCGTCGGGCCCGCGCCGCCGCGATGGTGGAGTTGGGCCTGCCCGGCTCCGCGTACATCTACCAGGGCGACGAGCTGGGCCTGCCCGAGCACACCACCCTGGCCGCCGAGCACCGCCAGGACCCGTACTTCTTCCGCACGGACGGCAAGGAGCCCGGCCGCGACGGCTGCCGCATCCCTCTGCCGTGGGCCGCGGACGAGCCGTCCTACGGCTTCTCGACCCCCGCGGACGACGACAGCCCGGCGTCCGCCGCCGAGGGCGTCGCCGCGCCGTGGCTGCCCCAGCCCGCGTCCTTCCGGGCGCTGGCGGCGGACCGGCAGGTCGGCGTCGAGGGCTCCGTGTTCGAGCTGTACCGGCGTCTGCTGCAGATCCGCGGCGAGCTCGACCTGGGCACGGGCACGTTCGCGTGGTCCGAGCACCACGACCCCGCACGCGGCGTGTTGGCGTTCACGGTCACCTCGGGCGGTGGCCGGCACCTGGGCTCGGGCGAGCCGATCCCGGCGCGCACCGTGCTCGTGATGGCGAACTTGTCGACCGATCCCGTCGACCTGCCCGCGGGCCATTCCCGGGCCCTGTTCTCCCTCGAGGAGGCGGAGGCCGTGCAGGACGGGCAGCTGGCCCACGACGCCGCCGCGTGGCTGCTCATGGACTGAACCGGGCGCGCCCCGGGACACGCCGGGGCGCCACAGACCTTCCGCGGGGAATCGGCGGTGGCCGAGGTCACATCATCCGGCCTGGCCGGATAAACGCGACGTAACGTCCACGATGACTCGCATCACACCGGACAAAGTGGCATGACCGCTGTGTCACGAGTCACCATGGCGTGTCCTGATCCACCCCCTTCGAGCGGAGACTTCACGTGAGCACCTCCCCCTCCGGCTCCCACGTCGCCGAGCCCGGCGCGGCCACCGCGGACCGCGGGCAGCTGCACCGCGGCCTGAGCCAGCGGCACATCATGTTCATCGCCCTGGGCACGGCGGTGGGCACCGGCCTCTTCTACGGCTCGGCCGGCGGCATCCAGGCCGCCGGGCCGGGCGTGATCCTGTCCTTCCTCGTCGCCGGCGCCGCCGTGTTCCTCGTGATGCGCGCCCTCGGCGAGATGACGCTCCGTGAGCCCGTCTCCGGCTCCTTCGCCGCCTATGCCTCCCGTTATCTCGGCCCCTTCGCCGGCTACGTGACCGGCTGGACCTTCGTCTTCGAGCTGGCCGTCGTGATCATCGCGGACACCGCCGCCATCACCGCGTACATGGCGTTCTGGTTCCCGGGGGTCCCGGCCTGGGCCTGGGTCGCCGCCACGATCCTCGTGGTCGGCCTGATCAACTTCACGCACGTCGGGAACTTCGGCGAGGCCGAGTTCTGGCTGACGCTCGTGAAGGTCGGGGCCATCGTGGCGATGATCTTCGGCGGTGTGATCCTGCTCTTCACCGGCGCCTCCACCGCGGACGGCACCCAGGCCAGCCTGGCGAACCTCGTGGACCACGGCGGATTCCTGCCGCACGGCATCCTGGGCGTGCTGACCGCGCTCACCATCGTGACGTTCTCCTTCGGCGGCATCGAGACCCTCGGCGTGGCCGCGGGCGAGGCCAAGAACCCGGAGAAGGTGCTGCCCAAGGCCATCAACACGGTGCCGATCCGCATCCTGTTGTTCTACGTGCTGACGATGGCGGTCATCATGGCCCTCGTCCCCTGGAACCAGGTGGACGGCAAGGCCAGCCCGTTCGTGCAGATCTTCGAAGGCCTCGGCGTCCCCTTCGCCCCGCACCTGCTGAACTTCGTGGTGCTCACGGCCGCCGTCTCCGCGATCAACGCCTGCATCTACGCGTCCGGTCGCCTGCTCTACTCGATGGCCCACGACGGCCAGGCACCCCGGGCCTTCACCCACACCAACCGCGGCGGCGTGCCGTGGCTGTCCGTGGCCGTGATGCTGGGCGTGATGGTGCTCGGCGCGGTGCTGATCACCGTGGACCCGAACGCCTTCAGCCTGGTGGCCAGCGTCGCCTCGTTCGCCGTGGTGCTGACCTGGGCCATGATCTTCCTGTCCCACCGCGCCATGCGCAGGCGTGTCGCGGAGCAGGGCGCGGAGCCGTCCCCCTTCCCCATGCCGCTGGGCGACGTCGGCACCTACCTGGGCCTGGCGTTCGTGGCCACCGTGGTGATCACCATGGCCACCATCCCGGATTCGCGCCAGGCGCTCATCATCGGTCTCGTGTGGGTCGCCGTCCTGACCCTCGCCTGGTTCGTCACGGGCACCCGCGCGTCGGCCGCGGCCCACAACCGCACCGGCACCCTGCCGGTGGTCCGCACCCGCCAGTCCCACGAGGACTGACCCCCCGGATGAGAACGGCCCCTGTCCCGCGCGGGACAGGGGCCGTTCTCATCCGGGCCGGGAGGGCGCCCGGGGGCCGGACGTCAGTGCTCGTAGCGGCGCAGCCGGGTGCGGCGCGGCCCCTCCGAGGCCGGGACGCCGGCGGCCGCATCGGCGATCCGCTGCTGGTGGTCCCGGCTGAGCGAGGCCCACCACTGCGAGGCCGCCACGGGGCCGGAGTCGACCACCTCGTCGTCGTCGGACTCGAGGCCCAGGCGGTCCTTGATGGAGGCCAGCATGGCCTGGCGGCGCACCGCCTCCACCCGCGCCACGGAGTAGCCGAGCGAGCGGAACGTGGCCAGGCAGATCAGCAGCATCATCACGGAGAACGGCAGGCCGATGGTGATGGCCAGGACCTGGATCGCGGACAGGCCGCCCGCGGCCAGCAGGGCCGCGGCCATGAGCGAGGTGGCGATCGCGAAGAAGATCTTCACCGTGGCCTTCGGGTTCACGTCACCGCCGGTGGCGAGCATGCCCATCACCAGCGAGCCCGAGTCGGCGGAGGTGATGAAGAAGATGCCCGAGAGGATGATGGCGCCGACCACCAGCATCGTGCCCGCGGGCAGCTGCTCGAGCACCTGGAACAGTGCGGTGTTCGAGTCGATGGCGCCGTCCGCGCCCACCACGGAGGTGTATCCGGCGGGGCGGGTGGTCTCGAGGAAGACGGCGGTGCCGCCCAGGATGCCGAACCAGACCACGCAGACCAGGGTGGGCACCAGCAGCACGCCGGCGATGAACTCGCGCACGGTGCGGCCGCGCGAGATGCGGGCGATGAAGATGCCGACGAACGGCGTCCAGGACATCCACCAGCCCCAGTAGTACGCGCTCCAGCCGGCCTGCCACGCGTCGCCCTCGGCGCCGTAGAAGGCGGAGACGTTGAGCGAGTTCGCGAAGAAGTACTGCATGTAGGAGCCGAGGGACTGCACCATCTCCTTGAACAGGAACGCGGTGGGCCCCACGATCGCGATGAACAGCAGCAGGCCGGCGGCCAGGATCAGGTTGGTGTTGGACAGCCACTTCATGCCGCGCTCCACGCCGGAGACCACGGTGTAGAGCACCACACAGGTGACCGCGCCGATCATGGCGTACTCGAGCCAGGGGCTGTCCTCGGGCACGATGCCCAGCGAGCGCAGGCCCGCGGACATCTGGGTGACGCCGAGGCCCAGCGAGGTGGCCACGCCGAAGACGGTGCCGATGAGGGCGATGTTGTCGATCAGGTGCCCCCAGCCGCCGCGCACGCGGCGTTCGCCGATCAGCGGCTCGAAGGCCCAGCGCAGCGCGAGGGGACGGCCACGCCGGTGGATGGCCAGGGCGACCGCCACACCCACCACCGCGTAGATCGCCCAGGGCTGCAGGCCCCAATGCAGGAACGTGGTGGCCAGCGCCGACTGGGCGGCCTCCGCCTGGGTGGGGTTGGCGGCCGCCACGTCGGGCCGCGGCGAGGTGAAGTGCATGAGCGGCTCGGTCATGCCGAAGAACACGAGGCCGATGCCCATGCCCGCCGCGAAGAGCAGGGAGAACCAGGACAGCGTGGAGAACTCGGGCTTCTCATCGGGCTTGCCCAGCGTGATGTCGCCCTTGCGGGAGAACGCGAGGTAGCCGCAGAACAGCACGAAGAACAGGGCGACGAGGGCGTACCACCACGAGAAGTTCGTGATGATGGCCTGCTGGATCAGGCCGATGCCCACGGTCATCTGCTCGGGGGCGAGCAGCGTGGCCACCACGAAGGAGAGCACGATGACCGCGGAGGGCCAGAACACCCACGGCAGCAGGACGCGGTCGCGGGCGGCCGCGGCGGAGGTGGCAGGGGCGACGCCGGCGTCGGGGGCGGTCGCCGAGGACGGATGGTTCTCGGGTTGCTCGGGGATCATGGGCTCGGTCGAGGGCGGTGTCGGATCGCTCATCCTCCCGACCCTACGTGGTCCCGCACACCGCCCCCCGCCTGAGGCGCGGGCGAGTGGACGGTCTCACCCGGCGGGGTGACCGCGCCCACGGCCCCGGCGCGGGCGCCCCCTGGTGAGGCGTGGGCGGCCTCACTAGGGTGTGGGGCACCACGACGACGGCGGCGCCGGACGGGCCCGCCCGTGAGAGGAAGGACCCGCACCATGACCGACGTCCCCTTCGAGGACCGCGAGGACGAACGAGAGCTCGAGACGGACCTGCTCGCCGATCCCAACGCCGCCGGCGACCCCGAGCCGGAGGACGGCCGCGACGGCCAGCCCGTGCGCGGCGGCTCGGACGACCCGCAGCACTGGGCCGGGGAGGGACGTGCCCCGGACTCCCTGCGCAATGCGGAGTCCGCCGCCATGCACATCGAGGAGGACGCCCAGGACCGCACGCGCGCGGACGAGGGAGACGTCGAGATCCTGTGACCGCCCCTCAGCCCCGGTCGGGGACGAGGCCGGTGCGCAGGAGGGTGAGTGCCTCGTCCTGCCCGAGGAGCGGCTGACGCATCTCGGCGCGGAGGAAGTCGAGCATCGCCGCGGCCAGCGCCGGCTCTTCGGAGGCGATCGCGTCCGTCGCGATCGCGGCGTGGAAGTCGAGGGCGAACGCGGCCGTGGCGGTCTCGACGATGCAGCTGTGGGTGGAGACGCCGCACAGCAGGAGCCGATCCACCCCGCGGCCGCGCAGCTCGGCCGCCAGACCGGTGCCGTGGAAGGCGGAGTCCCGGGTCTTCACAACCTCAACGGCGTCCGGGGCGGCGGCCGCGACCCCGTCGAGCAGAGCGGCCTGCCGGGTGCCCGGGAAGGCGAAGCCCTCGCCATCCGCGAGCATGTTCAACGTCCACGTGGAGCGGTCCCGCGCGTGCTCGGTCCGCACCAGGAAGACGGGCCGGCCGGCCTCGTGCGCGGCCCTGAGCAGTTCCACGACCGCCGCCGTCAGCTCGGCCTGATGGGCGGCCAGCGCGGGATGCTCGAAGTAGCTGTGCTGGACGTCGATCACCACGAGCGCGGTCTCGCCGCCGGTCGAGCGGGGGGAGGGGGAATCGGGCATCGACCCAGTGTGCCCACCGCGTCGCCGCCTGTCAGCGGCCCGTCGCCCCGGACGACGAAGGCCCCCCGCGTCTGCGGGGGGCCTTCTCGAAGTGGTGGCTCCGACCGGCGTCGATCCGGTGACCTTACGATTTTCAGTCGTACGCTCTACCAACTGAGCTACAGAGCCCGGCGACCTTCGTCACCAGGACCATGCGTCACCGGACTCCGTTTCCGAATGCCGGTGATCGGACGATCCGAGCGACCCTGACGGGACTTGAACCCGCGACCTCCGCCGTGACAGGGCGGCGCGCTAACCAACTGCGCTACAGGGCCATGTTCTGTTGTTCTCGCCGCTTTCGCAACGAGTGGAAACTCTAGCAGAGCCTCCGAGCGTCGTGCAAATCCACGCTCCACGTGCCGTTCCGGCCGCCGAGGGCGGCCGTTCTGCGTACCCCCAACGGGATTCGAACCCGTGTCGCCGCCGTGAAAGGGCGGTGTCCTAGGCCTCTAGACGATAGGGGCAGGTCCGGTGTCGAGATTCCCGAGGTGGACCCTGGGAGTCTATGGTGGCCGCACACCCTCCGGCAAGTCCGGCCGCCGGCCGGCCGCCCTCCGCACCGCGGAGCCCCGCACCCCCAGGAGCCGCCGTGGACCACCGCCCGTCGCCCGACCAGCCCGCCGCCACGTGGATGAGCGAGCAGGAGTTCGACGACGCCGTCTCCGCGGCCCTCGCCCGCATCCCCGACGAGCTGGCACGGCTGCTGACGAACGTCGTCGTGGTGGTGGAGGACGAGTACGAGCCGCAGCGCTGGGAGGACCCGGCCACCGAGCTCTTCGGCCTCTACGAGGGCGTGCCGCTGACCGAGCGCGCCGAGTTCGCGTGGCAGATGCCGGACCGGATCGTGGTGTTCCGCGGTCCACTCACCCGCCATTGCACCTCCCGCGCCGAGCTCGAGGACGAGATCACCGTCACCGTCATGCACGAGGTGGGGCATTTCTTCGGCATCTCCGAGGAGCGCCTCCACGAGCTCGGCTGGGGCTGAACGCCGGTCAGGACTCCGGCTGGTCCTGGACCGGGCCGAACGAGGCGCGGCGGCTGAGGCGGACGTCCTTGCGGAACGGGACGACGAGCACCGGGCCCTTCGCGTGGTCCGCGACGCCGCGGCTCGTGGAGCCGACGATCGCACCGGCGAAGCCGCCCAGGCCGCGCGTGCCCACCACGGTGAGGCAGGCGGTGGCGCTCTGGTCCACCAACACGTCCACGGGGGTGCCGTCCACGAGCTCGGTGAGGACCTCGAGGCCGGGGAACTCGGAGCGGATCCACGCGGCGCCGGCGTCGAGACGCTCGCGCAGCTCCCGCTCTCGGGCCTCCTCGTCCAGGCTGACGGCCAGCCACGCGGCGTTCGCGCCCAGGGGCGGGACGGCGCACACGAGCTTCAGCGGGGCCTGGCGGAGGCGGGCCTCCTCGGCGGCCTCGAGAGCGGCGGCACGACCCTGCTCGGAACCGTCGACGCCCACCACGACGGCGGTCCTGTCCCCCGCGCGACTGGCCTCGACCCCGGCGGGGATGAGGGCGACGGGGCAGTGCGCGTGGCCGGGCAGCGCGGCGGCCACCGAGCCGAGCAGGCGACCCATGAAGCCGCCGCGGCCGCGGGCGCCCGAGACGAGCAGGGAGGCGTCGGCGGAGAGCTCCACGAGGACGCCGGCCGCGTCGCCGATCTCCACGCGCAGCTCCGGACGCACCCCGTCGGCGTCGAGCTTGCCGGCGACCTCCTCCAGGAGGGCCTGCACGCCCTCGCGGAGGCGGGAGTCGTCCAGGACGGCGCCGCCGGCGTCCGCGCCGTAGCCCCAGTACGCGGGGATCGAGTAGGCGGTGACGAGGGTCAGCGGCTCGCCGCGCAGGGCGGCCTCGCGCTGGGCCCAGCGGGCGGCGGAGACGGACTGGTCGGAGCCGTCCACACCCACCAGGACGCCGAGCGGTGCGTCCTCACGGCGGGGGGCGGCGGGCTGGGTCTGGGCGGACATGGCGACCTCCTCGAGTCAGACTCGACGGGCCCCGGGCGGACCCGGCCGAGTGCCTCCAGTCTACGCCTCGGAGCCCGTCTACGCCTCGGAGCCCGGGACGAGCCCCGTGATCCCGGGCGAGACGCCCGCGGGGAAGCCGCGTGGATCCTCCGCGAGCCGGGCCGGGAAGGCGTCCGTGCGCAGGGCGCGGGCCAGGCGGTCGCGGGGATCGGCGCCGGGCGGGGCGTCCGCGGCGGGGCGGGCCACGGGGGCGTCCGAGGCCGCCACGATGACGTTGCCGCGGCGCCGCCCCTTGAGCATGGGCGGATCCGCGATCACCTCGACGTGCTCGAACGCGGCGACGACGGCGGCCACGTCCGCCCGCACCCACGTCAGGTCCGGCCCGCCGCCCACGTTGAGCACGTACAGCCCGCCCGGGGCGAGGACCCGCGCGGCGGCGCGGGCCGCGTCCAGGCCGGTGAAGCCCGGCGGGGTGATGTGGCGGGCGCCGGTCAGGTCCGTGGGGTCCGGGGCGAAGACGTCGCGGATGATCAGGTCGCGGCTGGCCGGGTGGGCCGTGGCCAGGACCTCGGCGGCGTCGGCCACGCGGATGCGCAGGGCCGGGGCGCGGGGCAGGCCGAAGCGCTCGCGCGCGAGGGCGGCCAGGCCGGCGTCGATCTCCACCGCGGTCTGGTGGGAGCCCGGGTACGCGTGGTCCACCCAGCGGGCGAGCGCGCAGCCCGCCCCACCCAGGTGCAGGGCCCGCAGCGGCGTGGGCTCCGGCCAGTGCGCCCGGACGGCTGCGGCGGCCCAGCGCATGTACTCGAAGGCCATGCGCTCGGGGCGCTCGGGGTCCAGCGGGGAGGACTCGACGCCGTTGACGTAGAGGATGAACGCGCCCGGCTCGAAGGCGTCCTCGCGGATCTCGGCGGTGCCGTGGGTGATCGCGTGGACGCCCGGCTCGATCCCGGCGGGGCCGGCGGATCCGCCCGCGGCCCGGCCCCGGCGCGCCGACGACCGGCGGCTCACGCCGCACCGCCGTCGTGCGGGAGGCGGCGCACCATCAGCTGCTCGTGCAGGCCGGCCCACGGGCCGGTCATCGGCTCCGGCGCCCCCACGGCCGCGAACCCGTGCTTGGCGTAGAACGCCACGGCCCGCGGATTCTCGGCGAGGACGCGCAGCATCGCGGGACGCTCCCCGACGACGGCGTCCAGCAGGCGCGCTCCCACACCGGTCCCGTACGCCTCGGCCAGGACGTAGAGCACCATGAGCTCCGCATCGGGCAGGTCGGCGGGCGATGCGGGCGCGTCGTCCGCACCCGTCCGGCCCGTCTCCGCCGCCGAGCGACGGGGCCCCGCGAGCGCCACGCCGAGCAGCCGGCCGCCGTCGTCGGCGACCCAGAGGTCCCGGTCCGATCCGATCAGCGCGGTCCACGCGGGCACGTCCTCCGGGATCCGGGCCTCGATCGCGTCCAGGTGCGCGGACGGCAGGAGCGCGCCGTAGGCCTCCCGCCACGACCGCGCCTTGACGCGCAGCAGCGCCTCGACGTCCCCGGGGGCGGCGGGGCGCACGGTCACGGGCTCAGGCACGGGCTGCTCCTCCGGGCCGCCGGCGCGGCGGCCACTTCTCGAACGAAAGCGCCTCGGCACGCCGCCGTTTCCCGAACGAAAGCGTCCGGGGGGCAGCGGGGAGAGGGGTCACCCGGCGTCGCCGTCGCGCGGGGCCGGGGTGACGCGCCGCTCCTCGTCCTCGGCGAGGGCCGACTCGAGACGCTCGAGCTTGCCGTCCAGCTCGCCGGTGTGGCCGGGGCGGATGTCCGCCTTCAGCACGAGCGAGACGCGGGAGCCGTACGGGGACACGGCGTCCACGGCGGCGCGCACGACCTCCATCACCTCGTCCCACTCCCCCTCGATCTCGGTGAACATCGAGGAGGTGCGGTGCGGCAGGCCGGAGGCGCGCACCACGGCGACGGCGGCCGCGACCGCCCGGTGCACGGACGCGGTGTCCGCGTCGCCGGGCAGGTGGTCGGCGTCGGCGGGTTGGCCGGAGGGGGCGACGGAGAAGGCGACGATCATGGCACCAGTGTGCCCCGCTCCCGCCGCCGGCTCACCCCCCGAGCACCGGCTGCAGGGCCTTCCACAGCTCGTTCACGCCGATCGCCACGAACACGGCGGCCGTCAGGCCCAGCAGCGTGTTGCGGATCCAGCCGTTGCGGAACTGGGCCGGCACCTCCTTCTTGTTGTTCAGGAACAGCAGCGTCACGGCCAGGAACGGCATGAACAAGGCGCCGAGCGTGCCGTAGAGCAGGATCAGGAAGATCGGGCGATCCAGGAACAGCAGGGTCATCGGCGGGAAGGTCAGCCACAGCAGGAAGAAGCGGCCCGGCTTCGAGGCCAGCGAGGGGGCGTCGTCCTGGTCGAGCTCGTCCGCGGGGCGGCGGAAGTTCGTCCAGAAGTCCGCGAACATCAGGGAGACGCCGTGCCACACGCCCAGAAGCGAGGAGAAGGACGCGGCGAAGAAGCCCACCAGGAACACCACGGAGTACGCCTGGCCGTAGCGCTCGGCGAGCACGTTGCCGACGTCGAGCAGGCCGCGGTCACCGGAGGAGATCGCCAGGCCGGCCGAGTGGAGCAGCTCGACGCCCATGATCATGGTGGCGATCACGAAGATGCCGGTGAGGATGTACGACGTCGCGTTGTCGAACTTCATCACCCGCATGTACTTCGGGACGTTCCAGCCCTTCTCGCGCAGCCAGTAGGCGTACGCGCCGAGGGTGATGGTGCCGCCCACGCCGCCGGCCAGGCCGAGCACGTAGAACATGACGTCCGGGTCGCCGGACGGGATGCGCGGGACCAGGCCGGCGAGGATGTCGCCCACGTTGGGGGCGGTGAGCGCCGCGGAGAACAGGACGGTCAGGAACATGACGCCGATCAGCACCGTCATGAGCTTCTCGATCAGCCCGTACCGGTTCAGCCACACCAGGCCCAGGCCCACGAGGCCCAGGCCGATCGCGTAGACCTTCATGTCCACGCCCGGGAACAGCGCGGCCAGGGGCAGCGCGGCCGAGCTCATGGCGGTGGCGCCGTACACGAAGCCCCAGATCAGGATGTAGGGGCCGAAGTACCAGGAGGTCCAGGAGCCCAGCGAGCGCCAGCCCTGGAAGATCGTCTTGCCGGTGGACAGGTACCAGCGGCCCACGCCCTCCACGAGCACGATCTTGAAGATCACGCCCAGGATCACGGCCCACAGGAGCATGTAGCCGTAGCGGGAGCCGGCGGTGAGGGTGGCCACGAGGTCCGCGGCGCCCACGCCCGTGGCGGCCGCCACGATGCCGGGTCCCAGCGAGTTCCTCTTCGGCCGGATGGGGGTCTCGTTGAGCTCGGCGTCCGTGAACCCGATGATGTCGGGGTTGTGCACGGGGCGGCCGCGGTCTGCTGTGTGGGCCATGGGGGTTCCTCATCGGTCGGGCGCCCGGTGGCCACGGAGGACGACGACGGCGCGCGGCCGGCGGCGTGCACCGCGTCCGGGGATGCCGGGGCGGGGGTGCGAGTGATGTCACTCCTATCACGTGGGAGCGAGACACGCGTCACCCATGACGGTGCGGGGGCTCCCATTTCCCACACGAAAGCACCGATCGTTTTCGTGCGGGAAACGGGAACGAGGGTGCGAAAGCACCCCCGCGAAGGCTCCCGTTTCCCGCACGAAAGCGGCGTGGGAGGCTCCCGTTCCCCGCACGAAAAGGGCTGGTGAGGGGAGGCGGCGGGGGCGGGCCGTCGTCGGGAGGCCGTGGGTACTGTGAGGAGCGTCCGTGCCCCCGCGCACCCGCCTCCGCCCACTCGTCTCCCCCGCCCCCGCTCCCCCGCCTTCGGAAGGTCCGCGATGCCCCAGGGAATCTTCGTCTCCACCACCTCGACCGGCGCCGGCAAGTCCCTCGTCAGCCTCGGGCTGGCGGACTCCCTCTACCGGCGCTCCGGCACGGTGGGCTACTTCCGCCCCGTGGTCCCCGGGGAGGACGTGGAGGCCGACCCCATGGTCCTGCTCATGCGCGAGCAGTTCGGCCTCACCGCCGAGCAGGCCCGCGGCGGGCTCACCGCCGCCGAGGCCCGCACCCTCATGGCCGAGGGCCGCGGCGACGAGGTCCAGCAGCGCTGCGTGGAGCAGTACGACGCGATGCGGGCCGCGTGCGGCGTCGTCGTGGTGGAGGGCACCGACCTGATCAGCCCGGACCCGGCCGCCGACCTCGACCTCAACGCCCAGCTGGCCCGCAACCTCGGCACCCCGGTGGTCGCCGTGGTCTCCGGCGCCGAGATGACGCCGGAGCAGGCCGCCGACGTCGTGGACCTGGCCCGCCGCACCCTCGACGACGCCGGCGTGGAGCTGCTGGCCGTCATGGTCAACCGCGCGGACCCGCGGCAGCTGGACGCCGTGGGCGCCGCCGTGCGCCCCGGCCGGCACGCCTGGCCCGTCTACGTCCTCCCCGAGCTGCCCGAGCTCGCCCACCCGTCGGTGGCCGAGGTGGCCGCCGCCCTGCGCCTGGAGCAGGTGGCGGGCCAGGAGACGCTGGACCGCGACGTCACCGAGGTCAAGGCCGTCTCCATGGAGGGCGGCAACTTCCTCGAGGTGCTGCGGGACGGCGCGCTCGTGATCGTCTCCGGGGACCGCTCGGACGCGATCCTGGCCACCGTCGCCTCCTCGCTGACCCCGGACTTCCCCACGCCCTCCGGCATGATCCTCACCAACGGGATCCTCCCCAACCGCCAGCTGCAGCGGCTCTACCTGGACGCCGCCTTCCCCGTGTTCGCCACGCACGACGACACGTTCACCACCGCCGCCAAGGTCTCCCGCGTGCGCTCCGAGCTCTCCAGCGCGCAGCCGCGCAAGACCGCCGCCGCGCTCGGCGCCTGGCACCAGCGCGTGGACGGGGACGAGCTGCTGGGCCGCTTCGACCTGCCGCGCTCCGACGTCGTCACCCCGCTGCGCTTCCTGCACGAGCTGATCACCCGCGCCCGCGCGGACCGCCGCCAGATCGTGCTGCCCGAGGGCGAGGACGCCCGCGTGCTGCGCGCCGCCGAGATCCTGCAGCGCCGGGACGTGTGCGACCTCGTGGTGCTCGGGCCCGAGTCCGCCGTGAAGGAGCTGGCCTCCCGCGAGGGCGTGGACCTGGCCGGGATCGACCTCGTGGACCCGGCCGACTCCCCGGACCTGGAGCGCTACGCGCAGGAGTACGCCCGCCTGCGCGCGCACAGGGGCGTGGACCTCGAGCGCGCCCGCGAGGTCATGCAGGAGGGCGCCTACTTCGGCACGATGATGGTCCACCTCGGCGACGCGGACGGCATGGTCTCCGGCGCCGCGCACACCACCGCCAACACCATCCGCCCGGCCCTGGAGTTCGTGAAGACCCGGCCCGGGGCGTCCATCGTGTCCTCGGTGTTCTTCATGCTCCTGCCCGACCGGGCCCTCGTCTACGGCGACTGCGCCGTGAACCCGGACCCGGACGCGGAGCAGCTCGCGGACATCGCCGTGGCCTCCGCCGCCACCGCCGCGCAGTTCGGCGTGGACCCGCGCGTCGCCATGCTCTCCTACTCCACGGGCGCCTCGGGCTCCGGCGAGGCCGTGGACAAGGTCCGCGCCGCCACCGAGCTGGTCCGCGAGCGCGCCCCGGAGCTGAAGGTGGAGGGCCCGCTGCAGTACGACGCCGCGGTGAACGCCTCCGTGGCCGCCTCCAAGATGCCGGACTCCGAGGTGGCGGGGCAGGCCACCGTGTTCGTGTTCCCGGACCTGAACACCGGCAACAACACGTACAAGGCGGTGCAGCAGTCCTCGGGCGCCGTCGCCGTCGGGCCGGTCCTGCAGGGGCTGAACAAGCCCGTGAACGACCTCTCGCGCGGCACCACCGTGGAGGACATCGTCAACACCGTGGCCATCACCGCCATCCAGGCCCAGGACCAGGGCTGACGCCCGGGAAGGACTCCGCCGTGCTCGTCCTCGTCATCAACTCCGGCTCCTCGTCCCTGAAGTACCAGCTCCGCGAGCTGGCCGACGACGGCGCGGACGGCCCCCGGCCCGTCCTCGCCAAGGGCCTGGTGGAGCGCATCGGCGTGCCCGGCTCGGACGTGCCGGACCACGCCGCGGCCCTGGAGCGGGTGGAGGCGGAGGTGTTCCGGGTGATCGGGGACCGCCCGATCGACGCCGCCGGCCATCGCGTGGTGCACGGCGGCGAGCGGTTCACCGCGGCGGCGCTCGTGACCAACGAGGTGATCCGGGCGATCGAGCGGCTCGCGCCCCTGGCCCCCCTGCACAACCCGGCCGCCGCGCAGGGCCTGCGCGCCATGACCGAGCGCTACCCGGACATGCCGCAGGTGGTCGTGTTCGACACCTCGTTCCACCAGACCATGCCGCGCGAGGCATGGCAGTACGCCCTGCCGGAGAGCGTCTACCGCGAGCACGGCATCCGCCGGTACGGCTTCCACGGCACGAGCCACGACCTCGTGGCGGGCATGGCCGCGCGGCACCTGGGCGTGGCCCGGGAGGAGTTCTCCGGGATCGTGCTGCACCTGGGCAACGGGGCCTCCGCGACCGCGATCCGCGACGGCGCCTCCGTGGACACCTCGATGGGCTTCACCCCGCTGGCCGGCCTGGTGATGGGCACGCGCACGGGCGACCTGGACCCCTCCGTGGTGACCCACCTGATGCGCACGCAGGGGCGCTCCGCGGAGGAGATGGACACCCTGATGAACAAGGAGTCCGGCCTGCTGGGCCTGGCCGGGCACGCGGACATGCGCCAGGTGGTCGAGGCCGCGGACGCCGGGGACCGCCGCGCCCGCACCGCCCTGGACGTGGCGAGCTACCGGCTGGCCAAGTACGTGGGCGGGTACCACGTGGCCGTGGGCGGGGCCCAGGCGATCGTGTTCACCGCGGGCATCGGCGAGAACTCGGCGCCGTTCCGGGCCCGCGTGGTGCAGCGCCTGGGCGCCCTCGGGGTGGAGCTGGACGCGGCGGCGAACGAGGCCGGGCTGTCCGGGGCAGGGGACGACGGCGTCGCCGTGATCTCCGCCCCGGGCTCGGCGATCCCCGTGCTCGTGATCCCCACGGACGAGGAGCAGGCGATCGCCCGGCTCACGTGGGAGCTGACCCGGGGCTGAGCGCCTAGCTCCCCCCGCCTGCGCCCCGGTCCCCTCGCCCCTTCCCCCGAACGACCGACGCCCAGCGACATCGCCGCCGGGCAGAACGGCGGTGATGTCGCTGGGCGTCGGTCGGGGCGCGCGCCGGCTCAGACGTGCTCGCCGTCGGCCTCCACCGCGATCCCCAGCTCGTTGCCCGGGATCGAGGCGAGCAGCCGCCGCGTGTACGGGTGCCGCGGGTTGGTGAAGACCTCCTCGGAGCTGGCCGCCTCCACCACCCGGCCGTCCTTCATGACGCACACGTAGTCGGAGATGAGCCGCACCACCGCCAGGTCGTGCGAGATGAACAGGTAGCTCAGCCCCAGCTCGTCCTGCAGGCGGCGCAGCAGCGTGAGGATCTGATGCTGCACGAGCACGTCCAGCGCGGAGACCGGCTCGTCGCACACGATCAGCTCGGGGTTCAGCGCGAGCGCCCGGGCGATCGCCACGCGCTGGCGCTGTCCGCCCGAGAGCTCGGCGGGGTACCGGCGGTGGAAGTGCGAGGGCAGGGCCACCTGGTCCATGAGCTCGAGCACGCGCGCCCGCCGCTGCCTGGCGTTGCCCCGCCGGTACGTCTGCAGCGGCTCCTCGATGATGCGGCCCACCGTGAACGAGGGGTTGAGCGAGGAGAAGGGGTCCTGGAACACGGCCTGCACGCGCTGCCGGAAGTCCTTGAGCCCCTCCCCCTTCAGCGCCAGCACATCCTTGCCCTCGAAGCGGATCTCGCCCGAGGTCGGCTCGATCAGCTTGAGCAGCATGCGCGCCGTCGTCGTCTTGCCGGAGCCGGACTCGCCGACGATCGAGACGGTCTTGCCGCGCGGGATCTTCAGGGAGACGTCCTTCGCGGCGGTGAAGTCCTCGTGCCCGCGCACGGGATAGACCTTCGTGAGGTCGCGGATCTCCACCAGCGGGGTGAGGTCCTGCTTCGCCAGGGCCACCGTGGTCAGGGCCGCGGTGTCGTCCTCGGCCAGTGCGGCGGGCGTGGGATCGAAGGCCTCGGGCAGCAGGCGGGCCGCCGCCACCGACGGCGCGGCCGCCACGAGCGAGCGGGTGTAGGCGTGCTGCGGGCCCTCGAGGATGGCCCGCGCATCGCCGGACTCCACCACGCGTCCGCGATGCATCACCACGAGCTGCTGCGCCCGTTCGGCGGCGAGGCCGAGGTCATGGGTGATCAGCAGCACGGAACTGCCCAGCTCGCGGGTCATCTCGTCGATCTGGTCCAGGATCACCTGCTGCACCGTCACGTCCAGGGCGGAGGTCGGCTCGTCCGCGATCAGCAGCTGCGGCCGGCACGCCAGGCCGATGGCGATCAGCACGCGCTGGCGCAGACCGCCCGAGAGCTCGTGCGGGTACTGCTTGGCCCGTCGCGCGGGCTCGGGGATGCCGGCGCGCTCCATCACCTCGACGACGGCGGCCCCCACGTCCTTCTTCGTCGCCATGCCGTGGGTCAGCAGGGTCTCCCCGATCTGCTGACCCACCCGGGTCACGGGGTTGAGGTTGGACATCGGGTCCTGCGGCACCAGCCCGATCCGGCGGCCACGGATGCGGCGCATCCGCGACTCGGGCAGGCCCACGAGCTCCTCGCCCGCGAAGCGGACGGAGCCTGCCGTGACCCGGCCGTTGCCGGGCAGCAGGCCGATCGCGGCCATCGCGGTGGTGGACTTGCCCGAGCCGGACTCGCCCACGATCGCCAGCGTGCCCCCGGCCGGGAGCGTGAGGGACGCGCCCTCCACGGCCTGCACGGTGCCCTGCTGGGTGGTGAACTCCACGTCCAGGTCGCGGATCTCCAGCAGCGGGGCGCCGACCGCGGGGACCGCGGGGGTCACGCCGGGGCCGGGTGCGCCGTCGTCGTGCTTGGGGTCCATGGTCAGCGCCTCCGGGAGGTCGGGTCGAGGGCCTCGCGCAGGGACTCGCCCAGCAGGGTGAAGCCGAGCGCGGTGATGGCGATGCACAGGCCGGGCAGGAACGCGAGCCACGGGTTGATGCCCAGCTCGGCCTGCGCGTAGGTGAGCATGCGGCCCCACTCGGCGGTCTCGGGGCGGCCGCCGCCGAGGCCGAGGAAGGACAGGGCGGCCGCGTCGATCACGGCCGTGGCCAGGGTGAGCGTGGCCTGCACGATCACGGGGCCCAGCGAGTTCGGCAGCACGTGGGACATCGTGATCCGTCCGCGCGAGAGGCCGAGGGTCTGCGCCGCGAGCACGTAGTCCGACCCCTTCTGCGTGAGCATCGAGGACCGCAGCAGCCGCGCGAACACGGGCACCTGCGCCACCCCGATCGCGATCATCACCGCGAACGGGGTCTGCCCGAGGATCGCCGCGATGGACACCGCCAGCAGCAGGTTGGGCACCGAGAGCAGGATGTCCACGACTCGCATCACCACGGAGTCCACCCAGCCGCCGAACGTGCCGGCCAGCAGGCCGAGCAGCATGCCGCCGGCCAGGCCGAACGCCGTCGAGATGACGCCGATGAGCAGCGAGGCCTGCGCGCCCCAGATCAGCTTGGAGAGCACGTCCCCGCCGAAGCGGTCCAGGCCCAGCGGGTAGCCGGCCACCTCGCCGGGGCCGGGCACGTGGGTGGGGCGGATCTCGCGCATGCCGGGTGTGGCCGTGCCCGCGTACGGGGCCAGCACCGGGGCGAGGACGGCCACGAGCACGAAGAGCAGCACGATCACGGCGCCGGCGATCGCCGCCGGGTTGCGGCGCAGCCGCTGGAACGCGGCGCCCCACACGGAGGTGCCGCGTGCGTCCGCGGCGGCCTCGGTGGTCGCCTGGGTGGCCCCGGCCTCGACGGGCGCCAGCGCGTGGTCGACGGCGTGCTCGGTGGGTCCGCCGCCGGGGCTGGGGGGCAGGTTCACGCTCATGAGACACGCACCCTCGGGTCGATGAGGCCGTAGGAGACGTCCACGACCAGGTTGATCAGCGAGTAGAGCAGGGCGATGAAGATGATGAAGCCCTGCAGCACCGGGAAGTCGAGCTGGAAGATCGCCTGGGCGAGGAACCGGCCGATCCCGTTGAACGCGAACACCGTCTCGGTGAGCACCGCCCCGGAGATCAGCAGGCCCAGCTGCAGGCCGAGCGTGGTGCTCACCGGCAGCAGGGCGTTGCGCATGATGAACCGGTCCCGGATCAGGCGCGGGGCCAGGCCCTTGGCGCGGGCCGTGCGCACGAAGTCCGCGTCCTGCACGTCCAGCACGGAGGCGCGGGTGATGCGCGCGATGATCGCCAGCGGGATGGTGCCCAGCGCGATGCCGGGCAGCACCAGGTGGGTCAGCGCGTTCAGGGCCGCGTCCCACTCGGCGGTGATGATGCCGTCCCACACGTAGAAGTTCGTGTAGTGGGTGGCGTCGATCCGCGGGTCCTGTCGGCCGTCCGTGGGCAGCCAGCCCAGCTTCACCGCGAACACCCACTTGAGGATGAACGCCAGGAAGAACACGGGCACCACCACGCCGATCAGGGACAGCACGACGGCGACGTCGTCCTGCCACCGGCCCACATGGCGGGCGGCCCAGTAGCCGAGCGGGATGCCGATGACCACCGCGAACACGATCGCGAAGATCGAGAGCTCCAGCGTGGCCGGGAAGCGGTCCGCGAACTCCTCGACCACGGACCGATTCGTCATGATCGAGGTGCCGAAGTCGCCGCGCAGCAGCCGCCCCATGTAGGTGGCGTACTGCTCGAGCAGGGGCTTGTCGAAGCCGTACGCCGCGTTCACCCGGGCCACGGCCTCGGGGGTGGCGCGGTCGCCGAGCAGGGCGGTGGCGGGGCCGCCGGGCAGGCTGCGGACCCACACGAACAGCAGGACGGACAGTCCGAACAGGGTGGGGATCAGCAGCAGCAGGCGCTTGCCGATGAGTCTGAGCACGAGGGGCCTCCATGCCGGCGCGGGGGCCGGGCCGGTCGGTGCGAGGGACAGGCGGTGACGGGCGGGCCCGCGACGACGGCGCCGGGGCGCGGCGCCGTCGTCGCGGGTGGGGCGGGTCGTCCCCGGCCCGCCGGGCTCACTCGGTCAGGTCGATCTCGTTGAAGACCTCGTCGTTGACCGGGCTCGCCGGGTAGGAGGCCACGCGCTTGTCGAAGGCCAGCGACGGGGCCGGGTGGGCGAGCGGGACCGCCGGGACGATCTCGGAGATCTGCTGGTTGATCTCCTGGTACTTCGGCGTCTGCTCCTCGAGCGTCGGGATCTGGCGGGCCTCCTCGAGGGCGGAGAACAGCTCCTCGTCGGTGAAGCCGAACTCGGGCTTCTCCTGGCCGAAGAACACGCCCACGAAGTTGTCCGTGTCGTTGTAGTCGCCGGTCCAGCCGAGCAGGTGGATGCCGTGGTCCGCGGAGCCCTGCACCTGGTCGAGGTAGTCCGGGCTCCACTTGGCCGGCTTCGCGTTCACCGTGATGCCCACCTCGGCCAGCTGGCTCGAGATGTTGGAGAACGCCTGCTCGGGGGTCGGCATGTACGGGCGCGAGACGCCGGTGGGGTAGTTGAAGTCGATCGTGAAGCCGTCCGGGTAGCCGGCCTCGGCGAGCAGCGCCTTGGCCTTGGCGGGGTCGTGCTCGTACGTGGTGACGTCCTCGCTGTACCCGTTCACGGACTTCGGGATGAACTGGGTGGCGGGCTCCGTGCCCTCGGGGAGGGTCTGCGCGATGAGGGCGTCCTTGTCGATCGCGTAGGCGATCGCCTGGCGCACCCGGACGTCCTGGAGCTCCTCCTTCTCCTGGTTCAGGCCCAGGTAGAGGATGGTGAACGGGTCGCGGGCCACCACGTTGAAGCCGGCCTCGGACAGGGCCGCGGTGTCCGCGGGGGCCACGAGGTCATAGCCGTCGATGTCCCCGGCCTCGAGCGCCTGACGGCGGGCCACCGGGTCGTCGATCACGCGGAAGGTGATGTCCGTGACCTCGCCGCCCTCGCCCCAGTAGTCCTCGTTGGCGGTGAGCTTGATGTCCTCACCCACGCTCCAGGACTCGAACTTGTAGGGGCCGGTGCCGGTGGGGTGGGCCCGGGCGTACTCGGACAGCTGCGGCGACTCGGCGGTGCCGCCCACCTCGTCCGCCTTGTACTCCTCGAGCGCCTTCGGCGACTGCATGGCGAAGGCCGGCAGGGACAGGGAGGAGATGAAGCCCGCGAACGGCTGCGCCAGCGTGATCTTCGCCTCGTGCTCGCCGGTGGCCTCGCACTCCTTGTAGACGGCGTCCTCGGGCTTGTCCGCGAAGCCGCGGAACAGCTTGCCGTAGTAGTACGAGAGGGTCTCCGACTGCTGGATGCCCGTGAAGTTGTACCAGCGGTCGAAGTTGGCGCACACGGCCTCCCCGTTGAACGGCTCGCCGTCGTGGAAGCGCACGCCCTCCTTCAGGGTGAAGGTGTGCGTGAGGCCGTCCTCCGAGGACTCCCAGGACTCGGCGAGCAGCGGCGCGGGGTCCGCGGTGCCCGGCTTCGTGCCCACGAGGCCCTCGAAGATCTGACGGGAGACCCGGAAGGTTTCGCCGTCGGAGGCGAAGGCCGGGTCCAGGGTCTTCGGGTCGGAGGACGCGGCGAAGATGAACGAGCCGTCCACCTGGGCGGCGTCGCCCCCGCCCGAGCCGCCGGAGCCGCCGCCGTCGCGCTGGCTCTGGGCGCAGCCGGTGACGAGCAGGGCGCCGGCCGCGGTGAGCGCGGCGGCGGACAGGAGTCGGTGACGCAGACGGGTGGCCATGGGGGCTCCTCCGGGAGAGGTCTCAGCCGAGACACGGGTGCGAGGGGACTGCGCCGTCGGATGTGACCTGGAGCACGGTCCTGGATGTGACTATAACCACCAGCGCGGGCAGGAACGCAACGCAGGCCGCGTCTGCGCGTGCGGCACGGCGCCCTCAGACCCCGGCGGGCGTCCGCTCCCGACGCGCGGCGGCCCGCTCGCGGACCCAGCGCAGCACGTCCGCCGGACGGTTGGTGGTGAGCTCCTGCACCCCCTGGGCGAGGAGGAACTCGGCATCCTCGCGCTCATCGACGGTCCACACGCGCAGCCGCCGCCCCGCCGCCAGCCACGCCTTCACGTCCGCCAGGTGCTCCCGCACGTAGGCCACGGAGGGCCCCGCCATCCCGGCCCGGCCGCGCCAGACGAGCGCCTCGGACCCGGCCAGCGACTGGCGCGCCGCCGCGCGCACCGCCGCCCGGCTCAGCGGCCCCCGCGCGAGCCGGGTCGGCAGCTCCGTCGGCATGAGATCCATCAGGGGGCAGAGGGGGTCCGTGCCGGCCAGCGGCGCCACGTGGCGCAGCGCGTCCGGGTGGAAGCTCATGAGGGACACCTGCACCTGACCCACCCGGCCGGTCTCCGAGTCCCAGCCGGCCCGCAGCAGCTCCCGCAGCACCCGCTCCTCGAGCTCATGCCCGAACGGGGAGGGGTGCTTGAGCTCCACGGCCAGGCGCAGCGGCCGGTCCGCGGCCGTCGCGATCGCCAGGAGGTCGGCCAGGGTGAGCACCTGCTCCCCCGCGCCGCCGTACGCAGCGGGCGGTGCCGTCGTCGTGGTGGATTCGGCCCCCGGACGCCGGGCGTGCCACGAGACGACGTCGAGGGCACGCAGACCCTCGAGCGTGTGGTCCGCGACGGCGCCGCGCCCGTCCGAGGTGCGGTCCACGGTGGGGTCGTGCCAGCAGACGACCTCGCGGTCCCGCGTGAGCTGGACGTCGCATTCGAGACCGTCCGCGCCCACGGCGAGGGCGTGGAGCATGGCGGCGCGGGTGTGCTCGGGGAAGGCGGCGGAGGCACCGCGGTGGGCGATCACGAGGGCGGGCACGCCGCCAGGCTAGGGAGCGCGTGTGCCGGCCACGTCACCGCAGGGTGCCCGGCTGGTTAACTGGTGGGGACCATTCGGTGCACGCGATCAGGAGCCTCCCGTGTCCTTCTCCCCCGACCCCGCCCAGCAGCTGCTCAGCGCCGGCGCCCTCGAACGCGCGGCGGGCCTGCGGCGCATGAAGGCCGTCGCCCTGGGGCTGCTCATCCTGCTGGCCGTGGTGTTCGTGGTCGCGTTCCCGTTGCAGGACGTCCACCCGGTGTGGGGCTACGTGCGCGCCGCCGCGGAGGGCGGCATGGTCGGCGCATTGGCGGACTGGTTCGCGGTCACGGCGCTGTTCCGCCACCCGATGGGTGTGCCCGTGCCGCACACCGCCCTGATCCCGCGGAAGAAGGACCAGCTCGGCGCCGCGCTGACCGAGTTCGTGCAGGAGAACTTCCTGGACTCGGAGGTCGCCCACGAGAAGGTCGACGGGCTGAAGGTGGCCGAGGCCGCCGGCGGCTGGCTGCGCCGTGAGGAGAACGCGGCCCGCACCGCCCGGGAGATCGCGACCGCGGCCCGGGGCGCCATGGCCGCGGCCGACGACGACGCCGTCCAGGAGCTGCTGCACCAGCTGATGGAACGCCACATGGTGGCCCCGGACTGGTCCCCCACGCTCGCGGGCGTGCTGGAGGACGTGGTGGCCGGTCGGCACCACGAGCGCGTGGTGGACCTCGTGGTCGCCCACACCGGGGACTGGGTGGCCGCCCACCCCGAGCTGTTCGTCGAGACGGTGCGCCGCCGCTCCCCCGAGTGGAGCCCGGACCTCGTGGACCGCCTCCTCGCCGAGCGACTGCACGCCGAGACCCTCAAGTACCTCGCCGGCATCCGCCGCGACCGGCAGCACGAGGCCCGCCGCGCCGTCGACGACTGGCTCGACCGCCTCGCCGACGAGATGCGGAACGAGCCCGCCACCCGCGCCTCGGTGGAACGGTTCAAGCGGAACCTGTTCGCGGACGAACGGCTGCGTGCATGGGCCGGGCGGGCCTGGGTCTCCCTGCGGGACTCGCTCCTGGATGCGCTCGAGGACCCGTCCTCCGACCTGCACCGCGCGCTCGTGGCCGCCCTGCGCGACCTCGGCGCCCGCCTGCAGGAGGACCCCGAGCTGCGCGACCGCGTGGACGGCCACGCCCGCCGCGCCGCGGCGTATGCGCTGAGCTCCTACGGCCCGGCAGTGACCGGGGTGATCGAGGAGACGGTCGCCCGCTGGGACGGCGAGCAGACCGCGCGCACCCTCGAGCTGTTCGTGGGCAAGGACCTGCAGTTCATCCGCATCAACGGCTCGGTCGTCGGCGCGCTCGCGGGCCTGGCGATCCACGGGGTGGCCACGCTGTTCCTCTGAGACGCGGCCCCTACCCCGCACTTTCGAACGTGAAATGGGGCGAATGGGCGCTTTCGAACGTGAGATTGGGCCTCTCTCACGTTCGAAAGCGCGGGGACGAGGCCGTCAGGCGGCGGGCTTGTCCTTCTCGTCCTTGCCGCCGGGCAGGGCGCGACGGATCGCACCGAAGACGCCGCCGTCGTCCTTGGTGCCATCGGCGCGCCCCTGTGCGGCGCCCTCGCGGATCTCGCCGGGGATCACCATCGGCAGGGGGCTGAAGAGCTCCGCGGCGTTCTCCATCACGGCCTTGCCCATGGCGCGGTTGCCCACGCCGCCGATCACGGCGCCCACGCCGAACGGCACGGCGCGGCCCACGAAGCCGGCACCCTGCCGCAGGCGCATCTTGCGCATGAACGTCCTCTTGAGGCGATCCACCACGAACGCGCTGATGCCGGTGCCCGATGCGGTGCCCGCGAGCGCGTTGAGGCTGGACTGCGGGTCGTAGGGACGGCCGGCCTTGGCGGCGGCCTCGCGGAGCAGCTCCTTGGCGTCGTCGCCGAGCATGAGGCCCATGACGAGGGCCTGGGCGCGCTGCGGGTCCTGCGTGGTGATGCCGTGCAGCTCGGCGAGGGACTGCGCGTAGAGGGCGGTGGCCTCCATGAAGCCGGCGACCGCGACACCGGACAGGCCGAGCGCGGCCACGGTGCCGATGCCCGGGACGATCGCGGTGCCGCCCACGGCGGCACCGGCCCCCGTGACGGTGGTCAGGTACTGCTGCCCGAGCCGCTCGGCGAGACGCTCCGGGCTCTCCCCCGGGTGCTTCGCCGCCATGCGCTGGATGTTCTTCAGGACCAGGGGGCGCTGGACCGCCAACACCGTGGAGAGGGCCTTCTCGAAGCCCTCCGTGGGCTCGCCGTTCTCATCGAGTGCCGACTTCAGCCCGAAGTCCTTCACCTTCCCGGACGCGTACCGGCCGATCGTCGAGTTCTTTGCCATGCGCGCCACAGTATCGGCGCGCGACCCCCGCGGTCAGGACCCGGGCGTCGCCGCGCGCAGGGAGTGCTCGAGGAAGATGCGCACGTCACGGACCTCGTCGGGGCCGGTCCCGTGCAAGATCCCGGGGTAGGTGCGCACGGTCAGGCGGGTGTGCTCCTCGGCCCACGCGCGGGTGTGGGCGACGGCGTCCGGATGGATCACGGGGTCCTCGGCGTCCCGGCCCCAGAAGAACGGGCGCGGGCCCGGTCCCTCGGCCGGGGAGTCGAGCATGGCCAGCAGCTCGTTGTCGACGGCGAAGCCGCTCAGGCCCACACCGCAGGTGAACGCCTCGGGACGCAGACGCAGGACCGTCGTCGCCATGGCCATGCCCTGGGAGAAGCCGAGCACCGAGACCGTGCGGAAGCCGGCCGCCACGACCTCCTCGGCGGAGAGCACGTCGAACACGCGGTGGGCGGCGGCGAGCACCTGGGCGAAGTCGGACTGCAGCAGCAGGTCGAGCAGGAACCAGCCGTGTGCGCCGGGGTCGCCCGGGCCCTCGGAGGCCGTCTCGTCGATCTCGAAGCCGCCGCGCACCGCCAGGCCGGTGCACCGCTCCGGGAGCATCGGGAAGTGGCGGCGCGCCGCGCGGACCTCGTTGGAGCCGTAGCCGTGGAACACGAGCACCAGGTCCGTGCCCGCGCGCTCCGCCGGCGGGCGCGACCACACCACGCTGTGGCCGGAACTGATCGTCTCGGTGACTGGTGTGGGCGTGGGGCTCATGGCTCCATCCTAGGGAGGGCCCCCGACCGGGCATCGCGCCGGGTCAGGGGCCGTTCTCCGGTGGGCCCTGCGGGGATCGAACCCGCGACCGGCGGATTAAAAGTCCGATGCTCTGCCAGCTGAGCTAAAGGCCCCCACCCGCGGCCGACGACGACGGCGTGCGGCCGACGACGGCGACCCTCACGGGTGCCCTCCGATGGTAGCCCAGGCGTCCGGGGCACTACCGTGGACGGGGCCGCCGCCTCCGGCGACCACATCCCCACCCCGATGCGCCCTCGAAGGGAGCCCGCCCATGGCACGTCACCGCCTGCCCGCCGGCCGCGGCGCCAGCTCGAGCGCCTCGGGCGTGCTGCGCCCCCACCGGCCCCGCCTCTCGGAGCCGCAGGAGCTCACGCACTTCGCCGGCGGCGAAGACCCGCAGGAAGTGGCCGCGGCGGCCTCGCGCCTGGCCCACGCCCTCGTGGCCGGCGGCCGCGCGGAGGAGGACCCGGCCGTCGTCGAGCGGCTGGTCGGGCTGGTCCGCGAGCTGGGCGTCGAGACGCTCGCGGAGCTGTGGGCGGACGCCCCGCCCGTCTCGCTCGCCGGCGCCCTGTGGCGCCTGTACGTGCTCCAGGAGGCGACGGCCCGCGACGGCGAACGCTGGGCCGCCTGGTACCGCGCCGGGCACGCCGCCTACGCCTCGCGCGTCGTGGCGGGCGCCGTCGAGCCGCCGGGGCCGGCCGAGCTGCGCCGCCTCACGGACACGATCCTCACGGGCGCCTACCGCTCCGAGATCGACGTCGCGTTCGAGCGCGCCGCGGCCTACGCCCGCGTCGTGGCCCTGGGCCAGGTCGAGCACGCCGAGGGCTCCGAGGCCGCCGCCCCGGACCGCGCCGCCGCCCTCACCCGCCGGGCCGCGCGCCTGGTCAGCACCGCCGACGCCCTGGAGGCGGCGGGTCGAGCGTTTCGGGACGGATCGCTAGACTGAAGGGGACGGCGCCGGGCCGCTGGTAACCCCGGGCTCCAACACACAGCCGCTGCGAGCGGCCTTCCGCCGAGAGGCGTTCCCGGTCTGGCGTCGTCGTCGACCCCTTCGCCACCCGTCGACGAGAGAGCGACCGCTGCCCATGTCCCCCCGCATGCCCTGGCTCGTCACGCGCGACACCCCGGCGCTGCGTCACATGGCAGACCTCGCCGAGGCCCTGCACCGGTCCGTGCATCTGGTGGCCCAGGTCGCAGGGACCCGCGGACCCGAGGCGGACCGTGCCGCCCGTGAGCTCGAGGAGCTCGACTCGTCCTCGAGCGCCACCCTCATGGCCTTCCTCACCGCGCTGCGCAGCGCCTACGTGACTCCGCTGCCCCGTCAGGACCTCTACCGGCTGGCCAGCGGCGTGCACGCGGCCACCCGGCGCGTCGTGTCGGCGGGCGTGCTGATCCAACGGGCCGACCTCGAAGAGCTGCCGACGCACGCCCTCGACGTCCTCGAGACCGTGGGCCGGCAGGCCGAGCTGCTCGCCCGCAGCGCCGCCGAGATGCGCGACCTCGACGCCCTGGAGGCCACGTGGATGCAGCTGCTGCGCGCCTCCCGCCGCACGGAGCGGATCATGGTCGAGTGGCTCGCCGACCTCGGCATGGACCTGCTGCAGCGCGACTACAACCGCCAGCGCGAGGTCGCCTGGGCGCTGCACGCGGCACTCGAGGCCCTCTCCCGCGTGAACATGGACCTGGGCATGGTGCTCGTCCGTGAGTCCTGAGCCGGTGGAGGCGCCGTGACCGCGGGGCTCGCCGTCGTCCTCGTGCTGCTGTGCGCCGTCGGCGCGCTGATGGGGTTCCGCGACGCCCCCAACGCCGCGGCGCTGCCTGTCCGGTACCGGGCGCTGACCCCGCGCGGGGCCCTCCTCCTGACCGGGGCGGTCAACACCGTGGGCGCCCTGCTGGGCATCGGGCTCATCACGCTGAGCGTGCACTACTTCACCTCGCCCGCGGTGCGCAGCGAGATCGGCCCCCTGGCCGTGGGCGTGTCCTGCGCGGTGACCCTCGTGTGGGGTCTGCTGCTGTGGTGGCGGCGCCTGCCCAGCTCCAGCACGCACGCGCTGATCTCCGCGCTGGCGGGCAGCCACCTCGCCGTGCGCCTGAGTCTGGACGTCGACGTCGCCCACACCATCTTCGACCTCGTCCGCGCCGAGGTGCTGCTCAGCCTGCTGCTCTCGCCCCTGATCGCATGGGCGCTCGCCCGCCTGCTCACCGCCCCCGCCATGCGGCTCGCCACCCGGGGCACCACGGTCAACGTCCAGCACCGGGCCCGCGTCGCGTTGGGCATCTCCGCCAGCGCCATGGCCATGGGCCACGGCCTGCAGGCCGGTCAGCGCATGGGGGTGCTGTGGGCCGCCGTGCTGGTGGGGTCCGGGTCCGTCCTGGCGCCGGACGCCCTGACGGCCGAGTTCGTGGGGGGCGCGTTCCTGTTCGCCTTCGCGGTCGGGCTCGGCACGCTGGGTGGCGCCTGGCGGATCGCCTGGACCCTCACCGAGCGTCTCGTCCGCCTCGACCCCCTGCGGGCGTCCGTGGCCGCCGTCATCCCCGCGGGCCTGCTGTTCGTCGGATCCCTGGTGTTCCACCTGCCCCTGTCCTCCACCCACACGGCGACGGCGGCCATCGTGGGTGCCGGCCAGACGCAGACCTACGCGTCCGTGCGCTGGCCCACCGTGCTGCGCGTGGTCGGCTGGTGGGTGCTCACGCCGGTGGCCTGCGCGCTCCTCGGCCTCCTCGGCACGCTGGCCCTCGTCCCGCTGGCCTGAGGCCGCGCCCGACGACGACGCCCGGCCCCGCAGACGCCGCGACCCCGCCCGGCGTGCGGCCGGACGGGGTCGGGGATGGAGCGCGGGACGGCTCAGCCGAAGCGGCCGGAGACGTAGTCCTCGGTCTGCTGGCTCGAGGGGTTGTTGAAGATGACGTCGGTGTCGTCGTACTCGATCAGCTTGCCGGGCTTGCCGACGCCCTGGATGTTGAAGAACGCGGTCTTGTCCGCCACGCGCGCGGCCTGCTGCATGTTGTGCGTGACGATGATGACCGTGTACTCCTCCTTGAGCTCGTTGATCAGGTCCTCGACGGCGAGGGTGGAGATCGGGTCGAGCGCGGAGCAGGGCTCGTCCATGAGGATCACGTCGGGCTGCACCGCGATGGAGCGGGCGATGCACAGACGCTGCTGCTGGCCGCCGGAGAGGCCGGAGCCGGGCTTGTCGAGGCGGTCCTTGACCTCGTTCCACAGGTTGGCGCCGCGCAGGGACTTCTCCACGAGCTCGTCCGCACGGGACTTGTTCAGGCGGGTGCCGTTGAGCTTGTAGCCGGCCAGCACGTTGTCGCGGATGGACATCGTGGGGAACGGGTTCGGGCGCTGGAAGACCATGCCGATCTGGGAACGGACGCGGACCGGGTCCACACCGGGCCCGTAGATGTCCTCGCCGTCGAGCAGGAGCTTGCCGTCCACGGTGGCGCCGGGGAGCACCTCGTGCATGCGGTTGATGCTGCGCAGGAAGGTGGTCTTGCCGCAGCCGGAGGGGCCGATGAAGGCGGTGACGGAGCGGGGGGCGATGTCGATGTTGACGCCCTCGACGGCCTTGAACTTGCCGTAGAAGACATCGACGTCGATGGCCTGGATGCGCTTGGACATGAGGCGGGGTTCCTTCTGGAGTCGCTGGGGAGCGGGAGAGTCTGCGAGGGGTGGCCGCCCCGGCGTGGGCCGGGGCGGCCGATGGTCAGCGGCCGGTCTTCGGGGCGAAGGCCCGGGCGATCAGACGGGCGGCCAGGTTCAGCATCATGACGATGAAGACGAGGAGCAGGGCCGCGGCCCAGGCGCGGGCCGTGGACGGATCCGCCGCGGTCGGGGAGAGCGGCGAGACCAGCTGACGGTAGATGTACACCGGCAGCGCCGTCATCCAGTCGTCGAACGGGTTCCAGTTGACGCTCTGGGCGAAGCCGGCCGTCACGAGGATCGGCGCGGTCTCGCCGGCGACGCGCGCGATGGCCAGCGTCACGCCGGAGGCGATGCCGGAGATCGCGGTGGGCAGGACCACCTTGGCGATGGTCTGCCACTTGCGCACGCCCAGGGCGTAGGCGCCCTCGCGGAGCTCATTCGGCACCACGCGGAGCATCTCCTCGGTGGAACGGACGACCACGGGGATCATCAGCACGGAGAGGGCGATCGCGGCGCTGAAGCCCATCTGGACCGTCTGCAACGCCTTCGACTGGCTGCCCATCGTGAGCGTGAGGACCCACGAGACCGCGGCGTAGGCGAAGAGGCCTGCCACGATCGAGGGGATGCCGGTCATCACGTCCACGAAGAACACGATGGCGCGGGAGAACCAGCCGCCGCGGCCGTACTCCACCAGGTAGATGGAGGTGAGCATGCCGATCGGCACGGAGATCAGCGTCGCGATCAGCGTGATGAGCACGGTGCCGAGGAGGGCGTGGCCGAAGCCGCCGGGCAGGTCGCCGGCGGGCATGCCCACCTCGACCCAGTTGGCGTCGGCGACGCCGGTGACGCCCTTCATGTCGTACGCGATCAGGTGCGGGTTGGAGATCAGCGTCGGCAGGCCGGTGGCGATCACGGACCAGAGGACCGAGATCAGCGGGGCCAGGGCGATCAGGAAGGCGAGCCACACGAGGTGCCGCCACAGGCCGTCCGTGGCGCGCCGACGGTTCTCCAGCACGCGAGTGGCCCCGTACATGCCGATCACGAACAGGACGGCGGTGATGACGAGGAACCCGGCGACGTTGAAGCCGTCCGCGAGCAGCAAGGTGATGAGCGCGCCGAGGACGATGGCCCCGGCCGCGACGACCATCCAGGTCCAGCCCGGCATCTGACCGCTGGTCAGCGAGTTCGTCCGCGGGCTCTGCAGGCCCCCCTCGGGGCGCGTGGTGGTTGCTGTGGTGCTCATGTCAGTTGGCCCCCGAGAATTCCTTGTGCTTGTTCACGATCGCTCGGGCGATCATGTTCACCGCGAGGGTGATGACGAAGAGCATGAGGCCCGCGGCGATCAGCTCGTGGAGGCGCATGCCGAAGGCCTCCGGGAAGTTCAGGGCGATCTCCGACGGGATCGTCTGGTTTTTGCCCGACTCGACGAGCGACCAGGCGAACACGCCGCCCGAGAGCACCATGGTCACGGCCATGGTCTCGCCCAGCGCGCGGCCCAGGCCGAGCATGATCGAGGAGACGATGCCGGCGCGGGCGAACGGGAAGACGGTCATCTTGATCATCTCCCAGCGCGTGGCGCCGAGGCCGAGCGCGGCCTCCTCGTGCAGCTTCGGGGTCTGCGTGAAGATCTCGCGGCAGAGCGCGGTGATGATCGGCAGCACCATGACCGCGAGCACGACGCCGGACGTCAGCAGCGTGCGGCCGGTGGTGCTGGCACTGCCGGAGAAGAACGGGATGAAGCCGAGGTACTTGTTGAGCCAGGCGTAGATCGGCACCATGAGCGGCGCCAGGGTCAGCCACCCCCACACGCCGTAGACCACCGACGGGATGGCGGCCAGCAGGTCGATGACGAAGCCGACCGGCTGGGCGATGCGCCGAGGGGCGTAGTGCGAGATGAACAGCGCGACGCCGACGGCGACCGGGGTGGCCAGCAGCAGCGCGATGATGGCGGCCATGACCGTACCGGCCATGAGCGGCCAGACGTACTGGAAGAAGGAGTCGGCGGACTCGAGCTCGGCGCCGGGCTTGATGGCCGGCCATGCCTCCCCCACCAGGAAGATGGCCACGAAGGCGAGGACGAGAAGGATCAGGACGGCGGACGCCAGGGCGAAGCCGGAGAAGATGCTGTCTCCGGCGGTGCCGCGACGCGAGCCGCGCAGCGACGTGGACGAGCCCTTGGTCGTCTCGACGGCAGGTGAGGTCACGGTGCTTTCCCTCGATTGCGGGGTCAGGGGGCGGGGATGGGCCGTGCGGGACGGTGCCCGGAGGCGGCTTCAGCCGCCGGGCCCCAGCAGGGGCTCGGCGGCCGAAGCGGAGGGACGATCAGGTCGAGGACCTGGGTCAGCCCTGGACGGAGATGGCCTCGATGCGCTTCATCGCGGCATCGCGGGTGGCCGCGGTGATGGGGGCGTTGCCGGCGGCCTCCTGGGCGGCCTTCTGGCCGTCCTCGGACACGACGTACTCGCCGAAGGCCTTCACCTGGTCCACGGTCTCCTGCGAGTCGTACTGGTTGCAGTAGATGTGGTAGGAGACCAGCACGACGGGGTACACGCCCTGCTCGGTGGTGGCACGGTCGATCTCGAGCGAGCCGTCCTCCTTCTCCTCCGAGGTCTCGACCAGCTTGGCGGCGGCCTCCGGGGACTCCTTCACGTACTCGTCGCCGACCTTGACGTCGACGGTGCCCAGGGTGCCCACGGCCGAGGCGTCGGTGTAGGTGATGGCGCCCTCGGTGGAGGAGGCCTGACCCACGACGCCCTTGGTGCCCTGCGCGGACTCGGCGGTGATGTCGGACGGCCACTCCTCGGCGACCTCGTAGGTCCAGGCCTCCGGGGCGGCCTCGGAGAGGTAGGACACGAAGTTCTTGGTGGTGCCGGACTTGTCCGAGCGGTGCACGACGGTGATGTCGGTGTCGGGCAGCTCGACGCCCTCGTTCTGCGAGGCGATGGCGTCGTCGTTCCACTTCTTGATCTCGCCCGAGAACACCTTGGCCACGGTCTCCGCGTCCATCTTGATGTCCTCCTTGACGGAGGGCAGGTTGTAGGCGATGGCGATCGGGGAGACGTAGGCGGGCACGTGGAAGGCGCCCTGGTCGCCGCAGACCTCCTTGGCCTTGTCGGCCTCCTCGTCCTTCATGGCGGAGTCGGAGCCGGCGAAGGAGACGGCGCCGGCGAGGAACTTCTCGCGGCCGGCGCCGGAGCCGTCCGGCGAGTACTGCACGGTCAGCTCGGGGGCGACCGAGGTCACGCCGTCGGCCCACGCACCGATGGCGGACTCCTGCGAGGTGGCGCCGGCGCCCTTCAGCTGGCCCTTGGCCTCGAAGGTCGCCTGCTCGGAGCCGGTGTCCCCGGCGGCGGAGGAGGACGAGCCGTTGTCGGTGTTGCCCGCGGAGGAGCAGGCGGTCAGGGCGATGGCGGCCACGGACAGGAGGGCGGCGGAGCGGCCGAAGCGGTGAGCCTTCACGAAGAGCCTCTTTCAATCGGATGACGACGGTGAGGGCAGAGCGTCCGGCTGGCCCGGTTCTGCACCGCACCCGACCGTACGGTCCAGAGGTGAATCGAGTGCTCGGCCGGGGTGAACAGATGGTGAACGGGAGCGGCATTCGCAGGAATGATCTGTGCCGTGGGCCACAATGCTTGGTTGAGCCTCGCACGGCGGGGGCACCGCGGCGTCGGACTAGGCTGGCCGCATGACGGACCGCTTCGCCACCGCCACGGGCACGGTGCCGATGGTCGACCCCCAGACCCGCGGGGAACGTCTCGGCCGCTTCCTGCGTCGGCGCGCCCGTGCGGGCTGGTCCCGCGTCCGCTCCTCCGTGGGCCAGGCCGCCCTCGTCGCTGTCTGCGCGGTGGGCGCCTACTGGTTCGCGGAGGCCGTCCTGGGCCACCAGCAGCCCCTGTTCGCCTCCACCGCCCTACTGATCGCCCTCGGCTTCCAACGGGAGCCGAAGCTGCGCAAGGTGGCCGAGGTCGCCGTCGGCTGCACCGTCGGCATCCTGATCGGGGACCTGCTCATGGTCGGGCTCGGCCGCGGCCTGTGGCAGGCCTCGGTGGTCCTGTTCGTGTCCGTGATGGTGGCCCGGTTCCTGGACTCCGGCGCCACATTCACGATGCAGATGTCCCTGCAGTCCGTCCTCGTGGTCCTCCTGCCCACCGGCACGGGAGGGCCGTTCGTCCGCAGCCAGGACGCGATCGTGGGCGGCGTCCTGGCCCTGCTCGTCACGTTCCTCTCGCCCCAGGACGTGCGCCGTCCCGCGGTGCGTCAGCTGGGTGGACTCTACGACTCGATCGCCACGGTGCTGCGCGACCTCTCCCGGGCCCTGCGGGAGAACGACTCCCGCACCGCCTGGATGGCGCTGGTGGCCAGCCGCGGCACGCACACCACGCTGGAGGCGCTGCGCAAGGAGCTGCGCGTCACACATGAGCAGACCGTGTTCAACCCGCTGCACCGCTCCTCGCGCTCCTTCGTGGAGGACGCGGTGAACGCGGCGGACCGCTCGGATCTGGCGGTGCGCTCCCTGCGGATCGTGGCCCGGCGGGTGGTCTCGGCCCTGGACGAGGGCGTGCTCGACGACGACGACCGCGAGCGCCTGGCCGCCTGGTTCGACGACGCCGCGGACGCCGTCGAGATCCTGCACCGCTCCCTCGTGGAGCCCCAGGCCGAGGGCCGCCATCGCTCGCTGTCCGTGGCGCGGGACGCCCTGGGGGCGTCCGCCTCCGCGTTGGACCCGCACCAGCTGGGCGGCGGATCCGTGCACGGCGAGGCGCTCGTGATGCTGCTGCGGCCCATGATGGTGGACCTCATCGAGGCCACGGGCGCCGAGCACGACGAGGCGCGGGCCTACCTGCCCCGCGTCTGAGCCCGACGGCGGAGCGCGGCCCCGGCGGTCGACGGCGGGGCCGTGCGCGGGCCGGTTAACGCGTCCGCCCCGGCTCCTAGAGTGGGCGCATGGCCACCAAGACCGCCCCGAAGCGCGCCCCCGGATACCGCTGCACCGAGTGCGGCTGGACCACCGTGAAGTGGGTCGGCCGCTGCGGGGAGTGCCAGTCGTGGGGCACGGTCGAGGAGATCGGCCTGACGTCCACCACCGGCCGCACGCGCGCGGCCACGGTCGCGGAGGTCGCGCCGCGCATCGCGGACGTGGACGCCACGCTGGCCTCGTTCCGCTCCACGGGGGTGCGCGAGCTGGACCGCGTGCTCGGCGGCGGCCTCGTGCCGGGCGCGGTGATCCTGCTGGCCGGCGAGCCGGGCATCGGCAAGTCCACGCTGCTGCTGGACGTGGCCGCCCAGACGGCCCGCGGCGCGGGCGGCGGCGGTCCACGCTCGGTGCTGTACCTGACGGGCGAGGAGTCGGCGGCCCAGGTGCGCTCTCGGGCAGACCGGATCGGGGCGATCGCGGACACCCTGCGTCTGACGGCGGAGACGGACCTGGGCCGGGCGCTGGGGCAGATCGAGCGGACGGACCCGGAGCTGGTGATCGTGGACTCCGTGCAGACCCTGCAGTCCACCGAGGTGGACGGGATCGCCGGGGGCGTCAGCCAGGTGCGCGAGGTGGCGGCCAGCCTCATCCGCACGGCCAAGGAGAAGGGGATCACCACGGTCCTGGTGGGCCACGTGACGAAGGACGGGACCATCGCGGGTCCGCGGCTGCTCGAGCACCTCGTGGACGTGGTCTGCCAGTTCGAGGGGGACCGCCACTCACGGCTACGCCTGGTGCGTGCGGTGAAGAACCGCTTCGGACCCACGGACGAGGTCGGCTGCTTCGACCTGAGGGAGGACGGCATCGAGTCCCTGGACGACCCCTCCGGCCTGTTCCTCTCGGGCGTCTCGGAGCCGGTCGAGGGCACGTGCGTGACGGTGACGCTCGAGGGCCGGCGCCCGCTCGTGGCCGAGGTGCAGTCCCTGCTCACCCCGTCCGCCGGCGGCAGCCCGCGCCGCACCGTCTCCGGCGTGGACGCGGCGCGCGTGAACATGCTCCTGGCCGTGCTCCAGCGCCGGGCCCGTTTCGCCCTCGCCCAGGACGACTGCTACGTGGCCACCGTGGGCGGCGTGCGACTCTCGGAGCCCGCCTCGGACCTGGCCGTGGCCGTCGCCGTGGCCTCGGCGAAGCTCTCGGCCCCCGTCCCGCAGGGGATGATCGCGGTCGGCGAGCTCGGGCTGGCCGGGGAGGTGCGCCCCGTGCCCGGCATCGGGCGACGGGTGCGCGAGGCCGCGCGGCTGGGCTTCACCCGCGCCCTGGTCCCCCGCTCCCCCGAGCCGCTCGGGGACGTCCCGGCGGGCTTCACGGTGGCGGAGGTCGGCTCGATCGGCGAGGCCCTCGCCACGATCCCCACGTGGACGGGCGGCGGCCCGGCCGCGCATCCGGATGCCGGCCCCGGCCGCTGACGGCGCGCCCGGCTCAGCGAGACGGCGACGGCGACGGGTCGGTGGTCGTGGCCGGTGCCGCGGACGGCGAGGCCGACGCCGAGGCTGAGGCCGACGCAGGAGCTGAGGCGGACGCCGACGGGGAGGCGCTGCCGCTCGAGGAGGGGGTGGCCGAGGAGCTGCCGTCCTGGGCCCCCGGGGCGAGCTCCTCGAGGATCTTCAGCGCGACGGGGCGGGAGGTGACGTCGCCGAGGCTGACCGTCAGCAGATGGGGCCCGGGCTCCGCGAGAGCGCCGAGGCGGCCGCAGTCCTGGCTCGAGGCGCGGCCGGACCAGCGGTATACGGCGGTGAGCTCCTCGTGCGGGTACAGCACCCGCTGGGCCTCCGCGGGGTCCGCCTGGCAGATGCGGGTGGAGAAGACGTCGTCGCCCTCGGCCGTGCGGATCGTGAACTCCTGCCGGGCCGTGCCCACATCCGTGCGGCAGGGGGTCGAGGAGAGGTTCGTGATGCCCAGGCGCAGCTCGGCCTCCTCCCCCCGCTGGTACTCGGACCGGTCCGCGGAGGCGGCGATCCGCAGGTCCGAGGGCTGGCACTCGGCCGCGTCCTCGACGGCCACGGTGGGCGAGGCGGAGCCGGACTCGGCGTCCGTGGCCGGGGCGGGCGACGGGGAGTGCACCGGCGTCGGGGCGGCGGAGGGGTCGGCGTCCTCGGAGGAGAAGGCGCCGATCCCGGCACGGACGAGCGCCACGACGGCCCACCCCACCAGGATCAGGAGCACGAGGGCGAGCAGGGCGGCCACGAGCCGCCGGCGGCGGTAGACGGCGGGGGACGGCTTCGACCCGGGGGAAGTCGGACGAGACGGCATGCGATCCAGGGTAGGCGGCGGCGCACCCTACAGTGGACGTCATGCCCGCGCCCGCCCCCCTCGTCCCGCCCACGGTGGACGTGCCGCGCCTGCACGACGCGGTGCTGGGGTGGTTCGCCGTCCACGCCCGGGACCTGCCCTGGCGCAGCCCGGACTGCTCCCCGTGGGGTGTGCTCGTCTCGGAGATCATGCTCCAGCAGACGCCGGTCGTGCGGGTGCTGCCCCGCTGGCGGGAGTGGCTGGAGCGCTGGCCGACCCCCGCTGACCTGGCCGTCGCCCCCACCGCAGACGTGCTCACGGCCTGGGACCGGCTCGGCTACCCGCGCCGGTCCCTGCGCCTCCAGGAGGCCGCCCGGGCCGTCGTCGAGCGCCACGACGGCCGGGTGCCGGCCGACCCCGCCGCCCTGCGCGCCCTGCCCGGCATCGGCGAGTACACGGCCGCGGCGGTCGCGAGCTTCGCGTTCGGCGTCCCCGAGACCGTCGTGGACACCAACGTGCGCCGGGTGATCGCGCGCGCGGTCGCGGGTGAGGCCCTGCCCGGCAGGTCGCTGACCCGCGCCGAGATGCGCCGCGCCCAGGCCCTCATGCCCGAGGACCCCGCCCGCGCCAACGCGTGGAACGCGGCCGTCATGGAACTCGGGGCCCTCGTCTGCACCGCGCGCTCCCCCGCCTGCGACCGCTGCCCCCTGGCGGAGACGTGCGCGTGGGTCGCGGCGGGCTCCCCGCCGCCGGTGGAGGTGCCGCGCGGCCAGACCTGGGCCGGCACGGACCGTCAGGTGCGCGGGGCCGTGATGGCCGCCGTCCGCGAGCACGGGCGCGTGGCCGAGGCGGAGGTGCCCGCCGTCGTCGTGGCCGGGGGGCGGCTCGGGTCGCACCGCCCCGACGACGCGCAGTGGGCGCGGTGCGTCGCCGGGCTCGTGTCGGACGGGCTGCTGGCCCGGGACGACGACGGCGGCCTCACCTTCCCGGCCTGACCTCGCCGGGGCACGGGGCGGCCCGCGGTGCGGCGGCTCAGAGGCGGCGGATCATCCGCGTGTTGCCGAGCGTGTTCGGCTTGACCCGGGCGAGGTCCAGGAACTCGGCGACGCCCTCGTCCGTGGAGCGCAGCAGTTCCGCGTAGACCTCCGGGTCCACGGCGGACTGGTCCGCCATCACCTCGAAACCGTGCCGGCGGAAGAACTCGACCTCGAAGGTCAGGCAGAAGACCCGCTCGACGCCCACGGCCCGCGCACGGTCCAGCAGCTCCTCGATGATCAGGTGCCCGACGCCGGCCCCCCGGTGGGCCTCCGAGACGGCGAGGGTGCGGACCTCGGCGATGTCCTGCCACATCACGTGGAGGGCGCCGAAGCCGGCCAGGGTCCCCTCCGGCTCCTCGGCGACCACGAACTCCTGGATGGCCTCGTAGTAGGCCACCGCCTCCTTCTGGAGCAGCACGCGCTCCCGCGCCAGCGGCTCCACGAGCGCCTGGATGACCGGGACGTCCTGGGTCCGCGCCGAGCGGAGGGTGAGGGGGCGGTCGGCAGGCATGGGGTCCAGTCTAGGCACGGACATCCCCGCCCCGGACAGACGGGAGCCCCCGTCCCGGCGGACCGGGCGGGGGCTCCCGCGGCGTCGACGGCAGGCTCAGGCCTGCTGCTCGCCCTCGTCCCCGGACAGGAACTTCTCCTGCGCGACGTCGACACCCTTGTTCACGGTGTCGCCGTGCTCGCCGAGCTTGTCGCCGTGCTGCTCCTGAGCGTTGTCCACGGCCTCGTTGATCTTGTCCGAGTGCTGGTTTGCGAGGTTGTTCAGGTCACCGATACCCATGAGCGGCCTCCTTCTTCTCGGGGCTGCTCCGCGGCCGTCCCGGCGAGCGCCGGGCCGAAGCGGAGACAGGACCACCGTCGAGCGGTCACAGACCACAGTGGCACCGATCCCGCCGCGAGGGAACCCCTCTCGCGCCTGCGGGGAGGCGGGCCGGTTCAGCGGTCCTTCGAGAGGCCGTCCTTGATGCCGGCGGCGGTGTCGCGGACCTCGTCGCCGGCATCCCGTGGGGGCACGCCGACGGCCCGCCGCCTCCTCCCCGAGGGGAGGGGCGACGGGCCGTGGGCACCGGACGCGCGGTCCGGCGTCGTGGGTCAGGCCCCGCAGGTCACACGGAGCGGTCGGCGTCCACCGGATCGCCAGCACCGGACTCGAGCTCGGCCAGGTCCGCGCCCTCCAGGGCCTCCCGGCCGCCGGAGAACGTGAACGTCAGCTCGGCGCCCTCCCCCTCGCCCGTGGCGTCCACGGTGATGAGGGAGCCGGCCGGGATCTCACCGAAGAGGATCTTCTCCGAGAGCTGGTCCTCCACCATCTGCTGGATGGTGCGGCGCAGCGGGCGGGCACCCATGGCCGGATCGTAGCCGCGGTCCGCGAGCAGGTCCTTGGCGGACTGGGTGAGCTCGATGGACAGGTCCTGCTCCGCCAGGCGGCGGCCCAGGCGGGCGACGAACAGGTCCACGATCTCCACGATCTCGTGCTTCTGCAGCTGCGGGAACACGATCACGTCGTCCACACGGTTGAGGAACTCGGGGCGGAAGTGCTGGCGCAGTTCCTCCTTGACCTTGCCCTTCATCCGCTCGTACCCGGTGGTGGTGTCCGTGGCCGACTGGAAGCCGGTCATGACGCCCTTGGAGATGTCCCGGGTGCCGAGGTTCGTGGTCATGATGATCACGGTGTTCTTGAAGTCCACCACACGGCCCTGCGAGTCGGTCAGGCGACCGTCCTCGAGGATCTGCAGCAGGGAGTTGAAGAGGTCCTGATGGGCCTTCTCCACCTCGTCGAACAGCACCACGGAGAACGGACGGCGGCGGACCTTCTCGGTGAGCTGGCCGCCCTCCTCGTAGCCCACGTAGCCGGGAGGGGCGCCGAACAGACGCGAGACGGTGTGCTTCTCCTGGAACTCGGACATGTCGAGCGTGATGAGCGCGTCCTCGTCCCCGAAGAGGAACTCCGCGAGGGACTTGGCCAGCTCCGTCTTGCCGACGCCGGTGGGGCCGGCGAAGATGAACGACCCCGAGGGGCGGTTCGGGTCCTTCAGGCCCGCGCGGGTGCGGCGGATGGCGCGGGACAGGGACTTGATGGCCTCGTCCTGGCCGATCACGCGGCGGTGGAGCTCGTCCTCCATGGTGCGCAGGCGGTCCGTCTCCTCCGCGGTGAGCTTGAACACCGGGATGCCGGTGGACTTGGAGAGCACCTCGGCGATGAGGTCCTCGTCCACCGTGGCGACGTCGGCATCGGCGCCGGTGCGCCACGCCTGCTCCTTCTCGCGGCGCTCGTCCTCGAGCTGCTGCTCCTGGTCCCGCAGGCGGGCGGCGCCCTCGAAGTCCTGGCCGTCGATGGCGGCCTCCTTCTGGGTGCGCACCTCCGCGATCCGGGACTCGTAGGCCTTGATCTCCGGCGGCACGGTCATGCGACGGATGCGCAGACGCGCGCCGGCCTCGTCGATCAGGTCGATGGCCTTGTCCGGCAGGTGCCGGTCGGAGACGTAGCGGTCCGCCAGGCCGGCGGCGGCCTTGAGCGCGCCGTCGGTGATGGAGACCTTGTGGTGCGCCTCGTAGCGGTCCCGCAGGCCGCGCAGGATCTCCGTGGCGTCCTCGACGGACGGCTCGGCGACCTGGATCGGCTGGAAGCGGCGCTCGAGCGCGGCGTCCTTCTCGATGTGCTTGCGGTACTCGTCCAGCGTGGTGGCGCCGATGGTCTGCAGCTCGCCGCGGGCCAGCATCGGCTTGAGGATGCTGGCAGCGTCGATCGCGCCCTCGGCGGCGCCGGCGCCCACGAGGGTGTGGATCTCGTCGATGAACAGGATGATGTCCCCGCGGGTGCGGATCTCCTTGAGCACCTTCTTCAGGCGCTCCTCGAAGTCGCCGCGGTAGCGGGAGCCCGCCACGAGGGAGCCGAGGTCCAGCGAGTAGAGCTGCTTGTCCTTGAGCGTCTCCGGGACGTCGCCGCGCTCGATCGCCTGGGCGAGGCCCTCGACGACGGCGGTCTTGCCGACGCCCGGCTCACCGATGAGCACGGGGTTGTTCTTGGTGCGGCGGGAGAGCACCTGCATGACGCGCTCCATCTCGCCGGCGCGGCCGATGACCGGGTCCAGCTTGCCGTCGTGCGCGGCCGCCGTGAGGTTGCGGCCGAACTGGTCCAGCACCACGGAGCCCGCGTTCTGGCCGGCCTCGCCGCCCTGGCCGACGCCGGCGCCGGCGGTCTCCTTGCCGCCCTGGCCGCCGCCCTGGTAGCCGGAGAGCAGCTGGATGACCGTCTGGCGCACGCGGTTCAGGTCCGCGCCGAGCTTCACGAGCACCTGGGCGGCGACGCCCTCGCCCTCGCGGATCAGGCCGAGCAGGATGTGCTCCGTGCCGATGTAGTTGTGGCCGAGCTGCAGCGCCTCGCGCAGGGACAGCTCCAGCACCTTCTTGGCGCGCGGGGTGAAGGGGATGTGGCCGGGCGGGTTCTGCTGGCCCTGGCCGATGTCCTCCTGCACCTTCTCTCGCACGGCGCCCAGGGAGATGTCCATGGACTCCAGTGCCTTGGCTGCGACGCCCTCACCCTCGTGGATCAGTCCGAGCAGGATGTGCTCGGTGCCGATGTAGCTGTGGTTGAGCATGCGCGCCTCTTCCTGGGCGAGCACGACCACCCGACGGGCGCGGTCGGTGAATCTCTCGAACATGGGCACACTCCTTGCGTACGGTCGTGGTCGACACTACGCACCCGGACCGCGTGCCGCGCGGCTGTTCGCCAGCGGGAGAAGCGGCCCGGCCGTCGTCGGGAGGGGCAGGAACGAGGCCCGGGGACGCCGATTCCTCGACGCACCCGGGCGGGGCGCTCACTTGCGCTTCGCGTTGCGGTAGGCCTCCACCACGTCGCGGTGCAGACGGCCCCGGCTCGAGACCTCGAAGCCGTTCTCGGCCGCCCACTTGCGGATCTGGGCGGCCTCGACCTTGGGCGACGGCGGTGCCACGGCGCGGCCCTTCTTCATGTAGGGCTTCAGGAACTCACGGAGTTCCGCGGCGTGCTCCTTCGACAGGTCGATCTCGTAATTGCGACCGTCCAATGCGAAGTTCACGGTCTCATCTGCAGGCGAACCGTCAAGATCATCCACGAGGACCATTTCTACCTTCTGTGCCAACGGTGATTCCCACTTTCTTCTCTCGTGCGCGTGTCCCTGGGTTCCGGTCTTCGCTCTCGGGCTTCTTCCCCGCGTGCTCACGATTCCGGCCGTGCACTTGTGGTGATTCAAGAATACCGCAACAAAGCCGGGCAGAAGGATTCTTCAACGCCGGGGAAGAAATCTCAGCGGGCGCGGTCCTCCGGATCGGCCTCCGGCCCGCCCTCGGCTCGGCGTCGGGCCGCCCACTCACGGGCCTCGGCCTCCTCGCGGGCCGCCCGCGCGTCCGCGCCCGAGAGCCGGCGGGCCTGACTCTCGCGCTCGCCCGTGTCCGAACGCAGCAGGGAGCGCATCACCAGCCAGAAGATGAGCCCGAGGCCGATCGAGGGGGCGAGGACGGAGAAGTAGTCCCAGAAGTCGGCCATGTCAGGCCTCCGGCTTGAGCAGCGGGAAGAGGATGGTCTCGCGGATGCCGGCGTCCGTGAACAGCATCACCAGGCGGTCGATGCCCAGGCCGATGCCGCCCATGGGCGGGGCGCCGTATTCGAGGGCGCGCAGGAAGTCCTCGTCCAGCTGCATGGCCTCGTCGTCGCCGGCGGCCGCCATCGCCGACTGGGCGGTCAGGCGCTCACGCTGGATGACGGGGTCGATCAGCTCGGAGAACGCGGTGCCGCGCTCCATGCCGCCGATGATCAGGTCCCACGCCTCGATGACCCGGTCGTCCGAGCGGTGCGGGCGCGCGAGCGGCTGGGCGGCCGGCGGGTAGTCGTACACGAACGTGGGGTTCATCAGGGTGGGCTCCACGATCTCACCGAACAGCTCGATCACGAGCTTCTCCGCGTCCCACGCGGGGTCCACCTTGACCTCGTGCTCCGCGGCGATCGCCCGCAGCGTCTCGGCGTCCGTGTCCGGGGTGATCTCGCGGCCCACGGCCTCGGACAGCCCCGGGTACACGGCGACCCAGGCCCACTCGCCGTCCAGGTCGATGACGCCCTTCGCGGTCTCGAGCCGACGCCCGGCGCCCACCGCGTCCGCGGCGTTGAGAATGATCTCCTGCATGCGCTCGGCCATGACGTGCATGTCCGCCCACGCCTCATAGGACTCGAGGGTGGTGAACTCGGGCGAGTGGGTCGAGTCCACGCCCTCGTTGCGGAACACGCGGCCGATCTCGAACACGCGGTCGATGCCGCCGACGACGGCGCGCTTGAGGTACAGCTCGGTGGCGATGCGCAGGGTCATCGGCTGGTCGAACGCGTTGAGGTGCGTCTCGAAGGGACGCGCGAGAGCGCCGCCGTGGACGAGCTGGAGCATCGGGGTCTCCACCTCCACGTAGCCGTGGCCCTCGAGGGTGCGCCGCACCGCCGAGGTGACCTTGGCGCGGGTGTAGACCATGCGGCGGGCCTCCTCGCGCACGATCAGGTCCGCGTAGCGCTGGCGGACGCGGGTCTCCTCGTTCAGGTCCGCGTGCAGCACGGGCAGGGGGCGCAGCGCCTTGGAGGCCATCTCCCATGCCGAGGCCATGATGGACAGCTCGCCGCGGCGCGAGACGATCACCTCGCCGGTGACGGAGAGGAAGTCGCCCAGGTCCACGACCTTCTTCCACTCGGCCAGGGACTCCTCACCGACGGCGGCCAGGGACACCATGACCTGGAGGCGGACGGCCTCCCCGTCCGCGCCGGACTCCTGCAGGGTGGCGAAGCAGAGCTTGCCGGTGTTGCGGAGGAAGACGACGCGCCCGGTCACCGACACGGTCTCGCCCGAGGCCCAGTCGGGCTCGTGGCCGTCGAACCGCTCACGCACCTCGGCCAGCGCGTGAGTGCGCGGCACCTGCACGGGGTAGGCCTCACGGCCCGAGGCGAGCAGCTGCTCACGCTTGGCGGCGCGGACGGCCTGCTGATCGTGGTGGTCGACGGCGGCGGAGGCGGAGTTCTGGGTGGTCACGGTCCCCGAGTCTACCGACGGCGCCCCGCCGGTCAGCCGCGCACCTCGGGGTTGACGAGGGCCGGGACCTCCGCGCCCGTGGCCATGGCGATCGCGTTGCGCGCGGCCAGCTCGGCCATTGCGGCGCGGGTGTCCCGGGTGGCGGAGCCCAGGTGCGGCAGGAGCATCACGTTCTCCAGCTCGGCCAGGCCCGGGGCCAGGGCGGGCTCATCCTCGTAGACGTCCAGGCCGGCGCCGAAGAGCCGACCCTCGCGCAGGGCTGTGACGAGGGCCACCTCGTCCACCACGGGCCCGCGGGCCGTGTTGACGAGGACGGCGTCGTCCTTCATCTTCGCGATCACCTCCGCATCCACGAGGTGGTGTGTGTCGTCCGTCAGGGGCACGTGGAGGGAGAGGACGTCCGCGACCTCGACGAGCTCCTCCCAGCGGACCTGACGGACGCGGCCGGCGAGGTCGCCGAGCTCCTCGGCCGCCACCTCCCGGTGCGCGGGAGGCCGCGGCGCGAACACGACGTCCATGCCGAAGGCGAGCGCGCGCTCGGCCACCGCCTTGCCGATCCGCCCGAAACCGGCCAGGCCCAGGGTCGCGCCGCGCACGTCCCTGCCCACGAGCAGGTCCGGCGCCCAGCCGTGGAAGCGCCCCTCGCGCACCATCCGCTCACCCTCGTGGGCGCGGCGGGTCACACCGAGGATCAGGAGCATCGCGATGTCCGCGGTGGCGTCCGTGAGCACGTCCGGGGTGTTGCCGACGGCGATCCCCCGCCGCGTCGCGGCGGCCACGTCCACGTTGTTGTAGCCGACCGCGTAGTTGGCGATGCCCCTGATCCGCGCGTCGGCGAGCACGTCGGCGGTGAACTTCTGGTCCAGGGCCGAGACGACGACGTCGTAGTCCCCCGAGGCCACCAGCCGCGCGAGCGCGGCGTCCCCTCCGACGTCGGCGCCGTCCACCACCTCTCCGGCCGCGCGCAGCATCCCGAGCCCGGGCTCGGGGAGGCGGGTCATGAGCAGGAAACGGGGGGTCACGGCAGGGCCTCACTCTCGGATCGGGCCGGGGAGGACGGGGCGTCGTCCGGCGTGACCAGGCTAACCGCGGATGGCGGGTGCAGCCCGGGGCGACGCCCCTTATGATTGACTCTCGTCAATCATTGACTCATGTCAATCACCGCGCCGCCCCTCCCGCCGAAGGACCCCATGACCCCGACCTCCCCCGCCCCCGAGGCCGTCGCGCCGGCCGGCGCCCCCTCGCTCGAGCGCGCCGCCGCCGACGCCGCGCGCCACCGCTCCGTGCTCCAGGCCCTGACCGGCCTCCTGCTGGGCATGTTCGTCTCGATGATCGCCAACACGGTGGTCTCGACGTCGATGCCGGTGATCATCCACGACATCGGCGGCGACCAGACCGCCTACACCTGGGTCATCACCTCGGCCCTGCTCGCCACGGCCATCGCCACCCCGATCTGGGGCAAGCTGGCCGACCTCGTCAACCGCAAGGTCCTCTTCCAGCTCGCCCTGGTGCTCTTCGTCGCCGCCTCCGCGGCGGCCGGCTTCACCCACGACCCGACCTTCCTGATCGTCTGCCGCACCGTGCAGGGCCTGGGCGGCGGCGGCCTCGCCGCACTCAGCCAGGTGATCATGGCGGACATCATCAGCCCGCGTGAGCGCGGCCGCTACATGGGCCTGTTCGGCGCCGTGATGGCCGTGGCCACGGTGGGCGGCCCGCTCGTCGGCGGCGTGATCACCGACCTGTGGGGCTGGCGCTGGAACTTCTTCGTGGCGGTGCCCTTCGCCGTCGTCGCCCTGGTGATGGTGCAGCGCACCCTCCACCTGCCGCACCGCGAGCGCCAGAAGGTGTCCATCGACTACCTCGGCATCGTGTTCCTGACCGTGGCCACCGCGCTGCTGCTGATCTGGGTCACCAGCGCCGGCCGCGACTTCGACTGGGCCAGCACCACCACCGCGTGGATGCTCGGCGGCGTCGCCGTCGCCACCATCCTGTTCGTCGTGACCGAGCTGCGCGTCGCCGAGCCGCTCATCCCGCTCACCCTCTTCCGCGACCGCACCTTCACCCTCGCGACGATCGCCTCGATCGCCACGGGCCTGGCCATGTTCGGCTCCTCCGTCTACCTGGCCCAGTACATGCAGCTGGCCCGCGGAGCGACGCCGACCCAGGCCGGCCTCATGACCATCCCGATGATCCTCGGCCTGCTCGTGTCCTCCACGGTGATCGGCGGCCTCATCACCCGCACCGGCGTGTGGAAGCGCTGGCTCGTGATCGGCGCCGTCCTGCTGATCGCCGGCACCGCCCTGCTCGGCACCCTGCACTACGACACCTCGTTCTGGCTGGTGTCCCTCTACATGTTCCTGCTCGGCGCCGGCGTCGGCATGACCATGCAGAACCTCGTGCTCGTTGTGCAGAACACCACGGACCCGCGGCAGATGGGCGTCGCCAGCTCCGGCGTCACCTTCTTCCGCACCCTGGGCGGCAGCATCGGCGTCGCCGTGATGGGCGCCGTGGTGTCCAACGTGGTCCCGGACCGCATCGAGGAGCGCCGCGCGGACCTCGCCGCGGCCCTGCGCAGCCTGGGCCCGGACGCCGCCGAGTGGTCCGAGAGCCTCAAGTCCAGCACCCTGCCACGCGTGGCGGAGATGCCCGACGGCCTGCGCTCGATCTTCGAGGACGTCTACGCCACCGGCATCTCCCACGCGTTCCTCGTGGGCGTGCCGCTCGCGATCGTCGCGCTGATCGCGATCCTGTTCCTGCCGAACATCCCGCTGGGCCGCATGACCACCTCCGAGCGCCTCCACGCCACCCGCGCCGACCTGGCCACCCACTCCACGGCCGAGGCCATGCAGACGCTGCCCGCGACCGGTCCGATCCCCGTGGTGACCGCGGCGCAGGGGCAGCATCCGGCCGAGGACCCGGAGGAGTCCCGGGCGGTGACGGCCGAGCGCCCGGCGACGGCGTCGCCGGTGGCCGGCCGGCCCGTCGTCCCCGCGGCACTGGCCGTGGCAGGGACGGCCCTGCTGGCGGCCGTCGTCACCGCGCTGGTCCAGGCCCGCCGTGGCTGACGGCGCCCCGGGCCCGGGCAGAGGCGGCGACGACGCGGGCTTCGAGGCCGCCGTCCAGGGGCTCGAACAGGCGTTCTCGCGTCTGGTCCTGCAGCACCGCCAGGTGATGGCCCGCTACGCGGCGGCCCTCAGCCCGGCCCTGTCCGTCGGGGCGATGAAGGCGTTCATGATGCTGGCCAACGAGGGGACCATGACGCCCTCGGCCGTGGCCGAGGGCATGCTGGTGGACCGCGCCCAGGTCTCCCGTATGGTCCGCGACCTCGAGGCCGCCGGGCTGATCACCCGCGAGCCGGACCCGCGGGACCGCCGCTCCGCCCTCCTGAGGGCCAGCCCCGAGGGGCTCGCCCGCCTCGACGCGGTGCGCGGCGGCCCGGCGGGTCGCGGGCTGCGCGACGACCTGGCGCGCTGGGACCGCGCGGACATCCGGACGCTGACGCGCCTGCTGGACCGGCTGGCCGCCGAACGGCAGACCCGGATGCAGGACCCCGCCGAGTCCGAGTGAGCCGCCGGCCGGACCCGCGGGGCCCGGCCGGCGTGCGGGATCACCAGATGGTGACCCGCTCCTCCGGGGCCAGCCACATGGGGTCCCCCTCGCGCGTGCCGAACGCCTCGTGGAAGGCGTCGATGTTCTTGACCACCTGGTTGCAGCGGAACTCGTTGGGCGAGTGCGGGTCCGAGGCGATGCGGGTGACCATGGCCTCCGGTCGCGTGAGCTGACGCCACACGGTGGCCCAGGCGGTGAAGAACTCGCGGTCCCCCGCCGCGGCGTCGAGGGAGGCGCCGTCGCCCTCGTCCCGCCAGATCTCCAAGGCGCGGTGGGCGATGCCCAGGCCGCCGAGGTCGCCGATATTCTCCCCCAGGGTGAACTCGCCGTTGACGCGGTGGTCCGGGGCCTCGGCCGGGGAGAGCGCGTTGTACTGGGCCACCAGCCGGGAGGTGCGCTCGGTGAACGCCGCGCGGTCCTCCTCGGTCCACCAGTCCTCGAGCCGGCCGGCGCCGTCGTACCGCGAGCCCTGGTCGTCGAATCCGTGGCCGATCTCGTGGCCGATCACGGCGCCGATCGCCCCCAGGTTCGCGGCCATCGAGGCCTCGGGGTCGAAGAACGGGGGCTGCAGGATGGCGGCCGGGAAGACGATGGCGTTCTCGAGCGGGGAGTAGTACGCGTTCACCGTCTGCGGCGTCATGTGCCACTCCTCCGGGTCCGGCCCGTCCGCGATCTTGCGCAGGTCCCGCTCCCACTCGAGTTCCGAGGAGGAGCGGGCGTTGCCCAGCAGGTCGCCGGCGTGGACCTCGAGGGCGGAGTAGTCGAGCCACTTCGAGGGGTAGCCCACCATGGGGCGAAACATCGCCAGCTTCTCGAGCGCCCGCTGACGGGTCTCCTCCCCCATCCACTCGAGCTCCTCGATGGACCGGCGGTAGGCCTCCCGGAGCAGGCCCACGAGCTCGTCCATCGCGGCCACGTGACCCTGCGGGAAGTGGCGGGCCACGTAGAGCTGCGCCACGTCCTCGCCGGCCGCCCCGTTGACGAACGCGACCGCGCGCTTCCAGCGGGGACGGACCTCCTCGGTGCCGGCCAGGCGGCGTCCGTAGAAGGAGAAGTTCTCCTGCACGAACGCGTCCGGCAGGAACCCGGCGAAGGAGCGCAGCACCTGCAGGATCAGCCAGTATCGCCAGTCCTCGAGGTCGGCGGCCTCGGGGCCCTCGAGCAGCTCCTGCACACCGGAGAGGAAGTCCGGCTGCCACACCACGACCTCCGCGGCGCGCTCGCCCGCGGCGTCCACGCCCTCGAGCCAGGCGTCGGCCAGGGGGAAGAGCTCCGTCAGCCGGTCGTGGGTCATGAGGTTGTAGCGGGCCACGGCGTCCCGGGTGCGGACCACGTCCCAGTGCAGGGCGGCGATGCGCTTCTCCAGCTCCACCACCCGGGCGCCCAGCGCGGCAGCCTCGTCCCGGTCCGCGCCGATCCCGGCCAGTGCCAGCAGGCGGCCGGTGTGCTCGGTGTACTGCGCGAGGATCTCGGCGTAGGCCTCGTCCCGGTAGTAGGACTCGTCCGGCAGGCCCAGGCCGCCCTGGAGCAGGTGCAGGAGCATGCGGTCCGGGTTCCCGGCGTCGTTGAGGGCGCCGGTGTTGATGAGGCCGGAGACGCCCTGGCGCTGCAGTAGCCCGGACAGGGTGAGCAGGTCCGCGGGGGTGGACACGGTGGCCACCGCCGCCAGGTCCGAGGCGATCGGCTCGAGGCCGCGGGCCTCCACGGTCTCGTCGTCCATGAAGGAGGCGTACAGCGCGGCGATCCGGCGCTTGAGCTCCGGATGCTCCGTGCCCTCCGCGTCCTCCTCGTCCAGCGGGGCGAGTGGGGCGTCCCGATGCGCACCGGCCGCCGCCGTCGCCTGCACACGCGCCTGGGCGGGGTCGAAGCCCGTGCCGACCTCGCGCACGGCGTCCTCGCACAGGTGCCGGACGGCGAGCTCGGCCGCATCCCGCAGCTCGAGGAACGCGCCGTAGGCGCCCTGGTCCGCGGGGATCTCGTGGGTGTCCATCCACCCGGCGTTGACGTGGCGGTACAGGTCCTCGCGCGGCGACGGGACTTCGGGCTCGGCGGTGGCGGTCACGGCGGATCCTCCTGGACGTGGGGGGTGGGACGGTCTCGCACGGCACTCTAGCCGTGACACCGGACACGACGACGGGCACGCACCCTGGTCGGGTGCGTGCCCGTGGTCGTGGGGACGGCCGAGCCGGGGGCCGCCGTCGGGAGGCGGGGGTCAGCCGACCTCGGAGGCCAGCTTCGCGAGCGACTCCTCCATCTGCTCTTCGGAGACCATCGGGAAGAGGTTCTTCTCCAGCAGCTCCGGGTCGGTCACGGCGGTCCAGTCGTAGGTGAGGGACACGTCCGTGCTGCCGGAGCCGTTGTCCTCGAGCCGGTAGACCCACTGCCAGCCCTTGGGCTCGGTGCCGGCGGGGGCGGTCTTCCAGCCGACCAGCTTGTTCGGGTCGTAGGCGACCACGTGGTTGTCGGTCTGGTAGTCGCCACCCATGTGCTCCGCGTGCATGTTCATGGTGAACACGTCGCCGACCTTCTGGATGCGCTGGGTCTTGTCGTCCGACTGCACCATGCCCGAGCCGTCGAACTTCGCATGGTTCGCGGGCAGGGTCAGGAAGTCGAACACGTCCTTGGCGGACGCGTCGATGGTCCGGGTGACGGTCTGCTGGGTCTCGCCGTGGGCGGTCTTGTTCATCTCGGTCATGGGATCAACCTAGGCACGGGGCCGGGGCGGTCGACAAGGTCTGAAGCTCAGTCCGGCACGTTGCGGCCACGCCGGAACGCGGACACGCTGCGGTGGCCGGCCACGCTGAACCGCCACGGGAAGCGCACGGAGCCGCCCTCCCCCGAGACGCCGACGCGCGGGCCCGTCACGACCTCGATCGGCGGGTCGGCCGGATCGCGGGGCGCGGGCGGGGCCAGGAGGAAGCGGGCGGGCGCGGCCGGCGCGGCGAGGCGGGCCGAGGTGCCGCCGTCGTCGGCCACCTCCGGCGGCGCGGCGACGATCTCCACGGGCGCGTGGCCCATCTCCAGGGTGATGCCGAGGCCCTGGCCGAGGTTGCCCGGACCGGAGAGCAGCTTGGGGCCGGTGTCCCGGCCGCGGCGGGCCACCGCGAGGTCCCCTCCCGCGAGCACCTCGGCCGCACGCAGCAGCACACCGCCGGCCTCCCCCTCGGGGTGGCCCACCAGGTTCAGGCAGCGGTGGATCCCGTAGTTCAGGTACACGTACGTGCGCCGCGGCGGCCCGAACAGCGCGGCATTGCGCTCGGTGCGACCGCGGAACGAGTGGGCGCCGGGGTCTGCGCCCGCGTTCCCGTACGCCTCGGTCTCGGTCAGCCGCACGGTGACGGCGCCGTCCGGGGCGACGACGGTCAGCCGGCACCCCAGCAGCGTCGCGGCGAGCGCGGGCGAGGGGCCGTCGAAGGCGCCGGCGAGACGCTCCGGGGTCACGGCAGCGGCCCCGCGGCGGGCAGCACCATGGTGTCGATCAACCGGACGGGCGGCACGTGCGCGGCCACGAGGGCGAGGGCCTCGCGGCGCAGCGGCTGGCACAGCAGCTCCGGACCGAGCTCGGCGAAGGTGTCCCGGTCCACCACCACGAGGTGGTCCAGCTCGACGCCCGGCTCGTCCTCGACCATCCGGCGCGCGGCCTGGACGTCGACGGGCTCACCGGCCGCCGCGGCGTCGGCCAGGGAGCGCAGGGCGCGGCTGAGGACGAGCGCGTGTTCCAGGCCCGCGGCGTCCAGGCGGGTGTTGCGGCTGGAGAGCGCGAGGCCCTCGGGCGAGCGGACGATGGGTACGGCGCGGACGTCGACGTCGATGTCGAGGTCCGTGGCCAGGCGGCGCAGGACGGTGAGCTGCTGCGCGTCCTTCTGGCCGAAGTAGCTGCGCAGGGCCGGCACCGCCGGGCGCGCGATGTTCCACAGCTTCGCCACGACGGTGGCCACGCCGTCGAAGTGGCCCGGGCGGGAGGCGCCCTCGAGCACTTCCCCCATGCGGCCGGCGGAGACGGTGACGATCGGCGCGTCCGGGTAGCCCGGGTACATCTCCTGCACGTCCGGGGCGAACACGACGTCGGCACCCGCCGCCGCCAGCAGGTCCAGGTCCGCGTCGAGGGTGCGCGGGTAGTGCTCCAGGTCGGCCGGATCGCCGAACTGGAGCGGGTTCACGAAGATGCTGACCGCGACGACATCGTTCTCGGCGCGGGCCCGCCGCACCAGGGCCGCGTGGCCGCCGTGGAGGGCGCCCATCGTGGGGACCAGGCCGACGGTGACGGGCTCGGCGTCGCCGTCGTCCGTGGCATGGGCGACGAGCTCACGGAGAGCCGAGCGCATCTCGGCGACGGTCCGGGCCAGACGCGGGCGCGCGGAGACGCCGTCGGCCTCGGACTCCACGGGAGCGGGGAGGGCGTCCTCGAGGGTGAGGCCGGTGCCGGCGGGGACGGGACGCTGGTCGGGGACGCGGTCGAGAGGGGTCACCGTCCGAGTCTAGGCACGGGGCCGACAGGGTCCGCCAGCGGGCACAACACCGGCCGGCGTCGTGCTCGGGTCGGATCAGGCGTTCTTCGCCGTGTCCTTCACCTGGCGGGCGGCGTCCTGGGACTCCGCCTTGAGGTCCTGCGCCGTGTCCGTGCCCTGGTCCTTGAGGTGGGAAGCGGCCTCAGCGGCCGACTCCTTCACGCTCCCGGCGGCCTCGCGGGCGGCGGGCTCGAGGTCCTCGCGCAGCTGCTGGACGGCCTGCTTGGCCTCGTCCACCAGCGGGGCGGCCTGGTCCTTGAGGCCCTCCGCGGCGCGCTGCTCCACTCGCGAGGCGGGGATCAGCGAGCTGAGCAGCAGGCCGGCGCCGAAGGCGATCACCCCGGCGGCCAGTGGGTTGCCCGCAGTGCGGCCGCGCAGCTGAGCCGGGGCCTGGTGCAGGGCGTGCTGGGCGTCGTCGGCCCACTCGGACACGCGGTCGCCCGCCTCGCCCAGGCGGTCCTGGGCCTGGCCGGCCGCGCCGTACGCGGAGGCCTGGGCGTCGTCGAGCACCCCGTGGGCACGGTCGCCCAGCGAGGGCTCGTGGCGGTGCTGCTCGGGGGAGCCCATGATGTTCTCCTTCGCGTGGATGAAGCCGTCCTTGATGCGGTTGGTCTGCCGGGACACGGCCTTCGTGGGGCTCACCTTCTCGGCGAGGGCGTCCACGTCCTGGCCGAGCTCGCGGCGCGTGCGCTCGATGTCGGCGCGGATCTCATCGGGGTTGTTGCTCGTGGTCATCGCGTCTCCTTCGCGGGGTTCAGGGTCTCGGGGATCTCCTGAAGCGTCTCCTGGGTCTGCGGCAGACCCTTGATCTTCTCGATGTCCTTCTTGCCCTGCACGGCCAGCACGGCCGCGACGACGCCCCACAGCACGGCCACGATCAACGCGGCCCAGCCGATCGGCAGGAACACGTCGAGCAGGTGCATCAGGGCCAGGGACAGGAACATCAGCAGGAAGAAGCCGCCGACGGCGGCGCCGGCCAGCAGGCCCGCCCCCCTGCCGGCCTTCTTCGCGGACTCGGTGGCCTCGGCCTTGGCCAGGGCGATCTCCTGGCTGACCAGCCTCGACAGCTTGGCCGACAGGCTCTGGAACATCTCGCCGAGGCTCTCGTGCTCGGCGCGGAACTCCGCCTGCGTGGGCGGCGGGGTGTGCGCGCCGGAGTGCGGCGTCGCGTCGCGGAACGATTCGTGGGCGGTGCTCATGCGTCACCCCCGGGCCGGGTCTGGTCGAACGGCCGCTCGGCGGTCAGGCCCTGCTGGACCGGCGCCTGCGTGCCGTACGGGGTGTCTCCGACGCCGGCCGCGCGACGGGGCCCGGCACCGCTCGCGACGCGGCCGTCGGCCTGGGCGAGCGAATCGCTCGAGTAGGCCGGGGCCTGCGAGTCCAGGTGGTGCGGAGTCACGTCCGCGTGCACCGCCTCCGGACGGGTCTCGTGACGGCGCGGCGCGGTGGAGGCGGCGGAGTCCGGCTGGGCGGCGTCGCGGATGCCGCGCGTCAGTCGACCGGCCACCAGCCCGGCGCCCAGGGCGAGGGCCAGGAACGTGCCCGGGCGGCGAGCGGCGAAGCCGCGCACGTCCTGCAGCAGGTCCTGCGGGGACGCGGTCTCCAGGCGCTGCGTCAGGGCCTCGGCACGGTCCGCCACCGAGGCGACGCCTTGGCGCACCAGGTCGGTCTGCGGCTGCTCACCGGAGACCACTCGGTGCAGGTCGTCGGTGTAGCTGCGCATCTGGCCCGCGAGCCGCTCCTGCTGGGTCTGCACCTGCGCGCCGGCCTGCTCCTGGGCGGAGCCGACCAGCGACTGCACCTGGTCAGCGGCCTCGTCCTTCACCTGGCCGGCCTCGTGCTTGGCGGTGGCCGCGAGGTCCTGGGCCTTGTCCTTGGCGTCGTGGGCCACGGCCTTCGCCTGGCCCTGGGCCTCGCCCGCGGCCTGCTGGGCCTTGTCCTTCGCCTGGTTCTTGGCGTCACGGCCCTCGGCTGAGGAGCCGTGGGCGTTCTTCGGCGTGTTCGTCGTCATGCTGTGCCTTCCTTCGTCCGGGTCGGCGGCCCCTCGTGGCCGACCCTTCTGGCCGTCCACGTCACCGGGCCCACCGGTCTTGAGGGCCAAGGTAAGCACCGCGACGGAGGCGCCGGAAGACCTCGGGCCCGCCGGGGTCGGCCGGCGCGACGGCGTCGTCTCCGGTCAGGACGGGGTCAGCGCCCCTGCAGGCCCCGCTGGGCGGTCTTGCCGACGCCCCGGCCCGGGTGCTCCTTCTTGCCCTGCATCCAGGTGTCCACGGCCTGCACGCCGAGGTCGGGGGGGTCGGTGAAGAAGCCGTCGATGCCGGCGTCGAGGAACGGCTGGATCATGCCGACCATGTCGCCCTGCGCGTTCGGGTCCGTGGAGGAGCGGAACTCCGTGTAGAGGAACTGGTTCTCGGCGCGGAAGGTGTACGGCACCACCTCGAGGCCCGCGCGGTGGGCGAGGGAGACGAACGCGGTCTCCTCACCCATCGAGCCGTCCTTCTGCTTGGTGATGATCTGCGCGAAGGCCGGGCCGAGCGTGTCGACGCCGGCCGCGCGGACCTCGCGCATGCCCGCGGCGGTCGCGTAGAAGTCGTAGTCGCGGACGGTGTCGCCGGCGGCCACGGAGTCGTAGGGCGCGCCGTTGACGCTGGACAGGAACACCGTCTCGGCCTTGAGGCCGAGGTTCTCGTTGAGATCGCGCAGGTTGGCGAGCTCGAAGGACTGCACGGTGGCGGGGGCGTTGCGCTTGTTCAGGCCGTGCTCGTCGAGCAGCTCGACGACGCGCTCCTCCATGGACAAGCCGATGGAGTCGAAGTAGGTGGGGTGCTTGATCTCGGGGATGACGCCGATCTGCCGGCCGTGCCGAGTGGAGAGGCGCTCCCGCAGTTCGAGCACCTCCTCGAAGGTGGGCACCTGGTACCGGCCGTCGTAGGACGCGGACTCGGGGCGGACCTGCGGCAGGCGCTCCTTGGCGCGCAGGGTCTTGAGCTCGGCGAGGGTGAAGTCCTCGGTGAACCAGCCGGTGAGGGCCACGCCGTCGACGACCTTGGTGGTCTTGCGGTCCGCGAACTCGGGTCGCTGGGCGACGTCCGTGGTGCCGTCGATCAGGTTCTCGTGGCGGACCACGAGCACGCCGTCCTTGGTGGCGACCAGGTCCGGCTCGATCACGTCCGCGCCCTGGGCGGCGGCCAGCTCGTAGGCGGCCAGGGTGTGCTCGGGGCGGTAGCCGGAGGCGCCACGGTGGCCCACGACGCCGGGGCGCACCACGGGCTTGCCCGCGACGGACTGCGCGGCAGCCGGGGCCTCCGTTGTGGCGGGGGCGGCGGCGGCCGGGGCGGCCAGCGGGGCGCTGACGGCGACGGCGGCGGCGAGGGCCACGAGGCCGCGGGCGGCGTGACGACGGACGGAGGTCATGGAACGGTCCTTTCCGGGAGGGGGATGACCGCTCCAGTGGGCCAGATCCGGGTGTCGACCGGGTGGCCCCCCACCGGCCACAGACGGCCCGTCCGGTGAACAGCCGGTGACGGTTCCGGGCGCGGCACGGTCACGCGCGGTGCCGCGCCCGGCCGCGGGGACGGATCGGATCGGCGTCAGGCGACGGCGAGTGCCCCCAGGATGATCACGGCGACGGCCAGTACGGGGATCACGAGCGTGATCACCGCCACGTCCTTGTACGACTCGCGGTGCGTCATGCCACACACGAGGAGCAGAGTGATCACGGCCCCGTTGTGGGGCATCGAGTCGAGTCCTCCGGATGCCATTGCGGTGACTCGGTGGAGCAACTCGAGGCTGTAGCCCTGCTCGACCGCCAGAGATCGGAGGTCCTCGCCGATGGCGTTCAACGCGATCGTCATGCCGCCCGAGGCCGAACCCGTGATGCCGGCGATGACCGAGGTGGAGATCGCCGTCGCCGCCAAGGCATTCATGCCGGGGGCCAGGATGCCGTTCTTGACGATGGCGAAGGCCGGCAGAGAGGCGATGACCGCCCCGTAGCCTACCTCCGACGCGGTGCTGAAGATGGGCACCAGTGACCGCTGGGCGCCGACGATGAAGTTCTCCCAAATCACACGCAGATGGCGGACGTTGAGCAGGACGATGATCGCCACGGCGGCCAGCAGGGCCGAGAGGACGGCCCAAACCGCGGACCGGCTGGCCAGAGTGGCCCCACCGTACTTCTCCTCCTGGAGATAGCCCCAGTCCATGGCCGGGAAGACAACTGTCGTCGCGAGCAGGTTGACCACAAAGACCGCCAGGATCGGCAAGAAGGGCAGCAGCGCGTTCCGTGGCTCCGGAAGGAGCACCTCCCCGGCCTCGGACTCTCTCACGAGAGTGCCGACGGCGGCGTCGCCGGTCGAGCCGGCTGCCTTTCCCGCGTCAGCCTCGCCCACGCCCGCCGCCCGCTCCAGATCGGTCAGGTGACCGAACCGTTCCCCAGCCGCGACCAGCCGTCCGACCCGGAAGTGCAGCCACACCATGCCGAGGCCGAGCATCAGGACACTTCCCACCACGCCGACGATCGGCGCGGCAAACGTGCCTGTGCCGAAGAACTGCCCCGGGATGATGTTCTGGATCTGGGGTGTCCCCGGGAGGGCCGTCATCGTGAAGGTCAGGATGCCCAGCGCGATCGTGGCCGGGATCATCCGCCGGGGCAGGTCAGCCATGCGGAAGAGTTCCTTCGCGAGGGGGAACATCACGAACACGGCCACGAACACACTTACGCCGCCATACGTCAGGATGGCGGCGGTGAACACCGTCGCCAGGATGGCTCGCTGAGGGCGCAGCCACCGGGTGATGACCTGGGCGACGGCGCGGGCGTACCCGGTGATCGACATCAGCCGTCCGAAGATCGCTCCGGTCACGAAGATCGGGAAGTAGCTGGTGATGAACTTGCCCAGCGCGGGCATGAAGATGTCCGTGTATGTCGCCAGGAAGGGCGCCCCCGAAAAGACCATCGCCACGGCGGCGCACACCGGGGCCGCGATGACCACCGAGGTCCCCCGGTAGGCCATGGTGATGAGGAGGAGCAAGGAGAGGATGATGCCCAGGAATCCGATGATCATGGAGTGTTCATCTCACGAGGTTGTCAGTGAGCCGACGGCTCAGTGGGAGGGGAACCCGAGGTCGACTTGGGACTCGCTGGCCTCGGGCCAACGAGAGGAGACGACCTTTCGCCGGGTGTAGAAGTTGAACCCCTCGGGGCCGTACATGTGCGTGTCCCCGAACAGCGAGTCCTTCCAGCCTCCGAAACTGAACGAGCCCACCGGGACGGGGATCGGGATGTTCACCCCGACCATGCCGACTTCGATGTCGTACTCGAACGAGCGCACGGTCTTCCCATCGCGGGTGAACACCGACGTGCCGTTCGCGAACCGGTTCTCGTTGATCAGGTTGACCGCGTCCTCATACGTGTCCACGCGCACGATCGCCAGCACGGGGCCGAAGATCTCGTCGTCGTAGACCTTCATGCCCGGCCGGACATGGTCGACGATGCTGGGCCCAATGAAGAAGCCCTCGGTCGGCACGTCGTGGGTCCTCCCGTCCAGCACGAGCGTTCCACCCTCCTGCGCGGCGCTGTCCACATAGGACGTGACCCGCTCCAGCGCGTCGCGGGTGATGAGCGGGCCCATATCGGCTTCGGGCTGGTCGCCCGGACGGACGACGAGTGCCCGGGCCAGTTCCGTGACCCGGTCGACGAACTGGTCGCCGATGTCGCCCACCACCACCGCCACCGAGATCGCCATGCAGCGCTCGCCGGCAGAACCGAAGGCGGCCGAGACAGCCGCGGCGGCCGCGCTCTCGAGGTCGGCGTCCGGCATGACGACCATGTGGTTCTTGGCCCCGCCCAAAGCCTGAACGCGCTTCCCCTCGTTCGCGGCCGTCGTGTAGATGTGATGGGCCACCGGCGTCGAACCCACAAAGGAGACAGCCTTGACCTGCGGGTGGCTGAGGAGCGCGTCCACCGCCTCCTTGTCGCCGTGGACGACATTCAGGATGCCCTCAGGCAGGCCCGCCTCCAGAAAGACCTCAGCCAGCCAGTTGGCGGCTGAAGGGTCGCGCTCGCTCGGCTTGAGGACGACGGCGTTGCCGGCAGCGATCGCCGTGGTGAACATCCAGAGCGGCACCATGGCAGGGAAGTTGAAGGGCGTGATGCACGCAACCACCCCCACCGGCTGCCGGATCTGCTTGACGTCGACACCGTCGGCCACCTGCTCGGCGAACTCTCCCTTCATGTGATGCAGGAGCCCGGCGCAGAACTCGACGTTCTCCATCCCCCGCGCGATCTCGCCGAGTGCGTCGGAGTGGACCTTGCCGTGTTCTCTCGTGATGATCCGAGCCAGCTCGTCCTTCCGCGCGTCGATGATTTCCCGGGCCCGAAACATGATCTTCGAACGCTTCACCAACCCGACGCGCCGCCACTCCCGCTGTGCGCGCACCGCGTCCCGCACGGCTTCGTCGACCCGGGACGACGGCGCCTGGACGAGCTCAGCGATCTGCTGGCCCGTCGCCGGGTTGTAAACGGGGGTGGTGCGGTCGCCGCCCCGAGCCTTCCCCCCGATGAAGTGTTCGATGACGGTGGTCTTTCCTGCGGACATGGTGGTCATGCTCAGCTCCTGCGTGTATGCGTGGAATCGTTCAGATCTCGGCCTGGCTCTTGCCAGGCGTCACGTACTTCACGACGAGGGTGCAGTCCTTGTCACCCAGACCTTCGTCACGTAGCCGGTGCAGTTGCTCTTGGGCGAGAGACGCCGCCTCGAGGTGAAGGCCGGCGGCCTTTCCCGCATCCACCGCCAAGGTGACGTCCTTGATGGCCAGGTCCGCTCGGAAGCTGGCCTCGAAGTTGTTGTTGGCGGCGGCACTCGGAACGACCCCCGCGACGGGATACCACGTCTGCTGCGACCAGGACATGCCGGATGAGGCCGTCGTGATCTCCCAAAAGGTCTTCGGGTCCAGTCCCAGATGTTTCGCGAGCTGGGACCCTTCGGACGCCGCCATCTGCGTGATGAACAGCATCATGTTGTTGGCGATTTTGGCGGCGATGCCCGCCGTCGGCCCGCCCGCGGCGAACGCCTTGCCCGACATCGGCTTCACGTGCTCCAGGGCTTCGGCGACATCGGCCTCGCTTCCGCCGATCATGAACGCGAGGGTCGCGGCAGCGGCCCCGGACGTGCCCCCGCTCACCGGGGCATCGACGAAGCGCACGCCATGCTTGGGCGCTTCCTCGTGACACCAGCGGGACGTCTCGATGTCCACGGTGGACGAGTCCATGATGAGCGTCCCCGGACGGGCGTTGCTGAACACCCCGCCGTCCTGGGAGAGCACGTCGCGCACGTGCTGGCCCTTCGGAAGCATCGTCACCACCACGTCGGCGTCGGCGACGGCCTCCGCAATGGAGCCGACGACGTCCACGCCCACCCTTCGCGCGTCCTCCCGGGCCGCGTCACTCAGGTCGTACCCGCTGACTGCATGGCCGGACGCGACCAGGTTGCCAGCCATGGGCGCGCCCATGTTCCCGAGTCCAATCCAAGCGAAACGAGTCATCTCAATCCAGCCTCCTACGTTGCCGTGCTGTGGTGCAGCTCACACTAAGGGCGGGTCCGTGTGGGTATCAATGCATCTGCGAGAGGGGAAATTGCACAGATGATGTGCGTTCGTGCATCATCAGCCGATGGAGCGCTGGAAAGCCGTCACCCAGATGGAAGGGCTGGTCACCCTCCTCCTCGTCGTCCGAGAGGGTCGCCTCGATGCAGCTGCAGAGGAATTGCAGGTGAATCGGACGACGGTCACACGCCGCTTGAAGGCGCTCGAGGCGGCCCTGGGCGGCCGGGTCGTCGTCCGGGGTCCTGCAGGGATGGAGGTGACGCCACTGGGCGAGAAGGCGCTCGCTGCCGCGCGCGCGCTCGAAGCCGCCGTGGAGCCTCTGACGGGTCGGCACCGAGGCGACCTTCACGGGGTCATCCGTCTCGGAGTTCCAGAGGCGTTCGCCGTGGCATTCGCGGCGCCGAGCATCGCCGAGCTCCAAGCCGCTCATCCCCGCCTGCAGGTCCAGATCCGGACGAACCCGGCGCGGGGCCGCATGTCACACACGGACCTGGACATGGTGGTCACCGTCGGCCACCCCGGGCAGTCCCGTGCCCTGACCCGCTTCCTCCGCGACTACGAACTCCGGCTCTACGCATCCGAGGACTACGTCCGACGGCACGGTGCTCCACAGGACCTGGCCGACCTGGGTGACCACCCGCTCGTCTATTACGTGGAGACGGAACTGAGCACCGAATCCCTGGACGCCGCGCGCGAGTCGCTTCGACACATGCGGACCGGTGCCAGCTCGACCAGTGTCATGGCCCAAGTGGCGGCGACCCGGGCCGGGGCCGGCATCGGGCTGCTGCCCGACTTCTGCGCAGGCGATGACCCCGACCTGGTCCCCATCCTGCCGAACGTCTTCCGCCACCGGATGGAGTACTGGCTCATGGTCACGGTCGAGGCATGGCGCAATCCGACGGTCCGCGCTGTGCACGAGCGCCTAGCCCTGCACCAGTCCTGACGTGCTCCAGCGCCGCGCCGGTCACACGCGGCGCCGGGCCCGGCGGCTCAGCCCGCCGTCGACGACGGCCGCGTCAGCCCCAGCGTCTCCGGGGCCACCGGGGCGCCGGCGTCGAGGACGTGCTCGCCCAGGAAGCCGAGGACGACCTCGTACCAGACCTTCGCGTGCTGCGGGGCGAAGATCCAGTGGTTCTCGTGCGGGAAGTAGAGGAACCGGTGGTCGGTAGTGCCGTCCGCGGCGGCCGGCCGCCCGGACTTCGCCAGCAGGTCCGACCACAGGCGCAGCCCCTCGCCGATCGGCACGCGGTAGTCCTTGTCGCCGTGGATGACGAGCATCGGGGAGACGATCTCCCCCACGAACCGGTGCGGAGAGTTCTCCTGCTGCATCTGCTCGTCCATCTCGCGGGCCCAGTAGAACGCGGCGTCCGTCGTCGGGCCGAAGCCGTCCAGCGCCCACAGCGAGGCGTGCGTGACCACGCACCGGAACCGATCGGTGTGCCCGGCCACCCAGTTCGCCATGTAGCCGCCGAACGAGCCGCCCATGGCGGCGGTGCGGTCGCCGTCGACGTCCTCACGCGCCACGACGGCGTCCGTGAGCGCCATCAGGTCCGTGTAGGGCGCCTGGCCCCAGCGGCCCCAGCCGCGTTCGATGAAGTCCTGGCCGTAGCCCGTGGACAGCGCCGGGTCCGGCAGCAGCACCGCGTAGCCGCGCGCCGCCATGATCCACGGGGTCCAGCGCCAGCTCCACGCGTTCCACGACCCCAGCGGCCCGCCGTGGATCCACAGCAGCAGCGGGTGGCCGCCGGCCGGCGCCTCCCCCTCGGGGAGCACGAGCCAGCCGCGCACGCGCGTGCCGTCCTCGGCGACGGTCTCCACGTCCTCGAGGGTGCCCGGGATCGCGGGGCGCTCCACGGGGTTCGGCAGGCGGGTGACCTCGCCCGTGGCCAGGTCGATCCGCGCCACCTCCGGCGGGAACAGGTAGGAGGAGCGGACGCCGTAGGCCGTGGCCCCGTCCGGGGAGAGCACGACGTCGGTCCACGCCTCGTCCTCCCGGGTCACCTGCGCGACGGCGCCGGTGGCCACCTCGATGCGGAACACCGGGCGGCGGCCCTCGGAGTCCGCGAGCGCGATCACCGCGGAGTCGTCCGGCAGCCACGCGACGACGTCGGCCCACCGGTCCCAGCCGTGGGCCAGGGGCGTGGTCTGGCCCGTGGCCGTGTCCATCACGTACAGGCGCGGGTGCACGGCGGAGTGCGGGGTGGAGTCGGGGGTGCGGACGACGACGGCGCGCGTGCCGTCGTGGCTGACGGGGCCGACGGCCACGTCCTCACCGGGGACGTCGTGCAGGACGCGGTGCTCGCCCGTGGCCAGGTCCACGCGCACCACCGTGCCCTCGCGCACGTTGCCGCGGGCCTCGGCGGTGGTGGCCGTGGTGATCAGGAACGAGCCGTCCGGGGCCACCTGCGCGCCGATCCCGAACGCGTGGGAGCGAGGGAATCCGGAGACGTGGCGCAGGTGGTGCGCCACGTCGTCGGCCTCGGGAGCCAGGCCGGAGGCGGCGGGGCCGGGCTCGGCGGCGTCGGCGTCCGTGGCGGGCTCGCCCTGCGGGTCCGGGCCGGCCTCGAGGACGAAGAGCTCGGGGCGGGCGGGGCCGAGGTCGTGGTCCCAGAAGCGGATGGGGTAGCCGGTGTGCAGGATGGCGTCCACGCCGGCGTCCTTGCGGGTCTGCGCGAGGGCCGCGTGCTCGGCCTCGGTGGTCGCACCGAGCAGCCGGTCCGCCGTGACGACCACGCGGTCCGCCGCGGAGGCGCACGTGACCGCGGCGACACCGCCCGGGCGGGAGAGCACCACGCGCGCCTCGCCGCCCCGGGCCGGCAGGGCCCACAGGGCGCTGCGCTTCTCGGCCTCGGCGTCGGCGGGGTCGGGACGGGCGGAGGTGAAGAAGAGGGTGCCGTCCGCGGCGAACTGCGCGCCGGCCTCGCCCTCGCGGGAGCGGGTCAGGCGGTGGGCGGGGCGCTCGCCCGCGGGGTCGACCTCCCAGAGGGCGGTGGCGTAGCCGGTGCCCTTCGCGTCCCGGGTGGCGACGGTGGTCACCAGGCGGGCGCCGTCCGGGCTGAGGGTGAGACCGGCGACGCGCGGCAGGGCGGTGAAGGCGTCGAGGTCGTGGAAGGGGGTGGCGGGGGTGTTGTCCGGGCTGTCCGGGGTGGAGGTCATGCGTTCGTTTCTATCGGCCCGCACGTGATCCGGGCAAGACGAAGGGCGGCGGGGTGGTGGCCTCGAGGGCGGGCCGCCCCGGTGCCCGCCGCGCCTCAGGCGCCGGGCAGGGTGCCGGCGTCGGCCCGGATCTGCTGGAGCTGCTCGCCGAGCCAGTCGACGTACTCGCCCATCCACTCCCCCGTGGCCTGATGGTTCCAGCTCTGGCCGACCACCGGCTGCGGGAAGACGACGGCGTCCGAGAGGGTGTCCCGCAGCGCGAGGGCGGGCCCCTCCTCATCCGCGACCGTCACCCACTGCATCCCGTGGCGCGCGCCCAGGTGCTCGCCGAGCAGCACCGCGACGACGTCCAGCAGCACCGCCAGCTCCTCGGGGTCCAGCTCCTCGGCCTCGGCCTGCGAACGGGCCAGCACGGCGTCGTAGTAGGCGGCGACCGCGTCCAGGTCCAGGTGGTCCACGCCCTCCTGCGCGGCGAAGTCGCGACGGACGCGCACCCACTCCCGCTCGGGCTCGGTCAGGGGGCTCATCTCGGGCTGGTCGGTCATGGCCTCCATCCTGCCAGGCGCGTCGGGCGCCGTCATTGCCGAAGCAGGCGGCGCCGGCCGCGCTTTCGTTCGGGAAACCGCGGCGTGTCACAGCGCTTTCGTTCGGGAAACGGCGAGGAACCGGGGGACGGACCGCCGGAGGCCTCCGATCCTCCAGCGGGAGCACTCGTGGACGCACCCGATGTGGTGCCGCCAGCGACGAGGCGAGCGTGCGGGCCGTCGTCGTCCGCCGCCCCCGCCCGGACTTGAGACACTGGCCCCATGCGCATCATGACCGTCTGCCTGGGGAACATCTGCCGCTCGCCCGCCGCCGAGGCCGTGCTGAACCGCAAGCTCGCGGAGGCTGGTCTCGACGACGTCGAGGTCACCTCCGCCGGCACGTCCGGCGAGCACGTGGGCGCCCGGCCGCATCACCTCACCCGCGAGGTCGGCGGCGAACTGGGCTACCAGTTCCCGACGGTGGGGGTGCAGCTGTCCACCGACCTCGTGGACGACGCCGACCTGATCCTTGTGATGGACGAGGCCAACCTCGCCGACGCGCGGCGGCTCGCGACCACGGACGAGCAGCGGGACCGGATCCACCTGATGGGCGAGTTCGCGTCGGATGCGGACAGCGCCGGGGTGCGCGAGGTCCCCGATCCGTACGGGTGTCCGCGGCCGCAGTTCGAGGAGATGTACCGGCAGATCGAGGACGCAGCAGACGGCGTCGTCGCCGCGATCCGCGACGGGCGCCTCTGACGGCCGGGGCGCGGTCCCGGGGTCCCGTCCCAGTGACGTGAACGCCGCCGGAAGCGCCCGTTTCGTCAACGAAAGCGGCCCGGGACCCGCCGTTTCCCGAACGAAAGCGGGGGGCGGGGGCGGAGGGGGATCGGTCAGTCGTCGTGGGGGTCGTCGGAGCCGTCGAGGACCTCGCGCAGCCGCGCCGCCGTGTCCGCGCGCAGGGTGCCGCGGGTCTCGGCGCGGTCGGTCGTCGCGCGGGCGAGGGTCTCCCACACGGCCCGCACGTCCGCCGGCAGTCCCCCGGCCTCGAGCTCGCCGAGGGTCTCACGGTGGGTCCGCAGCGTGTCGACGTCACCGCGGGCCACGGGGCCGGTGAGGGCGCCGTCGCCGTCCGTGAGCGCGTTCTCCAGCGCGGCGGTCATGAGCGAGCGCAGCACCCGCTCCGGGTCGGCCACCCCGATCGTCTCCAGGATCTGACGGGCCTGCGCCGTCAGCGTCACCAGGTGGTTCGACCCGTGGGACAGCGCCAGGTGGTAGGCCGCCCGGTCGGCTTCCTTCACGACCACGGGCTCGCCGCCCATCTCCACCACGAGCGCCTGGGCCACGGGCAGCACCACGGGGTCCGCGGTCACGCCGAACACGCAGTCCTGCAGCCGGGCGACGTCGAGGCTCAGCCCCGTGAACGTCATGGCCGGATGGATCGCCAGGGGGATCGCCCCGTGCGCGCGCACCGGCTCCATCACCCCCACCCCGTAGCGGCCCGAGGTGTGCACGAGCAGGTGGCCGGTCTGCACGTGGCCCGCGGCGGCCAGGCCGGTCACGAGCGCGCCCAGCGCGTCGTCCGGGACGGCGAAGACGACCATCTCCGAGCGGCGCAGGATCTCGGGGATCTCCAGGACGGGCACGCCCGGCAGGAGCATCTCCGCGCGGTCCCGCGAGGCCTCCGAGACGGCGTGCACGCCCGTGATCGTGTGGCCCGCAGCCCGCAGCGCCGAGCCCAGCACGGCCCCCACACGGCCCGCGCTCACCACGCCGACGCCCAGCCGCCCGGGCCGCTGCGCCGGGTCGTGCGGGTCCAGGCTCAGGTCGAGTCCGCCGGTCATCGCTCCTCCTCGCTGCGCACGGCGGGGACGTCTGCCCCGCTCTCCTCCCCGACGCCGGCACCGCCGGCGACGCCGGCCCGCGCCAGTTCGCGGCGGCCCACCTCGGTGGCCGCGACCTCGCGCGTGCGCTGCTCGAAGCGGGCCAGCTCCTCAGGGCGCATCCACTGGTCGCGGTCGGCGAGGCGACGCGAGACGGCCGCGTGCCGGGCCTCCCGGGCGTACAGGTCCACGGCCACGTCCTCGTCGAGGTCGCGGACCACGGCCTTCGCCCCCGCGACCCACACGCGCACCGTGGCCAGACCCAGGCGTCGCTGCACCGGGCCCTGGGCCAGCTCGGCCGCCTGCACGCGCTCGTGCTGGAGGGTCTGCAGCCGGCGGTTCAACCAGCCGCTGCGCACCACCAGCAGGGACCGCGTCGTCGTGAAGCCGATCCGCCGCCAGGCGAACCAGTTGAACCACCACCTGCCGCGCCGCGGCACGTGCTGGAAGCCCCCCTCCGTGCCGGAGCCGTGCACGCCCAGGTGCATGAGCCCGGCGGGGGTCAGCCCCTGCGCGGCGCGCGGATCACCGTCCAGGCCCGGTTCCGGGGCCACGACCGTGAGGACGCGGAGCACGTCCTCCCACGGGCCGACGGGCAGCGCCACGTCCCGGGCGCCGTCGGACTCCTGCCCGTAGCCGGCCACCGCCATGTTCACCCGATACCAGCCGAAGGGACGCCAGAACACGGGCTGGGAGACGGTCACCCCCTGCACCCGCCCCGGGGGAACGGTCTGGTGGGTGGTCTCGGTGAGCCCGTGCCGCAGCCGCAGCCCGTCCGGTGAGCGGCGCACCTGGAAGCCCCAGCCGGCGTTCAGCCGGGACCACGCGACGCCGGCCACGGAGAACAGGGCGGGCAGGGACGCGGCCGCGCCGATCCCGGTCAGGGTCTCCCCCTCGTCCAGCACCGCCTCGGGCAGCAGCGCGACCACGAGGGCGAGACCGCCCAGCCAGATCAGGGACCCGGCCAGCACCCCCAGCACGCCTCCGGAGAGCAGGACGGAGCCGAGGAGCCGCCCCGCGGGCACCTGCAGCATGAGTTCGCCGGCGTCCACGGCGTCGGGATCGGCGTCGGGGAGGCCGGGCTCGGCCGCGCGCTCCGGGGCGGACGCGTCCGCCCCGGCTCCCCCGAGCACCCCCGACGCGCGGTCCAGGATCTCCCGGCGCACCGCTTCGGCCTCGGCGCGGCGCAGGAAGGACAGCTCGAGCGCGGACTCGCCGCCGTCGGCCGCCTCGACCTTCACCGTGGCCAGCCCGAGCAGCCGGGCCACGAGGGGGTGCTGCAGGTCCACCGCCTGGATGCGGTCGTAGCGCATCTGCCGCCGGCTGCGGAAGAGCCAGCCCTGGCGCAGCTCGATCCGGTCCTCCCCGCAGCGGAACCGGGTGAACCACCAGGAGAAGAAGAACACGAGGCTGATCAGCAGGGTGGCCCCCAGCAGGATGCCGCCGGCCACGAGCAGGCTGCCGTCTCCGCCGCCCGGGACGTCCTCCCCGCTGAACCGGCCCGCCGCGAAGTCCTCCACCGCGTTGCGGCCCACGAAGAACAGGATCAGCAGCAGGAAGGTCCAGCCGCGCACCCAGGGCGAGGCGGGGTGGACGCGGACCCAGCCGGCGTCGTCGGCGGGGGGCGGGGCGGCGGCGCTCACAGGCCCGCCAGCCGCGCCTGGCCGCGCGCCATGAGGACCTCGCGAAGCTCCTCGGCCCTCTCGCGGGGCACGCCCTCCAGGGTGACGTCCCCGCCCGCGGCGGCGGTCTTCAGGGTGAGGGTCTGCAGCCCGGCCCGGCGCAGCAGCGGGCCGTCCGAGACGTCCACGTACTGCAGGCGGCCGTACGGCACCGCGTATACGCTGCGGAACAGGATGCCCTCGCGCCACAGGACGTCGTCCTCGCGCTCGGCCCAGCCCATCGCGCGCACGCGCCGCGGGATCAGGATCAGGTCCACGATCCAGGACACGACGACGACGGCCGGCAGCCCCCACGCGGCCCACGCGGCCATCCCCGCCCACGGGCCGGTGAGCTTGAGGATCAGCGGCACGGAGAACCCGGCAAGCCAGATCAGGTGGCCGATGGACGTGGCGATGAGCTTCACCGTGGTCAGCCGCGGCGAGGCCGGCGTGAAGGCCACGCCGCTCAGGTCAATGCCGGGCACGGGCATACCCTCCTTCGGTCTCGGGACGGGCCGGTCGGCCCCGGTCCGGGGACCCATCCTGCCCACGACCGCCCTCGGGCGCATCCTCCTCAGGAGGGATCCGGCACCACCGTTCGACGATCAGCCCCACCACCAGCAGGACGAGACCGCCGGCGGCCTGCAGGGCGGCCTCCCGCACGGTCGGCGCCCCGACGCCGGCTCGCAGCAGCACCTGCACCGCCACACCGGCGTGCCAGCCGCCGAGGGCCGCGCCCGCGAAGCCGGAGGCCTGGCCGAGCACGAGGGTGCGGGCCGCGGCGAGCGGGTCCATCCGCGCGGCGGCGGGCTTCTCCCGGTCGCGGCGCACCCGCCAGCCCAGCGCGAGGCACAGCACGGAGACCGCGGCCACGGTGATCAGGCCGCTGCGGCCCACCACGGGGGCAGGCCAGCCCAGGGACGGCGCGGCGAGCCCGGCCAGCCAGCCGAGCACGGCGGCCGCCAGCACCACGAGCAGGGTCCACCCGGAGCGCAGCGCGATCACGTGGCCTCCCTCCCGAGTGCGTCCGGGCGTGCCGGGCGGAGCGGGACGACGTCGTCGGTGCCGGCCAGCAGCCGGTGCCGCTCGGGCTCCTGGCGGCGCACCCCGGGGGCGTCCGCGGCGACGGCGGCGAGGTCGGCGACGGGCGTGCCGGCGAGCGTGGCGTCCGCGTCGAGCCACAGCCACGGCAGCAGCACGAAGGCCCGCTCGGCCGCGCGGGGGTGCGGCAGGGTGAGGTCCGGGTGGTCGCTGCGCACGTCCCCGTAGGCGATCACGTCCACGTCCAGGGTGCGCGCGCCCCAGCGGACCTCGCGCCGCCGATGGTGGTCCTGCTCGAGCCGGTGCGCCACCGCGAGCAGCTCCCACGGCGCGAGGTCCGTGCGCAGGGTGACCACCTGGTTGAGGTAGTCGGGCTGGCCCGGCGGCCCGCCCACGGGCGCGGTGACGGCCCGGGGCGAGGCCCGGACGTCCGTGATGTGCGGCAGCGCGGACAGGGCGGCGACGGCGGCGTCGAGCGTCTGCGCGGGCTCGCGCAGGTTGGCGCCGAGGGCCAGCACGGCCGGGACGGGCGCGTCCGGGCGGGCGCCCAGCTCCGGGACGGGCACGGGGCCCTCGGCCGGGTGTGACCAGTCGACGGTGCTCACGCGAGATCCCCCCGGGTGCGGTGCACGGTGACGGCGGCATCCGCGAAGTCGTGCGGGATGGGCGCCTGCGGCTTGTGCACGGTGACCTCGACGGCGGCCACCACGGGCTGCTCGGCGAGGACGGCGCGGGCGATCCGGTCGGCGAGGGTCTCGATCAGGTCCACCGGCTCCCCGGTGACCAGGCGGACCACCGTGTCCGCGACCTCGGCGTAGTTGGCGGTGCGGGCGAGGTCGTCGCCGGCCGCGGCGGGGCCGGCGTCGAGGTGGAGGACGACGTCCGTGACGAACGGCTGCCCGTCCCGGCGCTCGTGGTCGAAGACCCCGTGGTGCCCGACGGCGGACAGCCCGGCCAGGCGGATGCGGTCCCGGGCGGTCACGGCAGCACGTCCTCGGAGACGGGCTCACCCGGCGGGGCATGCGCCCCGACCCAAGCGGCGGCCGTGCGGACGGCGTCGGCGCTGGCGCGCACGTCATGCACGCGCACGCCCCACGCGCCCTGGGCGGCGGCGAGGGCGGAGATCGCCGCGGTGGCGGCGTCGCGCGCGGCGGGCGGGGCCGGGGCGCCGTCGTCGTCCGCCAGCAGGGTGCCCAGGAACCGCTTGCGCGAGGCGGCGACGAGCACCGGATGGCCCATGGCGCGGAGCCACTCGAGGCCGCGCAGCAGCTCCCAGTTCTGCTCGCCGGCCTTCGCGAAGCCCAAGCCCGGGTCCACGATCAGCTGCGCGGGCTCGACGCCCGCGGCGAGGAAGCGGCCGGCCACGTCCCGCAGCTCGCACACGACGTCCGGGACGGTATCCGCGTAGACGGCCAGACCGTCCATGGTCTGCGGGTTCCCGCGGTTGTGCATGAGGATGTATGGCGCGCCCGACGCGGCGATCAGCGCCGGCATCTCCGCCTCGTGGGCGAGGCCGGAGACGTCGTTGACGATCACCGGCCCCAGCGCCAGGGCGGCCCGGGCGGTGGCGGTGTGGCGCGTGTCCACGGAGACGACGACGTCCTCGGCCAGCAGCGCCTCGATCACGGGCAGGATGCGCGCCTGCTCCTCGGCCGGCGGCACGGCGCGGGCCCCGGGGCGGGTGGACTCGCCGCCCACGTCCACGATGTCCGCGCCGTCCGCGACCATGCGCCGGGCGTGGTCGAGAGCCGCGCGGACGGTGGCGTGCTCCCCGCCGTCCGAGAACGAGTCAGGGGTGACATTGAGGATGCCCATGACCAGGGTCCGGTCCGCGGGCAGCCGCCCCAGCAGGGCGCGGTTCGCCTCCCGCGCCGCCGCGTCGATGCTCTCGTCCACGTGTCCTCCTCCGCCGTCGGTGGTCCTCAGCCGTGCATGATGAGGCTCATCGCCTCGGAGCGCGTGGACGGATCCCGCAGCTGGCCGCGCACCGCCGAGGTGACGGTCTTCGCGCCCGGCTTGCGCACGCCGCGCATGGACATGCACATGTGCTCGGCCTCCACCACCACGATCGCCCCGCGCGGGGCCAGGTGCTCCATGAGCGCCTCCACCACCTGCGTGGTCAGCCGCTCCTGCACCTGCGGACGCCGCGCGTACAGCTCCACGAGGCGGGCCAGCTTGGACAGCCCCGTCACGCGGCCCTCGGCGGAGGGGATGTAGCCGATGTGCGCGGCGCCGTGGAACGGCACCAGGTGGTGCTCGCACGTCGAGTAGAACGGGATGTCCTTCACGAGCACGAGCTCCTCGTGCGCGATGTCGAACGTGGTGCCGAGCACCTGGTCCGGGCTCTGGTGCAGGCCCGCGAAGAACTCCGCGTACGCCTTGGCCACCCGCGCCGGGGTGTCCGCCAGGCCCTCGCGGTCCGGGTCCTCACCGATCGCCAGCAGGATCTCCCGCACCGCCGCCTCGATGCGCGGCCGGTCGACCGCGGTCGAGTCCGGGTCGAACGTGCCGGGGACGGCGTCGTCGGGGGTGTGGGCTGTCATGCGGGCCTCCTGCGCGGTCAAAAGGTCGGTCCCTCGCCGGGGCCCGGCGTGTTGCTCGGACCGCCGTGCGGCGGCAGGCCGGGGCCGGCCGCGTCCCCGCCCAGCGACGACGGCGGCGCGCCCTCCGGACGCACCGGCACCGTGGTGCCCTCGACGCCGACGGGGGTCTGCTGCCCGCCGTCGTGGCGCGAGCGGCGCTCGGAGGGGGAGAGCACCGGCGGGATGTCCTGCGGGAGCCGGTCGTCCGAGGCCAGCCACACGCCGCGCTCGGGCCGCTTGCGCACGTCCGCGAAGATGGCGGCGATGGCCTCCTGGGTGAGCGTCTCCTTCTCCAGCAGCTCGTAGGCCAGGCGGTCCAGGACGTCCCGGTTCTCCGTGAGCACCCAGTGGGCCTCGGCATGGGCCTGGTCCAGCAGGGTGCGGACCTCGGCGTCCACCAGGTACGCCAGCTCCTCGGAGTACTCGCGGGAGGAGCCGCCGGCGGCGCCGCCCATGAAGGGCTCGGAGCTGCCGCCGCCGAGCTTGACGGCGCCCACCTTGGCGGACATGCCGTACTCGGTGACCATCTTGCGGGCCGTGTCCGTGGCCTTCTGGATGTCGTTCGCGGCGCCCGTGGACGGGTCCTTGAACACGATCTCCTCCGCCACGCGCCCGCCCATCGCGTACGCGAGCTGGTCCAGGAGCTCGTTGCGGGTGACGGAGTACTTGTCGTCCTCCGGGACCACCATCGTGTAGCCCAGGGCGCGGCCGCGGGGCAGGATCGTGATCTTGGTGACCGGGGCGGAGTTGCGCAGCCCGGCCGCGACGAGCGCGTGGCCGCCCTCGTGGTAGGCGGTGACCTTGCGCTCGTGCTCGTTCATCAGGCGGGTGCGCTTCTGCGGGCCGGCCATCACGCGGTCCACGGCCTCGTCCAGGGCGTGGTTGTCGATCACGTTGTTGTTCGAGCGCGCCGTGAGCAGCGCGGCCTCGTTGATCACGTTGGCCAGGTCCGCACCCGTGTAGCCGGGGGTGCGCTTGGCCAGGGAGCGCAGGTCCACGTCCAGGGCGATCGGCTTGCCCTGCGCGTGCACCTCGAGGATCTTGGCGCGGCCCTCGAGGTCCGGGGCGTCCACGGGGATCTGGCGGTCGAAGCGGCCCGGGCGCAGCAGCGCCGGGTCCAGGACGTCCGGGCGGTTGGTCGCGGCGATCATGATGACGTTCGTGGAGGCGTCGAAGCCGTCCATCTCCACGAGCATCTGGTTCAGGGTCTGCTCGCGCTCGTCGTTGCCGCCGCCGATGCCTGCGCCGCGGTGCCGGCCGACGGCGTCGATCTCGTCCACGAAGATGATGGCGGGGGCGTTGGACTTGGCCTGCTCGAAGAGGTCGCGCACGCGCGAGGCGCCGACGCCCACGAACATCTCCACGAAGTCGGAGCCGGAGATCGAGTAGAACGGCACGCCGGCCTCACCGGCCACGGCCTTGGCCAAGAGGGTCTTGCCCGTGCCGGGCGGGCCGTAGAGCAGCACGCCCTTGGGGATCTTGGCGCCCACAGCGCGGAAGCGGTCCGGCACGGTGAGGAACTCCTTGATCTCCTGGAGCTCCTCCACGGCCTCGTCCGCGCCCGCGACGTCCTTGAACAGCACGTCCGGGTTGTCCTTGTTGATCAGCTTGGCGCGGGACTTGCCGAACTGCATGACCTTGCCGCCGCCGCCCTGCATGCGGGACATCAGGAACCAGAACAGCAGTGCGATGAGCAGGAACGGGACCATGAAGCCGAGCAGCGAGAGGAACCAGTTGCTCCGCACCGGCTCGTCCGTGTAGCCGTCCAGGGCCGAGTCGTCCACCGCGGTGACCACGTCCGTGGCGCGCGCGGCGGCGAAGTAGAAGTAGACCTCCTTGCCGAGGTCCCGGTCGTCCTGCTTGTACGGCTCACGCAGGGTGAGGTCCACGCGCTGGTCCCCGTCCACCACGCGGGCCTGCGCGGCCTTGTCGTCCTTCAGCAGGGCCATGCCCACGTTGGTGTCCACCATGGTGCGGCCGCTCTGTGACGTGGTCAGCGGGATCGCGACCGCGAGGACCAGCAGGCCCAGCAGGATCCAGACGTAGGGCTTGTTGAACAGCTTCTTCACGGTCCGAGTGTCTCCTGGTCTGCCGCGGGGGCCGGGCTGCCCGGGGCGGCCGCCGTGCGGCCGGGGCCGGCGCAGGGCCGACGTCGCGCCCGGGTCAAGCCCCCACGGTACCGGCCCGGCCCGGGTGTCCGCTGACTGTTCGCGTCAGGTGGACAGGGCGCGGGCGGTCAGCCGGCGACGACGTCGGCCAGCACCGTCCTGACGTCCCCCGGGAATGCAAGGGGTCGGAATGGCGCGTGGATCGCACCTCAGAGCGACCGCTTGCATGACAGGTCGCCGGCGCTGCGTTCGCGCCCCTGCGTCCCCGCCTGCACAGACCCCCGCGCACCCGCACTCCTCCCCAGAGCCACGGCGGCCCAGGACGCCGCCCGCCCCACCGCGCCAGGCTGGCACCATGCGTCGCCCCGCCCCGCTTCCCGTGGCCTTGCTGGACGGCCCCTTCACCGCCGCGCAGGCGAGGGCCGCCGGCCTCGACCGCAACCGGCTGCGTCGCTCCGACGTCGAACGCCCCGCTTCCCGCGGCCTCTACCGCCGGCGGGAGGCCGCCCCGGCCGCCGTCGAGCGCCCCGTGGCCGGCTCCTCCCCCTACCGGTGGAGCACCCCGCTCTCGGCCACCCAATGCGAGCTGCTGCTGCGGCTCGCCCGGCACCGCGCCACCACGGTGGTGTCGCACCAGACCGCGGCCCGCGCCCGGGAGATCTGGCTGCCGGAGCGACTGGACGCGGGGGACGGCGTCCACGTGAGCCGCCCGCGTGACCGTGGCCGCCTCGCCCTCCCCGGCGTCACCTCCCACCGGACAGCGCTCCCGCCCGCGGACGTGGAGCGCGTGCGGCTCGGCGCGCTGGCCTGGTACGTCACCGCCCCGCCCCGTCTCTGGGTCGACCTCGCGGCCCTGCTCGACGACGACGAGCTCGTCATCCTCGGCGACCATCTCGTCCGCCGGGCGCAGCTGTCCGGCGGTCCGGGCGCCGCCGAGCGGACCCGGGCGGCCCTGGCCCAGGCGGCCGAGGCGAGCCCGTCCGCGCACAACCGGCGACGACGGCTCCGCACCGCCGCCACGCTGGTCCGGGTGGGGGCGCACTCGCCGAAGGAGACGCGGCTCCGGCTCGCGCTGACGGCCGCCGGGCTCCCCGAGCCCGACCTGCAGCTCGAGGTCTGGGACCCGGAGTTCTCCCTGCACCACCCCGCGACGGCGGACCTGGGCTATCGGCAGGCGAGAGTGGCCCTGCACTACGACGGCGGCCACCACGGCGCGGATCGTCAGATCGACCGCGACGTGCAGCGCAACGCGGCCTTCGAGCGACGGGCCTACCGGAACATCACCGTGTCCTCCTCCGACGCTCGCCGAGGATTCACGCGCGTGATCGTGGAGGTGCGCCGTCACCTCGAGAGCGCCGGCGACCTGTCACGCAGGGAGTCGGAATGGGGCGGAGATCCGGCATCGGAGCGACACCACACGTGACAGGTCGGCCCCGCCGGGCCCCGCCGGGCCGGGCCCGCGGTCAGCTGTACACGTGCGGGGCGAGCGTGCCCACGAAGTCCAGGTTGCGGTACTTCTCCGCATAGTCCAGGCCGTAGCCCACCACGAACTCGTTGGGGATGTCCCGCCCGACGTACTTCACGTCGATGTCCACCTTCATGGCCTCCGGCTTGCGCAGCAGGGTGCAGATCTCGACCGAGGCCGGGCCGCGGGACTCCAGGTTGGCCTTGAGCCAGGACAGGGTGAGGCCAGAGTCGATGATGTCCTCGACGATCAGGACGTGCCGGCCCGTGAGGTCCGCGTCGAGGTCCTTGAGGATGCGCACCACGCCGGAGGACTTGGTGCCGGAGCCGTAGGAGGAGACGGCCATGAAGTCCAGCTCCACGTGGGAGTGCAGGGCGCGGGTGAGGTCGGCGACCACCATCACGGCGCCCTTGAGCACGGCGACGATGAGCAGGTCCTTGTCCGCGTAGTCGCGGTCGATCTGGCGGGCCAGGTCCGTGATCGTGTCCTGCACGTCCTCGCGGGACATGAGGACGTGGGTGAGGTCGTTCTGAACATCCTGTGCGTCCATGCGCCGCTCCTGGTGAGTGCTCGTGCGGGAATGCCGGGCCGGGCCGCAGTCAGGGACCGGGCAGGCGGGGGATGAGGTCCAGTCTGGCACACGCCCGATGCGCGGCCACCCCGCCGGGCAGCTCCACCGGACCGGCCGACGTGCCCCCCGCGTGGGCGCCCGTCACGAGGGTGTCCACCGCGAGGATCCGTTCGCGGGGCGGGGCCTGCCCTCCCGCGGCGCGGGCGGCGCGCGCGATCACGCGGTGGCGCACGGCGGCGGGCAGCGCGGCCAGGGCATCCAGGTCCAGGGAGACGACGCGCGGGTCCCGGGCGGGCGGGTCGACGCGCAGCCGGGTGAACTCGTCGCCGGCCCATGCGTCGAGGGCCGCGGCGTCCTCGGCCGCGATGGCCGCGGTGCGCACCAGCCCGGCCCGCACGCCGGGGCCGAGGCCGGCGTCGGGGTCCTCGAGCGCGGGCAGCACGCGGGTGCGGACCCGCGAGCGCAGCAGCGCGGGATCGCGGTTGTGCGGGTCCTCGAACCAGGTCAGCCCGGCCCAGCGGCAGATCGTCTCGGTGTCCGCGCGGGTCAGGCCCAGCAGGGGGCGGACGACGGCGGCCCCGCCCGGCAGCGTCCCGCGCGCCGGGATCCCCGCGAGGGACCGCGTGCCGGACCCGCGTGCGAGCCCGAGGAGGACCTGTTCGGCCTGGTCGTCGGCGGTGTGGGCGGTGAGGACGACGGCGGCGCCCGCCCCCGGGACGGCGTCCCGGGCGGCGGCGGCGAGGGCCTCCCGGCGGGCACGCCGGGCGTTGGCCTCGGGGCCGTCGCCGGTGCGGGCCACCTCGACCCGCGTCACGGTGACCGGGGTCAGACCGAGGATGCGGGCGACGCCGGCGGCGGCCGCTGCCACCGCGTCGCTGCCCGACTGCAGCCCGTGGTCCACCACGGCCGCGCCGATCGGGTTGAGTCGCCGGCCCTCCCGGGTGCCCACGAGGACGGCGCAGGCCAAGGCGAGCGCGAGGGAGTCGGCGCCGCCGGAGAGGGCGACGAGGCCGCGGGAGTGGTTCCCCGCCCGGCCCGACACGGCATCCGCGCGGCAGGCCCCGTCGCCCGCCAGGGCCTCCCGCACCGCCGCGACGGCCCGGTGCAGGGGCTCGGGCCAGCGGGTGCGCGGCGGCCATGCGCCGACCGCGGGCAGGCCGCCGGCCCCGCCCGCCGGCGTCGGCCCCGGGTCCCGCACCTCAGGCCTGGGCACGGATGCGCGCCACCCACGTCTCGGGGGCGTGGAGCTCGGCCTCGCTCGGCAGCAGCTCGGGGGCGTCCCAGACCACGTTGAACCCGGCCATGCCGAGCTCGGCCACGGCGGTGGCCACGAACCTCTGGCCGTCGCGGTACTGGGCCATCTTGGCGTCCATGCCCAGCAGACGGCGGAGCATGCGGTCCAGGGGCGAGCGACGGTCGCCGCGCTCGTCGAAGCGGCGGCGGATGGTCTTGACGGAGGACACCACGGAGGAGTCGACGCCGTCCATCACCACGTTCGCGTGCCCCTCGAGCAGAGACATCACGGCCGTCAGCCGGGACAGGCGCTCCCGGTCCTCCTCGTCCTGGATCGCACCGAGCAGGCCCGGCACGGGCCGGGCCGGGGCCGCGTCCTGCGCGTCGTGTCCGTCCCGTGTCCCGATCCGGCCGGCGTCGGCCTCCCGACCCAGCGGGTTCGCCGCCGCGAGCGCGGAGCGCAGGCGCTCGGGCAGGGACTCAGCCTTGTCGAACAGGCCGACGGTGAGCGCCGTGATCTCGGCCCGCAGGTGCTCGCGCAGCCAGGGCGCGGCCGCGAACTGCACACGGTGGGTCTGCTCGTGCAGGCACACCCAGAGGCGGAAGTCCGCCGGGTCCACGTTGATCTCCGCGCGGACCTGCGCCACGTTCGGGGCCACGAGCAGCAGGCGTCCGCCGGCGGGGCCGCCCGCCGTCCCCCCGGGGCCGGGCAGCGCGATGAACGGGTCGTACTGGCCGAGGATCCTCCCGGACATCCACGCGAGGATCCCGCCCATCTCCAGGCCGGTGGCGTGCCGGGTGACGCGGGTGGTGGCGGCGGCGTGCTCGCGGGGCCGGGTGTCCCGCAGATGCGCGAACGTGGGGTCGAGCAGCGTGGCGAAGGACTGAGTGGCGGCGCGCGACCAGGTGGGACGGTCCACCACGAGCACCTGCGAGTCGCGCAGGTCCCGTGCCGCCTCGAGCCCGGTCAGGCGGTGCACGTGCGGCACGGCGGCCTCCGCGGCGGCACGCAGGCCCTCCGCCTCGCGCGTCGCCTCCCGCGGCGTGAACCGGGGGCCGGCGCCGGCGAGGGACCGTGCGGTCCGTGCTGCGAAGGCCCAGTCCACCGGGTGGGCGACGGCGGGGCCCGGCTCGGCGAGGCCGCCCGGCTCGGCGTCCGCCGCGGCGCGGGGGCGGTCGGTCGCGTGGTCGTCGCTCATGGGCTCCATCAGATCACAGGGCCCGGACCTCGGATCAGAGCCCGGCGACGGCGCTGACGGCCTCGTCGACCGCCGCGCGCGCGGGCTCCAGCTTCCACTGCAGATCCGAGCAGATGATGCTGAACGCGAGGACCCGCCCGGACGTCGTGGTGACGGTGCCGGTGAGGGAGACCGTCTGGTCGAGCGTGCCGGTCTTCGCGGCCACGGCCTGCCGCGCGGGGGCAGCCGGGAACCGGTCGCCCACGGTGGAGTCCTCGCCGGGCCGCGGCAGGCCCTCCAGCACGGCGCCCAGGGCGGGCGTGCGGGCCACCCCGGCCACGACGCCGGCCAGCTGGCCCGCGCTGACCCGGTTGTCCGGGGAGAGTCCGGAGGAGTCCACGAGCGCCATCCCGGCGGTGTCCACGCCGAGGTCCTCGGCGGTGGCCGTCAGCAGCTGCGTGGCGCCCTCGTGGGTGGCGGGCAGGTCGGCGGCGGGCGCGGCCGTGTGGGCCAGGGCCTCGACCACCTGGTTTTCCGAGTGGGCCAGCAGGTACGCGACCTGTTCCCCCACGGGCGCGGACTCCACGCCCGCGACGGGGGCGGCGGCGAGGACCGTGGCGCGCGGCACCTCGGTGGCCGGGATCGTGTCCCGCAGACCCACCTCGAGGTCGGCGCCGGAGGCGGCCACCGCGTCGTCGAGCGCGGCCTGGAAGGTGAGCGCGGCGAACTGCGCCGGGTCCTCGATGCGGTCCTCCCCGGTGCCGGGGGCCTCACGGCCGCCGTAGGTGGCCAACGGCTGCACCGGCGCGATGTTGCCGCTCTCCGGGATGTCCGACGTCCAGCGCGGGTTCAGGGCCGTGCGGTCCGCGAAGAGCCGCAGGTCCGCGCTGACCACCACCTGCCCGGTGACGCCGTCCTCGACCAGCCCGGCCACGGTCTGCTCCGCGAGGGTGCGCAGGCCCGCGCGGCCGGAGACGTGCGTCGAGTCCGAGGCGCCCGTGCCCAGCAGCACGTCGCCGCCGCCCACGAGCACCAGCTCGGTGGCCGCGCCGTCCGCGGTGGGCTGGGCCACCACGGTGGTCTGCAGGGTCGTCTCAGGACCCAGGGCGGAGACGATGGCCGCGGCGGCGAGCACCTTGAGCGAGGACGCGGGGGCCACGGGCTCGTCCGCGTCCCGCGCGTACAGCACCTCGCCGGTGGCCAGGTCGCGGAACTCGGCGGAGACCGTGCCCGGGGACGTCTCCAGCCCCGGCTCGACGGCGGCCGCCACCTCGGCCGCGGTGGGGCCGGCGGACGGGGACGACGACGTCGGCGCGGCGGTCGAAGTCGAGGCGGACGCGCTCGACGGGGCCGTCGGCGCGGTCACGGGCCCGCAGGCGACCAGGACGGCCGCGAGTGCGGCCAGGAGGACGGCGGGGAGCGAGCGGCTCCGGGGGCGTTCCGTGCGTCGATCCCGACGCCCAGCGCGCCCCGTGTCCACCTGTCCCATGCGTCCATCATGACGGACGCCCCCGGTAGGCTGACGGCAGCACCGCCGGTCGGCGCCGCGCCGCCCGGACACCCCACCCTCTGTGCGAAGGAGAGTCATGGCGCACGACGTCACCATCGAGATCCCCGCGGGCTCCCGCGTGAAGTACGAGTTCGACCACGAGACCGGCCGCCTGCGCCTGGACCGCGTGCTCTTCACCTCCATGCAGTACCCCACGCACTACGGCTACTTCGAGAACACCCTCGGCGAGGACGGTGACCCGCTGGACGCCCTCGTGTACCTGCCGGGCTTCGACCTGGTGCCGGGCTGCGTCGTCGAGGCCCGCCCGGTCGGCGTGTTCAACATGACCGACGACGGCGGCGGCGACGCCAAGCTGCTGTGCGTCCCGGCGGACAAGCGCTACGACCACATCACCGAGCTCGAGCACGTGGAGGAGTCCCTCAAGCAGGAGATCGAGCACTTCTTCACCCGCTACAAGGACCTCGAGCCGGGCAAGTGGGTCAAGGCCGAGGGCTGGGAGGGCCGCCCGGCCGCCGAGGCCGAGCTCGATGCCTCCATCCAGCGCTTCGACGCCCAGGGCGAGGAGTCCCCGACCGACGAGCCCCAGGGCCGCCAGGTGGACACCGAGGAGGCGCAGCCGGCCACCGAGGAGGGTGAGGAGACGGACGAGCCCCAGGGCCGCTGACCCCCGCACCGCCCACGCGCGCGACGCCGGCCGCTCACCCCTCGGGGTGGGCGGCCGGCGTCGTCTGCGGGCTGGCAGAATCGACGACCATGTTCGTGCTCACCATCAACCAGCGGGACACCCTCGACGCCGGCGACCGCGTGGACGCGTTCCTGCGCGCCCTCCAGGACGTGCCGGGGCTGGGCGACGCCGTCGTGCTCCCGTTCCAGCGCGCCGTGGGCGACGAGCTGATCGGCGCCGTCGAGGACCCGCACGTCGCCGTGGACGTGGCGCTGCGCGCCCTGCGGCCGCGCCGCTGGAACGTGGGGGTCGGCGTCGGGACGGTGACGCACGCGGACGGTGCGGCGGGCGTGCCCGCCTCCGGGGACCTGCACGACGCAGGCGGGCCCGGTCTCGCGGCGGCGCGGCGGGCCGTGGAGGCGGCGGCCGTGTCCACCGCGCGGATCCCGTTGGCCGTGCGCGGCCGGGACGAGGATGCGGCGGCTGAGGCCGAGGCCGTGCTGCGGCTCGTCGGGCAGCTCGTGTGGTCCCGCACCGACGCCGAGTGGGCGGTGCTGGACCTGCTGGTGCCCGGGGTGCGCGGCCAGCAGAAGCCGGCGGCCGCCGCGCTCGGGATCACGGCGCAGGCCGTCTCGCAGGCGGTGCAGCGCTCCTACTGGAACGAGGAGCACGCCTGCCGCCCCGCCGCCGCACGCCTGCTCACGCTGGCGGGGGGCTGACCCGGCGGCCCGGGCCGGTCGCGCCGCTCAGGCCGCGGCCGGCTCCTCGAGGAGCGAGCGCAGCACCGTGGCGAGCCCGTGCTCGTCCACGTGCCCGGTGACCTCGTCCGCGGCGGCCACCACCTCCTCCACGGCCTGGCCCATGGCCACGCCGCGGCCGGCCCAGCGGAGCATCTCGATGTCGTTGCGGCCGTCGCCCACGGCCACGGTGTCCTCGGGGGCCACCTTCAGCACGGTGCGCAGCGCCTCGAGCCCGGACGCCTTGGTCACGCCCGCCGCGGCGACGTCGAGCCACGCCGTCCAGCCCACGGAGTAGGTCACGCCGGACAGGCCGAGGCCCTCCACCGCGCGGCCGAACTCCTCGGCGGAGGAGTCCGTGGAGAACACCACGAGGCGCACGGCCGTGGTGTCCATCAGCTCCTCGAACGTGACGCCCTCCGCGGCCACGCCGAAGGACGTGTCCTGGAACCGCTCGGTGGAGCGGAAGGTGCCGTCCGGCAGCTCGAGCGCGTACTTGGCGCTGGGCAGGCGGTGGCGCAGCTGGGTCAGGACCGAGCGCGGGTCGAAGGTGCGCAGGTCCGTGACCTCGTAGCCCTCCTCCAGCTCGGGGTCCAGGCGCAGCGTGACCCCGCCGTTGGAGCACACCATGAAGCCGGCGTCGATCCCCAGGGAGCGGGCCACGGGCAGGGTGGCCCCGCGGGAGCGGCCCGTCGCGATGACCACGTGATGCCCGGCGTCCAGCACGGCCCGCACGGCCGCGCGCACGGGCTCATGCAGATGGCCGTCATGGTCCACGATCGTTCCGTCCACGTCCAGGCACACGAGCTTCTTCGTCATGACCCCCACCCAACCACACGGCCCGGACACGACGGCGACGCGCGGGTGAACCGCAGGGGCGCCGCGGGGCAGGCGGGCGAGGCGGCCGACGCCGCCGGGGGTCGACGTCGTCCGCTCAGACCAGCTCGAAGCGCTCCATCCCGCCGAGGTAGGGGCGCAGCGCGGCGGGCACGGTGACCGAGCCGTCCGCGTTCTGGTGGTTCTCCAGGATCGCCACGATCCAGCGGGTGGTGGCCAGGGTGCCGTTGAGCGTGGCCACCATGCGGGTCCCGCCCTTGGAGCCGTCCTCCGTGCGGACCCGCTCGCGGATGTTGAGACGGCGAGCCTGGAACGTGGTGCAGTTCGAGGTGGACGTCAGCTCGCGATAGGTGCCCTGCGTGGGGACCCAGGCCTCGCAGTCGAACTTGCGGGCGGCGGAGAGGCCGAGGTCGCCGGCGGCGATGTCGATCACGCGGTACGGCACCTCGATCGCGCCCAGCATCCGCTCCTCCCACGCCAGCAGGCGCGCGTGCTCCGCCTCCGCGTCCTCCTGTGCGGCGTAGATGAACATCTCCAGCTTGTTGAACTGGTGCACGCGGATGATGCCGCGGGTGTCCTTGCCCGCCGAGCCCGCCTCGCGGCGGTAGCACGTGGACCAGCCCGCGTACCGGACGGGGGCGGACACGTCCATGATCTCGCCCGCGTGGAAGCCGGCCAGGGCCACCTCGGAGGTGCCCACCAGATACAGGTCGTCGCGCTCGAGGCGGTAGATCTCGTCGTCGTGCTCGACGTCGAAGCCGGTGCCCTGCATGGTCTCCGGACGCACCAGGGTGGGCGGGATGACCGGCACGAAGCCGTTCTCCAGGGCCAGGTCCAGGCCCAGCTGCATCAGGGCGAGCTCGAGACGCGCGCCCACGCCCGTGAGGAAGCTGAACCGGGCGCCGGAGACCTTCGCGCCGCGCTCCATGTCGATCGCCCCGAGCAGCTCGCCGAGCTCGAGGTGGTCGCGCGGCTCGAAGCCCTCGGCGGCGAAGTCGCGCGGGGTGCCGACCTCCTTGAGGACCACGAAGTCGTCCTCGCCGCCGGCCGGGACGCCGTCGACGATCAGGTTCGGGAAGGCGCGCTGCAGCTCCGCGAGGCGGGCCTCGGCGGCGCCGGCGGCCGACTCGGCCTCCTTCACGCGCGCGGCCAGGTCCTTCACCTCGGCCAGCAGGGCCTGCTTCTCCTCGCCCTTCGCCTGGGCGACACGCTTGCCGAAGGCCTTCTGCTCCGCGCGCAGCTGCTCGAAGCCCGCGATGGACGAGCGGCGGGCCGCGTCTGCCTCGACCACGCGGTCCACGAGGGACGCGTCCTCCCCGCGGGCCTCCTGGGAGGCGCGGTACTTCTCGGGCTGCTCGATGAGGTCCTTGACGTCGATCACGTGCGCCAGCCTAGCGGGCGGGGCCGACGCCTAGACTCGGGGCATGACTCCCGAGTGGTGGATGGCGCTGGCCGCCCTGGTGCTCCTGGCCGTGCTGATCGTCGTCGTGGTGGTGCTGGCGGCGCGCCAGGTCCGCCTCGGCGTGCAGCACAAGCGGATGCGTCTCCGGGTGGACGCCCTCGACGCGCGGGTGGGCGGCGTGCAGCGCCGGCTGGAGAAGGTGCCCGGGATCGGCACGGGCCGCCACGAGGTCGCGCTGGTGCTGAACCCCATCAAGACGAACGCGGGCCAGGTGCGGCGCGAGCTCGAGCGGCTCGCGGAGGCGGAGGGCCTCGGCGAGGTGCTCGTGCTCGAGACCCAGGAGGACGATCCCGGCACCGCGATGGCGCGGCAGGCCCTCGGCGCCGGCGCCCGGCTCGTGATCGCCGCGGGCGGCGACGGCACGGTCCGCACCGTGGCCGAGCAGCTGGCCGGCACCGACGTCGCCCTCGGTGTGGTGCCGCTGGGCACCGGGAACCTGCTGGCCCGGAACCTGGACCTGCCGATCAACGACGTCGAGCACTGCCTGCGGATCGCCGTGGGGGGCCGGCAGCGACGCATCGACACCGTGGACGTCCGCTTCACGCACGAGGACGGGCGCGTCACCCGGCAGACCTTCACCGTGATCGGCGGCGCCGGCTACGACGCGGACATCATGGGCGACACCAAGGACGAGCTGAAGGACCTGGCCGGCTGGCTGGCCTACAGCGAGGCCGGCATACGGCACTTGCGCGGCAAGCGGCACGAGGTGACCGTGGCCCTCGACGGCGGTCAGCCCCGCCGGTTCAAGGTGCGCACCGTGATGGTGGCCAACTGCGGGATGCTCACGGGCGGCGTCGAGCTGCTGCCCCAGGCCAAGCTCGACGACGGCCTCCTCGACGTCATGGTCCTCTCGCCCCGGCACGCGCTCGACTGGGCGCGGATCGCCGTGAAGACCGTGACCCGGCACCGCAGCTCTGTCCCCGCGATGCACATGGAGCAGGCCCAGCGCGTGAAGGTCGAGTTCGCCGAGCCGATGCCCTCCCAGCTCGACGGCGACGCCACCGGGGTCATCACCGCCCTCGACGCCCGCGTGCAGCCGGACTCGCTCGTCGTGATGCTCGTGGCCGAGGACGACGCCTCCGTCCGCGACGACGGGGTCTCCGCCGCCGCCCCCGTCCCGGAACCGGCCCCGCACATCTGACCCCCCGTCCCCGCTTTCGTTCGGGAAACGGCGGCTTCCCCACCACTTTCGTTCGGGAAACGGGCGCCGGGGCGACGCGCGGACGGGAAGCGCGACGACGGCCCGTCGTCGCGGTGATCGTCCCGTTTCGTCAACGAAAGTCTCTCGAGGCCGCCGTTTCCCGAACGAAAGTGGCCCTGGGGCCGCCGTTTCCCGAACGAAAGTGGCCCCCCGGGCCTCAGCGGGAGCGGAGGGACTCCACCCAGGCGCGGCCGGAGCGATACGCGGCGTCGGTGAACTCGGCCGGCACCCTCGTGGGCACGGGCTCGGCCTGCGCGTACGAGCCCAGGAACCGCAGGTCGGGGTACTCCCGGTACAGGGCCGCGAGCGCATCACCCACGCGGGCCTCCGCCAGGTGCCCCTCGAGGTCGAGGGAGAAGAAGTACCGCCCGATGCCCTCGCCGGTCGGCCGGGACTCGATGCGGGAGAGGTTCACCCCGCGCGTGGTGAACTCGGCCAGGATCTGCCCGAGGGCGCCGGGCCGGTCCTCCGGCAGCGGCACCACCAGCGTGGTCTTGTCCGCTCCCGTGGGCGCGGGCAGGGCCGTCGGCCGGGAGAGCAGCACGAAGCGCGTCACGGCGCCCGGCACGTCCTCGATCCGCTCGGCGAGCACCGGCAACCCGGTCTGCTCGGCCACGAGCGGGGCGCACACGGCGGCGTCGAAGTCGCCCTGGGCCACGAGGCCGGCCCCGGCCGCCGTCGACGGGGCGGGCGTGAAATCCACACCCGGCAGCGCCGTCTCGGCCCAGCCGCGCACCTGCGCCCAGGCGTGGGGGTGCGTAGTCACGCGCCGCACGTCCTCGATCGCAACGCCGGGCCGGCCCACGAGCACGAAGCTGATGGGCACGTGCACCTCCGCGAGGATCTGCAGCGTCTCCCCGAGGGCGATCTCGTCCACGGTGGCGGAGACGCCGCCCTCCACCGAGTTCTCGATGGGGACGACGGCGCGGTCCACCTCCCCCCTGCGCAGCGCCGCCACGGCGCTCAGCACGGAGCCCGCAGACACGAACTCGGCCTCGGCCGGGTCCGCCACCTTCCGCAGGGCGGCCTCGGTGAAGGTGCCGGCCGGGCCGAGGAAGGCGTAGCGCAGGCGCGACGGCGTCGCGTCAGCGGAGCCCGTCCCCGTCACTTGACGGTGGGCTCGGCGTCGCCGTCGGCCTCCATCGGCTTGCCGGCCTCGAGCCACGCGCCGGAGCCGCCGGCCACGTTGATGGCCGAGTAGCCGCGGCCGGTCATGAACTCGGCGGCGCGAGCGGAGCGGCCGCCGGTGCGGCAGATCAGGTAGTAGTCCGTGTCCGGGTCCAACTCCTCGAGCCGGTCCGGCAGCTGGCCCAGCGGGATGTGCTGGGCACCGGCGGCGCGGCCCAGGGCCCACTCGTCGTCCTCGCGGACGTCCAGGATGGCCGCATCGGCGGGGATCTCGTTCACATCGACGGTCTCGAAGGCGCTCATGGCTTCAGCGTAGCCACCCGCCCGGACGTCCCAGGAAGGCCCCGCCGTCCATGACCCGGCCCACGCCCGTTAGGCTCGGCCGCATGCAGACCTCCGACGCCGCACCCGCCGCCGACGACGACCGCACCCCCTCCGCCCCCGGCCCGGCCCGGCTCCTGGACCGCTCGGCCGTGCGCCTGCGGGAGGACCTCGCCGCCGGGGCGCTGAGCGCCCGGGAGGTCACGGAGGCGGCCCTCGCCGCGGCCCAGGCCCACGCGGACCTCGGCGCGTTCGCCCTCCTCGACGCCGAGGGCGCCCGGACCCGTGCGGCCGAGCTGGACGCGGCCCACCCGCGCGTCGCACCCCGGGCCGTGCCCGGTCCGCACACCTCCCCCGCCCCGGACGACGACGGCGCCCCCGCCTCCCTGCACGGCCTTCCGCTGGCGTACAAGGACCTGATCGACGTGCGCGGGATGCCCACGCGGTTCGGCTCCGCCCTGCTGGCCGATGCGCCGCCGGCCGCGCAGGACGACCCGCTCGCGCTCCGCCTGCGCGCGGCCGGCACGGTCACCCTCGGCAAGACGACCGTGCCCGAGTTCGGCCTGGACTCCTACTCGGAGAACCTCGTCACGGCGCCGGCCCGCAACCCCCTGGACCCCGCCCGCACCGCGGGTGGCTCCTCGGGCGGGGCCGCGGCCGCCGTCGCCGCGGGGATCCTGCCGTTCGCCCCGGGCTCGGACGGGGGCGGGTCCATCCGCATCCCCGCCGCCGCGTGCGGGCTCGTGGGCCTCAAGCCCGGCCGCGGGGAGCTGCCGATGGACGAGCACGCGGACACGGTCCGCAACCTCACGGTGTCGGGCCCGCTGGCCCACACGGTCGAGGACGCCGCCCTGCTCTACGACGTGCTGCTCTCCCCCGAGGGTCTGCCCGGCCGGGTGCTGCCGGACCTGCGCCGCACCGTGGAGACCGCCCGGGCCGGGGGCGCCGTCGACGCCCGCCGGATCGGCGTCACCACGGCCTCGCCCTTCGCCTCCAACCTCGAGATCTCCCTGGCCCGGCCCGCCGTCACCGCCCTGACGAAGGCCGCCGCCGCCCTGGACGCGGGCGGCCAGGCGGTCGAGGACCTCTCCCCCTACTACGGCGAGGACTACCACCGGGACTTCCGCACGGTGTGGACCGCCGGGCTGCTCCGGGCGCCGCTGCCGGAGGACGCCGAGGCCCACGTGGGCGCGGTGGCCGCGCACTTCCTGCGCACGGCCCGGGCCGCAGGGCGCGCCGAGCTCGACGACGCCGCCCACCGGCTCGAGGAGTGGGCGCGCGGGGTGCGGGCGCAGTTCGCCGCCGTCGACGTGGTGATGACCCCGGTGCTGGCCACCGCGCCCCCGCCGGTCGGCCACTTCCTGGCGATGGAGCCCGAGGCCAACTACGAGGCGCAGTGCGCGTTCACGCCCTACACCTCGATGGTCAACGTGCTCGGCCTGCCCGCGGTCGCGGTGCCCGTGCTCCGGGACGAGCGGGGCCTGAACTGGTCCGTCCAGCTCATCGGCCGGCCCGGCACGTCCGCGCCCCTGCTCGCCCTGGCCGCGCACCTCGAGCTGCTGCTGGCCGGCTGAGCCGGCCGGTCAGGTCGAGGTGTAGTCGCCCAGGGAGATCCCGGCGATCACCAGGATCACGAGGAACACGACGGCGAGCAGCAGCAGGGCGAGGGACACGTAGTTCATCACGAGGCCGGCGATCGCCATGCCGCGGCCGTGGGGCTCGCGCTTGAGGCCGATGTGGCCGAGGACCACGCCCACGATCGGCGGGAGGAGGAACGTGAACCCGCCCACCACGGAGATGATGCCGAGGATCATGGACGCCACCGAGCGGCCGACGCCGTCGGTCTGGCCGGGCTGCAGCGGGGCTCCGAAGCCGTGGCCGGGCGTGCCCTGCCCGTAGCCGTAGGCGGGGACGGTGTTCGCGTCCTGGCCGTAGCCGTACGGCTGCCCGTAGGCGGGGCGGGTCTGCCCCTCCTGCTCGGCGTACGAGGGGGCCCGGTCCCAGGCGGCGCGGTCGGCGTCGCCGGCCGGGGCGTCGGGCCAGCCGGCGGCGGAGGAGCCGGTGCCGGAGGAGCCCGCACCGGCCTCGGACCCGTACCAGCTCGGCCGGGCGGCCTCACGGCGCGGGTCGTGGGAGGCGTGGGGGTCGGTCATGACGGTCCTTCCGGTTCGGGGCGTCGCGGTCCGGTGCCGAGTCTAGGCGGTGCCCCCCGGACCCGGCCCGGCCCTGCGCCCCTGCTCCCCGGCCGGCCTCACCCGGGCCGGCCCACCGCCTTGAGGTACCCGGAGAACCCGCCGGGGGTCCGCCCCTCCAGGCGGGACGAGGTGAGCACGCGGGTGGTGTCGGTGGCGATCACGCGCACCCGGCGGCCGTCACCGCCGTCGCGCTCCCCCGCCAGGGCCCGCACGGCCTCGGCCAGACCGACGTCCTCGTGCTCGGCCACCGGCGGGAACCCGCCCACGGCCTCATACAGCGACCACGGCAGCCCCAGGTTCGCCCCGTGCACGTGCGCGTGCCCCTCCTCGTGCCGGTAGCCGCGGAGCCAGGCCTGCCGCAGCGGCCCCTGGCGCACGTCCACCGTGCCCAGCACGAGCGCCTCGTCGCGGCCGGCGGCCACGGTCTGCGCCAGCAGCCAGTCGGCGGGGACGCGGCTGTCCGCGTCGGTGGAGGCGAGCCAGAGGCGCTCGGCGGGCACGTCGGGGAACAGCGCGCGGGCCCGGCGGGCGCCCTCCACGCGGGCCCGCCCGACGCCGGCCTGCCCGGCGGTCGGCTCCGCCAGTTCGAGGACGTGGATGCGCGGGTCGGCGGCGCGGGCCTCGAGGGCGGCGGCCACCGTGGCGTCGTCGCAGCGGTCCGCGGCGACCACGACCGCGGCCGTGCCCTGCGCGTGGTGCTCCTCCCAGCGGTCCAGGGCGGCGGCGAGGGCCGCGAGCGCGGCCGGCAGCCGCTCCTGTTCGTCCTTGGCGGGCACCACGACGACGGCGTGGGTCGCGGCGGCGGCCCGCACGTGGAGGCTGAGCCGGAAGTCGTCCTCCACGAGCTCGGTGCGCAGCCGCCAGCGCGGGTCCGCGGCGACGCGCGCGTGCACGGCGTCCCCGTCCAGCGGCCAGCCCTCGATGGGGTGGCGCCAGTGGCACAGCAGCAGCTCGCCACCGGGGGCGAGCGCGGCGTCGGCGTCGTCGATCAGCGCGTCGAGCTCCTCGGGCTGCAGGAAGTAGCCGATCTCGGAGGCGATCACGAGGTCCGCGCCGGCGACGTCGGCCGGCCAGTCCGCGGGCAGCACGGCACGGCGCACCTCGGCGTGCGGCGCGCCGGCCAGCCGGGCGGCGGCGCGCTCGACGGCGGTGGGGGACGCCTCGAGGCCGACCACGCGGTCCGCGCGCGCGGCCACGTCCGCGGTGAGCACGCCGATGGACGCGCCCGCCTCGACCACGGTCCCGTAGCGGGGCCGGGGCAGGGCGGCGAGGGTGAGCGCCCGCTTGCGGGCCTCGTAGGACGAGCTGAGGTAGCGCCACGGGTCCTCCTGGGCCCGGTAGAGCCGGTCGAAGACGGCGGCGGCCCGGTGGGCGTCGGCGTCGTCGGGGCCGGAGACGCGGTGGGCCTCGAACGGGCGCTCGTGGTGGGCGAGCACGGCGGGGCCGAGGATCGCCTCGTCGCCGGGCGCGGCGGAGAGGGGCCGGACCTGGGAGGCGTGCGCGTCGAGGGCGGCACGGCGGGCGGCACGGTCGTCGTCGGTGAGCGGCAGCCGTCGGTAGCGGCGGGCGGGCAGGTCGGCCGGGTCGGCCCAGTGCCAGAACCAGATGGGGAAGGCGTAGAGCGGCAGGTCGCACTCGCCCGCGACCGCGCCGACGGCCCGGCCCACGGCCTCGTGGTCCGCGTGGCCGTCGCCCGGGTCGTGGGAGGCGAGCACGGCGGGGCCGGGGTGGGCGTCGAGGGCCGCGGCGACGGCGTCGCGCACGGCGTCCTCGTGCTCGGCCACGCCGGAGTCGGGCAGGGCCAGGGACGCCCAGGTCAGCCGGTCCCGCGCCGGGGAGCCGGGGCCCGCGGAGGCGGGCAGGCCGGCGGCGAGGGCGTCGAGGGCGTGCTCCATCTCGTCCCGGCGCAGCCGGACCAGGTCCTCGGGCGTGTGCGTGGGCGAGTGCGGGTGGGAGGCCTCGCCGGCGGTGGCGACCAGCACGTGCACGCGTGCCCCGCCGCGCAGGGCGGAGCGGATCAGGCCGGTGGCGGCGAGGGTCTCGTCATCCGGGTGCGCCACGGCCACGAGCAGCAGCGTCTGCGCGTCCCAGACGGGCAGGCGCAGCTCCGGCAGCTCGTCGACGCCGCCCTCGGCCCAGGCCGCCTCGGACGTGCCGTCGTCGGTGTGGGAGAAGCTCACCACGTCCAGCCGCCGTCGGTCTCGCCGGTCAGGAGCGCGGCGCCCAGCCGGGCGTCGTCGCGGTGTCCGTGGTGCTGGCGCAGGTAGACCTGCAGGTCGGCGACGGCGCGGGCGTGCGCGGCGCTGCCGGTGAGCGGGCCGGGGCCGGTGGCCTGCCCGACGACGTCCATCACCTCGGTGCACAGCTGCGCCACGGTGCCGCGGATCCGGTCGGCCTCGACCATGCCGCGGCCGTGGTCCAGGCGGCCGGCGTCCACGTCGTCGGCGGCACGGGCGAGCAGGGCGGCCATCGCGTGGAGCAGCCGGTCGACGCGGCCGAGCGCGGCCTGGCCGATCTGGTCCGGGCCCGGTCCGCGGCCCTCGGCCTCGGCGGCCGCGCGGGCGGCGGTGGCGTTCCGCAGGGTGCGGGCGATGCCGACGGCGCCGCCGAACCACACCGCCGCCACGCCGATGCCGCCCCACGCGAAGCCGGGCCGGCGCAGGTACCACTCGGCGCCGCCGACGGCGTTGCCGGGGACGGCGTCGAAGGCCAGGCCCACCGTGCGGATCGGGGCGAGGCCGAGCGCGGGCCAGGCCGAGTCGGTCTCGGCCACGCCGGGGTGGGACAGGTCCACGAGCACGGCGCGGCGGGTGCCGTCCGCCTCCCGGCCGGTCACGACGGCGGCCGCGCACCGGTCCGCGAGCGAACACCACGGCTTCTCGCCGTCGAGCAGCCAGGCGGTGTCGGGGCCGTCCGGGACGGGGCGCAGGGCGGGGGTGCGGCCGCCGGACTCGGAGGCGTAGACGCCGAGCAGCCCGGCCGGGGCGGGGACGCCTGCCTGGGACAGGATCGAGAGCGCGTCCAGATGGGGCTCGAGCACGCGGGCGGCCGAGAGGTCCTGCGCGGCGACGGAGGCGAGCAGCTCCCACTGCTCGCGGGTGCGCCCCGCGCCGGTCAGCGGCAGGTCGAGCGGGGCGGCGGCCTCGCCGGACGCGGCGCCGGAAGCCGCACGGAGCAGCTCGACCATCGCGTCGACGTCGCCGCCGCAGGCCGCGGCGGCCGCGAGGAGGGCCTGCTCGGCCGGGCGGTCCACGGCTCCACCCGGGACGAGACGGACGGGCTCGGGCTGGGCCATGGGTGGGGACCTCCTCATCGACGGCGCCCGGGCCGGTGCGCCCCGGGGTCGAGGATTCACCGTAGTCAGCACGGGGACGGCGGGGAATGGCCGGTGCGCCGGGGGCGAAGCGGCCCGCTCTTTCTTGACATGTTCCAGAGAACCGGATGGGATCGACTGGCATGGAGACCACGACGCGGGACGAGGACGAGCGCACGCTGCTGCGCGGCGTCGGCCTGCGCGTGACCCGGCCCCGCCTCGCGGTGCTGACCGCCCTCGCCGACCACCCCCACGCGGACGCGTCCACCGTGCTGGCCGCCGTCCGTCGGGCCCTGCCCGGCACCTCGCACCAGGCCGTCTACGACTGCCTCCACGCGCTCACCGAGGCCGGGCTCGTGCGCTCCCTGCAGCCCGCCGGCTCCCCGGCCCGCTACGAGATCTGCACGGGCGACAACCACCACCACCTCGTGTGCCGCGGCTGCGGCACGGTCGTGGACGTGCCGTGCCGCACCGGCTCCGCACCGTGCCTCGACGCCCCCGAGGACCACGGCTTCGCGGTCGACGAGGCCGAGGTCTACTACTGGGGGCTGTGCGCCGGCTGCCGGAAGTGACCGCCGGCGTCGTCCCGCTGGGCCACGCGTCTTCCCCCGTTCGCCCGCCCGTGCCAAGGTGTGGCACATGACCGAGAACACCGCCGCCCTGCCCGCCGCCGAGCGTCCCGGCACCCCCGCCCTGCCGCAGGACCTGATCGACGTCGACGCCCTCCTGGAGGCGTACCGCACCGGTCACCCGGACGTGACGGACCCCGCGCAGAAGGTCGTGTTCGGCACCTCCGGCCACCGCGGCTCCGCGTTCACGACCTCGTTCAACGACGACCACATCGCCGCCATCACGCAGGCCGTGGTCGAGTACCGCGCGCACCACGGGATCACGGGGCCGGTCCTCGTCGGCAAGGACACGCACGCCCTGTCCGGGCCCGCGCAGGACACCGCCGTCGAGGTGCTGCTCGGCAACGACGTCGAGGTGCTCGTCGACTCCCGCGGCGGCTACACGCCCACCCCCGCCGTGTCCCACGCGATCCTGCACCTGAACGCCGGGCGCGAGCTCTCGCCGTCGGGCTTCGCGGTGGACGGGGACAACGCCGGCCTCGTGGACGGCCTCGTGATCACCCCCTCGCACAACCCGCCCGCGGACGGCGGCTTCAAGTACAATCCGCCCCACGGCGGCCCCGCGGACACCGAGGCGACCACGTGGATCGCCGACCGCGCCAACGAGCTGCTCGCCGCCGGGCTGGCGGGCGTGCACCGGGTGGCGAGCGCCGACGTCGCCGGCCACGCGAAGCTGGGCGGCTTCGACTTCCTGGACCGGTACGTGTCCGATCTGCCGCAGGTGATCGACGTAGAGGCGATCCGCGAGGCGGGCGTGCGCATCGGTGCCGACCCCATGGGCGGGGCGTCCGTGGCGTACTGGGGTGAGATCGCCGACCGCCACGGGCTGGATCTGACCGTGGTGAACCCGGAGGTGGACCCGCGGTTCGGGTTCATGACCCTGGACTGGGACGGCAAGATCCGCATGGACTGCTCGTCGCCGAACGCGATGGCCTCGCTGATCGAGCGGATGACCCCGGACGCGGACGGGCAGGCGCCCTTCGACGTCGCCACCGGCAACGACGCCGACGCGGACCGGCACGGGATCGTCACCCCCGACGGCGGGCTGATGAACCCGAACCACTACCTCGCCGTGGCCATCGACTACCTGTACCGCCACCGCGAGCGGTGGCCCCAGAGCGCGGGCGTGGGCAAGACCCTGGTGAGCTCCTCGATGATCGACCGCGTGGCCGGGGACCTGGGCCGCGAGCTCGTGGAGGTGCCGGTGGGCTTCAAGTGGTTCGTGCCGGGCCTGCTGACGGGCACCGGCGTGTTCGGCGGCGAGGAGTCCGCAGGCGCGTCCTTCGTGCAGTTCGACGGCAGCCCGTGGTCCACGGACAAGGACGGGCTGCTGCTGTGTCTGCTGGCGGCGGAGATCATCGCGGTGACGGGACAGTCCCCGTCCGAGCGGTACCGCGACCTCGTGGCCCTGCACGGCGACCCGGCGTACGCGCGCATCGACGCCCCCGCGACCGCCGAGCAGAAGGCCAAGCTGAAGACCCTCTCCCCCGACGACGTCCCCGTGACCGAGCTGGCCGGCGAGACCATCCTCGCGACGCTGACCAACGCCCCGGGCAACGACGCCCCGATCGGCGGGCTCAAGGTGGTCACGCAGCACGCGTGGTTCGCGGCGCGGCCCTCCGGCACCGAGGACGTCTACAAGATCTACGCGGAGTCCTTCCGCGGCCCCGAGCACCTGAAGCAGGTGCAGGCGGAGGCGCAGAAGCTGGTGGACGCGGTCATCGGCTGACACCCGCCCCCGTCCGCTTTCGTTCGGGAAACGGCGGCGTGTCGCACCGCTTTCGTTCGGGAAACGGCCGGGCGCGCGCGCCGTTTCCCGAACGAAAAGACCCTGGGGGCGCCCTCTTCCGAACGAAAGTGCGCGGGTCGCGCGGGGGACGACGACGGCGCCCCGCCCTGCCGTCGCACAGGGCGGCTCGGTAGCGTGGCCGACATGAGCACGCAGCCCCCCGGTCTGACCACCGACGCCCCCGACACCCCCGACGACGATCCGGTTCGCGAGCCGTTGCCCACCGAGGCCCTGCCGATCGCGCCGGCCGGGCCCCGACCCGAGGAGCCGCGGGCCGCCGTCGAGCGTCTGCGCGCCGCCGCCCGCTCCCGCGCCGCCCACCCGCGCGCGGTGCGGGTGCGCCAGCTCAAGGGCCTGAAGCGGATGCTGACGGAGCACGCGGACCGGTTCGTCGCGGCGCTCGGCACGGACCTGGGCAAGCCGGCCACCGAGGCGCTGATCACGGAGATCGTCTCGGTGCGCTCCGAGGTGGACCACGCGCTGCTGCACCTGACCGACTGGATGGAGCCGCGGCCCGTGAAGCTGCCGCTGGCCCTGCGGCCCGCGAGCGCGGAGGTCCGGCCGCGACCCAAGGGTCTCGTGCTGGTCATCGGCGCGTGGAACTATCCGGTGCAGCTCGCGCTCGCCCCGGTCGTGGGCGCGCTGGCGGCCGGCAACACGGTGGTGCTCAGCCCGTCGGAGAAGGCCCCGGCCACGGCGGCGGCGCTGCGGGAGCTGGTGCCGCAGTACCTGGACTCCGCACTGGTCTCCGTGGTGGCGGGCGGCAAGGAGTGCAACACCGCGCTGCTGGCGGAGCCGTGGGACCACATCCTCTACACCGGCGGGGAGCGCGTGGGCCGGATCGTCTACGAGGCGGCGGCGAAGACCCTCTCCCCCGTGACGCTCGAGCTGGGCGGCAAGTCGCCGGCGGTGGTGACGCCGTCCCGGAACACGGGCGCGATGGCCCGCCGGATCGCGTGGGCGAAGTTCACCAACGCGGGTCAGACGTGCGTGGCCCCGGACTACGTGCTGGCCGTCGGCGAGGCCGCGCTGCGTCAGGTGACCGCCGAGCTCCCCGCAGCCCTGCGCGAGTTCTACGGCGACGACCCCCGCGCGTCGAAGGACTACGGCCGCCTCATCTCCGCCGAGCACGCGGAGCGGCTGCGGGAGATGCTTCAGGCGGACCTCGACGCCGGCGCCGAGCTGCTCGTCGGCGGCGACGTGGACGTGGCGGGGCGGTACATGGCGCCGACCGTGGTGACGGGCGTCAAGCCGGACGGCGCGCTCATGCAGGAGGAGCTGTTCGGCCCGATCCTGCCCGTGCTGACCGTGGACACCTTCCAGGACGCCCTGGACTTCATCGCGGAGCGCCCGCACCCGCTGGCCGCGTACCTGTTCACGGACCGGCCGAGCTACCACCGCGCGTTCGACGACCAGGTGCAGGCCGGCGGCCTCGGCTACGACGTCGGCCTGCTGCACGCCGGCATCGCGACGCTGCCGTTCGGCGGGATCGGCGCGTCCGGGATGGGCGCGTACCACGGCATCCACGGCTTCGAGACGTTCTCCCACCTGCGCCCGTCCATCACGAAGTCGGACCAGGTGGACACGCTCAAGACCGCGTACCCGCCGTACGGGCGGATGAAGCGGGCGCTGCTGCCGAAGATGCTCTGAGGGGTGGGTGGGGGCGGGGCTGGCCGGGCCCGGCTGGGCCCGCGCTTTCGAACGTGACATGGGGCCTAACTCACGTTCGAAAGCGCCCATAGCCCCGATTTCACGCTCGAAAGTCGGCCGCGGGCCGCGAGCCGCGGGCCGGGGGCGGGCGGGGGTCAGCGCTGCGGCCAGAAGCCGCGGCGGGCGTAGACCTCGGCGAGGACGTCGGCACGGTCGGTCATGACGCCGTCGACGCCGAGGTCGAGCAGGCGTTCGATCTCCGCGGGCTCGTCGACGACCCACACGTGCACCGGCAGGCCCGCCGCGTGGCAGCGGCGCACGAAGTCGGCGGTGGCCACGGGCACGCGGCCGTGCCGGACGGGCACCTGCACGCAGTCGACGTCGAGGGCGTACCGGCGCAGCCAGCGGGTCAGTCCCAGCGGCCCCAGCGTCACGAGGGCCGCGATGGCGGCCGCCCCGCCCGACGTCGCCACCCGCTCCGGCCCGTACGCCCGCTCGGGGTGGCCGAGGCGGGCGAGGGCGCGCCGGAAGAGGCGGCGCCGCGAGTCATGGAACGAGGCGACGAGCACGCGGTCCCAGGCGCCGTGCTCGGCGAGGATGCGGGCCAGGGCCGGGGCCGACGCGCGGTCCTTGAGGTCCACGTTCAGGCGGGCTTCGGGGAGCGCCGTGAGCAGTTCCGTGAAGCGCAGCAGCGGCTCCCCGCCGACCGTGACGTCCGCCAGTCGCTCCCACGTGTGGTCGCGCAGCCGGCCGCGGCCGGTGCTGACGCGGTCCAGGGTGTCGTCGTGGAAGACGAGGAGCTCGCCGTCCGCCGTGGTGCGCACGTCCAGCTCGAGGTAGGTGAACCCGGCGGCGTGGGCGTCCACGAACGCGGCCAGCGAGTTCTCCCGATCGACGGCGGCGCCCCGGTGCGCGAACCCCAGCGGGTGGCCGCGACGGGCGGGAACGGAGTCGGTGAGGTAGGCGGGGGCAGGACGGGGCGAGGTCGGACGCACGGGATCACCGTAGCGGGGACGGGCGGTGGGGTGCCCGCTGCCGCAGCCGGGAACGCGAGAGGTCGGAATGAGCGTCAGATCGGCCCTCATTCCGACCGCTCGCGTGACAGGAGGGGCCGAAGCGCCCGCCCTCAGTCCTCCGCCGGCAGCTCCAGCATGGGGCGGTGCTCGTAGAAGGTCTGCAGCACCACGGTGGTCCGGGTGGCCACCGACGCCGTCTGGCGGATCTCCGTCACGAGGGCCTCGAGCTCGCGCGGCGAGCCCACGCGCACGAAGAGCATGTACGCGGCGTCGCCGGCCACGGAGTGGCATGCCTCGATCGCCGCGATGGACTCGAGGAGCTCGGGGGCGTCGTCGGGCTGGCGCGGGTCCAGCGGGCTGATCTCGATGAACGCGGAGAGCGGCCTGCCCACGGCCTCGGGGTCGAGCAGCGCACGGTAGCCCGTGATCACGCCCGTGCTCTCGAGCCGGCGCAGGCGCGCCTGCACCGCGGAGGTCGAGAGGCCGACCCGCTCGGAGAGCTGGGCGAGCGTGGCGCGCGGGTCATGGGAGACGGCGGCCGCGAGCCGCGCGTCGACAGGGTCGTCCATGCGCCGCACGCTATCAGCCGGCCCCGGCCGCCGGGTTGACAGCCCCGTGCGCTCATGGAAACCTTCCGGCCAGTGATCCGCCTCACCGGATATTTTCCGGCGCTTCGACCTCAGGAAGGTTCCATGTCCACCACTCTGCAGCCCGCCCGGACCGACGGCGTTGCCTCGGAGGCCCCGGCCGACGCGCGCACCGTCGAGACCCACCCGGCCTGGCTCCGCCTCAAGGCCGCCGCCACCGCCCTGCAGCCTCTGCAGGTCAAGGACGGCTCCATCCCGGACCCGGCGGACCACGCCGCCGCGCGCGAGCACGTGGAGACCATCGTCGCCGCCGTCGAGGAGCTCGCCCCGCTCTTCCCGCACGACGCCGCCTACCTCGCCGCCCTGCCCCGCGACTTCGCCCGCTGGGCCGACGGCGGCTTCGCCGAGCCCGACTTCCTGGACTCCCTCGTCGCCTTCCAGCCGCAGGAGCACCGCGTCGACGGCGTCCGGCACCTCGTGGTCTTCCCGATGTACACGCAGAACGGCTCCCCGGACCGGCACGTGGAGGCCCTCGTCGTCGAGACCATCTGGCCCGAGTTCATCGCCGAGCTCGAGGCCGGCGACTACGGCAACCGCCTCTTCGTCTCCCTGCGCCTGATCGATTTCACCCCCGGCTACGACACGAACTCGGCCGTCCTCTTCCCCGAGACCGTGGCCATGCGCGAGATCCCCACCTTCACGTGGGGCGCCATCTTCCAGGACCGCGAGGCCGCCCGCTTCCGCCGGGTCGTCACCGCCGCCGCCGAGGTCACCCAGCTCGAGCTCCCGGCCGAGCTCGCCGAACTGCTCTCCAGCCAGGAGCTCGCCGAGGGCACCTTCGTGATGTGGGACCTCATCCACGACCGCACGCACATGCGCGGCGACCTGCCCTTCGACCCGTTCATGATCAAGCAGCGCATGCCCTTCTTCCTCTACACGCTCGAGGAGATGCGCTGCGACATGACCGCCTTCCGCGAGTGCGTGGCGATCGAGCGCCGCCTCACGGCGCGCGCCGCCGCCGGCGAGCAGCTCACCGGGCTCGAGGAGCAGACCCGCCGCCACGCCGGGCTCGTGCAGCACGCCGTCCTCTTCGACCGCGTCTTCCGCTTCGCCCTCACCGGCTCCCGCGTCCGCAACTACGACGGCCTCGGCGGCCAGCTGCTCTTCGCCTGGCTGCACCGCAAGGACGTGATCCAGTGGCGCGACGTCGAGCTCAGCGTGGACTGGGACCGGCTCGCCGACGCCGTCGTCGAGCTGGGCGACGCCATCGACACGCTCTACTGGGAGTCCATCGACCGCCCCAAGACCGTGCACTGGCTCAAGGCCTACGAGCTCGTCGCCTCCGTGGTCACCCCGCACCCCGCCTCCGTGTGGGCGCAGGGCCTGCCCCGTGAGGTCCTCGCCGGCCCGCCCAAGGGCTACACCGACCTCGTGCTCGACGACGAGTTCCCGCTGTCCATGTTCTTCGAGGCCCTCGAGAAGAAGATGCGCGGCGTCATCGAGTCCACCGCCGGGATCCGCGGCACGGACGCCTGACCCGTGGCCGCCCTGACCGACCGCGCCGTCCTGATCGCGGGCGCCACGAGCGACTCGGGCCGGGCCGCCGCCCGCACGCTCCTCGACGCCGGCGCGCACGTCGTCGCGACCGGGCGCGACGCCGCGAAGCTCGCCCCCCTCGCCGGCCTCGGCGCCGAGACCGCGACCCTGGACCTCACGGAGGAGTCCGCCGTCCGCGGCCTCGTGGAGGACCTGCACGCCCGCGGCACCCGGATCGACGGCCTGCTCCACCTGGTGGGCGGCTGGCGCGGCGGCGGGGGCCTCGCCGGTCAGACCGAGGCGGACTACCGCGCCCTGGAGGCCTCGTTCACGGCGCTGCGGCACGTGAGCCGGGCCCTCGACGACGACCTGCGGGACTCGTCCGCCGGTCGCCTCGCGATCGCCTCGTCCACGGCGGTGGCCCGGCCGCTCGCCGGCGGCGCGAACTACGCCGCGGTGAAGGCGGCGAGCGAGGCATGGACCCGCGCGGTGGCGCAGGGCTGGGCCAAGGCCGCCCGGGACGCAGAGACCCCGCTGCGCTCGGCGGCCGTCGTGTTCCGTCTGAAGTCCCTCGCCGGGCTCGAGGAACGGCTGGCCGAGGAGTACGCGCGACTGTGGGAGGCTGAGGCGGGCGCGCTGAACGACGCCGTCCTCACGCTCCAGGAGAAGGGAACGTAACTGACATGCAGAGGATCCACGATCCGCAGGAGCGGGGCTTCGCCTCGGACAACTACTCCGGCGTCCACCCGGAGGTGCTCGCGGCGATCGCCGAGGCCAACGGGGGCCACCAGGTCGCCTACGGCGAGGACGTGTACACGGCCCGCCTCCAGGAGGTCGTGGCCCAGCACTTCGGCGAGGACGCCACCGTGTGGCCGATGTTCAACGGCACCGGGGCGAACGTCGTCGGGCTCCAGGCCATGCTGCCCCGCTGGGGCGCGGTGATCTGCGCGGACACCGCGCACATCCATGTGGACGAGGGCGGCGCGCCGGAGAAGTCCGCCGGCATCAAGCTGCTGCCCGTGGCCACCGACGACGGCAAGCTCACCCCCGAGCTGATCGCCGCCGAGGCGTGGGGCTGGGGTGACGAGCACCGCGCCCAGCCCCTGGTCGTCTACCTCACCCAGTCCACCGAGCTCGGCACGGTCTACACCCCGGACGAGGTCAAGGCCATCACGGACTACGCCCACGAGCACGGGATGCGCGTCTACCTGGACGGCGCCCGCATCGCCAATGCCGCGGCCTCCCTGGGCCTGCCGCTGCGCGCCTTCACCACCGACGTCGGCGTGGACGTGCTCTCCCTCGGCGGCACCAAGAACGGGGCGCTGCTGGCCGAGGCCGTCGTCGTGCTCGACCCGGACGCCGCGGACGGCCTCGTGTACCTGCGCAAGAACCAGATGCAGCTGGCCTCGAAGATGCGCTTCGTCTCGGCGCAGCTGCTCGCGCTGTTCGACGGCGACCTGTACCTGCGCTCCGCCCGCCACGCCAACGCCATGGCCGCCCGGCTGCGCGCCGGCATCGAGGCGGGGGTCGCCGACGGCTCGCTGGCCGGCGTCGAGTTCACACAGGCCACGGACGCCAACGCCGTGTTCGCCGTCCTGCCCGAGGGCGTGGCCGACCGGCTGCGCGCCCGCTTCCGGTTCTACGACTGGGACGCGGCGCGCCGCGAGGTGCGCTGGGTGTGCGGCTTCGACACGACCGAGGAGGACGTGGACGCGTTCACGGCGGCGCTGCGCGCCGAACTCGTCCCCGCCGTCTGACGGACGCGCCCGGCCGGGATACCCTTCTACCACCGTGCAGCAGGGTGGGACGCCGCGGCGTTCGACGCGCGTCCGACCGCTCCTCCACCGAAAGGCCACCGTGGACACCAGCGCACCCCGGACGTCCCCGTCGACGCCGCCCGCCTCCGCCGCCCACATCACCCCCGAGGGCGGCTCCCTGCGGCGCACCCTCAAATCCCGGCACCTGACGATGATCGCGATGGGCGGCGCCATCGGCACGGGCCTGTTCGTGGCCTCGGGCAACACCATCGCGACCGCCGGCCCCGGTGGCGCCCTTGCGGCCTACGTGGCCATCGGCTTCATGGTGTTCCTGCTGATGCAGTCGCTCGGTGAGATGTCCACGTACCTGCCGGTCTCCGGCGCGTTCGAGGAGTACTCGACCCGCTTCGTGAGCCCCTCGTTCGGCTTCGCCATCGGCTGGAACTACTGGTACAACTGGGCGATCACGGTGGCCGCCGAGCTCGTCGCGGCGGCCCTGATCATGCGGTACTGGCTCCCGGACGTGCCCTCGTGGATCTGGTCCGCGATCTTCCTCGCGCTGCTCTTCGGCCTCAACGCCCTCTCCACGCGCGCCTACGGCGAGAGCGAGTTCTGGTTCTCGCTCATCAAGGTCGCCACGGTGGTGATCTTCCTGGTGCTCGGCGTCCTGATGATCGTCGGCATCCTCGGCGGCTCCTCCCCCGGCTTCCACAACTGGACGGACGGCGAGGCCCCCTTCGTGGGCGGCGGCGCCGGCATCCTGGCGATCTTCATGGTGGCCGGCTTCTCCTTCCAGGGCACCGAGCTGGTCGGCGTGGCCGCGGGCGAGGCCGAGGACCCGGAGAAGAACGTGCCCAAGGCGATCCGCACCGTGTTCGTGCGCATCCTGCTCTTCTACGTCGGCGCGATCACCGTCGTCGGCTTCCTCATCCCCTACACCAGCCCCCACCTGCTGGGCAGCGACGTCGAGGACATCTCGATCTCCCCGTTCACGCTCGTCTTCGAGAACGCGGGCGTGCTCGCCGCCGCCTCCGTGATGAACGCCGTGATCCTCACGGCCATCCTCTCCGCGGGCAACTCGGGCCTGTACGCCTCCACCCGCATGCTCTGGGCCCTGGCCGACTCCGGGAAGGCCCCGCGCTTCCTGGCGAAGGTGAACCGGCGCGGCGTGCCCATGAACGCCCTCTACGCCACCACCGCGGTGGGCGCGGCGTGCTTCCTGACCACGTTCATCGGGGACGGCGCCGCCTACGTGTGGCTCGTCTCCGCCTCGGGCCTGGCCGGGTTCATCGTGTGGATGGGCATCGCCTGGAGCCACTACCGGTTCCGGCGGGCTTACGTCGCGCAGGGCCACGATCCGAAGGACCTGCCCTACCGCGCCTTCCTGTTCCCCCTGGGCCCGATCGTCGCGCTGGTCATGTGCGCCGTCGTGATCCTCGGCCAGAACTACCAGGCGTTCATGGGCGACGTGGACCTCGTGGCCGTGGCCAGCGCGTACATCGGCCTGCCCCTGTTCCTCGCGCTGTGGCTCGGCCACAAGCTCGTCACCGGCTCGAAGCCGGTCCGCTACGAGGACGCCGACCTCACCCGCGTCCTGGACTGAGTCCCCCACCTCGGAGGTCGCCGTGCCCGCCCCCTCCTCCCACGCTCCCGCCGCCACCCACACCGCCCGGGGCCGCCTGGTCTGGGTGGACGTCGCGCGCGGCCTGGCCCTGGTCGCGATGATGGTCGCCCACACGGCGCCCGCCGGCGGCCCGGGTGGGGTGCTCCACCTCTCCGAGCACCTCACCGCGCCCCTGTTCGCGGCGCTCGTGGGCGTGGGCGCGCGCCTCGAGGCGGAGTGGCTGGGCCGTGGCCGGGCCGTGCCCCGCGCGCTTGTGCGGGCGGCCGCCCTGTGCGGGGCGGCGTGGCTGACCGGGCTCTTCGGGGCGGCCGTCGTGAACGTGCTGGCGCACCTGGCTGTGCTCACAGTGATCATGGCGCTGCTGGCCGCCCTCCCCCTCGCCGCGCACCTCGTGCTCGCCGTCCTGGCCGGCGGAGGCGGCCTCCTGCTCGCCGCCACACCGACGGCCGACGTCGTCGACCGGCTCCTCCCCGCCGCGCAGGCGCTCGGGCTGAGCCGCGCGACGCTGACCCCGTGGGTCTCCGCGTTCCTCACGGACGGCCCGTACCGTCTCCCCCTGTTCCTCGCGTGGGCGCTGCTGGGGGCGGTGCTGGTCGCCACCGTCCACGGCACGACGACGGCGGCCCCGGCCCGGCGCGCACGGCTCACGGGGCTCGCCTGGGCGGCCGGGGGGATCGCGCTGGCCGGCGTCGTGCTCGCCCTGTCCCGGACGCAGACCGGCGCCGCCCCCGTGCCCTACACGGCGACCCCCGCGGAGGCCCTGCTGGACACGGGCCTCGTGCTGACCGTGCTCGGCGGGTGCGCGGCCCTGGCGCCGCGGTGGGCCGGGCTGCTGGCCGTGCCCGGCGCGATGACGCTGTCCGTGTACGTGGCGCACCTGTGGTACCTCGGCTGGGTGCGGGGGCTCGGACCCGGGCCGTGGCGCAGCGCCACGGGCACGGACGACACGTGGTTCAACCTGGCCGTGCTGGTGGCCGGCGCGCTGCTGCTGCCGCTGCTGTGGCGGGCCGTCGTGCGTATCGGCCCGTTCCGCGCGGGGCCGCTGGAGGGCGTCGTCCGCCTGCTGACGGCCCCGTTCGACCGCGCGCGCTGACCGACGTCCACCCCAGCGGGTAGCCTCGAGAGCGTGAGCGAGCGAACCACCTACCTGCTGATCGACGGCGAGAACATCGACGCCACCCTCGGCACGTCCATCCTGCAGCGGCGCCCCCAGCCCGACGAGCGGCCACGCTGGAAGCGCCTGCTCGGCTACCTCGAGGACCGCTGGGACCAGCCGGTCAAGGGCCTGTTCTTCCTCGCCATCGACGGTGAGATCCCCATCCCGTTCGTCCAGGCGCTCACCGCCCTCGGCTTCCAGCCGATCATGCTGCGGGGCGAGGGCAAGGTCGTGGACATCGGCATCCAGCGCACCGCGGAGGCGCTGCTGGGCCGGGAGGACGACGTCGTCCTCGTCAGCCACGACGCCGACTTCGCCCCCCAGCTCACCGACCTCGCGGCCACGCCGGGCCGACGCACCGGGATCATGGGCTTCGAGGAGTTCCTCTCCCACGAGCTGCGCCGCATCCCCGGGGTCGAGTTCTTCGACCTGGAGCACGCGGTGGGCGCGTTCGACTCGTCCCTGCCGCGCCTGCGCGTGATCGACGTCGAGGCGTTCGACCCGTACGAGTTCCTCTGACCCGCCGGGGGTGGCCCGCGGCTCAGTCCGTGGGCAGCTCCAGCAGGCGTTCGACGGTGGCGGCCACCCCGTCGTCGTCGCACGCCCCGACCACGCCGTCCGCCGCGGCCAGCAGCGACGGGTGCCCCGAGGCCACGGCCAGGCCGAGACCAGCCCACTGGAGCATCTCCAGGTCGTTGGGCATGTCCCCGAACGCGACGACGTCGACCGGCGCGACCCCCCGGCTCGCGGCGAACTCGGCGAGGGTCGCGGCCTTGTGCACGCCCGGGGCGGACATCTCCACGAGCGCGATGCCGGGCGCGGAGTGCGTGGCACTCACGAGCTCGTCCAGCTCGGCGCGGGCCGCGGCGAGGAAGGCGTCCGGGGCCAGGGTGTCCGAGCGGGCCAGCAGCTTCACCACGCCCAGCCGACCCGGCAGCGCGGCCTCGAGCGTGGCCGCCGCGTGGACCTCGGCCCGGAACTCGGCGCGCTCGGAGAACGCGTGCTCCCAGAAGAAGCCCTCGAGGGTCTCGGCGCCGAAGGACACGGTGCGGTCCAGGGCGCGCAGCCGGTCCGTGGCTGTCCACACGGCCTCGACGGGCATGGGGTGGGCGATCAGGACGTCGTCCGTGGCGGTGTCCACGAGGACGGCGCCGTTGGAGCAGATCACCGGTCCGACGGGACCGAGCTGCGCGCTCAGCGGGCCGAGCCAGCGGAGGGGACGGCCGGTCACGAACACCACCTCGACGCCGGCGTCGCGGGCGTCCCGCAGCGCCACGATGGTGCGCGGGCTCAGACGCCCCGACCGCGTGTGCCGGTACCCGATGATGGTGCCGTCCAGGTCCGTCGCGATCATCCGCGGACGGCGCGAGGGCAGGGGCAGGGCGGGCATGCGCCCAGTCTAGGCCGGGGCAGTGCGGCGGGCCGGGGTGTCCTCCGCGGGCGAGCGGGGGCACGATGGGGGGCGTGGACACCGCACAGCAGACCACCGCACAGGACACCGCCCAGGACCCCGCGTCGACGACGCCCCGCACGGTCACCGTCACCGGCGCCGCCGGCAACATCGGCTACGCGCTGCTCTTCCGCATCGCCGCCGGCGGGATGCTCGGCCCGGACACCTCGGTCCGGCTGCGCCTGCTCGAGATCCCGGCCGCCTTGGGCGCCGCGGAGGGCACCGCCATGGAGCTCGCCGACGCGGCCTTCCCGCTGCTGGCCGACGTGGAGGTCACGGACGAACCGGCCCGCGCCTTCGACGGCGTCCAGCACGCCCTGCTCGTCGGCGCGCGGCCGCGCACGAAGGGCATGGAGCGCAGCGACCTGCTCGAGGCGAACGGCGGGATCTTCGGGCCGCAGGGCCGCGCGATCAACGACCACGCGGCGCAGGACGTGCGGGTCGTCGTCGTCGGGAACCCGGCCAACACCAACGCCCTGATCGCCGCCGCGCACGCCCCGGACGTGCCGGCCGAGCGCTTCACGGCGCTGACCCGGCTGGACCACAACCGGGCCGTGGCGCAGCTGGCGGCCCGGGCCGGCGTCGCGGTGACGGACGTGGCCGGCGTGACGATCTGGGGCAACCACTCCGCCACCCAGTTCCCGGACCTCACCCACGCCCGCGTGCGGGTGGACGGGACGTGGCGGCCGGCGCTCGAGGTGGTGGACCCGGTGTGGGCGGGCGAGGAGTTCGTGCCGCGCGTGGCGAGGCGGGGCGCGGAGATCATCGAGGTGCGCGGGGCGAGCTCGGCGGCCTCGGCGGCGTCCGCGGCGATCGATCACCTGCGCGACTGGACCCTCGGCACCGGTGTGGACGCGGACGGTGCGCCGCGCCGGACGTCGGCCGCGGTGGTCTCGGACGGCTCCTACGGGGTGCCGGAGGGGCTGATCAGCTCGTTCCCCGTGACCTCCGACGGCGGCACCGCGTGGCGGATCGTGCCGGGGCTGGAGCCGGACGAGTCCGTGCTGCCGGGTGAGGGCGGGCGGCTGGCCGCGACCGTCGCCGAGCTGGAGGCCGAGCGCGACGCCGTGCGAGGGCTGGGCCTGCTCTGAGGCGGCCGGGATCGGCTGCGTGACTGACCCTTCTGGGGCGTCCCCGCCCGCCGGAAGGGTCAGCTGCGCAACAGATTCGTGCGGGGACGGGAGGGCGTGGGGTCAGTCCGCCAGCTCGGCCCGCGTGGGCGGGTCCGCCCCCGGGCGGGAGGCCGTGATCGCCGACGCGCGGGAGGCGTAGATCAGCACCGACTCGACGTCGGCCGGGTCCATCGCGTGCAGGCGGCCGCGGTTCGCGGCGCCGAGCAGGGAGCGGTCGTCGAGGGCGGCGAGCAGGGCGGCGGTGAACGAGTCGCCGGCGCCCACGGTGTCCGCGACGTCCACGGGCACGATCGGGCGCTCCACCACGCCATGCGCGGTGACGGCCACGATGTCCTCGGCGCCGCGGGTCATCACCACGAACGCCGGGCCCATCTGCTGCCACGCCTGCAGCGACTCGCGCAGCGGGCGGTCCGGGTACAGCCACGCGATGTCCTCGTCCGAGGCGTGCACCACGTCCGCCAGCCGCACGGACTCCTCCGCGCGGGCGCGGGCGAACGCCCGGTCCGGCACGATCGTGGGCCGCACGTTGGGGTCGTAGCTGATGGTCGTGACCGCGGAGATCCGCTCGAGCAGGGCCATCACCTCGGCGTCGCCGGGGGCGAGCATGGTGGCGATGGAGCCGGCATGCATGTGGTGCAGCGGGCCGCCGGCGGCGTCGTCGAAGTCCCGGGCGAGCGCGGCGGCGGGCGGCAGCGTCCAGTCCAGCTCGAACTCGTAGCTGGCGGCGCCCGTGGGATCCAGGCGGGCGGTGGCCACGGAGGTGGCGGCGGCATCCGGCTCGAGCAGGCAGCGCACGCCGTTCTCCCGTAGGTGCGAGGCGATCATGTCCCCGTGCGCATCGCGGCCGAGGCGGCCGGCGAACAGGACGGGCCGCTCCAGTCGGCTCAGGCCCACGGCCACGTTCAGGGGGCTGCCACCGACGTGCACGCGGGGGGTCGCGGTGTCCGAGACCACGACGTCGACGAGCGCCTCTCCGATCACACCACAGTACTGAGCCACACGCCCCACGGTACCCTAATCACCGGCGCGGAACCGGGGCTGTGCGCAGGCTTCCAGGCCCCCGAGAAACGCCCGACACCCCCCATCCCCGACCCCTCGGCAGGCGGCCATGTCCCCCACCCCCACCCGGCCCTCACGCGGCCCCGGCTGGCGCCTCCACGGCGACGGCCGCACCATCACCCCGGGCACCGTCGTCGCCCCGGACGAGCGGCTGAGCTGGCCGCGGACCGTGGGCATCGGCGTGCAGCACGTGATGGCCATGTTCGGCGCCACCGTGCTCGTGCCCGCCCTGACCGGCATGCCCGCGACGACGGCGCTGCTCTTCTCCGGCCTCGGCACCCTGCTCTTCCTGGTCATCACGGGCAATCGTCTGCCCTCGTACCTGGGCAGCTCGTTCGCGTTCATCGCACCGCTGACTGCAGCCACCACGATCGGCGGCACGGGGGCCGCGCTCGGCGGCATCCTCGTGACGGGCCTGCTGCTCACGGTGATCGGCGTGATCGTGCACCGCGCCGGCACCGGCTGGATCCACGCGCTCATGCCACCGGCGGTGATGGGCACGATCGTGGCCCTGATCGGCCTCAACCTCGCCGGCGCCACGACGACGGCCATGCAGGAGGTGCCCGTCACCACGTTCGGCACGGCCCTGGCGGTGGTGCTCACGGCGGTGGCGTTCCGGGGGCTCCTGGGCCGCCTGTCCATCCTCGTGGGCATCGTGGTGGGCTACGTGCTGGCCCTCGCGCAGGGCCAGGTGGACTTCGCCGCCGTCCGGGAGGCCGCCTGGATCGGGCTGCCGCCCTTCCACGGCCCGGAGCTTCGCTGGGACCTGCTGCCCCTGTTCCTGCCCGTGGTGCTCGTGCTGGTCGCGGAGAACATCGGCCATGTCAGGACCGTCGGGCTGATGACCAAGCGCGACCTGGACCCGCTCACCGGCCGTGCCCTGATCGCGGACGGCCTGTCCACCATGCTCTCCGGCGCGGGCGGCGGCGTCGGCACCACCACGTATGCGGAGAACATCGGCGTGATGGCCAGCTCGCGGGTCTACTCGACAGCGGCGTACTGGGTAGCCGGCCTCACCGCGATCGCCCTCGCGTTCCTGCCGAAGTTCGGGGCCGCCGTCGCCACCATCCCGGCCGGGGTGGCCGGCGGCGCGGGCATCATCCTCTACGGGATGATCGGCATGATGGGCGTGCGCATCTGGGTGCAGAACCGTGTGGACTTCTCCAACACCGTGAACCTCATGGCGGCGGGTGCGGGGCTGATCATCGCGATCGCCGACCCCCAGCTCGTGGTGGGCGGGCTCGTGTTCGGTGGCATCACGCTCGGCACGGTCGCCGCCCTGGTGGTGTACCACCTCATGACGGCGATCGCCCGCGCCCGCGGCACCGAGCCGGTGCCCGAGGACGAGGAGCAGTTCGAGGCCTCGGAGGCCGGCCGGCTCGGCTGACCCCGATCCCGCGCCACGCGCACTTTCGGTCGTGAGATAGGGCCGATCCCACGACCGAAAGCGCTGAGAACCCCCATTTCACGTTCGAAAACGCTGGGCGGGGGCGGGCAGGGCGAGGCGGGGCTGGGGGCGGGCCCCGTCAGCTGGCCGCGACCTCCTCGTCGGCGAGGGTGAGGACCCGGTCGAGCACGTCGAGGCCGAAGCGCAGGTCCTCGTCCGAGATGTTCAGCGGCGGGCACAGGTGGAACCGGTTCTCGGCCATGAACAGCAGCAGCCCGCGGTCCTTGGCCTCGGCCATCATCCGCCCCATCACGGGCGCCACCTGGCCGAGCGGGGCCAACCGCTCCCGGGTCTGCCGGTCCTTCACCAGCTCGACGGCCCAGAACGCGCCGGCGCCGCGCACGTCGCCCACGCTCGGATGGGCCACGGCGATCTCGGCCAGGCGCGGCCCGATGACCTCCTCGCCGATGCGCTTCGCATGGGCCACCATGCCCTCCTCCTCCATCGCGGTGATCGCGGCGACGGCGGCCGCGCACGCGAGGGGGTGGCCCGAGTAGGTCAGGCCGCCGGGGTAGGGCGTGGTCGCGAAGCTCTCGTAGACGTCGTCGCTCATGGCGACGCCGCCCAACGGCACGTACCCGGAGTTGACCCCCTTGGCGAACGTGACGATGTCCGGGGTGACGCCCGTGAGCTGGTGGCCGAACCACTCGCCCACGCGGCCGAAGCCGACCATGACCTCGTCGATGATCAGCAGGATCCCGTGCTCGCGGCACAGCTCCCCGACGCCGGCCATGTAGCCCGGCGGCGGCAGGAAGATGCCCGCGGTGCCGGGGACGGCCTCGAGGACCACGGCGGCCACGGTGGAGGGACCCTCGAGCTCGATCACGTCGCGCAGGTGGGCCAGCGCGCGCTCGGCCTCCTGCTCATCGCTCTCCGAGCCGAACGCGGAGCGGTACGTGTACGCGGGCTGGAAGTGCACGACGCCGTCGGACGCCGAGTCCGAGCCCACGCGTCGCAGGGAGCCGGTCAGGTTCGCGGTCAGGCGCGTGGCGCCGTGGTACGAGAGGTACGCGGAGAGCACCTTGTGCCGACCCGTGTGCAGGCGTGCCATCCGCACCGCGTGCTCGTTGGCCTCCGCGCCCGCGTTCGTGAAGAACACGTGGTTGATGGACTCCGGCAGCCGCTCGGTGATCAGCCGGGCTGCCTCGGACCGGGCGTCGTTGACGTGCTGCGGGGCCACGGTGGCGAGCGTCTCGGCCTGTTCGCGGATCGCGGCCACGATCTTCGGGTGGCGGTGGCCGACGTTCGTGAAGACGAGCTGCCCGCTGAAGTCGACCATGGGCCGACCCTCACCGTCCCACACCCACGACCCCTCGGCGTCGAGGATGGTCATCGGATTCAGATCGCGCTGCGCGCTCCACGAGTGGAACACGTGCGCGCGGTCGAGCTCGTGGGCGCGGCGGCCCCGCTCGATGGCCTCGTCGCTGATCCGGGGGTCCCGGCGGCCGACGTGCTGCTGATGCTCGGACATGCGCCCTCCTTGAGTGTGATGCGGGTCATTCCGAGCATAGGCGGGCCCGCCCTCAGCGCGAGCTGGCGCCCCTTCGCCCGCGCGCCACCCCCACGAACGCCTGCACGAGCTCCGAGTCGGCCGCCTTGAGCCAGGCCAGGGCGACGTCCCAGCCGGGGTGGCGGGCGTCGTCGTCGCCCTGACCCGCGGAATCCGCCCCGTCGACGACGGCGGCGCCCGCCTCCGCCTCGGCCCGCGCCTGCTCGTCCGCGAGCGCGGACCGCGTGGCGGCGGCCTCGCGGTCGGCGCGGGACAGGCCCACGGTGTCGTCGAGGGTGGAGGCCAGCGGCAGCACGATCACGTCCTTGCGGCCGAACATGCGGGCCACGGACATCGGCAGCACGACGTGGCCGGCGCCGGACGCGGCGATCTCCAGGGCCATCCGCTCGCCCGCGCCGGGCAGCTCGGCGGCGTCCATCGGCTCCGCGCTGGGGGCCGGGGCGAAGCGGGCGGGATCCAGCTCCTCGTCCGGGTCGAGCTCCGCGGGCGGCACGGGGCCGTCCGCGTCCACGTCCCACGCGGCAAGCAGGTGGTCCCTGCCCACGCACACCACCGGCAGCTCGGAGTACACGCCCACGAGGTGCACGTGCCGCGGGTCGACGCCGCCGGCGCGCAGCAACTCCTCGACGGACACGTCGCGTCGGCGCCGCACGTAGCCCAGCTGCGGCAGGAAGTGGCGGGGCTGACCGGCGTCGTCGTGGGCGAGGTGGGCCAGCTGGGCGGCGTCGTCGTGGTTGACGAGCTGCACCGTGCGCTGGCGCGTGGTGAACCGCTCCACCCACGTGGACGGCGTGGCCCCGGGGATGGTGGCCAGAAAGAGGGTCTCGGGCGGGACGGGCAGGTCGGCCGGTGGCGCGGGCGCGGGACGACGCCGGCCCTCACCCCCGGCACGGCCCGCGGGCTTCACGCCCTTGGCCACGCCGCGCCCGCCGCCGGAGCGGGTGGACCGGGCGGGGCCGCCCCTGCTCGCGCGGGACTTCCCGCCCCGGCCGCCACGGGAGCCGCTCAGCGGACCTTCTCCTTCAGGAAGGAGACGGCGCGGTCCCAGGCGAGGGCCGCGGCCTCGGGGCGGTAGTTGCCCTGGGGGTTCTCGTCGTTGTGGAAGGCATGCGGGGCGTCGTAGTAGAAGTACTCGACGTCGGCCCCGGACTCCTCGCGGATCTGCTGCTCCTGCCTCCGCGCGTCCTCGACGGGGAAGGAATCGTCCTGCTCGGCGTAGTGGCCCTGGACGGCGGCGGTGACGCCGGAGAAGTCGCCGGGCACGCCCTGGCCCACGCCGTAGAAGGGCACGGCGGCGGAGACCCTGTCCCCCTGCTGGGCCGCGAGGGCGAGCACGAAGCCGCCGCCCATGCAGAAGCCGATCGCCCCCACGGTCTGCGAGGTCACCTCGTCCCGCGCGAGGAGCCAGTCGACGGCGCCGGCGAGCTGGCGGGCGCCCTCCTCGGCGGGCAGGTTCTGCATCATCTCGAGGGCCTCGTCGCCGTCGTGGGCGATCCAGCCGCCGTAGAGGTCGGGGGCGAGCGCGACGAAGCCGAGGTCGGCGAGGCGGTCGCACACATCCCTGATGTGGTCCACCAGGCCCCACCACTCCTGGATCACGATCACGCCGGGGCCCTTCCCGGAGGGGGGCAGTGCGAGGTAGCCGTGACCCGTCCGGTCGCCGTCCTGGCCGGCGTCCTTCGTGGGCAGGTCGAACGTGACGTTCTGGTGCGGGGTCTTCGAAGCCATCATGGGCCCCACCCTACGAGCAGACCGGGCCCCTCATCGAGGGACCCGGTCTCGACGCGCGAGGTCGACTCAGGCTCAGGCCTGGGCGTCGGCCTCGGGCAGCACGAAGGCGGCGCCGATCTCGAGCTTCACCTTGTCCGAGACCAGGAGGCCGCCGGCCTCGGTGGCCGCGTTCCAGGTCAGGCCGAAGTCCTTGCGGGAGATCTCGCCCGTGGCCTCGAAGCCCACGCGGGTCACGCCGAAGGGATCCTTGTCCTGGCCGCCGAACTCAGCCTCGAGCTCCACGGTCTGGGTGACGCCGTGCAGCGTCAGCTCGCCGACCAGGGTGAACTCCTCGGGCTCGCCGCGGACCTCGGTGGAGCGGAAGGTCATGGTGGGGAACTGCTCCACGTCGAAGAAATCGGCGGAGCGCAGGTGGGCGTCGCGGCCCTCGTTCTTGGTGCTGATGGAGGCGACGTCGACGGTCACTTCGACGGAGGACTGGGTGAACTCCTCGGCGATGACGAGCTGGCCCTCCACGGCGTGGAAGGTGCCGCGGACCTTGGAGATGCCGGCGTGGCGGACGACGAAGTCGACGTCCGAGTGCGCGGGGTCCAGGTTCCAGGTTCCGGGGGTGATGGCGTGCATGGGGTGCTCCTTCTCAGCGGGTCTGTCTGGTGTGTCCGGGGTGGGCCGCCGCGGCGGGCGGCTCCTCAGCCTCCGAACTTGTTTCAAATTCAAACATCATCCGGGCGCGCTGTCCAGGCCCGATCGTCAAAATTCGAAATAGAGACGGACGTCACGGTCCGTGGGGGCACATCAGGCCGAGCCCACCCAGGACGACGGCCCGGAACCTCCGGGGGTTCCGGGCCGCCGGCCCGCGGTCGGGCAGCGGGGCCGCGCTCGGGCGGCCGGACGGGGTCAGGCGGCGGGGCCGCCCCCCCGTCACGGGTAGAGGCCGCGGGTGCGGTGGGCCTCGGCCACGCGCTGGACAGCGGTCAGGGTGGCGGCCTCCCGCAGGCTCACGCGGCGACTCTCGGAGGTGGCCAGCACGGCCTGCCACGCAGCGACCATGCGCCGCTTCAGGCGCTCGTCCACCTCCTCGCGGCTCCACCAGTAGGCCTGGTTCGCCTGGACCCACTCGAAGTAGGAGACGATCACGCCGCCGGCGTTGGCCAGGATGTCCGGGACGACCAGGACGCCCTTCTCGGAGAGGATGCGGTCGGCCTCGCCCGTGGTGGGGCCATTGGCGCCCTCCACCACCAGCCGGGCGCGCACGCGCGGGGCGTTCTCCTCGGTCAGCACGGACTGCACGGCGGCCGGGACCACGAGGTCCACGTCCATCTCGAGCAGCTCGTCCGCGTCCATGGACGCGGTGCCGGGGGTGTCCTTCACGGAGCCGGTGTCCCAGAGCTGCCTCTGCAGGGCGTCGTAGTGCAGGCCCTCGTCGTCGCGCACGGCGCCGTACTGGTCCGACACGGCCACGACCTTCACGCCGGCCGCCTCGAGCAGCTCGACCGTGCCGGCGCCGACCTTGCCGAAGCCCTGGACCGCCGCCGTCGCCTGCGACGGCTCGATGCCGAGGTGCTCGAGCGCGGCGAGCGCCACGTGGACCACGCCCGCCGAGGTGGCGGAGGCGCGGCCCAGCGAGCCGCCGAGCGAGACGGGCTTGCCGGTGACCACGCCGAGCGTGGTGTGGCCGACGTTCACCGAGTAGGTGTCCATCATCCAGGCCATGGTCTGCTCGTCCGTGCCCACGTCCGGGGCGGGGATGTCCACCTCGGGGCCGATGATCGGCTGGATCTCGGAGGTGTAGCGGCGGGTGACGCGCTCGAGCTCGGCCTTCGAGTACTGGCGGGGGTCGATGGCCACCCCGCCCTTGGCGCCGCCATAGGGCACGTCCAACAGGGCGCACTTCCAGGTCATCCACATGGCCAGCGCGCGGACCTCGTCCAGGTCCACGTCCTGACTGAAGCGCACGCCGCCCTTGGCCGGGCCGCGGGAGAAGTTGTGCTGCACGCGGTAGCCGCGGAGCACCTCGGTGGAGCCGTCGTCGCGGCGCAGGGGGATGGAGACGGCCATCTCGCGGCGGGGGGCGGCGAGCATCTGGTGCAGGCCCTCGTCGTAGCCGAGCGTCTTCACGGCGGCGGAGAGCTGGGCCAGGGCGTTGTCGAGCGGGGAGGACGGCGCCGTCACGGCCTCGTCCTCGGCGGGGATCCTCGTCATTGAGCGTCCTCGTGGTCCGGTGGGCAGGGGTGTGTCGCGGCCCGACCGACGCGCGGAGGGCCGCGCCCCATTGCGCGGCCGACGTCGTCCGGACCCCGATGAACGCTACGCGCTCCCCCCGCACCCGTCACCCCTTCTCAGCCGAGATCCACGCCCACCCGGGTGACGTCGGACACAGCGGCGTGTACTGTGCTGTGGACGCGCCGCACACCCGCGGCGCCCTTCGGCGTCGAACCGACGCCGCTCGCTCAGGGCCCACCTGGTCCGTCCCCCGGCCGTCCGCCGCGCAAGGCACCCCGCCCGCGACCTCGGCCCGACGCCCCAGCCCCGTGAAGGAGCCCCTCATGACCGTGACCCTGCCCGCCGCGATCACCCCCTCCCCCGCGTTCCAGCCCGTGCCCGGCCAGCGCATCGACCCGGAGCTCGCCCGCTCCTGGCTGCTGGTCAACGCCGCCCAGCCCGAACGGTTCCAGCCCGCCGAGGACTCGGCCGCGGACATCGTCATCCTCGACATCGAGGACGCCGTGGCCCCCAAGGACAAGGACCAGGCCCGCGCGGACGCCGTCGCCTGGCTGACCTCCGGGCACACCGGCTGGGTGCGGCTCAACGGCTACGGCTCACGGTGGTGGGAGCAGGACGTCGAGGCGCTCGCCGCGGCCCTGCCCGCGCACCTGGGCGGGCCGGTCGCCGAGGGCGGCCTGGCCGGCGTCGTGCTGGCGATGGTGGAGTCCACGGACCACGTGAACGAGACCGCCCGACGGCTGCCCGGGGTGCCCGTCGTGGCGCTCGTGGAGACGGCGCGCGGGCTGCAGCGGATCGACTCGATCGCCGCCGCGAAGGGCACGTTCCGGCTGGCCTTCGGGATCGGCGACTTCCGCCGCGACACCGGCCTGGGCGAGTCGCCGCAGGCGCTGGCGTACACGCGGTCCCAGTTCACGATCGCGGCGAAGGCCACGGGGCTGCCGGGCGCGATCGACGGGCCCACCGTGGGCTCCACCGGCGTGAAGCTCGCCGAGGCGACGGCGGTGACCGCGGAGTTCGGCATGACCGGCAAGCTGTGCCTCGCGCCGGAGCAGTGCGCGGCCGTGAACGAAGGACTCAGCCCGTCCCAGGAGGAGCTGGCGTGGGCCCACGAGTTCCTCGCGGACTTCGAGGCCGACGGCGGCGAGATCCGCAACGGCTCCGACCTGCCCCGCAAGGCGCGCGCGGAGAAGATCCTCGGGCTGGCCACCGCGTTCGGCGTGCACTCCACGCGGTACCCGGACCAGGACAACGCGATCACGGCGCCGTCGGACACGTACCACTACTGAGCGGGGCCGCCGCCCACCAGAAACGCGGGTTGAGTTGTCACGGGTGCGGAGGCCGCACACCGGTGACAACTCAACCCGCGTCGCCTCGGGGGGGCGCGGATCCCGCCTCCGCTCACACGTCCTGGCGCGTCCGGCTCACGACGGCGGCCCGCACCGAGAACGCCAGCACGATCGCCAGGATCCCGTAGATCACCCACGTGATGGGGGTGGAGACGAGCACGGCCGGGTCGCCCACCGAGCTGAGCAGGGCGTCGCGCAGGCTGGTCTCCGCCAGCGGGCCGAGCACCATGCCGATCATCAGCGGCGCCAGCGGGTAGCCGTACCGCCGCATCAGGAAGCCCAGCACGCCGATCCCCAGGAGCATCAGCAGGTCGAACACCGCGCCCGTGGTGGCGTAGATGCCCAGCCCGCAGAACAGCGTGATCCCCGCGTAGAGGTAGTGCTTCGGGATGAGCAGGAGCTTGGCCCACAGCTGCGCGAACGGCAGGTTGATCGCCAGCAGCACGATCATCGCGATGAAGAAGCTCGCCAGCAGCGCCCACACGAGGTCCGGGCTGCGGTCGAACAGCAGCGGGCCGGGCTGCAGCCCGTACTGGCGGAACGCCGCCAGCATGATGGCCGCCGTCGCGGAGACGGGCAGGCCGAGCGTGAGCAGGGCGCCCATCGCCATGCCGGTGGTCGAGTTGCCCGCCGCCTCGGGGGCCGCCAGCCCGCGGATCGCGCCCCGGCCGAACTGCGGATGCGCCCGGCGCCGGTCCAGGCGCCGCTCGACCGAGTACGCCAGGAACGTCGGCACCTCGGAGCCACCCACCGGCACGATGCCGAACGGCAGGCCGATCGCCGTGCCGCGCAGCCACGCAGGGGCGGCCTCGCGGAACTCGGCGCCCGAGAGCCACGGCCGGCCGGTGCGGCGGATGCGCAGGTCCTCGTGCTCGCGGCGCACCCGGGAGGCCACGTGGAACACCTCGCCGAGCGCGAGGATCGCCACCGTGACGGTCACGAGCGGGATGCCGTCGAACAGCTGCGGGGAGCCCATCGTGAAGCGCTCGGCGCCGGTCACCGCATCGATCCCGACGACGGCGATGCCCAGTCCCAGCACCAGGGAGGCCAGGCCGCGCAGCACCGAGTCCGCGACCACCGAGGAGGTGGCCACGAACGCGAAGAGCGCGAGCGCGAAGTACTCCGCGGGCCCGAAGCTCGTGGAGAACTCCGCCAGGACGGGGGCGAGGAACACGACGCACACCGAGGCCACCATGCCGCCGATGAAGGCGCCGAGCGCCGCCGTCGCCAGGGCCTGGGCCGCCCGGCCGTCCTGGGCCATGCGGTGGCCCTCGAACGTGGAGGCGATGGCCGAGGCCTGGCCGGGGGTGTTCATGAGGATGGCCATGGTGGAGTCGCCGAAGAGGCCGCCGAAGTACACGCCGGAGAACATGATGAACGCGGCGGTGGGCTCGAGGGCGAAGGTCATGGGCAGCAGCAGGGCCACGGCCATCGAGGAGCCCAGTCCAGGCATCACGCCGACCGCGGTGCCGAGCAGACAGCCCAGCACCACCCAGAGCAGGTTCATGGGGGTGAGGGCTCCGGCGAAGCCCTCCATGAGGAGTCCGAGGGTCTCCATGTCAGAAGCCACCTCCCAGGATGCCCGAGGGCAGGGTCAGGCCCAGGGCCACCGCGAAGCCGAGGTAGGCCAGCGAGGAGACGAACAGGGCGACGAGGATGTCGAACACGGGGTGCGGGGCGCCGAACGCGCGGGTGACGCACCAGAACAGCAGCGCCCCGGCGAGGATCCACCCCAGCCAGGGCAGCAGGACGGCGAACGCGAGGAAGCCGAGGAAGCACCAGGCCAGCGCGCCGAAGTCCGAGTGGAACAGGGTCAGCGGACCGGCCGCCTGGCCGACCTCGCCGTCCGCGTCGGCCTGACCCTCGGGGGACTGGCGCACGCGCACGACCTCCACCGCGAGCGCGGCGGCGATCACGAGGCCCGCGACCGCGAGGATCAGCGGGAAGAAGTCCGGGCCGGGGAAGTCGGCGCCCTCGGTGTCCATGGCCAGGGATCCCAGCAGCAGGTAGAGGCTGAACGCGGCCAGCACGGCCGGCATGACGAGCGCGGAGAGCCCGGCGGCGCGCCCCCAGCGGGAGGGGGCGTCGGCGGCGGGGGGGACGGTGGACGCGTGGCTCACTTGATCTCTCCCGTCAGCGTGCCGATGCGCTCCTTCTCGGCGGCGATGAACTCCTCGAGTTCGGCGCCGGAGAGGGGCACGGGGTTCCAGTAGTTGCGCTGCACCGCTTCCTTCCACTCGGGGGTGTCGACCGCCTCGGCGATGAGGGCCTCGAGCTCCGTGCGCTCCTCCGCGGAGACACCCGGCGGCACGAACAGGGCGCGCCAGTTGGTGAGCGTGACGTCGTAGCCCTGGGAGCGCAGGGTCGGGATCTCCTCGACGCCGGCCAGCGGCTCGGCCGCCACCACGCCGAGGGCGCGCAGTCGGCCGGCCTGGACCTGCGGGTAGATGTCCGCGAAGCCGCCGGCGGAGGCCTGGGCGGTGCCGTTGAGCAGGGCCTGGATGGCCTCGCCGCCGCCGTCGGACGGGATGTAGGTGGTGTCCGCGACCGGCACGTCGGCCGTGCGGGCGATGTCCGCCATGACGAGCTGGTCGAAGGAGCCGCCGCCGGTCCACGCCACGTGGGCGGGATCGGCGCGCCAGGCGGTCACCAGGTCGTCCATGCTCTGGTACGGCGAGTCCGCCGGGACCACCACGAGGCTGTACTCCTCGACGACGCGGCTGACCGCGGTGACCTGGGAGAGCTCGGGGCCGGTGCCACGGGCCGCGTGGGCGGCGATCTGGCCGGTGCCGCCCACCATGAGGTTGTTCGCGTCCTCGAGCGTGGTCAGCTGACCGAGGGCGATGGTGCCACCGGCGCCGGGGATGTTGACCACCTGGACGTTGTTCACGAGCCCGTTGACGCGCATGGTCTGCTGCAGCTCGCGCTGGAACGAGTCCCAGCCGCCGCCGGCGGCCGCGGGAGCGATGAGGGTCAGGTTGGTGCGGATGTCGTTGCCTCCCGAGGCCGAGCGGATGGAGAAGGCGGAGGCCGCGAGCACGGTGAGCACCGCGATCACGCTGAAGACGATCCGGCCGATCCCCGTGCGTCGGCGCGGGGGGCCGTCGGGGGAGGTGGAGGACATGGCGGTTCCTAACAGAGACACCCCGCCGCCAGGGAGTGGCGCCGGGGACAGGTGCGAGTGGTGGAGGTCACCGTAACAGCGCGACGAGGCTGCGTGCGCTCCGCGTCCGCAGAGTGACCGACGACCATCGGCCCGGGTGGTGACGGGGGCCGCGCCCATGACGCACAGTGGTCCCCATGACGATCATCAGCACCGGAACCAGCACCCCCGAGAGCGCCGCGGCCTGGCGGGCCGCCCTGGCCGAGGCGGCCCTGCGCGGGGAGGACGTGGTCTGGTTCTCCCTCGACGGGACCGAGCCGGACGAGGCGGAGGCGCGCGAGGCCGGCGTCGCCGTGTCCGTGGCGCACGCCCAGGAGCGCGGCCGGGACGCCGTCGGCGACCTGCTCGAGCACGCCGAGCGTGTGGGCGCGAGCCGGATCGTGGTGGGCGTGAGGCACCGCTCCCCCGTGGGCAAGCTGCTGCTGGGATCGGCCGCGCAGCAGATCATCCTCGAGGCGCGCGTCCCGGTGGTGTGCGTCAAGCCGTGAGGGCCGGCGTCGGGCGGGCGGCCCCGCGCCCGGCCCACCCCGCGGCGTTTGGGGGCGGTTTCGGGCGGTATTCGGCGTGGATACCGCCCGAAACCGCCCCCAACGGGTGAGTGGGACCAGCCCGGGAACGCCGAAGGCCCCGGAACCACACGGTTCCGGGGCCTTCGTCCTCGGTGCGCGAGGGGGGACTTGAACCCCCACGTCCTTGCGAACACTGGCACCTGAAGCCAGCGCGTCTACCAATTCCGCCACTCGCGCGAGCGGCTTCCTGCTCTCGGCTCCGGGCATCCGGCGACCGTCACAGGCAGCGAGGAATACTCTAACCCCCGCCCGCCCGGGCGTGCAAATCGGCCCCGACGCCCGCCCCCGCGTCCCCGCCACGCCCGTGGCTCGCCCCCTCCCGCACCTCTCCCACCCGCGCTCCACCCCGCAGAATCCCGCTGTTCTCGGCGGTCTCCCAGCCCGGCCCGTAGTATCGGGACGGACAACTGTGGAAAGGGGCCCCGTCGTGGGACTTCTGGACAACCTCGAACGCGGCCTGGAGCGGGCCGTGCGCTCGGCCTTCTCGGCCGGCGGTCCGCGGGCGGTCAAGCCGGTGGAGATCGCCTCGGCCCTGCGACAGGCGATGGACGACGAGTCGTTCGCGCTGTCCGAGGGCCACACGGTCGCGCCCAACAACTACGTGGTCCACTTCTCCCCCGCCGACTTCGAGCGCGCCCGCTCGTGGGGGTCCACCCTCGCCAGCGAGCTGTGCGATGAGGTCATCCGCCACGCCGACTCCCAGGGCTATGCACTGCCCGGCACGGTCCGGGTCGCCTTCCACCCTGACGCGGACGTGCGCGCCGGGGACCTGCGCGTGGTCACCCGCCTGGACGACGGCTCGCGCCCCGCCCCGGCTTCCCACGACGACGGCCCCTCGCCCGCCACCGCCCACGGCCCGGGAGCCTCCGCCGCGGCGCCGGACCGACTGGTCGAGGACCTGCCGGCGGCCGCGCCCCGTGAGCCCTCCCCCGCCCCGCGCGTCGGACCCCGTCCGGCGCCCCGCCGGGCCGCCGCCCCGGCCGCGCCCGCCGCCCACGCCGACCAGCCGACCGTCGTGATCGGCCGCCCCGTGACCGAGCCCGCCGGCCCGGCCCTCGAGCTGGACGGCCGCATGCTCCCCCTGGACGGGGACGACCTCATCCTCGGCCGCTCGGCCGAGCGTGCCGACCTCGTGATCCCGGACTCCTCGGTGTCCCGCGAGCACCTGCGCCTGCTCACCGTCGGCTCCACGGTCACGCTCCTGGACCTGGGCAGCCGCAACGGCGTGCTCGTCAACGGCCGCCGCGTGGACGGCTCCGTCACCCTGCGCGACGGGGACGTGGTGACCGTCGGCCAGACCGAGCTGCTGTTCTTCGGCGGGACGGGGGGCCGCGCATGAGCGAGCTCGCCGTCGCCGTGCTCCGCATGGGCCTGCTGCTGGCCCTGTGGGTGCTGATCATCTCCATCGTCATGGCGCAGGGCCGCGACCTCGTGGTCGGCCGGCGGAACAAGACGCGCCTCCAGCAGGCCCAGCGCGACGCCGGCCTGGTCACCGCGGTGCCCGCGGCCGGGGCCGCCGGGGCGGGCTCGTCCGCGGTCGACCGCCCCGCGCCCGCGTCGACGCCGTCCCCCGCCGCGTCCGCGCCGACGACGCCGGCCCCGCGGCTGTCCCGGACTCTGCGGGTGGTCGAGGGCCCGAAGGCCGGGCAGACCATCGCCCTGGAGGGCCGTCCCCTGCTGATGGGCCGCGCCCAGGACGCCGACCTGGTGCTCGTGGACGACTACGCCTCCGGCCGCCACGCCCGGCTGTTCCCCCAGGGCACCCGCTGGTTCCTCGAGGACCTCGGCTCCACGAACGGCACCTACGTCAACGGCGCCCCCGTCACCCGCGCGGTGCCCGTGGGCCCCGGCACGGCCATCCGCATCGGCAAGACCGTCATGGAGCTCGAGGCCTGACCCATGACCCTCGTCCTCCGCTACGCCGCCCGCTCCGACGTCGGCCGCGTCCGTGCCAAGAACGACGACTCCGCCTACGTGGGCCGTCATCTGGTCGTGCTCGCGGACGGCATGGGCGGGCACGTGGGCGGCGACGTGGCAAGCGCGTCCACGGTGCTGGACCTGGCCCCGCTGGATGCGGTGGGCTACGAGGACCCGGCCACGGTGCTGCCGGACGAGATCCAGAACGCCAACCTGATCCTCAACGAGCTGGTGCACGCCAACCCCAAGCTCGCCGGCATGGGCACCACGTGCACCGCCGCCCTGCTCGCGGGGACCACGCTGCACATCGCGCACATCGGCGACTCCCGTGCCTACCGGCTCGCGAACGGCGAGTTCTCCCAGGTCACCACGGACCACACGTTCGTGCAGAAGCTCGTGGACGAGGGGCGTCTCGAGGCCGGGGAGGCCCCGTTCCATCCGAACAAGAACGTGCTCATGCGCGTGCTCGGCGACGTGGACGCCTCCCCCGAGCTGGACGTGTTCGAGGTGCCCGTCGCCCCCGGAGAGCGCTGGCTGTTCTGCTCGGACGGCCTCACGGACGTGGTCTCCCCCGAGAAGATCCACGAGGTGCTGCGGGACTCGGAGGCTCTCAACCAGGCCGTCGACACCCTCGTGGACCTGACCCTCAAGGGCGGCGCCCCGGACAACGTCACCGTGGTGGCGTTCGAGATCGCGGAGGGCACGGCGGAGGAGCTGGCCCCCGTCCCGGACGTCCACCTGTCCGAGCAGGCCCTCGCCGCGGCCCACCCGCCCGAGGTCGGCCCGGTCTCCGGCCTGCTGCTGCGCGAGGACCTGGACGCACGACCCCACCTGCTCGTCGGCGCGGCCTCCAACGCTGTGAGGACCGATCGCATCCCCGTGGTCACCCGCAGCTCCACGCGCCGCCGCGCCGCTGCCCTGCTCGGCGAGACGCCCGTGCCGGAGAACCGTCCCCGGCGCACCGCGGCCGTCCTCACGGACGGGCCGGATCCCGACGTCGCCGCGCGCCCGGACCCGTCCGCCCCGCCCGCCGCGCCGCGCGGCACCGCGGCCGCCGTCGGCTCCTCCTCCGCCGCCACACCGGCCGCCACCGCTGCCGACCAGCCGTCCGACGAGGCCGCCGAGGCGTCGGCCACGGCCCCCACCCCGGCCCCGGCGACCTCCGGGCCCGCCGGCGGCTCCGAGGCCAGGGCCGCGCGTCGGCGGCGTGGGAAGGACGACCGCCCGGTGCAGTACCGTCGCGGCTGGTTCATCCCCGTATTCACCACGCTGCTCGCCCTCACCCTCGCGGCCGTGGCCGTGTGGGGCTACCTGTGGACCCAGACGCAGTACTACGTGGGGGCCAACGACGGCCGGATCGCCGTGTTCAAGGGCGTCTCCCAGCGGCTGGGCCCGCTCGAGCTGTCCCACGTGGACCGCCAGACCGACCTCCCGGTGGACGCGCTGCCCGCGTACGCACGCGACCGCGTGAACGCCGGCATGGCCGCCCGGGACGTGGACCACGCGGAGCAGATCGTCGCCGAGCTGCGCGACTCGCTGCACCCGAACGCCCCCGCCCCCGCCGGTGAGCCCTCCGAGCGGGCCCGGCCGAGCGCGACGCCGTCGTCGTCCTCCGCCCGCCCCTCGGACGCGTCCGGCTCCGCCGCGCCGACGAGCCCGGCATCGTCCCCGAGCGCGACGGGAGGTGAGGCCCCGTGACCGAGGTGATCTCCCCCGCACGCCCGCGCCGGAACATCGAACTGGTCCTACTGCTGGCCGCCCTGGCCATCGCCCTGGGGGCGGACCTGCTGGGCATGATCGGCACGGACGCCCCGCTGGACTCCACCGCCTGGGTGCCGCTGGGCATCTTCGGCGCGGCCACCCTCGTGCTGCACGTGGTCCTGCGGCTGCGGGCCCCCTACGCGGACCCGTTCATGCTGCCGATCACCGCCCTGCTCAACGGGCTGGGCCTGGCCATGATCCACCGGCTGAGCCAGGACGCCGCGATGGCCAACCCCACCTCGCAGCTCGTGTGGTCCGTCCTGGCCGTCCTGGTGGCCTCCGCCCTGGTGTTCCTGGTGCGCGACCACCGGGTGCTGCGGCGCTGGCCGTACCTGTTCCTCGCCGCGTCCGGCGTGCTGCTGCTCCTGCCGCTCGTGCCCGGGCTGGGCCTGAGCATGTACGGGGCGCGGATCTGGATCGACGTCGGCTTCGGCACCTTCCAGCCCGGCGAGATCGCCAAGATCACGCTGGCCATCTTCTTCGCCGGCTACCTCTCCGCGAACCGCGACCTGATCCTGCTGGCCGGCCGCCGCGTGGGCCCGGTGACCTTCCCCCGAGCCCGGGACCTCGGCCCGTTGCTGGCCGGCTGGCTCCTGGCGCTCGGCGTGCTCGTGTTCCAGCGCGACCTGGGCTCGGCCCTGCTGTTCTTCGGCATGTTCATGGCGATGCTCTACATCGCCACGTCCCGCGCCTCCTGGATCCTCCTCGGCCTGGGCCTGATCGCCTTCGGCGCGGCGCTGGCGTTCCTGTTCATGCCGCACGTGACCGCCCGGTTCGAGATCTGGCTGAGGGCCTTCGACCCCGAGATCTACCATCGCGACTTCGGCGGCTCCTACCAGGTCGTCCAGGGCCTGTTCGCGATGGCCTCGGGCGGGCTGATGGGCACCGGCCTGGGCGCGGGCAACCCCACCCAGGTGCCGCTGTCCTTCTCGGACATGATCCTCACGGCCATCGGCGAGGAGCTCGGCTTCGTGGGCCTGGCCGCCGTGCTCGTCCTGTACTTCCTGCTCGTCACCCGCATGATGCGCGCCGCCCTCGGCGTGCGCGACGCGTTCGGCAAGGTGCTCGCCTCCGGCCTGGCCTTCACCATGGCGTGGCAGGTGTTCGTGGTGATGGGCGGTGTGACCCTCGTGCTGCCGCTCACCGGCCTCACGACGCCGTTCCTCGCCGCCGGCGGCTCGTCGCTGCTGGCCAACTGGATCATCGTGGGGCTCGTGCTGCGCATCTCGAACGCCGCCCGCCGTCCCGCGGTCGTGGACGGGATGGTCAACGCGTCCGGGCCCGGCGCCGGCCACCTCGACCCCGGCACGGCGCTCCCGGCGGCCGCTGTGCCCCCGGGAGGAGGTGAGGAGCGGTGAACGAGGCGATCCGACGCACGTGGACCGTCATGGCGGCCATGATCCTGGTGCTCGCGCTGGCTGCGTCCGTCATCCAGGTGCTGGCCGCGGACCAGCTCAAGACGCACGCCCTGAACTCGCGGCAGATGTTCCTGGAGTTCGGCGCCCCGCGCGGGCCGATCCTCGTGGACGGCGAGCCGATCGCCGAGTCCGTCCCCTCCGACGACGCGTACCACTACCAGCGCGTCTACCACGAGCCCGAGCTGTACGCCCCGCTCACGGGCTTCTATTCGCTCACCTACGGCACCGCCGGGCTGGAGGCGGCCATGAACGAGCAGCTCTCCGGCACCCCCACGTCCCAGTTCGTGGACCGCGCCATGGAGATCATCACGGGTGCCACGCCCGAGGGCGACCAGGTGGAGCTGACGATCGACCCCGAGCTGCAGCGTCTGGCGTACGACGCGCTCCCGGACGGCGTGCGCGCCTCCGCCGTGGTCACGGACCCGACGACGGGCGAGATCCTGGCCATGGTGTCGAAGCCGAGCTTCGACCCCAACGCGCTCTCCTCGCACAACCCGGCCGAGGCGCAGGCGGCGATGGCCGCGATCGATCAGATCCCCGGTGCCAGCGCGTACCGCAACCGCGCCTCGGAGCAGCTCGTGTCCCCCGGCTCCACGTTCAAGCTCATCGACGCGGTGGCCATGCTCGAGTCCGGTGACTACACCCCGGACGGGACGGTGGACATCCCCGCCGCGTGGACGCTGCCCGGCACGACCACGGAGCTGCCCAACTACGACGGCTCACCGTGCAACACCGTGGGGCGTCAGACCCTCACATGGGCGCTGGCACAGTCCTGCAACACCCCGTTCGCCATGGCCGCCGTCGAGCTGGGCCAGGACCGGATCCGGGAGGCCGCCGAGCGGTTCGGCTTCAACGACTCCTTCGAATACCCGCTGCCCGTGACCGCCTCCGTGTTCCCCTCCGACCTGGACGACGCCGCGCTGGCGCAGTCCTCGATCGGCCAGCGGGACGTGCAGGCCACCGCGCTGCAGATGGCCATGGTGGCCGCCGGCATCGCGAACGACGGCGTGGTCATGGAGCCGCAGCTGATCAAGGCGGTCCGCCGTTCGGACCTCACCACGGTGCAGGAGTTCAGCCCCCGTGAGCGCGGCCGGGCCACGACCCCCGAGGTGGCCGGGCAGGTCTCGGACATGATGGTCTCGGCGGTGGAGGACGGCATCCTGGGATCCGTGCAGTCGGACACGGTGCGGATCGCGGCGAAGTCGGGCACGGCCGAGGTCGGGGACACGGGCAACGTGCACTCCTGGATCACCGGCTTCGACGCGAGCGAGAACCCCCGGGCGGCCGTGACGATCGTGGTGGAGGACGAGCCGCCGGGGGTTGGACATCAGACAGTCGTCAGTGGCATGAAGGCAATCATGGAAGCGGTGGTCACGGAATGAGGCCGACATCGGGCATCACCCTCGGCGGCAGGTACCAGCTGACCGATCGCATCGCGATCGGCGGCATGGGCGAGGTGTGGAAGGCGCGGGACAAGGTCCTGGGCCGGATCACCGCCGTGAAGATCCTCAAGGAGGAGTACACAGGTGACCCCAACTTCCTGCGCCGCTTCCGGGCGGAGGCCCAGCACACCGCGCTGCTGAACCACCCCGGCGTCGCCAACGTCTACGACTACGGCGAGGAGAAGGGCTCCGCCTACCTCGTCATGGAGCTCGTGCCGGGCCAGCCGCTGTCCTCCATCCTCGAGAAGGAGAAGGTGCTCTCCCCCGAGCGGACCCTGCGGATCATCGCGCAGACGGCGGCCGCGCTCTCGGCTGCCCACGCCCAGGGGCTCGTGCACCGCGACGTCAAGCCCGGCAACCTCATGATCACGCCCACCGGCCGGGTGAAGGTGACGGACTTCGGCATCGCGCGCCTGGCGGACCAGGTCCCGCTCACGGCCACCGGCCAGGTGATGGGCACCGCCCAGTACCTCGCGCCCGAGCAGGCCACGGGGCAGCAGGCCACCGGCTCCTCCGACCTCTACTCGCTGGGCATCATCGGCTACGAGGCCCTCGCCGGGCATCGCCCGTTCACGGGCGAGTCCCAGATCGCGATCGCGCTCGCCCAGGTCAACGACACCCCGCCGCCCCTGCCGGACACCGTCCCGGCCCCGGTGCGCGCCCTGATCATGTGCATGCTCTCGAAGGACCCCAAGGAGCGGCCGTCGGACGCGACCGCGCTCTCGGACGCCGCCGACGCGCTGCGCCGCAAGGACACCCGCGGCGCTGTGGAGGCCGTGCCCGGCCTGGCCGTCTTCCTCGAGGAGCAGGGCGTGGCCGACCCCTCGGGCGCCGAGACCGCTCCCCTGGACTACGACGGCATGCGCACCACCCATCCCCGCGCCGAGGGCACCCGGGCGGACGGCTTCCCCGCCACCGCGGCGCTGCCGGTGACCGCGGCCCAGCCCCGCACCGACGACGACGCCCGCGGCCCCGGCGCCGCCGGTGCGGCGGCCGTGGGCGCAGCCGGTGCGGCCGGCGCCGCCGCGAGCGCGCGCACGCGCGACCACGAGATCGCCGCCGTGCGCGACCAGCAGACCCGCCCGGGGGACGTCGTGGACCCGGGCCCGCCCGCCGGGGGCGGCTCCGCGCCCGCCCGCCGGCGACGCGCCAACCCCTGGCCGCTGTGGGCGCTGCTCGGGCTCGTGGTGTTCGCCCTGCTGGGGGCGCTGCTGTGGCCGCTGCTCACGGGTGGCCGCGGCGACGGCGGCTCGGCGCCGGCGACCTCGCAGGAGGAGTCGTCCGTGCACGTGGACCCGGAGGCGTACAAGGGTCGCCCCGTGAGCGAGGTGCGCACCGAGCTCGAGGGACTCGGCCTGGCGGTGCGTGAGGAGGACCGCGACGCGCAGAGCCCGCAGGGCACCGTCGAGGAGATCAACCCCGTGGGGGCGCTGCAGCGCGGTGAGACCGTCACGCTGGCCGTCTCCACCGGGGAGGGCGTCATCCCGGAGGGTCTCGTGGGCCAGCCCGTGGACAGCGCGATCCAGACGCTGCGCGACCGCGGCTTCACCGTGGACCGGGTGGACGACCCGTCCGCCGACGGCGCCGACGGCGAGGTGGTGCGCGTGGTGCCCGGCGAGGGCGAGCGTCACCGCTATGACACGCACGTGCAGCTGATCGTGGCCACCGGCGGGTCCGACGCCGCGCCGACCCGCGAGGCCTCCCAGCCCGCCTCGGAGCCGGAGCCCAGCGCGTCGGAGGAGCCGAGCAGCGAGCCGAGCCCGTCGGCCTCGGACGAGCCCAGCCCGTCCCCCACCGCCGAATCCCCGACGGCCACCGCCGACCCGGAGCCCATGCCGGAGCCGACCGAGGAGCCGACGACGCCCACGGGGGATCCGACGACGGAGTCCTCCGGGGAGTCCACGGCGCCGACGGGCCAGCCCACCACCGACCCGTCCGCCGACGCGCGCGGCGCGGATGCCTCCTCCGCCGACGCGCGTGGCGCGGATGCCTCCTCCGCCGACGCGCGTGGCGCGGAGGCCTCCTCCGCCGACGCCACGCCCTCCGCCTGAGCGGCGGGCGGGACGACCACGCGGACGTGTCTGTGGACGAGCAGAGGACCCTGAACGAGCGGTACCGGATCGGTGAGCTGATCGGGCGCGGCGGCATGGCGGACGTCTTCCGCGGGGAGGACCTGCGGCTGCACCGCCCGGTGGCGGTCAAGCTGATGCGCCGGGACCTGGCGCGCGATCCGCACTTCCAGGCGCGCTTCCGCAAGGAGGCGCGCTCGGCGGCCTCCCTGAACCACCCCTCGATCGTCTCCGTGTACGACACGGGCGAGGTCTCCCTCGAGGACGGCCTCCATCCGGTGGACTGCCCGTTCCTGGTGATGGAGCTCGTCTCCGGCCGGACGCTGCGGGAGATCCTGCACGCCGAGGGCGCCGTGGGCCCGGACCGCGCCGTGGCCTGGACCCGGGGCGTGCTGGAAGCGCTCGAGCACGCGCACGAGGAGGGCATCGTCCACCGCGACGTGAAGCCCGCGAACGTCATGGTCACGGACACGGGCACCGTGAAGGTGATGGACTTCGGGATCGCCCACGCGCTGGCAGACACCTCCGCCACCACGTCGCAGACCCAGGCCGTGGTGGGCACCGCCCTCTATCTGGCCCCGGAGCAGGCGACGGGCCGCACCGTGGACAGCCGCGCCGACCTCTACGCGGCCGGCTGCCTGCTGTTCGAGCTGCTCACGGGCCGGCCCCCCTTCACGGGCGACACGCCGCTGGCCGTGGCCTACCAGCACGTGCGCGAGGAGCCGCCGGCGCCCTCCGACGTCGACCCCGACCTGCCGCCCGCGTTCGACCCCGTGGTGCTGCGCGCCCTGCGCAAGGATCCGGAGGACCGGTTCCCCACGGGCACCGCGTTCCTCGCGGCCCTCGAGGAGGCCGCGGCGGATCCGCACGCCGGCCCCGGCCGTCACACCTCGCCGCTCGATGCCTTCCCTCCCGCCCTCGTCGGCGCGGGCGGCGCGGTGCTGGGCGCCGCGGCCGCGGAGCACGGGGCCGACGTGCCGATGGCCGCGGTCCCGCTGACCCGGCCGACGCCCTCCGTCCCGGCCGAGCCGGACGCCGCACAGCCCCAGGCGGCGAACCATGCCGTGGCGGGTGCGGGACTGCCCGGCGCCGCCTCCGCCGCGCAGCTTGCCGCCGCCGCCGCCATGGACGGCCCCCGCCCGGTGACGGTCGGCCAGCCGGTGATGCCCGGTGCGGCCGCGACGCCCCGGCCCGAACCGCAAGGGGACACGCCGGCGCCAGCGACGGCCACGCACCGTCGCGTCCGCCGGCGCCTCCGCCGGCGCACGCTCCTGGCGGCCGGCGCGGTCCTGGTCGCGCTGGCCCTGGTCCTGACGCCGTGGCTCGCGGCAGCCCTGCGCACCACCGTGGAGGTGCCCGCGGTGGTGGGGCTGCAGCAGGACGAGGCGGTCGCGGCGCTCGAGGACGCAGGTCTGGTGGCCATCGTCTCGTCCGCGTACATGGCCGACGCCCCGGACGGGACCGTCACCCAGAGCGACCCGCCGACGGGCACGGAGGTGCCCCGCGGGGCCAAGGTGCGGATACGAGTGTCCCGCGGCAAGGAGGGCATCGCGCTGTCCGACTCCCTGCAGGGGCTGTCCGAGGACGCGGCCCGCCGCGAGTTGGAACGCCTGGGCCTGCGCGTCTCCTCCGTGCAGTACCAGGACGACGGCCGACTCGAGCGCGGGCTGCTCGCCCGCACCGACCCCGCGATGGGCACGCACGTGCCGCCCGGCTCCTCCGTGGTGCTGCACCTGTCCAGCGGCATGGTCGCCGTGCCGGACGTGGTGGGGATGAGCGCTCCGGACGCTCGGCGTCAGCTGGCGCTGAGCGCCCCCGAGCTGCGCGTGCGGATCCAGGACGAGGACGGCGCGACCACCGACACGGGCACGGTCGTGGCCCAGGATCCGCCCGCCGGCGTCCGCGTGGACAACCGTTCCTCCCTGACCCTGACCGCTTCCTCGTGGATCGCGCCCACGGCCGAGCCCTCCGAGCCGGCCCCGCCATCCAGCGAGGCGCCCGAGCCCACGCCGTCGGCGTCCGCATCACCGAGCCCCCCGCCGACGGAGAGCCCCGAGCCCTCCGAGAGCGCGGAGCCGTCACCCTCGCCGTCCGCCTCGGCCACGCCCAGCCCCGAGCCGACGACGACCGAGACGCCGTCGCCGACGCAGAGCCCGTCACCGACGTCGGCGGCCCCGTCGGAGCCGACCGGGCAGCCGCCGAGCACGTCGCCCACCGCGACGCCGGTGGACCCGCTGCCGACGCTGACGCCGGACCCCGAGCCCTCGATCGACCCGCCGCCGTCCACCTGAGCGGCCGGGGCGCCGTCCGACCCGCGAACCGGGCCCCGGGACCGGTCAGTCCTGGCGGACGAGGGGCGAGAGCCGGCCACCGCGCTCGGCGGCCCCGGAGAGCCCCACGGACTCGAGCCAGTTGCCGAGCATCCGGTAGCCGCCCTCGGTGAGCACGGACTCGGGGTGGAACTGCACGCCCCACAGGGGCGCGGTGCGGTGGGCCAGTCCCATCACGACGCCGTCCTCGGTCTCGGCGGTGATCTCCAGGACCGCCTCGTCCACGGTGGCCCGCACGGCGGCCAGCGAGTGGTAGCGGGTGGCGGTGAACGGCGAGAGGACGCCCTCGAACATGGGGTGCTCGCCGTGGCGGACCAGGGACGTCTTGCCGTGCATGAGGGACTCCGCGTGCGTCACGGTGGCGCCGAACGCCTCCGCGATGGCCTGGTGCCCCAGGCACACCCCGAAGAGCGGGCGGCCGCCGTCGGCGGCGGAGCGGATGAGGTCGAGGGAGACACCGGCGTCGGCGGGCGCGCCCGGCCCGGGTGAGATGAGCACCGCCGTGTGCTCGGCCGCGAGCTCGAGGGCGCGGGCGGGGGTGACCTCGTCGTTGCGGATCACGGTGGTGCGGGCCCCGAGCTGCTCGAGGTAGCCCACCAGGGTGTAGACGAAGCTGTCGTAGTTGTCGACGACGAGGACGGAGACCTCGGGGCTCTGCACGGGGGCGCTCTTTCCTCCCCGCCGCGTGGGAGCGGGGTGCATAGACTGGCCGGGCATGTCGCTGACCCCGGTCCTGGGCAGGTCAGCAGGATACCGTCCCCGCCCCGGTCCCCGCCGGTGGGGGCGCCCACCACCCCCCACCCGAGGAGAAGACCCGTGGCAGCACCCGCCGGCAAGCGCAAGGACTCGGCCCGTCGGAAGCGCGAGGAGCTCGAGGCCGCGCGCCGCAGCCGCTCCGCCGTGCGGACGGAGCTCGGGGACGTGGACCCGGGTCCGAAACCCCTCTCCCCCGTGTACAAGGCCGTGATGTTCGGCCTGCTGATCCTCGGCCTTGTCTGGATCATCGTCTACTACCTGACCCAGGGCCTCCTCCCGATCGTGCAGATCGGCGGCTGGAACATCCTCGTGGGCTTCGGCATCGCGCTCGTCGGGTTCCTGATGATGTCCCGCTGGAGCGAATGACACGCGTGTAGTTCTCCACAGCGGTGGACAACCCTGTGGATGAGGGATCCGCACGATCCGGCCCGGAGACGAGTTGTCCCCGGAGTTGTCCACAGGTGTGGACACCCCTGTGGGAAGAAGTGCACACCCGGCTGTGGAGAACTCCGGGGACGGTCGGGGACGACGGTCTAGCCCAGCAGGCCGGCCACCGTGACCCGTGCGGCGCCGAGCACCGTGAGTGCCGCCAGCGCCGCCGCCACGACCACGAGGCCGGCCGCCTGGGCGCCCACGGACGGCACACGCGCCCGCCCGGGGCGCAGCCCGCCGGCCAGGGAGAACACGACGGCGACGACGGCGCCCGTCAGCAGCCCGCCCACGTGCACCTGCCAGGCCACCCCGGGCAGCAGGAACGAGAACACGAGGTTCAGGCCGATCAGCACGGCGATCGAGCGCACCTGCCCGCCCCGCACCCGGGTGAGCAGGAACAGGGCCGCGAACATGCCGTACACGGCGCCGGACGCCCCGACGACGGGCTGCAGCGGGTCCGAGACCCACAGCGCGAACACCGCACCGCCCACGGCGGAGAGCACGTAGAGGGCGAGGAACCGCCACCAGCCCAGCGCGGGCTCGAGCACGCGCCCGATCACCCACAGCGCGAGCATGTTCAGCAGCAGGTGCGTGGGACCGGAGACGTCGTGCACGAGCGCGTAGGAGGCCATCCGCCACGGCTCCATGCCGTACGGGGACGTGTAGAGCCCGGCGTACCAGAGCGCCTCGGTCACGCCGGACGCCTGGTCCCGGGTCATCCACTGCGCCGCGTAGACCACCGCCGTGACCGCCAGCAGGATCCAGGTGACGGGCGAGGCGGCGAAGCCCGTCCGCCGTCGGACCGGGACCGACGCGGCGGCGCCGGCGGGGGCCACCGTCGGAGCAGGGCCGGCCACGACGCCGGACGCACAGTCCACGCAGACCGGTCCGGCCGCGGAGCCGGGACGCTGGCAGTCGAGGCACGCGGGGCGCCGGCAGACGGCGCAGCGCACATACGCGGCACGGCCCGGATGCCGCGGGCACACCGGGGGTGTGCCGTCCGCGGAGTCCGGGCCGTGCGGGTCAGAGGGGGTGGTGCTCACCGAGGGGCTGCTCAGGCCTCGTCGATGTCGATGGACTCGATGACGACGTCCTCGAGCGGGCGGTCACGGGGATCGGTGGCGACGGCGTTGAGCTCGTCCACGACCTTCTGGGAGGCCTCGTCCTTCACCTCGCCGAAGATGGTGTGCTTGCCGTTGAGCCAGCCGGTGGGCACGGAGGTGATGAAGAACTGCGAGCCGTTGGTGCCGGGGCCGGCGTTGGCCATGGCCAGCAGGTAGGGACGGTCGAACTGCAGCTCGGGGTGGATCTCGTCGCCGAACTGGTAGCCGGGGCCGCCGATGCCCATGCCGAGCGGGTCGCCGCCCTGGATCATGAAGTCCTTGATGATGCGGTGGAACACGGTGCCGGAGTACAGCGGGGCGCCGTTGTTCTTCTCACCGGTCTGCGGGTGGGTCCACTCCTGCTCGCCGGTGGCGAGACCCACGAAGTTCTTCACGGTCTTCGGGGCGTGGTTGCCGAACAGCTCGACGACGATGTCGCCGTGGTTCGTGTGGATGGTCGCGGTGTGCGTCTTGTTCGCCATGCGCCCCATTGTTCCATCCGCGGCGGCGGGCCGTCCGGATCCCGCCGTCCGGGGGCGGGTCTTCCGCGATCGGCGTACGCACTCCCGGCGTGCCGGGACCCGTGCCACGGCGGGGGTCGGCCACTAGGCTGGGCCTCGAGGACCACCGCGTTCAACGACCATCCAGAACTCACGGGAGGCATCACATGGCTCGCAAGACCCTGCACGACGAGATCCAGCACGACGGCGGCGCGAACGCGTTCGTCGCACGCCAGGCGGAGAACCTGCGCCACTGGGCCGCCCCGAAGGTGGAGTCCACCCGCGCCTGGAGCGAGGTGGCCGCGGCCTACGGGCTGATCGGCGGCTCCGCCGCGGCCGAGGAGGGCCGCCGCAAAGCCCAGGACGCCAAGAAGGAGTACGGCCCCGTGGTCGAGCGCGGGGCGCGGAAGGCCGGCGAGGCCGTCGCGCACCAGTACGGGCTGCTGGCCCCCGCCGTCGCCAAGGGCGTGGACACCGTCCAGGACTTCCTCGAGCACCTGCAGGCCCAGGCGCAGGACGCCGGCCACGAGGTGCAGCAGCAGTTCGCCGCGGCGCGCAAGGACGCTGAGAAGGCCGCGAAGAAGGGCCGCCGTCGTGGGGGCCGCAAGGCCAAGCAGCTGCGCCGGGACGGCCGCCAGGCCGCCAAGGGCCTGCGCAAGGACGCGAAGAAGGCCGCCAAGGGCGCCCGTAAGGACGCGCAGCGGTCCGCCGCCCTGTTCAGCGACCGTGCCGGTCAGGCCAAGGACGCCGCCGCGGCGGGCGGCCTGACCCTCGCCGGTCTCCTCGCCACGGGTCTGTCCGCGCTGCAGGAGCAGGGCGGGCAGGTAGCCCCGCAGGTGCAGGCCCGCCTGGCCGACGCCGGCGACTACGCCCAGCGCCGCAAGGAGGAGGTCCTCCCCGTGGCCGCCGCCCGCCTGGCCGACGGCGCCGCGCACGCCCGCAAGACCGCCCACGACGTCGAGGTCCCGGACGCCCTGGAGCAGGCCCTGATCAAGCTCACCGGGGACAAGGCGATCGTGAAGCGCCTGCGCAAGGGTGCCGAGCAGTACGCCGGCGCGGCCGAGAAGGACCTGAACCGTGCCGCCGGTCGCCGGGCCTCCCGCTCGGGCGGCCGCGCCTGGATCGTCGCGGGCATGGCGGCCGCCGCCGCCGGCGCCGGCTTCGCCCTGTGGCGCCTGACCAAGCCGGTGCAGGATCCGTGGACCGCCCCGGTCCCGGGCCCGATCACCGCGAACATCCCGGTGGTGGAGGCCAACAACCCCTATGCCCAGCAGCAGAAGGTCGTGGCCGAGGCCGGCTCGGCCGCGGCGGGCCAGGGCGTGCGGGTGGACACCGCCACGCCGGACCCGGTGGCCGCCGCCAACGCGAAGGTGCTGGGCGTCCAGCCCGGGCAGCAGCGCTGACCCGCTCCCCCGCGCTCTGAGCGCGCAGCGGACGGCGACCGGCCCGCGCATCCTCGGCAGGACCGAGGGGCGCGGGCCTTGTCCGCCGCCGGGAGCGCGCGGGAGGCTGGGACCGCCCGGGATCCCGACGCCGGGCGGAGGAGTGATCCGCATGAGCACGACCCTGACCCTCTTCGGCCACTCGGCCGTCCGCCTCGAGAAGGCCGGTCGGCGCCTCGCGTTCGACCCCGGCGCGTTCAGCGACGCGGCGGTCCTGGACGGCGCGGACGCCGTCCTCGTGACGCACGGCCACCCGGACCACGTGGTCCCCGAGCAGCTGGCCCGGGCGCTGGCCGGCACGGAGGCGCACGTGTGGGCGCCACGGGACCTCACGGGGCCGCTGGCGGAGGCGGGGCTCGACGCCGGGCGCGTGCACACGGCCGTCCCCGGGGAGACGTTCGAGGCCGCCGGTTTCCGGGTGGAGGTGCTCGGCGGGGAGCACGCGATGATCCACGCCGAGGTGCCGCGCCCGGTGAACGTGTCCTACCTCGTGGACGGGGCCGTGCTGCACCCCGGCGACTCGTTCACGGTGCCGGACGCCGACGTCGAGGTGCTCCTGCTGCCCGCCGCCGCGCCGTGGCTGCGCATCGCGGACGTGGTGGACCAGATGCGGGCCATCGCGGCGACGCACACCCGCCCCATCCACGACGGCATCCTCAGCGAGGACGGCAAGGGCGTGGTGGACGGGGTGCTCTCGGGGCTCGCCGAGGGCGTGACCGACTACCGGCGTCTGGCCCCCGGGGAAGCCTGGACGTTCTGAGGCGCGGGGAGGCGGCCCCGGGCGGCCGACCCGGGGCCGGTCACCAGCTGAGGGTGATCTCCAGCTCGGCGTCGCCGTCGTCCTCGACTTCGAGCTCCACCTCGAGGCCCACGCGGTCCGGGACGGTGACGACGACGTCGCGGCCGCCGTGCTCGATCCGCACCTCGTTCTGCCGGGAGAGCTGGTCGGCGAGGTCGCGCAGGCGTGCGGCGGCCTGCTCGCGGCTGAGGGTCTGTTGCTGCTCGTGCTCGAAGAGGTCCTTGCCCATGGCACCGACGGTAGTCGCTGGGCGGGGTGCGCGCGACGGACGGGCCCCGGCGCGGCCGACGCCGGGGCCCGCGCGGGTCAGCGGGACGCGGCCGGGGTGAGGGCGGGATCGTCGTCGCGGTGGATCTCGAAACCAGGGGCCCGGTAGGTGGGCTCCCGGCGCTTGAGGGCGCGGATGACGAGCAGGGTCACCGGCACGAGGAGGATCTCCACGAGCGTCTTGTACGCGAAGCCGGTCACCGTGTAGTTCGCCAGTTCCAGCAGCGAGATGGTGCCGGCGTAGGCGATGGTGCAGAAGATCAGGGTGTCGAAGAACTGGCCGACCACGGTGGAGAGGATGAGCCGGAAGGCCACGTGCCGTTCCTTCATGCGCTCCTTGAGGCGGACCACGATGGACGCGTTGAGCAGGGAGCCCACGAGGAACGCGACGACGCCGGCCACGGTGATCCGCGGCATCGGGGCGAGGGCCCGGTCCCAGACCTCGAAGCCCTCGACGGGCGTGGTCCAGGAGACCACCGTGTAGGTGAGGGCGGCGAGCACGAGCATCGCGAAGCCGAGGACGATGGCGCGGCGGGCCCGGCGCCAGCCGTACACCTCGGCGAGGATGTCGCCGACGATGTACGCGAACGGGAACAGGAAGGCGCCGCCGTCGAAGATGAGGGGGCCGCCGTCGTAGAAGAGGTCCGAGATGACCGGGACGGTGGGGCCGTAGAAGAGCTTGGCCGCGGTGACGCCGGAGAGGATGAGGAGGGCGATGAAGACGCCCACGAAGATGTCGTAGTAGCTCGCGGGCACCCGGGCGTAGGCCGGAGTGCCCTGCCCAGAGGCGGGTCGGTCGGGGGACGGGGCGTGGATGGTGGTGTTCACCGGACCATCCAACACCACGCACGACGGCGACGGGCGCGGTGGGCGCGGACGGACCCACCTTGGGCATACGAAAGGGCCCGGGAGTCTCACGACTCCCGGGCCCTTCTTCGGTGGACTTTCGTGGGGAGTTCGAGAACCCCTGCCCGCACCTGAGAACTCTGTCTTTGCGCAGGTCACGCGGCTTCTACAACCACGACCAGCGCTGCTCCGAGGCTACCGTGACTGAAGCGCCCTGAGTCTCCACCAGACTCAGGGCGCTTCACGCCTTTTCAGTCTCCGGGGTGGGCGGTCTGGTCCGCGAGGAGACGAGCGGCCTCCGCAGCGTATGGTGCTTCCACTTGGACCTCGTAGTGGCCCGCCTCAAGGGTCTGCAGTGAGTCGAAGTCCCGTCGGCCGCCCGTAGCCAGGTGTCCAAGGAAGGAAAGCAAAGCGCCCCAAACTGCGCCAGAGACGACCGAGATGATCATGATGGCCAGCCAACCGAATCCGGGGGCGAACAGCCCGAACAGCAGGCCTAGCAGAACACCGAACCACGCTCCAGTGGCTGCGCCCCGTAGCGCAGCCTTTCCTCCTGTCAAGCGACCGAGTACGTGCTCGACAACACGAACGTCGAGCCCCACGATCGCCACTCGTTCCACGGGGAAGCCGGCGTCGGAAAGACGGTCAACCGCTGCCTGCGCGCTGGCGTAGTCAGAGAACCGCGCGATCGTCTGTTTCCAGCGGGGGTCATTGGTGAACGAGAGCTCACTAGCGTCCTGTTCCGGAGGGTTGTTGCGAGGGGCCTCGGGGCTGGTCATGGGAGTACTCCTTTAGTGAAAAGTGGATGAACCACTGTGCTAAGACCAGAAGGCTGGGCCCACGCCCGTCTTCCGGTCTTGCAAGGACGGATGGTGCGCCGTTCGGCATCAGGGAAAGGTCGCCCTTGTTTGCGTTCGGCGCGTGCCGCGAACGAGAAGCATCGAGTTGGTTTGTTCCGTGCCCTACATCCGCGGCAGGTTCTCTGTCGGTGTGGGTCCTCTCGTCTGGCTAACTTTGGCTTATCGATGGGTCTCCGGCCGGGCGTTACTCCTGAGTCGAGTGCTGACTCAGGACATGAATCTTGCGGGGTTTCACCTTTTCGCTTTCGACCCCGGGCAGGTCGGCGGTGAGAATGTCACGGTCAGCTTCCCGGTACAAGTCGACCGGCATCAGCCGCGGTCCTGGACGAGCGTGCAGAAGGCTCGATGCGAGGCGGTCAAGTTCGCCGAAAGATCGGAGGACGTGGTCATAGCGAATCGATTCCTTCCCGATATGGTGGCGTCGGATGTCTCCGACTGTACCCATGTTAGTTTGATTCACCCATGGGTGCTACTACTACCTCTTTGTTTTTCGACCTTCATATCGGCACGGGAGTGGCACCCGTTCGATTACTCTGTGGTCACTTTCGTAGCGCCGATTTGGGCGAGGCGCTTGCCGATGAGGTGGTTCGTTGCCCGCACACGCCGGACGGTGACCCCCCTCATCCGCTCCACGATGCGCAGCACGGCTTCGGAGCGGAACTCGTCGAGGTCGCCCATAATGACGTCGATGGGGGCTTTGACATGGGCGATGTCGCTGAGTGAGCGCGGTCTGCGACTCGATGGGGTGCTGCAACGACTTGATGAACGACTCCCAGTTGCGTTCAGTGATATCGACAGCTTTGGGGGTGGGCAGCAGCCGCTGTACCAGGGCAGCATGCCGGAGGGTGAACTCCCGGTTCGTGCGGAGGTACTCGAAGAGCCGCAGGTAGAAGTCCATCCGGGCCCGCTCGACGACGTCCCCGATCTCATGGGGTGCCAGATAGATAGGTGGGCTGACCATCACGAGCTTCGCGACGCGCTTTCGCCGCCGGGCGGCGTACCGGGCGGCGTACCGGGCGGCGCCGATGAGGGCGCCCATAGAATGCCCGACCACAGTGAACGGCTCCCGCAGCCGCAACGAGGCGACCATCCGCCCGATAGCGGCGACATGGTCGGCCAGGGTGTAATCGGCCCACTCCGGGGCCGGCGACTCGCCGAAGCCAAGCAGGTCGATGGCGATGCACCGGTGGGTGCGCTCGAGCAACGGGATCACGTGGTGAAACGTCACCGACCAGGAGGCGATACCGTGCAGCAGCAGCACCGTCGGGCCCTCGCCACGTTCCTCGTCGATGTGCAGCACCGGGATGCGGCGAAACCACCTCATCCGACGCACCGTCGAGGGGATCCCACCCGCTACGCCCGCATGGGCCACCGGAGGATCCGCGGGTTCTCCCACGGCTGCCGGGTTCGGGGCGGCGTGCGGCGCTGGTGTCCCTGGATGTCGGAGCTCATGCGCGCACCCGACTGTGGCGACCCTCGTTCAGGTAGTCGTAGATCTGCCGGACCACACTGGCGCCCTCACCCACAGCCGAGGTCATTCGCTTCACAGACCCGTACCGCACATCGCCGATAGCGAAGACCCCGGGGATGGTGGTCTCCAAAGAGAAGCGGGGGCTTCCTTCCATCCGCGCGCCGGCCAGCTCCGCCTCCGCGCCGGTGAGGATGTACCCGTCGGGATCGCGTGCCACATCGACCTTCAATCCCGTCGTCGCCGGAGCGGCGCCGATGAAGACGAACACGTGTCCCACGCGGAGCTTCTCCAGCACGTCACCGTGACGGACTGTGATCGCTTCCAAACGGTTGCCGCCGTGTGCTTCCACGACCTCCGAGGACAGCAGCACGTTGATACGGGGGTGATGTTGGATCTGGTCCACCAGGTATCTGGACATTCCCGCTCCCAGGTCCGCGGCGCGCACCACAAGGTGCACACGGGGGGACGTGCGGGCAAGGAACAGCGCGGCCTGGCCGGCGGAGTTGCCGCCACCGACAACAGCGACAGGTGTGTCTACGCACATCCGCGCTTCCTGCGCTGTTGCCGCGTAGAACACGTTCAAGGCCTGGAACCGGTCCAGCCCCGCGGCGGGAAGCGAACGGTATCGCACCCCGTTGGCAAGGACCACCACATCTGAGGTGACCTCCCTGCCATCTTTGAAGATCACCCGGAAGCGGTCCTCATCCTCCACGACCTCCTGGACCATGGCCGGGATGTCCAACGTGGCACCGAACTTGCGCACCTGCAGGAGGCTGCGGTCGGCGAGCTCAAAGCCGGAGATCCCGGCAGGAAACCCCAGATAGTTCTCGATCTTCGCAGACGTTCCCGCCTGCCCGCCGCTGGCGACCGCGTCGCACAGGTAGACCGACAACCCATCGGAGGCTGCATACACCGCCGCGGCAAGACCAGCCGGCCCAGCGCCGACGACCAGCACATCGCAGGTGGGCGGCGGGGCGGGCGGGCGCATCCCCAACTCCTCGGCAAGCCGTGCCGGGGTGGCACCCAGGACGGTGCGTGAGCCGCCGAGGATCACCAGCGGGAAGTCGGCGGCGGTGGCGCCGAGCTGGCGGACCAGCCGCTCCGCTTTCTCGTCCTCATCCAGGTCCACCAGCCGGTGGGGCAGCCGGTTTCGTGCGACGAAGTCCAGCAGATCCCGGGTCTGCGGGGAGAAGCAGGAGCCGACGATCCGCATGCCCGCTCCCGCCCCGATGGCCAGGGAGCGGCGGATGAGGTAGGCCCGCAGGATGATCTCACCCAATAGCGGGTCCGAGGTGACGATGGCCTCCAGCTCATCGACGGGCACCTCCACCACCTCAGCGGCGCCGATGGCGGAGACGAGTACGAAAGACGGCTGTCCTTCCAGCAACCCGATATCCCCCACGAACCGGCCGCGGCCGTGCACCCCGACCGCCAACGACTCATCGGGATGACGCGGATCCGCCGCAGGTTCGGTGTCCGCCGTCAGCAGGTGCCCTTCCAGAACGACATAGAGGGAGGACGGGCGCTCGCCGGGCCGGATGAGAACCTCCCCGTCGGTGAGTGTGCGGCGCTGCACTCGTGCGAGCAGCACCGCGATCTGCTCGTCGCTGAGCCGTGGGAAAGCGCCGATGGTGTCAGGCGTCTCGGCCTGAGCGACCTGGCGGCGGTTGGCGGCGGGTGTGTCACTCATACGTACGCTTCGTCCACGTAGCACCAGCTCCAGTTCTCCCCCAGCTCCAGCGACCGCACGATGGGGTGCCCCGCCGTGTGCGCATGCGCGCGGGCGTGCCGCATCGGGGAGGAGTCGCAGCACCCGACCCTCCCGCAGGTGCGGCACATGCGCAGGTGCAGCCAGGGCGTGCCGGCCGCCACGCAGTCCTCACATGACCCGGGTGTCCGGGGACGGACCGGGCGGATGAGCGGGACGTGTGGGTCGACGTATCTCATGGGTCACCGCCGGCCGAGTCAGCCATCTTCTGCAACGCCTCGTCCACCCAGCGCAGCAGCACGTCCGGCGGGGCGGCTCCGGATTGGCGGGAGAGCACGTTCCCTTGGTTGAGGATGAGCAGAGTCGGCACCGCCTGGACGGAGAACTTGCGGGCCGTCTCCGGCGCGGCGTCCACGTCCACTTTCACCAGCTTGAGCTTGCCGGCACGTTCCGTGGCGACCTTCTCGAGAGCAGGGCTGACCATCCGGCACGGTCCGCACCAGGTCGCCCACAAGTCCACGAGCACCACTTGCGGGGCCTGCTCGACCACCTCGGCGAAGTCCGCATCGCCCGCATCCACGATCCACGGCAGGGCGCTCTTGCAGACACCGCAGCGCGGGTACCCCGACGCGGCGGCGGGGACACGGTTCTTCTTCCCGCAGTTGGGGCAGGTCACAATCGCGCTCACCCCGCGTCCTCCTCCTCGGCGGGCGCTGCGATGTTGAAGACGAGGTCGCCGTCCTGCACGTCCAGCGTGACCGTCGACCCGTCCATCACCTGCCCGCTCAGCAGCGCACGACCCAGCCGAGTCTCGATCTCATGGCTGATGTAACGTCGCAGCGGACGCGCCCCGTACACGGGGTCGTAGCCGCGGTCGGCGATGAGCTGGCGTGCCGCGGGCGTCAGCTCGATGCGGATCTGACGCTCGGCCAGCCGGGAGCGCAGGTCGGTGAACTGCAGCTCCACAATGTCCTGGATCTGTTCGCGACCCAGCGGCGAGAACACCACGATGTCGTCCACCCGGTTGAGGAACTCGGGACGGAAGTGGGCGCGCAACTCACCGAGCACACTGTCTCGCACGTCGTCGGGGATCGCGCCGCCATCGGAGCCCAACAGGTGATGGGCACCGATGTTGGAGGTCATGATGATGATGGTGTTGCGGAAGTCGACGGTGCGTCCCTGGCTGTCGGTGATGCGACCGTCGTCGAGGACCTGCAGCAGCGTGTTGAACACGTCCGGGTGAGCTTTCTCGATCTCGTCGAGAAGGACCACGCTGTACGGGCGGCGCCGCACCGCCTCGGTCAGCTGCCCTCCCTCTTCATACCCGACATACCCGGGAGGTGCACCGACCAGCCTGCTGACGGTGTGACGTTCCTGGTACTCGCTCATGTCCAGCCGGATCATCGCCGACTCGCTGTCGAACAGTGCTTCCGCGAGCGCTTTGGCCAGTTCGGTCTTTCCCACACCTGTGGGGCCGAGGAAGATGAACGAGCCGATGGGGCGGCGCGGGTCGCGGATGCCGGAGCGGGCACGGATAATCGCGTCGCTGACGAGCGTGATGGCCTCATCCTGACCGACCACCCGCTCCTTGAGGGTGGCGTCCAGGGTGAGGATCTTATTGCGTTCACCTTCCTGCAGCCGGGCCACGGGGATCCCCGTCCATGCTGCGACGATCTCGGCGATCTCGTCCTCGGTGACCACCTCCCGCAGCAGCCGCTGCCCGCCTTGTTTGGAGGTGAGACGCTCCTCCTCGGCGCGCAGGCGTCGTTCCGCGTCAGCGATAGCCCCGTACCTCAGTTCAGCGGCACGGTTGAGGTCGTAGGAGCGCTCAGCTTCCTCCGCCTCCCGCCGCAGACGCTCCAGCTCACTGCGCAGCTCCTGGACCTTGCGGATCGCTTGACGCTCCGCCTCCCACTGGGCGCGCTTGGAGTCCGCCTCCGCCTTCAGGTCGGCCAGTTCCCGGCGCAGCTCCTCCAGCCGGTTCTTGCTGGCAGTGTCCGTTTCCTTCGACAGCGCCGCTTCCTCGATCTCCAGGCGGGTCACCCGCCGGGTCAGCTCGTCGAGCTCAGCGGGCATTGAGTCGATCTCGGTTCGCAGACGCGCGCAGGCTTCGTCGATGAGGTCGATGGCCTTGTCGGGCAGGAACCGGTCGGTGATGTACCGGTGGGACAGCACGGCGGCAGCGACCAGTGCGCTGTCCTGGATGCGGACACCGTGGAAGACCTCCAGGCGTTCGCGCAGGCCGCGGAGGATGGAGATCGCGTCCTCCACGTCAGGTTCCTCGACCATCACCGTCTGGAACCGGCGTTCCAGGGCAGCGTCCTTCTCGATGTGCTTGCGGTACTCATCGAGGGTGGTGGCACCGATGAGGTGCAGCTCCCCGCGGGCGAGCATCGGCTTGAGCATGTTGCCGGCGTCCATCGCCCCTTCGGTGGCTCCCGCCCCCACCAGGGTGTGCAGCTCGTCGATGAACAGCAGGATGCGTCCCTCCGCTGCCTTCACCTCCGCCAGGACTGCCTTCATTCGCTCCTCGAACTCGCCCCGGTACTTCGCGCCGGCGACCAGGGCAGACAGGTCCAGCGAGAACACGGTCTTGTCGCGAAGGCCCTCGGGCACGTCCTCACTCAAGATCCGCTGGGCAAGGCCCTCCACGATGGCGGTCTTTCCGACACCGGGCTCGCCGATGAGGACGGGGTTGTTCTTGGTCTTGCGGGAGAGGATCTGGATGACCCGGCGGATCTCCGCATCACGCCCGATGACGGGGTCAAGCTTGCCCAACCGGGCGTCAGCGACCAGGTCACGGCCGTACTTCGCCAACGCCTCGTACGTCTGCTCGGGGGTGGCGGAGTTGACGTGCTGGTTGCCGCGGATCTCGGTGAGTGCGCTGAGGAAGCTCTCCCGGGTGACACCGTGCCCGCGCAGCACGCGGGACGCGGGACGGTTGGAGGAGTCGTCGACGAGGGCCAGAACGAGATGCTCCACGGAGATGTAGGAGTCTTTCAGCCGCTTTGCCTCCCGCTCCGCCCGTTCCAGGGTGGAGGTGAGGCTGCGGCTCACGTACACCTGACCGGTCTGCGGGGAGGACCCGGAGACGCTGGGCTTGCGGGCGATCTCCGCTTCGACGTCGGCGCGTACCGCTTCCACGTCAGCACCCGCTGCCTGCAGCAGTCGGGGAACCAGCCCCTCCTCCTGCTGCAGCAGTGCGAGCAGGAGATGCTCCTCGTCCGTTTCGACCTGACCGGCCTGGACCGCGAGGCTCTGGGCCGAGGTGAGCGCTTCCTGCGACTTCTGAGTGAGTGAGTTCATGTCCATGGGATGTCTCCTTCAAGTCGGATGGTCCGGTGCTGCTCGAGCTGCTCGATGCGGGCGAGCAGGTCGAGCACGAGTGCGATGCCGGCGTAGTTCACGGCAAGATCGGAGTGCAGACGCACGATGGTGTGCACGCGGGCGGGGACGGTACGGGCGAACCACAGCCGGCCGCTGGTGTCGACGTGGGCGGTGACCAGCCCCAGCTCGACGAACTTCCGCAGCGTATCCGGGTGGATACCTGCGGCCACCGCGGTCGCCGCCAGGTCGGCCCGGGCGACACGGACGGGCAGGTGACGTGAGGTCATGATCCTCTCCTGGCATCAAACGACGATTCGTCGCGGAGCTGTTCGAACAGCTCCCTCTCCTTCTTGCTGAGAGTGCGGGGAACGACGACCTTCACCCGCGCATACAGGTCTCCCGGCTGTCCCCTGCGCGGCATCCCCTGCCCGCGCAGGCGGAGCCGCCTGTCCGTGGACGAGCCGGGCGGAACGTGCACGGTGACCGGGCCGCCCGGGGTGGGCATGCTGACATCCGCGCCCAGCGCCGCCTCCCACGGTGAGATGGGAAGGTCCGTTTCGATGTCCGCGCCGCTGAGCCGGTACCGCTTACTGTCCTTCACGCGCAGCGTGATCAGCAGGTCCCCGTCCTGTCCGTCGGCGTCCGCGATCCGCAGCCGCTGCCCGTCGACAGCGCCCGCTGGGATGTCGATGGTGTACTCCTGCGCGCCGCCGTACGGGGACGCGACCTGCACCGTGCGCCGCCCGCCCCGGTAGGCCTCCTCGACGGTGATCTCCAGCTCCGCGGTGCGGTCGGCGCCGCGACCGAAACCACCGAAGCCGCCCCCGAAACCACCGAAGCCGCCCCCGAAGAGGTCCTCCCAGTTCACGCTCTGCGCGCTGCCCCCGCTCCACGTGTATCGGGTGCCGCCGCTGCGGCGCGGCTGCTCGGAGGAGCGAGCCGCGTCCGCGGCGGCGTACTGCCGGAAGTTCTCACCGAACCGGTCGTACTGTGAGCGGGTTTCCGGGTCCGACAGCACATCGTGGGCTTCACTGATCCGTTTGAAGGTCTCCTCCGCCCCCGGGGCCTTGTTGACGTCCGGGTGGAACTTGCGGGCCTTCTCCCGGTAGGCGCGGCGGATCTCCTTCTGATCCGCCGACCGGGAGACCCCCAGCACGCTGTAGAGGTCCTCCGCCATCTCCTACTCCTCCTCCGGCCTGCGGGCGACCACGACCGCAGCCGGTCGCAGCATCCGCTCAGGCGTTCCGAACCCGGAGCGAGTGACGGCGAGGATGCTGCCCGGCGGGACGCTGGCATCCTCGACGACCGAGACCGCCTCGTGCAGCTGCGGGTCGAACTCCGCACCGTCGATGACAATCTCGGGGTACCCGAGTGCGCGCAACGCATCAGCGGCCTGCGCCCGGACGGCCTGCATGCCACCCAGAACGCCCTCGTCAAGGTCCACCCCGAAGCTGAGCGCCCGGTCCAGCCCGTCGACGACGGGCAAGAAGGCTTTGGCGGTGTGCTGCCGCTCCTGCTCGCGGACGGTCTGGATCTCGCGCGCCGTTCGTTTGCGGAGGTTGTCGTAGTCCGCCGCCGCCCGGCGCCACCGGTCCTCGGCCGTCTCCAACTGGGAGGCGACCGCTGCTTGCGCGGCACGGATCTCCTCCGGGGACACGTCGGTGAGGTCCTCGTTCAGCAGGTCCACGGCCCGCGTGTCCTCGTTCTGCTCCTCGACCATCGCGATCCTCCCTCCGTGCTACTTGTCGAACTCGGCGTCGACGACGTCGTCTTCGTCGTCCTGAGCGGGCTGCTCAGCGTGGCTGGCGTTCGCGCGGGCCGCAGCAAGGGACTGCGCAACCTGCAGCAGCTCGCCGGTGCGCTCTTTCGCTTCCTGCTCGCCGACGTTGTTCTGCACTGCCTCGCGGGCCTGCGTGATGAGCAGCTCCGCGCGGGCACGCTCGTGCTCCGGTGCAGCGTCGCCGAGCTCACGCAGTACCCGCTCGACCTGGTAGGCGGCGGAGTCCAGCTCGTTGCGGGCGTCCACGGCCTGGCGCAGCGCCTGGTCGTCAGCCCGGTGCTGCTCGGCTTCCTTAATCATCCGGTCGATCTCGCCCTGGTCCAGATTCGAGGTGTCACTGATGGTGATGCCCTGCTCGGTGCCGGTGTCCTTGTCCTTCGCCGTCACGTTCAGGATGCCGTTCGCGTCGATGTCGAAGGTGACCTCGACCTGCGCTTCACCGCGAGGAGCGGGGCGGATGCCGGTGAGCTCGAACCGGCCCAGCACCCGGTTGTCCGCGGCGATCTCCCGCTCGCCCTGCAGGACGACGATCTCCACCGACGGCTGGTTGTCTTCGGCCGTGGAGAACACCTCGCTGCGTCGGGCGGGGATGGTGGTGTTGCGCTCGATGATCTTCGTCATCACGCCACCGCGGGTCTCCACACCCAGCGACAGCGGGGTGACATCCAGCAGCAGCACGTCGTCGACGTCGCCCTTGAGGACGCCCGCCTGGATGGCGGCGCCCACAACGACCACCTCATCGGGGTTCACCGTCATGTTCGGCTCCTTGCCGCCGGTGAGCCGCTTGACGAGCGCTTGGACAGCGGGGATGCGGGTGGAACCGCCCACGAGGATGACCTCGTCGATATCGTCCTCACTGATCTTCGCGTCGGCCATCGCCTGACGCACCGGACCGAGGCACCGCTCAACGAGGTCAGCGGTGAGGTCTTCGAACTTGGACCGCTTCACGGTCATGGTCAGGTGCTTGGGCCCACTGGCGTCGGCGGTGATGAAGGGCAGGCTGACCTGGGTCTGGGACACCGAGCTGAGCTCGATTTTCGCCTTCTCGGCCGCCTCGAACAGTCGCTGCAGCGCCTGCGGGTCGTTGCGCAGGTCGATGCCGTTCTCGTTCTTGAACTCGTCGGCAAAGTAGTCCACCAGCCGGCGGTCGAAGTCGTCGCCGCCCAGGTGGGTGTCACCGGCGGTGGATCGCACTTCGACGACCCCGTCGCCCACGTCGAGGAGGCTGACATCGAACGTGCCGCCACCGAGGTCGAACACCAGGATGGTCTCGTGGTTCTTCTTGTCCATTCCGTACGCCAGTGCGGCGGCGGTGGGCTCGTTGATGATGCGCAGCACCTCGAGCCCGGCGATGCGTCCGGCGTCCTTGGTCGCGGTGCGTTGGGCGTCGTTGAAGTAGGCGGGAACAGTGATGACGGCCTCGGTCACCTTCTCACCGAGGAACTTGCTGGCGTCGTCAACGAGCTTGCGCAGCACCTGGGCGCTGATCTCCTCCGGCGCGTACTGCTTGCCGCGGATGTTGAACCGTGCTTCGCCGTTGGGTCCTTCCACGACGTCGAAGCCGACGGCGTTGGCTTCCTCCTTGATCTCGTCGAAGGACCGGCCGATGAACCGCTTGGCGGACGAGATGGTGCCCTTCGGGTTGAGGATGCTCTGCCGGCGGGCAAGCTGCCCCACCAGCCGTTCACCGTCCTCGGTGAAAGCGACCACCGACGGGGTAGTGCGGGCTCCCTCCGCGTTCGGGATGACCTTCTCCTCGCCAGCCTCCCAGACGGCGATAACGGAGTTCGTGGTCCCCAGATCGATTCCTACTGCCTTGGCCATGATGATTGTTCCTTTCTTGTCACGTGAGACGCGCTACATGAGAGACGTTACAGGGGCCGTCGAATTTTGTCATGTGAGATATATTACATAGATCGTCAAAGAGCGCGCCAGGATCGGCGTAGACGCAGGGCTGAGTGCCCAGAGTCAGGAAGCAGGCTGCTTCAGGGGGATCTTTCCGGACGGCGGGCCGCTCGATGGGCATCACCACCCGCAGGACGCCCAGGTTGCAGCTGGCGGTGACGCTGTCGATGCCGGGCGCCAGGCCCAGCAGCCGCATGAAGTGCCCTTGGGGGCCGTTCGGCGGTGAACCACTTCGCGCCGGCGGTCGCGGACTGGGCCGCTCACCGCGCGGACGGTGATCGGCTGGCCGCCCACCCAGCTCGATGGACTCCGAGTCGATGCCTGGCAGGTCCGCACATGAGGTCACCATCTCACCACCTCCACATTTACGCTGAGTCGCTATACCGCCACTGCCGATGATTGTTCGACGGTCGGAGGTGTAGACCCCACCGAGCTGCGTCGCCGAACCACCGTGCGACGCATCGGCTCGCGCTGCCCGGCCGGGCACCGGCCGAGTCCGCGAGACGAAACTCGTTGTCGCGTCAGAATGGACCCACGTAGACATTTCGCAAGTCATTTGCCTGACGAACAGTGAAGCGCCCTGAGTTTGTTGGAGGCTCCTGACCTTGGAAACGAGGATGGGGTTATGCCGAACGAGCAGACATCAGGGAAGCCGACGACGCCTCGGTATTCGCCGGAGGAGAAGGCCGCCGCGGTCCGGATGGTGAGGACGCTGCGAGCAGAGCTCGGGACCGGCAATCGGGCTCTTCACGAACGAGGGTGTAGTCGGTTGAGCGCGTCGGTGGCCGGGTAGGGGTCGAGGTCTCCCGGATGATGGAAGTTCTTCACGCTCGCCATCCCGAAAGACCTCGACGTGCTCCACCCTACTTTCGCGACCCCTGACCTGACCACGTTCTGCCGCCTTGACGAGCTCGGCCTCGTCGCCGTCGGCCAGCTGATCGAGCCGGATCGGGCCACGATCGAATGCCGCGTCGTCGAGGACGACCCGTGGTGTCGGAAGTGCGGTGTCGAGGGCGTGCCGCGGGACACGGTCACGCGTCGACTGGCGCACGAGCCGTTCGGGCACCGGCCGACGACCCTGCTGGTGCGGGTGCGCCGGTACCGGTGCGGACACTGCCGGCGCACGTGGCGGCAGGACATGACGCGGGCAGCGGCGCCGCGTGCGAAGATCTCCCGCGGCGGCCTGGAGTGGGCGCTGCGGGGCATCGTCATCGACCACCTCACCGTCACCCGCGTCGCCGCAGGTCTCGGGGTGTCCTGGAGTGCCGCGAACGCCGCCGTCCTCGCGGAAGGCAAGCGGCGCCTGATCGACGACCCCGCCCGGTTCGACGGGGTCACCACGATCGGTGTCGACGAGCACGTCTGGCGACACACGAGGCTGGGCGACAAGTACGTCACCGTGATCATCGACCTCACCCCCGCGAGGAACAAGACCGGGCCGGCGAGGCTGCTGGACATGGTCGAGGGCCGCTCCAAGGCGGTGTTCAAGCAGTGGCTCGCCGCCCGCCCTGCGGACTGGGCGAAGCGGATCGAGGTGGTCGCGATGGACGGCTTCGCCGGGTTCAAGACCGCTGCCGCCGAGGAACTCCCCGACGCCGTCCCCGTCATGGACCCGTTCCACGTGGTCCGCCTCGCCGGCGACGCGCTGGATGTCTGCCGGCGTCGGGTCCAGCAAGACACCACCGGTCACCGCGGGCTCAAGGGCGACCCGCTCTACAAAGCCCGCCGCACCCTGCACACCGGGGCGAGCCTGCTCACCGACCGGCAGCGGGCACGCCTGGACGCAGTGTTCGCGAGCGAGGAGCACATCGAGGTCGAGGCGACCTGGGGCATCTACCAGCGCATCGTCGCGGCCTACCGGGAGCCCGACAAGAAGAAAGCGAAGGCGATGATGCAGGAGGTGATCGCTACGATCAGCAGCGGCGTTCCCGCGGCGCTCGTCGAGGTCCGCAAGCTCGGCCGGACCATGAAGCAGCGGGCGGGCGACATCCTCGCGTTCTTCGACCGCCCCGGCACCAGCAACGGCCCGACCGAGGCCATCAACGGGCGGCTCGAACACCTCCGCGGCTCCGCCCTCGGCTTCCGCAACCTCACCCACTACATCGCTCGGTCACTGCTCGAAGCCGGAGGGTTCAGACCCGCGCTACACCCTCGTTCGTGAAGAGCCGGCAATCGGGTCGCGACGCAGCTCGGGTACGGGGTCGAGTCGGTGCGGATGTGGGTCAAGCAGGCCGACATCCACGACGGTCACGTCGCTGGGGTGAGCACGGCGGAAGCGCGGCGCGTGCGGGAACTCCGGCAGGAGGTCCGTGAGTTGCGTCGGGCGAACGAGATCGTGAAGCGGGCCGCGTCTTTCTTCGGGGCGGAGCTCGACCGCCAACACCGGAAGTAGTCGCGTTCATCGACGCGAATAAGGACGACGTCGTCGAAGGCCGCCCGCTTGGAGTCGAGCCATCTGCAGCCTGTTGCAGGTGGCTCCGAGCACCTACTACGCCGCGAAAGACCGTGCCCCGTCCGCTCGCGCGGTGAGCGACGCTGCGTTGACCCCGGAGCTGGTGACGCTCTGGCAGGACTACTACTGCGTCTACGGGGTCCGAAAGCTCTGGAAGACCGCGCGTCGGAAGACCGCGCGTTGCGCCGGGAGCGACATCGGCCGAGATCAGACGGGCCGGCTCATGCGCGCCGCAGGGATTGAGGGCGCGACCAGGTCGAAGCGGGTGAAGACGACCCGGCCAGATCCGACTGCGGCACGGCATCCCGGACCTGGTGAAGCGGGAGTTCACTGCGACCGCGCCGAATCGGCTCTGGGTCACAGATCTGACGTTCGTGCCGACCTGGGCGGGCGTCGCTTACGTCTGCTTCATCGTTGACGCGTTCTCCCGGATGATCGTCGGGTGGCGGTGCGCATCACACATGCGCACCGAGATGATCCTCGACGCGATCGAGATGGCGCGCTGGTCCCGCGGCGCTCACCACGACGATCTCCGCTGCCACAGCGACGCAGGGTCTCGAGGTGGATTCAATCGGTCGTCGCAACACCCTCTCGGAATCACTGGAGGTATGGGCGATGGCAAGCAAGGACTGGGCGAGGAAGATCAGTGACGTGCCCGAGGGGACACGTCGGCAGTGGAGAGCGGATCGGGCCTTGCGGGCCCCGATGCGCTCTCCTGGCAGGCCGCAGCCCTCACGGGAGGTCCAACGCCAGTTCTGGCGTGTAATCGCCACCGGTGTCACCACGGTCGAGGCATCCCTGACTGTGGGCGTGTCCTGGCCCGTCGGGGCGCGCTGGTTCCGTCACGCTGGCGGGATGACCCCGCTGTCCTTAGCCGAGCCCACCGGCCGGTATCTGTCCTTCGCTGAGCGTGAAGAGATCGCAATCCTCCATGCCCAGGGCCAGGGGGTCCGTCAGATCGCACGCACGCTGGGACGTGACCCGGGCACGATCAGCCGTGAGCTGCGCCGTAACTGCGCCACTCGTTCCGGGAAGCAGGAGTACCGGGCCACGGTGGCGCAGTGGAAGGCCCAGGAAGCTGCCAGGCGGCCCAAGCCGGCGAAGCTGGCCACGAACCAGCGACTGCACGACTACGTCCAGGCACGCCTGAACGGGGTGGTCCTGGGCCCCGATGGCGTGGCCGTGCCGGGACCGGTCGGGCCCGGTTTCAAGGGGCGGAAGATGAAACCGCGCCGGGCGGACCGGCGGTGGTCCACGGCGTGGAGCCCTGAGCAGATCAGCCACCGGCTGCGCCTGGAGTTCCCGGATGATGTGTCCATGCGGATCTCTCATGAAGCGATCTATCAGTCCCTGTTCATCCAGGGGCGTGGGGCGCTCAAGCGTGAACTCGTCGCGTGCCTGCGTACCGGGCGGGCTCTGCGCGAGCCGCGGGCACGTACCCGGAACAAGCCCCAGGGCCACGTCACCGAGGACGTGGTGTTCAGCAAGCGCCCACCCGAGGCCGCTGATCGTGCTGTGCCCGGGCACTGGGAAGGGGACCTGATCATCGGGACCGAGCGTTCAGCGATCGGGACTCTGGCCGAGCGCAAGAGCCGGGCCACGATCCTGGTCCACTTGCCCCGCCTGGAGGGATGGGGTGAGCGGCCGCCGGTGAAGAACGGGCCGTCGCTGGGTGGGTACGGGGCTGAGGCGATGACCGCGGCCCTGATCAAGGCGATGGCGACGGTGCCGCAGCAGCTGCGTCAGAGCTTGACGTGGGATCGGGGCAAGGAGCTGGCCGGGCATGTCCAGTTCACGATGGCCACGGGCACGAAGGTGTTCTTCGCTGACCCCCACTCGCCGTGGCAGCGGCCGACGAACGAGAACACGAACGGGGTGCTGCGGCAGTACTTCCCCAAGGGCACGGACCTGTCGAGATGGTCGGCCGAGGACCTCGCAGCAGTCGCGTACACGCTGAACAACAGGCCCAGGAAGGTCCTGGACTGGAAGACTCCCGCGGAGGTCTTCGCCGAGCAGCTACGCTCGCTCTCAACGCACGGTGTTGCAACGACCGGTTGAACCCGCCCGATTCACGTCCATTCGCTACGGCGAACGTCTCGCCGAGATAGGCGCGACGCCATCTATCGGGACCGTCGGCGACAGTTATGACAACGCCCTCGCTGAGACCGTGAACGGCTACTACAAGATCGAACTCGTCCGCGGCCCCGCCCGTCCCGGACCGTGGCGGACGGTCGAGGACCTCGAGCTCGCGACCCTCGGATGGGTGCACTGGCACAACACCCAGCGCCTCCACGGCTACCTCGGCGACGTCCCGCCCGCTGAGTTCGAGCAGACGTTCTATGCTGGCCAAACCACGAGCACCGAGCTGGTGGGAATCAAATAACGCGAGTCTCCACCAGACTCAGGGCGCTTCACAACGAGCTGCGCGTCGAGCACACCGACCCTTCGAGATGCTCCTCGATCCGCAGGTCAATGCCAACGCTCTGACCTGGGCCGCAGACGCGAACAAGGCCCGAACCTCGACCAACGTTTCCGTTGGCAAGGGTTCGAGCCTTGTGCGTGCGGTGGACCTCCGTAGCAGCTTCTCAAACCCCCGGAAGCCGCTCGGATCGCTGATTTCCCGTGTTCTACGGGGTTCTCGGGCTCGTCAGCCGCGCGCTCGGGGTGCTCGGATGACCGATGAGCGCGGTCCGGTGCGTGAGAATTCGCGGCAGTCTCAAACCCGTTTGAGCGTCTCCAATCGAGCCGAGCTGGTCGCCGGTTACGCCGATGGTGTGCCCGTGCGGGAGCTGGCGACGCGATTCAACGTGCACCGCGGCACTGTGCGGGAGATAGCTCGGGAGGCGGGCTTGGCGGCGCGTCGCCCGGAGTTGCCGGACGCGATCCGACAGGACGCCGCTCAACTCTATGCGGGTGGGATGACGCTCGCTCAGGTCGCCGCGCGACTCGGAGTCAGCCATGAGGCCGTGCGCTCGGCGGTGATCGCGTGCGGCGGGACGATCCGTACCGGCGGTCGTCGCCGGGTCGGTGCCTGAGTTCTCACACTTCACCGAATACCTATTGCGTCCACCGCGGCACGCTCTTCGGCGTCGTCTGCTTCGGAAGACAAGCTGGTGCGCTCGCGACGGGCGGTGATGGACTCGCGGACACGGGCGCGGATTAGGAGCACAGCGCTGACCGGCCCGATCCAGAGCATCTTGAGCATGTTCCAGATCGCCCACAGCACTGCGAGGTGGAGCCATCCGGGGGCGCCGTCGTCGATGAGTTGGACACAGGCGTTCGCGATCAGGATTTACGGGACTGCGAGCAGCATCGCGGGGATACCCCACTTCAAGCCGCGTCGGCGGGTTCGGATCGCATACAGCAGGATGTTGGTGGGCATGTAGCGCCGCAGGAAGTAGCGGGTGTGGACGCTGACGGTCCAGATCAGACGGATCATGGTCTTGTTCCTCTCCATCGCACAGTGCATCTGGTGAGGCAGTGCGTTGAAGAATGACCCGAGGGTCTGCCGAGACCGGCGCGTTACAGAGGAGAAATCCGCCTCATCAGGCAGTCTACGGGTGATTCCTGTCAGAAGGAAGAAGCTGGACAGCCAGGGTCGCGGTCCTGGAGCGCTCCGACTGGTCGTCCGCCCTACTCTCGTATGAGGCGTGGATCATGCTGCGTGCCGGTGGCCCGGCGAGGCGACTGGGCAGGCCGATTTCGCGACCATACGCTTGTTGAATGTACCCGCCACCAGCCGGGCCGGACCTGACGGCCGAGCAGTGTCAGGAGCTTGACGACACTTTTTTGGCTCTCCTGACGCTTCCGTGGGTGTTCTGGCGAGCCGTTGACGAGGGCACGCCGCTCTCTGCCTAGGTTTCTGGCTGTTGAGGTCAGTTACCTGAAGGGCGGAGAACGGCGTGCGGAACGCAAGCCTATGGCGGTCCTTGCTGGGCGTCGAGAAGACGGTCGTGGAGGGCATCGAGTTCGATGAGGACGACCAGCTCCTGGTGGCTCATGTCCGTCCCCGGGCTCGAGTGCGTGGCCGGTGCGGGCGGTGCGGGCGCAGGTCGCCCGGGTACGACCGTGGCGAGGGTCGGCGGCGGTGGCGGGCGCTGGATCTGGGCACGGTGCAGGTCTACCTCGAGGCCGACGCCCCGCGGGTGGCCTGCCGCGAGCACGGTCCCACGGTGGCCGCCGTCCCGTGGGCCAGGCACGGGGCCGGTCACACCGTGGTGTTCGACGAGCAGGTGGCCTGGCTGGCCACGCAGTGCTCCAAGTCCGCGGTCACCGAGCTGATGCGCATCGCCTGGCGCACCGTCGGGGCGATCATCACCCGGGTCTGGGCCGACGTGGAGGCCCTCGGCGACCGGTTCGCCGGCCTGCGACGGATCGGCATCGATGAGATCTCCTACAAGAAGGGCCACCGCTACCTCACGATCGTGGTCGACCACGACACCGGCCGGCTCGTCTGGGCCGCCCCGGGCCGGGACAAGGCGACCCTGGCGGCGTTCTTCGAGGCCCTCGGGCCCGACCGGTGCGCCGAGATCACCCACGTCAGCGCCGACGGGGCGGACTGGATCGCCGCCGTGGTCGCCGAGCGGTGCCCGAACGCGGTGCGGTGCGCTGATCCGTTCCACATCGTCAAGTGGGCCACCGAGGCCCTGGACGAGGTCCGTCGCCAGGCGTGGAACGAGGCCCGTGGCGCGGTCCGGCAGCGCCGGGCCGGGCGGGCCGGCGGGCACGCCAAGGCGCTCAAGCACGCCCGGTACGCGCTGTGGAAGAACCCCGAGAACCTCACCACCCGGCAGCAGGCCAAGCTCGCCTGGGTCGCCAAGACCGACCCGCGCCTGCACCGGGCCTACCTGCTCAAGGAAGGACTGCGCCTGGTCTTCCAGCTACCCGCCGACGAGGCCGAGACGGCCCTGGAACGCTGGATCGGCTGGGCCCGACGTTGCCGCATCCCCGCCTTCGTCGAGCTCCAACGCCGCATCGTCAAGCACAAGGCCTCGATCCTCGCCGCGATCGAGCACGGCCTGTCCAACGGACGTATCGAGTCCGTGAACACGAAGATTCGGCTCATCACCCGCGTCGCCTTCGGCTTCAAGTCCCCCGAAGCCCTCATCGCCCTGGCCATGCTCAACCTCGGCGGCCACCGACCCGTCCTACCGGGCCGGAAATGACCCACGGATCAGTCAGGAGAGCCACTTTTTTGTCGTCTGATCCGTACGGGTACTTCAGCGCTCGGATCGGCATGATGCTGCGGTGGGCAGAGTCGGACGTCGACAGCGATGAGCATCCCCTGGCCGCATCCGCGGAACAGCAGCACGCGATCGAGACCCGTGGGCGGTTCGCTCGCCTCCTTGGTCGGCCGGTGGGCTTCGTACCCGAGACCTCGCCGAGGTCCATTGCCACACAGGTCGCCACGGACGCGTACGCCCTGCGGCACCATGCGGCTGAGTCGCTTGTGCGGTTGACGGCGGCACTCTCGCAACGGACGAACGTCGCCGAATCGTGCGTTTGGGAAGCCCTGTCGGCCGGGCGAAACCAACTCGATCAGGTCGTAAGCCAGCTCCGCGAGTCCTTCTCCTCGGCGGAGGCCCCGATGCAGTTCGTCCGTCTGGTTCTCCGCGAGCAGGACTTGCAGAGCGGGATGACGGAGCGACTTGCTTCGGCGTCCAACGTGTTCGCTGACTGGCTCCAGTTCGCTATCGACCTACTCGTGGGACATGAGCTCCAACTCAACGCTGCTCACAACAAGGTCAAGCACGGTCTCTCAGTCCGCGCTCGTGATGATCTCAAAGTCTCATTCGTCACCACTCCGCCCAGCGCAGATGGGACCATCCCGGTTGGTGTGCTGACCGGCCCGGACGCTGTGGACATCTTCGACCGCCCCGTCATCGAAGTTCTCGCACAGGCACCCAAGGTGGACGGGCATCGACAAGGGCTGGAGCTAACGCAGTTGAGGGTGGATGTCCCTGCCGTTCTCGCCGAGGCCTACATGATCGCCTGGGCCCACGGGGCGATGTTCCATGTCGCGGCCACGAAACACTTCGAAGGACGGGTAGACCTTCCCGACTATCTGGGCGCTCCCGCTCATCCCGGTTATCCCGTGGGCGGCCCACATCCTGACCATGTTTCCGGCAAGGCTCCGGTGGGAATGAGGTTCCCTCTCACCACTCCTCCCGGTGGCGGGCCTGCGAGGCGGCCAGCGGGAATCGCGTTTCGAGACTCGTTCATTCCGCTCATATTCACTGGCTCTGCGATGCGCAACGTTCGCGTTGTTGCGGACGAGGCAACGGAGGAGGCGTAGGTGCGGGCGCCAAAGAACGAAGCTACGGGAACCTCGGGTGAGTCTGAGGTCTTGGCGCAGTTCGAGCGCTTGGGCTGGGGAGGGGTGATCGATAGCCGGCACGACACAGGCACCGATCTATATCTGCGGCCGCGAGATGCCCGCCGGTACGAACTCGGCGCCGTGATGGGTGCCCAGGTCAAGACCGGGTCGTCTTACTTCAAGACCCCGCAGAAGGACGCCGAGGGCACGATCACTGGGTGGTGGTTTGCCGAGGACGACCGTGAACACTTCGACTACTGGCTGCGCCACGCGCTGCCCCACGTGGTGATCCTGCGCGATCAAGACAGAAACCTCTCGTTCTGGGTTCACGTCACCCCTGCGCGAGTCGTCTCGACCGGTAAGGGCGCCAAGATTCTTGTACCGGCCTCCCAAACCGTTGACGCGGACCACAACGAAGCACTCTCCGACGTCGCGCTGACGCAGCTTCCGACTCCGACCTGGGACGGCACTGCGTGGACCGGCGCGGTGCATCTTGCACCGGTCGACGAAGTTCGGCATGCCCTCATCACTCCCCGGCTCATCGCACCCCACCCGAACCTGGTCCCAGATTCGATCTCCGGGCTCGAAGCCCTCGCCATGCAAGTGCTCTTCCGGGACGACCTTGAACGGATTCTGGAACCGATGAGCCTTCCTGCGCTCGCAGGGGAGAATGACGCCGAGCGGAAGGGGCTGTCACTCGACGATGCACGTGAGGCCGATGACTGGTGTTGGCGCGCCACCGCGGCCCTTCATCTCTGGCACTACCAGGGAGAACCCGCTGACCTGCTTCAGCTTGTCGACCTAGCTTCCACGCCGAGTGAACGCTCCGCGGCATCCGTGCTCCGCTGCGTCTATCACTTCGACGAGAACGATCCCGATACGGCGCTCCAAGTGCTTCAGGACGCCCTGGCACATGACGACTACTCCTCAGTGGATCACGCATGGCTAGAAGCTCAACGAGCACGGGCGCTGCTGGAGGTCGGACGACACGAGGAGGCTTTCGACCTCGCGATGAAGACCCAGCGAATCCATCGAGAGGCACCGTCGGACGTCACGGCTGCGGCCATCGCGGGCGCGTGTGCGCTGACGTCGTTCAGGGCCAGCGGATGGATGCAGGGCGACATCGCCAACATCATCCAGCGCAGCGACAACCCAGCGTCGTGGTGGAGAACCCAGGTGATGTCCTATGGGCTATCCGCTCATCTCTCTGAGGAGTTCCGGAGATGGAGCGAGGATGCGTCGATTCGGATCGGGGGCTCGGACACTGCCCACAAGCGCCTGCTTTCCGCGGCGTTGCTGGCCTCGTGCGCTGGTGACCACGACGGGTGGCGTGGCGCAATTGGCGCTCTCGCGGAGCACTTCCTTGTCACCACCGGCCCCACGGATGATCCCGACAGGGTCGCCGGCCGGCTGACTCTTCTCCGTCTCTCCGGTGACAGCAAGAGCACTGGGCGCGCGACTCGACACATCGTGCGCACGGGTCCAACGATGGCCGCCAGGATCGCGGCGAGCAGCGTGGACTTGTCTCGATCGACTCGAACGACCGCTTTGGCAGATATCGAACTGCTGACGGCCGCCGGCGACGTTCTCGAACCAGCGCGCGCCGACGAAACCTGTGCGTGGGCGCTGGCGATGCTCCAAGAGCCACAGGCCTACCTGGAACGTGCTCGGCCTACATTCATCGTGCTCTACAAGATCATCGATCTGCTGAAGGCCATGGTGTGGACGTTGAGCGAGGACGCCCTTCACAACGTGATCGACTACTTCCTCGACCAGCCCCCGGTCACCGACGACGGAACCGCGCAGACACTCGCCCGGCTGATCCATACGATCCCCGCATCCGCGTGGCGTGAGAGTGACCGTCAGCGCGCGGCGAACCGATCTGACGGCGACGCCGCCTACCTACGCGAGGCCTTCTTGAGGGTCGCTGCTCCTGCAGTAGCCGAGAGTCGCGAGCAAGTCCTTCAACGAGCCCGGGCCGGGGAGTTGATCGTCTTCGAAGCCATCGACGACGTGCGAACGCTGCCCTCCGATGCAGTCAATGCTCTTACTGACCGACTGTGCAGCGTCATCGACAATCTCATCGAGGATGCCGCCAAGGGGGCGTACAGTGTCGGCGGTCTCGACCCCGGCCATGCAATGACCCTGCTCGGTGTCTGGCACCCGTCGAGTGGGCGGTGGGATCGTATCGAAGCTCTGTTGACGGCTCCCGGGGTCCGACCTCAGCAACAGTCTGGCGCATTGCAGGTACTCGCCATCCATGGAGCGACGCTTGCCGACCCAATCAAGACACAACTTGTCGAAGCCGTGTCAGCGCTTCGGAACCGAGAGCCAGTGCGGACCTTCTTCGATGACGACGAGGACATCCGAGGCCTCGCCGCCGAAGCGCTCGCTGCTCTCGCAGATGAGGCCGCGCGCGAACCGTTGATACGGGACCTTCTTGGCGGGGACACCGTTCGCCGTGCCGCAAGTGCACGGATCATCGAACGTTTCGGAGACAAGGCAGAGTCCGAACTCCTTCTCGCTCTAGCGGGTGACGCAACCGAAGCCGTACGTGACGCGGCACTCAGAGGGCTGAGCAGGTTGGTCGTTGCCGAGCGCGCATCTGAGGGAGTCGCGACGATCCTGTCGAAGGTCCTGAAGTCTGGCGGAAGGCGGAGTGCCGCGGCGGTCGTTTCCGGGCTCCACACGCCTTCGGAGGTGCCAGCCGTTTCTCAACTGCTGACCATCGCCGCGCAGCACCCTTCAGCACAGATTCGCGAAGCTGCACGCGAGAGCACCAGCGACTGAGAGTTCCGCAGGGTCAAGTCCCGAGTAGTGGTGTAACGCTCTGATCCTCCATTGGTGCTGTTAGGCGCTGAGTTCGAGGGTGGTTTCCGGTTCGGCGTTCACCTCGTTCCCGGTGTCGTCCACGGTGGTGAGGCGGCAGCGGGCCAACACCTCGAGGCCGAGGTAGCGGCGGCCCTCGGCCCACTCATCGGTCTGCTCAGCCAGCACCGCCCCGACCAGGCGCACGATCGCTGCCCGGTTCGGGAAGATGCCCACGGCGTCGGTGCGACGCCGGATCTCGCGGTTGAGCCGTTCGGCCGGGTTGTTCGACCAGATCTGGGTCCACACGTCCTTGGGGAACGTGGTGAACGCCAGGATGTCCGCCCGGGCACCATCGAGGTGTTCGGCCACCGCGGGCAGCTTTTCGCTGACGTAGTCCAGCAGCCGGTCGAACTGGGCGTCCACGCTGGCGGCGTCGGGCTGGTCATACACCGAGTGCAGCATGGCCTTCACGGCCGGCCACATGGACTTGGGGGTGATGCCCATCAGGTTCGCCGCGTAGTGGGTCCGGCACCGCTGCCAGGTCGCTCCGGGCAGGTTCGCGGCGATGGCGTCCTTGAGCCCGGTGTGGGCGTCGGAAGTGACCAGGCGGACTCCGGTCAGGCCCCGGGCCACCAGGTCGGCGAAGAACTCGTTCCACGCCGACCCCGTCTCCGAGGTGGCCACCCGCAGGCCGAGGACCTCGCGGTGGCCGTCACCATTGACCCCGGTGGCCAGCAGCACCACGGCGTTGACCACCCGGCCGCCCTCGCGGACCTTCATGCTCAGCGCGTCGGCGGCCACGAACGTGAACGGCCCAGCCTCCCCGAGCGGGCGATGACGGAAGGACTCGACCTGCTCGTCCAGCTCGGTGGCCATCCGCGAGACCTGGGACTTCGACAGCGCGTTGATCCCGAGGGTCTTGACCAGTTTGTCCATCCGCCGGGTCGAGACCCCGGCCAGGTAGCAGTCGGCGACCACCGTGATCAGCGCGGATTCGGCCCTTTTGCGGCGCTCGAGCAGCCACTCCGGGAAGTACGTGCCCGACCTGAGTTTGGGGATCGCCACGTCCAGGGTCCCGACCCGGGTGTCCAGGTCCCGGTGCCGGTACCCGTTGCGCTGGGTAGCTCGGCCCGGGGTGGGTTTACCCCATTCGGCGCCGACCACCGCGTCGGCGTCAGCGGAGAGCAGGGAGTTGATCACGGTCTGCAGCAACGAACGCATCAAATCCGGGGATGCTTCGGACAGGGCTTCGCCGAGCAGGCCGGCAGGGTCGACAATATGAGGAGCGGTCATCGTGATGACTCCGTTCGAGGATTCTGTGGAAGGTTGACTCGAAGGATCACACGGTGGCCGCGTCCACATCCGGAACGACGTGCCCAGTCACCGTGCGCTACACCACTCTATGGGGCACTACTTTCCGCAGGCGCTATTGTTCCTCCGCCGTCGGCGGTGGCAGTGATGCTCGATCCGTGCTGGAATCCGCCTCATCCTCGGGTGCTGGCGGTGCGAGTTGCTGCCTGGTGAAGGCGTCGCTCATTTCATTGAGTTCGACCGTCTCTGGCGCTGGGTAATCCAAGCGATCGACAACACGCTTCATCGTCTTGTCTACGCCACCCACGGCCTTGGTGAGGTCTTTGATCGCGCCACGTACATGGTGCAGTGAGCCGTCCGGAGCGTCCCTGGCCTGACGCCACTCTGAGATGTCGATCTGAATTTCGAGGACAGGCAGCGGACCGTAGTTGAGTCCCGCATAGTGGTGTAGCGCCCGGTGGTCGGGCACGTCGTTCCAGACGTGGACGCGGCCACCGTGTGATCCTTCGAGTCAACCTCTCACAGAATCCTCGAACGGAGTCATCACGATGACCGCTCCTCATATTGTCGACCCTGCCGGCCTGCTCGGCGAAGCCCTGTCCGAAGCATCCCCGGATTTGATGCGTTCGTTGCTGCAGACCGTGATCAACTCCCTGCTCTCCGCTGACGCCGACGCGGTGGTCGGCGCCGAATGGGGTAAACCCACCCCGGGCCGAGCTACCCAGCGCAACGGGTACCGGCACCGGGACCTGGACACCCGGGTCGGGACCCTGGACGTGGCGATCCCCAAACTCAGGTCGGGCACGTACTTCCCGGAGTGGCTGCTCGAGCGCCGCAAAAGGGCCGAATCCGCGCTGATCACGGTGGTCGCCGACTGCTACCTGGCCGGGGTCTCGACCCGGCGGATGGACAAACTGGTCAAGACCCTCGGGATCAACGCGCTGTCGAAGTCCCAGGTCTCGCGGATGGCCACCGAGCTGGACGAGCAGGTCGAGTCCTTCCGTCATCGCCCGCTCGGGGAGGCTGGGCCGTTCACGTTCGTGGCCGCCGACGCGCTGAGCATGAAGGTCCGCGAGGGCGGCCGGGTGGTCAACGCCGTGGTGCTGCTGGCCACCGGGGTCAATGGTGACGGCCACCGCGAGGTCCTCGGCCTGCGGGTGGCCACCTCGGAGACGGGGTCGGCGTGGAACGAGTTCTTCGCCGACCTGGTGGCCCGGGGCCTGACCGGAGTCCGCCTGGTCACTTCCGACGCCCACACCGGGCTCAAGGACGCCATCGCCGCGAACCTGCCCGGAGCGACCTGGCAGCGGTGCCGGACCCACTACGCGGCGAACCTGATGGGCATCACCCCCAAGTCCATGTGGCCGGCCGTGAAGGCCATGCTGCACTCGGTGTATGACCAGCCCGACGCCGCCAGCGTGGACGCCCAGTTCGACCGGCTGCTGGACTACGTCAGCGAAAAGCTGCCCGCGGTGGCCGAACACCTCGATGGTGCCCGGGCGGACATCCTGGCGTTCACCACGTTCCCCAAGGACGTGTGGACCCAGATCTGGTCGAACAACCCGGCCGAACGGCTCAACCGCGAGATCCGGCGTCGCACCGACGCCGTGGGCATCTTCCCGAACCGGGCAGCGATCGTGCGCCTGGTCGGGGCGGTGCTGGCTGAGCAGACCGATGAGTGGGCCGAGGGCCGCCGCTACCTCGGCCTCGAGGTGTTGGCCCGCTGCCGCCTCACCACCGTGGACGACACCGGGAACGAGGTGAACGCCGAACCGGAAACCACCCTCGAACTCAGCGCCTAACAGCACCAATGGAGGATCAGAGCGTTACACCACTACTCGGGACTTGACCCGGACCGTGCGGGCCCTCGCCTTCGACACGCACAGTGCGGACCTGTGGTTCCTCGCTGGACAGGAGGTCGTAGCCGGCACCGAGCGTCCACCGGATTTCCCGTTTCGGCGCGAGTGAGCGGAGTCCGCTGGCGAGCACCCGCTGAACACTCTCGACCTTGTCCGACTGTTGCTGGCCGGCTGGAAGCGGTGGATCGAACGTCACCCTCACGTTGCGTGCGACGGTGGGACCGTTGTTACCCACCACCACGTGCATCACGGTGCCTTGTTGCATATCTGGCTGGATGTCCGCCCACACGTAGGGCTGTAGTGCCTCATGAGCGAGATCGCGTTGTAGTTGAGTCTGCTCCCGCGCGGCGGCTACCTGCTCGCGTTGGATCTCCGTCTGGTCGTGCGCCGCCTTCGCCTGCCTCGCGGCCGCCCGCGCTGCCCAGATGGTGAATGGCAGGGCGAAGGCCGAGATGACCAGGGCAACGATTGAGATGGCTACCATGCTTCAACCTTCCCATGGCGGTCTGACACAGGCCGTTGCTGCGACGCGCTCTCAACACCTCGGTACGTGTCGCCAATGTGCTGGCTCGGCGCAGGCAACGGACCGGTCGCTTCTGGACCGATTCAGACGGAGCTGTCACACTCCCCTCCACTGCGACTCCCTCGCTGCCGCCTCCGCTCGGTCGTGGAAAGCACTCAGGCGCGCAGGGTTCGTTGCAGCCCCTGCGCGAACTCGCTCAGTGCCTTCAACGTCGCGATGGCGTAGTAGACGATCTGGCTCCGCAAGACTCCGTCGATGTCGCGTGGGACGCCTTTGCGGGTGAGGACCCAGATTGCGCTGTTCTGGACACCGACCTCGTCGCCGACAATGTGGCCGGAGACCGTGTTCCGAATGAGACGTAGGGTCTTGTTGAACTCCTTGTCGTCCCTCATCTCCGACATCGCCTGTTTGAATGCGCGCACCGCTTCATCGAACTTGGTGATGTCGAACAGATGGATGCCGGTGTCATTGGGTAGAGTCCGCATCGCCTTGGATACGGCATTGACCATCCGCCCTGCCGACTCTTCTGCCTCTTCGAGGGTCAAGGCGAGGAACTTCTCGGCGGTGAGCCGATTCTGCGGGTCGGCAAGCAGAGCGCGGAGCATGACCCGCATATCAAAGTCGACCGTGAGGATGAAGAACTGAAGCTGCGTGAACCCTCGGTAGACCTCGGAGTCTCTTTCGAGACCGAGCTTGACGTTCTCAGCAGCTTGTTCCAGCACCCGTTCTTGCTCGGGCAGTATCGCGTCGAACCCAGCGATGATGCCTTCGGCACGACCAACCGGATCTTCACTCACTTCGTCTCTCGCTCTCCGCTATCGATACGTTTCGTCCGTCACATCGTCAGATGACGGGGTCGCGCTCCCAATTGGGTGACCGCGGGAAGTCATCGTCCGATCGCCACCCCTCCGCCTTCGTCCACGGCGGCCCGGTGGGCGCGTCGGAGGTGTCCCATCGCCAGACGTCGGGGTGCCGCCTTTCGGTGCTGGTCGTCGGCCGAGCCGCATAGCCGAGCGTCTGGCCTGCGGGGACTGTGTAGTGCCACCAGCAGCCGACGCGATCTTGCCCGACGACAAAGGTATCGTGGTCGAGGTTGTGCTTCCTGGCAAGCTCCGCGAGCGTCGCGTGTACATCGAACGGGCCGGGACGAAGGAGCACAGCGTTGAGGTACTCGGTGTCGAAGTCGTAGGCGAAGTTGAGTAGCTCGGGGAGGTGTCGATCATCGAGCAGCCGACCCGACTCATCGAGTTCCCGCGAGCCAGCAACGGACTCTTCGTGGAGTCGGCGTAGCCGAGCGCCGGCGTCATCCGCGATACGCGGAAAGTACTCCGCCAGAGCGGCGACGAGCACGATCGTCTTGGTCGAGTTCACACGCGTCGCGTAGCCAAGGTCTCGACCGTGCAAAACACCGTGGCGTGAGACGAGACCGAAGCTTCCGGACTCATCGACGTTCTTGGAGAAGACTCGGCGGACGACCGGCAGGTTCTCCTCCATCCCGGCCAGCGTTGCGTCATCAAGATACGGGTCCGCGTTGGCTTTGGAAAAGAACGACTGCCCTGTCAGGTCGCGGCTCATCCCGTCGATCTGCGCAAGGATGATCGGGATCGACGCCTCGTAGGCTCCCGCGAGATGATGCTGAATCGCCTTCTCGATGAGAGCCACGCGGTCCCAAATCACCTGCTTGAACGGGTAGTGCGAGTTCGACCATCGCCGTATCGGTGCCGCTGCATGCCGGAGAAGAACCTGATTGTCAGAGTTCCAGACCTCGGTGATCGCCTCATCGATCGCCGCGGACTCAACACCACTTGCAGCAAGCCGCAGGACCCGAACGGTCCCGGCCTGGTGCCAGCGACCGCACATCGCCCATCCCAACGGGGCGAACAACGCGACCGCTTCGGCGATCTGGGTGGTGGCGGGATGCGCGACGACTCCGAGGCGGCGCGCCACCTCAGCCGCGAGCTCGGCTTGTGTCATGCCGTCACCATTCCGTCCAATCGTCTCCAGTAAGGATGACAGGCCGATGCGGTCCCCTCAGAGCCCGAGCCCGCGAGTCACTTGTCTGACGGGCTGGCTCTCACGCTCCGGGGCCTGCGTTGCCAGTGTGATGGTCCGCAGCGCGGCGGCGGCTCGCGCTTGATCGATCTTCTGTGTGTCACTCTCGGCCGGTGATCCGAGCGGCGTCACGTCGGTGATGCCGTACCGGTCACGGTAAGCAGCGATGGTGCGGCCATGCCGTCGCCACGCCGCTGCCGTGCGCGGCTCGCGCGGTGGCTCACCGAGTGGCCGCGTCCATGCTTCTCCGGCGTCGCATGCGGTGTCGAGCACGGCCTCGGCGCGGGTCTCGATCAGCTCGCGCCGCTCATCGAGTGCCTGCCGCATGTCGCCGGTCATCGGGCCGTCCGCGGACGGGATCAGTCCGGCGATCATCCGTGGCGTCTTGCGGGTGCGTCCCGAGCCGGCTGGGCGGGCGGTGGCACGGGCCACCCGGTAGTGCAGGACGGAGGCGATGTCGTCGGCGTCGGTGAACCCGCGCGCGACAACCAGGCGTGGGAGCAAGGTGTCGAGGTCGTGGTGGTTGGCCTCGGCTCGGCGCAGTTCCGCGGTGAGCGCCCCGAACGCCTCGGACTCGATCGCGGCCTCGGCCTGTTCGGCAGTCAGGCCCGAGCCGCGGATCAGGGTGGCCCAGCGGTCGCGTTGTGCTGCGGCGGCGATGGTCTCGTACTCCGCCACGAGCTGGGCGATCGAACCCCACTGCTCCTGTTCGGCGGTGATGGTCTCGTGCGCGGACAACTCCGCCCCGACGTGCTGGAGTACGCCGAATAGCACGGACCGGCCGGTAGCGTCGGCGTTGTCGCCCGGATGCGGGTGGGCGTGCTCGTCGGGCCGGTCGAGGATCACGTAGGCGCGGTTGGCGTGCTTGCCGCGGGTCATCGCGACATAGAAGTTCTCCCGCGTGGTTGTCGGCTCCACCAGCACGTGCGCAGTGTCGACGGTGACGCCTTGCGCCCTGTGGGCAGTGATCGCATATCCCAGATCAACATGGTCGGTCACGTAGGCGGTGGGGAGGACGAGAGAGCCGCCGAACCGACGGCCGGCCTTGCGGATCGTGACCGAGCCGTCGTCTCGGACACCGGTGACGGTCCAGGCGTCACCGTTGCGGACCCAGTCCTTGCCGTTGCGGAGGCGGCGGTCGTTGCGGCGGGTGATGATCGTGTCCCCAACCCCAGCAGTGACGCCGTCGTTCAGCTCGACCTCCCGACCAGGCCTCAACGTGCCGTCGAGAATCAGATCGGCACGGGCGCGCTGGTTGAGGGCGCTCACGTCGTCACGGGTCTCAGCGACCAGCACCGACACCAAGCCTTGGCTCCGGTCGGCGCGCCAGGCGGTATAGGCGGCGTCGGTCATCGCCTCGGCGTCACCGTCGCGGATGCGGTCGTGGTCGAGGTAGGCGTCGATCACCTGCGTGCGCCCGTGGCGCAGTGCGAGGGAGGCGGTCTTCTCCCACTCGTGGGTGAACCGGTGCACATCGACCAGTTCGGGCGCATCGTCCCGGTCACCGACGAGGAGCCCGAAAGCGTCACCGGCATCCACGGACTGGAGCTGGGCATAGTCGCCGACCAGCAGCACCTTCGCCCCCGCCCGCTCGGCCAGGTGCGTGATCCGATCCAACGAGAGCGTTCCGGCCAGGGAGGCTTCGTCGATGATGACGAGCTGACCTGCCCGGAAGTTCTCGCCGTGGATGAGGTGGTCCTGCCACCACTTCGCGGTGTTCTCCGTCGCAATGCCCAGATCGTCAGCGAGAACCTGCGCCGCGACCGCGGACGGTGCCAGCCCGACCACGGAGCCCTCGCCGTGTTCCTTCTCCCACGCACGCCGCAACGCCGACATAGCCGTCGTCTTCCCCGCGCCCGCCGGCCCCACCAGCACATCGAGCATCCGGCCAGAGACCGCGACCTTCATCAGCGCGTCGGCCTGATCCTCACCGAGCATCCGCCCCTCACGATCAGGCTCCGTGGTGACCTTCTCGACCGTGGCCAGCGGCACGGTCGGTCCGGTCGCGGTGCGGGAGCGGTCCAACAGCCGATCCTCGGCGGCCAGCAGCAGCTCGGAGGAGAACACCGTCGAGTGCTTGGGCCGGAACACGCTGGTGCCATCCACCCTCCGGAACGCGACCGGGCTCGTGGCGAAGTCGGGTGGCGTCAGCCGCAGCGACACAGCCTCGGCGGCGTCGGCCACCATGCCCACCACAGCTTCGCGGTCTTGCATGGTGGCGAAGCGCCAGCCCATCGTTTGCCGGGACGCCTCGGCCATCAGGTTCCACCGCCGCCACGTGGACCGCCTCTCACCCACCACCCCGACCACGGTCCGCCCGAGTTCGCCGATCGCATCCAGGGGCACGTCATCGGCTCGCAGCAGCAGCGGCTTGTCGTTGTCCGTCGCGGCGCTTGCCCAGGCGGTGGTGTCCTGGCCGAGCACCCCGCTGGCGCGGGTGCGCCACTCGGCAGTCAGTTCGGCCAGCGACCGCACTTCCTTCTCCGGGCGTGTGGCGAGGGTGGCTTGGGCGCGGAGCTTGATGATCGTGGCTGTGGAGGGTTGGCGGCCGTGCTTGGCGACGTACTCGGCGATGAGTCTGTCCTTCTCGGCGTCGATGTGTCGGGCACGGGTGGAGAACTCGGCCACCAGCTCCTCGGGCACGCTGCTGATCGCCCACGCGGGGTTGCGGTCTCGGCCCATGTCGCGGGCCTCCCATGCGACGCCGAAGGTGCGGGTCATGTGGTCGGCGAACACCGCCTCGTGCAGCTCCGACAGGGCGACCACGGCGGCGTGCATCGGACGCCCATCCAGACTGCGCCATCTGCCGTCGAAGGCAGTCTGGACCTTGTTGGAGATGACGACGTGGGTGTGCAGGTGAGGGTCGCCGGCGCGGGAGTCGAAGTGATCGAACGCCGTCGCCACCAGCCCGGTCACATCGACCTGCGCAACCGCTCCATCACCGGCGGTTGCGCCGGAGCGGGTGGCTGCAACCTCGCGCTCCATGAACGCAACCACCTCCGCAACCGCCGCGTGATGTGCCTTCCCGATGAGGGCCTGCGTCCCTGAGTCGGCGACAGCCCACAACGCCGAGGCCGACTTCGGGATCGAGAAGGTGAAGTCGAACCCGGCTACCGCCCGGCGTCTGCCGCGTTCGGTCTCCTCGACCTCGATCTGCGCGACCGCCTGGCCCTTGGCACCTGGGCTCAGGCCGGGGTCGAGGTCGGCGATCCGGGACTCGATCCGCTCCGGCACGGACTTGTAGGCGGGGAAGGCGTGACCGAGCGGGTCGCCGGTGATCGGGTCACGGCCCATGCCCATCAAGAGCTGGAGCTGGGCCTCCGACACCCGATCACCGACCGCGAGCTGACCCTTGCCGAGTGAGGTGACGCCGGAGCCGAGCCATTGGCCCGGTGGTGTGCCCGCCTCCGCGTAGTACCTCGTCAGCGGCGTGGACAGCTCACGGTCGCCATCCGCAGCCGCGACCGTGCGCAGGAGATACCTGTAGCCATCGCCCGCGCTCATCACCCGCATCGAGACGGTCACACCACCCAGGTGCGCGACTCACTTCGAGGAGCTATTAGATAGGGCGCTCCTCGCCGAGCAGCTCCACGACCTCATGGGGTACCGCAAAGTGAGACGACTTCACGCCAGTCTCATACACGGCGTCGAGCAAAGCGGCAACGCCGTATGGCACGCCCCCCTTTGCTTGAAGTTCGGCCGTGACGCGCTTGACGGGCCGCGTGAATCCACGCAGCATCTGGCTCTCGTCACGATTATCCAGTTCATAGACGCGCGCCCGCGAGATTCTTCCGCCATTCGCAATCGCTTCTCTGATCACATCAGCCTGCGTATGACCCTGAGAATCGAGTTCCCTCAGAACTGCTCTCGCCGCGTCAGCGCTCCACGGGACATGCTCTGGTTCCTCGTCACGCACACGTTCGATGTCGTGGACGGACTCAAGGCTGGTTCCAACACCCAGCGCCGAAGAGTGCTTGATCAGGTCCGCTGGTTCGAGAAGAAAGAACCGACACCCAGTCGCTTGGAGGTACTCGTCAACCAGCTCGTGGCGGGCACCAATGATCGACCCTCGATCTGCCCGGTTCCACCAATCTTCTTTCGTGTCTGCGGTCACAAGCACCAAGTCGACCCCACGCTCACCACCCTCAAGAAGCAGTTGATGCCAGACGAGATAGTCCCCTGACGCCCCTTCCGGGAGGTCAGACTCAAGCTTTTCGACATCCATATAGCCAGGCGGGATCGAGTTCTCTACCCGTCGTTCGCCCTCCTCGACCGCCTTCTTCCAGTCCTCTTCCGAGAGCGCGGGGCCAACAGAGTCCTCAAGCAATTGTTCCAGTCGTGCCAACAACAGGTCCTCGGACGTGGGCGCGTGAGCGGAGACTCTGATGGGCTCCTCACCTACTCGTTCACGCAACCCGTCGTAGAAGTCGTCCACTTCCTTGGTCAGGTCGGCCCTTTCCTCGCCAGGAAGGGCAACACTCTTGGCCCAACGGGTTATCGCGTCCTTCGTTGAGGTCGAGTTCTTCGCCAGCGCTGCCTGGGCGTCCCTGGACGCGCTGCCTAGGCTCGCGATTACCGACTGGCGATTACGCCAGAACTCTCTGACCACCTGGTGCGGTACGAAGAGGCGCTCTGCGGCAGCCTCGGCCACGCGCAGCAAGTCATCGACAGTCTTCTCGTTGTACCGGTAGAGATTCAGCAACACATTGGTGTCAAGGGCAACGACACCGTGCTGGAGCGCGCTCTTGATGTCTTCCGCTGTGAGGACACGGTACGCCTCGAAACCTGAGTACAACCCGCCTCTGCCCACTCTCGCTCCTCAGCGCCCGTTCGTCGTTGAGTGTCAGCCTACGACCAGCGCGCCGCCGCTGTGGCTCCCTCGACCTGCAAGACGCGTGGCAGCCCGGCATGGTGAGTCCGGCGCGCCTGACGGTCGCATCGTCGTCCTCGTCCGTGCGGGTGATCCCCGCGTACATTCAGCCTGCGGTCGCGGCTCTGCTCAGGCTTGGTCGGGTAGGAGCGTCGTGAGGGAGTCGGCGAGGGCGTGGCTGTCGTGACCGTCGATAAGGGCGTCTTGAAGGATGTGAGCGTAGACGAGGCTGACCATGAGGCGGGCCTGTGATACGGCTTGCTCCCGAGCCCCCCGCAGGTCGATGCCCTGGCTGGTGGTGAGCCAGACGGTGAGGTACTCGCGTAGGAAGTCGAACGCGCTGTCGTAGAACTCGTTCGCGATGCTCCGGACGGTGGGGTTGGTCGCGGCCTCACCCCAGACCTGCACGATGTACCCGGGTGACACATCGGACTCGTTCAGGCGCGTCGCGATGAGTGTCATCACCGCGGTCGGGCTCGGCAGGGGCTCAGCGTCGAGGAGTCCGCGGATGCCTGTGAACACGCTCTCGATGGCGGTGCGGGCGACGTAGGCGATGATCTCATCTTTCCCCGAGAAGTGCCGGTAGATCGCACCCGCCGACAGTCCGGACGCTTCGATGATGTTCGCCATCGAGGTGGAGTGGATGCCCCGGCGCGAGAACTGCTCGACGGCTGCGCGCCCAATCTGATCCCGCCGGGCCTGCATGTGCTCCGCACTGACCTTCGGCATGCGCCCCCTTCCACCAACTAGAACGAACCTTCCACTAAGCCTACCGCGCGCGACTCAAGCCCCGGCACTCGATCACGAGGTCCAGGGTGGAACCATGTCGAGGATGTCGTATGATAGAGAAAGATCATTCGTTTTATATGAGGAGGTTGCCATGATGGAGAACGAGGAGATGGCTCAGCCGGCGGGGAGCCGGTGGGGGCAGGTGGCGGGGGTCGTCGCGCTGGTGGCTGTGGCGCTGTCGCTGCTGGTGTTGAGTTTCGTTTGGCCGGGGGCGCGCGGTGAGGCGACGGGATTGTCGATCGCGGTGACCGGGGATGCCGAACTGGTGGACGAGTTCATGGCTGGTGCGGGAGAGGGCTTGGACGAGGTGGTCGACCTTGTGCGGGTGGACGGGCGCGCCGACGCGCACGAGGGCATCCTGACGCGGGAGTTCATCGGCGGGATCGTGCTCGCCCACGATGCCCCCGAGGTGCTGACCGCTTCGGCGAATGGGCAGGTGCCCGCCGCTTTCATGAGCGAGTTGGCCTCCGGGCTCCAGGCCATGCTCGACGCGCAGGTCTATGCGGGCGTGACGGAAGGCGTCCGGGGCGCGGTCGAGCAGGGCGTCGATCCTGCCACCGCTCTCGCGCAGACGCCCGAGGCGCTGCCCGAGATCACGGTCACCGATGTGGTGCCGTACTCGGCCGGCGACCCCAACGGAGTCGGCGCGACCGTGGCGGGAATCCCGATGACGGTCGGGGCGCTGCTCGCGGGCATCGTGATCACGTTCACCCTCACCGGTAGGTGGCAGCGCATCAGTGCAGTCCTCGGCCTCGGCGTTGGAGGCGGGCTGCTGCTCACCCTCGTGCTCGGCACCTGGCTCGATGTGTACCCCGGATCGTTCGGTGCGATGTGGCTAACCCTTGGACTGTCGCTGACCGCGACCAGCGGCCTGTTCGTCGGACTGCACTCCGCACTCGGTCGCGCCGGGCTCGGCATCGCCGCCGCGATCACTCTCTTTGCTGCCATGCCGTGGGCGGCGTTCGCCGTGCCCTACGCATTCCTACCTGCGGGTCTCGGCTACGTCGGGCAGTGGATGATCCCCGGAGCCACCGGCACCCTGACCCGCGTCGTTGGCTACTTCCCCGAAGCGTCCGCCGCCGTGTCGTGGTGGGTGCTGGCGTGCTGGGCAGCCATCGGCATCGCGCTCGCGCTCATCTCCCGTCGCACCCAGCCGACATCCCACGAGGCAGGAACCGGAGGTTCCCGATGAGCATGACGAACCAGCATGCAGGCGAGGCGAGCATCGACTGCGTCGTTGTCGGCGCGGGGCCCGCGGGCATGATGGCGGGGCTGCTCCTTGCGCGTCGCGGTGTCAGGGTCACCGTCCTGGAGAAACACGCCGACTTCTTCCGTGACTTCCGCGGCGACACCATCCACCCCTCGACTATGAGGGTGATGGATCGGCTCGGCATCATCGACCGCTTCCTCGCGATCCCGCACCGGCGCATGTCCACCGTGTCCGTCGCGGCCCCGGACGGAGAGTCCGTGTTCGCCGACTTCTCCCGACTCTCCGAGCCCTACAACTACGTCGCCTTCATGCCGCAATGGGATTTCCTCGACTTCATCGCTGAAGAAGCCCGAGCGTATCCGTCATTCGAGCTAATCCGTGAAGCGCAGGTCACCGAACTCCTTGTCGACGGTGATCGGGCACGCGGTGTCCGGTACAAGACCCCCGAGGGTGAGAGAACACTCTCGGCGCGCCTGGTGATCGGCGCTGATGGGCGGCACTCGACCGTCCGCGCCCGCGCCTGGCTCCCGCCGACCGAGAGCGACGCCCCGATGGACGTGCTGTGGTTCAGGATCAGCCGTCAGCCAGACGACCAAGTGCCGTTTGTCAGCACCGGCAAGGGGTTCACCATCGTCTCGGTCGACCGCGGCTCGTACTGGCAGATCGCGTACTGCATCCCCAAAGGAGACTACGACGTGCTCCGGTCACAGAGCACCGACGTCGTGGCCGAACGGTTGCACGAGGCGCTCCCTGTCCTCGCAGAACGGTTCCGTGGGGAAATCACCTCCTGGGATGACCTGAAACTGCTGGCCGTCTCGGTGAACCGACTCAGACGCTGGCACCGTCCCGGACTGCTCTGCATCGGCGACGCCGCCCACGCCATGTCACCGGCGGGCGGGGTGGGCATCAACCTCGCCATACAGGATGCCGTGGCTGCCGCACGGATGCTCGCGCCGACACTCGCCCGAGGCGGGAGCCCTTCCGAGCAGCTACTGGCACACGTACAGCGCCGCCGCGAATGGCCCGCGCGGATAATCCAGGCGGGCCAAGTGAAAATACTCGCTGACCTGTACCCCAAGAGCCTTGACGAAACCTACAAGACGCCCAAGGCAGCGAAAATCATTCGAAACTCGCCATTCCTGCAGAAGACCGTGGCACGAATCATCGGCGTTGGCCTCCGCCCCGAGAGCCCATGACCAACCCAGTGAGCGTTCCATGCCCGCGACACCGGAGCCCCACCCGGTGCTGCTACGAGGGCACCGCAGCCGATCATGTCCGACTGTGTGTGACTCGTCGCAAGCGACGAATCACTCATCCTCGAGAGCCGCGAACACTCCACTTGCTTAGGAGACATCCTGCCTGAAGCTCCGAGCACAACCGCTCGGTCGCATTTTCGTTGATGCGACCGGTATGACGCCGCTCATGCGAACGTGGACGGTCGGCGCGGTCCCGTCGAGCATCGGTCGCAGACGGTGACTGACCTCAGATTGACGCCGGTGGTGGCGCGGACGGAGTGTTTGCACCGGCGGCGTGAGCCGATCGCCTATGACTGCGTGAAACTGATCTTCGTGCGGGCGGGGTCGGCGTGGCTGTTCAGCGAATTCGGCGAACGCCCGGTCAAAGTCGGGGATGCGGTACTACTGGCGGCGAACACCCTGTGCGGGGCTGAACCAGAGGACTGGGTCACGGTCACCACGCTGTACCTGGATCGGGACTATGTGGTGGACCAAGTGTTCTGGCAGTACGCCGCGGTGCTGGCTGATCGGCTGGCGGCCAAGGACTTCATCGCGGCCCGCTACTCCGAGCCGGCGCAGGTGCTTCGACTCGGTGAGGACCGTGCCGGGTGCCTGATGCCGTGGCTGGATGAACTCAGTCAGCTCAGCCTCGACGGGCCCGCACCAGAGCGGTTCTACCGGATGCAAGCCCTGCTGTTCGCCGTTTTGGATGTGATCTCTCCGTTTGTGACGACCACCGCGGCGCGCCAGTCCCCGACCCAGCACAAGGCCACCTGCCTCGCCGCACCTGCCCTCCGGCGCCTGGCACCGCTGCGGACTGAAGCCCGCGACACGGCTCACCTGTTGCGCGATGAGCCCGCGCGCCGGTGGACCCTGGGAGAGCTGGCTGCCGCGGTGCACCTGTCGCCCTCTCAGCTCGGGCGGGTCTTCGTCGATGCCTACGGCAAGACCCCGATGACCTACCTGGCGACGCTGCGTGCCGAGCATCTGGCTCGCCTGCTGCGCGAGACCGACCTGCCGATCGAGCAGGCGATGCGCGAAGTTGGCTGGCACAGCCGCGGCCACGCCGCCCGCCTGTTCCGCCAGGCCGTCGGCATCACCCCCACCCGATACCGCCACCTCAGCCGCCAGAACGCTGTGGCCTGAGAGGTCGATTCGCATCTGTGCATCCGCGGTACGCGGATCGGCACCTTTGCTCGATCTGCGATCCGCCGCCGGTGACGGGCTGGTAATCCGGTAGGACTCGTCGGGTTCACCCCGCGCACTGACGGTCACACCGTCGTTGTCCGTCTCTCGTCACTGGTGTTCCCGGCGCACCTGATGGTCACCGAGCCCGATCGGCCCGGTGTTCAGGGTACCGGGAGGAGACAGCGACGATGGCCACGACACGGGAGGAAACCCAGGCCGCGCGGGAGGCGAAGCTCGATGAGCTTCACGAGCGGCTGACCGGCGCGGTCGAACAGCTCGTCTCCGGCGACGACTGGGGCCGGGCGATCGCGTTCGCCGCACGGTTCAGGGCGAGATCGTTCTCCAACACCCTGTTGATCTGGGCACAGCATGCCGCGGCTTTCGAGGCGGGTCGGGTGCCGGAGCCGGTGCCGTCGTATGCGGCCGGGTATCGCCAGTGGCAGACCCTGGGCCGGCAGGTGGAGAAGGGTCAGTCGGGGTACATGATCCTCGCCCCGGTCACCGGCCGTTTCGCTACCGCGACACCGGCTGACCCGGAGTCGTGGCGGCGGCTGGGCAAGGGCGAGAAACCGCGCCCCGGTGAGGTCGTGCGCTCGAAGATGATCACCGCCAAGCCCGCCTACGTGTGGGACGCCTCGCAGACTGCCGGTGACCCGATCCCGGAACCGCCGGCACCGAAGCTGCTGGAAGGCGAAGCACCGGTCGGGTTGTGGAATGGTCTGGCCAAGCTGGTTGAGGATCGCGGGTTCACTGTGGTGCGGGTGCCGCACGAGGGCATGATCCACGGCGCCAACGGCATGACGGACTACACCGCGAAGACGGTCGCGGTCCGGGAGAACATGGCCCCCGCCGCTCAGGTCAAGACGCTCGCCCACGAACTCGGGCACGTCCTGATGCACGGCCCCGACCAGGAGGACGCCCGCCAGCATCGCGGCATCGGGGAGGTGGAGGCCGAATCGGTGGGGTCAAGTCCCGAGTAGTGGTGTAACGCTCTGATCCTCCATTGGTGCTGTTAGGCGCTGAGTTCGAGGGTGGTTTCCGGTTCGGCGTTCACCTCGTTCCCGGTGTCGTCCACGGTGGTGAGGCGGCAGCGGGCCAACACCTCGAGGCCGAGGTAGCGGCGGCCCTCGGCCCACTCATCGGTCTGCTCAGCCAGCACCGCCCCGACCAGGCGCACGATCGCTGCCCGGTTCGGGAAGATGCCCACGGCGTCGGTGCGACGCCGGATCTCGCGGTTGAGCCGTTCGGCCGGGTTGTTCGACCAGATCTGGGTCCACACGTCCTTGGGGAACGTGGTGAACGCCAGGATGTCCGCCCGGGCACCATCGAGGTGTTCGGCCACCGCGGGCAGCTTTTCGCTGACGTAGTCCAGCAGCCGGTCGAACTGGGCGTCCACGCTGGCGGCGTCGGGCTGGTCATACACCGAGTGCAGCATGGCCTTCACGGCCGGCCACATGGACTTGGGGGTGATGCCCATCAGGTTCGCCGCGTAGTGGGTCCGGCACCGCTGCCAGGTCGCTCCGGGCAGGTTCGCGGCGATGGCGTCCTTGAGCCCGGTGTGGGCGTCGGAAGTGACCAGGCGGACTCCGGTCAGGCCCCGGGCCACCAGGTCGGCGAAGAACTCGTTCCACGCCGACCCCGTCTCCGAGGTGGCCACCCGCAGGCCGAGGACCTCGCGGTGGCCGTCACCATTGACCCCGGTGGCCAGCAGCACCACGGCGTTGACCACCCGGCCGCCCTCGCGGACCTTCATGCTCAGCGCGTCGGCGGCCACGAACGTGAACGGCCCAGCCTCCCCGAGCGGGCGATGACGGAAGGACTCGACCTGCTCGTCCAGCTCGGTGGCCATCCGCGAGACCTGGGACTTCGACAGCGCGTTGATCCCGAGGGTCTTGACCAGTTTGTCCATCCGCCGGGTCGAGACCCCGGCCAGGTAGCAGTCGGCGACCACCGTGATCAGCGCGGATTCGGCCCTTTTGCGGCGCTCGAGCAGCCACTCCGGGAAGTACGTGCCCGACCTGAGTTTGGGGATCGCCACGTCCAGGGTCCCGACCCGGGTGTCCAGGTCCCGGTGCCGGTACCCGTTGCGCTGGGTAGCTCGGCCCGGGGTGGGTTTACCCCATTCGGCGCCGACCACCGCGTCGGCGTCAGCGGAGAGCAGGGAGTTGATCACGGTCTGCAGCAACGAACGCATCAAATCCGGGGATGCTTCGGACAGGGCTTCGCCGAGCAGGCCGGCAGGGTCGACAATATGAGGAGCGGTCATCGTGATGACTCCGTTCGAGGATTCTGTGGAAGGTTGACTCGAAGGATCACACGGTGGCCGCGTCCACATCCGGAACGACGTGCCCAGTCACCGTGCGCTACACCACTATGCGGGACTCAACTATCGGTGGCGCTGATGATCGGTGCCGCCCATCACATGGACACGACCGGGTACACGATCCCGTACGTGTCGACCTGGGCGGCGCGGGTGGACGGCAAGGAACCGGTCGAGATCGTCAAGGCCACCGGCGAGCGGGTCCGCAAGACGGCGCTGACGATCCTCGATCAGCTCGACACCGCCCAGGTCGGTGACGGCACTCCACCGGGGCTCGACCGTGAGACGCCGCAGCGCAACCAGCCATCCCATGAGCGCTCAGCACCCGAACGCGCAGCGTCGGGCAGGCAGGTCGAGGCTGTGCCCGAAACGGGTCCCCGACCGGTGGCCAGCGCGGCCGTGATGCAGGGACGGGATCTGTGATGGCCGCTACGGACGCGCTCGCGGGTGTGCTGTCGCAGATGACCGGGCCATGGCCGGCCTCCGCCGCAGCACGAGAACTCGCCGCCGCAGGCGTGCCGGTGTTCCCGTGCGTGCCGGGCGGGAAGCGTCCGCTCACCGAGCATGGCTTCCACGACGCCACCACCGATCCTGGCCAGGTGGAGGCCTGGTGGCGGACGCACCCGGATGCGAACCTCGCTGTCCCCACCGGCGCCGCCTCCGGGATGGTGGTGGTGGACGTCGATGTCCACGCCCCCACCGACGGGTACGAGGCGTTCGAGCGCGCCCACCGTGCCGGCCTCGTGTCGGGGTGGGCGTTCCTGGTGTCCACGCCGTCGGGTGGGATGCACGCCTACTACCCGGCGACACCTGACCGGGCGCAGCGGTCCTGGCAGGCCGCGCGTGCCGGTGTGGACTTCCGTGGCGGTGGCGGCTACATCCTCCTCCCACCCTCGATGGTGTCCATCAACGGTGGAGCTGTCGGCTACCGGGTGCGGCAGATCAACACCGGCCCCTCGGCGACGCTGGATTCGGACCGGTTGCGGGACTTCCTTGACCCGCGCCCGACGCTCCCGCCCAGGACGGGCGACGATGTGGTGCGGTCCGTGGATGTGTCGCGATTGGTGGCGTGGGTCGCTGCCCGCGGCGAAGGGGAACGGAACCGGGGCCTGTTCTGGGCCGCCTGCCGACTGGCCGAGAACGGTGTCCCGGCCCCTGATGCGCTCGATGTGCTCGCGGCCGCTGCCTCGGAATCGGGGTTGGGCGAGCGGGAGATCACGACGACCGTCCGCTCGGCCTACCGCACCCCCCAACGCCAAGCCCGCCCTTCATCGACGGTGCAGGGCTCGCCGCGAGCCGCGGACGGGTGGTTTGCTCGCGATGCGACCGTGCGGACGTCCGCTCCGATGCGGGGGCTGTCATGACCGTCCCTGGCAGTCCGACGAGTCGACGTTGGGCGGTGGTCACGGCGGTGGCCGGGACGGTGTTCATCGCCGGCGGCGCGTTCTGGCTGTCGTTCACGGCGTTGGCGGACCTGGCCGCCCGCTCCGGGGTCGGCGGCTCGCAGGCGTGGGCGTGGCCGCTGATCGTCGACGGCATCATCGTCGTGGCCACCGTCGCCGTCGTCGCCCTGGCCGGCCAGCGGTCGGCGTGGTATCCGTGGGCGCTGCTGATCGGCGGCGCTCTCGTGTCGGTGACCGCCAACGCGATCCACGCCGTGGTGGCAGCCGACGCCGACGTGCCCGGAGTGCTGGCGGCGGCGGTGGCGGCGGTGCCGCCAGTGGTGCTGCTGGCGATCACCCACCTGACCGTCATCCTCACCCGCCCGCAACCCGCCGCCGAGGTGCCCACATCCACCGACGAGTCCGCGATCGAAGCCGCAGCGATCGAGGAGCCCGGCCCGAACGAAGCGTGGGAGCCGGTATCGGCGGTGACACCAACGGATGGCATGGAAGCCACCGCGCTGTCAGCGCCGACCCCGCAGGAGAACGACCCCGTCACAACTCCCGACACGAGGCAGGCATCAGCGGACCGGCGCGCTGAGCCGCAGGTCTATGCCGCTGCGGATTCCGCCGACCGGCGTGGGCGAGCGGCGGCGCTGCGCGGGCAGGGATGGTCGAACAAGAAGATCGCCCGGGAACTGGGCGTGCACCCGTCCACGGTGGGCCGGTGGTTCACCAGCGCGCACCTTCCCGATACCACCGAACACGTCGATGCCGAGGAGGCGAAGGACGCATGAATCCCGATCACGACCACCAGCAGCAGGAACCTCACCGGCGACCGCCGGTGCCGGAGACCGGCCACCCGCCGTCGACGCCAGCCGAGCAGGTCGAGACACCGCCAGCCGAGAAGACGGAGACACCAGAGGCAGTGCAAGCGGCGAGGATCGCTGGTCTCCGGGGCAACACCCGTGAGCGGCTCGCCCAGGATGCGGGCCTGCGTGCGCGGGGGGTGGAGTGGGTGCGGCCCACGGACCTGCTCGCCCGCCACGGTGCGGCATTGGCGGGGCGGGGCATCGACTTCGAGGTCGAGTTGGCTCGCCGCACCCGCACCGCCACGAACACCGGTGTGCGGGGGGTTGGTGAGCGGGCGCGCCGGTTGCCGCCGCTGTCGGCCTTCGGCCGCAGCAGGACAACCGAGTCCGTTCCGTCGCGGTCGCCGGTCGGATGAGCTGAGCAGGTGAGAGGTCATGAGCACCGCCGAGGCAGGCAGCGCAAACGTCGTCGTTGGGGACGGCGTGCGCACCTGCCTGTCAGGAGGTGCCCCAACCATGACCGAGAACACCCACACCACCAGAGAACAGACGACCGAGACCGGCGAGGACTTCGCGACCAGCGAAGGCCTGCGCTCCCTGCTCAACCGGCTCCACGCTGCCGGGACGACCGCGTGGAAGCACGACCCCACCGCCGCGGAACTGATGGCCTACGCGGCGGAGAAGTACGCGCCACTGGCGCATAAGCATGGCCTTGACCCGTGGGAGGCCGCCAGCGCGGCGTTCGACGTGATGCGCACCACAGCGGCCCGCACGGCGATTGATCCGTGGGCGGTGATCACCCACGCGGTACGGATCACCTGCATCTTCGAAGAACGCGCCCAAGGACTCCTGTGCTCGGTCCACCAAGCCCGGCGCCCGCACATCTCGGCGTTCCACGACCCCGAACGCTTCTCCGACCGGGAGAACCCGCTGGCCGACTACCACCCCGCATTCCAGATCACCGATGACACCCAGCCCACGGATGAGGAGAACGACGGCGCGCCAGCGTCATCGCGGGCGCGCACGTCGGCGGGCTCGGCCGTCGAGGACGCGATCGCGTTTTTCACCCTGCTGGACTGGCCCCCGGCCACCGCGCGGGCCAGCATCGAGCACGTTTGCGGGGCACTGACCAAGACCGGCACCCGCCAGGCCACCTACGAGGCACTGCGCCGCGACAAGCACGCCCGCGCCCTCCTCGACATCCCCAGCCACTCCTGGACAGCACTGCTCCGGGCCCTGCTGGGCAACCCACACCCCGCCTACGCCGCCACGACCACGGGACGCGGCGTGCTGCTACGGCTGCTGATCGGCGAGAGCCTGCCGGTGCTGCTGCGCGACGATGACCTCGTGCTCACCATCTCCCTGGCCGCACCCGCCCACCACAACCGGAATCCCCGTGGGGGCGGGTCGCGATGAGCGCGCCGGCGGGGTCCATCGAGCTGGAACGCACCGTCGCCTCGATCCAGGTCGGGCACCGACACCGCACCGAGCTAGGCGACATCGACGAACTAGCTGTCTCCATCGACCGCGACGGACTGTTGCAGCCCATCACCATCACCCCCGAAGGCGTGCTCGTGTGCGGGGCCCGCAGGCTGACAGCGATCAGGCAGCTCGGCTGGAAGACCGTCAACGTGTGGGTCCGCTCGGGCATCTCCGACCGGCTCGGTCACCTCCTGGCCGAGCAGGACGACAACGTCCTGCACAAACCCCTGACCCAGACCGAAGCCGCCGCCCTCTACCGGGAGCTGAAGGCGCTGATGGCCGAAGACGCCGCCCGCAGGCAAGCCGCGGCCCGGTTCAGTGCGGAGAATCAGCCTGGAAGTGACGGTGGTGCAAATTTTGCACCACCGTCACCAGGCGCCTCCGGGAAGACCCGGGAGCAGGCGGCGGCGATGGTCCCCGGGAGTGCGTCCCACACCACGCTGGACAAGATCGGCTACCTCCAGCAGCTTGCCGACGACACCGCCCAGCCGACCGAGCTACGCCAATACGTGGCCGGTGAGCTGGAGCGGATCGACGCCGGTGCCGCCGTCGATCCGATCTACCGGCACATCCACGACCTCGCCGAGACCGCCAGGAACCACCGCGAGGCGGACCTGCACCAGCTCGCCGCCGATGCCCTCACCCGCGCCAAGAACGCGAAAGCGAAGAAGCGCGTCCCTCGACCCGCAGGAACACCCGACGACGCCGGTGAGCCGGCGCAATATCCGGTGCGGGCGTTCGTGCTGACCTGGACCGAACTGATCGACTGGTGGACCCACTACGACGCCGACCAGCTCGTCGCCGAACTCACCGATGAGCAGATCGAGTCCTTCCTGACCACGGTTGAGGGCACCAGCAGGTTCGCCGAGGAACTGCGGACCGCCCGCGACCGCCGCGCAGGCCACGAAACCCCCGCACGGGGGCACCTGCGCGCCCTCTAACCGCACCAAGGGCGGGGCGTGGTCGTGCGCCTACGGGGTATGAAGACTCTCGACCTGTCTGCCCCGCGTTCCCGTCATCGGCTGATCGCCGTACTCGCCGCCCTCGTGGCGGTCCTGGTGCTGGCCGGTGTCGGCGTCTACGGCCTCCTCACCGGACCACCCACCACCAACGAGGACGCCTCCGGGTCTGGGCCGGCTGTGACTGCACCCAGCGATCCGGCGCCCGGCGATCCGGCCCCGACCGCGACACCACGTCTGCCGACGGTGCGGACCTCGGCCGATCCGGAGACCTTCGCCCGCAACGTCGCGACGGCGCTATTCGCCTGGGACACGGCCAGCGGGTTCATGCCCCTGGACTACACCTCGGTCATCCTCGCCATCGGCGACCCCTCGGGTGCCGAGCAGGCCGGGCTCGCCTCCGACATCACCACCTACCTGCCGAACCGGGACGCCTGGATCGAGCTGCGCCACTACGCCACCGCCCAGCACCTGACCATCGACGACGCCTATGTGCCCGATGCCTGGGATGCGGCCCTCGAACAGGCGCAACCCGGTCAGCTCGCCGAGGGCACCATCGCCTACACGATCGAGGGCACCCGCCACCGCACCGGCCTCTGGAACGACGAGAGCGTCACCTCCGAGCATCCGGTGACGTTCACCGTGTTCCTCGTCTGCGGCCCGACCTACGACACCTGCCACCTGCTGCGGTTGTCCCAGCTCGACAACCCCCTCCGATAGGCCGGAGGTGCGCTCATGGTGAAGAAGCTCGCCCTCGCCGCTCTCGCGCTGGTGTTCCTGGCGCCGTCGCTGGTGCTGGTCGGGGTCGGGGTGGTGATGAACCCTGCCGCCTCAGCCTCCTGCACCGTGGCCGGCACAAGCGTCACGGTCGGCGACGTCCCCGACGAACTCACCGTCACGACCGCCAACGGCGAGACCTTCACCCTGAACCGGCAGCAGCTCACGCATGCGGCGACGATCATCGAGACCGACACGAGCATCGACGGGGTGACCCGGGACGGGCTGGTGATTGCGCTGATGGCGGCGCTGACCGAATCCACCCTGCGGATGCTGTCCAACACGAGCGTCTATCCGGAGTCGGCGGACTTTCCCAACGATGGCGACGGCTCCGACCACGATTCCCTGGGGTTGTTTCAGATGCGGCCGCAGTCCGGGTGGGGCACCGTCGCCGAGCTGATGGACCCGACGTATCAGGCGCAGGCGTTCTTCGGCGGACCCACCGGCCCCAACCACCCCTCACCGCGGGGCCTGTTGGACGTCCCCGGCTGGGAGCAGATGGACAAGGGCGAAGCTGCCCAAGCCGTCGAGGTGTCCGCCTACCCCGACCGGTACCGCAACTACGAGCCCGTCGCCGAGACCATCCTGACCACCCTCACCGGCACCACCGCAACAGCCGACGCAGTCACTGCGGGGATGTCGACCGACGACACCGTGGCTCCAGCGGTTCAGGCGGTGGCGGAGTCTTCACGGGTGGTGTTCCCGGTGCCCGAGGGCACCTGGGTGCTGACCAGCGAGTACGGACCGCGGGTCCATCCGATCTCCGGGGAGAGTTCGTTCCACACCGGCACCGACTTCGCCGCCCCGGACGGCACCCCGATCCTCGCGGCGGCCGATGGCACCGTCACCGTCGCCGAGTTCTCCGGCGGCTACGGCGGGCTCATCGTCATCGAACACACCCTCGACGGGCAGACCTTTGCGACCGCGTACGGGCACATGTGGGAGACCGGCATCCACGTCCAACCCGGCGACACTGTCACCGCTGGCCAGCACATCGGCGACATTGGCTCCTCCGGCAACAGCACCGGGCCGCATCTGCATTTCGAGGTCCGTACCGGCGGCACCGACGGTGAGCACATCGACCCCGCCGCCTGGCTCAACGCCCATGATGCTGCTGACCTCCCCGAACCCGAGACCGGCGCCCCGGCCGGCTGCGACCCCGACACCAGCACTCCGGGCGGGCAGCCCGACCCCCTCGACGGTGATCCGGACCGCCTCGTGGATGACCCCACCAGCGACGGACAGATCACCGCTCGGATGCTGCACCTATACCAGCAGGGCACTGCCGCCTTCCCTGACACCTCCTGGGCCTGCTACTCGCCCCGTCCCGGCACCCGCTCCGAACACCCGCTCGGCCGGGCCTGCGATCTGACCTTCGGCAACGCCATCGGCCAGCACCCCACACCAGCGCAGCTCGAAGCCGGCTGGGACATCACCAATTGGATGAAAGACCACGCCGAAACCCTCGGGGTCGAATACCTCATCTGGCAGGGCAAGATCTGGTCCCTCTCCCGCGACGCCGAAGGATGGCGCGACTACAACGGCGGCGGCATGCACGACCCCGGCGACGTCACCGGCGGCCACTACGACCACCTCCACGTCACCGCCCGGTCCGGGAGCTGAGCGGCATGGACGTGTTCCCTGACTTCGGCGGGATCGGCGGGATCGATGACCTGCGCGCAGTGATCGGCGCGCTGCTGACGTTCGTGCTCATCACCAGCGTCCTGATGCTGATCGTCTCCGCCATCATCTGGGCCATCGCCGCCGCGAACGGCAACTACAGTGCAGCAGGGAAGGGCCGCACCGGTGTCCTCGTCGCCCTCGGCACCGCGATCCTGGCCGGTGCCGGAGTGGCGTGGATGAACTGGCTCATCGACCTCGGCCAGACGATGTAAGCGTCACCACCGGAGACGGTGGGCTTTGACGTCACCATGCGCGCGCCCGGGGTCGGTCCGCGTATGCGAGGCAATCACACTGAAACCTGCGTCCTCGATCACCGCGCTGAGCATGTGCGGGGGCCAAAAGTAGGCGGTGGTCACCGCGTGGTCGAACCGGGTCAGGTCCACACCGGCGAAGAAGCCCACCAGAATGCTGCCGCCGGGTCGCAGCACCCGGGCAAACTCGCCGAACACCGCAGTCAGCTGTGACGGGTCGGTGTGAATCAGTGAGTACCACGCCAGGATGCCGCCCACGCTGGCGTCGTACACGTCGAGGGCCTCGGCCCGTCCAACCCGAAAGGCGACGTCCGGGAACCGGGCGCGGGCGTCGTCGATGAACTCAGGCACCGGATCGATCCCCGTTACCTTGACACCGGTCTGGTTCAGGAAGCTTGCCCAGTGACCGGGTCCGCACCCGACGTCCAGGACAGGCCCATGGACACTACGCCCCCACGCGTTGATCAAGTCCTGATCTGCTAGCGCCGTGGCATCGATAGACCCGAGTCGGGCGATGTACTCACCGGCACGTCGCGCGTACGCAGCCCGCACCGTCTCGATCTCCACCTGACCATCCTACGAACTGGTGACAGCCGTGCACCTGAACAGCGAGAACCCCTGTCCTCGCTTGCCTAAGGAGCACCCGCCATGAACGCCCTGACCCTGATCACCGACGCCGCCACCACACTCGCCGCGCTGCCCGTGCTGGTGCCGATGGATGTCGACATCACCCCCAACGATTCCGGTCTACCGGGCATCGCCCAGCTGCGCACGATCGTCGGCGCGGTGATGACCGTCGGCCTGATCCTGTCGGTGCTCGCGCTGATCATCTCCGCGATCGTGTGGGGCTTCGGCGCGAACTCCTCCAACCCCCACCTCGCCGGCCGCGGAAAGATGGGCGTCCTCGTGAGCTGCGGAGCCGCGGTGATCTGCGGCGCCAGCGTGACGTTGATCAACTTCTTCTGGGACGTCGGCCAACAGGTCTGACACCAACCGCTGACTCGATCCCGAAGGAGTGATTGCGGTGGGAGTATGCGATATCCCCGTCATCTCGGCCGTGTGCGACACCGCCGGCGAAGCCGCCGCGTCCCTGGTGGCGGCACCGTTCGACTGGCTCGCCCAAGCGATGGGCGCTGCCGCCGGCTGGCTGTTCGAGGCAGTGTGGTCCGTGTTCGACACCACCACGCTCGTCGACGTCACCCGGCCCGAGTATGTGGCGGTCTACAACCTGCTGTTCGGCATCGCCGTGTTCGTGATGCTGATCTTCTTCTGCCTCCAACTGCTCACCGGCCTGATCCGCCGCGACCCCACCGCCCTGTCTCGGGCCGCCCTCGGGTTGGCGAAGTCCGTGCTCGGCTCGTTCGTGGTGATCACGCTGACGGCGTTGCTGCTGGAGATCGTCGACCAGCTCTGTGTCGGGGTCATCCAGGCTGCCGGGGAAACCACCGCGTCCATGGGCGACAAGATCACCCTCCTCGCCGCGGGCCTGGTCGGGATCAACATCGCCGCCCCCGGGGTGGGGGCGATCATCACGATCTTCCTCGCCGGCTTGGCGATCGCCGCTGCCGCGATCGTGTGGCTGTCGCTGCTCGTGCGCAAGGCGCTGTTGCTGGTGGCGATCGTGTTCGCACCCCTGGCGTTCTCCGGTGCGTCGTGGGACGCCAGCAGGGGGTGGATCGGCAAGTGGGCGATGTTCGTCATCGCGCTGATCTGCTCCAAGCTCGTCCTGGTCTTGATGTTCCTGGTCGCCATCACCCAGGTTTCGGCACCGATCGATGCGGACCTGACCTCGATCAGTGACCCGCTGGCGGGGATCGTGCTGATGGCGATGGCCGCGTTCGCCCCCTACCTGACCTACAAGTTCATCAGCTTCATCGGGTTCGACATGTACCACGCGATCGGCTCCGAACAAGACGCCAAACAGGCCCTCAACCGGCCCGTCCCCACCCCGACGAAACCAGCCGGCGACGGCCCCCAGAAGGTCCTCGACGGCGGCAATAGCGGCGGCAACGAGAGCGGTGGCGGAGGCGGCAGTGGAGCCGGAGGGAAGACGCCGCCCCAGCCAAAGACCTCCGCACCCCAGGCATCCGGGGGCGGGGCGAGTGCTGCCGGAGGCGCCGGCACCGCGGGTGGGTCCGCCGGAGCCGGCGCAGGAGCAAGTGGTGGTGCCGGCGCGGGTACGGCGAGTGGGGGTGCTGCTGCGGCTGGTCCTGCCGCAGCGGCGGTCATCGCGGCGAAGGTCGCCAAGGACGCGGCGACCGCCGGTCCGAAGGCCGGCACGGCCCTCGGGAACCAGGGCGAGGCCGCCGCCGACAGTGCCGGGCAGACCGGCGCCACACCCCCTCCTGCGGCGTCCCGGACGTCATCCGCACCGACCACGAAGGCTCCGTCTCCTGCTGAGCCGAAGACGCCGTCGGCGGGTCCCTCACAACCGGCGCCACCTGCGCCGAAGCCGGCCCCGCCGCCGGCACCGAAGCCGACCGGGAAGGACTGAGACGGCCATGACCACGAAGCAGAAGGAGTCCTCCACCGAGCTGGTGCCGGTCAAGTTCTCCCGGCTCACCCGTCGCGGCATCCTCCTCGGCCTGTCCCTGGCCCAGCTCATCACCCTCGCCACCGGCGTCCTCGCCGTCGTCGGCGCCCTCTATGCCGGCGGTGGCATCCTGCTGGCCTACACCGCACCCGTCTGGGTGCTCGCCGCCGCCCTGACCTGGGTACCCGTCGCCGGACGCCCGGCCGTGGAATGGCTACCGGTCGCGTGCTGGTGGCTGTGGCGCAGCACCTGCGGGCAACTTCTCTATCGGCGCCGCATCGTGGCACCCCGGCCGGCCGGGACGCTCGCGCTGCCCGGTGACATGGCGCGACTGCGCGAGTACACCGACACCGACACCGGGGCCGGGATGATCCACGACCCCCACGCCGCGACCCTCACCGTGGTCTGCGAGGTGACCCATCCCGCGTTCGTGCTCCTGGACCCGGGCGAGCAGGAACGCCGCGTCACCTCCTGGGGCCGCGTGCTGGCCACGGTGTGCCGCTCCGGACGAATCGCTACACTGCAAGTCCTGGAACGGACGCTGTCGGACTCCGGTACCGGGCTCGCTGAATGGTGGGCCTCCCACGGCACCGCCGACGACAGCTGGGCCGCAACCACCTATGCCGAACTCATCGAGCGTGCCGGGCCGGCCGGGGAACGACACGCCACCACCCTGTCCCTGTCGCTGGATATGAAGACCGCTGCCCGGCAGATCAGGACCGCCGGTGGCGGCATCCGCGGGGCCGCCGCCGTCCTGCGCCAAGAAATGTCAACCCTCACCGCGGCGCTGCGCTCAGCCGACCTGAAGCCCGCGGGATGGCTGAGCCCGGGACAGATCGCGGTGATCCTGCGCAGCGCGTATGACCCGGCGATCGCCGCGACCCTGGAGCGCCACGGCGAACTCGGCCAGCACCTGGCTACCGCCGGTCCCGTCGCCGTCAACGAGTCCTGGGGCCGCCTGCGCACCGACTCCGCCCACCACGCGGTGCTGTGGATCAGCGAGTGGCCGCGCTCGATGGTCTACCCCGGGTTCCTGTCCCCGGTGCTGCTGTCCACCGGCATCCAACGCTCGTTCTCGCTGCTGTGCACGCCGATGCGTTCGGACCAAGCCGCCCGGGACATCCGCAAGAAGAAGGTCGAGCACATCTCCGACGCCGCTCAGCGGGCGAAGATCGGGCAGATCGAAGACGCCACCCAGACCGCCGAGTACCACGACGTACTCCAGCAGGAGGCGGACCTGACCGCCGGCCACGGGGTGCTGCGGTTCACCGGCCTCATCAGCGTCTCCGCACCCAGCGTCGAGGAGCTGGAGGCCGGTGTCGCGGCAATTGAGCAGGCCGCGATCCAAGCCTCCTGTGAAACCCGGCTGCTCGTCGGACAACAGGCGGCCGCGTTCACCGCCGCCGCCCTGCCCCTGTGCCGCCGCATCTGACCGCCCCGCACACACACCCCGGTCCTCGCGGCGTGTGGGCGCGCGTGCACCTGACAGTCGACCCCGATGCCCGGGGCTTCGCGCTTGTCACAGGAGGCCGCTCATGCCCACGTATCACGACCCACTCCAGGATGCTGGCGAAGCATCCGAGGCGCTGCGCGGGCTCGCGCACGCCAGCCGTACCTTCGACAACCCTGCCGACACCTACAGCGTGCTCGGCGACCTCCTCTCGGGCATCCGGTCGCTGCGCCAGGTACTCGATCAGGTCGGCTCCACGCATCTCGTTCATCGCGGCCGCGCTCACGACGATGACGGTGACCAAGCGATCGGTGCCTCCGAAGCCCTCGCGGCCGCAGACGACCTGCACCACGCCGGAACGCTCCTCGATGGAGTCGAGGAGCGAGTCAATGCCGCGATGATCCATTCCGGACGCATCGCCTGGCACGCCCCAGCGCAGGAGGTCGACCGGGAAGCAGTGTCCACGGAAGCATCGCGGCGCTGGCTCAGCGTCGTCTTCCTCCAAGGCTCAGAAGCCGACGAAGTGCTCGACCTCATCGGCCGCGACGGCCCCGACGCCGCCATCGAGCACCTGAAGAACTGGGACTACGGGGACGAGACCACCGACGCGGCACTGGAGAACGGGTACGTCTACGACGAACCACCCACCGGGCAGCTCGACCGGGTCGTCACGGACGGCGACTACACGCTCACCTACAACCCGTTCATGGGGCACATCAATCTGCTCCGGGCACACCCCGGCGCCCTACCCGACCCGGGCCTGGACGAGACCGACGTTGCGACAGCGCGTGAGGCCATCAGCGGCGTCGGGTCACTCGATCCGAGCACGCCCCGGACCGCAGTGACGCCAGCGTCCGCGCGGACAAGGCAGGTCCCGGTGGGAGCGGAGCCGGACTGGTTCGCCGGTCCGGCCCGCTCCTCAGGATCGGTCGGGCGGGGGTTGTCGCTATGAGCACGCGCGAGCCCGAACGTCTGCACACCTCGGTCCTGGTCGCCCCGACCGACGACCGTCGCCGACTCCGCAAACAACGCAAACAGGCCGCTGCACGCCTCCAAGCCGAGCAGCACCGTACCGAGCAGGCCGCGGCCAGGGAGAAAGCCGAGACCGAACGGGCCGAACGCAGAGCCACCACCTACCTACCCGCGGCCGGTGAGCCCGGCCCTACAGCGCTGCGCACCCCGGGCGGGTTCCACCTCCCTCGCCACCAGGACACCTCCGCGACCCTCGCGGGTGCCTATCCGTTCGTCGCCGAAGGCGGCCTCGGCTCCGAGGGGGTATTCGTCGGTCTAGACCTCTACTCCGGCGGCTCGTTCGTCTACGACCCCTGGGTGCTCTACGCCCGCGGGATGATCACCGCCCCCAACGTCGTCCTCGCGGGCATCGTGGGCTCGGGCAAGTCCTCCCTGGCGAAGTCGCTCTATACGCGGTCGCTGCCGTTCGGGCGGCGCGTGTACGTCCCCGGTGATCCGAAGGGCGAGCACACCGCCGTCGCGAACGCAGTCGGCGGACGGGCAATAGTTCTCGGCCACGGCCTGAACACACGCCTCAACCCCCTCGATGAAGGCCACCGGCCCACCGGGCTGTCGGATCAGGAGTGGGCGATCACGGTCGCGTCCCGCCGCCGTGACCTCATCGGCGCTCTGGCCGAGACCGTCCTGGCACGCGGGTTGACGCCCTTGGAGCACACGGCGATCGACCTTGCCCTCACCGCAGTTGTCACGGAGAACACTGTGCCGATCCTGCCGATGGTCGTCGACCGCATCCTCGCCCCGGACGCGGCCGCCGACGCCAGGCTCGCTGAGGACGGGCGGCTCGTCGGCCACGCGCTGCGCCGTCTGGTCGCCGGTGACCTCGCCGGCCTGTTCGATGGCCCCAGCACGGTCCGGTTCGACCCGAGCCTGCCGATGATCAGCCTCGACCTGTCCCGCGTCACCGAGAACTCCACCCTCATTTCGGTATTGATGACGTGTTCGTCGGCGTGGATGGAGTCCGCGCTGCTGGACCCCAACGGCGGGCAGCGGTGGGTGATCTACGACGAAGCGTGGCGGCTGATGTCCCACCCCGCGCTGTTGAAGCGGATGGACGCGCACTGGCGGCTCGCGCGGCATTACGGGATCGCGAACATGCTGATCTTCCACAAACTCTCCGACTTGGACAACGTCGGCGACGCCGGCTCCGCCATGCGCTCCCTCGCGAACAGTCTGCTGGCCAATGCCGAGACCCGGATCGTCTACCGGCAAGAATCCGATCAGCTCGGCCCCACCGCCCAGGCCCTCGGTCTGACCGGCACCGAGCAGAAACTGCTCCCATCGTTGGGCATCGGGCAGGGACTGTGGCGCATCAAGGACCGGGCCTTCGTCACCCAGCACCAACTCCATCCCGCCGAACTGGCACTATTCGACACCAGCTCACGGCTCACCTCGGGGGTGAAGTAATGAACCGCAAACCCCCACGCCACGCCACCGGACCGGAACCAGATGACACGCCGGTCGTGCTGCCGCACGCGGTCATCACCGTCACCGAGACCGGCGCCCTGGACGTCACCCTCGACGGCACCGTTTTCCCACCACCGGAAGGCGACGCGTGGACGCGGAGCACCTTCGGGCCCCTGCTGGACGCGCTCACCCGGGACCGGACCATCACGGTGCGCATCGAGGTACACGAGAGCGACGGCACCGTGTTCACCGACATCATCCGCGCCCGCCGCCACACCACACCCGAACCACCAGACACCGAGGCCGACACCGAAGGGGGCACGCAGGTCAAGGCCAGCAGCAAGCGGCGGCCGGACCTGGTCGAAGTGACCGGCGAAGGGTTCGTGCCCGCCGAGGACATCGCCGTCGCGGTCATCATCTCCCACACCGATGCCACCAGCACCGGTCATGCTCGCGCCCTCCTGGACCGACGCCAACTCCGGTCGCTGCCCTCCGATGGTGCCAGCGAGGTCGTGCTGTTCGGTCGCGTCTCGGGCACTATCCACGTGCGGCGGCTGTCGTGAGTACCCCAACGGGGCGGCAGGGTGGGTCGTTTGGCGACGAGCTGACCAACGCCGCGCTCATCGCCCTGATGGGGATGTTCGGAATCGCGCTCATCCTCCGCGCCTCCGGCTCCGTCGCCGCGTTCCTGACTGGCACACCCCAACCCGAGGCCAGCCCCGCAGCCGGGCTCGGAGTGCTGTTCAACCCCGGCGACCCAGCGGGTGCGCTCGACGCCGACGGGCTCAACCCCATCGCATACTGGATCGTCACCGCGGCGATGCTGGCCGGGCTCGTGACCACCGGGGCATGGGTGTGGGTGCGGCTGCGCCGCCATTCCCGCCGGGTCGAGACCGACCCGCGCCGCCTCGCCGGCACCGCCACGGCCCACGACATCACCCAGAGCGCCTCAGCGAAAGCGCTGCTCCGCCGAGCCGAGACACTCCGCGCATCCCTAACCGATCCCTCGCCGTCGGACGTCGGCTATCGGATCGGCGCGTCCAAAGGGCGCGACGTGTGGGCGTCGGTAGAAGACTCGATCCTGCTCATCGGCCCGCCCCGCTCCGGCAAAGGCCTGCACATCGTCATCCCCGCGATCCTCGACGCGCCCGGCGCTGTCGTCACCACCTCGACCCGGCCGGACAACCTCACGGCCACCCTCCGCGCGAGGCAGCGTGGCGGCCGGCCGGTGGCGGTGTTCGACCCCCAACACCTCGCCGAAGGCATCCCCGCCGGAATGCGCTGGTCACCCATCCGCGGCTGTGAGGACCCGCTCACGGCGATGATCCGAGCCACCGGGCTGTCGTCAGCGACCGGCCTGTCCGCTGGCGGGGTCGAATCCGGCGGCTTCTGGGAAGGCAAGACCCGCACCGCCCTCCAAGCGCTGCTGCATGCCGCGGCGCTTGACCACCGGCCCCCAGCAGAGCTGTTCCGCTGGACCCTCGACCCCTCCGCCGCCGCCGAAGCCGTCGCCATCCTCACCAACACCACTCAGGCGGCCACCGGGTGGGCGGACTCCCTCGGAGCGATGATCGACGCCGACCCCAAAACGAGGGACTCGATCTGGCAGGGCGTCGCCCTGGCCCTCGGCGCGCTGGCCGACCCCCGTGTGCTCGATGCGGTGTCGCCCGGGCCGGGTGAGGGCTTCGACCCCGAAACCTTCATCCGCGACCGCGGCACGCTCTACCTCCTCGCTACCGGCGCGGGCGCCGGCGCATCCGCCGCGCTAGTGGCGGCGTTCGTCGAAGACCTCATCGAAACCGCCCGCCGCATCGCCGCCCGCTCACCCGGCGCAAGGCTCGACCCGCCCCTGCTCCTCGCCCTGGACGAGATCGGCAACCTCGCACCCCTGCCGTCCCTACCGACGTTGATGGCTGAGGGCGGAGGTACCGGTATCACCACCCTGCCCGTCCTCCAATCCCTCGCCCAAGCACGGGACAAGTGGAACGACAACGCCGCCAGCGCGATCTGGGACGCCAGCATCGTCAAAATCATCCTTGGCGGCGCCTCCAACTCCCGCGACCTTCAAGACCTGAGCACGCTCATCGGTGAACGCGACGAGTACACCGATTCCGTCACCCTCGGCGACCACGGCACGCGCTCCAACCAACGCTCCATCCGCCGCGTCCCGATCCTCCCGCCAGACCGAATCAGAACCCTCCCATTCGGCACCGGCGTCACCCTCCTCCGCGCCGCACCACCGATCGTCACCGACCTACGCGCCTGGCCTTCTCGGCCCGATGCCGCCCAGCTGAAGACCGACCGGGCCGAGATCGAGGCGCTGCTGCGTCGCCCTGGTTCCTGACCCGCCGCGCCCGCCGGGGTGGGGTGTGCACCTGTCTGACACCAGCGATCCCGATCCGGGGACGCCGCGTTTCAGGAGGGGATTCCGATGGCTATCCAGACTCAACAGTCGTTCTCGGGCTTCGTCGCGTCCAACCCGCAACTCACCCGCACCGAGAACGGCGATGCCCGGCTGTACATGAAGGTCGGCAAGGAACACTACCGGCAGGAGGACGACCGGTCGTTCACCCAGTTGGAGACCACCTTCCACAACCTGGTCGCCTTCAAGGCCGCCGCAGAGCAGGGCCACGAACGACTTGCGAAGGGCGACAAGTTCATCGCCGAGGGCTACGTCCGCGAATACACCCACCAACGCGACGGTCAAGCGGTCGAGGGTGAGGAGTTCGTCGCCCGCAGGCTCGGGCATGACATGGCCCGCACCCGCTACGACGTCGACCGTGCACCCCGCCGGGCAGCGCCTGAGCGGGACGCGGCCGCGTTCACCGCCCCCGAGCACCGCCCCGTCACGCAGTCGCCTGCGGCCGTGAGCATGTGACCGAAGGGGACGCTGACGATGGACGAATACACCCCCGGACCAGACGAACCCGACTACCGGGACGACGACCCCGGCACCGATACCCCATCAGATGACGTGGCGGAGCCGCCGCACCCGGTGAACTGGAACCTGCTGAACGCGCACGACCTGGAACAAGAGTGGCTGGCGCTGAACGACTGGGTGGCGTGGCTTCGCCGCACCTACGGGCTCCCCGCTGCGGTGATCCCGCCGTTCTGGCACCGACACCCCGAACTGATGTGGGAGCTGTCCGCTCTGCACATCCACTGGCTGTGCGCCTACGACCCCGAACAGAACGGTTCGGCTCCCGTCGGCTGGCACCGCGACTTCGCCGACGCCCGCAACAGGCTCCGCGAATGGGTCGCGGCCTCCGGCACCCGCCTGGACCGCGACCGGCACACCCGGCAGACCGTCTGGCCCGGTGAAGACCCCGCCCCGCCCGTCGAGGACGTCATCATCGCCGACCGTGGCGAGGACTTCGTGGAGTTCGTGTTCGAACAAGTCGAGGCGCGCCGCGAAGCCGAGGAGGCGTTCTTCCGCACCCTCGATGAACGCACCGGAGAAATCTCATGACACGCCCAGATACGCCCGGCCGGGATGAGCGGCTGCCGGATCGGATACGGGACTACCGGATCGAGGCCGAGCCGCGTGAGACACCCGACCTGCACAAGCTCGCGCAACTGTTCATCGGCATGGCCCGCTCCCGCGCCGAACAAGACCGCGCCCGTCCCGCACCGGACGCCGTGTCGCCGGTTCCCGGCGCATGTCGGGACAGCAAGGTAGAATCGGACCAGCAAGAAGCCAACGACTGAACCTCCGGTTCGGTCGTGGTGCGCAGTCCTGTTTGGCCTTCGTGGCTTACCCAGCAGGCTCCGATATCGAGTCGGCTGGGTCGTGTTTCCCTTTTACGAGTCGCACCGCACCAAGCGGTAGCCGCCGCTTGTGCTGGCCCCGATCAATCCGGGGAAGGGAACACGACCCGTGACCATTACACAACCACCAGCCACTACTGCTCTGGACCGCATCGGTGAGACCACCACCATGGCCGTCTCCTACCTGCGCGTGTCCACCAAGGAACAAGCCGAACGCGGCGGCCGTGCCGAGGGCTTCTCGATCCCCGCCCAGCGGGAGGCGAATTTGCGCAAGGCCCGCGACCTGAACGCCGTCATCACCGAGGAGTTCATCGACGCCGGCGAGTCCGCCCGCAAGGCCGACCGGCCCGAACTGATGCGGATGATCGAGTACGTCCAAACGCACCAGGTCGCATACTGCATCGTCCACAAGGTCGACCGGCTCGCCCGCAACCGCGCCGATGACGTGACCATCCACCTCGCCCTCAAAGAGGCCGGGGTCGTGCTCGTCTCCGCGACCGAGAACATCGACGAGACTCCGTCGGGGATGCTGCTGCACGGCATCATGTCGACCATCGCGGAGTTCTACTCCCGCAACCTCGCTGGCGAGGTCTCCAAGGGCATGAACCAGAAGGCGCTCAGTGGCGGCACCAACGGCAAAGCACCCATGGGCTACCTCAACGTCACCCGCCGCGACGAACTCGGCCGCGAGGTCCGCACCGTCGAGGTGGACCCCGACCGTGCCCCGCTGGTGCGATGGGCGTTCGAGGCCTACGCCACCGGTAACCACTCCACGATCAGCCTGCGTGAGGAGCTGATCGACCGGGGTCTGACGACCGTGCCCACCCCGAAGCGGCCCTCCAAGCCGCCGGTGCTGTCTACGATCCACAAAATGCTCACCAACCCCTACTACAAGGGCAGCGTCCGGTTCCGCGGCGCCAGCTACGACGGCATCCACGAACCCCTGGTCGCGCGCGAGGTCTGGTACCGAGTTCAGGCCGTTCTGAACGCGCATCAGACATCTGGAGAGAAGACTCAATCCCACGACCACTACCTCAAGGGAAGCCTGTACTGCGGGGAGTGCGGGTCCCGGCTGACGCTGACCAACGCCAGGAGCCGCCGCGGGGTCGTCTACCCGTACTTCATGTGCTCCGGCCGGCACGCGAAGCGCACCAACTGCGAGCGCAAGTCCATGTTCGTGCCCGACATCGAAGCCGCCGTCGAGGACCACTACCGACAGGTGCAGATACCCGAACACGTCGTGACCGCGCTCCGTGAGCTGGTCACCGGCGAGTTCGACCGGCTCCACGCCGTCGCCAAGCAGGAGCGCCAGGCGTACAAGATCGAACGCGACGCGCTCCGCGATGAGCGCACCAAGCTCATGCAGGCCCACTACGCCGGAGCCGTGCCCCTCGACCTGCTCGGCTCCGAGCAGCGTCGCATCGCCCGACGGCTCGTGTTCCTCGATGCGCAGATCAAGGCCGGCGACATCGAGTACGACCAAGCGAAAGCCCACCTGGACGACTGCCTCGCCCTCGCAGGCGACATGCACGCCATCTACATGAGCATCGACGACTCACTACGACGGATCGCCAACCAAGCCTTCTTCGACAAGCTCATCGTCCAAGACGAAGACGCCATCCACGGCGAACCCGGCGTCCCGTTCACCGTGTTCCTCAACCCCGACGTCCAGACCCTCGCCGTCCGTCAACAAGGACGGACGGCGGAGTCTAGAACTCAAACCGGTGATGTCGCTGGTTTGAACAACGACCTTTTGGTGGAGGCAAGGGGACTCGAACCCCTAACCCCCTGCTTGCAAAGCAGGTGCGCTACCAATTGCGCCATGCCCCCGTGAAGACCGGTCAGTCCTCCGGTGCCGGCTCGACGCCGTCGGCGTCCTCCGGCAGGTCGTCCGTGGCCGTGGCCCAGACGTCCTTCCCCGCACTGTTCTCCCGCCAGAGACGCGCCCCGTAGGCGGCTGCCGCGGCGCCGACCACGAGGGCCACGCGTGCCAGTCGACCCATGGGAAGACCTCCGGAGACGAACGGAGCCCCAGCGGACCGGGGCTCTGTGTGGTGGGAGTGGGCGTACCAAGACTTGAACTTGGGACCTCTTCGTTATCAGCGAAGCGCTCTAACCGCCTGAGCTATACGCCCTCACCGTCGCTCACGGCTGACGCCGTTCACAACAGGAGATGACTGTACAGGAACGCCGACGCCCCGCGCAAATCCGCGCGGGGCGTCGTCGAGGGTCTGCTCAGTCGTCCGTCAGCGTGACGCCCAGGCCGCCCACGAGGCTCGCGCAGAGGTTGTAGAGCAGCGCGGCCACGGTGGCCAGGGCGGTCAGCAGGATGACGTTGACCACGGCCAGCACGGTGGCCAGCGAGGTCACGGTGCTCAGCGGGGCCAGGGACGCCACGGTGTAGCGCCCGGCCTCGGAGCCGAGCACGGTGCCGATCACGTCGTTGACCCTGTCGAAGATCCCGAGGACGTCGGACAGCGAGTACAGCGCCACCGCCGCCACCACCGTGAGGATGCCCAGCGCCACCGAGAGCAGGAACGCCAGCTTCAGCACGGACCACGGGTCCACCCGGGTCAGGACCAGGCGGGCGCGGCGCACCTTGGCCTTCGGGACGGCGCGGACCAGGTCCTCCTGCGAGGACCCGCTGGCCTTGCGCACCGGACGGCCGGACCGCGGCTCGGCGGCCTTCCCGGTGCTCCGTCCCTGGCCGGGACGCGACGACGCGGACGTGCTCACTGCTCTCCTCCGTCTGCACCCTCACCGGCGTCCTGCGTCAGGGCGTCCTCCGGTGCGGCTACGGGGTCGGTCGGGTCGATGTCTGCGTCCAAGGGTACATCCGGCCCCGCCTCGGCCTCGGCGTCCGCCTTCGCCTCCATCTCCTGCTCGTTGTTCAGGGTGACGGCGACGATCCGGTCCCGCTTGTCCGGCTTGGCGAAGATCACGCCCATCGTGTCGCGGCCCTTGGCCGGCACACCGGCGACGGCGGAGCGCACCACCTTGCCCGAGGCCATCACCACGAGGACCTCCTGGTCCTCGCGCACGACGAGACCGCCGGCGAGCTCGCCGCGGTCGTCCACGAGCTTGGCGACCTTGATGCCGAGACCGCCGCGGTTCTGCAGGCGGTACTCGTCCACGTGGGTGCGCTTGGCGAAGCCGCCGTCCGTGACGGTGAAGACGTAGCCGTCCTCCTCCACCACGTCCATCGTCAGCAGGGAGTCGTCGTCGCGGAACTTCATGCCCGTCACGCCCGAGGTCGCGCGGCCCATGGGACGCAGCGCCTCGTCCGTGGCGGTGAACCGCAGGGACTGGCCCTTGTGCGAGATCAGGATGAGGTCGTCGTCGGGCGAGACCACGCGGGCCGAGACCAGCTCGTCTCCCTCGCGCAGCTTGATGGCGATCAGGCCGGCGGTGCGGTTCGTGTCGTAGTCCAGCAGCGGCGTCTTCTTCACGAGGCCGCCGCGCGTGGCGAGCACGAGGTACGGGGCCCGGCCGTAGTCCACGAGCGGCTGGATCTGGGCGATCCGCTCGTCCGGCTGGAACGCGAGCAGGTTGGCCACGTGCTGGCCCTTCGCGTCGCGGCCGGCCTCGAGCAGCTCGTACGTCTTGATGCGGTACACGCGGCCGAAGTTCGTGAAGAACAGCAGCCAGTGATGCGTGGACACGGTCAGGAAGTGCTCGACGACGTCGTCGCCGCGCAGCGTCGCCCCGCGCACGCCCTTGCCGCCGCGCGCCTGGGACCGGTACTGGTCGATCCGGGTGCGCTTGACGTAGCCGCCGCGGGTGATGGAGACGACCATCTCCTCCTCGGGGATCAGGTCCTCGATGGACATGTCCCCGTCGAAGCCGGCCATGATCTCGGTGCGGCGGTCGTCGCCGTGCTTGGCCACGATCTCGGCGAGCTCCTCGGAGATGACCTCGCGCTGACGCTGCGGGGACTCCAGGATCCGGTTGTACTCGGCGATCTTCGCCATGAGGTCGTCGTACTCGTCCTGGATCTTCTGGGACTCCAGGGCGGCGAGCTGGCGCAGCTGCATCTGCAGGATGGCCTGGGCCTGGACGTCGTCGATGTCCAGGAGCTCCTTGAGGGCCTCGCGGGCCACGTCCGCCGAGGCCGAGCGGCGGATGGTCGCGATGACCTCGTCCAGCATGTCCAGGGCCTTGAGCAGGCCGCGCAGGATGTGCGCGCGCTCCTCGGCCTTGCGCTTGCGGAACGCGGTGCGGCGCACGATCACGTCGATCTGGTGCTTCACCCAGTGGTGCACGAAGCCGTCCAGGGACAGGGTGCGCGGCACGCCGTCCACGAGCGCGAGCATGTTGGCCGAGAAGTTCGACTGCAGCTCGGTGTGCTTGTAGAGGTTGTTCAGCACCACCTTGGCGACGGCGTCGCGCTTGAGCACGATCACCAGGCGCTGGCCGGTGCGGCCGGAGGTCTCGTCGCGCATGTCCGCGATGCCGCTGATCTTGCCGTCCCGCACCATCTCCGCGATCTTCGCGGCCAGGTTGTCCGGGTTGGTCATGTAGGGCAGCTCGGTGACCACGAGGCACGTGCGGCCCTGGATCTCCTCCACGTTGACCACGGCGCGCATGGTGATGGGCCCGCGGCCGGTCCGGTAGACCTCCTCGATGCCCTTGCGGCCCAGGATCTGGGCGCCCGTGGGGAAGTCGGGGCCGTGCACGCGGGCCAGGAGCGCCTCGAGCAGCTCCTCGCGGGTGGCCTCGGGGTGCTCGAGGTACCACTGCACGCCCGCGGCCACCTCGCGCATGTTGTGCGGCGGGATGTTCGTGGCCATGCCGACGGCGATGCCCGAGGAGCCGTTGACCAGCAGGTTCGGGTACCGGGCGGGCAGGACGACGGGCTCCTGCTGCTTGCCGTCGTAGTTGTCCTGCATGTCGACGGTGTCCTCGTCGATGTCCCGGACCATCTCCATGGCCAGCGGGGCCATCTTGGTCTCGGTGTAGCGCTGGGCGGCCGCGCCGTCGTTGCCCGGGGAGCCGAAGTTGCCCTGGCCGAGCGCCAGCGGGTAGCGCTGGACCCAGTCCTGGATGAGGCGCACGAGGGCGTCGTAGATCGCGGTGTCGCCGTGCGGGTGGTAGTTGCCCATCACGTCGCCCACCACGCGGGCGGACTTGTTGAACGCGCGGTCCGGGCGGTAGCCGCCGTCGTACATCGCGTAGAGCACGCGACGGTGCACGGGCTTGAGGCCGTCGCGCACGTCCGGCAGCGCGCGGCCGACGATCACGGCCATCGCGTAGTCCAGGTACGAGCGCTTCATCTCCGACTCGAGGTCGACGGGCTCGACCTTGTCGGCCGCGCCCTCGGGGAGCACGTAGTGCTCGACCTCGATGTCCAGGCCGGTCTGCGGGGTCCCCGGGATCGGGGCGCCCTCGACGGGCTCGTCCGGGGTCTGGGGGGTGGTCTCGTCGCTCACGCGGGTCCTCTCGTGCTCCCCGCGACGGCGGGGAGGGTGGTCGGCTCAGGCAGGTCTGCGGGTCCGGCTCAGACGTCCAGGAAGCGGATGTCCTTGGCGTTCTGCTGGATGAAGGTGCGGCGGGACTCCACGTCCTCGCCCATGAGCATGGAGAAGACGGCGTCCGCGGCGGCGGCGTCCTCCATGGTCACCTGCAGCAGGGTGCGGTGCTCCGGATCCATGGTGGTGTCCCAGAGCTCCTGGTAGTTCATCTCACCCAGGCCCTTGTAGCGCTGCACGCCGTTGTCCTTGGGGTAGCGCCAGCCCTTGGCCAGGCCGGCCTCGACGGCGGCGTCGCGCTCCTCGTCCGAGAACACGTAGTCGTGCGGGGCGTTGGACCACTTGATGCGGTACAGCGGCGGCTGCGCGAGGAACACGTGGCCGGCCTCGATGAGCGGGCGCATGTACCGGAACAGCACGGTCAGCAGCAGCGTGGTGATGTGCTGGCCGTCCACGTCCGCATCCGCCATGAGCACGATCTTGTGGTACCGCAGCTTGGAGATGTCGAACTCCTCGCCGATGTTGGTGCCGAACGCGGTGATCATCGACTGGATCTCGGCGTTGCCGAGGGCCTTGTCCAGACGGGCGCGCTCCACGTTCAGGATCTTGCCGCGCAGCGGCAGGATGGCCTGCGTCTCCGGGTTGCGGCCCTGCTTGGCCGAGCCGCCGGCGGAGTCACCCTCCACGATGTACACCTCGCAGCGCTCGGGGTCCTTCGAGGAGCAGTCGGCCAGCTTGCCGGGCATGCCGAAGGATTCCAGCGGGGACTTGCGGCGCGCGTTGTCCCGGGCCTTGCGGGCGGCCAGGCGGGCGTGCGAGGCCATGATGGCCTTGCGGATGATCTCCTTCGCCGGGCCCGGATTGCGCTCGAACCAGTCGCCGAGGTGGTCCGTGACCGCCTTGGACACGAACCCGCGGGCCTCGGAGTTGCCGAGCTTGGTCTTGGTCTGGCCCTCGAACTGCGGCTCGGAGAGCTTCACGGAGATCACGGCGGTCAGGCCCTCGCGGATGTCCTCGCCCGAGAGGTTGTCCTCCTTGGGCTTGAGGATCTCCTTCTCCCGCGCGTAGCGGTTGACCAGGGAGGTCAGCGCGGCGCGGAAGCCCTCCTCGTGGGTGCCGCCCTCGTGGGTGTTGATCGTGTTCGCGTAGGTGTGCACGGACTCCGAGTAGGCGGAGGTCCACTGCATGGCCACCTCGACGGCCATGGAGCGGCCGTCCGAGAAGTCCTCGGCCTCGAAGGCGATGACGTCGTCGTGGACGTACTCGACCTTCTTGGCGGAGTTGAGGTGCTGGACGTAGTCGAGCAGGCCGTTCTCGTACAGGTAGGTGACGGAGCGGCGCTGGGGCTCCTGCTCCGCGTCCTCCGCCAGGCCGTTCTCCGCGACGTCCTCGCCGGCGGCGCCCTCGCCCGCGATCTCGTCGTCGACGACCTCGTTGGACTCCTGGACGCGCTCGTCCGTGAGGGTGATGCGCAGGCCCTTGTTAAGGAAGGCCATCTGCTGGAAGCGGGCTCGCAGGGTCTCGTAGTCGAACTCGATCGAGTCGAAGATCTCCGCGTCCGGGTAGAACGTCTGCACGGTGCCCGTGGCGTCCGTGGCCTCACCCTTGACCAGCTCGCCCTGGGGCACGCCGCCGTCCGCGAAGGACATGCGCCACACGTGCCCCTGACGGCGGACCTCGGTGTCCACGCGGCGGGAGAGCGCGTTGACCACGGAGATGCCCACGCCGTGCAGGCCGCCCGAGACGGCGTAGCCGCCGCCGCCGAACTTGCCGCCGGCGTGCAGGATCGTCATGACGACCTCGACGGTCGGCCTCCCCTCGGTGGGGTGCAGGTCCACAGGGATGCCGCGGCCGTCGTCCGCCACGCGCACGCCGCCGTCGGCCTGCAGCGTGACGTCGATGCCGGTGGCGTAGCCGGCCAGCGCCTCGTCCACGGAGTTGTCCACGACCTCGTACACGAGGTGGTGCAGGCCCCGCGGGCCGGTGGAGCCGATGTACATGCCGGGGCGCTTGCGGACGGCCTCGAGGCCCTCGAGCACGGTGATGGCGCTGGCGCCGTACTCACCGGGCACCTTCCGGTCCTTCACCGGGGCCTCGGGCTGCCCGACGGCGTCCGGCACGGCCTCCGGGTTCGGCGCGGCCGACGCGGCGGTCGGCTCCTCCGCGGGGTTCTCGGGCATGGCGTCAACCACGGGTGGCTCACTTCCTCGGACGTCGGCGGCAGGGTCGGCCCGCGCGCAGGCGCGCGACGCCGCCCGGACAGGACCGGCACGCGACACGCTCCCGCAGATCCACGGGGGCGGGGGACGGACGACAGCCAGCCCCCTTTCACTGGTCCCAGTGTACCGCTTGGCACCCCGCGGGCCCGCATCGATGGGGGTCCGCCGCAAGAGAACACCCGCTCAGCGGCCAGGGACACGGCTCAGGACGTGCGCAGGAGACCGCCCATGCCTCCCGGGCCATCACCGACCCTGTGAGCGCGCCAGAGCGGCGCCCATGGCCTCGCCGCGTCCGGGACGCCGTCGGGGTGCGCGAGGGCGGCCGCGGACTCAGCCGTAGGTGTCGCGCGGCCCGCGGCCGCCGCGCACGGTGCGCGGGCCCTTGCGCCAGCTCGGGGCCTGGGGCCCCGCCACCTCGATGCGGGTCACGACGCCGGGCCCGAGCGCCTCGTCGAAGCGCTGCAGGAGCACGGGGCTCATCAGGCGCAGCTGCGTGGCCCACGCGGTGGAGCTCGTCCGGACCCGCACCACGGAGTCCTCGAAGCTCTCCGGGCGGCAGTGCAGCGCGATCTCCGGCCCCACCAGCTCGGCCCAGCGGGTGAGCACGGAGCCGACCGCCACGGGAGTGGACCAGCCGCGATCGCGGATCAGCCGGCCGAACACGGTGGACACCGTGGCCGGGTCCCGGTCCGCGCCCCCGAACGGGCGCCGACGGTCCTGCCGCTCCCGGCCGGCCGACGTCGTGCCCGCCATGGCCCCGGCCAGGCCCGCGCCCGTCCCCCGCGCCCGCAGGGGCGCCTCGCCCCGCTCCCGGGCGGCCTCGCGGACCCGGCGCAGCTGCACGAGCGCAAGGTCCGGCCGGTCCGGCTCGAACGGGGCGGGAGTCTCAGCCATCGGCCCCGCCCTCGCGCCGGGGCTCGCGGATGTCCCCCTCCACGGGGGCCGCGGCGGCCACGGCCTCGGAGCCCTCCGCGTCCTGGCGGATGAGCACGCGATGGGCCGTGAGCTCCTCGGGGACGTCCTCGAGCGCGGCGGCCGTGACGATCACCTGCTCGGCCCGGTGGACGAGCGCGGCGAGGCGGCGACGACGGGCGGCGTCGAGCTCCGCGAACACGTCGTCCAGGATCAGGACGGGGCGGGCATCGGGGTCCGGGTCGTCGGCCACGAGCACGTCGTAGGCCGCCATGCGCAGGGCCAGCGCCAGCGACCACGTCTCCCCGTGGGACGCGTAGCCGCGCGCGGGCGCCGGGCCCAGGAAGAGGGCGAGCTCGTCCCGGTGCGGGCCCACCAGGGTGAGCGCCCTCGCCCGCTCCTCCTCCCGCTGGGCCTCGAGCGTCCGGCGCATGTCCGTGGCCAGGTCCGCCACGGCCGGGACCTCCGCGTGGGTGCCGCGGGCCAGCGGGACGGTGGACTCGTAGGCGTAGGCCGCGGCCTTGGAGCCGTTCGTCAGCGCCGCATACATCTCCTGGAGGGGGCGGGCCAGCAGGCGCAGCACGTGCAGGCGGCCGTGGAGCAGGCGGGCGCCGGCGGCGCAGAGGTGCTCGTCCCAGACGGCGAGCGTCGCGTCCTCCTCGGGGCCCCAGCGGCGAGAGCCGCGGCCCGACTTGAGCAGGGCGTTGCGCTGACGCAGCACGCGTTCGTAGTCGGCGGCGGCCTCGCCGAGCGCCGGACGCAGCTGCACCATGAGCTGGTCGAGGAGACGACGGCGGCCACCGGGCTCCCCCGTCACGAGGCTCAGGTCCTCCGGGGCGAAGACCACGGTCCGCAGGATCCCGAGGCCCTCCTTCGCCCGCACGGAGGCGCCGCGGTTGATGGCCACCCGGTTGGACCGGCCCGGCAGGATCTCCACCTTGAGGGCGACGGTGCGGGACCCGCGGTGCACGCGCCCGGCGATCCGGGCCCGGTCCCGGCCGAAGCGCACGAGCTGCGCATCCGAGCTGACCCGGTGGGACTGCTGGGCGCCGAGGTAGCCGATCGCCTCCACGAGGTTGGTCTTGCCCACCCCGTTGGCCCCGAGCAGCACCGTGGACCCCGGCGTCAGCTCCAGGTCGGCCCAGCGGTAGGACCGGAAGTCCGCGACGGTGAGGTGGGACAGGTACACGGAAGCGTCCGGCCCCCTGCGTCAGGCGATGCGCACCGGCATCACGAGGTAGCGGTAGTCGGAGACGACGCCGTCCTCCTGGTTCACGCCGGTGAGCAGGGCGGGCTTGGGCGCGGACGTGAAGGCGAAGCGCACCTGCGGCTGGTCCACCACGGCCAGGCCCTCGGAGAGGTAGGACGGGTTGAACGCCACGGTGATGTCCTCGCCCTCGAGCGTGCACGGCACGGACTCGTTGGCGCTCGCGTCATCGCCGGTGCCGGCGTCCAGGGTGACCTGGCCCTCCGTGAACACCATGCGCAGGGCGGTGTTGCGCTCGGCCACGAGGGCCACGCGGCGGGACGCCTCGACCAGGGCGGCGGTGTCCACCACGGCCTGGATGGGGCTGGACTCGGGGAAGAGCGAGCGGATCTTGGGGTACTCGCCGTCCACGAGCACGGAGGTGGTGCGGCGGCCACCGGAGGCGAAGCCCACGAGGTCGGCGGTCTGACCGAGGAGGATCTCCAGGTCGCCGCCGGAGCCGAGGGACTTGGCGACCTCGGTGAGCGTGCGCGCCTTGATGAGCAGCGACGTCGAGATGGACGGGTCCGCCGGGGTCCAGCGGATCTCCTTCATGGCCAGCCGGTAGCGGTCCGTGGCCAGGAAGGTTATGGTGTCGCCCTCGATCTCCACCTTCACGGCGGTGAGGATCGGCAGGGTGTCGTCCTTGGAGGCGGCGACGGTGACCTGGGCGACGGCGTGGGCGAACGCGGCCCCGTCCACGGTGCCTGCGGGGGCCGGCAGCTCGGGCAGGGCCGGGTAGTCGCCCACGGGCATCGTGGCCAGGGAGAAGCGGGAGGATCGGCAGGTGACGAGCACCTTGCCGCCGTCGAGCTCCACCGTGACCTGGGCCTGCGGCAGGGAGCGGACGATGTCGTTCAGCAGACGGCCGGAGACGAGCACCTGGCCCGCGGTCTCGACGTCCGCCTCGATCTCCAGGCGCGCGGAGGTCTCGTAGTCGAAGCTCGCGATGGACACGACGCCGGCCTCGGCCGTGATCAGCAGACCCGAGAGCACCGGCACCGGCGGGCGCGGGGACAGGGAGCGGGCGGCCCAGGAGACGGCGTCGGTGAGGATGTCGCGTTCGACGGTGAACTTCACGAGCTGCACTGCCTCTCTGGGGGTGATGACGGGGGTTGCGGGCCCGGGGGAACGGCGACACGCGGGCCTCAGCATAGGCGGTCCGCGCGGCGGGTGTCAGGTCGGAAGCGAATGACAAGCGTGTGATTCCAAGGATTCTGAGTGCTCGGGCGCAGCCCGGGCTCTCGGGGCCCTCAGCTCGGTGCGAGGCGGCGGAGATGATGTTGCTTGGCGGAATCTCTGAAGGGGGATCAGAAGGAGTGGTAGCGGGTGTGGATCCTGTGGAGAACGCCGTTCTGCCGCGTCAGCATGCGGATCCGGTTGGGGGAACCGTGTGGACGCCCGCTCGTTCGGGGTGTGCATCCGGTGTGGACGAGCCCCGGAGGTCCTCCCCCTGCTCTGCACAGGTTCGACCGGAGTTGTCCAGACTCGTCCCCGGATCCACCCCCCAGTTGCCCACATTCCTGTCCACAGGGTGCGTCCCCACCCGTCGGAACCCGCGAGATCATGCGGTTTTCGGCTGTGGAGATCTGTGGATACGTGTGGACCGCCGAATGGCATCCGTGTGATTCACCAGCCTGTGCACCGTCGTCGCCCCCAGGGGTGTGGACGCGGCGTGAGCGGCCTGATTCCGCCATCCACAGGGGCGGAGGTTGTCCACAGCGACGGGGGTTCTCCACAGAGTTGTCCACACCGGTGGACAATGTGGACGAAGGCTCGAGTCCCGGTCGAAGGTTCGAACCGGGACTCGAGGGTGGGACGGCGGGTGGCTCAGGCGCCGCGCTGTTTCCGCTTGATCTCGTTGGTGAGCTCGGTGACCTGGTTGTAGATCGTCCGCCGCTCGGCCATCAGCTCGCGGATCTTGCGGTCCGCGTGGATGACGGTGGTGTGGTCGCGGCCGCCCAGGACCTGTCCGATCTTGGGCAGCGACATCTCGGTCAGCTCGCGCAGCAGGTACATGGCGATCTGCCGCGCCGTCACCAGCGTGCGGGTGCGGGACTTGCTGGTCAGCTCCTCGAGGGTGAGATTGAAGTACTCCCCCGTGGCGTGCAGGATCAGCTCCGGCGTGATCTCGTGCGCCGTCTCGTCCGTGATCAGGTCCTTGAGCACATGCTCGGCCAGCTCGATGTCCACGGTCTGCCGGTTGAGCGAGGCGAACGCGGTCACGCGGATCAGCGCACCCTCGAGCTCGCGGATGTTCGTGGAGATGCGCGAGGCGATGTACTCCAGCGCCTCCGGCGGGGCCACGAGCCCCTCGGCCTCCGCCTTCTTCCGGAGGATCGCGATGCGCGTCTCGAGGTCCGGCGGCTGGATGTCCGTGATCAGCCCCCACTCGAAGCGGGAGCGCAGCCGGTCCTCGAACCCGGAGAGCTGCTTGGGCGGCAGGTCCGAGGTGATGACCACCTGCTTGTTGTTGTTGTAGAGCGTGTTGAAGGTGTGGAAGAACTCCTCGACCGTCGCCTCCTTGTCCGCCAGGAACTGGATGTCGTCGATCAGCAGGATGTCCACGTTGCGGTAGACCTGCTTGAACGAGGCGCCCTCGTCGTGGCGGATGGAGTTGATGAAGTCGTTGGTGAACTCCTCCGAGTTCACGTACCGCACCCGCAAGCCCGGGTAGAGGCGGCGGGCGTAGTGCCCGATCGCGTGCAGCAGGTGCGTCTTGCCCAGGCCGGACTCGCCGTAGATGAACAGCGGGTTGTACGCCTTCGCCGGCGCCTCGGCCACCGCGTTCGCGGCCGCATGCGCGAACCGGTTGGACGAGCCGATCACGAACGTCTCGAAGTGGTAGCGGTCGTTGAGGCGGCTGGTCTCCGCGGACGTCGACGGCGGCGCGGGGGTCGGCTTGCCGTTCCCGTTCGGGGCCGCGTTCGCGGCGGGCACGACGTCGGCCGGCGGCTCGATGCGGAAACCCGGCAGCTCCTCGGCGACGGCGCGGCGGGAGGTGGCGGCGGTCGCGGCCGGGGGCAGCTCGACGTCCGGCGCCGCGGCGCCGGACGGCCCGCCGGCGAGGGAGGAGCGGCGGGCCTCGGAGGAGGGGGTCCGCGGCGGCTGCAGGTTCGCGTCGATCGAGATGGCCAGCAGGATCTCCTCGCGGAACTCCTGGGTCAGGGCGTCCGTGAGGGCGTCGGCCACCTGGGTGCCCTGGAGCGTCTCGCGGGTGGTCTCGTTCGGCACGGCCAGCAGGAGCGTATTGCCGATGAGGCCCTGCGGCTGGGCCAGGTAGACGAAGCCCATGAGGCGGGCGCTGACCCGCGCGTCGTCCTCGAGGGAGCCCACGACGGAGCGCCACGAGCTGAGCACGGCCTGGTCTGCCACCACGGAGGCTTCCTTTCCTGGGGCAGACGTCCCCGGGGACGGGGGCGGCTGCGCGAGACGGACGACGGTGCTCGGAGTCTAACGGTTGTCCACAGGGTTGTGCACAGACGGTGGACAACCCCTATCATCCTGTGGACGACCGTCCCGGGCGCCCACGGGCGTCCGGGATCCGCGCGCACCCGTTTGACCCCTGCGTACCCCGGCCACTAGAGTTGTCTGGTCCCCCGGGTGTCGGTTGATCGTGCCCGCCGGGGATTT